>CP168971.1:0-3431168 GCA_041888585.1 Bdellovibrio bacteriovorus | reverse complement strand
ATGAAACGTACATACCAACCATCAAATAAACGTCGTAAAACTACACACGGTTTCCGCGCTCGTATGGCTACTAAAGCTGGTCAAGAAGTTCTTAATCGTCGTCGCGCTAAAGGTAGAAAGCGTTTGACGGTTTCTACAGGTGGAAAATAGTTCTCCACTAATTATTAAGCGAAGTTCTGAATTTCTCTCTCTAAAACAAACGGGAAAAAGACACTGGCCTACTAAATGGTTACTTTTGAATTATCAAAAGAATCAGGTAGGTCAGTTACGTTTCGGGGTCACTGCAAGTCGCAAAGTGGGCTCTGCAGTTGTTCGCAATAAACTGAAACGTTGGTCTCGGGAATATTTCAGGGCTTTGTCTGTAGATGGAAAGTCTATTGAAGCCGACATCAACATTATTTTTAAACCTATGGATGCCAACTTCTACAAAGGCCTCAATCACGGGGAATTTGTTAAAGCTTTGGATCGGGGTTTGGAAGTCTTACGAAAAAATATCTAAAGGTTTTCTTTGGTTTTTAGTAAGTGCTTATCGAACTCTTGGTACCACTCATTTAGGTGGTTCTTGTCGCTTTGAACCTAGCTGTTCTGCCTACGCATTAGAAGCAATTCAATCACATCATACTCACACAGCTCTTTGGTTAATCACCAAACGAGTATGTAAGTGCCGACCTGGCGGACCTTTTGGTTACGATCCGGTTCCGCACAAAGAGGGGAATACCCATGCAGCAAAAGAATGATTCACCGTCGTTTTTTGATCCTAAAACACTTATTGCCGTAGCCACTGTTGCTTTAGTTTATTTTGGTTGGCAAACATACTTAGGAAATAAATATCCTAACTATAACAAACCAAAAACAACACAAACTGAACCTCAGAAGACAGATGCTAATCAAGGTACGACAACAACAGCCCCTAATACTGTTGAAACAAAATCAGAAGTCGTCGCAGCTCCAGCAGTTCAAGACCAAACTTTCCAATTTTCAAATGATAAAGTTGCTTTCACCCTGACTAGTCACGGAATGGGCCTTAAGAACTTCACTTTGAATAACTACCAAGATAAAGAAAAAAAACCGATCAAAGTTGGACATGGCACTCAAGAATCCATGTTTGAAATGCGTTTAGCAAACGATGCTAAAGCTTTGGATTTTAATGTTACTGAACAAGCTCCTGGTCATTATATCGGAACAGCCGTTGTTGGTGAGATGTCAGTAAAAAGAGAGTTGAAGTTCAATGCTGACAACTCTTCTTTCACAAACACGATCACTGTGACTAATCCTAGTGAAGAAATCAAAAAAGGTTTCTCGATCGTAATTCCAGAGAATATCCAAGTTGCTAAATCTAGCTCGATCTTTTTCCCGAATTACGAACATCAAGATTTCTTCGTTGTTCATAATGGTGGCAAACACGAGACCGTGAACTTCAATAATGCTTCTGAAAATGTTCTGCAGTCTTTCCCGGCGACATCTATTTTGTCAGTAAGCTCGCAATATTTTGCAGCTGCAATTTTAGATAAATCTGCGGTGATTCCAGAAGTAAAAGTAGCTGCGGATCTTAATAATAAAAAAGCTTTGGCCGAATTAACTTACAAACCTGTTCAAACTCAAAGCGAAATGAAGTTTGAAGAGATCTTTTACGTAGGTCCTAAATCCATTGATGCTTTAAAGGCAGTGGATCCTGAACTAGCAAACATCATCGATTTTGGTTTCTTCGGATTTATCGCACGCCCTTTATTATATGTGATGAAAGCCTTCCACTCTGTGGTTGGCAACTGGGGTTTTGCGATCATTCTATTAACTTTGTTAGTACGTCTTTGCGTGCTGCCGTTTAATATCATGTCGTTCAAATCAATGAAGGCCATGGCGAAGGTTCAACCTTTGATTCAAAGTCTGCGTGAAAAATACAAAGACGATCCAATGCGTTTGAATCAAGAGATGATGGCGGTGATGAAACAAAACGGTGCAAACCCAATGGGTGGTTGTCTTCCGATGCTTTTGCAAATCCCAATTTTCTTTGCTTTGTATCGCGTAATCGGTTCAAGCATCGAACTTTACCACTCTCCATTTATCGGATGGATCCATGATTTAAGCTCTTACGATCCGTTCTATGTTTTGCCTGTATTGATGTCGGTCTTTATGTTTATCCAACAAAAGATCACGCCATCTACAATGGATCCCACTCAAGCTAAGATCATGTTGTTCTTACCAGTGGTGTTCTCGTTGTTCATGTTGCAGTTGCCAGCGGGTCTGACACTTTACATGGTTGTCAGTACTTTGTTTGGAATCATTCAACAATATCTGATCATGAGAGAAAAGAAGGCTTAGTAAGCCGTAATAACAACTGCCCTATTAATAGGGCGTAAGATTTTGAATTTAATTTTAAGTTTATAACTAGGAGGAAAAATGGGTTTTTTTAGTAAGCTTTTCGGGGGAAAAAGCAAAAGTGCTAACAGCGAAGTTGAAGCACTGATTCAAAAGACCTTAGAAGGTATCATCGAAAAAGCACAATTCGATTTAACTTTTGAAATTAACACTGAAAAAGAAGAAGACGGTGGATCTACTTTGTCAGTTGAATTCAATGGTGCTGATGAAGAAATCCTTAAAGATAAAAAAGGTCAAATGTTGGACGCTTTCCAATTGTTCTTAAAGCGCGTTGTTCAACATAACTTCCCAGAAGACAAAACCAACATCACAGTTGATTGCGGTGGTTACCGTGATGAATCAGCAAATGCTTTAATTGAACGCGCTGAAAATCTTAAAGCAATCTGCATTGAACAAGGTAAATCAGTTTACTATCGCGCTCTTCCGCCAAAAGATCGCAAAGTTGTTCACCAATACTTGGCAAAAGATCCGCGCGTAAAAAGCCGTTCACTGGGTGATGGCCTTTACAAAAAAATCAAAATCTATCCTGCAAAAGGGCAAGCTCAAGGCGGTTCTGCTGAAGAGTCTGCTACAAACGACTAACCTTTAACGGTTAGTAAAAAGAAGGTCACAGAGGTTCCTATGTTTCGTGGAGATCGTGATAAAGATACTATTTGTGCGGTCTCCACTCCTCATGGTGTTGGGGGAATCTCTGTTATTCGTATCAGTGGTCCCAACACTCTTTCTATCGTTTCAAGAATCTGCACATTTTTGCCAGAACATCCTGAATCCCATCGCGCTTATTTTGGGTCATTGAAAGACACCAAAAGTAACGATGAGATTGACGAAGTTCTTGCAACTTATTTTAAGCACGGCCGCTCTTTCACTGGCGAAGAAGTCATCGAGATTTCTTGTCATGGAAGCCCAGTAATTTGCCAAAGCATTCTTCACCAATTAGTTGCTTTAGGTGCACGTCCTGCGGATCGCGGTGAATTTACTTATCGCGCTTTCATGAATGGAAAATTGGATCTGGTTCAAGCTGAAAGTGTTCTTTCTTTGATTGAATCGCAAAGTCAGCAAGCAGCTAAATTAGCACTTCGCCAATTAAAAGGTTCAGTTTCACATAAATTAGAAGACATCGAAAATGACATGACTTGGATTCTTGCCCACGCGGAAGCAGGGATTGATTTTTCTACGGAAGATATCAAAGTCGTCGATAACACCATCGTTTTAAATCGCTTAGATAAAATCGAAAAAGGTCTTACTGAATTAGTAGGTACTTTTAAAGTGGGTCGCCTTTTAAAGGACGGTTTTAGAGTCGTACTAACGGGCCTTCCAAACGTAGGTAAATCGAGCCTTTTGAATCTTTTCTTAGAAGATGAAAGAGCGATCGTTACTGACATCCCTGGAACCACTCGTGATGTGATTCATGGGGATACTAGTTTTAAGGGCGTTAAGTTTACTTTCTTAGATACAGCGGGATTGCGTGAATCTGTGTCTGATTTAGTTGAAAAAATAGGTATTCAAAAATCCAAGGAAGCAACAGGGGAATCTGACTTTGTTTTCTTCGTTTTTGATATCGAACAGGGTCTATCATCAGAGGAAATCACCATTTTAGATGGTTTAGACCCACAAAGAACCTACATTTTAGCTAATAAAACCGACCGTTTATCGGCTCCTGTAGGCCCAGAAAATGTCGAAAAAGCACTTAAAAACAGTAAATTTTTCCAAAAGATCAAGGACTTAGAGCTCTTCCGCAAAAGAAGGATGTTCTTTGTAAGCGCTCTTGATAAAACTGTGCGCGCTAAGGTTCTTGAAGAGTTAGTGGCAGAATTTGCAGATTTGCAGCTTGAAAACACAGTTTTAATTTCCAACTCCCGCCATTTAGAAAATCTCTCGCGAGCTTTAGAAAACACGATTCGCACCAAATCCCTGGTCGAAAGCGGAATGGGTGAAGAGTTCATTGCTCTTGAGTTAAAAGAAGCATTGATCGCAATCCACGAAACTTTAGGCAAACGGTTTGATGATCAAATTATGGATCGTGTATTTAAAGAATTTTGCATCGGTAAATAGGTCGACGGATGTCGGCACTGCCAAAGCGCACGGGCGCGTAGGCTGAAGCAGCGGAGATCTTATGAGCACAAAAAAATATGACGTGATAGTTGTTGGTGCCGGTCATGCAGGTGTTGAGGCTTGTTTGGCTTCAGCGCGTTTGGGTTTAAAAACCTTAATGATCACTTCCAATATCAGTCGTATTGCTTATATGAGCTGCAACCCTTCGATCGGTGGACTTGCAAAAGGCCACATGGTTCGTGAAATTGATGTCCTTGGCGGACAGATGGGTATAGCCGCAGATGAAACTTGTATTCAGTACAAGCGTCTTAACTCTTCAAAAGGACCCGCAGTTCGTGGAACTCGAGTTCAAAACGATAAACATCTTTACTCTCAATTTCAAACTGACGCCTTAAAGAACCAAGAAAATTTAGATCTGCTTGAAGGTGAAGTGAAACGCCTGATCTTGGAAAAGGATTTGTGCGTGGGCGTGGTTTTACAAGATGGTTCCGAGATTTTTGCGCTTGCTACTGTGATCACCACCGGCACTTTCATGAATGGGGTGATGCATATCGGGCTTCGCCAGGAAGCTGGCGGCCGGGTAGGGGATAAACCATCCATCGGTCTTTCAGATCAATTGGCGCAATTCGGTTTTGAAGTAAAAAGATTAAAAACCGGAACGCCAGCTCGTTTACATAAAGATAGTATTGATTGGTCTAAAACCATTCCTCAAAGTGGTGATGAAAAGATTTATCCATTTAGCTATCGCTCTTCTAGTAAATTAAAACTTCAGCAAATCGATTGCTTCCTAACTAGAACAACCGAGCTTACCCACGAAATCATCCGCAATAACCTAGATAAATCCCCAATGTTTTGCGGGATTATTGAAGGTACGGGTCCTCGTTATTGCCCATCGATTGAAGATAAGATCACTCGTTTTGCAGAAAAAACCAGTCATCAAACTTTCTTAGAACCAGAGGGTTTGAATACTGATCTTATTTATCTTCAAGGTATCTCGACTTCGTTACCTGAAGATGTTCAAGACCAATTCCTAAAAACGATCCCTGGCTTAGAAAACGTAAAAGTTGTTCGTTACGGATATGCGGTTGAGTATGACTATATTGAGCCAACCCAAATCTGGCATCGCCTAGAAACCAGAACAATTCGTCAACTTTTCTTAGCTGGGCAAATCAACGGAACTTCAGGTTATGAAGAGGCAGCGGCTCAAGGTTTTGTTGCTGGAGTAAATGCTGCGCACTCTGTTTTAGGAAAAGAAGAATTCATTCTTGGTCGTGATGAAGCCTACATTGGTGTTCTTATTGATGATCTTGTGACGAAAGGAACCCGCGAACCGTATCGCATGTTCACTTCGCGCGCTGAACACAGACTTGTTCTAAGAGAAGATAATACTATCGATAGATTAGGTGCTATTGCCGCGAAAATCGGTATTGTAAATGATCAGTCATTACAATTACTGGAAACGCTTCAAGAAAAACGTAAGAACTTGCTTGGAAAACTTCGCTCAGAAAAGATTTATCCAACCAAAGATGTGCAGGAACTTCTTACGAAAATTCCGACTCCAGAACTAACAAAGTCTTTAACTTTTGAAGAGTTACTGCGACGTCCTGAAATTGTTTGTTCACACTTAGAACAGTTCGGTTTTGTTGTGGATAGCGATCCAAATGTCAGTGAACCCGTAGAAATTGAAGTAAAGTACTCGGGTTACGTAAAAAGACAGATGGAACTTATCAATCAGTCGAAACGTTTAGAGGAAATGCTTCTTCCGGACACTTTGATTTATGCGGATGTACGCGGTCTTTCTAATGAAGAGAAGGATAAGCTGCAACGCGTTAAGCCACGTACCTTAGGCCAAGCTCAACGCATAAGCGGGGTAAATCCTTCAGCTATTCAAGCGATCATGATACATCTTAAAGGACATAAGAAAATCAAGGAGATCGAACTTGAAGGACAACAAGGAGCAAGAAGCCCCGGTCATCTATTGGCGGATTAACGAATGGTTCCCCGATTTAAGTCCTGCGGTCAAAGCTAGTCTAAAGACCTATCATGATGAGCTAATTAAAGCGAATCGCACAATAAATCTGATTTCGCCAAAAACGATCTTCGTGGGTGATGCTATTCACTTTGCTGATTCCATTTTATCTTCTAAAACTATTTTTGGCTCTAATCCAAAGATCGACCAAATCTATGACTTCGGAAGCGGCAATGGTTTTCCAGGAATGGTCTTTGCGATTTTATATCCGTCAGTAAAAGTAGTGCTGGTTGAAAGTGACTCTAAGAAGTGTGAGTTTCTTAAGACCATGGCTACAACTCTAAAGCTTGGGAATGTTTCGGTAGAATGTAAGTCAGTAGACGCACTCCCGGATGGGTCGGTTCGCTATGCGATGGCTCGTGGCTTTTCTTCTATTTCTAAGACTATTTTAGTAGCGAGAAAATCAATGCCTAAAGGCGGGATCTTTTACCATATAAAAGGGGAAGAGTGGGGCATGGAAGTCAGTGAAATCCCGACCCAGCTATGTTCTATCTGGAGTCCCGCTTTAGCTGGAGAATATAAGCTTCCGATCGGCCAAGTTAAGTTTTCGATCGTTAAAACCGAAAAAATTGCCTAATGTTCCACGTGGAACATTAGTGTCCGGATGGAGCGGGTGCAGAACCCGCTTTTTCATTTCCCAAGCCCGCTTGTTTTATTCTTTCCTGTACATCCCAGGTTCTTTTCGCTTTTCTTAGGCGCTCTTCTGCTTGGAATGACTCCCATTCTTTAGGATTGGGCCAAGATTCACCTTTTTTGAAAGCTGCTAGGTATGTTTTCTTAGCTTCGCGCACGCGGGCCTTCTTCTTTAGTTCCAGATACTGCTTTTCTTGTAAAAGTTTAGAAAGCTTATTCTTGGATTCAGCGACACGCTTTTGAGCGTATTTAATTTGCCCGGTTTGTGGGACTACGTTGGCTAAAGTCTTTTCATGATCAGCGAGAGTCTTTTCCTCACCAGCGATCGCCACTTCAGTGGCTTTTAATTCTGCCTCAATCGCAGAGTAGATAGGATCGCGCAGCTCCGGATTTTTTTCGGGCTTGTTACAGGCAAAAAGACACAAACTGATGATGATTAGGCTGATTATTCTCATAAAACCACTTGTTCCACGTGGAACATCGGCATTTTGAGTGAAAAACATAAGGTGTGGCGCAGTAAAACTAGTCTTTCCGCTTGAAAACTTTTCAAAAACGCAGGACTTTTAAACCTCAAGGAGGAAAAATGGCAAAAACGATCTGCATAGCGAATCAAAAGGGCGGAGTTGGTAAAACTACGACCTCTGTGAACCTCTCTTCTGCGCTGGCTACTCTAGGTAAGCGAGTACTCTTGATCGATATGGATCCTCAAGGGAATGCTTCAAGCGGTTTGGGTATCAAACGCTACGAAAGCCAGGATAATAATAGCTACCACGTACTCATCGGCGAAAAAACTCTGACGGAGGCTACTCAGAATACTTCAAATCCGAATTTGAAGATATCCACGGCTAATCCTGACCTAGTTGGCGCGGAGATTGAGCTTGTTGATATGCCGCAGCGTGAATATCGTCTAAAACAGGCGATTGCAACCGTAGCTGATCAATATGATTTCGTATTGATCGACTGTCCTCCTTCTTTGGGTCTTTTGACTTTAAATGCATTGAATGCAGCGGATTCTTTCTTAGTTCCACTTCAGTGTGAGTACTATGCACTTGAAGGGCTTAGTCAGCTTTTGAATACTGCAGGACTAATCAAAAAGAATTTGAATCCTCAATTGCATATCGAAGGCATCGTTTTGACGATGTTTGATGTGCGCAATAACTTGAGTCATCAAGTAGTCACTGAAATTAAAAATCATTTTGGCGAGAAAGTTTTCAACGCCATTATTCCAAGAAACGTGCGCCTCAGCGAGGCACCTAGCCATGGTCAATCCATCCTTGAATACGACAGCAAATCAGTAGGTGCGACACGATATTTGGAGCTAGCTAAGGAAGTTATTGCCCGTTCAGAGCAAAAAGCGACTTCAGAAGTAGCGCCAAAAGCAGAACAACATGCTTACGAAGGGGAAGTAAATGTCTGATATTGCTGTTGAATCATCAAACAAAAAGAAGGGTCTTGGCCGCGGACTAGGATCTTTATTGGGTGGACCTGCACCAGCAGACATCCCAGTAGCTAAACCAACAGTTGAAGCAAAAGCACCCATCGCTCCTCCCGTACAAGCAGCGACTGCATCAGCGACTACTCAAAACCCAACTCCAGCGCCAACTCCGGTAGCCCCTCCCGTGGATCCGGAAAGTAAAATTTGGAAGGTGGGAATTGATAAACTTCAATCTGGCCAGTACCAACCACGCCAGCACTTTGAAAAAGAGCCGCTTCAAGAGCTTGCTCAGTCTATTAAAGAGAATGGAATTCTTCAGCCCATCGTGGCTCGTCGTACGACTTCAGGGAAACTTGAAATCGTGGCTGGTGAACGTCGTTGGAGAGCAGCTCAACTGGCTGGCTTGCATGAAGTTCCAGTTATCCTTAGAAGTTTCACGGACAAAGAGGCCCTTGAATTAGCGATTGTTGAGAATATTCAGCGTGAAGATTTAAATCCGATTGAGGAAGCTGAAGGTTATTCTCGCCTTATTTCTGAGTTTAAATTGTCGCAACAGCAAGTGGCTGAAAAAGTCGGACGCGATCGCGCGACTGTTGCCAATGCAGTTCGTCTACTTTCTTTGCCTGAAGAAGTTAAAACCATGATTTCTGAAAACACACTTTCAGTAGGTCATGCAAAAGTTCTTCTTTCTTTACCTGAACAGAAAAAACAAATCGAGTTAGCGAAAAAAGTGATCAACGAAAAGATCGCAGTTCGTAAATTAGAAAAGATGGTTCAAGCCATCGTAAAAGGTGAGGAAGACGAATTAGAGGTTCCAACTTTTGATTCTAATGTCACTCAGCGCCTGATTTCAGGGTTGAGCGATGAGCTACAAAAGATCCTGGGCACAAAAGTGAACATTGATTATTCCAACTCAAAAGGTAAAATCAGTATTCATTTCTATTCAGACGACGAACTTACTCAGTTTGTAGATAGGCTTAAAGAAGGATGGCAGTAGCATTTCCTCCCTCACTTCAAGAAGATCATCTTTCTGGTCATGTGACTGCAATCCTTGACCAGGGGACTCATTTCGAAGGAAAGCTCAGCTTTGAAGGCACCGTGCAAATCGGCGGGGACTTTAAGGGGGAAATTTTCACCAAAGATACTATCGTTATTAATGAGGGCGCCACAGTGTTAGCCCAAATTGAGGCCGATACTATAGTTATTAGTGGCCGGGTTGAAGGGAATCTCTTTGCCCGTCGCCGAGTTATTATGCACCCTCCCGCAATTTTTAAAGGCACCGTTACATCCCCAAGTTTACGCATAGATGAGGGCGTTGTATTTGAGGGTGCGTCCTATATGCCTAAGTCCTAGGCAAGAACATTATCAGTTAGAAATACGGCTTGACCCCTACTAGCGCGGATGCTAATTCCGAAACACAAAAAATTAGTAGGGATTTCAACTAAATGGACATTTTTGGACAACTAGGTATCAATACCACAGCAGCCTTCCAGTTCGTTCTTTTCGCTATTGCCTTGATCTTTCTTAGCAAAGTCGTGTTCGCACCATATGCGCACGCTTTAGAAGAAAGACAAAACAGAACCAAAGGAAGTGAAGATCTTGCTTTGGAATATCAAAATAAATCTATCGAATTAAGTAGTAAGTATGAAGCAAGCGCACGTCAGCTTAATACTGAAATCAAAGCCATCGTTGATAGCGCAAAATCTGCAGCTACCAAGGATTATGAACTACTAGTAAGCAAGGCTCGCGCTGAAGCTGAAAAATTAGTTCATGACAATCGCGCACAAATCACTTCATCGGTTCAAGCGGCAACTGCAGAGTTAAAATCTCAAGTGCCAACTGTGGCGATGTCCATCACAAAAAAGTTGTTAACATAAGGTAGGGCTTCATCATGAAATTGCTTTTAAACCTTTTCATTATCCTGGCTCCTGCAGCAGTTTTCGCAGCTGGTGGTGAACACCACGGCGAAGGCGTTCCTAAAGTAGTTATCTATCAATTGATCAACGTAACTATTTTGTTTGCCGGTCTTATTTATTTCACAAAAGATTCTATCGTTTCCTTCTTCTCTGGAAGAAAAGCGGCTTACCTTGAAGCAGCCCAAAAATCTGCTTTTGCGCGTGAGCAAGCTGAAAAAGAATTCGTAGAAATCAAACACAAACTTGAGACTCTTGAAAACACTCGTGCAGAGTCTTTGAAAAAAGCTGAAACTCACTCTGCTGAAGTAAAAGCACAGATCCTTGCAGAGGCTGCAGAGGTTAGCAAACGCATCCGTCAAGATGCGGAGTTGACAGTGAAGCTTGAAGTTCAACGTGCGCAAACTGAACTTCGCGAACAATTACTTAAAGATTCATTAGAAGCAGCTCGCATCGTTATGACTAAAGATCTTGGTTCTAACGACCAACAAAAGTTGCAAAAAGAATTCATCAATCACCTCGGAGTATAGGCGATGAGAGCCAGCGAAGTTTCTAAAAGATACGCCAAAGCTTTTTTGGCAGTCGTAAAACAAAAAGGCACGCACTCTAAAGCATTTGCAGAGTTGCAAGCCGTTGCTCAAGCATTCTCTAGCGATGCTTCAGTTAAAAATTATTTTGAAAATCCAATGATCAGCTCTGACCAAAAAGTGACTGCTGTGAAAGCAGCTCTTACTGGTAAAAGCGTGTCTGAAGAAGTGATGAACACCATCGTTCTTTTGGCTGAAAAGGGTCGTTTGGAAACCCTAGATCAGGTTGTTCTTGCGGTCCAAGAATTATTGGATATCGAAGAAGGCGTGACTCGTGGAGTGGTTCAATCTGCTCAGCCTCTGTCAGCTGAAGCACAAAAAGATATCGAAGGTAAAATCAGTAAAGTTCTTAATAAGAAGATCGTATTGACTTACACACAAGATCCTAAGCTTTTGGGTGGCGTTGTTGCCCATGTTGGCGGATGGACTTTCGATGACAGCATCGACACACACTTAAAAAAATTGAATGAAGAATTAAACAGGAGAGCCAACTAACAATGGAAACACAAATTCGTGCTGACGAAATCAGTCGTGTTCTCAAAGAACAAATCAATCAATACAATAAAAAGATTGAAGTAAGCGAAACAGGTAGCGTTCTTTCCGTAGGGGACGGTGTTGCCCGTATTTACGGTCTTGAAAATGCAATGGCCGGTGAACTAGTAGAGTTCCCAGGCGAAGTATTCGGTATGGTACTAAACCTTGAAGAAGGTCACGTGGGCGTGGTTATCTTCGGTGAAGACCGTCACATTAAAGAAGGCGATACTGTTAAGAGAACAAAGAAAATCGTTCAAGTTCCAGTTGGTGAAGCTCTTCTTGGTCGCGTAGTTGACGCTCTTGGAAATCCAATCGACGGTCGCGGTGCTATCAATACACCTCACAGCCGCGTGGTTGAATTAAAAGCTCCTGGTATCGTTTACCGTCATCCAGTTGAAGAACCTCTTCAAACTGGTATCAAAGCGATTGATGCTCTTGTACCAATCGGTCGTGGCCAACGTGAGTTGATCATCGGTGACCGTCAAACTGGTAAAACAGCAATCGCGGTTGACACTATCATCAATCAAAAAGGTCAAAACGTTCAGTGCTTCTACGTAGCTATCGGTCAAAAACAATCGACTGTTGCTCTAGTAGTTGAAAAGTTGCGCGCAGCGGGTGCTCTTGAGTACACGACAATCATCGCAGCGAACGCTTCTGACCCAGCTCCACTTCAATTCTTGGCTGCATACTCTGGTACTGCAATGGCTGAGTACTTCCGTGATACTGGCAGACATGCTCTTATCGTATACGATGATTTGACGAAACAAGCTCAAGCTTACCGTCAAGTTTCTTTGCTACTTCGCCGTCCTCCAGGACGTGAAGCGTACCCAGGGGACGTATTCTATCTTCACAGCCGTTTGCTAGAGCGTGCTTCTAAATTGTCTGCTGATAAAGGTGGCGGTTCATTGACTGCTCTTCCAATTATCGAGACTCAAGCGGGCGATATCTCTGCTTACATCCCTACAAACGTTATCTCTATCACTGACGGTCAGATCTTCCTTGAATCAGACTTGTTCTATAAAGGTATCCGTCCAGCGATCTCTGTAGGTAAATCAGTATCGCGCGTAGGTGGTGCGGCTCAAATCAAAGCGATGAAACAAGTTGCCGGTTCTATGAAACTAGAGCTTGCTCAGTTCCGCGCGATGGAAGCTTTCGCGGCATTTGCTTCTGACTTGGATAAAGCAACTCAACAACAATTGGCGCGTGGTCGTCGTCTTGTTGAAGTTCTTAAACAAGGTCAATACTCTCCAGTAAAAGTGGAAGAGCAAATCGCTATGATCTTCGCGGCGAACAACGGTTTCGTGGATGCTTATCCTGAATCTGACGTTAAAAAATACGAAAAAGAACTTATGGACTTCTTGCGCAGCAAGCACCCAGAAATTCTTAAAACTATTAGCGAGAAAAAAGCTATTGCTGACGACACTAAGAAAACTCTTCTTAATGCTCTTGGCGAGTTTAAAGCAATCTTCCAACCTTCTGTTAAGAAGTAATTTGGTGCTTAAATGGCAAGTTTGAAGGATATCCGGGCTCGAATTGAGTCCACTAAAAACACCCAGCAGATCACGAAAGCGATGAAGCTCGTGTCTGCTGCGAAGTTGAGAAAGGCGCAGAATAACATCGTTAATATGCGTCCTTATGCTCTGACTTTGCGTAAGGTGATTGCGGATATCGCTGTTACTAACAAGGTTTCTCATCCTTTGATGGAAGCTAAAGCTCAGGTAAAAAATGTTTTACTTGTGGTTATTAGCTCTGACAGAGGTCTTTGCGGAGCCTTCAACAGCAATATCAACAAATTCACTGAGAACTACATTAACGAGAACAAAAGCAAGTTAGAAAAGATCGACTTTTTGTTCGTGGGTCGTAAAGCCCACGACTATTTCGCAAGACGTGGCATCAAAGCTGTTGATTACATCACCAAGCTTGATAAGGACATCTCTTACGAATTGGCTTCTAAAGTCGCAAATCGCGTGATGAATGACTACCTTGAAGGTAACTACGATGAAGTTCGTATCATTCATAACGAATTTAAGTCTGCTATTTCTCAAGCGGTTGTTTGCGAAACTCTTCTTCCAATCAATTTGGAATTAAGCGCTTTCAAAACAGAAGCTGAACAAACTGCAGCGTTCTCAGTAGATATGATTTTCGAACCAGCTCCAGAGAAGATTGTTGCACAACTTCTTGAAAAGCATTTCGACCTTCAAGTTTACAGAACTATGTCTGAGTCTGTTGCCGGTGAACATGGTGCTCGTATGAGCGCGATGGAAAACGCGACAAACAATGCGCGTGATATGATCAATAAACTCACGCTGACATACAATAAATTGAGACAAGAAAAAATCACTACAGAATTGACTGAAATCGTATCGGGCGCGGAAGCGCTGAAATAGGGAGCTGAATAATGGCATTCGGTAAAGTAAAACAAGTAATGGGTCCCGTAGTGGACGTCGAGTTTGAAGGCGGAGAACTTCCGGCAATCAACTCTGCTCTACGTGTAACAAATAAATTTATCTCTGACGCTGAATTCAACCTTGTTCTAGAAGTTGCTCAGCACTTGGGTGACTCTGTTGTAAGAACAATCTCTATGGACCAAACTGAAGGTTTGGTTCGTGGTGAAAAAGTTAAAGCAACTGGCAACATGATCACAGCACCTGTAGGCCGCGAGGCTTTGGGTCGTATCATCAACGTTATCGGCGAGCCAATCGACGAAGCTGGTCCAGTAAACGCGAAAGAACACTGGGGCATCCACAGATCTGCTCCTAAATTCGAAGACCAAGCGACTTCTGCAGCGATGCTTATGACGGGTATTAAGGTCGTTGACCTTCTTGCTCCATACGCAAAAGGTGGAAAGATCGGTTTGTTCGGTGGTGCGGGCGTGGGTAAAACAGTTCTTATCCAGGAACTTATCCGTAACATCGCTACTGAGCACGGTGGTTTCTCTGTATTCGCCGGTGTAGGTGAGCGTACTCGTGAAGGTAACGATCTTTGGAGAGAGATGAAAGAATCAGGCGTTATCTCTAAAACTGCGCTTGTGTTCGGTCAAATGAATGAACCTCCTGGAGCACGTGCACGCGTAGCTTTGACTGGTTTGACTGTTGCTGAATACTTCCGTGACGTTGAAAACCAAGACGTTCTTTTCTTCGTAGATAACATCTTCCGCTTTACTCAAGCGGGTGCCGAAGTTTCTGCACTTCTTGGCCGTATCCCATCTGCGGTGGGTTACCAACCAAACTTGGCGACTGAAATGGGTGCTTTGCAAGAGCGTATTACTTCGACTAAAAAAGGTTCGATCACTTCAGTTCAAGCGGTATACGTACCTGCCGATGACTATACGGATCCTGCTCCAGCAACTACATTTACTCACTTGGATGCGACGACAAACCTTGACCGTGATATCGCTGCTATGGCGATCTTCCCTGCGGTTCACCCGTTGACTTCAACTTCTCGTTTGCTTGATCCAAACGTAATCGGTGAAGAGCACTATAAGTGCGCTCGTGACGTACAAGCATTGCTTCAACGTTACCGCGAACTTCAAGATATCATCGCGATCCTTGGTATGGACGAGTTGTCTGAAGAAGATAAACTTGTTGTATCTCGTTCTCGTAAAATCCAACGTTTCTTGTCTCAACCATTCTTCGTTGCTGAGCAGTTCACTGGTCTTCAAGGTAAATACGTTGATATCAAAGATACTGTTAAAGGTTTCCGTGAAATCCTTGACGGTAAACATGATGCTCTTCCAGAGCAAGCGTTCTACCTTGTTGGTACAATCGACGACGTTATCGAGAAAGCGAAGAAGTTGCAGGGTTAATCCTTGCTCTTCCTCACAAGGGCAGGCTGTATTTCAGCTTGCCTGTTGAAAGGCTGAGATATGTTTAAATTAACTATCGTGACTCCGGAAAAGCGCATCCTAGTAGGCCAAGAGGTTGAAGAGGTGACTGTTCCTGCATTCAAGGGAGAGCTTAACATTCTTCCTGGTCACGCGCCTTTGATCACGACTTTGGAAACTGGCGTGATGAAATGGAAACTTAAAGGAAAAGAAAGACAAGAACTTGCAGTTATCAGCTGGGGTTATTGCCAAGTAGTTCCTGAAGGCGTGAACATTCTAGCGAACATCGCTGAATTGCCAGAAGAGATCGACGTTGAAGCGGCGAAAGCTTACTTAGCTGACACTGAAAAGAAAGTGATGAATGAATCTATCACTGAAGAAGAGTGGACTGAGTATCAACGTGAATGGGCAAGAGCACGCGCTAAAATTGATGTGGGTTCAAGCTTAAAGAAATAATCAGAAAATTAAATTTTGATTTGAATGAAAGGCTCCTAACAAGGAGCCTTTTGTTTTATCGAAGCACATAAGATGCGTCTTTGGTACTAAGGATTTCCTCTAGGTGTTGAGCGACTTTCTTGCCTGAGTCTTTGTGATTGAAATAAAGCTGCAAAACTTTTCGGTAAGACTTTTCTTTTCCAATTAATTTTGGCGAACCCAAATTCACAACGATTAAATTTTCCTTTAATTCTTGCGAAAGAGTTTTCACAGCAGAGGCTGTTTTGGGGCCGGTGACGGCGATGATCGAAGCTGTGCATAGAGTGGAGTTAATCCATTCAGTGATTTCATTAGAACCAGAAGAACTGGTTAACAAAATTGAATGAGTCTCTTTCTTAAATGCTTTTTTAAAGGAAACAATGAAAGTATTGGATGGTGAAAGCACGCATACTTTTTCTAAGGAAGTAGGCAAGCGTTTTTGGTTTTGATCTTTACCGATCAAATTTGTCCTAAGATTCTTTTCAAGAATGTTTTCTTCAACTGCACTATATTCTTTCGATGAAAGTACTGAGCCGGCAAGTAATGATGGAAGATTCTTGTCGCGGCGATAGAGGTTCGCAAAAGCCTTTACAGTTAGAATGCGTTTAAGTTTTCTATTTAAATCACCCTCGCTTAATTCATTGTTTTTAACAGCAGCCTTTACGAAATCAAAAGCCTTGGCTTGATCCGCAAACGACCAAGTTAACATCACTACGTCTGCTCCTGCTTGCAAAGCCTTCAGGGCCGCGGCTTCCGGGCGAAGAAGTTGTTTACTGCCTTGCATTTGCAAATCATCAGTAACGACCAGTCCTTCATACTTCATCTTATTTCTTAAAAGCTCCGTTGAAATTTCTTTTGAAAAGCTTGCGGGCTCATTTGATCCATCAAGCGCTGGATAAATGAGATGGGAAAGCATGACAGCGATATTTTCACCAAGATCAGCGTAAGCTTCGAAGGGTTTTAGATCTACATTTTTTAAAGTTTCTAGTGGCGTATTATTCATGACCACACTGTGATGTGGATCCGCTTTCAAATTGCCAGTCCCTGGAAAGTGTTTCGCTGTGGGAATAACACGTGCTTTTAATAATCCCTTAGAATAAGCAACGCCAATTTCACCGACGAGTTTTGGATCAGCTCCAAACGAGCGCACACCAATAAAACTTCCTGATAGGGGGTCAGCAACATCTAGCACGGGAGCAAGATTCATATTAAATCCCACTTCACGCAAAAAGAGGCCGGTTTGATATCCCATCTCTTCAGCTATTAACGGTGATTGAGTTTGACCTATAGCAAGAGCATTCGGAGGGGCCGGCTTAATAGGAAGGCGAGAGACTGATCCACCTTCTTGATCAATCGCAATCAACGGCGGAAGCTTAGTGTAAGTATAACTTTTTCGGTACAGTGAATTGTTAAGTTCGCGGATCTGTTCGCTTGATGAAATGTTTCGTTTAAAAAGTAAGAATGAACCGGGTTTGTATAGCGCAAAAAAGTCTTCAAGTTCAGGAGTAATAGTTTTCTGCGGGAAGCCCACGATAAAAAGCTGTCCTACTTTTTCCTCAAGGGTCATCTGCGCAATTTTAGAATCAATGAGCTTGTTTAAATCGCTAGTGGCTAGCACAAGGTGGGGAAATAGAAATATCAGCAGACTAATACTAAAATTCTGAATAATTTCCCTGATATACTTAAGCATACGACTAGAATAGCATTCGGCCTTTACTAAGATAGGCAAGAGTTGAGAGTCAGCATGAAATTGCACCAAAGTCTTAGATCGATAGTTTGTTTCATCTCGTTAGTACTCTGTTCTTCATTGGCATTTGCTGAAGAGGACGTGGTTCCTGCCACAGACGCGCAACAACCTCTTGTTGAAGTCGAGATTTACCAAGACTATCTAGCGCCCTATAAAGAACGTCGCGAAACCCATGGCTCCTATGTGACCCTTGGGTATGAGGCGCTTGAATTGAAAAACTATATATCAGCGCTTGATTCCAAGACCTATGCTGACATGTTTGGGACTGCTCCTGTGGCACTTGTTAACTTTGGTGTAGATTATAAATATAATTTTGCATTGGGATCTCTCGCCTTTGGTTTTCAATACGGAAAGGGCGGAGTAACAGGAGAAGATAGTGGTGAGGAAAGAACACTTGATATAACAAAAATGGGTGTGGGTACGAAGTTCACTTTAGATATGATCATGAACGAGCCCCTGGTTGCACCTTACGTTGGTTTGAATATTTGGAAGATGACGATAGCTGAAACAAGTCCCAGTGATGAATTTTCGGCAGACACCCAAATGGGCATGAACTACACAGTAGGATTATTGCTTCAACTGGATTGGCTTGATTATGAAACTGCGAAAAATACCACCTTCAATTGGGGCTTAGAAAATACCTTTATCGATGTTTATGCCACTAAGTACGCGAAAACCAACGCCACCGACGATGCAAATACCGAAACCGACATGGTCTATGGCGGCGCTTTACGCTTAGAGTTTTAAGCTAAATAAGTTTTAAAAGCTGCTCTAATTCTTCATAAACTGCTGACCAAGAAATGTTTGGCAGTTTAATGTTTAAACGGTTGTCCGGAGTTAGGGAATATTTCTTACTTTCACGCACAGCCAATTGAATAACTGTCTCTGGCTTTAACTTTGTTTTCTCCGTAAAAATTAAAGAAACTGATTTTACGCCGGCGCTGATGTCACGGACTCCAAGTTCCTTACATTGGCGTCTGATTAACATCAGCCCCATTAAGTTTATAGTTGGATCAGGGATTTGACCAAACTGATCACGCAGTTCTTCCTCAATGCGATCAAGGTCTTCATGGGACGTGATGTCTGCTAGGGCTTTATAATAACTTAGACGAATGCGGATATCAGCGATGTAGTTATCAGGAATCATCGCAGGTATGCGCAGATTGATCTCTGGATCTAGTTCCATATCTTCTATGCTTTCGCCTTTAGCCTCAGCCAAAGCTTCGTTTAGAAGATCCATATAGAGTTCATAACCAACCGAGTTCACATGACCAGACTGTTCTTCACCTAAAATATTTCCGGTCCCACGCAATTCTAGATCGTACTGGGCGATTTTAATACCGCTGCCAAGGGCCGTGTTTTCTTGAATGATCTTTAGTCGTTCTTGCTGTTCTTTATCGAGCTTGCGATTTCGCGGCATCATTAAATAACAATACGCGCGGGTTTTACTGCGACCTACGCGACCACGAAGCTGATACAGCTGTGATAAACCAAACATATGGGCAGAATCGATGAACATAGTATTGGCGCGTGGCACGTCCATACCTGATTCAACGATGGCAGTACAAATTAGAACATCAATTTCATGATGGAAGAAAGCAAGCATCGCTTTTTCTAGCTCGTGCTCTTCCATTTGCCCGTGGGCTACGCGAATACGCGCCTCAGGGACGATATTTCTGATTTCGTCAGCCAATCCATAAATTGATTCGATACGGTTATGAATGAAATAAACCTGACCACCGCGGGCGATTTCTGCAGTCACCGCTTTACGAATGGTTTCTTCATCAAACTTCGTTACAAAAGTTCTTGTCGGCAAACGATCCACCGGAGCCGTGTTGATCAAACTAAGATCGCGGATACCCACTAAAGCCATATTCAAAGTTCTAGGAATAGGCGTTGCCGATAAAGTTAATGTATCAACGCTGGTTTTTATCTTCTTAATTTTTTCTTTGTGGGTGACCCCGAACTTTTGCTCTTCATCAATAATCAATAAACCTAAATCTTTATATTGAATTGCTGAACCTAAAAGCTTGTGAGTACCAACAATAATGTCCACTTTTCCATCTTTAAGGTCTTGGATGGTTTTTTTAGTATCCGCAGTGGAAACAAAACGATTTAAAACGCGAATATCAACCGGCCAACCTTCAAAACGTTTTTTGATTGTTTCATAGTGCTGGAAAGTAAGAACTGTCGTAGGTGCAAGCAAAGCTACTTGCTTACGTGCTTGCACGGCAAAGAACGCAGCTCGCATTGCCACTTCGGTCTTTCCAAACCCAACGTCACCGCAAATTAAGCGATCCATCGGTTTTGTCGACAGCAGATCTTTATGGATATCCGTGATAGCGCGCAACTGATCATCCGTTTCCTCGTAAGGAAATGAATTTTCAAAGGTCATGATCTCGTTTTCATTTAAGCTAAACGGAGGACGGTGCATTTCTGCGCGTTTTGCATATAGACTTAATAAGTCTGAGGCAATGTCGCGAACGTGGGCTTTGACCTTGGATTTGGTTTTTTCCCAACCCGTCCCACCGAGCTTATCTAAAATCGAAGTAGGGGACGCGCCTGAAAATTTTTGCAACTGACCAACACGGTAAACGGGCAAATAAAGTTTATCTTTATCTTTGTAACCGATCTGAATGTATTCAGATTCGACTCCGCCGATATTCATTAACTTTAAGCCTTCGTATTGGCCTACGCCGTGTTTAACATGAACGACCAAGTCGCCCGGTTTTAAATCACCGAAGGCTAAGCGTTTTGCTTGCTTTTGGAAATCTTGAGCACCAGAGGTGTCCCGTGCCCGCTGTTTTTTTCCATAAAAGTCTTCATCCCGCAAAAAGACGATGCGCTCTTCTTCCAATCGTAAAGCTTCAATCAAGTATCGTGGAATAATATGCACTAAATGCGGATCGGCCTCTTGTTCGGATAGCCAAGAATCCCAACGATACTCGTCCTCTGCCGCGCGGGCTGCTTTAAGGTCTAATTTATCAAAAACAAGCTTTAGGCGTTCAATGTGCGATTGGTTTTTTGTACCAATAAAGATGCGATAACCATCACTGCGCCAACGGTGAAGTTTGTTCGCCGCTGCTTGCAACCACAATTCGGATCCAACCGGGTTTGCTAAGCTTAAGTTCGTAAAATCTTGAGTCAAAGCAGTACGATATTCAACTCTCGCATCTTCTGTGTTTTCATCTTCAAAGTATTCTAACGATGAAAAATAGATCTCGCGGGAACCCGTAGGGAAAATGATTTTATCAAAAGGAGTGTAAAGCAGTTCAAGCTCAGGACGGATCACATGGGATAAGCTTGAAGCATAATCGGCTTTCAACTCGGCACTGACTTCATCAGCCCATCTTGAGATTTCAACCGGATCTAAAAACCAAATGTGCAGTCCGCCACTAAAGTGTTCAACCGGATTACAAAGATCGCCGTAGAAATAAGGAAGTAAAAACTCAATGCCCGGAAACGAGTTCTTTAAAACTAATGAGCGTAACATTTCTTCGGCATCTGATTTATCAACCGTTCGACCTTCTAAGGTTTCACGAACTCTTTGCAGCAGACGTTCATGGGTTTCATCGCGAAATAAAACTTCTCGTGCTGGTGTAAGATTAAATGAAGTTACTTCATCAGAACTGCGCTGATCAGAAACATTGAAATGTCGGATGGATTCAATTTGATCGCCGAAAAGGTCTAAGCGCACCGGCATATCTTCACTTGGCGGAAAGATATCGACGATACCGCCGCGTAAAGCATACTGACCTTTATCTTCAACCATCGGAGCTGATGAATAACCTAGAGAATTTAAAAACTCGGCGATATCTTCTGGTAGTTCGTCGCCAGACTTTAAAATACGCGAATAATCCTTCAGGATTTTCACCGGCAAAGTCTTTTGCATCAACGCGTCAGAGTAGCTAATGAAGATTTCACCCGGCTTCGCAGTTTGTGCCTTCGCCAGGAAGCGAATGCGATCAGAAGTAACTTTCGAATTTGGATAAAGGCCCGAGTAAGGCGAAACATCAAACGAAGGCAGAATATAACTCTGACGAGTTGGGTCAAAGAACTCAATCAACTGCTGAAGTCTGTTTGCTTCTTGCAGACTTCCAACCACAACTAAGTGCGGCAAGCCGTTGATTTTTTTAGAGTATGTCTGTGACAAAAAGAAGGCGAGCGCAAGCGGAGACGCGGCTCCGGTTACTTGAATCTTTCCTCGTGATGTTTCAAAGGCTCTTTCCAGGATGGTTTCAAGCCTTGTGTGTGTAAGTTCGGCCTTCATGGGTGCTCGTTATCCTGCCACGCTTATCGCCTTGTATCCATTCATATTTCTTGGTTTTAACCGTCGACACATATATAACAACTCTGTTTAAATGAAATCCAAATAATAACGACAACTTTGGAGGGTTCTGTGCCACTCGGTGGAGTCATATTCATCGTCATCTTCATCGCGCTTTTCGGAGCGTTTTTGCTATGGGTTGCAACCAAAACCGGCGGCAAACCTGTTTATCATCCAATTAAATACGAACCCTACGAGTGCGGTATTCCAGCGCTTGATAAGAAAGATACAAAAGTATCCGTAAAGTATTACCTTACTGCGATTCTTTTTATCCTGTTCGATATCGAGATCATCTTCATGTATCCGTGGTCAGTTTCTTTCCGCGAATTCATTGCTGCTGGTAACGGTGGTTTGGTTTTCTTCGCAATGGTTGAATTCATTGCGATCTTTGTTTTCGGTTTATTCTGGCTAGTTAAAGCAAGAGCTTTGGAGTGGGACTAGAAAATGGGAATGGGTAAAGATATTTTCGAAATTACCGTCAATGGTTTAAAACTTATCGTCATCTTCTTGATGATGGTGCAAGCAGTTCCGTTGCTTGTATGGGTAGAGCGTCGTGGATCTGCCTTCATTCAAAACCGCCTTGGTCCAAATCGTGTTGGTCCTTTGGGTTTGATGCAGCTTCTTGCTGATGCCGTGAAATTCTTGACGAAAGAAAACTTCGTTCCAGATACAGCAAAACCACTTCTGTACTATGCAGCTCCGGTGTTTGCTTTGATTCCTGGTGCAGTGGCTTTCTCTGCGATTCCAATGGCAACACCAATTTTGGTGGATTCATTTGAAATGTTTGGCCAAACATGGGGTCCTTACACTTTCCTAGTGCAAGGTTACGACATGGGTGTTGGCATCGTTTTCATTTTGGGTGTTTCGTCGCTTGCGGCTTATACACTTTTGATGGCGGGTTGGGGTTCTGGTAATAAGTACTCTTTGATGGGTGCTTTGCGTGCGAGTGCTCAAACAATTTCTTACGAACTTGCTTTGGGTCTTTCGATCGTTGGCGTGATCATGCTTTATGGAACATTCAACCTGACTGAAATGACGTTGGCTCAACAAGGTCCACTGCAGTTCGTATTCATGGGTCATACCGTGACGGGTCCAGATTGGTTGCCTAACTGGGGTATCTTCTATCAACCTTTGGCAGCTCTCTTGTTCTTTACAACTACTTTTGCTGAATCAAACCGTTTGCCATTCGACTTGGCAGAGGGCGAATCAGAACTAGTAGCAGGCTTCCACACAGAATACGGCGGCTTTAAATTCAACATGTTCTTCATCGGTGAGTACGGTCACATGATGATTGCTTCTGGTTTGATGGCTTTATTCTTCTTTGGTGGATTCAGCATTCCAGGTGTGACAGTGGCAGAAGTTCAGCAATGGGCTTCATCAGTAGCGCCAACAGCGGGTAAAGCAAGTGCGCTTACAGCACTTCTTCACTTCTTATCATTCTTCGTGAAATTTGCTTTCTTCCTTTGGGTTTTCATCTGGGTTCGTTGGACGCTTCCACGCTTCCGTTATGACCAGTTGATGGACTTCGGTTGGAAAAACCTACTTCCGTGGGCTTTGGCAAATACGATTATCACAGCTTTGATCATCTTCATCGCTGCGAGCTAGGAGTTTAACGTGTCAGCAGATGCTTTCTTATTTTGGTTCTTGGCGATTGTCACTTTGGTGAGCGGCCTTAGTGTGGTTCTTTTATCGAACCCGATCTATTCAGCTTTATCACTAGCGATGACGATGGTTGGTATTTCAGCTTTATTCGTAACTTTGAATGCTTACTTTATCGCCGGTGTTCAGCTGATCGTTTACGCCGGAGCCGTAATGGTTCTTTTCGTAATGGTGATCATGCTTTTCGACTTAAAAACAGACCTTCAAGCCTTCACTCGCGGCAAATTCACTGGAGCAGTTAAAATTGCATCGGTTGGTTTGTTGGCTGGTTTAGTTGTTGGTGCGATTGCAATGTCTGTAGGTCTTCTAACAGAAAAAACCACAGACAATATCGTAACTACAGGCGCAGGCATGGAGTCTACCAAGGCTCTAGGAATGGCGCTGTTCAACAAATATATCTTTGGATTTGAAGCACTAGGGATCTTGTTGCTGGTAATCGCGGTAGGTGCCGTGGCATTGGCACGCAGTAAAGGTGGAACACATGAACACTGATTTTATTAACAACATCGGCCTGACACACTATCTAGTTCTTGCCGCTTTATTGTTCGTAATGGGTATGGCCGGGGTTCTTCTTCGCCGTAACGTGATCGTGCTTTTGATGTCGATTGAATTGATGTTGAATTCTGTAAACTTAACGTTTGTAGCTTTCAGCAAATACTTGGGTCTGATTGATGGACACATCATGGTGTTCTTCGTAATGACTATCGCAGCTGCTGAAGCGGCGGTGGGATTGGCCCTTGCCGTATCAATCTTTAAACGTTTTAACGAAGTAAACATTCGCTTCTTTGAACACTTAAAAGGATAGGGGAGTCAGCCGTGAATTATTCTTTATTAATGGCCCTTGTGATCCTAACACCGTTTGTGGGTTTCCTTATCAACGGTCTTCGTTATAAAAAACACTCGGCAAATCTAGCAGGTACAATCGCTACGATTGCCGTGGGTATTTCATTTATCTGCTCTATCATCCTGGTTGCAGACCTTATTAGCCTTCCTGAAGAAACTCGCAAAATCGCAGTGAGCTTCTTTGATTGGATGGCGATTGATAAACTTAAAATCAGCGCTGGTTTTGTCATCGATCAAATCAGTGCGATCATGATTTTGGTTATCACAGGTGTTGGTACTTTGATTCACATGTTCTCTATCGGGTACATGCACCACGATAAAGGCGCTGCAAAGTATTTCTCTTACTTAAACCTTTTCATCTTCAACATGTTGTTGCTAGTTCTGGGCGATAACTTGCTTGTGATGTTCGTTGGTTGGGAAGGTGTGGGTCTATGCTCATACTTACTTATCGGCTTCTGGTTTACTGATAAAGAAAAAGCAGCAGCTGGCATGAAAGCTTTCGTTACGAATCGTATCGGTGATGCGGCTTTCTTGCTTGGTATGTTTGTCTTGTTTCTGACATTCGGAACTTTGAATTTCTCTGAATTAAACGCTTTGGCTCCAACAACTGTAGAAGCTTCTTGGTTGGGTGCTGCGACGTTGGGAACATTGTTCCTGTTCATTGGAGCTACTGGTAAATCAGCGCAAATTCCATTGTACGTTTGGCTTCCAGACGCGATGGCTGGTCCGACGCCAGTGTCTGCACTAATCCATGCGGCGACGATGGTTACTGCCGGTGTTTACATGATCGTACGTTTAAACCCGATGTTCATGGCGGCTCCTAATACAATGATGGTTATTGCAATCATCGGTGCGGCGACTGCGGTTTTTGCGGCAACAATCGGTATCACTCAAAACGACATCAAAAAAGTTTTGGCATATTCTACAGTTTCACAACTTGGTTATATGTTCCTAGCTTGCGGTGTGGGCGCGTTCGGGGCAGCAATGTTCCACTTGATGACTCACGCATTCTTTAAAGCCCTTATGTTCTTGGGTTCAGGTTCAGTGATCCATGCGATGCACGAAGAACAAGACATCCGTAAAATGGGTGGCTTGAAAAAATATCTTCCGATCACTCACTTAACGTTCTTCCTGGGTTGGCTAGCAATTATCGGTATGCCGCCGTTTGCCGGTTTCTTCTCTAAGGATGAAATCTTGGCTTACGCATTCAACTCTCCACTTGGTTCACCAGTGCTTTGGGCAATGGGTGCGATCGGTGCAACTTTGACAGCGTTTTATATGACTCGTTTGATGGCGTTGACATTCTGGGGTAAAAGCCGCGTTCCAAGCGACATTCATCCACATGAATCCCCAGCGTTGATGTTGATTCCATTGATCGTTCTTGGTGTGTTGTCAGTGATCGGTGGTTGGATCGGTATCCCGCACGTGATCGGCGAATACCTTGGTCACATTCCAAACGTGTGGGAACACTGGTTACATCCTTTGATTAAACCAATTCCTGGATTCCATCACTTGGATGCAACAACAGAGTTTACATTAATGGGTATTTCAGTAACTTTGGCAGCAGTTTCTGCGGCAGTTGCTTACCACTTCTATGTAAGATCTCCTGAAACTCCAAACCGCGTGGCTGAAAAAATTAAGCCTATCTACAACGTGGTTTATCACAAATATTTTGTTGATGAAGGCTACTTTGCATTCATCATCAATCCAATTGTGAATATCAGCCGTAATACTTGGTATTATGTTGATGTGAACTTTATCGACAAAATGACTTATCTTGCGGGCGATTTAGTTCGTGGCATGGGTTCTTTTGCTCGCTCTATTCAAACTGGTAATATGCAACAGTACGCGATGTACATCGGTATTGGTGTGGTTGTTGCTCTTTCATTTGTGATCATGAGGTAATGATATGATCCTGAGTAGCTTAGTTTTCCTACCTCTATTATTTGCTCTGCTAGTAATGGTTTGGCCGAAATCAAATACGGTCAGACATCTTGCTTTGGGTTTATCAGTTATCGAATTCTTGCTAAGTCTTGCCATCTTCCGCCAGTACGACGCTAACAGCGCGGGCTTGCAGATGGTTGAACAGTTCATGTGGATTGAAAGATTCGGTATTCAATACTTTATGGGTATTGATGGAATTTCATTGTGGTTGGTTCTTCTAACTACGTTCCTTACTCCGATCATTATCCTAGCAAGCTGGTCTTCAATTACTGAAAGAGTGAAAGGCTTCCACGCAGCGATGTTTGTTTTGCAAACAGCGATGATCGGAACATTCTTGGCTCTAGATGCGGTTTTCTTCTATGTGTTCTGGGAATTGTCACTAGTGCCGATGTACTTCATGGTCGGTATCTGGGGTGGTGCTCGCAGAATTTATGCGACAGTTAAATTCTTCATCTATACCTTTGCAGGTTCTGTGATGATGTTAGTGGCAATCATTTATATGATGTACCTAACTCAAGAAGCTACTGGCCAAATGAGCGCAAGTCTTTTGGACTTCTATAAATTGCAAATTCCATTTGTGGGCGGCACTTTCTTTAGCCTGCAAACTCTTTTGTTCTTCGCTTTTGCTTTGGCATTCGCGATCAAAGTTCCGGTATTCCCACTTCACACATGGTTACCAGATGCCCACGTTGAAGCACCGACACCAGGCTCAGTCATTCTTGCTGGTGTGATGCTTAAGATGGGTACCTACGGTTTCATGCGCTGGGTGATTCCTCTTTTCCCAGAGGCGTCTGAATACTGGGCATGGTTGTTCATGCTGATCGGTGCAGTCGGTATTATTTACGGTGCATTAGTAGCCATGGTTCAACCGGATGTGAAAAAACTTGTAGCGTACTCTTCAGTATCGCACATGGGTTACATCCTTCTTGGTCTTTTTGCTTTTAACGCTTACGGCATGGCCGGTGGTTTATACCAAATGTTGAATCACGGTATTTCAACTGGGGCGCTGTTCATTCTGATCGGCATGATCTATGAAAGAACTCACTCTCGTGAAATTTCCAAGTATGGTGGTTTGGCTAGTGCTTTGCCATTATTTACGATCTTCTTCTTCATCATCACGCTTTCTTCGATTGCGGTTCCGATGACGAATGGTTTCGTAGGAGAGTTTTTGATTCTTTTAGGAACTTTCCAAGCTCAACCTGAATTTGCTTATTTTGCAGTAACAGGTGTGGTGCTTGGAGCTGTTTACATGCTGTGGATGTTTAAGCGCGTATTCTTTGGTGAAAAAGGGGAGCTTGTCGCAGACGAACATCATCCTCTTCATGACTTGAATGCCCGTGAAATCGCAGTGCTTGTGCCTTTAGTGATCATGGTTTTCTGGATGGGATTATTCCCGAACCATTTCCTTGATTTCTCTAAAGCAAGTATTGATCACTTGGTGAACAACAGAACGAACTACAATTTGACTATCGTAGAACCTGGAACGGCTGCAGCAACTCAGGCCGCTCAGGGAGGTAACTAATGAATGCAACTATCGGCTTAAGCGACATCCTGTTGGTTTCACCAATGCTTGCGTTGTTTTTGGTGAGCTTAATCCCAATCACAGCAAAAGTATTGCGCAACAACCGCGAACAGCATCCTCTTGTTACTTTGTCCCAAGCTTTGATCGGTATCGTTATCGCCATGGGTCTATTGGTTGTTTTCGGCGGTGGCGGAAAAACGGCTTTCAATAATGGATTGATCTTTGATGGTGTCACTCAATGGATGGGTATCATCGCATTAGCCTCAGCTGCTGCTGGTATGGTGATGATGTATGAAAATCCATCTACTACTGGAAAGCAGTTCTCGGAACTGATCTTCTTAGCGATGAGCTCGGCAATCGGAATGTTGATCTTAGTGTCAGCTGTGGACCTTCTCATGGTCTTCATCGGTCTAGAGTTAATGTCGTTAGCTCTTTACCTAATGATCGGTATGAGTCACGAAGAGAAACTTTCAAAAGAAGCTTCACTGAAATACTTCATCCTGGGTTCTTTCGCTTCTGCGATTTTCTTGTACGGTGTTGCTTTCATATTTGGATCTACTGGCGGAACAAACATCCTGAACTTTATGGAAACTGCGGCAGAGCTAGTTCAATCAAGCCGTATGTTCTTGTTCGGTATGACCTTTGTGATCTTGGGCTTCTGCTTTAAGGTTTCAATTTTCCCATTCCATGCTTGGACTCCGGATGTTTACCAAGGGTCTCCGACTCCGCACACAGCCTTCATGGCAACTGCGGTGAAAACGGTTTCATTTGCTGCCTTCTTAAGAGTGATCGCGACAAAATCTTTGGTTGGTTCAGATCACCTTTTTGATATCTTGCAATGGCTTGCGGTCTTAACAATGATCGTCGGTAATGCTGCTGCAATTATGCAAAACAACTTAAAGCGCATGATCGCCTACTCTTCTGTAGCTCACTCTGGTTACCTATTAATCGGTGTGATCACTGCGGGTGTCAGCGACAACGGTGCCTTCGGTGCTTCTGGCGTGATCTTCTATCTTCTTGGTTATGGTTTGATGACTATTGGTGCGTTAGCAATCGCTAGCATGCTGGAAAAATCTGAAAACCATATCATTAATATCGATGATCTTGGTGGTTTCGCAAAACAAAGACCGATGTTAGCTCTTTGCTTAACAGTGTTCTTGTTGTCACTTGCTGGTATCCCACCAACTTTAGGTTTCTTCGGTAAGTTCTATCTATTTAATGCAGCTATCGGAGAAGGTCTTCTTTGGTTGGCAGTATGGGGTATGTTGAGCTCAGTCATCGCAGTTTATTACTATTTGCGCCCAATCGTTGTTATGTACATGAGGGAAGGAAACGCGGAAATCGCGGGTCATTCTTTGAATGCGACGACAGTCACTGCAGTAGTTATGGCCTTGGCGATTGTATTAATGGGCTTCGTATCTGGTCCGATTTTCGCGGCAGTAGAAGCAAGCCTTCTGTAAGCGGCGAATGAAAAGGGCCCATGTTGGAGGCCCTTTTATTCTTATCCATTCCGCAAAAGAACCCTTTTGATTTGCCTTAAAAAGGCCGGTTAAAAGGGTTTTCCTGTTTTAAAGGTCGTAGTGTCTCATGGCGCTGATGCCGGATTTGAAACCGATGCGCACGATGCGTGCTAGGATTTCTGGATTTAAACTGAAGTGATCTACAAAGAACATCTCGTAGTTTTGTGGCCGAGGGGAAATGTAAACGTAGTCGACTTCTGGTCGGTAGTTTACACGAGCCCTAATGATTTCAAGTAGTTTCTCGCGATGTTCGCTTGGTAAGTTCATTTGTTTAAAGTATCCATCAACTGCGTTGTAGATACCTTTGATGTCATTTTTATACTGAATATGACGGGCAATCTTTTGTTGAACCACTTGATATAAAGCTTGGTTTGCAATCAACGGAATTCCGTAATCGTGCAACGAACCCATCTCTTTAGTGTAGTGATAAGGCTGAATTGAAAAAGAAGAAATAACCAAGTCAGCACCGTTATCAGCCGCAACGTGGGTCGAAAGAGTGTCGCGAATTTCACCATCATAGTAAAAGAACTCTTTTCCGTCGGGACGTTTGATTCCGTATGGAGCAAACACCGGGGGAAGGGCTGTTGAGCAGGCAACAGCATCACTGATAGTCGCGTAGTTAATATACTTGGTGGTGTCCGTTTTATAGGATTCAGGGAAATTTCCAAAGATGGCTTTACGGGAATGATTTAGTTGAGTCCCAATAACAAAAAGCTCTACTCCTAAACGGCTAAAGTCATTATCGAGCAGAACTTCTTTGCGCAGGTAATTTTCCATACCCTTTGTTGAAAACAATCCATTTAGTTTTAAACCGTTTTTCAACAACGACTCAAAGCCACCAGTGACCAACGCTTTTTCCATCAAGGTGCGCGGAATGAATTTCAATAAACCACTAGAGTTAAGATTAAAAATATCGCGGTAAGAAATCGGCTTTAGATATCTTAAGTCTGATTTTTCAAATGTCGGTGAGGTTCCAGATCCTACTTGAAAGGCATTAACCAAAGACTCAACTGAATAACCAGCTGCTAAAATCGAAGCTACAAAAGCACCCGCACTGGAGCCGACATACAAGCGGATCGTCATGGGGTCATTTTCATTGGTATTCTGACGCACCATCTCTTTAGTTCCACCGGCAAACTTGAAACCTTTTTCTTGCAACGCAAGACAAACGCCAATGTGGAAAGCGGCAGCCTTAATACCTCCACCACTTAGAACTAGGGCAATTTTTTTCTTATCACGAATACGCACCATCTCTTTAAGTATTGAATTTTCAAGGGAAAGGCGCAAAGAATTCTTTTTTCTTTAGCTTCACTGCCATGACTAAAGGTTGCATAGTCAAGACCAAGGTCCAGTGAATAGGCGATGGATAGCCAGATCAAGGTCCTGAATTTAAAAACTTCTTGAATATGCATTGAATCTAAATTTGACAGACCGAAGTCGTGTGATAGTGTTGGCTATGCAGGCTGAGTAGGGTGACCACCTAACCAAAAGGCTTGCAGAAGCTTCAGCAGAAGCTGAAGTAGAGGATTTGATGAACGTTGAAATGTATGGTTCTTGGTTACCGCTAACGGATTACTCCACTAAATATAAAATTAGTGTGAGCACACTCCGCCGTAGAATCAAAGCCGACGACATCAGATACCGATTTGAAGACGGCAAGTACTTCATCATGGACGAACCGATGGGTACCCATCAAAGAGTACATCGCCCCTCCCAAGAAAGCGACCTTGCTTTGGTGGGTGCTCATCAAGGAATGATGAAAGGTAACGACACTATGTCTGCTTCTTCAAAAGATGATTTAAAGGCTCAGGACCTAGATAAATCCGTCAAAGCAAACAAGGATGAGCCAATCCTCACTGCTGCCAATAAACTTTTAAATGAACTTAAAAAAGCCTACACCCAAATCTTGCAAGAAAAGGAAGAACAAATCTTCCAACTTAAAGACGAAGTGTCAGACTTAAAAACCTTAGTACGCGTTTTGGAACAAGAAAACGATCGTCTTAAGGGTTTTAAACAATAGAAGGCCTTCGTTAGTATCTGAAGGCCCCCTCCCGTCCTCTTTTTAAATTTTTGTATTAGTTGGTCTGGTGAAAAAGGCAAGCACACCACATACGACCACAACACCTAGTGTGATATAAAGGCCTTGATACACATCACCGGTTCTTTCAAAGAATGAAGTGGTCATTGTTAGCAAAACGGCGCCAAGTAAAATCAAACCGAAATTATAAGTAAACCCAAATGCCAGGCCGATATATTTCTTTGGCATAAGATCACATAAAAGCGCCGCTAAACTTGCCTGACTTAAAGTCAGCAGAATTCCGTAAATAACGATTATCGAGATCATCTCGACATAACGGCCTTTATCTAAATTTATAAATTCTAGGCCCTTAAAAAACGGAATGAAAAATAAAGCTCCAAGAATGATTCCACTAAAAACAAATTTTAAGCGTCCATAAATGTCTGACAACCACCCGAATACTGGAAAAAACGGCAGGGCCAGCAGACTTGAAATGCCGATGATGAAACTAGATTGATCGGTATTTAACTTTAAAACGGGTCCTATAAAGTACCCTCTAAACACGATGAAAAAGAAAAACATCACCCCTGCAGAGGCCGTTACTAACAAAGGAAACCCTAAAATCTTTTTCATTAATGGCGTATCTCCAAAAAAACCATGCAGGTGACTTTGGAATGTATTTACATTCCATTCAGAAACAGTGTGTCCTTTGATATCTGGAAAATTATTATCCACATAAACTGCAATTGGATAAAGAAAACCGCACAAAGCATAGGCTATGCGCCAACCCCAGTGTCCTAATTCTTGCGCAGGGAAAACCAAGCGGGTAATCAGAATCAATGCGATTGCGCTGACATAGCCCGCTGGCGCTGACATCTGTAACAGCGAGGTGAACTTGCCCTTTTCATTTTCGGGGGCGAGTTGATAAAGATAAATCAGACCTAAAGTTGAAGCGCCTCCCATAAAAAAGCCCTGAATAAGCCTAAGAGACATTACCAAGGTGACTGCGGCCTTGGGACCCAGGATATCGACATCGATAAAAATAAAACTAAACGAAACAATCGCTAAAAACTTTAAGGAGCGAACAAAGGCTAACTTTTTTCCGCGCAGATCAGACAGAGCCCCGTAATACATTCCGCCAATGGGGCGAAGAATAAAGCCACCAGCGTAACTTAGCGAAGAGGCGATAATGCCAATATCACCCGTATCGAACTGCCCTTTAGAGATTTCTAAAAAGTAAACACCTGTCACATAGTAGGCATAATAGGAAATAAGTGTAGCAAAGCAGGAAAACCCCGCAATATCCCACAAGCCAGTATGTGCACCTGAAGTGAGGCCTTTTTCTTCTTTCACCAAGATATTAAAAATGGATTATCAGGAAATGGAAAAGACTAAAGAAAAAACTGAAAGATCTATGTTAAAAAACCGCGGGCAAAAGAACACTGTTTGCCTTCACGATTAAACGGGGATTGTAGTTTCCAACTTCGTTCATCGCCGCTCTTGAGAATTGCCTTCTGATTTCTCGAATGTCAGGTTTTTTCTCTCCCATGCGTCCCTGGCATTGTTGATCCAGTTCCCAACATAAACGCACCAGCATAGCTTCTTCTAAAAGTTTGTCAGCTTTGGGGCGACGAGGGAAACCTTTTTGGTCAACACGCTCATGGCTTTGCAAAATAATTTCTTTAATGTTGTTAGATAGTGGCAGTCGTCGCGCTAAGCATTGATTTAAGCTGAAGATGGGGTGCTTGTGATACTCCATTCGTTCTTCAGCATTCATTTCATGTGTTCTATTTGTTCGCAGTTTTGCAGCTACTGAAGGGCTCAATTCCAAATAACCAATATCTGCAAGCAGGGCGCCGATCATCACTTCAGTGGGATTTCCGACTTTCAATGTCGCACTCATGAAACCAGCGTATGCCGCAACCGCCGGAGCTCTTTCAATAGAACCATAATCGCCAACGGCGGAACTACTGATGATATACCAGGGGTCTTCTAAATCTAAAAGTGACGAAAGTAGATCAGCAGAGAATTTTTCACAGTGAGAATAAAGCTCTTTTCCCTTGGCGAAAGTCGCTGGAGTGCTGCGATCCGAAACAAGCAGCGCAAGACTTAAAAAAGATTCATTCAATTGGCGAAATTTTTGCCTAGATTTTTGCAACGCCTCGGCACTGTCTTTTGCAACGTAACCAGAAGTATACTCTTGCCACAAATCCAAACTTTCCCGCTGCACATAAAGGTCTCCGGCATTGGAAAACTTAGTAAGGAAATCTTTGGTTAAAGTAGAGTTTGTATTAAAGACCTTAAGAAAACGGCGGTTTAAAGGCATGAAGTGATACAACGGAAAAGTAAGTGCGGTACCTTCAACTAAATCCATGGTTTTTACTGGTACGAAAACAGACTTGATGACTTGGCTAAGTACAAATTCAGGTTTGCTTGAATCATAGTATTCTTGCTGAGTGATAATACGTGAAGCACCTGCTGAAATAGCCATATCCATTTCTTCTGTGCTCATTTTATTGCAGACAACTAGAATGTAACTTGAAGGAGAAACCTGGCGAGCAACGTGCAACGTGCCAGTAATATCTTTTATGTCATGAGGTTTGCAAAAATCAAAAAGAATGCACGAAACATTCTTGAACAAATTTGATTCCATGAAAAAAGCTTCATCACTAGGAAATGTGATACATTCAAAAGTAAATAGACTTCCGACAAGCTGAGCTCTTTGTCGAAAGACGTTACTTTCCGAGATGATCGCAAGATCCAATGTGCGCATGCAAATTCCTCTTAACAGTAATATTAGTATTGCTAAGTTAATTACTAAAGGTCCAGAACGACCAAAGACTTATCTTTTTCTGGTTTTTAACAAAAATAAATAAACATTAAATTAACTGAAGATAGGAGCACGTGGCCTTTGAAGCACGCCTAAAGTCTTAGCTAGAAACGCAGCAGAGTAGTTTCCTTTTTCTTTCATAACAGAATTAGCAAGGTCATCTTTTAAAGTGGAAATCTCTGCTCGAATAGCGCCAAAGCGAATTTGGCTTTTTGAATCGAGTTCCCAACACAATCGGACAAGCATGGCTTCTTCTGCAATCTTATCCGCCCGAACCTTATGTGGAAACCCTGTCTGATCCGTTCTTTCATGGGATTGCAGAATGATAGATTTGATTGATTCTGAAAGTGGCAATTTACGATTTAAACATTGATTTAAGCTAAAGATGGGGTGTTTTTTATACTCCATCAGCTCTTCGGCATTAAGTCCTTCGATATCGTTGTTGCGAATTTTAAAGGTAGTCGAAGGGCTTAAATCTAAATAGCCAATATCTGCCAATAGAGCACCAATCATAACTTCTTCTGGATCTCCAATCTTTGACTGAATACTTAACAATCCTGCATAGGCTGCGATCGCTGGGGCTCTTTCAAGAGACCCAAAGTCGCCGATAGAAGAATTATTTACGATCGTCCAAGGATCTGAAATTCCCTTTAGAGCAGTAAGAAGTTCACCACAAAGTTCGCGCACATTTTCGTAAAGCTGACGGCCTTTATTAAATGATGTTCCCGAGCTTTGATCTCCGATCAGTAAAGTCAGACTTGTGAATGAATGGTTCAGCTGCAGAAATCTTAAGCGGCAAAGGCGGGCGATGGATAATTCATCTTCTTTTGCAAGGCTTGTAGAATATTTCACCCATGCATTGAAAGACTCCCGTCTTAAATAAAGCTCACCGATAGGTTCATAGCGCTCAAGAAAGTCTTTTCTTACTTTCATGCCTGGTTTGATAACTTTTAAAAAACGCGAATTTGCCGGCATTAGGTGATAAAGCGGGAAGCTTACTTTGGTGCCTTCGATAAGATCGCAGGTTTTCACAGGAATAAAAGCAGAACGGATCGTCTGCGATAAAACGAATTCAGTTTTACTTGAAGAGAAGAATTCGTTTTCTAGCAAAACTAGCGAAGCGCCAGCTTCTTTCACAGCATTTGAGGTGTCTGCAGTGAACATCGAACCAACGACGATGATAAGGTAGCTTTCTTTGGCAACTTTTTTAGCGTCTCGGGTCAGTTCTAAAACGTCCTCTGAAGTTTTACAAAAGCTGCAATCAAGTAATACACATGTGACTAGCTTATAAGTTTCATCACAGAAAAAGTTATCGACGGTGCTATAGGCCTTATAATCAAAATGAAAATCCTGAGCCAAGAAGTTGGCTCGGTGACGGAATTTCTTATTATCTGAAACGATTGCTAAATCTAAGACTTTCATGCTCTCTTACAGTCTAAAGACAGGGAATATGAGGGACAAGACTAGGAAAGGAAATTTAGCGAACCGTATTAACTCGTAATGTTTATAAAGCATTTGGTATTTACTAGCGACTCAAATTGAGCAAGTCACCAAAAACAAAAGGGCCAGAATTACTTCTGACCCTTTTCATCGTTTCGGGAGGAGCGATGTTTTGTTATCTAGAAACTAGGCAGCTAGGCCGCGTGATTTCTTAGATTCTTTCTTCACAGTTTTCTTGTCTTGGCCTGTCGCTGTTTTATCAAAAACAACTGCAAACACTTCATCAAGATTTTCTGCAAAGATAAAGTTGATCTTATCTTTAAAGACCTTAGGAATATCAGCAAGATCCTTTTTGCAAGCAAGCGGGATGATGATGTTAGTAATACCTAAGTTCAAAGCAGCTAGACACTTTTCACGAATTCCACCTACCGGTAGTACTCGACCTTGAAGAGTCACTTCACCAGTCATCGCGATATCGTGACGAACTGGAGTTCCTGTCATCAAACTTACAAGCGCTGTTGTAAGTGTGATACCAGCTGAAGGTCCATCTTTAGGGATAGCACCTGCAGGCAAGTGAACGTGCACATCATATTTTTCAAAGAAGTCTTCTGGAATTCCCAGTTCTTCTTGGTGAGCGCGAGCATAAGACATTGCTGCGTGAGCAGATTCTTTCATGACGTCGCCAAGTTGGCCTGTCAGTGCAAGATGTCCTTTACCCTTCATTTTCAAAGCTTCGATAGTTAGTACTTCACCGCCAGCAGAAGTCCATGCAAGACCTTGCACAACACCCACTTGGGAATCAGCAAACTTGTCATCACGTTGGAAACGTGGAGGACCAAGAAGCTCTGGTACTACTTCTGGCGTTACTTCAACGAATTTAGCTTCGTCCATAACAACCATTTTAGCTACTTTACGGCACACTGAACCTACTTCGCGTTCAAGGTTACGAAGACCTGCTTCACGAGTGTAGCCAGCGATAAGGTATTTGATACCTTCGTCAGTGAACTTGATGTTTTCTTCAGTGATACCGTTTGCTTCGATTTGTCTTCTGATCAGATGTTTCTTCGTGATCAATAGTTTATCGTTTTCGGTATAACCAGGGATGTTCAAGATTTCCATACGATCGCGTAAAGCTGGTGGGATATTTTCCAACACGTTAGCTGTAGCGATGAACAACACATTTGAAAGGTCGAAATCAACATTCAAATAGTTATCACGGAAACTTGAATTTTGTTCTGGATCAAGAACCTCAAGCATTGCTGCTGATGGGTCGCCTCTGAAATCAGAACCTAATTTATCAACTTCATCCAGTACGATAACTGGGTTGTTTGTTTTACATTGGCGAAGGGCTTGGATAATTTTACCAGGCATTGCACCAACATATGTTCTTCTGTGACCACGGATTTCCGCTTCATCTTTCACGCCGCCAAGAGCGATACGGAAGTATTCACGACCCATAGCTCTAGCGATGGATTTACCAAGAGAAGTTTTACCTACACCTGGAGGACCACCAAAGCAAAGGATTGGACCTTTAAGATTTGGCTTAAGCTTACGTACAGCCAAGAACTCCATGATACGGTCTTTAGCTTTTTCTAGTTCATAGTGATCTTCATCCAAAATTTCTTTTGAACGCTTAAGATCGATAAAATCGTTGGATTTTTTATTCCAAGGAAGATCCGCCATCCAGTCTAGATACGTGCGAACCATTGTAGCCTCAGAAGCATCTGGATGCATACGCTCTAAACGGCCCAATTGTTTAAGAGCTTCTGCTTCTACCGCAGCAGGCATGCCAGCATTCGTTAACTTATCACGAAGTTCATCCATCTCTTCAGATTTAGAATCACCTTCGCCAAGTTCATTCTTTATAGCTTTCATTTGTTCACGCAAGAAATACTCTCTTTGCGATTTCGACATGTCTTCTTTGCCGCTCGCGCGAGTTTTTTGTTGCGTCTGCATTACTTCTAGTTCTGCAGCAAGAATTTCGTTAACTAGTTTAAGTCTTTCTGTTGCATCAGAAGTCTCAAGAACTTTTTGAGCGTCTTGAACTTTCACACCAAGATTTGAAGCAATAAGGTCAGCAATACGACCTGGATCAGAAACATCATCCAACACTAAAAGGATATCTGGAGATAGAGGACGGCCAAGAGCGATGATTCTTTCGATATGCTCTTTAGCTGTTCTGATTAAAGCTTCGTTTTCAACAACAGTTTTTTGTGTTGGTGTTTCTTCGATCTTTTCAACTGCAACTTCAAATGAAGGTGAAGTCTTAGTGAAATTTTTCACGCGGCCTTTAGCCACACCTTGAATAAGGATTTTTACGCGACCATCAGAAAGTTTTCTCATTCTCATGATCATCGCAACAGTACCTACTGTGTAGATATTGTCTGGTGATGGGTTTTCTTCGGTGATGTCTTTTTGTGAAGCCAAAAAGATCAAACGGTTTTTTGCTAAAGCTTCCTCGACTGAGCGGATTGAAGCATCGCGACCTACAAACAATGGAATGATCATGTAGGGAAATACAACGATGTCTCTCACAGGTAACATGGGAAGGGTCTGTGGGATTTCTAGAACTTTATCGTCAAAACTCATACCGCTCCTCCGCGTGTAATATGCGGGAATTTAATTTTCTTGGTATGAATCTGATCGGCGTGTAATTGTTTTCGCTGAATCCAATTTTAGAACAATTCTGAAAAATTGGACTGACATCCATGTCAGGACATAAAATTATTGGAACAAATTAGAATGGCTTTCTTGTTCTTCCATGCACTCAATACAAAGGGCTGTAAACGGTCTGGCCTGAAGTCGGCGAGCATTGATCATTTCACTGCAAGCTTCGCATTGGCCATAGGTCCCGTCAGCGATTTTTCCCAGTGCTTTTTCAATTGCGTAAAGAGCTGTGCGATCACGCTCGTGCAAGTGAATGGAAATATTTGTAGTGATATCTAAAGAAGCAATTTCAGCTTCATCAGCAACTGATGTCAGATTTGATTGTTCTTCTTTAAACTCGTGTGTCTTATTAAGAATAGAGCTCTTTTGAAATAACAAAGATTCTCTTAAATCTTGTAAGTCTTTTTCCGAAAGTTCGGTTGCGTTCATCTCACCCCCCGATATGATGATCATGGCCGAAAGTGGCTTCCTTATTACGGGGGATTGAGATCAAGTCATCAAAAAAGCACTGCGTGACGCTTTAGTAAGCATGTCCATAGCGCCATGCTTAAATTCTCTTACCGTGCAAATCTACGACTGACTGCTTCTCTTAGCTCTGCACCTTCGATGCTTAAACGAGTCCAAGGAATTGCAAGTAAGCGATCTGCCTCGATAACTTCTTCAGTCTCTTCACAGATTCCGAAAGTACCTTGTTCGATGCGGCCCAGTGCCATTTCAATTTCTAAAAGTTGGTTTCTCATTCTTTCTTGAGAAACTAAAAAAGAGTGTTCTTCGATGTGGGCGACGGATTGATCTGCTTCGTCGCCGCCCTTTTCGGTATGAACAAGTTCGCGCTGTGCAGTGCGGAAGCGGTTAAGAACATCTTGCTTCGCGATAAGAAGTTTTCTGCGACACTCCATCATTAAGTTTTCAGATATACGACTCGTCATAACTAACCCCTTTCCTAAGATTTGAGCAGCCCCTCGCTGCTCGTGTTCCTAAGACTGGGGATCCCTAGATGGGGGTTAAAAAATCGTCATTAAAAAAACTTATGGGCCCTATTTGGTAAGGCTTAATGGAGCCACTTCACCTTTAGATACGGTTAAAGCTGTTAAGGGGCGTTCGATCTCGCGATCGCTATTCATGCTTAAAGGTCCTAAAGCCCCTGGAAAGCGCTTTAGCTGCGTTAAACGCGATGATAGTTCAGTTCGGGTAGTAGCGCCCGAAGCTACTAACTGGCGTAAAATAAGACCCGCATCATAAGCCTGAATTTCGATAAGGGATGGGTCTTCGTTATAAACGTTTTTGTATTCAGCAAAAAATCGCGACTTTGTTTGCGCAGCTGGCGAAACGCTATCAACGAAAATTAAATCGTTAACAAAGTTACCTGCGCGGCGAGCGACATCTTTGGTGTTCCAAAGATTTGTTCCCAATAATTTTACGTTCTTCACGTCATTATAAGAAAGCATCGCTGCAATTTGCCCCATAGCTTTTACGCTGTCTGGAATAAAGATCGCATCAAAGTCAGTGATAGGCGGTAAGACTGTTTCAATATTTGAGTGTCGCGCTGAACGTTTTTTGTCGGACTGTTGCAGTTCTCTATTGCGAACGGCGAATTCATCCATGCGCGCTTCACCATAATAAGTTCCAACCAAGCGCTGAATCACCAAGCGGAAGTCGGTTTCTTTTGTTGAATAAATTTGCACGGCTGTTATTTGTCCACCGCGTGCTAAAACCTCGTCCCAGAAAATATTTGTAAACTCAGTGCCGTAGGCATCATTAGGGTAAAGAATGGCAAACTTCTTCATTCCTAAATCTTCCATGGCCGTACGAACCAAAGCCCTTACTTGCATGCCACTAGTTAAAGAGTTTCTAAAAATATTAGAACCGATTTCAGTAAGTCCTGAACGTTGCGAAAGCGCCAAAGAAGGCACACCCAACTCATCCGACTTTGCAGCCACTGCCGGAGCCGTTTTGCTTAATAAACTTCCAACAATGGCGATAACGTTGTCTTCTTTTACTAAACGCTCAACACCGCGACGGGCAGAGTCTGGGTTGCCTTCGCTGTCCATCACGGCTAATTGAAAACCAGATCCAGGAATGTGCAAACCTAGACCCATCTCAAGTCCACGCAATGCGCGCTGACCCTGGGCTGCGTTTTTACCACTCAAAGGAAGAACCACGCCTACGACTTCAGATTTTACATTCTTCGCAGCATCTAAATGAGAAATTAAATCTTGGGAACGCAATGCTAGGTCACTGCCCGGAAGAAATTCAATCACACCGTTAAAATATTTTTTAGCGTCAGAAGAATCTTTACGTTCTAAAGCAAGTTCACCTAAGCGGAACATCGCATGGGCTCTTAGAAAGCCATAATCAGAAGAATCAGCCACTTCTTCAAGCTGTTCATCGTTAAGTTTGTTTTCAACGATATCAATGGCGTGTAAGCGGTGCTTTTCTTGATCTGCTTTATTCGGGGCTTGAACAGATTGGTTCACTAAGCCTTTAAGATAGACCAGGCCATCAACAGGTTTAGCAGGTTCAGCTGGGGCCTCCGTTGCGGGCTCTTTACCTGCAGGAGGTTTTGATGGAGTCATTCCACCCATGGCACGAGGTTTTTTTGTCGTGGCTGCTACCGGCGCTTTGAACGGAGGTCGTTTCTTAGTTGCGACCGTAGTGCAAGATACTAAAAGGCAAGCACCCATTAACAAAGAAAACTTCAATGTCATTTTCTGTTCCTCATGATTTGTGCCACTTTTTCCTGGAAGGCTTTTACCATCGGAGTGGAATCAACAGATTTCGCCAATTCTTCGACGAGTTCTTTTTGCTTATTCGTTAAATGATCTGGAGTATCGACTAAAACTTTGACCAGCATATCGCCAGACCCAAAGCCGCCGATTTTTGGAAAACCTTTTCCTTTAAGACGGAAGGTCTGACCTGAGTGTGTACCTGGCGGAATGCGAATCATGGCTTTGCCAGTCAGGGTTGGGACTTCGACATTGGTTCCAATGATCGCGTCAGTAAAACTGATTGGGAGATCTAAGATCACGTCATTTTCATTTCGCTTAAATAACGGATGATCTTGAATGTGCATAATCACGTAAAGGTCACCAGGGGAGCTCGCTCCTGATGGAAGGTCTCCTTCGCCAGCAAGTTTAAGTCGCTGACCTTCTTTTACACCCGCTGGAACGTTTACGGCCAATTTTGCGGATTCTTCTTTGCCACCGCGGTGACGAATGAAGCTGATGATTTTTTCAACTCCTAAAGCGGAATCTTCAAAGGAAATGTTAAGAGTGTAACGAAGATCGGTGCCTTTAGCTTGTTGTTGACGGCGAGAGCGTTGTCCACCCGCGCGACCTCCGCCAAAAATATCACCGAAGACATCACCGAAAATATCCTGGAATGGATCACCGTGTCCACCAGCACCAGCGCCGGCACCAGCACCACCGAATCCGCCAAAACCTCCGAAGCCTCCAGGTCCTCCGCCGAAACCTTGTTGGGAACCGGCGTGCCCGAATTGATCGTACATTTCGCGTTTTTTAGCATCGCTTAAAACATCATAGGCTTCGCTGATTTCTTTAAACTTCTCTTCAGACTTTTTATCGCCCGGGTTTTTATCGGGATGATACTGCATAGCAAGCTTGCGATAAGCTTTTTTTAGCTCATCGGCTGTTGCCGATCTTGGGACACCCAATATGGAGTAAAAGTCTTTCTTAGACAATCAACACCCTCTTATTCTGGCTTTTTACCAACAACGACTTGTCCGGTGCGGATCACTTTGTCGTGAAGTTTGTATGGCTTTTTATAAACCTTAGAAATATGTCCAGGAGCCACGGCATCTGTTGGCTCGCTTCCTAAAGCTTCATGAACATTGGGATCAAAAGGGGCGCCGTGGGAAGGCACTTCAGTTACATTATGTTTTTGCAGCAAAGATTTAAGTTCCTGCGCTGTCATTTCAATACCTTGTTTGAAGGTAGAAATAGTTTCGCTTGTTACATTTACTTGCAAAGCACGCTCAAAATTATCAACCACATCTAAAAGATCTCGGATGAAGCGTTCACCACCGTATTTAAGTAAATCACTGCGTTCTTTAATGGCGTTACGTTTGTAGTTTTCAAACTCAGCTCTTAAATAAAGATAATCATTCTTGAACTTCTCTGCTTGCTCTTGAAGCTTTTGAAGATCAGAGGCAGGAGCGGCATCACCTTGAGATGAACCTTGATTTTGGTTTGGATTTTGAGAGTTATTTTCTTCCGACATGTCTATTCCTTCCGAGCCAGCCACGCCATAGCTTAAGCGACGGCGGGCACTACTAAAGATTGTGTATTCAATAGATAATGTCAATGTGCGGAGGTGAAAAGCCTAGAGGGATTAAACGTCTTCAGACAAGAATGTAAGTTCTTGAAAAACTCGGTTGCTAAGAACCAAGCCTTCGCGAGTCAGATACCAATGCCCAGAGTCATTCTTAACCCAGGATTTCTCTTGAAGCCGCGCCAAAATACTTAGCACCTTATCACTGACATTCCGTGGAAACTTACTTTGCAACTGCGCCACATTTAAGCCACGCATAAGACGCATCGAAGTATGACAAAAGTCCGTGAGAGCTTGGTGCATTTCAAGAATTTCAAATTGGTTTTCAGGCAAGTGTTTGGCCGGACTAGAGAACTCTTGCCCCTCGAATGCCAAAATTTGTTTTTGGTAATCGTTGATATTATTGATGTTCCAGTAGCGTGTTCCCCATGCAGATTCTTTTGAATAACTATGTGAACTTAAGCCAAGCGACCAATAGGGTTCATCAACCCAATAAAGCATATTATGTCGTGATTCAAAACCAGGCAGGGCGAAGTTTGAAATTTCGTATTGTTGAAAACCTTTTGCGGTCAGCTCATTTGCAATAATATCAAACATCTCAACTTGTTCTTCTTCCGGTGGACGCCCTTTTGAAAGAGGATGTCCATCCGGAACAGTTAAACAGTAGGGGCTGATGTGTTTTGCACCTTGTTCAATTGCGATTTTTACGTCGTTTTTTAGACCTTCAACAGTTTGTGACGGCAAGGCGAAAAGAATATCGAAGCTAAAATTAAGATTGTGCTCTCGCAAAAGGTCCAGCGTTTCCAAGGTTTGTTTTGCTGAATGCTCGCGGTGAACCATTTTTAACAAACGATCATCGAAAGTTTGAGCGCCAACACTAAAACGATTCACACCATTTTCAAGATAGATTTTTAACTTTTCTTTATTGATGGTGGCCGGATTGATTTCAATTGTAATTTCAGTATCCGGTCTAGTTGTAAACCCAAACCTACCCAGCTCTTTGATAATAGCTACAATAAGATGAGCAGGTATCAGACTTGGAGTTCCGCCTCCGAAGTAAATCGTATCAAGACTTTGAGGTTGATAGTAACGATGCTTTTGGCGAATTTCTTTAAACAGAAGCTCCACGTACTGATCCGGCGGCAAAATTTTACTTTGCTCGTAGGTCGCGAAGTCACAATAAGTGCAGCGCTGAATACAGTAAGGAATGTGAACGTAGACGCCAAATGCCATGGGAGTTATCTAGAGTATGTCTAAAAAATTTCAACTAAAAAACGGTCTTAAAGTCCTTTTCTTAGAAAGTCATAAGTCACCCGTGGTCTCAGTTCAAATGTGGGTGAAAACGGGCTCTGCAGATGAAAAAAAGGGAGAAGAGGGCATTTCTCATTTTATCGAGCATCTTGTTTTTAAAGGCACCCGTAAATACGGCGTCGGCGAAATCGCCTCGACAGTGGAAGGCTCCGGGGGCGAATTAAACGCTTACACCTCATTTGACCAAACGGTCTTTTACGTCACCATCTCTAAGCAATTTTCCGATGTCGCACTTGATGTGATTAGTGAAATGATGGGCTTTCCAACGTTTGACCCAAAAGAAATCGATAATGAGCGTGAAGTAGTAATCGAAGAAATTAAGCGCGGGCAAGATAGCCCAGGCCGCCGCGCAAGCCAGTTGCTATTTACTAATGTGTTTAAGAAACACCCCTATGGCTTACCAGTCATTGGCTATGACAAAGTGATACGAAAAGTTTCAGCAAAGAAAATCTTAGATTATTATCACAGTCGCTATGTTCCTTCGAACATGTTCCTAGTTATTGCTGGTGATTTTGAATCAAAAGAAATGCGCAAAAAAGTCGAGCAGATGTTTGGCGAATTTGAGCCGTACAAACTTAAAAAAGTATTACGCCCAAAAGAACCGCCACAAAAAGACATTCGCATAAAAGTTGAACAAGCAAAATTTGAACAAACCACCGGTTACATTACTTGGCGTATACCGAATGTAAAACATAAAGACATTGCAGCCCTCGAAGTGCTTTCAGCAATCTTAGGCCAAGGTGATTCTTCACGTTTGATGCAAAGTCTGCGCATTCGCGAACCATTGACGAACTCTGTGGGCTCGTTCAGCTATTCTATGCAGGATGACGGCCTTTTTGCTGTTTCATTTAATTTAGAAAAAGAAAATTTAGGTAAAGCACTCAATACATTAATTCCAGAACTGGTTAAGATGATTGAAGAGCCGCCAACTGCGGCGGAATTGCAGAAAGCGATCACCAATTTTGCGAGTCATGAAGTTTACTCGGTAGAAACAGTAGATAACATCGCTCGCAAGGCTGGCAGTAACGAGTTTTACTATCATGATCATGACTATTATCGAAAGTACATGCGGCAAGTTTATTCTTTAAAGCCCCAGGATATTCAAAAAATTGCGAAAAAGTACTTAAAGCCAGATAACTTTGGTCTTTCTTTAATGACAAACATGGATAAGAAGGCTGCTGAAAAAATTCTGCGCAGTTTTGCCAAGGATCTTAAGTCTGCTTTAAGCAAAACTAAAATTGGACCAAAGAAAGAAAAGTTCATAGCTAAAAAGTTTAAAATTAATACAGAAGCTGTTAAGCATACGCCGGAAACAGAAAGAATCGTTCTGTCGTCCGGAGCAACTCTGCTTATTCGCGAACAAAAAGATACGCCCTATGTTGCGATGAAGGCAGCATTCCTAGGTGGAATCAGGGTAGAGAAAGATAATGAGACCGGTTTAACGGAACTCTTTTCTCGTAACTGGCTTTCGGGATCAAAAAACTTTACTGAAGACGACATCAATTTAAAAGTCGACGAAATGGCAGCGGGTTTCGGAGCCTTTGGAGGTAGAAACTCCGCAGGTCTTTCGATGGATTATCTTTCGCCATTTGAAGATAAAATGCTTGAAGTCTATGCGGATACACTATTAGCGCCACAGTTTCCAGAATCTATTTTGGAACGCGAAAAGGTGGTGATTAAGAATCAAATCAAATCCCGCAATGACAGTCCGGCACAAATCTGCGTCTTAAACTTCATGGAAGAAATCTTTAAAGGTCATCCATATTCCCGCGATCTTATTGGGGATGATGCAAGTATTAATGCCATTACTTCGGCGCAGTTAAAAAAGTATTATGAGCGCATCGTTCACGCAAAAAATGTGACTTTCTCTGTTGTAGGTGACGTAAATAAAGATAAGTGGGTAAAGGCTTTAGAGGACATCACCAAACAAATGCCAAAAGGTGAGCGCATCACCAACAGCTTCAATGTCGCGCCACTTAAGGAAAACAAGAAGCGTTTTTATGAACTAAAGAAAGAGCAAACCAACATCATTGTTGGTTACCGGGGACTGACATTGCGCGATCCTAAAAGGTATACACTTGAAATCATCCAATCCATTTTAAGCGGGCAGGGTGGAAGATTGTTTATCGAGCTGAGAGACAAAAATTCCCTGGCGTACTCCGTTTCGCCTATGCACATGGAGGGAATAGAATGTGGATATTTTGGTGGATATATCGCTTGCTCGCCAGAAAAAACTCAGAAATCAATTCAGATGCTTCACGATGAATTTAAAAAATTGGCAGATACCAAGATTAGTGAAGAAGAATTGATGCGCGCCCAAAGATATCTAATTGGTCGACATGATATCGAGTTACAAAGAAAGAGCACAGTGACTAATGCCATTTTATTTGACGATATCTATGGCCTTGATTATCGCGAAAGCCTGGATGTGGCTGATAAATATTTCGCTGTGACAGCTGAAGACGTTCAAGATCTGGCACAAAAGATCTTTGCGCAGCCCCATGTCTTAAGCATCGTGGGCCCAAGCGATGTGAAATAAAACACTCGGCTTGAGACGTATTTTTTTGAGACAAAGGCCCAGATATCAAAAAAACAACTAACCGGAAAGGGCCTCCGGTTTGTTAAAATAAGAGCATGAGGGATCAAAAGACGACTCCAAAAGTTGAGCTCTTTGTAAGCCCCGAGGGTTTTTTTCAAGAGCTCGTTCAAGAAGGCCTAAGCCAGCGTAAAGTTCAAACTTACCCGGTGGTGGAAACATATCTTGTGCGTCTATTGCAACATTATCTAGATGCACGAAACCTATTTGAATCTGATTACGTGAATGAATCAGGTCAAAAAGCTCCGCAAACCTTGGCAGAGATGTACCTAACAGCTCAAAGCGCCGAACCTCCTATCAAAAATGAATTATTAAGAAAGCTCGGAGACAGAGCCCTTTATATCAGTGGATTTTTCGGTGATTCCCTTTCAAGAAAAGTCGTGGACATTGATTACTATGCTGGGATTGGCGGAGCTGCATACGCGACCCTAGCTCACCATACAAAAGAAGATACCATGGTCAAAGTTTACGATACCTTTGCCCGTCGTTTTCAAGACTACGTCGATGTTTTAACTTACATCAGCCATAATTCCTTTATTAAAAGCGATGAAAGCATTCTGCGCCTCTATGACCGCTATATGCGCACAGGGTCTGAATTAGCTCGTGAAAAGCTTGTGGAGATGGGTGTTTTGGCTCTTTCACCAGACCAAGTAAAGCTTGGCAAGCAAGGCTGATTCCTCTATGCTGACGCCATGTTCGGCTTAGGCATGTCTGAAATCATTGTGTTGGGAGTTCTTGCTCTGATCGTCATTGGTCCGAAGGAACTTCCTGAATTAGCGCGCACTATCGGCCGCTTTCTTAATGAATTAAAGCGTACAACCAATGTTCTTCAAGACGAACTAAAGGAGCAGGTTCGCTTAGATCGCATTGATCTACGTGGCGATGAAGCCGTAAATCCTCCGTCGATTGATCCAGCAACAACGGGGCATCAAAATGTTGCAGCTGCTGATCCACAACAAATGGAACTGACTGATCAATCTACTGCTGAAGAAAAAAAAGAAGAGCATAAGCCATCATGAGAAGCGAAGAACTAGATTCACGAGCGCAATCTCTTTACGAACACCTCGCAGAACTGCGAAAGCGCCTAATCAACTGCGTATTAATTTTATTGGTTGCGACTTGCGTTTGTTATTACTTCAGCGAACAGATTTTTGATTTCGTTAGGGCGCCGATTGCTCCTTATCTTCCTGGTGGTGGATTAATTTATACTGGTCCGATGGATAAGTTCGTAGCGCACTTAAAACTTTCTGTAGTGTGTGCGATATTAGTTTCCTGTCCTTTTTGGCTTTATCAAATTTGGAAGTTTGTAGCTCCCGGCCTTTATCAAAAAGAAAAAAGCTATACTTTTGGATTCATTCTCTCAGGAACAATTCTATTTTTCTTAGGCACTTTGTTTTCCTATTACATTGCTTTACCGATGGCTTTTGAGTTCTTGATGAGTTTTGGTGGCACCACTGATAAACCGATGATTTCAATTGAATCCTATATGGGTTTTTTCACCCAAATGTGTTTGATGTTCGGGGTGGCGTTTGAACTGCCACTGATCATCGTCATCTTAGGAATGATCGGTCTAGTAAGCCAAAAATTCTTACGTCAGAACCGTCGTTACGCTGTGATGATTTTAGCGATCATTTCAGCGATCATTACCCCGCCAGATCTTTTAAGCATGTCCCTGATGCTTGTCCCAATGGTTCTGCTATACGAGATTTCCGTCATTATTGTGGGAATTTTCGAAAAGAAGAGAACAGCTTCCATAAACGAACGCGAATAATTGCTGACAACCCTTTGTGATTAAGGTGTGCTTTATAAACGGGGGGACTTATGTCATTTTTAATCGGCTTAATCGCCATGATGGGCTTAGCTCAGGCCGCGGATCCGGCAAAGTGCACAAACTTAGTTGAACGCTACGAAAACACGCAAATCCAAAGAATTTGGGCTGCAGACATCCAATCTTGCTTCTTTTCAATTGTTCCATTGGATGCTTATAAAGATCTTATTTATCGCGACTATATGTTCACATCTGACGGTGAATTGATGGTGTTTAATTCATTCGGAGCTGGCGATGAGTCAGTTACCACTGGTGCACGTGAATTTTATATGTTTCCACGCCCGGTTGAAGAAATCACACACAGCTGGGACTTTGATAAACAAGAACTAACGGTTCAACACGTGACTGGTGATAAGTTCATTTTTGATATCCGTAAAGCACGTTTGAAAAGCATGACCCGCGGAAATGTTACAGTTGCTGATTACGTCGAGCCCAAAAACCGTGGTGGAGTTGAGATTTCAAACTTCCAGGGGATTCTATTCGATGGCGGTTTTAAACGAGGAAGTGCTCCTACTGGAAATGGCAACGCGACTTCATATTTTAAAGACGTGAATAACAAATCCTGTGCAGTAAAGAACTCTGAAGTTTTTAAATACACTTCTGATGGCGACATCCATTTAAAATTTCAGTCAGACAAAGCAGTCATGGCATTCTTAAAACAACGCTGCCCAGGTTTAAAACTTTAAATCAGGAATAAAAAAAGGGGCGTAAGAGCCCCTTTTTACTTCGATAAAGTCCGATTGAAAACTAAGGCTCTTCGAATTTGATAAGTACGGCTCCGGAATCAACCGAGTCACCTTGCTTCACTTTGATCTCTTTAATCTTAACGTCACGAGAAGCACGCATTTCGTTTTCCATTTTCATCGCTTCCATAATTAAAAGCGGCTTATTGGCCTTAACGATGTCACCTTCCTTCGCAAAGATTTCGATGATCTTACCCGGCATGCCGGATTTAAGCTCGTTATCACCACCGAAACCGCCGCCTTTTTTCAAAGATTCATGCAGAAGCATTTCATCATTGAAGACCTTGATCGTACGGAATGAGTTACGAGTAAACACAGTATATTCAGTGTCTTGACCGATCACGTCGATCAAGTAAGATTTCCCCTCGAAAAGGAAGCTGATGTACTGCTCGGCCTCTTTATAGTCATTCTTTGAAATGTCGTAGTGAAGCCAGTCTTTGCCTTCTTCTTGCAAAGACACCTTCCAAGAGCTTTTATGTTCGCTCACGTCGACTTTATACTTTTTCCCTTTAAGTTCTGCTTCAAAATACATTTGTTACGTCCTCAATTGAAGTTTGCGGCCTACGCGCTTCCAGTTGGAAGTTAGGTTCAGCTGGCGAACATCTTTGGATTTACGATCGTTATAAGCAGTGATAGCTGCAGCGATCAGGAATACAGGATCTTCAACTTCTTTGAAAAGTTGCGGTTCGATAACTTCAAAGTTCTTTTCAATAAATTGAGTCGTGTACGAACCGTCTCTGAACTTAGCGTGATCCAAGATCGTTTTATGAAGAACGATATTAGTTTTAATACCCGTTAAAACGAATTCAGATAATGCACGCTGCATTCTATCGATCGCTTCTTCACGGTTTTCACCCCAAGTGATCAATTTGGCGATCATTGGGTCGTAGAAGATAGGAACTTCATAACCAGGGTAAGCGTAAGAATCCACACGCATAAACGGACCTTGTGGATGGCGGCAGGCGCGAATCACACCAGGATGTGGTTTATAAGTGATTGGATCTTCGGCGCAAATACGTGCCTCGATAGCATGGCCTTTTTGTTTGATGTCTTCTTGTTTGAAAGACAAAGGTTTGCCAGCAGCTACGTAGATCTGCTCTTTAACTAAATCATAACCAGTCACGATTTCTGTGATTGGATGCTCTACTTGCAAACGAGTGTTCATTTCCATGAAGTAGAATTCTTTAGTGGCATTATCAAAGATGAACTCAATAGTTCCAGCACCCACATAATTAATTTGTTTTGCTGCGCGAACTGCTGCTTCACCCATGCGCAAACGAACTTCTTGTGGCACAGAAGGCGATGGACATTCTTCAATAATTTTTTGGTGACGACGTTGTACTGAGCACTCACGTTCAAAGAGATGAACATGGTTACCGTGTTTATCGCCGAACACTTGAATCTCAATGTGTTTTGGATCGTTGACGAATTTTTCGATGTAAACAGTTGGATCCGCAAAATAGTTCTGACCTTCAGAACGGCAGGCACGGAAAGCGCTTTCAAGCTCTTCCATTTTGCGCACAACACGCATCCCTTTACCACCACCACCAGCAGAAGCCTTGATGATAACAGGAAGACCGATTTTTTGCGCGATTTCCAAAGCTTGCTCAACAGTGTCTACGCCGCCATCGCTGCCGGGAACTGTCGGTACGCCAGCTTTTTTCATCAACGCTTTTGCAGAAAGTTTATCACCCATCGATTCAATGTTTTGCACTGTAGGACCGATGAATGTGATACCAGCTGCTTCAAGCGCCTTAGCGAAGTTGGTGTTCTCAGAAAGAAAACCGTAACCAGGGTGGATTGCATCTACACCAGCTTGCTTCGCCACTTCGATGATTTTTTGATAGTTCAAATAGCTTTCTTTAGATGGAGAAGGCCCAATGTGATAAGCCTCGTCCGCCAAAAAGACATGCAAAGAATCGCGGTCCGCATCCGAGAATACCGCAACAGAACCGATGCCAAGCTCACGGCAAGCGCGAGTGACACGAATTGCGATTTCTCCACGGTTGGCGATCAGGATTTTTTTAAACAATGCCATAATTTTTCCTTAAATTAGTCCAGTTCCACATCCTAGCGTTCCCGCTATAAAGGAATATTGCCGTGTTTTTTCGCCGGCATGATATCGCGTTTATGCTTAAGCATTTCTAGTGAATCAATGATGCGTTTACGAGTCATCGCTGGCTCAATAACTTCATCAGTGTATCCAAGCTCTGCAGAAACATATGGATTGCTGAACTTAGCTTCGTATTCAGCAGTCAAGCGCGCGCGCTCTGCCACTGGATCTTTAGCTTTGTTGATTTCTTCCCTGAAGATAATGCTTACTGCACCGTCAGCACCCATTACTGCGATTTCAGCAGAAGGGTAGGCTAGGTTCACGTCAGATCTTAGAAGTTTAGAACCCATAACGATGTAAGCACCACCGTAAGCTTTACGAGTGATCACAGTGATTTTAGGCACTGTTGCTTCAGCGTAAGCATAAAGAAGTTTCGCACCGTGAGTGATGATGCCGTTCCATTCTTGATCTTTACCAGGCAAGAAACCAGGAACGTCAACAAACGACACGACTGGAATGTTGAAAGCATCACAGAAGCGGATAAAGCGAGCTGCTTTTCTTGAAGCTTCGATGTTTAAGCAACCAGCTAGAACATTCGGCTGATTTGCTACGATACCAACAGGACGACCGTTGAAACGAGCATAACCAACGATGATGTTTTGCGCGTAGTGCTTGTGAATTTCTAAGAAGTATCCTTCATCCACGCACTCAGTGATAACACTTAGCATGTCATAAGGCTTTTTAGGATTTTCAGGAATCAAAGTGTTTAACGCTTCCGTCACGCGATCAGGGCGATCGTTTGTCGGTAATACTGGAGCATCATCCAAGTTGTTAGAAGGAAGGAAGTTCATTAGCTCACGAATTAACAACAAGCAGTGCTTGTCATCTTCGGCAGCAAAGTGTGCAACACCCGATTTTGCAGAGTGAGTCGTCGCTCCACCAAGTTCTTCTTTAGTTACTTCTTCATGAGTCACAGTCTTAATAACATCAGGGCCAGTCACAAACATGTAGCTTGTATTCTTAACCATGAAAACAAAGTCAGTGATGGATGGAGAGTAAACCGCACCACCCGCGCACGGGCCCATGATCGCTGTGATTTGCGGAATAAGACCTGAGGCCATTGTGTTGCGAGTGAAGATATCAGCGTAACCACCCAGTGATTCGATACCTTCCTGAATGCGCGCACCGCCAGAGTCATTGATGGAAATGAATGGCGCCCCGTTTTTCATCGCAAGATCCATGACCTTACAGATTTTATTCGCTTGAGTGCGAGACATAGATCCACCGATGACAGTGAAATCTTGAGAAGAGATGTATACTAATTTTCCGTTGATACGACCGTAACCAGTAATAACACCATCACCAGGTACTACGTTTTTATCCATTCCAAAGTTTGTGCAGCGATGGGATACAAAACGATCCATTTCAACAAAGCTGCCTGGATCGACAAGAACATCGATACGTTCGCGGGCAGTAAGGCGACCACCTTGTTTATGTTTTGCAACTTTGGCAGCTCCGCCACCAGCCATTGCAGCTTCATTTCTTTTTTCAAGATCGTTAAGGCGAGCCTGAATGCCAGATGAAATTTCCGTGCTCATATGATTCCTTTTTAAGTAGGGGTTGGGCCCCTAAAAACCAAGGGCACAATCTACCACGCACTACTTAAGAATCACCTTAAAAACACAGACGCAGAGCATACTTTTTATGCTCTGCGGAATATGATCTATGTATTTGAATTTACGGAACTAACTGCTTCAGAAGTTGTAAGGCCTTTTCGACGTTTATGCGGCCTCGAGTATTTACTTTAAACTCATGCCCCGGATCGACATCCACGGACTGCAAAATTGCTGTCTTAATTTGACCAGCGGTTGCATTCGGACGGGCACTCCAAAGAAGGGCCGCAGCACCACTTACAAACGGAGCCGCCATACTAGTTCCATCCATATAGGCCGTAGAATTTCCAGGAATGGTACTTAAGATTCTTTCTCCCGGTGCTGCGACGTGGACATACTGAAAACCACTGTTTGACCAAGCAGTCATAAAGTCAGTTACTGAAGAAGCCGCCACCGTAATTTGATTTGCTAAGTTAAATGAAGCAGGAAATTCAGGATATAAATCGATATCACGACCGTCGTTACCGGCGGCAACGATCACAAGAATTCCCTTTTTCTCTAGTTCAATAAAAGTATTTCTTAAAGAGGTCACACAAGGTGCGCCTCCCCAGCTGGCATTGATAATCTTAGCGCCACGACTTGCAGAATACTGTAAAGCTAAAACCGCATCACCGAGCGAACCACCGCCATCATTTGCGATAAATTGTGCTGGGATAATTTGCGCTTGCGGAGCAACACCTTGTACTGACCCTTTGGTGTGATCAGCAGCAATGATGCCAGCGACGTGGGATCCGTGGGAGCTAGGAGTGTCTGAACCACTCGGTACAGAAACGAAGGCAGCTCCATAATAATCATCCACAACGCCATTGCGATCATCATCAACGCCGTTATTTGCAATCTCTGCTGTATTCACAGCAATCCGTGGCAATAATTGGGGATGGGTTGTATCTACAAACGAATCGACCACTGCGACTTTTACGTTTTGACCGTAAACACCTTGCGACCAAACGTTTCTAGCGCCAATCATGTCTTGACCCCAGCTATCAGAAATTCCAGCAACGCGAACGTCATCGGATTTTTTGATTTGCAAGTGGCGATCAAACTCCACGAAACGGATTTTTTCTAATTGAGGCTCAATAAAATTTTTAGTGAATTCTTCAGCGTTCGCTGCGGATTCAACTGTGAATTTTCCGTCTTCCCATTGCACGATAAATTTATTTTGAACAGCTTGACCCAAACATGCATTTGAATCTAATGCGCCATTCTCTGGAAAAACGGTACTCGCGGACTTCTCGTTGCTACATGCTGCTAATACAAAGATGCAAGCAACCGCCGAGAGAATCTTCTGAACATCCATGTTCACTCCCTATTTGCGGGCTCACAGGTCCCATCATTAGGACAAATTCAGTGAACCCTTCCGGTTAGCTCTTCGGTAATTATATGTCTTAATTTGAGTCTATTATGGGAAACTGGACCTGATTTAACGTAACTCTGTGCAATCGTACGGATATCCACGACAGCCTTTCGGCTAGAGTCAGCTAAGTTATTAAGATCCCTTTAAAAAATTTAGAGCTGCCCTATGAATTCGCGCAAGAAAGAGCTGAACTCAATTTCTACGCGTTTAGCAGTTTCGGTGACTTCGCTATGGGAAAGTTTATGGTTTGAAATTCCAGCAGCCAAGTTAGTGATGCAGCTTAAAGCCGCGACACGAAGACCTAAGTGGTTTGCAGCAATTGTTTCAGGCACAGTGCTCATGCCGACAGCTTTACCACCAATAAGTTTTAAATAGCGAACTTCTGCAGGAGTTTCATAAGTAGGACCGCTGACTCCACAATAAATTCCTTTGTGGTAACGAGTTCCTTGTTTTTGCAGAAGTTGTTCCATGATGCTGATTAAGCGCTTATCGTAAGCTTCCGTCATATCAGGGAAACGAGGACCTAGTTCTTTGATGTTGGGTCCCATCAATGGGTTGGTGCCCATAAGATTGATGTGATCTTCGATGATCATGAAATCACCGGCTTGCATGCTTTCACCAAAACCACCTGCAGAGTTTGTTAAAATCAAAGTTTCAACACCCAACATTGCTAGTGTGCGGACGGGGAAAACCACGCTCGACATCGGATGGCCTTCATAGAAATGATTTCTGCCTTGTAAAATCGCGATGGATTGTCCACCCACTTTACCGAAAATCAAATTGCCTGAATGGCCTTCCACAGTAGGAGGGGAGAAGTGCGGAATTTCCTTATAAGGAATCGTCGCTTCGACTTCCACGTCTTTTACGAATGCACCAAGGCCCGAGCCCAATACCACACCAATCTTCGGTTTTGCCGAAGTTTTTGTGCGAATAAAGCTAACGGTTTCTTGTAAGTCTTCGAGGATCAATGGAACCTTCCTACTTTAAAATCTTAAGTATCAAACTAGGCTTTGTAATTTTTGGCAAGGAAATATTAATTGCTGATTTAAGCAGCGGAATTGCAGATTGCAATAGATCCTTATCGTCACCATGTAAGGTAAAGATGCGATCGCCTGGTTTTACTGCGTCACCAACCTTAACGTGGAACTCAATCCCTGCTGTTGGCGCAATAATGCCTGTGGTTTGTGCGCGCCCAGCGTGAATAATAATTCCCGCGACACCAATGCTTTCTGTGTGAAATCCGTGCACATGCCCTTCGTGTTCCGTAGTTACTTCAACTTTATGCTTAGGTTTCGGCAATGCAGAAAGATTTCCGCCATGGATTGCACAAAGCTCTTCAAACTTCGCCATGGCTTTTCCTGAAACTAAAATATCAGAAGCGATTTGATAAGACTCTTTTTCATCACGGCCTACGCCCGCTAGCAACAACATGTGTGCTGAAAGTTGCAGACTTAATTCGCGAGTGTCTTCGTAAAGATCGTATCCGCCTGGGCCAATGAATTTTTCGTTCTTCATGATTGCCACACACTCTTCAACTTCTAAAGAGTTCCCGGCATAGCGGCCAAGGGGTTGATCCATATTAGTTAAAAGCGAAGTCACCTTCTTACCGTATCCGCGCGCAATTGACATCAAATTCAACGCAAGCTCTTCAGCTTGAGAGGATGTTTTCATGAATGCACCAGAACCATATTTTACATCTAGAACTAAGCCATCAATTCCTTCAGCTAATTTCTTGGACATGATTGAGGCGCAAATCAGCGGCAAACTTTCAACTGTCGCTGTCACATCACGAAGCGCATAGATCTTCTTATCTGCCGGACAAATTTCTTTGGTCTGACCGATAAAACAAATCTGGTGTTTACGAACAAGCTCAATAAACTCCGGCAAAGATTTTTGCGTATTAAAACCAGGAATAGATTCTAACTTATCTAAAGTGCCACCCGTGTGACCCAACCCACGACCTGAAATCATCGGAACGGGTACACCTGCTGCAGCCACGATCGGACCAAGAATTAAACTTGTCTTGTCGCCAACTCCGCCCGTGGAATGTTTATCCACTTTAAATCCAGGTACTGTGGAAAAATCCACGACTTCACCAGAATGAAGCATCGCTTTAGTTAACGCCAAAGTTTCTTCGGTCGTCATGCCTTTAAAGAAGATCGCCATTAATAAAGCAGACATCTGGTAATCGGGAATGTGCCCACGAGCATATCCCAAGATAAATTCATTGATGTCTTCATAAGAAAGACTTTCGCCATTACGTTTGGCTTTAATAATCTCAGCCGGCAGAAAGTGCATTAATAACCCCCAGAAACAGTGGCACCTTGAACTAAAGCCACACCAGAGCTTGTGCCTAAGCGGCTGGCCCCAGCATCAATCATAGCTTTTGCTTGTTGGAGGTCTTTAACTCCTCCGGATGCTTTCACTTCCATTTGATCTTTAACAATTGACTTCATTAATCTTACATCTTCGACTGTGGCACCACCGCCACCAAATCCGGTCGAAGTTTTCACGAAGTGCGCGCCAGCTTCTAAAGATAAATTGCAAGCAAGCACTTTATCGTCGTGACTTAATAGCGAAGTTTCGATGATCACTTTGACCTTGCGGCCTTGTGCTGCTTTGACAACTGCCTTAATGTCTTCACGAACATAGTCGTTACGGCGATCTTTTAAAGCGCCAACATTGATAACCATATCAATTTCGTCAGCACCATTTTTAATCGCCGTAGCAGTTTCAAAGGCTTTTGATTCAGTATCCATGGCCCCTAAAGGAAACCCCACCACGCAACAAACTTTCACCGCGGAACCCGCAAGCAGCTTTGCACAAGTTGGAACATAAGACGTATTCACACAAACACTAAAAAACTGATGTTCTTTAGCCTCAGCACATAATTTTTCAATCTGCGCCACCTGCGCTTCAGGTTTAAGAAGAGTGTGATCAATATAACGACTTAGTTGCACAGTGCACCTCGGGATGATGTAATAAGAAAAGTTATCTTAGTTCATTGCAGGAGGCAATCATGACCCCACAGAAGTGGACCTCAGTTTTACTCGCAACATTAGTATTTTTCACTTCTCAAGCCTCTTATTCGCAAACAGATCGAACGGTGAAGCGCAATGTGGCGATAGTTCTGTTCTCTAGCTTAGGCGGGGCGATCCTGGGTCTCAGCACTCTTTCATTTTACGGGGAGCCCCAGGAGCACACGGACAATATCTCGATTGGTGCTCTTTTAGGATTTGCTGGTGGAATTGGATACGTATCTTATCTTGCTGCGCGCCCAGCGCCACCAAAGTATGATTATTCCCAAGTTTTCGACTTAGATCAAAAAAGCAGAAAGGCCTTAGCGTCAGCCAAGGCCCCTCAGTTAGTTCAGTTTTATTATGAGTTTTGATTAACCCACTTTGGTGCGGGTTGCTTGAGTCGCAGCCGTTGGTTGAATGGCTGTGTCGCCACCGCTGCCAGCCTGACCCAGGAAGGTTTTTGCATCGGCTGCAGAAACCTTACCTTTACGAACCAGATCCTCAATGTATTTTTCAAACAGAACCATACCTTGGCTAGAGCCTGTTTGCATTGCAGAAGCCAGCTGATGCACTTTACCTTCACGAATAAGATTCGAGATGGCTTTCGTATTACGCATGATTTCGTAAGCAGCCACACGACCTTGTCCGTCAGCGCGCGTAAATAAAGTCTGCGCCACTACGCCACGCAAACTTTCTGCAAGCATCGTACGGATTTGTTGTTGTTGACCAGCAGGGAAAACGTCAATGATACGATCTACGGTTTTAGCAGCACTGTTCGTATGAAGAGTACCAAACACGATGTGACCCGTTTCCGCAGCAGTCAAGGCTAGGGAAATGGTTTCAAGGTCACGCAACTCACCCACCAGCAAGATATCCGGGTCTTCACGTAAGGCCGCTTTTAAGGCGTTAGCAAAGCTTTTAGTATGACTTCCAACCTCACGTTGGTTTACTAGCGATTTCAAATTCGGGTGAACGAACTCGATAGGATCTTCAACCGTGATGATATGAGCTTCACGAGTCATATTGATTTGATGAATCATAGCAGCCAAGGTCGTTGATTTACCAGAACCTGTGGGACCCGTAACAAGGATCAAACCACGATCACAATCGATCATATCCATCACCGCAGGAGGTAATCCTAACTCTTGCGCTGTTTTAATTTTCTCAGGGATGATACGCATTACTGCGCCAAGTCCTTTACGCTGCATAAAGATATTGCAACGGAAACGACCAATTCCAGAAAGAGTGTAAGCGAAATCAAGCTCCCATTTTTCAACGAAGGCTTTCTTTTGTTTTTCTGATAGAATTTCGAAGAGCAAACCTTGTACGTCTTGGTTCGTCAATTCGCGGTAATTCAGAGGCACCATGTTTCCATGAAGTCGAAGGTAAGGAGGCGCGCCGCTTGTGATATGCAAGTCGGAAGCTCCTTGTTCCACCATCAATTTAAACAGTTCATCAATTGTTGCCATTCGCTTAACCTCTATATTTCCATGATCTTTTCGGCGACAAACGGCTCAATATTAAATATTATTTGCTAAGGGTCTTGTTTCTGGACTAATGAAATAGGACAGCATCGCGCACTTGTTAGGAGCTAAGTTATGTCAGCAGAAATTTTAATAAATGTCAGACCTCAAGAAACCCGCGTTGCTTATGTTGATACTGGAGTCCTTTCAGACCTAAAAATTGAGCGCAAAACTTCTCCGACCTTGGTGGGGGCCATACATCGTGGAACTGTCTTAAGAGTTCTGCCAGGAATGCAAGCAGCATTTGTAGACATTGGTCTAGAAAAAGCTGCGTTCCTATACGTAGGCGATATTCGCGAAGATGTGGATGATGCATTCCTTTCGGACGTCGACCGCGACGAACCATTTCCAGATGGTGATGATGAAAAACTTCCTACCCATCACAACAAAACGCCAATCCAAGATCTTTTAAAAGAAGGCCAGTCAATCCTGGTACAAGTAGCAAAAGATCCACTAGGCACGAAAGGGGCTCGTTTAACAACCCACCTTTCCCTTCCTGGACGATTCGTGGTGTTTTTGCCAACAGTTCGCCACTTAGGTATTTCCCGTCGTATTGAAGATGAAAGCGAACGAGAGCGTCTAAGAAAACTAGTACAAAAAATCAATCCTTCTGGCGGCGTGATCGTAAGAACAGCCGGGGAGGGCGCTTCTGAGGAAATGCTGAAAGCCGACATCGAATATTTGGATCGTCTAAGCAAAGAGATCTTTAAAAACTACGAAAAAAAGAAATCTCCTGGCATGGTTCACACCGAGCTAGATGTGGAATTGCGCGCTCTTCGCGACTTAATGAGCGAAGATGTGACAAGTGTATGGGTTGATAACGTAGAAATTCACAAAAAAGTTGTGAAGTTCGTTTCTCAGTTCATGCCGAAATATAAGCAGAACATCGTACTTTACGAAGAGCAGAAGCCACTTTTTGATTTGTATGACATTGATATTGAAATTTCCCGCTCGATGGAAAGAAAGATCTGGTTAAAATCCGGCGGCTACATCGTTATTGATGAAGCTGAAGCCTTGGTCGTCATCGACGTGAACACAGGCAAGTTCGTCGGTAAAAAGGATCTTGAAGATACAATCTTAAAAACCAATCTAGAGGCCGTTCGGGAAATCGCGCATCAGCTGCGCATTCGTAACTGTGGCGGTATTATCATCATCGATTTCATTGATATGGAAAAAGAATCCCATCGTGAAAAGGTGTTGGAAGCTTTAGCTGAAGAATTACAACGTGATCGCGCCCGCACCAATATCGTTTCAATGTCTCAATTGGGTTTAGTCGAAATGACCCGTAAACGCATTCGCCCAAGTTTGATCAAAACTTTGTGCGAACCGTGCAATTACTGCGATGGAAAAGGTTATATTAAAAGAAAATCAACCGTAGCAAACGAGATTTTTAGAGAACTTGAGCGCGACGCTGATATGCTAATTAATAAAAAAACGAATGTCGTTATTCATTGTCATAGCGGTGTAGTAGATTGGATCTATGAGGTGGAAGGCGAGAGCCTTGAAGTCCTCGAGAAAAAATTAGGCAGATCCGTGGCATTTAAGATCGAACCTAATTACCACTTGGAACAATACGAAATCTTCTTTGTCTAAAAAGAAAAGCCTTCAGCAATGAAGGCTTTTTAGTTTTTAGCCCTTTTTCTTTGAACCGTTGTCTTTAATTTTTACGTTTTCAGCGCCGAATTTTTGACGAAGAGTTTTTTCAACACCTTCTAAGTGCGCTTCCAGAATAACTTCAAATAAAGCTTCAGGATCGATTTTATAAAGTTTTGCCAGTGTTTTTATTACCGGAACTGGTGGTTCAGAAAGTCCTCGTTCCCAATTAGAAATAAACTGAGAAGTGTTATAACCAAGATGAACCGAAACTTCCTTCTGAGAAAGATTTTGCTTTTCTCTGGAGGCTCGTAAGAAGGTACCGCATTTATTCATTCCAAAAATCTCCGTGCCAGACACTAAGTTTTGCTCACGAAGATAGGTGTTGTCCACTACAAGGATTTTGTTTAGGCCAAGAAAATTTAAATGAAAATTTGATTAATAATTTGAATTTTGTTTTCGCTGAATGATTTTTTATATCAGTTTCTAATTTCATCAATGTACTTGAAACTCACGGTAGCAAAGCGTTTCCCGGCATTAGCAAAGATTTTCGGAAATTATGTAAAGCAAATTCCAACGTGAATTGTTGCAAAAAACTTCAGTTTGTTAACACAAAAAAAATTCTGAAGAATCGAGTTCGGTAAAATCGCAAGGCATCTCAAGGACGCATCAGAAGAGAAAGTACTGTTTCAAAATGATTAGTAAACAAAATTACGAATAAAAATCTGCCTTCTAAGTGCTAATTCTAGACAAAATTCCAGCGCGCTTATCGCGCTTCTTTCCGATAGCAATACATGCGCATTTTTTTTTATATCAGTTTGATGATTGGTTTTACTGTGCCTGCTTTCGGTCAGGAACTTTCCATGGCGTGCTCTGCTTATTTGGATAAGTGTGAAAGAGTTCCAGAGCCGCTAAAACTTGCCGCCGATACGTGCGCTATCGAACAAAAAATATCTGGTTGTGAAGAACTGGTAAAGAAAGACCCTGAAACCGCACCCTACATTCGTAAATGCGACGCTAAATCGGTGTGTGATCAAGCGGCTAATAAATCCCTAGATCAACTTAAAGGCTGTTTTTCAGGAACGGTGGAAATCGCCAAAGAATTCTGGGATGCAGTCTCTTCGGTTCCTGACCTTGCAGGAAAGGGAGCAGATGCCATCAAGGCTTGCTGGCAAAGTGAAGAATGCCGATCCAACGTTTATAATTCATCAGTAAAAAATGCGGCCTATACCTCAATGCTCATGAATCCTATTTTAGCTCCGCTAGTGTGGATTTATATGAAGAAGACAAATCAAGTTAACGAGGATGACCTAAAAAAACTTGCTGACGTTTCTAGAGGCCTTATTGAAAAAGGAAAAGAATATATAGAAAAGCAAGGACTGAAGCTTGCTTGTTACGATGCTAAAACCCAAGCTGAAATGGTTTGTTATGGTGTGTTCTCTGTCGTGAATCCAGCAGGTGCTGCGGGGATTTTGGCAAAAACTCCTAAATTGGCAAAAATTATCAAAGCTGCTGGCAGTCCAACTGCAAAAGCTTCTGAAGCGACGGTGGATTTGGCAAGAGCCGCAAGATTAACGAATGCGGAACGGGTTTTAGAGGCTGAAAGAATCACCGGGCGCAAACTAACACCTGATCAAGAAGCTGCTTTAATCAAAGCCCACGAAGTCGCAAAAGATACCGGTCGTGGATATGGAAGTTATTCAGCCGCTGACTTAAGAGAGAAATCAGAAATTCTTCGCTCTGCTGGTTTCACCGATCAAGAAAGAGATCAGCTTTTGCGCCAAGGAATCGCAGGAATGTATAGCAATGCCCAGCAAGCCCACGTCTATGCAAATACAGCGCGCCTTCAAGCCGATAAACTTCGTGTTGCCGGAAAGATTGATGAATCCACAGCCTCTTATAGAAATGCGGCTGATTCTTATGAAGTTTATATAAAAGATCCAAAAGTACAAAAATCTGAGCGCGATTATTTAGTTGGCGCCGGACTAAACGCCCACGCGGGTCGCTACGACAAGGCAGCGGACTACTTTTTAGCCAGCAAAAACTCGATTTCTCGGTCAGATCAAAAAGCTGAAGCTGTTTTTGAAGCACTAAGACGTGAAAAGGACGAGCTTCGTGTCATAGCTGCGCGAAATCCAGAAAACCGAGGCGCTAAGAAGGCTTACGAAGATCACCGAAAAATGATTGAGGCCGTTGTGAATCATCCACAGTTTAAGCTTGGAGATTCTTGGCGAGCTGAACTTTTGAAGCCATAGATCTTACCTAAGATGCTGAAATTATTGGCATAGTCGACAACACTGGACCTTCCCGAAATTCTGCAAAATTAATTGCTTTTGGGGGGTCTTAAGGCTAACCTCTTTTTTCCCTTAAAAAGCTGAAAAAAATAGCACGTAATAGGTTGACAAAGCCTATCGCAAGGTGGCATTTACCATTGGCTTAATTCGGGTAGCTGGAGGTATTAAATGTACGCGATTATTCGTACAGGCGGTAAGCAATATAAAGTTCAAGCTGGTGATGTTCTTCAAGTCGATAAGCTTGAGCAAGCACTTGGCGCAGAGTTTGAAATCAACGACGTATTGATGGTTGGTGGCGAGTCCACTTCTGTTGGTCAACCTCTTGTTAAAGGTGCGAAAGTAACTGTTGTAGTTACAAAACAAGCTAAAACAAGAAAAGAAATCGTCTTCAAAAAGAAGCGTCGTCAAGGTTACAGAAAGTTCGCAACTCACAAACAAGAGTTCACTGAGCTTTTCGTTAAAGCAATTTCCTTCGATGGAAAAACTGCTAAATCTGATGAAACTGCTAAAGTAGTAGACGTAGCAGCAGTTCGTGCTGAAAAAGCACAAGCTCGCGTAGCAGCTCGTAAAGAGCGTGCAGCGAACAAAGGAACTGCAGAAGTTGTTAAAAAAGCGGCTAAAAAAGTAGCGAAAAAGAAAGTTGCAAAAAAAGCAGTTAAAAAGACTGCGAAAAAAGCAACTGGCGCTAAGAAAAAAGCAGCTAAAAAAACTTCTAAGAAAGCATAATTTTTAAATTTCTTCTAAGAGAGGTTAGTCATGGCAAGTAAGAAGGCCGGTGGTAGTACAAAGAATGGTCGTGATTCACAGAGTAAACGCTTAGGCGTGAAACGCTTCGGTGGTGAAAAAGTTCTTGCGGGAACAATCATCGTTCGTCAACGTGGAACAAAATTCCACCTTGGTAACAACGTAAAAATGGGTCGTGACTTCACGATCTACTCTGTAATTGATGGTCTTGTTAAGTTTGAACGTTTCTCTAAAGAGCGTTTCAAAGTTAGCGTTTATCCAAAAGCTGTTTAATCAGTTTTTTAGATAAGCACTAAGACATTTTTTCAATACATAAAAAGGAGCCAGTCTTGGCTCCTTTTTTTTGTTATAAAGTGCTGTTATGAAATTCATTGATGAAGTCAAAATCACTTTAGCTTCTGGTCGCGGTGGCCCGGGCTGTGTTAGCTTTCGCCGCGAATCTATGCAAGCCCGTGGTGGCCCCGACGGCGGTAATGGTGGTAAAGGTGGGGATGTTATCATCCGCACATCTCGTCATATCAACTCCCTAGTCGATATCAGACAAAACAAAAGATACGCCGCTCAAAGTGGTCGTATGGGTGAAGGTCGCCAAAAATCCGGTATGGATGGCGAAGACTTCGTTCTTATCGTTCCTGAAGGGACCGTGATCCGTAATATGGATGGTGAAATCATCGTCGATATGACCGGCATTTCCGAATACACACTTTTAAAAGGTGGCCGTGGCGGAAAAGGAAATGAATTTTTCAAAAACAGTATCAATCAAGCTCCTGAACACGCTCAACCAGGTGAAGACAACGAAGAGATCGAAGTGAAGCTTGAGTTAAAGCTTATCGCTGACGTCGGTATCATTGGTTTTCCAAATGCCGGGAAATCAACTTTGATCTCTCGCATTTCAGCGGCTCGTCCAAAGATCGCGGATTATCCATTCACAACTTTAACTCCGAATCTTGGTGTGGTTAAAGCTGGTGACTATTCTTCATTCGTAGTTGCGGATATCCCAGGCCTTGTTAAAGGTGCTCACGAAGGTGTTGGTTTAGGAATTCAGTTCTTGAAACACATCGAGCGCACTCGTTTATTCATTCACTTAGTTGATGCTTCCGGTTTATCAGGTCGTGATCCCCTTGATGATTTCATGGACATTAACAATGAACTAAAAATGTACGACGAAAAAAATCAGGACAAAGAAGGGTTCTTCCCTCTAGCAACACGTCCTCAATTTGTCGTTCTTAATAAAATTGACACTTTAAGTGACAATCAGCTCTCTAAACTCAAAAATAAATTCAAAGACGTTACTGGTAGCGAACCCTATGCGGTTTCTGCTGTGACTGGTAAGAACATTAAAGAGTTCGTGCAAGAGCTAGCTCGTCAAATCTTGAAAGAGGAAGAATAATGAAAATAGGTATTTTTGGTGGAAGCTTCAATCCTCCTCACATGGGCCACCTTAACGCAATCCAAACGGTTGCAAAAAAAGCGGGACTTGGAAAAGTTCACGTTGTTCCGGCCGCACAAAATCCTTTAAAAACTCCAGTTGAAGGACCATCCCCAGAGCAGCGCCTTGAGCTGACTCGTTTGGCTTTTGAACAATACGGCGATCTGTATTTTGTCGATGATCAAGAGATGAAACGTGGCGGGATGAGCTACACTATCGACACGGTTCTGAACCTTCGTAAAGAATACGATGCTGCTGATCTATATTTAGTTGTGGGTGCGGATAAGTTTGAAGAACTTTCTCAATGGAAAGACTATCAAAAACTTTTGGCTGAAACGAATTTGATCGTTACCACTCGTCCTGGTTATGACACTCCAGAATCTTTGGATGAAATGCCTGGATACTTGAAGCCACTAGTTGCTGACTTTGACTTTAATTTTATCGAGTTAAACACTGGCAGAAATATTCAATTCATCACTTTGCGTGATATCGAAGTTTCCTCTAGCGAAGTCCGTAAGGCCTTGCGCACTGGTAAGCCAGTGGAAAAATATCTTCCACTAGCGGTAGAATCTTACATTAAAGAACAAAAGCTATACCGCAACATCGGTGACCGTATTGGTGACTTCCAAAAGTTCACTGCGTTTTGTGCTGATGTATTGTTCTCTAAAAAAGGCATCAATGTTCGCGGATTTGACTTAACTGGAATCTCTGCACCAAGTGAATACACATTGATTGCATCGGGTACTTCAACTCGTCATGCGGCTGCGATGGCTGAAAACATCGTGCAATCGGTGAAAGAAGAATACAACGTTCATCCACAAAGTGTTGAAGGTATCGAAGAAGGTCGCTGGGTTCTAGTGGATTACGGTCCACTTATCATTCATCTTTTCTATGATTTCGTAAGACAAGAATACAATCTTGAAGGTCTATGGAGAGACGGAAAAGATCTGGGTCTAAAAGATCCATACGTTGGTAAGCCAGGGGCTCAGTAATCATGAAATTCATTTTGTACAATCTCGCTACAGCCAAGGAAGACTGGGCAGATGAAGTAAGCGAGTTGTACAAAAAGAAGATTTCTTTTTTTATTCCTTTTGATATCCAAGTTCTGAAAGCGAAAAAGTCAGCACGCGAAGACGCTGACTTTAAACGCAACGAAGAGTCTGAATTAATTCTTAAAAATTTAAACAACGATGATTACGTTGTCCTTTTTGACGAACGTGGTTCTTCATTTGATTCCATTCAGTTTTCAAAAAAGATTGAAAATATTCTGGGAAGTTCAAAGAAACGCTGTATTTTTATTATCGGTGGGGCTTTTGGAGTGAACGAGGAAGTTCGTAAAAGAGCGGACTTAAAAGTCTCTTTATCGCCGATGGTGATGAACCACCTTATGGCCCAGGCGATGTGCTTAGAACAAATCTACAGGGCCTTTACGATTATCAAAAAAATTCCGTATCACAATATCTAGTTAGCTAATAACCATGGCGGGAATTCGCCTAGCTCAGCATTAGGATCGCGTTTAAGTTCAATTAAGCGATCCCACTCTAACTCTAAGAATGGTTCTTGAAGGTCCATCGCTTCTTGCGCAGGTGTGTGATAAGGTGTTTTGCAGTCGCTTTCAGGATCAATAGCGTCAGCTTCACAGATTGAATATTCAACCTTAGTATCATTGCCGCCGACAGCTTTATTCCACTCTGCAAGTTTCAATGGGCGTTTTGGTTCTAAAGAAGGATCTAAAACATAAGCCTCATTGCCAACTCGGTAAGTGACAGCAACGTGGTACCACCAGCTGACCATGCCGCTTTTGTGATTTGTCGTATTCGCCCATAGATCACCAAATACGAATATTTTCTTAGGGGCTGGCATATGGTTATTGATTAAACGATTTTTCATAAGCTCAGCACGGGCATAACAGCCGTCATCTGGATACATCCACGTGGAACGGCGAGGGAAGTTTGGATCTTTGTGGATGAAACGTTCATCGCGCAAAATTTTAAAGTGATTCTCTAGATCGGCATAAGATCCCAGGTCGGGAATTTCTTTTACATCGATGTTTTTAAGTGTCTTTTTCATTCTAACGACGTTCGTGGCAGCGGCGATGAACGGCTCGTTTTGCTGTGGCGTCTGAAAAGGACCCATCGGCGGGTTGATGTTCAGTGTAAGGTTGCGCATGTGGGCGATGAAATAACTTTCACCACTTTTTCTTTTCGCAGAAAGTCCCGCAAACACAGTCGAAGACATCAATGATACTAGAAGGATCAGACTCAGTTTTTTCATGTCAAAAGTTGTAGGACTGGCAGTCATAACTGTCAAAGATTTTGCATGGTCTATCGGACATGAAATCATTTGCGCAATTTTTACTCAAACACCTTTCCTGCTGTCTGAATTGCGGATCACTTTTCGTAACTTGCGGAGTTCATTGTAGCGCTTGTTATACGGCCCTTCGTTTTTTACGTACAAAGGGTGCTATTTACGAAGCTCCTTTAAAGATTCATGCTTATTACTATTGGAATCCAGGACAGAGTGACTCTTTATCCCGCCTTTTTTTAAACCTGAAAGGTGGGAACACGGAAAAGTTCTGGCGCTTTTACGCCACAGGTTTTATGGCGCAAGTTCTGCCAAGTCTTCCGCAGGATAGGCCCATATACATAGTGCCTGCTCCATCTCGCCTCAAGGGGAACAAGGATCATGCATATTTATGGGCAAAGGCTCTAGCTCTGGCTAGTGGTGGTCAGCTTATGCCTTGCTTAGAAAGGCAGTCTTATTCTCACCAACGGTTTGGTGACCGGGGGGATCGCGCTTTAATTGAGATGAAGCTCGATGAAATTTATACACAGACTGTCGACTTATCAGACAGAGCCCTTTGGATATTTGCTGATGATATCCTTACTACGGGCTCTACAGCGAGGGCGGCTCACAAAGCTTTGGGCTACCCTGCAAATTTTGAGGTTTGGGTGCTAGCCCAAAGGGGCCTCTCTTGCGGAGCGTCCAGGACTCTGTTATAACGGCCGAATGTTTAAACAATTCAACATCTTGTTTTTAGCTCTTACTTTTTCTGCGCAAGTTTTTGCGGCAACAGGAAATGGAGCTCTTCAAAAGGTATCTAAGAAATATCGTGCTTCCAAGCTTGTGGAAATGAGCGTGGAAAAGTCTGTGAAGTCTGAACTTCTAGGTAAAGAAACAAAGTACCAAGGAAAAATGTTTGTCTCCAATGGCAAGTTCCGCTGGGAAAACACAACGCCTGAAAAAACTCTTTTGGTTTTTGATGGCTCGACTATCTGGAGCGAACAAACTCCTCCGAAAGAATTCGGCGGTCCGGTTCAAGTTGCTAAAGGCAAAGTCGATAAGAAAACTCGTTCCCATGTTTTGATTGCATCTTTACTGGGTGCTGATCTTGAAAGGAATTTTAAAATTCTTAAAGAGACGACTGTCGGTGACACTGTAAAGCTTGATGTGAAAGCCTTAAACGGTGAAGACCTGACAGTTAAGGATCTTCAAGTCGTGATCAATTCAAAAACAAACACTTTAGATCAGATCAACTACAAAGACGACATCGGGAATTTAACAACGATGAGTTTTTCTAAAGTGAAGTTCTTAAACAAAGCTAAAAACAGTTTATTTAAATACCAACCGCCAAAAGATGCGCAGGTGACAGATCTATGAAACAAGAGACTGCTGAAAACAAAAAGGTCCACTTTATTTCCCTTGGTTGCCCAAAGAACCTAGTAGACAGCGAGATCATGGCCGGCACTTTAATGAAAGACGGCTATCAAGTTGTGGGTGAAGCGGAAGATGCTGACACAGTTATCGTAAATACCTGCGGTTTCATCGAAGATTCTAAAAAGGAATCCATCCAACGCATTCTTGATATGAGTGACCTTAAGCAAGAAGGCAAAATCAAAAAGGTTGTAGTCGCTGGCTGCTTAACTCAACGTTATAAAGAAGACCTAGTTGAAGGCTTGCCAGAAGCTGACTTGTTCGTAGGTTCTGGTGAATTCCAAAACATCGCTAAGATCTTAAAAAAATCTGACGAAGGCGAAAAGCAAAAAACTTACTTCAATCTTCCGACATACTTACAGGAAGAAGCGACTCCGCGCGTGAACTCTCAACCAGGTCACCGTGCTTATTTGAAAATCTCTGAAGGTTGCATGAAGCGTTGTGCTTTCTGCGCGATTCCGTTGATCCGCGGTAACCTTCAATCTCGTTCTATTGACGCCATCGTAGCTGAAGCAAAGCTTCTAGTTGCTGGCGGGGTTAAAGAGTTAATCATTATCAGCCATGATTTCACTGATTATGGTTGGGATATCCGTCGTAAAGATCCGACTCGCAAAGAAAGCCCTGTAGAGCTTCTAAAAGCCCTTGATCAGGTTGAAGGTTTGCAGTGGATCCGTTTGATGTACTTGTATCCAGATGGAATCACTCAAGAGATGGTTCAAGTTATCAAAAACAGCACTAAGATCGTTCGTTATTTTGATATGCCTTTGCAACACGTGAATGATGCCGTTCTTAAATCAATGAACCGCAAAATGACCCGTGATGAAATTGAAACGGCGTTGATGAACATTCGTGAACACTTGCCAGAGGCAGTGATCCGTACGCAGTTCATCGTTGGTTTCCCTGGGGAGACTGAAGAACAATTTGAAGAGCTATTACAATTCGTAGCTGACCAGCAGTTTGACCGTGTTGGTTGCTTTAAATATTCGCCAGAAGAAAATACTCCTGGTGGAAAAATGGAAGCGCAAATTGACGAAGAAACAAAACAGTATCGTCATGATGCTTTGATGGAAGTTCAACAAAACATTTCCCGTGAAAAGCACCGCGACTTTATTGGTAAAACAATCGAAGTGATCGTAGAAGGTTTCAGTGAGGAAACTGATCTGTTATTGCAAGGCCGTTTCTGGGGTCAAGCCCCTGATATCGACGGTGTTGTGTTAATCAATGATGGTCAGGCTGAGGTTGGTGACATGGTGAAAGTCCACATCACCGACAGTTTAGATTACGACCTAGTTGGTGAGATCGTAGTACAAAACTAGAACGTGCACGTATCTGAAGCACTTTCGAACTTATCAATCCATTGACCGTTTTTAGCATTTCTTAAGATTGAAGTGGCCTTGCGAAAGGCCACTGCATTTTTCTTGTCGTACTTACAAGCGTTTTTGTATGCGATCAAAGACAGTTCATACTTTCTAATTTCAAATGATGATGTCGCTAAGCCTAACCAAGAGCGCGCAGCCTTACTGTCAGCCTCCGTACCGGCTTTATAAAAGCGCATAGCATCCACATAGTTCTTTTGTTCTTCAAGCAGGCGGCCGTAGTAATACTGCGCGATTTCTGCTTTCGGGAAGTCCATGGCCGCTTTCTTTAGTGTCTGTAAAGCGATAGCATCGTCGCCATTGGCTCTTTGCGAGACACCGAGATAGACGAAGGGGTCTGCGACCTTAGCGTCTTTAGCAATGGCTTCTTTACAGGTAGTGATGGCAGCGTCATAGGTGCCATCCATCGTGTTAATTTCGCACAGCTTGCGTAAATACTGCGGGCGGGGACCGATGTTCGCGATCATATCTTGAAACAAAATTCTTAGCTCATATAAATTTGGTGGTTCACGCTTCTGATAAAGCTCAATAAGACCGTCGTAAGCGGGTTCGTATTTGGGATTTAGCTCCACCGCCTTTTTATAGTTTTCCATGGCTTCTTTGTTTTTTCTTTGAATCGAATAAGCCTTCGCCATCAAAGTGTAAGCTTCAAAATCCTTGTCATCTTTGCCAAGCTCAACGTTTAAGGCTCTCATCATTTCAGCGGGTTCATTGCGCTGTTCGTGGGCCTTGGTTAGAAGAATAATTCCGCGGCGGTCAATCTTATCAATGTGTTTCCAAAGTAACAGCGTGACCTTTTCGTATTCTTTTCTTTTGAAAAGTTCTTCGGCTAAATCAGTGATTAATTTTCCATCTTTAGGGTTCTTACGAATTTCAGCTTTTAACTGTTCGAATTTATCGGTGGAAACAGCAGGAGCTTTTATTGGTTCAGCTTCTGCTTTCGCAGTTTCTGTTTTAACTGGAACTGGTTCTACAGTCTCTTGTGCAGCAGGGCTTGCTGGTGCTGGAGTAGCAACGGGAGTGGCGCCCGTAGTAGGAGCTGGAGTTGGTGTCGCAACTGGTGTAGGCGCAGGGGTTGCTATTGGAGCAGGTTTGGCTTCTGTTGCTTTTTTAACGTCAGTCTTTTTTACTGCTTTTTTCTTCGGCGCTGTTTCGAAGATTGCAAATTCATCTTGGGTTTCATTCGCAATGGCGCTAGCACCACCTAGCCCAATGGCTAAAAATGAGACAAAAGACAAGAACAAGGTAAATAGAGAGCGATTGAAATACAGTCCAGTCATCATATGCTGTATTATGACCTAAATGCTCTTACGAGTGAAGAAATCTCCATTTACATCTAGACTAGGGAATTCCCAAGGTCAGGCATTGGTTGAATATGTCCTGATGTTGATCATTTCAGTTTCACTCGTGCTATTGATCATGAATTCAATCTTTAAGCCCTTCGGAGATTTCATCAACAACTACATGGGTAAGTACACCGCATGTTTGCTTGAATATGGCGAGCTTCCATCATTTGGTAATCAAAACTCTCCGGTAGAAGAAGATAGCGAGTGTAACAAGAAGTTTGCAGATGCCACACTCACGGCCGGTCGTCCTCCGGTGAATAGTGGTAAGGGTGGCGGTAGCGGATCAAATTCCAGCAACTCTAATAAATCCACCGGTGATTCTAATTCAAGTTCTTCGGATAGTTCATCAAGCAGTGGTGGCAGCACCTATGCTGGTTCAAATTCCCGACGTGGTGGCTCTTACATCAATCAGCGTCGTCGTCCTTCATCAGGTGTAGAGGGTGATTCTGGCGCTGCCAGCGGTAAAGTTGTAGAAATTGCCTTAGACGGTGGGGCTAATGGTGGCTTCTTTAGGTCATCAAATAACAACAATCGGTACATCGGACCTGGCAGAAAAATCCGTTCTATTGGTATTACCGGATTAACCGATGAAGAAAAAAAGAAACTTGAAAAGAAAGCTGACGGAACAGGAAAAACCATCGTCACTGGTGATGGAATTACTCAGCCGCCGAAAAAAACAATCGTAAAAAAACCAGAAGCAAAAGTGGAAATTCAAGAGGAGAAACCGCTGACGATTGGAAATTTTATACGTTATTTATTTATTGCCTGCATCATCATCGCACTCGTAATTTTCATTGGCGGTCAGGCATTGCAGATGTCGAAAAGTTTAGAAAAATAACTGCCTGCGTTTAGCTTTTTTTCATATAAATTCTTAAGTTGTCTGTCATTGCTTTAATTAGTTGAAACAAGCTCTGCTTTAATAGATACACCCCTCATCGAACTTGCGGATGGGGGATCTTCAGTTGGAAAATGTGGTTGAAATCAATCGCAAAAAAATATTCACGTTACAGGAAGCACGCTCGCTCCTGCCGTTAATCTACCGCATGACTGATGATTCTTCTCGCGACGTAAAATCCCAGATAAATAAAATCGAAGCATTTTCTGACAAATCTCATCCATCTGTGGCGCTTATTGAACAAGAAATCAATGCCATCATTGAGCGTTGGCAGCAGAAGATGCAGAAGCTTGGCGCGTCGCCTAAGGGTTTATGGATGGCCGATTTCGATAATGGTGAAGGTTACTACTGCTGGAAGTATCCAGAAGTGGAAATTAATCACTGGCACGGCTACCAAGACGGCTTTTCTGGGCGTATATTGGTGGAATGAGAATAGCTCTTGCCCAAATAAATCCTGTTCTTGGTGATTTTTCTTCAAATAAAGAAAAAATTCTTAGCTTCGTTCAACAAGCGCAACAAAGAAAATGCGAACTGGTGGTATTTCCAGAATGCGCTTTGTTTGGTTATCATCCTTTTGATCTTTTAGAGCGCGAAAAAATCGTCAGCAAACAAGAGGCTGAACTTAAAGACCTCATAAAAAAAATTCCTGCCAATATCGGCGTGATCTTCGGTCTTATTACTAAAAACCCAGAAAAAATGGGTAGACCTTACTACAATAGCGCTGTCTTTGTGGCTAAAGGTCAAAAGCCTCGCTTCTTCCATAAGCAGCTTTTGCCAACGGGTGACGTGTTTGATGAAGCTCGCTTTATTGAAGTGGGTGATGTTTCTAAAAATTACTTCACATGGAAGGGTAAAAAATTCTTCCTCACGATCTGTGAAGACATTTGGGCTTGGCCAAATGCAAAAGGGCAATCCCCTTACCGTCATAATCCACTAACGAAAGTAAAAAAGCAGAAGGTTGATTTAGTTATCAACATCAGTGCTTCCCCTTATTTTGTCGGTAAAATGAAGCAGCGTGAATTTGTTACAGCTAAAACGGCGCAGCACTTTAAGGCGCCGATGATGTATGTGAACTTGGTTGGCGCGCAAGATGAAATTATTTTTGATGGTGGCAGTTTTGTTATCGATAAGAACGGTAAGAAGATTCTTTCGTGCCAGCAGTTTGATGAAGACATCAACGTTATAGACTTAAAAACATCTGAAACCTGGAATACAACCGCAAAGATTTCTAAAACGGAAGAATTGCGCCGGGCACTTGTTCTAGGGATTCGCGATTTCTGTAACAAAACGGGCTTAAAGAAAGTTCACTTTGGTTTAAGTGGCGGTATCGATTCGGCGGTGGTCGCGGCCTTGGCAGTCGATGCCTTGGGGCCTGCGAATGTTACAGCGATTGCGCTGCCAGGTCCCTTTAATGCTGAAAAAAGTTTAACTTTAGCAAGGGATCTTGCTGCGAATCTGGGAATTGACTTTAAGGTTGTAGAGCTAGGCGGTCTTTACGACGATGTTGTAAAGTCTTTAGAAAAGAATTTGGGTCTCAAGGATTTCGGCTTAGTTCATGAAAATCTGCAAGCTCGACTTCGCGGCATGACCTTGATGGCCTATTCAAATAAAGAAAATAGTTTGTTACTCACTACTAGCAATAAAAGTGAGTATGCAGCTGGCTACTCAACGCTTTACGGGGATATGTGCGGCGGACTAGCTCCGCTGGGAGATCTTTTAAAGAATCAAGTTTATGAGCTAGCCCGTTTTTACAATCAACAATCTGAACTGATTCCTCAGGAGATTATTGATCGCGCACCTTCGGCAGAACTCCGACCTAATCAAACAGATCAGGATTCGCTTCCACCATATGATGTTCTTGATAAATCAGTCAGTGATCTGGTTGAAAAGTGCGGACCTACTAAGAATGCGACCGATAAATGGCTACTTCCTATGTTGATGCGTTCAGAATTCAAACGTTGGCAAGCGCCGCCGATTTTGAAGGTGTCTCAACACTCATTCGGCCGGGGCCGTAGATATCCAATAGCTCATAGAGCTAAAGAATAGCTCCGCAGACTTAAACGATGGAAAGGTCCAGGGGCTGACTCTTTTTTATCGTTTCTGTTTTGCGAGAAATTAGACGCCGAAGAAGTCCATTTGTTTTGGTTGACGCACGATTTGTGGGAAACGCATTTCAGGTTTTCCAGTAAGTGCCACAAGGTTTACGATTTGTGGTGGTTGGCCACCGATAGAAATTCTTTTGATCATTTGATGAAACAAGTGACCACAATAAGAAGCATCTTCTTCAGCTCTATGAAAATCTGTTGTTGGAATTTTTAGGTGTTGAACCAAAGTTCCTAGTTTGTAGTTAGGTAAGCCTGGGAACACTTTTCGCGCAATTGGCAACGTATCTAGGATCAAACCTTTAGGTGCAGCAGATTCATACTTTTTTATATCAGCAGTTAAAAACTGCGCATCAAACGGGGCATTGTGAGCAACGAGGATGTCGTCACCGCAGAACTCTGCAAAGGACGGCAAAATGCTTTCAATAAGGGGTTTACCCTTAACCATGTTATCAAAGATACCATTCACGTTAGAAGCACCAGGAGGAATAGGGCGTTGTGGATCAACCAATGTAGCGAAAATCGCCTCAGGGTTGCCATCAACGAAGCGCACAGCTCCGATTTCAACGATTTGATCTACTCCAGGAACAGTACCAGTGGTCTCTAAGTCAAAAGCTATGAATCTCATGGATTTATTGATACAAAATGGAAGGGGCTGATTCAACTAAAGAGTGGGTCTTTAAAGGAGTTCTTCAGCGTGAAGCCTAAGTCTGGAATTTCCATAAGCATTTTGCCTGACCACCCGGATGTCTTGGTGAGTCAAAAGGACCAAAGCGTATTGGATGTAGCGCTTCGCCATAAAATCCCTCTGAATCACACCTGCGGAGGCAACGGAACCTGTGGAACATGCTTAGTTCATGTTGTTGAAGGGCTTGAAAGAATTGGGCCTAGAAACGAGATCGAGACAGAGATAGCCGAAGACCGGAAGTTTGCCGATCATGAGCGTTTAGCGTGTCAAATAAAGCCCCAGGATCAGTTGGTGGTAGAAATTAAAAAATCAAATTAAGGAATGACGTAAAAAGGATTTGTGTAAATCCATGTAATCCATTTTTTTGCATCCGGCAGTGGCAACATCGGGCTGACTCGTACTTGCACGCGGTAAGTTCCTGGCTCTGTGATGTTATATTCAACATCAGGGTTGTTTTGTTTGGATACGGCTTCACCATTTTTAAAGACCACGATCTCAAAAAAATCGCGGGGTTTCGCAGGCAAACTGACTTTCAGTTTCATATTTTTAGAAAACTTGGCTTCACTTCCCATCAAATAACTTTTGCCATCGTCTTCAAGCGTGGCAACAAACCCTTTGGGATCACCAAGCATGTCCAAAGCAACGTACAGGTTTCCATTTTTTAGTGAGTTAAAAATTTTAACGCGATCGTTATTAAAGCTTCCCGTCAGTTCTGACTTAAGCAAAATGTGGTTGCTCATAAATTCAAAAGATCTTTTATAACTCGGAAAACGGATGAAATAATTTGCTAAAGGAATCGCTCTGGCAGAGGCTTCAGTTCCAGCATAAACAGAGATCTTTCGTTTTGTACTTAATTTATCAAGCAAAGCAATCTCATCAGTCGGTTCGGTGTAAAGTCTGATGAAAGCCAAACGTGGATTGAAAGGATAAATTAATAAACTCCAAATGGTGGATAGTTTTGATTCATCCCAAGCCCGGTTTAATAAACTTTTTAAATTCAAAAGTTCAAAGCCATCTAATCCTGAAGGAATTTCCCCGCTCCATGAATAACCCGCTTTATAGGGATGGGCCAAAATTGTCAGTGAATCTTTATTCGCTCCGGTTCTTTGCGAAAGCAGATCTGAAAGCTTAACTTGGGCATCACCAAGATTAGAGCCGATACTTTCTTGATTGAGGGAGTAATAAATTAAACGCGAATCTAAATAACTGTATTTTCCGGATGAAAAAACCAGAATGTTTCCATGATACGATTCAACCGAAGTCGACATATCAAAAATATTTAAATCTGTGAAAAATAGAAAATCTAAATTCGCAAGTTTTGCAGACGTGATAACAAATGGAGGAGACGCCGAACCGCTGCTTAGATCCGTATGGACGTTGATGACACCCTTGTAGTCATTATAACTTCGTGCATGTTCACGAGTGATTTGCGAGGGGATAACGCCCACTTCATACTGATTTATGTAAAATCCGTACAAGAAATAAAATACCAACAGAAATGAAAATATAACTATTGATTTCATGGCTTATAAAATTCCAACACGACAAAGTCAGGAGAAATATTTTTTACTTCTCGATACTGCCATTGTTGTTCGGAAAGCCACGAAGGTAAACCATTTCTAAGACGTTTAACTAAATAAAACTTTTTATGCGACGGCATAGCCTCTGGAAGAGTGTCGAAAAAATCAAAACGGCTGATGCCTTTGAGTTTAAATACAGGAACTTTGCTAAAGTACCAGAGGGACGCAGCCATTTGGTAAGAGCTTGCGTACAAAGGATAATAGTCTTTTGTTAATGTGCTTAGTTCTTGGAAAACAAAGGGCTCAGCCACCTTATCGCTGAGTTTGCGAAGCGGCGGAACAAAAAGCGTTGCAACTACTAGCGCTGTGATAGTTCCCCAGAAAAACACATAATAGCGCAACCAGTTTTGAATTTTTGGATGAAAAAGGGCCAAAGCTAACATCGCAGGGTAAGCAATGATGGGCCAATTGGCTTCAACTAATGCTCTAAACGAAGTTAAAAAGAAAAATAGCAATGGGCCCCAACCAAAATAGATCAGCCATCTTAGTTGCTGCGGAACCTTGGCCTTGAGTGCGGCCCAGGCAATGAGCGGAAATAAAATAAGAATCTGGCCAAGAACGTAACTAATAGTCCAACCAGGCGAATATCCCTGTCGTTCCAGGCCGTGTTTAAGCTGAAATTCAAAAGACGCAAAGTCGTTTTGCACATTCCACAGAATGACTGGAGCGCAGAAAACTAATCCCGTGATAACCGTCAGAAGTACACCAAGCGGTCGAACTTCTTTCCATTTTTTTTCAACGAACAAGTAAACCAAAAGGCAGGGCACGAAAAGAACTATGTGATATTTCGCGCAGAACCCTAGGCCCAATGCTGCGCCCAAAAACAGATATTTCTCTAGAGATTTTCGTTCCAGCGCTTGAATCGCAAAAAGCAGGGATAAGGACCAAAAAAACATCACCGGTAAATCAGGAGTGACAATCAAGGAGCCAAAACCCAGTAATGGAGAAAATAAAGCCAGGTAAACCCAGACCTTCATTTTCTCAAAATCGATTTTATCTTTAAGAATGAAATACCAAACAGCCAGAGTCAGATGACCCATAGTTACTGCAGGCCAACGTACGGCATGCATGAATGGTTCTAAGAATTTACCTATCGAAAATAGCCAGCTGACCATCGGCGGATGGTCGAAATAACTTAGTTGCAGGCGCTGAGCCCACACCCAGTAATAAGCTTCATCTGCGCTAAGTGGAATTAACGCAGACAAAATTAATTTAACTAATAAGCTGATAAGCCAGATTCGGCGAAGGTCTTTCAAAACTAGTAGCTCAATCTAATTGGCTTACCAAGGTCTCCAGGAATGCCAACTTCTTTTCCGTTTAAAATCAGATTTACGGCGCCGCCATTAGAAAACCCAATTCTTAAACCACTTTTGCTTTTAAAAGTATGAACTTGTTCTGCAGACAGTTTGATTTTTTGAGGTTTTCCATTCGGTGCAGAATATTCAATTTCAACTGAATCCAAGGCCTCAACTATCAACTCTACAGGTTTAGCTTCCTTGGGTGTCGGGGATGGAGTTGGTGTCGGGGCCGGCGTCGGCGTTGCAGTAGGAGTAGCAACAGGCGTAGCTGCTGCGGTCGCAGTAGGTGCTGGCGAAGGCGTGGGTGTTGCAGTCGGCTTCGTAGTTGCTGTTGCAGTCGGCGCTGCTGTCGCTGTAGCGGATGCAGTCGCTGTTGTGCTCGGTGCTTGAGTAGAAATAGTTGGTGATGCCGCTGGTGTGGTTAAAGCGCTGATGCCACCTTCATTAGGGGCCGCTGCTGCTTCAGCATCAACGTCCGATGTGGTGTTTTGTGCTTCAGGGATAACCGGTGTTGCGCCTTCCATTGTTTCAGCGACTTCATTACTTGGTACTTCGGCTTCTTTAGAATACTTATCGATCATTTTCTTAGTGAAAAGAATTAGACCGATCAAAACTGCTCCAACAATAAGAATAGCTACGTTGCGAGTAGTTTTGCTTTCGTTTAACGACTTCAAATCTGATTTTTTTGACGGCGGCGGAGTCGCACGAATAGGTGTGACTGAAGCTTCTTTGGCCGGAGCTTCTTTAGGAATGCTTTCTTTTTCTTTTACAGGTGTTTCAGAAACCGGAGCTGTGGCCGTCGTCGTTGAAGTCGACACTGTTTCAGCAGGTGCCGGCGTATCAGTTGGACGAATATATGGTTTTGGTTTTGTAGAACCCATCTCTTCGTAAAAGATCTCTAAAACCTTATCAGAGTCTAAATGTAAAAAATTAGCGTAACTTTGCACAAAACCGCGCAAAAAAGTTTTTGCCGGAAGATGAGCCTCATCGGCTTCTTCAATTGCTTTTAAAACTTTGCTGTTAATTTTTAGGGAAAGGCCGATTTCGTGTAGGGATAAGCCTTTTTCTTCACGTGCTTTCCTTAAGATTTCACCGGTCTTTTTCATTAATGTCCCTTTCGAAGCAAACTTAACATGCCTTTAGCTTTATCACGGTATTTGCCGTTAGGATAATACTTCACTACTTCTTCAAACCGCGTCTGAGATTTAGATTTTTCACCAAGGCGGTAATACGCTAAAGCGCTGTAGTAATGAGGCTCATCATACAAACTTTTTTGGCAGAAGCTGATGGCGCGGTCCAGCGCTTCACTCGCACGTTGGTACTCTTCGGCTTCAAAAAAGCTGCGACCAATATAGGTGTTTGAAATGCAGTCATCAGGGGCACCCTCAAGTACCTTCATAAAGCTTTTTCGTGCGCCCGTGTAATCCTTTTGATTAAACTTTGCTAGACCAAGATTGATGTAGGCTTTTTCCGGGTTTGGATAAGTTAAATCATCTAAAACTATTTTAAGTTCTTTTTCGGCTTCGGCAAATTGGCCCTTTTCAATTAACACACGAGAAAGATTGTTGCGGGCTTCGCTATATTTAGGATCAATCTCTAAGGCCTTGTTTAAATGTTTGGTCGCCAGATCCTGACGGTCTCTGAAAAAATAAACTAGTCCCAAATTGTTTTGAATAACGGCATTGTCAGAATCAAGCTCTTCGGCTTTTAGAAGGTCCCTTAGGGCGTAAGGGTAATTGCCACTTTCAAGTTGGGAGATACCCATTCTTAAAAATAGTTCAGCTTTTTCTTTTTTTTGCTTACTTTGACTGGCGCAGCCTAAAAGTGAAAGCAAGCTTATAGCGATAATCCATTTACGCATGAATAAAAAGGTATCATTAGAGGATTAAGAGTCAACCACCAGCTCAGCAATAGTCTCAACATGGTCGGTCTGTGGAAACATCTCGAACGTCTGAACGCGAGAGAGTTTAAAGCGTTTTCCTAGCTTCTGTGCCCAGGCAAAAAGCCAGTTCAAGTCACGAGCTAAGGAAACAGGGTGGCAACTAATGTAAATAATTTTTCGGGGCTGGGTTTCAGCCAGCTTTTTCATGATCTCTTCGCTTGCTCCCGCGCGGGGAGGATCTAAAACTACCAGATCATCATGGCCGATGACCGCCTTTTTCATATAACTTTCCACATCGGAAAGAAAATACTTAATGGGCTTATTTCCGATCCTAGACTTAGCCCTTTCGACTAGTTTTGGATTCAGCTCTACGCCAATAACATGGGCGATGGAATATTTTGAGGCTAAAGGGAAAGTAAAGTTTCCGGAGCCAGCGTAAAGATCAAAAACCGTTTTATAAGAAAAATCACCAGCCCACTCTAAGGCTGTGGAAACAAGGTCTTCATTTTGAAAACGGTTTACTTGGGAAAATCCAACGCCATCGTCTTCTTCAGTGATCAATCCATAGCGGATATCGCCTTCTTCTGCGATATACATTTCTAATTTCAAAAGGTCTTGTGAACATTTCTTTTCAGCGAAACTTCGAACTTCTGGAAATTTTTCTGTCAGCTCAACTTCCGTGATAGGACAATCATTAATGTTCACAATCGCGTGAGAGTTGCGCGCAAAAAATCCAAAGTTTCCATTCTTAAATTTAGGCTGAATGCGATTGCGATAGCGTAAACTGCGCGGGCTTGCCTTTATCGGAAGATATTCAAACTCAATGCCACGATTGAATTTTTGAATTGTTTCAAAAACCAATTTTTCCTTTTGTACAAGTTGTTCTTCTTCGCTGATTTGCTGCCAGTTGCAACCACCACAGACAAGGGCTACAGGGCATGGCGGAGTTCTGCGTGACGGTCCGGGTTTAAGGATTTTAACTATCTTCGCTTCAGCAAAATTTTTCTTTTTTAAGGTGATTTCAACCGTAAGTTCATCAGCTGGTGCAGCTAGGGGAATGAATAAAACCATTCCTTCATGACGAGCGATACCAGCGCCACCGATGGCCATCTTTTCAATGGTGACATTAATTTGTGAACCACGGCTTAACACTTAAAATCCCTTACCCGGCGATGAAATATGCATCCAGCATAGAAGCAAAAAGGGAGCTTGTGGCTCCCTTTTTTATTAAGAAACAAAAATCTGTATCTTAGTTTTAAAAACTATACGTTGCAGATCTCATGTTTTTCGAAGAACAAAGCAAGTTCGCGAGCTGCAGAAGCTGCGCTATCAGAACCGTGAACTGCGTTTTCACCAACGTTGTCACCGAATTTAGCGCGAACTGTTCCAGCGTTAGCTTTTTTAGGATCAGTAGCACCCATGATTTCGCGGTTTTTAAGAACTGCGTTTTCACCTTGAAGGCACATCAAAGCAACAGGACCAGAAGTCATGAAAGATACTAGTTCACCGAAGAAAGGACGCTCTTTGTGTTCAGCGTAGAATTCTTCAGCCTTAGCTTTAGAAAGAATAGTGATTTTAGCAGCAGCGATTTTCAAGCCGTTTGCTTCAAACATGCTGATGATGTCGCCGATAGCGTTTTTCTTCATCGCGTTTGGCTTAATGATTGAGAATGTTTGTTCGATAGCCATGGTATCTCCTTATTTATAAACAGTCTGTTTTTGTGATTTCGAAGAACTTGGGAGTTTTAACGAATTGAGTGACACATGTCCACACATGCTTCGTTCCGTCCACTTTGTTTAAAGTGATTTCGGTTTTCACCGCTAGATCATGTTCTTTTTCTGGAGTCGTGAAATCTTGGTATGTGACTTCATAGTTCATAAAGGCGTTTAGGCCCAAAGTGAACTCAGCGTCTTCCATTGCCATAATACCGATTTCATCAACTCTTCCAGCCATTGCTGTTGAACCAATGAGAAGAATAAAGATGAATAATCTCTTCATGTTAGCGTCCCTTTTATGAGGGCTCTTGGATAAGCTCTTAGCGGGACAGAGTCAATAATTTTTGCCACGGAAGGTCATTAAAAACCGAATAATAACTGAATTAAAATCGAAACTTAAGGGCGATAGATAAGCCAAAGCCCTTATCACTTTTACAAGTTGAACCCTTTTGACAATTCTTAGGCAAATCGACCGATATGGATTTAATGGTTGTAAGAAGTTTAACAATGCTCGGTAACATATTGCCGCTCACGGTGAAGAGTTCCTCTTCTTCAGAGCTCACTTCTATGTTTTGGCCAATGCTGACAGCTTTATCTTCAAGCATCTTAGCGAACTTATTTAAAGTCTCAACTTTGTTACCTTTAGAACGAAGGACGAAAGGCACAGAGAACACCTTATAATTTAAAACTTTTAAAGCACTCAGCTCGGCCATTCTCATTTGCGCCACGGTTTGAGTATTTTTATAGTTCATAATTCTTAAAGTGTGATCCAGCTCATCGTTATCAGATATTAAAATAAAAGTTTCCTGATCGATAATAGAAGTATCACTGAGCTTGATGGAAAGGCTGTTTCCTTTTTTTGCTTTTAAATCTTCGGTTGTAAAATCGAATTCTGATATAGGGGTGGAAACAAGAATAACAGAAATAGGTTTTCTGCCGTCCTGGGCGCACAGGGCCTTAAGGTCTGCTTTTGGTGCCATGCCTTTTACACGCAGAGTGGCCATCTCACAAGCTTGGTGATCACGGGTATCAAAGGCCATGAGCATACCGCGGGTATACGCGAACTCTTCGGCCGCAGCAGTGATTGTGACTAACAAGGACAAAATTGCAGTGAAGGCAGCAAGCTTTTTCATGCCCCTAGTTTTAACATGGGCCTTTTAAGTTCTTAGAAAGTTCTTGTCCCGAAGGAATAATTTCTAAACTGCAAAAAGTTTAAACAACTACCCGTACAACAATTAAAGCGACGCTATTTAAGTTATTGAAACCTAAAGAGTTTGTAAGAACATAATAAGGTTCTTTTTATCCTCGGGCGATAGAATTTCCACGCCGTCTTTGACAAAAATGCGCTCATCATGACCCATGTTCCCCATTCCTTTTTTGCGGGTATCAAAGTGGTGTTCAGCGGTTTTCCATGTTTTTGGCGTCTTATTTCCAAGCGGATAACCATTGCACTCGAAATCAAAATCAGTGGATGGATTTATCGCATCACCGGAATAATAAGCCACAGGTCTTTTAGCGGCTGGGGTTAATAGGGCACAAAGATTTGGAATAGAGTTGTTGTGAAAATAAGGCCAGCGAGCCCAGATTCCAACAAGAGGCGGAGGTACGTAGCCTTCTTGAGCTTTGATGAGAATGTTGTTCTTCTTTGAAATCTCTAGGTTGTTTAATTGCTCAAGGGATTTCATTCCTAACCGGCGATAAGGATCTGTTCCAACATCAACTACTGGAGTCGTTTGTTTATAGCGTACTTTCGTTGTTTTTAACTGCGCCACTAAAGGTAAATGCTCTGATCCTGGTTCATTCCAAGCTTTATCGTAGTTACCATGGCACTTTGCACAGTTTGCTTTAAAAATGCCTTCGCCAATTTTAGCTCGACCGATATCTATTTTTTCGGCAGGGAAGAAATCGGTAATAAGGGGAGCTTCACTAGAAAACACCGCGGTGGTTAAGTCTTTGATAATATCTGAATTCTCATCAAGCCATTTTTCAAGTTCGACTAAATCAGAGCCTCGGCCAATTTCATTCCAAATAATATTAGTGAAGATCGGATTCCCACTAACGACACTACCATCAGACAGCCAACGGTTTTTGTATTTTAAATTCCACCAAACAGCTGGTTTTGAGTCCGCTGGTTTATTGTCTAAAAAGGCATCGCGACGGGGGAACTTCGCAAACCATTCGCTAAAACTTGCATATCCGTCTTCAGCGCGGCGATTTAGCGACAGACTAACTTGTGCTAAGGACGTATCTAATCCCAAAGCAATGGGCTGTTTTAAAGCAACAAAGCGCAGGTTGTTTTTTGATTCAGCTAAAAGTTCGCGCTCTGCCGTAGTAGCGCCCGTGTAGTACTGAAAAATATGCGGATCAGTAACCGCCATCACACTTTTGGCTTTAATGAAAAACTCATTGGCTTTTGGAAAACGATTGGTCATTCCTAAAACAGTTTTTCCGAAAAGATTGCTAGAGTGGCAGGCGGCGCAGCTGAAGGTGAATCCCTTGGCGCCATTTCGTTCGATAATTCCTAATCCCATCAAATCTTCAGGGCGAATATTTTGTGGATAAGGTACAGCATAAACGCCGTTGTCTGATTCAAGTGGATAAGGATGCAGCCCCAAATCCTTAAGAACGTCATTGAAGGTTTTATAGCCGCTGACGTTTTGAATAAGGCCTTGAATCCAATTTTTAAAAGGGTTGCCGTTGTTGGTTTCGATTAATTTTTTAAAAGGCACATAAGGTGGAAGCATTCCAGTGATAGTTACTGGATAAACTTGCGCGTGGATTTTGCCATTACGCTGATAATTTAGAAAATCAGTCTCAGACCAATCATAAATATTGTGCCGTCCGCCTTCAGGAACCACAAACCCTTCAGACCAATCAGGGGCCGCTTGGGTGTTAAGTGCGAAACCAATTAAAAATAGAACCACAAAGACTTGTTTCATGGACCCTTGAATATTTCCTGGACCCCAAGTCTGACAACTACATTTTAGGCAATGTATATGCGAAAAACTGCCATGACCTCAGGCCAGTTATATTTGATTTAGGGACCCAAATTTCCAGCCTTTTGCAGTCAGATTTTAGTGCCGAAAAATAGACCATGAGAAAAATACAAACGTTGAAGGTCTTTTCAGTTATTGGTGCGTTCTTGGTGGGCTTTTGGGTGCCTTTGCGATTGATCGGTTATCTGACCGACTCGTCTGTAGAAATCATGTTCGATTTGCTGATCTCTTGTGTGGCGGGCGCAAATATTTATCTTTATTTTTCCACGACAAAAAAGAGCATCAAAGACTTTCAAAGCTGGCTAAATCTGGGTCTTCTTTGCGACGTGATTTGTTTAATGCCTTTATCACTTTTCGGTTTGCTACTATTCAACACCACTTATTCAGGTCTGTTGCTTTTTAATTTACTAGCAGCTCGACACGTAAAACATATCAAAAGTTTTCTTGATCAGTTCGACAACTTACAGCCCATCGTTTATCGCCTAGTGCCGATATTTGTGATGTTACCTATTTTGATTCACCTTGCTGCATGTGCTTGGATTGGTTTGGGAAGCGGTTCGGCCGGGCCTGATCCAGATAAATTGTTTGAATACGTTAAAGCTATGTATTGGGCTTTTACGACGTTAACGACTGTGGGCTACGGTGATATTTCTGCAAAGACAATGTCGCAAATGATCTTCACGTGCGGAGTCCAAGTTATCGGTGTCGGTTTATTTGGCTTCATTCTAAGCAACGTTGCAGGTTTGTTGGCTCGCCAGGATGCAGCCCGTGAACATCACATGGATAATTTAGATAAAATTGAAACCTACATGGTTTCGCATCATATTCCCAATGAAATGCGCACCAAAGTGCGATCTTATTATCACTATATGTGGCAGAATAAAAAAGGTTATCAGGATCATTCAATCATTGAAGATCTTCCTAAAAAAATTCAGTCAGAACTTATTTTTCACATCAATAAGCCTATCTTGGAAAAAGTGCCGTTTTTAAAGGGTGCCAGCCGCGAATTAGTGGAAGAATTGATGAATGAATTAGAAACCAGAGTCTATGTTCCCGGCGAAAGAGTTTTTAAGGCGGGTGATGTAGGGGATGCGATGTACTTCATTCATAAAGGCCAAGTGGATATTCTTACTAAGGATGACAAGCTTATTGCGACTCTGGGCGAAGGTTTTTTCTTTGGTGAGATGGCTTTGATTTTTGAGGGTCCACGTACGGCGGGAGTTGTGGCGAAACAATTCTGTGATCTTTATGTTTTAAAGAAAGAATCCTTCGCACACGTCGGTGACAAGTATCCTGAATTCCTAGATCACATTCATAAGGTCGTGCAGCAACGAGCTGGTTAGTGCTTAATATAAGTACCAACCAGGTCCGTTTCAGCCAGAATGTGACCTTCCATGGCTTTTTCTAGTTCCTTTTTGGTCACGTTTACCATTGCCGGAAGCACTGTATCTAGCGCATACAGTTTATGATGATAGTGATGGCGGCCTATTGGGGGACAGGGGCCTCCGTATCCAAACTTTTTAAAATCATTCATCCCTTCTTGCGGGCCTTGCACAGAATTTCTAAAGTTTTCAGGTAAGGAGTCAATATTCGGGGGAATATTATAAACCACCCAATGCACCCATGTCAGTCTTGGGGCTGCTGGATCTGGAGCATCGGGATCATCAACAATCAAAGCTAAACTTTTTGTTCCGGTGGGAATATCGCGCCAGCGCAGTGGTGGAGAGATATCGTCGCCCTGGCAAGTATACTTAGCTGGGATTTCACCGTTGTTTGAAAATGCATCTGAAACCAATTCCATTCCTAGCTCCTTAAGAAAAGATGACTACAGAATAAGATTATTGGGATGGAGTTTTAAGCTGTGTTCTTGCAATGGATTTCAGACATAAAAAAACCCGCAGTTTGCAGACTGCGGGTTCCAATGGGCTTTAATACTTTGTAAAATTACTTAAGCATAGACTTAAGTGTTTTACCCATATCAGCAGGGCTGCGTGAAATTTTGCAACCTGCAGCTTCGAGAGCAGCAAATTTAGCTTCTGCTGTTCCTTTACCACCACTGATGATCGCGCCAGCATGACCCATACGTTTACCCGCAGGCGCTGCTGCACCGGCGATGAACGCTGCCACTGGTTTTTTGAAGTGATTTTTAATGTATTCCGCTGCTTCTTCTTCAGCAGAGCCACCGATTTCACCGATCATGATAACACCATCAGTGTCTGGATCTTCATTGAACATTTTTAGAACGTCGATGAAGTTAGTTCCATTCACTGGGTCACCACCGATACCAACGCAAGTTGATTGACCAAGACCTAATGCAGTCAATTGTCCAACAGCTTCATACGTCAATGTACCAGAACGTGAAAGAACGCCGATACGACCTGGTTTATGAATGTGTGCTGGCATGATACCAATTTTACATTCTCCTGGAGTGATAACGCCTGGGCAGTTTGGACCGATCAAACGAGTGCGTTTGCCTTCCATGAAGCGTTTTACTTTAACCATGTCCAATACTGGAATACCTTCAGTAATACAGATCACAAGATCCAAATCAGCATCGACAGCTTCCATGATTGAATCAGCCGCAAATGGAGGTGGAACGAAGATAACAGAAGCGTTGCAACCCGTTTGCGCTTTAGCTTCTTTCACAGTGTTGAACACCGGAAGACCGATGTGAGTCGTGCCACCTTTACCTGGAGTCACGCCACCAACCATTTTAGTTCCGTAAGCCAATGCTTGCTCAGAGTGGAATGTACCTTGAGCACCAGTAAAACCTTGGCAAATTACTTTAGTGTTTTTGTTAATAAGAATTGCCATCTGACTTATCCTTTAATCGCAGCAACGATCTTTTTAGCTGCATCTTCGAGATTATCAGCAGGAGTGATGTTCAATCCGCTTTCTCTCAACATTTTTTTACCAAGCTCTACGTTTGTACCTTCAAGGCGGCAAACAAGAGGAACTTTTAAACCCAACTCTTTAGAAGCAGAGATCACACCGTCAGCGATGATGTCACATTTCATGATACCACCGAAGATGTTTACCAAGATGCCTTTTACGTTTGGATCTTTTAGGATGATTTTGAAAGCTGCAGTAACTTTCTCTTTATTAGCGCCACCGCCAACATCCAAGAAGTTTGCAGGCTCAGCGCCGTGAAGCTTGATAATGTCCAAAGTAGACATCGCAAGACCCGCACCGTTCACCAAGCAACCGATGTTTCCATCAAGTTTAATGAACGCTAGATCGAATTTAGAAGCCTCAATTTCAGAGGGATCTTCTTCAGTCAAATCGCGCATCTCTACGATATCTTGGTGTCTGTAAAGAGCGTTTGAATCGAAATTCATCTTCGCGTCCAAGCAAAGTACGTCGCCTTCTTTAGTCACAACAAGCGGATTGATTTCAGCGATAGAGCAATCAGTAGCGATGAAAGCGTTATAAAGGCCCGTCATGAATTTAACAGCTTTGTTAACGATTTCTGGTGCCATACCGATTTGGAAAGCCAAATCGCGAGCTTGGAATCCAGCTAAACCAACAACCGGATCGATGTCGATTTTTTTAATCGCATCTGGATTGTGTTCAGCGACTTCCTCGATGTCCATACCACCTTCAGAAGAAGCCATCATTGCGACTCTTCCGGTAGCACGGTCTACTAGGCAGGCAACATAGTATTCTTTAGCGATGTTGCAACCTTGCTCGATATAAACCTTTTGAACAACTTTACCTTCAGGACCCGTTTGATGAGTCACCAAAGTCATGCCGATCATTTTTTTAGCCAGGTCATTAACTTCGTCTAAAGTTTTCGCGATTTTTACACCGCCACCTTTACCGCGACCGCCAGCATGGATTTGAGCTTTAACAACCCAAAGATTTCCACCGATTTCTTTTGCAGCAGCCACTGCTTCCTCAGGAGAATGAGCCACTTTACCTTTTAAAGTGGCAACTCCGAATTTTCTGAGGACATCTTTGGCCTGATACTCATGAATATTCATTTTAAATTCCTTACGACTAGTTTACAGATTTAAGAGCAGATACCAATGTACGAACTGCTTCAACCGACTTTTCGAACTCTGCTTTTTCGTCAGCGTTCAATTTCATGTCGATGATGCCTTCCATACCTTTTCCGCCGATTTTAGCAAGAACGCCAACCATCAATTTGTCGTTAACACCGAATTCGCCGTTAAGTTCAACCGCAACTGGAAGAACGCGTTTTTGATCTTTAAGAATTGCTTCTGCCATTTCAACCGCACCACGAGCTGGAGCGTAGTAAGCAGAACCCGTTTTCAAGTGACCGCCGATTTCAGCGCCCGCAGTTTTAGTTCTTTGTACGATCGCTGCGATTTTTTCAGCAGAAAGAAGATCTGTTAATGGGATACCAGAAACAGAAGTCATACGCACAAGTGGAACCATCGCATCACCGTGGTTACCAACAACGATACCAGTTACGTCTTTAACAGAAACATTCAACTCTTCAGCGATGAATGCGCGGTAACGAGCTGAATCCAAGCAACCGCCCATACCTAGAACGCGTTCACGAGGGAAGCCAAGAAGTTGTTTTGCGTAAACAGCCATTACGTCCATCGGGTTACAAACAACGATAACGAAAGAATTTGGCGCGTACTTTTTGATGCCTTCGCAAACGTCTTTTACGATTTTCGCGTTTACACCAACAAGTTCGTCACGGCTCATGCCTGGTTTACGTGGCATACCAGCAGTGATGATAACCACATCAGAATCCGCAATGTCTTCGTACTTGCTAGTGCCTTTTACTTTTGAATCGAACATTTCAATTGGAGCTGCTTGGAATAAATCCAAAGATTTACCGATCGCTGCACCTTCGTTGATATCAAGAATAACAACGTCGCCGATTTCTTTTTGAGCTGCCCAGTGAGCAGTTGTAGAGCCTACGAAGCCCGCGCCAATGACAGCAATTTTATTTCTTTTGTGAGCCATGATAAATCTCCTTAAGGCTGCAATTTGAATGGAAAAATTTAAAACTTGCGTTGAAGGCCACATTCAATATCAAATTGAATATAGAGACAACCAATACTGCTCGGTGCCTAGAGAGATAAGAGCAAGAACTGGACGTAAAAACCATGAGCATGATCAGCCTCAAAGACATAACTGTCGCCTTTGACAGCCACGTTGTACTTAAAAACGTGAGCCTTGATATCGCTCTAGGTGAAAGCTTCGTGATAGTGGGTCCGAGCGGTCAGGGTAAAACGACTCTGCTAAAAACCATGTCAGGCTTGATAACCCCTCAGAATGGCAGAGTTTTTATCGAACAAAAGGAATGGTTAACGCTAAGCAATAAGGATCGTTTGCCGTTGCTTAAGAAAATGGGAATTCTGTTTCAAAAAAATGCTCTGTTTGATTCTTTGACGTGCATTGAAAATATCTGCTTTCCTTTGCGTGAAACCACAAAAGCAACAGATTGGGAAATCGCCAAAAAAGCAGAGTACTTTTTGGATGCCGTAGGTATTCCCCATGCGCGGGATTTGTACCCTGATGAAATCAGCGGCGGTATGCAAAAGCGCTTAGGGATCGCCAGAGCCTTAGCACTAGATCCAGAAATCATTTTTTATGATGATCCAACTGCTGGTTTAGATCCGATCACTTCCAAAAAAATCATCGAGTTGATTTTGAAACTCAAAAAAGAAAAAGGTTCTACCGTCGTTGCGATCACCAATGATATGAATCGTGCGTATCAAATGGCTGACAGAATTGGAGTGGTCGTTGATCAGCAGCTACTTATTACTGGCACTCCGGAACAAACGCAAAATCATCCTGATCCTCGAGTACATCAGTTCGTTCGCGGACTTTTGCATGGCCCTCTGACAACGCTGGCCTAGTTTATTTTGCTTAATTTCAAACCATGAAACTATTTACTGACGCCGTATGTGAGCCGTTGGGAATATCAGTCAGTGTCTAAATCCCAATTGGCTGATCTTATTCTTTATTTTCATTTATTGTACGTGGTTTGCGTAATTATGCCTGTGCCATTGATTTTAATCGGCGCAAAACTTCATTGGAAGTGGATACGCATTCGCTGGCTAAGACGAATTCACGTTGCGATGATTCTGTTTGTGATGTTTGAGTTTTTTATTGGGATGATGTGCCCTCTGACTGTTTTGGAAGAATATCTGCGACAGGAACTAGGACAAAAAAATGTTTATCCGTTGGGCTTTTTCCCGGCTTTAATTTCAAAAATTTTATTTTCTAACTTTGAACCTTGGGTTTATGGTGCAATTTACGTTGCTGGAGCGTTTATCATCATTCTTCTTTACAGAAAAGTGCCTCCTCATCCTTGACCGGTGATCTTTTACCCCTCACCATTATTTGGTGATTGAATTCAGGAACCTCGTAAAGAGATTTGGAACCAGAACTGTGCTTAACGGATTAAGTTTAAAAATCCGCGAGGGCGAAATCATTTTCATTCTGGGGACATCTGGGACAGGTAAATCCGTTCTACTTAAAAATCTTGTGGGTCTTCTAACTCCGGATGAAGGTGAAATTTGGATTGATAACCAAGAGGTTTCAAAATTCACCGAAGAACAATACCTTCCTATCCGAAAAAAATGCGGAATGGTCTTTCAGCATCCTGCACTTTTTGATTCGCTGACTATCTATGAAAACGTTGCGTTTGGTTTACGCCGTCATTATCAGCTGGATGAACAAACAATTAAAGATAAGGTGAATAAAGCTTTAAAGCTGGTTCATCTGACTGGAATTGAACAAAAAAGACCGGCGCAAATCTCTTATGGAATGCAAAAGCGAGTCAGTTTAGCGCGCACAGTGGCGCTTGAACCTAGAATACTTTTGTTCGATGAGCCGACGACAGGTTTAGATCCTGTGACAACCACAGCGGTGAATCAACTTATCTTAGACTTATCAAGAGAGTTAAAGACAACATCTTTGGTCGTTAGCCACGATATGAACTGCGCACTTTCGATCGCAGATAGAATCGTTGTATTAGACAAAGGCCAAATTGTCGCTTTGGGAACACCCGACGAATTGAAAAAATCAGAGCACCCACTGGTTAAGGATTTCCTTTCTGAGGTGCTTAGCGCATGACCAAATTTATCTCTATTCTTGATGAAATCGGGGGAACTCTCCTTTTTCTTCAAAAAATCCTAAGTACACTTTTCAAGAAAAGACTAAAAACCCACGACGTTTTTGAACAAATTTGGAAAGTCACTGCAGAAAGCTTTTTTACTACTGCGATGGCAGGGTTTTTCGTGGGTGCGATCATGACCGTGCAATTTGCAATGCAAATGACGGAATTTGGTGCTTTGGGATATCTTGGTGGTTTAGCAACCAGCGGTACATTTCGTGAAGTAGGACCGTTATTAATTGCCTTCATGTTAAGCGGAAAAGTTGGTGCTTTCACTTCAGCAGAACTTGGTACCATGCGAGTGACTGAACAAATCGATGCTGTTCGATGTCTGGGAGCTGATCCCATGCAAGAAATCATCGTACCAAGATTTATTGGAATCATCGTTTCAAGTTTCTTTCTTTTAGGTGCAGGTCTTGTGATGTCCGTGTTCGGCGGAATGTTGATGGGGCAAGCTTTTGCAGGTGTAAACTTTGAAGAGTATCTTCGCCATGTTCCAACGATTGTTAATCCCATTTCTATTCTTAATGGACTTACTAAATGCTTTGCTTTTGCGGTGGTTTTAGCAACTGTTTGTACCTATAAAGGCTTTTCAACCACGGGCGGAGCAAAAGGTGTCGGCCGGGCAGTTGTTGCAACAGCAGTGACTACCATGATTTGTATCGTGGTGATGGATTGGATGACTAGCTTCTTAGCTGAAATCATTTTAACGATGGTAAGAGGTTACCGCTCATGATCAGTCTTATTGCGGAAACTTTTGCCGGTATATTTCTTCCTCCATTTCGCCGTAAAGAGTTCGTTGAACAGCTGCATTTTGTTGGCAATAAAAGTCTTGTTATCATCGTTTTCTGCGTAAGTTTCGCTGCGGTTGTAACTATTTTGGAATCTTCATTTCACATGAAACTTGTGATTCAAAATGACTCTATGGTTCCTGGATTTGCCGCATTATTGATTCTTCGTGAACTCGGAGCCGTAGTAACCGCTCTTTTGCTATGTTCAAGGGTCGGTGCGGGTTACGCTTCTGAAGTCGGTTCAATGCAAATCACTGAACAGATTGACGCTCTTAAAATGTTGGGAATAGATCCAGTCAATTTTCTGGTTGTTCCAAGATTCTTAGCCTGCGTTTTGGGTGGAATGATGCTGACGGTGATCGCCAACATGACTTGTATATTTGCAGCCATGGCGGTGAGCGAAAGTTATCTTGGCTACACTCCATCGATGTTCCTGACTTCCATGCATCGTTTTGTGCAGTTTAAAGATATTATTTTCGCGACAATCAAAGGGGCCTGCTTCGGGGGAGTCATTCCACTGGTAGCATGTCATTTTGGTTTTCGTTGTCAGCAAGGAGCCGAAGGAGTCGGCCGAGCTACAACAAATACGGTGGTCGTGGCATCGATAGCAATTATTGTGATTGATTTTATTTTATCCTATACTTTTAGTCATCTTTACTAGGAGAACGTATGAAGGTTGAAACCAAGGTTGGTTTGCTGGCACTTGTATCTGTGGTACTTATCGTGGTTTTTGCTTACTTGATGGGTTTCATCTCTCCTTTTTCTAACACCAAAGAATTAAATGTGATGTACAACTTCGCTGGCGGTATCGAAGAAGGTTCCCCAGTACGCGTGATGGGTATCAAAGTTGGAAAAGTAAAAAAGATTTCTTTTGATCCCTCGTTCAAAATGGAAAACGGCGAAGAGGTGAAACTTCGCTTAACGGTGACGATTGATAAAAAAGCCTGGACCAGTGTCCGTAAAGATTCCAAATTTTTCATCAACTTAGCGGGCGTGATTGGGGAAAAGTTTCTGGAAATCTCGCCAGGTAGTGGCGATGCAGCAGAATTTAATAGCGGAGATTTCGTTCGCGGTGAAGATCCTCCAAGAATTGATCAATTGATTTCGCAAAGTTATGGATTGGCCGGCAAAATTGTTGCACTTGTTGAAAAAAATGAAGGTTCCATAACAAATATGATCCAACAACTTGATAAATTGACTACGAATTTTAATAAGACGCTTGTCTTATTGGATAAGGGAACTAAGAATCGTGAAGTAGCCAGATTGCTGGATAATGCGGTCAAAATCAGCGATAACATGGTTTATTTGACAGATAATTTGAGATCTAAAAAAGCGGAAGAAACCTACGACCTTGTTCACAAACTTCTTTGGAGGTTGGAACCGCTGGATGGAAAAGCACTTAAAAAGTTCTTCCAAGAAGAGGGTGTAAAAGCTCGCCTTCTATAGATCTTTCAGGAGGTTGCAATGCAAAAACTTTTTGTTCGTTCTTTAATAGTTCTGTTTTTAAGTGGCGCATTTCAAGCGCAAGCCTCAGTAAGTCTGAGTGCCGATGCAAATACAGTCTCTGAAAAAGCTCATTCCATCGAATCCGAATACAGCCAAAATATGCGGGATGAGCGTCTTTCTACTTCTTATGCTTCGACTTTAAAAATGCGTGACCACAGAAAAGTGGGTGCCGGATTCTTTTTTGGCGGATCATCGGGAATGGCCGGACTTAATTTGGAACTTAATTTTGAAGATGCTGATGGTGTTTTAGCAAGTTTCGGGCAAGGTCCAGGCTACGATGCTTTTCAATTATCATGGAAGCATGCCTTTGAAGGGGATTATTTAGCTCCTTATACAACTCTTGGATATTCCCGCTGGTATAATTCTGACGGTGGGCGCACTAGAAATTCAGACATCCTGGATCGAGTTTTAACAACAAACGAAAAGAAATCCGGTCAATTCGGCACAAACTTTATAAATACGTCTTTCGGAATTCAATACAACCAGCTTTCTGGAGAGTTGGCCGGAATGTCTTTTTATGGTGAGTTAACCGGGATGTATGAGGTAAGCAGATCGATGCTTATCCCGAATGGTTCTGTCGGCGCTCTTTATTATTTCTAAGATAATCTAAAAGCCCAGTGGCAAACATCAAAGGCTCCAGAAATGGGGTCTTTTTAATTTTTATCTAGCCCTTGGAATCCGCTGTGGGAGCGGGTTTTGGGAATAAAAAAACCCCAGAGTTTCCTCTGGGGTTTTCTTTTAGAACTAAATTAGTTCCGTAAGAATTACTTCTTAGAAGCTTTTTTAGTAGCTTTCTTTGTAGTTTTCTTAGCGGCTTTTTTAGTAGTTTTCTTAGCTGCTTTCTTAGTAGCTTTTTTTGCTGCTTTCTTTGCCATGTGCTCCTCCTAGGATGCAAACGTTGTTGTTGTTTCTCTAACTTAAAAACTTTACTTCCTTAAGTCTTCACAATTTGACCAGCGCGGTCAACAAAAAATTTACCTTGCATATTTTTTGCGAGCGCTAGTTTCCGTGAAGGTGGTTCCATGCTTATCTTTTTCTCGATTTCGCTGCTCGGATACTCGTTAATTGATCGATCTATCACTTCGATCGCGCGAGATTTTGCGTTCTCTCAACAATTGGTTCGATTTCTTTCGATCTTGAACCTTGTTGTGATCGCTTTAATCACATTAAGTGGAGTATCCGCACCCTCACTCTGGCTTTTCATCGGCATTCTTTTGATAACTTTAAAGTTTTTTCCGGATATTTTGCGTTTTTTCTTATTAAGAAGATTGCGATCAGCACTTATTCCGCTGCTTGATAGCGTGATACTAAGCTTGCAGACAGGAAAATCTTTCCGCATTTCTTTGTTAAGCGCGATTGAAATTCAAGATGGTTGGATCCGCCATCAGATGATGGAAATGTACGAATCTTTAGCGATGTCGGAAAATGTCATCGCCGTGAAATCCGCACTGCTCAAGGATTTGCGGCAAGAGATTTTAGAAATTGATCGCTCAGGAACACGCTGTGTGGAACAGGTTCGCGCACTTCGAAGAGAGTTAAAGATGCTTGAAGATTTTCGACGTAGGTCCGGACAAGTAACGCAGCAACTGAAGATGCAGGCGATAATTGTCACCGTGCTTTTTTTAGCGTTAATAACTTTTGTAATTACGCAATTTGGATTCCATCAACATCGTTTTTTGATTCTTTTTTCCGCTTTAATCTTTTCAGGTGGGCTAATTTTCATCTTTTCAGTAGGTCGGAGGATGAAATGGAAGGTGTAGCACCGCCGTTACAACTGTTATTGAGCGTAAAAAGAGCGATTGAAAAGGGTCACTCCGTCAAACAAGGCATTCACACTTATCTAAAAAAATCAGAAGGTGAATTTCCGGAAGTTGTAACGCGCTGGCTGGCGTTATTACAGCAGGGTCAAGACCCTAAAATCTGCATTCAAGGCCTATCATCGATCCATCGCCGCACCCTTTTGCAGGTTTTAGAACGCGGATTAAAAGGTGAATCGATTCACAATATGCTTTTGCGACTTGAAGAAGAGATCATTGAGGCCTGTCACGAGGAGCTGACCAATAAAATTGCCCGTCTGCCATTTATTTTGATGGTCCCTCTTTTATTATTCCAATTTCCCGCATTTTTAATGCTCCTTTTTGGGCCTCTTCTGCAAAATTTTTTTCACTCTTTGGGAGGGGGGTGATAGAGTGGCGGCTGTTGGAGGATAGCTATGGCACAGCCCGATAAAAAGCAGGAAGCTTTAACAAAACTAGTGGATGAGTTGATGAAAGATCAACCTAGCCGCCAGCTCGTTAAACAACTGACTTCGGAGCTTGGTATTACCTATTCCGTGGACCCATTGACTCAAATGAATACAGTTTTACAGTCCATGAACTCGGTCGTTCTTCGATCCAACAGAAGAAGAGATCTAGAAAGATAGTTTATCATGTCACAAATCTACGATTCCATTTTGGAAACTGTCGGAAATACTCCGATGGTAGCGCTTCATAACGTTACTAAAGGTTCAAAACATAAATTCTTCGCGAAAGTGGAGTATTTTAATCCCGGTGGCAGCATTAAAGACCGCGTTGCTGTGGCAATGATCGAAGAAGCAGAAAAAAGAGGCGATTTAAAACCCGGCGGTACAATCGTTGAAGCTACTTCTGGAAACACAGGTGTGGGCCTGGCACTGGCAGCAGCAGTAAAAGGTTATAAATGTATCTTCGTGATGCCGGAAAAGATGAGCGAAGAAAAACGCGCACTTTTAAGAGCTTACGGCGCCCAAGTGGTTATCACTCCAATGGTTGAACCAGAACACCCGATGAGTCACTACAATGTCTCAAAAAAAATCACCGAACAAACTCCGGGTGCTTTCTTAGCAAACCAGTTCTTCAACCCCGACAATCCGACTCGTCACTATAAAACGACAGGACCTGAAATTTGGAAACAAATGGACGGAAAAATCGACATGCTTGTAGGTGGAGCTGGTACAGGGGGAACTCTTTCGGGCTGTGCAAAGTATCTAAAAGAGCAAAATAAAGACGTTAAAGTTATCTGCGCGGACCCGATTGGCAGCATTCTTTACGACCTTTTCTATCACAAAAAAATCGTTGATCCTCCAGGCTCTTATAAGGTCGAAGGTATCGGTGAAGATATGCTTCCAGGAAACGTACACCTAGATATTTATGATGGTTTTGTACGCGTGGGTGATCCAGAGGCGTTTGAGATGACTCGCAGACTTGTTTCTGAAGAAGGTATTTTAGTGGGTCCTTCAAGTGCTACAGCCCTAGTTGGAGCAATCAAAGCTTCTGAGAAGTTAGAAAAACCATCTAACATCGTAGTTATTTTCGCAGATAGCGGTCGTCAGTATTTAAGCAAAGCTTTCAACGATAAATGGATGGTTGAAAACGGCTTGCTTAAAGAAGAAGACACAAAAAATGCGTTTAACCGCGTAGTAACTGCTGACGAAGCTCTTAAAAATTTAAAAAAATAGGTGTTCAGATGAAAAAGATGACTGACGGCTTAGGTTTCCAAACTCGCGCTATTCATGCAGGACAAGCTCCAGATCCTTCAACGGGCGCGATCATGACTCCGCTTTATTTAACTTCGACTTATGTACAGGAATCTCCGGGTGTTCATAAGGGTTGGGAATATTCTCGCACGCACAATCCCACTCGAAGAGCTTATGAAAATTGCATGGCAAGTCTTGAAAGCGGAAAGTATGGATTCGCTTTTGCTTCTGGGTGCGCGGCGACGACAACTATTTTGCACCTTTTAAAAGGTGGCGATCATGTTGTGGCAATGGATGATATGTACGGCGGTACTTTCCGTTTGTTCGATAAAGTACTTAAGCACGACGGTATGGAGTTTTCTTTTGTTGATTTAACAAAAGTAGAAAACTTTGAAAAAGCACTTAAGCCAAACACTAAAATGGTATGGCTTGAAACACCGACAAATCCTACTTTGAAGCTTGTCGATATTAAGAAAATCTCTGCAATTGCAAAAGCTAAAGGCATCATCGTAGCGGTTGATAACACATTCATGAGCCCTTACTTCCAAAGACCTTTGGAGTTAGGTGCTGATATCGTAGTTCATTCAGCAACTAAGTACATTGGCGGTCACAGTGACGTGGTTGGCGGTGTGGCCGTTACTTCTCGTGATGATATTGCGGAAAGAATGGCTTTTTTAAGTAACTCTATGGGGGGTATTCAAGGGGCATTTGATTCTTTCATGTGCTTAAGAAGCTTGAAAACCCTTCCTTTACGTATGAAAGCCCATCAGGAAAATGCGATGGCTATCGCGCGTTTCTTGGAATCTCACCCGAAAGTTGAAAAAGTTATCTATCCAGGCCTATCAAGCCACCCGCAACATGCTTTGGCGAAAGAACAAATGCATGGTTTTGGCGGTATGATCACTTTCTACATCAAAGGTGGAATGGATTCGGCCCGTAAATTCCTGGAAAACGTAAATGTTTTCGCCCTAGCAGAGAGCTTAGGCGGGGTTGAGAGCTTGATTGAGCACCCAGCGATCATGACGCATGCCTCCGTTCCTCCGGAAAACCGTAAGGCTTTGGGGATTGATGACTCCCTTATTCGCCTTTCGGTAGGGGTTGAAGATCTAAATGACCTTCTTGCGGACCTAAAATACGCTTTTGATAAAGCCTAACTGCGGCGTCAGCCCAGCTTCTTCCGCGTTGCTCGTCGGCGCGGTACGATGTACAGCTTTCTCCTCGCGCCTTGAATAAACTGGGCTGCCACCGCAGTTCTTGTTGACATCAAAGAGGCCAAAAGATACACATTGGTCTCTTTGAACGATCCAGTGGCTTGGTAGCTCAGTTGGTAGAGCAGAGGACTGAAAATCCTTGTGTCGGCGGTTCAATTCCGTCTCAAGCCACCATTTTTTCCCTTAAAAAATCCCAACAATTAAATACAGTTCCTACCGCGAAATTGCTTTATCTTTTGCTTCCTGTTTCCACGCTATTGATAATCATTCAATGCCTTATATTTTATCGCCGCCGATCACTACGAAGATGCCTGGGATGTGGATGGAAGGAACTCCTTATGAAAAAGAGGAGCTTTATTCTATCCAACCGGGGAAGTTACCTCCGGTAAATTACGATAAACATATTTTAAAATCCCACAGCTTAACTCATGCGGAAGCCCAACTTCATGTTGAGGAAAACGGCCATGGGATTGATCACTATTTTAAAAATCCCGGGGTTTATTTCGGCAGAACTATCGTGGTTCGTTTACCAGGCAATAACTATAAAGAACTTCCTACCAAAAACGGGATTTATCACTGGGAAGTAACTAGGCAAGAGTTAGAAGAAAATCTAAACCGAGTGCTTGCGATGGTCGGCGGAAAATGCACCAAGCTTATATTAACCTCCGAGTTCTATCCGCAGAATGAAGAAGGCTTTCATGATCCCAATTACGTTTTAACTCTGTCGGTGGAAGCAGCTCAGTATCTTGTTGGATTTGAAGGATTTAATCTGTACGGGACTTCGTGGAAATCATCAGATTTTAAACCGGGGTCTCCAGAAAGACCGATTCATAAAATACTTTTAGAAAAAGCGGCTATCTTTGAATTGTTGGACATGAAGAATGTGCCTGAAGGGGAATACTTCTTTGTTGGCTTTCCGTTACGCATTCAAGGAGCGAGTGAGTCACCGGCTTGTCCTGTGCTCTTCACTAAAACTGAAATCCAGTTTTAGTATGTTCCTTGAAAGTGCGCCTTATATAAAGCAAGCTTAATAAAACAAACATTTCAGGGATCAGCTGAAGCCCGGTGAATATATACTTCGATGAAGATCTGAGTGTGTACATTCCGGCACTGTGCCGCAACGGTGATAAGAGGTGTCCTCTTTAAGTCCGATCGCCTCCTTGAATCAACCTCGGAGCAAGGATGAAAAATATCGTCGTCGTGGGCCTCTTATTGGGCTCTTTATCAACTTACGCGCAAATTAAAACAGTCGTCGTGGAATCTTCAGGTATCGTTGAAGAATCCGCAGACACATCATCTTGGGTTACGGTCTTAGATGAAAATGAAATCAAAAAGCAGAATAAGTCCACGGTCGCAGATTTACTGCGCGACGTACCCGGTGTTGAAGTCGTAAGACAGGGCGGGGTGGGGCAAACAACGTCAATTTTCATTCGTGGAGCACGATCTGAAGACACCTTGGTGTTAATTGATGGGATTAGAGCCAACGAACTTATGTCGCCATCCGGTGGATTTGATTTTTCTTCTTTATCATCAGTGAACATTGCGAGAATTGAAGTTCATCGTGGCCCACAAAGTGTGCGCTTCGGAAGCGGCGCCATGGGTGGAGTGATTAATATCATAACTAAAGAAGGAAAAGGTCCTTTCGCAGTCTCATTTATGACTGAGGCTGGAAGCTATGAGACTTTTAGAGCAGGCGCTGCTATTTCCGGAAGACAAAATCACGTGGGCTATTCGATAGGCGTTGAAGGCTTTCAGACTGCAGGTTTTTCTGCTGCAGATAAATCCCAAGGTAACACCGAAGCAGATGGTGCGAAAGTTGGGACGGTTTCTTCTAAACTTACTTATCACGCAAGTGAAACTGGAAAGATCGTAGGAAGTTTGCGCTACTCACAAGCGGATGTGGATCTTGATTACGCTGGTGGGACCCAAGGTGATGATCCAAATTCGACCGCCGTATTTAAGCAATTAATCACCGGTGTTACGGGCGTCGACCATTTCTTTTCAAACACTCTTCGTTCATCTTTAAGTTTTACGTTTTCTGAAGTGACTCGCTTTGACGAAAATGAAACTGACTCAGTCCACGCGGATGTATCAGAAAACTATTTCATCAGCGAACTACAACAAATCGAAACAACCCATGAATGGATGCCGACCAGCACCCAGTCATTAAAATTTGTTCTTTCCTACCAAGATGAAAGTGGAAAAGGCTATTCAAACTATAGCGGCTTTGCGACTCCGTTTGCTCGGGAGCATTTAAAGAATACGGGAGAAGGTTTATTTTATTCCTACGATGACAACCAATGGTTATTTGATGCAGGTCTTCGATACGACCAACAGAGCGAAAAAGGCCAAGCCGTTTCAGCACGTTCTTCAGTGGGGCGCAGAATAGTAGCCACTGATAGTTTAATTAGACTTACTTACGGCACCGGATTTAAGAATCCAAGCTTATACCAGCTTTATTCAAGTTATGGCGATCTAGGGCTTAAATCCCAGGACGGAAAAGCTCTTGATATTTCCTTAGAACAACAGCTTGGCGAACGCTTCGAATTTTCTGCTGATCTATTTAGAACTTTTTATGATGATCTGATCGATTTTGATACAGTTTCTAGTAAATACAAAAACATTGCTTCAGCGCAAAGCGAAGGTTTTGAACTTCAGGGACGGTATAAAATCTTAAATAGTCTTTCCGTTAAGGCTAATTATACTTACCTTGAAACTAAAGATAACACCACGAACTTGCGTCTTCTGCGCAGACCGATGAATGCTTATTCTGTTTCCGCGATCTATACTCATGATTTGTTGGAAGGTAGTCTGCAATACCGCTATGTAGGTGACCGCGCGGATGTCGATCCGAACACGTTTGCAAGAACTGAAAATAGTTCCTATGACGTTGTAAGCTTAAAAGGAAGTTACAAGTTTTCAGAAGATATCAAACTGACTGGTAGAATCGAAAATCTTTTCGATCGCAAATATCAAGAAGTTTTGGGATACGGAACTCCCGAAAGATCTTTCTTTATTGGTCTTAGCAATTAGATCTGAGAATTCACATTGGGATCATCTTCATGGTCCCTGGTATTAAAGGCTTTTCGTCCTGCTCGATTTTGCAAGGTGCCCGGGGCATTTGCGGCAATAAGAGAGTGGGACAAAGTCGCACAGCGATTTACTAAATCATTTCCTGCATCAACGAGGACTTTACTTTGTTGAACATAGCGCACGTTGTGCTCCATATTTTCCATACTCCAACCTAAAGAGTGGGCGATAAATGGAAAGGGTGGCAGATGAAATCCTATTTCCGAAAAAAATCCCATCATACTGCCGGCCACAGCTTGAACGTTGTCTTGACCTCCGGTGATAATAAATCCTGCAACCTTATTGCAAATAAGCTGATTATTATGAATGGTGATTTGGTTTTGAATGCAGTTAAGTCTTTCCACCATTTTAAAATATAGCGAGCTCGCAGACCCCCATCTGATGGGAGTGGCAATGAGAATGATATCTGCCCAATGCACTAAATCTTCATAGACTTGATCCAATTGATCATTGGGATCTAATTGGGTAATCGAACAAGGCCAGATGCATGCATGTGAGCTTTTAGAATAAAATCCTTCGCAGTGTCTAAAATTAAGTTCTCTCAGTTTTACTAAATGCGTATCAAATCCCAGAAACTTTGCATGCTTCAAAGAAGATTCCAACAGCATCTCTGAGGTCGAAGGACGGGGATATTTTAAATCCATCGCAGTAGTAGAAATTCCGGCAACCCTTAGCGGACCGGGTGCCCGCTCTGGTTTTCGCGCCAGGTGCATAGGCTCATGAAACTTATGATTGCGTGTGGTTAAACGATTTAGACTTAATAATACTCGACCGTTTTCAGTCTTAACTGGAAAAGTCGGTACGCGATCATCTTCATAACCAGGTTCTCCCTCGCCTGTCTTCCAGTGAAATTTATAGTAGTGCCATGGACAGACGACATAATCACCCTCAAGACAACCATCACCTAAGGGTCCGCCTACATGATTGCAGACTCCAGAAAGCGCACTGAATTGCCCGTTCTTAAAAACAAGCGCAATTTTTTTATCTGCAACTTCAATTTGTTGAAGAGGTTTTTTGCTTAGATCAGCAATGTCCCCAAGATCATGCCATTCTTCAGGTGTCGCCATTTAAAAAGGTTAGCGCGGGCTCCTGAAGAAGTCTTTGTGTAAGAGGACAACTAGGAAAAGTAGATCAATAGGCAAAGATACTGAAAACCCGTTCCAGCCATCACGCAAAGATGCCACAGGCCATGGCCATGTTTGATTTTTTCATCGTTAAGGAAAAAGATCATACCGATTCCGTAAGATACAAAACCAGCAAGAACTAGTGCGAACCCGATAGGTGGAATGGCATCCATTAAGTGCTTTAATGCAGGCGCCACTGTGGCCGCCATGATCCCATATAACAACAGCGACGGAGTTCTATTTTTCGGTGAAGCGATGACTTCCCATAAAATTCCAAAGACTGCCAACGTCCAAACGACACCAAGAATAATCCAACCCGTTGTGCCTCTTAAGGCTAAGATCGCATAAGGCGTGTAGCTGCCGGCAATCTTCAGGTAGATTCCGATGTAATCCAACTTACGGTAGAACTCTTTTTTCTTAGTGCTAGAACCATGGTAGACGGTAGAAATGCAATAAAGCCCAACAGTAGTAAGAGCATACACTGTGAAAGAAAATAACTTCCAGGTATCTTGTTTTTGTGCGGCTAAGAAGAGCAAAAGCACGCAACCCATTAACGCAAGAAAAGCACCGACGGCATGTGAAGCAGTATTGAATTTTTCTCCGGGCTGGACCTGAGTTATCATTTGTTTCATGTTTTTAAATGTTAGCAATTCTACAAACAAATTGCAGCACTCAAAAATCTCAAGTCGGGATTCTATTTCATTTTTTTTATAAGCTAAAAACTAACACGTTTTCACATTAGAAAATTTAAAACGTAAGTCTTGAGATGAAACTGTGATTTTGTCTATTTGCGAGAGACGTAGGGGTTGTCTTTTAAGTAAAATCTTAAGGGCCACTGAGCGGCCTCACCCGCGTAATCGACACCAATTCTTGTGGTGGCGACGATGTCTTCTTTTTTAACTTTAAATTCATCATCACTTACATACAAAAGTGAGTTCTTTTTCCACAGTCGCAAACCGTCATGCTCTTTCGTAATTCCATAACGCCGACATAGTTTTCCAGGGCCGTTGGTTGTGAGGTCTTTTCTTTTGGGCTTTGCATCGGCTTCAAAAGGTTGTACCGCACGAATCAAAACAGCTTCGGGATGTTCTGGGGTTCTGGTTACAAAATTGAGGCAATAGTACATGCCATAAATCAAATACACATAGGAGTGCCCACCGTCTAAGTACATGGACTGCACGCGGGGAGTTCTGCGATCGCCAAAGGTATGACAGGCCGGATCTTCCACACCCAGATAGGCTTCAACTTCGGTGATGCGTGCGCGGAACTTTCCTTGATCCGTCTTAATATTTAAAACTTTGCCTAAAAGGTTTTTTGCTACCTTCGTAGTGTCTTCAAAATAGAATTCTTGAGGAAGAATCATAGGGTGCGGCAGATGAAACTTATTTGCCTGCCGGATTTTTCTTTGTCACGACGGTAAGAATGAAAATCGGGATTGGTCACAGTATCAATGTGCAGATTAAAGACCTTATCAAGATCAAGACCCTCTTGTTGAAGTTGAGTTTTCACAACTTCGTTCAGATCCAGCCGGCATTTTCCTTCAGACGTCTCTTCGAAATAATAGGCACGTTCTGAGGGGCTTAAAGGTCCTAGGCTTGAAAGAATTTGGTCACGGACGTCGTTTTCAATTTCAAAACTTTGTTTTTGAATATGTGGTCCGATGATCACTTGCAGATTTTGCGGAAAGCTTCCTAGTTGAATCATCTTCTGAATTGTCTTTGGAATGATTCGCGAAGCAACCCCACGCCATCCAGCATGGGCGCCAGCAATTAAATTAGTTGCCGGGTCATAAAAGAAAATGGGCACGCAGTCTGCGGTGATCACACATAAAGCCAATCCCTTTTCTTTGGTGAAATGGGAATCAGCAATGATTTGATAATCCAGGCTTTGATCTTTTGATTCTACAACCGCATCACTGTGAATCTGCTTTAAGCGAGTAAGTTTGAAATCAGGATAAGCTTCTGCAAGCTTTGGCAGCTGCGCATGAACTCCCCCTAAAAGTACGGTGATGTGCTCAGTGCGCACTTCATATCCGTATTGGGTTTGTTCTATGTTCATCTTAATCCCCATTTTTTCAAGTAGCCTTGAATATCCTCTGGCCAATCTTGCTTAAATGACATTCTCTCTTTTGTGCGAGGGTGAGTAAACCCCAATTCGGCTGCATGTAACAGAAAGCGAGTTAAACTTTTTAAATCTTCCTGGGTGTTTTTTGCTTCGACGTTCTTAATTTTTTTATCCGCGCCGTACAAAGCATCACCAGCGATTGGCAGACCATTTTCAGAAAGATGCACTCGAATTTGATGGGTACGGCCTGTTTCTAGTTTCAACTTTAAATAACTTAGCCCGCTTTTCCGGTGCAGCACTTCGTAATGAGTTACGGCCCATTTACCAATAGAAGGTGGATCCTCTTTATCTTGAAGTGGCCTTTTGTCATTTCCCAATACTGAAGCATATCTTTTGCGATCCAGCGGATGGCGGGCAAGGAAGCTTTTAATTGTCCCACTTAGATTTTTCGCGGTGCCAATACAAACTGCAAAATAGATACGATGAGTGCTTCGTTCTTTAAATTGTGCCGTCAATGCTTCATGAGTTTGATCGTTTTTCGCAATAACAATCAAACCGCTCGTTTCTTTATCAAGTCGGTGAACTATTCCGGGACGCTCTTCGCCGAACTTCATGGATAGATCATCCGTATGGGCAAGCAAGGCATTTACCAAGGTATCTTGCGCATGTCCTGCCGCTGGGTGAACTACCAGTCCTGCAGGTTTATTGATCACTAATAAGTCATCGTCTTCAAAAATCACATCAAGCTTCAGATCAAATTTCTGCAGCTCAGAAGAAACTGGAGGTGGAAGAGTGATCTGAATAAGATCAGCTTCTTTTACTGCCACTGAAGGCTTTGCGAGCTTGCCATTTAAAGTGACTAAAGAATTTTCAATGAGGTGACTGGCGCGAGAGCGAGTCCCAACTTCAGCAATCAACGCCAATGCTTTATCAAGGCGCAAGCCATCCATATCTGCTGAAGCAGTGACAGTTATCTTTTGAGATGAGTCTTTATTTTCCAAGACCGTTCTTGAAGTTCTTCATATAAGAATCAGCAACTTTTTTATCATCAAGGCCCAGTGCTTTAGCAATTTGCACTACATAACCTCTCACGAAAACCACTGCTGGAAGATTTCCTGCATCCATGCCTTCAATTGCAGTGACATAGTAAGGATTGATTTTCGTAATTTCGCTGACTTTTTGAACTGTAAGATTTTTGTATTCGCGAACTTTTTTAAGTAAAGCGCCATCCCAGTTTGTTTGGGCTGCGATTTCTTTTTCAAAAGCTTCGTCTTTTTTATAAGCAGGGACTGACTTATCCGTTTTTGGCTCTGGGTACATCTGTTTGCTTGCTTCCAAAATCGAAGCATAAGTTAGGTCATTCAATGAAGAAAGACCATTACGCAAGCGTTGATCATAGATGTTTCTAAGAATCTTATTACCTAGAACTTGGTACGCTTCTTCAATCAAAACTAAAAGCTCACGAGCTTCGTGTTCAGAGAAGATTGTATAGATAGCTGGATTGTCGCCAGAATAGGTGCTGCGAGCACGATCATAGGCTACCGTCACCTCGTGTTGAGGCGCGTTTGCTGGTAGCTCCAGAATCTCGTAATAGTTATATCTAGTCGTTGCTTGCATCCTAGATATTATACTACGGCGCGAAGCTCTTCCGGATCAATAAGTTGTTTGCAGGTAGCTAAAAATTGTCCTGCAAGTGGAGTAAATGGTTGCGCTACAAGAACGTGCTCTCTCGTACGAACCGACTGCCACACAGCGTTGTCGAAGTCGATCGCGCCCAGGAAATCAATACCAAGGTCGTAGTATTTAACACAAACACTCTTCATCGCATGTCCTAAATCAGAGTTTTTTGGACAACGAGCAGAGTTCACAACCAGGCGTACCGGCTTTTCTGAAAGAGCTTCAAAGAAATTGTACTGAATTCCAGTTTGCTCTTTAAGGTAGGAACGGAAAGAAAAAGGTTTTTCCAGGGTACGTTGGCGATGATTTCTTAAAGTTGAAATCATTGAGCCAAAAGCATCCGGAGTCGAATTTTCTTTTAAATTATGGCAAACGAAAGCCTCAAGGAATCTATAAGTCTTTTCGATGCTTGTTGGTTCCGGAGAGGTAATTAAGAATTTCTCATCCGCAGCTTTGAATAGTTCTAAGTGAGCTTCTAAAGCACCAGCTCCCATATCAACGATCACATAATCAGCGCGAAGCTTTTTTAATTCAGGCAAAAGACCGTGAACTTGCGAATATGAAAAATCAGTCGGCGTCCAGGAATCCCAAAAGCCTTGAACATAAGAAAGATGAGGGAATGGAGTAGGGATCACCAACTCTTGCAGTGTTTTAGAACCTTCGAAGAAATGGCGGATATTCATATGAGAAGGGGAAAGACCCAATGACGTATGAACGTTGGCACCGCTTAAATCTAAATCAACGATAACTACTGAATGACCAAGTTTTGAAAGTGTAATACCCAAGCTTGAAGAAACGAAAGTTTTACCGACGCCACCTTTGCCGGAAGCAACAACCCATAACTTCGTCTCAGAACTTTTTTCTGCGTGAGAAGTTTGGTCAACAGTTTCAAGATAGAGTTTGTGAAGATCTCGTTCCATCGATGCATCCTTATTTCAGCGGAGAGATGAGTATTCCTTTTTTTGTCTCTTCGGCTTCAGACGCGCGGATATAAAGAGGCACAAATGAATTCCAGTCCAAGGTTTGACCGTTTTTTGCTCTGGCTTCCGCCATGATGCCAAGAGTGGAAGGCAATGCTTGATCCGGATAGGTTTCGTTTCGGGTTAATTTCTGCTTAAGTTCTTCAGGGAAATACTCATGATAGGCTTCCCATCCATCACCGACGACTAAGCAGTCAGTATGAATATGATTTTTTAAATCACGGACAGGAATTGCTTCAGGACCTTTGAGATATTTTGGTTCATCACCAGTCACATCAAAAAGCCCCGTATACACCATGTTTTTATATGCATTAATAATTGCAAGCACAGGTTTTCCACAGCCTTTTGCCTGCTGGGCAAGAAGCATCAGGGAATCAATAGTGACCATGGGTTTTGAATACGCATAGGCAAAAGATTTACCGGCGTTCGCAGCAACACGGATTCCGGTAAAACTACCTGGACCCTGTCCAACCGCGAATACATCGATATCTTCTAGTTTTAATTGAGCTTTTTCTAAACAATTGGCAACAAAGGGACTGATGATTTCGCTATGGGATTTTTGCCGCAGTGACGTTTCTTCTGCGGCAACTTTTCCATCAATAACCACAGCGACTCCGCCAAGCAGAGTGCTGGTTTCCATAGCTAGTATTTTCATAATCCTAATAGACGAGTAAAGTCGTTAAATAAAGCAAAGATCATTAAGCTCATCAAAAGAGCTAGACCCACCTGCTGGGCAATTTCCATTTTCTTAATGCTTAAAGGAGCCCCTTTGACCACTTCGATGATGTAAAACACAAGGTGGCCACCATCAAGTACCGGGATCGGCATCAAGTTCAAGATGAAAAGGTTCACAGAAATAATCGCCATCATCTGCAAGAACTGAGTCAGGCCGATTTTAAATGTTTCGCTAGCAGCTTGGCCGATGGAAATAACACCACCGATGTTTTTCGGCGAAATCATTCCCTGGAACAGTTTCACAAAACTCATCACAGTCATGACGGAAACTTCCCAAGTTTTTTGCGTACCGCGAACAAGAGCTTCGCCAATTCCGCTTGCTTTAACAGTCATCAACTCAGGCACTGCGATATTCGCGATTGGCGAAATACCGATAGTGTAGCGTTTTTCTTCTGTACCAGCTGCCGTCATTTGCGTAGTCATCTTCGGCGTGATTTTTAGATTCAACTTTTCACCGTTACGAAGAACAACCAAATCCACCGGATTTTTTCCGTCAAAAGATTTGATGTTGCTAATAACATCTTCCCACTTTTGTAAAGTGACGTTGTTGATGGAAACCAAACGATCCATGGAACGTAGACCCGCAGCTTCTGCCGGAGAGTTTTCAAGAACCTTGCTTAGGTAAAGTTCAGAACTTTCAAAACCCAGACCTTGCATCGTGAATGAATTCATCGACTCAAGTGGAGCTAGTGTCACAGTCAATGGCTTTTCAGATTTATCACCTTCTCGAACACCCATAGCTTCAATCGTCAAAGGCTCTTTAGGATTTAGCTTTGTTAGTAAAGGTTCGATTTGGCGCCAGTAACTTACTTTTTGTCCGTTGATTGACGTAAGAGTGTCGCCCGTTTTTAAACCTAAAGCATGTAAAGGGGAGTTAGGTAAAACCCCCACTGTGGTACCCGCTGAATAGGGGCTTAGACCTTCGATGTTAGCGATATAATCAAAATTGCTAAGGACATTGGGATTGCGCTCTGGTTTTGTATCCATGGCAAACTGAGCCACCTCTTTTGTGCCTTCACGCTCAACCACAACATCAAGACGCAAATCTTGAGGCTCTTTTAAGCTGATCGTTTTTTGCAAGTCTTCCCAAGTAGAAATAGGTTTTTGATTTACTGATACGATTTTATCGCCAGATCTGAAACCGGCGGCATAAGCAGGGGAACTTACAGTGACATCACCTGCAACTGGAGTTTTAGCGTCTTCACCAACCATTGCGACCGTGAAGAAAATCAAAATCGCAAAAAAGAAGTTCATTAAAGGACCCGCTAAAACAACAGCAATTCGTTGCCATACATTTTTATGGGTGAATGAATATTTCTTTTCTTCCTCTGGAATATTATCGGCACCCTGTTCGCCAAACATTTTCACATATCCACCTAGTGGAATCAGTGAAAGCGCGTAAGTGGTATCGCCTCTTTTAAATTTCAAAAGTTTTTTACCGAAGCCCAGACTGAAAACTTCGACTCTTACTCCGCACCAACGAGCGACAAGAAAGTGTCCTAGCTCATGTACGAAAATTAGGATACCGAGCAAAATGACAAATGGAACGATTGCAGACAAACCTTGTTGAAAGTAAGAAAAAATATTCATTTGAATATTCTAGATGGCAGAAGTCAGTCGAGCTAGGAAATAAAAGGCTTTATGCAAAAGGGCTCGACTTTTCGCTTACGACAAAAGATGAGACAAAATTAATATTCCTGAAAGAATCACAGGACTTGCGAATAGGACCGCATCGACTCGATCTAATACTCCACCGTGACCTGGCATAATTTTCCCAGAATCTTTCACATCTGCGACTCGTTTTAATAATGATTCAAAGAAGTCACCGAATTGACCGGCAAATCCAGCAAGAGCTGCCAATATTAATAGAGGCGTTAAAGAGTGCTCTGGAAAAAATGCCAACCAACAAATCACTGCCGCAAATAATGAACCTAGGGTTCCGCCAATAGAACCTTCCCAAGTTTTTTTCGGAGACACAGAAGGCATCACTTTGTTGCGACCCATAAGCACACCAAAGATGTAGGCCATGGTGTCGCCAGCAAATACGACTGCCAACAAAAATGTAAACCAAGCGATGCCGTTGTTATGCTCTAAAATTCTGTAAGCAAAAGACGGAAGTAAGCCAATATAGAAAAGTCCTAGAGAGCCTTTAGCGCAATAGGTAGCCATGGAATTTAGTTCGCCCTTTTTATGGGAAACTAAAAGCACGGCAATAACGTAAGTAATTAAGCTTAGTGAAAAAGCTAACGAACCCACGCTTAATGAAGAAATAGAAGCCGCAAAAACGGCCAAAGATAGAACATAGAAAAAGTATTTTAGAAATTTGGAATTTTCATCTTTAAACAAAATCCCTAGAAGCTCGTAGGCGCCGATCGCAACAATAAGTCCGACTGCGATTTTGATTCCATCAACGGCAAGCGTGACATAAAGCCCAATGATAAGTGCAAGAGCGATAATTGCGGAAGTAGCTCTAGTTAGGAAACTTTTCCAAGTTGTCATTCGCAGAGACCTTGCCAAATCGGCGTTGTCTCCCTGAAAAAGCGTGTAGGGCTTCATCAAGGTGAGATTCAGTGAAGTTAGGCCACAGTATATCAGTAAAATAAAATTCTGAGTATGCGGCTTGCCACATTAAGAAATTAGACAATCTTTGTTCGCCACTGGTGCGAATAATCAAGTCTGGATCCGGAGTAGGATAAGTACTTAGGCTAGAGTTGATAACAGATTCGTCAATTTCATCAGCAGTTAATTCACCGGCCTCAACTCGGGCAGCGATAGAGCGCACAGCTTCCGTGATCTCTTGGCGAGATCCGTAACTAAGAGCAAACACGAGGTTTAAGCCTGTGCATTTGGAGGTCGCTTCAATGGATTTGCCGATGGTTTCTGCCACGTCTTTTGGAACACGTGAAAGATCCCCGATAACAGAGAAGCGGATATTTTCTTTTATTAGATTTTCAGTTTCGCGCTTTAAGTAACGGCGAAGAATCGTCATTAACAAACTGACTTCGGCTTGTGGACGAAACCAGTTTTCCGTACTGAAAGCATAAAGGGTCAGGTTTTTAATACCCTTTTTAGAACATGCAGTGATGATCTTTTTAGCGACGCGAGTACCTTTAACGTGACCAAAAGTACGTGGACGGCCCTTGAGCTGAGCCCAGCGACCGTTTCCGTCCATAATAATAGCTATGTGTTTAGGTAGCGTCATCGTATCCCGAACTGAATAAGCAAACTAGATAGTCAAAATTGACTTTTCTTTTTCTTCAGCAACTTGATCGACTTTTTTAATATAATCGTCAGTCAATTTCTGAACGTCAGCTTCACCTTTTTTGCCTTCGTCTTCGCTGATAGCTTTATCTTTTTGAAGTTTTTTAACTTCTTCATTGGCATCACGACGAGCCATGCGAACAGCGACGCGGGCTTCTTCAGCGATTTTCTTAACTTGTTTTGCCAAGTCTTTACGGCGTTCTTCAGTCAAATCTGGAACTTTCAAACGGATCACTTTGCCGTCGTTCATTGGCGCCATGCCAAGTTCTGACTTGATGATCGCTTGTTCGATATCTTTAAGAATGGAAACTTCCCATGGCGCGATCAAAAATGATTTAGCGTCTGGGGTAGAGATAGAAGCAACTTGAGATAGAGGAGATGGAGTACCGTAGTAGTTCACGCGGATATTATCTAACATTGAAACTTGAGCGCGACCTGTGCGGATTTTTTTAAGCTCTTCACCTAAAGCCGCAACACTTTTATCCATCTTAGCTTGAGCATTCTTTTTTACATCAGCGATTGCCATAGTTGTCTCCTTTGAGTGTCCAGTTTCGCAAAGCTATTGCTAGTGAACTAGAGTCCCGATGTTTTCACCTTGAACAGCCTTCAGAATATTGCCCGGCTGAGTAAGGTCAAAAGTAATAATTGGAAGTTTATTATCCATACACATGCTGATAGCAGTAGAATCCATCACCTGAAGACCGCGGTTAAGCACGTCAATATAGCTGATTTTATCAAACTTAACTGCATCGCTGTGTTTGTTTGGATCTTTATCGTAAATACCATCAACCTTCGTGGCTTTCATGATCACTTGTGCGTTGATTTCCATCGCGCGAAGTGAAGCCGCTGTATCAGTAGTGAAAAATGGATTTCCAGTGCCAGCACCGAAAATAACGATACGTTCTTTTTCCAAGTGGCGGATGGCTTTACGACGAATATAAGGTTCCGCGATTTCTGCCATTTCAATTGCAGTTTGCACGCGGGTAGGAACGCCCTCTTTTTCAAGAGCGTCTTGAAGTGCCAAAGCATTGATACAAGTCGCAAGCATACCCATGTAGTCAGCACTTGCGCGATCCATGCCTTCAGCAGAAGCGGCAACACCACGATAGATGTTACCGCCACCGATAACGATACCCATTTGAACGCCTGCTTTGTACGCCTGTGCTACGTCCTGCGCGATTTGTTTAATAACGGCAGTATTGATTCCAGTCCCTTGCTTACCAGCAAGAGCTTCACCACTTAACTTTAGCAAAATACGCTTATAAACAGGCTCTTTCAAACTAGTGTCCTTTCATCTGAGCAGCAACTTCAGCTGCGAAATCGTTAGATTTCTTTTCGATACCAGCGCCAAGCTCAAAACGTACGAAACGTTTTACAGCTACGTCAGCACCAATTTTGCCACCAACTTGTTTCGCAAGATCGCTAACTTTCAAGTCAGGATTCTTTACGAAAGCTTGGTCAACTAGGCAGTTTTCAGCCAAGAACTTGCGGATTTGGCCTTCAACGATTTTTTCAATCATTTCAGGTTTTTTGCCAGACTCAAGGTTCTTAGCAGCTAGGATTTCTTTTTCTTTAGCAACAACATCAGCTGGGATTTCAGCAGATGAAATAGCCATTGGGTTCATCGCAGCGATGTGAAGGGCAACGTCTTGAGCGAAAGTTTTAAGCTCAGGATTGCTTACAGCTTCTGGTTTAGAAGCAGTCACTTCGATCATCACGCCGATTTTACCTTCACCGTGGATGTAAGTGTGAACAAGGCTAGTTGCAGTCGCAACGTATTTTTCGAAACGGCGGATAACGATGTTTTCACCGATAGTCGCGATAGCTTCTTTCAATACATCGCCGATTTTTTTAGAAGAATCTTTGTGGAATGGTTGTTCCAAGATGTCGCCAGTCGCGTTTGAATTCGCGATGTGGTTAACAACGTCAGCAACAAGGTTTTTGAAACCATCGTTACGAGCAACGAAATCTGTTTCAGAGTTGATCTCTGCAACAACACCTGTGTTACCTGTAACTTGAGCAAACACAGTACCTTCAGCAGCGATACGGTCAGCTTTTTTAGCAGCAGAAGAAAGACCTTTTACGCGCAACCATTCAACAGCAGCATCAAAGTCACCAGAAGTAGCTTCTAGAGCTTTTTTGCAATCCATCATACCAGCGCTGGTTTTTTCTCTAAGTTCTTTTACTAGATTAGCGGAAATAGACATAAGGAAGACTCCTTTAAAACATTGGAAATATAAAGATCAAAATCAAAGAGGGACAACAAAGCAAAGGGTGGCTAGGCCACCCTCTGTTGCACATTCTGACTACTCAGCAGAGTCGTCAGCTTTTTCGCCTTGCTCAAGCTCAGCTTGGATTTCAACTTCTTCTGCTGTACCAGCAGCAACAAGTTTACGACCTTTTGTAGCTTTAACAACTGCAGGACCTGCAGATTTCTTAGGAGCTTCTTTACCGCCAGCTGGTTTACCACCGCGACGTTTTGGAGCTTCTTCTTTACCTTCAGCTTTAGCTTCTTTAGCAACGTCAGACTGTTTATCAGTCATAGTGCGAAGTTTACCTTCCCACTCTTTTGCGCCTTCATTGTAAGCATCAGCAACTAGGTTAGCGAACAATTTGATAGAACGGATCGCATCGTCGTTACCTGGGATTGCGTATTCAACAGACTCTGGATCAGAGTTAGTGTCAGCAATAGCAACAACTGGGATGCCCAAGCGTTTAGCTTCTGCAACTGCGATGTGTTCTTTTGGAAGATCCACAACGAACATAGCAGATGGCATCTCTTTCATTTCACGGATACCTGAAAGGAAATCAGTCAAACGAAGGTATTCTTTTTCAAGTTTTGCGCGCTCTTTTTTAGTAAGGTAATTGAATTCACCTTTTTCTTTCATGGTGTCGATTTTGCGAAGACGATCGATAGAAGATTTGATCGTTTCGAAATTCGTCATCATACCACCCAACCAACGCTTAGTTACATGGTACTGACCGCATTTTTGAGCCGCTTCAATGATTGGCTCGATAGCTTGCTTTTTAGTTCCAACGAAGATCAAACGACCACCGTTAGCAGCGATTTCTTTTACGAACTCAGCAGCTTTGTTTGCGCGTACAACAGTCTTTTGAAGGTCAATGATATGAATGCCTCCGCGAGCTGTGTAAACATAAGGTTTCATTTTTGGGTTCCAACGCTGTGTTTGATGTCCGAAGTGGACGCCAGCGTCTAGCATTTCTTTCATGGTTACTTGAGCCATGGTAGTACTTCCTTTCTGGTTAAACGTCCTCTCAGGTAGAGCCAGCTTCTTTTTTTCGCCGGAAGACCCCCTGTTTCAGTACTTTGGGGGACCAGTTAATGCCTGGGAGTGCTTTATTGTTGGAGTTTGGGGATATCATAGCGATACATAGGACGCAAGCAGTCTTTGGGTCGTTTCATTCTGATCCACGAGGATTACGAACCGAATTAGTCACCTTACCAAAATTTAAGCTGCACCATGTCGATGCCGATAAATTCTCTGAAATCGAGGCTTATGAGCATCCAGAAAAACCATCCAGGAGTTCTAAAAATTTTCTCTGACCAGAATCGTGAGATCGCTTACCGGGTGGACCGGGCTTTTTTAATTCTGATGTTAATTCAATGGCTTGCCTGCATTTTTGTGGGTGGCCTCGTGACCCCTAAAACCTGGCTGTCCGGTTCCTTAACCGCGTTTGAAGGCAGTGTTATGGGTGCTGCCCTTGGTGCTTTTTTAGCTTTACCAGCAATCTATTTTTCGTGGTTTTCTGCTGGAGAAAAGATCACGCGCAATGTGAACGCCGTTGCGCAGATGTGCTTTTCTATCCTGCTGATTTTTTTAACGGGTGGTCGAGCTGAAACCCATTTCCATGTCTTTGTTTCACTAGCGGCACTGGCTTTTTATAAGGATTTGCAGATCTTGTGGGTCGCAGGTTCCATTATAGTCGCCGATAGTATTCTGCGTGGTTTATTTTTTCCAATGACTGTTTATGGTACTGCAACGGGAACCGATTTGCGTTGGTTAGAACATACTCTGTGGGTGATTTTTGAATGCGTGATTATGTCTTTAGGAATTCAACGCATCCGTTCCGAACTTTTAGAAATGGCCCATTCAAAATTTTTATTGATAAGCGCGCGCGAAGCTGCGGACCAAGCGTCATCACTTAAATCCAAATTTTTAAACAACATGAGCCACGAAATTCGCACTCCACTAAGCAGTATCATCGGATTTTCAGATATCTTGCGCGACACCTCGTTAGACCGGGACCAGCGGGAATATGTTCATACGATCAATCGCTGTTCTGAGTCCTTGCTTCACCTTATTAACGACATTTTGGATATTTCCAAAATCGAAAACGGACTTTTGCAAATAGATAACCATAATTTTAATTTTAAAGAGCTGCATGAAGATGTGCACCGCATGTTCATGGTTACTTGCATGCAAAAGAAATTAGATCTGGAATTAAACCTGGATGCGAGTTTGCACGTGCAAGCCCGCGGGGATTCCCATCGTCTACGCCAGGTTTTAATCAACCTTGTTGGTAATGCTGTGAAGTTTACTGAAAAAGGGAAAGTTAGAATCGATGTGACTAAAAATTCAGATGGCAATTATCAATGGGATATTTGTGATACGGGCCGGGGAATTAGTGCAGAGAATATGGAAAAACTTTTTCAGCCGTTTCAGCAAGGGCATCCTTCTGTGGCTAGAAAATATGGTGGCTCAGGCTTAGGACTTATGATTTCAAAAAATCTGATCGAGCTCATGGGAGGTAAGATCAGGGTTCAAAGTATTGAGGGCTCCGGCACTACGTTCTCGTTCCATTTGCCACTTGAAACCGTAAAATAATCCGCCTTCGCTAAGCTTCCGCCGTCGCTAAAGCTATGGCGGACATTGATGGCGGACATGTCTTTTTATTTCTTATAGGGTTGCTTCTGCAAGCGCTTCGTTTGTTTCGATAGCTGCTTCTGGCGCGGCGGCTTCAACTTGGAAACCCAAAGACGCTACGATTGTTTCTGCCTGCAATAGTGCGCCAACAAGGTTTCTTTGTTCATGCACTGTTGGTGAGGCAATCCAAAGGTTTTCAAGCTCTGGGATCGTCATGTTCGCTTTAAGTTTGATATCACCGTTACCCGCAATGATTGGCGCAACAAAAATTCTTTCAAGCTTTAAACCATCAAGTGCTTCAGGGTAAGCGCGTTTGATTTGGCGTTTGATTTTCTTAAGGGCTAAACCAATCACTTCGCTGTCTTCGGTAACTTCATTTTCAATGAATGTCATCCACTGGGAAGATTGAAGGGTCTGTCCTTCCACTTCGGTCGCTGGTAAGAAGCGTCCTACGCAAGGTCCGATTTCGTCTTGGGTAGTTCCATTTAAAACGTGCATCGCTTTAGATTCAGTCACGGCTTTGCTATGGCAAAGATCCAAGCATAAAGCTGTCCAATAAGTATTTTTTGAAAGCTTCGTTCTAGCGCGGATCGAGATTGAATCTTCTGGAAGTAAAATTCCCAGGTCTTTCACAGTCCCTGCAAAGATAAAGTTTTGGGCGTGCAAAGTTTTAGAACCGTTGATTGTGATGTGTGTGACTTTTTCACCTTCCTTGTGAAACTTAGTCACGTAGGAACGAGGCAAAAAGTCACCTTTGAATTTTTCAAACAAACTTTGAGTCCATTGGTGTGGTTCTAAGGCTAGATCAATACGTTTACTTCCCGTGAAGTAGGCCAGTTCTTCATAGAACGCAGGTGGGTTATCACCGAAGCCCAAGAAGGTTTTAAAACCGCCAGCTTCATATGTGATTGGAGCTTCTTCAGTTACGTCTGCAATCACTGACTGATTCAATAAATTTTCTAAAAAGCGCATCGCTTTTTCAGAAAGAACCGAATCAGGAACAAAACGAAGTCCGTTGTTCATCGGCCCGGTTGGGAAATTAACTTTTTTATTAACTCCATTTGGAACATCCATCGCTTCGATTAGCGCGATGTTTTTAGTTTCGCGACTCAATGCTGCCGCGATGCTAAGACCAGTTAATCCACTTCCAATAATTGCGTAATCATAGATATGAGCCATGCAAATACCTTCCCTCAAGATGCGGGATCTTTGCAAGCCTCAAAACAGCCCACAACTTAGCTAACGCATTTAATCAAAAGACGGAGAGAAGCTCTGACTGCGGGTTTTAGGCGGGGATGCTTATCCAGTAAGCATGCAATGCGCGGGGAAATCCTATAGTAATTCGCAATAAACTTTCTGCCCAAAGTGGAATTGCGAAGAGTGAAATCCCTAAACTCACGAAGCTTCATGACCTCGTAAGCCTGGCCATCTTCAAATGCTGAAGTGGCAATGAAACAGCGAGGTCGTTCTTTGTCGGACATTTTCAAAAACTGTTTAACGATATGGGGATTTTTCGCAGTCTTAGAAAACGATTCCGCTTTTTTAATGATATCAGGATAAATCGGTGTGAACTGTATAAACACAGCTAATTGCTTGGCTGCATTCATCATGCGATCCGCGTATTTTTCGTTGGTATCGTAAATGCGCAATAAGTCCCAATACACTGAAGCAACCACGGTCAATTCAGTCGTACGCGCACTTTCTTTAAAGGCTTCAGGTTTTAGACGGTCGCCTTTTTTCACCTCAAAAACGATGTCCAAAATTTTCAGATACTTTTCGTAATTCAAAGCTGCGTCGGAATAACCTTTTTGCGTCATCGAAGCGCGGGCTTTTTTAATAAGCATCACACGGCTTTTCCAAAGCTGCAGGCGATGTTGTTCTTTGGCGCGCTCTTGTTGCATCAACACGCCACCGCTGCTTGTTGCAACAGTTCGGCGCATATCAGAAATACAACCCGCACAAACTTGCGGTGGCAAATTTGTTTCTCCTGAAGCCTGGAGTCTTGTGATTAAATCCGGGTCAACAGGGTGTAGTTCCGTGACTTGAATTCCGCAGCGCGGGCATTGAATCATGATTATTCCCTTAGGTTTCCATTTTAAGGGATTCTACTCGTTTAAAGCAAACTCATTGGATCGATATCGATCAATATTTTTATTCCCGAAGGAATCCAGTCTTGATCTCCGAGTAATTGTCTAGAAAAGGGATTTGCTGCATTACCTTGAGTCGATTTTACGAGCAGATGATAGCGAAACTGCCCTCTTAATTTTGATAATGGGGCTTCAGCTGGACCTAAAACTTCAATTGAACTGTACTGGGGAAATTGGGCTTTCAGGGCGTGGGCTCTTCTGGCTAAAAGTCCTGCAGTTTCTTCCACTTTCCCTAAGTGAGTACCTTGAATTCTAAAACTCACCAGCCTGCCAACAGGCGGATAATGAAGTTGTGCGCGCATTTCTAATTCATGTTTCGCAAAACCTTCATAATCATGATTGCGTGCAAAAGTAATACTGTCATGTTCAGCGTTGAAAGTTTGAATGATCACGCGCCCTGGATTTTCACCTTCTTTAACGTGCCTGCCACTGCGACCGCTCATCTGCGTGATAAGCTGAAAACTTCTTTCAGTGGCTCTGAAATCAGGAAGGTTAAAGCCGACATCAGCAAGGACTAATCCCACCAGCTTTAATTTGGGAAAATCCAAACCTTTTGCGATCATTTGCGTGCCGACCAGGATATCGATTTCGCCGGTTTCCATTTGTGAAATGAGTTCTTCTAGATCGCCACGGCTTTGAATTTCATCACGGTCCGCGCGGGCGATCTTCTTTCCTGGGAATAGGCGAGTCAGATCTGTTTCTAATAATTCTGTTCCAAGGCCGATGGCTTCAAGCTGTCCTTCACTGCAATCAGGGCATTTGGTTTTAAAATTTTCATGATAGTCACAGTAATGACAGACCAAGTGTGAATGCGCATGAAGAGTTAAAGAAATATCGCAATTAGGGCACTCACGAGTGTGGCCACATGAAGGGCACACCACCATCTGTGCGACTCCACGGCGATTTAAAAACAGCGCTGCTTGATCGCCCTGATCTAAAACTTCGTGCATGCGCTCGTAAAGATCAGGACTTAGCCAGAATGGCAGGTGAGAATATTTCTGCACAATCTTTTTTTGCTCGTCGTCGTCAGCTTTGAGTTTTCTTAAATCAATAACTTCAATTTCTGGCAGGGATCTATTGGCGACACGTTTTTTCAAAGTATGAAGGTGGTATTTTCCTTCAACTGCATTTTTCCAAGTTTCTAAGCTCGGTGTCGCCGATCCCAAAACCACGGGGCAATTCATAAGTTTACCCATCACCACAGCCGCATCACGGCCGTTGTACTTTAGCTTTTCATCTTGTTTAAAACTAGGTTCATGCTCTTCATCGACGATGATTAAACCAAGATCCTTGATTGGACAAAACAAAGCAGAACGGGCGCCAATAAGAATGGATTTTCTGCCCTCAACGATATCCCACCACTGATTGGTTCTTTCACGATCCGTTAACTGAGAATGCAAGGCTGCGATTTTATCACCGAAGCGTCTTGCGAATCTTTGAATCAACTGCGGGGTTAAAGAAATCTCGGGAACAAGAACAAGACCGCGCTTTCCTTCAGATAACACTTTTTCCAACAGTCTTAGATACACTTCAGTTTTTCCAGAGCCAGTAACCCCGAATAATAGATGCGTAGAAAAATTAGTATGCTTAGAAATGCTCTCAAAACAGGTGCGTTGTTCGTCGGTCAAATCTAAAAACGTATCGCTTTCTAGTTGCGGAATAACCGGAGGTCTTTTTGAAGCTCGCTGTTTATCGGTTTTTTTTAGCGGTGGAAATGCCGACTGCACCACTTGCCCAATTGGATGCAAATAATATTGCGATAACCATTCCAACCATTTTACAAAAGCGTCGGGTAGGGCAGCATATTCATCATCAAGTGATTCAATGCTTTTAACTTCAAATTCTGGGGCCTTGTCAGCAGGCCCCAATACAAGGCCCTTCACCTTGCGTTTTCCAAGGGGAACATTCACTAGCTGTCCACGTTCAAGGGGGCCAGAATAACTATAGGTCAAGGCCTCTGGAAGAGGAGCATCTACTGCCACTCTCCACAGCTGGTCTGAACTCATCTAAACCTCGTGTAGAACTCCGTAATAACGTCTTTAGCAGGAATGTTGTTAATACCATCCCACTTGAGGTTGCTATCTAAGGAATTGGGCTGAAATAGACTCACAGCAGTTTGTGGGCGAGCTTGTGCACTGATCAAACGAATCGTCACGGTGTTAGATCCCCAGCGAATGGTGCGACTGCGCGGATAATGTAAACCCTTGGCAAATTGACTGTAGTTGTTGGCGCTCATCTCCACTTGCGAAGGTAAACGCAATTTACGAATCACAAAGTGATCTTGTTCAATCCAAATGCCGGGGTATTCATTTTCTTGGTCCGGAGGTGTCGCAGTTCCAAATGCATAATTCACCACACCACCAGTGCGTGAGAATCGAACCCACGGTTCGCCATCGTATTTGAAGTCCGCACCAGTGCGTGGAACTGCTTTTTTAGCGTAGGCACCTGCTGGAATAATTTTTAGGTGAGCCAAGACGCTAGCCATAATTTCTGGGCTGCGGAAATTTAAATAACGCTCGATAAAATCATCAGATACTTTTTCGTTTTTGCGAGTGTTATTAACCATGCTCCATTTTTGTCCGCCGTTATAAAGAAATTGCAGCTTAAAAGAATTCTGCAAATCTTTTCCACCGGTCACAGTTAAGCGCATGGTTTTATCGCTATCGATAAGCCAGGTTTCTTTGACGGTCAGGGTCTCATCACCATTTGAAAATTGAACCTCTTGTTCGATAGCGTAAATACCGCTTCCAGAGTTTTCCACGGTCTTTTGCACAATCGTGCGAGTTGGAAGAATGAATGCATGGCCTTGAGAAGCTAAGAAAAAGAAAAAGGTCGCAAAAAGAAATTTCATATTCATCCTTAGTTCAGGCGCTGTGCGAGTTCTTTAATGTAGTGTTTAAGTTCACTACCAAGTTCGGGATTGCGTAACGCAAGTTCAATGTTTGCTTGTAAATAACCAAGCTTATCACCAGCATCATAGCGGTCCGCCGTGAACGTCATGGCATTAAGACCGTGGGTTTGGCAAAGAACCTTCATGCTATCAGTTAATTGAATTTCACCATTTAAGGATGGTTTTGCCGAATGCAGAATTTCCATGATGTGATTATCAAATACGTAACGACCAGGTAAAGCCCAGCGACTTTTCGTTTCTGCTGGTTTTGGTTTTTCAATCAAAGAATTAACTTTGAAATAACCTTTGTTGGTTTCTTCAACATCAGCAATTCCGTATTTTGAAACATCTTTATCATCTACTTTCATTACTGAAATTGTTGATACTTGAGTTTCGTGGAATGACTTAACTAATTGTGAAGTTACGTTAGGCTCTCCCATAGTGATTTCATCACCAAGCAAAACGGCAAATGGTTCTTTGCCAATAATCGGTAGGCCACAAAGTACGGCATGACCCAAACCCCAAGCATGCTTTTGACGGATGCTAATGATGTTGGCTTTGTCGCGAATTTTAGTCACACGCTCAAGCAGATGTTCTTTTCCATCTTTGGCAAGCTTGTCTTCAAGCTCAAAAGAGGTATCGAAAAAGTCTTCAATCGCATATTTACCGCGACCTGCAATAAGCACGATGTCTTCAATGCCCGCCTGTACGGCTTCTTCAACCACGTACAAGATGATTGGTGCATCAACAATGGTTAACATTTCCTTAGGAACTGTTTTTGTTGCTGGCAGAAAACGAGTTCCTAGACCGGCTGCTGGAATGATGGCTTTTTTAACTTTTCCCATACTCTATAAATCTCAAACGTTTCATTTTAAGACAACTATTAATCAGAGGAGCTGAACAGTCGGCCTGCGTTAGGATCAAGAGGCAATTTCTGTCGTCTCACGCTGAGAAGTCTATGGGTTTTTTGTGAATTAGCCGAATAGTATCTGGTATTCTGTGTTGGGGGAGTATTCCATGAAAGTACGTTTTAATAAAACGACATGGCGAGCAGCCAGTGGCATTTTTGCCTCATTTCTGCTGGTCGTTTCGTTTCAAAACTGCGGTAAAGCCGGCTTTGATGCGAATCTTGATAGTTCTCTTGATCCCGGCGTCACAGATGCTGCGTTGAGTGCTAAATACGGCGAAGCTGTAGGCGCCAAAGTAGCTGATATTCCTTTTGCCTTCGAAGCAACGTTCGACACAATCACTTATAACTCATGTGCTGAAACTCAGATCAGAAACAACCCCGCGTTCTTTTCAATCAAAGCAGGTGCTTATTCAACAGGTGGTATTTCTGTTAAGAATGAATTTTTTGATTACGCTGATCAAAATTTCAAACCAATTTATCCAGCAACTCAACTTTCTGACAACCAGTACAAAGGTTTCTTAGCTGATTCACCAGTGAATAATGGTGCGACTCCAAGCATGGCTGTGCGAGTGAAAAACAGCTTAACTGATGTGTACACGGCAACTAACAAAGTAGAGCTGTGGACAGATGTGGTTCCTCTTGTTGGGAATTTAACTGACTCATTGGTAATGGATTCCATTGCTACCAAAGGTGTGACAGCAAATTATTTTCCATTCTCGCCTGAACAGCGTGTGATGGAAGCAAGTTTAAATTTTAATTCTAGCGAAGAGTTGGCTGAAGAATTCAGAAACATCTTCATGAGTTCAGGTATTCTTTCATTAACTTACATGTCTGATGCGACTGAGATTTATAAAGTGAAAGCTGCTTCTGACACTTATCCAGTGAAGTCTGCTTATGGTAAGGGTTATTCTCTTACTTTTGCCCCATACCCAATGGCAGGAGCTGCGATTAATAATCCAAGCCGCGTTTTATCAAGTGTTGGCGAAAATGATTTGTCAGTTGCTGGTGCTGGCCGCTCGTGGAGCTGTGGTCGCGTCTTCAGAGTGGTGCGCGCGCAAGATGCTGCGACTTTATGTCCAGCACACACTTACAACGATTTAAAAAATGCATCGATTCGCTCAGAGCTTGCAATTGCCCGTCGTCACTTACGTGCTGACCAATGGGATGTGAACGTAAGCCAACGCTGTGTGGTTCCTAAAGGTGGTATTTCTTGTTACAAAGAAGAATCCGTCGCGGGTGCTCCGGTGGTTGAATATGATTTAACTAAAGAATGCTTCCGTCCTAATGGAAGTTATGGTGGTGCAATTCCAAATAGTAAATGCATGCACTTTGTGACGGTTTGTACTCGCGACTAATTACTAGCTACGCGAGCTTCAAGTAGTCTTTCCATGTGTGCAGGATAAGCTTTAATGAATTTAATAGGGTCGACCATTCGACCCTTTCTTTTTACGGCGAAGTGCAGATGTGCTCTGGTGCAATAGCCTGTGCAACCGACTTCACCAATCTTTTCTCCCGCGCGAACTTTTAAGCCCTGGCGGACCCTGCGATCAATGCGGTGAAGGTGGTTATACGAAGTTTCCATGCCATTTGGGTGCAGCAATACGATGTAATTTCCCGCCGCGCGGTTGTTGCCATATCGAACCACAGTTCCTGAGCGGGGAGCATAAACCGGATCACCCACAGGAAGTTCAAAGTCGATTCCTAGATGAGGTTGATGGCGGCCAGTGATGGGATGTTTGCGGTTGGGTTGGAATTTGCTCGCCACTTTTAAGTATTCAACCGGGGCATAGAATGGGCGTTGTTCGAAAAGATCCTGGGAATTAAAAAAGACACCGGCATCTTTATGGCGAACGAACTTTTTCTGAACTAACTCTCCACCAATTTCTAACGAAGTCTGCAAAACTTCTCCATATTTTACAAACTGGCCAGCTTCGTAGTTCTTTTCAACTGTAAATGAAAAGCGCGATCCTCGGGCTACATTTCTACTAACGAGATCAAAAACATAGGCATCAGTAAAGCGGGTGGCCACCCAGTTACTATTAATTTGAGCTAGCACGCTGCCAAGTAAAGAGCCATGCACGCGGCCTTCTACCTTTTTAAGTACAATCTGATAGTTTGGATTATAGCGAAGTGCCTTTACTGTCTTTCCCTGCTTAATAATCTTGAATGCATCTGATGTTTGCGAATCAAACATGCGCAATTCAATTTGATTTCCTGAACGGCGGACTAAATAGCGAGTGTCGAGTGTTAAAAAAAGATTTCTAAGTCCACGGTCGGATGCCAAAACTTTTTCACGCTCTTTTTCGCTAAATCCATTTTGTCTTAAAATAGAAAGTAAGTTGTCGCCAAGACGAATTGGTTTTGCAGTAAATGTGTTGGCTGATGCTTGTGCTGGTTGATAGGATATGAACGCAATAAAAAACGCACTCACGATACCTGCGAGGTAAAAAGCCATGCCCCATCCTTTGAGCTTAGTTAAACTTCCTGTTTTCCTAATGATTTATCTTACAGTGAAGACGGCCTCGGCCCAAGTGTATAATTCCTCGATCTCGGCTGCGACGGGCGGAACTGGACGTGCGGCTGTGGAAGCTGGTGATGCTGCTTTTTTAAATCCAGCATCGTTAGTTCATCTGCGCGGCCATTATTTATTTTCTTCGTTTGCAGAAAATGAATTTGCCGTCGCACTGAGTGACAATACACAAGAAAGTGCGTTCCCTGCTTCCTTAGGTTACGTAAGCAAAACTATTGAATTGCCAAATGATGAAATCGTGCAAAGTGATATCACTTTTTCATTAGCAGAATTCATCGCCGATAAATGGTCCTTTGGAATCACTGGTCACTATTTTCAATTAAAAATCCCCGGCGCAAGTTACAGCCAACCCAACGCAGACTTGGGAATCTTGTATACTCCGGAATCCCATATCGGTTGGGCCTTGGTGGTTTATAATGCCTTTGGAAAAGATGAAGACATTCCGGAAGCCTATCGACCTGAAACCTCCGTGGGTGGGGGCTTTAATTATATCTATCAATCGCGAGTCCGATTCCGTTTAGACGCCACTTCCAAGTCTCTTTACATGGCTGGAATTGAAACCTACATCAATGATTTCGTGATCACTCGTTTGGGCTATCAGAATAATACTGAGGATAAACGGGAACTTATTACCGCGGGACTGGGTTTTAAAGGCCCTAGATTCGCTTTAAATTATGCTTATCAGGGAAATTCGCAAATCTCAGGAGATTACCGCCATTCGGTTGACTTGGAGATTCCGTTTTGATAACTAACCGTTTCTGTTAAAAACTCAGGAGAGAACATGGCTTCTAAAACTAAAAAAACTGAATACATCCGTGAAAAGAAAAAATCTACTAGCGGTAAAAAGCGTAAAGCTGCAGTACGTACTAAAGGTACAACTAAATCAGCAAAAGTTCTTTTCAAAGACTAATTGCTAAAAATATTAAGTACTTAGAAAAAGCCTTTGAGATATAGATGCTCAAGGGCTTTTTGTTTTTCTATAAACTGATGCGACGCAATAAAAAAGGAGACCTTTTGAGTCTCCTTTTTTCATTTTCGGTTTGATTGCCGATCTTAGTTTTTGCTTACGCGAAGTAGGCCACCGGCTTCTTGGGCTCCGCCTTTTAGGTCCCAAACAAATGGAAGTTCGACCCAACCTTCTTGGCCTGGATAGAAGCGCCATTTTTTAAGAGCGGCTAAAGTCTTTGCATCCAGATTTCTAAAGCCTGTTGATTTCAACATTTTGAATTTTGATACGTAACCGTCTTTACTGATGTACGCGACGAAGGCCACTGCACCTTTGTCTCCGCGCAAACGTTCTTGAGTATCGTACTGAGGACGCGGATTGCCTGGCATTTGACGAAGTTGTTCTAGGCTTCTGACTCCTGATGGAACGCCAGCTAATTGAGTGCCTGAACCAGTTGAACCGTTATTACCAGCGCCAGAACCAGCTTTAGTTCCGTAACCTTCGCCTTGTCCGCCCATACCTGCTCGTTGTGCGGCGGCTTTTCTGTTAGCTGCAGCTAAGGCAGCTGCACGTTTCGCGGCAAGTGCGTTGGCGCGATCACTGGCTTCAGCTGCAGCAATAGCCTTAGCATTCTTTTCGCGAATAGAATTTTGTAAGCTTGCTAAACGATTTGCTTCAGCTTTGTTTTCTTCATCAAGTGCACCCAACGTATCTTCTTGATCTTCTTCTAACGCCGCAGCCATTGCCGCCATGGACTGTCTTTCATTTTCAACAGTGGCTATGTGTGAAGAATCGATGTGATCAAAATCTGGGTTTAAATCTTGGTCCAAATTGGATTCAACTTTGGCATTTGCAATATCAGCTTGATCTAATTCTGGAGCATCAATGTCATCAATCGTCATTGGTACGGCTTTAAAATTAGTTTTTGGAGCCACACTGCGGGCGCCCCCTGATTTTGTCGCAGCGACAGCTTTTGCCGCAGATTTAGTAGCTTTCGCAGGAGCTGATTTTGCCTTCACTGATTTAGATGGTGCTGCAGCGGCTTTTGCTATCACCACGTCTCCAGGTCCGCCAACTTCATCAAGCTTTTCAACCACTGGAGTTTCTAATTTCGCAGGAGTTCCACCTTGTGTTGGCGGAACATAGGCCCCACGAGCTTGACGGATTTGCGGAACGTCTTCGATTTCAATTTCAATTGTTTCTGTTTTAACTTGTTCAACTAGTGGCACGCTAATTAAAGCGATTAGTAAAAATGCAGCTGCATGGACTGTTGCTGAAATTGTCATAAAGCGAGATGATTTATTTTGTTCTGGTTCTTGGTGAGCCATCAGCCAGGCATTGAAATCAATAGCATTGTTGCTAGATTCGCTGCGAGCGTTTGCTTTCTCAGAGGGTACAAAATCAGCGTTAGGCAATTTATAGTCGAAGAAATTCAACTGGCCGTCGTTTTGTGAATTTTCATTATCGAGTTTGAAACCCATAAATACTCCTCTGGTCATAAGGAGCATTATCAATTCCTAGGCCACTAAAAAGCGGCCCTATAAGGCGTAAATTGCAGTACGCCCAAGGGGGCTTGTAGTTATTTCACCTCTGTACGGACCATGGGCAGCCTAAGACGGCCTAGTTTAGATCCGTGATATGGGGCTTTAACATTTCCTTATCGGCTTTGATTTTCCCCTTATGGTGGCCGCGCAATTCACCCTCTAGGGCCGAGGGCGTGAACAGGGCTTCATTTTCAATACGATGAGGAGTGCGAGTCCCTTTTATCTGATCATCGAAAAGTTTTTTAAGCATGTATTTGTCTGTCAGTCCCGGTGCTAAGAATTCCATGATCGCTGAAAGTTTTGATTGAGCGCCGACATAGACATCACGCTCTGGATTTTCTGCGCATTTAAGGATTTTTTCTGCGGCATAGTCGGGGTGATAGCATGGATCTGGTAATGAGGGTTCGCCAGACTTTAAGTGATTTACGGCATGTTCAGGGAACAGAGTATCAATAGCTGTTGGTCTTACTAAGCACACTTTGATTGGCACTTCATCTTTATCAAGCTCCATGCGTAGGGCATCTGTATATGCCTTCACTGCGTGCTTAGAGGCGGAATACATTCCCTGCAGAGGAATAGCTCTGGCTGAAACTTCGCTGCCGACATTGATGATGACACCACCATGGCTTTTCATGGCATCAACAGCGACGTGACATCCGTGACGGGTGCCCCAAAAATTTGTTTCAAAAAGTTCGCGTTCTTCAAACTCTGGAATCTCTAGTAAAGGGCCATAGATGGATCCACCCGCATTGTTCACCCATGTATCAACTTTTCCGAAAGCTCTTTCTGCTTGGCTGCGCAGGTTTTCTAGATCTTCTTTGTTTTTGACATCGGCCTTTACACCAATCGCTTTAAAGCCAGCGGCTGTTAGCTTTTTGCAAATCTCATTAAGTTCATTTTCGTTGCGCGATGAAAGTACAACGTTGGCTCCTCTTTTAGCGGCCATTTCTGCCGTAGCAAGTCCAATCCCGCTTGAGGCTCCGGTGATAACGATAGTTTGTTGATTGATTGCTTTTGGTTTGAATTCTTTGGCAGCCATGAAGCCTCCTCATTAAATTCAATTTACAGTGTTGTGGGCGAAATTAAATTTGATCGAAGCTAAACTGTGAATAACCAAGGATCAGACTGAATCAAGGTCTTGTGTCGACTTCAAAAATACTGTCACTGCCTATGGCAAAGACTCTGTCAGTTTTTCCGGGGCGAATGACGTAACCGCCGGTCAAACTGCCAAAAGCTGGAATGGTCAGACAGTTTTTTTCTAAGTGGAAACACGGAAGTTTCAACTTCAGGGGACCTTCATGAATTCTTACTAGTGGATGTGTATGTCCTTGAATTTGAAACTGTGGAACCTTTTTGTATTTGTGGCCATGGGTAAATAGGAATGGACCAATTTCTAAATCTTCAATGACCATGTGAAAAGGAAATCTTTTTAAAAGTTCGTGGGATGTTCTTTCGTGGTTTCCTAATATCAATGACCAGTGCACATTTTTGTAAGCCGCAAAAAAGGAATTCATATCTCTTACGACAAGTTCGCTAAGGCTGTGTTTATCATGAATCCAATCACCAAGGATAACCACACGTTCAACTCCGTGATGATCAATTAAATCTGCAATAAGATTTAGGTCATCACGGTGCGCCCCGGATGGCATCGGCACTCCGGCATGCTGATAGCTTTCGGCCTTTCCTAAATGAACATCCGACAAACCTAAGAGTTTTTGTCGCTGCCACAAAAAGGCTTTTTGCGGTAACAGATCAATGTCTTCGTTCGCGACTTGTATCTTCATTTTTCTTTTCCCAGGATTTTTTAAGTCGGGCGATTTTAGCTTCTAGGCTTTCATTTGAAAGATTGCTAATCGCAAGGTTTTCTACGACTAAAGGAAAAGCGAGCGGGGAGGGTGTATCTAATGTGATCCACTCTACGTTCATCTTTTGCAGTCGTTGCAATGTTTTTTTAATCCTTCCACTTTCAAGCGAATTTGTAAGCACTTCATCAAGGCTTTGTTTCATAAGTAAGTTATTGGGTTCATGCTTTTTAAAGACCTCAAATAGCAGCGAGGAGCTGACTTGCATTTGCCGTCCAGTTTTAGGTGCGCCAGGATATCCGGTAAAAACTAAACCGGCGATTTGAGCTACGTCGCGGAATTGTCTTTGCGCTAATTGACCTATCTCTAAGGATTGGCCAATTTCTTCGACGATCTCATGTTCAGAAAAGAATTCGTCATCAAATAAATCTTTAAAGCCATAATCGCTGGGACCGATAATTTCAAAGCCATAGTCGTTCACGGCAAAAGAAAAGGTTGATGGTCTTCGTTGCGCAAAACGATATCCCCAAAGCTGTGCTAAACCCTCATGCACCGACTTTCCCTCGAAGGGATATACAAAAAGGTGTTCGCCTTCTTTAGAGTGCCATTCTTCAATTAGCAGCATTTCCGCTGTCGGTAAACGCGAGACTTCTCTTTGGGTTCCAAGCAGGGGCTGTAGCAGTCTTTCCATCCCGGGATGCTTTTCGCTGATAACTTCACGCAAAGCCTGGCCCAAAGTTTCTGAAATCGGAAAGCGTCCACCATCCCAGGAAGGAATCACATTGGTGGTGGCTTTACTTGATTTCACATAGGCCGTCATATCTTTCAACATCACTAATTCTAATCTTTTTCCAGCGAACTGAAACACATCGCCTTTTTTAAGTTTGGAAATAAAACCTTCTTCGACCGAACCAATGCGGGATCGGTTTGTGTATGACACTTGCACCGACTCCCTAGAAACGATGGTGCCGATACTCATGCGATGCATTTTTGCTATTGCTGGACTGGCGGGGCGGTATTTTCCACTTTCTTCATCGTAGATAAGTTTATGGAACTGTGGATAGGATTGCAGGGTTTCTCCGCCTCGGGTTAAAAATTGGCGGCACCACTTTAATTCTTCGTCTGTGATCTCGGAAAACGAATAACTTTCTTTAAGTGCTAAGGTCAGCTCGTCCATGCGTAAGCCAGGTCCGCATGCCAACGTCATCATATGTTGCAACAAAACGTCGATGGGCTTTTTTAGCGGCCTGCGTGGTTCGATGTGTTTACCTTTAAGGGCTTTTCTGACTGCTTCTAGTTCAAGAATTTCCCAAGAGTTGGTTGGCACAAACAGGAGTCGACTTTTTCCTCCGGGCCGATGCGCACTTCTTCCGGCTCTTTGAATCATTCTGGCAACCATCTTTGGGCTGCCGATCTGAACAACTCGTTCTACGGGTTGAAAGTCGACGCCTAAGTCTAATGACGAAGTGCACACGACCCACTTCAAAGCGCCATTTTTAATTCCCTCTTCCACCGCTTCACGTTCTTCACGATCTAAAGAACTATGATGTAGCGCTAAGTAAGGTTCCATTTCTGGTTTAAGTGAAAGAATTGTTTCGTACCATTTTTCAGCTTGGGATCGCGTGTTGGTAAATATCAATGTGGATATATCTGGGTTTAATTCTTCAAGCAGCGGCTCTTTCAAAGATAAACCCAAATGTCCTGCCCATGGGAAGCGATCAATTTTTTTCGGTAATAGAATATCCATGTGCAAATCGCGATCACTGCCGCCGGAAATTATTTTTGGTTCTTGCCCTCGACCGACAGCGACTTGCGCGGCCTCAGTTAAATTTGAAATAGACGCTGACATGGCCCAGCTTTGCAGTTCCGGATTTAAACTGCGTAAATACGAAAGTGATAGCTCAATAAGACTTCCGCGCTTACTGGACATCAATTCATGCCACTCGTCTAGAATGACAACTTCAATATTTTTTAAAATATCTTCGGCATCTGGTTGCGAGATAAGTACTGCTAAAGATTCTGGTGTTGTTAACATCAGGTCTGCGGGATTGGTAAGCTGCCTTTTTTTCGCAGAATAAGAAGTGTCACCGGTTCTCGAAATAATTTTTAAAGGCCACTTTTCTTGTTCGATTGGTTCTAAAAGCGCGAGTTCCAAGTCTCTGGCAAGGGCACGAAGGGGAGTTATATAGAGTGCCTTTAGACCTTTCTTTGGATTATTCAGAAATTTTGCAAAGGGGCCCATGACTGCAGCATAGGTTTTTCCGGAGCCCGTTGGCACATGCAGAAGACCAGACTCACCTCGCAAGAAGGCTTTCCATGCTTCCATTTGAAAGGTAAAAGGACTCCATCCTCGGTTTTTAAAAAAGTCTTCAACAGGTTTAAGTTCCTTCATGACTGACCTGCCGCACTTAAAAGTTCTTTAGCACTTTTTATTGAATCTGCATCCTGTGGTTTTTTATCTTTTCGCCAACGAAGAATTCTTGGAAAGCGAACAGCAAGTCCTGATTTGTGTCTTTTAGATAAACCAATTCCTTCAAAACCAATTTCAAATACGTGAAATGCTTGAACCGATCTTACGGGTCCAAATTTTTCCACAGTATGGCGGCGTATCCATTGGTCAAGTTCATCAATCTCTTTCTGATCAAGCCCCGAATAAGCTTTTGCAAAGGGGGTAAGCTCATTGTTTTCATTCCACAGAGCGAAAGTATAATCGGTGTAAAGATTTGACCTGCGACCTGTTCCGGCTTGCGCATAAATTAAAACAGCATCAAGTGTGAGCGGATCTACTTTATACTTCCACCAATTCCCAGTCTTCCTTCCCACAGTGTATGTACCATTCCATAACTTAATCATAAGTCCTTCAGAATCTTTGTTGCGGGAATCAGCCCGCAGGCGATCAAGTTCTTCTAGGCTATCGACAGTTAAAGTGGGTGAGGCTTTTATTCGCGGGGCAGAGATCTGTTCTAAAGCTTTATCTAGATATTCTTTTCTTTCTTTAAGTGGTTTATCGCGAAGATCAATCCCTTCGTATTCAAGGCAGTCATAGGCGATAAATCCTGCTGGCAAATCTTTTATCATCGCAGGACTTACTTTTTTGCGGCCCAATCTTTTTTGCAGCTCCTGAAACGGAAGAATCTTATCATCCTTAAAAACCAGAATTTCTCCATCCAGTACTGTGCCAGGGTGCAGGTTTTCTAAGGCTTGCGCGACATCAGGGAAAGTGTGAGTAATTTGTTCTTCACCTCGAGACCAAATCCACAGTTGGTTCTCGCGACGAATTACCTGGGCACGGATGCCGTCGAATTTCCATTCGATGCACCAATCCGCGGGTTCAAAATTTCTTTCGCTTCTTTCATTCCATGGGTGAGCAAGACAAAATGGATACGGTTGACTGAAATTAAGCTGATTCGGTTCGTGGGACACCAGCTGCCTAAAAGTTTCAGCTCCAGCTGCGATATCACCTGTGAGCCGGTGAGCAATTTGGTCTGTCGGCAGTTCAAATACTTCAGAAAGGGCGCGAATCACTAGTTTTTCACTGACGCCTACACGAAAGGCTCCGGTCATAAGCTTATTGAGGATGTAAATTTCCTGATAGGTAAGTTCCTTCCACCATCCAATTAACTTTTCACTTTGAATAAGTTCATCTTTTATCTTGGATAACTCAGGAATTTCTTTTTCAAGCCATCGCGCAAGACTTCTATCTTTCGCTGTGCTTTCTTCGCTGCAAAGATTTAATGAGTTCGCAAGTAAGCTTAAGGTTTCCGCAGTATCACCAACATGATGATAGCTTTCGTCGTACAGCCACTCTGGATAATGGGTGGCACTTAAGAATAAGTCCCGCAGATTGCGAGATGTTAGAACTCTTTTTGATATTTTTCCGGTTAAAAGTAGGACTGCCCACATCGCATCAGCATCTTTAGCAATGGAAAAGTATTTTTTAAGCGCATCCACTTTTTCATTGGTGGATGTCGTTGAATCAAGATCTTCATAAAGCTTAGCGAAGGCTTTCATGAAGCCTCCTCTTCAGCAGAGTATTGAGTTTCAAATAGGCGGACAGTTTTACCCTGTTCTTCTAGGAAGCGACTGAGCACATCAGTTCTTCCGTGAGTAAGGTAAATATCTTCTGCACCGGTTTCTTGAATGGTTTGATTTAGTTCGTTCCAATCAGCGTGATCAGAAAGAACAAAACCTTTTTCATAGCCCTTACGTCGTCTGGTGCCGCGTACTTGCATCCAACCCGAAGCAAATGCGGTTTGCGGTTCCTTAAATCTTTTCATCCACGGTGAGCGATGGGCGGAAGGTGGTGCAATGATAAGGTCGCCTTTAAAATTATAACCCTTCGGTTGCTCCATGACGGATTTGGTATTTAGAAGTTCAACTCCTGCCTTACGATAAATTTCGTTAAGAGGTTCCACTGCGCCATGGGTGTATACCTCGCGGTTGGTAAGCAGTTTCAGTTCAGCTAATATTCTTTGAGCCTTTCCCAAAGCATAACAGAATAGAAGAGAAGGACGATCCTGATCCCCCATCCACCAGTCTAAAATCTTTTTTGCCGTTACTTCGCCGCGATCCCACTTATAAACGGGCAGGGCAAAGGTGGCTTCTGAAATAAAGGTGTTACAAGGAACAACTTCAAAGGCATCGCACGAAGGATCGGGTGTTCGCTTGTAATCGCCTGATGCAACCCAGATCTGATTTTTATATTCGATGCGAACTTGCGCTGAACCAAGAATATGGCCTGCGGGGTGAAAGCTTACCCAGGTGGGACCGATCTTAAACTTTTCTCCCCACTTTTTTGTATGGACCGGCAGGCTTTCACCAAGGCGTTGGTGCAAGATCGGAAGACATTTTTCAGAGGAATAATATAACTTTGAACCCCATTGGGCGTGATCAGAATGACCATGGGTGATGACGGCTCTTTCCACGGGCTTCCAAGGATCAATGAAAAAATCCCCAGCTTCACAGTAAAGTCCCTGTTGAGTTGCGCGAATGAGGTTCATCCATAGATGTTAACTCTATTCGCTTAGAAGCATAATCATCAGCGAGCTGTGTTTTAGCAGCAGCTCGCTGATGTGTTAAATTTATTCAGGCAAAAGTCCGTCAGGAACCTGGCCATTTGCAATGGCAGAGGCAATCTTGAGATGGTCGGGGTGTCCGACGATAGAAGAAATTTCTTCCATTGATAATGGATCTGGTTCAGCGATGCGCGCCTTTTTAAGATCTAAGATGCGTCGATAGCTTTCTTCTAGTTCTTCTTTCTTTAATGAACCTTGTGCGGTTGCCTCTAAAATAGCCTCAAACGCTTTTGGCGGAGCATCGGGTTCGTTGCAATATAAAAGTAAATCAACGCCGGCTTTTAACGCGCGTACAGGAACTTCGTCGGCTCCATAATGGCTAGTCATTGCTTTCATACCTAGATCATCAGTGATGATAAGGCCGCGATAGCGAAGTTCGTTGCGGATAATATCTTTGATGAATTTCTCTGACAAAGTAACTGGCCAATCCGGGTCGATCTTCGGGAACTTAATGTGCGAAGTCATAACCATATCAACGCGGGCCTTGAAGCTTTTCTTAAAAGGAATAAGTTCACAAGCTTCAAGTCTTTCAAGATCGACGTTTTCAACGGGCAAGTCCTCATGACTATCAACGATGGTATTGCCATGGCCCGGGAAGTGCTTAGCGCAAGTGATGATGTCAGACTTGATGTAACCGCGCACCAAAGCCGAAGCATGTTTTGCAACCATCTCCGGATCTGAACTGATGGAACGGTCACCGATCACGGTGTTTGCAGGATTAGTAAAAATATCCACGCAAGGTGCGAAATCTAAATTAATCCCCACTGCCTTCATTTCTAGTCCCATGCGATTAGCGAAGTGAAATGAAACGGTAGGCGCATCAAGGTCGCCAAGCTTTCTTAAGGGCGGCCATGTAGTGAATGGAGGTTTCAGACGGTGAACTCGGCCGCCTTCCATATCAATACCAATAAATAACGGTGCCTTTTCGTGTTGTTTGTGACGTAAAGATTGAAGCTCTGCACATAACTCGCGCACTTGTTTTGGTTCAGCTACATTTCGACCAAAAAGACAAACGCCGCCAATGTTGTTTTCAACGATAAACTTTTTTTCGTCAGAGGTAAGACTATGGCCTGATAAACCAATAAACATATGTTGGCCAATGATTTGACTGATGCTCATTACTTAATTTCCTTTTTGATCTGCATTTTCCGGTTGAGCCTTGATGATGATGCCCTTGCCAGGCGGAACTCCCATTTGTTTCCCAGGGGGACCAGCGTTGGCTTCGGCTTCTTTAAGTTTCACTGATCTTACTGCTACGTTAGCTTTTCCCTCGGGAATAGAGCCGAAAATAGTTTTTAAGATGGTCGTTGAATATGGCTGATTGTTAGTCGCATCGGATGGATTTGCCACTAGTTCCGTTGTAATTCCTTGGGCCATTGCATTCGTACCAAGCACTTCGCCGCGCTCATTCACATAGCTTAAAAACTTACTGTCTTTGAAAGTATTTAGAATTTTAAAAGATTTAAAACCATTGTAGGTCATTTCTTTCCCCACTAAGGCTTGCCCGCGATAAATAGCGCCATCTTCTTCAGCGATGGCTTGGTATTCATAGTTCGTTTCTGATTGCAGGCCTTCTTTACTTTTCAACATCAAGTAAACTAAGAATGTCGAAAGAAAAGTTCCTTTAGGAATTTTCTTTTCAAGTCTTTGGATTTTCCCACCACTGCGGATAACTCCGCTCATGGTGTTGTTTTTAAATTTCGCATCGATGGTCTTGCTTTCTTTGCCAGCAAGGGTCGTGTACTCGTAAGAAATTGGCGCAAGCTCTGAATCAGCAATTGCTTTTAGGCTTTCGGTAACTTCGCTAGGACCTTTTCCAGTTTTAAGGAAGTAAGTAGAGATGAATTGTTTCTTCTTAGATTCAAATTCATAGCGGCTAATGATGTAACCGATATGTTGGTCCCCGGATAAAATCTTGAAATACCCTTCAAAAAGAATCTCTGCCTTTGCTGAAAGCGGTAATAATAGAACAAGCAAAATTGATACTAACTTGTGGCAGACCATCGTCTGGTTTCCTTCCTATGAAGTATGCCCTAAAGTCTGTCATCTCACTATCGAACAAGTCAAAGTTTTCGAGGTCGAGTTGTTGCTTCAATCGACAGAGTAATACAGAATGTCTAAAGGCAGATGTTAAATAGAAAAAGCACCTTCACTCAGAATCTAGAAAACCAAAAAGGTCAGGTAGCGCTCTTTGTAGCGTTGATCTTCCAAGTGCTATTTTTATTTTTTGCGATGGTGATTAACGTTGGCCTTCTTGTTCACCACAAAATCAATTTACAAAACTCAGTGGACCTAGCTGCTTATTACGGGGCGATGAAGCAGGCCGAAGGCATGAACACGATTGCCCACGTGAATTACCAGATTCGCCAAAGTTGGAAGTTACTTGCTTGGCGCTATCGCATGTTAGGAACTGCCGGGGATTTTTCTGAACATCCATTTGATAAAATCTCTAAAGGTCTTAAGGGCAATGATGATGATGACATCAATGCTGCTAAAACAGACTTCTATGATGCTCCGTCATTCTGTATTACCTACATTCCGTTTAAGCCGATGCCACCGGGAGAGAATACCTGTCGTGATCTAACTACGAAAAGTGGTGTTAAACTATTCGATGTACCTAAAGTTTTTATCGACTTACCAAACATCTCTGGAAAAGTTCGCGGGTTATCCAGAGTTCTTCGCGACAATGCGACCAGACGTTGTGAGATCATTGGCGGTTTTAATTACACGATATTAGGTGGCTTTGTTGTTGCCTTCAACATTGACCAAGGTAACCGCATGCTTTTGATGTCTTACCTTTCAAGAGCCATGAGCCCTAATACACCAAAAGATGATTTCTTTGATATTGACGGTAAAAGTGTTCACGACGGTATTGAAAAGACGCTTAAGAATAATCTGACGTCAGCGAATAATACGAGTGATCTGAAGTTTGAAGTTTACAACTCTTTAGGCCATGCGAATTGCAATGCTCAAGGTGTGGCAAAAGGAAGTCCCGCTAAGTGGTTGGTGCCGATTAAGACAATTCCGGGATTTAACTATATTGATAACTCAAACTGCAATAGCGTGATCACTCCAGTTGGTAAAACATTAGATAGCAATCCTTCGAACTGGCCAAATTATAGCAAGCAAGCTGGTGGCTGGTTGTTTGAAGAAATCAGAGAGCTTGCACCATTCATTGGAATCAGAAATCCGTTAAGTGATATTTATAATTACTCAATGGGTGTAGAAAAAAACCCATGGTGCATGGCTTATGTGGGTGTATCTGCGACTTCTCAACCAAAGATTCCATTCTCTCCGTTTGGGTCAATTGCCCTTAAAGCTCGAGCGTTCTATAAACCTTTCGGTGGCAGAATCGGCCCGTGGTATTACAACCGCTGGCCATCAGGTGCTGCAGGCGCCAAGGGTTCGCAAGGCTCGCCTGAAGAACGTTTAGATCCGAACTTGCCGCCAAGAATCTTAGATGTTGCTAACGTGGGTGATCCGCGTGATCCAACTCGTGCTGCCAACTACAGTCGTTTCATTGGTGACAAGATTGGTTTAAAAAGCCGAAGAGTCATGTACCAATTCGGCAAATCTATTTTCGGTTTGGATCCAAATTGGAAAGTGGCTGGTAACGGCGATCTTGAAACTCAGAATAACGAAATAGATTTTAGTGACGGTGCTCCAAACTTTGATCATTGGAATCATCTGCCATTTAAGTTTGCTGATCGTGGTGCAAGCTTAGATATCTTAGCGTGGAATAACGAACAAGATCAGCCATCGCGTATGCGCGAATTAGAACTTGCCGCTGTTCTGCCGGATGCTTTTGACTTTGCATATTATTCTATTGAGCCTGATTTCTACCATAACTACTACGTGCGTTTGCGTGATGGATTCTTAAAAGGGCCTGGCGCCGGATATGCCGCAGAAAAAGAATTGATGGGCGATATCGGCATGCACCGTGGATACAACCAAGGTGGCGTAAACTATGATAAGTTCAGCGTGAAAGATCAGTTCACCGTGGTGAAAAACAGTGCTCACTTAGGTGCAACCGTGGATATTTCCTCGAAACTTACTTACCTTGCGCAAAAGTGGGAGCACGCTTTAACTGGTTGGGCTCCGGTAAATCTTATGAATTACGGCTTAGACACAGCAAAGTTTGGAAAATGTGATGCTCGTCCCTTGGGAGCTGACAACAATGATCCGAAGCCTGCAAACCCTGGAAACTGTGTCGTTGGCGGTACCACAGGATATTCGGTTAAAATGGTTTCGTCTGATTATTTAAGAAGCAATGATCTTAATTTAGGGGGCGAGGGAGTTAATGGGCCGCTTTTAAATCCTCCGCCTAACGAAGACGAATTCTAATCAATCGCATATCACTGTCTCATTCTGAGATGTTCCAATTAAAACTACAGAATTTCAGACCTTTGTCCGAAAAGTGAGACATAGGGGAACTCTTTATGATGAGGCTTGCACTCAAACATCTGACAATAATGTTGGCCGTGTCGGCTATTTCTCTATCGCCGTTGCATGTTTATGCTGAAGGCGGAGCTAGTGGTGCCGCCACTACGATGCCTGTTAGTGGCTCAACGGGTGGTGAGTCAGGTAATGATTCCGCTGAACAAAAAATTGAAAATGACCAAGTTGTGAAATCAGCCCATCAATCGTTAACCCAGGCATATGCGACAGGACAAGGTGTGGGTCTTGAAGTACCTCAACATGCTCTTATTGATAAAGAAACACAAAACTACATGTCTAAGAAAGGTACCTGCGTATCTACTCACTCAGGTGCAGCGAAAGCCTGTTTGGAAAACTTGAGTCCTCATATCTTAACTGGCGTAACTACTTTGAACACTCTGATGAATACAATTGGTAGTGTTGCGGTGAAAGACCAATGTAGCAAATTCTCAAATGCTATGGATATCGCAAAAGCTGCTATGACTGCCTATACAGCAGCCTGCGGTGCTGCTAAGGCGGGTTGTGGTTTTTACTGTGTTTCTGCAAGAAATAGCGTAATTAAACTTAATAAAATTTCATCAAGTGGTGCGAGCTGTGCTAAAGCAACACCCCAAACTATGGCTGCCTGCACTCAGCAGTTAGCTGCATACAACAATTCTTTTTCTACTATTCAAAGTTCAGTAAAAGATGAAGGCAAAAAAGAAATCGAAAAATCAATGGCAGGTAAAGCGGGTATCTGTACTGAAAAGTATGCAAATCTCTTAGCGTCGGCTGTATCAGGCATCGCGGGTCTAATGAACGCAATCAATCAAGGTAAAGAGTGTGAGGAAGAAACCAAAGGTGATCCTACAGCTCCAGGCACAGATCCACTTAAAGAAAAATGTAGCGATCCAGCAAATGCAAATCTTCCAGAATGTATCTGTTTAAAAAATCCAAGAACGCCGGGTTGTTCTAATTCATATGAAAAACCAGGCGAACTAAATGCAGGTGGCAATATCGGTACTGGAGCAACTGACAGAACAAATGTTGCTGCAACCGGCGGCGGCCCTGATTTAGGAATGGGTGGCGGTGCTACTCCGGAATTCCCAGGCAGAAATCCAACTTCAGATTCAGGTGGCTCTAGCGCACCTGCTGGTGGCGGCGCAGGCGGCAGCCTTGGCGGCGGCTCTGGAGGTGGCAGTGGTGGTATGGATGGTGAAAAATCCGAAGCTGCTAAAAAAGGCTTAGACACGAACATCCTCGGCGGTGCCGGTGGTGGCGGCGGCGGCGGCTGGGGTGCTGGCGGCGGAGGCTCTTCAGATTCAAAATATAGATCTTATCTTCCAGGTGGAAAAAACGATCCTAGTAAAGGCATGGCGGGCAGCCAAGCTTGGACAAAGGAAGTTACTGGCCAAGGTGGAAAATCCAACTGGGATAAAATTAAAGAACGCTACCGCGACAACAAGAGCACCTTACTGAATAACTAAAAGGAAGCGATTATGAAGACTATTTTAAAAATAATGGTGGCATTAAGTTTTACGATGTCTTCGTGCTTTTCCTTTGCAGCCGAAAAAGCTGCTTCAGGTGTGGAAGCTACAGCGAATACTAAAAATGGTGCTCCTGGCGCTTCAGTAAAAGATGGTGCAGATAAATCTAAAAGTGCCAATAAGGGTGCGCAGGCAACTCAGTTCCTAACTGGTGCAATGATGTTTGCCATGGCCGCTTCACAAAAACCGCCGTGCAGTTCTGGTAACGGTGGATCTTGTGCCTTGATGGCAGCTTTTACGATGATGGGCGTATTGTCGATGATGCAAGGTAAAGAACACGGTTCTGCTGCAGGCAGTGCGGGTCTTACTAGCGGTCTGACAAACGGTTTAGGCGATAATCCATTTGATTATTCAGATGTTGATTTAACGAATCCAAACAACCCATTAAGCAAAGATCCTAGTGTGAAAGCATTAGGAAATAATATTAAGTCATTAGAAAGTGCAGGCTACAACGCTAAGAAGGGAACCATCACAACTCCTGATGGAAAAACCTATAAAGCTAAAGACTTTTCTTCGACTGCAGCTATGGCAGCAGCGGGTTTACCTCCAGGCGCTGCAATGGGTATTGCTGCAGCCTACGAAGAAGCTTCTAAAAAAGCCGCAAGCAAAGTTGAAAAAGTTAAATTAGGTTCTATGACCGCAACTGCAGGTTTTGAAGAAGGCGGAGGCGGTGGCGCAGGAATGGATCGTCCAGCTTCTGAAGAAGGCGATGGTTCTGCTGCTTACGCAGCGACGGGTGGCGATGCTTCAGGCGAGGGTAGAATTAATCTTGAAAGAGATCCATCAAGCCTAGCGGGCATGCAAAAAGACTATAACGGTGAACCGATTGGTGTAGCCGCTGACAGTATCTTTTTGATGATGACTCGCAGGTATAAGGTCAAAGAAAGCCAAGAGTCATTTTACAGTGACGCAGAACTGGCTTTACAAAAATAATCTATAAAAACAAAGTGTCGGAAATTTCTGTGTTCGGCGCTACTGAAGCATTCGAGTTTATAACGACATTTTTCAACTTGCAGCCTGGGCCAATCACACTGTGAGGTCCTGCTACAACCAAACCTTCTATGGCAGAAGATCCATCAATCTTGGCGCTATCAGCAACTATATACTTACCAGTGCCGTGAAGCCTTACTTGTATATTCTCTTTTCCGTATTTCTTCAGACGGGTCTCTAAAGCTTCTTTCTGAAAACAGCTTTGGTGTTCGGATAAGTATTCAAAACAAGCTTCAGAAGCTTCAAGGAAGTCTTTGGGATTTCCAGTTTCAAACCAAGAGCATTCAAAAGGAAATGCTTCAACATGTTCACCGTTTTGAATTGCTGAAGTCAAAGCATCATAAAGAATATTGGATACACCTTTTTTGGGAATGTATTCAAAAACTCGTTCAGAAAGAATCTGTACGCCAACGAAATGCCAGCCTTTGCTGCCGCCATTAATAGGAGTCTTTCCGAAACCACGTACAGAGTTTTTATTATCAGTCCAAACCCCACCAAATTGAGATCCTACCCCTGGGTGGCTCATCACCAGCAACGTGGCAATGGCATCGGATTCGATATGATGTGCCAAAGCTTTATCTAGAATATTTTTATCAGCGGGCAAAATCACTTCGTCAGCGTTCATCATAACAAACGCGCCACCACCTTTGAAGTGATCTCGGGCCTTGCCTAATCCGCCACCGCTGCCAAGAATTTCACCGACTTCATCGGAAAAAATCAGTTCTTTAGCGCCGTGGGAAAGGCTGTGGAAAAGCTCGTGGATTTTTCCGGGCAAGTGGAAGGTGTTTACAACCAGTTTATCCAAAGGTGTGTTCCCAAGGAATGCCAGTGCGTGCGCTGCTAACGGCAATGTCAGAAATGGAATTGCTGGCTTAGGTAATGTTAAAGTGTAGGGGCGAAGTCTCGTTCCTTCGCCAGCGGCCAGCAACATCACATTCATAACGATTCGTACTTTCTTTCTAATGCACCTGAATCAATAAGAACATCCGCAAATGCCTTATATTCAGGGAATTCGTTTATTGCTTTGATAACTCGGCGTAAGGTCCCAGGCAGATATTTTAAATAACGGCGATCCTGGCGCAAGTGGAAGAAGCTTGCAAAACTACCGCAGGCTTTGAAACATCTTTGGATTGATTGTAATTCATAGATCTTATCAAAGTGCTCGCGTGAAAAATCTTTTGGCAAATACTCTTTAGATTTATCCAAATAATAATCAATCAAACGGTTTGCCATTTTGTCATTCATATCGACATAGGAATCGCGCATCAAGCTGACCAGGTCGTATTGAATCGGACCTAAACGAGCATCTTGAAAATCAATCACGCTCATTTGATCTAGTTTGATCATCAAGTTGCGAGAATGATAATCGCGGTGGGCAATGCGCTTAGGCTCTTTATCAAGACGGGTACAGATATCTAAAAAGATATCGCTAATTTCCTTATTCAAACTTCCATTGAAATTGAACTTCAAAATTCCGGAAAGCAGATTGTCTTTACCGTAGTTCATTTCCCAAAGGAACTTTTCAGTGTCGAATTTGATTTTAAAAGCGGTACAATCAGATTTATCCAAAGTTGCTGGGTGATGGATTTTTACGATTTCATCTACCGCCATTTGATAGAATTCCAATGCCGGTTCTTGACTTTGGCTTTCCCAGAATTTTCTTTCAAGCGTCAGATCACCAAGATCTTCAAGTAATACAAGTCCCTCTTGCGGTGACATGGCCTTCACTTCAGGAACATGAACACCATTTTTCGCAAAATGATTTAGAACACTTAAGAACGGGTAGTTGTCAGGTTGAAAAGGCTCCCAACGCATCAACACCCAAGATTGGTTGTCTAAGACCACACGATAATATCTGCGGTTTGAAGCGTCCCCTGCCAAAGAAAATACTTTGTAGGCTTCTGAGTTTAAAGAACGAGATAAAAATGGATTTAGAAATTCATCGTGAGTGACCATAAGAAAAATTCTCACAGACACTCACTGGATTTACAAGAACTTACTGTTAGGCATCGATAGGGGAGTCTTTAATAAAGAATAACTCCAGAACCTCTTTAAGACCTTCAGTCGACATGGGCGCACGGTCCACTTCAAAACAATTCACCGTGATTTCATCAATCATTGGGGAAGTTAAAGATGTCGTGCTAAGTTGTTCTACTGAAACCGAGGAGCTTGTAATAATCAATGGCTCATCAGCGAATGGTTCTTCATTGATATAATCCATTAACAGCTCTTGTTCAGCTGCATTTAAGGACTCTGCATTTTCAATATAAATTGTCATCGCGCCAAGTTTGGCAATGTCGTGGGCAGAATGAAGCTGCCCCTTAATATCGTTAAATGGCACAAAAGCCCAACGGCCAGTAAGCTCGTGCAACTGCAACGCTACCTTTTTATTCGTATTTTCTGAGCGGCCCTGCAGATGGATAAGGTGTGAAACCAGGTCGCTGACCAGACCTTCGTTGGGTTCAACTTCATCTTCCTTTAATAGCTCATCAATGGAAGGCATGGGATCATCACCGAACAAACGGACATTATCTAAATTTACTTGCGCCTTAGTGATTTCTGCTAAGTTTGATTCTTTTTGATCAAGATACCATTTGTACATGGCAGGCTCTAAAACCATGCGAACAAGTTGAGCAACGCCTTGGCGTTTTTCAGTATTTAAATCATCCGCAGATGGCACTACGGCAGTACCCAGAATTGATCCGTTTACTTTAATTGGAATATGTAAATCACGTCCGCGCGTGTAAACATCTTCTGATATTAGTTCCCCAAGATCCATCAATTGACGAATCTGCAAACCCTTCCCATAGCGGCTAGCTAAGATCTGCTTAAGTCTATTCACGAATGAGCTATCTAATGTTGAGTGCTGCATATAACCACGTACCCCTTACAAAGGTTCTACAATACAAGAGTAATGCCAAAGACTTAGGGGAACAGAAATAGGTCGTAAAATCAGCAGGATAGGTCAATTTTAAAAAAGAAAAAGGGCTTTGTGTTTTACTCACAAAGCCCTCTAAATTTAGATCATTACGGTAATTTATTTAGGGTCGGTGCCACTTTTAGCGCGCTAGTTTTCTCTTATCCAGGCCGTACTTTTCAACCTTCATGATAAGACCGGCACGGCTGATACCCAACTCTTTTGCAAGTTTGGATTTGTTCCAACCTGTGCGGCGAAGACCTTCGCGAATCATTTCGCGCTCTAGATCTTCAAGAGCATCTTTTAACTTACCGTGCAAACGAGAACCTTGTACTTTATTTTTCTCGCCAGCTTCCAAAACTTTCGGAGAAAGCAATTCAGCCATCAACTTAGTTTCATCACCAGAAAGCACACAAAGTCTTTCGATTTCATTTTGCAACTCACGCACGTTACCTGGCCATGGGTAATCATAAAGCTTTTCTAAAGCACGCTTCATGATTTGGCGTTTTGGGCCACCTTGTTGGTCATGAATTTTCGCCAAGAAGAAATCCACTAGGAAAGGGATATCCTCTTTTCTTTCACGAAGAGGTGGAACGCGGATGTTGATAACGTTCAAGCGATAGTACAAGTCTTCACGGAATGTACCTTGCTCAACCATTTCTTTTAGGTTTCTATTTGTTGCCGCTACGATACGAACATCCACTTTTCTAGATTCAGTCGCACCCACTGGCATGAAGGTACCTTCTTGCAATACGCGAAGAAGCTTAACTTGCATTTGTGGTGAAGTATCACCGATCTCATCCAGGAAGAATGTTCCTTTATCTGCCATCTCGAAAAGACCTTTTTTATCTTTAAGAGCGCCGGTGAAAGATCCTTTTACGTGACCGAATAATTCTGATTCCAATAAGTTGTCATTGAATGCAGAACAGTTTTGAATCACAAAAGGTTTGTCTTTACGGTGAGAGTTATAGTGGATCGATTTAGCGATCAACTCTTTACCAGTACCGTTTTCACCTTGTACTAGAACTGTTGAGTCTGCCCCTTTGATTTTATCAAGAAGTGCATACAAAGATTGCATTGGTTTAGATTTACCGATCATGTTGTCGTATTTAAATCTGTTACCAAGCTCTTTATTAAGTTCTTTAATACGATCTTCACGAGAGCTGATCTCTAAGTGAAGAGTTACGATTTCTTGAGCAACAAGTTCACACAGTTCACCAAAGTGAGCGCGTTCTTGGTCATCAAGAAATTTCAATTTGCCCAAGCATTTTTCAATCACTTCGCCTGACATGCCAAATGCTGCCAAACGATCGCGGATTTCACTTAGGCGTGAAGTGAAATTAGAATCTCTGAAGAAACCCATCGCTACCACTGTACCAACACAGTCGTTTTCGATCATGATTGGGAATACACCCACATCAAAACCAACCATATCCCACTTACGTAAAGAAAAACGGTTTTGCGATGTGCGAAGATCATCCAAAGATTTAGTTACCAGTTCAGCGATGCTTGCTTGGCCAGCTTCTTTTCTAACCAAAGCAGTGATTGCTGGATTATTAAAAGTCACTTTGTCAGAGTCATAGCCTTTTAAAGCGCCACGTTCATCTGTAAAGACCACGTCAATGTTCCACCACGCGCTGAGAATCTGTTTGAGCTTGTTGATCACATGTATATGTTCAAACTCATCCCAATTAATCATAAGTCCTGCCTTTCAGTTGACGTAAAAAAACTGTCGATAGTTTTATCGTCAAGAAAGTAGACGAACTTTAGAAGACTGTCTAAAAAACATGCAAACCTAGACCTTACATCTAGATTTGTGTTTCAGTATGATTCAAAAGTTTGGTGAATTACCTGTTATTTCAGTCTGATGGCTAAAGCCGAATGTCTAGCCAGTAGACTTTTAATTTCTGGAACTAGGTGTGCTGTAGGCTGTGAAAACGGAAGTATTCACCCTGTTGGGAAAGCAGGTTTTGATGGTTTCCAACTTCAACGATCTGTCCATTTTTTAGAACGACGATCTTATCCGCCTTCTGAATTGTCGACAGACGGTGGGCGATGACTAAGGCTGTACGACCTTCCATTAAGTGATCTAGACCTTTTTGAACTTCGATCTCGCTAGCTGTATCAAGTGCACTGGTTGCTTCATCTAAGATTAATAGCGGAGCATCCTTAAACATTGCCCTGGCAATACTGATACGTTGTTTTTCGCCACCCGAAAGAAGACTTCCACGATCGCCAACACGGCTTTGATAGCCCTGGGGCATCTTCATAATAAAGTCATGGGCATTAGCTAGCTTAGCCATCGCCATGATTTGAGCGCGGTCTCTGTTATAATCCCCCGCCCAGATATTCTTTTCGATAGTATCACTGAATAGGAAAACATCTTGAGTTACTAAAGCAACGTTGCGACGTAGATCTTTAAGATTGATATCAAGTATGTTCACGTCATCAATCAAGATTTCACCTGAAGTGGCATCAAAGAATCTTTCTAGCAAGTTCACAATCGTGGACTTACCGCTGCCGCTTGCACCTACTAAAGCCACAACCTCACCACGATTGATAGTCAGGTTGATGTTCTTAAGGATCATGTCTTTGCCATAAGTAAAGCTAACATCCTTATATGTGATTTTTTTCCAGTCTTTAGGGAATGGTTTGTTTTGTGGGCTTTCTGGGACTTCTGACGGGCTTTCGATGATCGAGAAAATTCTTTGCGCTGAAATCACCACTTCTTGGATTCGCACGTAAGCCTCTTGAAAGCGCTTAATCGGCTGATTCAACATCAAAAGTGAAGTGATGAATCCGATAAAGGTTCCTGGCGTCGCTTTTCCCGCTGCCACTTGATAACTTGTGTATAAAAGGGCCGCAAGAACAATGGAAGTCGCGATAAATTCAGTCGCAGGTCCCGCAGCTTCTTGGCGCTTATACACAGTTTTACGGATATCAAGGTACTTATCAGAGTCACGAATAAGACGATCCGCCATATCTTTTTCAAGATTGAAGGACTGGATGATACGAACTCCATCAAGGCTTTCTTTAATAGTTGAGGTCATATATTCCATCGCATCACGCTCTTGCGGGATGTACTTACGCATGCTGCGAGAAATTGATTTTAAAATCCCAGCAACAAAAGGAACCATGATCATCGTGGCTAATGTCAGCTTCCAATCGATGTAAAATAGATTTCCTAAAAGGAAGATCATCAGTAAAGGATGCAAGAAGATATCTGCAACAACGCGAAGACCATCTTGAATGGTGCGCATGTCATTTAAGATACGACTGATTAGACCGCCCGAACCCGCTGCATAGTTATTATGAAAAGAAAGATTTAGGCGCATGAATTTTTGTTGCAGCTTTTGACGAAGACCTTGCACCACACATTCCGCGACGTAGTTCATAAGATAAATATGATAATAACGAGTTACTGCAGTGATCAGCGCTAAACACATTGCTAATGGTACAAGGGTCAGGATGTCGTTGTGTTTTGAAGCCGACAAAGCGTCAAACAAAGACTTCGTCATTAAAGCGATACGTGCGGAAGCTAGGGCATAGATCACACCAGTGATAGCAATAATTGTGATCGTTTTTTTGTAAGGCTTTAGTTCCGCTGCGAGCTTTTTAATTTCAACTAACATTTTTTTTCCAAATTAAGCGCCCTGACTGTCGATATAGCGCTTTAGATACTGTCCGGTGAGACTCTTTTTGACCTTCATGATGTCTTCTGGCGAGCCTTGAGCCACAATGTTTCCGCCTTTTTTACCTGCTTCAGGGCCGAGGTCAATCACATAATCTGACCCACGAATAACGTCTAAATTGTGTTCCACAACCACAACACTGCCGCCAGTTTCAATAAGCTTGCTTAGAACCTTCATAAGCAAGTCTACCTCACGGAAATGCAAGCCTGTTGTAGGTTCATCTAGGATATACAAAGTCGATTTTTGCTGAACTTGGGAAAGTTCTTTAGCGATTTTAAGGCGCTGAGATTCCCCACCGCTTAGCGAGTTCGCAGGCTGACCCAGTTGCAGGTAATCTAAACCCACCTCTTTAAGCACGCTTAAAGGCTTACGAATGTTAGGGTGCGCGACAAAGAAGTTCATCGCCTCATTCACCGTCATTGAAAGGATCTGGTGAATATTTTTGTCTTTGTATTGAATCTCAAGGATTTCAGGACGGTATTTTTTACTGTCACAAACGTCACAAGGAATAACTACGTTATCCATGAACTGCATATCGATTTCTTCGTAACCCGTGCCTTTACAAGCTGGGCAACGACCACCATCTACGTTCAAGCTGAAAGTTCCAGGAGTATAGCCCCGTGTTTGCGCTTCTGGTGTTGATGCCATGATCGTACGAATTGCATCAAAAGCTTTTAAGTAAGTGATCGGCGAACTGCGTGCAGATTTTCCGATAGGGGACTGATCGATTAGCAAAACGTTTTTGATATGCTCAACACCTTCTAAGGCGGCATATTCTTGGGCTGGCATGTATTCAATATCTAAAGCGCGAGCTAAGGCAGGATAAAGAGTCTTAGAAATCAAAGTCGACTTACCCGAACCACTCACGCCCGTTACGGTCACCAAACGATTTAAAGGGAATACCACATCAAGGTTTTTTAGGTTGTGGCCTTTAGCGCCTTTAAGCTCCAGTTTAATCTTATAACTTTCTACATCCACCGGGCGACTGATTCGCAAAGGTGCAAAGTTTTTAGAAGGTTTTAAATACGGAACAGTGATGGATTTTTCGTAGTTATAAAACTTCTCAGTAGATCCAGCATATACAACTTCGCCACCAAGGTAACCTGAACCTGGTCCCATTTCGATGATGTGTTCACTAGATTTAATCACGTCATGGTCATGTTCTACGATAACAAGCGTATTACCAAGATCCTTAAGATCTTTCAGAATTGAAATAAGGCGATCGTTATCGCGAGGGTGCAAACCCACTGTTGGTTCATCAAGGACATAAAGAGCTTGTGATAAACCCATTCCCAATTGGTTAGCTAGTATCAAACGTTGGTATTCGCCCCCAGAAAGGGTCCTAGTCTCTCGATTCAACGAAAGATAGTGAACCCCAACGCGCATTAAAAATTCTAAGCGGGAGCGAATCTGCTTTAAAACCTCTCCAGCAACTTCTTGCTGGTGGGGAGTCACTTCCAATTTTTGGAAGAACTGGCAAAGCTCTTCCACTGTCACATTTGAAAGATCATTGATGTTAGAACTATTAATCAAAACGTTATTCGCTTCCGTGCGAAGTCTTGCGCCTTTACAAGTTGGACACAAGAAAGGACTGCGGAAGCGAGAAATAAACACGCGCACGTGCATCTTGTATTTGATTTGATCTAGATACTCAAATAGACCACGAACTCCGAAGAATTCTTTGTCGCCGTTCCAGATAACGTCACGTTGGGATTTTAATAAATCCTTCCACGGCGTGTGCGTATCTATTTTCGCTTTTTTACAGTAAGCAAGCAGCTGCTTTTTTTCATGGGCAGCACTTGGCATCCAAAACGGAGATAAAGCGCCTTGTGCGATACTAAGATTAGAATTCGGAACTACTTTGGCTTCGTCGATATCCAAAATATTTCCAAAACCTTTACAAGTACCACATGCTCCGATCGGAGAATTAAAACTAAAAAGACGCGAAGTTATTGGCGGCGGAGTATAACCACAGGCTGGGCACGAACTTTCTTCGCTTAATTGTAAACGCTGTCCTTCGGTCGTTAGAACAGTGGCTTTTCTAGTAATGATATTGGTGTTGTATTTGATACTGGCTTCATAAGCTTGAGTCATAGAGTCGGCAATGCGACCTCTTTCATCCTCATTAAAGCTCATGCGATCTATAACCAAATAGAAAGTTTCTTTGGGTAAACCTTTTTTAATAGCTGCCGCATCACCGATTTCTAAAACAGTTCCCAGCTCTTCTTGGGTGATTCCACCTTTAGCCACCACTTCGGGGACAGACTCAACAACAGGCTCTTCTTTTTTCGTGACCTTCTTGGTGGCTTTCTTGGCTGCCTTCGCAGTGGTTTTTACTACAGTTTTAGAAGGGTCGACTTTTGGAACATAAATACGTAAGTACCCATCCTGCAAAAGCAATGAATGCAGTTTTTTAGCTTGGGCAACGCGGCCTTCTTCAGAAATTTCAACTAAGATGTAACCGCGCTTACCATTAAAGCTTTTAATCACCTTATCAGTGGCTTCAGTCACACTTTCTTTTTCAGTGGGCAAATGATGGGTTGGACAATACGACTTGCCAATCTTTTCAAAAAGCAGACGAAGGTAATCAATAATTTCTGTCGTAGTTCCTACCGTAGAGCGGGAACTTTTGATCGTATTTTTTTGTTCAATAGAAATTGCCGGTGGAATATTGCTGATTCCTTCAATATCCGGCTTGGGTGCTTTATTTAAAAACTGTCGCGCATAATTCGACATACTTTCAATAAAGCGGCGCTGACCTTCGGCAAAAAGAGTCTCAAAAGCCAGCGAAGACTTTCCTGAACCACTGGGACCACAAATCACCGTCATAGATCCAACGGGAATTTTGACCTCAATGTTCTTCAGATTGTTTTGTTTCACCCCCCAGAGGTGAATATCTTTCATTCAGAGAGATCCTGTTTGTAAAAGTCTGTTGTTTCTTCTGCTTTGCTGGCAGCTGCTGTGGGCTCGGTGCCTTCAACAAAGGCTTGACGAACAATTTTCTTCGTCGAAGCGGAAGCTAGCTTTCCAGTTTCACTATCAATATTAGCAAACACAATACCGTCAGGAACAGGGAAAGTCATCTGCGGAAGACCCTCATGGGCGGCTTTCATGTATTCTACCCAAATTGGTAAAGCAGCTCGACCACCGACCTCGCCTTTTCCAATACTTTTTTCTTTGTCAAAACCCACCCAGACACCTGTAGCAATTTGAGGGCTGTAACCAATGAACCATGCGTCAAAGTAGTTGTTCGTCGTTCCAGTTTTTCCTGCTACTTCGCGGCCCAAAGCGCGCGCTCTTCCCGCAGTTCCACCTGGATCATCGATCACTCCCTTTAACAGCGTTGTCATCACATAAGCAGTTGATGGACGGATCAGTTGATCTGCATTTTCAAAGAAGATGCTTTGATCAATTTTAGTGTGTTTGTGATCAACATTTTTTTGCTCTTCTGCTTTTGCAGGATCCTTAATCGACTCTAGATAAGCTTTGCGACGTTGTTCGAACTCGTCATTAACCGCACGAATTTCTTTTTCAAAGCGCGCATCCAAGCTGATTGTCGATAGTAAGTCTTTTCCTGAGGCATCTTCCACCTTATGAATTAGCATGGGTGAAATTCTTTTTCCTAAACGACCAAATTCAGAGAACACTTTCGTCATTTCATACAGAGTCACGCTGCTAGAACCCAAAGCCAAAGTGAAATCAGGATTTAGTGGACTATAAATACCTAGGCGTTTTGCGTATTCCATGGCCCAAGGAACACCAACATCTTCGATGATTTTTACTGTAGGAATATTTAATGATTTGATCAAAGCATTGCGGAATAAGATATCGCCGCCAAAACTTTTAGAGTGATTTGCTGGCTTCCAAACCTTTGGATCACCTTGGCCCTCGGCATCGTCAGCATTACCACCTTCTTCATAGACGATAGGTGCATCCATGATTGGTGTGGCTGGCGAATATCCTTTTTCTAAAGCGGCTGCGTAAACAATGGCTTTAAATGAAGAACCTGTCTGACGGGGAGCTTGGATCGCGCGATTGAATTCACTTTTCGCAAAGTTGGATCCGCCCACCATCGCTACGACATCCTGAGTTTGCTGATCAAAAGAAATCAATGCACCTTCAACTAAAGGCTCTTGATCAAGTTCCAATCCAAGGTGCTTTTGGAAATCAGGCAAACCTTCAAACTTCTTTTTGGAATTTTGTAAACGAGTCGAAGCAAAAGCATCAGCTACGACTTTTACCAAAATCACATCGCCTTTTTTAAGAGCTTCAGAAGGTTTTTTAATAACTGCAAAATCGTGGCGAATTTCAGTGTCAGGCTTTCTTGCCCAGGTCATTGTCTCGATATCAATAAGACCTTTTGTTTCTGGTAAACTCACATGAACTAGACCCAATGTATCGTCGACCTTTTCAACCACGCCTTGGACGGTGTCTTTCAGTTTGATGTAAGGAGGTAAAAGAGGGTGTTCTTTTAATGCTTTTGCATCCTTCTGCGGTACTATTTCAGCAAATTTTCCATCAGGCATAATCGTGCGCTCTGAAGTAAATTCAGAAATCAATTTCTTGCGATTTTCTTTTAAAAACTCTTCAACATCTTCAGCGTCAGTCAGGTTTTTAAGTGGGCCACGGTATCCTTGGCGTTTATCCAATGATTTTAGACCGGCTAGAACAGATTCTTGGGCTGCCAATTGTTTTTTTAGATCAAGGCTTGTGTGGATTTTTAAGCCTTTATCCAAAACCATGTCCTCACCCAGTTGTTCAACTAAAAGCTGGCGAACAGTTTCCAAAAAGAAAGGAGCGTACTCTTCATAGTTTTCACGCACATAAACTTTGATAGGTTCTTGAATTGCTTTTTCGGCTTCTTCCTTAGTGATTGAACCTACTTCAGCCATACGGCGAAGCACATAGATTTGACGTTCTTTGGCGCGAAGTGGGTTTGAAACTGGACTGTAGCGGCTTGGTGCTTGCGGTAAACCAGCAAGGATAGCCATTTCTGGAATAGTTAATTGCGCCACAGTTTTATGATAATAAGTTTGTGCCGCTTGTTCTACTCCGTAGGCACCTTGACCGAAATAAATCTGATTTAAATAAAGAAACAGGATGTCTTCTTTACTTAAGTTTTTTTCCATTTCAATAGCTAATAGGATGTCGCGAACTTTACGGGTCAAAGTCTTTTCTGAAGATAAAAGCAAAGTCTTTGCAACTTGCTGCGTGATCGTCGATCCCCCTTGAACAGAACGACCGGCACGTAAGTTAGCTAAAGTGGCACGCATGATAGCTTGAATGTTGATCCCTTTGTGCTCAAAGAACTGATCATCTTCAGCGGCTAAGAACGCGTTGACCAGATTTTTTGGAATCTTCTCGTAAGGGACAAGAGTTCTACGTTCGCGGAAAAACTCACCAATTTTTTTACCATTACGGTCATAGACTGAACTTACCAATAACGGTTCATAATCTTTTACAGTGATAAGTTGGGGAAGGCCGGCTTGAACAGACTTAACAATAAGGTAAACGGACAGGATGCCAATAAGGCCGAGGGCAACAATAAACAGGGCGATTTTTTTTAACACTTCGGGGGCTCCTTTTAGGAAGGCCCCCAGTGTATCAGTGACAAAGAGGAGGGTCTAGGGACACTGGTCCGAAGACGGGGCTTATTTAACGCCGTCGCGGCTGTCTCTATATTTATCAGACGCTTCACCGGCTGCATCCTTAACAGAGGCACAGATGGTGCTGTCATTACGGATACTTTCAAGAACGTCAATTTGAGCGTCGATCTCTGAACCTACTTCACCAATTGCGTACTCAGCATTTCTTTTCGGAACTGGACCAAGGGACATAAGGTTTTGGTTCAGACGGTTTAATTTTGCCGTCAAGCTCTGGCTTTTTGCCGCTAATGTTTTTAGACTCTCTTGCATGTTTTGATAAGCAGCTTCCATTTGGGTCTGAGTACGCGTACCCAAATCGATCACAGCTTGAACTGCGTCACTTTTTTCTTTTAAAGACGCTTGCTTCATTTCGTCCAATTGAGATGCAGCTAAGTTCAAACCATTTTGAATCTCATCGACATTGCTTTGAATGTCATTCATTTCCTTAGTCAATTGATCTTGAGCCTGACGAGTATTCGCTAACAAAGTTTTGCGGGCGTCATTAAATGCACTCATGCACTCATTATAGATATTGATAAGGTCTTGTTTCTTTCTTTTCGCCTGGGCCATATGGTTAGCGTTTGATGAGGTCGATAGCGCCTCATAGTTCTTTCTAGCCGCTGTCACGTTTTTCATACATTCACGTTTTCCAGCTGCTTCAGAAATAGCTAACATTTCTTTTGCCTTATTCTGTTGTGACTTCGTCATTTCACCACGCAAGCGAAGAAGTTCAGAACCTTTCTTGCGCATTTCTTCTTTAGCCTGATTTTGCGAAGCATGGAATTCAGCGATTCGTTCACGTTCTTTTTCATCAATTTCTAAAGAGCGTTTTTTATATTCTTCTTGAGCTTTTGATAGAGCTTCCTGAAGATCATTCATTTCCTTTTTATATTCTTTTTCAATCTTAGCTTTATCGTCATTAAGTTCAGCTAACTCTTTTTCCGTCTCGGCAATGTCATCTTCGATTTTATCTTTTTCAGCAAAATAGTCGCGACCATTCCACTGAGGGCAGGCGCCTGCTACATTCGTGCTTCCGGCTGGTAAACCTAAAACGGTACCAAATGCTGCCACGGTATCAAATGATTCGCTACTTGAAGCGGAACCGCACTCTTTAGCCTTGCGAACGCAATCAGAAGATCCGCCACCGCCGGCTTTACGGCAGAGCTCACCGATTTTATTTTGGGCTTGAGTCATTTTTTCACGGGCAGCAGCACATTGAGCGCGTTCTTCTCTATCGCGTTCCGCTCTGATTTCTTCAGCAGATTTACTATTATTAATAGTAACACCACCAGAAGCTGCTCCAGTGCTAGTCGTCGTTTCTGCTGCAAACACGAAAGGAGAGTAGAGGAGCATCGATGCTGAAGTAATGATGTTGATAAAGATTTTGACAACTGTTTGGTTCGTTTTGCCTGAAATCTTATTCATTTGAATTCCTCCCGATGGAAAACTAATGGTGCAATACCAGTACCAATTATCGGCACGTCGGCTAGAAAGTTTACGTCTCAAAATGAAACATAAGCTTGGCGAACCTCTATATTAGTAATGGCTTGGCAAAATGAATTACTTATTTATTTAGACAGCTAAAACCGAAGCACAGTGCGCGCATTTTCTAGCTTTTAAGGGAATCGTCGAAAGACATTCGGGACACTCCTTACTATTTACAGGAGTAGGAGCTTCTTCTTTCTTCAATCGATTTGCCGTGCGCACGATCAGGAAGACTGCGAAAGCGACAATTAAAAAGTCGATAACGAAGTTAGCAAAAATACCTAAGTTTAAAGTGGCAGCACCTGCTTTCTTTGCCTCTTCAAGCGTTGCATATGTCTTGCCATCAAGTGCGACAAAGATATTTGAAAAATCGACCTTGCCCATTCCTAAACTTAAAACAGGCATTAGAATGTCAGAAACAAAAGATGAAACAATTTTGCCGAAAGCAGCGCCAATAATAATACCCACCGCGAGATCTAAAACATTTCCCTTCATAATGAAGGCCTTGAATTCTTTAAACATGTTTTCCCTTTCGGCAAAATTTAACGGGCATCGTTAATGTCATCATATAAGAAAAAATTTGATGAGATAAACTAGAATCTCTGATAACTTTTTCGCCGAGGTTTGTGAAAGTGCAAAAAGGTTTTAATTCAGACATCACAGTGCGCGGCCAAAAATACCATGTGCAAACAGAAGACTGGGGTTTGCAAAATCCATTTTTAGTCAGCCGTATTTTCTGCAATGGTGCTGTGATGAAAACGATCAAAACTCCCTATGATACTGTTTTGCGTCTTGGATCAACTCAATCAGAAGAAGCTATAAAATTGGCACTCCGCCGTCAGCATTCGACAATCATCGACACTCTGATGGCTGGCGGAACTCCCTAAGGGCAAAATTCCTTCAATTTTTTACTAAACCTCGACTTCAGGCGAGTATTCATCCTGCATCGTCTTCCCTAAGATAAAGGGATGATCGAATTCTCTCACGTCTATAAAACATATCCCGGCCCGGTTCATGCCTTAAAAAATGTAGATCTGCGCATTGATCAAGGGGAGTTCGTTTTTCTAACGGGACCCAGTGGTGCTGGGAAAACCACTTTGTTTAAAATGATTTCCGCGTATGACACCGCAACTTCGGGTGAAGTTAAAGTTGCTGGCTATGATTTGCTATCAATTCGCAATTCACAAATACCTTTCTTTCGCCGAAAAATTGGCGTCGTCTTCCAGGATTTTAAACTTCTAAAAGACAAAACGATCTTTGAAAACGTCGCATTACCATTGCAAATCCGGGGAGATAAAACTCCGGCCATTCATCGCCGCGTGCATGAGGTACTTGAACAGGTGGGACTTGGTCACAAACACGATCAGTATCCTGAATTTATTTCTGGTGGTGAACAACAAAGAACGGCCATAGCTAGAGCCATCATACACCAACCCGGAGTTCTAATAGCCGATGAACCGACTGGAAACTTAGATCCGCGCCTAAGTGAAGAGATTATGGATTTGTTAGAGCGCGTTTGCGCGCAAGGGACAACTGTGTTTGTCGCAACCCATGATCATGAGATGGTGAAAAGAAGGAATAAGCGGACTTTGACGTTGCGGGATGGAATCATCACAGGGGACACCAAATGATTAAAGCTCCGCAAAAAAATTGGGCTCTTAAGGTCTCGACGTTGATTGTTGTGACTGCGTGTTTTGTGGTGATGGGCTCTGGCCTTCTTATTTCACAAAACTTTAAAAATATCCTAACCCAGTGGGGTGAGGATGTGCAGATGACAGTTTACCTTTCAAATGACTTAAGCGAATCAGAACTTAAAGGGATTGAAAACAAGATTAGGTCTTCGGAGGAAGTAGGTCAGGTGGCCTATGTAAACCAAGATAAAGCACTGGGTGACTTTCGTGCACAACTAGCTAGTTATGCGCCGGACATGGCAAAGGACGAAGAACTTCTGCATTTGATTCCGGCAAGCATGGAGATCAAACTTTCTGATAAGGTGAGTTCCGCAGCACAAACTCAAACTTTGAAAAGCCTGGCTGAAAAGTTTCGTGAGATAAATGGCGTAGATGAAGTCAGTTATGGCCAAGAGTGGGTAGAAAAGTATGCCAAGCTAGTTTCAGCAATTGAAGCGACCATGAGGATTCTTGGTTTTATAATTTTAATGGCATCCTTATTTGTTATCGCCAATGTTATCCGCGCATCGATTGCAAATCGCAAAGAAGAAATCATCGTGCTAGAAATGGTTGGCGCAACAACCTCAATGGTACGTAAGCCCTTCTTAATTGAAGGTGCGACCCTAGGATTCACCTCTTCGGTTTTTGCTGTCCTACTTTGTTTTGGTCTTTATTCGGGTATTAAGACTTTGTTGGTAACGAAACTTAGTTTCTTCCAGCTGGGTGAGCATCTTTCGTTTATCAGTCCTCTAACAATGGTGTTCTTTATTATTGGCGGAACTTGCTTAGGCGCGTTTTCTTCATATCTATGTATTCGCAGACTGAATGATGGATACGCGGGAAGCCAGGGGTAGGATTGATTCAGAAAAATCTTGTCATCATTTTTACGATCTTTTTCAGCATGGCAGCCATCGCGGCGAAGCCTGCTGACGTGGATGCGTTGTCACAGGATTTTGTCGAAACTAAAAAGAAACTTGAGGACGCAGAATTAAAACAACGTCAAGTTCTGTCAGCTCTGTTCCAGATAAATAAGAAAATTAAAAAGATAGTCCGTGAAAAAGGGGAGCTATCCCAACAACGTGCTTTTTTAGAGATGAATGTAAGAAATCTTTCGCAGAAAGTGGAGGATCTTGATTCACGTTCTAAATCTCAAAGAACTTTGTTGGCGGAACGTTTAAGAGCCATCTATAAACTTGGCGGCCCTTCCATGGCGCGCTTTCTATTTTCTTCCAATAGTTCATCATCCTTAGAAAGAAACTTAAAAATCTTGGGAATCGTCGCTTCCCGTGACCTGGATCTAATTAAAAACTATTCTCGCGATTTAAAGGATTTGCAGGTCAAACGAAATGCCCTAGCAAGCCGTCTTGAAAATCTAAAAAATATCGAAGCTAAAATCATTGCTCAAGAAAAAGACCTGATTAAGGAACAAGAGCTTAAAGGCAAAGTCCTAGACTCTATTCGTAAAAGCAAATATTTCGCCCAAAATAAAATCAACGGTCTTCGTGAAAAGTCCCAGCATCTTAATATCGAAGATGCTGGCGTATTTGATTTGTTATATAAGGACTCCTTCGCTGATCAAAAGGGCCATCTGCCATTACCTATTTATGGCGTGGTTACTAAAAAGTTCGGTTTGATCAAAGGAGAAGAACATCCCTATAGTCTCAGTCATAAAGGAATTTATATTTCTGCAGCCAAGGGAACTCCGGTTAAATCGATCTTTGAAGGACAAGTGTCCTTTGTGGGCGAGGTTCCTGGATTCGGTACGACTTTGATTGTCGATCACGGTGATCACTATTATACTGTTTATTCCCATGCACAAGATGTGCAGGTGGCGGTCGGCGAAGAGATTAAACAATCTCAAGTGCTTGCCCAAGTTGGCGAAGCTCCGCAAGAAAGCAACCCGGGATTATATTTTGAAATTAGACATTTTTCTGAACCCTACGACCCGCAACAGTGGATGAAAGGACTCTAACACTATGCAATCACTTAAACGTTACTGGAAAACCTACATCTTAGGAGGCATTCTTCTAGTAACTCTTTTCATCATGGCTGAAACTGGATTTCAAGTTCGCGCATTTGCCCAAGAACGCTACGCTGACTTACAAAATTTTAGCAAAGTGCTTAATCTTATCCAGCAATATTATGTGGAAGAAGTTAACACGAAAAAACTAGTCTACGGCGCTATCAAAGGAATGTTGCGTGAACTGGATCCGCACACGAACTTTATGCCGCCAGATATTTTCAAAGACTTTGAAACTGAAACAAGTGGCGAATTCGGTGGATTGGGCATTGAGATCTCTATCCAAAATGGAGTTCTTACAATCATCTCGCCAATTGAAGATGCCCCGGCTTGGGAAGCTGGTATCAAAGCTGGTGATAAAGTCATCGCAGTCGATGGCAATTCAACTAAAGGTGTCAGCTTAGTTGAAGCATCCCAACTTATGCGCGGTAAACGTGGCAGCAAAGTGATTCTAAGAGTTGTGCGTGAAGGTGAAGACAAACCTCGTGATATCACAGTGGTTCGCGGCAGTGTGAAAATTAAGTCAGTAAAATACACTGATATTGGGGATGGTTTTGCTTATGTCAAAATCACAAGCTTCATCGAAAACACAGCCAAAGATTTGCAGAAAGCGATTGAAAAACATCAAAAAGAACACGATGGCAAAATCGCGGGATTGTTAATTGATATGCGCCGAAACCCAGGTGGACTTTTGGATCAAGCTATCAAAGTCAGTGACATGTTCCTAAAAGATGGAACGATCGTCAGCACTATTGGCAGAAATCAAAACGATAAAGAAGTGGCTGTTGCAACTAAACGTGGTCAATACACAAACTTCCCTATTGTTATTCTAGTAAACGAATACACAGCTAGTGCTAGCGAAATCGTGTCAGGTGCACTTCAGGACAACAAACGAGCATTGATTGTTGGTCAACGCACTTTTGGTAAAGGATCGGTGCAATCAGTAATTAAGTTAGGTGACGGCAGCGGCTTGAAACTCACAGTGGCTCGCTATTACACGCCAAGCGGAGTTTCCATCCAAGCTGAAGGAATCCATCCCGATATCGAAATTGATGAAGTAGATCCCGAAGCATTCGCCAAAGCGGTTGTAAAATCACAGTCTACTCGTGAAGGTGATATTGCAGGACACCTAAAAGGCGAAAAAGAAAAAGCACAGGAAAAACTTGATGTAAAACAAGGCGAAGAAGAAGGTGCTTTGGCATGGTGGAAAGAGGTTGGATCTAAGAAAGATGAGAAACTCTCTCCTCGTGAAAAGCTCTTCAGAACTGATTACCAGGCGTATCAAGCGTTCAGTTATCTGAAGGCTTGGGAGACCCTAAAAGCTTTGACGCGCTAGTTATTGATCTTGGTATTTAGAGGCCCTACTCTAGCCGCACAAGACGGGCAGAGGGGGCCTTTCATGTTAAAAACACTTCTATTTGTTTTTGCGTTTAGTTCTTTTGCACACGCTCAATATGTGGGCTTTGCAAAAGGCAATCAGCTCTCTGCAACTCCAGTACAAGGAAGAGTCCACGTCGTTTGCAACGGTTTCAATGGAACTGGTGCTGCTTTGTATTCTTGCCACGATGTCGTTTTAGATCCTGCAGCCTACGATCATTTCATCGGACCTAAAGACAGCCGTGCTGATGGTGTGATCTTAGTCGTTAAACACGAAGATGGGTCTGTTCGTGACCGTGCTTCATCCTATGACGGTGTTCGCGGAAAAAGTCGCGATGCCTTTAATCTTTGGATTTCCACTTTATTCCAAAAACCAATTTTGGAAGCGGGAGTAAACACGGTTCAATATCGCATCTTTTCAGGCAAAATCCTGCTAGCTGAAGGACGTTTTCAAGCAATCGTAACTAGAGGTGGAGCACGCACCTGCCCGAATGCCCAATACAACTCTACAGATAATAACGACTGCAACTCTCAGTATTCGATTTGCCAAAGATACTTCGAAGAATACAACAACTGCCACCCGTAACGAACCCCTCCGCCTTGCATCTTACCCTTTTTGATCGTTACTAGAGTCCTCGTTTGGAAATAAAAAAAGGCTCCCTTGTTAGGAGCCTTTTTTTATTTTTTAATTTCAGAAACTACCCCGACGAAGTCGGAGTGCGAATCAGCTTAGTTCGCTTCGTCTTTTAAAGAGCCTGCTGGAACTTCTTTGATTTTTACTGATTTGTTTAACAACGCGATTACTTTTTCTTCAGTGATCATGTAAGTCAAACGGCTTGCTTGCTCTGGGCGGCCGTAGAATTCACGGATGCGTGATTCTTCGATACCAGTTTGCTGAGCGTATTCTGCAAATTTCGCATCAAGATCTTCTTTCTTAGCGAATAGATCGTGTTTTTTTGCGATCGCGTCTACAAGGAAAGATGATTGAATCATTTCAGCAGCTGTTTTTTCGAAATCGCTGTCCCATTTTTCAAGGTAAGAAGCGAAATCATTTGGACCCATGCCTTGTTCAGTCATGCGTTTTTTGAAGTCTTCAACCAATGAAGCTTTTTGTTCTTTCATCAAAGAAGGTGGAACTTCAACTGGGTTTTCTTTTACCAACGCTTTAAGAAGGCGGTTTTTGAAAGCGTCTTCGATACGTTTAGTTTCAGTTTGAGTTAAATCTTCTTCGATAGATTTTTTCAAAGCATCAAGATCTTTTGGACCGCCTAAAGAAGCGATGAATTCGTCGTTTAGTTCAGGCAATACTTTGGCTTTGATTTCTTTCAAAGTAACTTTGAAATCAACCGGTTTACCAGCAAGGTCTGCAGAGTGGTATGGATCTGGGAATTTCAAAGAAAGAGTTTTAGTGTCGCCAGCTTTCATGCCAACGATACCGTCTTCGAAACCTTCGATGAATTGTTTCGCACCAAGTTCAAGGTGATGGTCAGTACCTGAACCGTTTTCAAGTGGTTTACCATCAATGAAACCTTCAAAATCAACAACTGCAACATCGCCCAATTTAGCTGCGCGAGCTTCAGTCACAGTTTCAAAAGTTGCGCGAGAAGCGCGGATGTTTTCCAACACTTGGTCTACTTTTTTCGCGTCAAATTCGAACTTCTCTTTTTCAACTTCAAGACCTTCGTATTTTTTCAAGTTGATCTCTGGACGAACATCAAACGCAGCAGAGAATGAAAAATCTTTGTTTTCTGACGGATCAGCGAACTCAAATTCTGGGTAGCTGATCGGCTCAAGTTTGTGCTCAGTTAAAGCTTCAGCGTAGTGTTTTTGGATCAAGTCTTGAACAACGTCTTGTTTTACGCGGTCGCCGTACAAGTTTTTAACAGTAGCCAAAGGAGCTTTACCTTTACGGAAGCCTTTGATCGTTACGTCTTTTTGAATACCATTGAAGATTTTTTGGAAAGCAGATTGCACAACTGCTGCAGGAATCTCAACATTCAACTTGCGGGAAAGATTAGAGACTTTTTCTACATTTGATTTCATGTCTTTTTCTCCTAATTTAAAAGCCGCTGGATAGTAGAGTAGGCCCTGCTTTAAGGCAAACTCATCGCACCGCGTAATGCCTATATTTCAGAGGTCATTCACACTCAAAGAACTTATGAAGCAAGAGATTCACTTCGTGACCGGAAAAGGCGGCGTCGGTAAGTCGGTTATAGCCGCAGCTATGGCCTTAAAAAAAAGCCGCGAGGGTAAAAAAGTCCTCCTCGTGGAACTTGGTGATATCAGCTTCTTTAAGGATTTCTTTGACTTACCTGCTGTCGGCTATCAGCCCACACGCATTAAGGACAACCTTTCCGTAGCTTTATGGGATGGCGAGGCGGCTTTAAAAGAGTACGCCCGTCACTTCATCAAGGTTGAAGCCATAGTAAAACTTTTTTTTGAAAATGCAGTTATGAAGGCATTGGTGAACGTTGCACCAGGTCTTTCCGAGCTTGCCATAGTAGGTAAAGTCACTAGCGGTCCGCGCAAACACGGTCCCCCTCTTCCTTTTGATTGCATCATTGTTGATGCATTTGCCACTGGCCATTTCATTGCGCTTTTAGAAGCTCCGCGCGGAATGGCGCAAGCAGTTCAGTTTGGTCCCATGGGGGAACAAAGTCGTAGTATCGATGCGTGTCTAAGAAATACTGATTTATGCCACTATCATGTCGTGACTTTACCAGAAGAACTTCCGGTCAAAGAAGCTAGCGAACTCGTTCATCGTTTAAAGGCCGAATTTTCTGTTTCAGCAGAAATCCTAATGAATAAAATCATTCAGACAAAACTAACTCCAGCAGATCTGACAGATACAAAGTCAGAAAATAGTGATCTAGGAAAGTTCGCTGAATATCTTGATTATCAGCTGACCCGCCAAAATGAAATGCTTGAAAAAACCAAGCACACCACAGAAAAAGTTCAGCTCTTACCCTTGCTTTATGAAACGAACGCTTGGACATTGACTGAAAAAATAGCGGAGGCTTTAAAATGAGTTCAGCTATTTTTAAAGACACAAAAATTTTGGTCTGTGTGGGCAGCGGTGGAGTTGGTAAAACAACAGTGGCTGCATCTTTAGCCGTCTTAGCTGCTAAAGAGGGTAAAAAAGTTCTAGTTTTAACGATCGATCCCGCTAAAAGATTGGCGCAGACCTTGGGCATCGAAGGGACTAAAGACGTCACCCGTGTGCCGGGACAATATTTTAAAGGGGAGCTTTTTGCTTCGGTCATCGACCATAAGAAGACCTTTGATGATTTTGTCGCTCGGGCCGCTAAAAAAAGTGAAGCGGTCGAAAAGATTTATAAAAACAAACTTTATCAGCAGCTTTCAACAAGCCTTAGCGGCTCTCAAGAATTTACGGCTCTGGAAAAGTTATACTCAATTTATGAATCTCAAGCTTTCGATCTGATTATTCTAGACACTCCACCAACAAAACATGCTTTGGACTTTCTGCAAGCACCGCAAAAGTTGTCGGCCCTATTCACCGAAGGCGTAGCCAAATGGTTCAGGGATCCGGCCGGCAAAAAGACAAGCTTTATTGGCAAAATGTTGCACACAGGAACCAAACAAGTTTTAAAAGCCCTGGAAGTTCTAACCGGATCAAACTTCATTCATGAACTGGGTGATTTCTTCATCAATATTGAACAATGGCAGGAGCAGCTTTTAAAGCGGACCACGGAAGTGCACCGCATGTTAACAGCACCCAGCACTCGTTTCTGTCTAGTAACGTCCTTTGATCAAGCAAAACTGAAAGAGGCAGAATTCTTCTCTCATCAAATTCGCATGGGGGGACACAACTTAACCACCGTGGTTTTAAATAGAGTTTTTCCTTATTGGCTAGACCTCGGTGCCGAAGCTGCCACCGAAAAAGCCCACACCGAACTTGTGACCTTGTACTCTCAGATGAGGAGCTACTACAATCAAAAGGATCAGTTATACAAAAAATTCGAAGCCTCTATGAAAAGGGACGCGCGAATTTTTCGTATTCCCGACTTAGTGAAAGATATTTCAGATCTCTCTGGTCTTGAAGAAGTCAGTGCGTTGATTGTAGAAGGGGAAAAGAAAGCATGAAGCTGCTTTGTTTGATGACTCTGGTTTTGCTTTCAGGTTGCAGTCATTTTGTTAAAAACAACATCGAAGAAGAACAAGCTAGAGCCCAAAGGACTGCTGAAGAAAATGAAATTGCCAACGCTGAAAAAGTTTTGGCCATGGGGCGTTTTGAAGAAGCACGCATTTTGTTCCGTGACTTTTCAGGCAGAAAACCACAATCGATATTCTATCAATCTGCAAGACTAGGTGAGGCGCAAGCCTTGGATGGCGCTGGCAAACACCAAGAAGCTATCAACCTTTATCGTGAAATTTGGCTAAAAACGCAGACTGAGCAGCCAAAAATTTCAGCGTTAGCTCTTTATCAAATGGCTTCTTCCTATGAAGCCATGGGTGATGACGCAAAAACAATAGCCACTTTGATGGATGCAAAAAAAATGGGCGAGCATCTTCCTCAGCAAACAGTTTTAGCAGAAATCCCAGCAAGACTTGCCGCTGTGTATGCTCGTTTAGGCCGCGAAAAAGAAGCCGTTCAGTATTTGAACGAAGCAGAAGCGGGTCTTAATAAATTTTTGCAGATGGCCGGGCCCAACGTTAAAAAAGAATGGTTAGCCAAAGTATATTTCCAAATGGGTAACATCACGACTAACCAACTATCTGAAGAAAACTATGAACAGATCGTGAATAGTCAAAAGGTTGTCCAAGCCTATCTAATCAAAGCTTTAAAAGCCAATGACCCCACTTGGTCGGCGCGGGCAGAGCAAAAACTATTGGATACATTTAGAGATTTGAACAGACAGCTCGAAGTAGTGCAGGGTCAGCAAAAGCGCGCTGAGCTTGGCGGCAGTCTTTTAGAGCTGATGGATCAAGCCATTTTGTATAAACCTTACGAAGATCAGAAGCAGAATCAATATGAGGAAAGATTTTTTCGCCAGCTTGCAGAAATTCGTAAGCAGTCCGAACATGCCTTATATAGTAGCGGCGAATCCATGGTTTTAACTACTGAATCTCAAAAGCTTCACAGTTTAAAGCGTGAAAGCAAATTGATGATGAAGCCTGTATTGCCAGAAAAGGAAAAGTCTTCTATACCTTTTCCCCCCAAAGTGGTTCCATCAGAAGATCCGAATTTGTAGTATGGACCAAGGAGCAAACATGGCGAAATTAACGCTGCACAAACAAACCCTCGCCAACATGAATGAGATCTGCGCATGGTTTTCTGCAAAAACAGAAAACCTGTCTGTGCCTATTTACTCTAGCTACGACGTTCGCGACTCTGGTTATAAGATTTCAAATGTGGACGCGAATATTTTCCCAGCGGGGTTTAATAACATCTGTCCTACTGATAAAGAAACTTCTGTTGGTCTAATGAACAAATACATCACCAAGCACTATGGTGCTGAGGTGAAAAATATTTTACTAGTGACTGAAGAGCACACGAACAACGCTTTTTATTGGGAAAACGTTTATACCATTAAAAACCTAATCGAAGCTTCAGGCCGTGAAGTGAAAGTAGCTATCCCGCGTGAGTTGCCAGAACCAATGAAACTAACAAGTGTGGCGGGCAACGAGGTCACTGTACATTCAGCCCTCGTTAACGGGGAGCTATTAAAAACTTTCAAACCCGATCTTATTATCAGCAATAACGACTTTTCTGAAGCCTATGAAGAGTGGGCTGGGACTGTGACTGAATATTCAATGAATCCACCGCGAGAGCTAGGTTGGTATCAAAGAAAAAAAAGTACGTACTTCAAATACTATAATCAACTTGTGAACGAATTTGCAGCGATCACGAAGATTGATCCCTTCCTGCTAAGAGTAGAAACAGAGCTTTTTGAAAACTTCGATATTGGTGATGAAAACAGCCGCAGTGCCTTAGCCCAAAGAGTGGATGCGATGCTTGAAAAGCTTCGTGGTGAATATAAAAAACGCGGAATTTCCCAAGAGCCATTTGTCTTTGTAAAAAACAATGCTGGAACCTATGGGCTAGCAGTCATTCGAGTGGGTTCAGGTGAAGAAGTGAAAGCCTGGTCTTATAAGTCCCGCAAAAAAATGAAAGCGGCAAAAGGTGGCAGAGACGTTGAAGAAGTGATTATCCAAGAGGGTATTCCTTCCATCGTTCAAGCCGACGGCAGCAGCGCTGAGCCAGTTATTTACATGATTGGCTGTGAATTAGCCGGGGGCTTTTTAAGAACCCACGCAGAAAAATCAGCCGAAGAAAGCCTGAACAGCCCTGGCGCGGTATTTAAGCGTTTGTGCGTTTCAGATCTTGCGATCAACACACCTGGGTGCCCGCAGGAAAACGTCTATGGTTGGACTGCAAAATTAGGCTTATTGGCAATTGCCCACGAGGCCCAAGAAATGGGCGCAGTCTTTAAAGGTTATAAACCTGTGGGCTGCAATAAAATGACGACTTAGAAACAAGCCGGGATTGCTGTTTCCAAGTTACCGTTGATATCAAATGTGATTTCGCGCTGTTGAAACTCTGGCGCTGGCATGAAGATGATTTTGTGATCGGCGCGCAAGCAAGGGCTTCCACCAAGGCTTAAGATCCTGAGGTTTGAATCTTGGTCAAAATCAAAGAAGGCTTCAGCAGGAACGTCAGTCAAAGCAACTCTTCGAGTGATGCTCCATTTACCAAAAAGAAGCTCGCGATTATTGTAAAGTTCCGCCGGGGCTTTTACATCAATCAAAGCTTCGTGTAGGTCAAATAGCCACTCAGTTCCGAAAACCTGAAATTGCGGCGCCAAAGTAAAGCTAGGTAAGCAATCAGAATACGCTAACCACTGTGCACTCACTTTAAAGTTTTTAATTTTGCCATCTTCGGAAAGAACAACCTCAGCCAGCGTAGGTGGAGCATTCTTCGCAGAGCAGTTCCACTTAAGGAATGGCAGATCAATTGCAGCAAAAGTTGAAAGAGTTCCAGAAAGAATTCTGCCATCCTTTACTTCGATGTTCGATGCCACGTAATTAAAGCGCTCATCGCTGTAGCCTATCAAGAAGGAAAGACCTTCGTAAGTATAAGTCGAAACGTGAAGAGCTTTAAGAACCTCAAGATAAGTTTTTAGTTCCCAGTTCTTAAACACATTAGAATGCATTAGAGCATTGAAGTGACGAACGCGTTCCGAGCTTGTTTCAAACGAAGCGCCATTGATAAATTCACGGTAAATGATTTCGTGAATCATCAAAGCTGCTTTTTGATTTTCATCGATAGAATTCCAAAGTTCAGAATCAATTAAATAGCGTGAGCTATTTAAAACAGAAGGATTACGTTGGAATACGACTTGTTTTAAAACGCAGTTAGAAGGTAACGCGACCAAACCTAAATCGTTTACCGGGGCAAAGTTTGCATTCTTAACAAAGCTAGTTTCATTGAAGAACTCTTGAAGCCAAGCTTGATAAAGAGCTTCCCTAGCAGGATCAAGGCCTCTTAGACGGCCCACGATATCTTGAGCTTTAGCTAAAGCTGTTTCTTTGGAAGAATAACGAATTTTTACGAGACCGTTAATGTCCGTTTCATATAAATCTAAAACCACTGACGAATCAGGGCACACAACTGTGAAACCACCATTGCCACGGTCATACCAATTATTAGCTAGTGAAACTGAAGAGACAGAAAACCCAACAAGCAGAAGAATAAGATTTAAAGATTTCATTTTGTCACTTTCGTTACAGGGAATAGCTGAACATTTAAATTGTAAACGTCTGTTTTCGGTCCTTGCGTCATCAAGGTCGCCATCTTACGGCGGAAGTTTTTAATGAGACGTTTTGCCTCAGGAATTTTTTTACGGTTCATAGGGAAGGTGATCGAAGTCACGTCACGCATCTCAACTGGCACGCGATCAAGATTGTCGATAACTTGCACCAAAGATTGTTTGTGCGAACGTCGCAAAGATTCAGAAGGAATATTATGAGTCGTCTCAAGCTGTTTATGAGTGACGATAAACTTTCCATCTTCGACGGATAATAAACCCAAACGAACAAGACGTTCGATTGCTGCGTGGGCAACCTCTACCGGAATATTAATACGATCGGCAATCCATTGAGCGCTCGGTTGAAAATTCTTAAGCGGCACTAAAGCTAAGATTGCAAAGTGATACCAATCACAAACAACAGCAAACTCATCTTCTTTAAGCTGAGTTTCTGGCGCCAATGTTTTGATTTTCTTTTTATCAAATTCAATAAGGTTCTTAAGATGTTCAAAATCCACATCTGGTAAACCTAGACCCTTAATAACCTGCTTACCCATGGTGGTCGTCATAATACGGCGGCCATTGATGTAATCGCTAAGACGGCTAGACGGGATCCCCAGCATTTTCGCAAACTGGGCATTAGTTAGATTAGGTGCCTGGTTACGGCGACGTTGATACTCAGTCAGTAAGAATTCTGAAGTCTTGTTCATGGTCGGGTTTATGGCCAAGCTTCATTATGGAGTCAAAGGCATATTTTACTCTTAATAATTGGTAAAATCTGACCCGGTAATTACCAAGTTTTGGCCGTGTTTTTAGGGTATTACCAGCTCTACGCAGAAAATTTTTCAAATAGACCAAAGCCCGGAAGAGATAAAAACAGAGGAGCCTAAAATATCCCGATGCTATCCTACAATAAGGAGATCGCTTCATGAGAAAATTTTATGGCGTTTTTGTTCTATTCGCCCTCACGTTTGCTGCGGGATATTCTGTCATTTCATACACTACCGACGTGGTCCCAGTAAATCGCGACCCTGCCGCAGTTAAAACTGGTTTTGACTTCTCTCATTTATCAGGCCCGAAACTTCAAGAGGCCGTAAAACAACGCCTTCTTACTGGCTTGGAACTAAAAAAAGGTTCAGGCGGTGCTGCCATTGGCTTAGGACACTTTGTTTTCATCAACAATTCAGGTGAAAAGAAATTGGCCTGCCAAGAGTTCGGAAAAATCTCTTTAACTTTCGAAGCTGAAGGTGTTTCTGTTGGTGGCGATAAACCAGAAATGGAACTTGAAGGCCGCTGTGAATACAGTCAAGACATGGCGAAAATCAGCCCGCTTTTTTTACCAATCACAAAAATTTTGGGTGAGCGCCCGGGAGACGGGGAATTTCAATTTAATGAAGGTTCTGCACTGACAGTACGTTTTACAAATCTTCCGGAAGATTGGCCAAGAATCTGGCTTTTAAAATCAGTGAAGCTGATTAACCAAAAAGACTCTGAAGCATTAACAATTGAAAGCGACGAAGTAGCAAAATACCTAGGTCACCCAATGGTTCTAAATTTCTAAAAAACTAAGCTTCAAAAAAACAAAACCCTCAATGCAGAAACATTGAGGGTTTTTTTATTCGGCGGACGCCGGCAGAGCCGAAGCGCCGTTAGGCGCGTAGGCTGAAGCAGCTAACCGTGCAATTTCGCAATTTCAACGAATGTACGGATCATCGCACCAGAAGCACCTTTTTTAGGGCAGTATGGAAGACGGTTCCCAACAGCCCAGCCAGTTCCTGCGATATCAAAATGAGCCCAAGGGATACCTTCACCAACAAATTGCTCAAGGAATGCAGCTGCTGTCGCAGAGCCCGCACCTTTACCTGCAGAGATGTTAGAAAGATCAGCAAATGTGCCTTTCATATCTTTTACGTGGAAATCTGTTAAAGGCATGTTCCATACCCACTCACCTGAAGCTTGCGCCGCTTTTTCAATTTTAGTTTTCAAAGCGCCATTGCGAGTGAAGTAGCCCGTGTGAGTGTTACCCAAAGCAACAACCATCGCGCCAGTCAAAGTTGCAGCGTCAATGATAACTTGTGGATCAAGTTCAGTAGCGTAAGAAAGTGCATCAGCAAGGATCAAACGACCTTCAGCATCGGTGTTGTTCACTTCAAAAGTTTTACCGTTACGAGCAGTATGTACGTCACCTGGCTTAGTCGCAGAAGGACCTGCTAAGTTTTCAGTTGAAGCAACCAAACCCACAACATTGATCTTAAGTTTAAGTTTTGCGATTGCTAGGACAGCGCCGATCACGTTTGCGCCACCGCACATATCGTATTTCATTTCTTCCATGCCTGCAGAAGGCTTAATGCTGATACCACCGCAGTCAAAAGTAAGACCTTTACCTACGAACACTACTGGTTTTTTAGAAGCAGCAGCCCCTTTGTATTCCATGATGATAAAGCGTGGCTCTTGGTCAGAACCTTGGGAAACTCCCAAAAGTCCGCCCATTTTTTCTTTTTTAATACGAGCTTTATCCCAAACTGTCATTTTAATGCCAGTGCCTTTAGCAGCTTCAACTGCAGAATCAGCAAGGATTGTCGGAGTCATCAAGTTCCCTGGCAAATCACCAAGGCGGCGAGAGAAGTTCGTGCATGTCGCAAGGATAACACCTTCTTGGAAAGCCGCTTTAAAAGCTTTGTCAGTAGCAAGTTTAGTTACTACGTGAACATCGATTTCTTTTTCTTCTTTCTTCGCAGACATTAATTCGTTGAAAACATAAGAAGTCAGGATCAAACCTTCAGCAGTGGCTTTAGCTAGTGATGCCGCCTCTTTTTTATTTGTCGTGATGCCATCAAAGTGCAAAACAGCTTCTTTAACTTTCAATGCTTTGATTGCTTCAAATGCAGAAGCAACAGCTTGACGAGTGCTTTCGTGCGTAAGAGCGTTTTCTTTACCAAGACCCACTACGATTACGTGGCGGAAACCTTTGTAGTTGAGTTCACGGAAAGTCACTGCTTCTTGATGACCACCAGTGATTGCTTTATCAGCAATTGCATCAGCCAAAGTTTTATTAAGCTCAGAATGAGTCACTTTCGCTGGTTTGTCTTTTTGTGAAGAAGCCTTCGAAAACACGACCAAGGCCGGGCTGGAAAGTGTTTCGATGTCTTTGTTTAATAGATTGAAAGCCATATGAACCCCTTAAAATGATTCGGTTTTGTCAAACTTCAATAGGTGTAGCACAGCAGTTGAGCTGGACCAAGGCTTTTTGATAAAGTCCTACGATAGTATTCCGATAGGTAGCACAGAATGACACTTCAATTACAACCACAGGAGACAGCAGTGGCACTCATTCCTTACGTCGTAGAACAAACCTCCAAGGGCGAAAGATCATATGATATTTATTCCCGCCTACTTAAAGACCGTATCGTGATCCTTGGATCACAAGTGACGGATGAGGTTGCCAATGCAATTATCGCGCAGTTTCTTTTCCTAGAAGTTGATAATCCAGAAAAAGATATTCACTTATACATCAACTCTCCCGGCGGCAGCGTGTCTGCGGGCTTGGCGATTTACGACATTATGCAATTCGTAAAGTGTGACGTGGCGACATACTGCATGGGTATGGCAGCTTCAATGGGTTCTTTGCTTTTAACAGCAGGAACAAAAGGAAAGCGCTACAGCCTTCCGAACACACGCATCATGATCCATCAACCCCTTCTTGCTGGAGGCGGCTTGTCAGGTCAAGTAACGGATATCGAAATCCACGCGCGTGAGTTGATTAAGACTAAAGAAAAATTGACTCGCATTTACGAAACGCACACGGGCAAAGGTTACGAGTTCTTGAGAGACCAAATGGAACGCGATAACTTCATGGACCCTTATCAAGCTAAAGAATTCGGCTTGATTGATCATGTGGTTGAATCTCGTAAGGCAAAAAAAGGATAATTGCAGATGACTACGAAAGATACTAACGGAGCATTAAGATGCAGCTTCTGCGGCAAAGGCCAAAAAGAAGTTAAAAAGCTGATCGCCGGTCCTGGCGTTTACATCTGCGATGAGTGTATTGATCTTTGCAATGACATCATTGACGAGGAAAAAGACAGAGAGACAGCGGTTAAAGGTACTTTCAAAGTTCCAAAACCAGCTGATATCAAAACTTATCTAGATGACTATGTTATCGGACAAGTTCAAGCAAAGAAAACTTTGGCAGTAGCGGTTCACAATCACTATAAACGTGTGAACTCTATTTCTACTGGTAAGAAAACTAACGACGTTGAGATGCAAAAATCCAACATCCTTCTTATCGGTCCAACAGGTTCTGGTAAAACTTTGTTAGCGCAAACGATTGCTAAGATCCTGAACGTTCCATTCGCGATGGCGGATGCTACGACATTAACTGAAGCTGGTTATGTCGGTGAAGACGTTGAAAACGTAGTTTTAAATCTATTGCAAGCTGCAGACTATGACGTAGAAAAAGCTCAACGTGGCGTAATCTACGTGGATGAGATCGATAAGATTTCCCGTAAGTCTGAAAACCCATCTATCACGCGTGACGTGAGCGGTGAGGGTGTTCAGCAAGCACTTCTAAAAATTCTTGAAGGAACTGTAGCGAACCTTCCTCCAAAAGGCGGTCGTAAACATCCACAACAAGAATTCATCCAAGTGGATACTACAAACATCCTTTTCATCGTGGGTGGTGCTTTCGTTGGTTTGGATAAAATCATCGAAAACAGAACTTCAAACAAAACGATGGGTATCGCCGCTGATATCCGTACTGCTGAAGAAGTTGAAAAGAGCTCTAACCTTCTTGCGAAGTGTGAGCCCGATGACCTTTCCAAATTCGGTCTAATCCCAGAATTTATCGGTCGTCTTCCAGCCATCGCAGTTCTTGGTCAATTAGACGAAGAAGCGTTGATGGATATCCTTGTAAGACCAAAAAATGCGATCACAAAACAATACCAAAAGCTTTTCAGCTTTGAAGGTGTTGAGTTGAAGTTCACTGACAAAGCTCTTCGCGCCGTAGCGCAAATGGCTTTGAAACGTAAAACAGGTGCTCGCGGTCTTCGTGGCGTTTTAGAAACAGCAATGCTTGATATCATGTATGACATTCCTTCAAAAAATAACGTGAAGGAAGTGATCATCGATGAAAACGTAATCAACGATGGTGCGCAACCAATGCTTGTTTATAAAACAGAAGAAGAAATCCAAGCTGAAGAAGAAGCAAAAAAGAAAAGTTCAGCCTAGTCGGCGGACGCCGGCAGAGCCGTAGCACGCGCAGGCGCGCGTAGGCTGAAGCAGCATCTTCAAATAAAAAACCCAAGCGAAAGCTTGGGTTTTTCTTTAGAAGTGCCTGCTTCTTTTTTGGGTCTACACCGAATCAAACCCTAAAAATTCACTCCCAGTCCCACAGTTCCAAAGAATGTCGTCAGTTTCGCGCCTTCTCCGGTTGTGGCGCTTTCAAAGTAATAACTCTTAACCCCAAACCCAGCTTCACCAAAGAAAGTCGGCGTCCACAAAACCTTACCGTGGAAGTTTAAAACAAAATCACTTCCCAAATTAAATTTGCTATCCAGTGACGACACATACTGAATGAATTCCATATCCAACCACTTTGGATAATTCATGAATGGAAGTTTACTAAACCAATAATCAATCGATTTGGGCATTGAACGCGCCCAGAATGCACCGAAACCCATTTTTGGGATACTGAAGCTGCCGAATTGCAAACTTTCATACGCGGCAATCAAACCCACAGTTTCATCTTTTTCCCAAAGACCTGGGTTTAAACGATAGCGCAAATCAAAATCCATGGTTTTAAGATCAATATCACTTGTTTGATCTTCTGTGGCCGCTGGAAGTTTATTTAATGAAAAAAAGTATCTAGCACTCAGGCCCCAGCGTTGTTTTGAAAAGTAATAACTATCAAGACCTGCAATATCATTAAACCAGTAAGCCACGTGGCCTTCACTTAATACCAAGAAACCACTGGCGGAACTAATTCCAGTAAGACGCAAACTCGCTTGGCCTGGCGACCCTCGGTAAACTTCCAAGTAAGGTTTGTGAGTCATTTTTTTACCGGGAACTTCAAGGTGAACCGTATTCACTTCAAATTTTTTCGGAACTTCAAATTCCCAGTCTTGGGCGTTACCTTCACTGTCAGAAACTAGAATTTTTTCTTTAGAGCGGTAAGTGCCATCAATCGTTTCTTCGCTAACAAATCGGCGGTCTTTTTCTGTAGGGGGATCTGTGATTTCAAGTTCATATAAGAAGGCACCGCCAGATTTACCCGGCAAAACCACTTCCGCATTTTTGGCTTTAACATCACCGCGCCACAAGTCGGGGCGAAGATGCATGGTGTTTTCAAAGCCAATAAATTTCGTGAATTTGTTATATGCAATTCCTTCGATCAATTCTGATTCAATGTTCAGAGGACGAGGAGCGACGGCAGTAACTGTCACTGCATCCTTGGATTTTTCTGAAACCACCAAATCCTTAATCACTAAAGGATATGGTTCAGACAAAAACTCATAGCTGGCATTAGAAGACAGTGTTGCAAGAAATTGCACCGGACTTCCCGCAGTCACTTCCTCGGCACCACTTAATTTCTTTTCTTCATTTTGTAAAATGATACGAGGAGTACCCGAAGATCGGGCAAGGCCCATTTGAATGTCAGCACCTTTAATTTCAACGGCATAAAGTTGAGAGCACATGCTCGTAAAACCGTTGCCAATGTCAGCACGAAGACAAAAGCGGAAGACAGTTCCATTCTGCCATCGAGGAGCTTTTGAGCCGGAAAGATCAGAAAACGTAGCACTTCCCACAGTGGTCGCTTCAAAGTTCCAAAGTTCGTTACCTTGCTCATCGATGATGGTGATTTCACCAGTCTCTACAAGTTTGCTATTCCATTTGAAATTTAAGTTTCTACCGTCTAACTTCGCCGTGAATGATTCGTTATTGAAAACTTCGCTGCCAATTTCCAAAGATTTGCCATCGGACTTTTTTAAGTCATATTGCAAGCGCGGATTTTTTACTTTTACTTCATTATCCGTGACTAAGAAATTTAATGGTTTTGTAAGCTTCTGCTTTGGAAGGGCGGGTGCAGCAGCAGGAGGCGGTGCTCCTTCAGCAGCAGTCTGCGCAAGGGCATGGCTGTATAAGAAAAACGCAATAATCAAAGTTGCATAACACCGAAGCACACGAATTCCTTCTTTTTAAAGAATATCTTAGACTTAGCATAATAAACGGAATCCTAAGTGTCTGTTTAAAAACTTCGATTCACCGACTGAAGCCTAGTGAGGATTTCGGCATCTTCCTCGCACATATTGTGGATTCGGCGGCAGTTGCAAGATTGCATCCGCCTGAAATTCTTATGTATGGCGGAAAAGAGCGCTTCTATACTCTTCTTCAGCCGGGGGAGTTATGAGAGAGCAAATACTAGTAGGAATGCTGACACTTGCTTTCGCTGTTGGATTTATTTTTTCCATCGAAGGATTAGCACAAAACAGTCGAAATATTTTAGAACCATGCACATGTGTGGCAGCGAATAAAGAGATCTGTGGAAAAGACATAAATGAAAACCCGGAAACCTGTTCAGACTTAAATCAGAATTATGCCTGGGGATATTAGCCTAAAGCTAAATCTTTTTTGATCATCTCAATCAGGGTATGAAAATCCACTGGTTTACTTAGAAAGCGCGCAGCACCTAAAGACTGCGCTTTCATGCGGTATTCTGGCGACTCATAGGCGCTGACCATGTACACAGGGACTTTACTGTGATTCTTGCGAAGTTCCTGTAATAGCTCAAAGCCATCCATGTCAGGCATATTGATGTCAGAAAGAATCAAATCAACAGGTGGAGTGGTAGGGCTTTTTAGATACTCAAGGGTTTCCGGTGCAGAAAGAAACGATACAAGATTCAGTTCGCCAATACCGGCGAAAAGTTTTTTAAACTTTAGTTTATATAGAAGATGGGTGTCTGCCTCATCATCTACAATCACGATATGAATCATGCATTGGGTCTTTCATGTACTAACGGTATTGCCATAACGAACTCAGTCCATTGGCCGAACTCACTCGTATATTTTAGAGTGCCGCCATGTTTCTGGGCAATATTAAAAGCTACCGTCAGACCTAAACCAGCCCCTTCCCCTGCAGATTTTGTGGTCAAAAATGGATCGAAAATTTTCTCGCCTAGAATTGCTGGGATACCGATGCCGTTATCACGAATGGAAATCTCAATCATATCGCCGCGTACTGCGGTCGACAATGTCAACTCTGGTTCGAAATTTTTATTAGTGATTACTTTCTTCTCTAGGGCGTGAATGGCGTTATCGACAATATTCGATAAAGCACGCAACAATGAAGTTGAGTAAACTGGCGCCGTTGCCTTATCAGCCAGACGATAATTCACCTTCGGCGGGACATAACTTGAGCCTAAAGAGCGGCTAGAAACAGTTTCTTGATAGGCTCTTTTAACAATTTCGTTCACGTCGGCAGTTTCTAGGATATCACTATCATAGCCAGATAGAATCTGCATCGAGCGTACAATCTGATCGATTCTTTGACTGTGTTTTAAAACTACGCGGCTGATCTCTTTAACTTCGGCCATGTTTTCTGTATCAGTCAAAAGCTCACTGAAATTCAAAACGAAGTTCAATGGATTGCGAATTTCGTGGGCCACGCTGGCTGTTAAACTTCCCAGGGAAGCCAAGCGCTCCTGCGCAACCAAAGTCGCTTGCATACGCTTAATTTGCAGCATGGCCTTTTCAAGACTTTCATTTTTAGTCGTAAGCTGACGAGTACGATCCGTCACCTTTTGTTCAAGAGCCTGATTCAAAGTTTCAAGTTGTTCGTTGGCCTGTAAAAGCTCTCGCCTAAAGCGATTCAATGACTCTACCAAGATATCAAGTTCATCTTCGCCTTTGTGATGTGGGCGCCGAAGTTTAAGTTCTTCTCCGCTTTTGCCTTTACCTTGTCCCCGCAAGTATTCTGCGATGTCTTGGATATGCACGACTAAGATATGATTAAAAATAAAGTACAAGCAGAATACGACAACTAAGGTCTTTCCGGCTTGTCGAATGAAAATCCAAATCGCTTCTTGGAAGTATTTTGCCCGCAGATTTTTAACATCTAATTCGACGTCCAAGGTACCTAAGATCTCATTGGTATTCTTGTGATAAATATCAAATCGTTTGTAGTTATCATCTGTCGGATCTGATTTCCCGGTCTCGTAGATATCTTTGTTGTCTGCCACTAGACGTAGATAGCTCACGCCCTGAAGACGGCTTAGACCGTCTAATTGAATTTCTAAAAGGCGAGTATCATAGGACCACAAATGTTCAGCCATGGAATCAAGATAGGAATTTTTGATGATCGCAAAGTTGTTCTGCAACTTTTCGAAATCCCTTTGATAATCCATAATTAGCTGGAATGCCGTTAGTACTAACGTGGCAAAAGAACTCACCGCCCATGTTGCAATGAGGAGCTTAAGAGAAAGAGAATTTCTGCGGAACCATCTACTGGCGAAACTTGGTGTCACAGCGTGTTTATAATCCAATCCGGTTAAAAAGGGACCAATTTATCTCTTTGGTAAATTACATTTAAGAAATATAATCGGATTTTGTCCGCAATTAAAAAGCTTTTCGGTTAACATTAGCCGTTTTTATACTGCCTCTTTCTTGAGCAAATAAATTATTTGCCAGGGCCAGAACTGTTTTTTCTCGTGATATATTTACTTCCCAGTAATCGAACACATAGTTAGACTGAGTTTAGGAATTTGCTCAAGGTTGATAAGGAAATTAACCCCCGCAAAAACCTCTTGTGTCGAATGCACAAGATGCTCGTTAACCCACAGGGAGGGAGAGGATATGAGCGAGGGAAAAGTACAACAACTACCACTTTTACCCCTAAGAGACCTCATCATATTTCCGCATATGATGATGCCTTTGTTTGTAGGTCGCGAAAAGAGTATCAATGCTCTTGAAGAAGCGATGAGCAAACAAACAGACATTGTCTTGGCGGCACAAAAGGACGCCAAAACAAACAATCCCGAACCCAAAGATATCTTTGCAATCGGAACAGTCGGTACAATCATCCAACTTTTACGCCTGCCAGATGGAACTGTGAAAGTTCTTGTTGAAGGCAAACGTCGCGTAAAGATTAAGAATTTCATTAACAATGAGAACTTCTTCATGGTGGCGGCAGAGCCCTTAGAAGAAGACGCTACAAACGTAGTAGAAGCTCAAGCGTTGGTTCGTTCAGTAAAATCGACTTTTGAGACCTACGTGAAATTGAATAAGCGTATTCCACCAGAAATTTTGATGCGTGTATCAACCATCGAAAATCCTGGTGAACTAGCAGACATCATCGTCGCTCAATTGAACTTAAAGCTTGAAGACAAGCAGACAGTTTTAGAGATCATCGATGCATCTAAACGCTTGGAACATTTGCTGAATTTGATGACGGGCGAGATCGAAATCCTCGAAGTAGAGAAAAAGATCCGCACTCGCGTGAAAAAGCAAATGGAGCGCTCGCAAAAAGAATACTACTTAAACGAGCAAATGCAGGCGATTCAAAAAGAGCTTGGTGAAAAAGACGATTACCAAGCTGAATTGCAAGAGCTTGAAGTAAAAACTAAGAACAAAAAAATGAGCCAAGAAGCCAAAGACAAGGTCATGAAAGAGATTAAAAAGCTCAAAATGATGTCACCTATGTCTGCGGAAGCCACAGTTGTTCGTAACTACATCGACTGGTGCTTATCTTTGCCATGGTATGACTATAATGAAGAAAAGCATGACATTAAGAATGCTCAGCGCATCCTTGATGACGATCACTGGGGTCTAGAAAAAGTTAAAGACCGTATCCTTGAGTACTTGGCGGTTCTTTCAATCTCTAAAGATATGAAAGGTCCAATCCTTTGCTTAGCTGGTCCTCCAGGGGTGGGTAAAACTTCTTTGGCAAGATCTATCGCTGAATCGTTGAACCGTCCATTTGCCAGAATTTCTCTGGGTGGTGTCAGAGACGAAGCAGAGATCCGTGGTCATAGAAAAACATACGTTGGCGCGATGCCGGGTAAAATCCTGCAAGCTCTTCGTAAAGTAGATAAAGGCAACCCGCTTGTATTGCTAGATGAGATCGACAAAATGGCCAACGACTTCCGTGGTGACCCTGCGGCAGCGATGCTTGAAGTGTTGGATCCAGAGCAAAACAACAACTTCCAAGATCACTACTTGGAACTTGAATATGACCTTTCTAAAGTGATGTTCATCGCGACAGCGAACTCGCTGCACACGATTCCTCGTCCATTGTTGGATCGTATGGAAATCATCAATCTTGAAGGTTATATCGAGCAGGAAAAATTCCACATTGCGAAGAACTACCTGGTTCCTAAGCAATTGGAAAACCATGGTCTAAAAGATTATAAAGTAACGATTAAAGACGACACTATTCGCGATATTATTCGTTACTACACTCGCGAAGCGGGTGTGCGTAATCTGGAAAGACAGGTTGGTAACGTCGCTCGTAAAGTTGCTAAAGATATCGTGATGAACGAAACACTTGAAAACTTTAAGAACGATACGAAAACTTCTGAATCAACAGGTAAAAAGACCGCTGCGGCAGCGAAAAAAGGCGGAAAATCTGCGAAGGCGACTGCGACTACCAACGGTAAAAACGCTGGTTACGTGGTAACTCCAACGAAACTTGTTGAGCTTCTTGGTCCTCACAAATTCAAGTTCGGAGTTATTGAGACTGAAAATGAAATCGGTCTTACTAACGGTATGGCTTGGACGGAAGTGGGCGGTGACTTGTTAGCCGTTGAGGTGAGTGTGGTACCTGGTAAAGGTAAATTCACTGTTACAGGTCAACTGGGTGACGTGATGAAAGAGTCTTGCTCGGCAGCGATGAGCTACGTTCGTTCAAGAGGTCCTTTGTTCGGTTTGGACAAAGAATATTTCTCTAACATCGACGTACACATCCATTTGCCAGAAGGTGCTGTTCCTAAAGACGGTCCTTCAGCAGGTATCGCTCTGACGACTTCGATTGTTTCAGCAATCATGAAAGTCGCGGTAAAACGTACTGTGGCAATGACTGGAGAGATTTCACTTCGCGGTCGCGTGATGGCTATCGGTGGTTTAAAAGAGAAAATCTTAGCTGCTCACCGCGGTGGCATTAAGATTATTATCTGCCCTAAAGAAAACGAAAAAGATCTTAAGGACATCCCTAAGGATGTTATGAAAGATCTGAAAGTGATCTTGGTAGACCATGTTGACCAAGTATTGATCAATGCTCTTGATATCAAGTCTCCAAAAGAACTTTTCAAAGTTCAAAAGGAAACAGAGTTCGGTATCAAAGCCCAATACACAGGCCAAGCGGTTCATCACCACTAAGAATCTTAAAACAAACAAACTTAAGAAAGCCCTCGCAAGAGGGCTTTTTTTTTGGAATTTAAGGAAATTGTCGTGATTCGATAAATTTCTAAACTGATCTTAAAAACCATTACTTTTATCAAAGGGCAGTTAAGTTAAGGTTTCCTCTTTAAGCGACTTAAATCCTTTGAAATGCCTGGTTTTCTAGGCAAACAGGGGAGTATTTAAAAAGCGTTTTTTTATTAAATTTCGCAACTTCGCCTGTCGCGTCAATGCCTTATGGGTTGGCAGTTACATTAAATTACTGAAATCAATTCCAACTCTGCCCGATTTTTATGCAACTGTTCGCGTCTTACATTGACGAAATACTGACAATCTGAAAAAACAACTCCCTCGCAAGTAATTCTTCTTTTGTTTGGAGTTGGAAGAACCATGAATCAACTAGAGCGCGCTTTTGAGCTCGGCAAACTGTATTGTGATCGGGGTGAATTCGATCCAGCCGTTCAGCATCTTCTCGATGCTTCGAAAGGCTATTTTGCTGAGAAAAATTTCTCTCAGTACTTAAAGTGCTTAAACCTATTGCTACGTATCTATGCAGAGCGCGAGCAATTTGAAGAAATCAATTCTACAAAAGAAAAACTTCAAGATTTAGTTCTTAAAGAAGGCTTCGAGCTTAACTCCAAAACATACTACACGCTTGCGGTGTGCGCTTCTTACAAAGGACAACTTGAAACTGCGATGGACTATTTGCAAAAAGCATTGGCTATCGCTTTAGCGGCAGATAACAAAGAAGATATCTGTCATGCTATTTTCGGTCTTGCGATGGTTTATTCTCATCCAGCAGTGGGCCGTCATTCTGATGCACTTAAAGAAATCTACAATCTTCAAGTGTTCTTCCAAGTTTACCAAATGCCTGATCTTCAGGCGTCTTCATTGTTCTTGAATGCTGACATTCTAAAACAAATGAAAAAATACGACGAAGCCATCGAAGTTCTTTGGAAGGCCTATGACATCGTGAAGGAAACTCGCAATGTCGTTATGTCTAACTACCTAATGGGTGGTTTGGCTGATGCTTATTTCGAAATCGGCGATAAAGACATGGCAAGAACGTACATCACTCTTGCTCAGCGTTCTGTCGACGGTGAAAATCACAAACGCTTAGGCAGAATGGTTCGTCAACTTGCTGAAAAAATCGGCGGCGAAACGCAAACGAACTTTGATCTGATCTTTGATGAACCAAATCATTCTGTTATCGAAAAGAAATTGGGTCGCATCGACTTTAAGAATCAGTTCATTTTGTTAGATTTGTTACGTTTATTTGTTCAGAATCAAGGACAGATCTATTCTAAAGAATACCTTGTTGAAAACGTATGGAAGCAGCCTTATGATCCTGCAATCCACGACAATAAGATTTACGTGACGATCAAACGTCTTCGTAAACTGATTGAACCGGATTATGAAAAACCAAAGTATATTTTTAGAGCCAAGAACGGGTATTACATGAATAAAGCGGCTCGAGTTCATTTCGAGCACTAGGGGGGATTCATGTTGCGCAAAATTTTATTTACAGCATTGATTTTATTTACCGGCTTAAGCATCTCTTTGAATTCTCACGCCGTTTATCCAAGAGAAGAACATGTCATGCCAGCAAGTGATGATCGTTGGGTTCCATGGCCATGGAGCTTGGCTCAGCCATTCCCTTGGCAGGATATCCAAGGTTTATGGAAAGTAGAGCAAGACGAGTTCGTATCTTACTTTGCATTGAAAGTTGTTCGTCAAAAGAGCACGGGTCTTCGCCAGCTTCAAGTGAAGCAATATGATGGCGAAACTTGCCGCTTGCTTGCAACAGGCGTCGGTATTGAAAACAAACAAAAAGTATTGGCGCAAATGACTAGCAAGGCGGGAACTACTTACCGCGTGCAGTTGACAGCGTTTAAGGAAAGCGATTCTCCAATTCCACCACTAAAAGGCCGTGTTGCTGTTCAAGGCGTTATGGTTCTTTCAATGGGTGCTTTGGATAATAAAGGCCCTGAAGAGATGGTTCATATGCAAATTATGAAGGTCTCAGCGTACCTGACGCAAAAATCTTGCATGGAAGATATAAAAAATCAGGATTTTTAAAAAAAGATATTGTATTGAGGTCGGACCCTTGTTACAAAGTGGTCCTTCTACACAATAGGGAGTTAGCTCAGTTGGTAGAGCGCCACCCTTACAAGGTGGATGTCGCAGGTTCGAATCCTGTACTCCCTACCAAATAAAACAACCGCCTCATGGCGGTTTTTTTATTTGTCCTTCTCACTCCAGCTTCGCTGGAGTAGGTCCTAAAGTTTCCCGCCTTCGATTGTCGTTTTTGGGTTTAGTCGTAAATTGCCGCCGGCAATTTACTGCGTGTTTTTGTGGATGGATTGTCGTTTTCTGCCTTTGGCAGAAAACTCCTTTAGGTTTGATTTCTTTGGCCTGAGATTAGTTGGTTTAGGTCTTCTACTATTTCGTTCATTCTTTTTGATAGGCCTGACATTTCTTCGCTGTTTTGGGCTACTTCTTGGGCTACTTGGGCGTTGCTTTGCGACGATTGGTCTACTTTGTTCATTGCTTGGTTTATTTGCGATATGCCCATTGCTTGTTCTTTGCTGGCTTCGCTGATTTGATTGTTTAATTCGCTGACGGCTTTTGCTGATTCGAAGAATTTTTCTATCAGGGCTGCGCTTTGTTCGGCAGCTTGTCCGCCTTCTTGTGTTCTCGTTACGCTATCTTGGATCATCTTTGAAATGTCTTTTGCTGATTCTGCACTTCTTGCGGCTAGGCTTCTTACGGCTTCTGCTACGACTGCGAAGCCTTTACCCATTTCTCCGGCTCTTGCAGCTTCTACTGAGGCGTTTAGCGCTAATAGATTTGTCTGAAAAGCGATGTCGTCAATGACCTTGATGATCTCTTCCATTTTCTTTGAGGATTCTTGGATCTCGCCCATAGAGGTTGTTAATTTTTTGATCGCGTCTGATCCTAACCTTGATTGTTCAACGCTTTGATTTGAAAGTTCTGAGGCCTTTGCTGCGTTTTCGGAATTCAGTCTCACCATGCTTGAAAGTTCTTCTAACGAGGCGACAGTTTCCTCTAATGAAGCAGCGGATTCGCTGGCTCCTGTTGCTAGCACCTGACTTGCACTACTTAATTGAAAGCTTGCTGTTTCTAACGAACTGCCAGCGTGATGGATTTTTTGTGAAAATGCATTCATGGTCTTAATCAAACCAATCGTAATGAAAGATCCAAATACCAAGCAAAACAGAACTCCAATAATTGATATTACTATATTCAGAGTAGTATAAATGCCACCTGAGGCGTGCGCTTTGGCGGCGTCTTTTTCAATCAATTCACCCAAGGTTTCCATTCGGCCTTCAAGGTCTTTAAAGCTCTTATCAAACTCTGGAAGTAAAGTTTTTGCGCTTTCATAGCCTTCATTGGACGCGGATTGAACGATTTTATTTGTTTGCTCAATATAGGTGTTCATTCTGGGTTTTGTTTCCAGAATGGCGGCCCTTGTATCTTGATTTAGTGGAAGTCTTTCTAAGTTTTCTAAATAGGCTGTAAAGTCAGCGGCCTTAGCTTTGGCCTCTTCAATGGCCTCTTTTAATCCTTGTTCATCTTTGCTTTCGGCAGCCACCAAGGAAGCTAGTACCACGGATCTTAGCCCGTCATGCATCATGTCTGCCAGGGTCATATTCCTAACTGCAGGCAGTTGCACATTGGCCACGTTATCAAACTGTGTGGTTAAATGTGATGAGCTGAAGTTAGAAATTATGGCGACTAAAAGAAGGATAACTAAAAAGCCGCCACACAACATCCATAGTTGAGTCTTCAAAGTGAACTTCATTAAGCGCTACCAAAGTTTTGATTCAATCGATAAATAAACGAACACACCTGTTTCATGTTCAACGGCGGATGGTCCCAAACCAAACACCGCACCTAGGCCCGGAACAATTTCTGTTTCTTCTCCGACATCAAAGGCTGTGCGGATTCCGGGAACAAGAAGGTATGAGGTGCCTTCTGCCTTTTGACCTTCACCTATCACTTCTTCCTGACTGTTAAACACAAACTCACAAAGTAGATTGGTTTTCTCTGTCATGAAATAGACAACACTGCTTGCGAAATTATATCCGAATAAAGATGCTTTTTGATCGGCGGCATTTTTCGCATCCGGCAAATAGGTGAAACCCAGGTTCCAATGGTTTGCCCATTTATCATTCAGGGTGATTGAAACGGATTGATTGAATTGAAGACCTAAAACTCCGGAACCAAAACCTTTTTTATAATCGCCCGTAGGCATAATCAGTGACAGACGGGGAGCCATTGAAATCATTTGATTGTTAAAAAGTTGGTATCTGTAATTGATTAGCACGTCATCGATGCCAGTTTGATCAGCGCCGTTTTGGTCTAAACTTTTATTTACAGGAATTACGTAAGAAATCTGGTGGGTTTCGCCCCCAAGGGGAATTTCATTAGTGAAAGTATAGTTCCAATCGTTGCTGCGATCTGAATATTGAAAACCTTGAATGAATTGAAGTACGCCTTCTTCTTGGTTGTACGCTTCTTCTATTAAGAATGAATTGTCTTTCACCGGTTCTGCAAAACTGAACACGGGTAATAAGAGTAGAACACCAATTTTTAAAATTTTTTTACGTAACACGTGCACTTCCTTTTTATTAAGATGTACTTAGGGTAAAAAAACAGAATAGGTTCAGGTAGAAAAATTAGGTCTAGATTTCAATCAACACTAATCCAGATCAGGATTTGTTTAATACACATGTTCTTGTGGTGTTAACTTAATAGAAATAAAAAATGAATTATGACACTAGTTTTGGCAGGGTGAAATAAAACCTTGTGCCTTGGCCCGGAGTTGAATCTGCCCATATTTTTCCCCCGTGCAGTTCAACAACTTTGCGACAAGTTGCTAAACCAATTCCTGACCCCTGATACGTGTCAGTACCGTGAAGCTTTTTATATAACTTAAATATTTCATCCTTATAGGTGGGGTCAAAACCGATTCCATTATCCTGCAAGATAAATTTCCACATGACTCCATTATCTTCTGCACTAATTGTTATTTCTGGCGATTCTGAACTTCGGAACTTTATGCTATTTGAAATTAAATTTTGGAAAAGCTGATTAATAAAATCATTATCACCTAGAACTTTGGGAAGGTTTTTATAAACGAGTCTTGCCCCTGTTTCTTGCATTACTTTTTCTAGGTTTTGCTCTGTGGATTTTAAAATCTCATTAATATCTACACTTTTAAACTCTTTAATCGGTGTAGTTAGGCGTGAATAGTTTAGCAGCGAATCAATAAGACTCATCATCCTTGATGAGGCCTTTTGCATAGTTTCTATATATTTGATGGAATCACTATCGGCCGTCGCCGGGAGCTCCTCTTTAAGAAGCTCTAAATAGCTTGAAATCGTTGCAAGCGGCGACTTTAGATCGTGTGCTGCCACCAAAGCAAATTGATCGAGCTCTCGGTTGCTTTCCTCGGCATCAGATAAAGCGTCCTGTATCCCTTGTTTACGAACAGTAGCAAATTCTGTGGCGGCAGAGGAAACGACACTATCTATCGATTCGTCTATGATTGAGCGAACTTCGTAGGAAAGGACCCCGTGGTCATGAAGTTCTTTATTTAGTATCTGTCGTAGAATGCTAAATTCTTTTAAAAGATCAGGTAGAAAATATCCGCGGAAAGTTGCGCGAGCGCCGCCGTGTTCACCTGACATTCCTTGGTATATTTCAGAATGATTTGTCTTATCATTTCTTTCGATTTTTAGAATAACTTCATTTAAAAACAGCTGCAGCGTATTTAACATTTCCGCTGAACTTTTATCTTTGGCCTGGGAAACTAATACTGAGCGCACCTTCTTTTCCCATTCGGAACGAATCTTTTCGCGATGAGTTCTTAGTACGTCGGCGGCCTTCTTATTTACAGCCGTGCTATTCTTAAATGAATCTCGCTCTGGGGTATCTGGCTCCATAACAAATTCCTCTGATTTTCTATTAGAAATAAATCTATGTTAACCGAGGAAACTAAGAAGTTTAATTTGTATTGAATCACACCGCTCTTTCGAAATTCGCGAAATAGAGGGGTCCATAGAAGGAATAAAAAAAGAGAACGGCATTTACCGTTCTCTTCATAAAAGCACTTAGAATTTATGTCGATGAAGAATTAAACCGTGGGTGGGATCGTAGGGTGACATGCCAACTGTCACTCTATCTCCGACCACCACTTTGATTTTAAACTTTTTCATTTTTCCACATAGCTTAGCATAGATATCAACACCGTTTTCCAGTGTTATATGATAAACCCCGCCGCCAGATAGACTTGAAACTTTTCCATCAATGCTTACTAGATCGTCTTTCGCCAAAGGAACCTCCTTTCAGTGAAAGGAAATTTCCTTTTTAGTAACGAGAACGACTGCTGTAACTGCTACGACCGCCGCTGCGGTTGTTATCTCTTGGTGCCATTGGCTTAGCTTCACTAACGTTTAAAGCTCTGCCAGATTGTTCGCTGCCGTTAAGTTTTTCCATAGCGGTTTGTGCTTCAGAATCTGTCGACATTTCAACAAAAGCAAAACCTTTGCTGCGACCTGAATCACGGTCCATGACGATGCGTGCAGATTCAACTTGTCCATATTGTGAAAATAGATCAGCCAAATGTTCGTCACTGATATTGTATGAAAGGTTGCCTACGTATAATTTTTTTCCCATTTATGCCTCCTTAAAAAAGCTCGGGGCCATTCGAAGAAAGACAAAAGGAAATCTAATGAATTAAGTGAACGACTATTTACATCACCATACACCATCTTTACGTCGGCAAAGATACTTTTATATTTTTAATCTTGCCAACTCGAGCACGAGTGATCTGAGCACGTCTAGTCTATGAATTGCGGGTGGATTGTTTCAAATGGCATTAGCTAGCTTGTTTGTGGGACATATTAGTATCCGTAACATGCCACCACTGTTGCAGCTGCTCTTTACCTTTCACTTTGATAGGTTCAAGGGGAGTTGCTACCAGTTGATCCTTTAACTTGTCATACATTTTATCGGTCACAACCAGTTGCTGTCGTTTTGCGGTGGCTTCTGCTCTTTGTGCCGTGTTTACCGTATCACCAACAACTGTGTATTCCATGCGGTCTGAACTTCCGATGCTTCCTGCGACGACTAAGCCCGTGTTTAAGCCGATGCCCACACCAATTTCTGGAAGACCTTGGGCTCTCAGTTCTTCGTTAATGCTATCTACTTGTCGTAACATCTCTAAAGCTGCGTCGACTGCTTTTTGTTCTTTGTTTTCTATCGAGTTTGGTACGCCCCATACGGCCATAAGATTATCACCAATGAACTTATCAATCACTCCGCCGTGATCCTGGACGATTTTAACCATGCGCTCAAAGAAGTGATTTAGCATTTTTACGACTTCTTGAGGACTCGTCTTTTCGGATAACGATGTGAATCCTCTAATATCCGCAAACATCACAACGGCATCGACACTTTGACCGTCAATGCGCATCTCTGTCTCTAGTCCATCCAAAATTCTATCTGCGACTTGGTGGTCAACGTATTTTCTGAAGGTCTTTTCGATCTTTTCACGTTTCTCTAATCCCGCACCCATTCGATTAATGGCGTGACCTAAGTGACCAATTTCGTCTTGGGAAAATACTCTTACCTTTGTATCGAACTGACCTTTTTCGATCAACGCCACTTTTTCCATCATTTCAGTCAGTGGTTGAGTGAAGGCTTGGGCGATGATTTTTCCTAAATGCAAAGCAGAGAAAAGTGAGACACCCCAGAAAACTAAGTAGCTTACTAGTCCATCTACCACTTTTGCTGAGGGCATTTGGCCAATTAGCAGCGGAGCACCCAAAGATGCCCAGTTAGAAACGAAGTAAGAGATCAGATAGGGGAAAGTCGCAGCAATACCGATCCATCTTAAAGATACAGAAAGACTTTGGCGTGAATGAAGAAAGCTCACCATCAACGAACCAATTGTTGCGTATAAAACCAGTGAACAGAACGTGATAATGCCGTATTTTAAATCAGGGATATCAATTGTCGGTGCGATTGTTCCTAATACTACCAGGGTTGTAAAAGAAATCAGAACTCTAGTTCCAGCCGACATCTGCTGAAGTTTTTTTGCTAACAACGTTCCATTTACGACAAAGTAAAATAGTTTACCGGTGAATTTAAAAACTGGAGTGTAAACTAACGACAATAAAGGTTTGAAAAGTAAAAACACCTGAACCGCGACAACTAAAAGTAAGGCTCCTACTGGAAGGGCTTTGCCAGTCTGCCAGAAGCGGAAAGCTAAAAGAGGCGGGATGAATAAAATAATCAGCGGCATTCCGATATTGAACTCTTGCCAGTCACTAAATGCGCGGATTTTTCTGTATGCTAGAACAAGTCCCAACATCCAAATCAAAGCGACGATTGAAATACTAAGAGCAGTTGGATAAACCAACGCCAACACATAGGCCATCAAGTAAATACGGCCTGGATGGTCTGCTGCTTTTTCTATGTAAGTTTTAAATAGTCCTTCAGCCTCATCACGATGTCCGCTTTCAAATTGTTTCGAAGCTAACATTAGTAACGGACGTGGGTCGCCAGGGGCGGCTTTGATTGCTTCCTGTAAAGTGCTGATTTGTTTTTCTGGATCCCCCAGACGCTCATAGATCTCATTGATCATAAGATAGTCTGAAATATCCTTGTCCTTCTTTACTTCTACTTCGCGTAGGATCGGGACGAGGTCTTTAACCTGCGCCATATCCAAGAGCTTGGGAACGATCGAAAGAATCTTTGATTGTTCAAAGATCTGCTTAGTTTCTGAAGCATAACGACCAATGCTCTGTTCTGATTGCGTGCACTCCGCGATAGTTTGAAGGGCCGCTAGGTCTTTAGCATCCAAGGCATAAATAGATCGGGCTATGGGCAATGAAGAAAGGCATGAACCTTTTGGAGTTTCTTCTGCTAGTTTGGCTTTTAGGGTTCGAAGCTGCTCGGGATTCGATGCGGCTAAAGCTGTAGGCGTTAGGAGAAGTCCTAAAACGAAGATCGCTGCGAATGAAAAGTACCTTAAAAATGCCACGATAATAAACTCCTTAAGCCTCAAAAGTGATCGACATAAAGGGGTTTAAAATGAATAGGAGGCTCACCATTCTATTCCAAGGTCTGGGAAAAAGCCTTCGATTTTAGCTAGTTATCTAACCCCGATTGGTCCGCCGTTACCATCGGGAAATTTTTTTCTGACAGGCCATTTGTTACAACGTGCCCAAAATTTGTACGCGGTTTGAAAAGATTTTGTTAAACCTCGTCCGGCTTGAATTAATAGAATTTTCGCAATTCGGAATTGCAGGAGTTATCATTCATGAAAAGACTCGTTACCGTCTTCTCTCTTTTGTTGTTAGCAATGTTGCTTTCGGTTCAATCTTTCGCTCAATCTAAAAAGAACCAAGTTTTGATGATTGAAGATGCATATGAGGCTCCAGTAGGTCGTCTATTTAATGAAGCGGCTTACTTTAAAGGTAACACTTATCTAAACGAATACACGAACGTGATCGTGATCAACAAAGCTGCAAAAGGTCCAACAGCGCAAACCCTTCGCCTTTACACAAACCGCCAATTGATCCTTACGACAGATGTTTCTACAGGTCGTGAAGATATCGAAAGAATCGGTGCGGTTCGTGGAGTTGTAAACAAAATCTTTAAAGGTGCCACATCTTCTCACTGGAGACACACGACTCGTGGTTTCTATTCTGTAAAACGCATCGAGGGACCAAACTATAAATCAGGCGAAAGCAAATTCAAAATGCCTTATGCTATGTTCTTCAATGAAAAACGTGGTTTGGCAGTTCACCAAGTTCCACCAGATCTTTCTGGCGGTGAAGCGGCAGGGGAGGCAATGTTAGGCCAACGCGCTTCTTCTGGCTGTGTTCGTGTTCATAAAAATATTATTTATCAGATTCACGCGACTGTTGTTGCAGCAGACCGAGGCCACATCCCAGTTCTGGATACTAAAACTGGGCAACCTCTTCGCGACCAATACGGCCAAGTTCGTTATGAGCGTGGTTATAAAACCCTTGTGATTGTTGAAGAATACTAGATTTTACTTCGACGGACACAGTCTTGACCTCTTGAAAAAAGGGGCATAGAAAAGGCAGGTATTTTTGTACCTGCCTTTTTTATTTGGAGTCCTTCATGGAACTTTTAGATTTAGTAAATATCCCTGACGAAAAACGCGATCACCAATGGGAAATTGATTTTTTCATGGCGGTGACGGCGGGGAATTTAAAACTGCTTCATGAAGCTCCTCAAAAGGGACCTGATAATTGGCCTTATCTTTTGGCTGAAACTGCCCCAGACGCTACTGAGCCCGCAAACAAGATCATGCAGTGGTTAGCGCTAAAAGGTGTTGGCCTAGTCGTAAATCCTCGCAAAGAATATCCTGATTATGTTTTTACATACGGTATGCTTTGGCATTTTAAAGAAACAGGTTTGTTCTATAGAACTGCTGATGAAAGCCCGGTGGGAACTTTAGAATTAAATGAGGGTCAGAAACTTCATGCAGGTCCGCCAGCGCCGCACTATCTGCCTCAATATGTTCGTAACATTTTAAAAGAATTCTTTAGAGATCAAGGTGTTCATATGCCAAAAATTTTGGTGATGAGCATGGATCGTAAACACTATGATCTCGCATTTTCTTTAGAGTCACTAGGAAATCCTCCGACTCGGGAACACCAAGGTATCGCCGAAGCTATCAGCTGGTTCCTGCCGCCACATTATTCTGTAGTACTAGTGTCTGAAAAAGGTTTGCCGGCTTTCGTTGATCTTGCTTAATTCGAGATAGGTTAGAAGATAAAATAAAAAAGGGACCTGAAGAGGTCCCTTTTTCTTTAATCCAGTTCGCCCGGATTAGGCAATAGGTCCATCAGACATTCGCGCCAATATTCCGGCGCCTCATCACTATAATCAACTGCCACATAGAAACCTTTTTTACCTAAAAGTTGCGTGCGTGTGATAACGCCTGAAACTTCCAGATTCATTTCTTCAAGATGCATGAATACGCGATCACCGATCAAAACATCTAAAGTCAGATTTTTACGTAAAGCTTGCGGGATTAAATCCTCTCTTTTTATCAAAAGCAAAAGTCCCGTTGATGAAGCTTCTACGATCTCACTATTCTTTGCGATTTTTGCAAAGTCATCCAGCGACGTGAGATATGAAATATGAATGGGAGAGACCTCTTTCCTTGGAGCCACTCTGCGATTAGTTTTTGTGCTTCCCATTTTTACCTACCTTAAAGAGTTCAATATCCTTCTTACTAAACTCTTCGGCAGTCCTGGACCAAAGTTAAGAGAGAAATATAAAAAAGCTGTAAGAGTGTCTTTCGGTATGCACGCAAACACCTCTATTTTCAGAGGGAGAATTGAAGTTCGCAGAGTTCATTAATTTGAATGTCTCAACTTGAGAATCAATTTTTTGCCAGTCCCCTACAGTAATTGCAGAGACTACCGAGGGCTGTTGATAGGTTTTTAGCGCTTTAAAAGTGGCCTCTTTAGCACACCATAAAGAGGAAAAAGACGGAGCATTGGAAAGTTCTTCGGCAGTGGAGATTCGTGCGACAACTTTTTCTGTCACACGCTCTTTAACTTCAACGTCAACACCGATTGGGAAGCGTGAGACTACAAAAATCCCAGCACCTTGGCAGTGTGAAATCGAAATGTGCTGGTCTTTTGAAAGCTTTAAATCATTGAGTGAGTGTTGAATAAGGGCTCGATGCTCGGGATTGTCGCTCCCCCAGGTAGAGTCGCAATAAACCCGCAGGTCAGAATCGTGCAGCATATTTTGTAGGGACTCGATAACGCTTTTTGAAAGAGTCATAACAAGCCCCCGTAAGAAAAATTAGACAGTGAAAGCCTCAGGCCAAGTTACTTGTTTACCGCTGGTGATATCCATCATGCGGTCTAGGGAAACTTTTGCTTTTAGGCGTAAAGCTTCATCAAGTTTAACTTCAGGCTTATAGGTTTCTAACGCCCATTTGATTTTTTCCATGTTGTTCATCTTCATGTAAGGGCAGTTATTGCATGAACAACCTGAATCAAGAACCGGAGCTTGAATAAGTTCAACATCAGGACGCTTTTTTTGCATTTGATGGAAAATACCTGTTTCAGTGGCAACGATGAATTTCTTCGCTGGATTCTTTTCCACTTCTTCTAACAAGCGGGACGTAGAACCAACCACGCTGGCATATTGAAGAACGGAGTCATCACACTCTGGATGCGCGATTACGACTGCATCTGGGTGTTGCGCAATAAGTTCAACCAGGCGTTTAGCGTTGAATAGAACGTGGACTTCACAAGCGCCATTCCAGTATTCAAACTCACGGCCTAGTTTTTTAGACAACCAACGACCCAAGTGTTGATCTGGGCCAAACAGGATTTTACGATCTTTAGGGATCGACTCGACAATTTGCTGAGCGTTTGAAGAAGTGATGATCACATCAGAGATGGATTTAACTTCGGCACTAGAGTTGATGTAAGTCACCGCAACTGCATCTGGGTATTGTTGGCGCCAAGCTAGGTACTTATCATAAGGTGCACCCTTAACTAGGGAACAGCTTGCTTCCATATCAGGAACTAAAACAGTCTTAGTAGGATTTAAGATCTTCACGCTTTCAGCCATGAACACAACACCAGCTAACAAGATTGTGTCTTGCTGAACTTGTTGTCCCATTTTAGCTAAATAGAAACTGTCACCCACATAGTCGGCCACATCCTGGATGTCTCCGTCTTCGTAATAGTGAGCAAGAATGACTGCGTTTTTTTCTTTTTTAAGTCGCTGAATATCAGCCACAATATCGTAAGCCATAACCCAATCCCTTTAAGGTTTCATTTTATCAAAAACAAACCTTGAGAGGGCTCATATACTCCCGAAATAGCCCCTTTGACTAGCCCAAAAGCCATACCTAAGAAGACTTACCCAGTTCTCCGTTGAAGAAGCTAAAAAGCCCCTGTCTCTTCAAAGTTTCTTTTTATAAATGCTAAAAAACGATTTAAAGCACTAAGCTTGTAACTGGAGTGGAGATTTTTGCTCAAGTTCCGCAGACGAGGGCAGAAGCCGCATAAAAAAACGAGAAAAAACACGAGCGAGGACTGTCCGAAGAGCAAAAAGCTCCACTCCAGTTACAAGCGTTCGTCGCCTTAAAGCGTAGTTCCGCCTTTAAGGACGTTGATAATGGACTTGGAGGCGGTTTTTAATGATTCAAATACGCCTTTTCCTTCCGATGCGCAGCCTTCGATTTCGGGGGCATTGTAAGGGTTTAGGGCGCTTCTCATTTCAGCTAAAGACGCTACATTTGGTAAATCACGCTTATTGTACTGCATGATCAATGGGATTTCGCGGATGTCGTAGCCCTGTTGTTCAAGGTTACGCTCAAGGTTTCTTAGAGATTCTAAGTTTTCATCCATACGCTCAATTTGCGAGTCGGCGACGAAGATCACTCCATCAAGACCTTTTAGGATCAACTTTCTAGAAGCGTCGTAAACAACCTGACCTGGAACAGTATATAAATGGAAGCGCGTCTTAAATCCGCGGATTTCACCTACGTTCAATGGAAGGAAGTCAAAGAACAGAGTGCGCTCAATGTCGGTATTCAATGCCACCAGCTTGGATTTTTGATCCTCAGCCGTTTTTTGGTAAACCCACTGGATGTTCGTTGTTTTACCGCCCAATGAAGGACCGTAATAGACAACTTTGCAGTGAATTTCTTTAGCATTGTAGTTAATAAAGGACATTACAGCTCCACTCTGTTTTGCAGGGCGCGACCCATAGTTCTATCATCTATGAAATCGATGTCGCTGCCAATAGGAACTCCATGGGCAATGCGAGAAAGTTTCAAACCTTTCCCTTGAAGTTGCTTTGCTAAGTACAAAATGGTCGTATCGCCTTCAAGATCGGCATCCAAAGCAAGGATAACCTCTTTGATCACCGGGCCTGTGCCTTTGATTCCGTCTTCGATACGCTCAATCAGTTCTTTAATTTTTAATTCTTGGGGACCGATGCCCTCTAACGGAGAAATAGCTCCGTGAAGAACATGGTAACGACCGCGGAAAGCGCCTGAAGATTCAATTCTCATGATATCCGCAGGTTCTTCGACGACACAGATGGAATCGTCAGAGCGGTGAACGTCTTCGCAATAACGGCAAAGATCTGAATCAGTGTAGTTGAAACAACGTGGGCATTCGTGGATCTCTGCCTTCACGCGAAGCAGGGCTTCGCTTAAATGCTCTGGATAGTCGTTATTGGTCTTAAGAATAAAATAAGCCAAGCGCTGAGCAGTCTTTGGCCCGATACCGGGAAGACGGCTCAATTCGTGGACTAATTTTTCTAAAGCGCCAATGTGTAACATTCTACTCCAGCTTTCGCACTGTGGCCGGTCGGCCTAGAACATTCCAGGAATGTTCATGCCGCCAGTGATTTTTTCCATCTCTTTTGAAGATGTATCTTTGGCAGTTTTGATGGCTTCGTTAGTTGCAGACAAAATCATGTCTTGAAGCATTTCTACGTCGCCAGCTTTCAATACTTCTGCGTCGATAGTCAAAGAAGTAAGAAGGTGTTCGCCGTTTACTTTAACTTTTACAGCCCCGCCACCAGAAGAAGCTTCATATTCTTTTTTAGAAAGCTCTTCTTGAGCCTTTTTCATTTTCATTTGCATTTGATTGGCTTGCTTCATCAGCTGAGCCATTCCACCAGGCATGCCTTTCATGTTATCTCCCTGCGCCGTCGCGCTTAGTGTCCACTATGGATTTGATTTGCCCTTTGAAAACATCTTGGGCGGCTTTCACCATAGGATTTTCGGCGATCTTATTGCGAAGATCTTCTTCAGCCATTTGCACCTTTTTTTGCTGCAAAGCCTGAGCGGATTCTCCGACTTGATCGCGAGTCATTAATACCTCAAAAGAATACCCACCACCCCAGTACGAATCAATAAATCCTTGCAGTTTTTTGCGCACTTGCGGGTCAGCCATTTGCTCTTTTAAAAACGCTAATTTTGCAGGAACGCCAAGGCTGATCAGCTTTCCTTCTTCTTTGGCAAAAAGTAGGTTTTCAACTTTCGCCGCAAACAGAGCATCATCTTGGCGAATCAGTTCAACAAAGTTCACCCATTTTTCTGCAGGATTACTTCCCGTTGCCAGTTTAGGCGGTGCTTCTGCACTCGCAGGTGCTTCGGTCTTTGTCGCTTGTGGAGTTGTTTTAGGAGCCGCAGCTTTTTTATCAATCGCCGCTTTCATCGCCTCTAAACCCGCCGGAGCATCACTGACTTTTTGCGATTCATTAAGCCTGCGATGTCCTTTAACGGCAGGAGCTACCGGCGGAGTGTAGGGCCTGGCCCCACCTGCGCTGTGAGAAGATGGAAGACCGCCCTGCAACAAAGTTTTCAAATCAACAAGCTTAGGGGCAGAAGCCATTCTCAAAAGCGTCACTTCTAAAACGATTCTTGGATCCTGAGCACGAGGAATATCGTTACCGCCCTTTAAAGCCATGTCGAAGAGCATGTGAATGTCTTCTTCAGAAAGTCTTTGCGACATTTCAGTTAAAGTTTGTAACTCAGAATCAGGCATTTCTAAAATTTGACCCGCTTGGCTTTCAGAAACTTTTACCAGCAATAGATTGCGGATCATTTCTAAAAGATCTTGAGAGAATAAATGCGGTTCAAAACCAGCAGCGGCGATTTTTTCGATCACTTTTAAAACTGCTTGGGAATCACGGTCGATCAACGCATTTACTGTTTCAAATAAAAGCGCGCGATCAGTAAGACCCAGGATTTCAACCACGTTTGCGCGAGTCAGTGCGCCATTTGCAAACGTGATCACTTGGTCTAATAAACTTTGCGAATCACGCATGGATCCGTCACCTTGACGGGCGATCACCCACAAAGCTTCATCTTCAGCTGAAACGCCTTCTTGATCACAGATCAATTTTAATCTTTCCGTGATTTGGCGAGTGGAAATTCTTCTAAAATCAAAACGCTGACAGCGCGACAAAATCGTTTGTGGAATTTTGTGCACTTCAGTTGTCGCCATGATGAAAATCACATGGCTTGGTGGCTCTTCCAAAGTTTTTAAAAGAGCATTAAAGGCACTTGTCGACAACATGTGAACTTCGTCGATGATGTAGATTTTGTAGCTGCCGCTTGAAGGCATGAATGCCACGGTTTCGCGAAGTTCACGAATGGCATCAACACCGTTGTTTGAAGCTCCATCGATTTCGATAACATCAACGCTCGAACCCGACGCAATTTCTTTACAAGAGTAACACTCGTTACATGGAACAAACCCTTGAGCATTCGGGCAACGAAGGGCCTTCGCTAAGATTCGTGCAGAGGAAGTTTTACCAGTACCACGAGGACCTGTGAAAAGAAGTGCGTGAGGAAGTCGGCCGTTCTTAAGCGCATTTGTCAGAGTTTGGGTAATATGATTTTGCCCGACGACGTCAGTGAAAGATTGTGGACGCCATTTGCGTGCAATCACCTGATAAGACAAAATTACCCCTACGTAGCAGACTTGATTCTGACTAAGTCAGAACAAAAAAGTGGCCGAGCACCCCATATCACATAGTCCCTCGAGTGCCGTTGCTTCCTTCCGGACCTAGCGGATTCGTCAAGAGCGCTATTGTATGGGACCCGGCCATGGGCAGGTTTACCTGACTCGGGGGCTTGTTTCATTCGATAACTCTCTGTGCCATCGAGGGAATCTTTGGAGGTAAATTCCTGCTGATCGGCACGGCCCTCCAGGCCTCGTCGCTTCCCCTTCGGGGAGGGCCATCCAGGCCCCGCGAAGGCCGACCACCAGGAATTTACCTCCAAAGATTCCCTCGATGGAACCGAGTCCTCGTAGGAAAAATTCCGTCAGATAGAACTGCTTCCATCTGAGCAGGGTTTCTGGCTGGTGCGCTTGGCGCACTTCGCGGTTTGCTCGTGCGCTCTGCGCCCTCGAGGGGTGGCTGGTGCCTTTGGCACTTCGCAGTACCGAAAGGTGCCTGCTGGCTGCGGGCTTCTGCCCTTGCCCTTCGGGCTAACGCGCAAAAATGCCTTCCTGGCATTTTTGTCTTTTTTGGGTCTACACCGCGTTACTGATGGGAGTGCTTTGTTTTGCGGTGATAGGATTTTTTTTAAAGGAGATCCTATGAAAAGTCTTATTTGCGCTTTGATCCTTCTGCCATCTCTTGCTTCTGCTCAGACTGTTGGGGTTAAAGACATTCCTGCTGATGGCGAATCTTCTACTACCATCGAAGTTAAAAAAGGTCGCAATACAGATCGTGAATTTGAAATCGTCACTAACGAAGACGAACTTGAAGGGGAGGCGGCTCCGCTTTTAAAAGAGGCTCGTGCTAATTGGAAAAAAGCTTGTGCTGATTGGAAAGCTGAAACGAAAGATCTGAATAAAGAAAACCAGGTTCTTTCTTTGAGTTGTGGCAAGATGACTTGCACTACTGTTGCTATGGAATCTACTTGTTCATCTACTTCAAAGTACAAAGTTAAGGTTCGTGTGAAATAGTTTTCTACATTTGAAAACTCATAAAAGCTCAGTCGTTCACCGACTGGGCTTTTTTATTTTCCTATGTCACATAGTTTTCTTTTTTCTGTCAGGCCGCCTTCTTGTGGGGTCGTAAAAAAGTCGCAGGTGTCATATTCGCGATCTTCTAGGAATCTTGTTAGGTCAGAAAGCATGTCGTCTGGGATTGCTGGAGTTCTTGAAAGAATCCACCCATATTTTCTTGTCGGGTGTCCTACTACGGCGATTTGGTAATCGTCGTCTAATTTAATGATCCAATAATTTCCTGCTAACAAATAAATGTATTTGTCTTTGAAGTTGGCGAAGGTGACTTTTAGTTTCGCGTTTGTTTTTGGTTCGACTACTTTTCCTCGGCCTTCAGCTACGATGCGTTCATTTTTTTCAGTGGTGCAGGAATTTAACACTCGGATTTCTTCTCTTGATAGCACAGTGTATTCAGCGGTTGTGTCTTTCACACATTTTCTTTGGAAGAACTGGGGAATGGAGGCGATTTCGTACCAGGTGCCTTGGTATCGTGCTAGGTCGACATACATGACTGTTTCTAATGGTTTTGCTTCTAAAGAAAACGCAGCAAGGAACAGGAATAAAACTATGAAGAGTTTCATTAGCCACCTCTTTGTTTTCTTAATTATAAGTTGTCCTTAGAAGCTTCTGAATCAGAGTGATAAAATACAGCTGTCTTTAGTCAGGGGATTAGCGACTTTTTAATAAATACGTTTTTAGTCCTGACTAATAAAGTAAAAAAAAGCCCCTGGTTTTATCCAAGGGCTTTTTGGGAATCAGATTTTAAACTCTAATTACATTGAAAGAGCTTTTTTCAAGTTAGCATCAAGCTTTTCAAGGAACGGCTCAGTATTCATGTATTTATCTGCAGGAACTTTGTCGCCGTAGATGCAAACTGCAAGGTCTTTAGTCATGTAGCCAGCTTCAACTGTTTCTACGCAAACTTTTTCCAAAGTTTGAGCGAACTTCACTAGGTCCGTGTTGTTATCCAAGTTTCCACGGTGCTCTAGACCACGAGTCCAAGCAAAGATAGAAGCGATTGGATTTGTTGAAGTTGGTTTACCTTGTTGGTGCTGACGGTAGTGACGAGTCACTGTTCCGTGGGCAGCTTCAGATTCCATGGTTTTTCCGTCTGGAGTCACTAGAACTGAAGTCATAAGACCCAAAGAACCGAAACCTTGAGCCACTGTATCTGACTGAACGTCGCCGTCGTAGTTCTTACAAGCCCATACGAAGTTACCATTCCATTTCAAAGCAGATGCAACCATGTCATCGATCAAACGATGTTCGTAAGTGATGCCAGCAGCGTCGAATTTTGCCTTGAATTCTTTTTGGTAGATTTCTTCAAAAATGTCTTTGAAACGACCATCGTACTTTTTCAAGATTGTGTTTTTAGTTGAAAGGTACAAAGGCCATTTTTTAGAAAGCGCTTGGTTGAAGCAAGAACGTGCGAAGCCAGTGATGGATTCGTCAGTGTTATACATAGTCAAAGCAACGCCATCGCCTTTGAAATTGTAAACTTCGTGAGTGATTGTTTCGCCACCATTTTCAGGTTGGAAAGTCACAGTCAATTTACCTTTGCCTTTAGTCACGAAATCAGTTGCACGGTATTGGTCACCGAAAGCGTGACGACCGATGCAGATTGGCGCTGTCCAGTTAGGAACTAGGCGAGGTACGTTTTTGCAGATGATTGGTTCACGGAAAACAGTACCGTCCAAGATGTTACGGATAGTGCCGTTTGGTGATTTCCACATTTGTTTTAAGTTGAATTCTTTTACGCGAGCTTCGTCAGGAGTGATCGTCGCGCATTTGATGCCTACGTTGTACTTTTTGATCGCCTCAGCAGCATCAACAGTTACTTGGTCGTTGGTAGCATCACGATGTTCCATTCCCAAATCGTAGTACTTAATGTCGATATCTAGGTAAGGAAGGATTAGTTTTTCTTTGATGAATTTCCAGATGATTCTTGTCATCTCATCGCCATCGAGTTCAACGACGGGATTGGCAACTTTGATTTTGTTCATAGGTCGGGTCCTTTGTTCTTTGATTGCTAAAAGCTCTGGGAATATAGAATGAACAGGCTTTTGTTTCAAAGAAAAATAGCCTGAAAATCTGTCAAAAGCCCTACAGACCCAGCAATGACAAGGTCGGTCACAAATTGCTGGCCGCAAGATCCCAAATAGAGTTATGTTTTTCCTTCTAGCCAAAGGAGAAAACTGCCCATGTTCCTCAGTCACTTCGGAGTCGCCTTTGCTGCAAAAAAAATCGCACCCAAAATATCTTTGGGCACTTTGGTACTTGCCTGCCAGTTAATGGATTTGATTTGGCCCTTTCTTGTGATTCTGGGAATCGAAAAAGTTTCTGTAGAAAAAGGAGCGACTGCTTTTAATTATTTAAATTTTGAGTCATATCCTTATTCCCATAGTTTAGCGGGAAGCCTTGTTCTTTCAGTTCTTGCCGGGATCGTCTATTTTCTGGTGAATCCACAAAAAATCTGCGCACTGATCTTAAGCGGAGTGGTTTTTAGCCACTGGGTATTGGATTATATTTCCCACCGTCCCGATCTACCACTCACCGATGACTTTTCTGAGAAGGTGGGACTAGGCTTGTGGAATTCAATCCCAGCCACGGTTTTTGTGGAGTTGCTTATTTTCTTTGTCGGAATTTTTATTTATCTAAAATTTTACATGCCAAAATCAACCGCAAAAAGAATTGGTTTAGGGGTCTTCATTGCCTTTTTACTTTCGATATTTGCCTTGTCAGCATTCGGGCCTCCGCCACCCGCCGACGCTTCAGGAGCTATGATTGCTGGGCCCGCATTAGCAATGTGGATTTTTGTCCCTTGGGCTATGTGGATTGACCGCGACGGCAAAACTTAAACAAATATCTACGATTCATTGAATTCTTCTAATGTGGTGATTCATCACAGCAGTGCTAATCGCAGCAAGTTTGGCCAGACTATTCCTGATTGCTTACACCTTACATGAATATTTTTAGACGAGAACTTGCTTCCTACTTCAAGATCTTCAAAAAAAAGGAGATTTCATGAAGATCAATACACTTATATTTTCTTTGCTTTGTTTTTTTGGAACTAATGTTTGGGCGCAAGCACCACTGATCACGATTACAACGACGCCTGCAGGTGAAAGAATAGTCGCTGATAGTATCGGTAAAACGTTATACATTTTTGAGCCGGATATCCCTTCAAAAATGCCCACTTGTTATGGAGTATGTGCAGAAGACTGGCCACCTTATTTGCTTACTGATGCAGAAGCAGCTTCATTATCTGCTCCTTTAGGGGTTGTTATGCGCACCACAAATCGCAAGCAGCTGACCTATGATGGATTGCCAGTTTATACTTACGCTTTTGATCGTGTCATGGGCGACAACAAAGGCGATGGCGTTGGCGGAGTCTGGCATGACATCGAGCTAGGCAGTCAGGGAAAATAGTTCTACTGGAAGGCGTAGAGGTAAATTCCTCTGCGCTTATTTCTTTGATAGAGTATTAAGCAAAGATTTAAAGTAAGGTGCCATCTCAGAGCGGGGATACCAGACCAAAGAAAGTTTTCGCTCCAGAACTAACTTTGAATTCAAATGGGTTACCAATCCTGACTTTACTAACGGCAACGCCAACTCTGATGGAAGCGCTGTATATCCCAAACCGAGTTGCACGGCTTGGGCAAGCCCATCAAAGTTGTTCACATAATGTCTGCTTTTTGAAAATTTAGAAATTTTATTCTTTCTTAAAAGATCTTGGGTGAATGTCTGATCTTTACTAAATTCAATCGCCGCTTCGTTTTCAAGAATGTCTTCAAGTTTTCTTTTTTTCCACAAAGATGAAACGTAAAGGCCAAACGTTTCATTAGCGAGGGGTTTTGCGTCTAGCTCCTTACCGATGTCACTGCTTTGTAGTATCGCGATTTGCGCCAGACCATTTTTCAATTTGTGTATAACTTCTTTTTCTTCGCAACAATCAAAATTAAGTCTGACGTTTTTAAAATTTCTTACAGCAACACATGCTCGTTCGATCATTCTTGCGCGCAAAATACTTGCATGGCCTGCGATACAAACTTCAACTGCTCCAGAAGTTGCTTTTCCAGAAAATAAAGACAACGTTTCACTTTCAAGATCACTTGCAGCTTGTACATATCGTAGCAGGGATTCGCCTTCAGCAGTCAGGCGCATTCCTTTTCTTGATCTTGTAAATAACGTCACACCCAGTTGCTTTTCCAAGCTCCGGATTCTTTGCGTCACCCCGGTCTGGGTGAGATTCACTAAAGTAGCCGCCTCCAGGACCGTGCCAGTTTTGACAACGGCCCAGAAGGCTTCAAGGGAAGGGCTGAGTAAACTCATTAATAGTGATAATAAATCATTAATTATGAATTTTACAAATACTTTATTTAAGATAATTTCATTTTTTTAAAAATAATCTGCGCCTAGAAATATCGGCGTGAAATCAGCAATAGCAAAGGATCTTATCCACATCGAAATTGTGGATAAGTAGTGAGTTTTTAATTTTGGAAATAGATTAATCTAGCGAATCTGCCAGGCGATTTTTTCAAGGGCTTCAACTTCTTCAGCCCAGTATCTGTAGGTATTAAATTCGGGGAACAACCGCGGGAAGCTTGGATCGTCCCAGCGTTTTGCAATCCAACCAGCATAGGAAATAATTCTTAGTCCGCGCAGTAAAGGAATCCATGACCATTGATGGTCAGGAAACTCGCGCAGCTCTTCATAGCCTTGAATGATTTGCATTTTTTCTTCATCCAAAGTTTCGTTATCTCCTGATAAAAGCATCCAGAAATCCTGAATGACAGGGCCATTTACGAAATCATCAAAGTCGACTAAGAAAAATTCTTTGCCGTTATTTAAAAGATTTCCTTTATGACAATCACCGTGGATGCGGATGAATTCTGATGGATCAAAACTGTCATCGATAGCAAAAAGTATATCTTCTGCTGCGATCGTATAACGTTCGCGTAGTTCGGGAGTGATCCAGTTTTGTAAATCATCTAACGTATTCCACCCACCATAGTAGCTAGTATCAAGAATCGGGCGGTGCGGAGCTGATTTTTTTGCTCCGACATTGTGAACCTGCGCCATCAGGCGGCCGACTTTCTGCAGTTCTCCTTGCAAAAATTCCTGCGGCATCCTTCCTAGAACTTTCGGAAAAAACGTAACATACATTCCATCGACTTCAGAAATTGTGGAATCCCGTTCTTGTAATAGTGGTGCGACTGCGGGAATGCCTTCGCTTTGAAGCGAAAGCAGGAAATCATGTTCCTCGGCGATGGCTTCTTTGCTCCAGCGATTAGGGCGATAGAATTTTGCGATAACGTTCTTCGTTAATGAGCCCTTCGAAGGAAGTTCTTCTAACTTGATATCAAATACGCGGTTTTCGTAGGAATTAAGCTGAGTGAATTCTCCGGTAGGATAAAAACCGGCGGCCTCTGCGGCTTGCAGAACCTTTTCGGGGCTTAAATCATAGAAAGAAGCATTTTTATCCATAGAATCCAGTTTTTTGAGATCAGCTCATTATTCAGGGAACCAACTTGCCACTGAAGCCGGCATAAGTCATTCTCTGACTTGATGAGTGGCAAAGAAACCTTTCTATTCGCTAAATGGCCTGTTGAAGTGCATCGACGTAATTTTCGGCGGTCGGTTTCTATTTACCTTTATCCTAAAAAGCCCATTAAAGTAATGGCAGCTAAAAGTACCAGCCAGAAAATGATCGTGGACTTTTTAATGTCCAAGAAAGACTGGATTGAAAAAACTTTTGAGAAATTTTCAGCTATTGAAGAAAAGTTTCCAGATAAAAGAATCAAGTCTTTTGAGACTTTTCCGTTTCTAGGTAAAGAGCGCAAATTAAAAGTCGTCATTACCTTAAATAAAAAAACCTTCGTGTCTGTGACCGACGAAAATCTGCTTTTACATATTCCTCGCAACAGCTGGAGCGCTAGCAGCTTAGTTGAGGAACATCCAACCGCTTTAAAGGAAATCAGACATTTTTATAAGCGTGAGGCGATTCAGCACCTCTCTGAAAGAGTGAAATACTGGGCAGAGCAAATGAATCTGTATCCCGCAGAACTTAAATTCAGAGAACAAAGAACCCGCTGGGGGAGTTGTTCGTCAAGAAAAGCGATAAATTTAAATTGGCGTTTGATCGTGTTTGGCCAAGAAATCATTGATTATGTGATTATTCATGAACTTGCTCACTTAGAGCACATGAATCACTCTGAACGTTTCTGGGGATTAGTAGAAAAATATTCCGAGAATTATAAAGAAATTATGAAGTCCCTAAAGGAATCCCAGTATCTCGTGGAATTCCTCACTGAAACAAATTAAAAACTAAAAAGCCCTGCTTTGGTTTTTAGCTGCATCCAGTACATCGAAAGCAAACTGCCGACATAACCCACACAAGCCCCAAAGATAATATCGCTAACGAAGTGATCATGAACCACCACGCGAGTCAGGCAGATTAAAACTGCTAGCGGAACCCAAAACCAACGGAATTTTGGAAAAGCCACACTCATCATCGTAGCTACAGTGAAGATCACTTGTGAATGGCCCGACGAAAAAGAATGCCAGTGCCAGTGAGTTGTCATCGGTGTGAATACATAAGGGTCAAAGTCAGGGGACTTATGAGGCCTCTGTCTTCCCACGGAAAACTTAATCACATGGGTCACGATTCCTGCGAAAACTTGAGCCGCGAAAAAATTTAATCCCCAGCGACGGAAGAATTCTATTTTTTCAGCATAGCCATCAAACATTTTGGTTCTTGGTGCAACCCACTTTGCAAAGGCCCAAACCATCAACGCCAAAATCAGCCAATATTCAGCTAATGCAAAATCTGTGAGGAATCTTGCTGGCGCCCTGATCGATTCTTTCACTACACGAATGGCGAAGAAGGCTGAAACTTTTTGATCAAAAAAATACATCGCAATCAAAGCGAAAATAAAAGAGACCACAATCACTTTAATAAGATGACTTGTCAGTTTTTTGGGATCTGCTAAGAGGTCGCCGAATTGTTGTACAGGCATGTAATTCCTTCCAGAACCGAGTGTAAAACCTAATCCTATAGCAATACAAGGCCTGATGGGGGGTGACGAAAACTGGCCCGGTGCTTGCTTATTGGGACAGCGACGAAATATTTGGAGGTTTTTTATGTTCCCAACAATGACTAAGCACGCCGCTATCACAACGGCTCTTATGGCGACTTTAGCCTTATCAGCTTGTGGTAAGAAAAAAGAACTAGTAGGCCCTGGCGCAAAAGCACAAACTAAGACCGAGACTCAAAATACCAGCGGTAATTCTGGTGCTGGCCTTCCTGAACCTAAGGGAACTGAATCAAAAGGAACTGAACTTAATCCTCCTCCGGTAAATAAAGTTCCGCCTGTTGTTGATTCTATTCCAGAGATCAAAGATAAAAATCAACTTCCTGAAGACTATAAAGCTAATGACGCAAAAAACGTAGAACGCAATCTTTCAAAAAGACTAACAGGTGGTACTACTGCAGAAGGTCTTAACTATACATCTTCATCAACGGACGAGTTGTTAAACTTCCTTAGAGCACGCAATCAAAAAGTAAACCATGATACTCGCAGATTGAATCTTGAAGCAGCTGCTTCCATCGTTTCTGCTAAAATGACGATTGATAAATCGACTAAAGACACAGCTGTTACTTTGAAAATTCAAGAAGGTAACGAGGTAAAGGTTTATAACCTAGCTGGTTACTTAGCGGAAGGTGACTATGCTTCTGCATTAACGAATGTTATCCAGGCGAACGGCGAAATTTCAACTGGTGCTCGTCCAGTTGAAGGCACCATCAAATGTCTTGATATGGATGGTGGTTGTGAAACTACCTTTGCAAGACTTAAAATTGGTCAAAGTCCAGCAAGTGCAATTGCAAACGTGGTATTTAGAAACTCTAAAGCAGATGTTTATTTCGAACTTCCAGGTGAATATTCTAACAATCCAGAATACGCGCTTATTCGTGAGCTAGTTCATTCAAGTGTTAAGAAACTTGATAACGATAGCAGAATTAAATCTGTGACGATGAATTCTTGGGAAGTTGTAAACGGGCGTTCGGGTGTCGCTTTAACTATTAAAGCTAGAAACGGCGAGCTTCTTGGTTTTGCTGGTCCTTTGCTTGCTCCTGAAACTGGAACTCGCGTGAACGTGAAACTTTCACGCATCGCTAAAGAAGATGATGACACATTAGATTTGATTTCTCTTAACAGCGCTAAATTAAACTATGCAAACACAATTGGTGAAGCTCGCATGGTAGCCAACAATGGTTTAGGCCAAGTAAAAGTTCTTGTTAAGATGAGACAACGTGGCAGTCATGCTCAAGATCAGTTCTTAATTACGTTCATGAGAACAATTAAACCGATCGTTGAGTTGTCTGACGAAAATTTAAAATAAATCCTAATGTCCCAATAGTTCCTTCCCCCCTAGGCCTAAGATCCCCAATCTTAGGCCTTTTTTATTGGTGTCAGAGTGGTCCCGAAAAAACTGGTATGGCGGTTGCTTTAGAAGGCTGCGGGGAACTACTTAAAACCATTGGGGGACACAATGACTCTAAAAAATTCTTTATTGCTCGCTTTTGCTGGAATCACTTTAACTTCTTTAGCTGCTGAAGCTTTCATCGTACCGGGACCTAGGCATCCTCCGGGAACACCCCGGCAGGAAGGGCCACGTTATCCCGGTGATGATTTTAATCAACCCGGTGACTCTTTTCCCGGCCGTGATGACTTTGGAAATGGTTCCGGCAGACAAGAACAAAAGTTCATCTACCTTAACCGCCGTCTTACCAACGAAACGTTAGAGCTTCGCCATTTAGCAGGAATCACTGAGCAGTATCGCGGTTATACAATTGAAGCGGTTGAAGTGGATGTGCGCAGAAGCGGGCCTCACGCTGAGGTTGTTTTACTTGCCGATGGCCGCCAAGAAGACAGTGCGTTTTCTCCGCAAGGCCGAATTCAACTGCGCCCCCAATTCGGCGCTGTGGTTGGCAGAGATTTCCGCTCGCTTCACTTACAAGTTCGTGGCAACGCCGCGATTGATACGATCATCATTCATTTAACTGAAAACAGAAATGATCGTCCAGATCGCCCTGGCAGACCAGGTCGCCCCGGCCGCCCAGGTCACGGTGATCACTATCAAACCGAAACTGTGAACCTAGGCATTTATCGTCGCTTGTATGGAACGGATCGATTAGACCTTACTCAATACATCGATATGTATAGATATCGTGGTTACAGAATTGAAGCGATCGAGATTGATGCATCTGCAGTTTATGATTCTGCTTTGCTTGACGTTCTTGTGAATAGCTTCAATCAAGGCCCATCATTGCAAATCAATCGCGGTGGATATCGCCAAGTTGTGCATCTACAAAATGCCGTACTCGGTCATGGTGCTGATAGCATCGTGTTCGTAACTCGCGGTGACCTTGATATTCGCACTGTGACTTTGCGCTTATCTCGTTACTAAGAAAGGTTTTTTCAGAATTTGAAACTCGCAAAGGACTCCAATTTTTGGAGTCCTTTTTTTATGCCTTGCAATAAGGTAACTCTTCTTCGGCACAAATTGCCTTGTTTTGATCATTTATTTCAGGTGAACTATTTGGGTACAAGGAGATCTGATTTCTATGCAGAACGTTCATCCAGAGTTTAACAAAGGCAAAGAAATTTCAATGGGTTCGGCGAAACCTCCCGTTCTTGCTGATTACATGAATTATCGCGAATTCCTCGGAGATTTCTATAAATTCAAGCGTAAGAGCTCAAAGGGTTCTCTAAGAGCTTATAATTACGCGGTTTTTTCTGCGGCTGCGAACATCAAATCGCCAAACTATTTAAAAATGATCATCGAAGGTAAGAGAAATCTTTCTGACGATATGGTTTCTAAATTCGGTAAAGCCCTTGGTTTCATGAAGGATCAAACAGAAGAGTTCCGTTTGCTTGTGCACTTTACTCAGGCAACTGATCCTGCTGAACGTAACATGTATCTTAAGAAATTAAGTGAACACCGCGTGGGCGCGAAGCTTAAATCTGGCGAAATCGATCGCAAGACTTGGGAAAAAGTTCCGAACTGGGTGACATGGATGATTTATGCCATGGTCGACCAAGAGGGTGTTCGCTTTGATACCTCTTCATTGAAAAAACTTTTGCGCGGTAAAGCTTCTGAAGATGAAATCGAAACAGCTCTTGAAACCTTGATCGCTTCTGGTGAGCTTCGTCGTGATGAAGCAACAGGCGAAATTAAAAAGAACAGAAGCTTGATTGAATCTCCTGAAGAAGTGCCGGTGGCGCTGGTTCGTAAACTTCAATCTCAGTTGATGTACTTGGGCCTAGAATCTCTGTATCAAGATCAACCGACTGAGCGTGAGTTTGGTACTTTGACGTTATCGTTAACAAAAGCAGAGTTTGAAGAGATTAAATTCAAGCTTCGTCAAATGCGCAAAAATCTTCATAAGGATAACTCCATCGCCCGTATGAAAGAAAAAGGCGAAAGAGTTTACCAACTGAACATTCAATTATTCCCGGTGACGAATGCGGTAGCAGGGGTTGAGAAAGCTCCAGTTCTTAAGCCATCATTGGATATCAAACCTGAACCAACGATCGTTGAAACGCCAGTATCTGTGGCAGCAGCGCAAGTAGCAGCAACTGCTCAAGCTCAAGCGCAAGCCGCTGAAAACAACCGTTCAAATGTAAGTTCTTTGGCTGCAACTGCAGCGTCCGCTGCTGATCTTTTCAGATAGTTTTGCCTAAAAAATGGGCCATCGTAAAATGCGATGGCTCCTTTACATCTTTTTAAGATTCTTAAATTTTAGTGTCACATTTACCCCATTTTTTAAGCAGGTCTGTGGATAACTCTGTGGAATAGGCCCATAAATGGTGGATATCTTTCCCTTTTGGCGTAAATTGTCTCTTGCTTAAGTTAGGATATCGTTAAGGTGGTGCAATAATGCCTGGACCAAAGTTTAGGCAAAGCTGCTTAAAAAGTTTGCGTCATTGGTTTTATTCACCTTGAAAGCGCATCGAAAAATCGGAAGTATAAACGACTTTTATTCCGTTCAATTTGAGCGATAATAAAACGGTTATGTTTTGCAAATCATGGGGGCGTACTGGCTTCGACGTGGATGCTGAAACATAAGGAGCATACCGGGGCGGATGAGGACCTCGTTAAAAACGTCCATTTTGTAATTGGCAACGATTACGCACTTGCAGCTTAATTAGCTCGCACGATCAACCTTGAGGTGGTTCCGCTCTTGGATTGATCGTCATTTAGGGACCTCGGAGTGTTGGGTTTTCTCCAGCAGACACTCTTAAATTTACTGGGGGAGAGGTCTTAGGGATTTTGTCTGTGGAAGCCCGAGGACCAATCTAAAACACTGACTAAGTATGTAGCGCCTTATCGCGGATCATTTGCGGACGGGGGTTCAATTCCCCCCGCCTCCACCATCCTTCGCCCTCCGGGCTACGGCTGGCGAGCCTTTTTGTTTCTAAAGCTAAAATGTAGAAGTAAGTAGCACGCGAAGGATGTCCGCCGAAGCTTTAGCGAAGGAGGACCGTCTCGTCTAATTAAAAAAAGTCTGAACTTAGAATCAGACATGCATACAAACCGAGTATGTACGTCTACCGCATCAAATCCCTGACATTCCCAAACCAAATTTACATCGGCATCACCGACAACCCAAAACAACGCCTCCTCGATCACAACTCCGGAAAATCTGCTCACACAAAAAAGTTCAAACCTTGGAAAATGGAAGTCTGCATCTGGTTCAGAGACGAACAGAAAGCATACGCATTTGAACAGTATTTAAAATCGGGATCAGGCCGGGCGTTCTCTACAAGGCACTTCTAATGCTGAAAGATCGAGACTGCCTTCTGCCATGCTGCTAAGATCATCATATCAGCAGCATGGAGGAACATCGTATGGCAGTCGAAAACACAAAACTTAAAATTTGGTTCGGAAGAATACTAAGCGGATTGGCAGTTCTATTTTTATTATTCGACGGCGTTACAAAGTTCTTCATGGATAAACTCCCACCCGAAGCTCTGGAAGCAGGCGCTGCTCTTCAATGGCCGATCGAAAAAATGCCTCTGGTAGGCACAATTCTCTTAACCTGCTTACTTTTATACGTAATTCCAAGAACTGCAGTGCTTGGGGCAATCCTGCTTACGGGTTACCTGGGTGGAGCCATCGCAAGCCACGTGCGCGTTAGTAGTCCTCTGTTTACCCATACTCTATTTCCAATATACCTCGCCATCTTCATTTGGCTCGGACTATACCTTAGAGACTCGAGGGTTAAGACTTTGATTTCCAAATAGGGACGCACCGTCCAACCAATATACATATAAATTCTACCTATCGCTTTTAGGCTTCGCTTCGCATTAAGATGCGCGGGTCACCAAAAACACTAAGGAGAATTTATGAATAAACTGGTTTTCTTGTTAGTTCTTTTCTTGGGATTTTCAGCTCAGGCAAAAACAACGACTGTTGAAACGTTAGTAAAATGCCAACAAGATGATGGCGACCAATGGATTGAAGTGGGCATTGGTTTGAATGATGGCCCAGGCTTGCGAGCTTACGTAGTTGCGCATAACGATGACGATCAAAGTGCGAAGTTAGTAACTTCCATCGTAGTTACTAAATCCAATAGTAGCGGCGAAGTTGTTTTCCAAGATAAATTTGGAACTATTCAACTAGCTGTTGCTGACCGTGGTACTTTCTTAGAAGGAAGCTTCAAACTTCTTCAAGATGGACCAAACAGCATCGTGCAAGACAATTTGAAATGCTACGAAAAGCTGCCAATGTCTTTTGAAAATTAATTATCAAAAGTAGGGCGAGAGTTCTCGTCCTACTTTTTCTGACAGTGGTTGCAGAAGTGACTCCACCGTTTTAATTTTCCTGTGACCTTCTTTTTTATATTCCTGCCGCAAATGGGGCAGGTCTTCTTGCGCATTACTTGCCAGTTCCTTTTAAGAACATTCTCTTTTTTCCATTCGTAGAACTGCCATGCATAACGATTTGCTTCTTTTACCAAAGCTTTCAGGCGGGGTGGACTGAGATCTTTCACCTTGGTTTCGGGATGAAGACGCGTGTTAAATAGAATTTCATTTTTCATGATATTACCAAGACCAGCAAAAATATCCTGATCCATAAGAACATCACAAATTTGCGCATCTTGTTTCTCTTGGACGTTTTTTAGAGCCTTCTTACCGTCCCATTCAGGGGACATCAGATCTATGCTCCAATCATAATTTTTCTCAAAGCCCTTGGGTTGTTCCTTGATAGCACAACTGTAAAAATAAATTTTAGATTCCCCGTAATCGAGCTCGAGTTTGGGAATCCGATTTTCACGGGGATTGTTTATTCGATAACTTCCGAACATCAAAAAATGTATTCTTAAGTTAACATCCGTAAAAAACAGCAGCAGGTGTTTTCCCCAGCTTTGCGCCGATTTAAGTGTTGAGCCACTGATAGCTCGAAGTGGAACCTTGGCAGTACCTGTGGCTTTTTTAATTTTTTTCTTTAGGAACGGTTTTAACTCTTCGCAAGCTATTACTATGGATGGACCTTCCATCTAAACCTTCCGGTTAGATTTGTTCTGGATCATTATCTGCAGAGTCTTCGCATTAACCAAGGCTCAATGTAAAAAAGCAGGGACCTTTAAGAGCGTAAGGCAACAGATCAACCGCTTTCTTCTTCAATCTAAATCCATTTTCTGAAAGCCTTAAGAAGACGTTTTTCATCCTTTGAGGTCGCATGCTTTTTTTTCTACATATTCTAGGAGCCTTATTTATGAACTTTGCATTTCACCAGGCCGAGGGCGCCGAGCCGCGCGCAAACAAAGACCGTTTACGTGCTGATGTGACTGCACTGACAACTACTAAAATTCCTCGGTCCTATGAAAATTTAGCTGGGTTAAAGGAAGCCGCTAATTATATTGAAAATGAATGGAAAAAATCAGGCTTAAAGGTTGAGTACCAAAAGTTTAAGGCTGGCAAAAACACTTACGAGAATGTTCTTACCACGGTAGGCCCAAGCAAAGGTCCCCGCATCGTTATTGGGGCGCACTATGATGTGGCAGGTCCTCTGCCTGGGGCTGATGATAATGCGAGTGGGATTGCTGGTTTACTTGAAATAGCAAGGCTCATGCAACAGCGAAAACCCACGCTTAAATATCGCGTTGATTTAGTAGCTTACACTTTGGAAGAACCTCCTTTTTTTGGTTCAGATCAAATGGGAAGTGCCGTACATGCGAAGTCCTTGAAAGAATCAAAAGCAGAAGTACTTTTTATGTTGAGCCTAGAGATGATCGGCTACTTTAGTGATAAAAAGAACTCACAGACTTTTCCTATTCCTGAGCTTGGCAAAATATATCCTTCCACAGGGAATTTCATTGGGGTTGTTGGCGATCCTACAAGTAAGACCCTTGTGTCGCAGGTGACTCGCCTAATGAAAGAGGGATCAAAAGTGGATGTTCAGGCACTGAATGCTCCGCGAGAACTTCCCGGCGTGAGTCTTTCAGATCATAGTAGTTATTGGGAGTACGGTTATCCGGCGATAATGTTGACAGATACCGCGTTCATGCGGAACCCACACTATCACACTAAAGACGATACCGCTGATACCTTAGACTATAAATCGATGGCTGAAGTCGTTGAAGGTGTATACAATGTTGTTACAAAGTTTACTAAATAGGTGAAGGTTCCAAGAATGGATTCTAAAGTTGATAAGTTTCTAAAAAAGTCTAAGAAATGGCAGGAAGAAACGAAGGTCTTGCGTGATATTATTCTTCAAACAAAACTGGAAGAAGACTTAAAGTGGAACCTTCCTTGTTACACTTATGAAGATACTAACATCGTTATCATTCAGCCTTTTAAAAACTATCTTGGTTTGATGTTTTTTAAAGGAGCTTTTTTAAAAGATCCTAAAAACATTTTGGTCGACAATGGGCCTAATTCAAGTTCACCAAAACGTTTTGAATTTCGTTCTTTAGAAGAGATCAAGCGTTTAAAGACGACAATTAAATCTTATATTAAAGAAGCAATCGCTATTGAAGATTCGGGAGTAAAGCTTGAGGTAAAGAAAAAACCTCAGACTGTTCCTGATGAACTTAAAAAAGCCTTCGCAAAAAAGCCGGCGCTAAAAAAAGCATTTGAATCACTCACTCCGGGTCGTCAAAGAGCTTACCTGATGCATTTCTCTAGCGCGAAACAAGCTGCAACCCGCGAAGCGCGAATTGAAAAATACATTCCAAAAATAATGAAGGGCATTGGCCTTAACGATCGCTAAGATAGGAGAACCCATGAGTCGTCTACGCGTAGAAAGTTTCGCCATTTCCCTGGATGGATACGGGGCTGGTCCCAATCAAACCCTTGATAATCCTTTGGGTATCCGGGGTGAAACTTTGCATAACTGGTTTTTTCCCACATTAACTTTCAATAAAATGATCGGTAAGCCAGGTGGCACAACTGGGATTGATGAAAAGTTCGCTTCTCGAGGCTTTGATAACATCGGCGCCAACATCATGGGACGTAATATGTTCGGTCCGATCCGTGGTCCCTGGAAAGATGAAGAGTGGAAGGGATGGTGGGGCCCAAACCCTCCTTACCATTCACCAGTGTTTGTGCTGACTCACCACGCGCGCGATCCTATCGTAATGGAAGGCGGGACTACTTTTTACTTCGTCACTGATGGCATTGAATCCGCTCTGGAAAAAGCCAAAAAGGCGGCGGGCGGAAAAGACATCCGTTTGAATGGTGGCACCTCGGTGATTCGCCAGTATTTATCTAAAGGATTAGTGGATTACATGCATCTTGCTATTTCTCCGGTGTTGCTAGGTTCGGGGGAAAATCTTTTTGCCGGCCTTGATCTGCTAAAATTAGGCTATTCGGTTAAGGAAACAGTTAACGGCGAAAACGCAACCCACGTCATTATCGAAAAATAGCGTTCGGAGAAATCATGGCGAAAAGTAAACTGCTACGAATGGACAACGTCGGAATCATGGTCAGCGATATGAAAAAGACGGTGGCCTTCTTTAAAGAACTTGGTTTAGAAGTGCAAGGCGAAGCCACCGTTGAAGGCAAGTGGGTTGATAAAATTCTCGCACTTGAAAATGTGAAGTGCGACATCGTCATGATGCAATCCCCAGGCAGCGAAGTGCGACTTGAATTAAGCGAATTCAAAAGACCGAAGGTAATCGTCGGAGAACAGCAACCCGTAAATACAGCAGGCTTACATCGAATCATGTTCGCAGTTACAGATATCAAAGAAACGGCAGAACGTCTGCGCGGTCATGGTGCAGAAATGTTAGATGAAATTGTTCAATACGAAAATGCTTACTTACTTTGTTATCTTCGCGGACCCGATGGCATCATTGTGGCTTTGGCTCAGGAGCTTTAATGCAAAAGTTAAAATACTCCATCAACATAACTTTAGACGGCTGCTGTCACCATGAATCGGTGATTCCTACGGTGGAAATGCATAAGCACGCAGCAGAAGGTATTGAACAAGCGGATGTTCTGCTTTTTGGTCGCATCGTCTATGAAATGATGGAATCAGCATGGCGGCCAGTAGCAGAAACCGGAATAAAGCCTGATTGGATGGATGACTGGATGGTTCCATTTGCTCACTCAATTCATAAAGCAAAAAAGTACGTTGTTTCAAATACGCTTAGCAAAGTTGATTGGAATGCTGAAATCATTCGTGGTGATGAGCTGACGACTAAAATTCAGGAGCTAAAAAAACAATCGGGAAGAGGCATATTAACCGGTGGGGTGACTCTTCCATTAAAATTGGCGGAATTTGGATTTATTGACGAGTATGAATTTATTGTGCATCCGCGGTTGATTGGTCATGGACCAAAACTATTAGAAGGACTTACAAAAGCCATTGATTTGAAACTTGTGAACAAGAAGGAATTCAAATCAGGCGCTTTTGTTTTAAAGTATGAACCGGTAAGCGGGGCCTAAGCCCCGCCTTAATATTAATTCGTCAGAATGTAGGCGGGGATAAGAATATACAGTGTTACATCTCGCACTAGATAGTAGGCAAAGACTGCCGCAACTCCTTTCCAACCATACCTTTTAAACTTCTCTTTTAATTTTGCTTTAAAAGCATTCATATAATTCTCTTAAAGTTTAAGTCCAAGTTTAGCAGCAATGCGCTGGCCATAATCTGGATCACATTTTAAGAAATGTTGGATGTTCGCTCTTTGTAAAACCTCTGGAATTCCTTTCATCGTTCCGGCGATGACTGAAGTGATTCGATCCTTTTGACCTTCGTCGAAAATTCTGTACAGATTTCCCGCTTGGGTAAAATCATCGTTATCGTTATGTGCATCATAGCGTGCGGCATCGCCTGAAATTCTTAAAGGAGGTTCTGCTAAAGCGGCATCTTGTGTTGGACCACCAAAACCGTTTGGTTCATAGTTATCCACTCGGCCCCCATTAGTATCAAATCTCATAGCGCCATCGCGCTGATAGGAATTTACAACGTTGTGGGGGCGATTCACCGGCAACAACTGATAGTTCGTACCTAAACGATATCTTTGCGTATCGGGATAAGAAAACAGTCTTGCTTGCAACATCTTATCTGGAGAATGTCCTATACCAGGTGGCACATTGCTTGGTGAAAACGCAGCTTGCTCAACCTCAGCAAAGTAGTTTTCTGGATTTCTATTCAGCTCCAAAATTCCCACTGGAATTAGGGGATAGTCTTTGTAAGGCCAAACCTTGGTTAAATCGAAGGGATTGACATGATAATTTTCAGCATCCATTTCTGGCATGATTTGCACTTTTAGTTCCCAGCGTGGGAATTCTTTTCTTTCAATAGCTTCAAATAAATCTCTTCCCGCATAATCAGGATCAGTGCCGGCTAGTTCTGCCGCTTTTTCTGGTGAGAGGTTTTTGATGCCTTGTAAAGATCTAAAATGAAACTTCACCCAGTAGCGTTCACCATTTTCGTTCCAAAGGCTAAACGTGTGACTGCCAAAGCCATGCATAAAACGATAGCCATCTGGAATTCCTCTATCACTAAATAAGATGGTCATCTGATGAAGGGCTTCAGGAGCCTTGGACCAATAGTCCCACATTCTTTGCGGATTTTTATAACCAGTCCTTGGATCTCTTTTTTGTGAGTGGATAAAGTCGGGGAATTTTAATGGATCGCGTTCAAAGAACACAGGCGTGTTATTACCGACGCAGTCCCAGATGCCTTCGTCTGTATAAAATTTAACGGCAAAGCCGCGTGGATCTCTTTCGGTGTCAGCAGATCCTCTTTCTCCGGCTACAGTTGAAAAACGCAAAAATACCGGAGTGGTTTTACCGATCTTAGAGAAAACTGAAGCAATCGTATAGTTTGAAATATCGTGGGTGACGGTGAACGACCCAAAAGCACCTGAGCCTTTCGCATGTACAACTCTTTCAGGGATTCTTTCGCGGTCAAAGTGCGCAAGCTTTTCGATGAGATGAAAATCTTGAAGCAGCACCGGGCCACGGGCCCCTGCTGTCATGGAGTGTTGGTTTTCAGAGACAGGCTGTCCGCTAGCTGTTGTAAGAGTATTCTTTTTCATTAGTTACTTCCTTTTTTTCTAAGCATTGAACTCCATCCCAAGAAAAAATCCTTGAAAGTGAATTCGGGTTTTTTGTTTTGTTTTTCTTTTAAAAATTTAACGACTTCAGATCGGCCAAAAAGCTGAGCAAACTCTAAAGCGCTTTGACCTTTGGGATTGCGATATGAAACATCAGCGCCGTGACTTACTAGCATGTTGGCGATTTCCAGATGTCCTTTAAAAGCAACGCCCATAAGAATGCTATTTCCAGCTAGGTCGTTGGAATTTACGTCTGCACCCCTAGTGATTAGAATTAAGCAGGCTTGCTGATGGCCATGGTAGGCAGCAAGCATCAAAGGCGAGTAACCCTTTTCGTTTTTCAAATGCAGGTCAGCCAGATTCATCGCCATCAGGCTTTGCACATCGCCAGACCGGGCCCATTCAAATACATCAGTATCGGTCCGCATGGTTTGCTTATATTGATTCCAGGTTCGCATCTCGCCTCCTGGTATAAAGATCGGCTAGGTCGTGATTGTTTTGAAATATTACGAATCTATATTATAATAGTTTTATCCTATAGGGGGCCAAATGACTTTACAGCAGTTTAAATACGTCCTAGCTGTTGAAACCCATAAGAACTTCGGGCTTGCCGCAGAGGCTTGCCATGTTGCTCAACCCAGTTTAAGTGTGCAAATCAAAAAGCTCGAAGAGGATTTGGGTATCACTTTGTTTAATCGTTCCACTACGGGTGGAGTGCAAGTGACCGAAGCAGGAAAATTTGCGATTGAAAAAATGCGAGAGATTTTAACTGCCGTTCAATCCTTAGAAGATGAATGTCAGGTCTTCAACAAAGTTGTAAAGGGCACTTTGCGACTGGGAATTATCCCCACAATTGGTCCTTACCTTGTTCCCTATTTCTTAGAGGATCTTCGCAAGCAATATCCTGAGCTTCACGTGGAAATTGTTGAAGAAAAAACTGAACACCTTATGAGAGAGTTAACTAACGGTCGTATTGACACCGCTATTCTATCGACGCCTAAGAAAACCCCCGGTGATTTCATTGAGCGAACTTTATACTACGAACCCTTCATGATTTATGCTTCACAAGGCCATGCCTTGTTGCAAAAAATTGAAGTCCCCATGAACCAGCTATCTAATTTTTCTGTGACACTGCTAGATGAAACCCATTGTATGCGCGACCAAGTTTCAGAGGCTTGTGGTTTAAATGAAGTGAACAAGGGCGGTAGTGTGAAACTTGCGACCGGCAGTTTGCAAACTTTGATTTCAATTGTCGATAAAAGTGACTCTTATACCTTGATTCCGAAGCTCGCAGAAAATGTTTTGCATTTTGAGCATCCGCGCTCAGGCTTAAGAGAGATAAAAACAACACCTTACAGAAAGGTCAGTTTGCTTTATCATCCTAACTTTGGTCGAAAATCATTAATCGATGCTTTTTATGGTGTGCTTAAGGCGTCGTTACCGGAAACAGTCTCTCAAAAAAATCCAAAGGGTGCTGTGATGGATGTTTCAAAGGACCATTTCCCTTCGTAACAAACTCGTAGTAGTGTTTTGATATGTTTAAAACTCTACTGCTTGTAGCACTTAGCCTGATTGGATGTACTTCAGCCATGACCGTTACGCGGGCGCCTTTATCTATTCCCACAGAGCAGGCTTCGGCGACCGAAAATTCCATTAAGCTAGATATTCAAAATATTCTGCAAAGTTATAATACTTTTGAAAACAATGGCAAAACTTGGGAAGCGGTCAGAATCAGCGTCACTGACTATTTAACCAAGCTTTGGAAGCAGGGATTACTAAAAGGGGAAACTTCCGAAGATGCCTTTTCAGTTCAGATCGGCTTAGGATCTACGATGACTATGGACGATGTTATTGACGGTTTAATGCGCCTTTCAGTCACGGTCGCTATAAAAGATGCTAGCGAAGTGAGAGTTATCACTTTTCAGCAAGATCTAAATAAGTAGTTTTTGACTCGCAATAATCAAAAGCTATGATTTAGGTATGGATCGCAAAAAACTTCTTTATATCGCCGCTTTTTTTACACTTTTCACTTTTGTTGGTCATTCCTTTGGAACTTTGCTTCCGCAGGAACCAGCTACTGAGGCAATAAGAAATGTTCAAGCTGCTATGAATAGCACTGCACTTGCCATGCCTTTTGGTGCGCCGAAAACTTTTGCGCAGATGTATTACGGTGGAAATGTTTTTATTAGTTTGTATTTATTGGTAAGCGGTCTTCTGCTGATACTTTTAAGTAAAGCTGGCAACTATAATAAAAATATTCTTGTGCTAAATAGCGCAGGCCTTTTGGGCTGCGCTGTGATTTCTTTTTTTTTCTTTTTTCCGTTGCCAGCAATTTGCACCGCTATTTCAGCAATCTTGGGAATAGCGGCAGCTCGTCGTCCTGAATAAAAAAACTAACGAGGACCTACGCCGTTATCGCAAAGATATCCGTTGTGGCCCCAAACGCAATCTGGTTGGCGTTCTTTACAAGCTGTCCCGCAATGATAGAACCCATGTCTCCATCCGCCCCAGCAATATTTTTTTAAAGCTACATATCCGCTTGGGCAACCACGTCCGTTAGAATCACAGACATCGGCTTTGCCGTTTGTGGGTTGCGGAGCCGAATCATCACAGCTGCCGTTAAGGGGTTGGATAGTGGCTTTGCCATCAAGACCCTGAACTGCAATACCTTCATAAGCTAAAGCGCCAGAAGTTAAAGTCATTAAAACCAATAGAGTAGAAAGGAATTTTTTCATTATGAACCTCGATTTTTTTAGAAGATATAAAGTATGAGGTTCATAAGTCATACTTACAAAAGATGAATTGAAAAGGAATCGCTAAGAAGCTATTCCGCGAAAATACGTGGAATTAACTAAACGATTAAGGACAAAGCTCTTCAGCGAATATCTTTTCGGTCACTCGCCAGAATTTGTCCTGCTTACGGGCGATAATGTAGCTGGGTGCGCGGAAAAGTTTTTGGAATCTAATAACTTGCTGAGGGGAAACCAGATCCACCGCAAGTTCTGGCTGCCTTAAATGAGTGCGCAGGAAGTTGATATTGAACTTTTTAATAGCCGAAGAGTTATTAAAGAAGTGCACTTCGCTTAAATAGTTAGATTCAAGATCGTAATAACGAATCTCTAAGAATGGATTCGAGTTTTTATCTTTACGTTCTTCAAAAGTAATTCGATCCGGAGTCATGACGTGGGCATTCTTCGAAAGCTTTGCCTGTTTTAGTTTTGCTTCAGCATCAATAAGAACGGCCTCACACTTTTCACATTCTTTGGCTGCGATATCGTTTTCAGAATTGCAGCTATGACAAAGTTTAAAGCGGAAGCGGAAACCACACGGAATGATTTCAAAAGTATTTGGATCTTGAGAGGCCCCTTTGCACTTACGGCCAAAGTGCTCAAAGACGATTCCATCATCATCAGCGTATCCCCAGAAATCATTTTCAAATGAACATTTAGGACAAGTTACTTTGACTGGAACTGTGTCCTTAGCGGGTCTTTTATCGCTGATTTCCGGAGCATAGATGTCATGTCCCACGCCAGTGTAGTCTAAAACGTAACAGTCTTTTTTATCTTCAGACAAACGAAGTCCACGGCCCACGATTTGTTGATAAAGACTGTTTGATTCTGTTGGCCTAAGAATAGCAATGACATCCACGTGGGGCGCATCAAACCCTGTTGTTAGAACTGAAACGTTCACCAAATACTTAAACTTACGATTTTTGAAGTCTTTGATGATCTGTTCACGCTCTTTAATGTCAGTGTCACCAATGACTACTCGCGATTGATCTGCAGGCAAATATGTCATGATTTCTTCAGCATGTTTAATTGTACTACTAAAGATCATGACGCCCTGGCGGTTATAGCGTTCGGTAATATCAATGATGTTATTTATGATCAAAGGGGTTAGGCGCTTTTGACTATGCAGAACTTCTTCAACTTCCGCGGTCGTGTAAGAGCGATCTTTTCCCAAAAGATCTGAAAAGTCATAGCAGGTCACTGGAATATCCACTTTCACAGGGATCGTTAGATATCCATGCCTAATCATATAGGCTAAGGGAAGTTCATACACACATTGCTTAAAAAATCTTTTCTGTTCGGTTTTTAGTTCGCCACCTTGGTTGTATTCATAAATCCAGCCTACTCCCAAGCGATACGGAGTCGCAGTCAATCCCAGTATGCATAAGTTTGGATTTCGATCTTGAAGCTTTTTGATAACTTCTTGGTATTGGGTGGCGCCCTCTTCGGCGACACGATGACATTCATCAATGACTAATAAAGAAAAATTATTAAAGAAGTCATCAGGCGCACGAGCCACTGATTGTACGCTACCGAAGATCGCTTTTTGTGTACGTTCTTTTTTTCCTAAGCTTGCTGAAAAAATGCCGGCTTCTAATCCGTAGCTTTTATATTTTTCGTAGTTCTGTTCAACCAGCTCTTTAACATGGGCTAAAACAAGAATGCGACCTTTTGCGATTCGTGCAAGTTCTGCGATCACAAGACTTTTTCCCGCGCCCGTCGGTAACACAATGACAGCAGGTTCGCGCTTTTTTTGGAAATACCGAATGGTATTTTGCACGGCTTGTTGTTGGTAGTCGCGTAACTTGTACATGGGGCCTACATTAATTGAATAGTCAAAGTAAGCAAGTCAAAACGCTGACTACTCATAGATTTAGCTTCTTTAAAGTTGCTAGCTCAAAGGCTCTTCTTAAATCAGAAACTAAATTCTGCATTCGCTCTAGCTTTTCTTCTTCGTTTGCGGCTCGTAAAATCGCAGACGGGTGCCAAGAAATTGTCAGTGCTTCGGCAAAGGAACTTTTAGTGTTGAGTCTTTCTCGTTCATTTTGCACTTGTACCAATCTACCATAAAGAGCGGTGCCCGCTGTCACACCTAAGGCGATAATTACTTTTGGTTTTACTAAAGCAATTTCCGCTTCTAACCAAGGTTTACAGGCGTGCATTTCGCTGCCAGCGGGTTTTTTATGAATGCGCGCTTTACCATCAGTCGAGTCACCGGGCGTCCACTTAAAGTGCTTAACAGCGTTAGTTACATAAACTCTTTCGCGGGTGATTCCAGCTTTTTCCAAAGCCTCCGCTAAAACTTTTCCGGCGGGACCTACAAAGGCTTTTCCGGATAGATCTTCTTCGTCACCGGGTTGTTCGCCAACGATCATTAAGTCAGCTGAAAGGCTTCCTTCCCCAAACACTGTTTGAGTCGCCTTTGAAGCAAGGGGACAGGCGCTGCATTTAGCAGCGGCATCTTTAAGATCCTGCCAAGAATAAGATTCTGGAATTTGTGCCAGATATTTCGGAGCCTCAGCCATATCCTGCAAACGTTTTGGTGTGTCACGGATTAAGTCTTTAATGATCTCTGCTTCAGGAAGGCTGCTCCAATATTTCGGCGACATCTCGGCCTTCATCGCTTTGATCTTTAAACGGGCAGGATTAAAAATCGACTTATAGTAAGTTTTCCAAACCTCATCAAAAGGGTCTTCGTGTTCGAACTCTTCTTGGGGCATGCCTTTTGAAAAACTTAATTCTTCCAAATTCCAATGGGCTGAACCATCCGGAGTAAAAATAGACCAGGGCTTATCACCAAATCTGCGCGCGAAAAAAGGAGCAGCAAGCTTAATGATCAAATGTTCTGGTTTATGCCAGGCCACGTAGGCTTCTTCGCCATCGATCAAAGTTTTTTTAAAGCGCACAAAGGCGTGCATTTTATGAATGTCACGGCGAACTGACTTTGCTAAAAGTTGCGCCTTACGAACATCATCATCGACAAGAATATTAAGTAGCTGCGGATTTTCTACATTTAAACGATAAAGCAGTCGGTATAAAAGAAGCCACCGATCTTCATCGCGGGCGCAGGAAACGGCCTGCGCTAGCTCTAAAAATTCTTTAGGAACTTTCGGTGCTGTAACGGGAGTTTTTGCTGAACCTTCAAAGACAAAACCAAGTTCATTTCCCCAAGAAGTATCCTGCGGCAAAGTTCCTTGCAGAAGATATTCTCGCGCTTTACTTCGCCAGCTTTCAAAATCCAAGGTGACGTCACTCATAGCTCTCCCGTTTTAGCGGTCGTTGCTAAATCAAAAAGTGATAGCTGGGTGTGTTCAGGTGCAATTGAGCTTTTCAAATTCGCTGAATCTAAAAGTAAAACATCAGGATTGTGATCCGAGGTCACTACAAAATATTTTGCGCGTTTTAAGGACACGTTGAGTTTTGTTAAATCTGTTAAGGTGATTTTCCTGTGGGGTCTCATCTGTATAATGCGTTCGACATTACGAACCCCGAAGCCAGGGACTCTTAATAATTCTTCACGGCTTGCGGTATTTACATCGACTGGGAAAAACGCACGGTTTCTTAAAGCCCACGCGGTTTTTGGATCCATGTCCAAAGCAAGATTCGGAGAGCGTTCATCGACTATTTCCGAAGCATCAAATTTATAAAATCTTAATAACCAATCCGCCTGGTAAAGACGATTTTCTCGGACTAGGGGAGGTTGCTCGCGAGGAAGAAGGACATCCGCATGGGGTATTGGACTGTAAGCAGAATAATAAACCCGGCGCAGTCCATATTTTTTATAAAGACTTTGCGATGATGAAAGAATCAGAGCATCAGAACTTGGTGTCGCGCCCACGATCATCTGAGTCGTTTGTCCAGCAGGAGCAAATTTCGGAGCTTTGAAGGTTTTCTTTTGTTCTTCTTTTGACTCTGCCACTTTATCGGCAATTTGGTTCATCGAAGTCGTTGCTGAATCAATAGTTTTAGCTGGAGCTAGAAGATCTAAATCAGGCTGCACAGGCATTTCAATATTCGCGCTCACTCTATCTGCCCACAGGCCCGCTTCTTCGATGAGTTCCTGGGAAGAACCCGCAACTACTTTTAAGTGAATGTAACCTTGAAACTTGTGAACTTGTCGTAAAGTCTTAGCCACTTGAATAAGTTTTTCCATGGTGGCGTCAGAACTTTCCATTATGCCAGAGCTTAAGAAAAGTCCTTCGATATAGTTTCTGCGATAAAATTCTAAAGTCAGTGTGACAACTTCTTCTGGAGAAAAACGCGCGCGCTTTACATCACTTGACACTCTGTTTACGCAGTACTTGCAATCAAAGATGCAAAAGTTCGTCATTAAGATTTTTAAAAGGCTGATACAGCGACCATCCGGAGCATAACTGTGGCAAATGCCCATGCCTTCCACATTTCCCATCCCTTTCGGATCGCGTTTTCGCTGCGATCCACTGCTTGAACAGGAGGCATCATACTTAGCGGCATCGGCTAAGATTGAAAGCTTGTTTTTTAAGGAGTTCCAGTCGGGAAGGCTCATTAATTTACATATTACTTACATGTCAGGATTTCGCAAGAAAAAGCTCCGAATGCGAGTAAAACCAGCAAAATCCCTGGTCTAAATGCAAATATTGAGATCCCAGTTTTTATGCGAAAGGCCAGGCGCTCCTGGTGATTGCTTTCACTCTCCAATTAGAATGAGATGTAAGCATGTCGACTTTTCAAACATCTCGCAAAATTTCTGCTTCGATTGAATCTGTCTTTGCTGCTATTCGTACTCCAGAACGTTTAGCTCGTTGGTGGGGACCTGCAGGATTTACGAACACGTTTGAAGTATGCGAATTTAAACCCGGCGGTCTTTGGAAATACACCATGCACGGACCCGATGGACGTGATTATCCAAATGAAACTGTTTTTGCGGAAATCGAATCGCCGAACAAAGTGGTTATTCAACATTCCTCTTTACCGAAATACACATTGGTTATCACTTTAGCTTCTGAAAAAAATGAAACTTTGGTTTCGTGGGCGCAGACATTTGATAAACCTGAAGTAGCAAAAGCAATTGCCCACATAGTTGTTCCAGCGAACGAACAAAATTTAGATCGCCTGACTGCAGAAGTATTTCGTTTAACTTCTGATGGCTAACGTTTGCGGAATAGCAAGTTGGCCTATTTGTTCCCATACCTGATTTAAAACACTTTCAAGTTTTACTTTTCAATTTCATTTGGAACTCTTCGTATTCAATCTGAAAATTTCACTTCAATCAAAAGTCATAAATAGTTTCTTTTTAAGGAGCCGACTATGTCTGAACCACGAAGTGAAAGTGAAAATCCCGCCATACCCTCACCCCAGCCGAAGATTGGTCGCCCCAGAAACAATCGTGACTGGTGGCCGAATCAATTAGATCTTTCGGTACTGCATCAGCATTCGCCGAAATCTAATCCGATGGAGAGTTCATTTAAATACTCCGAGGAATTTAAAAAATTAGATGTTGAAGCTTTGAAGCAAGATATCTTCAAAGTCATGACAACCTCACAAGAATGGTGGCCAGCTGATTATGGCCATTATGGCCCACTTTTTATTCGTATGAGTTGGCATGCCGCGGGTACGTACCGAATTGAAGACGGCAGAGGAGGTGCTGGTGACGGGGCTCAACGTTTTGCTCCTTTAAATAGTTGGCCTGACAATGCCAATTTAGATAAAGCGCGACGCTTGCTTTGGCCGATCAAAAAAAAGTACGGACGAAAAATTTCTTGGGCTGATCTATTAGTCTTTGCCGGAAACTGTGCTTTAGAATCCATGGGCTTTAAAACTTTTGGTTTCGGTTTTGGCCGTGAAGATGTCTGGGAACCTGAAGAGGTTTTCTGGGGCCCGGAAGATACCTGGCTTGGTGATGAACGCTATAGTGGTGACAGACAACTTGCTGCTCCGTTTGGTGCCGTGCAAATGGGACTAATCTATGTAAATCCCGAAGGTCCTAACGGAAATCCAGATCCAAAGGCAGCGGCAAGGGATATTCGTGAAACCTTTGCGCGCATGGCGATGAATGATGAAGAAACAGTGGCATTGATTGCTGGAGGTCATACCTTTGGTAAGACCCACGGTGCTGCTAAATCAGATCACGTCGGACCTGAACCAGAAGGTTGTCCAATACATGCCCAAGGTTTTGGTTGGAAGAATTCCTATGGAACTGGAAAAGGAGCGCACGCTATTACCAGTGGTCTTGAAGGTGCTTGGACAACGCAACCGACAAAATGGACCAACGGATTTTTTGAACATCTTCATAATTACGAATGGGAATTAACAAAAAGTCCTGCAGGGGCCCATCAATGGAAGCCTAAAGATGCAGCCGCACAAAACACAGTTCCAGATGCCCACGATCCGACGAAAAAGCATGCGCCAACGATGCTGACTACGGATTTAGCACTGAAAGCAGATTCAGAATACGCAAAGATTTCTAAACGCTTCCATGAAAATCATCAGGAATTTGCCGATGCGTTTGCTAAAGCGTGGTATAAACTTCTTCATCGCGATATGGGACCGCTGTCACGATATTGGGGACCTTATGTTCCGCCAGCGCAGTTGTGGCAAGACCCGATTCCTAAAGTGGATCATCCATTAATTGAAGCTCAGGATATAAAATCCTTAAAAGAAAAAATTCTTGCGTCGGGAATAAGTGCTACGCGCTTAATTTCAACGGCATGGGCGGCAGCTTCTTCATTTAGAGGAACTGATATGCGGGGTGGAGCAAACGGTGCGCGCATCAGGCTTGCTCCTCAAAAAAATTGGGAAGTTAATGAACCTGGGGAGCTTTCAAAAACTCTGCAAGCACTTGAAAAAATTCAAAATGAGTTTAACCAAGGTCAACAGGGCGGAAAAAAAGTATCTCTTGCTGACTTAATTGTTTTAGGTGGATGCGCGGGAATTGAAAGTGCTGCTAAAAAAGCCGGGTACACTATTGAAGTCCCATTTTCTCCGGGCCGGGCTGACGCTAGCCAAGAACAAACCGATGTGGATTCATTTAAAGTGCTAGAACCAAAAGCCGATGGCTTTCGAAACTACATTCACGGTGCTTCAAAGCTTTCCCCAGAAACACTTCTTTTAGATCGCGCCAATCTTTTAAAACTCACTGCGCCAGAAATGACTGTACTTATTGGCGGATTGCGATCATTAGACATTAATTATCAGGGAACACGTCACGGTGTTTTTACTGATAAACCAGGAACTTTATCTAATGATTTTTTCGTGAACCTTCTTGATATGGGGACAGAGTGGGAGGTTGCTAAGCCTGGAGTCTATGAAGGAAAAGATCGCGCCACGGGTAAAGTAAAGTGGACGGCTACTGCAGTGGACTTGGTGTTTGGTTACCATGGGCAGCTTCGTGCATTTGCTGAAGTTTATGCTAGTGACGACGGCAAAGACAAATTTGTAAGAGACTTCGTAAGTGCATGGACAAAGGTTATGAATCTTGATCGCTATGATTTAGCAGTGAACTAAAAAAAAAGAGGAAGTTTTCGCTTCCTCTTTTTTACCCTTCCTTGGCCCATCGCTCCCGGCGTTTAAGCTCTGCTTGCGAAGGGGCGGTGGTTTCAAAAGTTCCAGTGGGCACTTTGCCGTTCGGTCTATATGTTGCCATAATCACTCCTGACGGAGACATCTCGGCATTAACTAACTTCATTGCCGTAGCCGGCGTTTCACTGCCAAATAAGCGCTTTCCTTTCCCTAGGGTGATAGGAAAAGTTAAAATTAAAATTTCATCTATCAGATTTGCTGAAAGCAAAGTTGGATATAAAGTAGAGCTACCTTGAATTAGCATATTTGGACCGCTGCTTTCTTTTACTTTTTTAAGTTCATCGATGTCTTTGAGCCGATGGCTTTTTTTCCACTCTAAAGGGCCATCACTTGAAGTTAAGACATATTTTTCCGCCTTAGAAAATGCAGAGCTAATAGGATCACTTTCAGGAATATAGGGCCAATAGGCTGAAAATATCTCATAGGTTTTTCTTCCTAAGAGCAAATCAAAGGGGCCGCTGAAAAGAGGACCCATTATGGTATTTATTTTTTCATCCCAAAAAGGTTGAACCCAACCGCCTAGTCCAAAACCGCCAGTTCTGTCTTCTTCCGGGGCCCCCGGAGCTTGAATGATGCCATCAAGGGATTGAAAGACCCCGCCAATAATTTTTCTCATCGCAGCCTCACCATTATACTTTCTTCACTTTGATTTGCTAAAGTGGAAGAAGCCAAGCTTGGTTCGAATTTTTATTTAAAAAACAAAGCGACCCTTGTTAGGCCAAGGGCCAATATCTCTATAGACACTCACATCGGACTGGTCCTACAATTTCATTAGGAGTTGTCTATTGCTTTCTCAACAAAGTACCTTTCAAAAAGAAATAAGTTTTTCAATTGCGAGTGAACAGGAATTGATCGAATCATTTCGTTTGCGTGATCAAAAGAAGCTTATTCTTCCTGAAAACTTAAAATTTCCGTTTAATGTGCGCTCTTATTTTACCTGGAAGGAACCTTCCGGAAATTATGTCTATCTTGTCTTTAAGGCACCCAACTGGGACTTGGCACGAGGTGTGGCTTTTAAACGGACAAGTGGCGAACCTGTGGGCGGACTTTGCAGTTGGTGTAATGCCTTTGGTTCAGCACAGGAACTTGGAATGTTGTCGGTCGCAATGAGTTCCACTGTCAGCAGTTCATATTTTTTATGCAGTGACCTAAGATGCATTGAGAAAATTGAAGACATGACTGCCATGGGTGGGAAGAACCCAGAAAAATATATTGCTGATCTTTATCACAGAATAGAAAAGCTCTTCGAAAACATTAGCAATTATAAGCGAGAATAGTTAACTTTCTAGGGTCGCCACTTTAACAAGGGGATTATGATGCCTGGAACAGTTAAACTTCACCGTGTGATTGCGGCTCCGCCAGAAAAAGTCTTTCGTGCCTTTACCGATGTAAATGCCATCGTTAAGTGGTTTCCTCCTCATGGCTTTATTGCCAAGGTTGATAAATTTGATGTCAGGGAAGGTGGTGAATATAGAATGTCATTCACAAACTTCACGACCATGAAAAGTCATTCGTTTGGTGGCAAATATCTTGAAGTAAAACAGAATGAAAAGCTTCGTTTTATAGACAAGTTCGATGATCCAAATCTTCCTGGTGAAATGACGAACACGATCACCTTCCGCAAAGTCAGCGTTGGAACTGAATTGAACATCACTCAAGAAGGAATTCCAGATGCGATCCCAGTTGAGGCTTGTTATCTAGGCTGGCAACAATGCTTAGAATTGTTAATTCAATTGGTAGAACCTAACATTCCGGACGAAGGCTAACAGTGTGAGTGAATCCGATTTTGAAGGAACTCTAGTCCTTGAAAAGCTTGCGGAAATCGGGAAAGTGGAAGCTTTCTTTGAGGCTATTGACGCTGACGACTTTGAAAGAGCCAAAACTTTGATGAGAAAAGCTGATATTGACGCAAAAACCATCGGCCAAGTCATAAGGAAAATGACAGAAGCCGATGGCAGTCACTAATTGTGGCGAGATTTTAGTTATTAGCCTTAGTGACTAGGATATTTATTTTGTGACTATCCTTGCTGATAAGTTCTAAGGAATATTTATGGTTGCCTTTGAATTTAAAGCGTAAAGACTTGCGAATGGTATCGCACTCTCGGACGGGGCCATAGGTTTCCACCTCAATTTCCTTTTTACTTTCTAAATCTATAACGTTCATTCGCGGATAGAAGTCTGAAGATAAAAAATAATCGCCAGCATTTTTTGTTTTAAATTCCACAAATCCTGAAAATGTCTTTCCTGTATTTTTTAGTTCTATGACCGTGCGTTGGTTCACTTCTAAGTTAGGACTTTTTTCTTTTTTTTCTGAAGCGGTAAGATCTTTAACTGGAAGAATCCATGCGGCGTGTGCTTCTGCGGAAATATTATTTTTATTCAGACATCCTTGGGGAACCGCGGATTCCGCGAATGTGGAAAGGGGCATTGTTAAAGTCAGAAAAAGTAAAGTGGTATGGTGGGTGCACATTGTATTCTCCGTGAAAAATGAAACGAGATAGTAGCAAGATTCCACTAAAGACGTAACGGTATTTAACACTGGACTGTGCGTTCTATGACAGGAAATCGTCGAAAAACACGAAGAAATTAATGCAATAATATCGGCGCATTTGAGTGCTAAGAATGAATATGTATTATAAATGCGTTCGTCGCTAATAACGACAATTAATAAAAAACCGTGAATAAGGAGTATTCATGAAAACTGCAATCATCATCACAGCTGCTGCATCAATGCTTATTTTTAGTTCATCATTTGCAAATGAGATGAAGGGCATGGGCAAAGATATGAAAGAAATGAGCAAAGAGGACCGTCAAAAAATGGCTGATATGCACATGAAGATGGCTGACTGTCTAAAATCTACGAAGCCCATGAATGAATGTAAAAATGAAATGATGAAAAGCTGCGAAGGCATGGGAAAAGAAAGCTGTGCAATGATGGGTCACCATAAAGGCATGAAGGATCATCATATGATGGGTGACCATGGAAAAAAGACATCTAAGGACTCAACCACTAAACAGCCAGAGACTAAAGAATAAATTATTTTTTTAAAGTTAAACGAACAGGGCAGTGATCTGAGCCCATTACCTCTGGGCACAGCACTGCCGCTTTTAGGCGGTCTGAAGCTTCTTTGTTAACTAAAAAATAATCCAGACGCCAACCGATATTTCTTTCGCGAACGCCGGGGCGATAACTCCACCATGTATAATGGTCTGGACCTTGTTCAAATTTCCTAAAGCTATCGACCCATTCTAATTTATTTAAAAAGCGTTCCATCCAAGCGCGTTCTTCAGGCAGGAAGCCAGCATTCTTCATATTGGATTTTGGATTCTTTAAATCGATTTCTTTATGAGCAATATTAAAGTCGCCGCAAATCATAACCTCACGACCTTTTTTGCGTAAAGCCTGCAAGCGCTTTTCAGCAGCAGCACAAAACTCTAACTTGAAAGGCAATCTGGCGTGATCGCGCTGACTGTTGGGCCAATAACTATTAACAACGGTGATAGGGCCAAAATCTGCTTCCAGCCATCGTCCTTCATTGTCAAATTTAGTTATGCCAAGTCCAACACGGACATCGTCGGGTGCTTTTTTAGAATAAAGAGCTAATCCTGAATAACCCGCCTTTTCAGCAAAAGCCCAGGAGGAATGATAACGGGCTGGATGATAAAAAGTTTCATCCTTTTGAATAGCTTCCTCAGAAATTTTTATTTCCTGAAGGCAAACAACATCGGCCTTTTCTTTTTCGAACCATTCGCGAAAGTTTTTTTTATGAACCGAACGCAGGCCATTAACATTCCATGAGATTAATTTCATGGAACTTACAATAAAAGCTTCTTGGGACCCGGGTCAAGGCTGGCACTGATTTTTAGCCGATCATCGCCGAATTGCTACTCGTACTCATATATTTCCCTCACACTTTTTATGTGCGCACAATTTCGACCGTTGCGACGGAAATCGCAGAAAAACTAAGTTATGCGAAAATAGTGATGCTTGGTGAAGCAAGTCATGGCACCCACGAATTTTACGAATGGCGCCGACTTATATCCCAGGAACTCATCACCAATCACGGATTTAACTTTATCGCAGTTGAAGGTGATTGGCCTCCATGTTATGCCGCGAATCGACTCATTCGTTCTAAGCAAAGTAATGCCGATAAAGAATTAATCCATCATTTTCACCGGTGGCCTTCATGGATGTGGGCAAATACTGAAGTCGCCGAACTACTAAACTGGATGAAAGATCATAATCAAAAGTTAAAAGGTAAAAAGACCATTGGATTTTTCGGTCTAGACGTTTATTCCCTTTTTGAATCCATAGACGAAGTTTTGCACACTCTTAAAAAAATGGATCCGGCATTAGCTAAAGCCGCGAAAGAACAATATGCATGTTTTGATAAATTCAACCGAGATGAGCGCCGTTATGCTCAATCCCTATATTTTTCACCGGGATGCCAAACCCAAGTGCTTTTGGTATTGCAGGACTTATTAAAAGCAAAACACCTGCAGCTTTCCGGAGAATCTCTTTTCGACGCTCAACAAAATGCTAGAATCGTTAGGAATGCCGAAGACTATTACCGCACGATGATCCACGGTAACGAAGATTCTTGGAACGTTCGTGACCGTCATATGATGGAAACCTTAAATATTTTGCTTTCACATCATGGTGAAAACGCCAAGGGCATTGTGTGGGCCCATAACACCCATATTGGGGACTATCGTGCCACATCAATGGTTGATGAAGGGCAAGTTAACTTGGGTGGCCTTGCTCGAATTGAATGGGGAAGCAACAAGGTCGCTCTTTTAGGCTTTGGTACTTACGAAGGTTCTGTTGTTGCTTCACCCGCATGGGATGGTCCGGTGCAACTTATGCAAGTGCCTAAAGGCAAGAGTGGAAGTTATGAAGATCTATTTCATCAGAAATGTGTAAATGAAAAATCGGATTTTATATTCTCCTGGTTGCAGGGAAGCACAGAATTAGAATTACATCAAACGCGAGGTCACCGGGCCATTGGCGTGGTTTATGATCCACGATTTGAAAGTTTTGGTAACTACGTTCCAACTAAACTAGCGACCCGCTATGATGGATTTTTATTTATCGATCAAACTCGAGGTCTAACTCCACTTACAGTCAGTTTTGATCGTCGCGAATTTCCAGAAACTTTCCCCGGCGGTTTTTAACATCGCTTTGTTTCTTGGTCCTCTCAGCAAGGTAACTTTCCTCTTTAAATAAGTGACTTCAAGATGAATGCACATCGAAAACAAGGAGGAAAGATGGCATCACGTTCTACAAGTTCGCGAAGTAGCTCGCGTCGCGGTTTCGCCGCAATGGATCCCGAAGAACAACGTCGAATCGCATCCATGGGGGGCAGGGCAAGCCACGGAGGTGGCAGAGGTCAAAGTCAAAGCCGCGGCAGAAGCTCTGACGAAGGATATTACGACGAACGAGAAGAAAGAGGCGGTCGCAGTGGAGGCGGCACTTCACGACGAGGTTTTGCATCTATGCCGCGCGAAGAAGTACGTCGAATTGCCTCAATGGGGGGGCGCGCCAGTCATGGCGGCGGACGCTCAGAATATTCGGGTTATGAGGATGAAGGGTATTATGAACAGGATTTTGACCGTGACGAAGAACGAGGGCAAGGCCGAGGCCAAGGACGCGGCGGAGGTGGATCTTCTCGCCGGATAGCATCTGAAGGTGGAAGAGCAAGTCAAGGCGGTGGACGCGGTCGTAGTAGTAGCAGTAGCAGCAGCGAAAGACGTGGTAGTGGCAGAGGTTATCAAGAAGATGATTATAATGAAGATTATTACTCTGACCGCGACGATAGATATATGCGAGCGGGGCAAAGAGACTGGGAAGATGACGAGGACAGAGATGAATATGACGATGACAGCTTTGACCGATCAAGCATGCATCGTTCTCAATATTAATTTAATGAAAAGAAACCAACCTTTACTGGTTGGTTTCTTTTATTATCTGAAACTCTTCGTTTATCGCACTGTTTTGTAAAAAGATCTCGTCATGGGAAATCGCTAAAACGGCTCCTTTAAATTCCTTTACTAGCGATTCAAGAAACTGAATATTTGTTAAGTCTAAATTGTTTGTTGGTTCATCAAGTATTAATAGCCCCGGCTTTTTAACACTTAATATTCCTTTAGCTAGCGCCGCCCGCAATCTTTCACCTCCACTTAAAGAGGCAACCTTTTGAAAGACTGAATCCTTTGTAAAAAGAAACTTTGCTAAACCGTTTCTGACTTCGCTTTCAGAGAGCCTAGATGTCTCAGAAACGTTTTCTAAAACTGTCTTAGAGTCATCCAGCATTCTACACTGTTGATCAATGTACAGAATGGAGACATCTCCTACACGTAGTTCTCCGCGTGTTTCAAAGGGTTGTCCCATAATTGCCTTTAGAAGGGTCGATTTTCCGGCGCCATTAAGGCCCTTTAATGCTAAGCGAATGTTTCCACGCCAAGAAAAATTAAGATCTTCGCGATAAAGCCAATCCTTAAATCGAATATTGAAGTTACGTCCTTCAGCTATAAGCTTTTGTGAAGGTAATTCTTCACCCATTAGATCTGCATACATCACAGGATCGAGCTTCAGTTGGCTATAGGCTTCAAAGGCCGCATTGACGGCTGAATTACTTTTCTCTAAAGATAAGGTGTCTACCTTACCCGTCGTGGCTTCAGCCTTTCTTTTTCTTGCGCCCAGAAGAATTTTAGGAATTCCCCCGCGGGCTGCTTGTTCCGCACCTCGTTGATTTCTTTTTTCTTGGCGTAGTAACTGTTCCTGACGATCGGCCTTGGCTTTTTGGCGTTGATTTTTGGCTGTAATTAATTGTTGAGAAAGATTTTCTCGCTCATGACCTTTGGCTTCTTCATATTCTAAATAGTTTCCGCCATATTTAGTAAGACCTTGGTTGGAAAGTTCGAATATGTCCTCGCAGATAGCTAACAACTCCCGATCATGGGAAATAATCAGTGCTCCGCCTGTGCGTGCGTTTAAAAAGTCTATTAAGGATTTTCGTCCTTGCCGATCAAGATCGTTAGATGGCTCATCTAAAATTAGAAAATCATCATTTAGAGTTTTGGCAAGTCGTACACGCATCCATTCACCACCACTCAAGGTCGTGCAAAGACTGAAGCGATCTATTCCATCTAATAGTGTTTCTCCGAGTTCGGACCATTCATAGTCGTAGGCAAGAAACTCGGCAACGCTTATAGCTTGCGCAGTTAGCCGCTGTGGGAAAAAGGTCACCGAGGATCTTTTAATTATAGATCCATGGGTTGGTTCTAAATCGCCAACTAACAGTTTCGCCAATGTCGTTTTGCCAACGCCGTTCGGTCCAACCAGTGTGGAGGTCTTAGAGGTGATAGAAAAATTGAGGTTTTTAAAAATGGTGTGGCCGTTTGCAAATTCAAACGTTAAGCCACTTGCGGTGACAAGGGATTGCATAAATAAACCTTCAGCACTGTTGTGCTTATATAAAAGAAATTAAAAAAAGAAGATTATGATTTTATTTATGCTTCCATAGACCCTGGATTTGTGCCCAGAGGTTTATAGAATAAAGGCATTCCCTGCATTTTTCAAGAGGCAGGCCCAAATAACTGCCCATAAACGAATATATGCGGTATGAAGCCATATGCCTTTAAAGATTTCGCGAATTTTGCATGCTGGATATGTCTTGGATTGTGATGGGACTAAGATTGCCTTTGATCCAATCTTTGAAAATCCCTTTAGTCGAAACTGTTATGCATTTCCCAACGTGGGTTTTGATATACAAGAAATAAAACGGCAAAAGTTTTCAGCGATTTTTATTTCTCACTATCATGACGATCACTGCTCTTTAGAAAGTTTAAATCTTTTAAATCGTGATATACCGATTTACATTTATTGTTTGTTCGACGAGATTTTGGTCTTTATTAAAAAGCTTGGTTTCAAAAATGTTTTTCCACTGACCATTGATGAACCTGTTAAGATTGGCTCATTTGAGATTATTCCAAGACGTGCCTTAGATGCTGAAGTTGATTCATTATTTCAAATAAAAGCAGCGGGTTTAAATATTTTAAATGTTGTTGATTCGTGGATTGATTACGACACCTTGGATCTGTTGGTAAAAAACGGTCCGTGGGATATGGTGCTATGGCCGTTTCAAACTATGCGAGAGATTGATGTGCTTTCCCCGAACCGGGTTCCAGCACCATCTTTAGAGTTACCACCGGAATGGATAGAGCAACTTAAAGCACTAAATCCTCAATACGTGGTACCAAGTTCCTGTCAATTTAAGCAAGAAAGCTGGTCTTGGTATAATCAATTCTTTTTCCCAATCACATATAAGCAATTTGAAAAGGAAGTAAAAGAAGCTCTGCCAGATTGTCAAATCATACGAATGAATCCTTCTGTTTCTTTTGAGTTCACTAAAGATTTTCTCAAGTCCTCTGAAGCATTACCTTGGGTTCTGCCGCTGGGCCCGCAGGACGTTGATTATGAATTCAATCCTACGTCTGAAATTCCTCATACTAGTGAAATAGCTAAAAGACTTCCAGGTCTTTCCCGGGCACCAAAAGAGTTCGTTATCGATTATTGCAAAAAGGGATTGCTTGAGAAATTCAGTACTTTGCCGGCATCAGAAGATCCGTATTTTGCTAGACCCCGATTGTGGCAGTTGTCAGTGTATGACGAAATTGGCAAAGAAAAAACTTTCCGCTATTTATTGGAAGGAAATAAAATTGAAGAAGTTCCTGTAAATGAGGACCCCATTGAATGGTTGACGGAAGTACCTTTGGCAAAAATTTACGCTGCTTTAGAAGAAGGGGAATCTTTAACATCGATGTATGTGCGGATTAATGATATAAAGTTTAATTCAATTGTCGAAAAAGAAATTCAAGAAGCAGATGTTATAGAAGACCCGCTGATTCGATCGCTATTTACCGGCGTGTTCGGTGCTTATCAGGCGGCACAGCTTAGAAAAATCAAAAAGGAATTCGTCCATGAATAATGAAATGAAACTAACTGAAACTCCTGACACAGTAATTTGGCCTGCCACCTATTATGTATACATAGAAAAAAAAGGTCCCTTTCAAGAGACTGCCATGAAAGCTTGGCAAGAGTTTCACCAAAATATAGATGAGACTCTTAAGCAGGTAAAGGTGACCGGCTACACCAGTTTTTACAAGGTTCAGCCCGAGATGATCTATCGAGCAGGAGCGACAGTGGATGCTAAGCCCGCGGTGCTACCTGCAGGCTATGAAGTGACTCAGTTTCAAGGTGGAAAATATTCTCGCTTTGTTCTGACGGGATCTTATAAAAACCTGCCTGAGGCCTGCGGAAGAGTTTTTGAGATCGTTGAAAAGTCACAGATGCCGGTGCGTGATGACTTCTTTATTGAAAATTACGTTAATGATCCGCGGGTGACCCCTGAAGATCAGCTTATCACTGAAATTCAGATCCCCACGGCATAGTCTATTGGTTGCAAGAAACCTGAATACTTTCACTAGGTAAAGCTAGGCCAAGCTGAAAGCTAGTGTCAGTGGATACTGAGCTTTTGGCGCCATTTTTCCCGGTGATAAAAGCATTATAAGTACCGTCACAAGTAGAAACGTTGATATCAAATGATCCAACGGATCCGTGATATGCATAGGCCGCGAGATCCGACTGTGGATACATCACTAGCGCAAGCTCTATAGTGGTTTCAAACACACCTGATTTGTCTTTTAAAATCACAGAACATTTGGGGAAGTGCGCAGCGCCCACCGCTCCTTGAGTTGAAAGCAAAATACCTAAAATCAAAAAGCCAACTAGATTTTTCATAATTACCTCGCTTGCGGGGTTTTTAAATCATTTTTAGCAATAATAAAATTGGATTATTTTAATTATTATAATAAGAAATTATTATGTCATCTGAACCCAATCTTTATCATCTGCGATACTTTGTGTGTGCCGCTCAGTTAGGAAGTGTTGCAGCAGCAGCCAAAGCCCAAAACGTAAGCCAGCCTGCGATCAGCCAAGGCATTCGCAAGCTTGAAGAGTCCTTTGACTGTGCGCTTATGATTCACACTAAAAACCGATTTAAGCTGACCGAAGAAGGGAAGCTTTTAGTACAGCGTTCTGAACAACTATTTCAAACTTTAGAAGGTATTAAGGTAGACCTTAAGGGATCTAAAGCAGAAGTGTCTGGCACCATCACTCTTGCGACGGCAGATACTTTAGCGCAAAGTTTGTTACCTAAGCCGTTACAAAGGTTAAGAACCTTGCATCCACAATTAGGGATTGAAATAGGCTTCAACAATGCCGCTGATGTTTTAAGTTCAGTAAGAACTGGGAAAGTTGAACTTGGGATAGTAGTTGATGATGGAAAGATCCAGGGTGTTGATAAGACTGTTTTGCATGAAGGAAGTTTCTGCTTTGTTTTTGCAAAAGGTACTCGCTACTCATCAGAACTGGGATTCATTGTGACCCAGGAAGCTCCAGGTGAAATGGAGCTGCAAAAAATATTTAAAAGAAAGTTTTCAAAACCAGCACCCATAACCATGAAGGTAGAAAGCTGGGAAGTTATTGCAAAATATGTAACTCTTGGTTTTGGAATTGGCTTTGTGCCAGATCTAATGCTTCACCATTGGGAGGGCCTACGAATTATTGATGAGTTGCAGCCCTTAGCACAAAAACAAAAGTATCGAGTGTTGTTGATCCACCGCGGGACCCATCAACTTTCGCGTCAGGCGCAGGCCTTTGTTGCACTTCTAAGTTAAGATTTGCATTGTCACATTGATTCTAAGATTGTGATCTTGCCGTAATGGCGGCAGGATTTTTATATGAAAATAAAATACTTTTTGTGCTGGTGTTTAAGTCTTCTTATTCCAATCTCAAGTAATGCTCACGTGAAATGGTTCACACAAAATAAAGAGCCTTCTATTTTCACCTTGGATGAACTAAACCGTCCCGCCTTTTGGTTTTTATTTGCTCTGACTGTGGTCACTTTGGCAGTCATTGTTTATGCGGATCGCTTTTTAGAAAAATGGCCTTCTTATCAAAAGTTCAGCGCCTATCTTGAAAGTTATGCCGATCGTGCCCCAGTGATCTTAAGAGTATTTACAGGGGCAGCGCTTTTACTGTCGTGGCAGGCTGATTCAGTCATCGCCCCAGAACTTAAAATAAACTCTGGGGAAGTAGGGTGGTATCAATTCTTGCTAGCTGTTCTAATGTTAACAAGTAAAACAGCACCTTTAGCCGGATTAGGAATGATCGGACTTTATCTGTATGCGATTAATGTGTACGGATTTTTTCACATGCTTGATTACCTAGTGTATCCAGCAATTGGCTATTACTTGTTGGTAAACGCTTCTAATTCGATAAAGATTTCCCACACTCGAATTCCAGCATTGTATATTGGACTGGGATTTTCCCTGTGTTGGGCTGCTTTGGAAAAAGTATTCTTTCCACACTGGGGATTGGATATTCTAAGCCAGAAACCTGCTTTAACTATGGGACTTCCCCATGATTTCTTTTTACTGGCCTGTGCATTTGTAGAGTTGGCGTTAGGTTATTTGCTTATTATTGGCCTTTTACAAAGACCTTTGGCCTTAGTAATCACTTTAGTTTTCTTTACGACTTCGGCTTTCTTTGGAAAAACCGAAGTCATCGGTCACACGATATTACATGGGGCTTTGTTGGTATTTGCTGTAGTAGGGCCCGGACACTATTATCCGGCGCCTATCGAGTTTCATCAGAAACTTCCGTTACGTGCAGCCTTTGCAGCAGTGAATTTTGTGATTGTGGTCGGGATATTAGGGCTTGCTTATTACGCCATGGCCATTCCGAAGTTCCAACTTAGCAGCCTATTTTAAGCTGAAAAAAGTTAGAACCATTTTTTATGTTCAATAATAAGGCAGCGGTTTGAAACGACTTTGATCCCTGCCTTTTCAGCTCGGGCTTCCGCTTCTTGATGTTCGATTCCCAACTGAATCCAAATAACTTCAACGCCATCAAGTTCAAGAATTTCATCAATCACTTCTGGCAAGTGATCCGATCTACGAAAAACGTTGATAAACTTTCGATATTCGGCTGGAACTTCTTTTAAGGTCTGATAAATTTTAAAACCCGTGTCGTGAAGCTTCGGATAAACTCCAACAACGTCCCAACCATGATCCTGCATATATTTAGGAACATAATGGCTGGCTTTTCCGGGATCAGGGCTTAGGCCATAAACCGCAATTTTTTTATAAGACTCTAACAAACTTTTAAACTGGCTGTCGTTAACGTTCATATTTTCCCCATTATCTTGGAGCAGTTAAGTCATGCAGCAGATTTTCAGTAAACTGATGGACCTTGTTCCAATCGGTGTATTCATAGTCATGATCATATTCTGTATCTGTCCCAGATTTTTTTGCAAGCGCATGCATAAGACGTTTTAGGAACCAATTGTATTTTGAATAGGTGATGGACCCTGCAAAGATCGTCCATTGTTTAGGATGCCAGTTTGTTTCATTAAAGAACTTTTCAACGATGTGCCGTTCGTCTTTTTGCGCTTTATCGTCATTTTCTAAAACCCCCAGGCAGACCGAGAAAAATCCTGAAGGCTTTATTGCTAATATATCGCTGTGGGATTTCACCCATTTTTTTAAATGGGCCGGAAAGCCACTGATGTAAACGGGAGCTCCAATAATCACAGCTTCATAGTGTTTTACTGAAACCGTTTCAGGAATAGATTCAACGTCGAAGATATCTACGTAGTGACCCATTTGCACTAATTCTGCTGAAATAAAATTTGATATCTTTTCGGTCTGACCATGTTTAGAAGCGTAAACAATCAGGAGGCGTGCCATAAGAAATTCCTTTGTATATTTCTTATTGTGTCACCTTTTAGCTACTTTGCAGCGGGCACGGCAGATTATTTTTCTTTAAAGATACGAAGGAAATGTGGTTTTACACTGGTTTAAAATCGAGTCTTCTGCTTTTGTCCGAAAAATCCCAGGGCGAAAAGAGAGCTTAAGCTTTTCTGACAAATTCGGATTTTAAATTAATCGCGCCAATGCCATCGATCTTACAAGCGATGTCGTGACCATCGCCAGCGTCAGTCAATCGAATGTTTTTTACTTTCGTTCCTACCTTCACAACGTTCGAAGAACCTTTGATTCGCAATTCTTTAATAACAGTCACTGAATCACCATCATTTAAAATATTGCCGTTGGCATCGCGAATAAAATTGTCCTGAACAGTTTCAGTATCTTTATTAGTAGTGGCGTGGGCACACCACTCATTGCCACATTCTGGACAAATCCAGAGGTTTCCATCGGCGTAAATATTTTCTGAATTGCATTTAGGGCAGTTTGTTGGATCTTGCATGAGGCGATCTTAATATTCTTAAACCCTATTTGGCTAGTAAGTTTACAGAATAAATCACTGCAGGCCACGCGCTCAACCATACCCAAAAGAATCTATTTAGGCCAAATGTTAGATAATTGATGAAGTGAAAAACAATCGCAGCGCCAGCATAAAAGTACACCCAGGATGGATTTATGATCACAAGGGGGCTTGCGACTTCAAAAGCAAGAACAAGCCAGCTTAACAGAAGAGAAAGAAGTGGAGCTGATTTTAGCCAAATCGAAAAGGCCTTCATATCAGGGAACACACTTTGATTTAAAAAGATGGAAAGTGCTTTTCCAGTGCGCCATTCAAGTTTAAGAATCTTTTTATAACCTGCTTTAAAATAAGAAAAAATCAGGTGAATCGAAATATAAATCATTCCTAACTTTTGCCAAAGTTCATTTGTCGCAAACAGACTTATCAATAGCCCCGTAAGCACGACGACGGTCATCATGTCACTGCCGCCATTAAAATTACCGCGAAAGCGAATGCATATTAATAAATGAGTGAAAAACAAAAATAGGAAAATCCAGGGGTGGATTATGAATATTCCAGTAGCTGCCGCCAACAGTTGTAGCAGCGCAATCATTCCTAAACTTTTTATCGAAAAAAGCTTCTGAATAATCCCGCCTGAAAAGGGAAGGCCTTTTTCTAAGTCAGGCAGAAGATTTTCTAAACTCCAAACCGAAACGAAGGATTTATTTTTGGTTAAAAGAAAAATCTCTAAGGCTTGAAACGCCATGGTAGCTGATAGAATTTTTGAAATTAAACTAAGGGCTACCGCTAAACTCATACTAGATATCCGTTTCATCTGAAACAAAAAGATCCAATGTTTCAGAAGGATTATTTGCGACGAGTTTAAACCTTGCTTTAGGATCGATCTTTAATTCAATAAGTTTTTCCGTCACAAGGGACTTAACCATTCTATAAGTAGTAAGCTGTGTGACGTCTTCGTCGGCGAGGTCACTTTGTAAATCCTGAGCAAAATGTTCCAAAAGATTTAGTTTTGCCAAAGCGAGATTTACTTCCGGATTTACAAAAACACCCAGGACTTTTCTTTTTTGGTCAAATGATAAAAGAGTCCAGTCCGTTGCACCAGGAGCTAGTACCCACAGGTTGAATTCATAGGCGACCTGATTAAAAAAGTTCCAATTCGGAAATAGAACGCGAATTAGATTTATAAGTTTTTTTATCTGAAACTTTGGGCCTGCTTCAATCATATTTCTTTTAGCATGGCACTGATGACTTTCTTTGGGAAGGGCATTGTAAACTAGCAAGTGGTTTAAAAATTCACGACGGTCCCTGATTTGAAATGTCATGATAAGTAAAAGAGGACTGAAAATGCCGGCAATAAGTGTAACTGATCGATCTATTGTTAGCTCTCGGGTTTTTGATTATCCTCGCGAGACTGTGTTTGATGCCTGGATAAATCCAGATTTGCTGGCACGCTGGTGGGGACCTAAAGGATTTAGAAATACTTTTCACAAGTTTGACCCCAAGGCAGGCGGCCAGTGGGACTTTACCATGCATGGTCCTGATGGCGTGAACTATCCAAACCGATGTGTTTTTGAAGAAGTAATTAAGCCAGAACGAATCATTTTTACCCACTTGCAACCAGGACATGAGTTTGAAGTGACTGCGACTTTTCAAAAATTATTGGAAGGACGTTGCAAACTTATATTAGAGATGCTGTTTACTTCAAAAGATGAATGCGATCTGGTGCGCACCTTTGTCTTAGAAGCAAATGAAGAGAACTTTGACCGCTTAGAGCAAGTGCTTAACTCTACAGCTAAGCACATTGGAATTAATCAGTAGGTTACTATGTTACGCCATGACGGGTAAGTTCAAGCTGTCTGAACTTATTCGTGTCCTGGTCAAACTCCCAGAGTTCGCCTTCTTCAAGATCAAAATAAACGCCGATGCAGCTTAACTGTCCTGATTCGACAGCTTCACGCACAAACGGGAAGGTCATTAAGTTGCGCAATGAAACTTTAATGGATTCCATTTCAGCGTAACGAACTTTTGTTTCTTCATCTTCGTTACCGTGCTCATGCATAACTACTTTTCGGGCATCTTGGGCGATGTTCATCCATTGGCTCACGAAACTATCTGGATTTTCTTGTGGTCCGCGAATCAAAGCACGGATACCACCACATTGTCGGTGTCCGAGGATGATGATGTTTTCAACCTTAAGATTTACAACCGCGAACTCAAGGGCAGAACTGGTACCGTGGAAACCAATGGCTGAAGGTTCACAAGGAGGTACAAGGTTAGCCACGTTGCGAACAACGAAAAGCTCACCTGGTAACGCTCCAGTCAAAATCGCAGGGTCGACGCGTGAATCGGAACAACCAATAAGCATTGTTTTAGGCGTTTGGCCTGCGGAAGCCAAGCGACGGTAAATGGAATTTTCAAGTTCCTCTTGAAAATACTTTTCTTTAAATCGTCTGAAACCCGCCATTAAGCGGACAAGTGCCTTATTCATACCTAAACCTGTATTAAGATTCAGGCATCCGGTCAAGAATTAAACCTGTTAATATTCTAATGCGGTTCACTCCATTCACGTTCAAATTCAGTGCGGTAATTGTTCATGGCGTTCTCTAAGCCTCCCAGAACCTCTATAGCGGTTTCAAACAACCCTTTGGCTCTAAGATCCTCTATTTTCTGCACGTCCTCACGCAGGTTTTCTTGCAGCTCATGAAGCACCTTTGCCATGTTTTTGGCATGGGCCTTGGGGTCATTTGAAATGACTCGATCAATTTCCATAAGCTACCTCCTGTTGACACTTTTAAAAGTTTATCATTCCAATGACTCCGGCTCAAACCAGGGCTTGCATTGCGTGTGTTTAAGCAGTCTGGATTTGGTTGAGAAAATTCAAAAAGCGATCCAGAATTTTTCGATACCATCATCCCCTTCAAAGGAGCAGTAATGAAAGACGTTAACACCTACTTAACATTCGATGGCAGTTGCAAAGAAGCTATGTCGTTTTACCAAAAGTGTCTTGAATGCGAACTCAATATGGTGACCTTTGGCGAGTCAAATGTTCCTGCCCCACCTGAGGCTAAAGATCGTGTTATGCATGCACGTCTTTCTAAAGGTGCCATGACTTTAATAATGGCCTCCGACACAATGCCTGGAATGCAGTGCCGACAAGGAGACAACTTTTCAATCTCGCTAAATTGCGAAAGCTCCAGTGAAGCAGAAAAATTTTTTGCAAGCCTTTCTGAAGGTGGCATGGTGAAAATGGCTTTACAAGAAACCTTCTGGGCCTCAAAATTTGCGATGTTCACAGATAAATTTGGCATTAATTGGATGATCAATTTAGAAAAAGCACACTGAAGTTAGGGAAAACGTATGGCTTATGTTGATGGTTTTGTACTAGTCGTTCCTAAAAAGAATATTAATATCTATAAAAAGATGGCGAAATTAGCGGCCAAAGTTTGGATGGAACATGGAGCTTTAGAATATCGCGAAACTGTTGGCGATGATTTAAAAACGGCGCCGGGCATGTTGCCTTTTCCAACAATGACTAAAGCCAAGAGTTCTGATTACGTTTTGTTTTCTTGGATCGTCTACAAAAATAAAGCCCACAGAAACGCAGTAGTTAAGAAAGTGATGAAAGATCCTCGTTTGAATGCTTATAACGAGATGCCTTTTGATATGGCTAAGATGTCCTACGGTGGCTTTAAAACCATCGTTGATAAGTCTTGATATTGCGTACGCGCTACTTAAGCCTTGCCAACAATCAGAAATCCGATTGCAATATTAAAGGTAAAAGGAGATACATGAAAAACAAATTACCTTTAATCGCGCGTATTTTACTGGGACTGATTTATTTTGTTTTCGGTTTAAACGGATTTCTTAATTTCATCCCCGCACCGGCAACCATGCCTGAAGCCACTGTGGCCTTCTTTAATGGTATGATGTCGACGGGTTATTTCTTTCCGGTACTAAAAGCAACTGAAACAATTGGCGGATTGTTATTGCTAAGCGGATTTGCTGCTCCTTTAGCTTTAGTGATCCTAGCCCCAATCACAATTCACATTGCTTTGTTTCATGGGATTCTAACACCGGGCCTTGAAAATTTCGTCATGCCGCTTCTGATGATCATTCTACACGTGGCCGCTGCGATGGCTTATTGGCCTATGTACAAACCTCTTTTTAATCGCCAAGCTTACAAGTAATTCTAAGAAAGGTGGACTCCCTTGCGGAGATCCACCTTAGGCTTTGATTTTATATCCGGTTTTAAAAATTCTCCAAACCGCAACCAAGCAAATCCCTAGAAAAACCAAAGTTAGAATTAAGCTCGTGGCAATGCCAACATCTGAAACGCCATAAAAACTCCAGCGAAAGCCACTAATCAGATATACCACGGGATTAAATAAGGAAACTTTCTGCCAGACAGGTGGCAGCATTTCAATGGAATAAAAGCTTCCGCCCAGGAATGTAAGTGGCGTCATGATCATAAGTGGAATGATCTGCAGTTTCTCAAACCCATCTGCCCAAAGACCGATGATGAAGCCGAAAAGACTAAAGGTCACAGAAATCAAAACTAAAAATGAAAGCATCCAAACTGGGTGATCAATTTCATAATTAACAAAAAATTTGGCAGTAATAAGAATGATCACTCCTAAGATAAGTGACTTTGTGGCTGCTGCACCCACATAACCTACGACAATTTCAAACGCGGAAATAGGTGCCGAAAGAATCTCGTAAATAGTTCCTGTAAAACGGGGAAGATAAATTCCAAATGAGGCATTGGAAATACTTTCGGTCATGATTGAAAGCATAATCAAGCCAGGCACTATAAAAGCGCCATAGCTAACCCCTTGCATGTTTTCCATTTTAGATCCGATGGCAGCACCAAAAACAATAAAGTACAAAGAAGTCGAAAGGACTGGGGAGGCAATGCTTTGGAACAAAGTGCGAAAGAACCGGGTCATTTCAAAGGTGAAAATAGCTTTGATGGCATAAATATTCATTTGCTGCCTCCAATAAGCTTTACGAAAATTTCTTCTAAAGAACTTTCGCGGGATTTTATATCTTTAAATTCAACGCCGTTTTTAATTATCTCTTTTAAAAACTCAAGGACGGCCGTTTCTTGTTTGTTTGCATCAAAAATGCATATCAATGTTTCTTTATCTTCAGATAACTCCAGTTGGAAGTTCTTAAGACCCGGCGGTATTTCATTTAAAGGTTTTAAGAGTTGCAAGGTGAGCTGCTTCTTTCCAAGCTTTTTCATCAATCGATTTTTTTTCTTCCACAACTATCAGCTCTCCTTTATTGATGACCCCGATCCGGTCAGCCATCTCTTCAGCTTCTTCAATATAGTGAGTGGTAAGAATTATGGTGACGCCCTTGTTGCGCAAACCGCGCACCATTTGCCACATATCGTGGCGAAGTGAAACGTCGACACCTGCAGTGGGTTCGTCTAAAAAAAAGAATTTCGGGCTCATGTGCAAGAGCTTTAGCAATCATCACTCTGCGCTTCATGCCGCCTGAAAGGGCCATAATTCGGGAATCTTTTTTATCCCACAGTGAAAGGTCGCGAAGTATTTTTTCTAAATGGTCTTTGTTCCGGGGTTTACCGAAAACACCTTGGCTAAACTGAACCGTATTCCAGACAATCTCAAACATATCCCCCGTTAATTCCTGGGGTACTAATCCAATTTTTGCCCGGGCCCTGCGATAGTCTTTTATGACATCAAAACCATCAGCAAGAATGGTACCCGAGGTCGGATTCACTATTCCGCAAATTGCATTGATAAGTGTGGTTTTTCCTGCGCCATTGGGACCGAGCAAGGCAAAGATTTCACCCCGGTGAATCTTGAGGTTGATATTTTTTAGTGCAAGCAAACCTGAAGCATAAGTTTTATGAAGATCGGTGATGGAGATGACTTCATTCATGTCATACCTCCTAATTAGATCCTAAGATAGGGTTCCACTTTTCATAATCCTTAGGGGGCTTTCCATATAAAGGGAAGTGCGTGTGGCTTTTAGCCATGGGACCCGGGTTATCAGGTGTGAAAAGCTCAATTCCTCCGCGCAGTGCGGTTTCAAATGAACTTATTTTTATTTCTGATTTTAAAAGCCCCAGCTTGACTTGCACCGCCATTTTTTCCCAGAAAACAGTGTTGGTTCTAATTAGCCTCATATATTTATAGGCAAGATTTATCTGCACGATGACTTTTTGGGCGGTTTTGGAAATGTTAACGTTTGTCACAGAACCAATTTTCATTCCCCGGAATGTAACGGGATCGTCGACGGATATTGAAGAGACAAAAGGAGTTTCAAGAAAATAGGTTGCTGTATCCTCAGTGGGATCCTTAGATGCCAGACCCAATCGACCTTTGAATTCTTTTTCTTCCGGCGCATCCTCATTGCCGGGCTGAACTGAAATGTACGTACCTCCTATGATAGTTTCAAGTCCCGATATTCCTTGCAGGGTGACTTGAGGTCGCACCACCCAAAACTTGGAACCTTTGACGGCGATACCTTTGATATCTCGGATTAGTGTCGCATGAACGCGAACGGATTTATTATCATCAGCAAGCACTACCTTTTTTACCGCACCAATTTGAATTCCGCGATAACGAATCTCTGTTTTTTCTGGCTCTATACCAGACCCATCGTCAAAAGTGATTTTGATTTCAGTTCCGGACTGCTGAATATACCCATAAAAAAGATAAGCAGAAATTAAGATAGCAAATATCGGAAAAAGCCAAAGATACCATCCTGTTTTAAGAGAATCTAACTTCTTACCCACCTTCATTCTCCTTATGATGATCCCATAGAATTTCGGGTTTAAAGTAAGCCGATGCCATCATTGTGAAGATCACAACTAAGGCAAACATCAATGCGCCGGGCTCAGGTTCAATGTTTGTCCAAGAACCTAGTTTCACCACCGCGACAAGGACGGCTAAAAGAAATATATCTAGCATGGACCAGCGTCCGATAACTTCGACAATTAGATACAATTGCGTTTTAAGTTTGGTGTGTTTGCCATTCTTAGCAGTAAGCGAAAGATAGAAAAGTATGGCGAGCTTTATTAGAGGAATAACCATGCTGGCTAAAAAAACAACAAGGCCGATGGGCCAATGACCCTTATCCATAAGCTGGACAACGCCGCCCCACACAGTCGCCGATTGCCGGTTTCCATAAAGTTCCAAAGTCATAAAGGGAAACATATTGGCAGGGAAATAAAAAATTAAAGCAGTGAGTGAGAATGCAAAAGTCTGCTTCTCTGACATCGGGCTATAGACTTTGTTTTTGCTGCCACAGCGTTCACAGATAAAACTGTATTCCTTCCCGCCAGCTCGTTGGGGGAATCCGCAGATGCGACAAATATGACGAGGCTTTTCAGCAGAATTGGCCATATCATATTTTAATTGAAATCTTTTAAACGACCTATTTGATAAAAGGCACTAGACAACGACCTTAGAAATCTGATTTTCAATAGCAGCAACCAGATCTTCATATGTCATTGGTTTAGCAAGATAGCCTGACATTCCTGCCGCTTTACAAGCTTCTCGATCTTCATCCATGGCGCTAGCGGTAAGGGCGATAATTGGAATCTGACTAAAATGCTTCCCTGAAGCACGAATCAAGCGGGTGGCCTGATATCCATCAAGCTCCGGCATGCGGCAATCCATTAGTACTAGGTCAAAAGTTTTTACCTGTAGTGCTTCAATTGCCTCTTTGCCATTGCTGACGATGGTAGCCTGATGGCCCATCTTTTCGATCATCTGCCCTGCCACCAAGCGGTTCGTCAGGTTGTCATCGGCAATAAGAACTTGCAGCTTGCGCGAACTAAGGTCGATAGGCTTAGTTAAGATCTCGAATTCTGCCTTTGGTGCACTTAGATGCATCGGCAAAGTAAATGAAAATTGAGAGCCTTCGTTCAATTTACTTTTTACTGCGATATCACCATTCATTAACTCTACAAGCTGCTTACAGATGGATAAACCAAGTCCTGTACCCCCGAAACGACGGGTCGTTGCGCTGTCAGCTTGAGTAAATGGTTTAAAGAGTTCATTAACAGTGGCTTCAGACATTCCAATGCCGCTATCACAAACTTCAAAACGAACTTTTGCTGTTTTTACATCAATGCTTCCGACTTTTTGCGCTGTGATTTCGACCGTGCCAGTTTCTGTAAACTTAATGGCATTATTAATTAAGTTAATAAGAATCTGTCTAAAACGGATGGGATCACCCAACACGAATTGGGGTACATCAGGTTTGATTGATAATACAAGCTTCAAGGCTTTCTTTTCAGCTTCGAACGCCAAAGCCCGTGTCACTTCATTTAATGTCTGGTGCAGGTCAAAATCGATATTCTCTAAATTTAGTTTTCGCGCTTCAATTTTAGATAAATCTAAAATGTCATTGATAATTGCCAATAAGATCTTTGCTGAAGTATCAATGATTTCAACATAACCTTTTTGTTGGGAATTTAACGGAGTGTCTTTAAGTAATGATGTCATACCTACAACGCCGTTAATTGGTGTGCGGATTTCATGGGACATATTAGCCAAAAACTCGGACTTGGATTTTGCACCTTGGTTTGCTGCTTGTTCCGACTTTCTTATAGCAATAACAGCGCTTAATAATCCGGCGATCAGGGTCAAAGTGTTGATTTGTTTTTCGCTAAAAGCATCTGCTGCAGTGGATACAACTTTTAAAACACCTACAACTTGGCTTTTATGGAAAAGTGGAACGCAGATCATCGATCTTGCGCCAACCCTTCGACAAGCTTCACGATCTACTCGTGGATCTGTTTCTGAATCAGAGCAATACAAGATCTTTCTAGATAAGACAGACTGCCCTGAAAGGCTTGAAACAATTTTAAGTTTTAATCCTAACATGTTTTCTAATGAACCGGTGCAGGCCACGTACACCATGGAATCTTCTTCAGCCATTTCAACAACGGCACCGGTTGCTTGCGTGATTTCTTGGGTACGCAAACAAATCAGTTTTTTAAGTTGGCGCAGTTCAAGTTCAGACGTCGCAATTTCTTGTTGCAACTTAATGATGTCAGAAAGCTCTTTAATTTCCTGAGATCTTGAACTGGTGAATAATTTTTTAAATACCATTGTTTATACCTTGTCGGAGGAAGGCGGAGGTGGGTTAAGAAGAGGTTAAAATAAGTTCCCTCAATATGAATCAGCCTACCGTCTTACCTAGACCTCTCTTTTCCTTTGTCTAGAAATGCCCTTTAACAAGGGCTGGGTCTATTTTAAAGGAAGGTCATTTCCTATAACAATGAGCCATGCGCAAAAACGAAATTACATTTATCAAAACAGATATCAATAGAAGAGGTGTTATCCCTGCGATGCACTCTCAAACAGTCTTTATCGCGATGGTGGCATTTCTTTTAGTCTTAGCGATTACCTAAAAAGGAAGTCATCCCATAGGAATGACTTCCTTTTAACTTAAAATCTTTATTGCACAGTGATCCACACATTTGTTTTGCCGACAGCTCTGACAAGTCGATTGAACATATAAGCGTTGCTTGGGTGCATGCGAATGCAACCATGTGAAGCTCTTGTTCCTAATTTTGGCCAGTTACTTTGAGGTGTGCCGTGCAAAGCAAAACCTCCGCTAATGAAGACAGCATAAGGCATATTGCCTAAACCGTTATAGTCTCCGCCTGGGTATCTAGAAGATGTGTATCGATCATAAATACGTCCGTTGGGATGTTTATCAAAGTTCGGTGTACCGCGACCAGAGATACCTGTTGATACTAACCATGAACCTCTTAAGCTACCGTTTTGGTAGAGGTAGGCACGTTGTGATGATTTCACAACTTGAATCCACACAGCGCAACTGCTGCGATAGCAAGTTGCAAGTCCAATGATTTCATCAATGGATGGTTCCAAGTGAGCCGATTTACCAGTCTCTTCTTCATAAATTTTGTCATAGTACTCTAAGACTTCTTCGACGTTAGGATCAAATGGATCGATTTCTTCGATCATGTTTGGAATTCTGTCCTCTTGCACATCTGCCCTTGTCGTTTGCTCGCCCTGCGCATTTACATTCGGTGAAAGAATCAGGGAAAGAAGGAAGCTCATTACTAGGGTTGTGGGTTTTGTTTTCATGTCACACCTCATTTCAACAAGTGTTATCTGGCTTTTATTTTAGTACTTGCGGTCAAAAAGGTTGGTATTTTCTAGGAAAAGTAGGGTGGCTGACATGAAATTCGAATTTTCTATGCGAACTCTCACCGGACTTGAAATGGCAAATAAGAAAGAATTGCTTCAGAAGTCTAGCTTTAGAACTTTCTATAATTTTGATGATTTAAACTGATTAATTATATTTCTTGTTGGAATTGTGGTAAAGTTTTGCAGATGAATAATTCCCCATGCGCCATTTGCCATAACTCGAAAGCTCCGCACACCTGCGGTATTTGTACAGATGCCTTATGTAAAAACTGTGCGCAGTTTTTAGAGGAAGATACCTTTTCCTTCATGAGAAAAACTCCCGAGCAGTTGAAACACAATGTTTACTGTTCACCTTGTTACACCTCACAAATTGAACCTGCCATTCAGAAGTATGAAAACATGATGAACCAGGCAAAAAACCTTGAGGTTTATTTCAAAGATCAAGGTAAAGAAACGCGCAACTTCAAACGAGACGTTCCGAGCTACAAAATTCTTAAGTGCACGGACCGAGATGAAACCTTGTTACGTTTGGCTTTTTTTGCCGTGGAAGACGGCTATAATGCTCTGATTGATGTTGATCTACGTTCTGAAAAAATTAGGAATGGTTCTTATCAAACACTGAATTGGAGTGGGACCGCGTTACCCGCAAATACTAAACCCCGCAGGTAACATGTGAAAGCCTAGACCGTTAAAGGTCAGCGTCTGTTTATTGCTTAAGTCAGTTAGACTATCTCTTAAAGAGGTAACTATGAACTTAAGGCAGCTCGACGAAAAATATTTATCCCGCAGTTCAGACCCCGAGAATCTTGAAGTTATAAAAACTAAAGGCAGTTTCATCTACGATGCCAAAGGCAAAAAGTATATCGACTTTACCATGGGTTGGTGTGTAGGAAACGTAGGTTGGAACAATGACGAAATCCGCCGCAAACTTAAAAGTTTTAATGGCCCTGAGTACGTAACACCACATCACTTGTATAAATCATGGGTCGAACTAGCGCGCCTATTAGCAGAGATCACCCCAGGTAAACTGCAGAAAAGTTTTAGGGCGACAGGGGGCACGGAAGCTGTTGAGCTTGCCCTACAAGCGGCTATCAGCCATACAAAAAGACATAAATTTATTTCGATTGAAGGAGCTTATCACGGCGACTCGATAGCAGCGCGCAGTGTAGGTTCGCCTGATTTTGGGAAGTGGCATCCACTTTTCCCTTGTTACCGATTATCTCCACCGTTGAACGAAGAGTGTGCAGATTCGGCGGAAAAATGGCTGAAGAACCGCGACATCGCGGCAGTAATAATGGAACCTGTGATCTGCAACCTAGGGGTCGTTATCCCAGAACAAAAGTTCATGGAACGGATCCAAGCCCTGTGCAAAAAGTACGGTACTTTGTTTATCGTTGATGAAGTAGCCACTGGATTTGGTAGAACCGGTAAAATGTTCGCAAGCGAGCACTTTAATCTAGAGCCTGATATATTATGTGTTGCTAAGGCTATAACGGCCGGATTCGCTCCATTAGGAGCCACGATCACCACCGAAGAAGTCGCTAAGTCCATGATGAATCAGGAAACCGGATATTACTCCACTTACGGATGGCATCCGCGCAGTGTAGAAGCTGCCTTAGCGACGATTCAATTTCTTTTAAAACATCAAGAGCGTTTAGAAAATAACACTTTAGACATGGGAGCTTATTTTTCAGAGCGATTGAATCAAATGAACTTCAAAGGGGAAGCCGAAATCAACGTGATGGGTTTAACAATCGGTGTGCATTTGAAAAATAAAAATTATGGCGGTGATATAGTCGAGAAAGCGCGCCGACGGGGGCTGTTGTTATCGGAATCTGATAGTGGATTTACGATGTTCCCAGCTTTGGATATTGATTTTAAAACCGCCAAAGCCGGGCTGGATATCATCGAAGATTGCATTTAGAACCCTTGGGCGCCCTCGGGGGCCCGAGAGTTTTCAACAAGTTCTTCGCGAAGCTCTTTGGTCATTTCTTCAACCAAGTGCGGTCTGCCATGAAAAGCTGCGGGAGTATTCTGAAAGAGTGCCACTTTCCACCCGCCGTCTTCTTTAGTCGCAATTAAACTTTGAACGGCATTCACTGCCGGATTGATGTCTTTTCCTCCAGGGGGAACCATACCTGCAATCGCGTGAAGTTTAGCCACTTGCGGAGAGATAAACTGAATTTTTCTGATTTTCTGCACAAATGAAGCCGTGGGATGGTCAAAGAATATTGTCGCTAAATGCTTGCCAATCTCAGACTGACCCTCAATGAAGCTGCCATCAAAACCGATCAGGTTTCCTTCGTCTTGGAAAAGGTTTGCCATATCTGCTGCACTTCGATTGTTCCAGGCTTCAATCAATTTGTAGTAAAGCAGACGCACTTCATTTTCTTCTTCATGATGGATGTTTGGTTTCATAATTAGATCGTCGCAGTTTTTTTGAAAAAGTCATTAAAGTGCTTTGAAAATATTCGGAGTCATGAATGGAAACTAACAAACGACACAAGAATGTAGCGAGTCTGTCAGAAATGAAGTCCTTTGAATCTTCAAACGGTCGATTTAGTGTCACAGCGAAAAATCTTTCCATTGCAGCTGGCGCTAAAGAACTTGGATGCAATTGGTTTGAACTCCCACAGGGAAAAACCTCTTTTCCGTATCACTACCACACTGGTATTGAGGAGGCGATTTACATACTCAAAGGCAAAGGCACCGCAAGAATCGGTAAAGACAATGTGGAAGTAAAAGAAGGGGATTTTCTTTCTTTTCCTGCGGGGCCTAACAATGCCCACACTTTGATAAACACCGGAACGGAACCGATGCAGTATTTATGTTTTTCGAATCATTCCCACGTCGATATTATGGGTTATCCCGACTCAAAAAAGATTGGCTTTTACGCCACCCCAGATCCAGCGGAGTGGCCTCAGAAAAGTGCTTGGGTCAGAATGATGATTAAAGACCAACCCAATATTGATTATTTTGAAGGTGAAAATAAAGACGAATAATTATTTTTTAAGAGCTAAATACGGAAGATAACCAGCACCTAAAACGCCAGCGGTGTTCTTGGTTTTAGCGACTTCGATCTTACATTCAAAGGCAGGGTTCATTTGATGAATCATGCGTTTGTAGTGGTTTTTTAAATCGTTAAAATAAAGGTTTCTAATTTTAATCAGACCACCAGATAAAAAGATCCGTTCTAAATTGTAACCAATAGAAAGATCATAACAAAGGCACGCTAAAGCCCAAGACATCTCTTTAAACAGCACCTGGTATTTGGCGTCTTTAGAAGCCACTAACTCTTCAACAGAACTTCCTTGAAAGCCCATTTCTTTAGCTCTTCTTAAAAGGCCTGTGCCTGATGCAATACCTTCCACTGTGCAGTGGTGAAGTTTATCAGGGCTTTCTTGAAGTTTTTTAAAATCAACAATGGTGTGACCGTACTCTGAACCCATGCCGCGACTCTGTGCCGGAAAACCATTAAAAATCACCCCAGAACCTACACCAGTTCCAACGCTCACGACAGCAAACGAACTCATGCCTGCTCCGCCCCCAACCCAGCCTTCAGCTAGAGCTGCAGCAGTGGCATCGTGTTGGAAATGAACTTTTGTTTTAAAGCCGCGCTTAACAACTTCTTTTTCAACAAGGTCACGGATCGGAACGATTTTCCAACCAGGGTAATTCACGGGATGAATAAGTTTTCCTTCGGCAGCGTTCAAAGGACCCGCACTTGCTAAGCCAATACCTAAAAAGCTTTTGCCAGTGGTTTCTTTAGGGAAGCGTTGTTTGAAATCCATAGCGATATCCGCCATAAGACCGATAACTCTTTTTTGAGTTTGTAGCGCCGACTTTTCGCGCTTCATATCAACGGGCACTTTGATGAAATCAAGCATGGTGCCTTTATTATCAAGTAAAGCAGCCGCTAATTTAGTACCGCCAAGATCAAAACCAATGGTGTAAGTCTTTTTTTTCATATTATTTGTTTTTAGGTTTAAAAGGAGACGTTTTTAGTAAAACCACTGCCGACATAGGTTGAACGGTGGTTTGAACGCGACCACGATTATCAACTTCAATGCTTTCAGTACATGTTTTAGTACGAGGATTATAACTGCTGCTAACGATGTTACAGTATTCACCTTGGGGAAGAGATGTTTCAAACTCTTTTGTGGCAGGTTGATTGCCGAGGTTCATAATAACAAAACCAATTCCACCGCGGCCGAAAGACAATAAATCCGTTCCGTTCGTCCACCAATTATTTACGTAAAAGGCTTTATCCGTTTGATTGCGGAAATTCACCATCGCCGCGACCTCAGGCATACGATGCTCGCAAGTCCAATTGGTTAGACAGTTCAGGCTGGAATCAAGAACCGGATGAGATTTTAAATCTCTGGTTAATGGGGGACCTTGATCAAAACTGCCGAAACTATATCCCGAATACAATTGTGGATAACCATATGGCCAAGCCAGCATGAAAATCTGCGCTAAACGATAAGCTTTACGATTATTGTTAAAGCCAAGAATTTCCGCATCACCATGACGTTCAAGATCGTGATTGGTCACAAACACAATGGAATCTTCGCTGCGAGGGAAACCTTGGGCTAAGTGTAACAGTCCATTGATATTTTTTTGGGTGATGTTACGAGAAATCGTACGAGGATAGTCATAGGCCATAACGTCGCCATACGGAAGGTATTCGCTATATTCAATTGGTCCACGGGGATCATAAATCACTTCATGATAGATATAGCTTGAACGTTTCAACTTGGAGTAAATGGCGGCTAAATCCTGAGAAGGAATGTGTTTGGCTGCATCGATACGAAAACCAGCTACACCCAAATCAAGCAAATGATTTAAATACTGAGCTAAACGGTTACGTACATTTTCAGAACCTGTTGATAGATCTGCCAAATCCACCAACTCACAGTTTTGCAATTCATATCGATCGTTGAAATTAACAATGTTATCGTTGCCGTTTCTGCCACAATGATGAAAGTCGTTATAATTATAAAGGCCAGGGTAATCATAGTGAGTAAAACGAGTGCCGCCAAAACCAGTTCCGCCCGGAATTCCAGTGGTGTGGTTTAAAACGGCATCAACATAAACATCAACGCCGACTTTTTGGCAGCGACGAACCATGTCTGCGAATTCAGCTTCGTTACCACTTCGAGAATTTAAATTGTAACTAACGACTTGATAACGTTCCCACCAAGGATTGTTTTGCCACATGATGTGTTCGTGGGGTGGGGAAACCTGAACAGCAGAAAAACCAGCGGGACCAAGATAAGATTCACACTCTTGGGCAACGTCTTTCCACGGCCATTCAAACAGGTGGATGTACACCGTGCGGGTCCCTGCTTGAACTTGAAGGGCGCAGAACAGAGTTATAAAACTCAAGAACCGGGCCCAGATTTGGAAGGACATGAAGTCTCCCTACAAACGTTTATTAAGTCCCGATTTCTTATCAAACAGGTGACCCTTTGTCAGGTCGATCTTAAGCGTTACGCTCTGATTTTTTGTGAAGGTAAAACTGGAATCCACAAGAATTCTGACACTTTGGCCGTCCAAAGTACCGTGTAACATTTGCTGCCCACCTAAATTCTCTGAAAGTTCAATTTGATAGCTGCCCAACTCAAATTCGTTTGGCTCTAGGGCGCCGTTTCCAACCTTCAGGGCTTCAGGGCGAGCTCCCAGGATATTTTCACCTTCTTGGGCTTCTTTCCAAGGAAGTTTTTTCACAACATTTCCTTCAATAAAGTTCATTTCAGGGGATCCAATGAAACTTGCGATAAAGAGGTTCTTTGGCTTGTGATAAATTTCAGAAGGGGTCCCAACTTGTTCAATAGAACCGTCTTTCAATACCGCGATGCGATCACCCATGGTGGTTGCTTCCATTTGATCATGGGTTACATAAATCATCGTGGATTTTAAGTTTTGATGCAGACGTTTGATTTCAACGCGCATTTGACTTCTTAGGTGCGCATCCAAGTTTGAAAGAGGTTCATCAAATAAGACAATAGAAGTTTGGCGCGCCAAAGCTCTGCCCAAGGCGACACGCTGACGCTGTCCACCCGATAGTTCTTTAGGTTTTCTTTCAAGCAAGTGTGAGATTTGCAAAAGTTCGGCGATCTCACTGACGCGCTTTTTAATTTCATCAGCTGATTTTTTCTGAAGCTTTAATGCAAAGCCCATGTTTTCAGCGACGTTCATGTGCGGGTATAAAGCGTAGTTTTGAAACACCATCGCAATATCACGGTCTTGAGGTTCACACTTAGCAATGGATTGGCCTTTAGCTAAGATATCGCCACCGTCTAAAGTTTCAAGACCTGCAAGAGTTCTTAGTAGAGTTGATTTTCCGCAACCCGATGGGCCTACTAGGACAAGAAATTCCCCACTGGCAATTTCTAAATCAATATTTTTTAGAATTTGCAGATCACCAAAACTTTTAGAGCATTGTTTAAATTGAATTGTTGCCATCTTAACCCTTCACGCTGCCGATAGTAAGACCAGAGACCAAGTAACGAGAGATACTAATAAATAAAACTAGAACTGGAACACTGACAATCAATGCGCCAGCGGCATATAGACCCCACTGTGTCGCAAGACTTGCCTGGAACGAACGAAGTCCCAAAGGCAAGGTGTAAAGCTGCGGATCTTGCAAAACAACCGCAGCAATGACGTATTCACTCCAACTAGCCAGAAAACTAAAGAGCGCCGTGATAACCAGGGCAGGGGAGGAAACTGGAAGAATGATTTTATAAAAAGTCTTCCAACGGCTGCAGCCATCAAGCACAGCTGCTTCTTCAAGTTCCTTTGGAATAGTGTCGTAATACGCCTTCATCTGCCACACGCAGAAAGGCAAGGCTGTTGAGGAATAAATAATGAATAAGCCCCAGAAGCTATCGATCAATTCCATCTTAGAAAGAATAATATAAAACGGCAGAATCAGCATTGTTGGCGGGAACATCTGAGTTGCAAGCAAAGAAAACAACATCAAATTTCTGCCGCGAAAACGGTAGCGAGACAGGGCATAAGCGCTGGTCGAGGCGAAGGTGACACCCAATAACGTCGTCACAAAAGAAATAAATAAAGAGTTTCTAAGCCACAATAAAAAGTTTGTAGCCGTAAAAAGATCAACGAAGTTTTTTAACGTCGAAGTCGAGGTGATAATTTCTAGGGATTGCGATTGAAAGGCATTGTCGCCGCGTAAAGACACCGACAATACATACAACACCGGATACACCGAAAAGATCGCAAATAAGAGAATGCTAAACCAAGCAAGCATCTTTTTAATCATTATTTCATTTCCTTTCTAAAGTGGTTTGCTAAGGAAATTAAGCTCCACCCAACCAGGATTAGGAAAATTAATACCGACACAGCGGCTGCATAACCATATCGATAAAGGTTGAACGCGGCCTTATACACATAGCTCACTAAAATGTGGGTTTGGTCACCCGGTTCGCCACCGTTACTGACTAACCATACGATATTCAAATTGTTAAACGTCCAGATACAGCCAAGCAATGCTGCTGGTACCATCACTGGCATCAACAAAGGCAAAGTAATATGTCTAAAGCGTTGCCAAGCATTGGCTTTATCCAAATAAGCCGCTTCATAAAGGGTGTGAGGGATTGATTGCAAACCACCTAGTGCAACGATCATCATGAACGGGAATCCCAACCACACATTCGTCACGATACACGCAGCAAATGCCGTGAAAGGCTGACTGAGCCATTGCACCGGGGACATATGTAAGAACTGCTGTAGGAATTGATTGATCGGACCGTACTCCTGATTGAACATCCCGCGCCAAGTTAAGGCTGTGATGTATTGGGGAACTGCCCACGGGATAATGAATAAAGTTCGCCAGAAAGCTTTTGCCGGAAGGACTTGATTGATAATCACCGCTAAGAAAATACCGATGCTGACGTGGAAGAACACGTTCACCACAGTCCAGATCACCGTTTTTAACAACAGCGAATAGAACTTGGCATCGCCCAGTGCCGCCACATAATGCTGAAATCCAACGATGGACCAATTTTGAAATGTTAAAAGGCTAAAGTTCGAAAAGGAAATAGCGATGTTGTAAAAGAACGGATAGATGATAACAGCAAAGATTCCGATGAACGCCGGCAGCATCATGTAGTACACAAACTTTTGCGGGCCTTGAAAGCCTTTAACAAAAGAAACTAAAGAGCTGCGGGTGAACCAAATCAGAGCAATCACTAAGAACAGACTTAAAACTTTAATGACCGTTGAACCAAAGTCAGGCTGAACTACTTCATTCATCGCAGATATTTGTTCTTCTGCAAGTTTTTGCGCACCTTCAGCTGCTTGGTCCGGAGTTAAAGTGCCAGCTAAAAGTTTTTGATATTGAATGCGCAAACTATCCCAAACCCCACGTACTTCAGGGACCACCGGCATTGGCGTTCCCACTTCCATGATGTTAGAAGAAATCTGTAACAATGGATTTGTTTTAACGGCTTCAGTCTCTCGGATTTTTAAGTTTGAAGGTAGAACGCCCACGCGCTCTGTAAACATCATTTGCACTTTATCAGAAGTTAAATACTTTAGGACTTTGATAGCTGCGGCAAGATGTTCAGGGTTTTTAATATTCGCATTCAGTGAATATCCAGCAGTACCCACCAAAGGACTTGGCCATTTCTGCGTGCTGACGATCATCGGAATACGGGCAATGCCGAAATCCATTTTCGCATCTTTATAATCGCCCCAAGACCAGTCGCCATTGATCAACATCGCTGCTTTGCCTTGTTTGAACAGGGCATTGGCAGTTTCATAGTCACATTCCTTGGGAATGATTTTATGTTTATCGCGAAGTTCAAGAATGAATTCAAAAGTCTTACGAAGAGCTTGAGTGTTTAACTGCGGCTTTCCGTCAGTGGTCATGAATGGTTCGCCGAAAGCTGGAATAAAAGGTGCGAAGAAAAAAGGCTCTGTATAGTTAAAAACCAACCCATAACGATCAATGCTGCCATCGCCGTTAGTATCTAAAGTGTGCTGTTTTCCAAGGGCGATTAATTCATCGGAATTTTTAGGAGGGTACGCAAGAAGCTTTTTATTATAGATCAGCATCAAGTGATTACCGACTGCTCCACCAATCATGTAGTGTTTATCTTTGTAAATCGGTGTTGCAAGTGGGTCAAACTGGCTAAAATATTCTGGTTCTAAAACGTCATCCAAAGGGCGGATGATATTCATCGCTGCAAAGGGACCGATCTGATCGCTTGGACCGAATACTAACTCCGGGCCGCTGCCACCCATTGCTGCCGCTTGATAGCTTGAACGAAGCTCTTCAGTTTCGCGATAGGTTTCTTGAATATAAATATCAGGATTTTCTTTTTCGAAAGCTCTTAAGGCATCAGATAAAACCACGCGGTGGCCATAAATCATTTGATGCCATAATTGGATGCGGATCGGTTTGGCTTCAGAAAAAGAGGCAAACAATAGGGCAGAAAAAAGCAGCGGGAAAATAAAAATCTTCATCAGCGGTTCCGAATGTGAGCTTGAAGTTGAAGGACTAAAGTGGTGCGACCAGGAATCTGCACGCTTTTCATTTCAGGTTTAAGAACGACCTGAGAAAGAACGGAGTCGATTTTTTCATCAAACAACGGGTGAAGCTTCCAAGTGTTTTCAAGCGCTGGGTGAGTGAAGTTACGCGCCTCACGGGATGCATTAAAGAACACAAGCAAAGTTTCAGAGTTGTTTTGTAAAAGCATGGCAATAAGGCCCGGCTCTGCTTGGTGATCGTTATCGATAAACTGCAAAGTTCTTGTCACATCCGCCGTGGAATTTAATTTAAATAATTCACTGCTGCGACGAAGACGTAACAAAGCTTTAAAGTAAGCATTGGTTTTTGCAATTTGTTCTGAAGTCACCTTCATTTCAGCATTTTGTAAGCGTGGCTGCCAGAAACCCCAGTCATTTAAATTCTTCCAAGCAGGCGGAAGGCCTTCACCCCAAAAGTTCGTGCTGCCGGTCCAATCGATGCGATTAAAGAAATCCCCTGAATCGTAACTGTCTTGGTCGCCATTTTTAGAGCGCAATAGTTCAGTGCCCGATTCTACAAAGGGAATACCTTGGCTCAATAATGGAAAAGATAAAGCCAGTTGGTGAATACGACGGCGTTCTTCGCTGTTAGCGGTATTCGGGGTGCGGTATCTTGTGCCGTGGGGAGCTTTTGCTTGAACTGCATCCCACAAACCGTAACCATCATGGGCAGAAACATAGTTGATGGTTTCAACCGTGTTTTTAGCAAAAGCCACAGGGCTGTTACGGAAGCGAAGATCCCCAGCTCTGATAACAGTGCCAAGATGTTCGCGGAATCGGTAATCACGCAAGTTACCAGCCAAGCCTACTTTAATCACATCACCATAGTGCAAAAGTTTGCCGCGCTGATGGTCAGGTTCGACAGGGGAATTGCGATTAGCTGGATCAAAATTGAAATCAAAGAACAAACCCGTCGCAAAACCTTGATCTGATTTTTCGTGGGAATTAGTAGTCCCACCTCGAACCGCATCTCTTAATCGATCATTGAAAAAACCATAGTCTGTGCCATATGAATTTTCTAGGGTCATTGAATCGCGGGGATATTTGTCGTTAAAGGAACCGAAGGTCCATCCTTCTCCGTAAAGAAGAATTTTTGAACCATCAACGCCATCTTGAGCAAGCGTCAATGATCTTACGGCCTGACGAATGCGCTCCATGGTGGCTTTTGAATGGAAAGACATTAAATCAAAACGAAAGCCGTCGATTTTGTAAGTTCTTGCCCAGTATAAAACCGCATCGATCATCAGTTTTTCCATCATGCGATTTTCGCTGGCAGTGTCGTTGCAGCAAGAGCTTTTGTGAACTTTGCCGTCATCATCAAGGCGGTAGTAATAAAGCGGTACAACCTTATCAAACACAGAATAAGGTTCTAGCTGCTGTTCATAGGTGTGATTAAAGACCACATCTTGAACAACTCTTAAACCAAGGCCATTAATCGCTTGTACCATCTGGCGCACTTCGCGAATGCGGTTGGCGCCGTCACCATCAACAGCATAACTACCTTCAGGAGTTAGGAAGTGAACCGGATCATATCCCCAGTTAAAGGGATCGGTTTTTCTCATACCACCAATCACACTTTGTGGCTCTTGCAGATTTGAACTTGGACCGTCGTAGTTTTCCCATTCTGATTTTTTTTCTTTTACGCTTCCGAAGTCATTAAAAGGTAAAAGATGCAGATGAGTCAGGCCGGCGTTTGCTAACTCCTTAAGGTGCTTAACTCCAGAGGAATTGTTTTGCGTGAACGCTAGATAAGTGCCGCGGTAGATTTCAGAAATATTTTCTTCAATGGCGCTGAAATCGCGAATGTGCAGTTCATAAATGACAGAATCGTTTAAGGAATTTAAACGGGGCTTTTGTAAACTGCCCCACGCAGGAGGTGTCGTTTTAGCAGAACTTAAATTCACGAGCTGGGATTTTTCGCCGTCCAGTGAAAGACTGAGGCTGTAAGGGTCCGTCACCAAAGTCGTTTCAAAGCGATCTAAAAGTGGTTGGAAAACTGTGACTTCAAAAAGATAAAAATAATTTTCATAGGAAGTTGGTAAGCTTAGCTCCCAGACGCCCAATTCATTTCGGGATGATGCTAATACTTCCGCTTCAGCAGCATCCGTAGTTTTATTTTTAAACAAATGAATTTTAACGGACTGAGCAGTGGGTGCCCACACTTTGATAGAGCATTGCTTAAGTCCACACTGTCCACCTAAGTCATTGCCATTGTAAAAATATAAATCATCCAACAAGCCAGAGTATTGAACAGAAGTGCTGTCGAGAATTGTACGGTGGTTGTTAGAAATAACGACTTTTAATGGGCGTCGGATCAACTCATCAATTTCATTTTTAGATAAGTGCGCGGTACTTAAAACAGCATGGGAATTTTCAACTGCAAGTAAGGGCAAACTAACGGAAGCCGCCGAGTTCAATGGGGTTGCAGTTTCCATGAAAAAGAATTGAGTGTTTGCGCTGACGTAAAATCCGGGAGGAAGTTTCAACCTAAGTTGAGTTGAATCCATCCATTTTGCTCGAGCATCTGCAGCCATTGCTTGTCCGCAATAGATGAAGAAAAAACATAGTAAAACCCAGCAGATATTTTTCAGAAAACACCCCTCTGTATTCAGTCTCTCTGCGTAATTGCTAGTCAGGCGCAGACTTTAGTGGTTAGCCTCGGGTTTTTCAAGGAGCGACAATGAAAAGTTTGAAGTGGTTTGTTATTTCTTTATTATGGGTTTCGACCAGTTTTGCCATTGAGCCGGAATTTCTTGGTTATCTACGTGGTGGAACAGGTATTAACCTTGAGGGCGGTAAAAACAACTGCTTCTATAATCAAGGAATCCCAGGTAATTTCATGCGCTTAGGCAATGAGTGCGAGTTCTATACTGAGCTCGGAATCACGTTTCCGCATAAAAAACCTGATGAACAAGACACTAGCTATTTTAAGACGCACTTCCGCCTAGTCGCAAAGTCCCCAGGGGTACGTCAATGGGAGTCTGCGACAAATTCAATCGCCCAACAACTTGAGGCCTATATTACTGTTGGCGGTCTTAACGAAATTCCTGGTGAAATCTGGATTGGTAAACGTTTTTACCGTGACGCTGATTCGCACATTATGGATTGGTTCTACTATGCTGACATGAGTGGTGTTGGAGCTGGTATCGACAATCTTTCAGTAGGCACTGGTAAATTAGCGGTTGCTCACCTTATTCAAGGTAATGATGATCCAGCTGTCACTACTGACAATGGAACTCCAGTAAACCAGTTCTTGGACATTCGTTATAAATCTATCCCCGTGATGGAAGATCAAAACATCAACTTCTGGGCTGTATACGGTTTCGGTCAAGAAAGCACTGATGGCGCTACCGAATACGCTGATCGCAGCGGTATTGTATTAGCGACAAGATTAAATGGTCCGCTTTACACGGGAAACAACAACTTCGCAGTTCTTTATGGCACTGGTTTGATGCGTGACTTTAATATTTACGGATCACCAAATCTTCCAGTAGCACAAGATTATTTGAACGATGCTTGGACTGTGCGTGTAGTTGATGACTGGGTACGTGACGTCACTGACAAATGGGCTGTGATGTTCACAGCAGCAATTGAGCATTCTGATAGCGGCGCTGACACAGACAGCATTCGTCAAATGCAAATCATCGGCATTCGCCCAACATATTATGTGACTGATCGTTTCCAAATGGTGTTTGATGCAGGCTTCTCTCGCATCAATGATGAGTCTGAAGGTGATGCTTTTGAAAATCGCGATCTATCTCGCTTTACGATTGCTCCGCAAATTTCGTTTAAAAAATCAGTATGGGGTCGTCCTGTGATGAGATTTTACGTGGCTCACTCAACCTGGTCTGAATCCAACAAAACAAAAGTGGCAACGGGTCCTGCGGCGGCGTTTGCTGACAAAACTTCCGGCACAAACGTAGGCTATCAGTTTGAAACTTGGTTCTAAGAAAATAAAAAGGGATCTGCAAAGATCCCTTTTTTTATGCTTCGTTTTTGCGAAAGATTTTAAAAACTTTCGAAAGTACCTTTTTCTTTATTCTTTCTGACGTTCGGTAAAGAGAATACCTGGTTGTGAAAAGAAATATAGAAACCTGGATTTAAAAGTTTTGCTGCTAATAACGCCTCTGTCACATTTTGAGTGGCGTCACTATCATCAAACCCCATCGGAATCATCGCACCCGTAAAAACCACGGGAACTTTAGGGGTTCCCAATTCTTTAAAACAATGTTCGGCAGAAACGTGCATTGTATCTGTGCCATGCAAAACAACGATAGGACTGCCTCTTTGCATTTGATCCTTTACGGTGGCAGCAATCAAACTGCGATCACTGTCCGTCATGAACAAGGAATCTTTGCTTAATAGCGGGTACACCATGATGTTGGTATAAGGCAGGCGCATTTTTGATAAAATACGATTTTTAATGCTGGTCCCACGGTTTTCTAAAGAGCCATCGAATTCATTATATGTTTTTTCAATGGTTCCACCGGTAGTGATGATAATGACGTCTTTAATTGGTGTGCTCATGCAAAGTGATCCTATGCCATTGTGGTTTAAGTAGCAAGGTGGCAAGCGCTCATGTAACATATAGCCATCAAAGAGGTTTGCGGCATGGAAGCTCGTTTGAGTTTAATTACCTTGGGAGTGAACAGTATCAGTCTTTCCCGGGAGTTTTATGAAAAGGGCCTGGGTTGGGATGTTTCTTCGGCAAGCAATGAAAATGTTGTCTTTCTTAAAACCCGCGGCACAGTGATTTCTTTATTCGGGAAAGAAGAGTTAGCTAAAGACGCTCAGGTCGATGCGCAAGGCAGCGGCTTCCGAGACTTTGCCTTAGCTCACAATGTTCGCACTAAAGATGAAGTCGCTGAAGTACTGGCTCAAGCTGAAAAAGCGGGGGGCAAAATTATAAAACCGGCCCAAGATGTTTTTTGGGGCGGGCATAGTGGCTACTTTGAAGACCCTGATGGATTTTTGTGGGAAGTGGCATGGAATCCCCATTTCCCCTTGGATGAAAACGGCAACGTGCAATTACCATAAATAAAAACAATAGGAGAAATGTATGGCTACTGTTAAACCAGTTCCTATTCCTGAAGCTCCACTAGCGCCTTATCTTTGTGTTCGCAACGCAGCTCAGGCGATAGAGTTTTATCAAAAAGCATTTGGTGCCCAAGTGCTGTTTCGCATGGACGATCCTTCCGGTTCAGGAAAGATAGGTCATGCGGAACTTAAAATTGAAAATGCGCATATTTATTTGTGTGATGAGTTTCCAGAAATGGATACGCGGGGCCCGGAATCCATCGGCGGGTCACCAGTGATGCTTCATCTTTACGTTAAAGATGTCGATGCCTTCACGGAAAGGGCAGTGAAAGCAGGAATCACCGTGGATAGAAGAGTAGAAAACCAAATTTACGGTGATCGCGGTGGAAAGTTTATCGATCCCTTTGGGCACATTTGGTGGATTGCATCTCATAAAGAAGATGTTTCCGCTGAAGAAGTCACCCGTCGTGCGCAAAAAATGATGGCGCAACAACAGCAACAAGATAGGCAGTAATTACCAGACTTTCAGAATATCGTATTCGCGGAAGTTGTCGCCGGTTTCAACAACCGCGACACCTTCTTGCGTTTGGTCTAAAAGTGCTTCGCCTAAAGGACTATTTGGCGTGATAATCTGAATGGTGCGGCCCTCAAATTTAATATTAATGCCGCCGCCTTTTCCTAGAATGAAAAAGGTGTTCTTTTTTCCATCAGATTCAACTTCCACTAAAGCTGTGGAATTGATTTTGTCTTTAGGTCCAAAGTCTCTGATATTTAGATGTTTTAGAAAATAAATAATCTCTTCGATTTCACCGACTCGTTTTGCTTGTGCTCCAGCTAGATAAGAGGCTTCCAAGCCGCGGGTGTCGTATTCATTTTCAGGTTTGCTTTCTTCATTCGTAGCCGCCTCATAGGTGGCAATGGCAGCATCTTTTAATACTGTTAAATCGGCTTCTAATTGTGTGCATAAAGCTTCAACCAGCTTCTTTTTATCCAAGACAAACCTCGTATAGAAACTAATTATTATGGCATGCCTTCATCAAGGCAACTGACTTTTTAAAAAGAGCTTCCCGGTTGTTTTAAAAATTCAATCTCTTCAACGGATGAAGTGCGATTTAAAATTTTATTTCTATGGGGATAACGACCAAATCTATCAATGATGGCCTTATGAGCCTGCTCAAACTTCAAGTTATATTCTAAACCAGGCTGTGAAAATAATCGAAGGGCCTCTTCGTGGGCTTCTTTAGATTCACTGTGCATGAAAGGCATATACAAAAAAGCTTTTTGAGTGGCGTTAAGTTTGCGGTCATCCCCGCTTCGCACAGCTTCTTTTGCTAAATGCAAAGCAAGGTCATCCATGGCAAAAGCTCTTTTATCGTCACGAAACATGTTTCTTGAAAATTGATCTAAAACGATAATTTCAGCTAAGCGTCCTTCAGGTGTTTTACGCCACTCCTTAGAGTGACCTGCCAACACATAATTATATGTATCAGCGAAGCGCTTACGGATGTGGGCGTCGAATTGTTCATCCTTCGTGAACCACAAACTAGGATCAATTTCTTCAAACCAAAAATCTAAAATTTTTTGGGGTTCCATCATTATCCTTAATAAAGCAGAAGGCCTTTTGCCAGGCCTTCTGCTTAGAACAGTCTTACTTAGTGGCTTTGTTCTTTTCTTTCAGTTTTTACGTCAACTTCATCCTTTTTGGAATGAAGAAGTTTATCAAAGAATCCACCAGCTTTAGACTCGATTTCAATTTTACGCGCTTGAGTTTCTGGGGTTTTTGGCAAGAAAAGTGAAAGAACCCCATCCTCATAACGAGCTTCGATGTCATCAGCATTTACTGTTGAAGGTAACGTGAAGCTTCTCGTAAAGGAACCATAGCTTCTTTCAAAGCGTTGGCCTTTTTTGCCTTCAGATACATTGGTTTCACGTTTACGCTCACCAGAAATAGTAAGAACATTATTTTTAACATCGATCTTAATGTCCTCTTTTTTCATACCGGGAAGATCGATCGTCATTAAGTAATGGCCTTCTTCTTCTTCGACATCTGTTACCGGGTTAAAGCCGGAACTAACTGGAAAATCTGAATTGCGAGTGAAGTCTTCAAACATTCGCTCCATTTCAGAGAAGAAGTCGCCCGTAGACAAGCGTCTTTCCGACCATGGTGTTAGATGTCTCATAACTACCTCCTTTCTATGTGTCCATTTTAAACCTGTTTTCGGTTGCGGGGATGTCAACCTCTGTATTTTGTCAGATGTTTTTAGACTTATGTAGTTGCTGTGATAGGCTCATATTTCTGGAGGAACAATGAAGGTAGCCATCGCCGGAGCAAGTGGATTCGTAGGGAAAGCTCTGATTTCGCAGCTTCAAAACGACCATAGCCTGGTTGCCTTAAGTCGTTCATCAAAGGAGTCAGAGAACCCTCATATTGAATGGCGAGCTTGTGATTTATTTAGTCTTCTTGACGCAGAAAAAGCTCTCGTTGGTGTAGATGTTGCCATTTATCTGGTGCACTCCATGCGTCCGTCAGCGCATTTAACTCAAGGAACCTTTGACGACTTTGATTTAATTGTTGCCGATAATTTTGTTCGTGCAGCTATCAAGTGCGGGGTGAAACAAATAATTTATTTGGGTGGATTAAGGCCTGAAGATACCAAAGATTTATCCAGACATTTGCGCAGCCGTTTAGAAGTCGAAGATGTATTTAGAAATAGCGGCATACACTTTACTATCTTACGTGCACCGATCATTTTAGGCGCTGAGGGTTCTTCGTTTCATATTATGGCAAGACTTGTTGAAAGATTACCGGTGATGGTGACTCCAGCATGGACAAGAACTTTAAGCCAGCCGGTGGCTTTAAAAGATGTGGTGGCAAGTATTGCTTACTGTATTGGTAATGAGGCAACCTTTTCCAAAACCTATGATTTAGGTGGCCCTGAGATAGTTAGTTATTCTGAAGTGATGTTAAAAATTGCTAAGCGCATGGGTCTGGAGCGAAAGCTACTTCCCTTTCCACTGGTCACGCCAAGGCTTTCAACTTTGTGGGTGTGTTTAATCACGGGCGCCCCCAGTGCCTTGGTAAAACCTTTGATTGTCGGGTTAAAAGCTCCCTTGTTGGTCAGCGCTGAATGGGAGTTAAAAATTCCCAACCACAAATATCTTTCTATAGATGAAGCCGTTGATGAAGCGTTAAAAGAATATAGTGGTAAGAAAAGTCCTTTAGCCTTTCAAGGAAGTCCCTCTGGCCCCCACGTAGTTCGCTCAGTGCAAAGAATTCCGTTACCCCAAGGTATTCATGCAGAGCAGGTGGCCCACGCCTATTTAGAATTTCTTCCTAGGACCCAGCCCTTTTTTTTAAGAGTTGAAGTCGCGGGGAACTGGATTTATTTTTCCTGGCGTTTCCCTTATGTTCGACTTTTGATTCTTGAGTATTCACCTGAGCGAAGTTGGTTAAATCGACAGCTTTTTTATGTACGAGGTGGCTTGCTAGCTTTAACCACGGAACGGGGACGTTTGGAATTTCGCGAGATCTTGGGTGGGAAAGCTGTGATCGCTGCGATTCATGATTTCAAACCCCGCATGCCCTGGTACATTTACCGTTGGAGCCAAGCATTGTTTCATCTTTGGGTGATGAGACAGTTTGGAAAGTATTTAAGTCATAAAACACCGACCTAAAGAAAGTAAACCATGATCGCAGAAAATGTATTTGCCGGCTTAGTCGCTTTACTTCACTTTTATTTTTTATATCTAGAAATGTTTCTTTGGACCAAACCCCAAGGCTTAAAAATATTTAGGAATACCCTGCAAAAAGCGGAAGACTCTAGGATTCTTGCCGCTAACCAAGGGCTTTATAACGGTTTCTTAGCTGCGGGTTTGGTTTGGTCAATAATTCATCCTGATCCTTATTTTGCTTTTCAGATCAGGGTGTTCTTTTATACCTGTGTGATTGTAGCTGGCGTTTATGGAGCGCTGACCGCGAATAAAAAGATCTTTTTCGTGCAAGCGCTGCCAGCTATTTTAGGTTTGATTTTGAGTCTCACTTTGGGTTGATTGTACATCCACCTTGATTTTGCGTGCAGCGGGAAGGGCTATATGTTGTATAGCCCAACTTGCACCCACCGAACTCCAGATAAATAAAATACTATCAAATGGAATCCTAAAACGCATTTCTGACTTAAAGAACCACACTGTGAAGAAAAGCGTTAACATCATCAGCGCTGCAATTTCAGTGAAAGCGTCTTTTCTGCGGGCCATAACTAAGGCGCCGAAAACTGCAAAGGGTAACAAGAAATAAGCCGATAAAGGATTCCAAAGCTTCATCATATCGCGAACGGGCGAAGTCATCGCAGGCCACAGTTCATTATCAAAGAAAAGATAGTGGACGTAGCGCAGACTATCTAACAAAACCGCTGGGTTTTCTTTGATACAGTTAAAACCTTCATTCCAGAAGTAAGCCTGATCGGTAAATGGTCTTGGCCATTTCTTAAAAGTATTTTCTCCAGTTTGAACGAAAAGTGGCGACATCCAGCTAGTTCCGGTCGAATCCATATTGTTCTTTGATGGACATTTACCCTCAACAAAGTTCAAGGCTCCAGCGGTGGGGCCCAAATGAGGTTTTGAATACTTCATGCCTGTCCAAACCAAGTGCGGGAGGACTACCAAGGCACAGCCAATTCCCATGATTGATATCTTTTTGAAACCGTGAAGAAAATTTTGGCGCTCTTTATAAAGCACCCACAACGCAAAAGCCGGGATAAAAAACGCATGATTTCCTTTAAAGTAAAAGGCAAGGCTTAAAAGGGCTCCGATGAAGAAATAATTTTTTAAATTTGGGTTCTGCTGGTTTTTAACCAAAAGCCACAAAGTAAACGTGATTAAAAAAGCATAGGTGGTTTCAGCTAGGTGAAAAGAAGCTAAAGCTATTTGCGGAACATGGATTCCAGCAATGATAAGCGCAGCGAACCCGGCAAGCTTACCAAAATATTTTCGCGATATTAGAAATGATAGAACTACGATCCCCCAAGAGCTAAAAACCTGGGCCCAGTTTAAAAGATCAAAGCCCCCTAGTTTTCTTAAAATCAATGACCACAAAGTAAATCCAACGGGTTGAAAGAGCTGACTGTCTTCATAAAAGTTTCTAGTCAGTTCCCAGCCACGATGGAAGTAGGCAAGCATGTCAGAAAAAATCGTCATCTCGGGTGGAGAAACAATGAAGACGCCGTAAAAACGCAGGAAGAATGCAGCTAATAGCAAAATACTAGCGAAGATTTTTTCACTAAGTTGAGCTTTTGGAAGTAAGCCTAATAAGAGAAAAAATAAACCTACACCCAAACAAACCAAGCCAAAGATTAACTTTGGTTCAGTCCAATCTTTATCAAGAACAACTCCCATTCCATTTCCGTTGGAACTTCCAGCGAAATGCCATTGGTTGTTGTTGCGTAAAAGCTCTGATGTATTTGGCAATATGAATCCAGAGAAGTTGCGGCATCTTTCGTTAGAATTGTTTGGTAGACTGATTTCTCCTAGAACTGAAGTAGTTAAACTATCCACGCAGCTAATAGTTCTAATTTTTAGACTGTCTAAAGCAAAGAGTGTTCCTTTAGTTTCAAAGCTAACCCAATAAAGTCCGTCGCGGGTACGACTTTGAGAGACCGTGGAGTGGGCCTTTTCAGTTGTCGATAAGTTTGGATTTATCAGACGGATGTTTTCAGGTTTCGGTGTCAGGTAGTTCAACCATAACAACGAAGAAACGAAGAACAAACATCCAATGACCGTACAAATGCGCGCAGCGATTTTTGATTTTTCCATAAGCTTGCGGACCATTTATAAAAACAATGGTCCGGCTCTCAAGTTACAGAAGCATTAGTGGATAACTCGTAATAAATTTTCGCGGTGAAGTATTAAAAGAATCAAGTAAGGAACAAAGAAGGTTACTAGAAATCCCACGGGTCTTTGATTTAAGAAAATTTGTAATCCAGTTAAAACGAACATCAAGGGGGCAAACACTATCAAGCTTAAGGGAACCAAAAAGCCCAAAACCAAAAAAGCACCGAAAACGATTTCAATAAACTTTACCGTCGGCATGATGAATTGAGTGTCAACACAGGACCCAATGAATGCGTCCATGCGCGGGCTTGGCGTGGGTGGTTTGACCCAATTAAAAATGGCGTTGAGTCCCCAAAACACCATCTGTAAACCAAACGACCATCGACAGATAATTTCCAAGTAATAGCTCATGGATTAGAAGTATTGCCTGAATGAATTCGGAATGAAACAAGAAATTATTCAATAAGAAAAAAGAGGATGATTGTTACCACTGGACTTCGCTTGATTTCCGTACTGGTCAAGGTTCTTGCTATTTTCATACTAAAGGGGGCTATTGATGGAAATGGATTTGGATTTAGCAAAGCTAGATAAAGAGATCATTAATAACGATGCCTATGACTCATTGGCGGATCGTTGGTACGAAGCTCAGGATGATCCAATAGCCCTTTTACGCAACCAACACAAAACCCAAGTTCCTTGGATCTTAGATGAGATTCGTCGCAATATCGGCTACCATGCTGAAGTCCTTGATATGGGATGCGGAGCTGGATTTCTATCTAACGATCTTGCGGCGGCAGGACACAGTGTAACGGGGATTGATCTATCCACCTCCAGTTTAAAAATTGCTGAGACCAGAGACAAAACCCACTCTGTAAAATACCGACAAGGTGATGTCTATCAAGTTCCCTTTCCCCGCGAAAGTTTTGATGTGGTGACTGCGATGGATTTACTCGAGCATGTGAGTGATCCAAAAAAAGTTTTAGCTGAAGCCACGAGAGTACTACGTCCCGGAGGTCTATTCTTTTACAATACCTTCCATAAAAATCCCCTGGCATGGCTTGTTGTGATTAAAGGGATGGAATGGTTCGTGAAAAACACCCCAGACCATTATCACGTGTATTCTTTATTCATCCGGCCTAAGAAATTAGAAAGTTGGATGGATGAGGTTGGACTAGATTCGATGCAGATTCGCGGAATAAGACCGGTATTTGCACAAAAAGCTTTATTTAAACTTTTAGCAACAGGCGTTGTTCCAAGTGACTTTCGGTTTAAATTCAGTCGATCGCCACTAATTGCTTATATTGGAGTCGCCAAGAAATTAAGAGAGAACTAAGAACAAAAAAGCCCCGCGAAAAGCAGGGCTTTTTTTTAAGAAGAGGCCGTTTCAACTTTACCAGCCAAGTGGCGTTTTTGGCGTTTAGGGATGTTGCTTTTCGCGACATCCTCAACAGCAGCAGGCATTTTCGGTTTCGCTACGGGGTCTTTTAGGAATTTCGGCAGATCCGTTTTTCCAGTTAAAGAATAATCCTGCAGGATAAGTGCTTTTGCTTCTTCCTTAGGCCAAGCCATTTTTTCTTGCAGATAAACGAAGGCGCTTTCAAAAAGACTTAACTGAGAAATCCCATAGGACTGGGCATAGCGCGCACTTAGGAAGTCGTTAAATTCAAAAAACTCCCAGAAAAAAGACTGATCTTCCCTGCGAGTTGCACGATCCCTTAAGGTTGCGACGAAGTGTTTAAAGCTTCCGCTGTTAGCATAAAGATCCCAGAACTTCGCAAATCGATTCATGACTTGCAATGTAGGAAAGTCGACATTTTTATTGCGCAGGATTTGAAAAGGCGGATTGCTTGCATAGACCATTTCAAATTCTTTATCGTGTCGAGAAATCGGTGCCCCTTTAAGGCGTTTTAAAATGCCCACTTGGATTTCATTCGGACGAAGCTCAGCAAGAGTATCGAAACCTTTTGCAAAACTTTGTAAGTCTTCGCCAGGTAATCCAACAATTAAATCGGCATGGGTGTGCACGCCAGTTTCAGAGGCTAAGAATCTAAAGTTCTCTCTTACTTTTTCATAGTCGTTGCGGCGGCTCACATTGCGTGCAACAACCGGATTCCAAGTTTGAATGCCAATCTCAAATTGCAAAGCTCCATCCGGAAATTTTTTAATCAGGTCACGAAGCTCAATTGGTAAACGATCCGGAACCATTTCAAAGTGCAGAAAAAGACCTAAATGAATACGGTCTAAGAAGAATTGCAGGATCTGCGTGCAGGTTGATGGACTTAAATTGAAAGTGCGATCGATAAATTTAAATTGTCGTGCTCCGCGATTTAGTAGCTTTTCCATTTGCACCAGGAATTGGCCAACGTCAAAATTTCTGACGGATTTATCTAACGAGGACAGGCAGTACTCACAGCGGTAAGGGCACCCTCTTGAAACCTCCACGTAAATCACGCGGTTTTGAATGTCTTCATCAGTATAAAGATCATACGGAAGTTTGATTTCTTTAATCTCTGGCAAAATCCCCGCGATGATCTTTCGCTCAGGCAAAATTCCATTTTCAAAATAGTTTTTGCAGAATTGGTAAAACAAGAAATCGGCTTCGCCTTTGATAGTGAAGTCGGCGATCTGGCAAATGGGATTTGTTTCAGCTTCGTGACTGACTTCAGGTCCGCCAAGAACAACCAAAGTTTCAGGACTGATCTTCTTAAGCAACGAGACAAGTTCTAAGGACTCCTGAGCATTCCAAATATAAACGCCAAGGCCGATGATCTTTGGATTTTGTCTTAACAAAGTCTCTGCGATATCTCGAGGATCACGTTGAATGGTGAATTCCATAATTTCAGAGCGAGACTGAAGCTCCCCGAGGTTCGCAAGTAGGTAGCGCAAACCAAAAGAACTGTGGGGATAAGAAGAATTCAAAGTGACTAGTAAGATGTCCTTCATCATAGGTGCGGGATCCTAATACATGTTGAAAAAATAAGCGAATTATCTTTGCCAACATGGGGACAAATTCGTACGATTACTGTACGGTAATTTTTTCAAAGGATTGAATATGAAAACCGCCATGATGGCTCTTTTATTCGTCGCATCGACGGCGAATGCCCATGTGACCGCGCTTGAAGACTTCACTTCAAAACCAGTATTAGCAGACCTTCGCGATTTGCGAGCGTTGAACATTCCGGTGTTTGCAAAAAATGAAGAAGTGCAAGTGGGTTATGCCCATATCACTCCGCTGATGCAGCAAAAAATTCAAGAACGGGCACACAAAGTGGGCAAGTGCGGCGGCTTTGAAGATCTAAGCCATGAAGCTTTATTCTTTTCCTCAGACTTTGAAAAAGTTCTTAACGACCTAGCAGAGATTCAAAATAAAAACGACCTTTACGAAAAGGCGCCTTTTAAACTTTTGGCTTTGAACAAAAAACCAGAAATTGAAGCCGCTCTTACTGAAGTAAGTGAAAGTAATTTGCGCAGTTACGTACAATGGCTGACTTCATTCCCAAGTCGTGGCAGTCAAAGTGCTGAACCAAACCGCCATGTCTCTGAAATGAAAGTGCGCTTAGAAGCAATGCTGGGGAGTGCGACAATTCCCTATGAAATTTCCGAAATTAAACACTCTGGAACAAAACAAAATACCCTGCATGTGCGTTTGTTAGGAAGTGAAAAACCTAACGAGATCATCGTACTTGGTGGTCATCTTGATTCCATCAATCAATCTTGGGGTGGAGGAAAGAATGCTCCAGGAGCTGATGACAATGCATCAGGTTCAGCAAATTTAATTGAAACCTTAAGAATCATTATGGAAAAACCTCAGCCAAAACGGACCATTGAATTTTTCTGGTATGCCGCTGAAGAATCGGGATTGATTGGTTCTGCTGAAATCGCAAAGGCTTATAAAGCAAATAACAAAGATGTGATCGCAGTTCTTCAGCTTGATATGACGTTGTATCCGGGATCAGGTGAATTCGTTATAGGCAGCATGACGGATTTCACAAGTGCCTGGTTAAGGGATTATCTTAAAGCGATGAACGACACATACCTTCATGCGAAAATCGTTGATGATAAATGCGGATACGGTTGCAGTGATCATGCTTCCTGGAATCGCCAAGGGTATCCAGCGCTAATGCCATTTGAAGCGGACTTTAGAGGTAAGAATGGAAACATTCACAGCTCAAAAGATGTCATCTCGCCACAGCTAAACTTTAAACATTCCGCTTTATACACAAAGATTGCCATCGTTATGGCGATGGATTTAGCAAACAGCGACGCTCGCCAGCCTTACTAACTCATCTTCTCTAGTTTATTTACGCTCATGATGACATCATCAATGGTTTCATCATGGGTGTCTTCATTTCGCCCTAAAAGATATAAAGAGTGTTTCCAATATCCTTCCTTAGGGCCAATTACTGTTAACAGACCCCTTTTAACTTCATCGTAAACATAAGGTAGCGGTAAAAATCCAACTCCTGCTCCATCTAGAATCGCGCGGCCCACGACAGAAAGAATGTCGCTTTCAAAAACGACTTTTTTGCGGGCCTTGATTTCTTGAAAGAAAATATCTGTTTCCTGGCGCAGTTTCATTTTGTAAGACGGTAAGATAAGGCCCGAGGGAATTCCATTTAAGAATTCGATCGCTGAAGTGTTTCTGGTGATGCGCGCTTTCATTTCTTTTAGAAGTTTTGTTGAGACCAGCAAGTTCACAGACATCGAAGCACTGGCAAGTTCAGTGACGTCCTCTGAATAAATCGGCTTGTTCGTTAGCAACAAATCAATTTCCTGACTTCTTAATTGATTCATCAATACTTCAGAGGGCGCAGAGCTAACGAAGAAAGTCTTGTCGATCTTTTTTTGTTTTTCGCGAATAAGTGGACTTAGTAGATCGGCAATAAAAGGCCGTTCAACCTGATCCGTAACACCAATGCGAATACGCTGACTTTGTTTCTCTGTCGGAGATTTTAGACTTTCAGCAAATTCTGCCGCAAGATCGAAAATTTTTTTACAATAAGCAAAAGCTCTTTCACCGTCGGGAGTAAGCTGAAGACGCCGCCCTTTTTTTTCAAAAAGTTTTTTACCAGTGGTGCTTTCCAATACTTTCAGCTGGGAACTTAAAGACGGCTGGCTTATATGGAGATACTTAGCCGCATTACTAACGCCACCCAGCTTCGCGGTTATATAAAAGTAATACAGATGGTTGTAGTTAAACATAATGTAACACCTCTTTAAGAGAGTATTAACAAGCAAAAATGGGGGTCACAGTGACACCGGCCATTTGCCTAACTGCTCTTATCTTATCAGAAATACTGAAAAAGAAAAAAGTCAGTCTTATAAATATATAGCTTAAAGCTAATTATCGTATCGAAATTATATATTTAACGAATCTTTTGCGATCGTCAATAATGGGGATACCAGAACAAGGAGGCCCTGTATGCAAACAGACATTCATTATAGAGACGTCACTAGAACTGAAAATCTTGAGGATTATCTTCTAGAGAAGGTCGAAGGATCTTGTGAAGAAATTTTTAAGTACGACAGTGGCGCCCACCTCACTGTGCGTGTGGAAGAAGAAAGACACCGCACTGAACGCAGAAAACCTAGTTACACTTGTGAGGTCATCCTAAAACCCTCTTATCTGCGAAAAGTATTTAAAGTCAGAAAGTCCGATTCTAATTTTAGAAGATGTGTAGCCCGTACCGTGAATGCCTTGAAAGTGATTTTAAGTAAGGAATCTTCTCTTAAAAAACAACATGGTCGACACGACCGATTCCTTAACAATATCCCTACACCTGCAGAGTACGAATATGGGTACGAAGCAACCGTGGACTATAGATAGCTAAATGTGTCTCTACATTCCGGCTTTGTCGGAGTAAGAACCAGGAGCTTGTATGACTTGTCATTTACAAAAGCACCAATCAGATAGCGAACTGGCGCGTAAAATAATGGATCGAATAAAATGGGATAAGCGTATTAGCCTCGCCGATATAGAAATCGAAGTGCATGGTGGTGAGGTTATAGTGAGTGGCGAAGTGGATTCTGCTTATCGCAAACATGCCGCCATTGAAGCCATTTCAGAAACTGAAGGTGTTTGGAATATTGAAGATCGGATTGAAGTGCCTTCGGACTTTTACCGCTCTGATAATGAGATCGTTAAAATTCTGAAGCAACAAATCTTAGAAATGCTAATGCTGGACGGAGAACATATCGAAATTGAATGCGAATATGGCATTGTGAAACTTCAAGGTGAAGTCTTTAGACCTCGTTTGAAAGCGATGGCCGTAGCCTTTGCCTGGGAACTTTCGGGAGTGAAAGACGTAAACAACTTCATTGAATTAAAGTCACCTCCCCAACGAATGCCATTATCTGTTGATTTTGAACTTATATCGCGGTTTCCCCATACGGGAACCAACGTTCCACTAGATGACTTACTAAAGGAGGTCCAATAGTGATCATTGATAATGTGCGGTCTATTTCCTAATCCCTCCATGACAGGGCGCCTTACCTACTCTAAAAAAGGCGTCCTGTTTCTTTTTTTATCTTATATACTTGCTAAGGCACCATTGTCTTAGGAGTCCCAATGAAAAAAATTTTAATTCTGAACGGCAGTCCATCTGGAAGCGGCGGTAACTGCGCGGTTTGGATTCACGGTTTAAATTCAATAATTAAAAAAGAAGCTGACGTTGAAGTGATTCATTTGGCGAAGAGCAAATATGGCAGTGCTTTAAAAAAGAAAATTCAAAATTCTGATGGTGTGGTTTTCGTAAGTGGCACTTACTGGGATTCGTGGGGCAGTCCCTTACAAAAACTTCTGGAAGACATGACTGATCTTGAAGCCTCGCCGAGCCTTGTGGGTAAACCCGCATCTGTATTTATCCTTATGCATTCAGTGGGTGGCAAGGGTGTATTGTCACGTCTGCAAGGTGTACTTTCCACGATGGGATTTTTAATTCCCCCGATGAGCGGCATGGTTTACTCTCTTGTGTCTGATATCGCGCTTAAAGGAAAAAGTTCCCACGCGAAGGATTTCTGGCAGAAGGAAGATGCGGAGCTTATTCTTAAAAACTTCCTAATAGCCTGCGACCTGAAGATTGATTGGCAATCCTGGCCGGTCGACAAAAACGATCCCACCCGAAAGTGGCTTCGCTAATAAAGTCTGTAACAAATTTCGCTAAAGAGTCAGATTTGGTCCCTTCTTAGCGCGTTTGTAAAGGTTCAAACTAAATAAAACGAACTTGAGATCTTTAATTTGTGGCATTCAAATTGTAAGGCCCCAGGGGATGCGTTTTTTCTCTTTCCTTCTAGCATTTAGCTTCGCAGCCTTAGCGCTTGCCGAAGAGCTGCCGCCAGCCCGGGTTATTGTGAATCCGGTGGTAGGCTCTTCCGCGCGTACTTTGCCGCAATGGCAGTTTGGGTTCCAGCGAACGGCGGGTGCTAATATCAATTCCCATTTATTGGCCAATGCTTTAACCGTCGGAGTTTTACCGCGTTTAGAATTCGGTGTTGTTCCAATTTACTATATTGGAGTTCCTGGAAGCTCCAACTACAGTGCGAAGGTTCACTTTTATAAAGGTGATGATTTCGATGCTGCAGCTTCCGTTTCTGAGGCTCGTTTTTTAACTAGAATTGAATACCAGGGTAGAATTGAAACTCCAGCATTGGTTCTTCAGTCGACTCATCTTTCTGTGAATTATCGTCCACCGCGTTTTAGCGATTTAACGATTTCGCCTTTTACCACAACAGTCTGCGCCCATGTCGATTCAGCGAATGCCATGATTTTTATTGGATCGTTAAAATGTGAAGTTGAAAGAGGCGTAGATTTGCAGTGGCAAATCAAAGATCGCGAATGGATCACCTTCGCGGTAGGGAATTTAAGAGATACAGGCCTTTCGCCATATGAAGAACTTCATACAGGAGTTGGTGCAGCTTGGTCTAAATTTCGTCCTAAAGAATTGATCTCTCGTCCGTCGGTGGGGGTTTATTATACTCCGGAAACGAGCAACACTCTTTATCTGTTATCTACAACTTTTTACGAAATCTAATTCGGGAATAAAAAAAGGGACTGTCAGTGACAATCCCTTTTTAGTTTTCTTAAGCAAAAATGGCCAATGACTACGTCATTGATTTTGTAAGATCGCGAACTTTTTTCGATGCATAGTTTTCGTTAACAAAAGCCCAGTTGATTTGTGTGAAGAATGTCTCAAGGAATTTTGCGCGAAGATTTCTGTAATCGATGTAGTAAGCGTGTTCCCAAACGTCAGCCACCATGATTGGTGTTGGACCGTTGTTTGTGAATGGAACAGCTGCGTTTGAAGTAGATACCAAGCTTAATTTGCCTGAAGCATCTGTGCACAACCAGATCCAGCCAGATCCGAAAGTTTTAACACCGCCATCAACGAACTTAGCTTTAAGTTCATCCATAGAGCCGAAATCACGTTTGATTGCTGCTTCAAGATCCGCAGAAGGTGCGCCACCTTGACCTGCTGGAGCCATGTTGAACCAGAAGAAAGTGTGATTCCAAGCTTGAGCTGCGTTGTTAAATACGCCGCCAGATGAAGAAAGAGTGATTTCCTCTAAAGATTTACCTTTAAGGGAAGCATCTGTTTCCATGAACTTGTTAAGATTGTCGATGTAAGCTTTGTGATGCTTGTCATAGTGGTAAGTCATTTGTTCTTCGTTGAACAAAGGAGCAAGACCATTTTTTGCGTAGGGAAGATTAGGTAATTTGAACACGTACGCCTCCTAATAGCGGTCGCCGATAAGGGCCCAATCGACTGCGTTGTGCGGTCTTTTACTTCTCTTCGTAAAAGATCCTCCGCCTTGCGCTTGAACCCTTCTCGCCAACCTTGGTTAAGGTTGCGCGACCTGGTTTATATTTCTAGATGAAACTATAATGAAAATAGGAGGCGGTCTATTATTTAAGCGTTTTCGCCTAGCATCTTACGTACAAAGGTAGGTAAGGCGAAGGCTGCTGCGTGCAATTCTTCGTTATAATATTTCAAAGATTTATCGTTTGAAAATTGGCGCGCTTTGTCTTTATTGAAGTCTTTAGCAGGGTGCGTGTTGCCCTTAACGCCCATTTGCAAACTCCACATACCTGATGGGTATGTCGTTGCATGGAAAAGCATCGTGTGTACTTGGGATTTACCGAAAATACCTTTTAAACACTGATTTAATTCAACAAAAGTGCCCTCGTGGAACATCGGTGATTCACCTTGAGTGATGATCATGCCGCCCTCTTTCAGAGCGTTTTTACAGTTATTGTAAAACTCTGCAGTGAAAAGGCCTTGTGCAGGTCCTACTGGGTCAGAACCATCTACGATAATCACATCATAAGAGTTTGCAGCCGCTTCTTTCACGAATTGGATGCCATCACCGATGATCAAATTCAATTTAGAGTTACCAAATTCGCTAGCGATATTAGGAAGATGCTCTTTTGAAGCACGGATCACAGATTCATCAATTTCAACCATCGTGACTTTTTCGACTTGGTTGTATTTGAAAAGCTCACGAATAGTTCCGCCGTCACCACCACCGATGACTAGAATATTTTTCGCGTTTCCATGGGCCTGCATAATCGGGTGAGAGATCATTTCATGATAATGAAATTCATCACGCTCTGTGCACATCACCATATTGTTGATCGCTAAGAATTTTCCATGGGAATAAGAATCTAAAACACGCACGCGTTGGAACGGATTTGTTTCATCAAATAAAACTTCGCCTGTGTAACGAAGAGATAGCGCCTGGTTTTCATCTTTATCTGTGAACCACACATTGCGTTCGATCTGGAAGCCTTTTTCCAAATCAAAAGAAGGTTTTGTACGAATGTGCTGAGGTTGGAAATCAGATTTTTTAATAACGTGAAGTGAACCACGGTTCATTTCGATTGCTGAATAGTTAGCTTGGAAGGCTTTTTTAAGATGTTCAAAAGAAACCCACGGATCTACAGAGTCACCGCACGTAAATAAGTCGACAGCTGCGTATCTGTATTCAGGCCAAGTATGAATCGCCAAGTGGCTTTCTTGAATCACAACCACACCGCTTACACCCCATGGAGAGAAGTGGTGGAAAGTTGAATTAATAACCGTAGCACCTGCGATTTGTGCAGCCTCAATCATGCTTCTTTCGATGATCGAAACGTCGTTCAAAACTTCAGCGTTACAGCCAGAAAACTCAACTAGGATATGACGGCCAAGGGCGTTCATTTCAACTCCTGCTAACCTCTTTTAAGGGTTAGGCTTTTTAAAAATTAAAAGGGGGTTCTAGGACCTTTTGAACCCCCTGACAAGAAAAAATGTACGCGCTAATTTAAAATGAATTTTTTTAGCGGCGTGGGCGAGGCATCATATCGAACTGACCAGAACGGTACGCTTTAAACACATCTGGAGTTAGAGTATCTAGCCAAGTCACATAAGCTTTGTAGCTCACGCATTTTACTTCAGGCATGCCACAAACTGTGGATGTGAAGTCTTTTAAAGCATCCCAATAAGCTCCGCCGTTGTATTGAGCCAAATGATGACCAAGAGTCACAGGAGCACGGCGGCCATAATAGTTAAGATTGAAATAGTTCATATAAGATTGAACCATTTGTTTGCGATAAACTTCGCGGTTTGCCACATCTTCTTTAGCGCCAGAGTTCACTGCATAGAAATTATAGTCCATGCCTGTGATTCGGCGGCCTGTTCCAGCTAATTCGATCATTGGAACATGAATGCGCCAGATATTGGATTGGTCTTTGGTTGGCCATACGGTCATTTCACCTTTAGTTGAAACGTCGTATTTCATATTCATGGCTTTTAAAGCTGGGTAAGTAGCCTCATTTGGAGCCAGATAAGGCGCACGGAAACCAACAATATCTTTTTCAGTTAAAGCATAACCTTGAGGATATTTCGTGTTTGGAGAGATTCCGTTGTTGAAATAAGCTCCGAAGATGAAGTCATTCCATTGGCGGAATTCAGATTCCCAGTCCGCTTGGTTCCACAAATCTTCCATGCCATTGAAGTTGCCGTTTGCACGTGAAGCAATCTCGTGGCCTTCGATGAAAGAATCATTGATCATATCAATACGAGCAGAGATATCAGCGATGTTCGCACCGAAACCAATTTGCGAATAGCCCACATCATGTTTTGGTGGCGCATAGAAGTGGCGGTTGGCTTCACGCAGAAGGTAAACGCCGCTAATGAAGTAAGTAAAGTTGATCGGCTTTTTATTTTTCGCCATATCAGCGGCAAAGGCACGCGTCGCCTGCCATTGAGTTAGGTTGAGGCCACCATCAAATCCCACCATCACATATTGTGTTGGTCTTGGCACTTTTGGCGCAGCTTGCGCTAAAGTAGGGATCGCCATAGAAACGGTCAGAAGCGCGCTCATAGAGAGCGATTGCCAATTACGGAACATATTATCACCTCACTGTGAATGAATTTTGTCGACACTCCAACTTCGTCGGAATGGTCAATCTTAATCAGGTCACAGAGCTGTGATCACTTTACTTGTTTTTAATCTCAAAACAGTTGTGAATTTTTTTGTCGTGGAAATCCTGGGGGATACTTTCTTCGCTGATGTCCTTGACCTTGTAGGTCGACATGACTTTATCCGACAATTTAAATTTTCGTTTGTTGTTTGAAAAATAAAGAATGCCGTCCGGCAATAACATCGACATACAGGCATCTACTAAGAAGTCCTGATCACGTTCGACTTCAAAACTGTCTTCCATTTTCTTTGAATTAGAAAAGGTCGGAGGATCTAAAAAAATAATATCAAAGGCTTTCTGATTTTTGTTAAGTCGCAGCCAATCTAAAACGTCAGAGTTGATAAAGTTATGGGAAGTTAAATCGATTCCATTGTTTTCGAAATTCTCTTGAGCCCAACGTAAATAAGTTTGCGACATATCCACGCTCGTAGTCTGCGCTCCGCCCAGAGCAGCAAACACACTCACAGAACCCGTGTAGCAAAAAAGATTTAAAAATTTTTTATTCTGCGCAGTTTTAAATATTTTTTGGCGCATTGGACGGTGATCCAAGAACAAGCCCGTATCCAAGTAATCATATAGGTTGACCTTCAGCAGAGCCTGGCTTTCGCGCACAAGGAAAGTTTCATTGCGCATATCCATTTTTTCGTATTGCTTTAAACCTTCCTGGCGCTCTCTTTTTTTAATTACAACATCTGATTCGGAACATTTAAACAGTTCCTGTAAAGCCTGAAGGACGTGTGGTAGGTGGTTTTTATCCTTATCCTTCACAGCATCGGATTTATCATAAACTACGTATTTGTCTTTGTAGGCGTCCACGATGTATGGATATTCGGGAATGTCTCGATCATAAAGGCGAAAGGCTTCGATTTGATGACGCTCGGACCAGGCTTTAAGCTTTTTATAGTTCTTTTCCAGGCGATTTTTGATCATGTTCATACATTGGCTCCGAATGCTTTGGCGCAATTTAGACATTAAATGCAATTTAGGGTAACAAAACTTTGATGTTCACGGAAAAAAGAGCCGAAAATATAGCATTTTTACTTAGCAAACCCGGTCAGGATTTGGCTTTTGTAGAACATAAGGGTGTTGTTTACTTTGCCTACTTCCCCAAAGAGCATCTGGCACCTTCATCAGCAGTCGTAAAGCTATTGCAAGGTTTGTTTGATCGTTTCATTGATCACAGTTTTTCTATCCTACGCCAAAGAATTTATACAACGGCAGCTTTAACTGAGATGTGTAAGGGCATGTTGAAGGTAGTAGCAAAAAGAGCAACAGATCTTATTTTACCCAGCGACCACCAGATGGTGCTATCGCTTAGCTTTGAAGAAATTGGCGGAAATGAACCTTTAGCTTGTGTCAGTCACTTGAACGACGAAAATAGGATTGCGCTAGCGGAAGTGCAGACCTTGATGAATTTGAAAGCGCCACGAGATGATGGGGGTTTCCTCAGCTTCACGCAAAACTTAGCAAGTAAAGTCCGTCGTGGGGCAATTCTACATGACCATGACCGAGACATTGCTGCTGTTCTGGTAGATCAAGAAAACCAAATTTTAAGTTACGGGATTAATTCCAATTCCAAGAACAAAACTTTGCACGCTGAAGTGAACTTGATTCAGAAATTTTTCGCGATGAGCGGTTCTAGGATTCCCGCTGGCGCAAAACTTTTTTCAACTCATAAGCCCTGTAAGATGTGTGCGGGTATGATCTATCACTGGTCTGAGAACCCACAGGCGATTCATGTTATCTATGGAGTGGAAGAGGCAGGCGGACTTTCGCGTCACACGGTTCTTGACCGGTTTAATATCAATAGGGCCTTTTCGGCTCTTTAAATCTGTGAAAATATTTCTTTCGTCTTTATGCGCCAAAGATAAAGGCCTTGGCATTTAGGGAAGTGGCGACTATCACGGCTTTTATCAAATCTTGGGGGAAAATTTATGAAAAAAGGTCTTTTAGTACTAGCAGCAAGTTTGCTTTTACCTATCGCAAGTTTTGCCTGGATTCCTTCTATGCAATTTCAAGTTACTCATTTCAATGCAGCAGTTCAGGTGATCAACCCGACACCCTACAATGCTTATTGCCAAGGTTACGTGTATGGCCAAACGCAAATGGGTCCAGTAGTAAATAGCTGGTTTGCTAGTTATGTTCCTGCAGGAGGGTATGCTTATGCATATGTATACACAGGTTATCCATACTTCTTCGTAAACGCTTGGGCGCAGATCAACTGCCAATAGGTTTTTCTGAAAAAACAAAACCCGCTGATGAAGCGGGTTTTTTTATGTCTTTAAGATGCCGTTGTCGCGTCGGTGAACGTCGGATGCGGTTCCGCAGTGAAGGTTGATTTAATGGCCTTCATTAAAGTGTCTTTGCGAATAGGTTTTGAAAGGTGCATATCGCAGCCTGACTGTAAACTTTTAGCTACGTCTTCAGAAAAGGCATTTGCTGTACAAGCAAAGATATGGGACGGAGTTCTGCCAGTGAAAGCTTCATAGTCACGAATCTGTCGAGTCGCCTCGTAGCCATCCATTTCAGGCATTTGTACGTCCATAAAGATAATGTCGTAACGTTGTTCTTTAGCCATTCTTACGGCTTCAACGCCACTTTCAGCATAACTAATCTGGTGAATACTGTTTTGTAAATAGATGCCAAATAAATTGCGATTGTCATCAACGTCATCGACAACCAAGATTTTTAAGCGCGAATCAATAATAGTGTGGGATAAATCGCTTAACTTATAGCGCCCCTGGAAGGGGTTGTGCATCAGGGTTTTGCGTTCAGTCGTCACTGGCATTGAAGCGGTGAAATAAAACACGCTTCCTGTATTTGGCTCGCTTTCAAGCCAGATCTGTCCGCTCATCAATTCAACAATGTTCTTAGTGATGGAAAGACCAAGTCCTGTGCCACCATAACGACGATTGGTTGCAGAGTCGGCCTGTGTGAAAGGCTTAAAGATATCTTTGAACTTGGATTTTTGAATGCCGATTCCTGTATCAGCTACACAGAATAAAACATTTCCTGGTCGGGAGGTGTGGTTTTTTGCGACCCGCAAGGTAATTTCACCCTGGTGCGTGAACTTGATCGCATTATTAATTAAATTCATCAGCACTTGGCGAAGGCGATCAATATCACCGATAAAGTAATTATCTAAATCAGCATCCACGGAAAGTTTTAACTGCAATCCTTTTTCTTTGGCCCTGAAGGCAAGAACAGAAACCAATTCGTCTAATAATTTTTTTAATTCAAAAGGAATAAGCTTTAGTTCAATTTCACCAGCTTCAACTTTTGACAGATCTAAAATATCATTGATGATTGTCATCAATTGATTATTCGCTCTTTGCAGAATTTCGACGAAGTTTGATTGTTGTTCGTCTAGTGCAGTTTCTGCCAACGTATCTGTGATACCGATAATTGAATTTAAAGGCGTGCGAATTTCATGGCTCATATTCGCTAGGAAAATCGATTTAGCATGGGTCGCGGCTTTCGCTTTCGCTGCGGTAGAAAGCAGTTCGCGATTTTTCTTTTCTAAGTGCTCAGCCAAAGTTTTTTTCTCGGTGATGTCCATGGCCATCTTAACAATCTTTACAACTTTTCCATGAGCATTACGAACTGGAGTGTACGCACCTTGAATCCAAATCGGTTCACCAAGTTTATTAACCCGTTTGAACTCGCCCGCTTGACTATGTCCATTGGCAAGTTGATTCCACATTTCTATATATGATAGTTCATGATTCTGAAATTCTGGTAAGAACATCGAATGATGTCTGCCTACAATTTCCTCAAATGCATAACCAAACAAGTTTAAAAAGTTTTGATTTGCCCACAGAATATAACCGCGGGCATCGAATTCGATGACAGCATTAGAATCTAGTAAAGCTTCAAAAACGGACTCAGTCATACAACAAGTTTATCTACATTGCGGGTTGATAATAAAATTACAAAATCAGTTTAAAATTAAAGTTTTGTAATTCACCTTCTGTTTATAATGTTCGCGGATGATTAGTTCAGAAAAAATACCTATATTTTAGATGCACGAAAGTTTTCAGGAGGTTAGTGATGCTGAATTTTCCTATGAAGTTTTCCGTGAAAAGTGCCGCTCAACCAGGCATTCATGTTAATTGGCAGACCTCAACAATTTCCACAGATCAAGCGTTACCAAGCGCAGTGCCGGTTCAATTCGGCGGATTAGGCAGAGCGTTTTCACCTGAAGATTTCTATGCTCTATCGATTTCAAACTGTCTTATAGGAACGTTTAAAGTCTATGCAGAAAAGTCCGCCCTGCAATTTGAAGAGATAACCTGTGATTGCACTTTAGATGTAGATCGAAATGAACAAGGTGTACCTTGGATGTCAAAAGTAGATATCAATGTGCAGCTGTATCATCCAAGCTCAAAAGAAAAAGCAGAAGCACTGATAAAAAAAACCATCAGGGAATCTATGGTTTTAAATTCGATCAAAACTGCCATTAATGTTCATTTTGAAATTATACAGTAACTGATCCTTAGCAGACCTATGAACTCTAACAACTTTGAATCGAAAAGATTTTTTCTTTTCAAAGATAAAGAGAGACTTAGGCTCTAAGGAGGAAGTTATGCCTATCACCCAAATACAGGACAGTGACATCTCTCGATGTATTAACCTTTGTCTGAGCTGCGAGCGCAGCTGTCTCGAAACATTTAATTATTGTGTGGAACAAAAGGGAACCGCCTTCTCAGGCAAACATCTTTCCTTACTGCAGTTCTGTGCGGATTCCTGTCACTTATCTGCGAAACTTTTGATGGCGGACGTAAATCATTTCCATCAAGCTTGTGAACTTACTTTTGAACTTTGCTCTTCCACTGCTGCAGAGTGTGAGCGCTATGAAGGTGATGATATCTTCGTTCGCTGCGCAGAGATTTGCAGAGAAACTCAAGAGTTGTGTCGAAGACTCGCCGGCATGACCGTCAGAGTGCCGTTCCAAGAAATTCCTCGCACGCAAACTTCGACTCAGGCATCTCACTAAGATTTAGAATAAAAAAAGCCCCCTGTTTTTAGCAGAGGGCTTTTTAATCTTTATGTTTTAATTAATTACTTCGCAGTGAACATTGAAGTTGCAAAGAAACCTTTGCGGAAAGTTGTCCAGTTTCCTGTTCTTACAGGAGCCACTCTCCAGAAGTACTTTTTGCCGGCTTCTAAGCCAGAAACTTCGAAAGAAGGATTTGTTACGTGGTGTTCGTTAGATACTAACCATTTGAAGTTTGGATCTGTCGCCACTTGAACGTGGTATTCGTTTGCATCTGGATTTGCTTTCCAAGAAAGAGCAGCTTTACCGCCAGTAACTGCTTCATTGAATGCAGGACCCACTAGTTCAACCGTAGCAGGAATTTTGCGTTTATCTGGATTGGTCATCGGTTGTGGGAAAAGAGAATTCATTTTAGCGGAAAGATCACCGTGACCGCCACCACCGTGGCCACCTTCTTCAGCCATAGCTGGCGCAGTTAAAGCTAAAGTCATAGCAAATGCGAATAGGGATACGACGATCTTCATAGTATAATTCCTTTTGTAATGAATGCTTTGAAAGTAAAATAAAATGTGGATTTAGAAAACCCTCTTGCGAATATTGCCGGAGGGTGTTAAAAAATCCCACGGTTTTGCGGATGATTGCTTTAAAAGATGTCGTAAGACATTGAAATTAAAGAGGAAAGTCCGGACTCCATATGGCAGCGCAAGGGGTAACACCCCTCTACGGTAACGTAAGGAACAGTGGAACAGAGAGAATGTCCAGGGCATTGAGCCCGGAAGCGGGAACGGGAGCTTCTGGGGGAGTCGCTGGAGTGAAAACAGCCAAACTCTGCGCGGAGCAAGATCAAATAGGGTGACATCAGTAGGGCGGCCAGCCCGTAGTCACCGGGTAAGATCGCTTGAGGGTGTCAGTAATGTCACTCCCAGAGGAATGATCATCTATGGTTATCGGGTAAAATTATGGGACCTGGTGACTAAGACAGAATCCGGCTTATAGCAAAACCTAATTCCCACCTTCCTTAAGCGGGCCGACGATAAAGGCCCATCCGACTGCGTTGTCGGCATTTTTCCTTCGCTCCGATGTGGCGCTGCCACACCTCCGCTGCGAAAAAACACCTCCGCCTTGCGGCTGAACCTTTCTCGTCAACCCTTGTTCCTCGTTTTTATTCTGACTCTTCTTTCGGAAGTCGCATTTCTCGTCCCTGCGGGCCTCGTGGGTTGGGATTTTGCAGTCTATCTTTTATTTTGTTTTCTCAACCGGCTTGAAAGAGTAGGGTTCTTGGCTATGGAAAAAATGGCTTGGAATATTGAATCGGAATATCCTTCTTATAATTCTTCTGAATTTGCGGCTGATTTTGAATTGGTTTCGCAAAAGACCGCTTTGCTTGAAAAGCGAGTTGCTCAGATTTCTGCGGAACTTTCTTCGACGCTTGATAGTGGTCAGGAATTGTCGAGTGCATTGGTTGACCAGCTTCAGGCTATTGTTATTGATGCTGAAGAGGCTGGGGTTCTTGCTTGGAATATGGGGACTTACCTTAATTGTGTGCTGTCGGTGGATTCTACTGATGAAGGTGCTAAGGCTAAACGTTCAGAGTTGAGTGCTTTGAGTTCTCGTAGTTCTCAGGCTTTTGTTCCTGTTGATAATTTTATTATTCGTTGTTCTGAAAAAACTTTGACTGCCTTGCTTGCGCATCCGCAAGTGGCGCCTAGTGAATTTTTGTGGCGTCATTCTCGTAAACTTCGTGAGACCGTTTTGTCTAATAATGAAGAGGCTTTGCTTGAAGCAGTAAGCACTCCGGGTTTACGAGCTTGGGGAGAGCTTTACACTACTTTAAGTGGCACGATGAAATGTCATATGAAGTTTGCTGATCGCACTGAGACTGTGGGACTTGCGCATGCGAGTGCGTTGATTCGTAATCAAGATCCTGAAATTCGTCGTGTTGCTTGGGAAAGTATTCAAGATGCTTGGAGTGGACAAAAAGAAACTGCGGCTTCTATTTTGAATTCTATTTCAGGTTGGCGCCATGAAGTGAATAAGAAGCGTTCTTACTCTAAACAAGTTTATTTCCTTGATACCGCTCTTCAACAAACTCGTATTGAAAAAGACACTTTAGAAGCGATGCTGACGGCTTGTTATGACAACGTTCACGAAAGTCGTAAGGCTGCTACGTTGATGGCGAAAGTGATGGGTAAGTCTGCTTTAGATCCTTGGGATCTATTAGCGCAAAGCCCGGTTTCTGGTGGTATAAAAGAGCGTTCTTATGACGAAGCTTTGGTGTTGATTGAAAATTCATTCAGACAAATTGATCCAAAGATGGGTGAGTTTGTAAAAATGATGGCCGACAACCGCTGGATTGAGGCTCGCGTTCTGCCAACGAAGCGCAACGGCGCTTACTGCACTGGTTTTCCTAAGAAACGTGAACCGCGTGTGTTTATGACATTCATGGGTTCTAACAGTGATATTTCAACCTTAGCGCACGAACTTGGTCATGCTTTCCATTCTTGGGTGATGCGTGATCTGCCTCGTAAACAAACCTATTACCCTATGACCCTGGCTGAAACAGCGAGTATTTTTGCTGAGGCTGTTTTACATGATGTTTTGATTGAAGAGGCCTCTACAAAAGAAGAAAAGATTGAATTTGCCTGGGGAGAAATCGAAGGAGCTACGAGTTTCCTTTTAAATATTCCGGCGCGATTTGATTTTGAAAAGAGCTTTTATGAACAAAGAGCTAAGCGCGCGTTAAGTGCTGATGAGCTTTCAAAATTAACCGATGATGCTTGGACGAAATGGTATGGTCCTACATTAAGTCGCAATGATAAAATGTTCTGGGCTTCAAAACTTCATTTCGCCATGGCAGGGACAAGCTTCTATAACTTCCCTTACACTTTCGGATACCTATTTAGCATGAGCATCTATGCTCGTCGTAAAGACTTGGGCGCAAAGTTTATGCAAACTTATATCGATATTTTGCGTGATACGGGCAGAATGAGTGCGGAAGACTTGGTGCAAAAGCATCTTGGTGAAGATATTCGAAAGCCCGAGTTTTGGAAAAAATCTATCCAAGTGATCAATCAAAAAGTAAAAGCTTTTGAAAAACTAGCGTTCTAAGAAAAAGCAGTTTCCTGAATTCACAGGAAACTGCCATTTACTAATTTCTTAAGCTTCGCGCATTTTTGCTAACTTTTGAAAAGCCGGGCGGTCTTTGCAAGCCTTCATCCATCTGTCGATGTTTTTGTGCGGAGCTAAGTCCATACCTAAGCTGTTAACCAAATGAACAACAGAAGCTACGTTCAAATCAGCCACTGTGAATCTTTCATCCACCAGATAGGTCTTGCCTTCCAAGCCTCTTTCAAGAGTTTTTAGATAGTTTGGAATGATTTTTTTAGCGTCTTCGATCACTTGGTGATTTCTTTTATCTTCAGGAACAAACATTTCTTGAATCAACCAATCTACCGCTGGCTTTTGTAAATCAACTAAGGCCCAGAAGCTCCATTGCATCATATGAGCGTCCTCAACTGGTGTTCTTGGTGCTAGTGGAGATTGATATTTTTTAGCCAAGTAGCTAGTAATCGCCATGGATTCCCAAACAGTCACGTCGCCATCAACGATAGCGGGGATTTTTCCGTTGGGATTGATTTTCAAATATTCTTCGGACTTGTGTTCTTTTTCTCTCATGTTTAAAGGCATCACTTCATACGGAAGTTGCAGCTCTTCAAGCATCCAATAACAGCGACCTGCACTTGATCTTGCGGAACCATAAATTTTAATCATTGGGACGACCTTTCTTTAGGAGCTAGCGCTAGAATAAAACTTCAGCGCATATTTCCAAAATTTGTTAGATGAATAAATCAAAATCACTGAAAGTAAAATAGCCCAGCCAAATAACAGATAATCAGGGGCTTCAAGTAAAGCTCTGGATGGCACACTGGCAATGACGCCAACAGGTAGTGCGGTTAAAAGAATCCATTTAAACCACGGGACATAAATAGAATCAGGACGCATGCCTAAACGATAAAGCTGAAACCAAATAAACTGTAAGTTTTCAGATCGGGCGAAGATCACGGCTGTGGATGCAATCATAAAGCGAACCGTATAAAGTGCCGCAAGACCGCACGGAATTAGCACTAGCAACCATAATAAACGTATCCACTGGAAATCAGGATAGTGGATAAGGCTATAGATGAACCATCCTGATGCGAGCAGAAGATTTCCAATCATTGCTGTTGAAGCCTTTTGCAAGCTCAGCATGAACTGGGAGTTTACTGGTTTTGCTAATAGCAAATCCAAATCGCCTTTACGAACTTTTTCTGAAAAGGAATCCAGGTTTTCTGAAAAGATGATCATGTAGATTCCATCAACGACAAAAACGATTCCTAGAAAAACCCGCATTTGCGCTAGATTCCAGTCGCCAATTTTTTCGGTGTGATGAAATAAAACCTCATAAGTTAAGATTTGCGCCAAATACCAGAATATATCCGTCACAATACGCGTAAGAAAGTTCACGCGGTATTCTAGATCTGCAATGAAGCTTGTACGAAACAACGCAATATAGAGGGTTAAATATTTTTTTAATTGAGCCATGCTTTAAGCACCTGTTCCCGCGTAAGTGTTGACTCCACGGCGCCACATCCATAGTCCCAATAGATTAATCACCACAATGCCGACCGTAACCGAGGCAAAAGCTTGCATAACCGATCCCACTTCAAGGCGTCCGGTGATGTAACCCACTGGAACGTAAACACCAGAACTGAATGGCAAAGCTAGTACAATACTTTTAAAAGGTTCAGGCATTAAATCCAATGGAAAAAGTTCGCCAGTAAATAGCCACAGGGCTAAGTTTTTAGCTCCAGTCAAGGCGTGGGCTTTGTTGAAATGAAAAGCCAAGGTCGCGACTAAAAAACTTAAAGAGTGCACCAAAATTAAATAATAAAATTCCAAAACAAAAGCTAAAGGCAGGCGTTCAAAGTGGGTGGGTAAGTCAAAGAGCATCACCGCCAACACAGGAATAGTCATTGAAACAATCGTCGTAATGAATTTATAGCCCATGAGCTGTGAAAAATAATATTCATAAAACGACATCGGGCGAGTCAGTAAGCTATTGATTGTGCCAGAATCAATTTCTTGAATCATTCGGTATTCATACATCCAGCTTGTGCAGATGCGCGCAAAGAATGCGCCCCACAGAGCGTAGGAAAGATAGTACTCTCTACCGAAACCAGCGATTTCAGTCGTTGCAGCACCTGCAAAGATCGCAAACCACAATAGCATCTCAATACCTGTAGTCAGCATAGGTTGCAGTATCGCATCAACGAAATAGTTAAGGCGATATTCTAAATTAGAGACGATCGCTAAATTAGCGAACGCGAGATTCCGTCTCCAAAAAGCGACGAATGACGTCTTCAAAATCTACCTCTTCGTTTTGTGCTAATTCAGCATTGGACTTAGTTACGAAATCAGGAACTGTGCCTTCATAGACGATATTGCCTTTGCTGATCAGTAAAAGCTTGTCAGCAAGTTTGGCGATATCATCCATATAGTGACTGGTTAGAATCACTGTCGGGCTTTTTTCTTTTACGTATTCATCTAAGAATTCGCGAATGGTTTCTTGGGCTACGATGTCTAAGCCGATAGTCGGTTCATCTAGGAATAATACTTGCGGTTCATGTAAAAGGGCCCCGATGATTTCCATTTTCATACGCTCGCCCAAACTTAAACGGCGCAGTTGCGTATGTAGGACGTGGGTGCAATGAAGCATCTGAGCCAGATGATCAACCCGGGCTCGGGCTTTTTTCACATCAAGATCATAGATCCTAGCAAGCAAAGAAAATGAATCCGCCGGTGAAATATCCCACCATAATTGATTCTTTTGGCCTAACAAGATGCTGATTTGGCGAAGGTATTCGTTTTTTCTTTCCCAAGGACGGTAACCCAACACTTTGGCATCACCACTCGTTGGAGTTACAAGACCTGAAAGCATTTTTAGCAAAGTGGTTTTACCGGCACCATTAGCACCGACTAAGCCCACGATCTGTCCTGATTCAATTTTCAAGGTGGTCGGTTCAAGCGCCACCTTGGAAATATTTTTTCGATTGATAAATCCGCGTAAGGAATTTACGAAGCCTTCAGGTTTCTGATAGGTCGTATAGACGCGGCTAAGGTTCTCGGTTTCAATTACTATCGCCATGGCGGCGACTATATTCTAGTTTGTTTGAAAAGAAAACTCAGCGTAACGTTCTTCGTCGCTAAAATAGGTTTGCGTGTCAGAGGAAACGTAACTGCCTTCGACAATTCGGCCCTCTTTGCAATTTTTTAAAGTTTCTCGAGTACCATCAAAGCCACAATCACCTGTGTACCAAGCTTTTTCAGAGTATTGGATTTTATAACCCACTAGAACGTCGTTTTTGTAATAAGCAACAACACCATCTAAGCGAGTGCGACCCGTAGAATAATAATCGCCCTCCAAAATAGTATCACCCCAGATTTGGGCTTGTTCAGCGGCGATGCCACGAAGAACGCCCTTCACAGGTTCAGATAGCTTACTAAGCTTGGCTTTCTGATTATAGACGATTTGTTTTGAATAGGGCGCTTTGCATGAATCTGGCTGACACGCGTTTTCAAAGTGCGCAGCCTCTTCATAGAATTTATCGCCGTTAGGTCCCATCTGATCAGCGAAAGAAAATGAAGTAACAAAAATTCCCAAAAGTGCGACTACAGCAGTTTTCACAGACATGGTTACCTCCTAAAGAGGAGACTATGCGCTGTTTCAGCAAAAACTTTTAATACATAGATCTAAAGTTATTATGCTGAAAATGAATTTCGAAGAACTATGTCATTTAAGGCGTAGAACCGCTGTCAGGGGTTTGTGATCAGAGCTATCGATGTCGTTAAGAATTTCCGCCTCTAAAGCATCAAACCCGCGGATATAGATGTGATCTAACTTACGACCACGACTATCGTTTTTAAGAACTACTTTCTTTAACTTAAGATAATTCATGATCGCATCTGTAGCTGAAAGGCGGTTCCCATTCCAGGTATTGAAGTCACCAGCGAATATCATGGGGCCTTTGTGTTTTTTTAAGTAGGCCGCAGCTTGATCAATATGTTCGCGGTTGGTCTCGTTACTGACAAAGTTCAGGGCATGAATATTGGCAATTAAAAGTGTTTCGGGGTGATTGGCGATGGCAAACTCTTCTATCAAAGTCATTTTAGGGGTGTGTAAGATGGGTTCTCTGCCGGGACTTCGTAAATAATGAACCGATAACGCCTTGGTGCGACCGCCACTCATAACCCCTGTTGGGTTGTTATCGTTATCAATGAAGCTTGTAGCAAAATTCCAGCAGTAACCTTTTTGGTTTAAAGCTATGGCTGGGACGAAAGCATCAAGCATGGATTCTTGAATTAAGACTAAATTTGAACGCTGAACTAAAGAGGCAAAGTCGCGGGCCCAGCGTACGCCTTCTGAGCCTTTTTTAATATTCCAAACAGATATTTGAAAATTGGCGGGGAGGTAGTCGGGTTTGCAGCTACCGAATTCACTTAAAACATTCTTGTCGCTCGGAATATGAATTCTAGCTTGAGATTGAGCGCAAAAAACCAATAGAAGACAAAGGATCCATCCCTTGATCATCATTTTTCCCTCCTTGGAAAAAGAAGAACTTAGATTTTTTTAGCAAGAACCACAAATTCAAGATTTTCCACTTTCGGAATTCCGAAACGCTCATCACCGTATGGAAAAGGTTTCTTTTCGCCGGTCAAACGGAACCCATGCTTTTCATACCAAGCAATCAGTTCCTTACGTACAGAAATCACCGTCATAAAAATGGTATTACAATCCCAAAATTGTGCAAGTGCTTCTGACTCTGCCAATAGCATTTTCCCTATGCTCTTTTTTTGCAGTTTGGGATCGACAGTTAACATTCCCAGATAACATTTTTCATCTTGGTGTTCCAAGTGAACACAACCCACAAGATTTCCTGTGTCGTCGTCTTCAGCGATAAGGACAATCGAACCGTCTTTGTGAATTAAATCAGTGATGCCTTGTTTGTCGACGCGCTGGCCGCCAAGAATGTCAGCTTCCGTGGTCCAGCCCACTTTCGAGCTGTCTCCGCGATAAGCTGAATTCACAAGCTCCACAAGACTTTCCACATGACTGTCATCGGCTTGGGTGAATTCGATATGCATAAATTCCTACTTCTTTTTTAGATAAACGAAGAGTTCTTTTCCCTGGCGTCTTGGGACTGACTTTTGCCAGCGGCCCCAAAAGATCGGTTGATAGTGACCTTTTAAGCGTTGGCGAAGTTCCCATTCGCTTCCACCATAAGGGGGACCTTGGCGTTTTTCAAAGGCAAAGAAAACACCCATTAAATGACCGCCACTTACCAAAAGGCGATTCCAAGTTTTGACTAAATCCTGCCTTTTGATCGGATTAATCGCGCAATAACAGGTGTGTTCGAAAACAATGTCAAAAGATTGATCCATGTCTTGGGGAAGTTTGAATAAGTCTGCTTCCATGAATGTGATATTTTCTAAGTGACCGTAAAGTTTTTTAGCTCTCTCTAAAGCCACTGGCGAAATATCTACCGCCGTAACAAAGTGCCCTGCCGCCGCAAATAAAGCAGCATCGTGACCTTCGCCGCAACCCAAAACTAAAACTCGGGAACGAGAGATTTTCAGACGAGGAAGCATGTCTTTTAATGCTTCAGCGGGTTCGCCTAAATTCCATCCTGGATTTTTTTCTTCCTCGTAAATGGAAGTCCAAAACTTTTCTTTTTCGACTTCTTTTTTCGGCTGCCAATAGTTTGGAATTTCTATCTGTTGACCTTGAAACTCGATGTAATCATCGCCGTATTCATCCAGCAAATTAAAAAATTCCGCTTGAGCTTTGCGCGAGAAAACAAAGGGAATTTTGTTTGAAGTATAGCCGTGAAAACGATCCCATTCATCAAGCGAAAGAGATTCAAGTTCAAACGCATAATGAACACCATAAGGAAGACTGATTTCCCAGGAGTTGTTTTTTAGGTGAACATTTGTAGCGATATAAGGTTCGTCGAAAGCTTCAACGATAACCGGTGTAGCACCGATAGTGGAAATCAATGTTCCACCTTCGTGAAGTTTTAAATTTTGCAGAAGTTCTTGTCCCACAAGAGGGTCTTGGATGCGAACCTCGCGGCTCAGTCCAAATCCCTCTTCATCAATTTGCACAAATTGAGTGGGAATAGGCATTAGTGCTCTGTTTTAGGGGCTGCTGGTGTTGCAGCAGGAGTTGCTGTAGGAGCTGGAGTCGCCGCTGGTGTTTCGCCTGTAGTTTCTGTCGCTGCTTCTTCAGGTTCTTCGCCCGGAGTGATTGTAGAGCCTTCGGTGAAAACTACGATATCGTTCGTAGTTTTAACAGATTGCAAAGTCCATTTATCAACGTCTGAATCTTCCGATGGTTCACGGTAAAGCACAGCTTCACCTTCGATCACTTGTTCTAACTCTTCGCCGTCTTCAGTTGGTTCAACGAATTTGTAAGCGAATGTAGCGCGCACTTTGTTGTCGCTTAAAGTTTCAGTCCAAAGTCTCATGATTGTAAGGTCTTTAGCGTTTGGCTTTTTAGTAACCAAAGTGTTGCCGATAAGTTCTGCCAATTTCACCTGAATGCCGGAGTGCGTCTCAAATCCTACGGCTTCTGAAGTGTGAATAACGTTCCAAGTCCATACGAGGGCGGCAACGAAAACGATGAGACTAACAATTTTCTTCATTTCTAGAGTCCTCTCTCTATTACTCAGTGTTCTAAAACTGACAACCTTATCCGAGCATGATATTTCGTTTTTTTCAACAGCTACTCTGCAACAGGTGCAGACCAGAGAGGATATCTCATGAATCAGCAATGGCTGACAATCTTAATGTCAAAGGGGATTGAGCTTGAGCAAAACTTGCGACAACAGTTGCAAAGTGCAAAAGACGGTTTGAAAACTCAGCTCGAAGATCGTGGAATTCGCTTAGGGGCCGCTGATTTGGCAGCTTTGTTAGAAGAGATATCGCCAAAAGCCTCACATGCCGCGCTTAGTTATGCGCTGGATATTGTACGACCTTTTTCCGCAGGGATGGGTTTACGAATTTCTCGTCTTTCTGACACTCAAGTTGAGATGGTAATTCCAGCACGCACTCGCAATATGAGCGAAGAAAACTCTTTGCACGAAGGCGCACTGATGACGGCAGCTATTGAAGCTGCAAAGCTTTTGTGGATGCGACATGCGCCGATTGGTGGTTTTCACATCACTGTTACGCACACAGAAGCAAATTTCTTTAAAACTTGCAGTGAAGAATGTCGTTTGCGCTTGGAACTTTCCGAGCAAAGCCGCGAAATTATTTTAACTCAAGTTCGTGATAACCGTGAAGCCAAGGCAGAAGCTGAGGTGAAAGTTTTTGACGAACACGAACAAGCCATCGCTGAGATCCGCTTGAATCTGAATTTTAAACACATGCCTGCATTGGGCGGCCAAGGTTAGAGTAAATGGAAATTTTAGAAAGTCATATTGATACAGGCTCTGCTGATTTCAAAGCCAATCGCGAAGCGATGATGAATGTTGTAAACGAATGGCGTGAGCGCGTGAACTTGGTAAAACAAGGCGGCGGTGAAGACGCGACTAAAAAACATAAAGCGCGTGGCAAATTAACGGCGCGCGAACGTATCGAAGCTTTGCTTGATAAAGGCACGGCATTTTTAGAGTTCTCTTCATTGGCAGCATGGGACATGTACGAAGGCCAAGCCCCTGGAGCTGGTGTTATCACGGGTATCGGTGTCGTTCATGGCACTGAAGTTATGATCGTAGCCAATGATGCGACTGTGAAGGGTGGTACATACTTCCCGATGACGGTGAAAAAGCATTTGCGTGCGCAAGAGGTGGCTTTTGAAAACGGTCTGCCATGTATTTATCTTGTAGACTCTGGTGGTGCTTTCCTGCCTATGCAGGCAGATGTTTTCCCGGATAGAGATCACTTCGGTCGCATTTTCTATAATCAAGCTCGCATGTCAGCAGCAAACATTCCGCAAATCGCGGTAGTCATGGGTTCGTGTACTGCTGGCGGTGCCTATGTGCCAGCGATGAGTGATGAAACAGTGATCGTAAAAGAAAATGGAACTATTTTCCTGGGTGGTCCACCGTTAGTAAAAGCGGCGACAGGCGAAGTGGTTGATGCGCAAGAACTAGGTGGAGCGCAAGTTCACTGCGAAAATAGTGGTGTGACAGATCACTTTGCTGAAGACGACCAACATGCGATTGAAATCACTCGTTCTATCGTGGCTCATTTAAATCACAAACGTGCTGTTGAATTAAAAATGATGCCGGTAGAAGAGCCACTATTTGATAGCAAAGAAATTTACGGAGTGATTCCTAAAGACAGCCGTGTTCCGTTTGATGTTCGTGAAATTATCGCGCGTATCGTGGATGGTTCCCGCTTCCATGAATTTAAACCTTTGTTCGGAAAAACATTGGTGACTGGTTTTGCCCACATCTGGGGTATGCCAGTAGGAATTATCGCGAACAACGGCGTATTGTTCAGCGAAAGTGCGCAAAAAGCGGCGCACTTTATTGAGCTTTGCGAACAGCGTGAAGTTCCTCTGATCTTCTTACAAAACATCACGGGGTTCATGGTCGGTAAAAAATATGAAAACGAAGGAATTGCTAAGCACGGGGCAAAAATGGTTATGGCCGTTTCTAATGCCCATGTTCCAAAATTCACAGTAGTGATTGGTGGATCTTATGGTGCTGGTAACTATGGAATGTGCGGAAGAGCCTTCCAACCTCGTCAAATGTGGATGTGGCCTAATGCTAAGATCAGCGTCATGGGTGGTGAACAAGCGGCGAACGTCCTATTGACTGTAAAAATGGATCAGATGGCAGCGAAAAAACAAACGATGTCAGCTGATGAGCAAGCAGAGTTCAAACGTCCAACGCTTGAAAAATACGAAAAAGAAAGCTCTTGTTATTATTCATCAGCCCGTCTGTGGGATGATGGCATCATCGATCCAGCAGACACTCGTCGTGTTCTTGCATTGGGTATTGCTGCAAGCTTAAACAAATCTTGGGGCGAAAAATCCCAAGGCGTCTTTAGGATGTAATTATGTCTTTTGTTGTTGTTACAGAACTTAATCACGTCGCTTACGTTAAATTGCATCGCCCAGATGTGCGCAATGCTTTTAACCCTGAGATGATTGCCGAAATAACAAAAATTTTCCATGACCTTAACACGCGCACAGATTTGCGTGCGGTCGTTTTGCAAGGTGAAGGAAAAGTTTTCTGTGCCGGAGCCGATTTGAACTGGATGAAAGAAATGGTGAACTTTTCTTTCGTACAAAATCAGGATGACTCATTAAAGCTATTCCACATGTTTGAATCTATCGCACACTGCACTTTGCCTGTTATTGGCTTGGTCCATGGCGCTGCCTTTGGTGGTGCCTTGGGTTTAGTGGCAGTTTGTGACGAGGTAGTTGCTGAAGAAGGAACTCAGTTCTGCTTTAGTGAAGTGAAGCTTGGAATTGCACCGGCTGTGATCAGCTCCTTTGTTTCTAAAAAGGCTATCCCAGGAAAAGTGCGCCCGTTAATGCTTTCTGGCGTGGTATTCAATCCGCACGTCGCGCATCAAGCTGGATTAGTCACTGAAGTGGTGCCCGCAGGCGAAGGCCACACAGCTGTGCAAAAAGTTTTGCACGGTTACTTGCAGTGCGGACCCGAAGCAGTCAGAGCTACTAAAAAACTTTTAAACAATATCGATCATATGACGTGGGATCAGCAGCGTAATTCCACAACGAATTTGATTGCTGAACGTCGCGCCAGCGCCGAAGGCCAAGAGGGTTTAAAGTCCTTTCTTGAAAAACGTGAACCTTCATGGAGATCTCAATAATGACTAAGTTTACCCGTATCGCCGTAGCAAACCGCGGTGAAGTCGCAGTTCGAATTATCAAAGCCTGCGAAGAACTAGGAATTGAAACAGTTCTTTTACATTCAGAAGCAGATATCAATTCGCGTGCTTACCGTATGGCGACTAAAACAATGTGCATCGGTCCCGCGCCAACGGCAGAAAGCTATTTAAACATCAAAGCCAATATTGATGGGGCGCTAGCTGGCGGAGCCCAAGCTGTGCATCCTGGTTTTGGTTTCCTTTCAGAAAATGCTGATTTTGCTGAAGCTGTAACTAAAGCAGGCTTGGTCTTCATTGGTCCTTCTGCTGATTCTATCCGTTCTTTAGGTGATAAAGTTCACTGTAAGGAACTGGCGAAAAAAGCAGGACTGCCTTTAGTGCCTGGTTATCAAGGTGAAAACCAAGATGTTGCTCACCTTATCACCCAGGCTGAAAAAATTGGTTTTCCAGTTATCGTTAAAGCCGCTGCCGGTGGTGGTGGTCGCGGTATGAAATTAATTAAATCTTCTGCGGAAGCGGGGGAATTAATTGAATCTGCACAGCGTGAAGCTGCAAGTGCATTTGGATCACCAAAAGTATTCCTAGAGAAATATTTGGATCGCGCAAAACACATTGAGTTCCAAGTTTTCGGTGACAGCACTGGCAACGTTCAACACTTTTTTGATCGTGAATGCTCGGTTCAACGTCGCCACCAGAAAATCATCGAAGAAGCAACATCGCCGTCATTAACAGAAGATCTTCGTAGACGCATGGGGGAAGCAGCTTGTGCAATCGCGACTTTAGGAAATTACAAAGGTGCGGGAACAGTTGAGTTTCTTTTGCAAGACGGTGAATTCTATTTGTTAGAAGTAAACACTCGTTTACAAGTTGAACATCCAGTGACGGAAGAAGTTTTGGGTGTTGATTTGGTAAAGATGCAAATTCTTACCGCGCAAGGCGAATTCGTTCATGATCCAAAATCAATTCGTGTGCCTCGCGGTCATTCTATTGAATGCCGTATTTATGCAGAAAACCCATACCTTGGTGGCGTGCCTTCAACTGGCTTGCTGGGAAAAGTAGAATGGCCTGAAGGTCCTCGTCGTCGTTATGAATATGGCTTCGACGAAGGTGACACAATCACTCCTTACTACGATCCGATGATCGCAAAAGTAATCGTGTGGGATGAAAGCCGTCCGCGCGCCATTCAAAAAATGATCAAAGTATTGCAAGATTCGGTGGTCTTTGGTGTTCACACTAATATTCCTTATTTAATCGAAATTCTATCCCATAAAGAATTTGTGATGGGCACAATGACGACGCGATTTATTGAAACATACTTTAGCGAACCGATTAAAGAGACTGCACTATCAGAGCTTGATAAGAAAATTGCTGACGGCGCTTTGGCGCATTTAAGAGGTGCAGGAAGTGATCAAGGAACGGCGTCTCAATCACCTTGGGCTTCTTACTGGAGAGGTATCTAATGGAAATGAAAATTCGCGTCGATGGTGTTGATCACAAAGTTCAAGCACAGCTTCTTAAAGGAACCTTATGGGTTCACTTAAACGGTCGAACTTTCACAATCGATACTGCAGCCGGTAAGAAGGGGCGCAAAAAAGGCGGTGCTTCAGGCTCTTCAGATCAAATTGTTGCGCCAATGCCGGGTAAAGTGACGAAGATTTTAGTTAGCCCAGGGGCTAGTATTCAAGCTGGCCAATCTGTCTTAGTCATGGAAGCGATGAAGATGGAGTATACTCTTAAGGCTGATATCGCTGGAGTTATTGATTCAATTCAATGCTCTGTGGGTGAGCAGGTGGCCTTAGGGAAATTATTAGTTAAGATTCAACCCGAGCAGGCATAGATAAAAGAAAGCCTCTATGAAAAACGTAGTCACGATTGTTGAAATGGGATTAAGAGATGGCTTACAAAACGAGAAAACCGTTTTGGATGCTGAAACACGGGTGGAAATCGCCCGTCGTCTGACCAACGCTGGCGTTAAGCGCCTGGAGGTTGGAGCTTTCGTTTCACCAAAGTGGGTTCCGCAAATGGCGGGAACCGCTGAAATCGTGGCGCAGACTTTTGCATTGGTAAAACAAGGTGCCATTCCCAAAAGGACTGAATTTTCAGTTTTAGTTCCAAATGAAAAAGGCATGCTTGATGCCATTGCCAGTGGCGTGAAGGAAGTGGCGATCTTTGCGGCTTGCTCTGAATCGTTTTCTTTAAAAAATATCAATTGTTCCATTGATGAAAGTTTTAAGCGTTTTGAGCCTGTAATGGCCTTAGCAAAAAAACACAAAATTAAAGTTCGCGGTTATTTGTCGACTTGTTTTGGCTGTCCTTTTGAAGGAAAAGTTTCTGAAGCTAAAGTAATTAAACTTGCACAGAGAATGAATAAGCTGGGCGTCTATGAAATTTCCATTGGTGACACTATTGGTGTTGCGAATGCGGGCCAAGTTGAATCCATGTTTAAAAAACTCAAAAAAGTAGTTCCTGTTAAAAAGTTGGCAGGGCATTTTCACGATACTCGCGGACAGGCTTTGGCGAACATTCTTGCTGCCTATAAACTCGGAGTAAAAATTTTCGACACAAGTCTAGGTGGACTTGGCGGTTGTCCTTACGCTCCGGGTGCAACTGGAAACGTAGCCACCGAAGATGTGGTTTACATGTTTCACGGGATGGGTATTAAAACGGGTCTTGATCTAAATAAGCTCGTCGATTTAAACCCCATGGTAGCTGAGAAAATTCAACATCCTCTTCCCTCTAAAGTAGGAAAAGTGGGCGTCTTAAAACCCTTGGGAAAAGTTACCGCTCCAACTTAGGCGGTTATTGTTTTTCAGCAAAAATGCGGCCACTGAGTACGTTCAATACCTTTAAGGCAATTGATTTGAAAGCCCCTATTCGCAGGCGTAGACTGATTCTATGGCAGAATCTTCGAATAATGGCATTGCACAAAATTATCGGACGATTTTTGAATCCAACGTTGTTGGTATCGTCCTTGGGGATCTGTCGGGAAAAATCACTGAAGCCAATAGTTACTTTCTAAATCTGGTTGGCTACACTCGCGAAGAACTTGAAAAAGGTGAACTCTATTGGTCCAAGATCACCTTGCCTGAAGATGTTGAAAAATCAGTGCAAAGAGCACAAGAAGTTTCAAATTTAAAAACCTCCTCTGAGCCCATCGAAAAAAGATATGTGCATAAAAACGGAACGGTAATTCCGGTTTTAGTGGGCTTAAGCTATTTAGATGACAATAAAATTATAGGTGTGATTTTGGACTTATCCGCTCGAAAAAAAGCGGAAGAAGAATTGGAAAGATCCAAACAGGAATTAGAAGAGCGGGTGAACGAACGAACATCACAGCTTAGAAGATCCGAAGCTTTTCTAGAGGCCATTTTTGATAATATTCCCAATATGGTTTTTGTTAAGGATGCCAGGGACCTTAGATTCGTACGTTTTAATAAAGCAGGGGAGGATCTTATCGGGGTTCCCCGTTCCATGATGATGGGAAAAAACGATTATGATTTCTTTCCCAAAGATCAGGCAGATTTTTTTACTTCCAAAGATAAAGATGTCTTAAAAAAAGCGAAGGTCGTTGATATCGCCGAAGAGCCTATTGAAACGGATAAAGGTATCCGCGTTTTACATACAAAAAAAATCCCGCTGTTTAATAAAGACGGCAAACCTGAATATTTACTTGGGATTTCTGAAGACATCACTGAGAAAAAAGAAACAGAGTTGCAAAAAATTTCCTTGATACAAGAGCAGGCAGCCCGGCATGCGGCTGAAGAGCGCGCTCAACAAATGGCCTTTTTATCAAGTGTCAGTGCTGCTATTTCCAAAGACTTTGATATTGAATCTGCCATTCAGGAATTTATCAGAAAAAGTGTTGAGTTCATGTGTGACGTCTGTGTCGTGCAAATCCTGAACGAGGAAAGAAGTGACACCGAAGTCACTTACGTAGGCGGCAAAGAACGCGCAGACGAAGAATACATCGCTCAGTGGGTTAAGGACCATCCCATGCGATGGGATGCTGAAGTGGGACCTGCGAATGTTTTGCGAACAGGGGAGTCGACGATTGATTTTGGAACTCCGACCAAAGAATACATCAAAGAGACATTTGGAAGTGATGCTGCAAAAGTGAAAGGACCTTTTGAAGTAGTGTCCATCCTTCGTAATGCCCTTAAAATACCGGGGCAAAGTCCGATCGGCCTTGTTTCTTATATTTCTAAGACTAAAAATTATAATCATATGGACTTGGTATTCAGCGAGGACTTAAGCAGTCGTCTTGCTTCAGCTATAGTCAATGCAAGGCTTTATATGAAAGCCCAAGAGGCCAGTCGCTCTAAAACCTTATTTTTGGCTAACATGAGCCATGAAATCCGTACGCCTCTGGGTGCAATGTTGGGATATGCAGAACTTCTTAAAGAAGATAATTTTTTAGATGATCCGCAAAAAGAGCTGATCTCGACTGTCTTAAGAAACGGCCAACAGCTGATGGAAATTGTCGACGAAATTCTAGATATTTCAAAAGTAGAATCCGAAAGAATTCAAATTGAAAAAATAAATTTCGATCTGCCCGACTTGTTAAAAGATATCGTACAACTTTTAAATGTGCGAGCTGCGGAAAAAGGAATAGAGCTGAAAACGCAGTTTAATGATCTGCCTCGCTATATTAAAACTGATCCCACGCGCCTTCGTCAGATCTTACTTAATCTTATTGGCAACGCCATTAAGTTCACCGAAAAAGGGTACGTGAAGCTTGAAGTAAAATCGGGAAAGCATGTTCTTGAATTCATTATCGAAGACTCTGGCATTGGCATTCCACCAAACAAGCGCTCAGAACTGTTTCAAGCGTTTTCTCAGGCCGAAAGTTCAACGACACGTCGTTTTGGAGGAACAGGTTTAGGTCTTTATCTATCGCGCAAATTAGCTCGTCTTTTAGGTGGTGATGTTATTTTGGATAAAAGCGCTCTGGGACAGGGAACTACGTTTATTGCCACCATTAGCTACACTGAAGTAGAAACTGTTCAAACAAAAGAAAAATCAGGTTCAACAGCATCAGTGGCTGGTTTAGAAAATATTCAGAAAATATTGATTGTTGATGATGCTCCAGACAACAGAAATTTATTCGTGCGCTATTTGCAAAAAATGGGGATTGCAACCGATAAAATAGAAGTTGCCCAGAATGGAAAAGAAGCCGTGGAAAAATGTGGCGGTCAGAAATATTCCCTGGTTCTTATGGACATTCAAATGCCGGTTATGGATGGCTTTGAAGCAGTGAAACTTCTGCGCTCTGAAGGGTACAAAGGACCGGTAGTGGCTTTGACAGCCCATGCAATGAAGGGTGACGAAGAAAAATGTTTAGCGGAAGGGTTCGATGGATATTTACAAAAACCTCTGTCCCGCGAGGCCTTGGCAGATTTACTTATAAAAACTAATAATCAGGAACTGTAAGACAGGTCTATCTTTTGCAAATCACAATCTGTGATGCTTGCTCGTTGGCTGACCTTCTTTAGTTTTATGTGTTTTGGGCTACTTAGCCTCTCTATTCTTCACATGACGAAGAGGCCGCTTTGTATTGAATCCAAGGTTGTCGAAAGAATAGACAGGCTGGGGCTTGAAGGCGCAGAAACCATATACCGTTGCGCCTTAAATAAACCGACCGCTTATAGCACCTATTTTGGTGAAAAGATTCCGGACTTTACCTATCGCATTCAGCAAGTCGAACGGCTATTAGAAAGCATTGCGCCCTTTAAACGCAAAGTTCAGCTTACTATCATTGGTGACAGACCTTATTTATTCCGTGTTCAAGGAAGTCACATCTATATCGGTGAAAGCTTATTGGAAGCCCCGGGCCACGTGGAAAAAGCTCTGACTAAAATTTGGTATCGGGAAAATAACGAATCTCTTTTTGCCCAGCAAGATTTGATGGAAGAAGTGATCACTGATTTTATTTTGTTTTTAAATGAGGGCGATCTTAATATCGGTGACCCTAAAACCAAAATCAAAACAGCCTTAAGAAAAGTAAAGTGGCCGTATGTTATTAAATCCACCCTAGCTTACTGTGAATCACCGTGGAAACAATCAGAGCATTATGGCCCATGCGACAGCGGAAACTTTGAATCTATAGAGCAACAAGTTGTTGAAATGAGCTTAAGGCCGCTATTGGTAACGTCCTGGATCGAGTCCTATAAGTCGCTTTCATCAAAAGAACGTTATAACTTTATTCAAGATATTCCAGGCTTAATGAAAGCAGATCAATCCCCACAGCTGCCATTGATCAACCATAGCGCTGGATCCGGAATCGCATTATTACGGGCGGCTGAAGCGATAAAGAATATCAGTGCGTTTGTTTCCACCGGCGGCTTGATGAAAACGTCGGAGGTGCATCGCTTGTTTGTTACTAACTTCACTAATGAACTTCAATCTAACGGTTTTCAACAAGCTTTTGCCGAAGCTGTGTTTGATGTCTTATATGTCAGCTCCGTAGAGCTTTCAGAAAAATCCCCCGTTTTTCAGCAGTTTTTAAAAATAGCTAAGGCTGACCCTCATTTGCAAATTGCCGTGCGCGATCAAAATCAGATTTGGATGCTGCCATCGCGATATTCTATTCCGTTGAAATCCTTCGGGCAAATCAAGGCCAGTCGCACGGTAGTTGAAAAATGCGGTGGTTATAATTTTTCATACGTGATGGATTACGCTGACATTACCGAAAAACTTTTAGTGGTTGATCATTGTGATCAGAAAAAGGAAATCTTCTATTCAAAGTTTTTAAAGCTAGGTGCCGAGGGGTTTGGCGCTCAAAACAAGGGAACTGCCTTTGTGCAGTTCCACTTGCCATCGCTGTTAACTAAGAAAGCAGAGCTTGAACAAGTGGTGAACGTCTTTGAATTCATTCAAAAAAGAGATTTAGAAAATCCTTCTTTCCGCAGTCTAGGTTGGAGAGAAGTGTTGTGGCACGAACCGGCTAAAGCGTACCAGCCAAAAGCCTTTGTTGATGCCATCGAGTGGTTCAGAGTTCCAAATTAGTCTTCTAAACTGGGAATTTCAGTCTTAAGCGCGGTGATCTCGCTAAGCTTTTCGTTTCTTTCTTTTTCCATATTTGAAATATCGCGTTCTGTACTTTGCACTTTGCTTCTTAAAGTCGACACATCAGAATTCAAGTTTGAAATTTGTTTTTCCAACAGTTGACGCTGCAGAGATTTTTCGTCTGCCATAAGCGGTCGAGTAGACTCTAAATAGTTTTTCTGTCTTTCTAGTCCGTCTAGCTTTCCTTTTTCATAGTTCAAAGAAGATTTAATATTGCCCATTTTGTTTTCAAGCTGAACAACTTCATCTTCTTTCACTACGATAAGAGCCTTTACATATTTTAGGCGACCTTTACGGTATGAAGGCAAAAATCCCGGCTCAAGATCTTTAGGGCAAATATTCAAATATTTTTTTCCAGAAGTGCCGGCTTGATAGCCATTGGACTTGGCACAATAGTCACGAACGCCACGATTGTGTTCAGCTAACAATACATTGATCTGCGGGCCTTCACAAATTTCACGGGGATAGAAATCGCCAGTTCTTCCAGTAGTGTAAGCATTTGAAGTACTACAGTATGAAGCAACACCGCTTTTAAAACCTTTATCCAACTGGGATTCAGATATCTCAGCATCGACTTTGCGACATTCATTCACTGTGGAATCAGCATTCAGCCATTTGCCGGCCATAGCCACTTTTTTTCCATGTTCAAACCAGTTGATGTTCTCGCACTCTTGGCGTTTGAAATAACTGGAACATGCACTTAAATTCATGGCGAATAAAATAAGAAAAAACTGTTTCATCAGATCCCCGTCAGTTTTTTAAGCTCTTGCTCTGAAGTCTCTTGTTCTTCCATAGCCTGAAGCATTGAAGATTCTTGCTCCTCTATTTGACTGCTTAGTTGGTGAAGATCCTTAGCTAAGGATGCGGCTTTTTCCCCTGTCGCTGTCATTAAAGAATTGTTTAAAGAATCTCTTAATTGACTTAGTTCTGCAATCTTCTTGTCACTATCTTCGATTCGCTTCTGGGCCTTTTTAATTAAGCTCTCGAGTCGTTTTCGCTCTTCTTTATAGTTAAACTTACTCGCGGCAGATTCATCGACCTTGAGGACAGGCTTGCCGGATGAATCGGACTTTTCGAGTGTGCGATCAGCTAAAAACCCTTTTTGCAAACTCCAGACGTATTCATCATAGGTGCCTGGGTATAAAGTCAGTAAACCGTTATTCACTTCAAGAATTTTGTTGGCAACCCGTCCAATGAAACCACGATCATGACTGACGGTGATGATCGTGCCTTCATATTTTTCCAAAGCCGTGGTCAAGGCTTCGACGGTATCAAAATCAAGATGATTCGTCGGTTCATCCAGTAATAACAAGGGAGATTTTTGTAAAAGGATCTGACCTAAAGCCACGCGAGATTTTTCCCCACCGGAAAGCACGTGAACTTTTTTGTGAACATTGTCGCCAGAAAAAAGAAGGCTGCCCGCGATATTTAAAACTTCCTGTTGGGTCACTTCTTTATGGGCAGCAGAAGCCATGGCTTCAAGCACGGTGTGCTGAGGGTTTAAAGCTTCAGGCGTGTGTTGGGCGAAGTAAGAAAAGCTCACCTGATGACCCCATTTGATTGAACCCTTCACTAAGGGAATTTGTTCACCTAGGGATTTAAGCAAAGTCGATTTTCCGGCACCGTTAAGACCGACGATACCTAGGTGGTTCCCACGCTCTAAACGCAACGATACGTTTTTTAGAATGACTTTATCGCCGTAGCCGCAATCAACATTTTCAACTTCTAAAATCGTTTTTCCTGTGGGACTTGGCGGAGGAATATGAATGTGTGAATGCGTAGGGGCCGCCTTCATTTCAATCACTTCCATTTTTTCTAAAGCCTTTAAGCGGCTTTGCGCCTGCCGTGCTTTCGTCGCTTTAGCGCCAAAGCGCGTGACGAAATCCATGATGGATTTTCTTTTAGCCTGCTGGCTTAAGATTTGTTTTTGCAGAATTTCGCCGAGCATTTGTTTTTGCTCAAAATAATCATCCAAACTTCCCGGGAACTTCACGATATCCCCGGACTCTACTTCTAAGATGTGATCAGTCACGCGACGAAGAAATTCGCGATCATGGGAAATTAAAAGAAAAGCGCCTTTAAATTCCTGCAGGAAACTTTCTAAAACTAACAAGGTTTCAAGATCCAAAAAGTTTGTTGGCTCATCCAGCAAAAGCAAGTTGGGTTCTTGGCCGATCAGAAATAACAGCTTCACCCGCATGCGGTAACCACCGCTAAGTTGCTTTAAGTGCGATTGAAAATGGCCTTCGCTAAGACCTAGTTTTAAACCGAACTGCTTTAATTCCCATAATGGTTTAATGCAGTTTTTGGCCAAGTAGTCTTCGACTTTCTCGTCAATATTCCAGTCGGATTCCTGCTCAAGGTAACCTAGGCGCAGTTGCTGGGATTTCGTAACGATGCCGGAATCCAAGTGTTCTTTATCGACTAAGATTTTAAACAATGTCGTTTTACCTGCGCCGTTGGGACCAATAACACCGACGTGTTCGCCTTCATTAATAGCAAAAGTGGCGTCTTCAAAAAGAACTTTTGCGCCATAAGCTTTAAAACCGGATTGTAATTGCAGAAGTGTCAGTGCCATGACCGTGAAGTTCCATGAAAAGCATTGTCAGGTCAAGTGGTTAGGCTAGAATGGGTTCAACGATCATCGAGGAGTCGATATGAAAGAAGTCATTGAACTTTCCATCATAGTTAAATGTACACCAGGAGAATTGTGGCATGCGCTGACTGATTCAGATGAACTGGAAAACTGGTGGGGAGAAGACATCAAACTTCAACCAAAAGTTGGCGGTTCCTTCCGCGAAGAGTGGGAAGATGATGATGGCAATCCACAGGTCGCATCCGGGAAAGTTCTATCTGTAAAAGACAAAAAAGAAATCACCTTTACCTGGAAAGAAAAAGACTGGCCAAGATCAGCAGTGACTGAATGTAAGTTTACTATTGGAACAAAAGAAAAGAAGTCCTTCCTGACAGTAAAACACAGTGGTTGGGAAACCTTGCCTGAAGACCGCAGGGCTAAAGTGATGAAAGACTTTAAAGTTGGGTGGCAATACCATTTAAAGGAACTTAAGGAGTATTTGGATTTTTAGATCCTGAAATAAAAAAAGCGCTCTGGTGAGCGCTTTTTTTATTTAAATCTCTGAGCTTAAAAACTAGAAGTCGTTAATTCTGTCTTCAAGGTTTGCGAAGTCTACAAATGGGTTTCTGTTACCTTGTAGATCTAAGATCTCTTCATTGCGTTTGATCTCATCTTCATCAATTGGATCTTCTTTAGACCATTTTCTTAAGAAAGCTTCTTCATTTGCATCAATTGGTAAGTCATAACGTAAAGAGAAATAGAAAAGTGCGCGGGCTACATTACCTTTATGATTTTGTGGTGGTTCAAAAATTTCTCTATTACCGTTAGCTGCGCGACCGAAACGAGAAGCCTTACATTTTAGATTTTGCGTGTCTTTTGCTACTTCGCCGAAATTGTTATTTCCGCGGATTGAATTCATTTGAGAGTCTGTAGGGTAGAGGTGATGAAGGTCGGCTTTTTGAGTGCCTTTGTTGTGGCGTCCAGAGAATCGGCTTTGTGGCCATGTATGTTCTACGTTGATGATTGTGTTATCCGGTACTTGTCCTGGGCCTGGTTCATGTCCGTGAGTGAATTCACTCTCGTTTCTTTCCATATCACAGTACACATCAAACACCGCGTAAGATTGTCCGTGTTGGATCAGGTAGTGTTTACCCATCAAGAACACGCGGGCGCTGTCGTATCCAATTGAAACATGCCCATAACAATTACTTCCTGAACATTGATCTACGATCTGATCGTAAGTGCCAGGAACTGCTAGATGGAAACTTCTTAAAACCGCTTTGATGTTATATTTTAATGCTTCGTTTGAAGCGCCGGTTGCTAGATCTCTGTAGAATTTTTCGCCGTAGTAGGGGATTTCTTTGCTGGAATTTGCGGCTAATCCAGGAACCGATGCAAGTAGTGTGGTGACAAACGCCAAACCAAAAAGAAGCAACGTCTTCATAAATTCCCCCCTCGAGAATGATGAAACTTTCGTAAACTTATTCGTTAAGCTTTCATCTTCCAAGAAAATTTGTGGATCTTGACGTGATCCCAACAATTCCTTGCGATGCGTTGCAGAGCCTATAAATCCTCACAGTTTCATTACCTTAGTCCTGTTATTTCTGCGTGCGCTTATGAGGATTCTAAAAGATCCCGATAAAGTTCCTATGTACATAAGACGACTGCTCATTTTGCTATTTTTTCTTCCGCTTAATTCTTTGGCGCAAACCGTCAATGCGGATGCAGCCTTCGCGCAAATGCAGGCGCAACAGCAGTACATGATTCAGCAACAGCAAATTCAAGCGCAGCAATTAGCGGAACAACAAGCTGCTCAAGCAGAAGCAGCGGTTGATGCGCAGAAAAAGCAGAACATCTTTCAACTGATTTTTGGCTTTTGTTCCAACATGTTCCGTGGCCAGCCACAAACTGCCATGGGTTCTCAAGGTAAAGGTCTTTCTGATTACGCTTATAACATGGGTGATGCTGCCTACCGTGCTCGTGAAGAAAAAGGATTCGTTTACGAAGAAGGCATGGATCGCGAGATCGCAAGACGCGTAGGTAGTGAAGCCGCCGTGAACATCAGTGGTTTTGAAAAAGGCTGTCACCAGTTCATCAACAAAGAAGGTCAGTTGGGACCGTGGGGTTCCTACGCTCTTCAACAAATCAAAGACAAACCAAATTCGTTCGGTGATAACGTTCCTAGCGATATCACAACCTGGTGTCCGAATTATCCAAAGATGTCTAAAAACGAGCGCGAGCTTTATTGGGTATGGGTATTAATGTCGATGTCTTATTCAGAGTCTTCATGTAACCCAGTGAATGATAATCCAAATGCACCAAATGGAACTGCGATTGGATTATTCCAAGTGTGGAAGCCAGTTTGTCCAAAAGCCCGTAACTTGCACAGACCTAACGAAAACATTCAATGCGCCGTCGATTTGTTATCTAAGGAACTTGAAAATCGCGACAATCTGATGACTCCGACTTCCCGCGGACGTGAAGGAACTTATTGGGGTCCATTAAGAAATGACGATTGGAATAAAAGACGAGGCGGTGACATCAGTGGAGCGCAAAAAACAAGAGCGCTGATGGCGAAATACCCTTACTGCCAAGGCACTGCAAATCCACAAGCGCAAACTGCGGGAAAATAACTTTCCCGCATTTTATATAGAAACTATTTATTGTTCTTTCGATCTTCAGTGCGTTTTTCGGTCACGCGATTTTGTTCATCAACGAAAACCACCGCTGGTTTGTGATCACGGGCTTCTTCTATAGATAATCCGCAATAAGCGACGATGATAACCAAATCCCCTTTGTGTACGTGGCGAGCCGCTGCACCATTAAGGCAGATCTCACCCTTTTCACCCAAGATCACGTAAGTAGAAAAACGTGCGCCATTGTGACAATTGTAAATATCAACGCGTTCATTGATTAATAAACCTGAAGCCTTGATAAGATCAGGGCAAATACTGACAGAGCCTTCATAGGCAAGATCAGCGCCTGTGACAGTGGCTCTATGAATTTTTGCGCGCATCATTGAAACATTCATTTTCTTATTCCTTACGTATTATACTGTAAAGCGATCAACATACCTTTTAAAACTAAATCGGGTACGATCTCGTCGAATATCTTTTCTTTTTCAAACAAATAAGCAAAACCGCCAGTGCCGATCACTAAAGGTTTTTCATCTTGAAAACATTCCTTAGTGATTCTTTCACTCAGTTCTTTAATCGTTCCTAGGTGGCCGTAAAAAAGACCTGACTGAATGCTTTCGATTGTCGATCGTCCCAAGGCCTCATGCATTGAGATGATTTCAACTGAAGGAAGCTTGGCGGTTTTGCTTTCTAAGGCCTCCATGTTCAGGCGTAAACCCGCAACGATGGAACCACCCAAGTAATCCTTATCCTTAGTCACAGCACAAAATGTTGTTGCTGTTCCCAAGTCCACTAAAATCAAATTCTTTCCAGGGTAAAGGTGAGTTGCCGCAATTGAATTGGCAATACGGTCTGCACCGACTTCCACTGGATTTCTGTATTTTACTTTCAATCCTGTTTTAACTCCGGCCTGAAGGATGAATGGATTGATATTAAAATACTTCATACAAGCGCCACGTAATGAGTATATCACTTCTGGCACCACACTGCAGATTGCGATCTTGGTGATTTTTGAAGGATCAAAACCATTCTCACGTATAGCACTTCTTAGGAATATTCCGGTCTCATCAGAGGAAGCTCCGCTTTTAGAGTTCTTTCTGAATGAAAGCAGCATTTTGTCTTTGTCAAAAAGTCCTGCGTATATCTGAGTGTTTCCGACATCTAGACATAAGATCATATAGTTTCCTTCGGTAAAATAGCTTGGGCTAATTCACTAGCCAAACGGTCTAGGTTTTCGCACGGGACGGAGCTTTCCGGGCTGTATAAGGTAAATCTGTGCACTCCGCTAGAAATATCAATGTCGGTCATATCATTGTGAACAACTAAATCAGCGTGGGAGTTTGAGAAAAGTTTTTTCACCGCCATCAGTTTTTGTTCAAGCGTCGCGTGGCTGGTGAGTTTAAATGCTATCACTTGCAGATCTTTATTTTTTGAATATTCTTTTAAGTGATCCACGATTTTTGGATTGCGCTTTAAATGAATGCTCATGCTATCGGCGTCTGAACTGACCTTTTTAACTTCCAAAGGGCGATGTTTTTCACCGGCGACTTCAATGTATTCAACCGAATAATCACTAACTGCGGCGGCGTGTATCACATGGGTGAAATCTTCGCTTTGCAGGTAATGTTTCATTTTTGCGTTTAAGCTATCAAAGCTGACAAAGACATCGCTGCGAGTGACATTGGAAGTTTTTTTAGAACCGTGGGCTTGCAGCAAAGTCACATCAAAACCCATTTGGGTTAAGTATTCCGCTAACTTGATTCCAGTTCTGCCAGAACTAAGGTTCGTGATGGTACGAACTGTATCAATCGGTTCCTGCGTGCCACCAGCAGTAACTAGGACTTTGATTTTTTGGTTTACAGTCAATGAAGCCGGGGAAGTACTAGCACTTTGCGGTTGTTTCAAAGCTTCAAGTGTTAGTTTTAAGATCATATCCGGGTCTAAGAGTTTTCCCCAGCCTTCTTCGCCACACGCTAGAATCCCAGATGCCGTATCCAGAATCTGAATTCCCAACTCTTTTAAAGCCTTCAGCGATTTTTGCGTGACCGGATGCTGATACATGCTTGTATTCATTGCTGGGGCTACAAGGAAAGGTTTTTTGAAATCGTGGGCTAAGAATAAAGTTTGAACTAAATCATCACCAACGCCTTGTGTTGCTTTATTAATAAAACTTGCTGTTGCTGGAGCTACTAAAATCACATCCGCCCAACGCATAAGATGGATATGATCCATCACATTGCCTGAAGCATACATATCACTCACTACAGGTTTGCCCGTAAGACCTTCAATGGTGGCATTACCAACAAAATGCAGTGCTGATGGGGTAGCTACCACCTGCACGTCGCAATTATTCTGCACAAGCCGTGAAATGACATGACAGGCTTTGTAACAAGCAATAGAGCCCGTAAGAATAAATAGAACTTTAGATTTCGACATTGTCTATCAACCTCACGTCGCCAAGCTTGGCTGCTGCGAATCTGCGTTTGCCGATATCAGTTACGTAATCCACAACGAAGCCTAGGTTTTCTAATTTTAAAGCGGCTTCTCCGGCCGATTTACTTTCAATAAGTGTTTTATAAATAGCTGGAGCTAAGTCCCTTTGTTGGGGAGTTAATCGAGTGTTGCGTGAACTCATTGCAAGGCCGTCTTTTTCACGCACCGTTGGTACGGGCACGACTTCAAGATCCATGAAAAAGCTTTCAACCATGCCTTTGATTAAGGTCATTTGTTGATAATCTTTTTCGCCGAAGTAGGCTCTGGTTGGCGCTACAACATTAAAAAGTTTCATCACCACAGATAAAACACCATCAAAGTGCCCGGGACGGTGCTGGCCATCTAGTAAATTAGAATAATCATTCTCGCTCACTTTATAACGATATTTATCCGGATACATTTCGTCGTACTGAGGATAGAAAATAGCTTCAACGCCATTTCGTTCAGCCATGGCTAAATCTTGTTCCCATGTCTTTGGATATTTTTGTAAATCGTTTGGATCGTTGAACTGTGTGGGATTTACGAAAATAGAAAGAACGACAATATCGTTTTCTTTGCGGGCTCTTTTTAAAAGCTCTTCATGACCAGCATGCAAAGCACCCATCGTCGGCACAAAACCAACCGAACCCTTAATATTTTTACGCCAGGATTTAAATTCTTGAGGGGATTTTAAAACCGTAGTCATGAGTAACTCTCTTTCTCGGTCGGGAAGGCACCGATGGTCACTTCTTGATGGTAATTGTTAAAAACATCTTTCAAGGTATCAAAGCCATTAAAGTAGGTTTTTAAAAATTTGGGTTTAAAGCCTTCGTTCATGCCAAGCATGTCTTGCAGTACCAGCACTTGGCCATCGCAATCAGGGCCTGCACCGATACCGATTGTAGGCACTTCCAACGAAGCAGTGATTTCCTTTGCAAGTTTTGAAGGGACACATTCAAGTACAATCGAAAAAGCACCAGCATCTTGCAATTGCAAGGCTTGCTCTTTGATCTTCTTTTGGGCTTTTTCATCGCGGCCTTGCACTTTAAATCCACCCAGCTGATTGACTGATTGCGGAGTCAAACCTAAATGACCCATCACTGGCACGCCAGAATCGACTAGGTGGCGAACCAGCTCGATATTTCCGGCAGCTCCTTCTAGCTTTACAGCGTGGGCACCAGCCTTCATGATTTTTTCAACATAGGTCATGTTGGCAGTTAGACCTTTGCGGTAACTCATAAATGGTAAGTCACCTACGACAAATTTATCGCCTGCACCGCGCACGACTGCAGCGGTGTGAAGGGCCATCATATTCACCGAAGCATTCAGTGTTGTTTTATGCCCATGCATCGTCATGGCTAAGGAGTCACCGACAAGCAGGCAATCAATATTACTTTGCGAAAGAATCCGTGCAAAAGTGTAGTCGTAACAAGTGATCATTGAGATCTTTTGGTTTTTAATCTTCTTTTCATGAAAGTCTAAAATAGTTTTCATAGCGGCCTCACTTTCGCGGATACTCGGGCCAAAGAGTTTTTAAAAAAGCTTTGTACACTTCTTGATAAGGATCATTTTTTAATGCTGACAAATTAGCTTCGACCGTGGCGGCATCTTTTCTGACAAGCGGCCCTGTCAATGCTTTATCTGGAGTCGCCAAAGCATTGGATAGAACTTTTTGTAAATACACTTCAGCAGCCGCTGCTGGAATTTTGAGCTCGGCAAATCCAGAGATCATCTTTGCAACAAGCAAGGTCGTGAAGTTTCCACCTAAAACGCAGTAAGCATGATAAAGCGCTTTTTCAGAAGCTGCGATAACGCTAAAGGGATTTTCAAACCCTGGCAGAACATGTTGTAGATGTTCAGTGCCAGTTAAGGTGAAATGAATTCTTTTATAGAAACCCAAATCATAAAGATCAGGCCCGAAAGTCATAAGAGGGTGGGCTGAAACCATTCCTTCAAAGTGGTGGGCTCCGGAAAACTGAACAACCGTGACATCATGCCCAGCTAAGTGCTGGCGATAAAAACCCTCAATAGCTGAATCACTGATGGCCAATAATACGTGGCTTGCACCAGCGACCTTTCGCGCCAAAGCATGGGGATCTTGAGAACGGTCCCAGGATTGAAAATTTATATTAGATAAATGAAGGTAATGACCGAGATGTCGGGCGACGCGGCCTGAGCCAATAAGCAAATAAGAAATAGAAGATACGTTTTCTGTCGCCTGCATAATATGGGTACCTGTCTTTTAAGGGATCAAGTCCTCTGTAATGGTTCGCAACCTAGCATAATTCTAACAGATTACAAATGTTATTGCCACGGCGTGCCGTGAGGGCTGGCTGGACTTACTTCCTAACTAGGGTAAGTTCCCTGACATGAAATACTTTTATTGGCTGTGTGGTGCTGCATTCCTAGCGACGGGCGTTTATTTCGCCCTTAACTTCTCTTTGGAGCCGAAATCCATTCCAAAGATCAAATTCTCTCAAGTTGAAACCCCTGAAGAGCTTGGTAAAGGCATCTACGAGCGTCTGCGTTTAGAAATTCAATCTGCACCGATTGTGATGTTTGGTGTGACCCCGAACTTCGTAGAAGACATGGAAGTTGTGCGTGGATTTGTTGAAGCCAACCAAACCCCGGGCTCTAAGTATGATGTCATTGTCGTTGAACCCATGCTTCCCTACGTGGAGCTTTTTGTTTCTTCCATGCGCATTGATATCAAAGAAGAAATGCAAAGGTTCGTGGAAGGCGTTAGGAAAGCCCGCGAACAGGGGCTTCGGGTTTTAGTCATCGTACCTAATATTTATTCTTCGCAACTATTAAAGAATAATCCTGCTTATCGTTTAAAAGAAGAGTACAAACTCGATGTGATGAGTTTTTCAGTGACTAAATTTCCAGTGACTCGTGCACAGGAAGCTTCCTTTGAGCCAAAATGCTTTTTGCAAGAAGGTACTGATTACGCAGGCACGGGGGCGTTGGGTTGTATGATTCAAAACATCGCACGAAAGACCTATCGCAAGACTTTTGAAAGTAATAAATATTCCGGGATGATGGAACAAACAGGTGCCAAAGATTATTTGATTCTGTTTAACCGAAACCAGGGACCGAGATAAGGGGGCAATATGAAATCTTTAGTTTTAACTTTGTTAACTTTCGTAAGTTTAAGTTCATTTGCAGCAAGTAATCTTGAAGGTGAGTATTCAAACCTCGACGGCACCTACCATGTTCGTCTGCATGAGTTTGACGGTCGTCTAACTTTAAATACACGCAGCTACTATCCTAACGGTGCGCCCTCTGATTATTTTTTTGAATTCAAAGTCCCTGCAAACCGAGATGTTCAGCCAGGAGAAATTTTGAATGGACGTCTGCGCAGCCTTGATGGTTATTACGGTTGTGTGTTTGACGAGCCTGCAAAAGCTCAGTTAGAAGCTAACGGTAATTTGAAACTTCATTATCCTCTTTTGACATTCCATCGTGAAACACGCTCGGTGCGGGATTCACGTGGCAGTGGGTACCGCCGTGTCGTTGATTGGAATGGTTGGGGCTGGGTAGAAACAGTTTACCGCTTTCCACTAGAGCGTTGGCGCGTGATTTCTTCAGAGTGTGTGATCGTTCAAAAAAATTGGACAACAGGGGTTTTAGTTCCTTTGGACCGTGAACGTCCGGTGCCTCGCCCATAATATGAAAAAGATCGCTATCGTAACCGGAGCAAATCGAGGATTGGGATTGGCGGCCAGTGAAGCCTTGGCGCAAAGAGGATTTAAAGTCCTTATGGCTATGCGCAATCCCGATAAAGAGCAAAAAACTTTAAATGCTTTAAAAATGAAAAACCTGGATGTCGTGCCTATGAAGCTTGATGTGTCCCAGGAAAAAAGCGTCAACGAGTTTGTCGATCAAGTTCGTAAAGAATATGGTTTCGTTGACGTACTTATAAATAATGCTGGTATCTTGATTGATAAAGAAGATGGCGGCAATCAATCGGTCTTTAAAACCAAAGCTTCGACTATTCAAAAAACTTTTGCGGTGAATACTTTGGGACCTTTCTTGTTAACACAAAAAATTTTCCCGTTAATGAAACAAGAAGGTTATGGTCGCATCGTAAACGTTTCTAGCGGAATGGCTCAACTAAGTCATAGCCAGTCTGCTTCAGCGGCTTATCGCTTATCTAAGACGGCTTTAAATATGGTCACTAACCTTTTTGCAAGTGAAGTGGAAGGCAGTGATATCTGTGTGAACTCTGTTTCTCCGGGTTGGGTGCGCACTGATATGGGGGGACCTAATGCGGATCGTACGGTTGAGCAGGGAATTAAAGGAATCATCTGGGCTGCGACACTGCCAAAGGGCGGACCGAACGGGAAGTTCTTTAGGGATCAAGAAAGCATCGACTGGTGATATAAAAAAAGCCGCTTTTTAGAGCGGCTTTTTTATTTAGTAGATTTCGTGGGCTAGAGGTCTTCTTGGTGCGCGGAAGTAGGTGCGCGGTGATAGCTCTAGAAGATCGGCAAGCTTTTCCATATACACGCAAGCGTAACGATCTAACTGATAAGCAAAATAACTTTCTTCGTTACCCGCTCTCATCAATTGACCCCAGTTTGAATTGTACATCAATTGCTGCTTTTTGATCAGCTGGCTGATTTGCGCATCAATTTCTGAAATTGATTTTTGCAAAGTCTCAACTTGCTGTTCGCTGACTGTGCCGATTTTCTCAATCTTGCGAGTCATATAGTCAGTCAATTCGTCTTCAAGCGGTTCTTTCTTTCTCATCAAGACTTCGATTTCTTGATTCAAAGGTTCAGCCGCCTTGTTGTTATCTACTTCTACACTTAGCTCTTCAATGACCATAGCCGTTCTCCAGTTACAGTCTTTTTTCAAGCGAAGGATGTCGCCGTAAATATGATCCCCGATATAAAGAATGTCATCACCCGCAAGCTCTAAGTCTGCTGTGAACTTCTTAGCGTTTCCGCCTTGGTAAATTCCCGGTGTCAACTTGCCTTCCATATTCGTCATCGTGCCATCAGCTGGATTCACGCGCAGATATTTTTGGCTTTCATAGAAGAACTTGGGTTTAGAAGCAAAAGTGATCACGATTTCAAACAAATCCTGCCAAGACTGGTGCTCTTTAAGGAATGGTTGAACGGCGTAATCCAAAAGCAACTTCGTATAGTGGAAATCTGAATTCGTAAGAACGAAAATCTTTTTTCCATGACGACGGAACTTTTCTAAACCAGCAACAAGTTCTGGATCTTTAATGATGAAATGTTCCAAATTCTTTTTAACTTCATCTTTTAAAGAACCATCGCGGTGAGCTTCATCTAAAGCGTCAAGAACATCGTCAGCAATCTGAGAGTATTCCGGGTACTTGTTAGCAAGGTCTGTATCTTTAAGCTCTACGATTTGCGCAATCAAGTTCGCTAATGAGATAGAGAATGAAGTATCCACCGCCAAATAATCAGTGTTACTTAGGTCGATGTAAGTGGATTTATAAAGCTTTTGATGGCTTTTAAAATCTAACGGCTTAAGACCGTGATAACTTGCGCGAATCGCCGTGTAACGATTTAGCTTTAAAAGATTCCCCATCTTACGATCGATCACAAGCCCGCGAATCGCGAAGTTATAATCGAAAGTTAATTTGCGCAAAGTATCCGGGTAACCGCGTTTAACGAGTTTGTTGATCATCGTCGTGTGCGAAAGTCTTTCGAAGTTTTCGCTGTTATAACGAACCAACGTGTGGTCCATATCGACGCCGATGTAACGAATCTTTTTAAGATTCAATGTTCTGTTTACAAAAACTTTTCCTGGCATATTTTTTCCTAATCCGTGGAAGCTTAATTATTTTTCAGTAGGAAGTTGTAGGTTGTTCCAAAGAAGCATTCCGCCCTGCATGTTATAAACATGGGTGAAGCCATTCATTTGCGCATAGGCTGTTGCCTTTGCTGAACGCTGACCACTACGGCAAATGAAAACAACGGACTGATCCTTGGGAAGTTTTTCAAGATGATCTGGCAGAGTATCTAAAACCATAAGTTCTGATCCAGGCACGTGACCAAGTTCACCGGTGTATTCATCAGGTTGACGAACATCGATCATTTTAACTTTGCCCATGCACTGCTGAAGCTCAGCTGGCGCAATATCAAACACGCCCTCAAAAAAAGGATTTGCCGATTTAGTTTGGAATTCCACGATCTTTTCCGTCACTGAAGCCTCCAGCGTCAAAACAGGTAAAGAGATTTAAAATAACACCTGACCAAAATTCGAGCAAGCCGCATTTAGAAACGAACACCACTTGAATATGAAAAGGCCACAAAAAAAGATCAAATTAGATTGCACACCAAGTCCTGCGGCTTGCCACGCCGAAGCTTAAGCGAAGGCTGGAACTGCTTATTTTACTCCACACCTTGTGTCAAAGCCACTCTACTGGCATGATCTGTCCCTATGAGCCGTGCCCCCGTAGAACTTTCAGCCGAACAAGCCAGCGCCCTGGATCTATTAAGATCCGGTGAAAATGTCTTTTTGACGGGTGGGGCAGGCAGCGGAAAAAGTTTTTTAATCCGCCATTACATGAAGGAACTGGATTCCAAAGAAATGCCGATTCTAGCGAGCACTGGAGCCGCGGCAGTTTTACTAGGTGGACGAACATTCTATAGTTTTTTTGGCTTAGGTATCATGGAAGGCGGCCCAGACGCGACTTTCGAGAGAGCTTCTAAAGACAAACGTCTGATGACTCGTCTAAGAACTGTGGAAGGCGTGATCATTGATGAAATTTCCATGATCCCAGGCCAAGCCTTGATGATCGCCGAAGCTTTAAGTCAAAGAGCACGTGAATCAAAACTTCCCTGGGGTGGCATGAGAATCATCGCTGTCGGTGATTTTGCGCAACTTCCGCCTGTGACCCAAACCGGTCAACGCGACTGGTGTTTTTTAAACCAAGTATGGGAAAACAGTGGTTTTCAAAATGTACTTCTTTCGCACAATCAACGTGTTTCAGAAAATTTGTTTTTGGATATTTTAAGTGATGTTCGTCATGGCTCGGTTTCGCCACGAGTCCGAGAATTTTTAAATGATCACGTTAAAGAGCACGATGAGGATCATCCGGGCACCAGGCTTTTTCCGCGAAAAATCAACGCTGAAAAATTTAATCAAAAGAAATTAGACGAAATCCACGACGAAGAAGTCACTATCGATTCGATTTATTTTGGTTCAGAAAAGCACATCGAAATGTTGATGAAGGCGGCACCAGTCCCGCTGAAACTAGTTCTCAAGCTAGGATGCCGAGTGATGTTCCTCCAAAATGATCCGCAAAAGAGATGGGTCAACGGAACTCGTGGTTACATCACAGATATTGCCACTGACAAAATCATCGTGAAAAAAGACAACGGCCGTGAAGTGCAAGTAGATAAAACTTCATTCGCGGTTCAAGATGCTGAAGGCAATATTATGGCCTCAGTCATTCAGTTTCCATTAACTCTAGCCTATGCAACCACAATTCATAAAAGCCAAGGTGCGACCTTGGATGATTTATGGTGCGATCTTAGTTCTTTGTGGGAGCCCGGACACGCATATGTAGCATTAAGTCGTTTGCGCTCTTCTGAGGGGCTGCACCTTATCGGTTGGAACCCGCGATCTATCATTGTTGATAACAAGGTTCTGCAATTTTATAAAAGCCTTAATGGCATATAAGTTTGAGACACAGCACCGCTGCTTTCATATCATCGTGAGACGAGTATTCAATAATTAGAGTTTTTTCCGCTCTTTTCATTAAGACCTGCTAAGCTATTTCTGAACCATTGTTTCTTGGGGGAACGAAATGAAAAAAGGGATATTGCTTGCCTATGCAAGTACGCTTGTACTTTTCTTTCAAAACTGTGCACCTAATAATCCTACTTTTGTTGAAGTCCCGCTTGAAGCCGCAGGAACAGAAGATCTAGCTTCTGAAGGATCAGATGAAGCTACTGATTCACCTGAAACATCGCAAACTTTCAAAGTTACATATAGCAGCGAGGCAGCACCTTTGGATATGGTGTGGGTTGTCGACAATTCCCTTTCGATGAATGAAGAAGCTGCGATTATCCGTGAAAACTTAAAATCATTTATTTCAGCTCTTAATAAAAGTACTAATTTCAAGTTCTTGCTTATCAGTAAAAAGGGAATAAACGGGACAAAAGTTGCCTTGGATTCAACTCTTCCTTCAAGTTCTTTTATTCAACTTGATCAAGAGGTTAACTCCTACAATGGACCTTCAATTTTAGTTGGCACTGCTGCCCAGTCAGTAACTGAAAAGTTCTTCAGAGAAAATTCAAGAAAAGTAATCGTATTTGTGACTGACGATGATGCAAGCGCTACGCCTCAATATTTTTTAGACAAACTAACAGCTATAAAAAACGTAAAGCTTCAAGATGTTGACGTCAGCTCCTTCATTACTCTTTCTAAAACGAAAAGTCCTTGCGGTGATAGAGCGGGCACTGCTTATATAAATCTAGCGAATGCTACGGGCGGTCACAATTACAATATCTGTGATACCAAATGGGATAACTCTTTTGCGGATCTAATTGAAAGATCTGTTGCAAAAGCGGTTCGTAGATTCACGTTGGATGCTGCGGGCGTAAAAGAAATCGTTGATGTTCGCGTTGATGGCGTGGTCTTGGCTAAATCATCTTATTCATTTGACGGTAAAGCACTGACACTAGCTGAGAGTGTGGGGCTTGTTGAAAACTCATCTGTTGAAATTAACTATTCATTTTAGTTTTTAATCTAATTTCATACTTGATCAATAAACATGGCAGAAGCATTATTCTGCCATGTTTAAAGTCGTTTTTCTATTTAGCTTAATTTCATTAAATTCTTTTGCCTTGGAACTCCCGCTGCCAGTGGGGCATCGCGAAGCCTTCATTGCCAATACGGGTGTGGCGATGCCTGAGTCTCCGGGCAATACTTTGATAAATCCTGCAGGGTTGGCTTTTCGTATCTCTGATAAGACTTCATTAACAGTCAGCGGTAACGCCATCGCACGACAAGAATTTAAAATTCCAGGTATAGCCGTAGAGCCTGAAGAGACTGCGGTTCGTCCTCTGTTAGCAGCAGGTATTTACCCCGCAGACCGCGGCAGCAAGGCCATTTTTATTAGTAGTCCATTAACGTATCAGGTGGTGGCAGCATCAAATTCAGAAGAAGCTGGAGTTATTACAAAAAGCATCGTGCGAACAGAAAAAGCGGATTTAATCGCTGGTATTTCTTTTGCTCGAACATGGGAAGGTAAAGAAAATGTGGCCGTGGGTGTTTCGGCTGGTGTTTCTACTGTTTCAGAAAAGACCCATGGCTATACAACAAGTTCTCAAGCTGGAGTTTCTGCAGGCACAAGATTTATTCAGGCTGATGCGAAGACGAATTCTATTTTTGTTGTGACTGGTGTGATGGCAAAAGTGACGGACCGCTGGAACGTCGGTGGTTCTTTGGGTTTTTCTCCCTTCAAAATTTCCTCAAAGGGAACGGCGATGGCAAGTCTGTTAACCTCGGATGACCCGACTAATATTCAAGAAGAAACCATTGAATATGATCCCCAAACGAAAGGGGAAATCTCTGCGCGCATGGGACAAGAGCTTCGCTTAGGTGAAAACAATTTCTTAAACATCGATGTGTCTTATCAATCAAAAACAGAATCCGAAAATTACGCAGGCTCTTACGAAACGGCGGAAACATGGACTTATGCTTTAGGTATTCGCATGGATGCTTCTGAAAATATTAAACCCATGCTTGGCTTTGCGAAGAACACGTCCGAACATTCAGATACTGATCTTATTACACTGGGTGTGACTTTGCCTGAAAGAAACAATGAATTTATTATCGGCGCTTTTCAATTGAACAATCGCCCTCATGATGAGTCTGAAGGTTCGCTATCAACCTACGGAATTATTTTTTCTTCTAACGTAGAGTACTAAAGCAGAATCCATATTATATCTTTGAGCATCCCTATCGCGACGATCGACGCAATTCCGATCACGTAATAGTACCAAGGTGGTTGTTTGTATTTGGGAGGCCTACTCATATTTGCTTTTTCGGTTTAACTAAACAAAGCTTTAATTGTTTGTTGGTAATTTGGGACAAAAATGTGTTAACTGATTTGGCTCCCAACTATCTGATATCACTGGAATTCTTCAGGCTTGAATAATGCCTGAAATGGGGCTACTGTCTGTGGGTTTAAATAATCTAATGATTACTCTGACTTAGGAGGAAGAATGGCTCAATATTCTGAGCAAAATCCAATCGGCCTTGATGGCGTAGACTTCATTGAATATTCAGGACCAGACGCTCATTTCTTTGAACAAGTTTTCAAACGTTATGCATTCAAAGAAGTCGGTCAAGTTCATGGCAAAAACATCAAACTTTTCCGCCAAGGTGACATCAACTACATTCTTAACTGCGAACCACAAACCTTCGCGACTGATTTCGCTAAGGCCCACGGTCCTTCTGTTTGTGCTACTGGTTTCCGCGTACATGATGCGCAACAAGCATTCGAAACTGCGGTCGCTCGCGGTGGCCGTCCTTATGAAGGTGATGATCATCATCGCGGAGCGACTCCATTTCCAGCGATCTACGGTATCGGTGACTCTTTGATCTATTTCATGGATCAAAAAAACCAAGACAAACTTTATAACGAAATCTTCCAAGTAAAAGAAGAAGACAAGGCTCCTAAAGGCGTTGGCTTTTTAGTTATCGATCATTTCACTAACAACGTTCCAAAAGGTGAAATGGATAAGTGGTGTGACTTCTACACGAAAGTTTTAAACTTCCGTGAAGCACGTTACTTTGACATCCGTGGCGCAAAAACAGGTCTTCTTTCAAAAGTAATGAGATCACCATGCGGTAAGTTCTCTGTACCAATCAATGAGCCGACTGAATCTAAGTCTCAAATCCAAGAGTATTTAGATGAATATAAAGGTTCAGGTATTCAGCACATCGCTTTATTGACCAACAATATCGTTGATAGCTTGGAAAGCCTAAAAAGCAGCGAGATTCAGTTTTTGACTCCGCCTCCGCACAGCTATTACGAAATGCTGAATGATCGTGTTCCGAACGTGACTGAAGACTTAAATCGCTTAGAAAAAAATGCGATCTTGGTAGACGGTGATGAGCATGGTTACCTTTTGCAAATCTTCACTAAAAACACTTTCGGGCCGATTTTTTACGAACTAATTCAACGTAAAGGACACGATGGTTTCGGTGATGGAAACTTCCAAGCGCTGTTTGATGCCATCGAACGTGATCAAAAAGAACGTGGTTATTTAACTTAAAAATTTATGGAACATATCCATCACATCAAACCACCTACACGAGGAACAAAGCTAACACCTGAGGCTGCAATGCGCTTAGCTATCAGTGAGGCTTACAAAGGGGCGACAAGAGTCAGCCCCAATCCTCTGGTAGGTTCGGTGGTGCTTGATGCAAGTGGTGGATTTCTCTCTTGTGGCTACCATGAGTTTTACGGTGGCCCCCATGCCGAAGTGAACGCGCTAAAAAATCTTTCTACTGAAGAACTGCGCGATGCCCATGTGTTTGTGACCTTAGAACCCTGTGCCCATGAAGGGAAAACGCCTTCTTGTGCAAAGATGATGGCGAAACTTCCTTTGAAAAAAGTGACCTTTGGATTGATCGATCCAAATCCCTTGGTCGCTGGGCAAGGTGCCGACATCTTGCGTGCGGCAGGTATAGAAGCAGAAGTTTTTTCCTCTAGTGATGGCAAAGAAGATCACGATATAAAAATTAAATTAGAAGAAGTGTGCGAAACTTTTCTTTGGAATTTCAGAGAGAAGAAAGTTTTTGTCGCTTTAAAAATGGCCTCAAGCCTTGATGGGCAAGTGGCTTTGAAATCCGGTGAAAGCCAATGGATTACGGGCCCAGAATCTCGCGAATATGTGCATTATCTAAGAGCTTGTTATGATGCTGTTTTAGTGGGTAAAGGCACGATTCAGTTTGATAATCCTTCGCTAAACATTCGTCACCCTGAGCTTGATAAGCGCAACAAGGTGGTGGTGTTAGATGCAGAAGCTGATTTGCTATATAAATTTTCAGACTTAAAACTTTCGCAAGTACACGCCAGTGGAGATGTCTTTTGGTGTGTGGCTGAAGATTTAAAAGAAGAAGTAACGAAGAAACTTGCGAAGTTGTCGCTAGCGCCAAAAGTTTTATTTATTAAAACATTGGTGGGTGGGGACTTAGATTTAGAAAACCTTTTGGCGCAACTGTACACGCAAGGTTTGCGTTCTGTGATGGTTGAAGGTGGCGCGTTCACCGCTAGTTCCTTTGTCAATTACCAGCTTGTAAATCGACTTTATCTTTTCCAGGCTCCTATGATTATGGGCTCTGGGGGAGCACGTTCTTGGACTGAAACCCTTCGAATTCCGACCATGAAAGAAAAGATCCACATGAAGAATCCTCGGTATTTAACCTTTGGGACTGATTTCATGGTGACAGGAACCTTTTAAGCTTTCTGGACAAATAAGAATTCGTACACAAACTAGAGTTAGTACGGAGACACGATGAACCAGGAAGCCTCTTCAGTAAATAGATCAATCACAGCAAATTACCGATGGACCCGGGCCCCAGACGGCGCCTTGGCCGGAGTTTGTAAGGGGCTAGGTACGGCCTTAGGTATTGAAACTTGGATATTGCGCGTCATTTGGATTGTAGCAATTTTATGGTTCGGCTCTGGATTGTTGTTTTATTTGATCCTAGCTGTGTGTTTACCTCGGGCCGATAAGCTAGACCAAGCTCTAGATAGTAAGCTTCTTGGGGTGTGTGCTAGAATTGCTAAGAGATACAGCATTGAAGTGGGGCTGGTAAGAACCGGCTTTGTGTTTTTGGCACTTATCACTTTCGGAGCTGCGATCCTGGGTTACGGCCTTTGTTATTTTCTTGTTCCCAAGGCCGATGAACCTGCAAGTCGCTCTAAGAGCGCAGGAGTATTTTAATAGTTATGGGTGATGGTAGTAGTAGCGGTAAATCGCTTGTTCAGTCCCTAAAAAATGAATGGTCTTTATTCTGGGAAGCCTTCCAAGGTGACTCAGAAGCTAAATCTCAAAACGCCTTCGAAACCGGAAAGCTTGAAATCTTATCGCTGGATGAAATTCGCGATATCACAAGAGCCCTTCTTCAAGACCGCAAAAAGATTAACCAAAAGATGGAATCTCTTTATAAAGAGATCGATTTGAATTCAGCGAAATTAGAAAGCCTAAGATTAGTTGGCGGCGAGGAAGAGCCAGTTTTAAATCGCATTAATGAGTTAAGCGATCTTGGTCAAAGTATGGCAAATGCCCTTAGCAAACTTGATCAAAAGCTTAAAGAGATTCGCGATAAAGAAACTCAACTTCAAGAAGACTTAATCACGACTTAAATGAATTGGCTGTTGCTGCTTTCAATTCAAGCTTCAGCCAGCCTTGTCTTCAGCGGCAAGGTTGAAAGTCTGCAGAAAAACCAGCTGCAAAATAATTATCTCGTTAGTTTTGATACTTACTCTAAGCCACTGATCGTGGATCGCGGTCCTTTATATAATTGCGTCCGCGAAGGTTTAAGTTCACAAAAAGATATCGTATTTTCTTTTGACGTGAAGCTTGAAAAAATTCTGACCTGTAAGGTCTTATTGTAGGTCTTTTTTCTGAAAACTCTTCCATTCACGCAGCTTGCGGATGCTTTGCTGTAAGACTGTTTCTAGAATCACGAGTTCTTTTTTGGTCGGCGTATTTTGTAAAAGCATGCGACGAAGAACGGTGTAAACGTTGATCTTTCTTTGTCGGGTTAAATCAAAACCCATTTCTTCTAACCAAGTTTTTAAAGTGGCATCGGGATCGATACCTTTAATTCCTTGAGGAGCACGGCGCAGCTTTTCTCCGTCTAAGCGAGTGCGGTTTCCGCCCCATAATTTTCTTAAACTAAACATTCCAAGCAAAGTCGCTTGGGCTAAGTTTAAGCTCCAGTTTTCACCGAAGGTTGGCAGACAAGCGCAGAAATTCGCGTGCTCAAGATCTTCTGCTGACAATCCCCAGTCTTCAGGACCGAATACTAGGTGAACAACGTAAGGCTGATCGCTTTGAATTTGAAATTGCGGAGCGTGGTCAGCGATGTCCTTAAGAACATCATCAATGTCACGCACCTGACGGCCTTTCCCATCACGGGCAGTGAAGGCGATTTTAATACTTTCGGGTTCTTTTTCTAAAAATTCATCCCAAGAAGAGTAAGTCGTGCGGTTTTGTAAACCTGTTTGACCTGTGGCTGCGGCCTGTTGAGCTTCGTACGTGATTTCGCACGCAGGATTTACCAAGATTAAATTATCAAATCCCATGTTGCTCATTGCGCGAGACGTGGCACCGATATTTCTTTCATAAATCGTGCGAACTAAAACAATTCGCACCTCAAACGGACGTTTCATTCTAAGGAACTCCAACTAGGGCCAGGCCTTCTTCAATAAGGCCTTTGGTTTTTTCATCACGCTGTGAAAGGCGTGAAAGCTCTTTTTCAAGCTTGGCTTTAAGTACGGAGTCTTTAGCACGGGCATTGATTAATTCCAAGGCTTCCAGATTTAAGAGCCACTCTTCATGGAAAAATTCCTGATGTTCAGCCATAACTTGCTCTAGGGCTTGGGTTAAAGCCACACCTTGGGCAGTGCTTTCACGAACCTTACGAAGGTTTCCATAGCTTTGATGGCGTAGAAGTTCTCTATCAGAGTATTGGGGAACCGGAACGCGTTTTGCGACGAAATCCGAGGTTTCTCCGTAAGCCTCGCGGTCCGCAGGGCCACCGAATACGGAAGTCACCTTTGAACCGATCGCCATGTCATATGTTCCCCATTCAGGAGAAAATAAAACGCGATCACCTAGTTTTGCCGAAGCCTTTTCTAAGGTAAGCAAGATTGTTCTACCGTCGGTGACGCCACGGCCTTTTACTTTTCCTTCTACCACAACACCAGAAACGAACTCTAAGCGAACAGTATTGCCTACTTCAACTTTAAGTTCTTGCCACTCTTGATCTGTGAAGGTTGAAGGGCATTTTGTGGGTTTTGATTTTAAGAAACCAACTGGAGTTCCAAAGCCATGGGCGTGATATTTTTTGTCGTGGCCCGAAAGTTCTTTATCCTTGTAATTAAGTTGGCTTGGGCCATCAAAACGTAAGTAAGCCACTTCACCATGAGCAGTGATGGCTTCGGTGATAACACCCGAAATCTGAATTCCTGAATTGAGTTCCGCTGTGTTCACTGATTTAGCTTCAATGGCTTTGTTTAAGCCTGTTAAACCGCCCACTTTAAACGCCATTTGTTCAGCCATTTCATCTAAAACCTTAGATAAGGTTTCAAAATCCGGAGTTACAAATAATTGAGGTTGCGGTTCAGTGATGTCGTAAGTTGTCTTTATGCAATCAACCGTAAGCGGGATCTTTTTTACTTTTTCAGTTAAGCACCACTTCGCTTCACCCACACTTGAAAGTAGGCCGGCGCCGAAAATTTTTGGATTATCAAGAGTACCAATCAATCCATATTCCGCCGTCCACCAGTTCATGCGGGAAAGTTCTGATGCTTCCGAAACATGGGAAATATTTTTACTGACTTTATCTAAGTTCTGTTCAGCCGCCTTGATTTGTTCCTGGGTCGACACAGGATTTTCTTTCACATCAGAAAGTTCACGGATAGCTTCGTAAAGATCCAAGTCTTCTTTGCTGATGATGGCTTTTTTAGCCACCTGTGCATACCGAGTTAAGTAGGCAGAAAATTCTGGATGAACCAAGATCGGCGCGTGACCTGCAGCTTCGTGAACGATGTCCGGGGCTGGAGTGTAAAGCAAGTGATCTAAGGTGCGCATATCAGAAGCGATAGGCAAAACTCCCAATGCTTGTAATTCCATAAACGCAGCTGGCGGAATAAATCCACTTACAGGTAAGGCACGCCATCCAAACTTTTGTAACTTGGCGCTGATATCTTCAATGCGCGGAATTTTTTCTACATTTATTCCAGTTTTTTCTAAACCTTCAACGTAACATTCATGGGCATGCTTTGATAAGAACGCGCGAAGCTGGCGCAGAATATAGCGCCATACAGCCTGGTCTACGGGAGTGTATTTTTCGTAGTGTTGTTCTACGACGTATTTTCTTAAGTGCGGCGGTAAAAAGTCAGTCTCCATAAAATCATTCTTCCTTAAAGCGATGGATCATCTTTAGAAAGATAGTTCTGCACATAATCGGCAACTGCTTTTTCTAAAGGCCATTTTGCGGGACTCATTCCTGCCTTCAACCACTTGTCTGTTTTTGCCTCAGTGAAATACTGATATTGCCCGCGAATGTTTTCAGGCATTTCTAGCCAGTTGATTTTCATTTCTTTTTTCATCGCAGAAAACACAGAGCCAGCTAAATCAAGCCAGGTGCGCGGTTTACCAAAGCCCATATTGTAAATGCCATTGGCTGGTTTTTTATCCATTAGTTCAGCCATCCAACCTGTGACGTCTTTGACATAAACAAAGTCGCGCATGAATTCGCCGTCTTTATAGTTTGGATCAGCGGATTTAAATAAACCTAGTGCACCTGTATCTTTAATTTGGTTGTACGCTTTAAATGCCACACTCGACATTGATTCTTTGTGGTATTCGTTTGGTCCAAACACGTTAAAGAATTTAAGTCCATACCAGTGCGGAGGTGTTTTAGTTTGTTTCAATGCCCAACGGTCAAAAAGAACTTTTGATTCGCCATAAAGATTTAATGGACGAAGTTTTTCAGGATCCGTTGTATCGTCAAAGCCAAGTTCACCAGCACCGTATGTGGCAGCACTTGAAGCATAAATCATGGATTTTGAATGCTGCGTGCACCATTCAAAAATTCTTTGCGTGTAGTAAGTGTTGTTTTCCCAAAGGAAGTCTTTGTTGGTTTCCGTCGTCGACGAGCAAGCACCCATGTGAATAATCCAGGTGACATTCTTCTTTGCTTCCTCGCTATCCAGGAAAGCCCAAAGTTCATCTTTTAAAAGAAACTTTTTGATGGATCTTTTGGCTAAAAGATTTCTTTCAGAAAGGGAAACTGAATCCACGGCAACGATATCGGTGACTCCTTTTTGGTTGAGTTCCCATACCATCACACTGCCAATAAATCCGTTTGCACCAGTAACTATAACCATAACTTTTCACTCACTTTTTCTGATATTTTCAACCTATTACAAGGGGGGCTTTTTCTCAAGGGAAGGGGGGCCGTGTTAGACCCCTAATCAGTCCAGAAAAAAATTCCAAAAACCTTCGAAAATCCCTGTCTAGTTGTAACTAATTCGATTTGAGGCGGCATAGGCGTTGCTCAGGAATGTCACCAGTCGGAGGACGCTCACGTGTTTTATTCCCCTCGATTTTTCATAGTTTCATTGTTGGTATTGGCCGTAGGGGCCAGTCTTTCACTGTCACGTAATTGGGGTGCGGCAAAACCAACGAAGGTAAAATCCTCTGAAGCTTATTGGGCGGAAACAAATCTGGGCCCTGAAGCCCTTGAGGACCTCCTCCAAGATCAAACTTGCTCCAGTTCTGAGCGTTACTTCCTTGCTTGTGCGAACTCTATTTTGACTGTTGCCAACCGCTATAACTTAAGTGTGAATGCAGACGGCAAACTTGTCGACCTATCTGAAGCTCTGTCCACCGACATGAGTTCTGAGAAAAACCAACTAGCTCCATGGAAAGACCTTTTCACTTCTGAAAATCGCAAAGCTGCAAAGATCTCATTTTTAAATTTGTGGAACGAGCTTGAAGAAAAGCATATTGAAGCAAATCAAAAATCCATGATGGTGGGTCTTGGATTGAATGGATTTATTTCTGTTTTCAGAGATCCGCACACTTATCTAATGCCCGTATCTCAGTTCCGCGAAGTTGTTTCGAAAGCTGACAATCGTTCTACGTCGCTAGGAATTACCTTAGGTCCATGGAATGGCGGTTTCGTCGTTCGAAAAGTCACAGAGGGAAGTGCCGCGAAAAAAGCGGGAATAAAAAAAGGTGACATCCTGCTAGCTATCAACGGCAAAAAAACCAAAGGTCTTTTGCACGCCCGTATCAGCGAGCTTTTGAAAGGTGAAGTCGGCGATTGGACAACGCTTGTGTACATGCGTGATGGCGAAGTTAAGAAAGCAAAGCTTCTAAGAAAAGAAATCACTGTAGCCACAGTTTCCACCCAGATCATCGAGGGCATTAAACCCATTGCTGTGATCAGCATTAATAAATTCGCTAAAGGTGCCTGCGATAAAGTAAAAGAATCTTTAACCTTGGTTAAAAAATCCCATGTGCGCGGCCTGCTTTTAGACTTACGGGATAATCCAGGTGGGCAAATGGAAGAAGCCGCTTGTATTTCAGGATTGTTCGTTGGCGCAGAAAAGAAAATTTTTGAAGTACGTTATATGGAACCAGAAAAAGCACCAGAAGAGTATTATGGCGGTGAAGAGCAAATGTTTGATTTGCCGATGGCTGTACTTATCAATGCAGGTTCTGCAAGTGCGGCGGAAATTGTTGCGGGTGCTTTACGTGATTTGAATCGTGCTGTTTTAGTGGGCGAAAGAACTTTTGGTAAAGGTTCTTTTCAAGAGGGTGAATTCTGGTCGCAAAATAAGAAAATCGCATTGTTTGAAACTAAAGGTTTCTATTATCTTCCGTCAGGACGCTCGCCGCAAATGCGTGGGTTAGAGCCAGATGTCACTGTGCAATTTGATAATATCGCGACGGCGCGTGAATCAGATCAGTTTATGAATCCATTAAGAGCACCGGAAAGAAAAGTTCGATCGTTAGAAAGACTTCTTTCTAGTGAAGATTGTTTGGATTTAGAAGACGGGGAGTCTTCGGAGGACGTGCAGCTTGTGAAAGCACGCCAAGTTTTATTTTGTGGACATTACTCCAGCGGAACTGGAGTACAGACAGATTCTGTGGCAGGGGCAGGACTATGATTTCGACTCCATTATTTAGACATAAATTTATTCCGGCGAAAAAGAAATCTGATTATCTCATGATCGTACTGCACGGGCGGGGCGATAGTATTAAGCCTTTTTATTCATTCAATGAAGAGCTGAACATTCCAGAGATGAATTATCTTTTGTTGAATGCGCCAAGAAAATTCATGGATGGTTACACTTGGTATGGAGAGCCGCCATTTCAAAGTAATGGAGTTTTAAAAATTCGCGAAAAACTTTTTGATTTGTTAAATGATTTAGAAAACCAAGGCTGGAGCAGTGAAAAGATATTTCTGTTTGGCTTTTCCCAAGGCTGCTTAATCAGCGCGGACGTGGGTTTGAACTATCCTAAGAAATTAGGTGGTGTGGTAGGTATCAGCGGGTATTTTAATTTCTATCCCCGCTGGCGTAATAATTTGTCCTTGGATGCAAAGCGCACTCCGTGGCTTTTCACCCATGGTCACAAAGACGACATTCTTCCATTGGAAGAAACTAAATATGGCGTTGAGAAATTAAAAGACGCAGGTCTTGCAGTTAATTGGATTGAAATGGACAAAGACCATTCCTTACAAGAGGAAGAGTACCCCTTGATCAGACGCTGGGTCCGTGACCAATTAGCTACTTTTGAGCCTTAACGCCTTCTAAAGACGGAGTTTCGGTTTTGCCTGCCTTAGGCACCTCTATATAGACTTTTTCAACGATGACTTTGCTAGCTTGGGCTGCTTTAGGTCCTAAACCACCCATGGCCCAATAGACAAATCCCAGCGTAATTAACGCTGCTACAGCTGATGAAGTATAAATTAATATCTTCATTGGCAATCCCTGTACAGACGTACAACAATTGATCCCATAAAATTCCCCCTGAAGAGGTTCTTATGCAAGCCCATGCCAAACATGGGCTGCAAATGGGAATCAGACGGACGTAGATGGTTTTGACATCGTTTATAGAGTGATCATCCGCCTTCGCTAAAGCTACGGCGTGACAAGTTCACTTTGAGACATTTTGGGAATGTCTTAGATTGATTCGCTGTTTTCTTCTACCAAGCTTAGCAGCTTGGCGAATAAATCCATTTTTACGGCAGGGCGGCTTTGTAGTTCGCGATAGTAGCGACTGACTGGAACCTCTGGGTTGCCGTTTTGTTCAAAGACCAAGCGGTCGATGATTTTTTGGATTTGCTCCATGGATAAGCCCTTTTTCTTTTCAGAGATGATTTCTTCAACCATTTCAATGAGGGCATTACCGGTGATGCGTTTATCTGTATTTAATTTTTCAGATCGTTCGCAAATACCTTTTAGAATGCTTTCTGGCTTTTGTTTACCAGCTGCAACGGATACTAATTCGCGGTAGGTTTTTTGGAAGCTTTCAATATGACGACGTTGTTTTTCACCCATGCGCGCGTCTTTGGCCTTAGCAAATCCCGAAAGGATTTTTTTAAAGAACGTACTTTCTAACATCCAGCGCTTATCAAATGGCAGTGGACTTTCTAATAGAAACTGTGGGTATTCGCGCATGATCGTTCGCATATTGTAAAGGGCAGCGTGGTTTACACCGTCAGCAACTCTTTCGCTTGATCCGCTGATTTTAGCGCGTTCAAAATAAGAAAACTCTTTGTCGAACTTTTCAAACAAACCTAGTTGCGCAAAAATATTGTTTCTTTGAGTTTCGTTAAAGCCCATGCGGTATAGAATACGATTAGCTCTTTTCGCATCGAAAAGTTCGTTAAATTTTTCTATTTGCGGATGGTTAGCGAAATCACGTAGTGGCTTTTTCTTTTTGGTCTTTAGATAATCCACCATTTGCACAAAAACCTGCACGATCAAACGTGCCTTTTGTTTTTGTTCATTTAAGTTCGTAGAGAATCTTTCAATATCATCGTACCGATATTTGTCATGGCGGATGCCGAATTGACGGACACTGCCGTAGTCGATGATGCCAGCGTCGGCTAAAACGTTGTCGCCATCCCAATCAAGCCAAGCAAAAATATAATCAATATCAAGCTGGGCTGTGAATTCAGCAAAGGCTTTACAAACTGCACTAAGCATTTCGTCATATCTCGCCATGCCGCGAGCAGTGATGTTCCAAGCTTTATTAGAAATCTGTCTTTCGATCAGATAATCTGTTGCTGCCTTTAAGGTTTCATATTTTTCTTGTTTTAAATATAAAAACAGATGGGCGGGGCGAATCAGGTTTTGGGCTGCTCTAACGCCAATGCCATATCCTTTGCCTAAATCAATCACACATAACATGCGTTCAGTCTTTAGACCTTGCAAGTGCATGATCTCCGCAAGGATCGAAGCGCCAAATAACTCATCTATTTCAGCAAGGCCGCAGCCATAGCCGAATTCAGTGCCACCGGTCTTTAAAGGTTTTTTTGCTTCAACAGCACCCGGAGCTAAACACGTCACACCTGTTCCACGACTAGAGACGTCCCACGTGATACCACGGTGATAGACTGTTCCATTCCAAATACCACGGCCGTCGCCAGAAGTTTTACCTTGTTTATTTGCGTGTTGCAGTTGCAGATAGCGCGTGGCCATGTAGCGGTGGGGGCGGATAGTTTCAGGATCAATTCTTCTTTGAGTCAGTTCGTCGTATTCGTTGATGATTTGCAGAGAGAATGTTTCTATCAGTTTGTTTTCTAAATCTTCCGTCATCTGATTGGGATGATCCGGAGGAATCAGTCCCATTTCTTTTGCTAATATAAAGTTGAAATAGGCAACTTTACCTGAGCGCAGTTCGCGCACCTTGTATGAAACATATCCTTCAGTGACTGCATCCATCCACGGGTGTACTCCGTTGATTTGATCGAAAGATGAATAAAAGTTTGTCGATTCCTTTAATTTGCGAGCGCCACTTTGTTTCATCGTCATGGTGTTTCCACACTCCTTGTAGAAAAATGAGACACTCTAAATATCGGCAAACTTTAGCTGCACTTTAATATTAAGCCCTAAAATAATTCTTCCGAATACTGGACTGGACATTGTGAGGGGTTTCCATGAAAACATCTGGCGTTCTGCTTCTAGTGCTGCTTTCTACGACTTCTTTTGCCGTAAAGAACGAAACCGCAGGTAAATTGCTTCGACCTGAATTTTTGCAAGCTCCACAGTGTGATCAGCGCCCAGAATTCCTGACTGACATGCGTGCAGAGTTCGTTAGCAACCTTGCAAGTCTTCCAGAAACTGTCCTGGTGGCCCGTAACGCCGAGTTTTATGTTGAAGGCGAACAAGCCGGGGCTCCGATCAAGCTTCATGGCTATCAATCATTTTTAAGATCAAACTCTGAGGCGGAAGTTCTGTGTGGAAACTCTGCTGATTCAGTTAGAAACAGGTTCGCGCTGATGGCTCCGACACTTATTGATACTCATGAGAAAATGAAGGTGGGCCAAAGTCTGTGGCAATTTCAGATGATGGCAGAGGGTTCAAAATATTCTTTCTGGAATTTAAAAAGCAGAATCAGCGGCAAAAAGGAAAGTTTAGAAGCTTGGTTAAAAAATTCCGGCGCAAATTATAAAATCTATCAGCGCACCCATGATGAGTATGAATTGTTGATCGTTAAAAAAGACAAAGAGGTCACTCAGTACTTGTCGATTCGGTATGATGCTGTCAGCAGAATAAAAGATGATAATTAGCAAGAAAGGGATCTGGTAAGCCTTAGCTAAAGCTCACCGGCGCAAACCCACCAAACGGTGTACGCAAGTTGGTCACCTGACCTTGATACAGTCTAGCTACGATCAACTGCAGGCGTCCTTGATAGGCATAACAGCGTAAATCAAATTTGAAATCTTGCGGGCCGTGCGGTGTTTCAAAATTTCTTTCAGGCGCAGGAATGTATTCTTGGGCGATGATGTCTTGATCGATCAACTCTTTAAAAACTTTATGACTTACTGAAGCACCCTTGTAGGACTGTTTTGATCCAAACGCATTCTTGGGCTTAAAGAATAATGTTTTGCGCTGACTCCAAAGCTCGTCTGCATTTTCTGAGCGGAGATCAAAAGACTTCGGTAAAGCCGTGCGTAACTGTTCTAACTCGCGACCAGAAAAGCCATGGGCTTCTAAAAATCCAGGCTGTACCCAGTCGATAAGCCGTTGTTTGTCGGCTAAAAGAAAATATTCGTAAGGGTTCGGCGATAGGCAGATTTCCTTAGATAGATACTTTTCTTTTAGCTCAACACTGCTTGGATCGTTTAAAAAGAAATCGGTGTAGCGATTGTAAATGAAGTCAGGCTTAAAACCTTTAAACGAATCGCGGTAATCTAAGATGCGTGAATCCCAACCCCAGGATTTGAAAAGCTCGTTGTAAACCAAAAATTCAACAAACAATCTTTGTTCAGATGGTTTTTCATCAATGATTGCAAGGGGTAATTTTGTAGTTACAGATTTACCTTGAAGCTTTAATTCGGTTTCGATGCACAAACGGATTTCTTCTAGGGAGAAATCAGCAACAGGCTGCGGAAGTCTTTTCATTTTATACATCTCAGAACCCAGCGCCAAAAATGCCGCGTTGGTATTGATCTCAATGAGTTTTAGATTTTGATTTTCATCTAAGTGAAAATCATAACTCATCATAATTGATTTATTACCGGGGTCAGAGAGGTCTTTTTCTTGAAGCAGGTCTTTATAGTGTTCGCGATAACTTTGTTTTTCACGCATCGAAAACAACAAAGAAATAACGTCTTGGGCCTGCTTAAGAACTGAAATTGGAAGATGAACCTCAAAAGGCGATATCAGATTTTCAGCAACAATCGTTTCCAGGGGCTCGTGTTTAAGCCCTGGAAAAGAAGTTCTTAGTTGCTGTATGAAATCTGATTTTAAATCCATGATTATTTCAATGGAGTGATATGCATGTCGCCACGTCTCCAGCCAGCTTGGCAAAGCTCTCCGGATTGGCAGCCCTGCAGGACGCGCAAAATTTCTTTTGCGTCACGGCCTACAGAAGTGTTGTGAATGCCCATGTACTGGATTTTTTGTTCAGGGTCGATAATGAACGTACCGCGAGTTGCAATGCCGCGATCTTCAAACAACACGCCGTAATCTTTAGCAATGCGTTTTGTAAGGTCAGCAACCAACGGATAACCTAGATTTCCAAGATCATCACGCAACCAACGTTTATGAGAATGAACAGAATCAACGCTGCAGCCAAGAACCACGGCACCAGCAGCTTCAAATTCTGCCAAGTGTTCACGGAATTGAGTCAATTCAGTAGGACAAACAAAAGTAAAATCTAGAGGATAGAAAAATAGAACCACCCATTTCCCTTTGTAGTTGCTTAGGGAAATATCTTTTACTTCGCCTCCGTCAAAAACAGCTTGAGCATTAAAATGAGGCGCGGGTTGATTAATCATTGGCATAGCACTTTCTCCTTGCATCTGCTATTTATAGTGACGCTGAACCGAAACACAAGGAGAAACTGTGAAAATCGTCTCTTGGAATGTGAATGGAATCCGAGCTTGTTATAAAAAAGGATTGATGGATTTCGTGAATACACAGAAGCCCGATATTTTTTGTGTTCAAGAAACGAAAGCTCACATTGATCAGGTTGAAGAAGAAGCGCGTAAGCTTGCTTGGGAATATTCTTATTGGTCTTCAGCTGTTAAAAAAGGTTATTCGGGTGTCGCAACTTTCACCCATGTTGAGCCCAAAGCAGTACAGTACCATTTCAATAGCATCCCTGATTATGAATCAGAAGGTCGTATTGTGATGTCTGATCACGGACCTTTTGATTTATACAATATTTACTTCCCGAACGGTGGTTCTGGCGAAGAGCGCCACCTGTTTAAACAGAAGTTTCTAAAAGATCTTTATGCCCATTTAAAAGAAAAATTGCAGACAGGCCGAGAAGTGGTCGTTGTTGGAGATTACAATGTGGCCCATGAGGCCATTGACGTCTATGATCCGATCCGCATGTCTAAGGTAAGTGGCTTTTTCCCTGAAGAGCGCGCCTGGTTTGATGATTTCTTGGACCTGGGATTCATCGACACCTTCCGCCATTTTAAACCTACCGAAGCGAAGCGTTACTCGTGGTGGGATTACCGCACATTAGCGCGAGTTCCAAATCGCGGCTGGAGAATCGACTACATTTGTATTTCAAAAGGACTTGAGAAATATCTATCTTCAGCAGATATTCTCGATCAAGTTGAAGGTTCAGATCATTGTCCCGTTGTGGCGACTTTGGACCTCTAAAGGAAAAATATGTTGGCCATTCCTTTCCCACTATTTATCGCTGAAATTATCATTTTTATTTTCGCATCAAAGCAGTGGGGATTTTTAAATACTTTGGGGCTTTATCTTTTGCCATGTTTGTTGGGGCTCTTCATCGTGACCACGCTGGGCCGTATGGCGATGCTAAGCTTACAAACTTCTGTTTTGCGTGGGCAGTTACCAGCGTCCAAGATTTTACATTCAGGAGCTCTCTTTCTGTCAGGACTGCTATTTTTAATCCCTTCTTTTTTTGCACGAGTCATCGCCCTTGTTTTATTTTTGCCCGGCCTAAGACATTTAGCCGTGTGGAGATTTAAACTCTATATGGCTAAACAAATCGCCAAGGGCGCTAGCAGCTTTAATTTTTCAGGTGGGCCATTTGGATTCGGTGGTGGTACCGGGGGCTTTAAGTACTATTCAAGTCGCGGCGGTTTTAATCAGCAAAACGGTTTCGGTGAACAGAATGAAGAACGCGAAGTTCGTGATGCTGAAGTCTTAGATGTGACTCCATTAGAGATCACACACGAGAAAAAAGAAAAGGGGCCTTAAGCCCCTTTTTTTATTTCGTAGAAGAGATCACTCTTCCTTTTGATTGATTAGCTATCACAGGCCCAAAGTATTTTCGGAACATGCTTTGTCCGAGGTGGGCTGATTTCACGGTCCAGAATTTCTTATTTACGGTGATGGCGGCGACTGCAATCTTACGCTCATCATCTAAAGCGTAACCAACGAACCAATCGACGCGGCCGCGTGGGTTGTCGCCTGTAAGGTGACCCGTTTTACCGCCCATCTCGATTTCTCTAAATTTGCGGTCTTTAGTGATGGGTCTGAATGAACGGCGGGAAGTTCCTGCGACTACTGTGCGCTCCATAAGCTCACGCACTTTTGCAGCGGATTCTTTGCTCATGATTTCACCGTTAGTCAGAGTGCTTCCTGTGTAAAGTGCTTCGCCTTCAAGCCCCTTAACTTCATCAACTAGGTACGGAACGACGACTTTACCGTCGTTTGCTACAGAGGCTGCGATCATAGCGCCTTGAACAGGGCTCATGCGGTTGGTTTTGTTGTAACCAGAAGCAACCTCAGCCATTTCAAAGCCTTTTCCAGGTGGAACGTAAGCAACACCCATTTCAACCGGGAAGTCTGCGGGGATTTCCTGATTGAACATAAAACGATTTGCGTAATCGTTAAGGTCAGCTGGGTGAAGGTTTTCAATGCTTAAACGGCCAAATGCAGTGTTAATTGATCTAGCAAAAGCATCTTTCAAGGTGATTTCATGAGTCCAACGAGTGACTTTATCAGATAGAACATTCTTTTTATAAAGAGTGTAAGCTCCGCCGTTGTAACGAATCTTGTGTTCAGGTGTCACACCCGCTTTATCGACAGCGGCTGTGGCAGTAACAACTTTAAATACAGAGGCCGCGGGGAAGGTTGCTTGCAAATTTAGGTTCGGAGCCAGGGGATTGTCGCGTTGATAACTCGACATCGCTAAAACCTCACCCGTCATTGCATCAATCATAAAGATAGCGCCGTAATCAGGACGGTATGACTTCAGTAAACGATCCGCTTCTTTTTGCAGATTTTCATCAATCGTGTATTTCAGGCTGACGTCTTTTTTGTCGCCGTCCCACTCTAGCTGAATTTTTTCGGGCAATTTGTTTGAACGAACGTTTTCACCCAAGGCTTTAGCAATCAATGTACGTTGATCAAGCTGAGTTTTGATTTTTCGATTGGAAGGGACTTCCTGGCTTTCTGAAGCAGTAAACCCTAAAAGAGAATACATACCGAATAAACAAGCTCCAGAAAATACGAATAGTTTTAATAACTTACTTTTGTTTTTTGCGCGCATTATTTGATGGTAGCACCAAGTTTTCCGCGCTTTCAAGGCCATTCTCGAAAGAAAACACTCTAAGAGCCGCTCCTTGTGCTGTTTTGACGGTCTCTTGACTGGGGAGTTCATTTGTATTCTTTAGTGACTCTCGAATGAACATGGACTAAAGACTAAGTACATGAAGACCAAAGAACGAATCCTGCTCACTTCCGTCGATCTCTTCAATCGCAGTGGTGTTGTGGCTATCACCACAAATCACATCGCGAAAGCTATGGATATCAGCCCTGGAAATTTATATTTTCACTATGACAACAAAGAAGAAATTCTAGTTGAGCTATTTAAGCGCATGGCAAAAGAGACTTACGATGTTTGGCGTCCTCGCCGCACGCGCAAGGTGACTCCTTTGGAATTTATTAGCGAGAATTTCGAACTTTATTGGCGCTATCGCTTCTTCCACCGCGAGATGTACGCCCTTCGCCGCAAAGATCAGCAGCTTGCTAAAATGTGGCGCGCCCATATCCAGAAAATGATGAAGTTGATGGTCATCTTATACCGTCAATGGGTGAAAGACGGGAAAATGGCTAAGATTGATGATGTCTCAGAGATGCAGTACATCGCAGAGTCCTTGTTAGCCATGGCGACCACGTTCCTACAGTTCTTTGAATCGGCTGAAAAGCAGCCCGGTAAGCGCAGTATCGAGCGCGGAAAGCACCACGTAGCGCGTTTGCTTTTGCCTTATACGGCTGGCGAAACAAAGAACGAGTTTGAAAAATTTATTAAGTCTAAGCCAAAAACGTCACCTGAGAATCAATAAAAGCGGTTTATAGCAGGCAAAGTCTTTGCTTTAGTGCCAGCCATACATGAGTGAAAGGCTGGTACTATGAAATCTGTTGTCGCATTTATCTCGATCATCTTGTTTGCTTCCCAGTCTTTTGCTGCTTCGGAGTGCGCGCAATTAAAAGCCGAACTTAAGCAAATGCAAACAGCGCAACAGCAAATCATGGCAAGTCTTGTGAACAATCACGAGTCATTTGCTTCTTCTATGGAAGAGTACTCTACGGTTGTCCAAACTTCTCAAGGTTCACAAATTAAAGGTGTGGCTGGTGAAATGAAATCATCAGCGCAAGCTTTCCGTACACGCGGAGTACAAGGTAAAAAAATCGCGAAGAAGTTAAATGATGCTTCTGCTGATTTGCTTGCGCGCGTAGCTTCCTGTTTAAAATAGTCTTTTAAATTTATCGAACGCTCGGGGGAGAGTTCGTGTTTTCCTTGAAGGCGATCTTCTTTGTTGAAGATCGCCTTTTGCCATTTGGAGGTCTTGATATCTTGTTGTTCAACATCCTGAAAGTCGCGCCAGTTGTGAGTTTCCTGTCTCATATAGAGATAAATGCGGCCAAAGTTCTAGTTGCTCTTTTGTTTTTAGAGTGACGGCGCTAGAATATCTTCCGGCGATCTGAGAGGTCGCTTTATTAGTTAACGCATTGCAAATTTGAGTATTGGTGGAAATCCAATTTAAGAATTCATGTAAGATTCTGACTCGAGACTGATTTTTTGAGGACGATGGCGTCGGCGCATCCATGACCGCATCTTGATATTCGTTAGGATTTCCAAAGATTTGTTTAATTTTAAGTTAATGTAAGATTTTTTTCTTGCAAAACTTACACGGCTAGAACTTAATAAGTCAGTTCCAAATTGGCACTCAAGCTGGAAGGAACGGGGGGCACTATGGCTATCTCTGAAAAGCTCATCAGTGAATGCAGACAAAAGCTTTTGCAATCGAAGCAAGACATTCTAAATAGAGTGAAAGAAGCTCGATTGAACCTGGATCAGAACGAAGAAAAGGGTGGTGATGAAGGGGATCAAACTGCTCGCGTACTTGCAGAGCAGGAATTCCTGAGCATGCACGAAAGACTTCGTTCGCAACTGATGGAAATTGAAAGCGCTTTGGCGCGTATCGAAGGCGGATCATTCGGCTACTGTGAAGAAACAGAAGAAGAAATCGAACCGGAAAGACTTCGTGCAATTCCTTGGACTCGCTTAAGCATCGAAGGTGCTGAAATCCGCGAATCCATGAATAAACGCTACGCTCGCGGTTAATTGAATTATATTTTCTCGAGGGGTTAAAGGGAATGTTGCCTTGTGCGACGTTCCCTTTTTGCGTTTTGGAACTGGGTATTGGCTATCGAACGAGGGTTTTGGTTGATGGCGAAGGCTTAGTTCATTTCCCCTCCTGCGTGGTTACTCCATCCGGGCTCAATCGCCGTCGCTCCTGCGGAGCGGTTCGCGCCATCGTGGCGCCGGCTAAGGACCACTCCGGATGGGAAACGAACTAAGCCTTCGCCGTCAACCAAAACTGTTCGAATCAAATCAGTCAAAATTAAAATGGCAGCGCTTCGCTGGCCGGATTCACTTTAATACCGAAATATAAAAGAACTAGCTTTGTTGGTTTTTCTTGGATTCTTTTGGACTGAGAAGTGCCAGAACTATGTGAAAGAATCTGGCCATTCTGTTTTTTGGATCAGTGTTTTTACGATTTCTTCTAGGTGTTTTTGATCAACTTCGTCGAAGCGGTTCAAGATCGGGGCATCTATATCTAAAACTCCCAGTACTTTTTCGTTTCGGATTATCGGGATCACCAATTCTGATTTTGAATTGCTGTCGCACACGATGTGACCTGGGAACTCGTCAACATTTGGTACTAGCATTGATTTTTTTTGTTGGGCTGATGTTCCGCATACGCCTTTGCCCATTTTAATTCTTGTGCACGCGGGTAGGCCTTGGAAGGAACTTAATAGTAGTTCTTCTTTATGGTTTAAGTAGAAGCCCACCCAATTGATGTTTGGTAGATGTTGATTCAATAGGGCTGAAAGGTTCGCTAGGTTAACGAACCATTCTTTTTCTAGGATGCCTTCGGCTTCGCTTTTTAATTCGTTGTAGAACTTTTCTTTGTCTGCGTAATTGATCTTTGCTGGTGTGTGCATGGACATAGCCATAGCACACATTTTTAGAACTTACGAATGAGTCCTACTACGATTCCGCGGATTTCTACTTCGTTTGGTTCGTACCACATCGATTTCATGGTGCTATTGGATGGTCTTAGTTCCACCATGTTGTGTTTGTCGCCTTCTGGGCGCGGGCGGATGTAGATTCTTTTTACTGTGGCTTCGTTTTCTACTGTTGCTACTACGATATCGCCGTTGCTTGCGGATGTTTGTTTTTGAATAAGGATGATGTCCTCATCAAAAATGCCATCTTCGATCATTGAGTCTCCTTGCACCTTTAAGGCGAAAGACTTTGATGGGTTTCTAACCATCGATGGCGGCACATCTACAAATTCGTCGTGTTTTAATGCTTCAATAGGTTGGCCTGCGGCTACTTTCCCTAGAAGGGGAAGTGACAGGATCTCATCACGGGCCTGGAGGAGCTGTGAGCGAGGAGACCCTGTCGTCGTCGAGACTTTTTTATGTAGTTGATCCTGCACAGCCGAAGCTGAGTGGAGCACCTGGATCGCTCGTTTCTGGCCTTGGGGATTTTCGATATATCCCTTGCTCGTTAATTGTTTCAGATAGTTCTGAACCGAATTGAACGAAGCCAGACCGAAATGATCCTTAATTTCTTGATATGACGGTGAAACTCCTGAACTTAAGATATGGCTCTCGATAAACTCGAGGACCGATTTTTCTTTAGGCGTCAGTGGGGGGAGGGGCGTTTTTTTCGTCATAAGTTACATATGAACTTGCAGTGTAAATAATGTGTAAGTCAATATTGTTTTTTTAAATTATTTTCGGGGTCCTGCGCTGGTGGGGGTGCGCTACTAACAACTGACAATATTGGGCCCTTGTTTAGCCCTTAGGCGCCCATATCTTCGATATTTTAGGAGATTCGTGCATAGGCTTTGCATTTTCTGGGATCGATGAAGACCAACAGCTTTCTTAAAATCACGTTAATCTTTATTAGCCATGCGCTGATCGCATTGGCTATGGTTTCGTGCACTTTTAAGAAAGACTATGGAACGTCAAAAAAATCAGATGTACAGGTCCAAGTTGCTTCAATCGATGGTGATACTCTAGCAAATATTTTTCTGGAAAAAGAAGAGTCAGAAATTATTGATAAATTGTCTGCTGATTTTGGTGCCTATGAACAAGCAGCTATTAAACTAGGTAAGACTCTTGTTCATTATAGTATAAAAAATCAAAAAAAATTAGTTCTGCAGTTCTTACTAGTTAAGAAGCAGCTAAGTCCTTTTAAGATTGGATCTGAAGCATACGAAGTTCTTTCTTATAATTCCGCCTTGGAGGAAGTGGTAACCGCAACTCAGAATGAAATTTTTCTGGATATCTTGCGCAATCCCTCAAAGTTAAAAGAACAGATTTCGATACATGATTTTGGAATATACGGCTGTCAGAAATTTGCAAACAAAATTTTAGAATTTAAATATCAGAACATTTACAAAATAAAAAGAACGTCTCCATTTTTTGATTTCCTCGATAAAGTCGACTTTGATGCAATCTTTCGCAAGACACTCACAGAAACTGAATGCTCAAGTCATGTTAACAAGTTTTCAACAGCAGACGTATCATCTTGGTTAGGTAAGGAGTTTCTCTTCCAATTCCACAGAGACTTTTCTTCGATAGAGTTTTTTAAGTTTTTATGGTTTCTAGGATCATCAGATGAGCAGCCAAAATTAAAATCATTTCGATTGGAGATTCCTCTATTTGATCGCGAGCTCGTTGATGAGTTGGGAGTGAATTACGTCAATATTTCTCCCGAGACTGCATTGTGGATCAAATCACCATGTCAGCCAGAAAGAGCATCAATAGCGGGAACTATGGAAAATAAGTTAAGTTTAGAATGGGAAGAACTCATTAAAGAAAGCAGGGATTGTTTATGGTGCGATCCTCGTACCCAGGTAGAGGCAATAAAAGATTTGGACTTAATTTTTAGAATCCTTTTGCCTAATTCACATTTGGCAGATGAGGATGTCTTGTTCAGTGTTTTATATGGGTTTTATCATGACGATAGCCATCTCCCAAAATATAAGTCAAAAGTATGCACCGTCGAACACGGGGGGCAGAAATGATAAAAAGTTTACTGATCGCTCTTGTGTTGGCTTTGGTGGGTTGCAGCTTTTCCAAAGATACAAATCCAACACAAGCAGAAACTGTGCAGAGAAAGCGCTTAACGCTTACTGCTGCGCAACAGGAAATCATTAATTCTGTTGAGCGAAAAGACATGGCTTCACTTACGCAAGCATTATCTTTGGCTAACTCAGCTGACTACAATTTTAGTCTTTTCAAAGTTACTCCTATGTCTGTTGCGCTTCAGAATGACTCTCTCGAGTTTGTAAAATTCATTTTAGAAAAAAATCTAGATCCGTTTAATTTAGGGGAGTATCAGTCCGCTTTTGATAAAAACACCTTTAACTATAGTTTGAAGCGGGCATTAGATGGAACTTTTTTGGCGAAAAAAGACTCAGATTATATTTTGAATAGATCGGAAAAATACCTGCTTGTGCAAATTAAGGACAAAGTAAAATCGATTGCAGAGTCGATAATAAACGATAAGCGTGCAGAAGGAAAAGCGCTGTTTGTAATGACAAAGCTGAGTTGTAAAGCATTAGAGATCTTTTCAATTCTCCAGAATTACAGAAACTTAGATATTAGTCAGATGTTGAGCGATCTTAATTGTAGTGCATCGGCTACTCCTGCCGAAGTGGAAGCGCTATTTCAGCTCGAGTTGCGGCGAGGATTTCAGAGATTATTTGTTCAAACTAAAACTCTAGATTTCCTAATGGGTCATCCCAATTTAAATTCTCAGATGTGGGAAATTGCGAAGAACTTATGGGTCTCACCTGATCTTCTTTTTAGGATTTCTCGATCAGCTGAAAATTATAGTATTAACCAGAATTTCTGCAAAATTATGAATCTCGATGAATGCATGTACGTGGAATTAAACCCAACAATGCAGGAACAAGGATGGCATCCTCAAAAATCAAAGTTTGAATTGATCTACCTTCCGAGTTTGGATCCGTCTGTGACAGGCCAAAAAGCCTCTACAAATTTAAGCTTTAGCAAATATCCATACACGCCAGTTCAACATACAAACGATAGTTGTATGGTTCTGGAAAAGGAAGATACGTTATACGCACAGATCGCACTTTATTTGAATGGCTTCGCTGATGGTGTGCATGCACCCCTTATGTACATTTTAGATGACGAAAATGATTTCAGCAAAGTTGAGCTTGTTGAGACAGGAAGTAAGCCAAATGCTGAACCAGGCCAAGCTTTAAAAGAAGATAATAAATGCAGATCTATCTCCTTACAAAAAATAGAAGAGGATTCTTTTGAGGACTTCGAACTCAGTGTCTCAAAATGAGATTCCTCTTTAAAGCAGCAAAAATTGTCTTTCGTATGGGTTTTGAACACATACAGTGCGTTGCAATTAGTTGTGGGCAGGTACTGATTTTGAAAGGTCTTTTATGATCGGAAAATCTTTATCCGCTGAGGTTTTTATGAAAAAGGGTCTATTTGCATTAACATCACTTTTGTTGGGTTTTAATGCAGTGGCATATGGGCAATCCGAAAAGAGTGAGCCAATAAAGTATGTCGAAGAGTATCAACGAGTCGCTGATAAATATTCTGCTCATTTAAAAAATATTGAAGATAGTGTCGATGCTAATCAGTTCGATGAGCATTTTCATAAGCTTGAAGCTTTTTTAGCTATGCCAGGGAATGACAAATATTCCAATTTGGCTCTATGTGCGCATCTGAAATCGGTTACAAATAACGAGTTGGAATACCTTCGTCCTATTATTGAGTCCACTAGTACCTCAATCTCTTTGAGGAGTTGCAAAGCTGATCTATTGCTGAGAATCGGAATGGCTAGTATGTTAGTGAACGCTTCTTTTAACTTGGACGACGATATTCAAAGCGTAAAGAAAGTTAAATTCGAAGAAAGAATTGTACCTGAGCTTGATTATCTTAGCGGTCAAGGTTTAGCTGCCAATGAAGTCATGCTGACTTTTGATGATGGTCCAACTAGTCAGACTACAACTAATATTTTGGATGCTTTAAAAAATGCGGGTGTAAAGGCCGGCTTCTTTTCAACGGGTTTGAAAGCAATTGAAAATCAAGCAGTGGCGAAACGAATTGTTCAAGAAGGTCATTTAATCGGCTCTCACTCTTTTACGCACACATTGATGATGGGTCGAGAAGTAAACTGCCGTAGATTAACTTATGATTTTTTCATGTCGGAATTAGTGATCGGCCATTATGGCGTCTATAAAGCTGCAGGATATATCGACCCTTACTTTAGATTTCCGAACGGCGACTTTAATACTGTAATGCGAAAGAATATGAAACAGTTGGGTCTTAAGGTTTTTGGCTGGAAAATCGATCCTGAAGATTGGAGATTTCAAGTATCGAAATTTAAAGATCCAGATGAGCGCCGTAATTTAATTCTTAAGAGCTTCATCAGTAAGCTAGGAAAAAATCGCAGTGGTATAGTTTTAATGCACGATATTCACAAACAATCGGCTGAAGCTTTGCCTTTAATTTTGAATTATCTTGCTGAACAGAACATTAAAGTAGTTCTTTTGAAACCAGCTAAAAGGGACATGACGAATGGTTCCAACTTGCCGTTAATTTCTCAAACGGTGGACTATTTAAGACGAAATGAAATCGTCGTGAATAAAGATCATTATCCACCGCTTACCCCTGATAAAAAACCTCTTAACGGGCATTCGTACCGAGCTAAAATTGATTTCGCTCGAATGTTCCCACAGATGGAATACCCACGCCTCTCTGACTACGATGCCTGTAAATAAAAAAAGCCCACCGAACGGTGGGCTTTTTAGTTTTTATTCGTAGCAGCACCGATGCGGTGGTGATGCGTGCCTACTGCAGGCAGCGTTCTACTTCTCTTTGTGCGTAGTTTGATAGGTTCAAAACTACTTTGCCGTTCTGATCAACTTCAGAATTATATAACTCCGAAGCGTCGTTGATTCTTTCGATCAGGCAGGCTTTGTTTGCGCCATTAGCCTCATAGCGCACTAGGCACAGTCGATTGCGTAATGAGCAGCGGATTTCTTCGAACGTCACAGCAGTTTGTTTTTGATTCAAATTCTGTAAAAGAAGTTCTTCTTCGGCGTTTGATAGGAACGCGAATGCAGAAGGAGCTGACAGCAGCAGAGAGATTGTAATTAGAAACTTCATAGAGCCCTCCTTGTTGGGAACTAGCTTCAAGCTAAAGTTCTAACAAGGGGCCTATGATTAGTAAAAGACATAGAAAGAATTCAGATATTCACGATATGAATAATATTGAATTCAATTTATTCAGCGCGAACGCACTCTTTTTTGGATTCAACACAACCAGGCTTGGTGATTTCTGCCACTATGGGTTGTGCTTCAGAAGCAATTTGTCTCGAAATGACCACGTTTGGTGTGGTGTTTTTCGCATAACTTACAGGCGCCATTGAGCAATTTTGATAAAACAGTATCACTACTGGATTAATCACTAACATTGCTACGAAACTAAAACCGCCTCTTTGAACCATAGGAGCCTCCAACTGAGTCCTTAATGTCACACCCTTTACATTACGGACGAAAGGCCTTAAGACTTTAGTCAGTTTCACAAAAATTCTGTGGGAACATGATGTATTCTCAAACTGGGGCGCATAAAAAGCTGCTTTCTCATCTTGAGAGAATCCGCAGAGCTGGTGATAATAGGGATGTGATGACGAGGTTTCTTCAAACTACATTATTTGCTCTGATGTTCATGTCAGCCGGATCAGCTTTTGCTGAATTTTCTAATTTGCAGCAGGACTGCATGAACGAACTTAAAAAATTCCCGGGCGCTTGGGATGACAAGCTTCTTAAGCAAGCATGTGACAACGTTGCGGTGAAATCACTTTGCGTAAGTGCAGAGGGTCGTCCTATTTTCCACTACGAAAAACTTTCCAGTGCTCCAGGCGCAAAGAAGGTTATCGTATTCAGTCTTATCCACGGAGATGAGACGCCAGCAGGCACAGTAGGTCGCTACTGGATGGAAAGATTAGAAGGAATTGACCCACGCAATTCATGGAGAGTGATTCCGGTTCTAAACCCAGACGGTGTTAAATATAAGACTCGCACCAACGCTAACAAAATTGATATCAACCGCAACTTCCCAACAAAAGATTGGGCAGCAGGCGCTATTGAAAACTGGAAACGCACAACAAAATCAAACCCAAGAAGATTCCCTGGTAATGAAGCTGCTTCAGAGCCGGAAACAAAGTGTGCCATGAGTCACTTGGAAGATTTCCAACCGGACTTTGTAGTGTCAGTTCATACTCCATTGAAAGTGTTAGATTACGATGGACCAAAAATCAGTTCACCGCCGAAGTATGATTACCTTCCATGGAAATCATTGGGCAACTACCCAGGAAGCTTAGGCCGCTACATGTGGTTTGAACGAAATACGCCAGTACTAACCATGGAGTTAAAAGAGAGCTTACCAACAAACCTTGCGCCATTCGAAAAGCTACAAGATATCATTGGAACTCTTGTAAACTTCGAAAAAGAACGCAAAGCCACCAAGTCTACAGCAACACCTACCACAATGTTGCCAGTAGCCTTAGAACACTAAGTAGCGAAAACAAAAAAGAAACCCACCTCGCGGTGGGTTTTTTATTTTTTGAAATTCTTGTCAGTGCGACGCGCCCAAAATGGAAACAGGATATGGAAACATTCCACATCCTGTCTCGGACGACTCTCGAAATTTCTTTTTACGAATCTGAGATTTCTCACTTCATCGTTTCTTAGAATATCGAGAGATCGTTTCTTTTATTTACAAGTTCATCCTACACCGAAAAACTAAGCGTGGATCACTCAGTGCCAAGATGCATTGATATTTATATAAAAGCGCTTCAAATAAAATAAGGTAGATCTAAAAACAGAAAGCCAAACTTTCGCCTTAAGACTTAATCAATAGGAAAACAGCTTTTTGATTTGTTCATTCATCTCTTCAGTTAAAGATATCTTCAGAGCACCAAGGTTTTCTTGAAGCTGTTCGATGCTTGTCGCTCCTAGAATGACACTAGAAACTCCAGGTTGTGCATTCGCCCATGCAAGTGCTAGCTGCGTGCGCGAGCATCCCATTTCATCAGCAATTTTTTTGAAATCAATGACGCGACTGATGTTTTCGTTTGTATAGAATTTATCTTTCAGCCAATCAATCCGCGAAAGACGACCATCTGTGACACCTTGATCGTATTTTCCCGTCAACATGCCTGATGCTAATGGTGACCAGGTAGTTAATCCCATGCCATGCTCAATGGCTTTTGGGCGAACATCTTTTTCAAAAGCTTCACGGGCTAACAAACTGAATTGAGGCTGTTCGACTTGCGGTTTGTAATAACCCCAGCGATTGCAGATATCCATCGCTTCTTGAATTTGTTCTCCGGTCCATTCGCTGGTTCCCCAATAAAGAATTTTTCCGTGATGAATCAAGTCATCCATAATGCGCACAGTTTCTTCAACCGGAGTTTCAGGATCATAGCGGTGACAATAATAGATATCTAAATAATCCGTGCCGATTCTTTGCAAACTTTTATTCACAGACTCTAAAACGTGTTTGCGCGAAAGGCCTTTATCGTTAATGTCATCACTCATTGGCCAAAAAACTTTTGAAGAGATCACAAGTTCATGGCGAGGGAAATCTTTTAAGGCTGAACCCATGATGCGTTCGGATTCTCCTTTGGCGTAGATATCGGCTATATCAAAAAAATTAATTCCGTTTTCGTAGGCAAGGCGCAGGATGCTGCGAACTGAAGTGAAATCTTTCACTGTCCCACCAAACGTCGTCCAGCCGCCAAGTGCATAAGAACTTAGTTTAAGTCCGCACTTACCAAGACTGCGATATGGCATGTTGGGATGAAACATAAAGGGCCTCCTGTCGGAAGCCCTATTATCTTAATGAAGGTTATGATGTTGCAAGTAATGATTAATTTCTACGATTCGATCTTGCTGACTGACGACGGAATCTTGGATCTCGACAAGTTTCAGCATGAGGTTATCCTTAGCAAGCTTAATCGCTTGGAAGATATTCTCGTGAACTCCTTCGGCCTCCACAGAGGCATCCGATTCGTTCAGAACTATAGCAATTCTAAACAGCTTCTTTAATCCCTCTTTGGTAAATTCTTTTCCTTCAGTCTCGTATTGAATCGCAAGTTTTTTCGGATCCCGAGCGACGACTGAGATTACCGTCTGCTGGGTTACAAATCCTTCGAACTCCGCGATCATTTGATAGATGTAGGATTTAACCTCTGGATTATTCTCAATAAGTTCAATGGTGGGGTTTGGAAGGTTCGTCATGGGCGGCCTCCTGTTCCTCTGGTTATAGTTTAACAATGAGTCTTTAATTTGTCCGGTCAAGATAAGCGCCTTGTTAAAAATAATTTGAAAACTAATAGGATTGCTTTAGAATCCTGAACCTAGACCTTTGTCATGTGTCAGAATGAGATGGCTTTTATTAATATTGATTCCCACTTAGATAGCTCTTGGAAAAAACGTCTGCATGGTGAATTCGCCACTGAAAAAATGCAGAAACTTAAAACTTTTTTAGCCACGGAGTATGAAGCCGGAAAAATCATTTATCCACAAAATGACGAATACTTTGCGGCGCTCAATTTAACTCCATTCGACAAAGTGAAAGTGGTGATCGTAGGGCAAGATCCTTATCACGGTCCAGGCCAAGCCCACGGACTTTCTTTTTCAGTTCGTGACGGCGTGCGCTTTCCACCCTCTTTGCAAAATATTTTTAAAGAACTTCGTAATGACCTGGGGATCGAACTTCCGCAAAGTGGCTCTTTGGTAAAATGGGCCAAGCAAGGTGTCCTGCTATTGAATGCAGTGCTTACTGTAGAGGATGGCAAAGCCGCAGCTCATCAAGGGAAGGGCTGGGAAGAGTTCACAGATAAAATCATTCACGCCTTAAATGAAGAGCGTGAACATATAGTTTTTATTTTGTGGGGTTCTTACGCTCAGAAAAAAGGTTCTTTCATTGATCGCACTAAGCACTTAGTCATTGAAACCGTGCATCCTTCGCCTTTGTCGGCGCACCGTGGATTTTTCGGTACAAAACCTTTTTCAAAAGCCAATGATTACCTGCGCAGTCACGGGATTCCTGCCGTCGACTGGGATTTAAATTCTTGATGTAAAATCAGGCTCCGTTATAAACTGGACACCTTCCTAAGGAGTCCAAAAATGAAAGCATTAATCCTTCTTATTTCCCTGTCTTTTTCTTTTTCAGCGTTAGCTACAACTAAAGAAGAAGTATCTGAAAAAACAAAAGCTGCGGCTGTCGCAGCTGCTGACTATTCCGTTGAACAAAAAGAACAATTTCAGAAAGACATGGAAGTTAAACTTAAAGATCTAAAAACTGAAATTGCAGAACTTAAAAAAACCGCTAGCGAAAAATCGGGTAAGGTTAAAGCGGGCATGAAAGAAAAAATTGCTGCTTTAGAATCTAAACAAGATGAGATGAAAAAAGATTTAGCTAAGCTTAAAAAAAGCTCAGGCAAAGCATGGACTGAAATGAAGTCTGGTATGAGTGCTGCTTGGGACTCGTTATCTAAATCCTATGCAAAAGCAAAATCCGAATTTAGCGAGTCAAAATAATGAAAAGTTCGCTGGTATTTGCAAATAATTTTCCTAAAGCGAAAGATATCGGCGACGAAGTCTTAGTCATTTACGATCAAATTTTGGTGAAGCGCTCAAAAGACTTCCAAAAGTGGGTTCAGTCTTTTCCGTTTAGTTATCCAGTGGCAGCTGGTGAAGAATTAAAATCAGTGGCAGCCTTCCCAAAGCATATTTCAAACATCGTGAAGATTTGTGAAAACGCGTCTTCAAGAAAATTAAAGGTATTAGCTATTGGTGGAGGCAGCGTCGGAGATTTCGCGGGATTTGTGGCAAGTGTCCTTAAGCGCGGAGTAGGTTTAGTCCACATGCCTAGCACGTGGCTAGCAGCTATTGATTCCGCCCACGGCGGCAAGACAGCTTTAAATGTCAGTGGAGCAAAAAATCAAATCGGTACTTTTTATCCAGCCGAAAAAATTTATTTAATTAAAAAATTATTATTAGCGCAGCCCTCAGTCAGAAGTTTTGAGGGTTTTGGTGAACTACTAAAAATATCCATCATTCAGGGTGGAGAGTTGTGGAAGAAGTTTTCGCAGAAAAAGGATATCACCCACGATGTTTTATGGAATCACTTAAAAGAAGCCATTGAAGCAAAAAACCGTGTCGTTCAAAAAGACCCAGAGGAAAAATCAGGACACCGTCATCTTTTAAATCTAGGTCATACCGTTGGACATGTCTTTGAGGCTGAGGCGCAGCTTCCCCATGGTGTCGCGATCAATTATGGTCTTTCCTTTGCGCTTCAATGGAGCTTAGAGAAAAAAATCATGTCGCAAGCAGTTTACGATAAAATGATGACGACGCCTGTGATGGGATACTTGTTATCACCTCATCGTGATCACTTGATTTCGACAAGTCCTTCAAAAATAAAAAAATACCGCAGTCTTTTATTAAGCGATAAAAAGAAAACCCAAACCGAAACGGTGCGTTTTGTTTTCGTAAAGGCCCCGGGCCAATGTGTGATTCAAGAAGTGGGTGTCGACGACATCCTAAACGAAATGTGCCGCCAAGCCGAAGAAGAAGAGATCCATGCCTGAGTTGGATTTTAAGGGCACCATACCTGGTTCAAAATCTGTTTTTAACCGTGCATTAATTGTGCAAAGTTATTTTTCTGATTTTAATATCCAAGGTGACTCAGAATGTGATGACGTTCGCTTTATGCGCGCAGGACTTAAAAAGATTTCTTCGCACAGCCAAATAGAATGCGGTGAAGGTGGAACCACCTTTCGTTTTATGAGCTTGCGTTTTTCCCGAGAAAAAGGGGAGCACCACCTTCATGCCGAAGCTAGGCTACTGCAAAGGCCTCAGCAAGGCCTGCTTGATTTAATAAAGCAACTGGGGGTTGATGCGCATATTCAAGGTCAGGAATTGGTGTTAAAGGGTGAAGGTTGGAAAAGACCAACACATCCCCTGCAGGTCGATATTTCTGAATCCAGTCAGTACGCCTCTGCTTTAATTTTAAATGCTTGGAAGCTGCCATTCGATTTGCCCTTTGATTTAGTAGGCGCCAAAGTTTCTGAATCCTACTTTTTGTTAACAATGGAAATGCTGAAAAATTTCGGCATGGAATTCGTTAAAACTGAAAAAGGATATTTAATTCCAGCCAATCAGACTTTGAAAGTCGAAAGTTTCCGTGTTGAGTCTGATTTGAGTTCTGCCTTTACAATGGCTTCTGCCGGAGCATTAAATGGAAAAGTTGTTTTAGAGAATTTTCCATTCAATAGTGCGCAACCTGATTTAGTCTTCTTAGAGATTTTTAAAAAGATGAACGTACCAGTAATAAGAGACGGTACCAGCCTGATCATCTCGCACGCGCCAGAATTAAAATCTGCACAGGTCAACCTAGCTGAGTCGCCAGATTTGTTTCCTGTTTTAGCCGTACTTTGCAGCTGGGCACAAGGCGAATCAAAATTGTTTGGGGCTCCTCATTTAGTGAAAAAAGAGTCCAACCGAATTAACAAGGTTTCTGATCTTTTTCGTCTTTTAAATATTGATCACACTGTTTTACCAGATGGAATGATCATTCAAGGGAACCCTAAGCAATCTTTAAAAAACGGTGTAATCTTTAATCCTGATAAAGATCATCGCATGGTTATGGCGGCAACACTTATGAAGCTTAAAGGTCATGACATCAAGATAGAAGAGCCTGAAGTGATCAACAAAAGTTTCCCAGAGTTTTGGCAAATGATAGGAATCAAACCATGATTACAGCTGTTGTCGGTCACCGCGGAACGGGCAAATCTGAGTTGATGAAACGCTTGCAGATTTATTTGCGAGATCAGAGTGTCGACTTCGTTGATTTAGATGATGAGATCGAAAAAAAGATCGGCAAAAGTATTGGTGACCTCTTTTTCGATCATGGTGAGGATTATTTCCGTGAATTAGAAAGACAGCTTTTTTTAGAAATCTTACAGAAACCACAAAAAGATATGTATTTGGTTTTGGGGGCTGGTTTTGATCTTTCTGTTATTCCTGAGTCGGTAAGAGTTTTGTGGGTGAAAAGAAGTACGGATTTGGATGGTCGTATCTTTTTAAACCGACCACGCTTAAATCCCGAAGTTTCCCCGATTGAGGAATATCAAAAACGTGGTGTAGTCCGGGAAGAAAAATACAGAAATCGCGCTGATGAAGTTTACCTCATGCCCGAAGGTATTTTTGAAAACCATCACCATGCGATGAATATTGAAAAATCATTGCTTACACATAGCTATGCAAATGTTGGTGGTGCTTTTACCATTTTGCCTGAGCATTTAGCCAATGAACAGCGTTGGCATATGTTTAAAACTCGTTTTTCTAACAAAGGCGTTAGTTACTTTGAGCTGCGTGATGATTTGTTAAGCCCAGAGCAGATTCAGAAAGTCCTTAAAGAATTATCAACCGAGCAATTCATTTATTCTTTCCGTTTGGCAGTAGAGAATCCTATTTCGGTAAATCCAGATGTTTTGCAACAAGCAAAATGGATTGATTGGGCTTGGGAACTAGGGCCGCCAGAAGAACTTCTAAAGCTAATCCCTGCGGAAAAATTGATTTTATCGCTACATGATGGTTCAAAATTTTCTGACTGGAATCAGTACGAAAGAAAAGTGGGTCACCTTAAGTATGCGCCTGAAATAGATTCGTATTCTGAACTATGGTCATCTCATCAATGGCAAAAAGAAAATCCCAAGAAACGCAGCTTTCTTCCGCGCTCTGAAGAGGGCCGTTGGGAATGGTACCGCTTGCTGCAGAAAAACCACCAAGAAATAAATTTTTGGCGAGAAGGTGATGGCACTGCCTTAGATCAGCCTTCATTATGGAAATGGTTAGCAAACGCAGATTGTAATGGTAAGTTCGCCGCTGTTCTGGGGGATCCCGTTCGACACAGTTATACTCCTGTTGAACAATCAGACTTCTTTCACCGGAAAAGTATACCGATTTATGCTGTTTCAATCCATCGCGACGAATGGGAAGAAGCCTTTCCAATATTAAGAAATCTGGGATTAGCCTATGCGGCTGTCACAGCCCCTCACAAAGAGCATGCGGCTAAAGTGGTGGCAGAAAAGAATTATAAAGCTTTAAACACTTTATTCTGGGATGAGCAGATAAAAACGTGGAAGGGCACTTCGACAGATGAGCAAGGATTCTTAGATCTCATTGAGGGTGTAGGTATGATCGCTCCACTGCAAAAGCATATTTTTGTCTGGGGTGGCGGCGGGACTTTGGAAATGATCAAAAAAGCAATTCCACACGCGACGTATTTTTCATCGCGCAGTGGAAAGCCTCGTGATGAAACACTCGTAGTTCATGAAAGTCCCAAGGTTTTAGTGTGGGCGGCGCCGCGATCACCAGAAACTTTGATGCCACCCTTAGAGTGGAAGCCTGCTATGGTCTTTGATTTAAATTATAAAGAAGATTCACCAGGCAGAGAATATGCGCAATTATGTGCCGCCAATTATCAGTCCGGATTAAAGATGTTCACCGCCCAAGCGCAAGGGCAAAGAACTTTCTGGAAAAAGTGTGAGGAATAGTTAATGGGTGCAAATACTTTTGGATCACGATTCACTTTAACAAGTTTTGGAGAAAGCCACGGCGCTGCTTTAGGCGTGGTGATTGATGGCTGCCCAGCAGGTGTAAGTTTTGACGAAAAAATTCTGAATAAGGAACTTGAACGCCGTCGTCCTGGTCACCACGGGTCAGGTCAAATCGTATCGGGTCGTCAAGAGACAGATCAGCCAGAAATCTTAAGCGGAGTTTTTGAGGGTAAAACTTTAGGAACGCCGATTGCGATGATAGTAAGAAATCAAGATGCACGCTCGCAAGACTATAACCAGATCAAACAACAATCTCGCGCGGGCCATGCGGATGATATGTGGAAACATAAATTCGGTCACAGTGACCATCGTGGTGGCGGACGGTCTTCAGGCCGCGAGACCGTCAGTCGTGTGATGGCCGGCGCTGTCGCACAAATGATGTTAAAGCAAGTGTGTGCACCGATGAAAGTGATCGGCTATGCTTCACAAATTGGCCCGCTTAGTCTGTCCGCTGAAGAAAAGGCGCAAGTTGTACATCAAGACATTGACTCATTCCAAGCGCGTTTCCCGTCAAAGAACGACCAGGCTGTTGCTGACTTATTAAAGAAGGCTCAAGAACAGGGTGACAGCCATGGTGGCGTTGCGGAACTCCTGATTACAAACCCACCGGCGTTTTTAGGGCAGCCTGTTTTTCATAAACTAAAAAGCGACCTAGCCCAGGCTTTTTTAAGTGTGGGCGCAACAAACGGTTTTGAATTGGGCTTGGGTTTTGAGTCTTCAAATATCAAAGGCACAGAATTCCATGGCTCTACCGAACAAAGCCACTACGGCGGCATTCGCGGCGGAATTTCCACGGGCGAAAATATTCTTTTACGAGTTTCCTTTAAACCCACTAGCTCTATCTTAGATGTCGCAAAAAAAGGGCGCCACGATCCTTGTATTGTAACTCGCGCCATTCCGGTGCTAGAGGCCATGACGTATCTAGTGTTGGCAGATCATTACTTATGGTCTAGAACCGATAGAATCTGATTAGCACTCCGACTTCATCGGAGTAGGGCGTTAAGGGAGTAAGCACATGGTTTCTGATATTTTTAATCCTGAATGGTGGACGGAAGTTCCTGGTTTTAAGTTTGAAGATATAACCTATCACCGCGCCAAAGATCAGGGAACTGTGCGAATCGCTTTTAACCGCCCCGAAGTTCGTAATGCCTTTCGCCCCCAAACGGTGGATGAACTTTACACGGCTTTAGAACATGCGCGTATTTCTGCGGACGTTGGTGTTGTGCTCATCACAGGCAATGGTCCTTCGCCAAAAGATGGCGGTTGGGCGTTCTGTTCAGGTGGCGATCAACGGATTCGCGGAAAAGACGGATATAAATACGAAGAAAAAGAAGCCCAAGGCAAAATGGATTTAGCTCGTCTAGGTCGTTTGCATATTTTGGAAGTTCAACGTTTGATTCGCTTCATGCCGAAAATTGTAGTGGCAGTTGTTCCAGGTTGGGCTGTAGGCGGAGGTCACTCGCTTCACGTTGTTTGTGATCTTACTTTAGCAAGTCAAGAACACGCGATCTTTAAGCAAACTGATCCTGACGTAGCAAGTTTTGATAGCGGTTACGGTTCTGCTTATCTTGCCCGCATGGTTGGCCAAAAAAGAGCCCGTGAAATTTTCTTCTTAGGCAGAAATTATTCTGCACAAGAAGCTTTCGACATGGGCATGGTAAACGCAGTGATCCCACACAAAGATTTAGAAAAAGTGGCGCTTGAGTGGGCTTACGAAATGAACTCTAAATCTCCAACAGCAATGCGCATGTTAAAATATGGTTTCAACCTCTGCGACGACGGTTTAGTTGGCCAACAACTTTTCGCTGGCGAAGCGACTCGTTTAGCATACGGAACTGAAGAAGCTGTTGAAGGCAGAAACTCTTTTGTTGAGAAGCGTGACAAAGATTTTTCTAAATTTCCTTGGCACTATTAAACTAAAAATAATTGATGCAACTAAAGTCATAATGCAGTTGTACGCAAACGTGTTTTCAAATATTTAGGAAACATTTTGCGTACAACTTAGATTTGCATAGGTTTACCTAGGGTCCCTAAATGGTCTAGGAAACGTGAATCTCTTTTCTTTTCAAAAAATATTATTGTTATTCTTCAGTCTCCGAAGAGATTTCAATTTCGTTTAACAGTTTTTTATTTCTGCACCCTGGGAAATGGACAAATTGTTTCGAAGAAGCTGCTACTAGGGGGCTGTTAGTGAGTACATCTTTAAAAATCTTTACTGTAAGTTGTTTGCTATTCGGCAATTTGGCTTTAGCAGAAACTAAACCTGCGGGCGGGCAAAAAACGACGGTTCCTTATAATAGACTGCCATTCGCCGCAATGATGCGTATGACTCAACGTCAGCAAACAATCAATTCGTTGAATGCTCATATGGACGAGCGAAACAAAATTCTAAGTGCCCTGTCTTCATTAGATAAGAGAAGAAAAGAAATCGCAGAGTCAAAGAGTCCAGTGTTAATTCAATCGACTAAACAAACTGAGCGAGATCTTCGCAAAAGATTAGGTGTAGTTGATAAAGAAATTTCGAAATTCGAAAAAGAACTCAAGAAGAAAAACTAAACAAAAACAACCAAATAGATTTCACAAGGAGAAGTGAATGAAGAAAATGGTAAAAGGACTTGTTCTAAGCGCCCTTTTAGGTAGCTTGGCAGCATGTGGCGGCGGTGGAGGCGGAAGCACTTCATCTGAAGCTGATGCAATCACAATCGCGGGAACTTTGGGGGGCTTATCCCTACACGAAGTACAAGCTAAATCAAAATTGGGACAATATGCAGTTTCTGCATCTGATTTAGAAATCTACGTAGTAGCTTTCTCAAATCCACCTGCTATCGCTCAAGCTGACGTTGGTTCTGATGGATCATTCTCAGTAACTCTTGAAGGCGTTTCCAGTGCTCCGATCACGGCAATTTTCCGTGATAAAACATCTTTAGATACAGTTGGCCAAGTTGTATTCAACGATCCGGCTGTTACTGACATCAATGGTGAAGTTAAAGACCTTTCAACTGTTTCACTTAAAGGTAACGTTACTTTGGGTAACATCACTTTGGGTGACGATGGTAAAGTTACTATTCCTATATCTCAAGTTGCTGCTAATAACGACACATCAACTTCAGTGAGCACTAGCGCTGCATTTGATTTCAGTGGTACTTGGACTGCTGCTGCTTACTCAAGCAAGCCAACAGGTTACATTACGGCTGGTCAAAATGAAGATGGAACTACTTGTTCTGCTCAAGACATCCAAAATGGCGACTGCATGATGCCAGTGGGTGAAAAAATCACTTTGATCCGCTTAGTGGGTAAAGAATTTACTCCAGGTGCGGGTTGTGATGACAACGGATGTACTTCTTCAGAAGGTACAATCGGAACTGCTGATAAATATGGTATTTCAATCTGGGGTGGTCCAGTTACAGGTGCAGGCAGCGCGATTGCAGCTTGTGGATCTAAAACTGGTTTCACTGCTGATGACGCTCGTTTGGGTGGTAAAATCCACTTAGCAAGCAACCCTGTTGTTGATGGTACTACTGTTACAATTGGTGCTTATGATTTCACTTATCCAAATCTTGCACACAATTCTACTCCAGGTGCGGAAGCTAATACTAACAATGTTGGTGATTCTCAGCCTTGGATGAAAACTGGCGCGACAGCTTCTTACGATGTATTTGATTGCGCTAATATCACTCAAGGTAACCCTGCTAAAAACCTTTCAGTTTGTAAAGGTGTGGGTACTAAAGTTGAAAACGGAACTGAAACACCGAACGAAGCTGTTTACATGGTTGGCGTAATGGGTGAAGGTTCTGGTTGCGTTAATACTGCTACAGGTAAACCGGTAATGGTAAGTGACTGGAGTCACATGCCAGATAATAACTCTTGTACGCATACAGATGACGCAAGCTTCCCTGGCTTGCATACTTCTTCATGCACTTACACTAATAAAGATCCAGATGGTGCCGGTTCTCAAACTGCGATGAACTACACTTGTACTCACACAGGTGGTATGTTCACAACTTTCAATGGAACTGCTGTTTCAAATCCACTTGGCAACAATGTTTGGATGAAAGACGTACAAAACGACGCAATTATCTCTCAAGGTGCATCTTGCTCTGTAGCTTACGGCGCTGGTGATGCTAAGAAAATGGCAGTATACCGTTGTTTTGCTCAAGCATTACATGGCGGTGGCGGCGGAAACTGTGACGCTCGTTACAGCTTCAACTGGGCGGCTACAACTCCAGCAAACTTCTTGATGGACAATGGTCACAGCAAGCCAAAACAAAACTTTATCACTGACATTCTTACTTACTCTTCTGATGGTAACTCATTCTTCGTAGATAACTTCGAACATGAGACTGTTGCTGTAAGCCAAAATGGTATGATGAATTACTGTGAAATTGAAAGAAACATCAAAGTTACAGGTGTTAAAGCATCTTCAACTAGCATGGTTGTGTCTGTAGTACAAACGGGCCGTGTTCAGAACTTTGAAAATGCTGCTTGCGTAGCGGCTTCAAACTCTCAAGACAATATGAACGGTGCAGATATCTACTACATGGTTCATGGCGCGAAAATGATGTTCACATTGAACAAATAATCTAGATCGTAAACTTATCTAGTCGAAAAAGGCTTACCGCAAGGTGGGCCTTTTTTTGTTTTTAAAACTAGAATCTTTCACTCCTTAGCCCTCTATGATAATAATGTCTCGGTTAAGGAGACGATAAATGAAAAAATACCTTCTAATAATTTCGACCTTTTTATTTCATTCTTTTGCATTAGGCCAATCCACTCCAAACCTTCCACCGCAACAAAAAGCTATAAAGTTAGATCGAATGAATCGACACATTCATCAAAACATCAAGATCCACAACGAGATGAAAGTGGATAGTAAACAGAAGGAACTGGCTTTGCTTCGTTTCGAATTAAAAAAGGTGAACGATGAAATTCAAAAAGGCGATTCAGCTGCAGAACTAAAAGCTAGAAGAACCCAATTGCAAAATGAAATCGTAAAATTAGAAAACGAACTAAATAATAAATAAAAAAAGGCGGAAAGATTCTTCCGCCTTTTTCGTCTGTTAAAAGTATTATTACAGACTATTCAAAGTCATATCGTTTAAACTATCAATCGTCCAAGTAAATGCTGTGCCCACAGTAAAGTTGCTTGGTGCCACGATGTTTCCGCAACCAGCTCCGTTGGCGTTAGTTGAAAGGTCAATGCACTCGCTCGTTGCTGAGCCGATGGCAGTGGTATTATCCAATGTTCCGTCGTTATCAAACTGATAGTGAACTTTCACAAGTCCTGTTGAGGCGTCCCCTTTTAAACCAAATGCTCCACCACTAGTTGATGCGCCATCTTCGTTACGAAACAAGAATAGGTCATATACATTTTCATCTAAAGTTCTAAACTGAACAGCAGCTTTTTCATCCGAAGTGGCGCCATCAGCAGTCATATAGAAATCTAGATACGCATCTTGTTCACTTGCGTCGCGCAACCAGTACATCTCGATATCACGGTTGTCTTCGTCCGAGTGCAAGCGGGCATATCCAGAATTCAATCCATTAGCTTCACAGGTAAACTCCACCTTAAGCATCGGAACTGAGTTAAATGAAATGCTCACTGACTTTTCAAAACTATTTCCTGCATGGGCTCCATAGTGTGCTGGAACTGTCTTTGCCGGAGTTGCAAACGAGATCACAATCGTCTCGCCGTCTTCATTTATCGTTTCCGATCCTGAAGTAGGAATAGACGCACAAGTTGTATAGCCCATTTGATAAAGACCGCCGCCTAAGCCTTCTGCACTCATTAGATTTTTGATGATTCCCACTAAACCACCTTCAGGTCCGTTTGGAATCACGTACTCAGCAGTAGGCCCTACAACCAAGAAATATAAAAATCTAATAAAGTCAGCCCGTCCTGCTACTGTCCCAGTGTTCATGTTTGCAGGATCTAAAGTCGTCGCCGCCATAGCTTTTTGAGTTTCCAAAAGCCCTGAACGCATTTTTTGAATTCGCGTACCCGCAGAATATTTTTTATAAGAGTCTGAAGTGCGAATCGTCATTGGTAAAGAAAGCGCGAATACAAGTGTAAATTTAATCCAGTTATTCATCGTCCACCTCAATTACATACACGACGTTTCGCCGCATTGGACTTCGATTTCTGGAAGTGGACTTCCTGCTGCGGAATTAGCATCCTCTTCCGCCTTATCTCCGCAAGCTGACAAAAACAGCATTGCAGAAAGCACCATCAATAGTTTTATTTCACGCATAGTTGGGACCTCCATTTTTACGTACCGCTGTTAGGGACCCAATATTCTTCGGTCGCCACAACAGTAAGCTAGAGAGCCAAATTGAGAATCGACAAGAATGTGAATCAGTTCAAAACAAAATTTGTGTTCTATTGCAGAGATATAAATGCAAATAAATCATTCGACATTTATTAGGAAATTAAGCATTGGGATTAAGTCCGTAAAAGGTAGTGTTTCAAGAATGCAAGTACCCGCATTTTTGCAGCAGGCGGATGATGTAGGTATGAAACCACTTATCTTCTTCCTTTTGCTAACTTTTGCGGGTTTGGCATTCTGGGGATGCCCAACGAAGAAGTATATTCCTGACCCAACACCACCTCAGCCTCAGGTGCGAAGTTCATACGATGAATTGTTGAGTTTGGATGGCCGCGCGCCCCCTGCAGGTTCGCGCGTGATGTTCAAACGAATGCTTGCTGAATATCAAGACAAAAAGGTCGCTATTTACTTAACAGTGCCTTTATAGATGTAAGCAATACCACCAGTTAAAGTGATGTATTCACAGTGTGAAAAAGCGCCAGTCTCTTTCATCAACTCTACGAAACCTTCTTTGCACGGGAATGCTGCAGAAGATTTTTGCAAATATTCATAAGCCTCTTTTTGACCAGTCACAAGACCGCCAATTTTAGGCAGAATGTTTTGCGAATAGAAATTATAAAGTGCACCGAAAACAGGAATGTTCACTTGGCCAAACTCAAGAACCATGACTTTGCCACCAGGCTTAGTCACGCGGGCCATTTCGCTAAGACCCTTAACAGGATTGCCCACATTGCGGATACCAAAAGAGATGCTAGAAACATCAAAGCTGTTATCAGCATATTGCAATTGAGTTACATCAGCCTGTTCAAACTGAATTTCTAAACCACGAGCTTTTGCTTTACCTGGAGCTGGGATTAACATCTCAGCGCAGAAGTCAGTACCAACCACTTCGCCAGAAGGACCCACTGTTTGTTTAAATTCAATAGCCAAGTCGCCAGTGCCAGTTGCGCAGTCCAAAACTTTTTGACCGCTTGAAACGCCACTGTATTTAACTAACTTTTTTCTCCAAAGGTGGTGAATGCCCATCGACAAAACGTTGTTCCCTTTGTCGTAGTTCGCAGCCACTTTAGAAAACATGCTGCGGATCACTTCTGGATTTGGAGAGTGCTTAGTTTGCATAAACTTCGGCCTTATGAAGAGGTCTATCAACAGCAGTCAAAATTCTTTCAAGCTTATTCATCATAACTTTGAAGTCATTCAAAGTAAGAGCCTGCATGCCATCAGAAAGTGCTTCAGCAGGACGAGGGTGAACTTCAACGATGATGCCATCTGCGCCCACAGCCGCAGCTGCGTAAGCAAGATCTGGAACCAAAGCGCGAATACCAACAGCGTGTGAAGGATCCACAATCACTGGAAGGTGAGTGTTGCGTTTAGCGTAAGCCACTGCATTGATATCAAGAGTGTTGCGAGTCGCAGTTTCAAAAGTACGAATACCGCGTTCACATAAGATCACATTTGGATTGCCGCCAACAGTGATGTACTCAGCCGCTTTCACCCATTCTTCGATCAAAGCTGCAAAACCGCGCTTTAACATCACAGGTTTTTTCTGCATTCCTAGTTCTTTAAGCAAAGAATAGTTATGCATGTTGCGTGAACCGACTTGGAAGCAAGAAACGATGTCGTAGATTTCTTCAATCTGGCGAGCATCAGTCACTTCCGACATCAAAGTCATATTGGTTTCTTTGCAAACCGCTTTAATAAAATCAAAAGAGGAAGAACCCAAACCTTGGAAGGCTTTTGAAGATGTGCGCATCTTCCAAATTCCACCACGCAAGATGTGGGCGCCAGAAGCTTTCACACCTTTTGCTGTTTCCAAAAATTGATCATAGCTTTCGATGGAGCATGGCCCAGCGATCACTGTGAATTGGGGACCCCCAATATCGAACCCACCGACATTGACAATTTGGGTTGAGGGACTTGTTTGCATAGTTTGCATTTCCATAATACGACTTCTTTAGTGGAACGGCAGAATAGCATAACGCTCTCAGGCATTACAAACTTTTTGGAAGCAGGGGCCCTCTTGCGCCATAAGGGCCAATGGATTCTTATTGAAGGTCCTTTCAAAGCGGCCTCAGATGCGAATAATGACGAATTTACAGTGTTTAGCCCTGATTTTTATGATCTTGCGTCGGCTTCTCTTTGGCGGGGCGCGCGAAGTTACGAGCTTTCTACCTCTGCATTCCACGAGATTTTGCAGGAATTTCTTCTGCAAACTCAGAATAATGTGCCCCCCTTATTGAAAGCTTCGTGGCAAGAGCCTGCAAAAGCGGACTTCAATGAAGCCCTTTCGCAAATTCAAAAACGCATTCACGATGGAATCATTCAGAAAGCTGTTCCTGTGGTCTTTGCAAGATCATCGCAGAAAGTTTTGCCTGAAGAAAAAGCGCGGATGCTTTTAAATCTTTTAAAGGCTCCAGCGAACTTGTACGTGTATGGTTTTTGGCAAAATGGAAGCGGCCTTTTAGGCGCGACTCCTGAAGTTTTATTTGATTATTCTAGCCACGTTTTAAAAACCATGGCTTTAGCGGGCACTTGTCCAAAGAACGAAGCTTCTAATAGAGAAAGCCTGCTGACTGATAAAAAAGAAATGCAGGAACATGGCCTTGTTTTAGAGGACATTTTAGAAGTGCTAAAAGGCTTTGGGGAGGCTAAAACCAAAGGGCCCTATATTGCCGAACTTCCGACTTTGTATCACCTAAAAACCGATATCGAAATTCATTGCAATCAAGATCCCGATTTTATCTCGCTAGTAAATAGTCTTCATCCGACCCCTGCCTTAGGGGTTGCGCCACGCAGTTCAGGTTACAAATGGATGAAGGATCTGCCCGGGCAGGAAAGTCGAAAGGCCTTTGGGGCACCTTTTGCACTTTTGACTCGCAAAGAGGCTCTCTGTCTTGTAGCCATTCGCAATTTACAGTGGAATAATACCGAATGCATGATCGGGTCAGGTTGCGGGGTGCTTGCCGCAAGCGAGCTTGAACGAGAGTGGCAAGAGTTGTATCAAAAACGTCTGTCTGTAAGAAAGATTTTGGGGCTTGAAGCATGACAAATATGGAATTAGCAGGGAAGGTCATTCAGGAGCTGGTACGCACCGGAGTGAGAGAATTTATCCTGTGTGCTGGTGCCCGAAATAGCCCTTTAGTAAATATCTTAGATGAAAATAAAAACCTTAAAGTCTATTCGTTTTTTGAAGAGCGTTCTGCTGCCTTTTTTGGTTTAGGTCGTATCGCAAGTACAAGAAGACCTGTAGCGATCATCACAACGTCAGGAACTGCTGTTGCAGAATTAATCCCTGCTGCTGTGGAAGGTACTTATTCTTCGTTGCCACTTATCATGGTGACAGCCGACCGCCCGAAACATTTCCGCGGCACGGGTGCCCCACAAACCATTGAACAAGTGGGAATCTTTTCTTACTACAACGAAGTGGCCCTGGATTTAGATGCGGAAAATTCTCATCTGTCTTTTAAATCTTTATCTTGGAAAAAACCAATTCACGTGAATGTGTGTTTTGAAGAGCCTTTGCTTGATGGGCCAATACCAAAAATTGAAATCCCGACTGTATCAGAGCGTACGAAACTACCAGGGCAGCTGCCGTTGGGAACGCTAAAGGAAATGGAAGATTTCCTTAATACCCACCAGCCCCTAGTGATGGTGGGCATCCTTCCAGAAAAAGCTCATAACACGGTTTTAGAGTTTTTAAAGCAATACAAAGCCCCTACTTATTGCGAAGGCATTTCAAGCTTACGTGGTCATCCTGATTTAAAGGATTTTGAGATCCGTTCTGGCGAACAAATGATCCACAAAGTATTTAAGGACGGCATTTGTGATTCCGTTTTAAGAATCGGTGGAGTTCCAACAACGCGTTTCTGGCGCGACCTAGAAGATAAATACAAAAACATTCCGGTGTTTTCAGTCAGCTTTAACCACTACACCGGTCTAAGTCGCCCGGTAGAACATTGCAATTCTTTAGATCTTTTAAGCCAGGTAGAGTTCACTCACCCGCATCGTGAAAACGTGAAACTGAATATCGAAGACTTAGCCCTTGCTGAAAAAGTGCGGGCGCTTTTGATGAAGTATCCAAAATCAGAACAGGGATTGATCTTTGGTCTTTCATATAAAATGAAAGGTGGGTCGGTTTACTTAGGAAACTCTTTACCGATTCGTGAGTGGGATTCATGCTCTGCCCATGAAGCAATGCCAGTGCGTGTAGCCGCAAATCGTGGTGCTAATGGTATTGACGGGCAGATCTCGACATTCTTGGGTTGGGCGCATCCCGAAACTGAAAACTGGTGTTTAGTAGGCGATCTAACCGCGATGTATGATTTATCGTCACTTTGGGCAACTTCTCAACTTGATGCGCGCAAACTTCGTGTCGTTGTTATTAACAACGGCGGAGGTCAAATTTTCTCGCGTATGTTTAATAAAGATATATTTATAAACAAACATCAGATTTCTTTCGAATCATGGGCTAAAATGTGGAGCTGGGATTATCAGAAATGGACTGAGATTCCAGATAGCACAGAATTCACTGATCATCAGGTTATCGAACTAGTACCTGACTGGGATCAGACTCAAAGCTTCTGGAAGGAATACGAGGCCCTTTGGAAAGAGTGAATCTGTTTTTACTGCATGGATTTCTAGGACGACCTGGTGATTGGTCCTCTGTGAAAGGCTATTTAAGTCTGAATGAAAATCTAAGAATTTTTGTTCCAGACTATTTCAAGGAACCTTTATTAAATCCTCAACACAGCTTTGAATCTTGGGCGGAAAACTTCACCCGCTGGGTGGACTTGCAAGGTTGTTCGAAAGATAAAAACATCTTAGTCGGTTATTCCCTAGGCGGCAGACTTGCCTTGCATGCGCTAAAAAATAGACCCGAACTTTGGGCAAAAAGTCTTTTTGTTTCGACCAATCCAGGATTTAACGACGATCTTACTGCTTTTGATCCAGAATCGCCAGAACGCAAACAGCGTTGGATTAATGATTCTTATTGGGCTGAAGAGTTTTTAAAGGCTCCGTGGGATTCTGTAATTCGCAATTGGAATTCCCAAGCAGTGTTCAGTGGTGGCTCTGAAGAGCCCGCGCGTTTAGAAAAAGATTATTCTCGGGAAAACCTAAGCCTTGCCTTAACCCAATGGTCCCTGGCGCAACAACAGAACATGCGCCCGCTACTGCAAGCAGAAGCTCATAAAACATTGTGGCTTGTCGGTGAAAAGGACGAAAAGTTTTTGGATCTTTCGCGCCGATTAGTGCAAGACATTCCGAAATTAAATATGTCGGTCATCCCTGGGGCATCCCATCGAGTGCTTTTTGATTGTCCGAAACTTTTAAGCGAGAAGATCCTAAGTTTATTGGCTTAGTTTTTGAGAATGTTCCTGAATCCACGGCAGATATTTTTTGATATTCATGAAGATGGATTTTTCAGAGCAGAGATCTTTGTTTAACATAAAGGCTTTGCGCTCTTCTTCAGTCATTTCTACTGGTGTAGTCCATGAAATGGCAGAGGCAATACCGATGGCGTAATCAGCGTTCTTATAACGGAATATGGCTGGGCCGCCAGAATCTCCACTGCAAATACCTTTAGCTAAGGTTTGATTCACGTAAAATTCACTTTGATCGACACTGACACTTTCGATTTTAGTTTGAACATGGCGAAGATAGCCCGTGCCGTGAGTGGCCTTAGGGTTCGCTTCAAACTTCCCGGAAATGCGTCCGTAGCCGGTAGCGGTAAATTCGGTGCCAGCAGAGATATTTAATTCTTCAGGGGGAAGGGCGATAGGGTAATAGCCCACGGGCGCATTACCTATCAGTCTAATCAAAGCGACATCGTGGCGATTGGTGCCGTCTTTTTTATAAAGGTCATGGGACAATACCGAGTGTACGCCACGCTTTATGTAAGTCCCATCCATAGGGCGAATACCAAAAGCAATGGTCGTATCTTTTTCGTCTATACCAAGGCAGTGAGCGGCAGTCAGAATGATATTTTGTTTAATTAAAAAACCAGTGCAGTGGGTGTTGGTTGATTTGTTATAAATCAGCGCGACGTTTTTAGACCAAGATTGTTTTTGCGTTGATTGAGCCCCACCGATGATAGCAGCCCCAGGGGAATTATCGAACTCAGAACTTTGCATACCGCAGCCGATTGAAAGCGACGCAAATGCAAAGCAAAGCAGAATGCTGAAGGACGACCAAGTAAGCATTAATTCCCCAAATTTATGAGGAGCCAAAATAACAAAAGGGCCGCTATTTTAGTAGCAGCCCTTTTTGCTTTTGAAAAAAATTTTTAAGGAAAATTATTTAGAAACTTGTGGGGTCGTTAGGGACGTTGAAAGTTTCTCGGCCATGCGGTTGATCCACACCTTATAATATAACGCGCTTGTGTACGCAGAGTATTTAGAGCAGTCATTTTTCTCATCATTCACACCGCGGCTAGTGATTCCCCACAGGTAGTATTTACCGTTTTGAACAACGTATGCAGGTCCACCAGAATCGCCGTGACAAGCCCCTGTGCCTTCAGTTTGATTTAGCTTCACTTCAGATACGCTGTACAAAGGATCTTCGACTTTAACAGAAGTCATTTTTAAAGTACCTGCACCTTCGCCAGTTACACCGTTTGTAATGCCGTAGCCTGCAAGAACCACGGTGGCACCGCGTTTAAGGGCCGCAGACTTTTGTGAGGCACTAAGGAAAGTTGCAGGCTTATATCCTGCTGGAACTGTTCCTGTGAAGTGTAAGATCGCGATGTCGCCAGTGTTTTTTTCCTTACGTTGGCGAGTAGCCCAGTAAGGTGAAATTTCTAATTTATCAACTTGGCGGCGTTCGCTTTTTGCAGAAAGTGAAAGATCAAAGAAGATATACATATCTTCTTTATAAGCACCCACGCAGTGAGCAGCTGTTAAAACCAAATTGTTTGGAAGTAAAGAGCCTGTGCAAAGCTGACCTTCAGAAGCATCATAAACGGCAACAATGCTTTCAGTGATTTTATCGCCAGCTTGAACAACAGAACCGCCAATAATAGCGCTGTCTGCAGTTTCGATTAGATTTGAAGTTGGATTTTGATTTTGTGGTGCACACGCCGTGAGCGCCAAACTTGAAAACAAACCTGCTAAGAACAACTTATTTCTTTTCACAGTGATCCCCCCGAGTTACGCCAATCACCCCTGATCGCGTGAAAGCCAATAAACCCAATTTGGAACCACTTTACAAGATTATAATACTTATGCCTGCCATAAGCAGGCACTGTGAATGAATTTCTTACAGGTCTCTGAAACTGTCTGTAGCTTCTATTAGAGCTGAGCGAGTCCCAGGTTCGGCAGCGGCGTGTCCGGAATCAGCGATGAATGTAAATTTTGCTTCAGGCCACGCCTTGTGAAGATCCCAGGCAGAGCGAGCGGGGCAAACCACATCATAACGACCTTGAACAATCGCGCAAGGAATGTGGCGAATGCGATTTACGTTTTCAAGCAGCCAGTTGTCCGTTTCAAAAAAGGCATTATTTGTAAAGTAATGGCACTCGATGCGCGCAAAACTTAATGCGTAATCAGGATCATCGAAATCATCGATCGCGTTTTGATCAATAATCAAACGCGAAGTGGCTGCTTCCCACTTGCTCCATGCTTTTGCCGCCTCTAAACGAATTTCTGAACTGTCGTGGGTAAGGCGTTTGTAATAAGCCGTCACCATGTCATGGCGTTCATTTTCAGGAATAGGCTTAAGGTATTCATCCCACACGTCTGGGAAAATTTGTGAAGCCCCTTCTTGATAAAACCATTTAATTTCTGAAGGGCGACAAAGGAAAATGCCACGTAAAACCAAAGCCTTTACTTTTTCGGGGTGAGTGATTGCATAGGCAAGAGCCAGCGTTGAACCCCAGCTTCCACCGAACACCACCCACTTATCAATGTTCAAGTGAGTGCGAATGGTTTCAATATCTTTAACTAAATTCCATGTCGTATTTTCACGAAGCTCTGCACACGGAGTCGATTTTCCAGATCCGCGTTGATCAAATAAAATAATTCGGTAGGCCTTTGGATCAAAAAAGCGGCGGTGGTCGGGAGCAACTCCTCCACCGGGTCCGCCGTGAAGAAAGACCACGGGACGGCCTTGGGGATTTCCGCACTCTTCAAAATAAAGAGTATGAAGATCTGAAACTTTAAGCATGCCTTTGTTATAAGGTTCAATCACTGGATAAAATTCACGCACGGGGGCCTCCCACTTTTTTAAAAGCTAGAGGCTAATCCTGGGTGAACTTCATTGTCAACTTAGTGAAAAAGATCGCGACCGTCGCGGTGAGGCTCGGCTTGCCCGTAGGCTTGGCCCCTGGTCTCTTTAAGATAAATTTTATTAATCTCATTTGCGATTTCAGCGCTGATAAAAATGATGAGCGAAGAATAAAAGACCCACATCAAAAGAAGGATCAACGATCCTGCCGCACCATACATATTGGCCGTGGCACTTTGTCCAAGATAAATCCCGATAAGATGTTTACCAATAGTGAATAAAAAAGCCGTCACTAAGCCCGCGATGAAGGCAATCTTAGGTCGGATTCTTCTTTCTGGGACAAAGTAATAAATAGCTCCGAAAACAAGGCTGAAAACTACTTGTGAAGCTAAAAAGGCCAGCGCTTGACCAAGGAAAGCTTCGCCTCCCTTAAAGATCACAGAGATCGCTGAAGAGAGCACTAATGAAATTACTGATATAAACACAAAAGTCAGCACCATCCCCATGGTGAACACTTTTTCTTTCACGAAATCATAGATGGTTCTCATAAAAGATTTTTTCTGTTCTTTTTTAGGCTCGCATTGATCCGCCATTTCAAAAATGACATTTAACGAAGCTCGCAGCTGACTAAAGATAGCGCTCGCAGAAAAAAGTAGAGTTAAAATACCAGCGATCCCGGCAATATTACGGGCAGTGGGAGTTTTATCGGCATTTTTTGCAATGACGCCAATGGTTTCACCGGCTTGTTTTCCCACGAGATTTTGAATTTGAGCGATCAGCTCATTCTTAAAATCTTCTCCTAAAAACGAGACCCCAAAAATTAAGATAATAAGCAAAGGTGCTAAGGATAGAGCTGAGTAATAAGACAGTGCTGCGGCCATGTCCATCAGTTTGTCTTTGCTAAGTTTGTCGGTAAATTCTGAGCTTTTTAATTGGGTTACGACTTCTTTGATTTTCATAACCAAAAACTAACAGAACAGATTTTAAGGGGCTGCGAAAAATGACGGGAAGTGGCTAGAAACATGGGCGGCAATAAGATTAAGTTCTTGTAGGGATCCAGTCTTCGGGCGAATTGCCTTTGATATTCTTTATTTCGCTGTGTTACTTGTGTTGAACGAATTCACAGATTTTTTTCGGACCTATTGTTAGCTAACAAAAACTTTTGCTTCCCTACGGGTGAAGTCAGACTGACATGTAAGGTGAAGATGGAAAATAATCAGCTCGTTGATCCAGTAAATCAGGGTCGTGCAGGGGAGTTGCTTGAACAGCAACGCCTTCTGATTCGTACTCATTTACATGAACTGGAAGTGTTGAAAAAAACGGCTGAAGAATCCAATCTTGCGAAAAGTCATTTCCTTGCAAACATGTCCCACGAAATCAGAACGCCTTTGGCTGCGGTATTAGGTTTTGCCGACGTCCTTCAACAAGAAAACCTTTCTGAGTCTGAACGTAAAGATTATCTGGCGGCAATCCGTCGTAATGGTGAAATGCTGCTGCGTTTGATTGATGATATTTTGGATCTTTCAAAGATCGAGTCGCAGAAGATTGAATTAGAAAAATCCACCTTTGCGTTGCATGAACTTCTTGATGACGTCAAAAAAACTTTGGCCATAAAAGCCGAAGAAAAAAGAATTAAACTCGCGGTCGAATCACCTCAAGATCTTACTTTTTTTGGCGACACCTTGCGCATCAAGCAGATTCTTTTAAACATCGTCGGTAATGCGGTGAAGTTCACGGATCGCGGCAGTGTTCATGTTCGCACTAAGATTTTAGATGTGCTTGAACCTGGTATGAAAAGCACAGCGAAGGTGATCTTTACAGTATCTGATACTGGTGCGGGTCTTTCCACCCACGAATCACAAAGACTATTTCAACCATTCACTCAAGCTGACGTGTCTGTGACCAGAAAATTTGGCGGGACCGGTTTGGGTCTTGTGATCTCTCGTCAGCTGGCGCGTTTAATGGGTGGGGATTTACGTTTGGTGCAGTCGCAAGTCGGTGTGGGGTCTGTTTTTGAAATCAGCTTGAATTTAGAAACTCAAGCCCATACTGAGAAAAAAGATCGCGGTTTAGCCCCAGCTGCGGCAGAGATGAAATTTAGCTTAGCTGGGAAAACAATCTTGGTGGTTGATGACGTAAGTGACAATCGCTTTTTGATTGAACGCTATTTAAAAAGTCATGAAGTGACATTGCTTCAAGCTTCTAATGGGCCGGAAGCGTTAGAATTGTTTTCGAACAACAAAGTAGATCTTATTTTAATGGATATTCAGATGCCTTCCATGGATGGCCATGAAGCGACTAGAAGAATCCGTAAACGCAATATTAATATTCCAATTATCGCCCTGACAGCCCATGCAATGCGCGATGAGATTCATAAATGTATGAATTCTGGCTTTGATGCCGTTTTGACGAAACCGACACGTCGTCATGAATTAATCGAGCTATTACAAAAATGGTTGTGTGAGCCCACCACGAAATCAATCCAATAAAAAAGCGCAGATTCTTAAAACCTGCGCTTTTTTAATTTTGCATGCCGAAAATACTGAACTATTTAAAATTCTTTTTAAAATCCTGCCACACATCTTGGTAGTCTTCCTGAAGGAAGTTCTTCGTCATCGCAAAGTCAGTCACCATGTATGGGACGCGGGATTCAAACATAAAAGCCATAGTGCCATCGATTTTAAATGGTTTTAGCTCTGCTGCAGAGGCTTTTTCAAAAGCTTCGACGTCAGGTCCATGGGCTGCGTAAAAGTTATGTAGACTGCCGCCGCCGGGACCGAACCCTTCTTCCTCTTTTGCATCGTACGTTCCGTAGATAAGCCCCATATATTCACTCATACAGTTGCGATGAAAATAAGGAGGTCTGAAGGTATGCTCAGCCACCATCCAACGTGGTGGGAAGATTGCAAAGTCTACGTTTGCCACCCCTGGTGTATCGCTCGGGGAAGTTAAGACTGTAAAGATCGAAGGATCTGGATGATCAAAGCTGACGGTGTTAATTGTATTAAACTTACGCAAGTCATATTTGAATGGAACATAGTTCCCATGCCATGCCACCACGTCTAATGGGGAATGTCCCATCTCAGCCGACCACAGTTCACCGTTAAATTTTCCGATAAGCTCAAACTGACCTTCAAGGTCTTCAAAGGCAGCTACTGGAGTTAGGAAGTGACGACGGTGAGCAAGTCCGTTGGCGCCGATTGCGCCTAACTCAGGTAAACGGAAAGGGCTTCCGAAGTTTTCAGCGATATAGCCTTTGCAGTTTCCTGCTTTTAAAGGGTTCACTTGAAACTTCATTCCGCGTGGAACAAGAACGATTTCACCTGGCTCGGCTTCAATAATTCCAAGTTCTGTTTTTACTTGCAAGCTTCCTGACTGCGGGACGAATAGGAAATCCCCATCGGCATTCATAAGGTATTTGTTCTTCATTCCTTGATTGAAAGAATAAAGATGAACTTGAAGGCCGCGTTGTTCATGGCTCATACCGGTACCACAAACTGTGCGAATACCTTCAAGGAAATTTCCATTTTCTTCTTTTAAAGCATTCCAGCGCATTTGATTGGGATTGATGTGCTGAGGTTTAAAGAAAGTTTTTTGCGTTAACTCTTTAAGCGGCTTAAAGGACTTATGCATGACCGAAGGACGAATGCGATAAAGCCATGAATAAAGATTCGTGTGGCGAGGCGCTGTGAAAGCAGAACCACTTAATTGTTCTGGATAAAGCCCAAGTGGAGCTTTCTGTGGAGAGTTTTGATCAAGTGGTAATGCGCCCGTGCGCGCCTCTGAAGAAAAATGATTTCCAAAGCCTGAAAGATATTTGTTTTCCATGCCTCTATAATCAACTGAGCCGCTAAAAAGTCAATCGGCGAAAGACTCAATTCGTGCGCCAGCCAACCTTTTTCGTCCACTCTAAGAATTCTTTGTGTCGCTTCACGGGGTCAGCGGGATGGTAATCGCCTATCTGTTGTGTGATGACCAGGCTTTCAAGCGGAAATAAATTCATTTCAGCGCGGCGCTTATTTAAGTTTTCTGGGTCTTCAACATCTGTCACCCGTAAGATTCCATTTTCATCCCAGTCGCTGTTTGTTCCGTAGATTTGTTTTCTTCCTTCGTAAAAACGGATGCGGTCCATTAGGAAAGCCACATACATTTTTGGAACTCGGCCATTTTTGGCAAGATCCACTAACACTTCTTCCTGGGCACGCATGAATTCGGGCCAGCTAATGGCATGAAGAACGATTCTTAAAGCTGCTACACAAGCTTCTTCACCTACTTCACCGATGGTTGGGAAACCTTTGTTGAGCTCAATAAGCTCCTTCAGTCTTTTGGCATTTTTTAAGTGAATCTTCTCCATCCCCGGATGATAGCCATGAAAAAGCTCTCCGGTACTGGCCAGGGCTTCGCGCACAACTTCATCTTCGCGCATGAGATGTAATAACTCTTCTGGAAGATTTAATTTCTCGTTCACTTAAAAGAAATCCTTTTTAAATTTATTTTTCTCGCTTTCAGGAATGAAGCTTGCGTTAAAGGCGATCTGATTGCAACGGGCGAAGTCTTCTTTGGTAAATCCATGTACGCGGTGTAAAACCTCGTAGTCATCACTTAAAGTCGTTGCAAAAACTCCAGGATCATCCGAGTTCACCGTCACTTGTATTCCCGCTTCAATTAGTTTTTTAATGGGGTGGTCTTCATAAGTTTTGAAACTTTGGGTGAGGTAATTACTGATCGGACAAATCTCTAAAGGAATCTTTTTATCTTTAACGAAATTTAGAACATTTGGATCATTGATAATTTGAATGCCATGACCAATGCGTTCGGCTCCTAAAATTTCAATACTGTCTTTCACCCAGGGTGCTGAATTTGGTGTTTCACCGGAATGAACCGTGAGGTGCAAACCTGCTTTTTGTGCTTTTTGGAAAAGGGGCGCAAAGACCTTTGGATCAAAACCATCTTCGTTATCGGCCAGATCCAAAGCGATGAAAGAATCTTTTTTATCGATCGCAAAATCGACGACCTCGGCTGCGACATCATATGATTTAATTCTTTGCACGATGCAAATAAGGCCCACTGCCATCGGGTAAGTTTTTTTGGCTAGTAAAACACCCTCTGCTAAGGAACGATGGATTTTTTCAAAATTAAGATCGCTATGTCCATCGGCGATAAAAGTAGGTGCGTAGCGCAGTTCTAAAACGCGGATGCCGTCGTTAAAAGCATCTTCGCAAGCTTCATAGGCGATGCGAGTAAGAATCTCTTCGCTGGCTAAAACCTTTTGTGCATTTAAAAACTTGTTTAGGACGGAACCCAAGTCTGTCATTGGCCCGGTGATAAGGAATTGATCCTTTTGACCTTGGACGGTGTCGGCTAAGGGGATTCCGACTAGGGGCGCAAGCTCAATCAGGGTGCTCCAACGCACTGAGCAGTCAAGATGGCGATGCAAGTCGACTTTGATTAAGTCGCGAATATTATGGGAATAGAGTTTTTCCATGTTTAACGCTCCCGGTAAGCTAGCCAGTTCCCTTTACCCATTTGGGCTTCCAGAGTAAAACTTTATCCTATGACAGAACCCATCCAAATCAAAACAAAACTCGCGGGGAACCCTTCTCAGGAACCTCAATTTAAAACCTATGTCAAAAGTAAAGACGGACGACAAATTCCTGTTGTAGATCCCCGCTCAACACGGGCGCTTGTGTCTTTGATGGACATGAATGCCGTCCTCGGTGGTGCAGCATCACATTACGGTGGCCCTGCGGCGTTTGCAGAATTAATGTCTGCGCTTCACGGTTTTGTTTTTGATGAAGCGATGAAATCAAAAAAACAATGGTTTGATCTCTTCCACATCGTGAATGATGCCGGTCACTGTGAAAATGGTCTTTACGCTTTAAAAGCCAACTACCAAATGGCGGGATTGAATCTAGATAGCCTTAAAAAGTTCCGTTCCATTGAAAGCGGACTGACTGGCCACGGTGAAGTTCATTGTTTCGCTGAAGGGGTGTTTGTTTCTAACGGTCCTTTGGGTTCTGCGTTCCCTCAGACTCAAGGGCTTGCAATGGGTGAAGCACTTTCAGGTCGTAACCGAGTGACGGTCACAGCGATTTCTGATGGCGCTTGTATGGAAGGTGAAGCGAAGGAATCTTTCGCTGCCATTCCGGGCTTAGCGCAAACAGGTAAAATGGGTCCTTATGTTTTGATTATCAGTGATAACAACACCAAATTGACGGGCAGAATTGATACAGAGAGTTTCTCTATGACTCCGACTTTCCTGTCTTTGAAAACTTTGGGTTGGAATGTGATTTCATTGGCAGAAGGCAACGATTTACAGAAATGTTACGAAGCCATTGAATCAGCAATTGAAACGGCAAAACTAAATCCAAAAGTTCCAGTTGTTATTCATGCTAAGACGGTCAAGGGTATCGGTACTAAGAAAACAGCAGAATCGGCAAGTGGTGGTCACGGCTTTCCTCTTAAAAGCCCAAGTGAACTTCCTGCCTTCTTAACCGAGATTTATAATGGTGAAAACTTCCCACCGGTTTTCAATTCGTGGATTGAAGAACTTAATAAATGGGAAGCAGACATTAAAGCTAAAGCAGTTAAAGACACTGGTGAGAAAATTCAAACAGGTGTTTCTGCAGCCATGGTGCGCGCTCGTAAAGCGGGATTGCCGGTTTTAAGTGTTACTTCCGATCTTCCAGGTTCAACAGGTGTCGCTGGCTTCCGTAAAGAATTTCCACAAGATTCTATCGATGTCGGAGTTGCTGAAAGTAATATGATTTCTACGGCAGCGGGCTTATCAAAACTTGGATATATTCCAGTGGTTGATACTTTTGCCCAGTTTGGCGTTACCAAAGGGGCTTTGCCATTAACAATGGGGGCTCTTTCTGAAGCGCCAATCATTGCGATCTTTTCGCACACTGGATTTCAAGATGCAGCAGACGGAGCTTCTCACCAAGCTTTAAGTTATTTAGCGATGGTGTCTTCAATTCCTCACGTTGATGTTTATTCATTATCATGCAGTGAAGAAGCTGATAACTTGGTTTATTCAGCAATTGAAAACTTCGCAAAAGCTCGTCAAGAAGGAGCTGTTCCAAACTCTTCGATCTTCTTCTTGGGAAGAGAAAACTTCCCTAAGTCTTATGTGACTCCAGCAGCTTATGATTTGAAAAAGGCGCAAGTGCTAGTTGATACGACAAATGGAAAATCGAAATCTGTAACGATTGCGACAACGGGCTCCCTGGTCCCTCAAGCTCTTGCGGCTGTACAAAGCCTTGAAGCTAAAGGTGTGGGAGCCGTGGTTGTGAACTGTGCAAACATGAACCACGTCGACGTGGCGACATTAAAAGGCGCCATCGAAAAGACCAACGGTCACCTTGTTACTGTAGAAGATCATCAAGTCATTGGTGGTTTTGGTCAGATGTTGGCGCACGCACTATTGCAAGCGGATGCCAAGTTCACACTAAGAAGTTTAGGTGTTCATGGTGAATTTGGGCAAAGCGCTTACACGGCATTAGAGCTTTATAAAAAGCATAAAGTTGATGCAGGTGCGATTGTTGATGCCACAGCTAGTTTCTTTCAAAAAAGTGGAGCTTGGTAAATCCACGGGCTCCAATTGATCGTTGATTTTCACTCTACGTTCGTTGGAAAAACCGAGCAGTGTTTAGGCTAGAAAACCTAAACACTGCATACATAGGTCAGATTCCTTTTTCTTCAGTAATGTTTTGCCCCTTTAGTTCTTTGTTTCCGATACCGAATCAAATCTCACGTTTTCGGATAACACTAAAAAGAGCAGGGACATCATGTTTAGTTCAATCAGCCTTAAAGCTAAGCTTCTATTCTTAAGTTGTTTTTTACTTTCTATCAGTATCGCGGTTGGATTTACTTCCAATATCTTCTTTCATAAAGTTACTTCCGAATATGATGTGATAGCTGATGTCTCAATTCCAAAGTTAAAACTTACTTACGAGATGATGTTAGATTATCGCTCTGTGAGAATTAATCTTAGAAGCTTCAGCGTCACCGATCTATCGCCTGAGCAAGCACAAGAGGCTTGGAACAAAGTGCAGGCAGCTATTCATGACTATGAAGAAAAAGAAAAAGACTATCAGAAATACCTAATCTCACCACGGCAAAAAGAACTTTATGAGAAGGTTCATGTCACTTGGGAAGATTATAAAAAAACCGGAAAAGATGTTTTTAATCTTTATAAGCTTGGCACACCTGAAGCCCATGCGAAGATTCATGACATTCTAATTATCGACGGTCCCGATAAAGCAAAAATTTATACTGAGGCTATGACAGCCCTTCTTGACTACAATGACAAAGCCATGAAGGCGAGTATAGCAACCGCAAAACATGATTCCCACATGGCTGACTACTTTATTATATCTATCATTGCTGCCGGAGTTCTTTTCGGAATCACCATGGGATACCTGGTTTCGCAAAAAGTTTCTAGAATCATCGGTGCTGTGGCTAGTGAACTGGCAATGGGTTCAAACCAAATTCAGCAGGCTTCAACCCAGATCTCTGAATCCTCTCAAGGTTTATCTCAAGCCGCCACTGAGCAAGCAACTAGCTTAGAAGAAACTGTCACCGCCATGGAGGAAATTACGGCCATGGTAAAATTAAATACTGAAAACGGCAAACAGGCAGCGGCTTTAGCCTCAAACACTCGAGAGATTGCGCTTAAAGGTGAAGTTGAAATCAAAACTTTGATTGATTCAATTTACAGTATTTCAGCAGATTCGCAAAAAATCGAACAGATCACTGCGGTTATTGATGACATTGCTTTTCAAACTAACTTACTTGCTTTAAATGCCGCGGTGGAAGCCGCAAGAGCCGGGGAGCAAGGGCGAGGTTTTGCAGTGGTTGCGGAAGCGGTAAGATCTTTAGCGCAAAGAAGTTCCCATGCTGCTAAAGACATCACTGACCTTATCAGAAACAGTGTAGAAAAAATTGAAAACGGCAGTAAGCAGGCGACCCAAAGTGGCCAGGTTCTGAGTGAAATCGTAACATCAGTAAAGAAAGTGGCTGACCTGAATTTTGAGATCGCAAATGCAAGCGAAGAGCAAAGTGCTGGGATTATGCAAATCAATAAAGCGCTCACTCAATTAGACCAAGTGACCCAAAACAATGCTGCTTCCAGTGAGGAAGCCGCCGTTTCTGCTGAAGAACTATCAACTCAAGCAACGGCCTTAGTTGATATCGTGCATACCCTTGAAGGATTGGTTTTTGGCAAAGGCAGCTCACCTGCGGATGTAAAAAAGACTGCCGTATTTGATCCGGCAGTGAAAGCCAAAAAAGTAGTTTCAAATGTTCACCAATTAAGAACAAAACAGGCAGCAGAAAACATCATTCCGTTTGGTGATGAAGAACCTTCAAGAAAAGTCGGTGGTCTTGACGGTTTTTAAAATCAAAAAAAGCACCTCTAAAGGGTGCTTTTTTGGAAATAAAAAAATCCCCTGTCAAAAACAGGGGATTTTTTATTTTTAAATCTTTAAACAAGCGGATTAGGCTGCTTCTTCAATCGCAGTCATATCGCTCATTTGACCCATTTGATCCATCGAAAATGCAGATACGATGTCTACCAGGATCACAACTTTGCTATCGACCTTACCCATACCACGAACAAAAGACATCGCAGCTTGGTTACCTAGAATCGGTGCTGGTTCGATTTGTGAATCTTGAAGGTCAACAACCTCTTTAACAGAGTCGACAATCATACCCACTTGGCCGATTTCAGTGTCGATAACGATAATACATGTGTCACGGGTTGAATCTTGTGGAGCCATTCCGAACTTAATACGTAAGTTTACAACCGGAATGATTTTACCACGAAGATTCATAACACCTTTTACATAATCAGGTGTGCGAGGCACCGGAGTGATTTCTCCGAATTGATTAATTTCACGGACAGTTTCAATCGCTACGCCATACTGTTCTGACATAAGTTGAAACGTTAGGTACTGTCCAGGTTTCGCTTTAGTTGATGTGTCGTTCATACAAGACCTTTCCAAAATGATGACCTGTTACTCTTCGAGAAAAACTGCTTAGGACTTTAGAAGATTTAGCTCTTTTGGCCAGAACATGAGACGGACTCGGGCAAAAAACATGGGAGGGCTCGCATTTTGAGATTCTATACCTTTGGAGCGGTTACTCTGACTCAAGTTGTGCCGACTAGTTAGCTGATCAAATTAACGGAGCGTCTCATGAGTGATGAAAACGATTTTTTCGTAGAACTGCAAGCCGACTTTCTTAGCGAATCTGCCTTCATGCTGGAGCAGTATGAAGAGTCTATGATGAAGCTGGAAAACAGCCAAAATCCCGCCGAGGATTTAACTGATATTTTTCGCGTAGCCCATTCTGTAAAAGGGGGCGCTGCGGCTGTTGGCCTGTCTGATCTAAGCAAGTTTGCCCATGTGATGGAAGATCTTTTGGATCTTTTGCGATCACGCCCGGAATTAGTAAATTCAAATATTATTTCTTTGTTGTTGCGTTCAGGTGATGAACTAAAAAACCGTGTCGCCTTCTTACAACAAGGCCAATGCGGAATGTGGGACACCTCTGAACTTGTTAGCGAACTTAAAGTGGCGCTAGCAGATCTTGGCGGTAAAGATCGCAAAGAGATGGTGAATGTTGAAGATCTTGAAATCAAGGAAACTGTTCCTGATGATTTCTTTGATGTTCCGGCGGCGGATGTTGAAGCAACTCCAGCTATGGAGTCTGAAGATCACACAAACCATGAATTGTTAGCTGAGCTTTTAGCACAACTTTCACCTGAAGATCAGGCTGAATTCCTGGCTAAGGAAGCTGCTGAAAAAGCATCAACCCCTCCAGTTGAAGCAGTCGCTGTAGTTGAAGAAAAATGTTCTCCAAAACTAGAAGTAAAACCTGAGCCGGTACTTAAAATAGTCCAAGAATCCGTTGATACGCCAAAGCCTAAGGCGGCGGCTAGTGGCAATGGTGGCGGTGGCTCTAATAAAGCGAATGCTAAATCGCAAAATAGTGCCATCAAAGTAGATACCGGCCGTGTTGATTCGGTACTTGATGCTGTAGGCGAGCTGGTGGTTTTAAAAAACCAATTAGTTCACGATGAAACTGTTCGCAGTGGTGTGAATCTTCGTTTAGAAGCCATCGTTGATCAGTTAGATAAAGCTGTGCGTGAGCTGTATGAAAAGACCTTAAGCATTCGCATGACTCCGTTAAAGTCGATGTTTCTTAAAATTCAAAGAATCGTGCGCGATGTTTCAATCACTTTGGATAAACCCGTTGATTTGCAATTAATTGGTGAAGACACAGAGGTTGAAAGAACCGTGTTTGAGCTGTTAGGTGATCCTTTAGTGCATTTAGTGCGTAACTCTATGGACCACGGCGTAGAGAAAAAAGAGATCCGTTTAGAGCGTAACAAACCAGCGGTTGCAAAAGTTGTAGTTTCTGCTCGTCAGTCAGGCGGAAACGTTATCATTGAAATTATTGACGATGGTGGCGGTATCAACCGTGAAAAAGTTTTGAAAAAGGCCATCGAAAAAGGTTTCGTTCCAGCTGGAGTTGATCCAGCGACGATTCCCGATGAACAAGTGTTTCAATACATTTTCTTCCCAGGTTTTTCTACAGCCGATAAGATCTCAGATCTTTCCGGTCGTGGGGTCGGTCTTGATGTTGTGAAGTCAAATCTTGATAAAATCAATGGTAAGATCAATATCTTTTCTAAAGCAGGACAAGGTTCAACATTCCGTTTAACCATTCCACTAACCACGGCCATCACTGATGGCATCATCGTCGCTTTAGATGGCGCAAGATATATTCTGCCAATCCACTCCATTCGAGAGATCGTGCGTGTGCAACCTAAAGACTACACCAATGTTTCACGTGCAGGAAAAGTGGCTAGCATTCGCGGCAGTCTTTTGCCAGTCATCGATGTAGCGGCAAACCTAGGATTTATCAAAGAAGCTTTTGGTAAGAAAAACGAAACTTACGGACACAGAAAAGAAAACTCTTTAAGCGCACGCCGTGAAGAAACCATGCTGGTTATAATTGAATCTTTCACAGGCCAGGTGGCATTTCCGGTTGACGATGTTTTAGGTCAAGCTCAAGTGGTGGTGAAACCTATTACCACGGGCCAGGACATTCCAGAAGTAGCGGGCGCGGCCATCCTTGGTGACGGTCGCACGGTCCTTATCTTAGAGCCAGGTGCGTTGGTCCATCGCGCAGCGAAGGGTGCAGCATGACGGCAATTAAAAAAGAAACAGTGTCTTTTATAGCCAATTTTGAAGAGATACAGCTGACCGACAAGATGTTCGATAAATTATCGAAGCACATGTATGAGCTAGCTGGGGTCGATTTGCCGAATACTTCTAAAAATCATGCGTTGATTCGTAATCGCATCGTGAAGCTATTGCGACGCCATTCATTGAAGTCCTATGAAGAGTATTGGGCGCTGTTGGAAAAAGGCGGACCGCAGATTACATCAGAATTTATTTCTGCATTGACCACCAATATGACTTCTTTTTATAGGGAGTCTTCGCATTTTGATTTTCTTACAAGTGTTTTGCCAACATTGATGACGAAATTCCCCGCTGAACTTCGTATTTGGTGTGCGGCCGCAAGTACCGGTCAAGAACCGTATACCATCGCGATCACTGCCAGTGAAGCTTTACAAGCCAATGCCAAGAAGGTGCGCATTTTAGCAACGGATATCGATCTTGAAGTTCTAAAAAAAGCTTCTGCTGGCGTCTACGAAGAACGTGAAATGCAAGGTCTCAACCCCGTTCTTAGGCAGAAGTACTTCCAAAGCCAAAAAACGAAGGAAGAATATTTTAGAGCCCATGACGATCTTCATTCCATGATTCGTTTTGCACCCTTTAACTTAATGAATCCTAAATTTGAATTTCAGCATAAGTTCCATGTGATCTTTTGCCGGAATGTTTTAATCTATTTTGATGAAGCAACAACCAAACGCGTGATTGAGAATTTGACATCTTGTTTGGCTCCGGGTGGTTACTTGATTCTAGGTCATTCTGAATCAGGCAACGTGAAGCATCCACAGTTAAAGCCGATGTCCCGAGCGGTTTATCAAAAGCTCTAAGGCGGAAATTATGGCGCAAAAAATTCGAGTTTTGATTGTCGATGACTCAGCGGTCATCCGTAAAATGCTAGAAAAGATTTGCAGTTCTTCTCCAGATATCGAAGTGGTGGGAACTGCTTCTGATCCTTATATTGCCAGGGATAAACTTATTGCATTAAAACCTGATGTGATGACTTTGGATGTGGAAATGCCACGCATGGATGGCATTAGCTTTTTAGAAAAAGTGATGCAGCACTTTCCAACCCGCACCATTATTTTTTCTAGCTTAGCTAAGACCGGTTCAGAAACTTATTTTAGAGCCCTTGAAGCCGGAGCCATTGAGATTCTTGAAAAGCCCTCATTGGATGTCAGTCAAACCCTGCAATCATTATCACAAACCATTGTGGATAAAATCAAAGCGGTAGCGAAAGCCCGTTTGCAGTCGATGAAACCTGTTTCAACGGTAGCAAAGCCTGCGCAGACTTCCACTTCTTTAGCACGAACAACCCATCAATTAATTGCGGTTGCTTCCTCGACAGGCGGAACTCAAGCATTAAAAGTCTTCTTGAGTGGCATGCCTGCGGATATTCCAGGAACTTTGATTGTTCAACATATGCCACCAGGCTTTACTAAATCTTTTGCGGATAATTTAAATGCTATGTTTCCATTTGAAGTAAAAGAAGCAGAGGAAGGTGACCAGGTTGTTCCAGGTCGCGTGCTGATTGCGCCTGGGAACTATCATATGGAAATCGTGCGAAGTGGTGCTTTTTATCACGTAAAACTTCATCAAGGCCCGGCACTTCACAGTGTTAGACCTGCTGCAGATTACCTTATGAAATCCGTCGCTAAATATGTAGGGAAAAATGCCTTGGGTGTCGTTCTTACTGGTATGGGTAAAGACGGTGCGGAGGGTTTGTTAGAGATGCATAAAGCCGGTGCTTACACAGTTGTGCAAAGTGAAGAGACTTGCGTTGTTTATGGTATGCCTGGAGCTGCAGTGGCTTTAGGTGCTGCTGATAAAATTTTGCCGCTAGATAAAATTGCCGGTGATCTTTTAGAGTGTGTACGTCAAAGGAACGCTGCTTAATTTTGTTATAAGCCCCTTTTAGACAAAAAGGGGCGAAATCTGTCTATCAATTCACTAGAGAATATATTTTAACTGCTATAGAAACCTTGCCTATCAAAGCGAGGTTTTTATGAAAAAGTTAGTTCTTATTGCTGCATTGTTTTTAACGGCTTGTAGCCCGCAAAATTCCCAAAATCTAGAAGTGGATACTGACAGCACTGGTATAGTCGGTGGTGAGCAAGTGGAAGGCACATCTGCTGTCGGTCGCAGTACTGTGGGTCTTTATGATGCTAAGATCGGTTACATCTGTTCTGGTACACTGATTGCGAGAAACTTGATTTTAACAGCTGGCCACTGTGTTGATCCAAAATCACAGAATCTTGTAGCGATCTTTGCTCCCGAAATGAAAAAAGCAAACAAAGAACAAATTCGCAAAGTGAGTAAATGGATTGTTCATCCAAATTATTCTACTGAAATCGTAGAACGCGACATGGCTGATATTGCTATAGTAAAAATTGAAGGTGAAGCCCCAGCAGGATTTCAGGTGGCTCCGTTATTATTTAATTCTCAGCTGATTCAAAATGACGTGCGCACGATTGTTGCGGGTTATGGGTTAAATTGGACGATTGGTTTAAAGCGTGGTGCTGGGACGTTACGGACGACGACTTTAACGATCGATAAAGCTTACTATTCCCAAACAGAAGCGATGTTAGGACAGTCTCTTCGTCGTGGGATCTGCAGCGGCGATTCTGGGGGACCAGCCTATGTAAGTATTAATGGTCAGTTGCATGTATGGGGTGTTGCGAGCCGCGGCGATTCTTTGCCAGGATTTTTGACTCCGAAATGCATGTTGTTTTCAGTATTCACTCGCGTGGATGCATATCAAACTTGGATTGAGCAATCTATTGCTGACCTAAAGTAATTAGCATAGACAGTTTTTAAAAAGAATGGCGATAATAGACTTCTTTGGAAACTTTAAGGAGTCTAATATGCCGCTTCCACGCTGGTCTTTACTTTTTTTGCCTCTTTTGTTTGGCGCTTGTAAAACAAAACCAGTTCAAGAACATCATACAGATTCTGATCCCTATCTTTACCTAGAAGAAGTTGAAGGCGATAAAGCTTTAAACTTTGCACGTGAAGAAAATAAAAAGTCTTTAGATCACTTTAAATCCCTACCGCAGTTTTCAGTCATCGAATCAGAAGTACGAAAGATCATCTTGGCGAAAGACCGCGTGCCGGGTGTATCGCTAAAAAAAGGCGAGCTTTTTAATTTCTGGCAAGATGAAAAAAACGTGCGCGGCGTTTGGCGTAAGACTTCTATCACGAGCTATAAAAACTCCGAACCGCAATGGGATGTGATTTTAGACCTTGATGAGTTAGCTAAAAAAGAAAGTGAAAACTGGGTGTGGAAAGGGGCTTTCACCTTACCACCAAAGCACGAAAAAGCATTGATCTATTTATCTCGCGGCGGAAAGGACGCTTCGGTCGTGCGAGAGTTTGATCTGGTAAAAAAGGAATTCGTCGCTGACGGTTTTTACTTAAAAGAAGCAAAGAACAATGTTTCTTGGAAAGATGAAAATACGATTTTGGTAGGCACTGATTTTGGCAAGGACTCTTTAACGGATTCAGGCTATCCGCGTATCACAAAAATTTGGAAGCGCGGAACTCCGTTAGAAGATGCGGAAATCGCCTTTGAAGCGGAAAAAACCGATATGTCTGCCTATAGCTATACAATCTTTAATCCCGAAGGAAAATACATCATTCATACCAGACGATTGGCTTTCTATGAAAGCCAGGATTGGTATGAGGATGAAAACGGTAAAGAGATTTTATTGCCCCTACCTAATGATGCTGAATTTAATGGAGTATTCAAAGCGCACTTTTTATTTATTCTTCGCTCTGATTTAAAGGGCTTTAAAAAAGGCAGTCTTGTTGCTTTACCGCTAAAAAATGTCAGAGATGGGGAAAAGGCTGTTGATTCCCTGCAACTGATTTTTGCGCCAACAGATAAAAAATTTATTAGTTATGTTAGTAATTCTAAGAATTATTTATTTATTCAAACCTTAGATAATGTTTTAGCCAAATTTATCAAGGTTGAATTCAAAGAGCCGAATGTGTGGACTCAGACACCGGTTTCATTAGGGGCTCCTGAGGGCATGGCCCACATGATTTCTGCTGAAGATGAACACGACACTTATCTTGCGCAGTATGTGGACTTTTTTACTCCAGCGTCTATCTATGTCGGTGATGCGACTGACAAAAAGAATCGTTTTGAAAAAATCAAACAAGCCCCAGAAAGATTCAATGCCGCTGGCTTAAAAACAGAGCGCTTTGAAGCGCTAAGTGCTGATGGAACGAAGATTCCCTATTTTGTCGTCAGCAAAAAGGATCTTAAAAAAGACGGTAAGAATCCGACGTTGTTGTATGGGTACGGTGGTTTTGAAGTTTCGATGCAGCCGTCCTATTTAAGTGTTATCGGCAAAACTTGGTTAGAGCGCGGCGGGGTTTATGTTTTAGCCAATCTTCGCGGAGGCGGGGAGTTTGGGCCAGACTGGCATCAATCGGTACTAAAGGAAAATCGCTATAAGGTCTATCAGGATTTTATTGCGATCGCCGAAGATCTTATTCAAAAACAAATCACTTCACCACAGCACTTAGGAATCAAAGGTGGTTCTAACGGAGGTTTGTTGGTCGGTGCCACATTTACTTTAAGACCTGAGTTGTTTAAAGCCGTGTTATGCCAAGTTCCGCTTTTAGACATGATTCGCTATCACAAACTTTTAGCAGGGGCGAGCTGGATGGCCGAATATGGAAATCCAGATGATCCCAAAATGCGCGAAGCGATCTTGAAATATTCACCTTACCAACGGGTGAAAAAAGAGGCCATCTATCCGGAAGTTTTCATTATGACTAGCACCAAGGATGACCGCGTTCACCCGGGGCATGCCCGCAAAATGGTCGCAAAAATGAAAGATCAGGGACATAACATTTACTATTATGAAAATATCGAAGGTGGACATGCAGGCAGTGCGAACTTAGAGCAAAGTATTCTTTGGACAAGCTTGGAATACACTTATCTGTGGGAAAAGCTCGGGCAGTTTAAATCGAAAGTTCACTAGATACCGCGCGGTGACCGCCAGTTACCCGGTTAACGCTTTATTAGCTTTACGCAGTCGGGTTGAAAGCGTCTTCACCAATGCTTTTGCCCACGACGGTCGCGCAAAAATCACGTTATCAATCGCACTATTAGGAATTGCAATAAGCTCTACGTCACTGACGGCTTCGACTGTGGCCGAACGAAGCTCGTGATTAAAGTGACCCATCTCTCCCACGAATTCACCGGCTTTGATTTCGCCTAGAATAATCTTTTGTCCATCGTGATCGTAACAGAAAGCTCTTAAGGAGCCATTTTTAACGATATAGGCTTCCTCTGACTTTTCGCCTTCTTTAAATAAAATATCGCCTGGTTTTAATTGTTTGATTTCATATTGCTCTTGCGGCGACTTTTCTTCTTTTTTAGGAGAGATGATTTTATTTAGACATTCCACTAAAGCATGTTCGCGATCAGGCTCAGTAAGAAATTGCACTTGTCCTGAATTTACTTCGTTAGCAAACACTTCGTGATCGGCGATATAAGACATAATGATGATGCTGATATCGCTATTGTTTTTATCTTTTATGATTCTTGAAACGACATCCAGGCCTGAGCCTTTTGGTAAATACTCATCAACCAAGATGGCCTTGGGATGCACATTGGCTAGTTTGTATTTGATTTCAAACCACTCAGCCGCACAGAACACCGAAGAGTTAGGCACGTGACGGGTGATTATATCCGTGCATTTCTGAATGCGAGTTTTATCGCCACTAATAATTAAGAAGTTGCTCTTTTTTTCCTGTCCCATCGCTAAAACCTTCCCTAATTAAACCGGCGAACCGGTCAATGGTGAGACACTCTTATTATCGTCTCTTTGTATGACGACAGCAAGTCGGCAGCCTCAAATCGAAACTGCGCGTATCACTCTGGGAATGTGCCTAAAAAATAAACTAGTGGTGGGACTCTTCAGCTGAGCGAGGATGTGGCATGCGACTGTATTTTTCAGCTTGCTGAATCCAGTACTGCATTTGCGTTCCTGACAAAGAGTAATCTAAATGAGCTAATTTTAATGCCAAACCGAAAGCTTCGTTTTGCACGAAAGCCATCTGGCGGCGTTCGCCTTTGCGCGCATAGTTTTCAATGCGGTGAAGGCCTTGCATGATGTGCAGGGCTTTAAAGAACACAGCCGCTTCTTGTTTAAAGATGCCGATTTCTTCACGCATAAAATACGCAAGCTTTGGATCACTTGTTAGCTCGTCATGGTTCCAAGGGTCTTCACCGTATTGCGCTTTCATAAAGGCAATCATGAAACCCGCAAATAGCTCTGTAGGGTTGCTTTTATCAAGGCCCGAAGAATCAATTCTTGCTAGATGGATTTCAAAAGTTTCCATCTTTGCGGGATCAGCGAAAATAGAATGAACCCCTGGCAGGATTTGTTCCATGATGTGCAAATCAAAAAGTTCCATGAAAGCAAGATGAGGTTCTTTAAGACGTAGGAACTTAAGCCATTCTTCACGACGGCGCGGAAGAACGGATTTTTTTAGTTCAGCACTGCACTCTGCAATCGCTGCACGCATGGAAGTTTCAATTGAAAAGTGCAACTTGTGCGATAAGCGAATTGCGCGAAGAATGCGGATAGGATCTTCGATCAAACGCTCTTTAGGATCACCAATCATGCGCAGTACGCGGTCTTGAACGTCCTGAATACCTCCGCAGTGGTCGATCAATTTGTGTTCGCCTGGATCATAGAAAATAGCATTGCAAGTAAAGTCGCGACGTTTGGCGTCCTCTTCAGAAGTTCCAAAGTAGTTGTCACCTTCGACCGAATCATCACCCATGTCGTTAGCTTCTTGTTGAGTGATATTGCGACGGAATGTTGCGACTTCGAATTGTTGATCACCGCGTTTTACTAAGACCAGCTTAAAGCGGCGGCCGATGACATAGGCATTTTGAACTTTTTTGCGAACTTGATTTGGCAAAGCACTGGTTGCGATGTCGAAATCTTTCGGGTGAATGCCGACAAGCAGATCGCGCACGCAGCCGCCCACTAAATAAGTTTCAAACCCTGCTTCTTGCAGGTTGCGAACTATTCGTAATGCATAGGAATCAATCCAGTCCTCATGGAGGTGGGGCTTTTGCTGCGTACTCATCGGGGTGAATCTATACCCCTTCGCATCAAAATTCAAACCTGAAAACAGGTTTACACTGCCGCTTTGGCGGAGTAATGAAACCCATGGCTTATTTAGATAATTTCTATCATCAGTTTTATGGACCTGAAACGGGTCGAAAATGGGTGTTTTTGCATGGCCTGATGGGTTATGGCCAAAACTGGCGCAAGATTGTCGCGAGTCTAGAGTCAACCGAGCGTATTTTAACCTACGATCAGCGTGGTCACGGTCGCTCTTTTCAGCCCGAGTTTGGTTACTCTCCAGAAGACTATGCCAACGATTTAGCAAAGATTTTAGAAGAGCTTGGTTGGGACAAAATCATTCTTGTCGGTCACTCTATGGGGGGTCGGAATGTATTGAACTTTGCGACTCGTTTCCCGGAAAAAGTTGAAAAACTGGTGATTGAAGACATCGGCCCCGAAGGGAACCCTTTGGCCCACGAGTATTATGAATACTTATTGAACCTAGTGCCGGCTCCTTTTGCGACCCGTGAAGAGGCGCGCCGCTTCTTTTTTGAAGATTTTATTAAAACCGCAAAAACCAGAGAAAATGTCACGGTCATGGCGAATTATTTTTACGCCAACATGGCCGAAAAACCCGATGGAACCATTGATTGGCGTTTTTCTAAAAAAGGCATTATCGATTCGGTTCGTTATGGGCGTTCTGATGATCGCTGGCACGAAGTGGACGCTTTGAAAGTGCCGACGTTGCTGGTTCGTGGAGAGAACTCTAAAGAGCTCAGCCCTGAAAATTACGAGAAAATGCTGGCCAGCAACCCGATGATTAAGGGCGTCGTAATCCCCAATGCGGGCCACTGGGTCCACTCAGATCAAGCTCAGCCTTTTATCGAGGCTTTGAAATTGTTTGTGGGTGGCTTTTAAGCACTTTTTTTGACATTTGGCTCCCTGATCAGTAGTTTGGGAGCTTCAGACCGGAGTAGTTAAAGTTGAAATTCTCAGAGTTAAATTTAGAGTCTAATTTGTCGTCAGCAATCCAGAAAATGAACTATGAGGATTGCACGCCAATTCAAGAACAGGCGATGCCTTCGATTCTTGATGGTAAAGATGTCGCAGGTCTTGCGCAAACAGGTACAGGTAAAACAGCAGCATTCGTAATTCCACTTATGGAGCGCATCTTGCGCGCTCGTCCTGCAGCCGGTGATGTGAGCGAAGAGCAAAAGGCGTTGATTGAAAAGCGCGCGTTCAAAGACTGGAAACCACAAAATTTTGTATTGATCTTGGTGCCGACTCGCGAGCTTGCCGAACAAGTTCAAGATAACATCACAAAGTTCAGCGTGGATTCAGGTTTGCGCGGTTTTGCTATTTACGGCGGTACTGGTTACGACAAACAAAAAGAAGCGCTTAAAAACGGAGTTGAGTTCATCGTTGCGACTCCAGGCCGTTTGATTGATCTTTATAAAGAACATCTTGTGGATCTTAAGCAAGTTCGCGCGATCGTTTTTGACGAAGCTGATCGCATGTTCGACATGGGCTTTAAAGACGACATGAAGTACATCTTGCAAAGAGTGCCTCGCGAGCGTCAGTTCCTGGTGTTCAGTGCGACCTTGAACTTTGATGTTCTAAATACCGCTTATCAATTTGGATCAGAGCCTGTTGAAATCAACATCAGCCGTGACCAAGCCAAAGCTGAGAACGTGAAAGATCAAATCTTCCACGTGGGTGGCGATGAAAAGCCTCAGCACTTGCTTTCGATTTTAAAATTGCACAATCCAAAACAGTCCATCGTTTTCACAAACTTCAAAATGAGCGTTGAAAGAATTGCGAAATTCTTAAACGACAATGGTTTGCCAGCAGTGGCGATCTCTTCTCTTTTGACTCAAGCTCAGCGTAACAAAGTGATTGAGCAGTTTAAGGCTGAAAACAACATGAACATTCTTGTGGCTACCGATGTTGCGGCCCGCGGCTTGGACATCAAGGGTGTTGATATGGTTGTGAACTATGAACTTCCAATGGACAGTGAATCTTACGTTCATCGTATCGGCCGTACGGGTCGCGCGGGAACGACAGGCCAAGCGTTTTCATTGGTGGGCGATAAAGACATCGAGTCTTTGGCGCGTATTGAAGAATATTTGAAACACAAAATTGAAGTTGGTTATTTGGAAAATGATCAGCTAGTGACTGATTTTAAACCACTTCAGCATTCTTTCGAAGGACACTATCCAAAATCTTTGGACAGAGCTCGCGCGCCTCGTGAAGGTGGTCGCGGTCCTCGTCAAGGCGGTGGCGAACGTCGTAGCGGTGGTGGACCTCGTGGTCCTCGTCGTGAAGGTGAAAGATCTGGTGAACAACGTGGTGAACATCGTGGGGGCGGGGAACGTCGTCATGATAACAAGGGACCTCGTGATCAACAAAAATCTGCGCACGGTCGTCCTCAGCGTCCTGATCACAAACGTCACGAAGGTGGCGGTAAACGTCCAGAGCATGCTCACGCTAAGCGCACAGAGCATGGAGGTAAGCATCAGGGTGGTAAACGGCCTGATCACCGCAAACAGGGGCATGTTAAGAAGGCACCTCCAGTGGTGGCTTCTAAATCCCTGGGGCAGAAAATCACAGGGTTCTTTAAACGAATCTTCTCTTAAGGAAAAGGGGCTTTGTAAGCCCCTTTTTTTATTGGTTCTGTTCTCGCTCTTCGTCTTTTTTTACTTTGATATTATTGTGTATGTCTTTGACGTCGCGGATTTGCTCAATCAGTTCTTCAGTCATGCGCTTCATTCTTTTTTCTGGGACAGTTCCATTGATCGTAACGTAGCCATCCATCACTAACACTTCAATGTCATGGGCATCGACGTGGGGATCATCGGTGAGCTTTTCGCAGATCTCTTCACGGATTCTTTCGTCAGTTCTTTTGAAATTTTTTGGTCCTCTTCCTGCATAGTGACGGCTGATATCTTCAGGGAGCAGATTTTCATGAAGATAGTCTCTGCCTTCAGAAGATGATTTTGGATGTTGTGATTTATCATAAAACGCACTGTAGGGGGCGCCATGGAATTGTCCATAAGGGGTTCTGCGTTCTGACTGATGAAAGTCAGGTTGGTTGCGGTGATTGGATTCACTTTCCCAATCGGACTCTGGTGGGCCACGAAAAGCGCGGTTTTCATTGGCGATCTTGCTATACTGGTAGTTATTGCGCTCATCGGGATTGAAGTGTTGATAATCATCTCGATTGTATCTTGGGCGATCTGAATTGTGATTGCTCATACATCTCCTTAAAGCTTTTATGCCGATACTAAAACGGTAACGGGGCTTTGCGGGGTGAACAACCTGCAGGGGCAAACTTATCAAAATACAAATACCTGCCTTACGGATTTATTAATCATACTGTGAGTAATGAAACTTTTTGGAGGATCTATGAAAGCAGTCATTATGACGTTGGTCTCTCTGTCTTTACCCCTGGCAGCTTCGGCGGCAGTCACACCGGATGATAAACCTGTAGCGATTATTATTAATGATCCTCAGGGCAAAGAAGTCGGCTCTTTGAATATGACTCAAGAAAAAGACGGCGTTAGAGTGCAGATAGATTTAAAGATGATGAAGCCTGGAACTTACGCGGTTCACTTTCACGAAAACGGATCCTGCAAGGGTGCTGACTTTAAATCTGCTGGCGAGCATTTTAATCCCAACAAACAAAAGCACGGAGCGCATGCCGGGGATTTAAAAAATATTGAGGTGAAGGAAGATGGTACCGGTACCATGACTGAACTTAACAAGAAAATTTCTTTGCGTGAAGGACCTAACTCCTTGCTGAAGACCGGAGGTACTGCGGTTGTCGTGCATGAGAAAGCTGATGATTTTAAAACACAGCCCTCCGGTGGGTCGGGTAAGCGCATCGCCTGTGGCGAGATTAAACGTCCAGATGAAACCAAAGTGAGTCAGTAGTTATTATCTCAGCCCCTGATCAAGAGCGAATTCTTCGGTCAGGGCTGATTCCCGGTCAAACGGCAGTGGGTTTAATTTGTGATAGTTTAATTTCACTGGCCCGCCATTGTTACGAATCAGCTCTAGCACTTTTTCTTTAATCGGTCCTACCGCAAGATCCGCATCTTCTTTGTCTTTCGCTTCGTAAAGAGCAGCGAAATATATTTTTCCTGAAGCGGTAGATACAGCACCGGCCAGGGTTTTTGCTTTATTAACTGTTCCTGTTTTTGCGACCATGGCATGGTCAAATAGACCCACATAATCCTCCAATGTCGATGGTGTGTCTGTTTTTGCCACTGGAAGAATATCTGTAAGTCTAAGTCTTTCTGATTTTAAAAGGCTTTCCACTTTGAGCATGGACTTTATAATCGCAGGGCAAGTTGCAGTATTGTAGATATTGTTGCTGTTGCCATCGATATAGTTTGCGTTGTTACCAGAACCTAAATGGAATTGGATGGTTTCAGGACCAAATCCCATTGAAGACTTAATATATTTTTTAAATTCTGGGGATGACCCTAAATTCCAATAGATATGATCCGCTATATAATTGTTAGAGCTGTTGTTCATGTTTTTTAAAATGCGGTGAAGAGGCGACGAATGATACACGAAGGTTCTAGTTTGTGCGGTTTTAAAGAATTGCGCTTTTGGTTTAAATTCGACTCGTCGAGCATCGATTCTTGAGATGTCGTTAAGCCTTATGCCATCTTCGTTGGCTTCTTTTTGCAGTTGCCGGAACTGACTATAATCTAATGATGCAAAACCTGCTCTTAAGTTTCTTGCGACAGAAGCGATTTGGTCATTGCGATTTTTGAAGAACTCAGTGTTTCCTTTTATTCTATCCACTTGTTCAAGACGCCATTCAAAAAGAAAGTTTTCATCAAAACTAAGTGTTTCAATTTTTCCAGTGTCATAACCAAGTTGATTGAGCTGTGACACTATAAAATAGGCGGCCTTTTGACCCATGATGGGATCACGCGAACCTTCAAGGTGCATATCAAAGGCGTTGTTCCCCACAGGCGTAATGTAAATTCTTGTAGAATAACGATGATAAAGGCCAAGGCGCTCGATGGCCCACATCGAGGTGATGACCTTTGATACAGAAGCCAGCGTGTACCTGCGGCTCATGCTAGCGTCACCTTCAATGGAACTGTTTGTTGAATCCTTCATGTAACACATCGAGAGGGACGCTTCATTTTGTTGCTCTTCGACTGTTTCTGAAGACCCGTCATCGGGTAGACAAGCAGAAAGGAAGATTGGGAAGGTGAGAACCAATAACGTGCGTAAACTCATTGTCACTCCTTAGCGGTAAGAAAAGGCGACCAGTACTTTCACGTTAAACAAGGTGGGGGAGGTTAACAAGGCTCAGAGGGAAGAGCGATAAAAATGCAAATAGATTGATGGGTAAAAGACAAAGGACGTTGGTTTAGTTCAACGTCCTTTGGTTTTCTTATTTGTTTGAGGAAAGAAGTTTCATCGCTTCGCTGTTCTTTTCTTTCTTAGCGATATCTAAAACTGTTTGGCCATCTTTGTTTTTGATGGTTTTATCAGCGCCAGCTTCTAGTAGGACTTTAGCGATGTTGTAGTTTCCGAAATACAACGCTTTAGAAAGAGCAGTCTCACCTTTAGCGTTTGTCTTATTGATCACATCTTTGTTTTTGCTAAGGATCAGTTTAGTAGTGTTCAAGTTACTAGTGGCAGCAACCATTAATGCCGTATCCTTAGTTTGGTCATTTACGATGATGTCAACGTTGGCTCCTGCTTTGATAAGCAGATCAGCAGCTTCGTATTCATCAGCATTGATTGCCAAAGCAAGAGCGGTGTTGCCAGAAGCGGTTTTAGCTTCAAGGTCTGTTTTCTTGTTAAGCAGTTTAGAAACTGTTTTCAGGTCACCATTCATAGCAGCAGACATAAGTGGCGTTAAACCGTCTTTCGCAGATGCGATTGAACCGCTTAGGAATGCTATCAGGAAAAGTGTTTTAAATAGCTTTTTCATAATTAGCCCTTACCTGCAGTTGGACCAGCTTCAGTTAACGCTGAGTTTTTGTCGAATGGGAGTGGAAGTATTTTGGTATAATTCAATTGTTCTGCTCCGCCATTTTTATTAATTAAATCGATCACTTCTTTTTTGATCGATGGTAGAGAGGCATGCGCGTCGGCAATATCTCTACTTTTATATAAAATAGAGAAATAAATAATACCGTTATTCGTAGAGGCAGCGCCAGCGAGTGTCTTAGCTACATTAACAGTGCCGGTCTTAGCGATTACTGCTTTCTCCATGATCCCAACGAAGTTCTTTAGCGTGGAATCTGAATCTTCTTTTGCTACAGCCATTACGTCGGTAAGGCGAAGGCCCGACGCGTTGGTGATTGAATGTAAGCGTGCAACAGTTTTTACAACCGTTTCACAAGTGCCTTCATTGTAGTAATTTTTCGTTCTATCGATAATATAACCAGCATTGTTTCCAGAGCCGATGTAAAAGTTGATCATTGATTCATCGAAGCCCATAGTATTTTTAATATAAGTTTTGAAAGCAGGTGCTCCACCTAAATTCCAGAACAAATGATCAGCGATATAATTGTTAGACCAGTTGTTCATATTTTTAATGATCTTATGCAAAGGTGTTGAGCGATACGTTAGAGTAATAGTTTCAGCAGTTTTTTGAAAATCTGCTTTAGCTTTAAACTCGACTTTACGGATACTGGTTTTTACATCCTTAGGATGTACCATTTCAATTTGCTCTATAGCTGCATCTTTTCTTAGTTCTGTATACTTCACTCGATCAATTGGAGTTCCGATACCATCCTCAAGAGAAGCTTTTACAGCCGCTGTTTGTTCTTCTAACGATTTAAAGTAAGTTGTGTCGCCCGCGATATAGTTATCGGCTGCGCCTTTTTCTTCAAGGTTCCAACCAACCAACAAGTTTTCATCGAAAGTTAACTTTTCAATCTTCTCAGTGTTGTAGCCGCGCTTTATTAACTCAGATATTATAAAGTATGCTGCGTGACGACCAAAGATTGGATCGCGACTTCCTTCAATATGAATGTCGATGCCATCATTACCAACGCGGGTGATATGGAACTTAGTTTGATATCGATAGTTGATACCCAATTTGTCGATCGCCCACATCGCTGTGAATACCTTAGAAACTGAAGCTAGTGGAAAACGCACTGATTTATTTGCATTTCCTTGAATATTAGATTGCCCGGCTTTCAAGTTACAGCTTGAGAAGTGGCTGAAAGCTTGTGCCGACGGCAAAATCGCTGTGGTGACAAAGCAGGCTAAAACAAATTGCATGGCATTGCGTTTTCCAAATTTCATCGTAGTATCTCCTGGTCGGTAGCATTGCTTACATTTTCTGTGCCTGCCTTGCACATTTTATATTTGCAATAGGGGTGTCTACATAAGTGACGGATGACGTTTTTTGTTTCGGTATTGAAAGTTATTCTAAAGGATCGGTTGACTCCTACAGGGTTCTCGCGGTCGAGCCCTAGGGGAGGCAAGAGGCTTTAACTCTGAGTGTTCTAGCTTAAGTGAATTCTGCGAAATCCGCTTTGATTGCGATCAAAGGTGGCTGAATAGATCATATTGGTTAAAAGGTATTGGAGAGATAAAGCCGATACTCATCGTCTCAAATTGAGACGATGGAGATTGTCGTATTTAGGCTACCCCCCATTCTTGAACTTGCAGATTTTCAAGTTAAGAAGAAGAGTTTACTACCGCATCGGTTGCTCGGTTCGTCATATCTGATTTGTCATGTGTGAAATTGTTGACGGGTTTTTTGAGTCGCTAAAGTCGGATTTATTTTATTTCTTTGTCGCGTTTATAAAAAAGTCTCCTTGATAGAAAATCACTCAGCCATGAGTCGTTTAGAGCATTTGATAAGCCGATATTTCCGCGATGTGTTCACCTGAAAAAAGTGATCAAAAAATCTCGTGTTATATATTCTCCAACTCGGAGGTTTTTATGAATTCACTATCACGCTTATCAAATCAAGAGTTGGAATTGCGACTTAAAGATTTAGTTCTGAAGGAAAGAAAACTTTTGCATGTGCTTTATAGATGAGAAGATTTTCTCAGAACAGAGAACAGAGAACAGAGAACAGAGAACAGAGAACAGAGAACAGAGAACAGAGAACAGAGAATAGGCGCTAAATATTTATTGGGTTATTAATTCCAAACTATCCACTTATCTCTCCCACAAGTTGTGGTTTAATATTTCGAATACCAGAAGCATTTGTTGCTTCATCGTCATTTTCTACAGGACCTTTGTCTGATAAACGAAAATTCTGAAGGCCAGATTTTCGTTAGCAACCCTTCATAGAATTCCTAAACCTCCGACAAATTTACTGAAGGAATTTCAGTTATTAAACAAAAATTGGTTAAGGATCGATTCATGAAAAGCGCACGTCACTTATTACTTCATACAGCAATGGTTTTATTGCTTGTGTCGTGCTCTTCTGGTGATGACAGTGATAAAAAGTCATCAACAGCTCCGAACAGTCCAGGCCAGGTAACTCCAGTTCCGCAAGCTCCTCAAGAAAATCCAGAGTCGCCGACTCCTGCTCCAGTTCCTGAGCCTAATCCTGGGCCTGAAGATCCTACGCCTGCGCCAACTCCTTCTCCAAATCCAAATCCGGAGCCGACTCCTTCACCGGTGCCTATGCCTCCACCAGCTCCTACGCCGGGACCGACTCCGTCGCCAGTTCCGATGCCGCCTCCTACGCCTTCGCCGGAACCAACGCCTGTGCCTACTCCTACTCCAGTTCCAACTCCGGAACCAGCGCCAGTGCCAGAGCCAGATCCAACTCCAACTCCAACTCCAACTCCAGAGCCTTGGCCAATTCCAAATCCTATTCCTCTGCCAGAGCCAGAGCCGACTCCTTCACCGGTGCCTATGCCACCACCAGCTCCTACGCCGGAACCGACTCCGTCGCCAGTTCCTGAGCCTAATCCTGGGCCTGAAGATCCTACGCCTGCGCCAACTCCTTCTCCAAATCCAAATCCGGAGCCGACTCCTTCACCAGCGCCAGTGCCAGAGCCAGCTCCAACTCCAACACCTGAACCAAAACCAGAACCGACTCCAGCTCCGGAGCCATCGCCAACTCCTGTACCAACTCCAACACCACCTCCGGAACCAACTCCAGTACCGGTACCAGAGCCAGAACCGGTTCCAACACCGCAACCTCCACCAGTGGCTACTTGTCCTACTAACTTTGAATTAGTCGCAGCAAACACCACGTTAGGAACAAGCGCGTTCTGTATTGCGAAATTTGAAATGAAAAAAAGCGATTCGGGTCTAGCTGTTTCAACACCGAATCGCAAACCTTGGCTTGCTGATAAATCAACAGCGGCAGCAGCATGCGCAAACGCAGGGTATCGTCTTCCGACTAACCGCGAATGGAATGCCGTTGCGCTAGAGATTTTTAACAACGCAACTAACTGGGACACGAAAAAAGAAACTCTGATCACCGGCTACTATTCGGGTTGGGAAGAGCCTATCGCAGTCTCCGATGAAAATGACCCTTACGACGGAGTGGGCCGAAATAAAGGTTCTGAAAAACGCGTATTCACGTTAGCAAGCGGAAAAATCATCTGGGATTTCGGTGGAAACGCGTGGGAGTGGGTGAGTGATGCCATCTACGGAAACTCCTACACGCCCGATCTTTCAGCACCTTATGCGCGCACTTATCACAACAACAATTGGGATATGGCACCAGGATCAAAACAGCTTTTCGACTTCACAGGTATGACCTCAGTTCCAAAACAAGATACTTTGATGGGGCAATTCTTTGGCGGAAGCACCGGCAAAGTGATTCGCGGAGGAGCCGTGTGCATGCATGGAAAAGGCTTCACCGGGATTTTTGCAGCCAACATCGGCGATATCACAGCCAATGAAATACAAGCCCCAGCATCATGGAGTTTAAACATGAACAACGTCGGCTTCCGCTGCGTGGTCCCTGCTAAAAAGTAAATCCATTGCCGAAACAACCCGAAAAAGCTAAAGTCTGTCCGTGATTTTAGCTTTAATGATTTTAATTTTCTTCCAACTGATGGGTGAGGGCACAGTTCGCCTGCTGAACCTGTTTATTCCTGGCCCCGTACTAGGAATGGTTTATTTCTTCTTTGCCCTGATCTTATTCCCCCAGCTAAAAGACAAAGTAGAATCATTAAGTCGCTTCATGAATAAACACCTAGCCTTGTTCTTCGTCCCAGCAGGCGTTGGCATCATCGAGTACTTCGATTTATTCACAAAGTTCGGTGTCGCAATGGTCCTCACCTTGGTCATCAGCACTACCATAACTCTTGCGGTGACCGCTTGGTTTTTTAACATCCTTCTGCATGGAAAAAACAAAGGCGAAACCCATGATTGAGCTCTTTTCAATTATCATCACCTTTGGTTTTTATCTGCTCGCAAGAAAGATCAGCGAAAAAGGAAATAATAATCCTTTTTTAAGCCCGCCAGTTCTTGCCATGCTTGCGATCGTCATCACACTGTTAGCTTTAAATATCCCCTATCAAGAATATTTTAAAAGCGTGCGCCCAATTCACTTTATGCTAGGACCGGCAACCGTAGGATTCGCGCTTCCGTTGTACAACCAACTAACAAAACTAAAAAAAGTCTTAGTGCCACTCATGCTTGCTCTGCTAGTAGGATCACTCGCAGGCATCTTTGCCGCAGTCTTTGTAGGCCACGCATTTGGATTGAATCACGACATCTTACTGTCGCTAGCTCCAAAATCCGTAACCACTCCTATCGCCATGGGAATTTCAGAAAAAATCGGTGGAGCACCAGCCCTCGCCACAGTCTTCGTCATGATCACAGGAATCGTCGGTGCCATCGTCGCAGGTTCAGTCATGCGCATCGCCAAAGTACAAGATCCATTGGTAAAAGGATTCGCCATGGGACTATCTGCCCACGGCCTTGGAACTTTTAGAGCTTTTCAAATCAGTGAATTAGCAGGAGCCTTCGCAGGACTGGCGATGGCTCTTAACGGTCTTATGACAGCGATTTTAATCCCGCTGCTTTTATTTTTGATTCCTTAATCAGGTCAGCGAAATTCGCTGTCCATTCGGGATCGGCATTCAAGCAAGGGATTAGGAAATAGTTTTCTCCGCCGTGTTCTTGGAACTGCTCTTTTCCGCCGATACCGATTTCTTCTAAAGTCTCTAAGCAATCAGCCACAAACGACGGACAAATCACCGCGATGTTCTTTTTTCCTTCTTTAGCCAATTTTTCAAGAACGCTATCCGTAGAAGGCTTAAGCCATTCAGCACGACCTAAGCGAGATTGAAACGCCAAAGTCCATTGAGAAGCCTGTAAACCCAATCTCGTCGCGATTGTTCCGGCCGTTGCAAAGCACTGCGCACGGTAACAGTTCTTTGCGCAAGCGTTCTTTTGCACACAGCAATCAGGTGTAACCAGACAACCTTCAACTTGCTTGATTTGCTCTTCAGGAAGTCCATGAAAGGAGAATAAATAATGATCCACAGTCTGACCCGCCAAAGATTCATTCATCATGCGCACCGAAGGATCAATAAATGCCTTATCATCAAAAAACGGAGGAAGAACTTCAAATTCAAACGAAAGCTTTAAATGCTTCGCGACTCTTTTTACTTCTTTAACAGTCGATCCCGTCGTCGCTTCCGCATACTGAGGATAAAGCGGAACAATCAAAACTTTTTCAATACCCGCAGCCTTAAATTCCTTTAAAGCATTATCAATTGATGGATCAGAATAGCGCATGCCGATTCTAACTAAATAATCAGGACCCAACTGTTCCTGCAGTTTTTTTGAAAATCTCTCAGTGTAAACCGTCAGCGGTGAACCCTCACCCTCTAGCCAGATTTTTTTATAATTCCCGGCAGAGTAGGGCGCACGACGAGGCACAATAATTCCATGTACAAGCGGCCAGCGAAACACAAATGGCAACTTGATTATATCTGGATCCATAAGAAAAGTATTTAAGTAATTCTTAACGTCACTCACAGAGTAAGATTTAGGACTGCCAATATTAGAAAGAAGAACACCTGTTTTAGCCATGTTTTTTCCGAATGATTTCTGCAAGCGTGTGGCTGCGTTCAAGGATTTTGCTTAAGCCGATTCCACCAAGATAGTTGCCATGCAAATAAAGGTTTTTAGGTAAGTTCGCATCGCGCAGGTCAGCCAAAGCACCTTCAAGGTTTAAGTCGTAAAAAGGTAATCCTAAAGGCCAACGATTGATTTTATATCCCAAGACCTCATCTTGAAGACCAAGAATCTTCTCACGCTCAGTGCGAATCAGATTTAACAATTCAGCATCTGAAAGTTTCAATAAATCTTCTTGGTCATGACCTCCCATGATCCAAGTTTCATTATAGGTTTTATCGCGCTTTTCAAAGATATATGAATTCATCAAAATTCCCAGAGTCTTTAAACCATAGCCTCGAGGGATCAAACAGCCAAAACCCTTAAACTTCGACTGAGCTTTGTCGAAAAACAACGTCACACTCATAAGGGAACTCATCTTAATTTTTGCAAGTACCGCCGACAAACGTGGATGCACTTCGCGAGTCAAAGCTGCAGCGCCAGAAGCTGAAGTCGCAATCACCACGGGTCCCGCAAGATCGTTCAAACTGACTTCACTATTTAGATGAATATGAACACCGGCCTCTTTCAGCTTCTGCTCAAGCTTATCAACCAAACCTTGCATGCCATAGGCACTGGTTAGCAGTCCCTTGTACTTGCTGCGTTTACGATTTCCAAACAAAGGACCTAAAATCAAGGCGGAACTTAAACCAGAAATATCATTGGCATAAATTCCCTGCATGGCGGGGCCTAATAGAAATCGAGTTGCAGCAGGACCCAAATTAGCTTCGCCCCAAGTTTGCAATGTTTGATTGCGCTGCGGTTTTAATTTCTTCTTAGCAAAAAGAAGCTTCGGCACAACTTTAAAAAGGGTCGATACGCTTTCAACAAACGTTAAAGGCCAAGTGCGTGGATGCTTGCGAAAGAAAAATCTTTTTTTCGAAGATTCCAAAGGAAGACTTGGGACCAAACCAAGCTCTGTAAAAAGCCCATCTGCCATATCCGTGCGAATGAGGGCATTAGCCGCTTTTTCCGCTATTCCAAATTCAGTGTTATCCGTGCCGAGCAACCCGCCTAAACGCTCTGATCTTTCATAAAGATCCACTTGGAATCCCGCCTGCGCCAAACGCAACGAGACTGTCATACCCGCAAAGCCTGCTCCGATAACACTGACTTTTTTCATATAGATTGAGAGAAAATCTTTGTTTGAGGTTGTTTTGTTTTTAATCTTTCATCAAAAAACACACAAGCATTACGCAAAAACGGACGCCCAGATTCATTGACGATCAATTTATGATCACGAACTTCCACTAAAGAATCTTTAATCATCTCTGCCAAAAACTCTTTAGATTTAGATTCTTGTTCGTTATCAACGAAGGAAACTTCAAACTCGGTCATAAGCTTTAGTATTTGCTCGCGGCGAACTTGATCTTCTTTAGTCAAAACATGACCCCGCAACGTCGGAAGGCGACCTTCGTTTAAAGTTGCTTCATACAATGGAAGAACTTTTTCATTTTGATGGAAGCTATAAGGAGTTTCAGAAATAGAAGAAACACCCAGGCCCAACAAAACATCCGTGCGGTGATCCGTGTAGCCCATGAAATTACGGTGCAAACGCTTTTCATTCATCGCAATACAAAGATTGTCTGTCGGAAGAGCAAAGTGATCCATTCCCACTTCAACGTAACCCGCTTCTAATAAAATACCGCGAGCAATTTCATAAAGCTCACGCTTTTCAGCAGACTTAGGAAGATCTTCGTCTTTAAACAAACGTTGAGCGGGTTTAATCCAAGGAACCAAAGCAAAGCTGTAAAGAGCAATACGGTCTGGACGAAGTTGCACAGTGGCTTTTGCCGTCTCCGCAATTGATTCCGCAGTTTGCTTGGCTAAGCCATAAATCAAATCAAAATTCACAGAAGTGTAGCCAAGATCACGTGCGGCCTGAGTTAAGTTCGCTGTGATATCAAAAGGTTGAATACGATTCACCAGGCGTTGAACCTCAGGATTGAAATCCTGAACACCCATACTTACGCGGGTAAAACCCATCTCGCGCAAAGCTTTTAACTGCTCAGGCGTTGTTCGGCGTGGATCCACTTCAATAGATCCCTCGAAATCATTCATATCCACTTTCACTCGCGACATGATTGGCTTTAAAAGATCAATCAATGTCTCTGCAGAAAGGAAAGTTGGGGTCCCGCCACCCAAGTGGATGTGCTTCAAAGGCTTCGTTAAAAGCTCCGGAACTTTCTCAATATAAAGTTCCCATTCTTTTAAGATCATACCCACATACGGAGATTCCTTTTTATGATCTTTAGTGATGATTGTATTGCAGCCGCAGAACGTGCAAAGCGATTCACAAAAAGGAATGTGCAAATATAATGACCAAGATCCCGAAGTCTCTTGCAAAGTCGCACGCAAGTGCTGAACCCATTGATCTTGAGTTGGATTAGTTTCCCAATAGGGAACTGTTGGATAAGACGTATAGCGCGGAGCTGGTACGTCGTATTTAGCTAAAAGATCTTTCATTACGAAAGCTCCTTACGGACAGTGTCCACGAAGAGTTTCACATTTTTTTCAGGAGTCTTAGGTAAAACGCCATGACCAAGACCACAAACCCAACCAGCACGCTGAGCTGGAGTCATGTCCTTCATCGGAGCTAAGAACGTGTTCAAAGCTTTCTTAAAGTCAGCATCATCTAAGAATAACAAGCTTTGATCGAAGTTCCCTTGGACAAAACCTTTATTCTGAACCGCAAAAGAATCAGGAATATAACAGCGGTGATCAAAACCTTGTCCCGCCCAAGGAAGACTTACGAATTCCTTATTAAAGAATACTGGCTGAGTTCCCTTAGAGTAGTAGCCAATTTTACCTGGATAATCTTGCGCAATCTTAGCTAATACCGGCTGAATAAATTCTTTAAAGAACAGAGGAGACACTTCGCCTGCTGCCGTATCAAACACCATCACGACTTCGGCGCCGCCTTCAAATTGCAATTTGATGTTTTCTTTTAATAGCGGATACATTTTTTCTAAGAACTTAGGGAAAAGATTTATCAAAGTTTTAGACTGGATCAAAGAGCCTGCGTGGGAACCTTCAACCGCGTAAACAAATAAAGTCCAAGGACCGCCAACAAAACCAATTAAGCTCTTATTCGAAGGCAAAACGGCACGAGTCGCCATCATCGCTTCTTTTTGAAAACCCATGAATTCAACAGCTTTATCAACCGGGCCAAGATCATTAATAGTTTCAGGATTTAATTTAAAACTTAATTGCGGACCATGATCCGTGTAAGCCAAACCCATGCCCAGAGCTTCCAGCGGGAAAAGGATATCGCTAAATAGAATCGACACATCAAAATCAAACTCAGCAACCGGGCCCAAGGCTACTTGCGCTGCTAGTTCAGGTTTTTTACAAAGATCCTCAAAAGAATTCTGTGCACGCAACCCTTGATAGTGCTTATGGTAACGACCGGCTTGGCGCATGAACCAAATAGGAGGAACAGCTTGCGGAGTTCTCTGTAAGGCGTTTTTAAATAATGGATTCATATCGTTTCCTCCGTAGACCACTGGTAACCAACACCACGAACGGAGCGAATGTGTTTTTCTCCGTCGTCGCCAAGAAGCTGGCGTAAGCGCACAATAATATTATCAATAGTTCGATGACTTGGGTTCTTATCAACGCCCCAGATTTCATTCATGATCTCATCACGACTTAAAATGCGCGGGGACTTTTCAATTAATAGCTGCAAGATCTTCATGTCTGTAACTGGCGGGTACTCGATTTGACCCGATTTCTTTTTGACAGACATGTTAGTGAAGTTAACCACGCAATCTTGCAATTCAATTTCACGGGCAGGAGCATGGGACTCTAAAACGTGTTTCACACGGATTAAAAGCTCTTTTAAGTGAAATGGTTTTGGAATGTATTCAACTGCGCCCAACTCAAAACCAGTAAGGCGAGATTCAGCATCCGCTTGCGCCGTTAAAAACAAGAATAGAACCGGAGAGATTTGTTTAATTTTATTTGCTAATTCAAAGCCGCTGCCATCAGGAAGGCCTACGTCTAAGATTAATAAGTCTGTATCTTTGTTTTTAGTAAATTCAGTCCAGGCTTCAGCTAAATTCTTAGCCCAGGTCACTTGGTATTCTTTTTTAAGTCGATCTGTCAGGGTTTCACCTAATGACAAATCATCCTCAACTAAAAGAATTTTTCTCATGGCAGACGACCCTCCACTAAAAGAATAGAGGTAAAGCCCGTACTACCGTTAGATTCAAAAGAAATATCACCCTTCATCTTTTCTAAAAGACGTTTGCTGATTAAAAGACCAATGCCATTACTGCGCGTGTCGCGGGATTTTAAAATCTCAGATCCAAGTTTTCCCAAAGGACCTTTAAATCCTAAACCGTCATCTTGGATTCTTAACTCTAAGCGGTTAGCACCAGAAGTGCTGACTTTAATGCGTACATTCTGCGCTTTGCCGTGCAAAACGGAGTTCTGCAGAAGATTTTTAAGAATACTTAAAAGCGCACGGCGATCGCCGCGAATGAAAGCCTCTTTTTCAAGTTCCAACGAAAGTTCCTGAAACTCATTACGTAAGCTTGAAAGAAGACTGCTTAAAGAAACTTCTTCTAACAAAAGCTGACCACTTTCAAGGTTTGCTAGTAACAATGAATTTTCTAACTGCAGATCCAATCGTTGAATGTCTTGAATCAAGCGCTTCATCACTGGATTAGCGACCGTTTGATCTTCTTCTAAGACTTCAGCCTGCAGACGAAGTCTTGCAATGGAAGTCTTAATGTCATGGCTAAAAGTAGAAAAGAAAAAGCGCAAACGTTCATGGCGCTTTTGATCGCGGTAAGTGAAGATCACTAAAGCCGTACCGCCAAACAAGATCGCCGCAAGCAGAATTGAACCTTCCCAAGCAAACATGCGATGAGAGGTTTTAAGTTCTTCTAGGCTGACATTGTCCGGATTCAAGCGAACTAGGAAAAACACCCACCACCAAGCCACAAGCGAAAACGTAAAGACGAACCAGATGATCGCCAAAGCCGTTTTCACATGGGGTTTAAGATGTTTTTTATACATTCTTTATTCCGCTGCTGAAATAATGATGTGAGCTGCTTCTTCTAACAATTCATCAGAATGCGCCCAAGAAACAAATCCAACTTCATAAGCGTTTGGAGCCAGGTAAACACCTTTATCCAAAGCTCTTAAGAAAAGACCTTTGAAAGTCCCACCTTGGTTTCCAGGGATTTGCGCGATAGAACGAATTGGCACTGAGGTTTTTCCATGGATCCAGAATAAAGAAGCCACTTGGCTTACTTGCAAGTCAGAACCTTTTTTCGCCAAACCATCACGCAAAGTTTGCGCGAATTTTTCAGTACGTTTGTTTAGAACATTCCAACCATCAAGGCGCTGCATTTTTTTAAGAGTCGTAAGACCCGCACGCATACCTACAGGATTCGCACTTAATGTTCCAGCTTGGTAAACGTCACCACTTGGCGCAACCATGTTCATAAGCTCAGCTTTACCGCCGTAGCAACCCACAGGGAAACCACCACCGATGATTTTTCCATAAGTCACAAGATCTGGGGTAATACCAGTTTCAGCAACCATGCCGCCAAGACCTACGCGGAATCCAGAGATGACTTCATCGTAAATCAACAAACTGCCATTCTTTTTGCAAAGCTCGGCCACTTTTTTCAGGAACTCAGGACGTTGAACCAAAAGACCGTAGTTTGCTGGCAATGGTTCAATGATCACAGCGGCGATGTCTTTACCTTGAGCTGCAAATACAGCTTCCAAAGCGGCTTCATCATCCAAAGGTGACACCACTGTTTGCGCAGCCACTTCAGCAGGGATACCCGCACTAGAAGACGCCGCAGTTCCAGCTAATCCGCTACCAGCTTTTACTAATAAGTTATCAACGTGACCGTGATAGCAGCCTTCAAATTTCAAAATTTTATTACGACCTGTCGCCGCTCTGGCCACACGCAAGGCACTCATTACAGCTTCAGTGCCGGAAGACACGAAACGAAGCTTTTGCATGAAAGGTAAAGTCGTTGTGATCCATTCAGCTAATTCTAAAGAATAAACTTCCGTCGCACCGAACGTCCAAGCCGTATCCACCATGCGATGAACTTCCTCTTTCACTTCCGGATCCAAGTGACCCAAAATCAAAGGACCAAAGCTTTGGCAAAAATCGATATATTTTTTATCTTCAACAGAAGTTAAAAAAGCACCTTCAGCTTTCGTAAAGAAAACAGGCGCACGGTCTAAACCTTTAAAAGAACGAACCGGAGAGTGAACTCCACCCGGAGTGATTTTTAAAGCGCGTTGAAATAATTCTTCCGATGTTACCTTGTGCATTGTTTTCTCCAGTCGTCTTGATCCAAGAAGATATTCAATCGTGCAGGATCAAAAGCATTTTTCTTTTCCATGTAAGCGCGGATCACTTTGTAGGTGTTCCCTGGCCCACAGGCATGATGTTTATTTAAAATCTCAGGAGCTTCCTGCATCGCCTGCAAGAACTGACTCCCGCTGCTCCAGAAGAAGCTGTCTTTTCCAGCTAAGGAATTCAAAGTTCCTTGGGGCTTTAAGCTGTAGGTTGCCACTAAAGGCATAACACCTGCATCGCCTTCAAAACCTTCTTCATGGGAAAGTTTTGCCCAAGATAAAGTATTGCCAGCAAGGATATCCATGCGGGCATCTTCCTGTTCACCTAAGCTTTCAGAGCAACCGTGGACCCATATACCTTTTTGCGCTAGGGATTTCCATGTTTTAAGCCCCGCGGTCCAAACAAAACCAGCAAAATTTAATCCTTCAGGCCATGCTTCACTGCGCGCAACATAAAGAGCGGATGTTCCTGCAGGAATCTTCACATTCGACAAAGGAATGCGCTCTGCTTTCACATCAGAAGACCACAATTGGTTTGCAACAAAAGTAGCAGGGGAATTACCAGCTAAATCACGTTTATCAAGGACAACGCCTTGGTCAGTCAGCCCTTTTAAAATCGTGATTTCGCCATAAGGGCGGTGCAGAACGGAGACGCCGATTTTTTGGTGGCAACCACCACCGAAGCTAGAAAGAATATCACGTTCTTTTTGCGCGCAATCAAAGGTACTTTGATCATGAATCGTTGAAAGCAATTGAGCTAAATCAGTGCGACCTTTAGTGATCTCAACTGCCAAAGCACCCTGGGCTGCGGCATTTGGATTTACGTTTAAAGGTAAAACCATCCAGGTCAGTTCTTGAAGATAACCACGTAATAATCCACGAACTTCATCAAACTCGTCAGCTTCGGCAGTCAAAAGACGATCCAAAGCAGCCTTTGCCACAATCAGCCCATCTGTTTCAGTGCTTTCAAGTAATTTACGAATGCGCGTTGGAATATTCCCACGCACACTTTCAAACTTCACGGATTGCAAATCAAATGGAAGATGATTCTTAAAAAAATCAGTCAGATTGTATTCACGACGAGGTGAAGAACTAAAGACACGCAAAGCGCGTGCTGACTTGATTTTTTCAAAGTGTGATTTTTTTAAAAGTAAAAGATCCCTTTGATCCGCGCGTGGCAAAGTTGCTGCGATAACAGTGTCATCCTTAGTCTCAGTCGGAAGATCCTTCCAAGAATGCACAACCATATCAGTTTCACCGCGAATCAGTTCCCCGTAAAAGTCTTCAGTGAAAACTCCCTTTTCAGGAATTTTCCACAGCGGTTCGGTTAGGTTTTTATCACCTAAGGACTCTTTGAAACGGTATTCGATTTCAAGATTCTGATGTTTTTTTTTAAGAGCGTCTCCAACCATGTAGGCCTGAAGACGGGCCAAGTCACTTTTCCTTGCGGAAATTTTTAAGCGCATATGTCGTCCCACCCAAGTGGACGAAGCTCCGTTCTTTGCATGAAGGCTAAAGCCTTCTCTAATAGAATCGCTTTCAGGGCAGAGATCTTTGTGGCCGTATCTTTTTTCATTTCTTCGATCTCTGCAAAGAATTGGTGAAGTCCCATGACTTGCACATTCGGAAATTGTTCAGCAACCAGTGAAGGCAAATTGTTGTCTTCACCGCGTAGGTCATAAATCGCCAAAGGACGGTTGTCCTGTTTATTCATGAGTTCCAAAATGCGGGCATCAGTTAAAGGGGCTGCGATCACCATCGCTTCGCCGTGTATGTAAGCTTGATTGTAAGTAGAAATGCTCAAGTTGTTGTACTTCTCTGCAAAGGCTTGAAGTTTTGCAGGTTCACGACAGACGATTTGCATCGACTTTTTATGAGCAAGCCAAGGAAGAATCTCCAAGGCCAATTGACCAGAACCACAAAGGGTCACTGAATTATAATCTTTAGCGTAACGGCGTAACAAACTGCCGTAGCTTTGTGAGCCCAAGCCCACCAAATGTTCAGAGCGGGTTTTTTTGACTTCGGCGAAAATGAAGTTCAACCATTTCTGGTGGTCACCAAATAATGTATCACCAAGTTGTTTTCGGGAATCAACGAAGGCCTTAAACTGACCGAAGACTTCAGTTTCACCAACGATAGGTGAATGCAGGCCACATAGAATCTCAAGCAAAAGACCCAACGCATTTTCGCCACGAAGAATGACGTCATCTTTTTCGATAACCTCACTGATCGTGTTCAGTTCCATCTCTGTGCAAAAAAGAATCTGGCGTAAACATGTTTTCCAGACCGCTGTATCTTGCAGAGACTCGCTGAAGTTTCTATTGGATTTTCTGTGAACGAGAAGTATATCTTCCATGTACAGATAGGTTTATCACTAAACTTTCAATAAAGTGTCATTGAATTGTCATGCTTGTAATGTTGATAATGCTTATTAATTAAGCGGCAAGCGGAGGTATTATGAAGCTCACCCAGCGCCCACGTAGAAATCGCAAAACTGAAGCCCTGCGCCAAATGGTTGCCGAGACAGATTTGAGAGTCTCTCAGCTCGTTCTGCCTTTATTTCTTTGTGAGGGAAAAGGGGAGCGCCAAGTCATAAATTCTATGCCTGGAATCTTCCGCATGAGCCCTGACATTTTGTTAGAAGAAGTCGGAAAAGCAGTCCACCTCGGTATTAAAACTTTCGACCTTTTCCCGGCTCTAAATGAGACACTGAAAGATTCTTACGGCAAAGAATCTTTGAACCGCAACGGATTGTTGCCCACCACATTGAAAATGATTCGCGATAAATATCCTGAAGTGACGTTGATTTCCGACGTGGCTTTGGATCCTTATTCTTCAGACGGTCACGATGGCGTCGTAAAAAACGGCCAAATCCTCAATGATGAAACTGTCGAGATTCTAGCAAAGATGTCGGTCGTGCACGCCGAAGCAGGGGCTGATATCGTTTCCCCATCCGACATGATGGATGGCAGAGTCGGTGCGATTCGTGATGCGCTTGATGAATCTGGTTTCACCAACACCGGCATTCTTTCTTATTCAGCAAAATACGCTTCAAGCTTTTACGGTCCATTCCGCGAAGCTTTAGATTCAGCACCAAAATTTGGTGATAAGAAAACTTATCAAATGGATTTCCGAAATGCTCGTGAAGCATTAAGAGAGATCGAGCTTGATGAGATGGAAGGTGCTGACATGGTGATGGTAAAACCAGCGCTAAGTTACCTTGATATCATTAGCCTAGTAAAATCCCACACTCACTTGCCAGTCGCAGCTTACAACGTCAGTGGTGAATACGGATTAATCAAAGCCGGCGCAAAAGCCGGGATCATCGATGAGACGCGCGCGATGGTGGAAACTCTGTATTCTATCCGCAGGGCGGGTGCTGATGTGATCTTCACGTACTTCGCAATGCCGATGGCTGAATGGTTGCGTAAAAACCAAAACTAGTGCTTACCAAATTTAATTTTCCAATGAAGGCTTGCCGAACTGGCAGGCCTTTTTGTTTTCATGGAACTTTTAATTAAATCGTGTACATGGCGAAAACCTATGTTTACAATTTTTCTTTAACAAGGATGTTTTATGAAGTTAGGTGTAGAAGTTCTTTTAGCAAATCCAAAAATGCTTAAAAGCCTTAAAGGCAAACGCGTGGGTTTAGTTTGTCACCCAGCGAGTGTTGATGAAAATCTGCAACACAGTTTGGATCTGCTTTCTAAAAAAATAAAACTTTCTTGTGCGTTCGGTCCTCAGCATGGTGTTCGCGGCGATAAGCAAGACAACATGATTGAAAGCCCTGACTTCGTTGATCCCGTTCATAACATTCCTATTTTCAGTCTTTACGGTGAGGTGCGCAGACCTACTGCAGAGATGATGGAGCACTTTGATGTGCTTCTATTCGACCTTCAAGACCTGGGTTGTCGTATTTATACTTTTATCACGACTTTGCTTTACGTGATGGAAGAGTGCGCGAAGTTAGGTAAGGAAGTGATCGTTTTGGATCGCCCAAATCCCGCAGGTCGCCCGATTGAAGGTTTTAAAATGTTACCAGGCTGGGAATCCTTTGTTGGAGCAGCACCAATCCCTATGCGCCATGGTCTGACTGTGGGTGAGTTGGCTTTATACTTTAAAGATTATTATAAAATGGATTTAAAACTTCAGGTCGTAAAAATGAAAGGTTATGCGCCTTCAAAAGGACCGGGTTTTGGTTGGGATATGAAGCGCGCGTGGGTGAATCCATCGCCGAATGCAGCAAGCTTAAATATGGCGCGCGCTTATTCTGGCACTGTTTTGATTGAAGGAACCACCTTGTCTGAAGCTCGCGGGACAACCAGAGCTTTAGAAATCATCGGAGCTTCTGATATTGATTTTGCTGAAGTTCTAGTGCGCATGAAAAAGAAAGCGCCACAATGGTTTAAGGGTGTTCTTTTGCGTGAATGTTTCTTTGAACCGACTTTCCATAAACATGTCGGTAAACTTTGTCATGGCTTTCAATTTCATACGGATGTTCCAGCGTACAAACATGATCTGTTTAAACCATTCCGTTTAACTGCGCTTATGCTTAAGGTGATTCGTGAAATGCATCCGGATTATCCAATCTACCGCGAGTTTGCTTACGAATATGTTCGCGACCGTTTGGCATTTGATGTGATCAATGGCGGGCCGGCTTTAAAAAATTGGATTGAAGATAAAAAGGCCACTGTCAAAGATCTTGAAAAAGCTTTAAGTGCAGACGAAAAATCCTGGGCTAAAGAGCGAAAAAAATATCTTTTGTATAAGTAAAATGAAAGTATAAAGGCATGACGCAATTACCTTTTATGGGCCGCCGAGTTTTAATTGTCGATGATAATTTTACTGACCGGCTTATTCTAAAAGAGATGTTAAAAGGTTTAGGCTTCACTGATATTCAGGAAGCCGAAGACGGGGCCATTGCGGAAAGCAAAATCGACAATGCGGTTCAGACAAAAAATCCGTTTCACTTAGTGTTTTTAGATATCCGCATGCCTCGTCAAGGCGGCTTGTCACTGCTTGATCGTCTTCGTGCCAATTCTAAGACCCATGATCTGTATGTTATTATGATGACGGCAACAGCAAGCTTAGAAAATATCGAGGGATCGCTAAAGCTTGGTGTGAACGATTTTATCGTGAAGCCCTTTAATCCCGAAGTGATCGCTAGCAAAGTAAAAGCGATTCAATTTAAATAAATTATTTTTTGATCGAAGTATCGGCTTTTTCTTGGGGAGGAGTGTTCCAAGAAAAGCTTTTCATGATTTGATTGCAGCTTTGAAGCGATTTTGCAAAGGCCGGTTTATCAGCAAGACAAGTCAGGATAGCCACGCGGTCTTCATTTTTTAAAACCACTTGGCGAATCTGTTTATTCTTAGAGCGAGAAAGCATGTCGACTACTAAAGCGGGACTGCCGTTTAAAGAAAAATTCTTTGCAGAGATCACTTCAAAACCATAGCTAGGATAATCACGCATCCATTTGCGGGTATAAAGCTCCAGGGAAGCATCTTTAGCTACTTTGTCGGTGCGGATGCTTAAACTTCCGTCTTTAGCGTTCTTTGCGCCAAAGCGCACGGTATCTAACAAGCTATTTTCAGAAGACGCTAATGGAACCCAATCAGTGCCTTCCGTTTTTAAACTGAAACCTTTGTGCAAGAAGTAAAGACCTTTTTCAGGGGCCGTAAAAGCAGAGGTGCTTGTCGCCGGATAAGGGGCGGCAAATAATTGCATGCTTAATAGAAGAATAAAGCCAGTTAATGTCTTCACTCTTTAAGAGTAGCTTGCGCCGAGGCTTCCAGGCAAGGCCCTAAATCGTCGGGCAACTGAAGCATGTAAATTTGTTTTTTATCTTCAAAAGTTCTTAAGAAAGCCAATTTCTCTGGAGTTTCAGAGGATATAGCAGGGCCTGAAAGTGAATCTGTTCCCTTAAATACGACCTGGGTGCATTTCTTTTCAAGATTATAAACTTCAATTTGGTAATACTTTTCACCCTTACGAAGAACACTATAAAACAACCTTGCCGGTGGTCTTGGTGCAAAGATCAAATCTTTATAGTCGCCCTCATTGCCTTTTAGGTCCAATGCCGTTTTGGTTCTAAGGTCATAGTAACGCAACTTTTGTTCTGAAGTTTTTAGATTTTTATCCACCCAAACTAAACTATTTTGATCAGGCGTAATCGCCGCAAATCTTTTTTCTTTATCTTTTTCTGACGCTACAACCGTTACGGGCAGACTCTTTAAATCAATACGGTAAATACCTACAACTTCTCTGCGCGAACTAAAAAAGATAGCCGGACGCGAGGGATGGGATACAAACAACGGTTCGCCATCATAACCCGGCTGATGAGTAATACGCAGAATATCTGTTCCGAACAAATCACTCATATAAAGATCGGAGGGCGGCGAATCTTTATCGAAAGTTTTATTTAAAAGCGGACTTTCTTTAATTTCATCCGTCGTTGAGGCGTAGATGATTTCAGATTCACTAATGTAGCTTCCATCAAAAGCATCCCCATCTGAATAGGTGACTCTGCGAACCTTGTTCGACGTTAAGTCGAGTTCATAAATCTGCCAACCACGATGGTTGTTTTTATCCAAGCGACTAAAAAGAATTTTCTTATTATCAAAAGAAAAACGCGGGTGAGCATGATCGCCAATGAACGTAAGCTGTTTTGAATCCTTAGCCAAAAGGTAATCAGGCGTAAGCAGGTTTTTAGTCACACTGATGTGGGAACATCCTAAAAGAAAAAACAAGCTGCCAATCGCGATGAGAATCTTCATGCTTCAACCTTATTCAAAACTTTTTGCAGCAACGAGGAAGGATTGACCTTTTTTAGCTCTTTTAAATCCACCCACTGAATGTTTTTTCCAGTCAGGGATTTCTTTGCTGTGATTTGAATAAAGATATCATGATGAGTGATGTTGTGTTTAGCATCATAGGCCTTAGGCTTGCTTTTTTCCTTAGAAATTTCTCCTGGAAAAATCATCTGCCCTTTAAGGAAGGGGGTGTAATCATTTGTTATAAGCGCGACTTTTTTATCCTTGATCGCGACTTGTGGTTTCCACACCCAGACTTCGGATTCTTTGCGTGGTTTTTTTAACGGCAAAGTTTCAATTAAACCTTTTTCCCGGGCGACGCAGGAGCTTGCCCACGGGCAAAGAATGCAAGTCACTTTTTGCGGGGTACAGACCGTAGCCCCTAGCTCCATCAAACCTTGATTGACGACATCGGCTTGTCCCAGTTTTGACAGCTCATCAGAAATATTCTGTAACTGCTCGCGCCCTTTGTTATTCCACCATTCTAGTTTTAAACCGAAGCGGCGAGAAAGAACGCGGATGACATTGCCATCTAAAACACCGACCCTTTCACCAAAGGCGATGCTAGCAACGGCGCGGGAAGTGTAAGGACCAAAACCTGGAAGCTCTAAAAGTTCCGCGGCCGATTGTGGGAAGCCTTGTGCAGAAAGTGCTTTAGCCGCTTTATGAAGATTACGTGCGCGGGAGTAATACCCTAAACCGGCCCACGCTTCGAGAACTTCATTTTCAGGTGCATTGGCAAGTTTATGCACAGTGGGAAATTTTGAAAGAAACTTTTCAAAATAAGGAATGACCGCAACGACGGTGGTTTGTTGCAACATAACTTCAGAAAGCCAGATGCGATAAGGATCTTTATTAGCTCTCCAAGGAAGTGCGCGATGATTTTTTTTGTACCATTGCGTAAGCTGTTTATGATCGAGTTTATAGTCGTATTGTGCCGTCATTCGCGGTAATGTATTCTTCAGGCAATTAAGGAGTCAATATGGAATACAAACCCTTAAGTGGACGCGAGTTTCCCCGATTTTCTGCGATAAAAACGTTCTTTAGACTGCCCTACGTTGAAGTTGAAGCAGACTACGAGGTCGGTATCTTTGGAATTCCCTATGACGGAGGCGTTTCTTATAGACCTGGATCTCGTTTTGCGCCTGCTAAGGTGCGAGAAGTATCAAGTCTGGGCCGCGGTTTCCACATGACCCGCGCCGAAAACTTTTTTGAAAAATTAAAAGTCGCTGACATCGGTGATTGTCCGACAGTTCCTATCGATCAAAAGCAAACCTATGAAAAAATCGAAAAATTCGTAGGGGAGTTGGTAGCAAAAAATAAACGTTTCTTAGCTGTTGGCGGCGATCATTCCACGACACTTCCGGTATTGCGCGCTTTAAGAAAAAAATATGGCAAGCCATTGGCTTTCATTCACTGGGATGCGCACTTAGATACTTACCCTGCGGCTTGGGGTCAGGAATACCACCACGGAGCTTTTGCCCGTCATGCGGTTGAAGAAGGTTTAGTTGATCCAAAAAAAATGGTGCAAATCGGAATCAGAGGACCATTAGCTGGCGGCGATGACTTAGATTTCGTAAATAAACACGGCATTCGCGTTATCACTGTGGATGAAATACGCAATCAGACTTTAAATGATTTTCTAAAAACACTTCCGGTGTTTGATGAAACTCCGACCTATATTAGTTATGACGTCGATGCTTTAGATCCAAGCTGTGCCCCAGGGACCGGAACTCCGGTACCGGGAGGTTTAACGACCTATGAGGCGCAAAGAATCTTCCGTGCCCTACAAATTAAAAACCTCGTAGGCGGAGACGTCGTTGAAGTATGTCCTGCGTTTGATAATAGCGACATCACTGCCTTAGCGGCGTTAGATGCTTTATTTGAGATGCTACATCTTTTTAAGTCTAATTAAACTTAGGCTCGGTGAATCTTAAAATAAAAAAACCCGCTGATACAAGCAGCGGGTTTTTGTTTTAAGACGGTGTGATTTCGTTCGGAGGAGTAAGACCTTTCTTCTTGATCTTCTCTACCAGGGTGGTGCGGTTCAGTCGTAACAAAGCGGCTGCTTGATTTCTGTTCCAACCGGTTTTTTCTAAAGCTTTTAGAATTAAAGCGTTTTCGTAGGCATCAACAGCTGAGTTAAAATCCATTCCTTGATCAGGAATATCAAGTCCTGTGCTTTCAGCAGAAGCCGTCTTTCCTGACTTATATTTTACTGGCAAATCAGAAACATCGATCTGACCCTGGCCTTTTAGAATCGTCATGCGCTCTACAAGGTTTTCAAGTTCACGAATATTTCCTGGCCATGGGTAATTCACAAGGCACTCTAAAGCATCAGATGTGATTCCTGTCAGCCCACGGCCTTTGCTTTTATTAAAGATATCCATAAAGTGATTCAACAAAAGTGGAATATCAGTTTTGCGTTCCCGCAAAGCCGGAACCGCTAAAGGAATCACGTTCAAGCGATAAAAAAGATCTTCGCGGAAACGGCCTTCTTCAACGGCTTCTTCTAAATTAATATTCGTAGCTGCGATAACTCTGACATTCACGTTCACAGTTTTTGTTGAACCCACGGGTTCAAAACTGCGTTCTTGCAAAGCCCGTAACAGCTTCACCTGTAAAGAGGGTTCAAGGTCGCCAATTTCATCTAAGAAGATCGTCCCGCCATCAGCCATTTCAAAACGACCGACGCGATTTGCGATGGCACCCGTGAAAGCACCTTTAATATGACCGAAAAGTTCACTCTCTAAGAGTTCCGCCGGGATGGCGCCGCAGTTGATGGGAATAAAAGGGCCCTGCGCCCGCGGGGAGTTATAGTGAATAGCGCGTGCGATCAGTTCCTTACCAGTTCCTGATTCTCCAGTTACTAGGACTGTCGAATCAGAATCAGCAACGCGTTCAATAAGACGAAGTACGTTTTGAATTTGTTCGCTGTTTCCAATGATTTGATCAAACTTGTACTTCTTATTTAGTTCAGAACGAAGTTGTTGGTTTTCTTGCTGCAGCTTTTTATGGGTCAGAGCTTTTTCAATCAAGCTCATCAGCTCTTCAAGGTTGAAGGGCTTAGTCACAAAATGAAAGGCACCTTTTTGGGTCGCGCGAATAGCAGACTCAATTGTCGCGTGACCTGTTAAAATAATAACCTCTGTGGCTGGGCTTAATGACTTTAGATAAGTCATAAACTCAATGCCATCACCATCTGGAAGATTTAGGTCAACAATTGCAAGATCTACGGGAGTGTCGCCTTGGCACAAAACCTTTGCTTCATCGATTTTGTTGGCGGTGATGACGTTTAAACCTTTTCGATCAAGAACTCTAAATAGAGCGGTTCGTAGTGATGATTCGTCATCTAATATTAGGACTCGCTGGCTTCGCATGAACCTTCCTTCCATGGTGGGTTCGTTAGATAAAATTAGGATAGAGTGTTTTTGACGGTACTGTCAAAAAATCCGCGCCTGGTAAGGCTTTCAGGACCATAAAACTGGACGCCATCAGGAAAATTTTGCCAGAAAAAAGACAAACTAGACCCGAAAATCTCGAGCCTTTTCTCGCAAAAAAAAGTACGGGAAACCAGGCCAAAAACTGCTAACTATATGGGAACACTAGCAGAACTTCACGACGCAAAATCAATATTGATGAAAGCTTGAGCAAGCCGGGTCCAGTCACCTAAAAATCCCCGAGTTTTTTTCGAATTGCGTGAAAGTAGACAGCACGGATTTTGAATAATAAAAGTTAGGAATGTCATCCATCAATCCTCATTTCACTTTTCAGTATTCTCAGCCCGAGGATTATCATTTTTCCCACGACTCTGTTTTTTTAGCTCGCCAAGTTTTTGAAAGTTTAGAAAAGAAAGATTTTAGAAGCCTTCGTGCTCTTGATCTTTGTGCTGGCTGCGGAATTATCGGTTTGGATTTTCTTTTTCACTGTAAGCAAAGCAGTGGCCCTGTGCCTGCACAGTTTGATTTTCTTGAAGTTCAGGAAATTTATAAAAGCCACTTTGAAGCCAACGTGAAAAGCCTAGGAACTATTCCCTCGGACATTCGGTTTTTAAATTACAATTACAATGAACTTCTAAAGTTAGATTTTCATAAACGTTACGACTTGGTTTTATGCAATCCTCCGTATTTTCGCCACGGGCAAGGAAAGCTTTCACATTCAGAATTTAAAAATCGTTGCCGCTTTTATTTAGATTCGGATTTTAAAACGTTGCTGCTCGCATTGCAGAACTCATTATCAGATCACGGTAAGGCTTTTATACTTTTACGAGACCTTTCAGATCATGGCTGGAATGCATTTGCAGAAGCCAAAGAAATCTTAGGCCCGTCATTTAATGTCGAAAAAGTTTTTGATGTTCGTGGCACTGACGTTGTGTGCCTGACTAGAAACTCCTAAAAACCCTGCGGTTGATAAAAAAACAAAGGGAATCCTGTTAGGACTCCCTTTGCAGAGCTTATTTGAGGACAGAGCAAGGGACAGTATTAGACTATGAAAGCCTCCTGTGAAAAAGCGTTTGAAAACACTTACAATAAATCCAAACCAGTGTCAGGAACCGGGGCCAGCTTTAGGCCTAGCCCCATTTATCAGTTCATTTAAAAAATATATTCCAGAGGTTCCGCGTACTTTGTTTCAACGATCTGATCACCTGATGAATTAATTATCGGCCCCAAGAGTCAGGCAAATATAAAGGAACTGTGTTTCTTTCAACATAATGCTGTATCACTACGAGATTCTGTTGCTAAACTATTTAAGATTGAAACGGAATAATCTATGGCGCGCATACTTTTAGTTGAAGACAACATAACAAATCAAATCCTCGTCAAAGAAACCTTGGCGCATCATCAGCTAGTGATTGCTGACACTTTAGAAGCTGCATCAGAATATTTGAAAACGGCAGTGGACCTGGTTCTTTTAGATGTGCACCTGCCCGACGGAAATGGTTTTGATTTCTTTTTAAAAGTTCAAAAGCATATGCCTGATACTCCGGTTATTTTTCTGACTTCAAAAACGGAAACTGCTGATAAAGTTGTTGGATACTCTTTAGGCGCCGATGATTATATTACAAAACCTTTTGAGCCGTTAGAGTTCAGGGTGCGAGTTGATTCGCGTTTAAAGAAGCTTAATAAGGATTCTTCCCAGCGATTGCATCGCATCGATAACATGGTCTTGAACCTTGATTTACAAAAGGTCACCGTGGAATCATCCGAGGGTCCCCGCGAACTAGATTTAACCTCGTTTGAATTCAAGCTGCTTTTGTACCTAGCAAAGAACAAAAACATTCTGTTAACCCGTGATCAATTGATGGAAAATGTTTGGGGCGGAAACCTCAATGTCCAAGATCGCGCCATTGACACTCATATGTCGAAATTAAGAAAAAAATTAGACGGCACCTATTGGACAATCAAATCCGTTTACGGATCTGGGTACCGTTTAACCCAGAAAAACGACTAAACGGTCTCCATCATCCCGGCGCGGTTTAAGTGCAATGAGGCAAGCTTAAATTCTGCGCGCAGCTGCAGATAAAGATACGGAAGTTCCTGCGCATTTTTATTGTGGGCTGCTTCCTCTAAACGACTGCAGGCCTGTGCCATACGGCGAAGTCCCGCATTGTTGCAGGTCGATTTTAAATGATGTACGAGTGAAAGGGATTCAGAAAAAAGATTGTTTTGAACTTTGGTTTCTAAATCCTGTAAAACACTTGGAGCCTCTTTCGACCATTGGGCTACGATCTGCTTCATCATATTTTCAGCTTGGGATTCACTGATTTGTTTTAAACGCTCCATAGCCTTGGGATCGATTACTTGCGGATCTGAGAAATCAATTTTTCGCGACCACAGACTTAACTTTTCGTCTAACTCAGCCATGGTGAGCGGTTTAGAAAGATAATCACACATTCCTGCAAATAAGCAGTTTTCTTTATCGCCTTTTACCGCGTTGGCTGTCACCGCGATAATCGGTGATGAGTTCCACCATAAGCCTTTAGATATAGTAATATTGCGGGCAGCTTGGTAGCCGTCCACTTCTGGCATGTGGCAATCCATAAGAATAACGTCATAGTCATCTGCCGCTGCAGCATCCATTGCCAACTGACCATTGCCTACGATCTTAAACTGGTGTTTTAAGCGTGTAAGCATGACCTTGATAACTTCCTGGTTAGTTAAATTATCTTCAGCTACCAGAATTTTTAAAGGTGCATACGAAGAAACAAATTCAGTTTGCGCCACTTCTTTATTTGGAATTGCATTAATGGCTTCAAGAGGAATGGCGACAGTGAAAGTGCTGCCTTGGCCTTCGGCGCTTTCCACTTTGATTTCGCCCTTCATAAGATCAATAAGCTGTTTTGTGATGGAAAGTCCTAGTCCCGTTCCACCAAACTTTCTTGTGGTGCTGCTATCCCCTTGTTCAAAGGGGGAAAAGATTTTTGCTTGAACTTCAGGGCTCATTCCTAAGCCTTCATCTTTAACCTGAATCTTTAAAAGTGTTTTTGAATTTTCAAGACGCTCCGAGCTGACATTAACGTAGACCTTTCCTTCAGAGCTAAATTTGATCGCATTTCCAACAAGGTTAATGATGATTTGACGAAGTCGAAGGGCATCGGCTGAGAAAGCCGTAGGCGTCTGCGCAGAAATGTTCGTTTCTAAAGTAAGTCCCTTCGCTTTGGCTGAATAATCCAAACTGTCAGTGACTTCTTTAACGATTTTGCGAATGTCTAAATAGACCTGTTCAAGTTCCAGTTTTCCAGATTCAATCTTTGAAAGATCCAAAATTCCGTTAATCAGAGACAGTAAAGAGATCGCTGAATCCCTGATCACATTCACTTTGGTTCTAATGTCGCCTTCCATTTTTTGGGACAATAAAACCTCGGTCATACCTAGGATGCCGTTCATCGGCGTACGGATCTCATGGCTCATATTTGCTAAGAAGTTTGATTTAAGGCGGGAAGCTTCAATGGCTTTATCTTTAGCTTCTCTTAGCTCTTCTTCAACCTGGCTGCGGCGGTTGGACTCCATATCAGTTAATAAAAATGCTAAGACGATTAAGACGAAGCTCAATCCACTTCCCAGCATCAACCAGCCTTGATTTCTTGCAGAGGCGAGGGTCGCTTGGTCTTTGGTGGCGTGCAGCTTTTTACCTTTAAAGGCTTTTAGACTGTCTATATGATGACGAATTTCATCCATCAAATCTTTACCTTTAGCGCTTTGAATACTTTTTTGAGCTAAGGCATATTTTTTCTGGTCAACAAGTTCAATCACTTCGGCCGTGAACTGAAGTTTATGCTGAACCAGGGGTAAAAGATTTTTGTAGTTGGGATTTTCTAAAAACTCGTTAGAAGCGATCTGCTTAAGTTCTTCTAGTTTTGGACCAATTGTCTTTAAAGATTTATAATAAGGCTCAAGAAAGTTTTTCTTCTGGGTGATCACATAACCACGTTGACCAGTCTCTACCTCTACCAACATGGTCAACACTTCATCAAGTGATAGAAGAATTTTTTCTATGTGGTGTTGCTGAGCTAGCAATTTTTTATGGGTATTCATGGTGGATAAATTCACCACGAAAATAGACAAAGTCGCAGCTAAACCTGCCGCAAAAACGCTGAATATAAAAGCCTTCGTAAAACGAAATTCTGAAAAAGCCATTGTTTAAGAATAAAGAACGCCATGCAATTTCGCAACTTCGCCCGGTCTCGACTAAAATCTATTTTTCGAAAGTTGAAAAGGTTATGACAGCCCTATTTTCTTGGGCATCATTAAGGGAAAATTCCAAAGCGGCTTCATGGTCGCGAAGAATCTGGGTCGCCACTGAAACACCTAAGCCTAAAGGAGAGGTTGGATTTTTCTCAGGTGTTCCGTTGTCCTTAATAAGTATTTGTCCTTGTCCATCTTTTACAGCTACTTCGATATCAAGAAGAGCTCTGAAGCCTTTTACATGGCGAATGCGATCAGTGAGGCGATCAATAGAGTTTTGCAAAACATTTTTAAGGGCTTGGGCAAGTAAATTCAAATGTCCAATAGTAGAGATCTCTTCGCCAGGAAAATGCAGCTTTACTTCAATACCTTGTGACTTCGTTTGAAGTTCTACGATTTTCAAAGCACGTAAGCACACTTCTTTAAGACTGACGACACCCTCTTGGTCCGCGTTAGGATTTCGCGTAAAGCCCAGAAGATTTTGTACGATCTCTTTACAGCGCTGAACTCCAGCTTCCATCTCGACGATGTCAGGATAAAGTGGGTTTTCAGGCTTCATGTCCATCTTGATCAACTGAGTGAATGAAAGAATGCCTCCCAATGGATTATTCAACTCATGGGCGATGCTTGAACCGATCGTTCCAAGCTCTGCCATTTTCGCAGACTCAACAATCTGTCTTTCCATTTTTAGCTGCTGGGTGATGTCATGATAGAGGTTTACAAACACCGGTGGTTTTTCAGGATCTAGCAACAGACTTTGGCTGTACACTTCATAACTTCTTGGGGCGGTCGTGTTTTGCGATTGCACGCGGAAATTGGTCCCGCGTTGGCAGCCAGGACATGGCTCTTCACGGTTGTACAGAACCTGATAGCATTTTCGCGAAGTGTGTTCGCGGTCTTGCTCTTGCAGTCGTTCCTCTAACGCTTTATTGGATTGAATTATATCGTAGTTGGTATCGATTAAGACAACCGGATCAGACATCGCATTAAAGGTTGCTTCCCATTGTTCTTTTAGGTCCTCAGATTCTTTTAACTTTTGAATGCGATCCATGGCTAAGGCCACGGCCTCAGCCACGCGATTTAAGAAATCACTTTCTTCCCGGGTAAACGGGTGATCGGGCGCTCGTAAAAAGAAGATCGATCCGACCTTTTCATGATGTCTAAACAATGGAACTTGCAACTGGGTAAAATCCAGCTGCGTCTGAACTTGGCGTGCAAAAAGTTCGTCTTGGGGATGATAAAAAAGGCGAATCCATGATGTCTGCACCGTGGCGGCCATGGATTCATTTAAAAGCTGCTCAATTTCGATCACTGAACTTGCTTGGTGCACGGCCATCAGAGCGCGTTTAAATCCTTCAATGCGGGAGTTTGTAAGAAATAATTTACGTCGCGCTTCCGTTAAGAAGCGGGTTCTTTTTTGCACGCGCTCTTCAAGTTCGATTTGAATTCTTTTAAGTTGCGCTGTTTGTTCACGAATAAGCAAAGCCAAGTTTTCATCTTGTTTGCGTTGATTTGCTTCCTCTAAGGCTGAAAACAAATGACTTTCAAGTTGCACATCTTGGAAGCTAGACATCACTCTGAAAAAAGAAAATCCTTCATGCAACAAAGCTAATTGGGTTGCAGAAAAATCCTCCGGCACCACAGCGATGAATTGGGTGGAAGGCGAATTCTTTTTAATCTCGTGATAAAATTCGGGGAACTTTTTTCCTAAAATCAAAGTTACGGAAAGAGCGACCACATCATAGGTGGAATCATGAATCCAATGCCAAGCTTGTGATAAGTCCGTAGCAATATGCGCACCCAGCTCTTGCAGGCGCGAATCCCAAGGACCGATAAGTAAAAAGCTGGCTTTTAAAGTCCGCATTTAGGAATTAATTCCTCGTGATTATAAATCGTGAAGTCTGGATGATCTTCGGGATACATCGGTTTTTCACCGACATGTTCGCCATAGGCAAAATAGCAGGTATCGGCCCCCACACGTTTACCATCTCGAATTTCACTTGAAAGGCGATTGCCGATGCTTAAAAGCTCGTGGGGATAGTGTCCTGCAATGCGCACGATATCACGGAAAGCGATATCTTTTTTCTCTCCGATAAAACCGTTTAAAATATAAATTTTTTTAAAATGCTTTTCGATTTTAAGCGCCTTGATTTTTCGTACCTGGGATTCGTATGAACCCATGGTTACTAAAAACAAATTGTAGTTCGCAGAAAGTTTCTCGAGGTTGTCTAAGGCTTTAGGTAAAAGAGGCAAGTTTTCTGGAACTTCCGGATTATAAAACTCGTGAAGCGCATCGTGAATCGCTCGGCCGGGTTGATTTGTTCCATAATGATTGGCAATTTGCGTGAAAATTTCCGTATGGGAATAATCAGCGGCTAAAGACTGGCGCATGTCTAAACATTCCTGCAAAGTGCAGCGCACACCCGCTTCAATCATTTTTTCGCAGGCTCTTTGTGCTGCCCGAGGCACCAACAAGTTGGATGTATCCAGTAACGTGTCATCCAAATCAAAGGCGATGGATTTATATTTTGCCATTCACTTAACCTTAACCAAAAGTTCAAGACCTTGTTTGAAATGGGGCCATACCAAATTCAAATCGATATTTTCTTGTTCTTCAATACAGATCACCGGGATTTTGCGCTCTAACCAACCGTACTGGCCTAAGCTTCCTGGAGTGGGGTAACCGATATCTTCACGACACTCATAGCCTGTGCCGGTGGCAAGTATTTCAGCAGCTTCTTTGCCAGGTGCACCCGTATAAACAACGCAAGGCTCCCATGAATGGAAGTGTACTATGATCTGTGGCTTTTCGTCCTCAATCAGTTTCACTAAAGCCTGTACTTCTGCTTCGCTTCCGGGCGAAGGGCCGGGATAATAGCGCGGAGCCTTAGCTTCGGAGCTCCAATCACGGCAAGGAAAGTTCCGATTCAGATCTACGCCATTGCCATTCGTACGCTGATTTTTCGAGTATCCATCAGGATTGATACAGGGAATTAAAATCCAAGGACGAATTTTCTCAGGTTCTTTAGTCTCTTGTTGAAGCAACCAAGCCAAAAACTCCTCAGCTAAGCGGACTCCTTCCGGCTCATCCCCATGGACGCCACCGATAAATAACAAAGGAGCTTCGTTATAGCCTTCTAAACTGTGTGATTTTTTATACAGCTCAATAGGCGTCCCCAGAGTGGTTTTTGCCCAAGAAGTTTGGTGAAATATTTTTCCTTGCATGTGATAATTAAGCCTGTTTTTTTCAGAGAAGAAAAGCTTTTAAAAGGAAGATCTGGAATGTCTGTAAATACAGAAAAGTTAACGGTCATCGCACTTGCGGCTGGTAAAGGGACTCGTATGAAATCACCTTTGCCAAAAGTTCTTCACCCCGTAGCTGGCCGCCCTATGATTGAAAAAGTCATTCAAGCCTCTAAAGGTGCCGGTGCTGCGGAAGTTCGTGTGATTGTGGGTCACGGACAAAATCTTGTTCGCCAAGTTGTAGAGCCAATGGGTGTTGCTTGTTATGTGCAAGATGAACAATTGGGAACAGCCCATGCAGTAAAATGCGCAAAGCCTGAAACCATCGAAGGTGATGTTGTTATCATGAATGGCGATCATCCTTTGATCGAAGCTTCTGACATCAAAGATTTCCTGCGCATCTTCCGCGATGAAAAATGTGATCTTGCGGTGGTGACTGCAAACGTGAAAACTCCTGGGGAGTTTGGTCGCATCGTCAGAAACCGCGGTGACCTTGTTGCTATCGTTGAAGCGAAAGACGCTTCTGCTGATACTTTGAAAATCAAAGAGATTAACACGGGCATCTACGTCGTGAAGGCGTCGATTTTGGCGAAGTATTTGCCATTGATTAAAAATAACAATTCCAAAAAAGAATTCTACATCACAGATTTAATCTCTCTTTGCATCGCTGATAAGTGCAAGGTGCAGCCTATCATCTCGACGCCGAAAGTGGCGGTGGGTGTGAATAATCAGGTGGAGCTAGCAAAAGCGACTCGTCTTTTGTTTAAACGCAAAGCTATGCGTTTGATGGAAGAAGGTGTTTTGATGATCGACCCACGTTCCGCTTATGTGGAAGAAAGTGTGGAGATTGGCGCTGGCACTGTGGTTTACCCGAACGTCTTTATTCGTGGTCGTTCTAAAATTGGTTCTTTCACAGTCATTGAATCCAATTCATTTATTTCGGATTCAGAAGTAGGTGACAGTGTGCAAATCCGCGCTGGCAGCTACCTAGAAAGCTCTCGTTTGCATAATAAAGTGTCGGTCGGGCCTTATGCACGCCTTCGTCCAGAGACAGAAATCTTTGAAGAAGCCCATGTCGGCAACTTCGTAGAAATGAAGAAAGTAAAATTCGGTAAAAAATCAAAAGCAGGACACTTAACGTACCTAGGGGATGCTGAGGTTGGCGAAGAAGTGAACATTGGTTGCGGAACTATAACTTGCAACTACGCTGCGGACAGAAAGAAATATAAAACGAAGATTGGTAATCGCGTCTTCGTCGGCAGCGACACGCAGTTTGTTGCGCCGATTGAAGTGGGCGATGATGCGATCATCGGTTCTGGATCGACCATCACGAAAAGCGTTCCTGCAAAGGCCCTGGCAGTGGCCCGTGGTAAACAGTTTATAAAAGAAAACTACGCCCCAAAAGCTGTCGAATTAGAAACTGAAACTGAAGAAGTTAAAAAATAGGTGAATGTATGTGCGGAATCGTCGGTTACTTAGGTCCACAAAATCCTAAAGATATTATTATCAGCGGTCTTAAAAAATTAGAATACCGCGGTTATGACAGCGCCGGTGTTGCGATTTTAGATAATGGCAAAACTAAGCGCGTACGCGCACAAGGTAAGTTAAAAGCCCTTGAAGAAAAACTAGTGAATGAAAAATTCGATGGTCACATCGGTATCGGTCACACGCGTTGGGCGACTCACGGTAAGCCGTCAGAACGTAATGCCCATCCTCACCAAGTTCGCGGCATTAATCTTGTTCATAACGGTATCATCGAAAACTACCTAGATATTCGTGAAGAACTTTTAGCTCAAGGCGCAGAGATCACTTCAGATACGGATTCTGAATTAGTGGCGCATTTGATTGCTAATGAAGTGGAAGTGACAAAAGATCTTTTCAAAGCGGTTGAAAAAACTTTGAACAAGCTTCGTGGTGCCTTTTCAATCCTTGTGATGTGGGAACACGAGCCAGATCGTTTGGTTGCATTTAAAGATGGTCCACCATTGGTTGTTGGTCTTGGCGAAAAAGAAGTTTTTGTTGCTAGCGACGTGCAAGCTCTTATCCAATACACGAAAAAGTTCGTTTACCTTGAAGACCGTGAGGTGGCTTCCATCCGTGGTGCCGATGTTCAGTTCTTTTCTGCAAACGGTTTCCCAATTCAGAAAAAAGTGGTGGAGCTAAACTGGAATCCAGAGATGGTTGAAAAGCAAGGCTACAGCCATTACATGCTTAAAGAAATTTACGAACAACCGCGCGCCGTGGCTGCAGCGATTGAACCCCACGTGAATCCTGAATTCTTCAGTGTGGCTTTAAAAAATCTTGGTTTCGGTCATCCGGTTCAAAAGTTAGAAGAACTTGATAGCAAAGCAGACTGGGAAAAAACCAAAGAAGTTTTAAAAAACATCGACCGCGTTTTCATCATCGCTTGCGGAACTTCAAACTATGCCGGCATGGTTGGAAAATACTTAATCGAACAACTTGCGAAAGTTCCAGTTGAAGTGGATATCGCCAGTGAATTCCGTTACCGCAACCCTGTGATCCCACCAAGAAGTTTGGTAATGACGATTTCTCAAAGTGGTGAGACGGCTGATACTTTAGCAGCGATCCGCATGGCTAAAGAAATGGGCGCTACGACTTTGAGTATCTGTAACGTGCGCAATTCAACTATCGACCGCGAGGCTGATGGTCACTTGTACATGAACTCTGGGCCCGAGATCGGTGTTGCCTCTACAAAAGCATTCACTAGCACAATGGCAGTTCTAAACTGCTTCGCTATCGGTTTTGCACGTCTGCGTGGAGCGATGGATGAAGCAACTGAAAAAGAATTAGTAAAATCTCTTCTAGCAGTTCCATCCCAAATGGAAGGTGTGCTTGCTTACGATAAATATTTTGAAGAAGCAGCATCGAAGCTAAAACTTTTCCGCGGCTTCTTGTACATGGGTCGTGGTTCAAGCTTCCCCATCGCAATGGAAGGCGCATTGAAATTAAAGGAGCTAGCTTACATGCACGCAGAAGGCTACGCAGCTGGCGAAATGAAGCACGGTCCTTTGGCGTTGATCGATGAGCGTATGGCGATTGTAATGGTGGCTCCAACAGATCACCTTTATGAAAAAACCATCAGTAACTTGGAAGAAGCCCGTGCCCGTGGCGGTAAAGTGATCTCAATTGGTACTGGCGATAATGAAAAACTTCGCGCGATCAGTGAGCACTACCTAGCAATTCCAAAAGCGCACTGGACAACGAATTCAATTCTGACAGTGATCCCATTGCAGTTGATGTCTTACCATCTAGCATGCAACTTGGGTTACGACGTAGATCAGCCAAGAAACTTGGCAAAATCCGTGACGGTAGAATAGTCGGTTGATGAAAAGGGCCCGTCTGACTTTGTTGTCGGGCCCTTCGGTTCTCCGACGTACCTTGCAGGTACGCCTCCGTTTCGCGATAAACCCTCCGCCTCGCATACGAACCCTTTTGATCAACCTTAGTTCAGGTTTAGCCGGATGTGATCATCAGATTATAGAAAGATTTTACGCGTTCTACGAATTCAACGGTTTCGTAGCCTCTGGCAGGTCCGTATTCAAGTTGTTCGGCGTATTCTGGATCAGCAAGCAAAGGTAGAACTTCGCGAAGGTGTTTCCAGCTATTAGGATTTCTTCCCATTTTCACGGCAAGCTTTTGGGCGTCTTTTAAGTGAGCAGAACCGACGTTATAAGCTGCTAAAGCCAAAGCCAAGCGATCCTTAGAATTTAAGAAGGACGGTGTTCTATCCAGTAACGAACGCAGATATTTACTGCCACCCCAAATACTTTGCTCTGGATCACTGCGATCTTCGATACCCACATGCAAAGCAGTATCTTCGGTTAATTGCATCAAACCACGAACGCCGGTGAAACTGACGGCATCTGGATTCCAATGAGATTCCTGATAAGCAACAGAAGCGATCAACTGCCATGGAAGTCCGTGTTCTTCTGCGGCATCCATAAAGGCGTCTTTATAATCAGGCAAAGTCGAACGGATCTTTTTAAAGAACTGTTGGATGTCACGCTTATCTAGCTCACTTAAATAAGTCTTATAGCGATCAAGCACGCGGATGATTTCATCTTCGCGGGAAGCCTTCTGATACCAAGATTGCACTAATAATAAGAGATCTTGGTTTTCTGGGGTAAGAAGCCAGCTCATCGAGAACGCTTCAGTTAAAACCGTGATCTTTTCGATTTGCGACTGATAACGGGCATAGAAATCTCCGCTATAGTTTTCAAGAATCACACAGTCTTGTTTTTTCTGATTCACCATCGCAAAAAGATCTGGTGTCTTGGCGTTGTCGATCACTTCAATCAGAATCGTAGGGGATAATTGCGACAGTCTTTGTGAAAGGCCTTGGAAATTGTCTTTATTTAGGATCGCGACCTTTTTGCCTTCAAGGTCTTTGATATTTTGGACCTGGGATTTCTTATGGCAATAAAGGCTTAAGTAAGATTCATCATACGCAGGGCTTGCCAAGAAGCCGCTTTTATTTTGCGGAGTTTTTAAGCGGGCGGCAGCGATATCACCTTCACCCTTGGTTAACGCTCTTAAAACTGAGTCTTCATCAGGAAGGACCACAAACTTTACTTTGATATCGTAGTAACTGGCAAAAGTCTCTATCAGGTCGTGGTCGATACCGTAGGCTTCGTTCTTCTTTTTGGACTGACTATATATAAGAGGATCCTGGGTTGTAAGAACCACCAGCTCACCTTTGGCTTTAACCTTGGCAAGACTTGCTTGTTCATCCCAGTAAATGGCGTCACACCCATTCATTGCGATGGTCGTGATTCCCAAAAGTACTATCAAAGCACCCCGGGTTAATTTCTGTCGAAATCTTAAAATCATTCCCATATATATGGCCTTGGTATCTGATGGCGCGATGCAGGCGCAAGCTTAATGAACCCCCGAACACCTTAAGAATATGAAAAACAGCTACTTTTACAGGCAAACTGCGTCCCAGGTGGTAAAATCTACAGCATGCCGTTGGACTTACAGTATGGCGTTACGTCCCCAAATTTGTCTCGAATTTCTGACGCAAGCTCTCTGGTTTTTGCTTTCAATCAGTCCAAAAAATCGCACCGTTGCGTTGATTGACACAATATTGTTCTTCCATGATCGTGTACGTCCACAGTCACTGGAGGGGTTTAGTGTCTGAGTTTTCCTATGTTGTTCCGAGAGGGTGGATCGAAGTTGTTGTCGGTTCTATGTTTAGTGGAAAGACCGAAGAGTTGATCCGTCGTTTGCGTCGTGCGGAATTCGCGCGTTTGCAAATCCAAGTTTTTAAACCAATCATCGATAAAAGATATAACGAGATGGCGGTCACTTCCCACGATTTGACAACCATTGATTCTTTGCCAATTCATGATGCTGAAGAAATCTGGAATCATTTAAAACCAGGAACGAAAGTTGTTGGGATTGATGAAGGCCAATTCTTTTCACAAAACTTAGTTCAAGTTGTCCAAGATCTTGCTGACCGTGGAATCCGCGTGATCATCGCGGGGCTCGATACGGATTGGCAGGGAAAACCTTTTGAACCAATGCCCACACTAATGGCCATTGCCGAAAGTGTTACTAAGCAACACGCAGTATGTGTGGTGTGTGGGGCACAAGCAAGTCGCACGCAAAGAACATCTGGCGGCGACGGTCAGGTTCTAGTGGGAACCCACGATGCCTATGAGGCTCGTTGCCGTCAGCACTTTAAACCAGAAGTCGATAAACCAACAGAAGACTGGAAGCTAAAACGCGAAGAAGTTTTCTCGGTCTAAGCGTTCCAATTTTCAAATTCGGTTCTAGCTAAAGAGATTTGCTTTTGTTTGCGGATCTCTTTATCGCGCTCTTTTTCTGCCAGGGGTGGCATCAAACCAAAATTGATATTTGTCGGTTGAAAGTGTTCAGCACGGGTTTCATCCGTGATGGCTTCTAACAAGGAACCCATGGCACTGACTCTTGGCGGAGGAGTGAACACGCGGTCAGAAAGTTTTTGATGTAAGAATCGCGACACCATCAAACCCGTGCATGTCGATTCAAAGTAACCTTCAACCCCTGTGATCTGGCCCGCGAAGAACAACCAAGGATCATTCTTGCTAGAAAGGTCTTTATTCAGTCTTTTCGGAGAATTGATGAATAGATTTCTATGAATGCTTCCCAGTTTTAAAAACTCGGCATTTTCTAAACCTGGAATCATTCTGAAAACACGTACTTGTTCGCCATAAGCCATGCGAGTTTGGAAGCCCACCATGTTGTAAGCAGTGCCTTCTTTATTGTCTTGGCGAAGTTGCACGACGGCCCAAGGATAGCGGCCTGTTCTTGGATCATCTAAGCCGATCGGTTTCATTGGACCAAAACGAAGTGTTTGCGGGCCACGATCCACCATCACTTCAATGGGCATGCAGCCTTCAAAGAAATCCGTCGTTTCAAAATGCTTAGGTTCAATCTTCCGTGCATTTTTAATTTCTTCGATGAAGCGATTGTATTCTTCTTTATTCATCGGGCAGTTGTAATAATCACCCGTGCCCTTATCGTATCGATCCGCTTTCCACGCAATTTCTGTATTGATGGAATCGGCATCAATGATCGGTGCAATGGCATCAAAGAAATAAAGGAATTCATCCCCAAAGTGTTTGCGCATGCTTTCAGCCAATGAATCATGCGTTAATGGACCTGTCGCAATGACTGCTGGTCTTGGAATTTGATCTAATGAAGTCACAACATCGTTGCGAACTTCGATGCGTGGATGATTGTGGATTTTTTCAGTGATGTAGGCAGAAAAAACCTCGCGGTCCATGCCTAACGCTTGTCCCGCTGGAACTTGCGCGTGAAAAGCGGCCTCAAGGATGTGAGAGTTTAATTTTTTTGCTTCCCACTTTAACTGGCCTGGCGCTGAATGTTCGCCCAGGCTGCCAAACGAATTAGAACATACAAGTTCTGCGAATTTGTGGGTCTTATGCGCCGGAGTCATCGTCTTGTCGCGCATTTCATAAAGAACAACTTGATAACCCATGTCAGCTAGCTGTAGTGCGCACTCGGAGCCGGCAAGCCCTGCGCCAACGACGGTAATTTGTTTCATGGAATGATTTTGGGTGAAATTCGTCATCTTTGTGGTAGACCTTTTCAAGTATGGATTCCAATCAGAAACCCAAAGGCAAATTATCAATCGGCTCGGAAGTACTACAGAGTCTTTTTGAAAATGGCAAGTCACCATTATCCGAGCAATTTATGCGTTGGAAATTATGGGCTAAATGGGAAGAAGTCGTGGGACCTACCATTGCAAAAAATGCGGAACCCGTAGGTTTTCAAAGGGGAGTTTTGTTCGTGTGGGTGCGAAACTCAACCTGGATGCAGCAGATGATTTTTATGAAAGATCATATGCGCAACACCATCAATCAGAAATTCGAATCAAACTTTGTAAAATATATCAAGTTCACGCTGGATCGCCGTGACGTTCCTTCCTCAGATAATGAGGGATTTAAAGAAATGATTCAGAAAATTGCACCCGAAGGCGATAACGACTAGTAGTTCAGTCCCCGAGGAACACCCACGACGGTGTCGGCCGTTTTAGAAATTCCACCTTCTTCAAACAAGCTCAGTGTACCTGGTTTCATATCGGTCCAAACTTCATTGTGAGTTAAAGGACTTGTCGCGATGATAGCCACGCGATCTTCGCTTGTGGTCTGTGCACTTAGATCCACTGTCACATCTTGATCTTTCAGTTGCACCGTCGGGAATGGAGCTTTGCGCAGTACGTAGGTCAGATTCGTAGAGCAATGAGCAAACAGTAAACTCCCATTGCAAAGTAAGAAGTTAAACTTCCCATGGTCGCCAGCAACTTTTGATAATTCCGTGAGTGCAGAAAATAGTTTATCTGTACCTGGGAAAACGCTGCCAAATTGTTTTCTTAATTCCTGCATAATCCAACAGAACACAAATTCACTATCCGTGTTACCAACAGGTAAATAACTGCCATCAAGTGGGGGATTGAAATCCACCAATGTGCCATTATGGGCAAAGATCCAATATCTTCCCCACAGCTCGCGCATGAAGGGATGGGTGTTTTCTAAGGAAACTTTTCCTTGAGTGGCTTTACGAATGTGTGCCACGACGTTTTTAGATTTAATCGGATAACTTCGTACGAGTTCAGCCACTTTGGAATGGGCTGAAGGAGCGGTATCTAGAAACTGGCGCACTCCGCGATCTTCAAAAAAAGCTATACCCCATCCATCGTTGTGTGAATCCGTCAATCCACCTCGGGCTTGAAAACCCGTAAACGAAAAACAAATATCAGTGGGAGTATTGCAATTCATCGCAAGTAGCTGACACATAAAAATTCCTATTTAAGTTTTACCAAGGCCTCCAGCCAAGGTTTCAGGATTATATCACTTTGCTGCTGGCTTTTAGCATCCAAGTGAGGACGTAAATCCTTCAATGCTCTTATGATATGAAGTTTTTGTGGAAACTCCAAGTTCGAACCATCAATGTTGCGATAGAAAAATTCAGCTTTGTTAAAGGCATTTTTATTTAAGGAATAATAAATATCTTGGGCTGCCCACAAATAGATCTCTAAATTTGTCAACTTCCAGGCTTTTAGTAAGGCGCGGATTGCGTATGCTTGGTCTTCTAAGTTCACATTTGCGTTTAAGATGACGTGTTTTTCAATATCGTATTGATCCTGGATTAATCCATTAGCTGCGGTGAATTTATTCGTAAGAAAATTAGCTAAGCCTAAGGTAAGAAGTTTTAAATCTTCTCGACCCTCTAATAAGATATCTAAGGGACGAATACCTTTTTTATCTACTTCAAGTAGAATTTCAGATCGCGTATTTTCCACACCCTCAGTGGCTTCAAGAAATTCTGCGATGGCTAAAATCAAGTGAGCGACATCCCGGGCCTTTACGACTTTGGACTTTCCAGTTTCATGAATGTCCTGAATTGCCGCCATCACGGCTGTTTCGTTACTGGTCGTGAATTTATCTGCACCCATTATTTTATTATCAATGGTCACTAAAAATACTGGTGTGTCTTCTTTGGTGATGTTTTGCAAAAGAACCGCAGCTTCGCCCAAGTTCAGGGCAAAAAGCATATCCTTAGGAAATAAGGGACGATGAAGAGCGTCGGATTCGATATCTTGAGTGATGTCTTGTGCCTGAATATTCCCTAGAATCTTATCAAACTTCGTATGCTTCCAATCCGCTGTTAAGCGCATCATGCGACTGATGCCATATAATTGATTGGCAAAAGACGATGCTGAAAAATTACGGATCACGGTTGTCTTGCCATCAGCATGAAACGCATCTTTCAACGGGACTTCATCCGGGATCACATAGGAACTTTGCATCTGTGCTAGGTCTAAGATGTCTAAGTTGCGTTTGCCCTTTTTCACCGGGGTCAGGAGAGCGGGAATTAAGTAATTCGCGTTATCTCGGTAGCCGCCGATGCTAACAAGTTTGTTAACCTGAGTCAGTGCCCCTTGCAGGCTTTCAGATTTCTTTTCGTTGGCATTTTCCATTAATAGAGAATTCGCGACAAGCGAACTTCCTACGGTCGTTGCCTTGACTACTTTTAAATTTCCTTGGGGTTCGATAGTAAAACCCTGGGCAGAGATTTTTACGGAAACCTGATTTGCTTCAAAGCCACGGATCTTGCCATTCATTGAAGGTAGAACCTTTTTAGACCACACCATTAAAAGTCGTTTTAAATAGTTAGGGTAGTTGTTGCGAACAGAAAGAACTTCTTTTCCTTTTTCTTGAAGACCTAGATTGATTTTCTCAATAAATAGTTTCGGAAGGTCTTTAACAAAGTTAGTTCCATAGGTTTCAATGACCGAAAGCACATATCCGCGGGTTTTTTCGTTCATCTCTGCTTGCAATTTTTCTAGTCCATACTTTTTGATTTTAGGAAGAACGAAAATCTTTTTTGCAATGCCATCAAAAATGCCGCCACCACAACCTGGTGTTCTTAAACATTCAAGTTCGTCATTATTTTGTCTTGATAGGAAATCGTAAAGTTCTTCGTTGCCTTCTTTAATGTAAAGCGCTTTTTCTTCCGGGGTTAGAATTCTCCAGATATCTACGATGACGGTCAAACCACCTTGGGCGTCTTGCATGCTATCGAGTCCAGAAGCAATGTGCTTTCCTTGCGCAAGGCTTCGTTTTAATTCCTGATCCAAGGGAATTTGAAATTTGGCAATAACAGCTTCAATGATCTTAAGTGACTGCGATAACGTTACGGCCCTTTGCATTTTAAAAATCAGATTTTCAAATTCGATAAACAGAGGCTCAGTTTCTGCCTTCAATTCCTCAGCGATACCTTGCTCAATAACGGGATCCAGTCCCATTTCAGGCAGAGAGCTTAAGATACGATTTGTAAAACTGCGTGCAAAAGCCAATAGCTTAGGCAGATTTTCCGTTGTGGTAGGCCATGGGAACTGAGTGCCGATTTTTTCGAATCGATCTTTGATAATGCTTTGGGATCTGGCGATCTCTAAATTTATTTCCTCTAAAGTCTTTTTAACTTCAGTTTCAGTTTGGGCTGCTGCGAGGTTGGCAAAGGGGCTTTGGGATAGTTCAACAAAGCTTGAAGATCCTTCTGCTTCGTAAAACCGTTCAATCCATTGTAAGCCTTTATTCTTTAAAGTTTCGTTTTCGGTGATCTCGCCTAAATGTATAAGATTTTCAGCTGACTGAAAGAAATCAGCCGTCGACACCTGGTTTTGCCATTGAAGATTTGTAGTCCGCTGGTTATGGGCTTTTAAATCTTTCTGAAATAAATCTGTATCCGACAGTCGGGGACCAAAAGTGGATTTTCCAGGAGGAAAGATGCGATCTTCAGGTTTAGGCGCACAGGCCCCTATAAGACCCAATGAAATCACTAGTGAAAGGGATCGAAGCAATAGTTTTTTCATTAGAAGAACACCATCACATTCATTTCTTGAGCCAGTTGCCTTTCGACGTTTTGCCCAGAAATGACATCGCTGATTTCGACAGTTAAAATCATCGGGATCAGGGCTTTTTTCTTAAAGAACGAATTAACTGTGCTATACGAAGCCTCCGCTTTCACTTTGTGAGCTTGCGAATTCGTATTTAAAGCTAACAAATCATAGCGGGAATTTTTTTGCCCGGTATATTCGTCTTGCGATTTCACCGCATATTCGTAACCCGCACCAAAAGTCCAAGAATCATTCAACTCAAAGAAGGTGTTCTGTCCTAGTGAAACAGTATTCCCAATGTGTCTATTCACATCCTCTTTTGCTGAATCGTCGGGGAGTGAATCGTTTTCATCTTTTGGAACGCGGGCTGTGATTTTGTCTGGGATATTTATTAGGTAAGAGATAAAAGGAACAGCAGTGAGCTTGCCAAAAAACCTATGCGAGTAAGCAAAAAGATTATTGATGCTCGTTCTTCCAAAAATATTTAAAGCGGCTAGATCATCTGCATTATATTTTGGTCCGGTCGGTAGGCTAAGTTGGGCTTGATAGATAGCAGCTTGGTTGCGGTTTTCATAAAGCTTATAAACACTGGCTACCTGAATATCGCCGACAAATGATTCATGACGGTCTTCGATGGGCTTATAACCCTTTTGTTGCAAAGTTTGATGTGTGGCTGTGGCAAGATTTGTGTTCAGAGCCTGATCAAGCTCTGGGCTTAGTCCCGAGAATTGCTGACGGTAAAATTCAGTATTAGAAAACTGCTGATCGATGGAAACTTTATTGTCGTAAGTTACTAGGGGAATACCCAGACCTACAGTCCATTTTTTCGTAAAACCGCGGGCAAATACCGGGGCAAAATATTTAATTACCGGTTCGGTCCTAACTCTTAAAACTCCTAGATTGAAATCATCTCCCAGTTGGGAAGCACCAAAGCTGTTTAAGGCATCCACTAGTTTTTTAGCTTCAGGATTGAACTTCACTAACTCTTGGGCGTTGAAAATGACAGATTTATAATCTCCTAGCTTCATCAGGGTGCCGTCTTCGGTGTATCTCTCGCCCACCTTATCGAAATAGCCAAAGCGGAAAGAAGGGCTGCTAATTCCTTCGGGAAGAACATTGGTCGACGTCAGGCCCCAGGCGCAGAATGGGCCTAATAACGCGCAAATTGTTAACAGGGCAGCCAATGATCTCACGTAAGAACCCTTTCAATTCAGGTACAGCAAAGGACGTGGATTATCAGTGACCTTGTTAGCCAGTTTTATGCCAAAAGGAAGAACCTAAAAAGGTGGTAAGGTAAGGGGAATTTGGGGTGATGAAGAGGCTTCAACACTGGTCACTGTATACAGACTTGATTCTTCTGAATGCAGTGTAGCTTGGTAAGTTAATAAGAGACTCACGGCTATCGTTAAAGCTTGAATTAATTTTTCCATGTACCCAAGGTAAAAATTGTTGAAGAAATTCTCCACCCAATTCTTTTATTTTCCGGACTGTCTTCGAGTTTCTTACCAACTCTACACGCTTAAAGCGAGGAGACTAATCCTTTGTCTCTTTGGTGCCTTGGTCAATAGATTGGCGAAGAAGCGATTTTACGTGATCTTTCCTATTATTCGCTCCCACCATGGCTTTTAATTGATTATGAAGGCTTGGGTCATTGATCAGTGCACCTAGACTTCCTTGACCTTTATCGATCTTCGTAAGAATCGAATCAAGCTTGGTCATGGAACTTGCAAACTTATCGCCCGTCGCACTTTGATTTAATTGGGTCGCTAGTTTTTGTGCTTCCTTGCTTGCCAGAGTCAAACTTGTGCTTGCAGTCTCTAGATTACCCATAAGTCGTCCCATGCGGTTGTTTTCATTCATTGCATGGGTCATTTTGTAAAGTTCATTGATAATATCAAAAATGCGGTTCGTTTCATTTCCTCGTTCAGAAATAATTCCTAGGACGTCGGTGGCTTTCGCAATTTGCAAAACTTCGCCTTCACGCACTACTTCTGCACGTGGATCCCCTGGGATAATGAAAACGAACTTATCACCCAAGGCACCTTGGGTACGAATTTCTACTTGTGATCCTTGGCGAATTCGTGGGATGTAGTCAGCATCAACTTTCATTTTCACGTCAAGAGCGTTTACTTCCGGAAGAAATGTGATCGCTTCAACGTTCCCCACAGTCACGCCTGATAATGAAACAACGCTACCGACAGACAAACCTTGCACCTGTTCAAAGTGCGCATGCAATCTTACATAGGAAGTGAAGAGTGCGCGGTCAGCACCTAGGAAAAACAACGAAGCCATGATTAAGACGGCGCCTACGGCTAAAAAGATTCCAACTTTCAGTTGGGTGCTAGTGTGTGATTCCATTAAGCACTTTCTCCATTAATGAACAGGCTCATTGGGCCCTCAGGTTCCGATTTTAATTTATCAATTGTGTACTGCTCGCCAATGCGACCGTTTTGTAGAAGCGCAACCTTGTCGCATACAGCGTATACGGTGGGCATATCATGGGTTACAAGGATCGACGTGACGCCTTTGGCTTTCAGTGAAAGAATCGATTCTTGAATGCGCTTAGTATTGTAAGGGTCTAAACCAGCCGTTGGTTCATCGTAAAGTACAACCTCAGGATGCATCATCATAGCGCGAGCCAAACCCACACGTTTTTGCATGCCGCCAGAAAGATTTCCTGGGTAAAGGTGTTCTGCTTCAGGCAAACCAAATTCCGCAAGCTGTTCACGGATCTTTAAAGCGATCTCTTTTTCTGAAAGATGAAAATGTTCCCGCAACGGGTAGGCGAGGTTTTCATACACTGTCATTGAATCAAATAAAGCGCCGCCTTGAAAAGCGTAGGCTACTTTTTTTCTAATTTTAATAAGGTCGTTTTCATTCATTGGTGCAATGTCTTCGCCATCAATAAGAATGCTGCCGGAATCAGGTTTTTCTAAACCCACGAGACTGCGCAGTAAAACACTCTTTCCGGTTCCAGAACCACCAATCAGTCCCAGGCATTCACCTTTACGCACATAAAAATTCACACCTTGGTGAACCTTTTTTCCGCCAAAGGATTTATGGAAGTTAACAACTTCGATGACTCCGCTGCGTTTTTCGTTCATATCATCTTCTCCACGATCCAGAAAAGTTTTGATAAGAAGAAATCGCCGACAAGAATCATGATGGAGGCGACGACGACGGCCTTCGTGGTCGCGATGCCGACTTCTTTAGTTCCGTTTTGGACAGTTAAACCAAAATAACAAGCAGGGATAGCGATGAACAATGCAAAGAAGAAAGTCTTTCCGAAACCAGAAAGATAGTCGACGATGTTTGAGGTCGACATGACTTTTAAAAGATAGAAGTTTGGATCAAGATTCAGTTCCGTAGCGCCAATGATCAAACCGCCAGCGTTACCAACGATGTTAGCTACAGTGGCAAGAATCGGTAGGGTGATCAAACAGGCAAGCACTCTTGGGATCACGATTTTTTTAATCGGTGAGGTGCCAAGTGCACGTATTGCGTCGATTTGTTGAGTTACTACCATACTGCCAATTTCACTTGCGATTCCCGCACCCACGCGGGCTGCTAGCATTAAGCTTGTGAACATCGGACCCATTTCACGCAAAATCGTCACGGCAACAAGTTTTGGAACATACAGTTTACCACCAAATTTTTCTAGACCCATACCGAATTGCAGCGACATCACCATGCCCGTGCTCATCGCTGTTATTACAACGAGTGGTAACGAACGCAGACCGATATGATAGATTTGCTCGATTAAAAGCTTCCAATAAAATTTCCCTTTTACGATCTCGCGAACCACGTCTTTAAATAGCAGACCCGTTCCGCCCAAGAAGCGGATGATCTCTAAAATAAAAACTGTGAACGGCAACGCAAATTGGTTCATTAAGGAGCCTTAAAGTTGTTTTTAAATTCTTCAAACGCTGCAGCCTCTACGGAAAAAGATTTCGCCAGTCCGCCATAGGTCAAAGTGTAGTTGCAGCCATTTTTTTGAAAAACGATTAAAGAAAGTTCAACCGGAACGCCGTCAAGTTTTCCGCTTGCACGGGATTGTCTGGCGGCGCGTTCGTTATAATTGACCTCTTCTGAAGAAAGCACTTTGCTATCACTAAGTGCAGCAAAGGCATCGTTCTCTAGATCATTAAGAGTTGGTTCTGCTTTTCCACCACATTCAGTAAAGTATGAAATGGTATTGCCCGTGTTTGCACTGATCCATGATTTATCAGCGTCGGCATTTTTGATTTCTTTAAAAGCTCCCGCAGGTTGTTTGTATTCAACGTCTTTCGCCGACGTGACTTTACCGCCGGGAAGTTGAACCGTTACACAGCCGCTAAGCAAAAGACCCAAGATGAAGATAACTAAGTAGTGGTTTCTCATAACGCCTATCTATCGGAAACTCTTCATGGAAAATTCAGTGTGCGCAAGTGAATCACTCCTTAAGTCCGTGTCATCAGATTGTCAGGCCTGACAGAAATCCAATGAACTTTTTTGCCCATCTTGAACTTATTTGCCAATAGACCTAAGAATGCCTGGCACCGTATGTGCAACAGCACAAAGAAGGTAGAAGAAGGGGTTCAAGGAGTGAACACTTTGCAAAGAATCATAATGGCAGGATGCCTGATCATTGGTCTAGTTACTGCGGCTCACGCTGCAAACAAGGTCAATGGCTCAATCAATTTTCAAGGTGACACTGTTCACTTAGAGTTTACCGGTCAACAGAACTGGGACTATGACGTTAAACGCCTTGAGGTGAAAGGCCAAACCGTTGTTGAAATGGTTGTTCCGGCCTTGGATGACTCTACTATTCAAGCATTGTCTTCATTTAAAAGTGAGTTTGTTACCGGTATCGTGGTGGATCGCCAAGGTCCAGATGGCAAGTCCGTTGTTAAGTTCACTTTAGCCGGCGAAAACATCGATACTTTTGATTATCTTACAGATCAACCGTCGCGTTTGATTATGGATTTCTATTTAAATCCAAATGCAAAAAAAGATGCTCCAGCGGTAGCAAAGAAATCAGAACCAGTAACTAATTCTGATAAAGCTAAGTCTGCAGATACAGTTGCAAAAGTTAAAACAAACAAAAAAAGAAACCCAGCTACGGCGGATGTCTTGGCCCTCTCCAACCAAGGCATCGCCGTGGCAGCGAATGATGAAACACCGGTAAAAGCAGGGATCTTTGATGGTGGAGACCCTGAGTATGATCGTTTTGCGATCAAAGACTATCAAATTAAAGAAGATGCGATCATCCGTGCGAAAGATAACTACTATATTCCGTTTCCGATGTTGCAAACGCCGGTAAGCTTTTGGGAAAAGCTCAAAGTCACACCGACGATTTATCAAATCACACCTAAATCGACAGAAGAAAACAAACAAGCTCGTTTGCTTTTAACGTTGTTTGAAAAGCAGCGATATGCGGTTTACTTAAAAACACAAGCTTGGTTTAAAGAGAAATATCCAAATTCTGAATACAACGAAATGATTGATTTCATGACGGCTGATGTTCATTTGTCTATGTGGCAAAATGAAAATCGCAGCGGCAGTTATGATGAAGCGATGCAAAGATATAAAGATGCCATCGCAAAATATCCGCAATCTCCGTTAGCAGAAAGAACATCACTTAAAACAGGTTTTTTAGCTTTGGAAAAAGGCGATGCGATCAATGCTCTTCGTTTATTTAACGATCACATCGAAAATAAAAACTTTGGCGCTAAGAATTCATTATCTAAGGACTTAGCCCGCGTGGGTACTGGTCTGGCATTCATGAAACTAAATAAGTGGAATGATGCCTCAACTCAGTTCGCTGATGTCGAAAAAAACACGCAAAACCGTGACTTGAAAGTAGAAGCAGCTTTCCGTCAAGGCGATATCTGGGTTCGCGCGAAGAACTATGAAAAAGCCGTGAGCGAATACCAAGCCGCTTTAAGGAAATATCCAGAAGGTCAGAATTTCTATCCAAACGCATTTTACAACCAAGCAGAATCTTTGTTTTGGATGAAGAAATATCCAGAAAGTTTGGAAGTTTATCGTACTTACATTAAAAAATTTCCAAGCGATGATCACGCGGCCTTTGCCATGACTCGTATGGGAGAACTTCTTGATATTTTCGGAGCAGATAAGTCCCGCGTTATGGGGGCTTATCTAGAAACATTCTTTCGTTATGGGGAATCTCCAAGCGCAGTGGTTGCGCGTTTGCGTCTACTAAGTGCCCGAATGAAGGGGATGAAACCTAAAGAAGTTAACCACGCGGTGGGCGAGATCATGTCTTTAGCTAAAAAGATTGATCTTCCAAACATCGAACAATTCGCAACAGTGATGGTGGGGGATGGTTACACCAGCCGTGGTGAATATCCGAAGTCCATTGATTTACTTTCTAAATATTATAAAGAACATCCAACTTCAGTCGATGTGCCGCTAATGACCAATCGTATTGTGGCCAACATCAATGAAAAATTAAGCAGTGAAGTTGCAGATGGTAATTTTATTGCAGCTTTAAAAACCCACAGCAAATTTGCTGATAACTGGTTAAAAAACTCAAAACGCTTAGACACAAAATACAATGTGGGTCGCGCTTTTGAAATGGGCGGAGCTCCGGTAGAAGCTGAAAAATACTATAAAGACGTTCTGAATCGAATTTACGCAATTCGTGGAACCCAAGAAGCTAAAGAGATTAAAGCTAAAGAAAATCTTCCATCGGAAGATGAGTTGAACCTGCGTCTGTCTGCGGTTTTCACAAATGAGCAAAAATACAATCAGGCCTATGAGTTCCTTAAGAACATCAAAAACCCAGAGACTTTAAGTGAAGAAGCGCAAATTGAAAGAGTGAATATTGCCGTTCGCTTGCTTGAAAAGCGCGGCGATAACGAATCAGCGATCCGTTACTTGGGCGAGCTTTTACGCACTTGGAAGGGGCAGCCAGAGTTAGTGGCAGAACCGTATTTAAAATTAGCAGAACTGCAGGTGAAGCAAAACCGCAGTGCCGAAGCTTTGCAAGCACTCAACATGATCGACAAACTGCAAAGTGATTCAGAAAAAGTATCACCGGTAATTCACGCAAAGGCGCTTGAAATGACTGGCGATCTTCAGCTTGAAAAAGGTCAATCATCAGAAGCTATCGCATCGTATGAAAAGCTTTTAGAAAAATATGAAGACAAACGTCCGTTGTCTTCGATCCGTTACAAACTTGGACAGATTCACTTTAACAAAGGTGAAATCCAGAAAGCCGCGACAGTTTGGAACGATTTCAAAGGTGAAAAAAGTGAGTTCTGGAAAAACTTGGCTCAAGAGCAATTAAAAAACTCTGAGTGGCGCGATGGTTATAAGAAATATATCAAAAGAATCCCAGCAATGTCTGAGAACGAGCAAGGTAAGTAGGAGTTTTAATGTCGTACTTTGATTTTGATGCTTTACAAATTGAAGACAGAAAAATGCATGAAGTGAAGCAGTTGAGTCTTCAACTGGCTGCGACTCAGGCAAGTCTTTTAATTGTAGGTGAAGCGGGCGTAGGTAAAACCAGTTTGGCTCGTTATGTTTACGGTAAAAGTCGTTCACCTCGTTTGTATTGCCTTGATTGCAAAAATCCTGCGGGATTTGATTTTGGCAGAATCGACGGTGGAACTTTGTTGATTGAAGATTTGGATTGCGCTTCCACGGCACTGCAAAACGAATTGATGAGACTTGTTGAAAGAACCGATGGCACTCGTCCCCGTTTTATTTCAACATCACGCCGTGATGTTCGTGCGATGGTAAAACAAGAACTTTTCCGTCAGGATTTGTTTTATAAATTAGCAGTTGTTCATTTGGAAATTCCTCGTTTGGAAGATCGAGTTTCTGATTTTCCGGTGATTGTGAACTTTATTTTGGAAGTTGCGCAGATCATGCACGGGAAGACAGGTTTGCGTTTAAGCCCTGAAGCCTATGCCCGTTTGAATTCTTGGAACTGGGCTGGCAACATCCGCGAACTTGAAAACGTGCTTGAAAGAGCCGTGGTTCTTGCAAAATCTTCAATGATTCAGCCCTCAGATATCCAATTTGAGGTGGCGGTTGAGGATTTGGAGCTAGATTTTGCTCCAGGCATGTCCCTTTCTGAGGTGGAAAAGCGTCTTATTTTACAGACCCTGGAGCTGACGGCGCAAAACCGCACCCGGGCTGCTCAGATGCTAGGGATCAGCATTCGAACATTAAGAAATAAATTAAACGAATACAAAGAAGAAGGTGTTTTATGAGTAATGGATTGTTCGATAAAACTACCAACGCGCTAGCAAGTTCGATTGCGATGCGCCAGATCCGTAACAACGTTATTTCTTCTAATATCGCCAACGCGGAAACGCCTGGCTATCACGCAAAGAAAATGGATTTCGAAGGTGCATTGCAAAGAGCCTTAGACCTTGATGGTCAAAGTGCCCTTAGTACCAGCGATTCAAAACATTTTGGAATCGGTGGTGTGAGTGTCACTAAAACTCGCCCAGATATTTACGACGACCCAGAAGGTGCAGTGAACAACGATGGCAATACTGTCGATCTTGAAAAAGAAATGTCGGCATTATCTGAAAACGCCATTATGTACAAAACCGCTCTACAATTGATTAATAAAAAAATGGCAGCGTTAAAATACGCAGCAACGGACGGTGGCCGGTAGGCCGCAGAGCCATAGCGTCGCAGGCGCGTAGGCTGAAGCAGTTTCTTGTTTTGATATTTGATTATGGAGGCCAAGGATGGCTGATTTTTTAACCGGAATGAGAATTAGCAGCAGTGGTATGGCAGCGCAAAGAATGCGCATGAATACCATTGCTAGTAACATTGCCAACATCAATACAACCCAGACTCCGGAAGGTGGCCCGTACCGTCGTAAAGACGTGGTTTTTGAGGCCATGCCTGATGCCAAGAACTTTGGCGAGATTATTACACAAGGCGACCCAGCCAGCGGCTTCCAACGAGTCCAGGTCACTGATGTTTTATCTGATCGTAAAGCCCCATTGCTTAAGTATGAGCCGGATCATCCAGATGCAAATCCAGATGGTTATGTAGCCTACCCAAATATCAACCTTATGGAAGAGATGACCAATATGATACAGGCATCGCGTTCTTATGAGGCGAATGTGACTGCGGTACAGGCGTCAAAAGATATGGCTCTATCGGCCCTAGAGATAGGTAGGTAGCGGTTTTCGTCGAGGAGTATTTTTCCTAGACTGAGTCAGTTTTTTAAGACTTTTTGGATTTGTTTGGCTACAATTTTTATATAGCGAGGAGAAGTGAAGCCATGGAAGGTTTTACTGTATCAAATGCGAATAGGTTTCTTGACACTGGACTCGTAAGAGATTCCAAGTCGTTAACGATCGAGAATCCTTCATCATCAAGTTCAACATCAGGTACTGGCAAAAGCTTCGCTGACACTCTTAAAGATGCTGTTAGCAACGTGAATGAAATGCAAAAGGCTTCAGACAAAGCTATGCAAAATCTCGCGACTGGAAAAACAGATAACGTCGCTGACGTCATGATCGCAGCTGAAAAAGCTGACATCGCCTTAAAGGTGATGGTGCAAGTGCGTAACAAGATTATTGATGCGTACCAAGAAGTCATGAAGATGCAAGTTTAGGCCGGCAGGCCGCAGTGCCGTAGCGCCTGGGGCGCGAAGGCTGGAGCAGTTTTTAAAAGTTTTGAATTTGGTTTTTAGGTCGGAGGGGTTTCTTGAATAAAATTTTTGGTGGATTGGTCATCCAGTTTCGTGAGTTCTTTAAGAATCTGGGGCCAACTAAGAGGCTTTCAGTCATCACGGTATCAGTTATCGCGCTTGTGGCTGTGGCTACCATGGTTTTCATGGCTTCAGGCAAAGACTATGTACCTTTATTCACAAACATTCCGACGGAACAAGTTTCAACTATCGTTGCTAAGTTAAATGAAAAGAACATTCCTTTCACTTTGCGTGACGATGGAAAAACTGTCGCGATTCCTAAAGAGCTTTTGCATTCAACGCAAATGACTTTGATGGCGGAAATCGGTTCGCCAAAAATGGGTTCAATTGGTTTAGAGATCTTCGATAAGCAAGATTTCGGAATGAATTCCTACGCTCAAAAAATCAATTATCAAAGAGCTCTTCAAGGCGAGTTGATGAGAGCCATCAACACTTTGACAGCGGTAAAACAATCTAAAGTAATCTTAGCTCTTCCAAACAAAAAGACCTTCCTTGAAGAAGGGGCTGCGGCGACGGCTTCGGTTGTCGTTGAACTTCATCAAGGTAAAGAATTAGGTGCTGACCAGGTTCGTGGTATCCGTTACCTAGTAGCTAACGCAGTTGAAGGTTTGGATGCAGATAAGGTCACAGTTCTTGACGAGCGTGGTAAAGTTTTAACTCGCCAAGAAAACGGTATGACCGGTGGTTCTAACGAGCTTTTAGATTTGAAAGCAAAAATCGAGGGTGACCTAGAAAATCGTATCGAAGACATTCTTTCTAAAACTGTCGGTCACGCGAAAGTCGTGGCAAAAGTCGATGCTACCTTAAATCATAGAATCATTTCTTCTGTGGAAGAATCTGTAGATCCAGATAAAACAGCCATCCGTTCACAACAATCTGAAGAAGAATCTTTAGATGGTTCACGCACAAGCCCAGCTGGTGTGCCGGGGGCCCGTGCGAATCTGCCAGGCGCTGAAGACGCAGGCCAAGTTGGCTTCCGTCAAGACGTTAAAAAAGAAATTAAAACAACAAACTACGAAGTTCCAAAAACAGTTCGTAACATCCGCGAAGCTGCCGGTAACTTAGAACGCGTCAGTGTAGCGGTGATGGTTGACGGTATGACAGTAACGACGACGAAAGAAGACGGAACTGTTGAAACAAAATATCAACCGCGTTCAGCGGAAGAACTTAAAAAATACGAAGACCTTATCAAGAACGCCATCGGCTTTAATGCCGCTCGCGGTGACAGTGTTAAGATTGAAAATCTTCAGTTCCAGCCTGAAGACTTCTCTGAAGCGGAAAAAATTCTTACAACGCTTGAGCGTAAGAAACTTATCCACGCTTTATTCAAATGGGCATTGTTAGGTTTCAGTTTGGCGTTATTCTTCTTCATCGTGGTTCGTCCATTCATGCAATGGATTACTGACAGCTTCCAAGACTCTGTTGAGGAAATGTTGCCACGTACGATCGAAGAACTTGAAGAACTGCAATCAGTTGATAACACGCTTCCAGGTATGTCGACCGCTCTTCCTGTCCTTCAGGAATCTATTGATCCAGAGAAGGCTGAAAGTGAATTGTTGAAAGACCGTATTATGGCGAACATGGGCCGTGATGAAGAGAAAGCTGCAAACGCATTTGGTATGTGGCTTGTTAGAAAGGATGGCTAATGAAAATCTATAAAACAGAAAATATCGAATACGAAAATCTAAAAGGATTCGATAAAGCTGCCATCCTTATCAACTATTTGGGTAAAGACGCTGTTAAAGTTTTGCTTCGCCGTATGGACGATGCTGACATTCGTAAGCTGATCAACCAAATGACGAAGCTGCGTGTGGTCCCTGTGCATGTAACTAAACGTGTGCTTGAAGAGTTCTATGAAATGATCTCTGAAACCGAAGATTATATCTTTTCTGAAACTATTTCCCACAAAGACACCATCGTTGATGCCTTGGGTGAAGAAAGAGCCCGCGGTATCCTGGGTGGTTTAAATATCAGTACAGGTGGTTCGCGTTCACTTGAATCTTTAGAGATGGTGGATGCGAAATCCCTTGCGACCTTCCTAGTGAATGAACATCCACAAACTGTTGCCGTTATTCTTGCTCACTTAGAGCCAGAGAAAAAGGGCGAGGTTCTAAAGCGTTTGCCTGAAGCACTTCAAGCTGAAGTGGTTCTGCGTATGGCGAATTTAGAGCACGTGGATCCTGAGTTGATCGCTGAGATCGATAAAGTATTAAAAAATCAATTGTCCAACACTGCAACCGTCGAACAAGCTGCCTTGGGTGGGGTTCAACCGGTGGCAGAAATGCTCAACGTTATGGACAAAAACACTGAGACTGCAATCATGTCTCGCCTTGAAGAAAAAGATCCTCTTTTGGCCGAAGAGATCCGCAAGCTTATGTTCGTTTTCGACGATATCGTCAAAATCGACGACCGCGGTATTCAAGCTCTTCTCAAAGAGGTACCAAACGAAAAACTTCTCTTGGCACTAAAAACAGCCAGCGAAGAAATTCGTTCAAAAATTCTCAAAAATATCTCTGCTCGTGCGGCCGAGATGTTACGCGAGGATTTGAACAATATGGGACCATCTCGTTTGTCAGACGTAGAAGGCGCGCAACAAGAGATCGTCAACGTTGCCCGTCGTCTGGAAGCAGAAGGAAAAATCTTAATCGCAAGAGGCGGATCAGAAGATGCCATGGTCTAATTCTCCCGCAACAGCTAGGACTTCCAGGGCGGTATTGCCTAAGGAAGTCGCTGAAAAAACGGTTCTGGAGTTCGTACCAGTCAAGTTTGACTTGGGAACTCCAGAGCAGGCCCTTAATTATTTAGCGGAAAAAAGCAAAGGCTCTGACTTCCGCATGAATAATGCTGTCCGCGTACAAACGGGCATCGATGAGGTTGAAAAAGTATCAGAAGAAGAAAAGATTGAAGCTGCCGCTTTAGAGAAACTAAAAGAAATCCAGGAAGGCGCATATGAAGAAGCTTATCGCCTGGGTTTGGAAGAAGGCCGTAAACAGGCTTTCGATCAAGTTTCTGCAGAGATCAATGAAAAGATGACAGCACTTGATACCTTATTGAATGGTTTAAAAGATTTAAAATCAGAACTTGCGACATTCAATGAAGCTCATTTAATCAAACTAAGTTTCCAAATGGCTTCGCGCCTGGCAAAAATGGAATTGCAAAACAATACCGATGCCATGGTTCAAATTCTTAGAGATGCAGTCAGCTTAGCCAGTGACGAAGAAAATGTGACTGTGCAAGTGTCGCCAAATCAATTTGAATTCCTAGAAGAACTTAAAAAAGAAACGTCCCGTGAATTTGAATTCATCAAAAAAATCCGCTTTGAACCAAGTGAAACTGTGGTGGATGGCGGTTGTATCGTTGAAACAAACTACGGTGAAGTCGATGCCCGCATCGAACAACGAGTGGAGCAGCTTTGGTCCATTCTTTCCGACAATCTTCCTAAAGTGAAAGATAAGGTTGCTAGTTAATGCACGGATTGGAACTGGATCTTGAAAAATACATGGATGTTATCGATTCTGCCCATTTGACCCGCGATAGCGGCAAAGTGACAGAAGTAAATGGCATGTTGATCAAAGGTTATCTTCCAGGTGCCAGTGTTGGCAGTATCGTCACTATTAATCCAAGCGGAACTGATAAATCATTCTTAGCCGAAGTTGTGGGCTTTAAAGATAAGCATGTTTTGATGATGGCACTCAATGACATGAGAGGTGTGGCTTTAGGATCAAAGATCACTATGTCCCGCCAAATTGCCACCGTCCGAGCTGGCGATGAGCTTTTAGGTCGCGTGGTGGATGGTTTAGGCCGTCCGCTAGATTCTAAAGGTGAAGTAGAAAATTTTAGAGAAGTTCCCCTATACAGCGAAGTTCGTAATCCTTTGCAAAGACGTCCTATCCGTGAACCTATCGACCTGGGTATTCGCGCCATCAACGGCGCATTAACCTCTGGCCTGGGTCAACGTGTCGCTATTATGGCGGGTTCGGGTGTGGGTAAGTCTGTGCTTTTGGGGATGATGGCTAGAAATACCAGTGCCGACGTCAATGTGATCGCCATGATCGGCGAGCGGGGTCGTGAGGTTCGCGAATTTATTGAACACGATTTGGGCCCTGAAGGTATGGCAAGATCCGTCGTGGTCTGCGTGACCAGTGATCAAAGCCCTTTACTTCGTATGCGTGGTGCTTACGTGGCAACAGCCTTGGCCGAATATTTCTGCGCACAAGGTAAGAACGTTTTATTGATGATGGATTCAGTCACTCGTTTTGCGATGGCTCAACGTGAAATCGGTCTAAGCACCGGAGAGCCGCCATCTCAAAAAGGTTATACGCCAAGTGTGTTTGCAACGTTACCAAAACTTTTAGAGCGTGCTGGATCTTTTGAAGGTGAAGGCAGTATCACTGGTTTTTATACGACCCTGGTTGAAGGGGATGACATGAACGATCCTATCGGGGATTCCGTTCGTTCTATCGTGGATGGTCATATCGTGCTAAGTCGTGCTTTGGCGCAAAAGGGTCATTTCCCAGCGATTGATATCATGCAAAGTGCAAGTCGTGTGATGAGAGCCGTTTCATCACCGGAGCATACAAAGCTTGCGCAAAAATTAAGAGAAACTTTAGCTGTTTATAAAGATGCGGAAGACTTGATCAATATCGGCGCCTATAAGCCAGGATCAAATCCAAAGATTGATAAAGCGGTGAAAGTCATCGATCAGGTGAACGATTTCTTAAAACAAAGAGTCGAAGATCCATCGAACTTTACGCAAACAGTACGTCAAATGCAGCAGATTCTAATGAACGCCTAATGGCCGATAGGCCTAAAGAGCGTAGCTGGAGCAGCTAATGAAATTTAAATTCCCACTGCAAAAGGTGCTCGAACATCGCAAGATCAAAGAAAATCTAGCGCAAAAAGACTTTCAAGAAGCCATGATGTTGCTTAATTCTGAAACTGATAAGCTTGATCAGATGGAGCAGCAAAAAACCAACGCTCACCAGCAGGCGGGATCCTTATCACAACAGGGCGGTGCCCAAGGTCCAGCTCTCAGTCAGATCCATGAATTCTTAAAGGGCCAGGAAATCCGCATCCACAGGCAAAAGCAAAAAATTCAAGAAATCGAAAAATTGGTCGAGGCCAAAAGAGAGATTTTGCGACAAGCGGCTCAGGAATATAAAATCATGGATAAGATGCGCGAAAATAAGTTTCAAGAATATCGTCTTGAAAGGCTCGCGCAGGACCAAAAAGACATGGATGAACAAAGCATCCTGCGCTTTAAATCTGTGAAGGAATAGAATGAAAAGCGGATACGATCAATTCTTCCAAAATGCTCGCAAAGTTGCTGATCAAAATGGCGGCCCTGTGAAATTTCAAAAGAAACCAGCAAGCCCAAGATTGCAACTCGATTTAGCATCAGAAGACGTTGAACAACAACTTCGCCGTCGTATGCGCATGACTCAAGCTAAAAAGAAAAAACGCGCAACAATTCCTTGGAAACTTGTGGGTGTCTCATTCATGGGTTTGATGGTGGCTATCTGGGGATTTCAAAACTACGAACAAGTTGAAAACATCGTGAAGCGCGTAGAAATTCAGATGACCGGTGAAGCGATCGCGCAAGGGCCGGAAGCTGAAAAGCCAGCTGCGCCAACGGCTGCTGCAGAAGCCGCTCCGAAAGAAGAATCAGCAGCACTAAGCAGTGTTGAAATCGATCACTTGCAAAAATTGAATGACCGCAAAAAAGAACTTGATGCCAGAGAAGAAGAACTCAATCGCGTCGAGACTGAATTACAAACACAAAGAGTTGAACTAGAAAAGCGTCTAAAAGAACTGGAAGAAATGCGCAGCAAAATTTCCGGCATGCTTGAAGACCGCGTGAAGGTCGACGACGAAAAAGTCGATACCTTGGTACAGATGTATTCCAATATGAAGGCACCGCAAGCGGCTAAAGTCTTTGAGACAATGGACGAGGATTTGGCAGTTGAAATACTTGGACGTATGAAAAAGAAGAATGCTGCTGATATTATGAATTTACTAAAACCGGAAAAAGCTCAGATCCTGTCTGAGATGTTTGCGGGTTATAAAAGAAGACCTGCCAGCAAATAGCTAGCAGGTTAAAAAAACTTTTTTCTAGGAAGGAGGAAGGTTTTGTTAACAAATATAGTCGGCCCTCCCATGGGTGCGACGACGGATTTGAAATCCCTGAGCGAAAAGGCGCAGGAAAAAGGTTTCAAAGGTTCCGGCTCCGATTCCGCCTTCGGCAAGGCTCTTGAGGATAAGATATCTTCAAAGGCGCTTCCGAAAGACACAAAGGAATCAGCGCAAAAAGAGATGAGGCAAAAAGAAAACGAAAGGCCTCAACCTGATGCGAAGAAGACGGAAAAAGAAGTCGTCAAACCAGACGGGAAAGTAGCCAAGAAGGCGACGGTTCGACAGCAGGCAATTCAAGAGTTCATGGACTCATTCGAGAGTGAATTCAATATCTCCCCCACACGACTTGTGGAGGCGATGGCCCAGCTGGACAATAACCAACTTGTACAATCCCCCGAAGTCACAGCCCAAGCTGTGATTGATCAATTGGATTTGCCTGACGCAGAAGCAGACAAAGCTGCGGCGATGTATGCTGCTTTGCTAGCGCAGTTAAACCAATTGCCACAACAGCCTAAGCAACCAGAGATGGTCGCTGGTGCTGGTGTTATTTCCAAAGAGAACATGGATCTGCGCATGGCCGCTGCTCAAAATAAGCAGCAATCTATGGGTGCATCGGTGGATCGTCTGAATAAAAATTTTTGGATGACCAACCAACCTAGAGAGATGCAAGTCGGCATGGCAGAAGCTGCGCCTTTGGATAACAAGCTCTTACAAAATATTTCTATCGATGAAGGCTCAATGCTGTCAGAGGAAATGATTCCTCAAGAAGGCATGGAGTTAACTGGTATGGAAACTCCTGAAGTTCCTCAGGCTCCCCAAGCTCCGGCACCACAAGGGCCGAAACTTGAAGAGTTGCCACCGCATTTGCAAGGTCAAATGAAGTCGGCAATGCCTCCGGCACTTCTTGCTGCCTTGGCTGCTAAAAAAGCCGCTGAAGCTGCAGCAAGCGCAGAAGGCAAAGGTTCTGAGGAAGCTGCCTTGATGAATGAATTTCAGCAAGCAGCCCAAGCGCCAAAACTTGATAAAGCCGCGCCACTAAATGCGCAAGCTCCACAAGTGAACGGCAAGGTCGCTCAGGAATTCTTCCAACAAAACCAATCTCAAGGCCAATCTTGGATGCAGCAAAATTCCAAAGAATTTGCGCAACAAGGTTTAAGCAAAGGTGAAGCGGCGACGAAGCTGACTGAAAAGGCAGCGGACTTTAAGCAAAGCCTGACGGGCTTAGAGGGTCTTCATGGTGCGCCGATCAAGGGTGAAACTTTAGGATTGCAGAATGCAACGCCAATGGCGGCAGCTGCGGCTCCGCAAGCGCCCGTGAATCAAGCGGAACATGATGCGGCAGTAAAGCAAATCATGAATCAAGCCCAATACCTGATTAAAAAAGGTGGCGGCGAGATGAAAGTGGAAATGACTCCAGAGGGCATGGGAAAAATCCACCTCAAAGTCATGCTTCAAGACGGAAAAGTAAATCTAGAAATGGCGGCTGATACCAAGGAAGCCAAGAAGGCCATTGAGTCTAGTCTAGCTGAACTGAAAACCAGTCTTGCTGCTCAGAAGCTCTCAATGGAAAATGTAAAGGTGGATGTAGTTAATTCGACATCTGCGGATACTGCTACGCAAAACCAAACTAATATGAACGGAAGAGATCAGCATCAGCAAACTCGCCAATTCTGGAATCAGTTCAATGAGAACTTCGGTTCACAAGGACGTCGTGAAGGCTATTCTGAAGTTCCGAATCTAAAAGGTTATGGTGCAAAACAACGTGATCCTCTTCAACCTGTGGAAGCTGCAAGCACAGCTCGCACTCGCGGTGTCGAAGGAAAAGGATCCGGTTTAAATTTAGTAGCATAGACTTAAATAACTAAGAGGAGAACGCATGACTGTCGTAGGTACAAAATTAGGAGTAAACGCCTTCGGAAAAACGCAAGCAAAAGCGGAAAACCCAGGTGCGTCTAATATCAGTGCCCATGACAAAGATAAATTGGGTGGAGAAGACGTTGGCGCGGTCTTAAATAAAATCGCCGATGCCAATTGGACTGACCCATCTAAGAAAGCGCGCGTTGCTGGTAATCCTAATTTGGATAAAGATGCGTTTTTTAAATTGATGCTGACACAAATGAAGAATCAAGATCCAACGAACCCAATGAAGAGCCATGAGATGGCAGCACAGCTTGCCAACTTCTCTTCACTAGAGCAAATGCAGAACATGAACAGAACGTTGGAAGGAATGAAAGAAGGTCAAAAGCCGACTGAAAATTTCCAAGCTCTGAACTTGATCGGTAAAGCAGTTGCGGGTGATTCTTCGAAAGTTGTGCGCGGACCGAATGATAAAGAACACGATTTCAAATTCAGTCTGCCAATGGACGCTGCAGAAGTGTCTGTGAAAGTTCGCGATCCAGAGGGAAATATCGTTCGCACTTACAATCTTCGCGGTTTGAAGCAAGGTGAAAACAAACTTACTTGGAACGGTGAAGACGAAAGAGCAATGAAAACTCCAGCAGGAGAATATTCATTCATCGCAGAGGGAAAAACTGCTGATGGTAAAAAGATAGGTATTAAATCTGACTTCGACGGAGTGATCACAGGCGTAAGTTATTCAAGTGAAGGACCGGTTCTGCACGTAGGAAACCAAGCGATTCGTTTCTCTGACGTGAAAAAGATTACGGACCCTCGTCTTATGAGTAACGACCAGAAAATAAATGATGTTACAAACCTAGACTTGAAGAAAGATGATGCTAAAGGACAAACTGTGAAAGAGGCAAGTGTTGAAGCACAAAAGACTTCTACTAACTCTGCTCCTATAGCAAAATCGAATATCATGGAATCAGTCGGATTAGACAGAGGCATGATGGAGAAGCTGGCTAAGGAGACAGCGAGGTAATGGTCGACTTAAAGAAGATTCAGACATTTGATCAACTCGTTCCACAGACGCCAGGCAAGGTTAAACAACCAAACCTGAACGACGGTGGACCTTCCTTCAAGGACACCTTGAAAGATGTTGTAGGCACGAAGCCACAAAACAACATCGGACAAGTAAATCCTCAAGCCCTTGCCAAGGCTGCTGAAGGAGTGAAGTTCTCGAACCACGCGATTGAGCGTATGAGAACCCGGGGAATTAGTTATTCTCCAGAGGATATCTCTAAGCTGTCAGACGCGATCTCGAGAGCGGCGGCGAAAGGTTCCAAGGATTCATTAGTGTTAATGAATGACTCGGCACTGATCGTCAGCGTGAAGAACAACACAGTTGTGACTGTGATGGACAAGAATGCATTGAAAGAAAATGTGTTCACGAACATCGACTCAACGGTGGTTATCTAAACGCACGAATCCACCTTCGCTCATGAATGAGCTACGGCGGATAAATTGTGAAGCTGTCCTGAAGAGACAGATAGCAATGATTGCACAATTTAATATTTAGGGCTGGTCCTCGCAGAGGAGGCCCTCCAAACGACGGATTCCGATTGAAGACGTCAACGACATGGAGGTCACATGGGTATTTTATCATCTCTTTACACGGGTGTGTCTGGTATGACTGCGCAAGGCGAAGCTTTGGGCGTTATCGGGGACAACATCGCCAATGCAAACACGATTGGTTTCAAAGCCAGCCGCGCAGAGTTTCAAGACATTATCTCTAAAAACTTAAAAGGTATTCTTGGTGGTAACCAAATCGGCCGTGGTGTAAAGATCGGTGCAGTAAACCCAATCCTTTCTCAAGGTAACGTAGATGCTACTGAAAAAGTAACTGACCTTGCTATCTCTGGTGACGGTTACTTCAAAGTTAAAGGTTCTGATGGCGAGTCTTACACTCGTGACGGTTCTTTCCACTTTGATAAAGAAGGTTACCTAGTAACTAACGACAATCAAAAAGTTCAAGGTTTCGCGGCAGACGAAAAGGGAAATATCGTTAACAAAATGACTGATATTAAATTCCCTCGTGCGCTAGTTCCAGCTAAAGGAACTAAAGAAATCAAAATGGATTTGAACTTGGATTCTCGTATGGATGCGACTAAAAAGTTCGATATCAAAGATCCATATACAACTTCTCACTATTCAACTGGTGTTGAGATGTATGACTCTCAAGGTAACAAACACCTTGTTAGCTTCTTCTTTAACAAAACTGCGGACCGTGAGTGGGAATTCAAAGGTTTGGTTGACGGTAAAGAAGTTACTGGCGGCGAAGAAGGCATGTTGTCTCAAGTGTGCGCTGGTAAATTGAAATTCACTGTTGACGGTAAACTTGATAGCCAAGAAACAACTGAATCTAACTTCAACTTCGCTGGTGGTGCTCTTCAAGACCAACAAGTGAAATTGAACTTCGGTGACGCGATTAAAGACGGCGGTAAAGGTCTTGATGGTACAAAACAATACGGTAAAAACTCTGACTTGATTTCTTGGAATCAAGACGGTGCGGCTGCCGGTACAATCACTGGTCTTTCATTCAACGATGAAGGTACTTTGACAGCGGTTTACTCTAACGGACAAGCGGCTGACTTAGCGCAAATCGCTCTTGCGAAATTCGAAAATCCAGAAGCGATGTTCAAAGTTGGTAACAACCGTTTGAAAGAATCTCGTGAGTCAGGTGCAGCTTCAATGGGTGCTCCAGGCGCTGCTGGTCGTGGTAAGTTGTTTGCTAAATCTCTAGAGAGATCAACAGTAGACCTTGCGACTGAGTTCGTAAACATGATCCAAAACCAACGTGGTTTCCAAGCCAACGCGAAGACAATCACGACGACAGATGAACTTCTTAACGAAGTGATTCAGTTGAAACGCTAATAGTTTCCCAGTCTAAATCCTAATACCATGTCGAACAGGCTCCTCTGACCCGGGAGCCTGTTTTTTTAGCTCCCATAGAGAGAAGATTGCTGTTTTTTGCTCTTAGGTTTTTGCTTTGAAATCAAAGATTTTTAACTGCGCCTTGTGGATAGGGTTTTTTGCATTTTTGGCAGATTTGTAACTAGTGTATCGCTGTCAAGCGCCTATCTAGAGGGTTGGGATTTCATCTTTGCAATTCTAGAGGGGGATGCTATTAAAAGTGTGTAATAAAGGGTTGTTTAGTGGTTATAATTAAATTTGTGGCTTCTGTTTTAAAACAAACCTGATATATGCTGGCCTCACAAATTAACGGGTACGTAATGGGGGATACTGCAATGAGATGCTTAGTTGTAGAAGACGATAACGAGATCGCAACGATTGTGAAACAAGGATTGGGCGAGCTTGAAGGCGATGTGGAAGTTGAATCCAACGGTCGTCGCGCTTACGAACGCGCTCTTACAAATCAGTACGATATCATTGTACTGGATTTGATGCTTCCTGAAATGGATGGTTACACTTTCGCAAAATCTCTTCGTGAAAAAGAAGTGAATACACCAATCTTAATTCTTAGCGCACTTCGCGAACTTGATGACCGCTTAAAAGGTCTAAGCATGGGTGGCGATGATTATCTGACAAAACCTTTCGCTATGGCTGAACTTCAGATCCGTGTGAAAAACTTGTTAAAGCGTGCTCAGAAAGCTTCTGAAGTAACTCAGTTGGTTTTCCAAGATTTAAAATTGAACCGCTTAAACCGTGATGTTGTTCGTGCAGGTCGCAAGCTAGATCTTCAAGAAAGAGAATTCGTTCTTCTTGATTTATTCATGAGCAATCCAAACAAGATCATCGGAAAACAAACTATTCTAAAAGAAGTTTGGAATTATGATTTCGATCCTCAAACAAACGTGGTAGACGTTTTAGTATGTCGTCTGCGCAACAAATTGGAAAAAGATTTCCCTACACGCCTTATTTATACGGTCAGAGGTGTAGGATATGTTCTTAAGTCGTCTTAAGCCGACTCTCTTCAGAATCAGCACTAAACTGACGCTCGCGTACTCTTTAGTGCTGATTCTCAGTTCAACGATCATCTTCAGCTTTCTTTACTTTCAAATCTATAACACCTTTGAAGATCAAGAATTGGCTTTGCTTGGAGCAAACCTAGCTGAATACAGCAGTCGTGTAGAGAGCCAAGGCACAAAAAATCTGGAAGAGTATTTTGAAAAGGTTCCTAATGACGATCATGATCATGATCTGTTAGTCGCGTTGCTTTCGCCTCGCGGAGAGCTGCTCTTTATCCATGAACCTGAAAACAATGTCTTTAAAATCGATATTGATGCGCTAAGAACGGAAGTTCTTAACCAAACCAAGAACACCTTTCATTTCACCCTTTCCGAGGAAGGGGCAGATGCCGCTATCTTTGTGTTGGGTAAGCAACTGAAAGATGGGAATTATTTAGCTGTTAGCAAAAGTACTGTTTCCATGGGTAAGCAGCTGCGCAATATTCAAAGGGTTTTTTGGTGGATATTGTTACCGGTTGCCCTCGTAGGATTCTTGGGTGGGCTCTATCTTTCTAATAAGACCCTCACTCCAGTTCGTGAGCTTCTGACTTCTATGAAAAAGATCGAAAGTGGGTCTTTATCTACGCGCGTACCCATCGGCGGCGGCGATGATGAGCTTGAAGAGCTTAAAATCCTTAATAATAAGATGCTTGATAAAATCGAAGGCCTGGTAAATGGCCTTCGTGAAGCCTTTGACCATTTGGCCCATGATATCCGTACACCCGTGACAAGACTTCGTGGCAGAGCGGAACTAGCGCTCATGGCCGAAGCCGATGTCGATACATATCGAGAAGCTTTGCAAAGTTGTTTTGAAAATTCAGATAAAATCCTAAATTTCCTTCAAGTACTCACTGACATTACTGAGGCAGAAAATCGCAGTAAGAAACTGAAACTTGAAAAGAAATTTATTAGTGATCTGGTAAACGAGATCATGGATTTGTATGAAATGGCTTTCGAAGAAAAGAACATCACGGTCATCAAAAAATTAGACAGTCATGATTGGGCCATGGTGGATGCGCGTCTTATCAGTCGCGTGATTGCAAATCTTTTGGATAATGCCCATAAGTACACTCCAGAAGGTGGCGAAGTCACTATCGAAACTATCAATCAAACGGAAAACGTGATCTTAAGAGTTACGGACACGGGGCCCGGTATTTCCCCAGATGAACATGCAATGATTTGGCAAAAGCTTTATCGCAGCGATAAAAGCCGGACCGAATATGGCATGGGCTTAGGTTTAACTTTCGTTAAGGCGGTTGTTGAAGCCCACGACGGAAAAGCCTCGGTGAAAAGTCCTGTTAAAGACGGTCGCGGAACTGAGTTTGAAATCCTTCTGCAGAAGATGTCTTAAAATCCATGGCTTTTATAATAAAGATCGCACTTTTTATTTTAATAGTCCTCGTGCTTTTTGCAGGCGGGGTCTACTATTATCAAGAGCGCTTGATTTTTTTTCCAACAGTACTCCCTCAAGACTATAAGTTTTCTTTTGCAAGTTCTCCTGAAGAAATAAAAATTACTTACGATAAAAAAGATGTCTACGCTCTTCGTTTTAAAGCCAAGGAAGAGTCAAAAGGCATTGTTTTTTTCTTCCATGGTAATGCAGGAGCTTTAGATTCTTGGGGCTACTTTGGTGAAGAATTCGCTGCAAAGACATCGTGGGATATAGTTGTTATTGATTATCCTGGATATGGAAAAAGCCAAGGTCGCATCAAGTCTGAAGAAGATTTGCGTAATGTCGGCCAACTCTTTATTAATCAACTTACGGAAAATGTCTCTACCAAGATGGTTATCTTTGGCCGCTCTATCGGCACTGGTGTTGCGACTTTTTTAGCTGCAAAAAATCCCTGTGACGGAGTCATTCTAGAAACTCCATTTTTTAGTGGGATCGAGCTCGCGAAAATTCTATTTCCGCAAGTGCCTTCATTCCTAGTTCGTTACAAATTTAGATCTGACGAGTGGCTACCACTTTCACAGGGAAAAATTCTTATTCTGCATGGGACTGAAGATTCCATCGTTCCATTTTCCCAAGGAATGAAGCTTGCGCAAATTCCTACAGCGCAGCCTTTAAAATTTGTGACTATTGAAGGTGGCGATCACAACAACCTATCAGATCATCAAATGTACTGGGATGAAGTTCAAAACTTTTTACAGACTCTTTAACGAGTGAGGGCTGCTGCTCCGTCCCGTGGGCAATTTGTAAAGATAATTTGGAAAGTTAAGTTTGCGGCTCTGTTTCAAATGACAAACTTTTTTTAAACAAAAAAAACTTCAGCGTAAAATTTTTTTTACATTGCGGACAGCGAATTTTTCGACTTTATACCCGATTCACAAGACCTTAACTGAGATACCTGAGTAAACTCTGAACATTTAACGCCTGCTGATCGGATTAACGTATTCAAATGATGGATCAGTAATGCTGCGGTTTTTCATTTTTGAATTCGATCAAAGTATTTTGTTTTCTGAATGTGCATAGACAGGTGTTAAGCGATAAGCCTCAATGGAGGCTCCCTGTGGCGAAATCTGATATTGATGTTGTCGTTGATTCCGTTCCCGCAAAAAAAGTGAAAGCAAAGGCTTTTAAGAGCAATAAAGGCCAACCTGTATCTCACTCCGCTTTCTTAAACGCTTCCCTGCAAGATGGTATCAAGCCAGCTTCTGAATCTAAAGAGCAGTTAAGACAACTTCTCTTTACAGTGAAGGCTGTGCGCCGCGGCGATTTCTCTGTGCGTATGCCAGTAGAAAACGAAGGGATCATCGCCGAGATCGGTGAAGTTCTAAACGACATCATCGAGCTAAACGAAAACATGGCCAACGAATTTGTCCGTGTTCGCTCGACAGTAGGTCAAGAAGGTCGAATGAACGAACGTGTCTCTATGGGTTCGGTCAAAGGCGCTTGGGCGACGAGTGTCGACTCTGTGAATCTTCTGATCGGGGATCTGGTGCAACCCACTCAAGAGGTTGCCCGCGTAATCACCTCGGTGGCAAAGGGTGACTTGTCACAAAAGATGTCCCTAGAAATCGATGGCCGTACGGTCAAAGGGGAGTTCCTTCGTATCGGTACCACGGTAAATCTGATGGTGGATCAGCTGAATTCATTCGCCTCTGAGGTAACGCGTGTTGCGAAAGAGGTGGGTACTGAAGGAAAACTCGGCGGACAAGCAGACGTTCGCGGAGCCAGCGGTATCTGGAGAGACTTGACCGATAACGTGAACAACCTAGCCGGGAACTTAACGGACCAGGTACGTAACATCGCAAAGGTAACCACAGCCGTTGCGAAAGGGGACTTGTCACAAAAAATCACGGTTGATGCTAAGGGCGAGATCTTCGAACTTAAGAACACTATCAACGTCATGGTGGATCAGCTTTCATCATTCGCAGCCGAAGTAACTCGTGTGGCAAAAGAGGTGGGTACCGAAGGTCGTCTAGGTGGTCAGGCGGACGTAAAAGGGGTATCTGGTACTTGGAAAGACTTAACTGACAACGTAAACGGTCTTGCGAATAACTTAACAGCGCAGGTACGTAACATCGCGAAGGTAACAACGGCCGTAGCAAACGGTGACTTATCTCAAAAAATTACGGTTGATGCCCGCGGTGAGATCTTAGAACTTAAAAATACAATCAACGTCATGGTGGACCAACTTCGTTCATTTGCAGCCGAGGTGACTCGTGTGGCAAAAGAGGTAGGTACTGAAGGTCGTCTGGGTGGTCAGGCCGACGTAAAAGGTGTGTCAGGAACTTGGAAAGACTTAACTGACAACGTGAATGGTCTTGCGAACAACTTAACAGCGCAGGTTCGTAACATCGCAAAAGTAACCACTGCGGTTGCAAACGGCGACTTATCACAAAAAATTACAGTTGATGCCAAAGGTGAAATCTTAGAACTAAAAGACACCATCAATACAATGGTGGATACACTTCGTTCATTCGCAGCCGAGGTAACTCGTGTGGCGAAAGAGGTTGGTACTGAAGGTAAACTGGGCGGACAAGCAGACGTAAAAGGGGTGTCTGGTACTTGGAAAGACCTAACCGATAACGTTAACGGTCTAGCAGGTAACTTAACAGCGCAAGTTCGTAACATCGCAAAAGTAACAACAGCAGTTGCGACCGGTGACTTATCACAAAAAATCACGGTTGATGCCAAAGGTGAGATCTTAGAACTTAAAGACACCATTAACACGATGGTGGATCAGTTAAACTCATTCGCTGCCGAGGTAACTCGTGTGGCAAAAGAGGTGGGTACTGAAGGTAAACTGGGTGGACAAGCAGAAGTTCGCGGTGTTTCTGGAACTTGGAAAGACTTAACAGATAACGTAAATGGTCTTGCTGGTAACTTAACAGCCCAAGTACGTAACATCGCAAAAGTAACAACAGCCGTTGCAAAAGGTGACTTATCTCAGAAGATCACAGTTGATGCGAAAGGCGAGATCTTAGAACTTAAAAATACCATCAACATCATGGTGGATCAGTTAAACTCATTTGCTGCCGAGGTGACTCGTGTGGCGAAAGAAGTTGGTACTGAAGGAAAACTGGGTGGACAAGCGGAAGTAAAAGGGGTGTCGGGTACGTGGAAAGACTTAACCGATAACGTAAATGGTCTTGCCGGTAACTTAACTGCCCAAGTACGTAACATCGCGAAAGTAACAACTGCGGTTGCGAAGGGCGACTTGTCACAAAAAATCACCGTTGATGCCAAAGGTGAAATCTTTGAATTAAAAAATACCATTAACGTCATGGTGGATCAGTTGAACTCATTCGCGGCCGAAGTGTCTCGTGTGGCAAAAGACGTGGGTACTGAAGGAAAACTAGGTGGACAGGCCGACGTAAAAGGGGTTTCTGGAACCTGGAAAGACTTAACTGATAACGTAAACAGCTTAGCTGGGAACTTAACAGACCAAGTACGTAACATCGCAAAAGTAACAACAGCCGTAGCAAAAGGTGACTTGTCACAAAAAATTACGGTTGATGCCAAAGGCGAGATCCTTGAACTTAAAAATACCATCAACGTCATGGTGGATCAGCTGAACTCATTTGCTGCCGAGGTAACTCGTGTGGCAAAGGAAGTAGGTACTGAAGGTAAACTGGGCGGACAAGCTGAAGTTCGCGGTGTTTCTGGTACATGGAAAGACTTAACGGATAACGTAAACGGATTAGCGGGTAATTTAACTGCGCAAGTTCGTAACATCGCTAAAGTAACGACTGCCGTTGCAACAGGTGACCTATCTCAAAAAATCACCGTAGATGCCAAAGGTGAAATCCTAGAACTTAAAAACACAATCAATACGATGGTGGATCAGTTAAACACATTTGCGGGCGAGGTGACTCGTGTTGCGAAAGAGGTGGGTACTGAAGGTAAACTGGGTGGACAAGCAGAAGTACGTGGTGTTTCTGGAACTTGGAAAGACTTAACTGATAACGTGAATATCATGGCATCAAACTTAACGATGCAAGTACGTGGTATCGTTAAGGTCGTAACTGCCGTAGCAAACGGTGACTTAAATCAAAAATTCGTTCTTGAAGCCAAAGGGGAAGTTGCAGCCCTAGCTGAAACCATCAACTCAATGACCGACACTCTTCGTACGTTTGCGGATCAAGTAACTACGGTTGCTCGCGAAGTAGGTATCGAAGGTAAACTGGGTGCCCAAGCCCACGTGCCTGGTGTTGCGGGTACTTGGAAAGACTTAACTGACAACGTAAATATCATGGCGTCAAACTTAACGACGCAAGTACGTGGTATCATCAAAGTCGTAACTGCCGTTGCTGATGGTGATTTGAATCAAAAATTCGTCCTTGAAGCAAAAGGGGAAGTGGCAGCATTAGCTGAAACCATCAACTCTATGACTGACACTCTTCGTACTTTCTCTGACCAGGTAACAACGGTTGCCCGCGAGGTGGGAATCGAGGGAAAACTAGGTGGTCAAGCTAGCGTACCGGGGGCATCTGGTACTTGGAAAGACTTAACCGACAACGTGAATCAGCTTGCCGGAAACTTAACGACACAAGTTCGTGCCATCGCAGAAGTATCTACGGCGGTAACAAAAGGTGACTTAACCCGTTCTATCACGGTCGAAGCTGAAGGCGAAGTTGCGGCGCTCTCTGAAAACATCAATCAGATGATCGCAAATCTTAAAGATACGACTCAAAAAAATAACGAGCAGGACTGGTTGAAAACCAACCTCGCTAAGTTCTCGGGCATGATGCAAGGTCAAAGAAGTATTACTTCCGTGGCTCAGTTGATCATGTCTGAATTGACTCCACTAGTAGGGGCCCGCCAAGGCACCTTCTTTATGGTCGATAGCGATGACAAAGGGGAGCAAACTCTAAATCTTATCGCTAGCTATGCCTTCACGGAAAGAAAGCATGTCTCTAATAAGTATCGCCTGAAAGAAGGCCTGGTGGGTCAATGTGCGTTTGAGAAAAAACGTATTTTGTTATCTAGTGCTCCAGACGATTACATCGTGATCAGTTCAAGCACATTCGAAGAAAAACCACGCAGCATTATCGTGCTTCCGGTTCTATTCGAGGGTGAATTAAAAGCGGTGATTGAATTGGCATCTCTTGTGCCATTCAGTCAGAACTATATCAACTTCTTGGATCAGTTGATGGATTCCATCGGCGTTATCCTGAACATGATTTCTTCAAGCATGCGTACTGAACAACTTCTGCAAGAATTGAAACGTTCAAATGCGGAACTTGAAGCGCAAGCAAAAGAACTAGAAGATAAAGCAAAACTTCTTGAAGTTAAAAACCAAGAGGTCGAGCTTGCTTCAAGATCTTTAGAAGAAAAAGCAGAACAGCTGTCGTTGATTTCTAAGTATAAATCAGAATTCTTAGCGAACATGTCCCATGAGCTGCGCACGCCGCTGAATAGCTTATTGATTCTATCTAAGACTTTAGCTGACAACCGCGATAAAAACTTAAGCACCGAACAAGTGAAGTTTGCATCTACCGTCCATTCTGCAGGTCAAGACTTGTTAGCTTTGATCAATGAGATCTTGGATCTTTCTAAAGTGGAAGCTGGCAAAATGCCAATTACACCGAAGTCGGTTCACTTAAATGAAATTCGTGAATACATCGATCAAACTTTCAGACCGGTTGCCGAGCACAAAGGTTTGGATTTCACAATCGAGATGGACGCGACTCTTCCAAGAACTCTGATCTCGGATGAAAATCGACTTCATCAGATTTTGAAAAACTTGCTTTCTAACGCTTTCAAATTCACTGAACGTGGCGAAGTAAAATTGCAAATCACGACTGAAAAAACCCATCCAGAACTGATTGCATTCAAAGTAAGTGATACAGGTATTGGTATTCCGCCTGAAAAACAAAAGCTGATCTTTGAAGCATTCCAACAAGCTGATGGAACCACTAGCCGTAAATACGGTGGCACTGGACTTGGTTTAACGATCAGCAGGGAAATTGCGCGTTTATTGGGAGGACTCATTGAAGTTGAAAGTACTCCTGGCGAAGGAAGTACCTTCATTCTTTACTTACCAGTGAAATATAAAAACTTAGAGTCAGCTTTGAATAATCCTAAAGTGGAAGAAGTCAACGTAAGCACTCAGTTGCCTGAAGACGCTGATTTCAGTGGAAGAAAAGTCTTGATCGTTGATGACGATGTTAGAAACGTGTTTGCACTTTCGAGTGTTCTAAAAATGCGTGGCATGGTGGTGATTTTTGCTGAAAACGGCAATCAAGGTGTAAGTACTTTGATTGAAAATCCGGATACGGATTTAGTGCTAATGGATACGATGATGCCTGAAATGGACGGCTTAGAAGCTACATCAGCGATTCGTAAGTTGCCTGGTTTTGAAGACATTCCAATCATCTCTTTAACTGCGAAAGCAATGAAAGGGGATCGTGAAAAATGTCTGGCAGCCGGGGCTTCTGATTACGTCACTAAACCAGTGGATGAAGGACATCTGTTATCGGTGATGTATAACTGGCTTAAACCTAAAGTCTCTGCGACGTAGGAATCATTATGTCTAATGTAGATGTTTTAATCGTAGACGATAGAATAGACGGCCTGATTGCTTTAGAAGCCGTCTTAAACTTGCCAGATGTTAATTTGGTAAAAGCTCAGTCTGGACAAGAGGCTTTGGATCTTCTGGATCACTATGATTTTGGTTTGATCTTGCTTGATGTACAAATGCCTCAGATGGATGGATTTGAAACCGCTTTAAGAATTCGCCAACATCCTAACTATAAACTTCGTCCGATTATTTTTGTTACGGCCATCAACAAGGATGACCAATACATTTACAAAGGGTACGAGGTCGGCGCTGTTGATTACATTTTTAAGCCTTTTGAACCGCAGATTTTGCGCTCTAAGGTTCAAGTCTTCGTAGAGCTTTACCGCAAGGCCAAGCGACTTCGTGAGCAAGCTGAAATCATCAGAGAAAGCGAACGTCGTGAAAGATATTTGCGACTTACCGAGCTTGAACTTGAAAGCCTAAAGCGCTACCGCAACCTAGCCAATGCCATTCCCCATGTCGTGTGGAGAGCAAAAGCTGATGGCAGCATGGATTATTTCAACGAATTCTGGTCAAGTTACACGGGTTTTTCACCCGAAGCCAGTGTCGGCTCAGGTTGGCAGTTAGCCATGCACCATGAGGACTTAAAAAATTTCCTTAAGCATTGGTTAGTGTCCATGACTGATGCCTCACCTTTCGACGTTGAATGCCGAATTTTAGATAAAGAAGGAAATTACCGTTGGTTCTGGATTAAAGCAGTTGCTGAATTAAATGGTGTTGGTCAAATCATGAACTGGCTAGGTACGTGTACCGACATCCATGATCGCAAGATGACCGAGATCCGCTTGGTGTCAGCAGAACGCGAGGCCAAAGCTGCTAATCGTGCAAAAACAAGTTTCCTTGCAAATATGAGTCACGAAATCAGAACGCCGATGAATGTGATTTTAGGCTTTACGGAGCTGATGCTTGATAGCAACCAAACTGCAGAAAAGCGCACTCAATGTATTCACACTGTGCAAAGAAACGCTGGGCATCTTTTAAAAATCATTGATGAAATTTTAGATATTTCAAAAGTGGAATCTGGAATGATGACGATTGAAAATATCGACATTAACTTTGGGACACTCTTGTCTGATATTCACGCATTAATGCAGTTGCCAGCTAAGGACCGTGGAATTGAATTAAAATTCGATTTGCGCTCACCAATTCCAAGATTCATCAAATGCGATCCGACTAGATTAAGACAGATTTTAAGCAATCTTGTGGGCAATGCGATTAAATTTACTCCGCACGGCAGTGTGACGGTAAGTTTGGAATGGCTGCCAAATCAAACCGCAAATGGAAGAACGCCGTTACATATTCATGTGATTGATACCGGCGTTGGAATTAAGCCGGAAAACGTAGAGCGCCTGTTCAGACCATTTGTGCAAGAGGATGCCTCTACTACTAGAAAGTTTGGCGGTACGGGGCTGGGACTTTCTTTATCTCGCGAGTTAGCTAGAGCCTTAGGTGGTGATATCAAGCTTGTTTCATCTGAATTTGGAAAAGGCAGCCATTTCCTAGTTGAAATTCAAACGTCATCAACAAAAGAAGCTCCGTTCCTTGAAAATCTTGAATTCAATGTTTCAAGTCGTGGCAAAAACCTAAAAATGGATAATCGTTTACACGGAATGAAAATTTTGTTGGTCGAAGACGTGGCCGACAATCAGGCTCTGATGTTGCATTTCCTAAATATCGCCGGAGCGGAAGTTGAAATTGCTAGCGATGGTATTGAAGCCATTGAAAAAGCTTCGTCGAATTATTACGACGTCATCTTGATGGACGTACAGATGCCGCATATCGATGGTTACGAGGCGACTCGCCAATTGCGTGATAAAGGATATTCTGGACTGATCATTGCCCTCACGGCCCATGCTCTTCCTGAGGAAAAGGACCGCAGTATTGAAGCGGGTTGTGATGAACATATAACAAAACCAATTCAATTTAACGAATTGGTGGATTTGCTTTTAGACCTACGGTCTGAAATCCGGTTTGGTGGTGAAGAGCGTGTTCACTAAGATCCCCGAGGAAGTCAGAGAGTTTATCAAACAGAATGTTCATTCTGTTGCATTGTTAGATATGCTTTTGATGATGAAGCAAAATTCTGAAAAAGAATGGAGCGCTCGTCATCTAAGCCAGGAAATGCGCACCAACGTCGACTATGCGGCTTCGCAATTGGCGGTGTTGGTATCTAAGGGCTTCGTAGTCCCAACTCAAAATGACTGCTTTAAATACAATTCTGAAAACTATTGGAACGCAATAGTGGATCAGCTTGAACAATATTATAACCTTCACCGCGCAACGGTGATCAATCATATCTACTCTCAACCCATTGATAGCATTCGTGGCTTTGCTGATGCCTTCAAGATTAAAAAGGACTGAAGAATGGCCTCCATCGTTTATATTCTATGCTCTTTAATGAGTTTGGGATGCGCTTTCGTGTTAATGCGCGCTTATAAAAATAATAAAACCCGTTTACTTTTCTGGAGCAGTCTCTGCTTTATAGGCATTGCCTTTAATAATTTTCTCTTAGCGGTCGATTATCACATTGGCGATTTGTATGATTTATCTCTAATCCGGTCTTTGACAATTTTAACGGCTACAAGCCTTCTTGTTTTCGGCCTGGTTGAGGAGACCATCTGATGGACATTACTCTAATTAATCAGTTCATCTATGGTGGAGTTATGATGAACTTTCTTATCATCAGTCTTTTCTTTTTCAGATTCTGGCAGAAAACCCGTGATAAGTTTTTCCTCTATTTTTCAAGATCATTTGCTCTTTTAGCGATTGAGCGATGTATTTTTCTTTTTATTAATGCCGAAAATGAGGCCCACACATGGGTGTTCCTCATTCGTTTAGTGGCATTCTGTGGGATTATTATGGCTGTCGTTGAAAAGAATCGGGTTAAGAAAACCTATACTCCTAGATAGGATTTTCTGACCTCGTCGTTGTCTAAAAGATTCTGGGCTGAGTCCTGCATAACGACTCGGCCAGTTTCTAAAACGTAAGCACGGTGGGAAATTTTTAAGGCCATACGTGCGTTTTGCTCTACAAGCAAAATCGTCATACCTTCGGCATTAAGCTTTTTAATAATTTCAAAAATCTGCGCCACAATGATTGGTGCTAAACCCAGTGAAGGTTCATCCAGCAAAAGCAGTTTTGGGCGGCAGATCAGCGCGCGGCTGATTGCGAGCATCTGTTGTTCACCACCGGATAAAGTTCCTGCCATTTGGTGCAGGCGTTCTTTTAGCCGTGGGAATAGTTGATAACACATTTCAAAGTCGGCTTTGACTTGGGCTTTATCCTTGCGTGAATAAGCGCCCATCTCCAGGTTTTCTAGGACACTCATTTGCGGGAATACACCGCGACCTTCAGGGGATTGAGCAATACCTAAACTTACGCGTTTATAAGTGGGAACTGAGTTCAGGTTTTCACCGGCAAAAGAAATCTGACCGATATTGGGTACTAACCCCGAGATTGCTCTTAAAGTTGTGGTTTTTCCAGCTCCATTTGCGCCAATCAAAGAAACGATTTCGCCTTCATGGACTGTAAAACTCACACCTTTCAGTGCTTGAATGGCGCCATAAAAAACTTCAAGGTTTTCAACCGTTAATAGCGGTGCACTCATGCATGCTCCTCAACACCCAGGTAAGCTTCAATCACTTTTTTAGAACCTTGAACTTGTTCCGGGGTGCCTTCTTCGATCTTCACACCGTGATCTAGAACGAAAATGTTTTCACAAATCCCCATGACCAGTTTCATATCGTGCTCGATTAAAAGCACTGTCAATTTAAACTGTTCACGGATCTGTGCGATGGTTTCCATCAGGCGGTGGGTTTCAGAGTGATTCATTCCCGCTGCTGGTTCATCTAATAAAATGATTTTAGGATCTGTTGCCAGGGCTCTTACGATTTCAAGTTTTCGTTGTTCGCCGTAGGGAAGACTGTTTGCAGGTTTATGGGCTTTTTCTTCCAAGTGAAAAATCTTAAGCAGGTTCATGCATTTTTCTTGCAGTTCTTGTTCTGCTTTCAAGAACCGCTGCGTTTGCAAAATGGAATCAGCCATCAAATATTTCATGTGCTGGTGACCTGCGATCATCACGTTATCTAAAACAGTCAGACCTTTAAAAAGGCGGATGTTCTGAAAGGTTCTTGCCATGCCACGCTTTGAAATTTCGTAGGGCTTTAAACCTTTCAGTGATTGACCTTCTAGAATCACTTCACCATGGGTGGGTTGGTAAACCCCAGTCAGCATGTTGAACACTGTGGTTTTGCCAGCACCATTTGGCCCGATAAGACCCGCTAGCTGACCTCGGTTCACTCTGAAATCCAAAGCGCAGACAGCTTTTAAACCGCCAAACTGCATGGTGATTGTTTTAGCCTCAAGCAGAACGTCGGACATATTTTCTCCATACATCAGAAAGTTCCATGTCGCCGAAAAGTCCTTTAGGGCGCAAGATCATCACTAAAACCAAAGACAAAGAATAGATCACCATACGTAAATCAACACCCGTTAAATCCTGCAAAGGACGGAGGGCTTCTGGCATAATAGTGATAAACGCCGCCGCGACAATAACTCCCGTCATAGAGCCCATACCGCCTAGGACAACCATGATCACGGCGTTCACGCTTTGCAAGAATGTGAACGATGAAGGGCTAATGAAGTTAGTAAAATGCGCAAACAAAGATCCTGCAACACCAGCAAAGAAACTTGAAAGAACAAAGGCGCGAACTTTCATGCGGGTGGTGTTAATGCCCATTGATTCTGCGGCAATTTCATCTTCACGCACACTTAAAAAGCCACGGCCGAAAGTGGAGTGCATGACTCTCCAGATAGTGAAAAAACAGATCACAAGCCAGACGCTGGCAAAAATAAATGAAAACAGGAAGGAACCAAAGCCCGGGATATTCGCGTAACCGCGTGGTCCACCTAAGAAATCCGTGTTCAGTAAAGCCACGCGAATGATTTCACCAAAGCCTAAAGTCACAATGGCAAGATAATCGCCTTTCAGTCTTAAAGAAGGAAGGCCCACTAGAAACCCTGCGACCGCAGCCAATCCGCCTCCGCAAAGGGCGTAAATAAAGTATTCAAGGGGTTGAACCACGGGCGGCAAAATATCCCAGTGAGTATTTGCGTAAGCTGAAAAGTAGGCACCAATGGCCATGAATCCAGCGTGGCCTAAAGAAAACTGCCCAGTATAGCCATTGATAAGATTCAAACTCATGGCCATTAAACAATTCACTAAGATAAATAAAATGATGAGCTGATAATAGGCATCTAAGCCGAAATCAAATAGAAATCCTAAAACACACAGACCTAAGAAAGACAGAAGGGGCTTTTTTAAAAAATGCATTAGACTTTCTCCACTGTGTATTTGCCCAGAAGCCCTGCGGGTTTAAAGATCAAAATAACAATCAAGATTCCGAACGCCAAAGCGTCACGGTAAGTACTGGATAAATAAGCCACGACCATTTCTTCAGATAGACCCATTATTAGCGCACCAAGAACGGCTCCGCGCACGTTTCCGATCCCACCTAAGACAGCTGCGACGAATGCTTTAAGACCAATCATCATGCCCATGAGCGGTTCGATCTTTGGATACTTCATGCCGACTAGAACGCTGCCGATACCAGCAAGTGACGAGCCTACGATGAAAGTGAAGGCGATGATGCGATCAGGGTTTACGCCTAAAAGGCTTGCGACAGAGGCATTGGCGCTGACCGCACGCATAGCCCGACCTAATTTAGTGTTATAAATTAAGAACTGCAGTCCAAACATCGCAATAATGCTGACTACTAAAACGGTCACATCAAAAGATTTAAGTTCAACCGGGCCGATGTTAAATAAAACAAAGTCCTTCATGACATCCGGAAAAACTTTTGGATCTGCGCCAAAAACCAACTGCCCACCGAATTGCAAAAATAAGCTCACCCCGATGGCAGTGATAAGAATGTTTAATTTGGGCGCGCCACGAAGCGGGCGGTAGGCGAGGCGTTCAATCGCAAGTCCTAATAGACTGCAGCTCACCATAGAAACAATAAGAAGTATAACTAATGTTAGAATGCCCGGATTGTTTTCGATATTTAAAAGGCGGGCAGCGAAGTAGGCGGCAAATGCGCCCACCATGTACACGTCAGAGTGGGCGAAATTGATCATTTTTAAGATTCCATACACCATCGTGTAACCAAGGGCGATCAGAGCGTAAATTGAACCAAGACTGATGCCGTTGATTATATGTTGTATGAAATCATGCATGCACATTTCCTTACTCCGACAGTAAAGCCGGAGTTAACAGTTATGGAGTAACTGTGGATACGTACTTACGGTTTTTTCCTTCAACTTGGATAACTACCGCGCTTTTCACTGCATCGCGATTTTCGTTCAAAGAAACTTTACCCGTAACGCCCACAAAATCTTTCGTTTTTGCTAGTTCATCACGGATTGCTGGACCTGACAAGTCAGCAGCGCGTTCCATTGCTGCCGCTAAGATTTTTGCAGCGTCGTATCCAAGAGCCGCCAAGGCATCCGGCGTTTCATTGTATTTCGCTCTGAATTTTTTAATGAACTCAGTCACGTTCGGATCAGAAGATTCTGTCGTGTAGTGATTAGAATAGTAGTTACCGTTGATCGCGTCTTTACCGATTTCAGAAAGTTTGTCGCTATCCCAACCGTCGCCACCCATCAGAGGTGCTTTGATTCCTAATTGTCTTGCTTGCTGAGCAATCAAACCAACTTCAGTGTAGTATCCTGGAATATAGATGCCATCTGGATTTTTAGAGCGGATCTCAGTCAATTGTGCTTTGAAGTCAATGTCACCAGCTTGGTAACTGATATCTGTCACAATTTCGCCGCCACGTTTTTTGAATTCATCTCTGAAAACGTCAGCAAGACCTACAGAGTAGTCATTTTTTACGTCACGCAAGATCGCTACTTTTTTAAGCTTCAAAGTTTCGTTTGCGAATTTCGCCATTACAAAACCTTGGAATGGATCGATAAAGCAAATGCGGAAAATATAGTCGCCGGCTTTAGTGACATCTGGATTCGTGGAAGCAGGTGAAACAAACGGAACTTTGTGAGATTGCGCAATTGGAGCCGCTGCTTTAGAGCGACCCGAAGCCACCCCACCAATGATCGCTACAACTTTATTCTGAGTGATCAAGCGAGTTGTCGCCGCTGCGGCTTCTTCGTTTTTACCTTGGTCATCAAGAGTCACAAGACTGATCTTTTTACCTTTGATTCCGCCTGCCGCATTGATTTCATCTAGGGCCAAACGAACGCCCTTATTTGAACTCAATCCGAAAGTAGCATCACTTCCAGTTAAAGAATCGTACTCACCAATAACAATTTCATTTTGTTTTTTTGTGCAACCACCAACCAGTGGTAAAACAAGGACAAGCGCTAGGAGAAGGCGTTTCATTAAGACCTCTTTTCTTCATGCTAATTAGGATAACCTATATTCTGCGAAGAAAAAAAGAGGTCAAGATAAAAAAGGAATCATCAAATTAAGTTGCGAGAATGTTCGCTAGAGAAATCAAATCAAGTTGTGCTTTTTTCTCATGTTTAGTGACGAGATCAAGAGGAACTTGAATCAGTCTTTCTCCTTCAGTTCCTATCATAATATCGCAGTAACCTTTCAACAGAGCATCCACAGCGGCCGCACCCATGCGGCTTGCTAAAATACGATCAGCTGCTGTAGGTGAGCCACCACGTTGTTGGTGTCCTAAGATAGAAACTTTCGCATCAATACCCGATTTTTTTCGGATTGCTTCGGCAAGATCGTACGCTCGACCAGGCTTTTGTCCCTCGGCAGTGATGATGATACTGCTCGTTTTACCTCTGGATTTGGCTTCTTTGATTCTATCAAGAGCTTTATCAACAGTGGTGTTTCCTTCTGGCGCAAAGATTTCTTCCGCACCACCAGCAAGTCCCACATGCGAAGCAATAAAGCCAGAATTTCTACCCATCACTTCAATAATGAAAAGTCGATCATGGGAGGCGGCTGTATCGCGAATTCTATCGATTGCTTCAAGCGCTGTATTAACTGCGGTATCAAAGCCAATGGTTTTATCACTTCCATAAATATCATTGTCGATAGTACCAGGAACACCAACGCATGGAATTTGATGTTCTTCCCAAAGTGCGTGGGCACCCCTGAAAGATCCATCACCACCAATGCACACAAGCGCATCAATGCCGAAAGCTTTTAAATGTTGGGCTGCCTTCACACGGCCTTCAGGTTTCATGAATTCAGTAGAACGCCCTGTTTTTAAAACAGTTCCACCACGTTGAATGATGTTTGCCATATCACGCAGTTGCAGTCGTTCTATTTTATTATCCATCATACCGACGTAGCCGTTATGAATTCCGTAAACTTCAAGATTTTGCGCAATACCAACACGCACGACGGCGCGAATTGCTGCGTTCATTCCGGGAGCATCGCCACCACTAGTGTAGACGCCGATTTTAGAAACTTTTTGAGAGAATTGTGCCATGGGGAAAGGCTACACGAAGGGGACATTTTTGGAAAATAAAAAAGGCGTTCCGAAGAACGCCTTTTTAGTTAGCATCGTTTTTTAAGAACGATTACTTAACCATTGATTTGAATTCTGCGCCAGCGCGGAATTTTGGAGCCCAAGAAGCTGGGATTTTGATTGCTTTACCAGTTTGTGGGTTGCGACCAGTGCGAGCTTTACGTTTAGCTTTTGTGAAAGTACCGAAGCCTACCAATTTAACATCGTCGCCTTTTTTAACTGCTTTTTTGATGTTTTCTACAGCGCAATCCAAGATTGATTCAGCTTGAGCTTTAGAAACTTTAGTTTCAGTAGCGATTTTTTCGATAAGTTGTGCTTTGTTCATTGTTAACTCCTGTTTTAGACACCTATATGTGTCCGTCGTTGTAAAAATAAATCTTGCTGATAACTCTTCGTCATCCAATGACCGGATCATGAAAATCCAAAATTAGAAGTTCGTCAATAGTAAAATGTGAAAGGCGCTCGGGCGAAGACTCTCGCGGCTTCTTTAGTGAGCATCTTCAGAATGATCATCCGACGGTTCGGTGTATTCATCATCTATACTTAAAGAATCACTTGAAGAAGGTTTCACTGGAATTTTGTATCCTTCGCTGGCCCACTCACCAAGATCAATAAGTTTGCAGCGTTCAGAACAAAACGGTCGATAAGGATTTTCTGGTGTGTACAAAGCCAAACGCCCGCACTGCGGGCATTTGACCTGTTTAGCTTTTGTATCGGTCATAATTTTTAGATCTAATCTTAGACTGATCTTCGGATCAAGGAATTAGTAGCGTACCAATGTTCCTGAACCGATGATGCGTGGAGGATTGATGCTTGGGACATCGCTAGATGTACTTGAAAAGCCCCACCATAATTTAAATGGCACTGTGTTTTGAGTCAGCTTGGCATTTTCAAGATCAAGAGTCACATCAAACAACCCGTAGCGCGCAATGATTCTCACAGTGTTGCAATCAGTAACGTGGTTACCAGTCGCAGTCATGTTCACACCATTGTAGCGGTAAGTTGGAGCCACGCCCCAGAATGTACCATAGTTGATGTACATATTAAGAGGCGGTTGGATCGCCAAATTGAAAGTTAATGATGATGGAGTCACTTGACCCTTAGAGTAGCAGTAGCCACCGGTATTATAAGTACCAGCGATGCTCACTTGTAGAGCATTTGCAGCCCAGTTACCGCAATCATAGTAACCTGATGAGTTTTTATCACGGCACACATCAAGTCCGTACTCTAGGAAACTTTTAATGGCAGCGTTATCACCGCGAGAGTAACTTTGTACGCGATATCTAAATGTATTAGTTGTCGAGCCAGTTACACCAACCACACAGGAAGTTCCATTCCATACTGTACCAGCAGCACATACCGGAACTTGAACTACGTTCGTTCCTCCGCCGCCGTCTTTCCCGCAGGCAGTCATCCAGAAGGCTGAATAAATCGCCAACATAGATACAAAAAGCTTTTTCATAACAGACCTCTCTTTAAAAAAATTCTTCATCACTCATAATGCAATTCACGAGCTGTGCCACAAGAGGGGGCGGGCCAACTCTAATACATCAGAGCTAAAAGCCTCTAGTCTGTTTAAAAATTTCAAAGCGAAGCCAATTTGTGTCACTGGTTTGTTTGCACTCCGGCGCTGCCGGAGGGGACTGTCTCATTATGAGACGCGGTTTTTGTTACATCTTTTATATTGATTTCAACGGGCGTTAAGATTCCACCGAGGAGGCCGATACTTGGGTATATTGAGCCCCTATGCAAAAGAAAAAAGCTTTTCCATTCATATTAGCCGGTGTTTTACTTCTACTTCTTGTAGGTATGGTGCAGTCGCAAAAGGCTATGCTTAAAAGTAAACCTACTTTAGCAAAGGTATCTACTCGCCAGAACCCGAATTAGCCTTTTTTAGGTTTGGCTAATAATAAATATCCACCAAAGAAAAAGATAAAGACGCTGATCCACGACGAAACTGAAATTCCTAGTTCAGGTCCCCTAAAATCATCACGCAAAGTTTCTACTAGGAAGCGTCCGAAGGAATGAAGAATCATCCAAAGATAAAAAAGACTGCCTGATTTTTTAAATAAAGTAGGCTTGCCGTTTTCACGAACACCTTTTTCAATTCCCAGCAAAATAAATAAAACACCCATTTCCCACAAAGCGGCGTAAGCTTGGGTTGGATGTCGGCCTGAAATGGCCCAGGGAAGTTCGCAGTATTTTCCAAAACAACAGCCTGCAAGCAAACACGCAAGTCTTCCTGCCGCATAGGAAAAGCAAAGCAGGGGAGCAAGCATATCTAAATACGTAGTTAAGTGAGCTGGATCTTTCTTTTTTAAAAAGAGGTAACCACAAACACCGCCTAACAAGGCGCCACCATAGAAAACAAATCCGCCATTCCAGAATTCAAAAATGCGCCACAGTGATTGTTGATAATAGGCAAAGTCCTCATAGAGCACATGAAAAAGACGACCGCCGATAAATCCACTGACCATAATCAGAAGACCAAGGTCGAGGCTCAACTTCTTTGAAAGATGATAAGTGCCAGCTCTGCGTGTGGACCAATAAAGACAGAGACAAATAGTAAGACTGATAATCAGATAGTACGTCGGTATACCGAAAGTTGGACCCAGTGGAATTAAGGGATACAAATTGAAACCTCCGTCACATACCGACTATTGACTTAATTTTCTTTGATTCTCCTAAATATTCAACACGATTCTGGTCAACAACTGACAACTAATTACATAATTAAATCCATGAGAATGCATCCTGCTGAAATCGCCAAGGAAATACGTCAGTTTTCCTTCTTTAAATCATTTAGTGAAGATCTGCTTTTGCAGACTGCCACAATGATTCATACAGAGTCCTTTGCAGCAGGTAGTTTCGTTCTTCAAGAAGGCAAAAAGAATAACTCTTTATTCTTCCTGCGATCTGGAAAAGTCGAAGTCTCATTATCCGGCGAAGTCATTGCGACCTTAGAAACCCCGGGCGAAGTTTTTGGCGAGATGAGTGTTATCACCACCAATCTCACTTCAACCACGGTTAAGGCGCTGTCACCAGTTGAATGTTTCATCATTAAAACTGAAGACTTTGCCCACGTTCATCCTAAAGACAAAGACCGTTTTCAAGCTTTGCTATTTCAAATCTATTGTTTCATTTTGACTGAGCGCCTGATGCGCACCAATGAAAAAGCAAGGCTCTTTGAGATCCTCAATCGCGAACTTCATGAAGCACAAAGTGCCATTGAAAAAAGCGGGGGCGGAAAAGTCCTTTTAGTAGAACCAGATAAAAAGCAGCAGCTTCCTATTCGCATGGCCTTAGGTGGCACCGGAGTTCAACTGGATATCGCCAGTGATTCTGCCATGGGAAATGCCTTTTTAGCGGAAAACACTTACGACATCGTTTTGTGTGAAGAAGCTTGCGTGGATGTGCTTAAAGAAGTCCAAGATAAAAAAGCCTCTCCCTTCCCGGTACTTCTGACGAGCAAAGATGTTCAAGGCAATTTAAAAATCCTCGAGCACAATCGTTTCGTAAATCACATTATTTCCCGCGATGCGGAAGATAAGAACGCCACGATTCGCTATGTACTAACTGCATTAAGCAAGCTTCTTAATAAAGACCTATTTGGAATTGAAAAATACCTTACTTGGGGAGTCGACGTGCAAAGCCGCACGGTCACTCATTCAGCGCAAAGAGAATCTTTGCGTGAAGATATTTTTGCGTATTTTAAAAAGATGGGAATTCGCAGCACCGTTTTAGACCGCGTAAATACTGTGGCTGAAGAGATGCTGATGAATGCTATTTATGATGCCCCAGTAGATTCCCAAGGAAAGTCATTGTTTAATCACGTTTCCCGTAAAGAGGAAATTCAACTTGATACTCACCAGCAGTCAACACTCCGTTATGGTAGTGATGGAGTGATGTTGGCGGTGTCGGTAAAAGATCCATTTGGTTCATTAACCAAAGACATCATCATCGATTATCTAATCAGCTGTTATGGCGGCCAAGCCGGAAGCCTGAATACTAATAAGGGCGGCGCAGGCCGTGGCCTTCATCAAATCATCGAAAACGCGGACCTCACTGTATTTAATGTGAAAAAAGGCGTGCGCACCGAAGTGATTTGTCTTTTCAACGTCGACGGCCAAAAACGCGAAGCTCAGCCGTCATTCCATTATTTCTTCGTATAAAAACTAATCTTCGTGATAGTGATCGCCAAGATATGCAACCAGTTGCAGTTCCAGCTTTTGGTTTAATTGATCGTTTTCACCCTGGTTTGTTTGCACTTGATAAGTATAGTTGAATCTTAAGATGCTGGATTCACCAGTGCGATAAATCATCGACGGGGTCAGTGCATAATTGAGATTTTCTTTTTTGGATAAGTCCGCTTCTTGGGTGCGACTCAACTCAGAAAATAAATCTGCACGAATTCCAGCTGACCAAGTTTCATTAAGTAATCGTTCTGAGTATAGATAAGCGCCAACCTCTTCAGTTGCTGAAAATCCTGGCGTGCTCAAGTTGCGATATAGAATTTCTGATTTAATTAAAAACTGCGGTTTTGCCTTTTCGCCAGCTAACTTTGTAAAATCTAATCCGTAGATTTGAGTCTGAATTCCTCGAGAATCAGTGCGGCCAACGTAGGTAGCTCCGAATTTGATGAAACCATTTTCTGAGAAAAACTGTTTAGAGGGATGCACATAGTGAGTGGGTACATGGGGTCTTTCTTCCGCACTTTCTTCTCCGGATTCTTCATGCGTATGTCCAAAGTGATATCCGTTCGTCACGCCTGCACTGAAAGAGAAAGTATTCTTAACGTCTGATTGCAAAAAGGTATATTCAACGCCGGTGTCATTTAAACCCTCTTCACTAAAAAAATCAGTGTGAACTTTAGGCGCTGAAGTAAAGAACCAATCGTGCGGATGCGTGTTATTTAAGCCACCAACATCTAATAAAAACTTACCGATCTTAACTTTTGACGATGGAATGAGATGCTTTGAAGCCACATAGGCTTCGTGAAGCTCTGGTTTAAAATCATCTTCGTGGCCATGGGCTGTTAAATTAATGAGACCTGAAAACTGATTGTTAATAGGGCCTTGGATCACTAATTCCGCAGCCTGCACATTAAGTAAGTTATCGCTAGAATCCTCGAAGTCCAACGGCAGTCTGATATCTAAGGCACCACGGGTTTCAAAGTGCTCATGGTCCTCTTCCTGGGCTAGGGCGTTTAAGGAAAAGAATAACAAACTTAATATTACTAACAGCTTCATATTTAAAACCTCATTCTTTTAAGGCAGGTACCACCGTACTTTTTTAAATGCAAGTATTTTGCATTTGCCTCATGCAGCGAAAAGTTGCTTCTGTAGATAGTCTTATTGCGGCAGGCCGCAGTCCGAGCTATGAAGGGGCATGTCTGGATTAGTCAGGTTTCGCTGGATCGCGATGGTTTTTCTGGTGATAGGAATGTTCCCGCTTTTAAAGTGGGGGCATCTTCGTACCCGCGACATTCCATACTTTATTTTGGTTCTGGCGTTACTGGGCACTTTCAACGTGATTGCCCAAGGTCTGACTGAAAAAGATTTTGGATCAAAACAAAAGTTCATCCTGATCAACTTGCTGATTGATCTGCTTGCCGCAGTTGGTTTGTTATTCGTTAGCGGTTCAGCTCTGAATCCTTTTATCAGTATTCTGTGTATTCACGCTTTCCTTGGTGGAATGCTTTTACGAAATAAAATCTCTTACGTATTTGCTGCCGCAGTCGCAATTCTTTTAGGCTTGCTGCAGTTTGAAACCTATTTTGATCTTCTTAAAACCACGGATTTCCAGAAAACTGAACTTGCCCTGCCATTCATTTCTCAGTGGGTGCTAATTTTAGCCAGCTACTTTGTAAGTCTGTATTTTTCTAGGCTCTTAGATAAAAACGAACAGCGCATTCGCATGTTGCAAGATCGCCAACACCAAGCCGATCGTTTGAAATCCCTAGGAGCGTTAACTGCAGGATTTTCCCACCAGATGGCAACGCCGATGAATTCCTTAAAGTTAAGGATGGAAAGAGGCTTACGTAAACTTGCAGCCCAGGATTTTTCAGCTAAGGAAGAATTTGAAAAAGCGCAAAGTTCTTTAGATGAATGTGTCAGCGTATTCCAACATATGGCTTCGATCTTTTCCCACTCAGCCCAAGCGGATTTGACTCGAGTTGAGCTTGCTAAGCTGGTTCATGATTTATTAGCCGTGTGGAAAGTTGAAAATCCAGGTGCCGAGATCGAAGCTCTGTTAACCAACGAGGTCCTTCACTGTCGCATTCAGCTTTTAGCTTTCTCACAAACCTTCTTTGATCTCTTAGATAACGCCAAAGAAGCGTCTACTGCTAATCAGAAGATTTATCTGCGTTTATATAAAGAAGACAGCTGGGCACGGATCGAGATCACAGATAAAGGTTCAGGATTAAGTGAGGAAATCTTATCTCGCTTAGGAGAACCCTTCGTAACTGATAAACCAGATGGCAACGGACTTGGACTTTATTCCGCAAATATGATGGCCCAAGCAGCCGGCGGCGAGTTTAGCATCTATAATAATAATTCAAACAATCCTGCGGAAGGCGCAACAGCAAGACTGCGTTTACCCCTAGAGGAACAATGAGCGATTTCAAAGGTAAAAAACTAATCCTGGTTGAAGACGACGAAAACCTGCGCGACGTGCTGACTGAAGAGCTGCAAGAGCGTGGCATTCAAGTGACGTCATTTTCCACAGCACCTGGGGTCAGCATTGTTCATGATGTCGATTGGGTTCTATTAGACCTGCGTGTGGGCTCGGACAATAGCATGGACTTCTTAAAGGAAATCAAAGCCCGCTATCCTCAACCAAAAGTAGTTATGATGAGTGGTTACGGCAGTGTCGCTTCAGCTGTAAAAGCCATGCAGCTAGGTGCCCACAACTTTATTTCTAAACCAGTAACCGCTGACATGATCATCAAAGCCTTTGTGGAAGAACCAGCAGGCGAAGAGATTCCTGAAAATGAAATCTCGCTGGCAAGAATGGAACGAGAATACATCGACTATATCTTGCAAAGTTCAGATGGCAACATCACTCAAGCGGCAAAGAAGCTAGGGCTACACCGCCAAAGTCTTCAGAGAAAATTAAGAAAGAATATCCCTAAATAAAAAAAGCGCCGGTTAGGCGCTTTTTTCTTTTTCCTTAGCTTCTTCTTCTCGATTTAAGAACATCAGAATCAACAGCATCGCAACACCGCCAACGATCGCCATGTCGGCAATGTTGAAAGCAGGCCAGCTCCAGCGGTTGTACAGATGGAAATCCAAGAAATCGATCACGTAACGGAAGCGAATACGGTCGATATAGTTTCCGATAGCTCCACCAAAGATGCTTGAAAGCGCCAAGATCTGTTTTGTGTCGTCATCTTTCACGCCACGCAAGATACCTAGGATTATAATCAAAGCAACTGGTGGCATGGATAAGAAAAACAACTCACGGAACGAGGGGTGGCTGTCAGCTAAAAAGCCGAAAGCTGCGCCAAAGTTTCTAACGTAAGTCAGGTTAAAGAAATTCGGGATCACGATCACTGACTCACCCAAATGGAAGTGAGTGTGCACATAGATCTTAACCAGTTGATCCATTGCCACTAAAATTCCAGAGATTAAGATAAGCCAGATGTATTTTTTCTTCATGTTAGTGCCTCTACACATTTAGGACAGATTCCAGGATGTTTAGGATCGTGACTGATTTCAGTCGAATAAACCCAACATCTTACGCATTTCTCGCCAGGAGCTTTCGCAGCCTCAACTTTGTAAGGGCCGTTTTTAAGCTCAACTGCTGAAACAATCAAGAACTCACGCAAGTCTGCATAGTTTTGTAGCTTCGTGAATAGATCGCCTTCAGCAGAAATAGTTAATTTAGCCTCTAAGCTTGCGCCGATGACTTTTTCAGTGCGCAGGCCTTCAAGGACTTTTTGAGAATCACCACGAACTTTTAAGTAGTCTTCAAACTTCGCCGCGATTTCAGTGTTCGCCCATTCTGCTGGAACTTCAGGGTAATCTAGCAAGAATACAGAATCCTCTTTATTAGGCGCCTTCAAGTAACCGTAAGATTCTTCAGCCAAGAAACTCAATACAGGTGCCATCATACGGATCAAATAATCAGCCATATAATAAAGCACCGTTTGAGAACCACGGCGAGCCACGCCATCTGGTTTCCAAGTGTAAAGGCGGTCTTTTAAAACGTCCATGTAAGTCGCTGACAAATCCACCGTGAAGAACAAGTTCAACGCGTGATAGATTTTGTAGAACTCATAGTTGTCGTAAGCTTCAGTCACTTCTTTATGCAAAGAAGCCAAACGAGACAAAGCCCATTTATCCACCCAAGTCAGTTTCTCGTAAGGAACCATGTCTTTAGATGGATCGAAGTCGCTCGTAGCACCCAGCAAGTATCTCATCGAGTTGCGGATGCGACGGTAAGTTTCAGTCACACGATCAAGTTCAGTCTTACCGCAAGCGATGTCTTTACCGTAGTCACCATAAGTAGTCCAAAGGCGGATGATCTCAGCACCACTCTTAGATGAAACCTCTTGAGGTTCAACTGTGTTACCCAAAGACTTACTCATCTTACGACCTTGTGAATCCAAAGTGAATCCATGGGTCAACAAGGCTTTAAACGGAGTTTCGCCATTTGTGCACATTGAAGAAAGCAAAGAAGTGTTAAACCAACCGCGATGTTGGTCACTTCCTTCAAGGTAAAGATCAGCAGGGAAGCCCATGCCGTCACGTTTTTTCTGAACAGCTGCATGGCACACGCCAGAGTCAAACCATACGTCTAAGATATCGCGGCCATGTTTAAAGCCTTGAGTACCAAATTGTGGGCCAAATTGCTTGCGACCTTTTTCTACTGATTCAGCAGTGATGAACTTCGTTGGATCATTTGAAGTAAAGGCACTGATGCCACCTTCAAATTCAATCACGTCAGCGACTTTCATCATCACATCAACGTCAGCCAAAGTTTCGCCTGTGGCATTGCATGTGAATACTGGGATTGGTACTCCCCATAGGCGTTGACGGCTCAAGCACCAGTCAGGACGATTTTCCATCATGGCGCGGAAACGAGCCTCACCCCATTGCGGAACGAACTTGATATCATCGATCGCTTTCATGGTCTTAGCTCGGATATTTGAACCTTCAAGATCCAAACCGATAAACCATTGCGGAGTCGTTCTGAAAATCAGCGGAGCTTTTGAACGCCAGCAGTGCGGATAGCTATGTTCAATTTCTTTATGAGAAAGTAAATGGCCACTTTCTTTGATTTTTTCAACAACCAAAGGATTGGCTTTAAAGATATTGATACCTTTCCACTCTGGAACTTCATCAGTATAAAGACCCGCATCATCAACAGGGTTGATGATTGGAAGTTTGTATTTAAGACCGACCTTAAAGTCGTCGGCACCGTGGCCAGGAGCCGTGTGAACAGCACCAGTACCGGCATCAAGACTTACGTGGTCACCCAAAACAAACAATGAATCGCGATCAATCCAAGGATGACGAGCTTTACCAAACTCAAGGCTTTGACCTTTGAAAGTAAAGCCTTCAGTTAAGTTCAAACCATTGTCTTTTTCAAAAGCTTCTTTCAAACCTTTTGCAATCACAAGGTTTTCAGTACCCGTATCGTAAACGGCGTACTCAAGTTCAGGATGTAAAGCGATACCTGTGTTCGCAGGAAGCGTCCAAGGAGTCGTCGTCCAAATCACGATGCTAGTTGCTTTCGTTGGATTACCCAATTTCGCAAGAGTCGCTGCATCCGTGATATTGAATTTCACATAGATCGATGGAGATTTATGATTGTGGTATTCAATCTCTGCATCAGCTAAAGCCGTTTTTAAAACCCAGTTCCAATAAACTGGTTTTACACCGCGATAGATAAGACCTTTTGAATATGAACGAGCAAACTCACGGACCTCTTCCGCTTCGTAAGCAGGTTGCATCGTCAAATAAGGATTTTCCCAATCAGCTAGGATACCAAGACGTTTGAAATCTTCACGTTGGACGTTCACCCACTTCGTAGCTTCTTCACGGCACAACGCCAAGATCTCTTGATCAGTCTTTGTGATTTTCTTAGCTTGCAGATCTTTTAAAACTTTGTGTTCAATCGGCAAACCATGGCAGTCCCAACCTGGAATAAACACAGATTGAAAACCGCGCATGTTTTTATATTTCACAATGATGTCTTTTAAAGTTTTATTTAAAGCATGACCTAAGTGAATGCCACCGTTTGCATACGGAGGACCATCAGGGAAAACGAATTTTTTCTTCCCTTGGTTTTTGCTCGACATTCTTTGATAGATTTTTTTATCTATCCAGTTTTCGATGATTTTAGGTTCCTTGATAGGAAGGTCGCCTTTCATCGGAAAGTCAGTTTGTGGCAAACGGATCGTAGATTTGTAATCAGGAATTTCACTCATGCCAGTTCCTCAAATTTGGGGGAGCTTTTAAGACTGGCAGTATAGCGTATTTTCCTGAAGAACTTAAGCTATTTGGTTAAGCCGCGAGCGCGGGTATAGCCGATTTTTATCAGCATGCGCAGGACTTCGAGGTCAGAGCTAAGATTGAATGCCTCTTTGACTTCCTGAATCATCTCATGGGAAGCAGGATCCAGAAGTTCGGAAATGTCAGAATTTCGAGTCATCGCAGTCATGGTCTTTTCAGTGTAAGAAACCTGAGTCTGCGTCGGTACCGGAGTGTGAGCAGCGGCTTGGGGCTGCACAAAAGCCTGTTGCACTGGAATCGTCATCTGCACCGGGGCCTGCTGGACTTGAACATGTTGAACTGGGACATGTTGCGGTTGCATTTGCACAGGGGGTTGATAAGTCTGAGTCATCGGTTGAGCTTGGACCGGGGGTGCTGCTTGAGTCGGACGATCAAGTTCTCCCATCATTCCAGCAAGACTTTTAAGCTCATTTTTGAAGTTCTTAATACTTGGACGCTCTAAGGCGTGGTCCCCATCGCGGGTGGCCTTAAGAAAAAGACTCACAAGAATATCCGGAGTCGTCGCCATTTCTTTGATCGAAGAATTTTGACTCATCAGCCATTGATAGGCTTTAAGCAAAGTATCTTTCGTATAAGCCTGTGGCGGTAATGGGTTCATCGTCATCTTAAGAAGCTCTCCGGGCAGGGGATTGAAAGTACCGACTCCATTACGGCGAGTCAATCCACAGTCCGCGGAATTACCCAGGATTTCCTGCTCAATGTTTAGGCAACGCTAAATACAGGGTCTGTAAGGTCGTTACAAAACTAGAGGCGTCGCAGTAAATCGAATTTTTCTAAAAGATTTTTCTTGAAACAAAGGGTGAAGGCCAATCCCCACGCGGCTTTTAAGAGGACCTCAAAAAACAAAAAAACCGCAGGGTCACTGCGGTTTTCTTGAAGGTCTAAATGCAAGATAACTTAGTTTACATAGTCTTTTGCATTGATTCCGTATTTTTCGATCTTACGAAGAAGAGTCTTCTTAGGAATGTTTGCATGTAACGCTGTTTGATTAATTCTTCCTCTGAAAGTTTTAAGTGCTTTGATAATAAACTCTTTTTCAAAAGCTTCTTTCTGAGCATTAAAATCTAAATTCTCGCCAGAGAAACTAATAACCATGTCACCATCTGCTTCATCAGCTTCCATTGAGTCATCGTTATCATCACCATCATCATCAAGAGCATGGGCTTTGACCGCAGCGTGAACACCTGCTGAGGCTACGTTTTGTGCAGTCTCAAGCGGTTGAACGTCGATCAGGTTTGTACCTGTTGCAATCAACAAAGCCTCTGGTAAAGAAGCGATTGTGATGATGTTTGTCATCTCTAAAACGAAAGCGTGTTCAATCACGTTTTCAAGTTCACGGATGTTTCCTGGCCATGAGTGCTTTTTAAGAACCGCCATTGCATCAGCAGCGATACCGTTAATACGTTTACCATGGGCAAGGTTGAATTTCTTAATAAAGATATTCACCATGTGTTCCATGTCGTCTTTACGTTCTGCCAAAGCAGGTAAGAATATAGGTACTACATTTAAGCGATAGAAAAGATCTTCACGGAAGGCGCCAGTTTTAATCATTTCTTCTAACGGACGATTGGTCGCCGCGATGATTCTTACGTTGGTTGGGAATTCACGGTTAGAGCCTACTGGCGTAAATAGTTTTTCCTGAAGGACGCGCAAGATTTTAACTTGCATCAATTGCGGCATATCGCCGACTTCATCTAGGAAAAGTGTGCCACCTTCAGCAAATTGGAATTTACCAATCTTGCGTTGATCAGCACCTGTGAACGAACCTTTTTCGTGACCGAATAATTCAGATTCAAAAAGATTTTCAGGAATCGCCGAGCAATTGATCGCCACAAACTTTTCATCTTTGCGAGCAGAATTGTAGTGAATTGCTTTAGCAACCAGTTCCTTACCTGTACCTGAAGCACCACGAATCAAAACTGGAGTTTCAACCTTCGCAAGGCGGTGAATAATGTTAAACACCTTTTGCATTTGTGAAGTGTGACCGATGATTTTGCGACCGGCTTCCACCATTACTGGAGCAGAAGCTGCGATATTAGAAATCAAATTGTGTGCATTCACAGCTTTGTCGATCAGTTGCAAAAGATCTTCGCTGCTAACAGGCTTTTGCAGGTAATTGTAAGCGCCGTCTTTAACCGCTTGAATAGCGTCATTCAATGTCGCGTGGGCCGTCATGATGATAACGATGATACCTGGATCAAACTCTTTAATTTGACGAAGAGCTTCAAGTCCATTCATGCGCGGCATATCGACGTCTAAAATAACGACGTCATATTTTTTCTCGCCGCCTTTAACTTTTTCCATGGCGTTTACACCATCGAAAGCTTCATCGACTTCGAAACGTTGGGTGACTGCCAATGCAGATTTCACCGAGAGTCTTAACCCCTGATCGTCATCAACAACCAAAACCTTAAGCATTTGTGCCCCCTTGCTCGATTGGTAGTTCTACCGTAAATGTGGAGCCATTGCCATGGGAAGATTCTACAAAGATGCGTCCTTCATGAAGTTCAGTAAAATACTTCGCTAAGTACAATCCCAAACCGGACCCCTTAATAGGCGAGCTCTTAACATTTTTGGAACGGAAGAATTTCATAAATATATTTTGTAATTCATCAGCAGGGATTCCCGGTCCCTGATCAGCCACTTGAATAACGACCTTGGTGTCGGACTCTTCACTGCTAACCATGATCTTTGTGTCTTCTGGGCTGTATTTAATCGCGTTCTCAACGAGATTAGAAAAGACCTGTTTCATAAGATCAGAATCCACGGGAACAGGGAACATCGGTTCAAGTTCAGAAACGATTTGAATGCGTTTCACTTTAGCTAGGAATTCATGCTTACGAATGACTTCTTGAAGAAGCGAATTGATGTCCTTACTTTGTAAGTTCAGCTGAACACCTTGGCTTTCAATGCGGCCATAATTCAAGATAGCATTAATAAACTTTAATAGATCATCAGAAGAATGTTTGATCGTATCAACAGCTTCACGCTGTTGTGCACTTAGTGGGGTTGAGTCTTTTAAAATCATATCGGTCATGCCTTGAATACGCGCGATGGGCGTTTTCAAATCATGGGACATCATGGAAATAAAATTCGTTTTTAATTCCTCAACTTGGCTGAGCAATTTATTTTTTTGGTAGTATTCCCAGCTTCTACGATTTTCAACAATCAAGCGATAAGGAATAAAGAAGTAGTAACACAGGAACACCGCAAGTAACGGAGCTGCCATTCCGATCCAAAGATTCGCAAACCAGAACAGACCAAAGCTAACAACTGAAAAACCAAGAACGGTGCTGGCTAAAATCAAAAGTCCCTTAGCAGGACTCATCGTAAGAACAACGTGAACAGTGAAAACAGCGATCAGCCAGATAACAAAAAAGTTAAACCATTTTGGAGTTAACAATGGCGCCGCATTCTGAATAACTGTATCAAACATATTGGCGTGCATTTCCGCCGTGGACATCGCCATCACTTCGCGGGAAAACGGCGTCAGAATATAATCCTGATTTTTCTGTCCTGTATCATTTCCGATAATAACTATTTTATCAGCAAGGTCCTTCAAAGATGTTTTATCTTGAATTAGATCCACCGCTGAAAAGGTCGGATAAGAACCAGTGGGCCTAAAATTGATATAAGATTGATTAGAACCAGCGAACTCAAACTGGCCCTTGATGTTTTCTAAGGATTTAACTTCAGGATTAAAGCTTGCCGCAGCTTCTGCATGAAATAGCGCTTTATCCTGATAAGAAATCAACATACGGCGAGTAACGCCGTCTTTAGCGTAAATCTTCAAATCCGAAGTTCTTGGTGCTGAAGCGACTTTTACTTTTTCAAAAGGGGCTGGCAAGGCCAATCCGTTTTCGTCACCTTTTAAAGCAAGACCGTCACTTGTGACATAAAGATTAGGAATAGCAGCTGCAACTTTCGCAAGTTCAGCTTTTTCTTTTTTATCTCCATCGATTTCTTCTAAAGGCACGTTCAAAACAATAAACCGCGGCTTTTGCTGACTGATTTTTTTAATAAGATCCGTCAATACTGCCGGTTCAAGATCTGTTTTAAGACCTTCAACGCTTTTTTGATCAAATAAAACTAAAGAGATATGACCTGAAGTCGCCGTTGGCGGCGTAATACGTGTGCGCAGGTCATAAAGGTAAGCTTCAAGATAATCTAAATTGATTTGCGAAAGCAGGAAGGCTGCGATGGAGGCAAATAAAACCCGAAGCGACAGCATACCAAGCTGTCGCCTTTTTTCTGAGGCAGATGAAATGTTCTCTCCGAGGGAGGGAGGAAGAGACATCGTAAAACTCTTTAGTTAGGGTTTTAGTAATTAGTTTTTAAATTAAGTTCCAAGAGGAATGCAGTCGCGTGGGCCCTCTGCTAGAGGAGCAGGCTGAGTCTTCTTAGGAGTTACTTTTTTAATGTGTTTTTCAGACATAATATTCACCCTTTCAAGCCTCTACTATGTTCATAATACAACAAAGTAAGGCTAATCAAGTATCTTGTTCTTTCACAAAAGCTAATATGTTTTCTATGTTTGTTCCCCGTAAGGGTTTTATGAACAAACATGCAACCACCACCGCATAAATAGCGGGCCCAGCAGGTTTGGCAGTTGTTTTTTTCAATCAATGGGTTTTGCAGTTCCGCCAGTTTCTCTGATTGAATTTCTTGGGCTAAACCCACCTGATTGCTCTTTTGACCCACATCCAGAGGGCAAGCATAGATCTTATTGTTGGAATCAATGCTTAGTAGGGATTTTCCAGAACCACAGTGGTTCTCGGTTCTTTGTTGGTCATCTAAGGCTCTAAAATAAGCATCAAACATGCTGATTTTACGCAGCTCTGTTTCGCCGCCACGGCGATAAGCGAGTTCTGCAACACGAGCCATCTCGTTCATAAAGATGCTGTTAGCTGTCGCATCAGATTCAGTAATATCAAATGTGAATTCAAAGGCATTAACGGGGAATTCAGCAAAAAAGCGATAAGCTCTTTCTACTTCCAAGTTTTTCTTACTAAAAACAGCATGGATCAGAATTTTACCAAGTTCGTTTTTACGAGATAAAAGCTTCTGTAAACCTGCGATCGCAGCCTTGGACGAACCTTCGCCATTTTTCTGCGGGCGAGCTTTGTCGTGATTTTCTGGCGGACCATCAATACTCACAGTCACATTGGCTTTGATCGAAGTTAGAATTTCAAGACACTTATCATTCACCAAGGTTGCATTCGTGATGACGTTAAAGTTTGTTCTAATACCTTTAGCGCCACCTAATTTTAACGCGTGATCGGCAATAGCCTTTAAAGCTTCAGGATAAAGCAACGGCTCACCACCTAAAAAAGTGATGGTGAAACTAGAGCCCTCAGAAAGTTTATTAATGAAGAATTCAATTTGCGGAAGAGTTTTATCAACGGCTATTTTCGTGATCGGGTCACCATAAGTACCATCACCACCCGCAGCGCAATAAGTGCAGTGAAGGTTGCAAAGCTGTGTGACGTTTAAAGTGAGACTGGTGATTTTTGAACCGAAGTTTCTAGTCACTGCCAAAGCACTGTTTTCAGAATCCCAACCTTCCAAAGACGAATAGGCTTCTGCATCCACACCTTTTTCTGTCGGCAGCATGTTCATCACAAAGCCGTTATCAAAAGTCGTAGGCGCCATTGAATCCCAGGCTTCTTCAGAAATAGCAGCCACTTCTAAGTTGCGCGCATGAAAAGCCACCGGAGCTGTCGCCCCATTTTTTATGGCTATAATGTCCTTGTGTCTGCGCAACTGCATGAACGGTTTCCCTTCGTCACCATCTGTGAGTCCAACTGCCTATCTTGCAATAGCTGGGCCAAAAATTCACTTTCGGAATGCATAGAAAAGACAGTAAAATTAGTAACTTAGACTTAAACACGGAAGGCTTCAGTCAGGCCGACTAGGGTCAAAATGTAACTACTACAGGCTTAAAAAAGAGTTCAACATCGCGCCAGGGTGGCGGAAGGCAAATAAAAAAGGCGCTACCTAGTGGGCAGCGCCTTATAAAAAAACTGATTTTAGGATGTTTTACATTAGCGGAGCCGGGCGCATAGACGCCTTAAACTCGCCGTTGTCATCCGTGAACAATCTTAAATCGAAGGAACGATTGTTGATCACGTTTTGGATGTACATCAATGAACGGTACAATTTTTCTTCGGCGAAGCTGCCATAGTAATGAGTGATTTGCGGCATGTCTTTACCAGAAAGAACCATCTCATATCTTAACAATTTTGGACGTTGTTCTTCAGACAAGAAAGACATCAAGAAGCCAATGCCTCTTTCTTTCCAAATCGGAAGCTGCTGCAAATCTTCGAAGGCTTCAAACTTTTCTTCAGCCGAAGTTTTCGCATCGACGATCACAGCTAGTTTTACGCCCACTCGGCGAATGTCGCCTGTGAATGCGGCAGTCCAATTCAAAATATAATCAATCGGCGAGTTACCACCAACCAAAGGGCGTGAACGTGGACGGCCTTTAAGTTCAATATACTTTTCAAACAACGCCGAAATTTGTTTTGGTGTCATGTACGGTAAAGCATTAAGCGCCTCAGGATTGAAGAACACTTCTTGCTTAAAGTAGCCATTCACGACTTTTCCATTTGAGAAATCCCAGCTGTCCCAAGAAATTTTGTTAAATTCTTTTAGGCCGATGGTATCGCGAACCAGGCGTTGAATTTCTTTAAAGTCCTTTTCGCTAAGATCACGCATTTTCATTTCCGCGCTCGAAGTGAGCGTCACGAAACGCACGGGATTCCAGTTGTCATCCGATGTGTACATCAAGTTTGAAGTCACTAAAGTTTCTTCACCGAACAAACCAAATAGGATCTTGGTTTTTTTGTAGCGCGATAAAGTGTCTAGAAGGAATTTTTGTTCCTGGTCATTTTTGTCATAGCTAAGAACTTTGTTTTCTCCGTAAGCTCTGCCAGCTTCAAATTTCCAGAAAGTTAATCCTACTTTTAAGCGTCCATCTTTCAAAAAGCCCTCTGATGAACCTTTGAAAACACGGTCAATACGACGTTGATGCGGAGGAAGAGTTGCATCCGCCATCGCAATAAGTTCGACGTCCGTTAGGTCTGTAAGAAGCTCTCTAGTTAAGTCGTTTCTAGAAAGAGTCGGGTTTGCAACCTTGATGTCTTTAAGTAGAACTTTTTTATGCATCAAGTGATCGTACGCTTGGGCTGCTGCTGGATCGTTGAGATCAAACACATAATCTAGCATGATCACGTCATGTTTGCCTTTACCCACGCGCAAATCAAGTGGTGTTAGGTTCAACCATTTTTCAATGCGATTATCGATTAATGAGAAGCCAAGAACCTCTAAGTCATCAAGCTTAACACCGCCGCCTGCGCCAGCACCTTTGCCGCGAATCGCAATAAGTTTTACGCGCATTTTATTGTCTGGCATTCTGAATAGGTGAACCATGAACTCACCTGAAATATAAGCGTGAGTAGAAACACCAGCTTCAAACTGACCTTGAAGCAAATCATGGCTTAGGGAAACCACGAAAGACAAGCGGCCCTGGAATGCTACGAAGTCACCAGGAACTAGGCGTTCGATGGCTTTTTTCGCTGTGAACGGTAGGTTGCGAGGAGTATAGGGCAGAGACAACAAAGATTCTTTTTGCGATTTAAATTGGCGCGCAAAGATGATCTCTGAATTTTTCTCTAACTTCATTCCTACTGGAGAATCCAAGGCTTCAATGAAGTCCCCTGGGTTCAAACCGAAGTTCAAAATATATTTGTCGATACGAGTGTAATAACCTTCAACGTAAGAAGGCTCTGATTCAATTTTATATCTAAGTGAAGTCGATAAACCTGCAAGAATGTCGGCATTAACCAAAGTCACAGTGCCGCTGATTTCTTGTTTTGCCACTTCATTTTTGATTGTTTCCCACACATTGGCAGGTTGAAGCGCATCCCATCCAGCTTGTGCCGGTTGGTTGGCGAAAATTGAAAGACTTGACGCCATCATTAGTGCCAAGAAACTTTTTTTGAACATCATTATAAATCCCTTTCGTTTGCGTTCCGTAGACGCTTCGACATCATCGAAGCAGGTTCTGCTCGCAAGGTGGACCATTAAGGCAGATTAATGTTGGTTTGACAACTAAGCGGTGCGCATTAAATTTACCTGACTCGTGGGCTTTCTCTGGAACAGTTTTTCTCCAAGAAAAGTCGGTAAATATCACCTTAAATTCTAGAAAAGCGTTGTTCGCTTAGAAGCGCAGTGTTCAGATAAATATATGAAGATTAAGTTCATACTTAACGGAGAAGAAACCGTTGCCGAAGGCGAGAAGGGCCGATCTCTCCTGGATATTGCTTTGATCAATAAGCTTTCTGCGCCTTATTCCTGCATGGATGGTCACTGCGGAACTTGCGAAGCGCGCATTTTAGAAGGCCAGACCTCTGAAGACAAAGAAGGTTCTGAAATAGTTCGCACTTGCCAGGCTATACCATCGTCCGAATATGTGGCGGTTAGCTATGATAAAGGGCCTAACTAAATAATATGTATTTGATTCGTGTTTCTAAACACTGCATCCTAATTTTATATGTCGCTTCAAATAAAATTCTGGGGAGTTCGTGGTTCCTTACCCTCGGCCCCGCCACCAATTGATTGGACCTACCACATCGAGGGAGTACTAAGAAACTTCTTCTCTAGTGGTTACCGTGATCCTTCACAAATTTCTAAGTACATTCAAGGATTGGAAGTTCCTCTTTTAGGTGGATACGGAGCGGCGACAACTTGTGTAGAAATCAACAGTCCAAGATCACAATTGATCATCGATGGTGGTAGCGGCGTACGCAACTTAAGCGAAAGAATTATGTCAGGTGCTACCGGAAGAGCGAAAGGTCCCTTTCATATTTTTATGACCCACTTTCACTGGGATCATGTGATTGGCTTGCCGTTCTTTACGCCTCATTTTATTCCTGGTTGTGAAGTGCATTACTATGCTGTTCAGCCAGAGCTTGAATCATTAATTCGTGGCATTTTCAAACAGCCTTATTTCCCCGTTCCGTTTGAAGCTTTAAAGGCGAAAATTGTTTTCCATGTTTTGGAACCAAGAAAGCCGTACAAGATTGATGATCTCACTATCACTCCTTATAAATTAGACCATCCGGATCCTTGTTGGGGATTGAAAGTGGAATCAGGTGGCAAATCTTACGCTCATTGCGTGGACACTGAAGGAACTCGTGTCACCCGTGAAGAATTAGGCGAGGATCTTCCACTTTATCAAGATATCGATCTTATGTATTTCGATGCGCAATACACGTTGCCGGAACTCGCTGAAAAAGCGAACTGGGGGCATAGTGCTGCTCAGGTCGGTTTGGATATCGCAATTCGCGAAGGGATTAAGAAAGTATTCTTTGCCCATCATGATCCAGGCGCGCGCATTGAACAAGTTTTGGAATTAAAACGCCAAACGCGCGAGTACTATGAATCGCGATCCCGCGCACATAAAAACGACATCCTTTGGGACTTCGCCCACGAAGGCCTAGAAGTCACAATTTAAAATCCGTCTGGAACTTTTTCGCTATCAACGACAAGCTCCACTTCGGTGGGGTCGTTTTCATTTAAAGCGTTTAAAGACTTCAAAGTTTCTTCATCTAAAAGAATCTTCTTGGTGTTTTCTGGCCATGGAAAATCGTCGGCAGGAAATCTCGTTCCGATCTTTTTCATGAACTGCGACCACACCGGGACTGCACCACTTCCCCCAGTCAGTTTATGGGGAAGGTTGTTATCGTAACCAACCCAGACGACACTTGTTAAATAAGGAGTAAAGCCTGCAAACCAGGCATCCTTGTTGTCACTGGTCGTACCTGTTTTACCTGCAGCTGGATTAACAAAGCCGTTTAAGGTAATGGCTCTGGCAGTTCCAGAAAGAACAGTCTGTTTCATCATGCTGACTAAGCTTGATACAGCCGCAGGATCTACAGTTGCTTGGGGCTGAACGACGTGGACAAAGACTTCTTTTCCATCCGAATTCAAAGCTCTCCTGACGAAGGAAAGATTTTGTTTTTGTCCCAAGTTTGCCAAGGTTAAGTAACTTTGCAGAACTTCTTTTGGATACATTTCAAAAGCACCTAGACTCATTGAAGGGACAGCTTGCAAAGCTGAGGTGACACCCATTGTATGAGTCACGTCGATGATGTTTCCCAGGCCGACATTGATAGCCAGGGAAGCTGTCGCCGCATTTAAAGAATTCTTTAAAGCATAGAACATCGGAACACTGCCGAAATATTTTTTGCCGTAGTTATCTGGGGACCAAGTTTGACCTTCATACTTGTGCGTGACTTTTTCGTCATTCACCAAAGTCACGGGAGTGTAAGGTTCGCCTTCCGGTGTATTATTTAAAAGCGCTGTTAAAAACACAAAAGGTTTCATGATTGAACCGACCTGGCGATGGCCGTCGATGGCGCGGTTGAATTGGGTCATGCGATAATTACGGCCACCGACAACAACACTCACAAGTCCCGTGCTATTGTTGGCAACTAGAACGCTACCCTCTAATGAGTTGCCTTTTTCTTTGAGGCCTTTGATGTATTTATTGTTTTTTTCTAGGTTTTCTAAATGCTGGCGAAGTGATTCTTGCGCGACATCCTGAGCCTCTAAATCTAAGGCTGTGAAAATTTTTAGTCCTTCAGGATTAATGCCTTTTTCTAAAAGCTGTTTTCTGACGGCATCGAGATAATAAGGGGCTGTTTCAGAAGCCAAAGTGCGCGGAGATTGTGGCAGAGCTGTCGTGCTTGCGCTTGCAAACTCTTCGGCAGTGATGAAGTTAAGACCTTGCATCTTTTCAAGCACCAGATTTCTGCGCCGAGTGGCGTTTTCTGGTTTTTTAAATGGATTGTGCAGACCCGGGCTATTCACGATGGCAGCTAACAAAGCGCACTCGCTAAGATTTAAATCAGCAACGTCTTTATTGAAATAATACTTGGATGCCGAGCCATATCCACGGACCTGAAAAGCACCGTTTTGTCCCATGTAAATGACGTTTAAGTAAGTTTCAAAGATTTGGTCTTTAGAAAAGCGTGATTCTAGAAGTATCGACATCACGAATTCTTGGAATTTTCTTTTTAAGGTTCTTTCAGGAGTTAAAAAGTAGTTTTTAACAAGCTGCTGAGTAATCGTGCTTCCGCCTTGAGCTTTACGGCCAGCAGCTATGTTTTTAACTAAGGCTCTGAATATACCTTTGTAGCTGACTCCGCCGTGTTCAAGAAAGCTTGAATCTTCAATGGCCATGATCGCATTAAGGCAAATCGGAGGGACTTCGCCCAAAGTAACTGTTCTTTGCATCAAGGGTTCATTGCCAATGTATTGAGCAAGTAAAGGGGCTTCAATGGTGGCTTCAGGAACTGCCACAAAAGGGAAACCTTTGAATACTTGAGAGACTGTGTTGCCTTTTTGAATGACTAAAATCTGAATGGAACTATCTACATCCTGAACGGGAGTATCTAACGTCACCCATCCAATACAGGCTTCTTGGTTTTCATCTAAGCCCACCTGGATTCGCGCTGCGCATTCTTCGCGTCCAGCAATAAAATAATCACCAGGAAGAATGCGCTGATCATAGTCACGACGACGGTAATTTTGTCGTTGCAGCTGTCTTTCCACGTCTGAAATTTTCAGTAAACTTTTTGCATAAAAAGTAACAGGTGCTGCGTAAAATTCCGTCGGCACAATGAACTTTTTTGATTCAAGTTTTTCAGAAAGTTCCTTCTCTAAGGCGAAGTATGAATACACGCCAACGCCTAGGCTGGAGATGATTACAAGCGTCAGAAGGATTGTAAAAGCAATTAAAATAGTCTTTAATCGTGGTCGCAACATATACATCAAGAGTAGTACGAAACTCTCTCTGAAGCAAATGAGCCTCTTTATATTTTGCAAAGCTCGTTTTTGAAGAAAGGATTGGTTGTGGCAAAGAAGAAAACTTCTGCTAAAAAAGCCAATGTGAAAAAAGCCCCTAAAAAGGCCGTGTCTAAAAAATCTCCAAAAAAAGTAACTAAAAAAACTAAAACGGTGAAAAAAGCGGTAGCTAAAAAAGCCGTCGGAAAAAAAGCTGTTGCGAAAAAAACGGCAAAGCCTGCAAAAAAGCCGGTTGCTAAAAAAGTCGCGACAAAAGCTCCTGCGAAAAAAGTAGCAGCCAAGAAAACTCCGGCGAAAGCGGCTGCCCCTAAGAAAGCTGCGTCGCCAAAAGCAACATCGAAAGTTCCTGGGCATTTAGCATTCAGTGCTCCGGCCGCAAAAGCCGGTAAAACTTTGGATCTGAGCGGCTTCGTGACTCCATTGGATGATCGTTTGATGGTGCAAGTTTCTGGCGCCGAAAAAATGACGGCAGGTGGGTTGTACATTCCTGACACAGTTTCCGATGTTTCTGGAAACTTAGAAGGTTATGTGGTTGCCGTAGGCCGTGGTCACATGAATAAAAAAGGCCATATCCTTCCTATGGATGTTGCTGTAGGCGATCGCGTTGTGTTTTCTGAATACGCGGGTTCTAAAATCAAAATTCAAAATGAAGATCTAATCATCCTGCGCGAGTCGGATGTCTTGGGCGTTGTCACCAAATAAAGGGATTTTAAATGTTTAAAAAGAACTTAGTTAAAGCATTGGGTTTGGCATTGGTGTTTGCTAGCAGTGCACAAGCCATGACACTTGATTGGACAGGTGGATATCGCTTCGAGTGGACGGAAGTAGACCGTCCTACATTAGGAACTCCAGGGGAGCGTAAAGCTTATGGTTTGAATTCCTTGTACCTAAGTCCGAAAATCATCGCGGCTGATGGTGTGAATGTGGTTTCTCGTTTTGATTTGCTAACTAACAGCCTTTATGAAGGTTCGCAGTTAGGAGAAATCTGGGGGGTCAACACTTCCACTTCAGCAGTCACTTCGCGCAATCAAGGGGCGACAAACATTCAAACGAGTCATTTGTATTTGAATGTGAACCAAGAATACGGCGCTTTGATTGTAGGTCGTGCACCATTTGAATTCGGTTTGGGTCTTTCTTACAATGCAGGCAAAGGTGCTTTTGATCACTGGTATGATACTCGTGATATGGTTGCTTACAAAATCGTTGTGGGTGACTGGTTCTTTATGCCGGTGTTAAGCCGCAAACAATCCGGATCTGGTTTTGGTCAAGGCAAGACTATTTCTTCAACTGGATTCCAACTTCAATATGAAAGTGAAGAAAACAAATCCACTATCGGTATCTTCCAAGAAAATATCCGCGGAGCTCAGTCCGTACTTGATTACACTCCAGGACAAATCGCGGCTTACGGTGGTGTAGGTGCAACAGCAACTTCCGATCTAAGCATTCAAAAGACAAACTTTGTTTTGGGTCGCGGTTTTGATTCTTTCGGATTCAAAGTCGAAGCGGGTTTCCAATCCGGCGAAACTGGAATTTCAAACGGCACAGAAGACATCAGCGTGAACGGTTATGGTATCGCTGCTGAATTCTATATCCCGAAATCAGAATCTAAGTGGGATTGGTCTTTGAAAGCCGGTATGGCAACTGGTGATGATGCCGCTTCAACAGAGTTTGGCGCTTTTGCATTCAATAGAAACTATGACGTTGCGATGTTGATGTTCAATCATCGTTTGGGCCAAAGAGATTTCCTAAATACAAATGCATTACGCACAGACACTGATGCAGCAGCTGCAACGACTTTACCAAATGTTGGCAACTCTGCCGATGATGAATCAATCAGCAATGCGATCTACATCGCGCCTTCAGCAAACTATGTTTGGAGTGAGCGTTTAGATGTTCGCAACACTTTGGTGTACGGACAATTATTGAACAGCGTAAAAAACTCAGTTGATTCCACAAAAGATCTAGGTCTAGAATGGGATATCGAGTTGATTTACAAACCATCTGAAAAAATTCAGTGGGTGAATCAACTTGGACTTCTTTTCCCTGGCAGCGCTTGGAAAAACGGTGCTGAAGGTTTGGGAAGTGACTTTACATATGGATTTGCATCTAAAGCCGCCATCAGCTTTTGATTACGACGTGATTGCAACTTGTACGACAGCTTGATGACTACTTGATACTTCTTGTTTGGTGGTGAGCAGGGCCCGGGGGGCGAAAGTCCCCCGGGATTTTTTTTGCCTAAAAACAGGTGTTAAGAGTCGTGCGGCAATTTTTCATAAATGGATTATGATGGAAGAGTCTTCGTTTCCTAGCCAAGGAAGGTAGGGGGATGCAATGAAAACTCAAGTCGCTCTTTTTCTATTACCGGTTTTTTTCGTACTGAATGTCTTTGCAGAAGAAAATGCCCCCAATGAGGCCCCGTGGGTCGAAGTCGCAAACCAGTTTGTCGTCGCGGAAACGATGACCTTGGCGGAACTTTCAAATAAGAAAAACACTCCAGAGTATTCTGAAATCAGAGTTCAAATTCTTAGCTCAGGAGCGCGGATCCAGCGTGCGGAAGTCGTGAACTTCAGCCGCATGTCGATGCCAGTTTGGCAGGTGGAGGGCGATTACAGCGCAGGCATGGAAAGAATGGATAAATTCCCGCTGATGCGTGTTCGCACCATTCGCATGTACCTAACAACCTTACAGCCTTTTGAAGTCGTGCAGATCAAAGTGATGATGAGATAAAATAAAACGGGTCCAGCATGGACCCGTGGAGGAAACTTTCAATTTATCTCAAAGAACTATTTGCCGAAAACTTTGCGGATATCAGCTCTCATTTTTTGAGATTCTTCAGTAATCGCAGTCATCTCGCCGAAGCTGATATTTACGTTGGATTTCGGAATTCCAACTGTCACATCAGATTGACCGTCGAAGCGAGTTCCAGCTCTTGAAGCAACACCTGGGCTGACCATTTCGCCAGTACGGCCTGGGTTTGCTAAGCGAGTGCTGTAACCAGTTCCTAGATCGTAAGCACCAGCCACCATCGAAGAAGGTGTTTTACCAGTAGCCGCGTACTCATAAAGGAATTGATTCATGCTTCTTCTCATTTCCATGGCGTAGTTACCCCATGTATCCGCATAAACGTCGCGGTCTGAAGCACCAAGTACACCTGATCTGCGCGCTTCCATCATACCTTCTCTTGAACTTTCGCTAAGACCAGAGATGATTTGGTTTAAATACACATTTCTGCCGTCAGCTTCCTGGTGAAGAAGCATTTTTTCACGTGGGTCTGTTTGGCGGCTTGATTGAACGATTGTGCGTTGAACTTGCAAAGCTTCTTCGTCAACGATTTCAGTTTGCATTTTAAATAAACGCTTTCTGATATCTTTGTATTTACCTGGGATCTTTGCATGAAGTTCTTTTACTAGCTCCAAAGTTTCGCCAAGGATTTCTTCAGCGTCTCTAGAATCTTCTTCGTCATCATAATAGTCCCATGCGTTTCCGCGAAGTTTAGACTTATAAGCTTTCACAGAAATTCTGTGGGAGTCTTGCATTTCGCTTTTGATAAGCTTTTCAACTTCTTCTTTAAAGAAAGCCATCGCTTCCTCTTCAGAAATGCTTTCTTTTTCTTTTTTAAGAGCGTCTAAGAACTTTGGAGTTAAACATTTTAATTTCTCGGCATCTTCATCGTGCTTTTCACATTTATCAGCAAGCTTTTGAAGAACATCCGTTTTTTCTTCTTTAACTTCTACTTTAGCTGGTTTTTCTTCTGCAGCAGACGATGAACTCAACGCTTTTACCAATAATACGTTAAGGTCTTGAATGTTGTCCGTGTTGCTTGCAGTTAAGCTTACAACGCGTGGATCACAGGAATCACAGATTTTACCTTCAGTATTTAATTGAACCAATGCAAGAACCTTATTTTCACCTGATTTAATGTATTTCACTGGAAGATTGCCTTGTGCTGTCGGCACATTGCTTTCAATAGCTTCTGTAGAAGCGAAATCAGCAAAAGCAATTTCGTTATTAGAGTTGAACGAAACATTAAAGCCTAGAACAGCTAATAAAGCCGTCGTCATAACCCATTGTTTTTTAGGGTAAGTGAATTTCATAAAGTCCTCCTAGTTATAGGGAACATCCAGTCCCTACTAAGAAGTAAAGCGAGGGCCGGGCCAAGAGGGGAGGGTATGCAGAAGGCACCTAAAGCTTGGGAATTATTAAGAGTTCTCATGTTGAGAAAGGAACCTTCATGATGAGTGCCTGTCAAACTAGTGGTGTATCACCCTGGGAATCTGTTAAAGCGATGGAATTATAGATACTTAGCTCTCACAGTGGGGTCTTCTTTAAAAACCAGCGAAAACGCCCATTTTGGGCACCTTTTAAAAGCCATCTTGCCTATTTAAGGGCTTTCATTCATAACCACCCTCGATGAAGTTTCATTTTCCCCGCAGCCCAAAGCCACCTGAATTCGCTGAATCCGATTGGAATAATTGGACGTGGCAGCTTCGTCATTCACTTAAGACTCAGCAAGATTTTGAATCTGTTTTCACTCTGACACCGGATGAAAAAGCGGCTTTCCAAGGCGGTAAAGAGCTTTTCAATATTCGCACGACACCTTATTACGCAAGCCTTGCGCAAGAAGCGGGAAGTTCTGTTCGCCAAATTCTAATGCCCCACAAATTTGAAATCGAAGAGGGTAGCCAACAGATGCTCGATCCTTTGGGGGAAAAACGTAACAATCCTGCCCCAAGGATCATTCATCGCTATTCAGACCGAGTTCTTTTTTTAGTGACTGATATCTGCAGTGTTTATTGCCGTTTCTGCACGCGCAAACATTTTACGGGACAAGAGCAGGCCTTCATCAAAAATGAAGAATACGAAAAGGCGTTAGCTTATATCAAATCCCATCCAGGCATTCGTGAAGTCATTCTAAGTGGTGGTGACCCACTAACAATCAGTGATGCGCAATTAGATCGCGTGCTAAGTGATCTTCGCCGCATTGATCACGTAGAGATCATTCGCATCGGGACGCGCATGCCGGTCGTGTGCCCAATGCGTGTGACAGAGGATCTTGTAAAGATCTTAAAAAAGAATAAGCCGGTATTTTTAATGTCGCACTTTAATCATCCAAGTGAACTGACGGCAGAGGCGGCTGAGGCTTTAGAAAGGTTTGTTGATAACGGCGTGCCCGTGATGAATCAGATGGTGTTATTAAACGGCATCAACAATCACCCGGCACTTATCCAGGCTTTAAATCGCAGACTTTTATATTTGCGTGTGAAGCCTTATTACATGTTCCAATGCGATCCTTCCATGGGTACAGATCACTTACGTACGTCCATTGAAGACTCCCTAGAAATTCAAAAAGAACTATGGGGCCATCTTTCAGGCTTAGCGATGCCAAATCTATCCGTGGATATTCCAAACGGTGGCGGCAAAACTTATCTCGTTCCTAACTTTGAAACTAAGCATGAGGGAAGAGTAAGACACTACATAGGCTGGGACGGGGTGGAAGCTCAATACGTCAGCCCGGCACCTGAGAAAATAAAAAAGCCCGACATCTCGGGCTTTGAAAAAGAATGGTCAGATCTAAAAAACAGCAAGCACTAAAGGTTATTGCGCATTCATCTTTTCTTCAAGACGGTCTAAGCGCTCTTTTAATAAACGGTTTTCTTCTTTCAGCGCATCGACTTCCGCTTGTTGATCTAAGTACATCTTGTGAAGTTCTTTAACTGCCTCTACCAGAGGAGCCACTAAGTTTTGGTAGGCAACCGACAAGATACCTTTATCTGAAACGCGTATCGCCTCTGGGAAAACTTTTTGAACATCCTGTGCGATTAAACCAATCTGTTTATCAGGATCGCGGTTACGGTCTTTCCAGTAGTAAGTCACACCATTTAATTGTTCAATTTTCGCTAACGAACTTGGAATGCGCTCGATATTTTCTTTTAAACGGATATCTGAATTTTGTGTCAGTGATCCTGCCATGGTTCCGTGACCTGTTGATTGGAACATGACATTCGTACCACCATTTGTACCAAGTGCGATGGAACCTTCAACGTAGGCATCCCACGCCCACAAACCACCAGCCCAAGCCGGAGGTGAGGTAAGATTTCCGCCCGCTCCATATACTTTCATCCATCTTGAACCGGCTGATTGCTGGATGATTTGGATCATATCAGAGTCAAAAATACGGAACTTAATGTTTTGGATTTCGCCAGTGGTACTGTTGGAATTAAACGATATTGCAGATCGTTGGCCATCAGTTCCAGTACCGGTAGCTTGAATGATGCCGTTCGCCGCTCCGTCGCGGGCCATCTCAATACGGCTACCAGCAGTAATGTTACCAGTAGCGACTGAGCCTGGCATACTGATGGAACCAGCGGAGTTGATACTTAAGCGACCAACGCCATTTGTTTCTAAAACCACGCTTTGTGCATCATTTGTTCCTAGCGTAAGAGCAGCACCTAAAGTGTTACCACCGTTAGTAGCAAGAGTAGATGAAGAATAAGTCGTACAACCCATCACTCCAGACGCATTAAATGTAATCAATTGTCCCGTAGAACAAGTGAAAGGAATTAATGCAGTTCCAGTTGTATTCGTCACCATCAAGCGATCGCCAGTTAACGAGGAAGCTCCAGTACCACCGTTAGCTACAGGCAAAGTTCCAGTGACATCTGCAGTTAAGCTGATCGCGCCACCACTGCTTGCTGAAGTTAAACGACCTTGAGCATCGACTGTGATACTTGCACGAGTGTAAGAACCCGCAGTGACCGCCGTATTAGCAAGTGAAATAGTCCCTGAACCCGTGATAGGACCACCAGTTAAACCTGTACCTGTCGCAACACTTGTGACAGTACCAGCATTTGGCGTGATCCATTGAACGCCGGAAGCCGCTGCAGAGTTTGCTGATAGAACTTGTCCGTTTGTACCAACTGCAACACGCACATCATTGGTTCCATCATTAACCACGATGTCACCTTTTGTTGTTAGCGGAGATAAACCATTAAATGCACCAACTGCAGTGGTCGCACCTGTACCGCCATTTGCAACTGGCAAAGTTCCTGTCACATCAGCAGTTAAGCTGATAGCTGGACCGCTACTTGCCGCAGTCAAACGACCTTGAGCATCCACAGTGATACTTGCGCGAGTATATGATCCCGCAGTCACTGCCGTGTTTGCTAAAGAGATTGTTCCAGTCGAAGTGATCGTGCCACCCGTTAAGCCAGTACCAGTCGCAACACTCGTCACTGTGCCGCCAGCATTATTATCAGCCGCACACTCCCAGCGAGAGTTGGCATTGATCCATTTTAATGTTTGACCATCCGTACAAGCCACATTGTTAGGGCGATAAGTGAAATAATCACCGGTGTTATTGTTAATATCACCCCAGTCCAATGTTACCGCGCCCGTTTTCGTAGCAATAGAGGTGACTGGGAAGGCGATTGCCGCATTAGATGCTGCAGTCAAGCGACCTTGAGCATCGACGGTGAAAGTGCCAACCGCCGTTGTTGAACCATAGGTAGCTGGTGTCACTGCAGTGTTTGCTAAAGAAATAGTTCCAGTTGAAGTGATTGGTCCACCACTTAAGCCAGTCCCCGTCGCAACACTCGTCACAGTTCCAGAAGTAGGTGTGATCCATTGGACACCGGAAGCTTGGGCGGAGTTCGCTGACAATACTTGGCCATTGGTTCCAACTGCTACGCGTACATCATTAGTTCCATCGTTAACAATGATGTCACCTTTTGTTGTTAATGGAGATAAACCATTAAACGCAGCAACCGCAGTCGCAGCACCTGTACCACCATTTGCCACAGGTAAAGTGCCTGTCACATCCGCAGTTAAGCTGATTGCGCCACCACTGCTTGCCGCGGTTAAACGACCTTGAGCATCTACAGTGATACTTGCGCGAGTATAAGAACCGGCGGTGACCGCTGTGTTCGCTAAAGAAATTGTTCCTGAACCGGTGATAGGTCCACCTGATAAGCCCGTGCCAGTAGCAACGCTAGTCACAGTACCACCAGCGTTGTTATCACTCGCACACTCCCAGCGCGAGTTTGCATTGATCCATTTCAATGTCTGACCATCGGTACAAGCCACGTTGTTAGGACGATAAGTTAAATAATCACCAGTATTATTATTGATATCACCCCAATCAAGAGTGACTGCGCCCGTTTTCGAGGCTACCGAAGTTACAGGAAATGTAATTGCTGTATTAGCCGCTGCAGTTAAACGACCTTGAGCATCGACTGTGAAGGTTGGAACTTGAGTCGCAGAACCATAGGAACCCGCAGTGACCGCTGTATTTGCTAAAGAAATAGTTCCAGTGGAAGTAATAGGACCACCACTTAACCCAGTACCAGTTGCAACACTTGTTACAGTACCCGAAGTCGGAGTGATCCATTGTAAACCCGAAGCTTGCGCTGAGTTTGCAGAAAGAACCTGACCATTTGTCCCAGCAGGCAAACGAATGTCATTCGTACCATCATTCACTGCGATATCACCTTTAGTTGTTAAAGGAGAAAGCGCATTGAAAGCGGCCGTAGCAGACGTTGCTCCAGTACCACCATTTGCGATTGGCAAGGTGCCAGTCACTTCAGATGCTAGATTTACCGATGCGCCGTTGCTTGCCGCTGTTAAACGACCTTGGGCATCGACCGTGATATTTGCACGAGTATAAGAACCCGCAGTGACTGCCGTATTAGCTAAAGAAATAGTTCCAGTAGAAGTGATTGGACCACCACTTAAACCGGTGCCAGTAGCGACATTCGTGACCGTACCAGTGTTGTTATCATTGGCTGGGGCAAATTTACTGCCATCGTATTTTAAAGTCTGACCCGCAGTAAGACCGGTTGTATCGACAGTGATACCTTTAATTTTATTTACACTAACAGCACCAATAGCACCGCTCGCATCACCAGCTAGGGAAACGTTAATAGGAATACATTGAAAACCAAAAATCGCACTCCATGACATTGTCTCGTGAGCGGCGCAACCAGCCGCGGAAACGTAGCCGTCAAAAGTCGATTTTAAAAGATAAGTATTTAAAGTGGCATTCAGGCCTGTCACATCAGCCATTCCGATAACAGCACTCAACCATTGTGCGCCATCGAATTTCATATAATGGCCGCCTGTTGGCGCCGTTGAAGAAACTGCGATGTTTTGAATTTTCGTCACCGATGGATTTGGATAGAGGCCGCCAAGGTCACCACCAGCAGAGCCCGTCGGCGTACGCGCATCAGTGAAGCGCGTGTCGTTACCAGCGGCAACCGTACCTGCGGTCGTACCTACAGAGATACCAATAGTTGGGATTGTTGCAGTACCGCCTTTAGTGATAGGGGCTGTAACGTTGATATCTGAAAGCATTCCAGCTCCGCCGGCATCGTTTTGACAGACGAAGTTTGTGCCGTCGAAGGTTAAGTACTGGCCGACTGCGCACGTTTGCAAAGCCGTTTTTAAAACGAAATCATTTGCCGTTTTGTTACCTAATTTTTCAGCGGAATTAGCATATCCCGCAAAAGGAACCGTGCGGATTTCATTCGGAGGATCAATAACCTTCCAACCTGTACCGTCGTGGAATTGAACCTTTAAAACACGGTTGTCGCCAGCAATCGGAGTATAAGTTGAACCGCCAGAACAGTTTTGTACTTCAGAGTTATTAAATGCATCTAGTAAAGTGAACACAGGATCTGCAGGGAAAAGTTTAGTGCCACTGCCGATGGGAACATCAAAAACCCCTTTAGAGTTTTGCATGTTAATACCATCTTTTTGTTCTCTAAAAATCACGCAGCTGCCGTTCGGATTTGTGATCTCAAACAGAAAGCTGACGTTGTTATATTCAAGGGGCTGGCCATCAGATTTGATGATTCTTCCTTGATATGTGAAAGTTTTTGGCGAAGCCAAAGAGATTAGCGGCAGACAAAGAATGGTTAAAATCGACAAGAATGTTCCAGTGTTCATGTGGAACTCATCGGTTTTACTTAGAAAAAACTAAATGTTTTAAGGGCTTACTAAATATTCCTAATTAGTTTATATCTTAAAATGAGACGCTTATAAGAGTGAAAATCAAAAAAAAAAGCCCGGTATTACCCGGGCTTAATTCTAGAATGTCTTGCTTTAAGAATTACCAGTGAACTGCGAAGTTCAAGAAATCGATTTGGATCGCAATGTCGATATCACCACGTTTAACCATACGGATTTCTGGAGCGTATGCAAAGTTGCTCAACCAAGAAAAACGCTTACCCGCACCAACGAAGAAACCTAGCTTGTTTTCATAACCGTCAGCATCGTCGTTAAGAACAGCATACAAACCAATACCTGCTTTAGCATAAATTGAATCATCAAGATCGCTTGAAAGATTATAAACACCCACGCCCAGAGCATCGATCAAAGTAGCGCTTTTACCAGTCAAAGTAGCTTCTTTAGAAAGGCTGCGGAAACGACCTTCAACACCGTATTGCATATTGTCTTTCCAGTAGCGAAGGTAAGTACCACCCACATCAAGAACAGTCGCAGTGTTGCCGTCTTTGTGTTCCTTGAATGAAAGATATTGGCCACCTGTGCGGCTGCCAGTCATGTTGAAGAAAACTTCATGAGTGAATGAACCACCGTAAGAATAAGAATTGCTAGAAGTAGCAGAATAATTTCTTTCAGATTGAGTTTGTTTAGAAACGCGAGTTCCTGGGGCTCTTTTTTGTGCTTGTGCACTTACTGTGAAAGCCAATACCAATGCGGCGATTGTAAATAACTTCATTAAATGACTCCTTGTTGTTTAACGATCAAATAATTGTTTGATCTGCAAAAGGAGTCAATCTGAAATTAAATTCGTTCAAGGCGCGCGTATTTCACAACGAATTTTTTAACGGTGTTATCAGTGAACATTACGCTGACTTTAAAGTTCTCTCCGGTTCCTTCGGTTGCATAAATAGTTCCTGCACCGAACGTCGGATGACGAACACGCATGCCTTTACTAAAGGCAGCTCCCGATGACCCTTCATTTTCGTAATCTGGGAAATCTTGGGCATCATCAAAACTTGGTTGGCGAGCCTTATTGCGATCCGAACTTAAGCTGCCCCAACGTGGACTTCCAAAAGAAGATTCATCAGCATCATAAGCGCTAGAGCCATAGCGATTCATAAAGCGTGGGCCCTCAGCCGCCGTTTTGAATTCAATCAACTCTTGGGGAATTTCTTTAATGAATCTTGACGGAGGATTCATTTGTTCCTGCCCCCATACACGACGCATTTTTGTATATGTGAGCCACAATTTTTTACGCGCACGAGTCATGCCTACATAGGCAAGGCGACGTTCTTCTTCAACATCTTCTTCGCCATCGTTATCAAGGCTGCGACTGCTAGGGAACAAGTTTTCTTCCATGCCAACGACGAAGACGTACGGATACTCTAAGCCCTTAGAAATATGCAAAGTCATCAAGGTCACAGAGTTTTGCTCTTGATTCAAAGTATCGACGTCACTCACTAATGCCATTTCTTCAAGGAAGCTACGAATAGTCGCTTCTTCGCCACGCTCTTTTTCAAATTGTGCGATGGCATTATCAAGTTCTTCTAAGTTTTCAATTCGTGCTTGGGCTTCAGGGGATTCATCTTTTTTTAGATTCAACAAATATTCAGAACGATCCAAAACGATGGCATAGTACTGACTTAGTTTTGGGAAACTCACAGCGCTGCCCTGAAGCTCTTCCATCAACTCAATAAAGCGGCGGATTTTTCCTGTGGTGCCAGCATTGAAAATTCTTTCATCACATGCTTTGCCAGCAGCTTCGAACATGCTGATATTTCTTTTTGCTGCATACTCTTCAATTTTCTCAATCGTGGTTTTACCGATGCCGCGGGCAGGGACGTTGATGATACGTTTTAAGGCGATATCATCAGCTGGGTTGATCGCTAGCTTCATGTAAGAAAGAATGTCTTTGATCTCCATGCGTTCATAGAAACGCACGCCACCAACAAGTCTATAAGGAATCGCCAACGTGCGCAGTTGTTCTTCCAGCACGCGGGATTGGGCATTGGTACGATAAAACACAGCGTAATCATTGTAGGTGCCTTCGCCCTCGTTGATCATCGTTTGAATATTCTTTGCAACAAAGCGGGCTTCATCGTATTCATTTTTTTCTTCACGCACTTGGATCTTGTCGCCAGCATCGTTAGAAGTGAAAAGAGTTTTATCTTTTCTTTCGGTATTGTTTTTAATAACCGAAGTCGCCGCAGTGACGATGTTCCCCGTAGAGCGATAATTTTCCTCTAGCTTTACAACTTTTGCTTCCGGGAAATCTTTTTCAAAATCCAAAATGTTTTTAATATCCGCTCCACGCCAGCTATAGATCGACTGATCTTCATCACCCACCACGCAAAGATTGCGATGGGCTTTTGCGAGCATTTGTACAAGTAGATATTGAATGTGATTGGTGTCCTGATACTCATCCACCATGATGTATTTGAATTTTTCCTGGTACATTTTTAATAGGTCAGGATACATGCGGAAAAGTTCGTAGGTTTTCATTAACAGATCATCGAAATCAAGACTGTTTGCTTTACGCATCTCTGCTTCGTAAGCTTTATAAACCTCGACAGTTTTTTGATCCATCAAGCGCTTAGATGATTTTTCTAAACCTTCCGGAGTCAATCCCAACATCTTTGCCTGACTTATGCGGCTTTGAAAGTTTTTAGCCGGATACATCTTGTCGTTGATATCCAACGCCGTCATAACTTTTTTGATTTGGCTTAAGGTGTCTGAAGAATCGTAAATGCCAAAGAACGGTTTATAATCAAGCATCGTGATGTGCTGACGAAGAATGCGAACACAGAAACTGTGGAAGGTGTTGATCCAAAGCTGAGAATGAATTCGCGCGCCCATATCCGCTAGAATTTTATAACAGCGATGTTCCATCTCTTTTGCGGCCTTATTGGTAAAGGTCACACACAGGATTTCGTCGGCAGACGCCACCCCTTGGCCAATAATGTGGGCCATTCTGTGGGTAAGCACGCGGGTTTTGCCTGATCCGGCACCAGCAAGAATAAGTACGGGTCCTTCTAAAGTTTCAACCGCATCTTTTTGTGGTGGGTTTAGACCTTTAGTAACAAAATCAAGTACATCCATGCTTATATCCTTACCTTAAGATCCGCCAAGGGCCCATTAATAGTGTCGAACCTTTAGTGAGACTGACAAAGTTTGTCTATCCCTAAGTTTTTATTGAGTTTTTCGTAGTTATCCACTACAAGTATAACGCAACAAGTCAATGAGCGAGAGGGACCCTCCGTTTATAGTGCGAAGAGAGGACTTTGTGAAGCGCGTTTATACCTGGTTCATAGCAGCAATTTTGTCTGGCGGCCTATTGTCCGCCTGCGCGCCGCAATCCGATTCATCAAAACCATCAGGTTCAATTAAAGTCCTCGCTCCTCTGAACAATTCTAAGGGTGGATACTCTTTAGGAATGATGGAGCTTTTAGGCATCAGTGACTTGCAAAGCCTTACAGGTAAGTTTGCCCGGTTCTTTTTTAGTCCTAAGGTTGTCGACCAAAAACTTTATGGCGTTTCACCGAAATCGCGCTTCATCAAAAATATCGAAGGCGAATATATCCCTGCTAACGAAATGACCCAACAATTGGTCACTATTTATGGTCACATTCAAAATCTAGCGTTGCTTGATGAAGAATTAGGTTTAGCGGGTCTATTAAGTTATCCGCGTGATGTGGGCGTTGCCGTAAAAGTAAAAGGCAGTAATCGCAATAACAATGCGTTCTATGATGGTAAAACTGATTCTATGCTTTTTGTTCCCTTCACCAATCAAGGTCTGCCGATTGCCGTCAACGGTGGGATCTTAGCCCATGAACACTTCCATTCTTTATTTTATAAATTGGTTCTAAATACAGCTTCTGCCCAGGTGCATGACCGCGCTGACTTTCTGGATAAAACTTTTGTTGAAGAACGCACGATGAGTGATCGTATAGGGATGCCAGCAGAACAAGGTGTGACGGAGCTTTCCGAAACCCAAGCTCACTTGTTTTATCATATGGCACTTATTCGTGGGATGAATGAAGGTTTAGCTGACTTCTGGGGCTGGATGTATACGGGTGACACCGATTTCATTTCTCATTCTCTACCGATTGAAAAATCCAGCCGTAGTTTAAAAAGTTACCAGAAAGCAGATAAGTTAGCTCTGCCAACGGAAACTCAAATCAAAAACTTTATTTCAGTTCTTCACGCACGCGGTGGTAAGCGCAACATGTCTGATCTGATAACAGGCGGCTCTTATACCATAGGAACAAGTTTTGCGCGCATGATGAAAACTTTCACTGATACCTATGCTACGGCAAGAAATCTAGAAAGCCACCGGGCTCGCAAAGAAGTCGCTAAGATTGTGGTTAAAATCCTGCCGCAAATGAAAAAGGATCTGGAACAGTTGGGTGATTTGAAATTCTATTCTCCAGTGCTGTTCTTAAAATCATTGCAAGCCAACATCACAGATTTGAATGAAGCTGAATGCGGATTTCTAGCGGCACTGATGACCAACTCGGCCCGTGATCGTAAAGAGACTTTCACTTGTAAGTATGAGGCAGGCTGGAAGATAGAGAGTGTTGTTAAAAATATAGCAGATACAGAAAAAGAAATTGCAACTGCTTCAAGAGAAGAAACTACCATTCCAGCTATTTTCAGTGATGAACAAAAATGAAATTACTAATTTCTCTTCTACTTATTTTTGCAACTTCGTTTTCTTTTGCTCAAACAGAAAAAAAGAAGGCCGTAGCTCCGGCGAAAAACTCACTTGTGCTGTTTTTGCTAAATCCTGAACTTCGCTACGAGCGCAGCGGTTCACAGGAAATCGAAGATCGTAAACCGCAGAATTTTTCAATGGCTTATTATTTTCAGAAATACAGTGTCCTGCTTGAATATGCTTCCTTTAAAGAAGAATCGGGCAACGCCACTTCATCACTCAGCAGAACCCACGTGGATACTCTGTTATTCGGTCGCTACCATTTCTTTAAACATTCTACTGCTCAGATGATATCAACCCTTTATGCAGGGGGCGGACTTGGTGCTTTCAAAGAAGAAGTGACGACGACCCTATTAGGTGACAGTCGCACGGATACGTCTGACGGGAAATTCATGTCTGCATTAGCAATCGGCACAGAGTTTTTACTACCTATCAATAAGTCCGTCGGGTTTGTTGCAGCAGCGGAAGGAAGAGCTATGATGGGTGACGGTTTTGATCCAAATCCCATCTGGAGTCTTCTTGCCAGGATGGGAATCGAATTTAATTTCTAGACACTGGCCTTGTGTCATCAAAGTACATAATTTCAAGTTCAATGATGCCTTTTAGAATCGGTGTCATGACAACATTAAAATACACACTATTTTTTATCGTTGGCTTTTGTTCTTTAGTTCATGCACGTACCTGGGAAAAAATAGATATTCCCGATGCGGTCTGTGGCAATGGGGCCCAGTACAGTGTTTTCATTGATCGAAAAAATTCAGACAAACTTTTAATTGAATTCATGGGTGGGGGAGCCTGCTGGAGTGAATCTACGTGTTATGGCAATACGCCCTTAACTCCGTTAGTTCCCTTAAAGGAACCTGTGACAAGTGTCATTGCCAAAGAGTCACCGTCAAATCCATGGTCTGATCATTCTGTTTTGTATCTTCCATACTGCACTGGTGACGTTCAAGCAGGTAATCACGTGGCTTATTACAAACCGCAAGTGGCTCTTCATCATAATGGCTATAGAAATATTGTTTTAGCGTTTGAACATTTGCACCGCACTGAAACAATCAAGTTCGCGCAAGTGTTTAAACTGACCGTTTACGGATCATCAGCAGGAGCTTTAGGTGCTTTCGTGCACAGCAAAGCTACTATCGAACCTTATTTAAATCCATTAACCAAAAGACTTTTAATTGCGGACAGCCCGGGCCTTCATTTCGGAAAAACCTTTTGGGATAAATTTTCATCACGCATGAACCAGGATTTTAAACAGGCGTTTAATAAAGCAGGGCTGACTTATCCTGATAATGAAGGCTTATTGGCTCCTTATATGGGACCGGTCTTTTTAAAACTTTTTTCTTGGGAAATAGGAATCATGCAGGGAACAAAGGACTTAGTTATGTCGATGGTCTTTGGCAATATTTCCCCTGATGAACATCGCTCTTTAGTGCTCGGACCGAAAGGAATTCAAGCCGCAGCAAAACTTCATGCGAATGTAGAGACTTGGATTTCTGAAAGCGTCACCCATACATTTTTGTTAAGAGGTGTGAGTCATAATCAAAAAGATCTAAAAGGGGAATCGGCTTGGTCGTTTGCGAACCGGTTGTATGGATCACAATAAAAAAACCCAACCTTTTTAAGGGTTGGGTTTTCTAGGAATTGAAAATACGAGGAAAAAATATTACTCAGTGATTTTTTGAACAATCGCAGAACCAACTTTGGTTTTGCTTAAAAGTTCAGTGCGGTAAGTTTGTGCTTCTTTTTGTGTTGTGAACTGACCGACACTTACGCGGTACCAAGTTTTACCGTTGATGTTCGCTGGAACGTAAAAAGCGCTGTAACCTTGAGTTTTAAGACCCGAAGCCATTTTTTGCGCTTCAGCTTCATCGGCATAAGAAGCCACTTGCACTGTGAATTTACCTACAGCGTATTGAGCCACATCTTTTGGAAGGGCAGCTGGTACGCGAGGTTGTGATTTCGCTGTTGGCGCTGCATGCGAAGAAGGAGTTTTGCCTTCAACCATGTTTTTTGCTGCTGTTGAAGGCTCAGCATGAGGGTCTGCATGGGCAGGAGCTTCGTGAGTTGCAGCTGGCTTATGAGCATCTGCTGTTTTAGCAGCAGGCGCGTGGGCTGGAGCCGCAGCGTGTTCAGTGCCGTGGGTTTCTTCACCGTGAGCCGCTTCGCCATGGCCTTCACCATGCGCAGAATCTGCATTAGCTGGGACAGTTTCATCTGCTACGAACTCTTCCGCAAGTTTAGCAATTTCCTCATCTGTCATTGCGCCGGTACGTTCTTCACCGTGAACAGAAGCCACTTCACGCTCAGTGCCATGAGTGTTTTTTTGAGGCTCAAGAGCTGCAAGCTGATGTTGATTGTCACTATACTTTTTGCCAACAAAGGTACCTACAGAAAAAGAAAGCAAAGAGATAAAGAAAACTATCGCTAGTTTTACGACGGCATCAGTTTTAGAACTCATTTTTTCAATCCTCATAGTATTAAACTCGCGTGAATGCTTAGTTTAGGGCCCTTCCTTTGGCCCCTGGTTCATGTTAGCTTTAAGTCCCGGAATCGGTCAATGATCAGAGCCCTAGCCCAAAGGAGTGTTCGTGGAAAATAGCGAAAAATCATACGATTGGAAGCAAGTCTTAGGTCAAGCTATTAAAGCTGTCAGTCTGGGGCGGCAAGTCCTTCTTAATTATTTCGGTAACTTAGAGCATATCGAAGAAAAGTTCCAGGCGGGCCTGGTCAGTGAGGCTGATAAAGAATCTGAACGAGTCATTGCAGAGCATCTTAAGAAAAATTTTCCTGAGATTGAGTTCCTTGGCGAGGAAACCTTTGCTGCATCGAGCGTTCCCGGGGCCAAGGTCGAGTGGAAGCCCGCAGGTCCCCACGGGCGTTGGATTCTAGATCCTTTAGATGGAACCACGAACTACATTCATCGCTTCCCAATTTTCTGCATCAGTCTTGCGCTTGAATACCAAGGCAAAATCCAGATCGCGGTTATTGATGTGCCAATGTTGAACGAAACTTACACGGCCATTCGTGGGCAGGGTGCTTTCGTCAATGGGCGTCCTTTGAAGGTCAGTAAAAATACAAATCTTGAAAAGGCTTTGTTAGCCACTGGTTTTGTTTCAGAGCATGAACACGTTATCGCTGAACAGTTAAAAATTTTCGATGAGATGGTTCGTGAGTGCCGAGGCGTTCGTCGTCCCGGAGCTGCTGCTTACGATCTTGCGCAAGTGGCTCGTGGTGTATTTGACGGCTACTGGGAAAGAAATATTCAACCCTGGGATGCAGGCGCTGGAATCTTGTTGGTGGAAGAAGCTGGCGGTATTATCGAAACCTATCGCGGGGAAAAATACGATCCGTATAAAAATTCGATCGTGGCGGGAAATGCGGACCTTGTGCACAGTATGCAAAAGGTCCTCGTAAAGCATTTAAGTAAGGAAACCCAATAAGCCATCTGGAAATACAGGCGGCTTATTGATTCAGAGTTTGCTGAATTTGTTGAGCTTTTGAAAGATGCTCTTGCACGTGTGATTTAGTTGTCTCTAAGAAAGCTTTAAACTCTGGGTTTTGAGCCGCAGGAATAAATTTTTCGTTAAGGTCACGTAAAACCATTTCGTGCATTTGCACTTGGCTTTCAATGTAAGCTTTATCGAAATCAGCACCTTTCTTCTTTTTAAGCTCAGCTAATCTGTCTTTTGAATCTTTTTTCAAAGATTTCGCAGTGTCGTTATTTTTCATATCGATATCCGCTTTCTTAGTCACTTTTTTTGCTTCTTTATTATTTTCTTTGTGTTGCTCTTCCATGTGCTTAGCAAATTCTTTAACTTCTTTATTTTCAGCTCTGCGTTTTGCAGCTTGGGCCATATCTATCTCTGCATCATTCGCTGTTTTTAAGATTTCAGCGACTTCCTCTTGAGTTAGATTTGACGTCTGAGTTCCTTGAGCTTGCATGCTGCCTTGGCTACCGCCTTGCATGCCGCCCTGGCCACCTTGACCACTTTGTGCATGGGCAAAAGATAAAGAAAGAGATGCAATAACTGGAATTACCAATAGCTTTAAGTTCATTATAATCCTCCAAAAAGAGTGGTTTGTTTTTGGCAGCCTCGCCGATTTATACAGTTTTGAGCAAGTTTCCGATTTAGGTTTGGCGAACAAACATACGAGTTTTAAACTACACAGATTTTAAAATTTGTAAGGCGGCCTTTTTTCCTTGTTCTATGGCACCATGGACAGTGCCTTGGGCGGAACCTTTGGCAGTGGCTTCACCACAAATCCAAATTCTTTTTGCAAATGGCAAAGAAAAGTTGTGCGGTGTCTTCGTATGTTGAACTCGGGTGTAAGAATATGCTCCTAAGGAAAAGGGATCCGTAGACCAGTTATGGTTATGGGATTCAACAACTTGGTCTTTGATAAATTTAATATTCTTATTTGATAGTTTGCTCAGAGTTTTTAAGGCTGTACCTAGTTTTCTATTGGAACTCCATTTAGACATTTCGAATGCTTTTGGTCCCCCCTGCCAAGCTACAAGGTAATTGGTGCGAACCGGGCTTTGTGTCCACCATGTGGGGAAATAGTATTGGGGATCGGCTCTTAAAAAAGCAGGAGATGCTTGCGTCAGGGATTCCCAAAATCGCGTCTTAAATTTTATAACCAGTTTTTGTACATGGCCCATTTCAAACACGTTCAGGCGTTCACGTATTTCAGGAATGTCGGGAATGAATTGGATCTTAGATTTTGGATGATCGCTGATAAGAACTCCTAAGGGAACTGTCACGACAAGATAGCGAGAGGTGAAGACCTTTGTTCTGCCCTTTGCAAGGCATTCAATTTGGACGCCGGTTGACGACCAGCGGATGGTCTTTGCCACGTGATTGAAATGTATATGCTTCTTTTGGCTTTCTGTAAGCAGGTGTGACAGTACTTCATCATAGGGAATTGCAGGGCGAAAGGTGTCGAGCTTATTCAGTTTTGAATCCTCTGTCTTTTCTGCAAGCGCCAAGTACCGCTCGCCAATCAGATCCGTGTCTGCACCATAGAAACCCTCGACATAGGCTCTAAATTGTTTGACGGCTTTGGTGGGGAATTTATGATGATGCAGAAAGTCCGTGACACTTTGATCGGGATTTTTATCTTTCTTTAAAAGCTTAGTGATAATTTCAATATCCTTCCAAGGATCTTTTTTCTCGATTAGTTTTCCAGCTTGAAAAGTAGCGCTGTTGTCGTTGGAATCTATGAATGGCAAAGCATGTCTTTCAAAGTGTTTAATAAAGTCTTGGTTCGCACCATGAATAAACTCTGCGCCATACTCAAAACGATCGTTGGAATAAACTCTGCCACCCAGGCGGTCTCGCGCTTCTAGAAGAACAACGGATTTACCCATTGCTAAAAGATTTGCGGCGCAGGAAAGCCCAGAGGCTCCAGCACCGATGATAATAACGTCGATAGTTTTCTTGGGCATGGATTAAGAATAAGCGCGGCTTACATGGGGCTCAATCAAGGGTGACGTAAAACAAAAAGAGGATCTTGTATGATCCTCTTTTTGTTTTGCCCTCGATAGGATTGATATTTTTTTACTAATGGGAAAGTTTGTCTTTTGCTTTATCAATTCCTCTGTTGAGCTTGTCGGAAAGTGTATCTCCAGTGTCTTCAAAACGTCCCATTACATCATCTACTTGACGTTTCGCTTCGTCTTTAGATAGTCCGACCTTTTGTTGAACTAGACCTTGCAGAGCCTCGGTATTCCCTTTGGTTCTTTGGATCTCGTCGTCAGTGAGTTCACCCCATTTTTTGCGGAGCTCACCGGAAATCTCTTTGATTTTTCCTTCGAAGATATCTTTATTCATAAAGACCTCCTGTTGGGTTCTATTATAACACTCACGTTATTTTTTGATACTGGACAGTCAAATCTTCCCGCCAAAACTTTGACTACTGTCAGAGAAAATTTGCACCGGAAACATTTTCCCCCCAGGCAAAATTTGCCTGAGATCAAATATGTTGGACCGCAGTCTGTTCGTCCAGACTTGGGTCCTGTTGGCATTCCCGTTGCTTACCTTTTCGTAAGGACCACCTTGTGGGTCATCATCATGGAGGATGAATGGCTGAAGAAAAAGCAGCAGCAGCAGAAGTTAGTGCCGGAGCCGGTGGCGGTTCAGGACAAAAGCCTATCCTATTAATTGCTTTGGCTGTGATTAATATGCTCGTCGTCGCTGGCGTTGGATTTATGCTTTATAAAGGACGTCAAAAAGAAGCGGCTCAACCAAAAATTGAAGACGTTATTAAAGGTGAGCATCAAGCCCAAGCTCACGAAGCTACTGAACAAAAAGAAGTTATCGGTAAAGTGATTCCTCTTGAAACCTTTATCGTAAATCTTGCGGGTTCTAAGGGGCGTAAAGTTGCCAAAGTAAATATGGAGCTTGAAGTTCAAGGTGAACACGTTTTAGAGGAAATCGAAAAACGTAAAGCCCAAGTACGCGATATCATTATCATCATTCTGTCTTCCAAGTCTTTTGAAGACGTTTCTTCGCGTGAAGGTAAAGATAATCTAAGAAATGAAATCAAGGACACCATCAATTCTTTCCTGGTTCAGGGAAAGATCTCAAACGTGTTCTTCACTGAGTTTATCTATAACTAAGGCAGGACTATGAATCAGGTTCTATCGCAAAGTGAAGTAGATGCTCTGTTAGCCGCCGTCTCTGATGGTGACGTTGCCACGTCGGATTCGCCGAAGGCCGAAACAGCGCAGAACTTGGGTAAAGTGGATGAGCGTAAGATTGTTTCCTACGATCTTACCAGCCAAGACCGTATTATTCGTGGGCGTCTACCGCAGCTTGAAGTTATTTACGAAAAGTTCATGAGAGCTTTCCGCGTTTCTTTATCTTCAGCACTTCGTAAGATCGCTTCAATCACTTTAACTTCAACAGAATTTTTAAAATTCGGTGAGTTTATCAATACCTTGCCAATGCCTACATGCATGAGCGTTCTGCGTTTTGGTAACTTACGTGGTTCAGCTCTTTTCGTTATCGAAAGTAAGCTTGCTTACGCCCTGGTAGATAGTTTCTTTGGTGGTGCGGATCGTCCTTATACAAAAATTGACGGTAAAGATTTTACGCCGATTGAACTTTCCATCGTACAAAAAGTCGTGGGTCTTGCGATCAATGATTTGGAAGCAGCATGGGCCTCAATCGAAAAAATCGGTTGCTCGTTTGTTCGTACTGAAGTGAATCCACAGTTCGTAGGTATCGTGCCTCCGACAGACGTGGTTATTGCTTCGACTTTCGACGTTGAGTTGGAAAATGCGACAGGAACTATTTCCATCGTTATTCCTTATGCGACAATCGAACCTATCAAACAAAAACTTTCCACTGGTTTCCAAGTTGAATCTGACCAAACAGATAAAAAACTTTGGACTTCGATCATCCATGAACAGCTTTTAGAAACTGACATGGAAATCAAAGTGAACCTTGGGGAAACAGAAATCAAACTAAAAGACATGATGAATCTTAAAGTGGGCGATGTGCTTCCTTTAGATCAGGATGCTTCTGGTGAGTTTGATGTGACAGTTGAGGGCGTTAAAAAATTTAAAGGTTATTACGGAATACATCACGGCACAGTGGCAGTTCAAGTAACTCGTCCGGTGCAAAAGTAAGAGCAGGGGGAATAGATGACAGACGATTCTTTAGATAATTTGGCTGAGCAGCTGGTGGCGGAAGCGACCGGTATGGCTGAAGGCGGCGGAGCTAAAAAATCTGCAGCAGCAGACTTAAGCGGCAGCCAGGATAGAAACTTAAATTTGATTTTGGATATTCCATTAAAGGTTTCAGTGGAACTAGGCAGAACTAAAATGCCGGTGAGCGAGCTTTTAAATCTAACGCAAGGAAGTGTTATTGAGCTTAACAAACTTGCGGGTGAGCCCATGGAAGTTTACGTGAATGACAAATTGATTGCCCGCGGTGAAGCGGTTGTCGTCAACGAAAAATTCGGTGTTCGTTTAACTGATATTATTTCTCCGGCTGAGCGCGTAGAGCAGCTTAAGTAAGAGGTATTAGATGCGTTTGTTGCTTTCTTTCATTTTTATGGTTTCGATTTCAGCGCAAGCGGGTGAAGCTGTTGTTGAAAAAACAACAACTGAAGCAGTGGTTGCGCAAAACACAACAGCAGCAGTTTCTGAAGAAGCGGCTACTCCTGTTGAAAAAAATAAAATCGACAACCGTCATGAGTCAGAGATTCCTTTGAATCTTGACGCAAATAAAAAAGCAGCATCAGAAGGCAGCGGCCTTTTCCGCATTCTATTCACACTTTCGATTTTAGGTTTGGTCGGTACAGGTGCTTACTTCTTCCTGCGTAAGTACTCTGTTCCAAAAGCTAAAAAGCACCAAACCCAAATCAAAGTATTGCAACAGCACTATTTGGGGCCTAAAAAGAGCTTGGCTATCGTAAGAGTAGCTGGTGAATCGATTCTTATCGGTATCACAGATCACAATATTTCCATGATCAAGCCGTTGTCTTTGATGGATGACGAAGTTCCAGAAGAAGCTCCACAAAATTTCGGTAAAGTTCTTGGTGGCATGTCTCCAAAGGCAAGCTTTACCAACGACGACGAAACAGAAGAAGCAGCGCCAGTAGCTAAACGCGCTTCCCGCGATCTTGATAGCGATGAAGAATTCGCCATCAGTGGTATTAAAGATATCGTTTCTAAAAGACTTAAGGGAATGAGGTCGTTCCAGTGATTAAAATGAATTGGTCCCGCTGGAGTTTATTACTTGTTCCTTTTTTCTTGTTGGTAGCCTCTAGCGCGTTTGCGCAAGTGACTTTACCAACTGTCAATCTTGGTTTTAAAACTACCGACAATCCCAATGAAGTGGTGAACGCAGTTAAGTTGATCTTAATCATGACCGTGCTAACTCTGGCACCGGCGATCTTGATCATGATGACTGGTTTTACCCGTATCATCATCGTTTTGTCTTTCCTAAGACAAGCGATGGGTGTGCAACAAATGCCACCAAATCAACTTTTAGTGGGTTTGTCTTTATTTCTGACTTTCTTTGTGATGCAACCTATTTTTAATGAAGTAAATACTAAAGGTATTCAGCCTTATCTTGCGGGAACTATTTCCCAAGAAGTGGCGATCGATAATACTTTGGCTCCGCTTCGTAAATTCATGTTCCATCAAACTCGTGATTCCGACTTAGCTTTGTTTATTAAATTATCAAAAGTTGAAAAGCCAAAAACCCGTGCAGATGTTCCAACGATGGTTTTAGTTCCGGCCTTCGTTGTTTCAGAACTTAAGACGGCTTTCCAAATTGGTTTCATCATTTTCCTTCCGTTTCTGGTCATCGATATCGTGGCAGCCAGCGTGCTTATGGCCATGGGTATGATGATGCTTCCGCCAGTCGTGATTTCATTGCCATTCAAGATCATGTTGTTCGTTTTGGTTGATGGTTGGGGATTATTAATTGGTTCAATGGTTAAGAGTTTCGGCTAGAGGTGAAAAATGACTGAAGAATTAGTGATTAAACTTGGACAAGATGCCCTAAGAACAACTGCGATGCTGGCGGCTCCGTTATTAATTAGCACTCTGGTTGTGGGTTTGGCTGTCAGTATTTTTCAAGCTTTGACTCAAATCAATGAGGCGACCTTAACGTTCATTCCAAAAATGATCGTGGTGGCCTTGGTGATCGTGCTGGCAGGTCCATGGATGATGGACGTAATGAGCGCTTACACTGTGAATCTTTTCGATAATATCGCTGTGATGGTAAGGGAATAGCTTGATTAACTGGAACTCGATGACTGAAGCACAGATTCTGCTTTTTGCGCTGATTCTTCTGCGCATGATTGCCTATGTGTTTTCGTCAGCGGTGTTTGGTTCGCCAACAGTAAATACTCCGGTGAAAGTTTTACTTTCCATCGTTCTGAGCATTCTTTTATTTCCATTGGTTAAGATGGGCAATGTCGATTACGCCCTGATTTCAAATGATATCATCGGTTTAGCTATTCGCGAGATGATCATCGGATTGTCCTTGGGATTTTTAACCCGTCTGTTCTTCTTTGTCGTCACAATGACAGGGGACCTAGTATCCATGTCTGTGGGATTGAGCGCTTCGCAATTATACAATCCAATGCTTGGTTCCCACGGTAATACCATCGATCAATTCTATTCGACTGTGGGAACTTTAGTGTTCCTTGCGATCAATGGCCATCACATGCTTATCAGTGCGATTGCACAGAGTTATGACATCGTACCGGTGGCCTCTATGAACTTAAATTTAACTGCTTTTGCAGACGTCGCAATGTATGGACAGACAGCCATGATAATGGCGATCAAGATGTGTGCGCCGGTCTTGGTAACTATACTTTTGGTTAATTTAGCGATGGGTATTTTAGGTCGTGCAGTACCACAGATAAATGTCTTGGTAACGAGCATGCCCGTAACGATCCTATTGGGTATGACAGTGGTTTTCCTGTGCCTTCCTCTACTAGTCCTTGAGATGAATGGACTCGTGGAAATCACGGCTGGAAAACTGTTCGATGTGATGAAACAATTATAGAAAGTACCCCGAAGGAATCGGAGTGCTGAAAGCTTTTTAGTTCTAGGAAGGAACTTTAGGTGTCAGACGAGAGCGGCGAAAAAACCGAACAGGCAACGGACGCGAGACGGGAAGAGTTTCGCAAGCAGGGTAACGTTGCCCATACAAAGGAGCTTGCTTCAGCAGTAGTTTTACTTGCTGCTGCCGGTGGCTTGTATGCTACGGGCCGTTTCTTTTTCGAGAATCTTTACGAAGTATTCCACTATGCATTTGGACCTGACATGGTTCATTTAGTTCGTGAAGGTAAATTCACTGACGCCTTTTATTTCTGCGGTTCTAAAGCTTTAATTCTAATGGCTCCAGTTCTTGGCATGGCTGGAATCATCGGTGCAGCCTCTTCAATTTTGCAAATTGGTTTCTTGCAAGTGGAGGACGCTCTTTCCCCGAAGTTTGATAAGTTAAATCCAGTTGAAGGCGCTAAACGCATCATGAGCATGCGTGCAGTAATGGAAGCAGTGAAGTCCATCTTAAAGATGGCTGCCGTAGGAATTGTTCTTTATTTCCTATTGCGTGGTGAAGTTTCACAAGTTCCTTACATGGTTACTTTTTCTGTTGAGCAAATCCTAATGTACCTAGGCACCGTGGTTGTAAAACTATTGGGTGGCGTAGGGACAGTTATGTTGGTCATCGCTGTTGCTGATTACTTTTATCAGCGCTGGGATCTTGAAAAAAAGATGATGATGACGAAACAAGAAATTAAAGAAGAACACAAGCAGCGTGAGGGTGATCCTATGATCAAATCACGCATTCGTCGTATCCAAAGGGAAATGGCAAGTAAACGTATGATGGCGGAAGTTCCAAAGGCTGACGTTATCATCACCAATCCAACCCATATTGCTGTGTGCTTAAAATATTCTGATAACTTACCGGCTCCGCAATTGATCGCGATGGGTGCTGACCACGTGGCGGAAAAGATTAAGGAACTGGCGCGTGAACACAATATTCCAATTGTGGAAAACAAGCCGTTAGCCCGCACTATTTTTAAGACAATGAAAATTGGACAAGTTATTCCTCGGGAGCTTTTTGTCGCTGTGGCAGAAGTGCTTTCGTATGTTTACCGTTTACGTAGGAAGAAAAGATAATGGATCAAGTATTTCAATTCTTAAAAAGATTCGAAAAGTATACGAAGAATACGGATCTTTTTATTGCCTTTGGTATGCTGGCAATTCTGGCGGTAATGATCATTCCATTGCCACCGCTTTTACTTGATATCTGTCTTACTTTCTCGTTAGCGATCAGTGTTTTGATCTTGTTAGTAAGTCTCTATACGCAAAGAGCGTTGGATTTCACGTCTTTCCCATCATTGCTGTTAATGACGACGTTATTCCGTCTGTCACTGAACGTAGCGACGACTCGTTTGATCTTGACCCACGGTCATGAAGGTGAAAAAGCAGCCGGTGATGTTATCGCGTCTTTCGCGAACTTCGTTGTCGGCGGAAACTACGTTATCGGTTTCATCATGTTTATGATCCTGATTGTGATTAACTTCATCGTTATCACCAAAGGTTCGGGGCGTGTGGCCGAGGTTGCTGCCCGCTTCACCTTGGATGCAATGCCAGGTAAGCAAATGTCGATCGATGCGGAGTTAAACTCTGGTCACATCACAGAAGCTGAAGCTCGTAAACGCCGTCGACAAATCGAACAAGAAGCAGACTTTTACGGCGCGATGGATGGTGCCTCGAAGTTCGTACGTGGTGATGCGATTGCCGGTATCATTATTACGATCATCAACGTTCTTGGTGGTCTAGCGATTGGTGTCATGCAAAAGGGTCTGGATATCGGGACTGCTGCTAAGTACTACACGATGTTGACCATCGGTGACGGTCTACTTGCGCAGATTCCAGCTCTAATCATTTCAACTGCAGCCGGTGCCATCGTAACCCGTACTTCTAATTCTGATAAAGACATGGGTGAAGAGGTTACAAGCCAACTTTTAGTCAACCCACGTGCCGTTATGATTTCTGGTGGTGTGTTGGTTCTTTTAGGTTTGGTTCCAGGTCTTCCGACACTTCCATTTCTATTTATGGGTGGTTTGCTTGCCGGCCTTTCATGGGTACTTAAAAAATACCGTGCTGAAGTTGCTGCCGAAGAGCGTAAAGCAAGTGAAGCGTCTCTTAACGCTCCTAAAAAAGAAAACATCGAAACCATGCTTCCGTTGGATATGGTGGAATTGGAAGTGGGTTACGGACTTATCAATATCGTTGAATCTGACCAAAGTGGTGACTTGTTAGAACGTATCGTCAGCATCCGTAAGCAGTTTGCTTTGGATTTGGGCATCGTGGTGCCAAGCATTCATATCCGCGATAACTTGCAGTTGGCACCGGGTGAATACCGTTTGTTGATCAAAGGAAACCGCGTTGGTGGTGGTCTGCTTCGTCCAGAATCCTTGCTTGCCATGGATCCGGGTAACGTTGCTGAGCGTATTGAAGGTATTCCAACAAAAGAACCTGCGTTTGGTTTGGATGCTCTTTGGATTTCGCCTGCCCGTAAAGAAGATGCAGAGATCGCTGGTTACACAGTGGTTGATCTTCCAACAGTTATGGCGACCCATCTTACAGAGATTATCCGTACCCATGCCCATGAATTGTTGGGCCGTCAGGAAGCTTCCACTCTTATTGAGAACTTTAAGAAATCTCATCCAAAAGTGGTTGAAGAGCTTATCCCAGATCTATTGCCATTGGGATCTGTGGTTCGCGTATTGCAAAGCTTGTTAAAAGAACAAGTTTCAATCCGTGATCTATTAACGATCTTTGAAACATTGGCAGATGAAGCTCCAAGAAATAAAGATATCGAAGTTCTTACTGAACAAGTTCGTCGTGGCCTAGCCCGTGGTATCACAGCTAAGTACACAACAGATCAAGGAAACATCCCAGTGATGACTCTTCACCCAGTGATTGAAGAACTTATCGCGAACTCCCTATTGCAAACAGAGCAAGGGGTTCAACTGGTGATGGATCCAAGCAGTGCGCACCGTTTGATTAACGAGATCGCGCGCACTGTTGAAAATCATCCTGAAGTCGCTAGCCAGCCAATCTTGCTGACCAGCCCGACTTCGCGACGCCATTTATATAAATTAACGTCTCGATTTATTCCGCAGTTGGTTGTGCTATCGCATAACGAACTTACTTCAGACGCCGATGTTCAGTCAGTAGCACTTGTGGAGATGAGCCATGCAGGTTAAGAAATTTGAAGCTCGAACGATGAAAGAAGCTCTTGAAATGGTGAAGACCCAATTGGGTCCTGATGCCATTATTTTATCGGCCCGTGACAATAACAAAAGTTACGGACTTGTAGGTGAGGGCAGCGTTGAAATCACAGCGGCGGTTTCTGAAGAAACTTTGCAGAAAAAGAAATTTGCAGAAAGCAAACTTCGTGAACAGGATCGCGCCCGTTTTCATCAAAGTTCAGCACGCCAACAAAAAGAACTGATCCACAAAATGGTGGAAAAGCATGTGCAAAAGGTCCAAGGCCCGGCGGCAATCACTCAACGCCGTTATATCGACATCGAGGACGAAGCGGAATTCAATCGTCAGCAATCTGTTTCTGATGAAAGAGTTCGCAATGCCGCTCAACGTGCTTTGCACGCATTTCAAGAGCAAGAAGAGATCTTTGCTGCGAAAGGCAACTACTCTAAGAAAGCCGCAGCTCAGCCACAAGCTCCAGCTCCTGCAGTCAGAGCAGTGCAAGCAGCAAAACCCGCAGCAATGGCGCCAGCAGAATCGCCAGAGATTTTGGCTCTTAAAAATGAAATCGCAAGTTTGAAGCAAGTGATTACGCAATTCCAACAAATGCCTCAAAACTTCGTAGGAACTCATCCAGGTGCTGACTATGGCATCAACTATGATCTTAGTTTCGTATTTGATAAATTGACATCTGCGGGCATGGCTAAGGAAATCGCTGCAGAAATTTTAACTAAAGCTCAAGACACATTGCCGGCGTTGAAGCTTAAAAATAAATCCCTAGTCGAAGCTTGGGTGGCTCGTCATGTGCTTGATACAACAAAAGTTGTAACCCATCCGACGCAAGGTAAGATCCACTGCTTTGTGGGACCTGCGGGCAGCGGTAAAACTTCGGCACTAATTAAAATGGCAAGCCAGATGGTGGTTCGCGAAGGTAAGAAGATTGCCTTGCTTACAACAGACACTTTTAAAGTGGGCGCTGCTGATCAAATGAAAATCTACGCGCAAATCCTGAATGTTCCATTCTCGGTGATCCGTTCACAGAACGACTGGACAAATTTGATGCGCTACCTAGCTAACGTTGATTGCGTGCTTGTTGACTACACGGGTTTAAGTCTTAAAAACAACGATGAAGTGAACATGCTTAAGAGCTTGCTTCCGCCTCAAGCATTGAATCCAAATATTCACATGGTGCTTTCTACTAATGCTAAAGACAGCGATGCGACTGAACTAGGTCGCCGTTATGCGACTTTGGGATATAAAGACGTGATCTTCACATCCCTTGATGAATCAACCCAGCACGGGACGATTTATAATTTCATGAAGCGTTTTGATGTGCCATTGCATTCATTCGGCATCGGTTCAAGAGTTCCAGAAGATTTTGAATTCGCGACGAAAGAGCGTCTTTTAGATCTTATTTTTAAAATCACAAAATTCAAACAACAGGATTCTGAGGCTGTATGAGAAGCATGAATTCTTTCCACCTAAACCGCACTAGAACCATCAGCATTACTTCTGGTAAGGGCGGCGTTGGCAAAACCACTTTGGTGGCGAATCTGGCGTTAACTTTAGCGCAAAAAGGTAAAAAGGTCTTAATCCTTGATGGCGATTTAGGCATGGCCAACGTGGATATTATGTTTGGTGTAAAAACCCAAGGTAACATCCACGACATCATCGCGGGCCGTAAGGAAATGAAAGACATCCTGGTTGAAGTTTCTAAGGATGTTTTCCTTATTCCTGGCGGTAGCGGAGTCGTTGATTTTAATAACATGAATCACTTCGAACGCAGAGCCATGGTAGAAGCGGTAAGTACTTTGCCCCATGGTTTTGATTATCTACTTGTTGATACCGCTCCTGGTATCGCTGAAAACGTTTTGTTCTTAAATTCTGCGGCTCAGTCAGTATCTGTCGTAATCACTCCAGATCCTGCAAGCTTTGCGGATGCTTATGCGCTTATCAAAGTTCTAAATAAAAACTACAAGGTGAATCACTTCTCTATCATCTGCAATCAAGTGCGTGATGAGAACGAGGGATTAGGGCTGTACCAACGCTTCAATGATGTCGTAAATAAGTTTCTATACATTGGTCTGGACTACTGGGGTTCAGTTCCAAACGACGTTGTTTTAAGAAAAGCAACACAAATGCAACGTCTCATCGTGAGACACGATGCGGGTGCTGAATCAACCAAGGCAATTCGTCAAATTTCTAATCACATCGAGAAATCTTCCAAACAAATCGAGAGCACCGGTGGCATGCAAATGTTCTGGGATCAGGTCGTTGGATTTGCTTAATCATTGAAATTAGAATTGGACTTTCAGCTCACCAGTCTGTTTGTTAACATAGTGTTCAAGAGGGAAAAAAAATGGCGAAAAATGCGGCGTTGTTGAAGAAGTACAAGGAAGAACCTCGTAAAGTTGCTGCTAACCAAAAAGATGAATTGATCCGCGAATACGCGCCGCTAATTAAATTTATCGCGCAAAAAATTGCTGTTCGCCTTCCTTCTAATATCGAATTAGACGATCTGATCTCTGCAGGCGTTATCGGTTTGATGGACGCTATCGAAAAATACGATTCATCCCGTGATAATAAATTTAAAACCTACGCTGAATTCCGTATCCGCGGAGCGATTCTTGATGAATTGCGTGCCCAAGACTGGGTGCCGCGTTCCATCCGTGATAAAGCCAAACTTCTTGATAAAACCATGGTGCAATTAGAAGCTGATCTTGGCCGTGCACCAACGGATGAAGAAGTAGCTAAAGCATTGAACATCAATATTGATGAATTCCATGATCTAGTGAACCAAGTTCGTCCTGTAAGTCTTTTACCCATCGACCAGGCGACAACGTTCAGCAATACCGACAAGAAATCAATCATGGATATCTTGGAAGGTTCTAGAACCAACAGCCCCTTCAATCAATTAAACGTAAAAAACATCAAAGAAGTTGTGGCTCAAGCAATTGAAGAATTGCCTGAAAGACAGCGCTTGGTACTTTCTCTTTATTACTATGAAGATTTGAACCTAAAAGAAATCGGTCAAGTTCTTCGTGTTACTGAATCACGTGTATCTCAGTTGCATGCTCAAGCAGTCACTCGCTTGCGTGCGAAACTTGCTGCGACTATCGGCGCTGGTGAATTGGAAATCGCTTAATTAAAATTAGAAAATTTAAATTTTCAAAAAAGAGAGTCCATTGAGACTCTCTTTTTATTTTAGAAAACCAGTTTAGTGGCCTAAGCGTGCGCAGCGCGTATTGCTCCAACTTTGTTAAACAAAATAGTGTGGTAAAAAAGAAACAATGTTTCGGGAGGTCCCAAGAAACGAAGTACATTCAGCGAAGCTGGATTGCAGACAGGGGCGCTTTCATTAAGGAGTATTATTATGCCACTTAAGGTTGGGCTCTTAGGTTTTGGAAGGACAGGATCCGTTGTAGCGAAAGAAATATCAAAGGATCCAGGCTTATCGCTACAATGGGTGTGCAGAAAGAGCGTAGATGAGAATCACCCCTTTGCGAGCCATCTGCTTGGTTATCATGATGACTTTGCGCCGTTTGTTGCTATTGAAAACCTTGATGAACAGTTTCTGAATAATTCACCCGTGGATCTTATTATCGATTTTTCTTCAAATTGCACTAGTGCAGTTTATGAAAAGATCGCACACACTGGCGTACGCATTGTCAGTGCTATTTCAAATTACGAACCCCATGAATTAGAGCGGCTGAATAAGGCTTCTAAAAAAACAGCCGTGCTGTACTCTCCTAACATCACACTAGGCATTAACTGGCTGATGATGGCTTCAAAGATGCTTAAACGAATCATACCCCACGCGGATATCGAAGTGGTCGAAGAGCATTTCCGCGCAAAGAAGGATATTTCAGGCACAGCTTTAAAATTAGCAAAGCACTTAGACTTAAACGCCAAAGAACACGTGAATTCAATTCGCGTGGGGGGAATCGTCGGTAAGCACGAAGTGATTTTCGGATTACCAAATCAAACCATTCGCCTGGTGCATGAAAGTATCAACCGCGCTGCATTCGGTACCGGCGCCATCTTTGCCGCTAAGTGGTTAAAGGATAAAAAGTCAGGCCTTTATTCGATGGAAAACGTTTTACAAGAAACCTTTTTAAAAGAATTGAATTCAGCAACGTAAAGAAAAACTAAACATTCATTTTTAAGCAGCTTTACTGTCGTTGTGCGATCTTTTGATCTGTTTTTTAAGCTGGGTGAATAAACTCTCTTCAATCTTATCAAGTAAGATTGAAATTCTTTTTCTATGTAATCCCAATTTCAATCTCACAGGATCACTTGCCACTGTGACCGCTGTCGTGACAATCATCAACAGCGCACCGATAATGACCGTTGCGATGAAAATGTCTTTTCCAGTAGGTTGGGGCGGAAAGAGATTGTAAAAGGCAGAACCGGCTTTTTTACCAAAGATAAACTTCGAAGAAGCATCGTCATGGGCCCATTTTCTAGCCATCTGGTCACCCATTGCAGAAACGCTTAGGTTCTGTTTGCCAAAGAAATACCAGCCAGTTCCTAAAGTAATAAAGGTGCCCAATAAATCACTGATGCTATTTTGATTCGCACAATATTTTTCGACTTCTTTGTTTAGGGCCAAATTGATATGGCGATTGGAAAGAGTGATCTCATTTCGTTCAAGCAAAGGTCCCAATATTTTATGGTGCTGCATTTTTTTATAAAGTTCAGAATCTCGTTCACTGTATTTACCGCCAAAACCAAGAAGTTCATTTTGAATCTGCTTTTCGATGTGGCGTTGATAAGCCGTTTTAATGCCCGGAGGCAGCAGTTCAAAGAACGGCACTAAGGCCGTCCAACCCACTTGTTCTGACGTCTCCACAACCTTTTTGATTGTCAAATAGGGGATAGACCACAGTGAATTAAGCGGGTTCAGCAAAAGATCCATGGCAATGACCTTCTTTTGGACATCTAGCGTGGCCTGCATGGAATACTGATTGGCAGTGAAGGAATCTATTTTAGCGCGTTTTTCTACTATGTACTCAGCTATACATTCTTCCAAAGCGCCTAGAATTACGACTGATCTTTCAGACACAAAAAAACTCCATTTAATGCTCTATGTTCTCAAAGAGAAGACAGAAATTAAATGGAGCTTTGAACTTCCAGACTTTATGAAGGTCTGAACCTGAAGCTTAGTCAGAATCACCTTGGTTCGTCGGAGGAGCACGAAGAGCTAAAGCGGCCAAAACTTCGGTTTTAAGCAAGAATGCCACTTCACGAACGTCTGCGTGAACGGCGCAGATCTCTTCTTTACGATCGGTCATTGTTGAAGATTTGCAAAGGCCCGTGTCTGCAGCTTCGATTTGCTCATACAGGCTGCCAGCAGCTTGCGCTTTCATCACAGAAACTATCGCAACATCAATTGCTGCTACCATTTTTTCTGCCACATCTTGGCGTCCAGATTGAATTAACAAGTCGTCAATACCGAAAGCGGGATCCTTGGTATAGCTACCAGTGAAGATTGCTTTAAATGCTTTCAATTGTGCTTCTGCAGAAGCTAAAGAAAGACCTGAATAGATGTGCTCAACATCTTTCGCACATTTGTCGTCATAGCAAGAGGCGTGACGGCCAGTCGGCTTACCGAGTTTCACGTCTTTAAGTTTTTCAATATTAGACAATGCATCGGTTAAAGCGTTGATCGCCTCTTTATTGGTTTTATAACGAGAACCATCAATCATGGCTTTAGTAAAGTTGCCTTTAGTGACGTTCCATTTTGTGTTCAACTCAACAGCTTTGCCTTCAAGATCTTTCGTCAAAGTTAAAGCCCATTGGCAGCGATCCAATTTCTTTTGTTCCGTCGTACGCGAGTTCCAGATTTCCATTTCTTTATGCGCGCGCAAGTTGCATGTGCTTTTCATTGATGTTTCAAAAAGAAGGTATTCAATCGCGCCAATGCCGCGCGTGTTGTAAGGAAGAGTTTCGCTGCTAATCGTTGAGTTGGCGTTTTCAAAGACTTTCTTATCAACACCACACGTGTTCAACAATGGCCAAGAATAGATAACAACATTCAAGGCTGAAGTGTTATCCGTTAAAGGACCCATGGGTGCGGCTTCAACTTCATGAAAAGCTAGAGCTACACGTTCCCAATCTTTCTTTGCCTGAGCTTCCAAACGGTCGGTGGGAAGTCCTGACGGCAATGCCTCGCAGTATTCACGCAATGAATTTTTAAGTGAAGGCACAGCATCCGCGAATTTTTCAACCGCGCGAGCCATCACGTTCGTGCCGATATTGATCAGCATTTTTTGTTCAGTAAAAACGCCTTCGTTTGGTTTCTGAAAGTCACCAGGAAGAGTTTGTTCGTTGTTAGACTGAGTGCCATCAGTTCCTTTTTTAGGACTTTTGATTTGATTGTTTTCAAAGAAATCAGCACAAGCGCCAGTGAGTAGGAAGGTCGCAGCTAGGCATACTTTTACGAGATTTTTAGCAGTCATAAATCCTCACTTTTGATGTGGCAGTTGTGCCCTAAATCGACGGTTGTGACAAGTTTTCATAGGCGCCTTGGCAAAATTGAAAACGCAATGAGGATTTCTTTAGAGTGTGTTAAAATCGGCCGAAAGGTAAGTATGACTGATTCTTGGACACGTCTGCAAAAATTACTCTTTCAATTCGATGAGCCGACCTCAAGGCTTTACCATGTGAATGTCCTTTCCAGTCTTGTTTTCATCCTTATCGTGATCTGGCTTGTTGGCAGACAGCAGAATGTACCCCTAAGTCACTTGTTCAAAAAGTGGGTCCTGCGCCGTAGATATTGGTGGAATCGATCTACTAAGCAAGACTACCTTATTTATCTTGTTAATGCCTGTTTAAAGAGCCTGTTATTAGTGCCCCTATTTGAATTCAGCTTTCAGATTTCACAGTTTGTGATTCGTATTTTAGCCCCTCTTAATAACGGCGATGTTTTAAATACTCCAACATCCGATGGACTGATTTTGTTGTTCACTTTGGGTGTCTTTGCTTGGGATGATTTCCTTAGATTTTTCCACCACTGGTTGATGCATAAATTCCCTTTCTTATGGGAGTTTCATAAATTTCACCATAGCGCACGGGTTTTAACTCCCGTCACTTTATATCGCACCCATCCGGTTGAATCAGCCATGGCTATTCTTCGTAACAGTTTAAGTCTGGGTGTCAGCATTGGTCTTTTCATTTTTATTTTTGGTTCAAGCTTTTCAGTGTGGACACTACTGGGAATTAACGGCTTCGGATTTATCTTTAATCTTGTCGGAGCAAATCTGCGACACAGTCATATTCCACTTAGTTTTGGCCCGTTAGAATGGCTTTTGATCAGCCCCATCCAGCATCAAGTGCATCATTCAAAAAACCAAGAACATTACGACAAAAACTTCGGCGTAAGTTTAGCTGTTTGGGATGCCATGTTTGGAACTTTGGTGTTTTCAAAGAATGTCGGGAAGTTAAAATTTGGAATTAACGAACGATATAGATCCGCACTGTGGCGACATTATCTAGAACCGTTTAAGACGGCCTTTAAAAAGGACAAATAAAAAAGGGAAGCACTCAGCTTCCCTTTTTTATTCTCTTCTAAATTGAATTAGAAAGTATGCTTAAGACCTACAAGCAATGAACGTGCTTTACCAGGACGAGCGCCGAAGGGTCTTAACGACACCAAGTATTCATGGTCCAAAATATTATCAATACGAGCGTATACAGAGCCTTGAGGCTGATATTGATACTTCATCGTCCAATCCATCACTCCGTAGGCAGGGATTTCTTGGCGGTTTGTTTCAACTGATTGATCGTACATTTTGCCGGTCCAAGAAAGAATAACTTCTTGCGAATACTTTTTGTACTGGGTGCCAACGCCTAAGCTGTATTGAGCTTCAGGCACGTATGGCAATGGATCCCCAGAGTGAATATCACCCACGCCCCATTCCGGGTTGGTGGTATAAGAATCAGCTGCAAATTCGGCCTTGGTCACAGTGACGTTAAAGTTCACTGGGATGTAGACGTTTTTGTACATGAAGCCTTTAGCAAAGCGAGTCTCTAAACCGCGGATCATTGCTTTGCCGCCGTCAAACTCCTGATCTAAAGTTGAACCCGTGCAACCTGAAGAAAATGAGCAAGTCCCTTTGATATTCTGATAATCAGCTACAAAGGCGATAAATTCAGCGAAGAACTCTTGGTCCGGATTAGAATAACGAACTCCTGTTTCATAGTTCATACTCTCTTCAGGTTTTTCGCTTAAAGTTTGTCCAGGACCTACGATCGTCACGCCACGGTTCACACCTAATAGGGCAGACCATTTTTCGTTGATTTGATAAAGCGCACCAGCACCCGGTACAAATACGTTTTCAGTGCCGTTTGAAGATTCCGCAGTCAAATCGTCTTCTGACGTATAAGTTACATTCTCAAAGCGACCAGAAACCGTAAACTTCCAAGCCTGCCACAACATTTCGTCTGTCGCAGAAACGCTGACAGCTTGAGTGTTGTCTTTGTTGATCGCAGTTTTGCGACGGGCATCAGCCGTGCGAACCATATTTCCTGAAGTCATAGAGAAAATGTCTTCAGAGTGATTGCGACGAATTTGATCTTCGTGCAAACGAAGACCCAAACTTACTTGGTGAGTCCAATCGTTCACCGTGTAATAAGAAAACGAACCTAACTGAATGCCTTGGCTATAGAAGTAACGATCATTATTCGTCACAACGATATCGGCACCAGCGCCAACGCTTGCTGAATCCGCGTTACCAGACAATACGTCATAATAAAGCTGATTCGCACCTTGATCCGGATTTCTTAATACAGAATTCACGTCAATAGTCGTGTCTCTAAAGTTATTAAAGCGCGACCAGTTGCGATGGAATTTATGATGATAGCCAGTAGCCCAAAGACCCAAGTTTTCTTGAACTTGAGTTTTATAGGTCAATTGATACTGCTCATGTTGCCAGTCCATCAAATCATTTTCAGAGGCGGCATAGCGACGGTAAGGGGAGCTGAAGAAGTCATCTTGAGTTAAACCCAAGTAGGATTCGTCAGAAAGCTCTGTACCGTAACCCACTTTCCATTCGATGGATTGTTTGCGATCCCCGGCAAGGCGTTGTTCACCTTTTACTAAGAAGTCATTTTTATCAAAGCCGGTGTTCTTGCCATTATCTAATTTTTTAAAGCCGTCAGTTTGTAAGTGAGCGCCTTCAAAAAGAATGGCCCCTTGATCCCAAACGCGACCCAAATTAGCGCGATATTTTTGCGTATTATAAGTGCCACCAGCGAAATCAAGCTCTGTGCGGTTTTCCTTTGGAAGACTGCGAGTGATGTAGTTGATAGCGCCACCAATGGAGTTGGGTCCGAACGGAACAGAAGCAACACCTTTAAACACTTCCATCGACTCTACTTTACTCATGAATGGAGTGTAGTACGCCGCCGGAGCCGAGTAGGGTGCAGGACCAATCAAGATACCATCTTCTAGAATAACAATTTTACGACTGCGGTGAGGGTGGGTGCCGCGCAAACCAATATTGGGACGAAGACCGAAGCCATCTTCCTCTTGCACGTAAACACCAGGAACCTGCTTTAACACTCGGTTCACGTCGCTTTGTTGTTGCTGTTCGATTTTTTGTTTATCGATGAAATGAGCCGAGTTCGGCTGCAGAAGTTCTTCTTCAGAACTGCCAATAATTTTAACCGGGCCCAGCTCAGACATTTTGGCTGAGACCTCAGAAACGCCTTCGGCCTGAGAGTTCAGGCCGAAGATCAATACACACAAAACTATAGAGACAAATTTAACCATGATTATTTGTAATCAAGTTCCTTAATGATGCGTTCAGCAGCTGGAACTTGCTCCCCAACGATTGACCAGTTAGCTGCGTCAACTTTGAATGTACCCCAGTCAGCGATAAGAGTGTTTGGAGTCAAACCTACAGCCGCAGGATATTCCATGTGCTGGCTTGAAAGGTGAAGTTGTGCAGAATCAGATAACATCAAAGCGATGAATTCTTGAGCTAAAGCTGCTTTTTGAGAGTATTTTACAACGCCTACGCCAGTACCGTTAGTGTGAACACCAGTTGAATCTTGGTTAACAAAAAGTGGTTTTACTGGGAAGTTAGGGTTCGCAGCTACTGCTTGGCCCAAGTAGTAAGTGTTAGCAATACCGATGTCGCATACGCCAGTAGCGATAGCTTGCATCATCAAAGTGTCGTTTTTGAAAACGTCTGTAGCAAGGTTAGAAAGGATGCCGGCAAAGATGTCTTTAGCTGCAGTTTCGCCTTTATTAACAACAAGGTTAGCAATCAAAGCTACGTTGTAAGTACCACCAGAAGTTCTTAAGCAGATGCGACCAGCAAATTTAGAGTCAGCCAAATCTTCGTAAGACTTGATGTCAGAAACATCTACGCGAGATGCATCGTAAACAAGAGTACGAGCTCTGTAAGATACAGCAACCCAAAGGTCGTTGTGGTCTTTCATTGCAGGAAGAACGCGAGATTTAACAGAAGCGTTAGTCAACGGTTGGAAAAGATCTTTTTTAACGGCTTTGTCTAAAAGAACTAAGTCTTTAATGTAGATAAGGTCTGCAGTTGGAGCTGTACCTTCAGCAACCAATTGAGTTTCCATATCAGCGTAAGCTTTTTCAACTACGATAACGTCTACGCCTTTTTCTTTTTTGAATTGTTCAACTAGAGGTTGAAGACGAACCGCTGGACGGTCAGTAAGAATTGTCAAAGTTTCTGCGTTAGCAACAGCAGATACAGACACAAGCAATGCTACAACGAGCTTTTTCATGAGATCTCCTTTTTATTGATGGGCAGGAGATAACTAATTCTTCCTAAGACCACAAGAGTTAGGGTGCTTCTTTTGATAATTGAGAAACCAATGAAGATGAAAGCTTATTGAGAACCAGCAGTTATTAAAATTACCGCCTATTTCTGAATACTTATAAGAATCAGGCATTAATTACTTAACAGATTCGGAAGGCAAATTTTACCCGGGGTATTTGGCCCTCAACTCCCTAAGTGCTGTCATGAATGGCGTCATTCCCGGAAACGGAGAGATTTTGCCAAGTCGTTTTCCCTGATAGAAAAAAATAAAGGTGGGAATGCCGTGCAAACCAAATCGAGTCGCTAGATCAAAATCTTCATAGGTATTTACATGAAACCACTTAAGGCCCAGGGACTTCACATCGGCAGAGTCTTGATGGATCATTTTCTTCGCGACTTCACAGTTAGGGCAGTCGTGCCCCCAAAAGAAAACTCCCACCAACTCATTCGCATGCTGTTCTAATTTACTATCGAAGGTTTCAGGGCGAAGCTGTTCCATTTCTAAATCAGCAAAGATGGGATGGCTCATTCTTCTTCATCCATTTTCGCTTTGATCTTTTTCATCAAGCGAGCTTCCATCTGACGAACAGCTTCGCGTGTAATTCCGTATTTTTGGCCAATCTCTTGTAGAGTTAATGGGTCATCATTCAGAATTCTTTCATCCAGAATGATTTTTTCACGTTCTGACAGCTCAGGGCGAATCTCTTCGATCTTTTTACGAAGGATGTCCAATTGCTCTTCTCGAGCCAATGCTTCATCTAAAGGTTGGTCAGAAGTGTTGCGTTGCAGATCGCCGAGGCTTGTTCCAGAGTCATCGTCCAGGGGGCGGTCTAAACTAACATCTCTTCCAGACATGCGCATGGCCATATCCCGCACTTCGTCTTCTGGAATTCCCAAGCGACTGCTGATCAAAGCCGCGTTAGGTTCAATACCCATGGCATCCAAGGCTTCTTTTTCTCTTTGCAGCTGGTAAAAAAGCTTACGCTGATTCTGAGTCGTACCAATTCGCACCATGGAATATTGGCGCATCAAATACTCTTGGATGTAACCTTTGATCCACCATACGGCATAAGTGATAAGGCGAGCCCCTTTGTAGGGATTAAACTCGCGAACTGCGTGCATGAGGCCCACGTTGCCTTCTTGAATCAAGTCGATCATCTTCGCGCCGAATTTGGAATACTCTGCAGCGACTTTTACTACGAAACGAAGATTTGCTTTTACTAGAGCTTCTGCTGCAGCGGGATCTTTTGATTCAAAATACTTTTTTGCCAAAGCCATTTCCTCTTCACGGGAAAGGACCTTGTAACGACGAATTTCGTTTAAATACATCACCAGCGGATCTGCTGAGGTGATGGCTTTAGTAGCCTCTTGCGGAAGAAGATTTTTGGTGTCCTCTACGGAATCCTCAGCCGTGAATTCAGGCTCCTGAGGTACGGCATAGGCTTTTTCAGTTTCAATAGAGGGGTGTAATTCGTCCTGAGTTTCGTTGGTATCAACGATCTCGGCGACAACCTTTTTTGTTTCTACTGTGGCAGATTTCTTTTCAGGCGTGGCTTTTTTCTTAGGCGCTGCTTTTTTCGCAACGCCCGTGGTTTTTTCTTTAGCCTTCGTTTTTGCCATAACTGGTCTACACTCCGACTTCATCGGAGTAATCCTAATGATTAAATTACCGATCGACTACGCCAAGTACTTCGCAAGTTTTCTTTGCAAAGTTTCTTGGACCTTACCTTTGAAGGGAGTCAACATCAACGGAAGATCCACTGTGACAGAAACTTTGCTTCCCGCGCCAGCTGCAGAAACCGCCATGTCCGCTTTAAATTGCGAGCCTTTTAGGTTTGCACTCTTAGAGCCATCATCAAAGGAGCACTGAAGTTTTGGGTCAAAGCGTCGAATGTCCTGATCCTTTTCCAAGAATTCCTTAATTTTTTGATAGGCTTCGTCAACATTGCTTGAAGTTTGGTGATCAATCGTAAATTTCGGCATTGTTTACCTTCATTTAGCCTTCGTGGCCTTTAGTGGTTTCTAGCTTCGTCCCTAAACACGCTTTAATGGCAGTTATTTAAGACGACAGTTTCCAGCATAAAATTATAAAGCTTTGTGGTTCCAAATTGGAAGTGAATACCGACGTATACAGACGAGTTATGGGGGATATAAGAATATGGCTTTTGACTGTGTTGGCACATTATGTAAATCTGTCGTTCACGAACAAGGTAGATTTATGAAGTTTGTTAAAGAACTAAAAAGAACACATTATTGCGGAAATCTTGGGCAAAGCCAAGTCGGCCAAAAGGTCGTCATCATGGGATGGGTTGACGTTCGTCGCGACCACGGAAGCCTTGTTTTTATCGATCTTCGAGATCGTGAAGGCATCGTTCAAGTTGTTTTGGATCCAAATAAGACTGAAACAGCCGCAGCAAAAAATCTACGTGGTGAATTTGTCGTCGCCGTAGAAGGTGTTGTTCGTGCTCGTCCAGATGGGATGAAGAACACAAAAATTAAAACCGGTGAAATTGAAATCGAAGCTGTTCGCTGCGAGATTTTAAATGAATCGGCAGTTCCACCATTCCGCTCTGACGATGAAAACGTGAACGAAGTCTTGCGTTTAAAACATCGTTACCTTGATCTTCGTTCACCAAGATTGACTCATCACTTGATGACTCGTCATAAAGTGGCGCAACTTGTACGTCGTTTCTTATCTGAAAATGGCTTCATCGAAGTTGAAACGCCGATTCTTTATAAATCGACTCCAGAAGGTGCCCGTGACTATCTTGTTCCTTCACGTGTGAACCCTGGTCATTTCTACGCTCTTCCTCAATCTCCGCAAACTTTGAAACAGTTGTTGATGATTTCTGGATACGATCGTTATTTCCAAATCGCTCGTTGCTTCCGCGACGAAGACTTGCGTGCGGACCGCCAGCCGGAATTCTCTCAAATCGATATGGAAATGTCTTTCATTGACCAAGAAGACATCATGGCGATGAATGAAAAACTTCTGCGCACGATCTGGAAAGAAATCAAAGGCATTGATGTCGGTGAAATTCCTCGCATGACTTATCAAGAAGCCATGGACCGTTATGGTATTGATAAACCAGACACTCGTTTTGGTATGGAAATCCATGACCTTAAAAACGTAGTGACCGGTTCTGGTTTTAAAGTTTTCGACGACGTTCTTGCCCGTGGCGGAATCGTGCGTGGTATTGCGATCCCTAAAGGTGGCAGCTCTTCCCGTGGTCAGTTGGATAAACTCACTGATATGGCAAAACGCGCTGGTGCTAAAGGCATGGTGTGGATCAAGTCTGAAGCTGATGGTTCACTAACTTCCGTCGCTTCTAAATTCTTCACTCCAGAAAAATTGGCAGAGATCTTTAAAGCAACGGGCGCTCAAGCAGGCGACATGGCTTTAATCATCGCTGATGATTACGATACAGCTTGTGCGGCTTTATCGACTTTGCGTTTGCACTTCGGTCGCGAATTAAATCTGATCGATTCAAGCAAATACAAATTCTTGTGGGTCGTGGACTTCCCATTGCTAGAGTACTCTCCGGACGAAAAACGCTGGGTGGCTCGTCACCATCCGTTCACATCTCCTAAGGATGAGTTCGCTCAAGACCTATTAAGCAACAATGAAGCAGCCTACGGTAAAATGTTGGCGAAAGCTTACGATCTTGTTTGTAACGGTTATGAAATGGGTGGCGGCAGTATCCGTATCTATCGTAACGAAATCCAACAAGCGATGTTCCGTTTATTAGGTATGAGCGATGAAGAAACCCAACATAAGTTTGGTTTCTTCTTGGATGCGTTGAAATACGGAACTCCTCCGCACGGTGGTATCGCTTGGGGTATGGACCGTTTGGTTATGCTTCTTTGTGAAACTGATGCGATTCGTGAAGTTATCGCTTTCCCTAAAACAGCGAAAGCAACGGATCTTATGGCAGACTGCCCAAGCGAAGTGAGTCGCGATCAATTGGCAGAAGTTGGCGTGCGCTTAAGCCCGCTAGCTGAAAAGCACATCGAAGACTTAAAGAAATCTTAATTCGAAGGTTCTACTAAAATAGAACCCTCTGCAGTTTGCAGTTTTATTTGACCCACTTCTTGAGGTACTAAATCGGAAGTGGGTTTTTGTTTTAGATTGTTCGTGATCTTACCGCTGATCGATTGCAGGTCCAGTTCATAGGGAACTTCTTCCGGAAGCTGCAGGTGCAAATGTCCATTGCGCGATTCCACGGTGATTTTCTTTTTAAAGGACTCAGGAACGTAAACTTCAGCAACTAGCTGGGCGTCTGATTCTTGGGTGTGCTCTTCGCCGTTCACCGTGATCTGAATCCATTGACTGGCCAAGGGCTCATGAAGATCTACATGTAGAATATTTTTTTCTGGAGTCTGCACGATAAAAGGTCCCTTTTCAAAACGAGGAACTTTTCCGCGCAGGCTGAGTTTTAATGTGTTGCCTGCATAGGTTTTTATTTGCACGTCGGTACTGCGCGAAGAAATGATAATCTCGTCCATTCCTTGTAAAAAAAATTCGCCGTTTTCTTCGTACGCTTGGCCCTGCAGGAATTTCTGAGTGACAGTGTTAAAGGCGTTAAAGACTGAATCAGGGTTATTAAATACATATCCCATGATCAAGATAAGTGATCCCGCTAGAACCAGGAATAGAGCAGCCAGTGCCAGTAACAGCTTCTTCAACATGCTCTATATTTAACACATTGAAAATTAAAGTGAAACGTAATTGAATAAGGTAAAAGAGGTGCTGATCCATGCAACGAATTTTACCTGAAACCACGCTTGAACAAAAAATGATGTGCATGGGTGCTATATTTATTGAAGAAAACCAAGTCCTTGATGAAGTGTTTCAAGTTGTCGGGTCTGATCTTGTCGAGGGCAAAGAGCTGTCCCCAGATATCCGCGAACAAATCATTAATGAAATTGGCGAATACTTTTTTCGTTTGGACATGAACTACGGACCCGAGATTAAAATCGATTGCATCGGCATTTTGGAAGAGTTCTGGAAAGTCATGGATAAGGCATCAGCTTTAAAGAATCTTGAAGATATCCGTGCCCAAGGGCATCGCACGAAGTTCAACGTTCTTCGATCGTCGTTGCCCAGCGAGGGGAGTATCGATGCCATGTCCATGGAGCGCTTTAAGCAAATCTTTTCATTTGATCTTGAAGATCAGCAAGACATGCAAATGAGCGACGAGGATTTTTTGAAACTCGCGCAGTGGGTGCAGCGGACCCACAAATATCTTAAAGAGGCGGGGATTCTTGCTTGGGATGCTGCTCGTTACATCCAACTTGTTCGTCTTTCATTTGTAGCAGGTTATCTCACTGACAATGAAGCTTGGGCAGAGATTTTAAAACTGGCGCCTATTACTGAAACTGCTTTCAACTCATGGATGGAATTTTCCCAGAGCTTTTTGATCGGTCGAACGTTCTGGTCAGGCGGGGATGATCCTGAAGTTAAGGGCATCTGCGAACGTCTTTTAGGCCATCCAGCAAGCCCTTGGCAGTTTTTTACCTGGACCTAGCTCCTGATTTCCACATTCTGTCTCAAGTTGTGACGTCTAATTCCGATACATCTCTCATAGATGGCCAGGATGGCTTTCTAAAACACACACGGAGGTGTGGTATGGAAAAAATCAGCGGAATTATTCCAGCAAGTGCGCGCACAAGAACGGCCGACACTTCAAATTCGCAACCAGCGCGTCCCGGTGCTCCTGCACTAGGAAGACCGATGGGCAAAAACTCTTTAGGGGATCGCGTGATCCTAAGTAAAAAACTTGAAGAGATGAGAGCCGCAGGCGTAGCGCTTGATCAGCCTCAGCAAGAACCATCAGCAGCTTATACAAATCCAGCTGAAGCGAAGAAGTTAAAGGTGATTCAAGATTTGAATCAGAAGTTCTTCAATAATCCAAAATCAGTAGCTAGAGAAGGCGATCAGACGAAGTCTGAGGAAGCACTTGGCAAAACGACAGATAACGAGAGTCTTTTCGTCGTTGAACCTGAAATGCGTCCACAAGCTGCATTAGCTCCGGTTGTGGCAGACGCCAAAGAAAATAAATAAACACCTATCTTGACAGCTCCCGTTTCGAATACACCTTCTAAACGGGAGGCTTGATGGAATCCATGGGCCGGTCTTATTCTGTGATTCGTGCCACGTGGCTTACTCGCAAGCCCCATCCCCGCGCGTGGTTTATCACCACCTGGTCCGTCATTTTTCTAATCCTTTGTAGCGTTCTATTCTGGCAAAATTATTTTTCCGCATCCCAATGGATGACATCGTCTAAGCAGGAAGTCTTTTATAATGGGCAACTATGGCGGTTATGGACGAGCTTGTTTGCGCACGGAGATTTAGCTCATTTAGCTTCAAACTCTCTATTATTTTTTATCTTTGGGTATTTTCTTTCAGGATACTTTGGTGTTTTCGTTTTTCCATTTCTAGCGATCTTGCTGGGGGGACTTACGAATGCGCTGACAGTGATGACCTATGCACCAGACATGAAACTTATTGGAATTTCTGGAGTGGTCTATTGGATGGGCGGTATGTGGCTGGTGCTATATCTATTATTAGATGTTCAGCGCACAGTCTTTCAGCGCGCGTTGCGAAGTTTCGGTGTGGCCCTCGCTGTATTTTTTCCTTCCACAGCTTTCGATCCGCAGATCAGTTATAAGGCTCACTTTATTGGATTTATTTTGGGCATTCTTAGTGGATTTATTTACTACAAAATAAACGAAGCTAAATTCAAAGCCGCAGTGAGAACGGAATTGATTATTGAACCTGAAGAAGAAGTTAAAACCTTCTAAAGTTCCTCAGGCTCCAATAAAAATCCATGTTCTTCTAATGAACACAGGCGATATGCTCCTTTAAAGGTTCGTTCACCCGAAGAAAGCTTTCCAGTGACGATGATATAATCAATGGAAAGCTGAATCAGTCTGCGAATCGCGGTAAGGCTCCACTGTGGAGCACCCATCTGAATCAACATCTCTAAGCGAATCAAAGCCTGTCCAGCATCCTGCGCATGCAAAGTTCCAAAACTTCCAGCATGGCCCGTAGCCATCGCCATTAGAAAATCTTTGGCTTCAGCACCGCGAATCTCGCCCATAACAATTCGATCCGGGCGAAGGCGAAGAGCTTTTTTAACTAAGTGGTTTTGATCAAGACTAGGTAATAAGCCGTGAGGATCATCACGAGTTAAAAGTTTCATGCTTGCAGAATTAGGTAAGACGATTTCTGAGGTGTCTTCTAAGACCACGGCCCGTTCATTGTCAGGCAGTAACCGTAAGAATGAATTAAGCACCGAAGTTTTACCTGCGCCTGTGGGCCCAATAACTAAAAAGTTTTTGCGCTTTTCAATCAGGGTATCAAAGAAATCAACCGCAGAAGTATTACACCAGCCCTTGGCATGCAGCTTTTGAAAGTCCCACGGATTTTTTGGATGACGTCGTAATGATAAGTGCACATGGGATTGGGTTAAATCCTGACCAATTAGACTTAAGCGGAAGGATTTAAAATTTCCATCGGCGCTTGGATGTTCTTTTGTAATATGCACCTGGGCTTCCTGACAAAGTCGATCAACGAAGTTGCGATAGCTAAGTTCCGAGAAAAACGCATCATCATGACATTGCAGTCGACCCTGCTTTTCCATCCAGATAGAGCCTGGGCCATTAATAATGATTTCAGTGATGCTTTCGTCTTCTAATAGATTTTCCAAGGGTCCCCAAGAATAGTACTCTGCTAAAACTCTTTTCTGACACTCGGGCGAAACATCCGCAGTTCGTTGACGAAAGATTTGATCTACTTTTTGCGAACGCAGATTATTTTGTTCATCAGGAGTCAGCAGGAATTCATTATAGGGGATCTTCTGGATGTCATCTTGAATGACGGAATATAGTTCAGCCGCATTGTGGTTCATTTTATGTTCCTTGCTGCAAATGTTTTAAAGAAGCCTCAGCACTTTCTTCTTCATTTAAAACAGTGGGTCTTACAAAAATAACAAGCTCAGTACGATTCTCGCGAAAGTCTTTACTTGAAAACAAAGCGCCAATGACGGGCAGGCGAGAAAGCAATGGAAGACCTTCAGAAGCTTTGCCATCTTCACTTTTAATTAATCCAGACAAAGCAATGGTCTGCGGTTTGGTTAGGTCAAAATGACTAGATACACGGTTTGTTAGAATTCCCGGAATATCGTCGACCTGCATGGATTTATCTAATGTACTTACTTCTGTTTCAATTGAAAGGCTGATGCGCCCGGAAGCATCTGCTTTGGGCTTAACTCTTAATAAAATGCCATAACGTTTCCAAACTACGTCCTGGGCTTTAAAGTTTAAAATCTTAATCGGGAACTCGCCCCCGGCTAAGAACTCAGCTTCTTTGCCGCTGCGACAAAGGATGTTGGGGCTTGCCAGAATCTTTGCCTGACCTTGGTTTTCTAAAGCATTTAAAGCAAAAGGAAGATCAGTAACTTCTTTTGAACCATCTGGCAGAATCGTAGCCGCATAACTTTGTGGCCATTTAATACCGTATTTCACGGTTAAATCTCTGCGAATTTCTGCCACCGTGATTTGAACTTTTACTGTTGGTTCAACCTGAAGGCTGGATTCATCCTTTAAAATTGCCACGCCATAAGGTGACAACAATCTTTGATATTTCTTTGTAAGCATATCTGAAGCGCTAATTCGGACTTCAAGCTGTGGTTCAAAAATCAAAGTCTGCGGAGGCAGTTTGGAATCCGCAATCAACTTTTGAAAGTGGTTTTGTGTTTCAGCCTTCAACTCGTCAGATAATCGGGCCCGCATCTGATAGTTAAGATTATTAGTTTCAGAAAACTGGGAAAGCCTGATCCAATCGCGCAATCGATATAGTTGGCCTCGAACCAGCAGGTCGCCCTCTGAAATCTCGGCGCTTAAACCTATAATATTCTGAAGCATAGTTTGCAGGTCTTTTAAGGAAGCCTTTTTAAGGGGGTGAACAACGTGGATATTGTAAATTTCGGATCCAACTTTTACGGTGGTTTTACCTTCTTTATGGCCTTTTATAACTAGGCCATGCCCACTGCCATCGGCTTGCAAAATATCGCGATCCTGAATCCAAACCGACGAGGAACCTTTAAGTGGAAGGTTTTGAGTTTCACCAAGACTTAGCACTAAACTTTTTTGTGCTAGGGCCGGGGAGCTTATAAAAAATAGAATTAAAAAGAACTTCTTCATGGAAAAACCACAAAGCAAATTCAAATCTTTAGTTTAACGACAATTAACTAAAAGGATAAGCCGCAGGCCGGACAACTAAGCCAGCGGCAATTCGAAGTACACCATAACCCCTTGATCCGTATTTTTAAACTGCAACTGGGATTTATGGGATTTTAAAATAGCTTGGCAGATAGTAAGTCCTAAGCCCGTCCCTGATGAGTGGTGCATAACATCCTCATCAATATAAAAAGGCTTTGTAATCTTATCCATCACGGAAGCAGGTAGCTGCGGTCCGCGATTGTGAACAAGGAAGCGCAAGCAGTTTCCATTACGCAAACTTTCCACATGAATGTCAGAACTTTCATTTCCGAATTTAGAGGCGTTATGAATCAGTCTAAGCATCACTTGTTTTATCAAGCGTACATCAGCCTTAACGTTCAAAGGCTCAAGCTTGCTAACAAGTTTCTGATGTTTCTTGGTTAGCATGTCAGTGACGTCTTTACTTAAGCCTTCATCAAATTGCGTAAAAGCCACCTGTTGTAGATCTATTTTCAGTTGATTGGTTTCAGCGCGCACGATAAGTAAAACATCTTCAACCAGATTTTTTAAGCGCTCTGCACTTTTGGTTATGCGGTTTACCATTAAGCGATCATCGTCAGTCAAATTAGATTCAGACAATAAAGACGAAAAACTTAAAATCGAAGTCAGCGGAGTTTTTAATTCATGATTAATCAAAATCATGAAATTAGATTTAGCGACATCAAGACTTTTAAGTTCCTCTAAGGCTTTTGCTAACTCCAGATTTTTTACTTTCAATTCTTGGCCGACAGCGAATCTTTCAACAGCATGTTCAACCGTATTAGTTAAATCGGTCGGGTCCCAAGGCTTGGTTAAATAACGGAAGATCTGTCCTTTATTGACAGCAGTGATGACGGATTCAAGATCCGTGTAGCCTGTAAGCAAAATTCTGACTGTATCTGGATGAGACGAAATAGTTTTTTCTAGAAACTCTACTCCGGTCATTTCAGGCATTCGCTGATCAGTAATTATAAGAGCAAGAGGCCCTGGATGTTTGGCTAGAACCTCAAGAGCTTCCTTTCCTGAAGTGGCCTTTAGTACAGAATATTTTTTTCGAAAGAGTCTTTCGAGCGCATCGACGTTATCAATTTCATCGTCGACACAAAGAATTGTGTGCTTACTCATAAATGGTAGTGTAGGATTTGAAAAAGTGCAGTGCAAAGGAATTTGCACGGGCCCTGAAGCAGTCATGGAGGATGGCAGAGGGGAGTATTGTGAACAGTGCTAGTTTACAGGATAAAGGTCCTGGGGCTTTGGTCTAGTTTCACATTCATTCCACAGTTTTGACCAGAAATGAGTCAAGTCCGCGTAATCTCCTGACGATCAGTGAAACGATAATAGTGTTTTTTATCCTTTTCAGGAGATCGAGTATGAAATTTTCGATGCGCATTGCAACTCTTACCACGTTGGTGACGAGCTTTGCATTGAATGCTCAGGCGAACTGGGGAACTGGTATGTGGGGCGGTATGCAATCTTGCCCATATGGTTACTCAGCAGCTGCAGGCTCTTCTAGTTACTTAGATGAAATTAGAGAGACGCAAGAGATGATCAAAGACGCTGAAAGAGAATTGCGTGATAAGCAATCCGAAAAAAGAAAACTTGATCGTGATCTAGATCGCGCAAAACGCGACGTCGAAAAAAATCTTAAAGATGAATATTCTGATTTCGTTTTCATGCACATCGAAAACACTCGTGCTTGTACTGAGTACAAAGGCATTGGTGCTGAAGAGTCCCAAGTGCAAGGCACCGAAGGCGGCGAAGAGATCGCTGGGGCAAATTCAAGCCTAGTTGAAGTTGAAGGTTTCACTGTCAATGAATGGCGTTCTGCTTGCGGTAACAGAAAAGGAACTGTAGCTCCCTCTGTTTGTAGCGTAGCTAAATTTTTAAAAGAAGGCGCTCGTAATCCTGACAACTGCAGAAAAGGTATCACTGAATATCAACGCGGTTATCAAGAGAAAAACAAACTGCAAAATGAAATCGAAAGTCTAAAAGCTTCTATCAAAGCAGCTAAAGAAGATCTTCGTGACTCTAAAAAAGACTACGCAGCTGAGATGCGCGACCGTCAACGTGAAATGTCTGAAGGTGGCGTGTGTATCGAGTGTATGTCTTCAGGTTCTGGTTATACATATGAAAAACCAGAAACTAACTGGGGTTCTGTGATCGCAAACGTAGGACTTGGTCTTGCGGCGACTTACATGGGTTATAAAACAAATCAAATGACGGCTGAATACAATTCAAACATTGGTTGGCCGACCAATCCGTACCCAGCTTGGGGTTATGGCTTTCCGTTCATCGCAACGGGAATCTCTCAAGCACTTGGTGGCGGCGGAGGAATTTACGGAGCTGTTGGCGGCGGTATCGGCGCTGGTGGTTTCGGTTGCGCGGGCATGAACGGTGGTGCCGGCGGAATGATGGGTCCATTCGGTGGCATGAACGGCATGGGCATGTGGGGTAACCCATATGGTATGGCTGGCCTCGGTGGCGGTCTTGGTGGCGGAATGTATATGCCTGGTATGGGCCCTTGGGGCGCAGCTGGTCCGTGGGGAATGGGTGGACCATTCGGCGGCGGCATGGGTATGGCCATGGGCGGAGCTATCGGAATCGGTGGCGCTATGGGAATGCCTATGATGGGCGGCATGGGAATGCCGATGATGGGCGGAATGGGTATGCCTATGGGTGGCATGGGAATGCCAATGATGGGCGGTATGGGAATGCCTATGGGCGGAGCTATCGGTGGAGTCATCGGTGGCGGCCTAGGAATGCCTATGATGGGTGGCATGGGAATGCCGATGATGGGCGGAATGGGTATGCCAATGATGGGCGGAATGGGAATGCCAATGATGGGTGGAATGGGAATGCCTATGGGTGGCGCACTTGGTGGCGTTATCGGTGGTGGCCTAGGAATGCCTATGATGGGTGGCATGGGAATGCCGATGATGGGCGGAATGGGAATGCCAATGATGGGCGGCATGGGAATGCCGATGATGGGTGGTATGGGAATGCCTATGGGCGGAGCTATCGGTGGAGCCATCGGTGGTGCTATGGGTATGCCAATGATGGGCGGAATGGGAATGCCTATGATGGGTGGCATGGGAATGCCAATGATGGGCGGCATGGGCGGCATGGGTATGCCTATGATGGGTGGTATGGGTATGGCTGCTATGGGCGGTCAAATGTACCAACAAATGATGCAAATGCAGATGCAAGCCTACAACCAGTACATCCAACAACAACAGTCTTACATGCAACAACAAATGCAAAGACAACAAGTTGTGCAAAGCTTGCAACAAGAGCTTTATGGCTTGATGTATAGAATCCAACAAGTTCAATACGGCGGTGGTGGAAACTACCTTGGTGGTTCTTTAGGCGGCGGCGGATTTATCGGTGGTTCGATCGGTATCGGCGGTTCAGTTGGTATCGGAACAGGCACTGGCACAGGAGTTATCACTCCGCTTCCAGGTTCTGGCTCAGGTACAATAAATACAACGACTCCGGCGACAGCGCCTCGCTAATAAAACAAATTAGTTAAATTTCCTAAGGCTCTCTGCTAAAACAGAGGGCCTTATGCTTTTAAAAATCCCGCGTCTTTATGACAGTCATACTCACTTCCTAGCAACCGGAGAATTTTCTGCTGGCTTGCATTTAGGCAGTCTTAAAGACGCAAGTGACGTTTCATCACTTCAGTTGTCACCCAATTATTTCCGTGGCGATTGGCTTGTAGGATTTGGTTGGAATGAAAAGGGCTGGGACAAGGGTCCTCACAAGGATTTTTTAGATAAAGCTTTTCCCAATAATCCGGTTTTCTTTGCGCGCATGGATGGTCATCGTTCCTGGGTGAATTCCCGCGCACTGGATATTTTAGGTGTGACTTCAAAAGACGGAATCTTGATTGAAAAAGATCATCTTCGCGCCTGGGAAATGTTGCCATCTTTTTCTAAAGAACAAGATCGTCATCATATTCTTTCTGCTTGTCAGGTTTATAACAAAGCGGGCTTCACCCACGTGCGTGATATGACCTGCTCAGAACACCTGTGGAATCTTTTAGTAGAAATGGGTGAGAAAAACGAAGTGACCTTAGCGATCGAAGAAAATTGCACGACCCACGATCTTAATGACTTCGATAAAACTTTGCAGTCCGCTATTCACATGAAGAAAGCAGAAGCCCCGTTACTTCGTATGAAGGGGATTAAACTTTTCTATGACGGGTCTTTGGGATCACAGACTGCTTTCCTTTCAAAACCCTACAACGGTTTAAATGAAGGACCGCGCGGCATGACTCTGTGGGAATTGTCAGAGGTTGAAGAGGTTATTAAAAAAACCTGGGCCGCTGGTTTGGATTTTTCTGTGCACACCATCGGCGATGAAGCTGCCCACCAAATGGTACAGCTTGTGCGCAAAATTTCTGCCCAAGGTTTTGTGGGCCGCTTTAACTTAGAACACGCGCAAATGCTAAGACCAGAAACAATTCAAATGATGAAACCACTGCACGTGCGATGTCACATGCAGCCTTGCCATTGGCTCAGTGACCGCGTGTGGTTAAAAGAAAAATTAGGTGATCTTTATAAGTTCGTGTTCCCTTGGGAAGCCCTTAGACTAGCGCAAATCCCAATGTCGTTTGGGTGCGATAGTCCGATTGAACCACCGTCATTTTACCGCAACAAACAAGCTTTAGAAGAAAGCCCGCAAGCAGGAATTCGCAAGTTTACTGGCGATCTAACGCAAGTGCATTCACATCCTGATAGCAGTTTCGCCAGCGACTCATACACAGTTTTTGAAGAAGGCGAAATAAAAGAAATGATCTTTAACGGCCAAAAATTACTTTAAAGCTGAAGCATCAATAACCAAGGTCTTATCTTTCATTGAATAAACAATTCCTGAAAATACCGCAATGCCAGCAGCGTAAAGCCATGTTTTCTTAGTAAAGAAAGAATTAGATCTTTTATCTTTCGACGAAGTTTTCACAAGACACTCCTTCGTAAAGAACACAGAGGATGTTTCCATTATTTCAAAATCTAAATCATTAGGAAGGGCAGGCTCTGCGCAACTTCCTTGCGCCAAAGCTTCAAACACAAAATGTTGATTCTGCAGCTGAGCATAAGTTCCATAAAAGCGAATAGCTTTGTGAGAATTCGATAATAGCGTCCACTGATATGGACTATTTGTAGCCAGAATTACATTGTCTTGTGGATCAAAAGCAAAACTCTCGATGACTAGGCGTTCAAGGTGCGGAAAACGCTTCTGCAGATGTAATAGTGTGAGAGTGCTTAGGTCGCAGGAATGTAAAGCTGGGCCCTCATTCAATAAAGAGATCGTTTTGCAATAGATGGCAGAGATTTCTTTTTTGAAATCGGCGTTGCCTTTTTGGTTAAGTAATTTATCAGCTAAATCACGAATGAAGCGCAGGCTTACCAAAGTTAACGGTGCTTGTTCCTGAATCTTTTTAATTTCTTCAAAAACAAGTTTCGGATTTTGGTTAAACACTTCACTTAGCTGAAACAAGGAGTCTTCCTGGGCAGGGTTTTTCTGCAGCTTAGCGTGATTGTAGTCGATGAACGAAACAAAACGTTTGTGTTCGTTTAAAAAAACTTGGTACTGCAAAGGAGAACTGCTTTGATTTCTAATCAAGACTTCTTGGGAAAAGCCAGTAGCTGGTAACAGTAAAATGAAAAGTATAAGTGTTTTCATAGGAAATTCCTTAGTTTTGATAATCGACGCGGACTTTGGATTTTGCAGAGGTCGTAGGCAATAGACTGCCTTTTTCATCAGGATTTTGAACAACAGCAATAAAAGGTCCCTGATAACTAAGAAGCTTTGGACCTTCGCTTGCTTTAATCAACACCGCAAAAAGTTCTGGGTTTAACGGGGCTCGCATCAGCTTCACTTTTTCAGCCACTTTTAATCCCCCTTTTTGTTTATCCGTGGTGGCTAGATATAGATCAACGACCCCACCCTGGTCGCCGATCAAAGAAGAAAGTCCTTCAGCGTTGGCTATTTCAATTGTGATAAGGGCAAGACCCTTTGGAATATACGTATCAACAGAACGGGGAGTCGATTGATTCTGATATGTTGGTTCGACTTCAAGATCCCGTGATTGATTTGCAGAAGTGATCCATGAAACGCCACCCATCACTACGAATGCGATGATGAGAAGATTCTTTTTAACGAGTTGGACGATTTTTTCGTGCATAGGATTTTTCCTTAGTAAGATTGTATTTGTCGCGGGAATTTGGAAGCGATGATAGACCGCTTAACGCTCCAAACATCACAAATGCGATAAAGAAAAGAATAAAACAGGCTTCAATATAAATCTGACCATTGTTCTTCATGGTTGCCTCCGCGCGAAGGACCTTAGCAAGGCTGAGCCCCTTCTGGGTTTTTCATTTTGTGCTTATGTAGTTGAAGATCGGATCTAGTGATCCTTCTCGGACATCACCAAAGCTCTTTAAACGACAGACCACCTTGAACCAACTGCGGAACCCAGGTCTTGCCTTGAGGTTCTAAGCTTACAGCACAGGCCTTGCTGAATTTAAAACTGGCATTGATAAATTGATTGAATGGTTTTTTTAAAGAAACAGTGTAAGTCCATTGATGTTTCAAGGACTGTCGTTCACTGAATAGTGGGTGGAGGCTGTAAGTGGGTGCGATGTCGATATAATCAGCTTCCACAGCAAGCTTTGGGGCTTTACCTTGCACATTACTTGCTGAGGTGGAAATTAGAAGGTTATCCTTAGATAACGGGATTTGCATGGCAGATTTAGTTTTTTTGTGGTGAGCTGAAAGGAGTCGATTGCTTTCACGAATCAGCTGTTTTTGTTTGGCATCTAACTCTGCCCGAGCCATTTCCAATTTTTCAATTTTTACTGAAAGAACTCCAACAAGTGGGTAGTTAAGCGCCTCAAGTGCGGCTGCTACTTGCTCTTTCGTCCGTTCTAACTCTATTTTTAGTTTTTGCGCCTTTGGATTTAAATTTAATAACGAAGTTAGCAGTTTCCCCACCTGACGCTGTCCTTCAATCCCACCTTTGCGACATTGGTGTTTGATACTTAAATCTTTATCGATAAAACCGCTGATCGCAAAGATCACAAAGAAAGCCGCTAGTAACACCGGCAATAAGGCAGTCATCAATACCAAGGCAAAACCTTTTTGATTTTTAAGGCTCATAAGTTTTTCGATGCTTCGTTTTTCAAAATTAGCTGAGGCGAAAGCTTGTTTAAGATCTTCGAAAATTCCGTATCGCCCTGATGAAACTGAATTTTAATTTCGGCACTAAAATGATTGGCACTTTCTTTAAGCTGAACATCTAATTTAGTATTCTTGCTTAAAATTTTCTCAATTCTTCGTGTCAGTTCAGTCTCACACTTTTTAAGCGACAAACCATCCGCGCAAATCAAAGCTTCACGCAGATGATAGTCGCTATAGGAAAAGATCAGACCGCGATACAATAAAAGGCCTAAAGCTATTCCTGCAGTCAGTAAAATGGGCAGACTTAAAACAGCTTCAAGGACCCCTTGGCCTCGGGAATTTAGATTCATGTTATTTTGATTTGGATTTTTCTGGATTTACAGAGCCTTCGAAAAAATCACTGAAGTCTTTTTTCTTATACAAAGTTTCAGTAACTTCATGGGTTGCTTTTTTAGTGCCTGAACCACCCAAAGCTTGGGCGACATTGGCAAACTGAACATTGATATTTCCACCAACCACTTTGATGACACCGATAGCGCCAACGGCAACTATGGCTACGATGATTAGGTATTCGACCAGGCCTTGGCCTTTCTTATTCTTTAAAAGTGTTTTTGCTTTCACTGAAAACTCCTCCGGTCTGTACCGGTGTTGCGGGGTAAGGATTCAGGAAAAGACAGCAAACTTGGCGGAGGGGCTTTGTCGAATTTAAGAAGAGAACTTGTCCGGAAGACGATAATACAGCCGAAAATAAAAAAAGCCCGAAAGTTCGGGCTTTTTTTAGACTTAAGCTAATGGAAAGGGACTATTTCTTTTTAGCTTTTAGATCTTTTTTAGCAGCAGCGGCTTTTTCTTCTTTAGCGGCAGCAGCAGCTTCTTTTTTAGCGCCGGCTTTTTTAGCCTTACGCTGGATGATAATTCTATCTAGGATTTCGTAAGCTTCTTTTTGCAGGTCATTTTCAAAGATGAAGCGGTAGAAACCTTCGATCTCTGGGCTTTGGCGGAATTTTTTTAACGATGTAGGAAGGCTGTCAGATTGTACGAAGTCAATTGAGCTACCGTCTTTGGAGAGTTTTACTTTTTCAGCCATTCTTGCCCCTTAAAAATCTAGAGATTGAATCAACAGATTTTCTAATGTTTTAAAGGGTTTGTATACCGGCGAGGGCTTGTTAATCAAGCAAAAAAGGCTTTGGGCATCTGTGCAAACGCAGCGTTTTAGGCTTCTGTCAGGATTGTGCCAAGGCTTATTAAACCATTGAATTTCCTAATCAAATGGCTCAAATTTAAACCTCTAGGTCGGAGGTGCTTTTATGTTGGTTCTGAATGGAAAAGAAGTCGCCAAAGAAGTTCGTAATTCCCTAGCTCCTCGAGTGACTCGATTTATGAAAGAGTTCGGAAGAGCCCCCCATTTAGCTGTGGTTCTTGTCGGTGATGATGGCGCTAGCCACGTTTACGTGAAAAATAAAAAAATCGCCTGCGAATCCATCGGAATGACATCAACTATTCACAATATGCCGACCAGCACTACCCAGCAAGAGCTTGATGATAAGATCCAGGCATTAAACGAAGATGCCACAGTGGATGGGATTTTAGTTCAGTTCCCATTACCTAAACACTTGAACGCGGACGAAGTTTTACGCCAAATCGCTCCAGTTAAAGATGCCGACAGTTTGACCTATGAATCCATGGGCCTTTTCTTTGCCGGTCGCGCTGATGTTAAACCGTGCACTCCAGAAGGAGTGATGACCATGCTTCGTCATTATGGCATTGCAGTAGAAGGTAAAAGAGCGGTTGTCGTTGGACGAAGCAATATCGTCGGAAAGCCTATGGCGCAGTTATTAACGGATGCCAATGCCACTGTGACAGTTTGTCATTCCCGCACAAAAAATCTTTCTGAATTTACTCGACAGGCCGATCTTGTGGTTGTTGCCGCTGGTAAGGCACGTATGTTAGGTAAAGAAGACTTTAAAAAAGACGCCATTGTTATCGACGTCGGAATCCATAGGGACGGACCCGGTGGAAAGCTGTGTGGAGATGTGCGTTTTGAGGAACTTTCCCAATGGGCCCAGGCTGCAACTCCTGTTCCTGGCGGGGTGGGGCCTATGACAATTGCGACCTTACTGCAGAACACCTGCTTGCTAGCTGAAAAAAGGGCAGGTTTGCGCTAAGGCTTCCAATCCGCTTGGAGAAGCTTAAGTATGACCAAACAAATCCTGTTTTTTTCTAGCTTGTTGATGGCCTCGGTTTCATCAGCAATGACCCTACAATACGTCGGCGAGACCTCCCTTAAAACAGGGATGCAATTTAAAAATACCAACGTCGGTGGATTATCTGCCATCGTTTGGACCGACAACACTTTATATTCATTATCAGACGATAAAGGAAAAGCAGGGGAGCCACGCTTTTATGAATTTGATCTGACGATCGATAAAAAATCAGTCAGCATTTCGCCACGGACGGTGCACTTCATCACTGGAATTCCTGACCAGGCAGGGAAGAAACAAGGACTTGATCCAGAAGGTTTTGTAAAGCTTCCTGGCGGAGATGTCTTGATTTCTTCAGAAGGCAATAACGATTCTAAACCTCGTGAAATGCCACGGATTTTCCGAGCGGGCCCAGGTGGCGCATGGAAGTCTGATCTGCCTTTATCAGAAAAGTATTTACCTGAAGCGACAGGTCAGCAGAAAAAAGGCATACAAGGCAATGCCGCCTTTGAAAGTTTAACTTCTTTTGATGGTGGACGAGTTGTTTTTGCGACGACTGAAAGCGCTTTACAGCAAGATGTGATCGCTGATCATGAGGCTGAAGGTGACTGGATTCGTATTATTAAATACGAAAATAAAAACCAAGCTGGCTACCACGCGGTGGCTGAATATCCTTATCGCATCGATGCTTTTAGAGATGCCCAAAATGGCAAAGAGCTCTTCCGCGGGGTTTCTGAAATTTTGGCGGTCAGTGAAACCAAACTTTTGGTGCTTGAACGAGGGGTCCGAATCTTTTCTAAAACCGTTTGGTCAAATACGGTGGCCCTGTACCTGGTAGATCTTGCAAAAGCTTCCGACGTGAGCAGCCTTCAGAAGCTAGCTGACGGAAAATTTACGGGTGCCACTAAAACCAAATTGCTTGATTTCGAATTAGACCTTACTAAAGAACGCCCTGGTAAAGCTGTACAAAACTTTGAAGCTTTGTCGTGGGGGCCTGTTCTTGCTGACGGACGTAAAAGCTTGTTAGTGATGGCAGATAATAATTTTTCGAAAAAAGAAATCACAGAGCTTTTAGTTTTTGCTGTTGAAGGTGAGTAAGTAGATGACGACCGTATGGAGACTCCGCACTGGAGCTGATAAAAGAATTCGCAGTGGCCATCCGTGGGTCTTTTCAAATGAGCTTGCTGAAAGTCCCAAAGGACTTCCACCGGGATCAGCAGTTGAGCTGCAAGATGCAAAGGGTGCTTTCTTAGCCAGAGGTTACGGCAATCCCCATTCGTTGATCGCTTTCCGGGCCCTTAGTTTCAATAGCCAAGATAAAGAGCCTACCAGTTTAGATTTCCTTCAAAACAAAGTTTTGAATTCTTGGAAAGTTCGTAAGGCGGCTGGTTTCCGTGGAAGCTTCCGTTTGGCTTTCGGTGAATCTGATTACATCCCAGGTTTAGTCTTAGATTATTACCTTGTGGAGCAAAAAGGGCAAAAGGCCCAAGTCTTTGCAGCGCAATTAGTAACTGCAGGCATGAATGAGGCTTTAAAGAATACTGAAGAATTCTTTAAGGGCTTAGTAGAAAAAGCCAAAGCCCAAGGACTTTCAGAATTTGGTTGGGATAAATCTGCAGTCGTTGTTCGTAACGACGTTAACATTCGAAAACTTGAAGGCCTTAATGTTGAAGAGCCAAAGGTTATCAAAGACCTTGCGCACTTTGATTTAACGGATGTCGAAATTCTTTTAAATGCAGCCACTGATGCTGGCTTAGTGCATATGAGCTGTGATCTTAAAGAAGGCCAAAAGACAGGATTTTTCTTAGATCAAACCCATAATATTCATTTGGCAGTTGAGCTTTATAAAAACTGGGCTTTGACTCAAGAGAAGCGCAAATTGCGCGTCTTAGATTTATGTTGCTACGTGGGTCACTGGTCCACGCAAATTACGCGTGCTTTAAAGGCCGCGGGCTTTGAAGTGGAAGTATCTTTAGTGGACGTTTCTAAATCAGCTTTGGCTTTTGCAAAAAAAAATGTAGAACGCGAAGGTGCTGAAGTCATTGTTCATGAAATGGACGTATCAACGGGCCTGGGGGAGCTGCCTAGCACTCACTATGATATCGTGATTGCCGATCCTCCTGCATTTATCAAATCTAAAAAAGACATTCCTATTGGTAAGCACGCTTACTTAAAAATGAACACGCAAGCGTTCCGAGTCGTTAAAAAGAATGGCTTCGTGGCGTCTTGTTCATGTTCAGGTTTACTTGAAGAAGAAGAGTTCCGTGATGCTATTAGAAAAGCTTCGCTAAGAAACTTTTCTGAGGTGCGCAGTGTTCTTCGTGGTGGCCACGCGGCTGATCACCCGACCTTAATGCAATTCCCGGAAGGGTTTTACCTTAAGATGTACGTTCACTACGTTATCTAGATGACTTTTTGACCCTGAGCCCAAAATTTCGCAGATTCCGTCAGTCCCGAAAGGACTGAATGGAAGTGCGCTTGGGTTTGCAGCTTTTCAGCGCCGAATCTTTGCTCGAATTCCTTTTGGATAAATGGAACTTTCGCAGTACCGCCAGTTAGACAGACTAAGTCCACTTGTTCTGGGGAAACACCCGCTGATGATAAGCAAGTATCAAGGGAAGCAAAAATCTTTTCTTTAGTTTGTGCTGCCAATTCTTTAAATTGGAAACTAGAAAAAGCTTCACTGATTTCTAATCCCGGGTAATCAAATTCAAACTTCGCTTTGTCTTCACTGGAAAGATTCCGTTTGGTTTTTTCAATGCTTTCAAAAAACGGAAAGATTTGTTGGTCTTCAATGAGGATAAATAATCTTTCTACAGCTTCTGCATCCTTTGCAGATAAAGAGCATTTCTTTACCTCACGGATAAACTCGTAGGTCTCTTTTTCCTTTAAATGCACAATATGGGCAGGGTGATTTAAACGCTGTGTGATCGCTGGAGGCATCGTTAAAACGTTACTTCCCATGGGCAGTCGATATCGAGACTTCGCACCGAAGTATTCATTTAATTTGCTGCTCATGAAAACACTATCAAGAGCGTCGCCCGCTAAAGGGCAGCCATCAATAGCTAAGACGTCTTCTTTATTAAAATTTTCAGGGCGCAACTTTATTAAGGTGAAATCCGAAGTACCTCCACCGAAATCACCGATCAGAACGATTTTTTCTGATGTGATCTGGCGACGATAATCGAAAGCGGCGGCCAAGGGTTCTGGTACAAATTGAACTTCTTTAAAACCAGCAAAGGTCGCAGCTTTTTGCATACGGTGAAGGGCAAAGCCGTCAGCGACAGGATCCATGGAATAACGTGCAGGTCTTCCAATCACGGCGTTTTCAACTGGGACACCCAGAGTTTTTTCGGCGCGTTTTTTGAGTTCTAAAAGAAAAACTCCAATGAGCGTTTCTAGTGTAAGAATACGATTGTCTAAGACTGTTCCTAGATAGTTCTTATTCGGTAAGTGCGACTTAAAGGAGCGGAAAAGACGCCCTTCCATATCCTGCTCGATATACTCTTGAATGGCCTGACTACCGTAGTAACACAGATCAGGATTAGGAAAGTATAAAAGAGTTCGCATCATCGTAGTATCGGCAGCGGTGGGATCAATGCTTAAAGCTTCGTAACGCTTTCCTTGGTGGAAAGCTCCTACAAGAGAGTTACTAGTGCCGAAATCGATGGATAAAAAGGTGTCTTGAGTCATCCAAAAAAGATAACAGTTTTCAAGGGTTTCCACAAATCAAGGAAGTTACTAAAGGCGGGCTGCTGACCAAAAATCTGACAGTCATTTCTTCTTTTCACCAAGTCGGGGATTTTAGCCTGTTCCGTAATGAGTTTTGGTATTATTCGCCCATTGCTTTGAGGTGTTTATGTCGGGACTTACTACCATTTCTCTTCGTTTGGTACTTCTGGGTGCTTTGACTGCGACGGTGGCTTGCGGTGATATGCAAGGCCGTCTTAATACTGAAATTGACTCTAATGATTTAGCTAGTACTAGTTCGATTCGCACTGTTGAGATGGTGACTCAAGAAGACGCTGATGAGCTAGATGAACTCATCAATAATTTACTTTATAAAGAAGCTGTCGCTTCAGTAATAGACTTCCACGCTGAAACTGTTGAAAAGAATAAAGAAGAAAAAGAACAGGCAGCAAATAAGCCTGAAGTAAAACCAGAACCTAAAACGGAAGTACCTAAAGCTCCTGAACCAAAAAAAGAAGAAGTTAAACCCGTCGTAAAAGAAGATCCTAAAAAAGAAGAACCGAAGACGGCTCCTGGCCCACAAGTTAAACCAAATGAGGGAGCTGGGTCTATTGGTGGAATAGCATCGGCTGTACAAAAGACTCCGCCGAAGGAAGATTTTGAAGGTCCGGGAAAGTTAAAACCGACTATTTATTATTTCGTCGTGATTAACGAAGATAAATCATCCAAATGCGACGAAAAAATGGGCTTGCATGGTCAAGGTGGAAAAAAGCTTTTAACCGTTTGCAAAAGAACCCATAAAGCTTGTGCTCTTCAAGGTTCGTGCGGAGTTATCCAAAACGGCAGAATGCACTACTTTAACATCATTGGTCGCTTCCAAAACCAAGAACGCTTTTTTGAAATCGGAAAAGAGGGGTGCCGTTACGGTTATGGCGTGAATAGCTCTTGTCTTGATCCGTTTTATACCTTAGCTGCTGACTTATCGATTTATAAACCCGGCGAAGTGATTTTTATTCCATCAGTAGTGGGCCTTGAACTTCCAGATGGTTCTAAGCACAGTGGTTACTTTATTATTCGTGATAAAGGCCGTGGTATTATTGGTCGCGGTCGTTTTGATTTTTATTCTGGCGAATATCACTGGAATGATAAGAAGAATAATTCTTTAGCGAAGATTGGTTTTGCTGATGTAACAACCAACGTGCCGTACTACCGTGTTAAAGGCGAAACAGCAAAAACTGTTTTAGCTAGCCGTGATTTCCCGCGTTTGCCTGTGAATGCGATCGGATCTGATAAATAAAAAAACTCCGGGAGGCCCCGGAGTTTAATTCTTAGTTTGGAACTTGTTGAACAGTCGCCGTAGGGGCGGCTGTTTGATTTTGCGAAGCAGCTACCTGCTGCATTTGGGCTACCACCATGTGCGCTTGTTGTGCTTGCTGGTGATAATAATTCAGCTTAGTAACGTATTCCTTTAAAGCAGCGTTTTCTTGCTTTAGAACCCCTAGCTGAGTCAAAGCTTGCTGCAGATGACTGTAATAATCTTGAGCTTCTAAAGCTTTTTTATCCAACGCCAGTTTCATTTCAACGATTTTGGTTTCAGCTACGGACATCAAGTTCTTAAGAACATCATGCTGTTGGTGGGCTGACGATTCCACTTCGCTAAATGATGTAGAGATCTTCTCGATTTCTTCATTAAGTGACGAGATTGTCGAATCGCGGTTCACGATTGTTTCTTGCAGTTCTTCTACAGTCTGAATCAACTCTTGTTTTTCAGTTTTTAGCGCCATGATCTGTGCTTCAAACTGCTCGCGCTGTTCTTCCCACAATTGTTGCTCTTTATTGAAAGCAGACTTTGCTTTCATCAGCTCCATTGCAGTTTCATCTTTCAATGCTTGGTTTAATTCAAGGTCACGGGACAAGATTTTGTTTTTTTCAAACAAAGCCTGGCTGTATTTCTTTTCTTCACTTTGAATTTGCATCGCGCGGGCTTTAAGACCTTGAATTTCTAGTTGCAGTTGCAAGCTGAGTTCCAAAGACTTTGCCAGATCAGCACTGAGCTTTGTGTTGTTTGCACGTTCTGCTGAAAGCAAGTCAGACAGCTGCTTGAGCTGAGCATCCAAAGTTTCAGGACCGTAAGATACGTTTTCAAGGCTTTTGATTTTTTCCCGTAAAACTTCTTGGGAACCCTGAAGTTCAGAATGGAACTTCTTCATTTGAACTTGCATCTGTTCATACTTTGGTTGGGCTGGTACTTGGCCATCCTCAGCATGTGTGCTTAGTTCATTCAGTTTATTACAAATTTCATCAAAAAGTTTTTCGTGATCCTGAACTTGGTTCGTCATAGACTTCATTGTGAACATAGACCGAAGTAGAGTCATCGAAATTTATTGACAGGAGTCGAGGCTCTAGCTTTAGGTCCAGTGATTATATTCAGGAGACTAGCATGGTATTAAACAAAGCCGTTCGTTTTATAATGTCCCTTGTTTTGATTATTACGACATCTCAGACTGCATTGGCCCAAGAGTCTGGACTTTTGTTGAGTGACATTAAGCCTCCTCAACAAGCTGCTGAATACATTTTTCGATCTTCACAAAAAGAATCCCTCATTGCTGTGCAACTTTTGGGAGCTGTTAATAAACCAGGGATATACTATGTTCCTGCGAACACAGATTTGCTAAAGTTAATTACTCTGGCCGGCGGGACAACCAATGGGGGAGACCTTTCTGAGGTTTTAGTGCGCAAGCTAGAACCAAAAAGTTGGAGCGAAATTAAGTCCAAAGCTGTGAGCGAATACCAAGGGGCATTTGAAGTGGATGCTGAAAAACTAATCAAATTTGGCGGCGCCCGCAGTTTAAAACTGCAACAGGATGATTTTATCTACGTGCCACCTAAGACTCCATGGGTAAGTAATGAGGCGGCTCGCGGTATCACCATTGTTTCTGTAGTTTTGGGTATTGCTTTAACGGCCATCCTTATCGATAAAAACACGGATAATAAATAATGATTAGGGCTAACGACGGACGCATTTTATTTCTTATAAAAGCTCTCGTGGCCCTGCTTTTCATTTCGAAAATTTCTTTAGGCAGTTTTCTGCCTGTCCCCCGAAGCTTTTCGTACTTCATTTTTCAACAAGGCCTTCATCCTTTCATGAACGTTCTGCTTTGTTTTTTATTTGGCCTGCCTTTGGTTATTCTATGGCTGAGGGTCCGGGGACGACATCACTTAAGCGGTTTTTATAAGCTTTTTATTTTGGTTATGATGTCGACGTTGTTAGTGCAAACGTTTCTACAAATTCAGTATGTGAATTCTGGCGAATCGATGATCATGCAGCTGGGGGCGTTGTTTTCCTCTTTGTTTATGATTGGCATTTATGGCCTTATCATCCCAAGTCTTTGGGACGCTGAAGACTTCCTTAAGTTCGTACAGCGTTGGTCAGGTATTTTAGTTCTAATTTCCCTGGTTTTGTTTGGCGTTGCTGGCGGACATGTCTTTAAAGGCGGCCGCTTTGTCGGTATCTTTAAACATATTCCACACATGGTGACTTGCGCTACCGTCGCGTTTGTTTTTTCTCTAGGTACATTCCTGCAAGAACAAGAAGCGAAACATAAGATTTGGAACTTGGTGATTTTATTTGCTAGCTTCCTTGCCATCATCTTAACCGGAACTCGCTCTTCGGCAGCAGCAGCTGTGATGGCTTTTTTAGTGACGATGATTTTGCACAAAACGCAAACCAATCAAGGTCGTATTTTTAAGTTTGCTTTTATCGCTTTTGCTATCACATTTACTACTTTCTTTGGAGCGCAAGCCTATGACTTTGCTAGGGGGGTTGCTACCGGCCAATCTGCTTTGGGAAGTCGTGAAGCTCAGGATGGTATTGCGTCTCGCTGGGAAGAAGTGGAGCGTGGCAGCCAAATCTTTTTGCAAGAGCCGTGGTTAGGTCATGGACTGCTATCTAAGTTCGCCGCTGGTAACGATGTGGATGTTTCAAACTACAATGCGATGAAGGATCCCCATAATATCTTTATTTCCGCAGGTGTGGTGGGTGGCTGGCCCCTATTGGTGATTAGCGTAATTGGTGTGATCTTTATGTTGATTGGTGCCTTGAAGGCCGTAAGGTCCCATGACATTTCAAAACGTCAAATTGCCGTCTATCTTTTAGCGCATTTGCCAATTCTTTTGATCTATCACATCCATCTTTCCATTGGTGGAATGGCAGATCGTCTTTATTGGTTGGTCATCGGCTTTGTAGCAGCATCAACAACTCGAACTGGAAAGTCATGAAGGGTGTTGGATACGGTTTTGCAGAACTTGGCATTAACTGTATAGAAATCTTCGTAAGGATACATCTTTTAGTTTTTTATACGGATTATGTGGGTCTGGATTCATCTTTGGCAGGCCTCGCTTTGGGCTTGGCTATTTTTTGGGATGCTATTTTAGATCCCATCGTAGGCTATTTTTCTGATTGGTTCAGAGCAAAAAAAGGGGAGCGATATTCCTTTTTGCCAGGGGGCTTTTTATTTTTGGCATTTTGCATATGGGCCATCTTAAATCCTCCCACGCTAAAAACTCCCACGGCGCAATTTACTTATTTATTAGTCTTCGCTCTGCTGCTGAATTCTGCTTACACAGTATTAAGCGTACCGTATTCTGCTTTAGTGGGCGATCTTGCCCACGATTCTAAAGAACGTTCCCACTTGATAGGTTGGCGTTTGGCTTTTGGCAATCTAGGAGCCATCTTCGGCATTGCTATTCCCAGTTATTTTCTGATTCGCAAACAGACCAATCCCTATGGCTCAACCGCTTGGGTGATAGTGGCATTACTTGCCTTGGGAACTTTTATTTCATGGCAGACTTCAAAAAAGTTCAGTCTGCCACCGACGGATAAAAGTGCTGTGCGAAAGTTTTCGTTAGTGGCACCGTTAAAGAACAAAGTTTTCCTGCCCCTTGTGGCCGCTTATTTCATCGCTAACATGGGGCTTACTTTCAATTCTTCACTGGCGCTTTATTTTTATCGCCTGCGGTTAAGATTTGATGAAGAGCAAATTCAAACAGTGCTGCTGACTTTTCTAATAGTTTTTACTCTCTCTATTCCTTTTTGGATCTTTGCAGCTCGCTTTATTTCAAAGATTCATGCCTTGATGATCGGGGCAGGAGTCATGGGCCTGATGGCAGCGACAGTTTATCCATTTCTGCCTCCACGAGAGCTCTTTTGGACTTTGCTTTTCGCTTCACTGCTTGGTGGCGCCTTAGTAGGCTCTGTCGTGCTATTAGAGTCCTTGCTGACCGATATCGTTAAAGAAGAAGAACAGCGCACAGGGAAGGACGAACTGGGGCTTTATTTCGGCGTGTGGAAGATGATTGGAAAGATCTCTAGAGGCGTTGCCTTAGCTGTTACAGGGCAAATTTTATCGTGGTCCCGTGTTGATGATCTGGTGACTGCTAATTTACGTTTGAACTTAGCTTTTGGTCCCTTAGTTGGCTGCTTTTTTATTGTTTCGGTTCTGATCCTCAAGAAGCTGTCAAATGCCCGCACAACCTTGAAGTAATTTCAAAGTCTTAATCCTCATTACAGATTAAACACAGGCCAAGGCCTTCTTTCAGTGGCACAACGAATGCTTGCAGGGGAAAATGACTTGGAAGGTGGAAATATGAGTGATCAGCATATTGAACCTGAATTAACAGTGGGGGAAATCATTAAGCTTTACCTATCCCACTGGCGCATGTTTGCCTTTTTTACTGCAGGCTTATTTGCAATCAGCGTTCTTATATACGTTTTAAAGGTTCCCTTTGTGGCATCGTCGACCATTGTGATCAACGATTCCCAGAACTCGTCTATGCAGGCGTTTTCCAACCAATTCTTTGGTCTTTCTAAATCCGTCCAAGAATCTAAAAAGGGCAGCAGTCTTCTTTCTAAACATATTGAGTACCTGAAAACACGGGAGTTTTACGAAACTCTTCTGACTCGCATTCAAGAGCGCGGCAGCAGTCCGTTGTTAACGATGGAAGAGCGTAAAGGCTATGATGTTCTTCGCTCTACCTATTTTAAAAATTTAGAAAAGCCCGAAAACAAGATCGCGCTTTTGCAGCGCTTGGATTCATGGACTCGTATTCAATTGGATTCCGACTTCGAAATTAAAATTGATGCTGTGACACCCATTAAAGCAGTATCGCTGTTTTTATCAAATACGATCTCAGAATTAGCGGCGCAAACTTTGAAATCCCGTGAGCTTAACGAGATCGCAAAAGTTGAAAGCTTCATGGCGAAGCAAAAAGCAGATGCAGATGAAAAGCTAGCGACCTTCAGCAAACAACTTGCTGAACTGCAAAACAAAGATGAAAACTTATTGCCACTTTCTTCAAAAGAGAAAATGGGCGACTACGTCACTGAACTTTTAGTTCGCGCCAATGAAATCAAACTGAAGATCTCTGAAAATAAAAAGATGATTGAGTATCTTGAACGTGGGCGCACTGGACAAAGAGAAAGTGCGTTGTACGGTGTCGGTGGAAAGATTGAAGCTTTGAAAATTGAAAACAATCTTTTGCTGGGTAAGTTAGGGCAGGTTCAAGGCTCGATTGATCGCCTCAAAAAAGAAGTAAAGGCTTTGCCGTTTGCTGCGCAAATGGTTGAAGACTTAAAAAAGAAATCCGAACTTGAATTCGCACGATACAAAGAACTAACAACCAATTTAGCCAAACTTGAAGCGCAGAAGATTTCGATTGATACTCGTTTTGAAGTATTAGAAAGAGCTCGCTGGGAAAATACTTTACCTCAGATTGGCTTACTGAGCTTGGGTCTTTTGTCCTTACTTTTCAGTCAAGTGATTGGTTCTCTGATTATTTACTTCAAGTACCTATGGAATCCGCACGTGGTTACTGCACAAACGTCGCGCAACTTGGTTATCTTCGATAACCATTCTGTTGATCCTCGGGTTATTATTGAGAACTCAAAAATCAAGTTCAGCCTGAAAAAACCAGAAGGTAAAAAAGAGGGCGAACCCGGTGAAGAACAGGAAAAGATCGCTTGGAATGTTCTTAACGTAGGACAGGGAACGGACATCTCGCAATAGGATACGTAATGAAAAAACAAATTTTAAATAGCGTCATAATTCTTGCCGCAGGTTCCTTAGTGGCCTGCGGAAATCAGGTCAGTCACAGCGTAAGAAGAGCTGTTGACGATAATAAAAATGCCAAGACAAGTCTTGAGTGGGACCAGTCTGAAGCAAATCCAGAAATCTTATTCCCGCAATGGCAAGAGCAGTTCATGCGGGATTCGTCTAAACGCGAAGAACTCAAAAAAGATGTGTGTACAGCTTTGAACGAGATTGAAACTCGCGAGCTGACTCTTTTTGAAAATGAAATCCGCAAAGAACAAAATCGTGCGCTTCTTTCTGATTGCAAAACGGATCTTCTTACAAAGATTGAAGCCTATTACGATGTGGAGCGCAGTGGCTTAGTAGCAGCCACTAATGCGATTAAGCCCAAAGCTTCAACTAACAACTTTAAATTCGCTGACAACGTTCAAAAACGCGATACCACCAACGGTTACAGAGCTGTGACAGGTGATATTGGTCGCAAAGAAGTGATTCTGACTTTTGATGACGGTCCGAGCAACTTGTATACTGAAGCCATCTTGCAAGCGTTAAGAGAAGTAAATGCGAAAGTGATTTTCTTTCATCAAGGTAAGAACGTTCGCTTAAATCCAAGTATCGTTAAAAAAGTGGCGGCGGATGGTCATTCCATTGGCAGCCACTCCATGACTCATGCGTGCCTAGGTGATAGCGCTGCGTGCCGCCGCTTTAATGGTAAAAACCTAAGTTATGATGAAGCTGTTGCTGAAATCCGTGCGGGTCATCAAGCTGTCGCGGACGCGATCGGTTGGGTTGATCCCTTCTTCCGTTTTCCGTTTGGTGAAGTTTCCGCTGAGTTAAGATACTTCCTGAAGTCAAATTCTACTGGCGAGTTCATGTGGAACGTTGATAGTGAGGATTGGAAAGCCATTTCACTTCAGTCCGTTTTAGACAACACACTAAGACAGATTGAAGCTAAGCAAAAAGGCTTGGTTCTTTTCCACGATGTGCAAAGAAAAACAGCTGAAATATTGCCGCAGTTCCTACGTGAGCTTTACACCCGTGGATACAGTGTTGTATTACTTCAACCCCATGATTTAAGCATGAGATACAACAGCAAACTGGTGAAAAAGCCGACCCCATAGGTCTACACTCCGACTTCGTCGGAGTAGGTGATAAGTTAAATGAAACGTCCTGATATTGATCGTCCTTCGACTTGGAAACCCTATAAAAACAATATGTGCAATGGCTGCTTCGGCGGTTGTTGCACAATGCCAGTCGAAATCAGACTTTCGGATTTGATTCGTCTCGGTGTGACTGACGAGGACGAAGCCGCCGGTTCCATCAAAAAATTAGCAAAAAGATTGATTAAAGAAGGCATCCTTACTTCTTATCGCGCAGGCACCGAATTTTTTATGCTTTCACAAAAAGCCAATAGAGATTGTTACTATCTTGATTCAAAGACTCGTCTTTGCACGGTCTATGAAAAGCGCCCTGATACATGCCGCCAATTTCCTTCTATAGGTCCTCGTCCCGGGTACTGCCCTGGTACCTCTGCTTCCACCGTCTTAAAATGAGACTGTAAAGGCTCTGAACAGCCTGGGACTCAATAACGGCTCTGTCTCAGTCTGAGCTGTGCCAGGGGCTTTATATCGCATTAGAAGTGGCATAAGCGCTGCTCTTACTAACTGTAAGAACAGGAGGCTATTATGGGCTTCAATGATAACAAACTAGAAACAGCGATTATTGGGTTTTCCATCGTATTGGTGGCAGGACTTGGGTTTCTGTTAAAATCACCTGTTCAATCCGCATTAGGTTACCAAAATGTTTCTTACGAGATGCCACGCCCTAAAGCCTCTTTCTTGGCTTCATTATTTGACCTCGGTGACCGTGAAATCGAAAGAAAATACGTTAATCCATTTGAGAAGAAAAAGGCAGAGGCTAAAAAAGCAGCGGTAGATCCAAAGGCTGCTAAAAACACCGTGGCGAAAGCTCCAGCTCCTTCCGCGAAACAAGCCAATAAAACAGCTGAGCAAGCAAAGAAAAACGTGGATGTTCAAGTAGTGGGTTCTGACCCATCTGTTGACCTTGGCGGTTTTGACAAGACAGCGGATAATTCTCAAGTTCCGGGCGCTTATAATGACGTGGCAGCGGGAAATAAAAAGAATGCTGCTCCTACTGAAGAAACAAAGACGGGTTTGACAGCAGATCAATGGAGAGCGTTGTTGCAAGCTCAACCAACAAAAGAAAACGTAGCTAAACTTGTTGCCGCTTTTTCAAATAAAGAAATCGACGATTCCACTTTCTATATGATTTCATCGGAACTTCTTCGCAATAACCAAGCGGAGGTGCAAAAGCTAGGTCTTGCGGCAGTTCAGTCTTTCTACTCTGTAAAGAGTTTTGCCTTGGTTTCGCAAAGCTACAATCAATTGACTCCGGAACTGCAAACTCAAGCGCACAACTATCTTTTAACTTACGCAGTTAGCAGCCGTATGGGTATTCTCATGGCCGCTTTACAAAGCCGCGACGTGGTTGTGGTGACTTCAGCAACTCAAATCGTTATGGAAGGTCACCAAAAAGCAAAAGATGGTGTTTTAACTTCAGCGGATCCGCGCAATCAACGTGGTGATGTAACTACGAACGCCGTTTCTGGTTATGCGAAATTCCTTCCAGTGTTTCAACAACTTGCGCAATATCCTGATTCTGCGATTTCAGGCCTGGCAAACTCTGCTCTTAGCCAAATCCAGGGAGCTGTCGCTTCTCTTTAAGATGGACAGCTTCTGGTTTTCTCAGTCAGAATAATTCTGATGTCTTCTTTAAAAATCGCCGTACTATCTCTTTTGTTTTTTTCCAATGTTTCATGGGCTGCAACCACCTTGCCTAAAGGCCTTAATGCCACCGATCGTATTCGGGCTTTGCAGATTTTAGGTTTTGGCTCTGCTTCTAAAATTCTCGATAATCCTTATCCGTTGGGCGGGTATTCTGGGATTGAAGTGGGTTTATCTTCTGAATTCATTCCCATCGAAGACTTAGCTCGGTTAGGAACTAAAACTACGGATCGTGGTGAACTTAACTATTACACTCTGACTTTCGGTAAAGGCCTTTATTATAACGTTGATACTCATTTGTACTTCACGCCATCACTTCAATCAGAAAAAGTTCAAGCTTTTGGTGGACAGTTGCGCTGGGGATTCTATGAAGCGAAGTTTTTCCCTTTAAGCCTGACCTCAATTTTGTATGCCGGCGGTGCGAACTTTTCTAATCTTATAAACATTTCGACGATCGGTGCTGATTTCGTCGCGACGGTTTCAATGGATAATGTCGCGATTTATTTTGGCGGCGGCAAAGTTAGAGCCATCGGAAAGTTTATTGGTGGAGCTGATGGCATCACTGACAATGCAGAGACGGTCGAACAGGATGAAACTGAAAATCACACCGTGTTTGGGGTAAGCTTTGATGTCGCTCGTTTCTTTGTGGCACTAGAGATTGATCGTTACTCGGATTCAATCTATTCGACCAAATTAGGCTTCCGATTCTGACAAACAAAAGAAGATCGTTATATTTCGAAACACAAAGTTTTCCCTCGTGTAAGAGTGGTTTGTTGAATTACATTTCATCTTAACAAAATCCTGAAAATCATTGTTATCGCCTCTGCTTGATCCAAAATAAATACGCTCTAGCGGTCTAGGGAGGCTTTATGTTGGACTTTTCTGTTCTAAATTCATCGTTTGCCAATCCAACGTGGATCTCTGTGATTTACGCGTTTCTCTTAAGTTTTATCTTAGGAACTGTTTTGGCGATGCTTTACGTGAAGACGTTTCGAGGTTTGTCTTATTCGATTAACTTTCTTCATGGTTTAGTTTTACTTCCCATCGTGATTGCGATAGCCATGCAGGCCATCGGCGACAATGTGGCGCGTGGCATAGGTATGATCGGCGCGCTTTCATTACTACGTTTTAGAACCAACGTGAAAGACCCGCGGGACATGTTCTTCATCTTCGCGTCCTTGGCAGTAGGACTTGCCAGTGGAGTGAATGCCTATGGTGTGGCTATTTTAGGAACTGCTTGTTTCGTCTTAGCGTTGATTGTTCTAAACGGATCTTCTTTTGCTTCAGGACCTCAGTTTGATGGACTTTTACGATTTAATCTTGAGCGTTCGCCGGATCATCAACGGGCTATTGAATCTGTATTAGAAAACAAATGCCGTCATTTTGCCTTAGCGACGATCCGCGAGATGGGCCAGGGGGAGCGTTTGGACTTTTCATATCAAATTCGCCTAAAGCCCCAGGCAAATTCTGCACAATTGATTGAAGAGTTAGGTAAAGTGCATACAGTTCGAGGTTTGAATTTTATGAACCAAGAATCAGTGATTGAGGTATAAAAAAATGAAAACCCTCAAAAGTCTGATTCATTCTTTCTTTTTTGATGTCGTCGGTACAGACAATAAGTTTCTATTTTTCTTTTGGAGTACCGCAGTCGTTGCTGTCTTAAGCCTGGGCCTCTATTTAGGATCGGAGCCTGTCAGTATCTTGGGTGTAGCTGAATCACGGGAATACCAGGTGAATTTTAGCAACCCAGTTGAAATAAAAAGAGTCCACGTTCAACCAAATCAGGTAGTTAAAAAAGGGGATCTGCTTATTGAGCTCAGTCAGGCAGATCTTGATATGCAGTTAAGGGTTTTAAAATCCCGCATGGACCGTTTGTTAGCGGAATACAAACTGCGGCAGGAAATTTCCCTTTTAACAAAGGATGTGACTCGTTTGCCTGCCGGTTCAGATCCCTTGCAAGTGGACATCATTGATACGAAGCGCGAGATAGAGGTTATCGAACGACGTATGCGCAATCTCTTTGTGTTTGCAGAGGTTGAAGGTTCGGTGGGAACAGTGAATTTTAAGGACGGTGAAAAAGCCCCGTCATTTGCCACTTTATTAACTCTGGTTCCGCTAAATCCCAGCTACGTTAATGGCTATGTAAATGAAAACCTTCAATCAACAGTCGAAGTTGGGCAGATAGTGAATGTGTTTTCTAGTTCTGGTCAAACAGTTCAAGGGAAGGTCGTAAGCGTCGGTGCTCGTATCGTGCCAATTCCGGAACGATTGCTGCGCATTCAGACGCTTCCAGCATGGGGCAGAGAAGTCGTCGTTAAGATTCCAGATGAAAACAAGTTTTTGCTAGGTGAAAAAGTGACCGTGCGGAAATCTTGGGGAATTTCTTTATTTAGCACAGCTCAGGCTGAAGCGGACTCCGGCGTTGAGATTCAACATAAATCGGTCCAAGAAATTTCCTTTCCGCCAAGCGTTCGTGAGCAGTTCATCCCAGAAATTTCAGGAATCGCTTATCTGCCAGAAATCCATCAGTTCGCTCTTGTATCTGATGACTATCCTGGAGATGTGCCACATCTGTTGTTAATGAATTCCCATGGGGAAGTGACAGAGCAAATGCTGCCAATCTTAAATCTAGATAAAATGGAAGATATTGAATCCATTTCGCAGCAGGGCTCTGACATTTACCTTCTGTCCAGTCTTTCTGGGACCAAGAAAAACAAACTGAAAAAAACAAGACAGCTTTTTGTGAAGGTTCAACGAAGTGGCCTGACGTTCACAGCTGAAAGAAAAATCGATTTGCGATCGGCTCTTCTAGAGGCCTCAAAAAGTTCTAAGGATGTTCTTTTAAATAAACTTTTTGCGGCTGCTCAAGGGACTCAAGAAAGTGATCTGGAAGTTGAGGGCCATGCTGTCAAGGGCAATGAGCTTTTCTTGTTGTTAAAGCGCCCCCAGTTTTCCAGTCATGAAGGTATTATACTGAAAATCAAAAATTTGGATGAACTTTTAGAAACCGGCAGAATTGCTAACGGCGATCTTTCGGTGGCGGTTCAGTTCACCGCTAAAGCAGGAAGTGATCATATGGGGGCTTATCACTCCGACATGATCTTCGCCGATGACACTATATTTATTGCTAGCTCTTGTCGTGAAGAAAAGTGCAGTGCCATTTGGAGATTGAAGCCAGGTGAAAAGAAGGCCGAGTTAGTTGAAGAGTTTAAAACCAAGGGTCTTGAAGGTCTGACGATTTATCCTCCGACCGGGGAGCTTTACGGTGTTTTTGACCAAAAAAAGGGAAGCAAATTTATTTCCTTAGCGATGCCGGATTCTTTGAGGGTTGAATGAGTCTTCTGTGCTTACTTCTTTTTTTCTCCTCTGTGACTAAAGCAGTCACTCCAGACCAGGTTTTAAAGTCGGCTTGGTCTGAAAAAACCTATATGGCACTAGATGAGGTGCAATCAACAAGTTCAAAAAACCCCTTTAAGGCGGTGGAGGTCTCTTTTACCGATGAAAGGGAGGATTCAAAAAACTCCTTTGAAACTGAGGTGAAATTTCAGTTTAAGTCCTATCCGGAGTGGAAGATCGGGAACGGTCATGAAAATCAAAAAAACTTATTAAAAGCCTCAAGTTTGGGATGGGCTTTAAAAAATCGCTATAGTGTGATTTTGCAATATGAACTGAATCGCAGAAAGCTCGAGCGAGTGAATGAAGCTTTACGCCTGTCAGAAGGATATTTGAAGGCGCAAAACCTATCTTTGCGCGCTGGTAAAGCGACATCAAAAAACTATCTAAGCGCGCAGAACGAACTTTATAAATTAAAACGTTATCAAAGCGGCCTTTTGCAAGAGCAAAGCCAGCTTGAAAAGAAAATCAAAGCTTGGGTCAAAGATGCCGACGCTGCCAGCGTTAATACTTATAGTCTTATTGGTGTTGAAGAAATCGCCCAAGTCCTTCAAACCAACCCTCCAGAGTCGGACTCTCTTTCAAAAAAGCTGTCTGATCAAGAAATTAAACTGATGAGCGAAGAGCTTGCCATCGTAAAAGGTCGTGAACGTCAGTGGGTGAAAAGCTTTGATTTGGCCCATGTAAGCCAGGATGAAGAAGATCAATATAAAATCGGCGTGACCTTTCAGATTCCCGTGCTAGGCCATGATGTCTTAGCGAAACAGAAACAGAACGACCTTATTTTAAAGCGAGCTTTGAAGCAAAAAGAGGCCGAAGAAGCTGGTGATCAGTTGCAAAATCTAAAGGTGCAAATTTTAAACTTAATTGAGCTTTATAAAAACGAAAGCAAACTCTCTGACATGAAGATCGGCACATTAGATCCACTTGCTAACATCGAACGAAAAATTGCTATGGAACAAGAGCAGATTGATCTTTTAAATAAGCAACAAGAGATTTGTTATCTGTATTTGGATTATTTGCTAGAAAGTGAACTCTTAGTAAAAAATCCCGAAAAGAACTACTTAGAAAGATCTTTGCAGGCGGCGCTGTGAGCACTCAAGTATCGCCGTTGAATCTAGAAAGATATGAACTTAAATATCTGATCTCTCCGGATATGGTCGAACCCATTTCTAAATATGTCGAAGCCTACTGTAAAATGGATTATTTTTCAGAGATAGCTCCGGATAAATGCTACAAAATAAATAGCCTTTATCTGGATACTCCTTCCCTTTATATTTTACGGTCCAAGGAAACTGCTGAAGCTTTTCATTTCAATATGCGTGTGCGCTCTTACGGGGAAGGTCTAAAGCCGCCTTACTTTTTTGAGATTAAATACAAACTGCGCGAGTTTGTTAGAAAGAAGCGCGCCAAGGTTACCTGTGAAAATTGGCAGGACATTTTAGAGTATGGAATTATTCCCGAAAATCTTGAGGGAATGTCTGTTGAAAACTTGGAAGAGTTTTTATTTATGAAGATGACCTACAATGTAGGTCCGGTCATTCTGACTCAGTACAAACGTAAAGCATATCTATCTGAAGTCGACGACTATGCCCGAGTCACCTTTGATATGTCTCTTCGCTATCAAGAAATGTTTGAATGGAAAGTGAAGCCCGACGAAAAACTAATGTGTAACTACGATCATCCGGATGTTTTTGAAGAGCCTGGAAAGAATGTGGTTCTAGAGTTGAAATGTGAAAAGAAAATCCCTTATTGGATCGTGGATTTAATTCGGAAGTTCCAGTTGCAGCGGGGATCCTTTTCAAAATTCGGGAACTCGATGCTGACGCATTATGCTATTCCTGAGGTCATGGCAGCGGGGACCTTATACAGATAAAAAGGGGAGCCGGTTGGCTCCCTTTTTCTTTAGCAGCTTGGTGTGGGTGCTGAGGCCCCTGGCACATAAAGCTCAATGTCGACGTCAAAGCGCAACTGATTAGACTGACATTTCGTTTTTAAGATCTGTTTAGCTTCCGCTGCATTTCTTTGAAGATTTCTAAATTCAGATGGAGAAAACAGAAGTTCTTTCACGAAATAGTCCTGACCCGCAGGTGTGGCTAGGGCCTGTTCAAACGCCATAAACTTTTTGTAAGTGTTGTAACTCATATGACGAATTTGCTCTAAGACTTTATACTTTTTCATCATATTGGTTTTAGTGACTCCACAGTCATTGTCTTTAAGTAGCATCTCTTTCACCAGAGCTGCTTGTTTGCCGGCCATGGCTGCATTTTCCTGGTCAGGAACTTGGATAACGTCATTCACCCATTTTGCATCAGATTTCTGTCGAACAACTTTTTTTGCAACTGGATCTATATAATACCAGAAGAATTTATAGTGAATGTTTCCGATGCGATCTTGCTGGTTTAAAAGCGTGTCCATTAAAATCATGTCCGATACATCTTTAAGCTGAAGGACTGTTTGCGCTACCCTTGCAAAATCACTCGTACCAACCATTTGGCTTACGGATGCTGAACTTATAAGTCGCTTGAAAGGCTCTTGATTCATGAAGCGCTCATAGCGGGTGTCATACTTTCCCACACCACTTACATCGACATATTGTTCCTCATTTTTTGGATTGTCACTTAAAGCGCCATAGAACTGTGTCGACTGGGCGTCTACCACCGCAGGGAAGAAGCGAGGATTCTGATGCACTTCTAATACTTTTTCCCAAGAAGCTAAGATGGGTTTGTTGGTGCCATTTAGTGTGTTGATGGCTTTATCAGTCAGTCTTTTATGAATACTGATGTCCATGGTTCTGATCACAGCGGGAGGTACGCGGCCGGCATTTCCAAATATTCTTGATAGGTGATAATATGCAAGAATAGCTGGAGTGTAAGAGCATGTGATGCTTTGCTTAAATTTTGCTTCAGTTTTCACGCCCATCTTTTTCACGTCACAGTTTGAAGCGTCAATCTGCTGTTTGGTGTATTGAGCATTGGGCTCAAGTAATAGGATCGCGGGGTTGGTTGAATTGTATTTTGGGCATACACCCATGTTGGTATAAAAATCATAACCACATAAGGTGGCTTCTTTTTTAATGTCATCAGATCGGTAGTCTGCGCCAGGCCATTTTTTTCCGATCACACAAAGTTCAGTTAAGTTGCGCGGTGATTTAAATTCCTTGCGTGATTCCCCTTCGAAGTTTCCTAAAGAAATTGCCATTGCAATTGAACTGATAAGCGTCACAGAACTCAAGACTGAAACGGCACGTAAATTCATGATATTCCCCCTTCAATCCTCCCATTTAAAAAAGAAACTTTCGCGAAGACAAGGTCAGCGACTTTCACTTTGTGGACTGAAATAAAATGTGCGGATTTTTTGTAAAATGAAAAGACGTAGATCCAGATAGGAAGCGGTTTTCACTCGTATTTAACACTTATAAGTCTAGAAGTCTTGTGTAGAGCCGCAGAGGACAGCACAATCAACGGATGCTTAATCAGAAACTATCAAACTTAAAAAGCGTAGTAGTCCTGTTATTAACCTCTCAATTGCTTGCCTGTGCTGATGCGACGATCACAAGTTTAAGCTTGGATTCAGGCAACTCAAATCAAACGATATCCATTGATCCTCCGGCCGCCGGGTTTAATCTATCGGCCGAAGTTAGCAAATTTAAAACTCGCTATGATCTTAATACGCTCAATGAAAAAATAACCGACAATCGCGGTGAAGGAAGCGATGACCTTTATGGTACTAGGAATTTCAGAGTTGTATTACACGGCGTCTTGTATCGAGGTGGTGCTAACAACACGAACTTAGAGGTTGGTGCTCGCAGCAATACCAATCCACTTCCTACGGTGGGCTTAAAAAATCTATGTGAAGAGGATTTTTCAGCGGCCGTTTATCTTTATTCTGAAAACTTTGATAAAGCGCCAAAGGCGGTGAGTTGTAAAAACACGTCTCATCAAGATCAGAAGATCGATTACAAGCAGTATGCAGCCTATGGTGAAAATGAAAAAATTCTGCGTATGATTTACGATCGAATCAAAGGTCGTTTAGATGGACCCATTTACGCTCACTGTTGGAACGGATGGCATTCTTCGGGCTTGATTTCAGGAATGGCCTTAAAACAATTCTGTGGCTGGAGTGATGCAAAAGCAGATGCTTACTGGGTGCAAAACACCGACGGTAATTCCAGTGGATTCACGACGATTCGGAATCGCTTGAAAGCATTTAAGCCGCTAGTAAAATATTCGATCACAAAGGCTGAGCGAGATGTGATTTGTCCCTAGAGATTACTTCGGGTGATGCAGGAGTTTAGGCTACTGCTGAGCTTTTTCGATGATCTTTGTTGTGGACTTGCCATCTACGAATTGCAAGCTCATAACTTTTCCACCGTAAGACATAACAAAAGGGGCGCCGACGATCTGATCGATTTTCCAGTCGCCGCCTTTTACTAAAATATCAGGACGAACTTTTTCAATTAGATTGGCCGGAGTATCTTCAGTGAAGATCACTGTGAATTGTACAGCTCCTAAAGCAGCTAGGATCTCTGCTCGGTCGCTTTCGTTTTGAACAGGTCTGCTAGGGCCTTTTAAACGTTTTACGCTAGCATCTGAATTCACACCTACAACTAGAACATCACCTAAAGAGTGAGCCTCTTGCAGGTAACGAACGTGGCCTACGTGAAGCAGATCAAAGCAGCCATTTGTGAAAACGATTTTTTTACCTTGGGCGCGAAGCGGGGCAAGTGTGGATTCGATAGTGTCTAACGTTTTAACTTGCCCCATGGGAATTAAGCTTTCTTATAAAGACGGGCGCCAGTGATAGTTCCCGCGATGTCCTGACCTAAGATAGCTGAAAGAACCGGTAATACAATAAATCCAGTTACAATCACGACCAAAGATCTTGCTACGACTTTCAAAGAATAAGAGGCCTTGTTTAATTCTTCAGGCTTACCGATTCTTTGATCAAAAGCCCACTCTCCTGGAGTGCAGCCAATATACATACGATTCAAAGTTAAGTAGATGAAAGTCACGGTTGCAAACATCGCTGCCGTTGAAAGGTAAATCATACCTTGAGCGTCAGGGTTTGAAAGGTTGCCGATCAAATCAACTTTGGTAACTACCAAAAGAATGATCATACATAGCAAACTAGCTGCAACCACCAGCATGGAATCAAGCATCGCTGCAGAAAAGCTCCATGTCGTTGGTTTGAATTCCGTTTTTGCTTTTGCTTGGGACGGCTTTTCAGAAACACCTTTGTCAAATTCCAAGCGGCGGTTCTTTTGAAGCGTCTTTAAGATCTCGTCAACTGCGGCTGTTCCATCGCCACCAACCTCTGTAAGACCACCCGGAGTTGCAGGAAGTTGGTTGTTACGGTTTTTGCGTGGAAGCGGAGAACGTAAAGGATCTGTTTCTTCAATCAGTTCTAAACCCTGATCTTTAAGAATAGGCGTGCTTTGTTTTTCAGGAGCAGGAGTTTTCTTTTTGTGGAAACCCAGGCCATCCGTGAGGGGCTTAAATTCAAACTCTTCAAAGGGATCCATTCCTTGTCCTTTCTAACTCTCGAACCTAGGCCGAAGCCGGGGTATCAACACATCAGATCAAAGTCGTATTTTAGGACGGAGACCAGGACCATGCAAGCCGTTTCAACTCGCAAAACTTGAGGCCCCAGGGTGACTGGATGAAGGCCTAGTTTGGTCAGTTCTTCGACTTCTTTGTGGGAAAAACCGCCCTCGCTGCCGACTATAACCCAAATATCTTTGATCCCTTCAGGGAATTGCCCACGAATTGTGCTGACGTACTCTTTGATGCTTAGAGTCGATGGACCCTCATAAGCAAATAGACCCACATGGCCTTCATTCGGGTTAATCAATGTCGATAGCTTATCAAAGGGGATGGCCGGGTGGATTTTCATCAAATCGCCGCGTCCTGTTTGTTGGGTTGCGGAGCGAACGATCTTATCCCAGCGCTCGGTTTTGTTAGCGGAAATCTTTTCGTCTTTGCGAACGAAACTGAATTCAGAAAAGAAAGGCTGGATGCTTTTTACTCCCATCTCCACAGCTTTTTCCATGATGGAATCCATCACAGGAAATCGAGAAATAGAAAGTGCTAAATGCACGTGGGGAGTTTTTAGCGGCGGGATGATTCTTTCTTCGAGGATTTGCGCCGTTGCTGATTTTTTAGTTACTTGTATTACTTCAACGAAGAACGCTTTGCTGTCTTCAGTAAGAACTTCGAATTTTGAACCGACATCCTGGCGACAGACATCAAAAATGTGATGAAACACATCGCCTGTGAAATTCACCTGATCTTGAAAAAGGTCTTTTTTTTCGATCCAATATCGTCTCATAGTTTTACTCTGCTGATTGCACCCAGTAGCCAACCCATTCGTCTTTTTCAAGGCGGCGGATAACTGTTAAGCCAGAACCTTCGATGAACTTTTCAAAGAAGTGATTGTCACGCTCTTCAAGAATTCCCGTAAGCAGCATGTGACCACCAGGTCTTAACACCTTCATCAGATCTTTTTTAATATTGATCAAGACACCATCAATGATATTGGCAACAACCACATCGTATTGTTGGCGCATGTCCTCGATCTGTGTTTCTGGAATATCGATGTCGTTTAGCTTGTTCAATTTAACATTATCACGAGCGACACGACGAGCCTCAGGATCAATTTCGATGCCTGTTACCAGGCCAAAGCCACTCATTTGTGCAAGCATCGCTAAGATCGCAGTACCTGTGCCCACATCAAGTAAAGCCCAGTCTGCGATTTGTTTTGGATACTTTTCTGCGAGCTTATGAATGAAGAACGCCATCATTTGTGTTGTCGCATGGGTGCCAGTACCGAACGCCATGCCTGGATCGATATAGATCGCATGTTTGCATTCTGGTGGGGGAGTCAACCAAGAAGGAACAACCCAGAAGTCGCCAACAAGTTTGAAAGGCTTAAAGCCTTTTTTCCACTCTGCTAACCAGTCTTTGTTTTCTTCTTCATTGATGCTCCAACGAATTTGGCCATCCAGATTTTTTAGGCCATCGAAAAATTCTTGTGACGGAGTTTCTTGGAAGAATACATCCATTTCGTGGCTGCGAACATGCAAGATAGTTGGATCGTAAGTTAGATCAGGCTGAGTAAAATGAAGAGCCTCGGTAACTCCCGAAGCTCCAGATTCGAAACAGTGTGTGGTAATGATGTCTTCAAGGTCCGCTGGGACCTGGCTTAAACGAACGCGGAAATAAGAATTATCACTCATGCTGAGTGTTGTTACTCGAAACCGCCGTTTTTTCAAGTGATTCCATAGCCTTCGCTTCTGCGCTGGCTACGGGTGTGGGCTTTAAAGCGTCTGCCGCTTGTCTGTTTGCAGAATCTACAGGGTTAGCGACGGTGACAGGGATTTCAGTGGGTGCGATTGCCGCCGGAGTAGGCAGGGGAGCAGCGGTAAGCGCTGTTGGTAATGCCGCTGAAGTAGTTGGCGCTGCAGACAGAGGATTGGCTACTGTTGAGTTGGTTGAGGCGGTAGCCGTTGTTGCCGCTGTTGAACCCGACGCAACCATCGGTGCGGTTAGGAAAGCAGCATCAGATACTGAATTCGAAACGGGCCTTGTCACCATCGCAACTGTAGTAGTCAAAGTTCCAATCTCAACTTCAGCCACTTTCTTTTTATATTTAGGTTTTGAAGTGTCAATGAAGGCACCTTGTAGGTCGATGCGATCGCCACTCATAATGCCGGTTTGTTCAAGCATTGGAAGTTCGTCTCTTGATAGGAGAGTGAACTCTCGCGCAACCGCAACACGATCGTAAACCGCGATGATTTTTAGTTGGCCGACGGGGACTAATATTTCCCCCACAGCACTTGCTCCGCTGGCATCGCGAATATTAATTTTGCGAACTGCGGTGACGACGAGATTCTTTTTAAGGCCCGAGCCTGGTCCCGCATTTATATAAAAATCTTTATAGACCGGATCGTCTTCAGCCAAGGTAATATTTCTGCGCACATCAACAACCGTGATATCTGCAGCGCTTGCGGCTTGATGGAACAACCCTACGAATAGAGTGAATAGTAAAATCATTTGAGAAACCCTTCCATGGTTATCTTCAAAGTTCTAGTGGATCAGTCTCTCTATCGGGATTCTCATTATGAAACTAAAGGGCGGGCCGTTGAAAAGCAGCCAGCTGACTGCGTTGTCGGACCTTGGGCTGCTCTCCGTTGCGCCCAAAGTCCTCCGCCTTGCATCTGACTACTTTGAACGGCCCTTAGTCTGGTGTGATTTGAAGGGCGAGAAAAGACAGGGAAGAAGTGGGGAAGTTCATTTGCTTTGCAGGTTGATCATAAATTTCCAAAATGGGCAGGAGGAGGAAATGGTTTACCGAATTTCAGTTGCTTTGTTCTCAGTATAATCGTGGGAAATATAGAGCGGAAATTGGAGTTAGGTTAAGTAGAATTGATTGATCGATGGATTGATTGATTTGGGAGGCGGAAGACAATAAAAAAGGCAACCCTACGGTCGCCCTTTTTTGAATTCAGAATTTAATATATCAACTAGTTAGAAACGATCGCACCTTGTACTGAGCTATAGACTTTGTATGAACCATCCGAAGTATTTTGCTCGATACCGGACATGTAGTTACCTACAGTACTTTGTACGTAGTAAGTCGAACCACCACCACCTGAAGCGGTACCTGTTTGCGTAGAACCGGAAACTAAGCCCGTAGTTTTTGCGGGATCCATCATTTTTACGATGGGCTCAACAACAGATTCTTCGATAGCTTCCAAAGTAGCATCCATCGAACAGCCCGTGGTTAACACTAACAATGAGGATAAGATTAACTTTTTCACGTTCAAGACCTCCGCGATATATTTACTTATCGGCTCGAAGCAGGTTTTCGTTGAGTATTCTCATTCTGAGACTTTATGTATTCCAAAAGTGCTTGGTTCTGTTTTAAAAGCTCTTGGTTTTGTTTTTCCATGACTGCCATTTTGCCTTCAAGTGTAGAAATGCGCTCGTCATGGTTATCAAACCAAGCTTTAACGACCTTCTCGAAAGAGGTCACTTTCTGTGCAAGCTGCTTGATCGAATTGATGATCATGTAAGTAAACGCCGTTGGATCAACTTTAAGAATTTCAGACTCTTTGCTATCTGATTTTTCAATCTTCGCCTTAGCTTTTTCAATCATATAAGGCGCAATTGGCTCGATTTCTTGTGCGATAACTCCGACGTATTTTTTGCCATCATCGTTAGTTCCGCCTTTACCATTATAGCGGAACCATACTGGATTCACTTTTAGCAACTCGTTCAAGCCACCTTCAAAGTGCTTAATATCTTTTTTGAGTCTTCTATCTGATGTGGCAACCCAGTCGCCGCCGCCGGGTTTGTAAGCTTGGCCAAGGATTGTGAAGTTACCCGCAGCGTTTATATACGCTTTAGAAACTACAGCACCGCCGTTCTTGGTGAAGAAGTCGATTCCGCCACCTTCAATTTCATTCGTCACATTCAAAGTGGTGTTGCCCGCGCCCGCATATCCAATGTAAGCAGAACGTGTTGTCGTTGCCGCTGATCGAGCATAAAGTTCAAGATAAACGTGATCCGCTGAGCTTCCTGGCTTCAGCTTTAAAACGCCTCCGCCTAGAGTTCCTTCGCCAACGGTTAATTGACCGCCGTAATTTAAAGACATTAATGAAGTCCCTGAGCCTAAGTCACCGCCGTACCAGCGAAGGGCACGAGTGCCCCCCGTAGACTCACTCACCATATGGAAGTTATTCACAGGGGTAGCATCATTACCCATCTGGAAAGAGGAGTAGGATGTGACCCCTGATCCCGTGCTACCAATATGAAGCAATGCGAGCGGAATGGTATTCCGGATACCAACTTTACCGCCACCAACAGCCATCGTGATATTTGCAGCTGAATTATGATTTAAGTTAAGCGCCTGGACAGAATCAGACGAAGCTAATTCAATTTGATTATCATCCATCATGATGGATGTACCGGACGTACCGTTGTAAGTTCCTAAATGTAAAAAGGCATCAGTTGTATTGATAACGCCAGCACCACCATTCAAGTTCCCTGTGTGGCTCACGTGGATTTTTCCAACAGGACTTCCAGTTCCAATACCCAGATTACCAGTATTGGTTAAACGCATTTTTTCAGTCGCAGTCACAGCAGAGCCAATAGCAACAGTCTGTGAAGCACCAGTATAGAATCTGAATCCATCAGCACCACTGACATTCAGTGCTGCCCGAGGTAAAGCTCCAGCAGTTGCAGAAACAAAAGATCCGGTGGCAGAGCCTGAAGGCTTCACTCCGTAACCAATAGATGGTCCACCAGAAGACCACTCAGTTCCGATAACTGTTAAATTTCCATCAGTATATTTTCCGACCAACAAGCTTGTGCCAGCTGTCGAAGCAGCTGAGCCGGCTTGAATAACACCCTCAACATGTAACTGTTCTGCAGGAGAAGCCGTGTTAATACCAACTTTTCCATCAGATTTAATAGTCATCCAAGGAGTCGTAGTTAGGATCGGAGCAAAACGCAGATCCTTAACACTTCCAGAAGAAGAATCAACACCCGACTGAATATAGTTGGCACTCGCATCCGTAGTCATGCGAATCTGGCCTTGGGCAGTTAAGCTCGGAGTATAGAGGAAATTCGAACTTGTAGCCGTATTAAAACCCAAAGAGATCTGACCGCCAGAATTAATACTCATTCTTGGATTGCCGTTGGTTTCAAAGAATAAATCTTGAGTATCATTTGTTCCAAGAGTAGCTGCGGCACCAAAGCTATTGCCACCGTTAGCGAAAACTCCAGCCGTGGATAACGAAGAACACCCCATAATACCAGAAATATCAAACGTGATAATCTGACCAAGGGCACAGTTGAAATACGATATAGCAGTTCCAGTGCCATTAGAAGCTAACAAGCGATTCGCAGTAAATGAAGTAACACCAGTACCACCTTTGGCAACAGGTACAGCAGAAGGGAAGTTTGCAGGATCAGCACTGATTGTACCTGAAGAAACCGCTATACCGGCACCTACTTGCACAGCACCCTTAGCGGAAGTCGTAGCATCGCTAATTGAAATCGCCGGAGTCGTTGAACCTGTGGCAACGACGATAGGGGCAGTCCCAGTAACGTTAGTTACAGTGCCATTCGTAGGAGTGATCCATTCTACACCTGATGCCTGAGCTGAGTTTGCAGATAGAACTTGTCCATTCGTACCAACAGCAACGCGAATGTTGTTAGTACCATTGTGCACATGAATGTCACCTTTAGTCGTTAACGGAGAAAGAGCGTTAAACGCTGCAAGGGCTGAAGTTTGACCAGTACCACCGTTAGCTATCGGTAAGGTGCCAGTGACATCGGCAGTTAAACTAATCGCAGAACCATTGCTTGCTGCAGTCAAACGACCTTGAGCATCAACAGTAATTGAAGCACGAGTGTAAGAGCCCGCTGTCACCGCCGTGTTTGCTAAAGAAATTGTTCCTGTTGAAGTAATCGGACCGCCGCTTAAACCAGTACCAGTGGCAATACTTGTAACGGTACCACCTGATGAAGTATCAGTATCATTCGCACACTCCCAACGAGAGTTCGCGTTAACCCACTTTAAAACTTGGCCGTCGGTACATGCGACGTTGTTCGGTCGATAAGTTAAGTATTTAGTAGCAGCACTACCAATATCACCAACATCTAAAGTAACTGCGCCAGTTTTAGTTGCTACTGATGTTACAGGGAAGGCAATTGTCGCATTCGAGGCTGCTGTTAAGCGACCTTGAGCATCGACTGTGAATGTACCTACTGCCGTTGTTGAACCATATGTCGCAGGAGTAACCGCAGTATTTGCTAATGAAATAGTGCCAGTCGAAGTAATCGGACCACCACTAAGACCAGTGCCAGTCGCGATATTAGTAACCGTACCACCCGCATTGCTATCCGCAGCCGGGGCCCACTTAGTGCCGTCATATTTTAGAATCTGGCCGTTAGTTAAACCCGTAGTATCAACAGTCACACCTTTGATTTTATCAACACTCACAGCACCAATGGTTCCACTGATGTCACCCGCAACTGAAACGTTGATGGCCTGACACTGGAAAGATCCAGAAACAGAGTTCCAGTAAGGAGTTTGATGGGCAGCGCAGTTCGCACTTCCCACTGCAGAGTTAAAAGCAGCAGTCGTTTGATATGTAGCAAGTGTCGTACTTAGGTTCGTAACATCAGTGATGCCAATTGCGGCGCCAACCCAGTTCGTACCATTGTATTTAAAAAATTGACCATTTGTTGGAGCTACCGCCGAAACAGCAACTGTTTGAATTTTAGCAACCGTTGGATTTGGATAAGTTCCACTTAAGTCACCACCAGCAGTTCCAGTTGGAGTACGCGCATCAGTAAAGCGCGCATCATTACCCGCAGCAACAGTGTTTGCAGTTGTACCCACATTCAACGTCAAAGCTGGAGTTGATGTGCCGTTAGCTACTGAAAGGTAAGCATTCGCAGACGTAACACTTGTCACTGTACCACCACTGGCACCAGTCACCGGAGCACAAACTAGGTTCGTACCATCAAAGCTTAAAAACTCAGAAGCACTACAAGTAGGAACTCCAGTTTTTAAAACGAAATCATTTGCTGTTTTGGTTCCAAGCTTTTCAGCTGACAACGCGTAAGCAGAAAAAGGAACCGTGCGAATTTCATTGGAAGGCGAAACAATCTTCCATCCGTTACCGTCATGGAACTGAACTTTCAATAAACGAGTGTCACCAACTTGCGCAGCATAAGTAGCACCACCAGAACAGTCGTGACTGCGAGAGTTGTTGAAAGCATCAAGCAAAGTGTACAAAGGATCTGTCGGGAACATCTTCGTACCAGAACCAATTGGAACATCAAACACACCGCCAGAGTTCACCATGTTGTGACCATCTTTTTGTTCACGATAGATGACGCAACTTCCAGACGGATTGGTAATTTCAAAAATAAAACTAACGTTATTGTATTCAAGGGGCTGACCATCAGATTTCAAAATCCGACCTTGATAAGTCAAAGAAGCAGGGGAGGCGTTTGCCACTACTGAGGCAAACAAAACAACTATCAATGAGATGAGTTTAGACGTGCATGTTCTCATGCTTAACTTATCGGAACATTTAATTAAACTCCGAAGGCTGGATTGGCCTCCGAAGGTTAATACTCAGAAAATTTTAGGATTTATGTCTCAAGTTGAGACATTACTTAGAGGCTGGCTTACGTTTACTATCACGAACGTATTGTAAAAGCTCAGCATTCTGTTTGCGAAGCTCTTCGTTTTGTTTCAGTACTGCTTCGTTCTGAGCTTTAATGGCAGCCATTTCTTTTTCGACATTAGCTACGCGTTGGTCCTGCTGGCGAAGGGATTTATAAAGTTCTTTCACCGCTTCAACAATAGGACCAATAAGTTTCGTATAAGCTACAGACTTAAATCCTTTACCATCGGTGTGAACAGCTTCAGGGAAAGCCTTTTCGACTTCCTGAGCAATCAAACCCATGTCTTTTTCTTCTTGGAAGTTAAGATCAGGTCGCACATCGTGGCGCCAATTGAAGGTCACACCAGACAGCGATAAAACTTTTTGTAATGAATCAGGAATGACCTGGATATCTTTTTTCAGGCGACGGTCAGATAAGTTTTCCCAAGCCGCAGTACCGCCTGAAGTTCCATTCACATAAAATTTACGACTTGGAGAGATTGTGGCAACACCCACATCCCCAGCACCAGTGATAGTAAGTCTCGGTACAGAGTTGGTTCCAAGGTTTAATGAGTCATTGATATAATTCATCAAATAAAGGTCGTCATTGCCTGCAGATCCGTAGCCAAGATAACCGTAATTTGTATTGTTCACTTTAAATAAAAGATTGGGTCTGCCGTTTGTTCCGGTAGTCTCTAGCGCCATCACATGGTTTGCTGTTGTAGCTGTATTTGCGACATGCAAAGTATGTTGCGGGTTTACCTGACCAATACCTACAGCACCATTAGAATGAATTCTCATTCTTTCGGCGTCTGTGTTTGCCACGATTGTGTTAAAGGTTAAGATAGAATTTTTCTGAGTCGCAAAATCACTAGCGGCTGTAGCTTTAATAACTGCAGAGTTGGCAAACCCAGCTCCGTCATGACCGCGGAAGGCCAAAAATCCCATGGAATCGCCATTTAATATTGCCGAAGCTGCACCCGCATTATCTCGGGCGCGAGTTATAATTATAGCTCCTTCACCGGCGGCACTGTGTTGGGATTGAAGATAAATATCGTCATCAACTTGCCCAGTACCCTTGATGTGGATCACACGTTCTGGCGCAGTGACTGTCGGTCCTAAACCAATTCTGCCCGGAACTTGTAAGTTTAAATCTTGGGTCGCGCGCCAATCACCAGCAGGGTTGGCGTTACCCAATCTGACTGTGCCATTTGCAGGATTCGCAACAGGTCCAATACCCCAGTATCCTGTGCTATTCCAATTACCCACATACTGCGCTTGACCATTGACGTTGTGATAACTTGCCACGAACACACTATTATAAGTGGTTTCATCATCCCAGCCACCAACATGTAACATCGCGCTTGGACTTGCTGAACCAATGGCAACTTTACCATCAGCCATGATACGCATTCTTTCGGTATTATTCGTCTCAACTAATAAGTCATAGTTGTCATTAGTGCCGATAGTGGCATTCGCTCCGAGGGAGTTTCCGTTATTTGCAAACAGGCTAGAGCTAGCGTAAGGAGTACATCCCATGATGCCTGAAGCATCAAAGGTGATTAAATTCCCCAAAGCACAATTGAAATAGCTAATCGCGGTTCCAGTCCCATTTGAAGCAATAAATCTATTAGCAGTAAATGACGTTACGCCCGTACCACCTTTGGCAACTGGAACAGCAGACGGGAAGTTTGCAGGATCAGCACTGATTGTTCCTGATGAAACAGAGATACCTGAACCCACTTGCACGGCACCTTTAGCCGACGTTGTCGCATCACTAATTGAAATTGCAGGGGTTGTTGTACCGGTAGCAACAACGATAGGAGCAGTACCAGTAACGCTTGTTACAGTGCCGTTTGTCGGAGTCACCCATTGTAAGCCTGACGCTTGCGCTGAGTTCGCTGATAACACCTGACCATTAGTTCCCACTGCCAAGCGGATATCATTCGTGCCATCGTTAACGATGATGTCGCCTTTGGTAGTCAATGGTGATAATCCATTGAATGCTGCCGTTGCAGTTGTTTGACCTGTACCACCGTTAGCAATAGGCAAAGTGCCGGTTACTTCAGAAGCTAAATTGACTGACGCACCATTAGCCGCAGCAGTTAAACGACCTTGAGCATCTACAGTAATATTCGCGCGAGTGTAAGAGCCCGCTGTCACTGCTGTATTAGCAAGTGAAATGGTTCCGGTTCCAGTGATTGGACCACCACTTAAGCCAGTTCCAGTGGCAACACTAGTTACAGTACCACCACCATTTGTGTCCGTATCAGCAGCACACTCCCAACGAGAATTTGCTGTAACCCATTTCATTACTTGACCATCAGTACAAGCCACGTTGTTCGGCTTATATGTAAAATATTTCGAAGCAGCACTAGTAACATCACTAGCATCGATAGTCACAGCACCCGTTCTTCCCGCAACAGAAGTCACCGGAAACGCAATTGCTGCATTCGACGCTGCCGTCAAACGACCTTGAGCGTCAACTGTAAAAGTACCCACGGAAGTAGTAGAGCCATAAGAAGCTGCAGTCACCGCAGTATTCGCTAAAGAGATAGTTCCAGTCGAAGTAATCGGCCCGCCAGACAAGCCAGTGCCAGTTGCGATATTAGTAACAGTTCCGCCCGCATTACTATCAGCCGCCGGTGCCCATTTTGTTCCATCGTATTTAAGAACGTTGCCTGTTGCTAAGCCCGTGGTATCAACCGCAACACCCTTAATTTTATCTACTACCGAAGCACCAATCGTTCCGCTCACATCACCCGCTAAAGAAACATTGATAGCCTGACATTGAAAAGAACCGGAAACAGAATTCCAGTAGGGAGTCTGGTGAGCAGCGCAGTTCGCACTTCCCACGGCAGTGTTAAAGTCTGCAATAGTTTTATAAGTGGCTAGGGTTGCACTCAAGCTTCCAACATCACCAATTGCAATAGCGGAACTTAGCCAATTAGTTCCATTGTATTTTAAGAAGTGACCACTAGTCGGTGCTACAGCAGAAACTGCCACACCTTGAATTTTTGCTACAGATGGGTTTGGATAAGTGCCGCTCAGGTCGCCGCCCGCAGACCCAGTTGGGGTACGAGCATCAGTAAATCGAGCATCGTTACCGGCAGCGACAGTTCCTGCGACAGTACCAACATTTAAAGTCAAAGCAGGAGTTGAAGTCCCGTTAGCCACAGAAATATAAGCATTCGCCGAAGTGACGTTGGTAACGGTACCACCGCTAGCACCAGTTACAGGTGCACATACTAAATTTGTGCCATCAAAACTTAAAAATTCACTGGCAGTACACGTAGGAACTCCAGTTTTTAAGACAAAATCATTTTCAGTTTTAGTTCCCAATCTTTCTGCTGAACTTGCGTACGCAGCAAAAGGAACGGTACGAATTTCATTTGAAGGGGATATAACTTTCCAACCTGTGCCATCGTGGAATTGAACTTTTAATAAACGCACGTCACCGGCAACAGCCGCGTAAGTCGCGCCACCCACGCAATCATGCGTGTCAGAATTATTGAAAGCATCAAGCAAAGTATAAAATGGATCTGCAGGGAAAAGTTTTGTGCCTGAACCGATTGGCACATCAAACACACCGCCAGAGTTAACTAAATTAATACCGTCTTTTTGCTCTCGGTAAATCACGCAAGTTCCGTTTGGATTTGTGATTTCAAAAATAAAACTGACGTTATTATACTCTAATGGCGTTCCATCAGATTTTATAATCCGACCTTGATAAGTGAATGTCTTAGGGGAGGCTTCAGCCAAGCTAAAACCAAATAAGATCGCCACAATAGAGAGAATTGACGTGCAGTTTCTCATGTGTTTCTTATCGGCTTTTTGGGGTAAACACACGATTAAGAAATCGCAAAAATACTTAAGTTATTGAATTAAATTTCGGGTGCCCCTGTCTCGATCTGAGAATTTTTAGTGGGAGGCTGGACTTCTTTTCAGCAGTTCTTCATTCTGACGGCGTAGATTTTCGTTTTGTTCGATAAGTTTTGTCATCTTAGACTCTAAGCTTTCCATCTTACTTTGCATCTGCTCAAGCTTTTGGTCTTGAGCTAAGTACTTAGCGTAAAGTTCTTTAATCGCATTAATAACTGGAGCGATCAAGCCAGGATAGTTCACAGTTTTAAAACCATCTTTATCAGTATTCACAGCTTCAGGGAATTGTTGTTCCACTTCTTGAGCGATGACACCTAGATCAAGTTTTTGATCTTTTTTATTTTTCCAGCGGTAGTTATAACCATTAAGTTGCGAGATTTTGTTCAATGAGTCTGGAATCAACGTAATATCTTTTTTCCAACGTATATCTGAAGACACGTTGAAAGACGCAGCGTACGTCGGCAGATACAGACCACCAGAAGCTGTACCGAAAACAACTTTTGTCGTTGTTAAGCTCGCATTGTTTCCATTGTGGTAGCCACCAATGTATACAGCAGCCGTGTCCCAGCCAGGATATAGACCAATTAGGTGAGCCATCGACGAAGCATTTTGTCCTGTGTAGACCAAATCGCCCGTGGATTTAAGTTTGATTTCACCCTGACTGTTTGTCGCATCCACTAAAAAATCAGTACCTACTGCGGTTGTTGAGATTGTAGTAAGACCACCCGTGGTTATTTTGAACGGAGATGATGAGGGGCTACCACCCATAACTGAAGGAGCCGTCCAATACGATACGTGAAAGTTGTTACTGTCATCTTGATCCCCGTGAATACGCCACGCGCCTGTAGGATTTGACGACCAGATGTCAGCATCTGAAGCCGCACCAGTAGAGTGAACAATAAAGTTTGTGAAGCCAGAACTATTAACAACCAAATTGCCAAGCGGAGCAGTGGTTCCAATTCCCACCTTACCATCTGCTTGGATTCTCATGTGCTCCGTGATGGCAGCATTGTTCATGAAGCTACCGAAGCGCAAGTTTTCACCAGCGTCATCACCCCAATAAATAAGACCGTCACCATCGTTAGTGGTCGCAGAGCTGTTATCTCTATCCCAAATCGCCATACCAACTACGTCATTTGCGGAACCAACAACGCTGATCCCTCTAAGCCCTGTATTAACACTTAGTGCTGTGTTGTAGTATTCGTCACCTGAAATACCGAGCTTACTTTGTGGCGTTGTCGTGTTGATACCGAAGTTACCACCAGAAGTGATAGTAGCACGGGTAGAGTTGTTAGTTTTAAAACCTAAGCTAAATGCATCTGTAGTTCCAAGGGTCACAGCCGCACCTAATGTGTTGCCGCCATTAGTAAATAAACTTGAAGCTGCGTAGTTCGTGCAGCCCATGATGCCAGTCGCATCAAAAGTCATTAATTGACCTAAAGCACAGGTAAATGGAATTAATGTTGCGCCAGTACCATCAGATGCCACTAAGCGATTTGCAGTGAAGGATGTAACTCCAGTACCACCTTTAGCGACCGGTACAGCAGACGGGAAGTTCGCAGGATCAGCACTGATCGTTCCTGAAGATACCGCAATACCTGAACCGATCTGAACAGCACCCTTCGTAGAAGTAGTAGCATCATTAATGGAAATTGCCGGAGTCGTTGTTCCAGTAGCAACAACGATAGGTGCGGTACCAGAAACACTGGTCACAGTTCCATTTGTTGGCGTCACCCATTGCAACCCAGAGGCTTGCGCAGAGTTTGCTGACAATACCTGACCGTTAGATCCGACAGCTAAACGAATATCATTAGTGCCATCATTAACGATGATGTCACCTTTAGTTGTTAACGGTGAAAGCCCATTGAATGCTGCTATTGCAGTCGTCTGACCAGTACCCCCGTTTGCGATGGGTAAAGTTCCCGTTACATCAGCAGTTAAACTGATCGCGGCACCACTGCTTGCCGCAGTCAAACGACCTTGGGCATCAACCGTAATCGAAGCACGAGTATACGAACCAGCCGTCACCGCCGTGTTGGCTAAAGAAATAGTTCCGGTCCCAGTGATTGGGCCACCACTAAGACCTGTGCCAGTCGCAATATTAGTAACTGTTCCGCCTGCATTTGTATCAGTGTCGTTTGCACATTCCCATCGAGAGCTTGCAGTAACCCACTTAATAACTTGTCCATCAGTACAAGCTACGTTGTTAGGTTTATAAGTTAGATATTTAGCAGCGGCACTATTGATATCGCCATAATCCAAAGTGACAGCACCAGTTTTAGTCGCAACCGAAGTCACTGGGAAAGCGATGACCGCATTAGAAGCCGCAGTCAAACGACCTTGAGCATCCACCGTGAATGTGCCAACCGCTGTCGTTGAGCCATAAATTGCAGGAGTCACTGCCGTATTCGCTAAAGCAATAGTGCCTGTTGTTGTGATAGGACCGCCGGTCAAGCCAGTACCCGTTGCTATGTTAGTAACAGTACCAGAATTATTATCAGAGGCCGGAGCCCACTTAGTGCCATCGTACTTAAGAACCTGACCAGCAACTAACCCTGTAGTATCAACAGCAACACCTTTGATTTTATCTACTACCGAAGCACCAATCGTTCCGCTCACATCACCGGCTAAAGAAACGTTAATAGCCTGACATTGAAAAGATCCAGAAACAGAATTCCAATAAGGAGTCTGGTGAGCAGCACAGTTTCCACTTCCCACCGCCGCATTGAAAGCCGCCGTGGTGTGATAAGTTCCAAGGGTTGCAGTTAAATTGGTAACATCAGACATCGCAATCGCAGCACCCAACCACTGAGAACCATCGAATTTAAAAAATTGTCCACTAGAAGGCGCAGCACTTGCCACAGCAATCGTTTGAATCTTTGCAACGGATGGATTTGGATAAGACCCGGAGAGGTCTCCACCCGCAGCTCCAGTAGGAGTACGAGCATCAGTGAAGCGCGAATCATTACCGGCGGCGACTGTGTTAGCAACAGTTCCCACGTTTAAAGTCAAAGCAGGGGCTGATGTACCATTCGCAACTGAAAGATAAGCATTTGCCGAAGTCACGTTTGTCACGGTTCCGCCTGATGCACCCGTAACCGGTGCACAAACTAAAGCGGTTCCATTAAAACTTAAGAACTCCGAAGCTCCGCAGGCAGGAACTCCAGATTTCAAAACGAAGTCATCTTCAGTTCGCGTACCCAGTTTTTGTGATGAAAGAGCATAAGCAGAAAAAGGAACAGAACGTATTTCGTTTGCTGGAGAAATCACTTTCCAACCAGTGCCATCGTGAAATTGAACTTTTAAAAGACGGGTGTCGCCAGCCCCAGGCGTATAGGTTGCACCGCCTGAACAATTCTGAACTGGAGAGTTGTTAAAAGCATCTAAAAGACTAAAAAGAGGATCCGCAGGGAATAACTTGGTTCCTGAACCGATGGGAACATCAAAAACCCCTTTAGAGTTTTGCATGTTCACACCATCGCGTTGTTCCCGATAGATCACGCAGTTGCCATTGGGGCTTGTGATTTCAAAAAGAAAGCTGACATTGTTATATTCTAAAGCTTCGCCATCCGATTTTATAATTCGACCTTGATAGGTGAATGAACTTGGAGACGCTAAAGAGCTGAAACTCCAAAGTAAGATCAAAAATGAGAGGATGTACCTACAATTTCTCATACATCCTTTATCGGTTTATTTATGGTTCTTCTAAAGGTAATTAGGCTTTCAAAGGTCCTATTTCGAGACGCAGATCTTAGCCTTAGGATTGATCTCGCAGACTGCAGAACGCAATTCTTCATTTTGTCTAGAAAGTGCATCCACTTTGTTTTCAAGTTGAGCGTTTTCAGATTTTAATGAAGCAATTTCGCGGTCGTGTTTTTGATCGTTGTTTAATACAAAAGTATAGAGTTCTTTAATCGCGTTGATAATCGGAGCCACTAAGTTTTGGTAAGCAACGGACTTAATGCCTTTATCATCTGTTTTAACGGCTTCAGGGAATACCGCTTCAACTTGTTGAGCGATAAGACCCATCTGCAGTTCTTTTTCTTTTTTAGAATCTTTCCAGTGATAAGTTACACCATCAACTGAAGAGATCTTTCTTAAAGCATCAGGAATGGTCTGAATATCTTTCTTCAATCGTCTGTCGGAGTTCTGAGTCAGAGTACCAGTCAATGTAGCTGAACCATTGCTATTAATTGTGAACTCAGGTGTGGTGTCTGTACCCGCACTAAATTGAATAGATTGCGTACCGCCACCGTTGGTCCAAATACGGGCGATCTGAGTATTGTCGTAGTTATTAAATACGATATCTCCGGCATCCGTCGTCGTGCTAGAAGATGCGTGAAGAATAAAGTTAGCACCACCGTCAACCTGGGCGCTACCATTGACCGTAAGTGTGGTTCCAGGTGCTGTTGTGCCAGTGCCGATACCAACTCTGCCACCCCAAGGTTGTAAAATCAAGTTGCGGTAAGTACTCGCATCTGCAGTCATCAGGCCCCACATATCTTCAGCAAGAAAGCCTGAAGCTAAATAGTCACCGTTAGCAGAAGCCGTACCTTTATGAATAACTGCAGGCCCCACACCACTAGAATTCATCGTATTCGAAGTATCGACCTGAAGTTTAGCACCTGGTGTAAGAGTACCAATACCAACACCACCGCCGAAATAGTTTGTTCCGGATTGCGAATAGACCGCATAGTTCGTAGTGCCCGCAGTCGGTGGATTTAAGTACAACGCGGTCGCAGTCGTAACTGTACCAGATCCAGTTTTAGCAAAACCTTGAGCGTAGTAATTTGAAACCAAGTTAACTGTCTCGCCAGCAGGAACATTTATTGTTGGATTTGATTTAACACCAAAGGCATTCGATATAGATGTCGTCGCGTTAATTGTACCGCTATAGGCGATACCTGAAGTGTACGCAGCCGTAGTTGAAATCGTCGACTGAACATCCAGATTACTTGCTGGAGAAGTCGTGCCGATACCGACGTTACCCGTAGAGCCCTGAATCAACATCCATGGATTCGTTGAAAAAACGGGACCGATTTTAAGGTCTTTTGCGCTATTCGTAACAGGTTCAAGGCCAGACTGTATGTAGTTGGCATTAGCATCCGTTGTTAAACGAATCGTACCTTGGTTCGCACCACTAGGTGACAAGATAATGTTAGAGCTAGTTGCTGAATTGGTTCCGAACTGGGCATCACCATTGACGTCCAAAACTTTCGTCGGAGATGTTGTATTAATACCAACATAACCGGCGTTAGTGATAATCATACGATCCTGAGGCACCCAACCGTTGGTTGAAGTAAAGCTCATGAAGCGTAAGTTATCCGCAGCATCGTCACCAAAATAAATAGCCAAGTCTTTACGATTTGAACCGTAATCCATCAAAGTAATACCACCGGCATCACTATCAGCGTTTAAGTGAAGACCCATGTCCGTTGTGGTACTCATATTAGTTGTCGTTGTGGGAGGTGTTGGCTGTAAAAAGATACCGCCACCAACGCTTAATTTGTGCGGAGCTGAGGTATTGCTGATCCCAACGTTGCCTGAAGCTTTAACTGTGATGCGCGTAAGGCTGTTTGTTTTAATAGATAGATCATTGTTGTCGTTATTTCCTAGTGATGAGGCTCCGCCAAAACTGTTACCACCATTAACAAAAACTCCGGCCGTAGTAAGCGAAGAACAGCCCATAATACCGGAAGCATCAAAGGTGATAATCTGACCGACAGGACAGTTAAAATAAGAAATCGCAGTTCCAGTTCCGTTAGAGGCTAACAAACGGTTAGCAGTAAAAGAAGTAACGCCGGTACCACCCTTAGTAACCGGAACAGCAGACGGGAAGTTTGCAGGATCAGCACTGATCGTTCCTGAAGACACCGCAATACCAGAACCGACTTGCACAGCACCTTTAGTTGATGTTGTTGCATCATCAATTGAAATGGCTGGAGTCGTAGTCCCCGTAGCTACCACAATTGGAGCAGTTCCAGTAACGCTAGTTACTGTACCATTAGTAGGTGTAATCCACTGAAGACCCGAAGCTTGGGCAGAGTTCGCTGATAACACCTGTCCATTTGTTCCAACAGGCAAACGAATGTTATTAGTGCCATCACGAGTGATCAGATCACCTTTAGTTGTTACAGGTGAAAGGGCATTAAAAGCAGCAGTCGCAGAAGTTTGTCCTGTGCCACCATTCGCAATCGGTAAAGTGCCAGTAACATCTGAAGCTAAGTTGATAGCTGCGCCACTGCTTGCCGCCGTTAAACGACCTTGAGCATCCACAGTGATGGAAGCGCGGGTATAAGAGCCAGCAGTAACTGCAGTATTAGCTAAAGAAATAGTTCCAGTTGAAGTAATAGGACCACCACTTAAACCAGTGCCCGTAGCAATACTTGTAACCGTACCACCCGAAGAAGTATCTGTATCAGCGGCACACTCCCAACGAGAGTTTGCCGTCACCCATTTCATTACTTGGCCATCAGTACAAGCGACGTTATTAGGTTTATAAGTAAAATATTTTGTAGCAGCACTGCCAATATCACCAACATCCAAAGTCACAGCACCAGTTTTAGTCGCCACAGAAGTCACTGGGAAAGCAATCGCTGCATTTGAAGCCGCAGTTAAACGACCTTGAGCATCAACTGTAAAAGTAGCTACAGCCGTTGTAGAACCATAGACAGCGGGAGTCACCGCTGTATTAGCTAAAGAAATAGTACCAGTAGTGGTAATTGGTCCGCCACTTAAGCCAGTGCCTGTTGCGATATTGGTAACAGTACCACCCGCATTACTATCAGTGGCTGCAGCCCACTTTGTACCATCATATTTTAAAATCTGACCTGCAGCTAAACCCGTGGTATCAACCGCAACACCTTTAATCTTATCAACGACAGAAGCGCCGATAGTTCCGCTCACATCACCTGCTAAAGAAACGTTGATAGCCTGACATTGAAAAGAACCTGAAACAGAATTCCAATAAGGAGTTTGGTGAGCCGCACAGTTTGCACTGCCGACTGCAGAGTTAAACGCAGCTGTCGTTTGGTAGGTTCCCAATGTGGCACTTAAATTAGTAACATCAGACATAGCGATGGCAGAACCAATCCAGTTGGTGCCATTGTATTTAAAGAACTGACCATTTGTTGGAGCTACAGCAGAAACAGCGATTGTCTGAATTTTTGCAACAGACGGGTTTGGATAAGTACCAGACAAATCTCCACCGGCCGTGCCCATCGGAACGCGTGCATCAGTGAAACGAGCATCGTTACCAGCAGCCACAGTTCCAGCACCAGTACCAACAGAAATTCCGATCACAGGAATTGAAGTTGTGCCGCCCTTCGTAAGCGGAGCCGTCACGTTTACATCTGAAACCATTCCCGCACCACCAGCGTCGTTTTGGCAGGCAAAAGTAGTTCCATCATAAGTTAAGTATTGGCCAATCGCACAAGTAGTGATCCCAGTTTTCAAAACGAAATCAGCTAATGGGTGTGTACCTAATGTATCTGCATCAGCTGCTTTCTTTGCCGTCTCTGCAGAAGAGGAATAAGCTGCGAATGGAACAGAACGAATTTCATTATCAGGACTGATCAATTTCCAGCCCGTACCATCATGGAATTGCACGCGCAGTAAACGCGTATGACTTGCTGAAGGCGTGTAGGTGCTAGCAACGTTATTGTCAGCATCACCGCAATCTTGCACCTGAGAATTATCAAACGCACTTAACAGGGTTGCAGTAGGTGAGGGAGGAAAAAGTTTTGTTCCGGTACCGATTGGAACGTCGAACACACCCTTACTGTTAGCCATGTTGACGCCATTTTTCTGTTCACGATAAATGACGCAAGAACCATTAGGACTTGTGATCTCAAAAACAAAACTAACATTGTTGTATTCAAGCGGAGTGCCGTCTGATTTTACTATACGACCTTGATAGGTCAGGGAGTTCGGCGCAGCAAACCCGAGCGGCGAAAACAATAGTAATAAAATTGAGAGCATAGACGTGCAATTTCTCATGGATATTTTATCGGCAAAAATGTGAGTTTTATGGAGTCTAACTAAGCAAAATCTTTATAAAAGTAAGATTGCAGTCTCAAATTGAAACACTTCTAACGACAGATAAATAAGAATCTAATTTGAAATGCTATAAACGTTTTGAATGACCAGAGGTAGGACCGGAACACTATCAAAAGTACTGTCGTATTCATATTCTAAGTGTTCAACTGCCGGCATAAAGAAGTCAGCAATAACAATACCTTTAAACAGACCATAGTAACGGCTGTGAACGATCGGAGCATTTAACAATAGATGATTAAAGTTCACGGTTTTCTTTAAGTAAGCACCAGCCCAAGTTAGGATACAAGGTCTAGAGTTTGTAATCGCATCAGTGGTATCGACAGTACAATTTCCACGAACTGCATTGTAAGTAGCTTCCTGTCCAGGAATAGCAGCCCATCCATTATTAACAGCAACCCGAGCAGGTTGCGCTGATAACTCAGTCGTCTGATTATAGGCATAACCCACGTTAGTTCTAGTGGCGATAGCGCCTCCAGAATAAGTCACATATTGAGCGACCATCATAGGTCCCCCATCGTTATCCAAATCCGCTATACGGGATGCTTCGCTAAGAATATTTGACATGTTGTTAAGGGTAGAAGCCTCATCCGGGAAAGCACCGGTTGGAACTTTCGGCCAAACACTGCTGCTAAAACGTTCGTAAACGAAATTTGGATTCATACCCACAATAATGGCGCGAGAACTTGAGATCTGCACATTGACTTTAGGATAAGTCGCTTCGTTTAAATAAGTAATTCCACCACGAATGAAGACTGTTCCATTCACATGCAATCGGCAACCCGCAGCGCGAGAATTTAACTGCAGGTTATCTAAAAACAGCGGACCTTGAATAACAACGTCTCCCCAGCAATCCACATTGCCAGAGTTGCGCACGTACTTTCCACCGACACCTGCAACGATTGTTAAATTAGTTAAAGTAGCTGTAGATTTTTTATAAATCGAAACGCCAGAATCAGTAGCTACTTGTGACATACTGCTAGTCAATGCATTGATCTGCGCGGCTGTTGGTGCGGCAATCAGAACATTATTTTTATAGACGACAGATCCAAACATACCAGGAACAGCATTGGTTGGAGCTTGCCCAATGAAATTAATAAGTTTAATCACAGCTGCCCGTGCAGTGCTGTACATTTGTTTTGTAACGACGTCCGCTAAAGTCCATCCTCCACCCGGAGTGACATTGCCTGCGGCAGGATCTTGCAAAGCATTTACGTAATCAGTCACGGTCACGCTGGCATTCTTTGTATACAGGCTTCCAGTGATCTGCACGCCATCACGCCAATCTTCTGCATAGATGCCGGCTTCGTAAGGACGATAGCGTGAATCTGATGAAGAACCATTCCCTAAGAAGAATGATTGGCCATGTCCAAAATCGGTAACGATATCCCCTTTAACTTTGGCGTGGCACATGGCACAGGCCACGGCACGAACAGCCAAGGCAGGGCGTGCTCCTGTGATTGTAAATACCGGAGGATCGGCAATCAGATTATAAGTTTCAGAATCAGATAAACCAACATCATCCGTTTGAGTAATTGTTAAAACTTGGTTTTCACCCTCTTGCGTAAAGTTCACGGATGTTGACCAAGTTCCATTGGCAGCACAGGAAATAGTTTGGCCCGCTTCGGCGATTGTTCCACCTAAAGTCAAAGTGTCACCATAAGTACAGTTACCACCGATGCTCGTTCCGACAGGATCAATCGTGCTGTTATTAGTGGGTGAGCTGATAGTTACTACGGGAGCCGTCGTGTCTTTATCGACTCTGTGAGAAAGAGTTCCTTCGTTAGAAACATCATCGGATTGCTTTAAGGTTAGATTTTTTAAACCATCGGCACCTGGAACAGATAAGCTTCCGGTGAACGCGCCAGCCACACAAGCAAATGAAACCGGTCCGCCGGTGATATCGCCCGTGACCGTCACATTGTTACCATTATCTTCACAAGTTCCAGAAATAGTAAACGTCGGAGCAACACCATGATCATAGGTTGGAGATGTCACAGTGATCACTGGCGCTGTCGTATCTTTTAGTAAGCGGTGATTTAAAGTGCCTGTGTTTCCTGCAGGGTCATTCTGACTAAGTGTGAAAGTTTTAAGTCCATCGACACCCGACAAAGTGATACTTCCTGAAAAAGCACCGGCAGTACAAGTCAAAGTCACAGGAGCATTATCAATAGATCCCGAAACAGAAACATTATTACCGTTGTTTTCACAAGTTCCCGCAAGAGTTAAAGTCGCCAACGTTTCAGCATCATAAGCATGTGAAGTCACAGCAAGGGTTGGCGCTGAAGTATCTTTCACCAAAGAATGAGTTAAAGAACCCGTATTCCCAGCAACATCCAACTGCTGCAAAGTAATATTTTTTGCGCCATCAACCCCAGACAAAGTCACCGGCAATGAAAAATTTCCGCCCACACAGTTTACGTTAGCAGGGCTTCCAGTAAAATCACCCGAAGCAGTAACTATGTTCCCATTGTTTTCACAAGAACCTGCTAGTGTAATGCTCGCTAAGACTTGTTGATTTGCGCTATGTGAAGTTACCGCTAGAACTGGAGCCGTCGTATCTTTAACTAAAGTCAAAGTTCCAGAACCAAGATTTCCGACGTCATCTAATTGTTGAAAGTTAATTGTCTTTGATCCATCGCCACCAGATAGGTCCACGCTGCCAGAAAAACTTCCCGCGATGCAAGGAAAGTAAAGTGGGCCGTTATCGATATCACCTGTGACAACAACGTTATTGCCATTATCTTCACAGGATCCAGAAATGGTATTTGTCATACGAACTTCAGAGTTGGCAATCGGGGAGGCTGAAGCAGGCACAGGTGCAGTTAAATCAATATTTAAAGCCACACTTTGATTCGCTGATGTTTGCCAATTTCCTGCTTTGTCTTTAAGTAAGGTACATACGTAGTAGGTACCTTCAGCCGTCGCGCTTAAACTGATTTGATCGCCAATTTTATTTTCAGAAGCTGCCTGCAAAGCGGCTAGCTGGGTCGAACAATTCGCATTCTGGCTAAGTACGTATTTAAAGCCTGCGACTGAATCATCAGAAGAAGCTACTGAAACCAAACGTGCAGCAATATCATTGCTATCGCCACCAGACCAGCCCGTAAACGAAGGCTGCCCCGCCGGTGGAGTCACATCATAAATAATTTCAGTCGTGGCAGAAGGAATATTTTCTTGTTTTTCTTTATATTCAGCAAAGATCGTTTTAGTTCCTTCAGAACCAGAAAGAGTCACTGTCGTTGAATATTCGCCATTGCTGCAAGGAACTACCTGATCGATGCTTCCGTCTTCAGTGTAAATACGAACATCAAGATTTTCAGAACAAATACCTTTTAAAGGAACATCGCCATTAGAAGATGTTGCGCCGGTTGCAACTTTCACTTCAGGCGTAAGCAAAGATTGATCAAGATTGCCCTTCAAATGGCAACCCGCAAGCGCAAAGCCTAATAGTAAAATAACGTACCTTGTGTTCCCCATACGCAATTAACGTATCGGAATTTATTCACGAAATTATGATGGTTAAATCATGACTTGTTTTTTAGCTTTGTGACTCAAAATGGGAAATGGGCCCAATGAATTTGGACCCCGATATTCTTTAAATGCATCTTGATGATACAAGTTTTATTTTCTTATAAGTGCGTGGCCCATTCCGGCAGAAACTTCAGCCCAGCCAGATCCGGTGACCTGTACAGGTGAACTCGTGCCTGAAGCGGCTCCGTTACCCAGTTGTCCGCTGCTGCCAGCGCCCCAAGCCCATACTGTGCCGTCATCTTTAAGTGCATAACTTGTTTGATTGCCTGCTGATATATCTACCCAGGAAGTTAATGCGCCCACTTGCACCGGCGAACTTTTTGAAACGGCTGTTCCATCTCCAAGCTGGCCAATGGTTCCAAGACCCCATGACCATAGAGTTCCATCAGACTTAATTGCCATAGCATAACTAGATCCTGCAGAAATTTTAGAATATGTGGCAGTGCCGATTTGAACTGGTGAACTTTTTGTTACACCCGTGTTGTCACCAAGAGCGATACCAACCCCCCAAGTCCATAGGGTGTTGTCGGATCTTAGGGCGATAGTAAATTCTTTGCTAACTGCGACCTTATTCCACGTACCAGTAATTTGCACGGGTGAAGACTGACTGTTTGTATTGTTGTTTCCAAGTCCACCGTTAAAGCCGTTACCCCACACCCACAAACTTCCGTTGGATCTTATTGCCGCAGAATGAGTGGCACTGAACGCCGTTGAAATTTGTGTCCAATCGTTTAAGGCACCTAGTTGAATTGGGGAAATAAAAATTCTTCCTATACATCCATTGGATGAATTACCCCAAGTGTATAGAGTACCGTCTGATTTCATTGCGAGTGAAAAGTCAGAGCCGATAGCAAATTGTCCACCAGTAAAACCAGTTCCAATCTGCACAGGTGCACTTTTATTAACTAAGGAATTGTCACCAACTTGTCCATAGGTGTTGCCACCAAAACTCCACAATGTGCCATCTGTTTTTAGCGCTAAGGTATTGCTTTGACCTGCTATGACTTTACTCCATGTCGTCAAGGCGCCAATTTGTACCGCATAACTTTGTGAAGTGTTTGCGCCAACTTCGCCGGCTGTAGATCCACCCCAGCCCCATAAAGTATTATCAGATTTAATGGCCATCGTGCGACTTGCAGCTGCAGAAACAGATGTCCAAGTATTGGCGTTCAGTAAAGTTGGAGTGAATTGATTCACTCCATTTGCATAGTATTGTTCGGCTTGGCCGAAGGACCATAGAGTCCCATCGGCTCTTCTTGCGAAATGATGATAAGAGCCTGATGCTGTTTGTAACCAAGTAGATCCCACACCAATTTGCACTGGCGAAGATCTCGAAGTGAATGTTCCATCACCTAGCTGCCCCCACGTATTATCGCCCCAGCTCCATAATGTGCCATCTGTTTTTAAGGCTACTGCACTGTTGTTCCCGAGTGTGACACTGGCCCAATTCGTATCGCCGCCAACTTGTACAGGGACGCTGCGATTGGAGGTACTTCCCAATCCTGTTACACCAGATGTCCCAGTACCCCAAGCCCACAAAGTCCCATCAGTTCTAATCGCGAAACTAGTCGAACTATTATTGCTTAAGCAAGCTTTGGCCCAATTTGTAGCCGTTCCAATTTGCACGGGGAGGCTGACAGCAATGCCTCCGCTCGTATTATTTCCCACTTGCCCATTTGTGTTGGTTCCCCAACCCCAAAGGGTGCCGTCTGCTTTCACCGCTAGAACGTGACCACCACCCAAATAAATATTCTGCCAAGTGCCACCGACTTGAACAGGTGAGTTTTTTTGCAGTAAAGAGCCATCGTTGAGGGCACCGTTCATATTGAAGCCCCAACCCCAAAATGTACCATCACCTTTTTTAGCGATCGTAGTATTACCACCAGTTGAAATGCTTAACCAATCTGTGGCTGAACTAATTTGAACAGGAGAATTTTTTGTAGCGATAGTCCCATCACCAAGCTGACCTTGAGAGCTAAACCCCCAAGCCCAAAGAGTACCGTCTGAACGAATTCCATAACTGGTCGCACTTTGCATGGCAATTGTTGTCCAAGTATTCGCCCCTAACTGGGTCGCTACAGAAATTGAATTGTTATTGCTTAGACCTAAATTGCCGTTTGATCCAAATCCCCAAACCCAAGCAGTGCCATCTGGTTTTAAGCAGATAGTAGCTTGCGTGCCTGATGCAACATGATTCCAAGTTGAACTGCCCACTTGGGTAGGAACAGAGTAACGTATCCCCATTTGCGAGGAACCATTGTGCCCCCAACCCCACATTGTGTTGTCAGTCTTTAAAGCAATAGTGTGCTGACTTCCCATGGAAAACGAAGCCCAATTGGTCGCAGTACCAATTTGCACGGGTGAACTATAGTTCGTAGTTAAATTCCCATTCCCGTTTTGCCCATAGGCTGCATAACCAACGGTCCAAAGCGTGCCATCACTTTTAAGGAAATGCGAAGTCCCGCCAGAGGTCCCACCGGCTACCCAGTCAGTACCAGGTATCTGCACTGGAAAACTGCGATTAGTGATAGATCCATCACCAAGTTGGCCGTAGTTATTCTGGCCCCACATCCAAAGTGTTCCATCTGTTTTTATTCCACCAGAAACGTTAGAGCCTAAGAATATTTTGTCCCAGTCCGTCGCAGTTCCAACTTGAACGGGCGAATACGTCGTGCTTGGTGAGGCGATACCCATCGCTCCCCAGTTAGCAAAACCCCAAACCCACAAAGATCCGTCATTTTTTATTGCCATCGCGAGTGTTGAAGTTGGTGTGGCAGCAATTTTAACGTATTCGCCAGTAGAAAGCTGTGTTGGAGTCCAATAAGTTAAGCCTAAAGTTCCGGTAGTTCCACCGGTTCCCCAGGTCCAAAGAGTATTGTCAGTTTTAATTCCAAGAGAGTGTTTTTCCCCAGTGGCGATCGTTAACCAATTCGTATCAGTACCCACTTGAACTGGAGAGCTGGTGTTCGTGTAGTTCCCAGTGCCGTGCGCTCCGTAAGCATTATATCCCCATGCCCACAAGGTCCCATCAGATTTAAGCGCAAGAGAGCAACTGTATCCTGCAGCTAGTTTTGTCCAGTTTGTTTCCCCGCCAATGACTGTAGGGGTTGATTTTGATGCTATGGTTGCATCGCCAAGCTGTCCTTGGGCATTTAAACCAAACGCAAACATATTTCCTAAGGGCGCATGTTTTTTCCAAAAAGCAGCACTTAGAAAAGGGGAGGCATAAATTTTATTGAGTTCTAAAAGAGACGTCGCCGCCACAGCAGTTGAATTAATTAAAAACGCACGTCGAGAATTATTAGTAGTCACAAAAACGTCCTTTAATTAGCACTCAGTACTAATTTTCAAGGATGTCTGATTTCATAGCAAGATAGTGACGACGAACAGGCCTTCTCAGTGCTCCGTTAAGTTCCATGTGCGATCATATGTGAAACACTGAAAGAGAAAACTAACTACTAGTCTTCACCGCCCACGCATAGTTATATCCGGCTGCCACTTCTGCCCAATCACAAGTCGTTCCTACTTGCACAGGAACTGATTTTGAGATGGCTGTATTGTCGCCAACCCCGCCACTGACGTTGTAACCCCAACCCCAAAGACTTCCGTCTGCTTGAATGCCGTGGCCCGTTTGATGACCAGAAGCAATTTTAGTCCAGTTCGTCGCAGTACCAACTTGTGTCGGCGAACTTTTCGATAACATTCCAGGAATGCCAAGTTGGTTTTGAGTGCCGGCCCCCCAAGCCCAAAGTGTACCGTCAGTTCTAACTGCTAACGAAAATGTACCACCTGCAGAAATCATCGACCAATTGGTATCAGTACCAACCTGTACCGGCGAGCTACGATCGGCAGCAACACCACTTCCTAATTCGCCGTTACTTCCTTCACCCCAAGACCACAAGGTTCCATCTGTCTTGATTGCAAGTGAATGATTTGCTCCTGCAGATACAGCTGCCCAATCGGTTAAAATACCAAGTTGCATAGGAGCGGATCTGGTTGTCTGCGTTCCGTCGCCAAGCTGGCCTGAACCATTGTTACCCCAAACCCATAATGTACCATTGGATTTGATTGCAAGTGCGTGGAAGCCGAACGCGTTCAAAGAGAGTTGTGCCCAATCAGTCGATGTACCAAGTTTTTCTGGCGTGTAGCGAATGATTCCGAGTGCTCCAGCGTCATTCAATCCGCATGTTCTAAGCGTTCCATCTGCAGCAAGTAAAAATGAAAAATCTTTTCCCGCTGCAATGTCTGCAATGCCGGTTCCGATTTGAACGGGCGAAGACTTATTGACGAGTGTTCCATCGCCAAGCGCGCCGTAATCATTTTTTCCCCAAGCAAATGCAGTTCCGTCGCTCTTAAGTCCCATGACGTTGGAAGAACAAATTGAAATCTTTGTCCAATCTGTTGCAGTACCGATTTGAATAGGGGAACGAAACGTTCCTGCTGAACTATTTCCAATGGCTCCAGTTGCACCAGCACCGCAGGCCCATAAAGTTCCATCAGATTTAATCCAATAAGAGTTGTTACCACCAGCGAAAGGAGTTCCCCAACCAGTAGCACTTCCAATTTGCACAGGTGAAAATTCAGCTAATCCTAAATAAGTGTTAATTACGGTAGGAGTGCCACCCCAAGCCCATAGAGTATTATCAGATTTGATACCAAACGAAGTCCCCATTCCTGCGGCACAATCATTCCAGGTTCCTGGCACTTGCACAGGGGTGCTCTTGTTTGTGGTATTACCATTTCCAAGTCCACCGAAATTATTGTAGCCCCAGCTCCACAGTGTACCATCAGATTTAAGCGCTAAGGTGTGACCCAAGGTGCTAGGACTTAAAAATTCTTTAGGAGAGATCTTTACCCAATCAGTGTCTGTTCCTACTTGAGTAGGGGTTGAAACAGTGGTTGATGTCGTTCTTCCATGAATCCAAAAGTTATTTTGCCCCCAAGCATAGTAGGCGCCAGTAGTTTTAATCGCATAACTATTATTCATTGAGGCAGCGATAAAATTATTCCAATCAGTATCTGTGCCCACCTGCACCGGCGAGCTTCGAGAGGCACCGCTGCCAAGTTGACTATAGATGTTCGAACCCCAGCTCCATAAAGTTCCATCTGATTTCACAGCTAAAGAGTGTGACCATCCTGCAGCTACTTTTGACCAAGTGCCTGCTAACTGAACAGGTGAGCTTCTATTTGTAGTTGTTCCATCCCCAAGTTTTCCACTTCCGAAGTTCTCGCCCCAGGCAAACAGAGAGCCATCAGCTTTCAAACCCAAGTTGTGCGAGTTGCTTGAAGAAATATCTATCCAGTTAGTATCTGTACCTACTTGGGTAGGATTGCTCTTAATTGTGGTATCCCCAAGCCCCAAAACACCTGCAGTATTACCACCCCAGCCCCAAAGACTTCCTGGTGAACGAATACCCATAATAAAACTTAAACCAGCAGAAATTTTTGTCCAATCAGTCGCCGTGCCAATTTGTACGGGCGAAGATGTGCTCGTATTGTTTGAAGTCAAATAATACGCGTCACCGCCCCAAAACCACAGTGAGCCGTCGCTTTTAATTGCAACGCAAAAAGATCCTCCACTTGAAACCTTAGACCAAGTTGCTGAGCCAACTCGAGTGGGGTTGTAGTAAAGAATTCCTAATTGTCCATTTTGATTATAACCCCAGGCATACGCAGTTCCATCGCTTTTAACTGCGAGGGAATGATCGCCACCAGCCGAAATTTTTGCCCAATTGGTGGCAGTACCAACTTGGACAGGCGAACTTGTATTTGTTCTGTCACCGGTACCTAAATTTCCATAAAATTGATTTCTGCCCCAAGCCCACATAGAGCCGTCAATTTTTAAAGCAAGGACGTGACTGAAGCCGCCCGCAATAGTGCTCCACTCTGCGCCGCCAATTTGCACAGGCGTACTTTGAGTTGCAACAGATCCATTACCAATCAAGCCCGCAGTTCCCTGCCCCCAAGTCCATAAAGTTCCATCAGCTTTTATTGCATAGCTCGCAGCATCCGAAGCGGCGACATGAACCCAGTTAGTTGCAGTTCCAAGCTGACCAGGAGCGCCTGAAACACCTGTTCTTCCAAGCGTTCCAAATGAATTTTTTCCCCAAGTCCAAAGTGTCCCATCAGATTTAATTGCAAGCGTGTGAGAGCCGCCAACAGCAATCTTTGCCCAATTAGTAGCAGTGCCAACTGGAGTGTGAGTGGTGTAGTGAACGCCCAATGTTCCAAAAGAGTTTAATTCACCCCAAGTCCATAAAGAGCCATCTGTCTTAAGACCCGAAGAGTAAGAAGCCCCTGCTTGAATGACACTCCAATCAGTGTCTGTACCTATCTGAACAAGTGTACTGCGTGCTGTTCCAATTCCATCACCTAATGCGTGGGAAGCGCCGGTAGCCCATAACGTGCCATCTGCTCGAATGGCAAGGGCGGCGCTAGAACCAGCTGCAATTTTAACCCAGTCCGTCCTAGTTCCGATAGCATTCGGTTTAGAGACACTAGTAGCTGTGCCTATTCCAAGTTGGCCAAAATTGTTTGAGCCCCAAGAATGCATGTTGGGTCCGCCGCGCTTTTTCCAAAATGCTCCACTTAAAAAAGGAGAAGCATAAACTTTGTTCATTTCTAAAAGGGAAGCACCGGCAGCGGCGGTCGCAGCAGTCGCAGAATTTAATAGAAAAGCCCTGCGCGAAAGTTGTTTTTTAAAATCTGAATTATCAGAACCCGACATGCTAACTCCCAGAAACGAACGTCAAAAAAAGCATATTCGAAAATACAAAATTTATTCTTGCGCTTTAACCACAGCCAAATCCACTTCGATGGCGTGACAAATATTATTCTCAAACGGAATACGACGGCGGATTTCTTCTTCAGTGATTTGTCCTGCTTCCATCGCTTGGCCAAACTGAGCTGTGATTAAAAACTTATTGCGAGTGATGTTGAAGTTCACTCCAAGCATTAATCCCAAGCTTGTATCCAAGCTGCCATTAGCAATCATATTCAAATTGTTACTTACAGAAAGAAGACTAAAGAATTCAGGTGAAAGTCTGTGAACACATAGCGGATTTAATTCAAACTGATCATGACGGGGATGAAGAAACTTAATCTTCACAACAGCTTCATTCGCACACACGCGATAAAGCTCTTTTAAAATATGCAGCAGGTGAGATTTTCCTTCCCCCATTTGTTCTAATGAAAAATCAAAGTGGGCTTCATTGACTGAAGAATCAGCCCAGGGCCATTTTTCAGTCGCTAAATCAACAACTGCATCAGCAGCGCAGCCCGAAGAGATATCTACGTTGACGAAGCCGTCTTTTTTATTAAAACCACAACCCAAATTCAGCTTCATCCTAAATTCCTTTTTTGTCTAAAGCAGTTTTGATGTTTACAAAAGGTTGTTCCCACTGGCCAAACTTTTCCTGACGGAAAAGGCGAACAGATTTATACCAAGGTGTCGTTTCCCCTGGCAGAGCCCAAATATAGTATGGCAAAACAGGAGTGATAACCCAAGTCTCTTTTCCTAAAGCAGCACTTGCATGGGCCACACTAGTGCAGGAAGTGATAACCAGATCTAGTTGGTTAATAACTGCTAAAGTATCTTCCCACGTTTCAAGCGGAAGATCTGTTTCTTCTTTTTGTAAGTTAATCCACGGACGATCACCAACAGCATTGATCAAAAGTTCTTTTGGGAACTTCCGGAACTGTTCGTGTTCAAACTTTGGATTTCCAAAAAAGCGCAAACCAATGCGAGGACGTTTGCCGTTACCGAAGCGATTATCAAACATCGCCTTCCATTTAGCATCATAAACTGGATCGACAAAAAGATAAGGCTCACCAGTTAGCTTTTCATAAGTGTATTCAAGTACGCGGGCAGCACTCATGCCCGGAACCCAGAAGTCGTGATAAATATCCGGGGCATGTTTGTGACCCACAACGGATACAACCCCTGGCACTCTGGCAAAAACACTTTTAAGTAAAGGATCGCAAGTCACAGTGACCTTAGCGCCACGATCCGCGAAATCTTTAGCAAAGCGCACGTTGATGATTTCATCACCAAAGCCGCCTTCGCTGGTAAGTAAAAGATTTTTACCTTTAAGATCTTCGTTGCGATAAATAGGTTTATTCGTCGGAAGCGGTTTATCACCGAAAGCATTTTCCCAGCGACCTGCATCAAGAAGTTTAAGACCTTCAAAAAGATCTCCGCGCATCATTTCATACCAAGCGCGATTGAATTTTGAGCGGTTGCAGTGAGGATTTAGTTTTTTAAGCTCTTCAGCGATTTCCCAGCCGCGAGCAAAGTCGCCGTTAAGACCAGCGGCGACTTGTTGATCCAAAAGATGATTTGATTTTGCGGTAACCATAGAACGGACCCTCTCAGTACAAAAAATTGTACTGGTTTAGTATCCCGGTGTCCATGCTACATATACGTGAGAACCCATAACTACGAAATTGTAGATTGTATGTTTACTCGCGGTTGTTGCGGCGTGGTCAGGAGGCATATGCACAGTCAATGCACCAGTACCTGCACCAGTCCACATCGTGAACGAGCAAGTCGCAGAAGTAGCGCCTTGGACAGCGAACATATAAGAACCACCATCTTTCAAGTTATTGAAAGTGAAAGCAGCACAGTTTCCAGTCGTATACTGTAAGTTTGTAGAAGCGAAATCAAAAGTAGTACCGGCAGTAGCCACCGCAGCCTTACCCAAGATCACTCCATCCACATCCAAAGCTCCACGCGGAGAAGTTGCACCAGAACCAATACCTACGTTACCCGCAGCAGCCACTGTGATACGTGCAGCATTGTTAGTTTCTAAAGTTAAGCTGTTTGAATCATTCGTACCCACAGTCGCAGCACCTGAAAAAGAGTTACCACCGTTGACAAGGGCAAACGTGTTTACGTCAGCACTTGCTAAAGCTCTGAACGTAGGATTGGCAGCACCACCGCTTGAAGGACCTGCTAAAACCACATTCGCTGATTGCGTACCAAAGTTCGATAAAGCATACGAGATGTTTTGGCAGACAATCGAATCAGAACCAGAGTTCCAATAAGCCGTTTGCGTAGTCGTACACGCAGGGAACGCAGCACCTTTCCAAGTGCTCGTAGCCGCATCCCACTTCATCAAACCACCAGATACTGCTGTACCATCGATAAGTTTATTTTGGATTCTGTTAACTTGGAATGCACCGGCATTTGACATGCTCACGTCTAAGCTTGGAGTCACTGCTGTCGCAACGTTAGAGCCATTACCAACAAAGATTTTTCCATCAGCCAGAACCGAAGTTAATTTAGCATTCCACGCATTGAAATCCGTAGAAGTAATGTAACCATCAGCTGCAACACCTGCTTGCGTAATTGAAAGAGCAGGGGTTGTAGTACCAGTAGCAACAGATAAAGGAGCAGAAGCCGTCACAGAGGTCACAGTACCTGACGTAGGAGTTACCCAAGATAAAACACCCGAAGCATTAGTTACTAAAGTTTGACCGTTAGTTCCAACTGCAGCAGGGAAAGTTAAAGTATAATTCGTAGTGACTGTCGCCGGAGCCGCCAAAGTAACTTTGTTCGATCCAGAATCTCTTAAGATATAAGAGGAACCACTTACTGCGGAAGCAGCGAAGTTACCCGAAGCATCACGTTTCACGATCGCACTGTTAGTATTTGCATCTGTTGCCGCGTTAGCTAAAGTCGCACCGGCAGCTACGTTTGCAGCAGTGACGCCACCTACGGAAGCAACAGCCGTTGCACCTTGAGTTCCAGTAACATCACCCGCAAGTGAGCCACTGAAGCTTGTAGCAGCTGGTGACCCCCATGAAAGGACTCCGGAAGCATCGGTAATAAGAGTCTGTCCCGCTGAACCAACAGCTGCAGGTAAAGTTAAAGTATAATCAGTAGTCACAGTCGCAGGAGCAGTTACTGTTACTTTTTTAGAACCCGTGTCTCTAAAAATATTTGAAGAAACACTGACGGCACCAGCAGAAAAACCACCTGAACCATCACGCTTAACAATAACATTGTTAGTATTTGCTGAAGCTGCAGCATTGGCTAAGTTTGCACCGGCAGCAACGTTGGCAGCAGTGACGCCACCTACGGAAGCAACAGCCGTTGCACCTTGAGTTCCAGTAACATCACCAGCTAAAGAACCACTAAAGCTTGTAGCTGCAGGAGCACCCCAAACTAAGTCGCCAGAACCATTGAGTATCAATGTTTCACCAGTAGCACCAGCCGCTGCAGGGAAAGTAATAGTATAGTTCGTTGTTACAGTTGAAGGCGCACTTAACGTGACCTTTTTAGTTCCAGTATCGCGAAGGATGTAGCTAGAACCGCTGATCGCAGAACCTGCGAAGTTACCAGAAGCATCACGCTTAACGATGGCACTATTTGTATTTGCATCCGTCGCCGCATTAGCAAGGGTTGCACCCGCTGCTACATTGGCCGCGGTCACTCCACCTACTGAACCTACTCCAGGATTTGGATAAGTTCCTGAAAGATCACCACCAGCATTGCCGTTTGGAGCGCGTGAATCTGTAAAACGAGAGTCGTTACCCGCAGCCACTGTATTTGCAGTAGTACCCACATTTAAAGTTAAAGCTGGAGTCGTCGTACCTGTTGCCACAGATAAATAAGCATTCGCCGATGTAACAGACGTCACAGTACCAGCGTTGCCCGCAGGCAAAGAAGCCGGTTCCCACTGGGAAGCACCGTTATTCCAAGTTAAAACCTGTCCGTTTGTGGGAGCGGTTGAGGCAATATCTTTAGTTTGAAGTTTTGTAGCATTACCAAAACGCGAGTCATTACCTGCAGCGACTGTATTAGCAGCAGTACCGATTGGAAGTTTTGCGTAATCAATATTAGGTAATAAAGCAGCAGGAATATTAGGAAGAACTGAATCATCCACTTTACCCGCAGTTAATTGCGCAAAGTCGGTGGCAGCTTTACCATCAAGTTTTGCAGCGTCACCCGCAGTCAATGCATTTTCAGATTGAACCGCGAACGCCGAACCACGCAAAGCAAACGTTGCTACAACCGGAGTTCCATTATCACTTAATGAAATACGCACACGACGAATGTGTTGAGATGCAGGGGTATAGTTACAAGCAGCCCCATTCACATCCTTTAAACCATTACGAACAGTTGCATTGTCAAAAATTTCTTTAAAAGTAAATCCAGCATCTTCAGAAGCATTGCGAGTTCCATCACCAACTGTCAGACTTAAATATCCGTTAGCGACATTGACACCTGAATGATCTTCTTCCATTAGTACGCAATCATTGTTTGATATAATCTGTACTTTTACGGCGATATTTGAAAGATGAACTGCTGTACCACCTGGATTGCGGATGTAAGACATAAAGGTGAAACCTTTGTGGCTTGTCTGCGCATGAGCCAAAGTTGCGGTTAAGCTTAAAGCTAACGTACAAATAAGCTTATTCATAAAGAACTCCCTTAAAAGTATAACCATTCGATGTCGTAACTGTTTCATTGAAGTCTTGGACCGTGGCATTGAGTTCATAACCATTGGATGTGGTTACTTTTTCAACAGGAATAAAAGCAGAAGCGGGAGGATTCGGAATAATATCTTCCTCATCATCAACCACGCTTAATAAATCTTTTGGAGGCAAAAGCGTGGCTTCCAAACTACAACCTGTAATCAAGAACGCTGCAAAAATGAAAATAAAGATCTCCATTTTTTGCGAATTAAATTTACAGTTTTGATTATTCCCTAATAACTTCATGAGTTTCTTTTCGGTATTTCGGTCCCGTAACTAAAGAGACGGAGCCTTTTCGAGCGTTCTAGGAAGATACATGAGTGTTCCTTATTTGAAATCAAACTGGGAACGGTTTGTTTTCAAGACGTAAGAATGAACTGAATCGAGGAAATATGTCTCGAAATGAGAAGCTCGAATAAATGTATGAAGTTAGCCTGTTAAGATTTCTTTTTAGAAAGAGTATTAAATACGAGAGCAGCAGCGATAATCAAGGCACCAAGAAGTTGCGATGGAGATAGTGATTCATGAAAAATCATCGCACCCATGAATGCCGCAGTCACCGGTTCCATCATTGTTAATAAGGCGACTTCTTTACTTCGCAATTTCTGTAACGCCGATAAGACCAAAGTTAACGGAATAATGGTGCAAACAATTGCGATACCTAAAACGTAAGTCGCTTGATATTGGGATAGTTCTTTAAGTTCAGAAAAATTCGGTTGGTGAAACGCTGCTAACGCCAAAGCACCAAATGTAATTACATATAAAGTTGAAGTAATGGGTCTAACACTTTGTTGATAGCGCCCAGACAATAAAACGTAAATCGCGTAAGCAATTGCAGAACCTAATCCTGCAGCCACCGCCCACACACTATGAATTTCGATATGGCCCCACAAAAGTAAAACCAATCCCATTAAAGCCGCAGCCAAACAAAGTGCTTCTTTTCTAGAAATCTTATCGTGGGTGAAAAAGTGCGAAAAGATATTCACCCAAAAAGGATAGGTATATAAAAGCATTGCCGCTAAAGTGACACTCACCCCTTTGATTGCTTCAAAATATAAAGTAGAAAAAACGGCGTAACCGAAAATTCCTAACAAAGCAGACAAACCAATTTGTTTTGCGGAAAGACGAACCCAGTCAGGTTTGAAAAGAAGAAGAAATATCCAGATTAAAACAGCGGCTAGGGCGAAACGGTAAGAAAGAAGTTCGCCGACAGAAAGGCCCGAAGCAAAGGCCCATTTACCAAAGATCCCTAAAAAACCAAAACCCAGGCTTGCGATGGAGATTTCAATAATTCCTCTTAAGCGTGGGTTGGTTTTCATCATCGAATTATTTTCTTACACCTTTTTCGTATAAAGCTTTGCCACGAGTTGGCTTTTTAGCGGAAGCTTTTTTAGCTCCTTTAGAACCGGTTGCAGCACCAGGACCTTTGTTCTTCATTGAAGTTGCGCGGCCTTTGTAAGTGCGTTTTGTTTTTACTTCTTCTGGATCATCCGCCAAGAACACACGTTCAACCGCAGCCTCATTTAAGTAAACCAATTCGCCTGTTTTTAAAGCACCCATACGCAAGCGACCAATCGCCACACGTTGAAGTTTAAGAACGTCAAAACCAACTTTGGCAAACATCTGACGGATCTGTCGGTTTTTACCTTCCGTGATCACGATTTTGTACCATTCGTACTTATCAGACTTGTTGTCGCCTTGTTTTTTAATGCGCTCAATATGTCGGGCAGAAACTTTACCGCCGATGATCGAAACACCGTTTTTCAATTTTTGCAGGTGTTGTGGTTCAGGTTTGCCATCTAGTTTTACAAGATATGTTTTAGTTACTTCCGCTTTCGGATGCATAACTTTATTGGCGAAATCACCGTCATTCGTTAGAAGCAACATACCTTCAGAATCCCAGTCCAGACGACCCACAGGGAATACGCGGGTAGGAACATCAACTAGGTATTCAGCAATCGTTGGACGTTCCATCGGATCTTCCATCGTTGTTAGAACGCCTTTAGGTTTATTCATCACAAGGTAAAGTTTTTGAGTTAAAGCTTTGCGAAGGGGTTTGCCATCAACCATGATACGGTCGGCTTCAGGATCTACTTTGACACCCAACTCGTACACCTTTTTACCGTTTACGGTAACCAGGCCTTCTTCGATCATACGGTCGGCATGACGGCGGGACGCTAAACCGCTATCCGCGATTAGTTTATTAAGTCTAATTCTTTGAGTGGAGTTATCTTCAGACATTCTTCATCAGCCTCAGGTAATTGTTGAGCTGACAATATATCATCACTAAGGGCAGATGAGGAGAGTTTCTTACCGACAGAGCCTAAGGAGCCATATTCGCGGATCGCATGGCGCAGATCTCGAACTAATAGGGTCATAAGCTTATCGCCTAGGAAAATATTATCTACTGCCGTTTCAGCTTTATCTAAAATGATCGAAGACCACTTCAAAGCTTCCGAGTCCCCCTGCTGGATTAGAGCGCAGGTTCTTTCAAGCTGACTAACCAAATCTTGGTAATAAGGATCGGTACGACGATCAACAAAGAATTGTTCTAAGCGTTTGATTGGGAACAAAATACGGGTTTGTTCCTGCAAAGGCTCGTTTTTCATTTCTTGAAGTTTTTGGAAAACATAACCACGCAACAACGAGCCCGTTACTTTGTCAGCCACCACGCGGAATTGGGCGGTGATATAAGGGGCCACCTCAATTTTGTGAGTATGGTGCGGGCTCAGTTCAAGTTCCGAAGAATAATAAAGCACTAAATCTTTACGCAAAGGTTCAAGCAAGCCATCACGGATTGTGAACTTGCGATCGAAAGTACGGACCTCAAGGGTTTTATCTTCACGCAAAATGATAACAACTGCGCGTTTATTCTGATCAGGTAGTACGCGGAACTTATCGTTTTCGCCGCAGATCGTCTTAATATAGCTGCTCACTGCGTCAATAAGATCAGAAAAGTGCTCAATCTCGATCATTTGCATGTTTTGCGGGAAGCGGATTGGACTGAGATCAAACTTCTGTTGGTAGAAGCTATTGAAATTCTCCAGCAAAAACTGAACTTCGTGACCTAATTGCTGCTTATTGGATGCCCAATGCGGGTAATCCATGCAGTAATTGAAAAACATCTCGATAAGTTCAGGGCTGAGAGCGTCGTCAGGGTGAGGAAAGCCCTTTAAGAAGTTAAAAAACGACAGACGGGTCGGCGTGTTTTGCGGATTTAGATCAGAAACAAATTTTAACAGTTGTCCAACCTTAAGCACGTCGGTCCCCTTTCCTACGCGCATAAAGTATGAACATTTGAAATTTTAGTCCAGAAAAAATATGATGGTATTTGCAGAATGTTGCAAAGTCCTAGGAGGGGCCTCTATGCATAAAGAATTAAATCCGGAATTATTTGGCGAAAAGAAGGCGGTGAAAACCCCTCTCATGGATACGGGAATGTACTCTGGCGGAGCCGGAGCCCAAGCCAATTCTGGCAACTACTTAAATACCGACCGTCAGATTTTCGAGCTTAAAGCGCAAAATCAAGCTTTGGCAGATCAACTGAACAAAGTCGTCGCAACAGTGAATGAACTTATTAAAACTTCCAACATGAAGTTTGAAAAACAAGCTTCTTTGGTCAGCCGTTTAGAGCAAAGCCACAATGGCCTTGCTACAGAAGCTGGTCAAAAAATCACGCAACTAGCACAACGAGTGAATGAAAGAAAAAGCCTGGATTTAAAGGTTCAGGAAATGGTGGATCGTCATAACAACGTGATCAAAAGTTTTGAAGTGCGTATGAACCACTTACAAAAACTTTTAGCTGAAAAAGAAGCGCAAATGATTTCTAGTCAGGCCGCTTTGAATGAAGCGAAAATGGAAATCGCGAGATTAAAGAGATTGTAGTTTGTCTGCACTCCGACGAGAAGTCGGAGTAAGTTGCGGAAGCGGCTTCAGCTTCCGCGGCGGCCGCTGCTGCAGCTCTGCCTGCGGCGCTACTGCGCCCCTTTTTCCATTCTTCTAACGAAGTCTTCTGGTTTTTCGAACTGAGTCAGCGTTAAAGCATCAATCCACACGCCATTTGGATTAATAAAGACCACCGTTGGCAGGCCTTGAATATTATATTTTTTCTTCAAAGCCTTAAGTTGTTCAGAATCTTTAGTAGCATCGAATTTTAAGAACACGAATTTGTTACCCATGGCGCGAACACGCATGTCGGTGAATGTTTGTTGCTCTAGCTCATGGCAGGCAGCACACCAATCGGCCCAAAAATCGATAATCACGGGTTTTCCGTCTTTAGCGGCTTGTTCTAAAGCTTCGTCTGAATACGGCTGCCACTGAATACTATCTATTTTATTTAAGCTATTTGTGGCCATGAAGCGACCGTGCAAGTAGGGACGTAAATCAAAGGCAGCTAATCCTAAATATCCAATGCCCACAACCAGAACCGCCTGCATCAAACCTTTGCGAATTCTTAAAAGTGCAGAAAGATGTGCACCATTAATAAACGCACCATAAATGCTGGCTAGAACAATCAAGCCCACGCCGAAAGCCAAATCAAAAAGGCGGGCAGGGACCAAGAGATCTAAATAATAATAGAATGCCGAAAGCATCAATGTTCCCAAAATAAATTTAGAACCATTCATCCACGGGCCAGAGCGTGGAAGTTTTTTAAGAAGCTCTTCAGAAAAACCGAGGGCAATAAAAATCAAACCTAAACCCAATGCATAGGTGAATAGGTATAAGAATCCGAAAAGCATATTCTGGGTTGATGCCACGTAAGTCAAAATAGCGACAAGCACAGGGCCCACACACGGACTTGCAACTACACCCGCGATCATGCCTGTTACGTAAATGCCACCGACGCTTTGTTTGGTTTTCCCAGCGCCCAAGCGATTGCGAATAAAGGCTGGCACCTGCAATTCAAACAGTCCATACATGCTTAATGCCATTAACAAAAAGATCAATGTCACAGCACCCAAGACATAAGGATTTCCTAAGGTCGCACCAAAAATTCCGCCCGTAGATGCTGCGATCAAACCAAGCATAGAATAAGTTGTGGCTATTCCAAGAACATACACACAGCTAGCTAAAAGGTTCTGTTTGCGGGTTCGGCTCTCTGCACGATTTCCCAAAACTGCTAAAGTGATGGGAATCATCGGAAAGATACACGGGGTAAAACTTGTGAACACCCCAGCTAAGAATACAAACAGCAATCCGGCTGCCATGCTTGTGCCCAAGAATTTTTGAAAATTCTCGCTACCAAAAAAAGTACTCGCAGGTTGCTCCGTGCTCGCTTTGCCTTCTTTGATTTGCGGTTCGCCTTCGACATAAGTTACAGAAATAGGAACGTCGATCACTTTTGTTGTCGGGAATAAACAGAACTGATCCGTGCACGCCTGATAAATCAGTTCCAATTTCATTTTGTCATGACGCTTTAAAAACCGCGAGGGTGCTTCAATGTGGGCTGTCAGCGTCCCTTCGTTTTCGATTCCCGAGCGTTCGCGCTTTGAAAACTTATCAAACCAAGTTTTTAGTGGTTCTACTTTTAAAGGTGCGACTTTGAATCCATCTGGTTCCAAGATCACAACTTGGAATTTATCTTCGTAAGCGTGGTATCCCGCCGGAAGTGTCATTTTAATCTCTAAAGATCCACCCTGGCCTGGACTCCAGTCATAGGGTAGCACCTTGGTTTCTGCTAACAACGGATCTGTTTCATTAGACTGCGCAAGTGCGCCAGACCATAGACTGGAAGAAAGAAAAAGTGACGCGATCACAAAGTACTTCAAGCAGAAATTCATACCTTTTCCTCTTATGCCTTGTCCCGACCATGGGCAAGTTTATTCAACGATCTCTTAATCTTAACACGCTTCGGTCCGATAGAGAAACTGAAGAGGTCAATCTTATGGGTTTTGTAGGTATCATAGTCGTTTTCGTGATGGTTTTCGGGGGCTTCATTATAGCCGGCGGTCACATGTCGGTGATCTTGAAGGCGGCTCCTATCGAAATGATGATTATCGCGGGTGCCGCCTTAGGGGCGTACATCATCGCGAATCCAATGAAAATCATTAAAGCCGGTATCAAACTCAGTATTAAAGCTATGACGGCGAAGGGGCCGGGCAAGCAAGAATATATCGAGTTGTTACAAATGATGTTCCAACTTTTCCAAGCTTTCAGAAAAGAAGGACCCCAAGGTATCGAGAAACATATCGAGGAACCGGAAAAGAGTGACATCTTTAAAGCGTACCCAAGCTTTATGCATAATCACCATGCCGTAGATTTCCTTTGCGATACGATGAAAATTACTTTGTCAGCAGAGATGTCTCCGTATGACGTAGATGATCTTTTAGATGCAGATATTAAAGCAATCCACGCCGAAGAACACATGGCTTCACACGCCGTGCAAACAGTGGCCGACGGTTTCCCGGGACTAGGGATCGTTGCCGCCGTACTTGGTATCGTTAAAACCATGGCCCATTTGACTGAAGGGGTTGAGGTTATCGGGGGACTCGTTGCGGGCGCCCTGGTTGGAACGATGTTAGGGGTTTTCTGTGCTTACGGATTGATCGCGCCAACCGCTTCAAAAATGAATGCCGATATCGAAGCAGAAGGCCGTTACTTACAATGTATTAAAGCAGCCATGATTGCATTGCAAAGAGGTGCTCCTCCAATCGTGTGTGTGGAATACGCTCGTCGTTCCATCATGCCGGAAGAAAGACCTACTTTCACTGAAGTAGACAAAGCTACTAAAGAAATTAAAAAGGCGGCCTAACGGCGAATGCCGGCAGAGCAGAACTTTAACGGGAAAAGGTTATGGCACAAAAGGGACAGACCATTGTAATCAAAAAAATCACCGTCGCTGGCGGTGGTGGCCACGGGGGATCGTGGAAGGTGGCATTGGCCGACTTCATGACGGCCTTAATGGCCTTCTTCCTGGTTATGTGGCTGTTGGGTCAATCCGAAGAAACCAAAAAAGCGGTTTCAGATTATTTCTCTACGCCGTCGATCATTGAATACAACTTTCAAAACTTCGGTGCAGAGTTAACTTTAGAAAAACTTTTCTTGGACATCTTAAATGAGCCATTAAAAGCCTTCCAAAGTTTTATGGAGCCGATTGATAAAACTCCAAATCTTTTGGATTCAGGTTCCACAAAAGTAGTTGCAGCTTATTTGGCAGATCAAATGAGTGATGTGGCGAAAAATGTGGTGGTCACTCCAGAAGGCTATGATTTTGATATTCCTGATTACATGCTTTTTGAACGAGGCACTTCAACACCGAATGAAAACTTCGTAGGTGTGATGGATAAAATCAAGGGTGTCACTGTGGGCCTGAAAGATGCTGACATCAAAATCACTTCAGGACTTTTTATCCAAGCTGTTCCTGATGGCAGTGCGATGTCTGCAAACAAAGTCGCTTCCGAGCGCTTTGATATGATCCGCAATAAAGTTTTAGCTTCCCTTGAAAACAATACGGTCACAGTTATGGGCGGTATTAACGTGAAGGAAAAGCGCGGTGAAGTGGACCCAGCAAAACTTGTTGGTTTCATCCGTGTGAAGATCATGCAAAAAGAAATCACTTCCGATGGCCGTAAGCCACGTAAGCTTGATACTTTGTTTGGTCCTTCAAAAGTGGATATGTCCGTTTACGATAACTTCGTTCATCAAATCAGCAACCGCAAAAAAGCGGCAGAGGCGGCCAAAGCCCCTGCAAAAGATTTGAAAAAACAAGTGGACGAAGAGTTAAAAGAAGCGACCGGAATTAAAGATCCGTCGACGCAGTCAGAATAAAAAAGAAGTCGCCGGCTCCGTGAAATTGCGAGCTCTCGCTGGTTCCAGTGAGGGCTCCTTCAACAAAGATCACTCCGACTTTTCTTCCTAAACCAGTGCGCACATCAAAATACGGATTATAAGTTTCATCCTGAGGCATGTTGTAACCCGCTTCATTGTTCCAGCGCCAGTTACCCATCACCGTTGAAATTTTCCCCATCGCAAAACGGGTAGAAGCTTCATCCGTTGCTTCCCAGTTGCTGTTAGTTTCATAAAGCACGCGGAAATCCCAGAAATGCAAATGCAGGCCCAAGATATTTCCGTTGTGATCGCCGCCATTATAATAAGTGTTTTGGCTATAATGTAATACCGCGTGGGAGTTCGGCGAGAAGTCCACTTTGATTTCCGCATTTCCGCGCAAGTTGAAATGATCATCACTGTTTTCAAAATTAGTATTTGAGCCCCAAAGACCTAAGCGAAACTGTGAACCAAAGTTAAACCAAAAAGACCCTTGTAAAGCCGGGGAGTTGTCTGAATGCGAAAGCCCATATTCCACGTAATGGGAAGTTAAGGTGACATCACCTTCCAGCGCAAATGTCGGCGTTCTTCCGCCGCCCTCTGCTGCAAAGGATTTACAATAACCTGTCAGAATAATGATAAAAACAAGGAGTATTCGCATAGATAGTTCGCTTCATTGTGAAGCAATACTTTCAGAAAAACAAAGAATTCACAGGGTCTTCTGCCAACGAACTAGACCAAAAGCCCAGTTCAGGATAAGGTGCCGGAATGAATCTTGATCTGCCATTAAACGAATACACATATGTCGCCTTTGATACTGAAACCAGCGGAGCTTATCCAGTCGGTTATGATGTGGTCGAATTCGGCGCAGTAAAATGGCATAAAGGTCAAGAAGTGGGGCGTCTGCAGTTTTTGTTAAAACCCCGCGAACTGATGAGCGAGTTCATTATCGGTATCCACGGCATCACCAACGAAATGGTTGCTGATGCGCCCAGCATGGCTGAAAAAATCCGCGAGATCCATGAGTTTTTTAAAGGCGCCATCGTCATGGCTCACCATGCTCCTTTTGATTTAGGATTTATTGCGGCTGAGTTTGAAAAAGCAATTCTGCCTTTACCTACGGAACCTGCCCTTTGCACAAGTCTTCTTTCACGCAAGTGGATCCATGGCGTAGAAAATCACAAGCTACAAACTTTGGTAAAACATCTGAACTTAGATGGCGGCCAAGCCCATCGCGCCTATGATGATGCAAAATCTTGTCTATTTGTGGCGCAAGCTTGTTTTGAAAAAATGGGTGCAGAAATGACACTTGCTGAGGCGATTAAAAGCCAGGGCAAAAACTTGTGGTGGAAAGATTATTCGCTGCTTGCCTTGAATGACACAAGATTTTCAAATTTAAAGACAGCGATTTACGCCAAAAAAGACATCGATATGATTTATGGCGGCGGATCTAAAAAAGGTGAAACTCGCCGAATCACGCCGATTGGCATTGTTAGAAATCCAGACGGGGATTATCTACAAGCCTTCTGTCATCAGGAAAAAGTCGCCAAGCGCTATTATCTAAATCGCATTGGCGAAGTAGAAGTCGTTTACTAGTCTTGTTCTTCTTTATATTCAATGACGTTAACGGTGCGCTCTTTTTTAATTTGCGCAAGCCTGCGGTTTACTTCTTCTGCTAATTCCTCAAGATGTTTAAATTCATCACCTTGACGAAGTTTTAAAGAGGAGGCTGAGTTATTCCCATCTAATGCATCTTTCAAATATCGTTCAAAGGCATAAAGAGGACCTGCAATACGGTGAGAAATCACGCGGCCCACGGCAAAAAGAATCGCGCAGAAAGCCACACAGATAATCACGAACGTGATCACGTAGGGTACTAAAAACTTATTCATCAAAAAGACGTTATTGCCTACAAGCTCCTGGATCGTCACACGCATATAAGTGTACGAAAAAACCAGACTGATCAAAGTCAGACTTAAACCCACGGCCATCAACATCAAGCAATACTTGATTTGAAACGGTAAATTTACCCAGTACTTTTTGCGAAAGTTGTTTTCCGGCCACAATAGCTCACCTTCGCGAATGATCGCGTAAACGATCAATCCGTATCCCACCCATTGCAAAGCATCCGCTAAATTGAAGGCTGGACTAGATAAAGAAGGAGTTCCGATCACGATAAAATCAACGACGTAACCCCAAACGATACGATCCGTCACATTTCCGATAATGCCGCCAATTAAAATGGACAGACCACTTCGTAACGTCAGGGATTTAATGGGTAAGAGGTATTGAATCAAAGCATAAGTACAAAGTAAAAACGCGCCACCAGTAGATAGTGAAACTACGCGCAGGACGGTTGGTAAATCTGAAAACAGACCCAACATCGCGCCATGATTGTGATGCAGAACAAAGTGCAGCGGACCAAAAGATTTAAGTTGGGTGATGTCCGTCGCCCAGAGTTTAGTAATACGGTCTATCGACCAAGTTGCAAGCAAGGGCAGGATCACTATTAACCATTCGCGTTTTTTCATGAACTTCAGTCTAACAATGCAGTTCGCGTCTTGCGAAGAAAAAATTCACTGGCTAAGATTATCTGAACCTCGACGGCTAGACCGCCTGGACCCCTTATCTAAACGGAGTTTTAAGTGAAGACCACTTTCGCGATTGTTTCTCTCTTGTTTTTCACTCTATCAACTCACGCCCAGCCTCTCACAGCACCAACCCAAGACGCAAAATCGTTTGATAAAACAGATAAGTTTGCTGACATTCAAAAAGAACTGCAAAGCCTAGCAAAAAAATATGGCGTCAATATTCAAGATGTCGGCATCTATGCAACTTTGGGTGATGGGCCTGACGCAAAAAAGCTTCTCGATGTGAATGGCAGTAAAGTGATGATCCCGGCGTCGATCACAAAAATCGCGACCGCTTCTGCGGTGCTTGCGCACTTTCCTCCGGGCTATAAATTTAAAACGCAGTTGTTAGGTGATACAGACGCAAAAAATGGCGTGCTTAAGGGCAACCTTTACCTAAAAGGTGGCGGGGATCCTTCTTTTGTTTCCGAAAATCTTTGGTATTTAGTGAATTCATTTACACGCAATAAAATCAAAAAAATTGAAGGCGACATCGTGGTTGATGATTCGCTTTTCGATAAAATCCGTTTTGATTTAAGTCGTCAAAAAGAGCGCGTGGATCGAGCTTACGATGCCCCCGTGGGTGCGATGAGCTTTAACTGGAACTCGGTAAATATTTTTGTGCGCCCGACAGACAGTGGTGCTGCAGAAGTTTTCATTGATCCACAAAACGATTACATCCGTTTGGTTAACAAAGCCAAAACTGTTGGCGGAAACGCGAATAATCTTTTGGCGGATCGCGAAGACGAAAAAAACGGTGACGTAATTTTAGTGGGTGGTTCGATTGGTCGGGGCGCAAAAGAGATAGTGGTATTTAAAAACATCACTCAGCCTGATCTTTGGTCCGGATACAATTTGAAATCTTTTTTGCAACAACGTGGAATTGAATTCACCGGAAACATTAAAAACGGTGTCACACCAGAGAAGGCCGAAGTCTTAGCTGAATCAGAAAGCAAGGCTGTTGAACACGTTGTGGCTGACATGAATAAGTTTTCAAACAACTTCGTCGCTGAAATGCTGACGAAGAACCTGGGGGCAGTTAAAAAGACAAAGGGCGCCACTTTGGCAGACGGGATGCAAATCATCAATGAGCATATGCAAAGTTTAGGAATCCCCTCTGAGCAATATCAGTTGCAGTCGCCATCAGGACTGTCGCGCGAAAATAAAATGTCATCTTATGCTATGTGGAAAGTGCTGCAGCACTTGCGCTTAGATTTACGCGTGCAGCCTGAATTCCTGACTTCCTTGCCCATCGCGGGTGTTGATGGCACGCTTAAAAAACGCATGAAGAATTCCCCGGCAGAACGCTGGGTTCGTGCCAAAACTGGATATTTAAATAATGTAGTGTCCCTGGCCGGATATGCTGGTCTTGGAGACGGGCGAGTTGTGACCTTTTCTTTTGTTTACAATGGGTCTACAGATGAAACAAAGATTCGCGCGTTTTTCGACAATCTACTTATCTATCTAGTAAAATAATCCGATGGGAACCAGGAAGGTGGACGTTTGATGAACAAACTCGGTGTCTCTTTATTATACGTTATAGTTTTATCCTCTCCAGTAGCATTTGCTAGCCAAACAGATATCTCAGATCAGGTTGTGCCCCACGTATTGGGTCGTTCTCCTGAAGAGGTTCGCCCATGGAGAGCACCCAGCTTTTCCTCGCAAAGCAATGCACTAGGATATTCAGACACTGTGTTTGCCACTCCGAAGGGAATGGAAAAACAAGTTCAATTCTGGGTTGATATTTATAGCAAATATTCAACAGAACAAGGCGTGATCCACGATTCTGAAAATGTTGATATCGTTTACGAGGTCGTCGATCTTAAGGGCCTTAAATCAGAACGCGAAAAACAAAAGAAAGTCGATGAAGCTAAAAAAGTCATCGCTGCTCGTCTTTCAACCCAAGAAGAAAAAGACCGTCTTCGTTTCCAACTTGGGCAAAAAGACAAGATGATGGATGCGATCTTTTATTCAGGTCGCTACATCGAGGACATGGAAAAAATCTTTAAAGATGCCAAACTTCCGATCGAATTGACCCGTTTGGCGTTTGTTGAAAGTTCCTTTAACGTAATGGCTCGATCAAAAGTCGGTGCTAGTGGTCTTTGGCAGATCATGCCTTACACGGCTAGACCTTATAAAATGATTTCATCAGTGGTGGATAAACGTAATCACCCGATGGAAGCGACCAAGTTTGCGGCAAAACTTCTGCGCAGCAATTATGGCATGCTCGAATCTTGGCCTTTAGCGGTGACGGGTTACAATCACGGACCAACCGGCGTTTACAAAATGACGAAGTCCTATGAAACTCGCGAGCTTCCTGAGCTTATTAAAAACGTCAGCTCTCGCAAAAGTTTCGGTTTTGCTTCAAGAAACTTCTATGCGTGTTTCCTTGCGGCTTTAGAGGTTGAAAGAAATGCGTCTAAATATTTTGGTTCGGTTGTTTGGTCAAAACCTTTGGAAGCACAAGATTTAAAACTTCCAGTGCCAGTTCGTTACAAAGACATCTTGGCGTGGTTTGATGGTAATGACTTAAAAGCGCAAATCTTTAATCCGCACCTGACGCAAAAAGCCCGCAAGGGTCACCCAATCCCTGCTTCGACGGTGATTGCAGTACCAAAAGACAAATACAATGTGGCTTTAATTTCGCTAGCTAGAAGAGATCGCTCTATAGCAATGGAAGAAAAGAAAACCCGCTAGTTAAAAGATAAAAGCGGAAATAAAAAAAGGGAGCTTTGAAAGCTCCCTTTTTTTTATTCATCAATTCATAGTTTAGAATTAGATGAAATCACCTTTAGGACGATTCATTGATGCTGTTGCAGGCATTGCTGGTTGTGCTGCCGTTACATTATCGATGTAGCGATAGAACAATTGCGCCATTTCAGCAGTGATGTGTGAATCGTGGATGTAATCAGGTCTATCTAAAGACATGGTGTTAATCATACCGATAAACGCATTCACGATCACATAAGAAACCTTATCCATGTCGCGACCTGGAAGTGGCGGCAAATTGTAACGGATGATTTCTTGGAAGAATTGGATCATGTCTGAAACATACGAAGCTTCAGCCACGTAATACTGAATTGTTGAAAGCTTTGAACGAAGTTCCGAATTTCTGCGAACGACTTCCACGGCCAACTCAAAGATGGCTTTCATTCTTTGTTCTGGCGGAAGTGGAGAGATAGTGCGCATTCTTTCGCTGATAATGCGTTTATCCTCTTCAAGGACATTCTTTACGACCGCTTGAACCACAGATTCCTTGTTTCCAAAGAATTGGTAAAGCGAACCGATGCTAACGCCAGCTTCTTTTGCGATTTTATCGGTAGTGATGGAATAAAAGCCTTCAGACACTAAAAGGCGAGAACAAGCTTCCAAGATAGTTGCGACCGTTTGGCGGGAACGCTCTTGTGTAGGAGCCTTCACAATAATCTTAGTTTTTTTCGTTTTTTCTTTTTCTTCAATTACGCTCATTATTTCTACTCACGATCTACAACATTACAAAATTGATAGGGACAGAATAAGGAGCAATGGACACAAGGGCAAGTCTGGATTTTTACAAACTTGTAATGTTTGTAATATGGGAGGCCATATGAAGGATATACTTCGGAGTGCTAAGCCGAGCTATTGCTCGCAGAACTGCTTGGCGCGGTCGCCATTGGCTGGATAAGCCATGCTTATAGCTATCTTGCGGCACTCGCCCGTTTTTAGGGAGGCAGAGAAGCGGCGAAGGCATTCCCAGCGAACTTCATCACCGGAATCTGGGTACTCCATATTTTTCATGATCTGCAGGCATTCTTTTTTAGAAGGTTGTTGGCGAAGGTCATAAAGGCAAAATAAGCGCGCGTCTTCGGCGTTGGTGGAATACTCCATGGATTTTGCGATTTCCAAACACTGCGCTACTTTGACGGAAGCCTTTTTGGATTTTAAGCACTGCAAGCGTTGGTCATCTCGTTGATCGATGGCGAGATTAGAATTTTTAGAGACTGCACACAACGGCTGCGCTTCGCTTAAAAACGGTAAGTGCGTGAACAATAAAGCTGCGATTAAGATCAAACTGATTTTTTGCACCGTTACCTCGTTACGTCTCTGCCGATCTTTGCAATTCCAGGGCACAAATTAAAACGCCTATCTGGTTGTTTTGACTGATCAGTCGGTGAAAAACTTTAAGACAGCACTCAATTTCTGTCACTGATCGAGAGCTTCTTGATTCTGTGGGCCGAAGTAATTTTTAAATTTTTACCGATTAAAAGACTTTCATTAAACGCACATAACTTATTTAACAGTTTTTTATCGAATACAAATTTTAAACAGGTCAACTAACACATGGAAATGGAGTGTTCCAATGTCGACCAGAATATTTTTAACGACTCTTTGTCTGCTGCTGTTTTCTTACGCCTCGTTGGCAACGCCTTCTGATATTATAAAGACGGAAGACGATCCTGAATTTCAGCGCAAAGTTCAAGAAGAGCTGGTAGTCGCTTGTTCGCAAAATCTTTGCAAGATCGTAGGGGCTGACTATGAAGGAAACGCGTGGAGTGTTTCTTTCCAAGTTGGTTATGGCCAACGCAATCGCGGTAACGGTGATGTGATTTTGATCAGTGGCAAAGACAGTGATCACGGTTATGACGGAGGCACTGTTGCCATCAATGTCTATTATAAAAATGCACTTTGCCGCACAGATATGCGCATTACTCCGGCGGTGTACCGTTTCGTGAATACTTATCTGTATGGGATGGTGAATTCAAAAGGTGCAGTAAAAAAGTATTTTTCGCCCACGGATCGATCTGTGATTCTTTTTTATATGGCGATGATCAGTCAGGTCTCAATTTGCAATCAGGTTGCAAATTCTTATTAAAGAAAAAAGCTGACGAAGATCCTTCGCCAGCTTCCATTAGATTCTTAAGGTTTAAAGATCGGGCCGCCCCCAGATTCCAAAGAGCGGTAAGGGTTATCGGCGTATTCAATCAAATATAAAACAGGCTCAAGGTTTTTTCTTTGCACCTCTGGAATGATGCCGGCACCTGGATAAAAGCCTCCAGGTCCAAAACCGGAATTTCCAGGATCAAGTTCAAAGGTGAAAGAAACAATCTTGTGTTCACCGTAAGCCCAATCGGTTGTATCACCACTCGCGATATAAAGCTGTGAAGCTTGTTGGGGTTTATAGCCGTTCCACTCTGCCATTTTCTTAGCCATCGTTTCGTGAACTTGACGGTCACGCGTAACTTGAATACCTGAGTTAGAATGTCCCCACGGGTACAAGATCAATTGAGAGAATGTATGAAACGACAAAAGAACAGTGATGTTCTGATGGGTTTCGACATATCTTTTAATCGCTTGAGTTTCAGGTTCACTAAATGGGTGAGGACCTTTGAATGTATCACTGCTGCCACTGCTGCTAGATCCGCCGGTGCCCCATTTAAACCCGTAGTTGCGGTTTAAATCCACGCCTTGGGTTCCATCGCCGTTGATTGCGCGGTTTTTTCTCCAGGCCTTATAGGAACCGGTCGAGATGTCATATTCAGCACCATCTGGGTTTACCATTGGGAAGATGTGGATGTCGCGACCGTTGATCAAACGCTGAATGCGGGGATTGCCATTACTGTATTCTGTTAAAAGATATTCGATGTAATATAATGGAAGCTCCACCGAAAGATGTTCGCGGGCATGGTGGCCGCCCATAAAAATCGCTGCGGGTAAAGTTTCAGCTTGGCTTAAGTTTCCAGAAATTCTTACGGCCCAAATCTCGCGTCCTTCAATGGATTTTCCAATCGATGACATTTGCGCGATATCTGAATGACTTGAAACTAGCTTATTTAACTTATCCGTCATTTCAGAGTAGTTGTGGTAAACAGCATCCTTCGCTGGGAAGTCCATCTCACTTGTCAGCGGGAAACTCACTTCAAGCAGTCCCAGTTTTTCTATTGCGTTTTTTTCTTCTAAAGTTCCGATCGCTACGACAAAGTCTTCGCGGGTAGCTTCAATTGATGCACCGGTATTTGCCACCAAGGTTCTTTGAAAAGCATCGGTGGCGTGAATTTTCATCCAGTACTGAGTGCTTGAAACCGTTTGGGCTTCTTGGAATGGGAATAAGCTTAAACTTAGAAATATAAAGACTGCGGTAACCATCATGGTTAATTTCACAAACGCCCTCCTTGGGATTTGAACTGTCACCTATTGGGGACAATTCCAAATCTTATTGTGGGTGTTGTTTAGTGTTGAGGTACAGTCTTTAGTCTTGGAACTAGACCTTTTACCAGCGAATAGGTTCGGGCTCTATTTCGACTCCGAATAGGGATTTAACGTCAGTCGTAACTTGATTAGCAAGTTTCCACACGTCGTCAGCTGAAGCGCCACCGTGATTCACAAGGACTAACGCTTGCTTTTCATACATGCCCACAGGCCCAAGCATCTTACCTTTCCAACCCGCACGATCAATCAACCAGCCCGCGGCAAGTTTGAAGTGCTCAGTTTGGTAAGGAAAGCTCACAAGGTCGGTGTGGCGCTCTAATAAAGCGTCGCGAGTGGATTTAGGAACAATGGGATTTTTAAAGAAGCTTCCAGCGTTACCAATGACTCTTGGATCTGGCAATTTGCTTTGACGGATATTGATGACTGCATTGGCGATGTGGCGTGGTTCATTGCTTAAACCCAAACGCTCTAGTTCCTTACGGATGTCGCCGTATTCAAGGTGCAGAACATTGTTTTTAGGAAGTCTAAAAGTCACATCCCAAACCAGATAGCGACCAGCCCCTTCTTGCTTAAAAAAACTATCGCGATAAGAAAAGCGGCACTCTTTATTGGTGAAAACTTTGTCTTCGCCAGTTTTTAGATCCAGGCAGTGTACTTCAAAGATGCTGTCCTTAACTTCAACTCCGTAAGCGCCAATGTTTTGAATCGGGGAGGCTCCGGCAGTTCCGGGAATCAAAGACAGATTTTCTAATCCGTAGATGCCCTTCTGCAAAGTGCCCTGAACGAAATCATTCCAAACTTCACCGGCTTGCACTTTCACAAACCAATAGTCTTTATCATCACCTAAAACTTCATGACCGGTATTGGCTACTTTTAAAACAAGCCCACGCACTAAAGAGGGAAGAACAAGATTGCTACCTCCGCCAAGGATGTTCCATGGCAGTTTTCTGATAGCCGAGTCGTTGATTAGCTTTTGCAGATCAACAGGCGAATGCAGCTCGGTAAAGAGCTCGGCTTCCGAGCGCAGTCCAAGGGTGTTATAGGAATTAAGAGAGATATTCGGTTGTACCTGCATTTGCTGCAGACATTGTATTAGAAGGAGCTACTTTTGGCCATCATTCTTTCTAGAACTTGGTCTCTGTTGATGAAACAGATGCCAAGACCCATACCCTTGCTCCAGACCACTTCGGCAGCGACGTTATGGATGCGATCTAATGTGTCTAAATTCACAGTCATATTTAAAAGATCGCCTTTTTTTGGAACGTAATCTCCTTTGGCTACTTCTAGGAATGCGCCGGTTTCAGAAAGATTTCTAAGGCTGGCAACTAACAAACCCACGTGGCCGTACACTTCGATCTGGGCAGTTTCTCTTGTTAGAAAGCGTTTAGCGGCTGACATCGGGTCTCCAAAAAAATAAATGCGATAATTTATTCTCGGAGAAAAATAGCTCCACGTAGAGAGCTATTTTAAAGATTCTCATTTTGAGACCGAAATCTAGACGTTACTTTCGAATGTATGTAAGAAATGAAAAAGGAATAGTCGCCTCAACTCGACGCTGTTCAGTGAGTTTAAACTTGCTTTCGTCAATTTCTGGATAATACGTATCGCCTGGAAACTCGCGGTGGATAAGGGTTAGGTAAACCTTATCTGTTACAGGCATTGCCTGTTTATAAATTTCGCCGCCGCCGATGATGAAAACTTCATCTCCCCATTTTGCAGTTAATGGTTTTGCGTGTTCAATAGCTTCTTCTATCGAAGAAACGAAAACCACCGGGCTTGATTCTGTCGAGGGGAAGCTATGTTTACTTGGATCGCGGGTGATTACGATGTGGTAGCGGTTTGGAAGAGCGCGGCCGTTGAAAGAATCAAAGGTCTTGCGACCCATGATCATAATGTGACCCTTGGTAGTTTCTCTAAAAAACTTCATGTCTTCTGGAATATTCCATGGCAGGCCCCCTTGGGTGCCAATCACGCGGTTTTCAGAGCAAGCTACAACATGGGTCAAAATCATACTGCCACCGGAGCTTTAATAGCGGGATGTGGGTCGTAGCCAATGATCTCAATGTCTTCATAAGTGAAGTCAAAAAGATCTTTAACGTTGGGATTGAGTTTCAATTGCGGAAGCGGGCGGAAGTCGCGGCTTAATTGCAATTGCGCTTGTTCAAGGTGGTTTAAGTACAAATGCGCATCACCTAAGGTGTGAATGAAGTCGCCTACGCCCAGGCCACAAACTTGCGCAATCATGTGAGTTAGAAGCGCGTAGCTTGCGATGTTAAATGGAACTCCAAGGAAGATATCCGCGCTTCGTTGATAAAGCTGGCAAGATAGTTTTCCGTTGGCCACATAAAATTGGAAGAAAGCATGGCACGGGGGAAGAGCCATTTTATCTACGTCACCAGGATTGAATGCTACTACGAGCAAACGACGGGAATTTGGATTGTTTTTAATCTGGTTAACGACGTTGGAGATTTGATCAATGGTGCGACCATCTGCAGTGGCCCAAGAGCGCCACTGTTTACCGTACACCGGTCCGAGGTCACCATTTTCATCTGCCCACTCATCCCAGATCGTCACTTTGTTGTCGTGAAGATATTTGATGTTGGTGTCACCTTTTAAAAACCACAAGAGTTCGTGAAAGATAGAACGGGTATGAAGCTTTTTTGTTGTCAGAAGTGGAAAACCTTCTTCAAGGTTGTAACGGCTTTGATAACCGAACATAGAAATGGTGCCAGTTCCTGTGCGGTCTTCTTTTTTGATTCCATTTTCTAAGACGTCTTTAAGTAAATCGTGATACTGCTTCATCGGGTGACCTCGTTCCATCGGAGGGGTCGCCGATAAGCAGGCATCTGACTGCGTTGTGCGGTTCTTCGCTTCACTCCGCCTTGCATATGCCTACTTCTCGCCAACCCTAGTGGCTGGTTGTAGTTTATTTAACGCCCTTTTTTTGTCTATGCGAAAAATAATTCCAGAGGAATTTACCGCAGGGGCCCAACTCCTTTTGCGAGTGACGCGCGATGTGGACCGTCGTGACATGGGGCTTATTTATCACTGTAACCAGGGATTTTTTCTTGATTTCCTCTTTAACTAGATGTTCGGGCATTCGGCCCCAGCCTAGGCCGGCTACTAAGAACTCTTTCTTAGTTAAATAATCCTGCACCGAAATCACGTTATCAGGATTAATGATAGCGGCGGATCGGTTGGAACTTTTCACTGTGCTCGACATAATGATTTGGGGATGTTTTGCCAGCTCTTGAGTTGTCGCTTTACCCTTGAACTTTGCCAAAGGGTGATCGGCAGAGCATACGGCCACCATATTCACAGTGAAAAGCTCTTCCGCAACCAGAAGGCTTTGTTCGTTAAAGATATGTCCCAGGGCTATATCAGCATGATCCTCCAACAGTTGTTCATCGTTACTAAGAACATCGTGAATAATCTTGATTTCCGTGTGGGGAAACTTCGCTTTAAATTCCTTTAGGGCACTGATCAATGACGGGAGGGGCCACAGTGCGCTGACGGCTAAGCGAATGATCGGTTCATGTCCTCGTTTTAAAAACTCTGCTGTTTCTTGAAGTTCAGATAATTGAAAAATCAGATCGTCAGCTTTTTTTAAAAAAGCACGTCCTTGCGGGGTGAGCTGCGGGCGATACTGATCGCGAGTGAATAATTTAAAATCCAGCTCTGATTCCAAAGTTCTAATGGCATAGCTGACAGCACTTTGAGCGCGATGCAACTCCTGGGAGGCTGCTCTGAAGCTTCCTAATTTTACGATGGTTTGTAGGACTTGCAATTGATCTAGTGTCATCGTCTTTAAGTATATCTAAAAATTAGATCATGTTAATAAAAAAATTATAATTTTTTTAGATCGTCTAGTTTTGTATACTGTTTTTACTTGAGCTGGTGCTTTTTGAATCAGCACTGTGGGCAAAGACCCAAGGAGACAATTATGCTTTATTTAAGAAAATCAGAAGAAAGAGGCTATGCCGAGTTTGGTGGATGGTTGAAATCTCATCACACATTCTCTTTCAGTGATTATTACGATCCAAAATTTATGGGATTTCGTGATTTAAGAGTCATTAACCAAGATTGGATCGCAAAAGCGTCAGGTTTCCCAATGCATCCTCATCGTGATATGGAAATCATCACTTACGTATTACAAGGCCGCGTCGAGCATAAAGACAGCCTTGGTAATGTTGGACAGATTACAGCGGGTGAAATTCAAACGATGCATGCTGGAACGGGCATTCGTCACGGGGAATACAATCCTTCTCCTGATGAAGATTTACGCCTTTTCCAAATTTGGATTCAACCTGACACGGTCGGTGTGCAGCCTGGCTACACTCAGCAGTCTTTCACTAAAGAGCAGAAACTAAATCAGTTAAAACTCTTGGTTTCCAAAGACGGTCGGGATAACAGTCAAAAAATTCATCAAGATGTGGATCTATATGCATCTGTGTTGGAACCAGGTAAGACGCTAGAGTTTAAAATGCGACCAGGCCGTGGTGCTTGGGTGCAATTGGCTGAAGGCGAATTGGATGTAAATGGTAAAACCTTGCAATCCGGTGATGGTTTGGCTGTTCAGGAAGAGGATCTATTAAAGATTCGCGCGAATAAAGAAACTGAATTCTTGTTATTTGATTTAAAATAATCAATTGGGAGCGTTCAGGATTAAAGGGCTGAAGAAATTCAGCCCTTTTTATTTTTTAGTATTCAATCACAACAGTTTGCACTTCAACGTTCTTAGTTGAAGTAGTGCCATCTGCATTTTCCACAGTTACTTTCTGGGTATAAGTCTGCGGCGTCATTTTTGGAGCTGCAGTATTGCTGTTCACATAAGCCGTTTGCAGAACCTGAACATCTTTTCCTGAAGAACGGAAAGACAAGTTTACAGAGTCTTCTTGCTTCCAGCTGATTTCAACGTGGATGGTTCCGTTTTGTGAAATAGCCGAGGCGACCTTCTGACCATTCACCAAGATATCAACCGTTTCGCCATTAGCAGCGTTAGTTAAAATAGCCATGCTTTGATAATTGCTATAAGCACTTGGATCTGAAGATAACGAAGATGAAGTAGCACCATTCGCGGTAATAACCAGACGAACACCAATAGTTCCAGAAATCTGACCAGCAAAACTCATCGCCGGGATCAAAGTTGCACAAAGACCGCTCAACAAGATCGAGCTGATTTTCATAGAAGACTCCTTAGGTTTTTATTCCACCGAAACCTAAAGCAAGCCCCATACCTTTCACCCCAAACAACCTATTGGTTTAAACCCCAATTCCGCTGTCTAAAACCCTAACAGCCGCCAAAAAGTGCCTGCTTCTTTTTTGGGTCTACACAGCGTCAGAAATAAAAAAAGGGAGCTTTTAGAGCTCCCTTTTCTATTCACTAAATTTCGGTGCTGCTCCAGCCTGCGCCGGCGTCCGCCGCTATTGGAAGTTTTGTACTTGGGCGATGTATGGAAGGTTGCGGTAGTAACCTTGGTAATCAAGGCCGTAGCCAACTACGAAGTCATTTGGAATTCTGAAACCTACGTGGTCGATATCGCATTTCACTTTTAGTGCATCTGGTTTTTCAAGAAGCGCGATTGTTGTAAGGCTTTTTGGTTTGCGCGAATTGATTGAGTTTTTTAAGTAATTCATTGTTAAGCCAGTATCGATGATGTCTTCAACAAGGATAACGTGGCAGTTTTCAACGGGACTTGCTAGATCCAACGTTACTTTCACTTCGCCAGATGAAGACGTTCCGCCGTGGTAAGAAGCAACACCAAAGAATTCGCAAGTGATGTCAGCGTTGATGTTGCGGATAAGATCAGAATAAAACATGAAAGAACCCTTAAGAACACACACCGCGACTACTTTTTCATTTTTAAATTTTTTAGAAAGAAGTGCGCCCAGTTCTTTAACTTTTTCCTGGATTTGTTCTTCGGTGATGTAAGGTTTTAAGGTCAAGTTCGTCATCTTCGTTTCCTAATCTCGTATAAGTCTACGGTTATACAAAAGAGTTGTTCATGATTTCGCCGAATCCGCCGCCGCCTGGAACGATGTATTGTTTGTCGTTTAAGCCGCGCTCCTGATCCCAAAACTGGCCAGGAATTGCATCTAAAACTGCCTGAGGGGATAGTCCTCGGTCAAGTCTTAAGGCATAGATTACGACGTCGGGGTGGGCTTTAAGTACATTCTTCAAATACTCTGGCGTTACGATTAGGTTTAAGGCGATAAATTTACGCGCTGGCCCTGCGATATGGGTTTTATAGTGGTTCACCGCGGTGACCATGGTGTTACCGGTTGCGCCCATCGGGTCAGGGAAAATGACGTGGGCGTTTTTAACATCCCCACCGATTTTCATGCCACCAAACTCAGCGCCGGTGACGATTTCTTTGTTGTTTGTCACCCGCGCAGAAAAAATATGATCTTGGCGAATGTTTAAAGCAGGCAAAGCGTAATGAAGAAAGTTGTAACAAATGTGACTTGGGTAAGTTCCTGCGCGAGCCAGATTTACCGTCACGGCTTTCTGTTCTGGAGCAATCCGACTGGTTTTAAGTTTTACGTCAGGATGGTATTCATTCATGCGTGTGATGGTTTCAAACTTTTCAATCGCAAATTCGTTATTTACCGTTATTGAAATTAGATGAGTATAAAGAACTTCTACGATGCGGTTTACTTCAGGTTGAAAACACTGAGGTGAACAAAGTTGGGCAAGAAGACCGTTTAAAAAGGGGCTATCGATAATATGAACCTGCGGACCATAATAATGGTCAAGTTCCCGTTGAAATTCCATGGTGGTGGCCTTTGGCAGTTAGTTGCCTTTTGCGAACTCAACAAAAATCACGAACTCGCTATTTCCTTCTCTGAAACGAGGGGAGCGCAAGATCTTGTAAATATCGATTGTCGTGAGTTCTTGTTCATTTTCTAGATTAGATTGGGTCGGCATCACTCCCGCCATAAAAAAACCAGAGTCATTGCCGATTTCAAAAATAGCAGGAAAGGATTTGCGTTGGATTTCAAAACCACCGGAAGGATTCATCTCTCTCCAGGTTCTTTGGATTTCCATATTTCCGCGCAGGTTGTTGCCTTCCATTTCATTGATCTCAAAGAAAGTGGTCAAACCAATTTCAACGTTGGGATCCCGGCGATCTTTTAAACCGTAGGACCATTGCAAAGTTTTGGCGTTATCGACAGTGCGTTCTTCCTTGTGAAGAATTAAAATTTGTGGAGAAGACAAAGCCCTAGAAAGATTTGGCAGAATTCCCGCAGAGTAATCGTTAAAGTTCATGTACTGGCCAGTGCTGCGACTATCATTAACGATGCGATTTAAAGTTCCGCGACCGACCTCAGCGTAATAAACCACTAATCGCGGGCCCGAAGTGCGAGCAACAGCACGACCATCCTTAACTGCACCGCCATCTAACGCGGCAGTGTCGGGCTTGCCCGCCGGAGCCGCAGCAGTAACTTTGGTCGCAGTGATAGTCCCATCACTCGCATCAGTATCAGGATTTTGCGAAGCTTGATCGGAAGCGGAGGGAAGCTCTTCTAGTTCGCTGACCTCAGCCGGTGGCAGATTTTGCGAAACCTGATTTATTTGAACAGGAGATTTTAAATAGGAAACTCGGCGCTCAAGACTTTGTTGGCCCTTTTGATATAGGGTGATGCTAACGCCACCTGCAACCAGGGCTAATAAAGACAGTTGTACTAAAGGATTACCAAAAAACTTTTTCCATGCTGGAGGAGCTGCCGGACGGTACGTCTCCATGTCTACGCCACATTGGGCACAGTACTTATCTTTAGGTTGTTGAAACCCACACCGTGGACAGTTAATTAGCATCGAAATTCACATCCTGATAAATTCTCGAAGAAATCTATACTTCAAGACTAAGGCAAAGCGACTTGACGCTCAATTAAATTATTCATAGCTTGAAAGTGACCACAGAGTCTGCAATTCATTTTCTACTCTGTGTTTCCTACGGAAAGACAGGCGGAGACGATGAAAAAGTATAAACCTAAATCAGGCGAAAGAGTCGAAATCGTCACAGAAGTGATCCCGCCAAAGGTCGAGTTGCCATTCGAGTTTTCCCCTGAGCACTATCCCGTTTTGCTTCAAGAAGTTCTTGCCGCGTTTTATCCGTTTCGCGATAAGGCAGAACCTAAATATTTCGACGGAACTTTCGGGCGCGGTGGTCATTATTCGGCGATGAAATTTGTGATCCCCCAGATGAAAGCCACTGTCATGGACCAAGATCTAGTCGCAGTGAATTTCGCAAAAGAGCGTTTCAAGACCGAAGTCGAGCAGGGCCAGTTAAAGGTAATCCATGGAAATTTCTCACAGTTTTCAGATCACAATCTAAATAACTTTGATATGATGCTCTTAGATCTAGGTGTAAGTTCCCCGCAGTTGGACCAGGCGGAACGAGGCTTTAGTTTTTATCACGACGGCCCCCTGGATATGCGAATGAATCAGCAACAAGGATTGACGGCTGAGATGTTAGTAAATACGGCATCAGAGGATGAACTCATTCGAATCTTTAAAGAGTACGGCGAAGTTTATCGTCCGGCTCGTGTCGTGCGTGCGATTGTTCATGATCGCAAAACCAAAGCATTTCAGTCTACAAGTCAGCTTGCGGGCCTCATCGAAAGAGTCGATGGTTGGCAAGTAAAAGGCCACCATCCAGCGACAAAATATTTTATGGCGTTACGCTTGGCTGTTAATTCCGAATTAGAAGTTGTCGCTGAAGCGTTGCCTTCGATGATGAAAGCACTGAATCCCGGAGGACGCCTTGCCGTCATTAGCTTTCATTCATTGGAAGATCGCATAGTAAAAAACATCTTCCGCGCGGCGGAGGATTTTGGCAGATCTGTTTATAAAAAAGTGATTGTACCAACTCAGGAAGAGTGTGACAGGAACTCCCGTTCGCGTTCAGCGAAACTACGGGTTTTTGAGAGGAGTGTTCAGGATGAACTCAAACAACTTTAAGCAGCTCAAACCCTTCTTAAGTATTTTAGTCATTATCTTTACTTTGTTTTCCATCGTCTTCTTGCAAATGGAAGAGCGACGCATGGGCTACAGTGTTTTAAAACTGACCCGCGAACATAAAAAAGTGTGGGAAGAAAAAAGAGTGAAAGAAATCGCCTTAGCGAAGGTCACTCGTCCACAACTGTTGGATTCTGTAGCTCAGCAGAAGTTCACGCTTAAAAAAGTACAAGCTAACCAAATTATTCATTTGGGTGGCCCAGTATCTACAAACCTGGATCCTGTAGTTAAGAACGTCGCAAAAAAGGACCTGTAATTGAAATCACGTATAGTAATTATTTTCGTCGGAATTTTATTTCTGTGGTCGATGCTTATTTTGCGCGCCGGTTATCTGCAATTTGCGCCTAATGACCGATTGAATTCTTTGCAGAACCGTCAATTCCAAACGAAGGTGACTTTGCAAGCGCGCCGTGGAGCTATCGTTGATAGCACGGGTCGCGATCTTGCGATGTCGACTACAGCCTATTCTTTGTATGCCGATCCAAAACTTTTAGAAAACCGCAAAGTCGTTGCCAAGAAATTAGCAAAGGTTTTGAATCAATCTCCTGAATCTGTTTTTGCCAAGATCAAAGATGGCAATAAACGTTTCGTGTGGATTCATCGAATGTTGGATCAAGCGAAAGCGGATGAGATTAAGTCATGGGATATCCGTGGTCTTTCTTTCGTTGAGGAATGGCGCCGTGTTTATCCAAATGAAACTTTGTTAGCGCAAACTATTGGTTTTCTTGGCAGCGAAGGTCAGGGGCTTGAAGGTTTAGAACTTTCCCACAACCAATTGCTTGCGGGAAATCAAAAGAAGGTTTCAGTAAAACGTGATGCCCGTGGCAGACCGTTAATTAATGATGGTTTGATGTTCATCGAAAATCCTGAAGGTAGTGAGCTTCGTTTAACCGTCGATTCAGAACTGCAATACCGCTTAGAAAGCGAACTTGCAAATGCGGTTTCAACTTTTGAGGCTGATCATGCGGTCGGCGTCGTGCTTGATGCAAAAACATCTGCGGTGTTGGCTTTAGCTTCTGCTCCAACTTTTGACGTGAATAAAGCGATGAAGACTCCAGCAGAGTTCCGTCGTAATAAAATTATTACCGATGCCTTTGAGCCTGGTTCAACCATGAAGACCTTTGTTATTGCAGCGGCACTTCGTGAAAATCTGATACAACCTAATACGAAGTTCTACTGTGAAAAGGGGAGCTTCAAAGTCGGCGACCGCATCATTCGTGAAGCTGAATCAAAAGAAAAATTCGAAGATCTTACAGTGAGTGAGATTCTTGCGGTGTCTTCAAACGTGGGTACAACAAAGATCGCCTTTAAAATGGGTTCTGATCGTTTGCGCCAAGGTTTGTTGGATTTTGGCTTTGGTCAAAAAAACGGTATCGATCTTCCAGGGGAGGCCCGCGGCATGGTGCAAGCTCTGCCATGGCGTCAGCACTTATTAAGTAATATTTCATTCGGTCACGGTATTTCTTCAACACCGCTGCAAATTGCCAATGCATTTGCGGCGATTGCTAACGGTGGTGTTTTAAATACTCCATATATTGTGCAATCAATCCGCGATGCCGAAACGGGGCAATTAACAGAAACAAAAGTAAAACCAATCCGCCGCGTTTTATCTGCAGAGCAAGCCGCACAAATGCGCGCAATGCTTGTCGGTGTAACAACAGGAATCGGGACTGGTGGTAATGCCCGCGTCGATGGCTTTATGGTAGGTGGTAAAACGGGTACTGCACAAAAAGTAAATCCCAATGGTCGCGGATATTTAAAAGGTGCTTATATCTCTAGCTTTGGTGGTTTTATCCCCGCAAATGATCCAAGATTTGTGATCTACATTGCAGTGGATTCACCAAGAAAAGCCTACTACGGTGCCACCGTGGCAGCCCCTATCTTTTCAAGAATTGCTTCATATGCGGTCAGAAAAGAAGGTATTGCTCCACTACCTTTAGCTGAAGAAGCAAAACCAGTGATGAAACGCAAAGTCGCGACAGTTTCGAAACCAGCGGTGGAAAAACCGGTTGAAAACAAGGTCCTCATCACGGCCACTGAACTAGATAAAGTTACTGAGGTTCCAGTCGGTGAAACAGTTCCAGATATCATGAACTTAACAACCCGCGAAGTTCTTCGCAGAGTCAGCGGGCAGGACATAAAAGTAAAGTTCCAAGGTCAAGGCGTGGTCAGTGAAGTAGTTCCCAATGTAGGAACACAGTTGCCAAGCACAAAAGAAATCACAGTCATCCTGCGCTAGTAATTTCACAAACATAAGGTGTTCTTTGCTATTCACTCACTGATAGTTATTGAATGGCAAAGACACTTCCAAAAGAGCTTACCCGCTTAGTTGACTGGGCAGTAACACAACTGGGTAAAACCATTCGCGACGAATTGGGTATTCAGGAATTCAAGCGAATTGAAAAAATCCGTAGTTTCGTAAAGTCTTCACGGGGTCAAAAAGTTTCAGGACTCATGAAACTAAAGGAAGAATTGGCGGGTTTAACTGAAGATCAAAGATTTCAAGTCGCTCATTCTTTTTCATTGATGTTAGAAATTATTAATTCTTGCGAAGCGGCTTACCGCACCTATCGTTTAAGGGCTGAAGCACCAGCGGAAGACGCGATGAAAGTTCAACATAAATATGGACGAACTGTCCATGTGCTCACGGCCCATCCCACGGAGTCCCGTTCTTCGGATGTTATTTACTATTTTAAGAAACTGCAGACGCTTTTAGAAAAACACTTGGAAAATCCCTCGAGTGTGGATTTGCAAAAGCTTGAAGAAATTTTGAAATGGTTATGGCGTTTGCCGATGTCTAAGCAGCGCAAACCCACAGTGATGGACGAAGCAGAATATATTTATACTCTGGCTTTGCAAAGAGAGATTCTAGATCTTACGATTTCACGAATTAAAGAAAAACAACCGTTTTATCTTCGTACATGGGTCGGCGGGGATAAGGATGGCCATCCGGGAGTCGATGAAAAAACCATGCTTGGCAGTTTGCAAATGGCCCGGGGATTTTTCTTAAGGTACTTTCAAGAGCGAGTTGAAAAACTGCTTTTAGATTTAAAGCCCTTACAGCATTCGGCGAGCCAAAGTAAAAAGCAAATCAGCCGATTTTACACTCGAATAAAAGACCTTAAAAAAGATCTCAGATATTTAAAAACAATAAAGCGGGGTGATGCCCAAAGAGTTCATGATCTTCGCGCGCAGCTGATATTTCTGACACAAACCTATCGCGAAATATTTAATGTCGATTCAGCTACATTGATTGATCTGCGAATACTGATTGATACATTTCCGGGCTTGGTGGTGCCGCTTGAAATACGGGAAGAAAGTGGATTGGTTCATGAGGCTTTAAAACAAAAAAAGCCCCTGGCGATCGCACGCATGTTAAAGCTTTTAGCTACCATAACGCCGAAACATGACCCTCGACTTTATGTGAAAGGTTTTATTTTAAGCCAAACCGAATCAGCTGATGATATCGCCGCAGGAATGGCTTTGGTTAAAAAACATCTCGGGATTGCCCGTTTGCCCGTGGTTCCTTTGTTTGAAAGCGCTCATTCGTTGCAAAACTCTGTTTCCATCATCAGTGAATTTCTAAAGATTCCAGCACGACGAAAGCTTATAAAAGAATACTGGTCAGGCAATGTTGAAGTCATGCTTGGCTATTCTGACTCGGCAAAAGAAAACGGCTCATGGCCATCGCGGTATTTAATTTCCTCTGCTTTACATGAATTAGAAAAAAAGATTTCTTCTTATGGCTTAAATCCAATTTTCTTCCATGGTTCTGGAGGCAGTGTCGAACGCGGTGGCGGTTCTATTCAAGAACAAACAGAATGGTGGCCTCCGTCAGCTTTAACCACAGTGAAAGTGACCGTGCAAGGAGAGATGATATATCGCAATTACTCACAGCCCGAGATTTTAGAAAAGCAACTTCAGCGTTTTGCCGTTGCACGGGATGAAGCAAGATATAAAGCAAAAGAAAATCACAAGAAGCTTTTAGCAGCCCTAGCTGAAAGTGTGAAAACTTCTTACCAAAATATTTTAAAAGAACCTGAGTTCTTGGATCTGATTGAAAAAGCAACGCCCTATTCTTATCTGAAAAATTTAAAACTGGGATCTCGGCCGGCAAAACGCCAGGGGCCGGTAAATTTAAAGGGTCTTCGCGCCATCCCATGGGTTTTATGTTGGACACAGACCCGCACCTTGTTTCCGAGCTGGTGGGGAGTGGGTTCCTATTGGCGCAGTCTTTCTTCAGCCGAAAAAACTCAGTATAAAAAAACTTTTAAGCAGTCAGCGCTGTTTCGATCCTATATTAAAGTCCTTGGTTTCACCTTAGAAAAAATTGAACTCGATATTTTTGAAATGTACCTGCGCTCTTCCAAACTGCCGGATTCTAGAGTTCAAAAATTCATGAGGCGTTTTAAGGAAGAATACCGGTACTGTCAGATCGCGGTGAAGGAAATATCCCAACAACAAAGTTTGTTATGGTATCGCCCGTGGCTTGAAACCAGCATTCGTTTGCGCTCACCTTTGATTCACCCGCTGAATGTTTTGCAACTTATTGCTTTGGAAGAAAAAAATATTCCGCTTTTACGGGAAACAGTCACTGGTATTGCAAGCGGCATGATGACGACAGGATAAAAAACGAAGCTCGGATTCAGCAAAGTCCAGCGAGTCAAGCATTCCCTACGTTGACTAGGGTCATTCATTTGCTAGACGCTTTGCGGAGGCGATGATTTTAAATTGCCGCAAGGGGTGTTCTAAGTGAAAGTGTCAGCCATGCAATCCAATTCTTTTGTGCACGGTTCTTCATCTGCGGATGCTGGAATTTTAAATAAATATTTTAATCTATCCCAGTTTCGCCGTGGTCAAAAAGAAATCATTGAAGCGGTCTTGCAAAAAAAAGACGTCCTAGCCGTATTGCCAACTGGCGGCGGCAAATCCCTTTGTTATCAATATCCAGCGGTTCATTTTCAACAACTGGTTATCGTCATCTCTCCATTGATCGCTTTGATGAAAGACCAAACTACAGCACTTAAAAGATTAGGGATCCCAGCTGGATGTTTGCATTCGGGCCAGTCTGATGATGAAAAGCGGGAGGTCTTTGCTGAACTGAACAAAGGGGGAGCCTTTGTTTTGTATTTATCTCCAGAGCGGGCTCAGAAAGAAGGATTCCAAAAATGGATACAACAACGGCCCATCGCGCTTTTTGCAGTTGATGAAGCCCACTGCGTTTCTCAATGGGGTCATGACTTCCGTGAAGAGTATGCGCAGCTGAATGTTTTAAAAAAGCTTTGCCCGCAAGTTCCCATCCTGGCTCTGACGGCTTCTGCGACGCCAACGGTTCTTGATGATATTTCTAAGCACCTTCAACTCCAAGCCCCAGAACGTATGGTCCACGGGTTCTATCGTTCAAACTTGTATTATCAGGTAGAGCTTTGTGAAAACGAAGAAGCAAAGCTTGAATTTCTTTTGCAAAGTATTAAGCAAACCCCCGAAGGTCGCATCATCGTTTATTGTGGCACCCGCCGAGTGACTGAAGCCACAGCGGAGCTTTTGCAAAAAAAATTTAAACAAGTGGGTTTTTATCATGCCGGTCTTTCACCTGAAATTCGTGCGCAAACCCAAGATGCTTACACAAAAGGGGACTTAAGAATCTTAGTTGCAACCAACGCTTTTGGAATGGGAATCGACCAGCCCGACGTACGCTTAGTGGTGCACTACCAAATCACAGCGAATATCGATGCCCTTTATCAGGAAATGGGGCGTGCCGGGCGTGATAGCAACAATTCAACTTGTCTTACCTTGTATTCAAAGAAAGACAAAGGCCTGCAGTCTTATTTCATTCATAGTTCTGAAGCTCCAGAAGAAATTAAAAGTGCCCGATGGCGCAATCTCGAAGCATTAGTGAATTATTCTGAAGGCAGTGAATGTCGTCATGCAGAGATTTTAACGTACTACAAAGACTCCCAACGTATCGAGCGTTGTGGTCATTGTGATAACTGTGATCCAAAATCAAACCGTAAAGTCGTGAAACCTGCAGTTCCAGTGATGATGTTTGATCAAACATTGGACAAACTTAAAACGACTCTTACGAAATCAAAAAAACCAAAGGCGGCAGAAATAGATTTGGTTATGGATGCCAAGCAAGAAGCGCGCTTTGAGTTGCTGAAGAAATGGCGTAAAGAAAAAGCCAAAGAACTGGATGCTCCGGCATTCGTGGTGTTTAGTGATCAAACATTGAAACACTTGGCGATTAAAAATCCAAAAGATCTGAACGACATGAGATCTGTTCACGGCGTTGGCGATCACAAGTTAGAAAAGTTCGGAAAAGAAGTTATCTCCGAACTTTTCCTGTCGAATTAAACTTCTAAGCTATTTAAGTATTCGCCGATCTTAGTGATGACTCCCGGTGGGATTTCATGTCCACCGCGGAAACCAGTTAACGATCCCTTCATGCCATTTTGGGTCAGAAGTGTTTCAAGTTTCTGAGCTTGTTTAAAGCCCAAGATTGGATCGCCTTCACCGTGGCTTTGGAAAAACTTTTGGCCTGCGCGGGCTGGGACTAATTTTTTCCATTCTTCTTGATGCACCAAAGTCCCTGACATAATGATTAAACCAGCTGGATTCTCAGGAGCTCTAAGATAAAGTTCGGTTGCTAACATCGCGCCTTGGCTGAAACCACCAAGGACGACTTTGCTCCACGGGATTTTCATTTGTTTTAGCATTTCTGAAGCCATGTCAAAGGCTTTTGACATTCCCTTTGGAGTGTCATTGCTAAAGTCACGATGCTCGCCGCGTTCTGCAGCCCGTTGAATTTCCATCATGTCGATGGTCCACCAAGCACGCCCCATCCACGCCGGGCCGATAGGTACTTCTAAAATTCCATTGGGAAAAAGCCAATTGAAGGTCTTTTTCTGAGGAATCATTTCGGCTAACGAGAAAAGATCATTCGCATCCGCACCGAAACCGTGAAAAAAGATAACCCAAGGTGCGTTATCGTCTTTATTTATTTCTTGGCAATGTATTTTTCCGAGTTGTCTCATAACTTCGTCATACGCTACTCTTAAATGCAGGTCTAGGGCGAAATACAATGAAAATAAAAGATCTTTTTTCAGTCATTCCTGGTGTTCCGGATGCTGCTCTTTCTTCAGAGCTAGAAATTTCTGGCTTGTATAACGACGCAAGAAAAGTAACACAAGATTCCGTCTTTGTGGCTATCCGTGGAAGCCAGCACGATGGCCATTCTTTCCTAGCAGATGCTGCGGGGAAAGGTGCGGCTGCGTTGGTGGTGGAGGACACTTCCCAAGTGCCTGCAACTTTTCACGGCTTGATTGTCAAAACTGAAAACACCCGAGAAGCTTTAGATCTATTAGCCAGTCGAATTCAAAATGACCCCGGAGAAGAATTATTCTGTGTTGGGGTGACGGGGACTAACGGAAAAACTTCAGTCACCTATATGACCGAAGCTATTTTAAATGCCGGGAACATCCCCACGGGAGTCATCGGTACTGTTAACCATCATCTGTTAGATAAGGTGTGGCCATCAGATATGACGACACCGGATCCCATCTTCTTACAAAAAAGATTGCGTGAGTTCCGTGATTCCGGGGCAAAAGCAGTAGCGATGGAAGTTTCTTCCCATGCCCTTGATCAAAAGCGCGTGCACAGTGTTCCTTTTGATACAGTGATCTTTACGAACCTGACCCGTGATCACTTGGATTATCATCAGACCATGGAAAACTACTTTGAAGCCAAACAAAAGCTTTTCACTGACTTGCTGTGGAAAACTTCAAAACCATCCACTTTTGCCATTGTTAATATCGCTGATAAATATGGACGTCGTTTGAAAGTTGCTGACCCTGCGACGTTGTGGACCTATGGGACTGATGATTCAGATCTTCGTTTTGAAATTCAAAGAATGGATTTCGCGCTGACTAGATTTAAAGTGATCACTCCCAAAGGTGAAGGCGAAATTGAACTGCCAATGTCAGGCAATCACAACGTGATGAATGCCATGGCTGCTTTAGGAGCCGGATTATCTGCAGGCGTTCCATTGGAAATTTGCATCAAAGCCCTCAATAGCTTTACGGGTGTGCCGGGTCGTTTGCAGTCTGTTCCGAATTCTAAAGATCTTTCTATCTTCGTAGATTACGCCCATTCACCGGATGCTTTAGAAAATGTTCTGACAGCCCTTAGACAGGTGCGTGAAAATCTCAACTCACGGGCCCGCATCTGGACTATTTTTGGTTGTGGTGGTGACCGGGACAAAGGAAAACGTCCTTTGATGGCACAAATGGCGCTGAAGTTTTCAGACCACGTCGTTGTCACATCAGATAACCCTCGCACGGAAGACCCTAACACGATCATTCAAGATGTGGTCGCAGGTCTATCAGCAAATGATTCAGAAAAAACCACGGTGATCATTGATCGCAAAGAAGCAATCTTTGATACCGTAAAAAAAGCGGCTTCTGGCGACGTGATTCTAATCGCCGGAAAAGGCCATGAAGATTATCAAATTATTGGTAAAGAAAAATTCCCCTTCAGTGATGTGAAGGTGGCGCAAGAAGCGTTAAACGGGAGAAACTAATGAGAGCCATGGACGTGCAAACCATCATCAAAGTCACCGGTGCCCAATCGGTCAGCCTCAAAGAAAAAAATTTTTCTGGTATCGGCACAGATACTCGCGTCGATTTAAAAGGTCAGCTTTTTATCGCTCTTAAAGGTGAAGCGTTTGATGCTCATCAGTTTTTAGATAAAGCGGCTCAACAAGGAGCTGCCGGGTTGTTGGTTCATGAAGAAAATGAACAGACCAATAAACTTAAAGGCCAAGTCACTATCTTAAAGGTTCCTGACACCTTAAAAGCTTTGCAAAGACTTGGTACCTACGCACGCCGTGAAGCCAAAGCGACGGTTATTGGTATTACCGGTTCTAATGGAAAAACAACGACCAAAGAATTTTCGGCGGCCTTGATTGGAACGGTCAAAGACGTTCACTACAACAAGGGAAGTTTTAATAACCACTGGGGCGTGCCTTTTACTTTGTTGCAATTACCACCAACAAAGGATGTGGCGATCGTTGAAATGGGTATGAATCACGCTGGTGAAATTACTGAACTAGTTAAAATTGCTGAACCCGATGTCGTCGTATGCACTATGGTGGGTAGAGCCCACATGGAATTTTTTGGCTCTATCGAAAAGGTCGCTGAAGCCAAAGAAGAAATCTACGAAGCAGCAAATCCAAACACCTTAAGAGTATACAACCTAGATAACGCTCAAACTCACAATATGTACGTGAAAGCCCTTGAGAAGTATCCTAAGGAAAAGCTCATCACCTTCTCATCTGAAGATCCAAGAGCCGATGTGCATTTTGTGATTTCTTCGATGAGCATGACGGAGCTGACGATAAAAGGAAAAATCAAAGGCAAAGAAGGTACAGCACGAGTTCAAGTATTCGGAGCCCAAAACCTGACAAACTTGATGGCAGCAGCTTCGGTTGCTTTGGCAGCAGGTTTAACACCAGAACAAATTTGGCAGGGGCTTCCTCAGTGTAAAACAAACTGGGGCCGTAACCAGCTCGTGCATTTAAAATCCGGTGCGCAAATGATCTTTGATGCCTATAACGCAAATCCTGACAGTATGAAGGCCTTGATCGACAACATGAAATTGTTGTCGGTGCCTGGAAAAAAAGTGGGAGTCTTCGGCCAGATGCGCGAGTTAGGCAATGAATCAGCGGCTCTTCATGAAGAACTAGGAACATGGGTAGGGGCTGCGGGCTTTGATAAAGTATACTTCATCGGTGATGATTTTTCTGCCTTTAAAAACGGTCTTAGCAAAGCAGGTTTCAGCAATCCCGCTTCAGTAGAAAAAGATTTCCAAGAAGCTTCGGGAAAAGATTTAGCGCAACTTCTGCGCGAAGGGGATATCGCCGTGGTAAAAGCATCCCGCGGAACAAAGCTTGAACGCTTCGTATATCCTTGTGAACCTCTTGATTTTGGTGAGAAGTAATTAATTAAATTCCCGCCTGACCTAGCATATAAGCAGTTCTTTGCAGGGCAGGGTTGATGAGTATTTCATTTAATACCCAACCGTGTCCGGCATCACCGCGTTTTAACATTTGATCAAGCAGAACCATCATATCTTCTGTGGTAGCGATACCAATAACCTCATCATCTTTAGTAATCAGATAAGCTGATACTTTTTCTTCGATCATGGCTTCAACGACTGCTTTGATGGGTGTGTCTTCACTGAAAGTGCGAATTGGAGTGCTCATTACTTTTTCAACGGGTGTATTCGTGTTTGTGGCACGTAAAAGATCTCGTTCAGAAAGCATACCAATGATGAACTCTTCTTTTTCATCCATTACTGGCAGGTGACGAATCCAAAAGTTCGTCATCAATCGGTAGGCCTCAGCCACTGTGGCTCCTTGATTGATAGTAATCAGCTTTCTGCTCATGTGGTCTTTTAATGCGATTTTCACAACAACCTCCCGCCTTCGCTAAGGCTTCGGCGTGGCAAGCCCCAATGGATTCACTCAAAATTTTAGCACTATTGAACGTGAAAGTGGTGAAGGTTGCTGGGCTACACTGGATTGGTAAAAATTCAGTTAAATCATATACTTATAAATCTTTTCTTGCTTTCGTCTAGGTGGCTGTGCTAAACCCTTTAAGTTCCACATAAATTTTAAATTTTGCATCTAGAGGGGATGAACGCAGCATGCTTTACCAATGGCTCTATTCAATGGCCGATCAGTTTTCTCCATTGAATGTCTTTAGATATATTACCGTTAGAACTTTCATTGCATTTTTCACTGCGTTTTTGCTGTGCTGGATGTGGGGTCCCTACTTTATTAAACGCCTTCAATTAAAACATTTTGGGCAAGCTATTCGCGATGATGGCCCGCAAACACATAAGAAAAAAGCAGGTACTCCAACAATGGGTGGAGGTTTGATTCTTCTTTCTACTTTGATCCCCTGCTTGCTGTGGGTGGATATGGCAAACCCTTTGGTGTGGGCTGTGCTTATCATCACTTGGGGTTTTGGTTTGATCGGTTACATGGATGACTGGCTCAAAGTAAGTAAGAAAAACTCTAAAGGTCTTTCAGGAAAAATCCGTCTCGCTGGTGAATTCCTAATTAGCGGTGGCGTAGTAGCAGCCCTGGTTCATTTTTATGGATTGAATACGATTGTTACAGTTCCGTTCATTAAAACTGCGGGCTTGGATCTTGGATATCTTTATATTCCATTTGCTTCCCTAGTGATCGTAGGAACTGCGAATGCGGTGAACTTGACTGACGGTCTTGATGGTTTGGCGATTGTGCCAGTTATGATTTCAGCGGCGACTTTAGGTTTGTTTGCTTATGTTAGCGGACACTTTTCCATTGCGGCTTACTTGCAAATACCACATGTGATTGGTGCCGGTGAATTAACTCCCGTAGCAGCGACGATTGTTGCTGCAGGCATGGGGTTTTTATGGTTTAACGCCTATCCCGCGCAGGTCTTTATGGGCGACGTGGGCTCACTTTCTTTGGGTGGTTTCTTAGGCTCGATGGCCGTGATCACTCAAAGTGAATTGTTGATGGTTGTTCTTGGCGGAGTTTTCGTAGTTGAAGCTCTTTCCGTAATCACTCAAGTGATTTCGTTTAAGATGACTGGTAAGCGCGTATTTAAAATGGCGCCGATCCATCATCACTTTGAATTAGGTGGTTTAACCGAAACGAAGATCATTGTTCGTTTCTGGATTATTTCTATTTTGCTTGCGGTTTTAAGTCTTGCGTCCCTGAAATTGAGGTAGGAAATGTATAAAGAGTTTAGTGAATTAAAAGATAAAAGAATCCTAGTAGTAGGTTTGGGTAAAACAGGAGCGTCTTTGGCGCATTTCCTGACTAAGCATGGTGCCCAAGTAACGGTGACGGATCACAAATCAAAACCTGAACTTTCAACTCAGCTTGAACAGTTGGGTGATCTTCCTATCAAGTTTGAATTAGGTGGTCACAGCCCGAAGACTTTCATCGCTCAAGATTTAGTGGTGTTGTCTCCAGGCGTTCCAAGCAATCTAAAAATCTTTGATTATGCCCGCTCTCAAGGGATCAAAATCACGGGCGAGTTTGAATTCTCTGCGGGTTTCATTAAAGAACCGATCATCGGTCTTACTGGTACAAACGGTAAAACGACGGTAGCAAGAATCACTGAAGCCATCCTAAAAGAATCAGGTGTAAAAACTTGGGTTGGTGGTGCGAATGAAAAGCCGCTTGTAGATTACTTACGTTCTGAAGAAAAAGCCCAGGTGGTGATCGCTGAAGTATCCAGCTTCATGCTTGAACACTGTGACACTTTCACACCGATGAACATCGTGTTTACGAACTTGGCTGAAAATCACTTAGATCGTTATCGCTCTATGGAAGAATACGTTAATGCAAAACGCCGTATCTTCAAAAATACCAACCAAGCAACAACAAGCATTTTAAATGCGGATGATAATGCCGTTGTTGAACTAGCGCGCGATCCAGCGGTTCAACGCGGAAGAATTTTCTACTTCTCTCGCAAACCGGCCTTGGAACCACAAATCATGAACATCGGTGGAGCGGTTAATATTGGCGATGAAATCCGTGTTCGTACGGGTCCAGAGATCGAAAGCTTCACAATCAAAAACATGAAAATGCGCGGTAAACATTCCGTCGAAAATATCATGGCGGCGATTTTGGCTTCTCGTGAACATGGTGCGACTCGCGAAGCGGTTCAGAAAGTTATCGACAGTTTCAATGGCCTTCCTCACCGTATCGAATACGTTCGTAAAGTGGGTGGAGTCATGTTCTATAACGATTCTAAAGCGACAAACGTACACGCCGTCCTTCGCGCTTTGGATACATTTGATGAAAACGTGATTTTGATCGCCGGTGGTAAAGACACGAACTTAAATTACGAGCCTCTGCGCACGGCAGTGAAACGTAAGGTTAAGACTTTGATCCTGGTGGGTGAAGCCAAGGAAAGAATCAACCGTGATCTTGGCGACTTCTCGGAAACTTTCCTCATAGGTACTTTTGAAGAAGCCGTTTTAATTGCTTACCAAAAGTCTAGGATTGGCGACACGGTTCTGCTATCGCCAGGCTGTTCAAGCTTCGACATGTTTGACAGTTTTGAAGAGCGCGGAGACTATTTTAAAGAGATCGTGAGAAAATTTCATTAACCTTCGCCAAGGCTACGGCTAACAGGCTAGCCTGTTAGGTGGGGCCTGCGCGCCGAAGCTTTAGCGTAGGCGTGTCCACAGGTCGATGGGCTAATTTAGTTAGCTGTAAAAGTTAGCAATTAATTTTCTTCCGACATTCTATTTAAATATTAAAGGGGCCGAGGTAGGCCCCTTTTTTTAGCCAGGAGGGCCCGTGTTTTCTCAACGTCTATTTATTCTTGCTACTTCATCAGCCTTGTTATTGTCAGGTTGTGCTTCGGGGACTTTCAAAGCTCGCCAAGAACAACGTGAAAAAATGGCAGCTAGCACAGGCATGTTCTGTGAATTTGTAAGTGGTGACCTTCATCCTGACGTTGACGTTGAGTTAAGCATGCAAATGGCACGTCGTTGTGATTCTGCAAAAAACTTTTCAATCACAAACTACAAAAATTCATCTGACCAAGCGGGCGTGATTTACTGCTGTTCAACGGTTGGCAAAAAAGCTGCAAATTCGACAGCGGCAGCACCTTCGACATCTGCTAAAAAGCCTGCAACTCAAGATAACGACGACGACATCGTAGCTGACTAGCAAGTTTTTCTTCGACAATGGGGAAGTAGGACGGCGCGCAAGTGCGGTCTAGCTTTTCTTGGGCCTCTTTGAGAGTCATAGACGATAAAAAGGACTTCTGATTAACTTTGATCTAGGAGTCCTTTTTTATGTTGAGATATTTGTCTAGCAGCTTGTTTCTTGCCATCATCGCTCTTCTTGGAATTGGTCTGGTTCAAGTTTATTCCTCCAGTTTTATTTTCGCGATTGAATCTTATGGGGATGGACTTTTCTTCTTTAAAAAACAGCTGATCTTTGCTCTTCTTGCCTTCGCCGTTTTAGTCGGCACGATTCATATACCTTTTCGCTATATCGAAAAATACGGTTGGTTGATGTGGTTTGCGGCAAGCCTTGGCGTTGCAGCCACATTTATTCCAGGTTTAGGAGTAAAAGTAGGTGGCGCTATCCGCTGGATCCAATTGCCTCTAGGTGTGCGCATGGAACCGGGGGAGGTTTTAAAAATCTCTTTTTCACTTTGGTTTGCCAGCCTGTTGGTTCGAAAGGAAAACTACCTTGCCCGCATCAAGTGGCATTGGCTGGTTTTATTTATGCTGGCTCCGTTAGGTCTGCTGCTAAAACAACCTGACTTCGGAACCTTTGCGATCATTCTTATGGTAGCAGTGACTTTGCTTTTTGCCTTCGGTTTGCAATGGAAATACATCTTCGCCTCCTTAGCTGTGATGATTCCAGCTTTCTACTTTTTAGTGATGTCAGTCCCTTACCGCCGGGCCCGTGTGCTTGCATTCCTTGATCCTTGGGCAGACCCTGCTTCAAAGGGCTTTCAAGTCATTCAAAGTATGTTGAGTTTCCATTCAGGCGGATTAACTGGAGTTGGTTTAGGACAGGGTCAAGGAAAGCTCTTCTTCCTTCCCGAAGCCCATACGGATTTCACCATGGCTGTTTTAGGTGAAGAAATGGGTTTTGTTGGCTTTGTTTTGATTTTGGCCCTGTATGGTTTTGTGGTTTTCCGCGGAATTCAGATCGCCGTGAAAGCAGAGGAAACATTCAAAAGAGCGTTGGCTTTAGGATTGTCAGTGACTTTTGGATTAAGTGTCTTTATCAATGCGGGCGTGGTGATGGGCTTGCTTCCTACTAAAGGTTTGACGATGCCGTTTTTAAGTTACGGCGGAAGCTCTTTGGTTTCTTTATGCTTTATGTTCGGTTTGATTCTCAATATCGAAAATTCGTTTGAGGAAGATAAGTTTTCTCGCCGTTTTGGTTCGCGGTTTGATTTACAGCGAAAGTGATTATTCATGATTAAAAAAACTATCGTGATCGCAGGTGGTGGTACCGGCGGTCATATTTATCCTGGGATTGCAATTGCTAGGGCTATTCAAAAATTAGATCCCAGTGTTGAAATCCATTTCGTCGGTACTTCGCAAGGTTTGGAAACCAAAATCATTCCTCGCGAAGGTTTCCCACTGCATTTGATTGAATCTGGAAAGTTGAATGTTCGCAGTCCTTGGGAAAAGTTAAAAACTCTTTTGAAAATCCCGTGGGGATTTTGGCAATCGATTCGCTTGTTGGGGCAGCTGAAGCCCCTATATGTTATCGGCGTCGGTGGTTATGCTTCGGGTCCTTTTGTGTTAGCTGCCAGCATGATTGGTTTTAATACTGCAATCTGGGAACCCAATGCGATGCCAGGAATGGCCAATCGCTTGTTATCAAGATTTGTTGATAAATGTTTTGTCGTTTTTAGCGAAGCAAAAAACTATTTAAAAAGCGATGAAATTCTGCAAACGGGAATGCCGGTTCGTGAAGAAATAGAAAATGGCCAGCGTGATGAAACTCGCGATTCAAAATTCCATTTGCTGTCTTTTGGTGGCAGCCAAGGTTCGCGAGTTATCAATTACTGCCTTAGCGACGCGATCTTAAAGGGCGGGGAATGGACAAAAGATTTATCTGTTGTTCATCAGTTGGGAAAGTGGGATTTCGCCACGGTATCAAAAAAATATGACAATGCTCCTTGTGAAGTTCATCCCCATGAATTTATTTTTGATATGCCCAAGTATTATGGATGGGCTGACATCATTGTTAGTCGTGGTGGCGCAAGCACTATTGCAGAGGCGGCCGCATTCGGAATCATTCCTATTATCATTCCTTTGCCAGCGGCCGACGATCATCAGCAAAAAAATGCTGAAAGTCTTGTCGCCAAAAATGCGGGGCGTATGATCTTGCAGAAAGATTTGACTCCAGATAGGTTGATTTCTGAGATTCAAGTGTTGCGCCATGATCAAGCATTGCGCGAGCAAATGGCGCAAAATATTAAAAAGTTTTATATTCCTCAAGCAGCGACTACAATCGCAAAGGAAATCTTGCAATGAAGCTTCAGCACGCCAAATTTCATTTTGTAGGTGTCGGCGGTATCGGTATGTGCGGACTTGCAGAGTTATTGCATAATATCGGAGCTAAAGTCACGGGCAGTGATATTGCCGACAATGCAAATACCGAACGTCTTAAAGAAATGGGCATCAAGGTTTATAAAGGCCATGCAGCTTCCAATGTAGGGGATGCTGACGTTGTGGTTTATTCCAGTGCCATTCAATATGGAAATCCAGAAATTTCAGAAGCTCGCGCTCACCAGATTCCCTTGATTCCCCGCGCGGAAGCGTTAGCAGAAATCATGCGTTTAAAACGCGGTATTGCTGTGGCTGGAACCCACGGTAAAACAACGACGACTTCGATGACGTCAGCGATCTTCTTGGAAGCTAACTTAAGCCCAACAATCGTGGTCGGCGGTCGCTTTGAATTAATCAAATCAACTGCGATGTTGGGAAATGGTGACTGGTTGGTCGCTGAAGCAGATGAATCTGATGGAAGCTTCCATAAGCTTTCCCCGGAAATCGCTATCATTACTAACATCGATTCTGATCACTTAGACCACTTTAAAACTTTCGAAAACTTGCAAAAGAACTTCTATGACTTTGCATTGAAAGTTCCATTCTATGGCAAAGTGATTGCCTGTGGTGATGATCCAATCATTCGTTCTATCTTTGATAATTTCCAAAAGCACATCTTGTTCTATGGCTTTGGCGAAAAAAACGATCTGATTTTAAGTGGCGAAAATGGCCAGTATAAATTGCATCGCAATGACTTGCTCTTAGGAACAAAACACCTGGTTGGTGAATTCAAATTAAATGTTCCTGGTCGTCACAACGCTTTAAATGCTGTGGCTGCGATCTGTGCGGGTATGGCAGCGGGAATTCCGTTTGCGACTTGCGCTAAGGGCTTACAAAGATTTGAAGGGGTTGATCGTCGCTTCCACTTCAAAGGTGAAAAGCGCGGAATCAAAGTTTACGACGATTACGGACATCATCCGACAGAAGTGCGTGCAGTACTGCAAGCCTTTCGTGAAAAGTATCCGGATCAACGTTTGGTCGTATTCTTCCAGCCTCATCGCTACACAAGAACACAACATTGCTGGCATGACTTCACGACAGCGTTCATGGAAGCAGATGAAGTTTTACTGACAGATATCTATCCAGCAGGCGAAGCACCAATTCCAGGCGTAAGCAGCGAAAAGCTTGCGCAGGAAATGAAGCATGAACATGCTCAGTATTTCTTACGTGATGACAAAGCGACGCAAAAAGTTTTGGGTATATTAAAAGAAGGCGACGTTTTTGTGACGTTAGGTGCGGGCGACGGTTGGAAGCTTGGCCTTGATGTTTTAAATCATCTGTAACAAATGTCTTAAAGAAAAAATAAAAAAGGGGAATCGAAGTGATTCCCCTTTTTTATTATTGTTCTACCTTTACTAGGTTAGAGCAAAGAACTCTCTTAGTGTTTAAGAAAGCCTTAGAAGTGTAAGAAGCGCGAACCGTCTTACCTTCTTCGCGAGTTATAGCAAGACGAGCGCTCACAGGACCATCGTTGCCTTTAAGAACGATAGGGCTTACGTTTTGAGCGAAAGCATCTTGGATATCCAATGGATCTACTGAGAAACCAAAACCGTCGCGTTCAAATGAAAAGCTGATGTTATTGTTTGCAAGGTCAAACACCACTGAACACTCAGCACCTTTTTGAGTAGTTCCTTTGTAGGTAATTTTTTTGAAATGATAGCTCGTAGCAAAGGCATTTGCCGTTAGCAGGGTTGTTGCTAACATCAAAATCGTTTTTTTCATAGTACGCTCCACTGTATAGTTTTTAGACGAGTAACAATTGTGGGCGGCACTTCAGACGCTCCGATGTAACTCATTCGTTTATAATGTCTCCGAGGGAGCATTCATCACTTTCTGTGCCAAATAACGGATGAAGTGACCGAGGCCACCTATGCCTAGGTCGGGTTATCGAAAAGTCGTACTCTCTTTAAGTCCTTATTGCTAATCTCAAAGTGACGACAGCAAAGGATTTGCGCGGATGAAGAAGCTCGTTTTACAACTCATCTTTGGATTTATTATTTTACCTGGAGCCCTTGCTGGTACTCTTTACTATTTAAACAAAAATGGCTTCTTCAACATCTCTAAGATTGAAGTGGTTTTAGAAAATCCAACGCCAGGTCAAGAGCAATTCTTAAAGCCGAAAGTGGATGAACTCGAAGAAGGCTTAAAAAAGTACAAAGGCCTTTCTTTGTGGAATATTAAACTTAAAAAAATCTCTAAAGAAATTTCCGCGAATAACTGGGTTGATGGATTAAATATCAAGCGCAGTTGGCCTTCTACGCTTCAAGTGCGTTTGCGCCCGCACGAAGTGAAACTTTTGTTTCTTACTAAAACAGGAAAGCTAGTTCCGATCATTAAAGACGGAAGTTTTTTAAATCCTGTCGATGCTAAGCAAGCTCCTGATGTAGCGCTATTAGAGGGAGAAGCTTTCGTTAAAAAATCCGCGCTTAGAAAAAAAGCGGTGGATGTGATTGAACAAATTCCTGCTGAAGGATCGTTCAGTAAAAAAACAATTTCTGAAATTCGTCACGACACCAAAGAAGGTTTTTGGATGACTCTTATTAAGTCAGGCATCCAAGTGAAAATGGGTGAAGATCAAGTGGCACTAAAGGCTGCGCGAGTTTCACAAGTTGTCGACTATCTCGATTCCCGCCAATTTGACGCGCGCGTCATAGACGCGAATCTGTCAAAGAAAGTCCTTGTCAGGTTGCGTAAGGATCCCTAAGCTTAAGTCTGGAGGACAGATCAAAGTCGGGTCGAGCCGCCTTTGAAAACCTTTAAAATGATTTTAAAGGTGTCTGACCAACTTACTTTAAGGTAAGTCAAAAAGTATCAAGCGCAAAGCGGAGGCAAGGTCCCGCAGCTGAGGTGTGGCAGAGCCACATCGGAGCAAGGACAACTTCCGACAATGCAGTCGATTGGTACTCTTTCACTTACCGAACGGGCATCCGCGAGGACTTAAGGATGAGTACATCAAACAGACCGAAAGTACCGGTATTGGCTGGATTGGACATTGGTTCCACTAAAGTTTCGTTTGTTATCGGAACAGTCAATCCCGACGGTAAATTAGAAGTGGCAGGAGTAGGCACAGCTCCAAACACCGGCATTCGCCAAGGTGTTGTCGTTAATATTGAAGCCACAACTGAATCCATCAAAAAAGCAAAAGAAGAAGCAGAATTAATGTCAGGCTATTCCATCTCTGAAGTATGGGTTGGTGTAGCTGGTACGCACATTTCTTCATTTGATTCTAAAGGCATGGTTGCAATTAAAAATCGCGAAGTCACAGCTTCAGAAATTGAGCGCGTGATTGAAGCAGCTAAAGCCGTAGCGGTTCCTGCAGACCGTACAGTTCTGCACGTTCTTCCAAGAGAATTTAAAGTTGATGGCCAAGACGGCATCACAGATCCTATCGGGATGTCAGGCATTCGTTTAGAAGCAAATGTGCACATCGTGACTGGCAGCCAAAGTGCTATCAACAATTCCGTTAAATGCGTAGAAAAAGCAGGATTGAAAGTAGCAGGGTTGGTTCTTAACCAACTCGCTTCAGCAACAGCAGTTATTTCTAATGACGAAAAAAATCTAGGCGTCAGTGTTGTCGACATGGGCGGCGGCGCTTGTAACGCTCTTTATTTCGTGAATGGCAGTGTGGCGCACTCTTCAACAATTCCAGTAGGTGGCCAACACTTTACTCATGATGTGGCTGTGGGTCTTCGTACACCGCAGTTCGCAGCTGAGGATCTTAAAAAGAAGCATGGTTGCGCCATGGCTTCTATGGTGAATGAAAACGAAACAATCGAAGTGGAAGGCGTGGGTGGACGTAAAGCTCGCGTGATTCCACGTAAAGATCTTGCGGATGTGATTGAAGCCCGTGCAGAGGAAACTTTGAATCTAGTGGCTAATGATCTTCGTATGAGCGGTCTTATGCCAATGCTAGGTTCAGGCATCGTCCTAACTGGTGGTGCAAGTCAGCTTGATGGTCTTGTTGAGATGGGTGAGTTTATTTTTGATATTCCAGTTCGCAGAGGTGCGCCTCGTGAAATTGGTGGTCTTACTGATGTAGTGAAATCTGGAGAATTCTCTGCAGCGGTTGGTCTCTTGCTACATGCATTGGGACAAAGAAAAGATTTGCACCAGGGCAACCAGCAGGAAGTGAACATCGGCGAATCGCTTGATGGCATCACTAAGAAGATCAAAGATTTTTTTGGACAGATTTTTTAAATTTATTACGCACGCGCCGCTGTATTCACTCCGACCTCGTCGGAGTAGGGTGAAGGGAAATGGCGCACAAACTTTTTTTGGGGGAGAGAAATATGTTTGAGTTAGAAGAAAATATCAATATCGGTGCAAACATTAAAGTCGTCGGTGTCGGTGGAGGCGGAAGCAACGCAGTCTCTACAATGATCGAATCTGAAATGACTGGCGTAGAGTTCATCGTTGCCAACACAGACATCCAAGCATTGAACGCAAACAAAGCTCCTAACAAAATTCAGTTGGGTATTGATTTGACGAAAGGTCTTGGCGCAGGCGCAAACCCAGATGTGGGTCGCAGAGCTGCGATTGAATCATATAATGAGATTGTTGAGAAATTGGAAGGCGCGGACATGGTGTTCGTCACTGCGGGTATGGGTGGCGGAACTGGTACAGGTGGCGCTCCGATTGTTGCGAAGATTGCGCGCGAACTTGGCGCATTAACAATCGGTGTTGTCACTAAGCCCTTCCTGTTTGAAGGTAAAAAACGTGGTAAACACGCTGAAGGCGGTTTGCAAGACCTTAAGGAAAACGTCGATACTCTGATCGTTATTCCTAACCAAAAACTTCTTTCTATCGCGGCTGAAAGAACTCCACTTCTTGAGACTTTCAAAAAAGCGGACGAAGTTCTTCTTCAAGCTGTAAAAGGTATCTCTGACCTTATCAATATCCGTGGTTTGATTAACTTGGACTTCGCAGATATCCGCACTGTTATGTCTTCTAAAGGCATCGCAATCATGGGTACTGGAGCTGCTAAAGGTGATAACCGTGCGGTTGAAGCAGCTACGGCGGCGATTTCTTCTCCTCTTCTAGAAAATGTAAAAATCGACGGCGCTACTGGCATCATCATCAATGTTACAGGTGGTTCTGATCTTTCTTTATATGAAGTAAACGAAGCTTCGACATTGATCACTGAAGCGGCACACGAAGATGCTGAAATCATCTTTGGTGCGGTTATCGATGAATCTATGGGTGATGAAGTTCGCGTAACAGTGATCGCGACTGGTTTTGATTCTCACGAAGTAAAACTTGTTAACGACATGGCTCAAGTAAACCAAATGCAAAATTTCTTGAACCAACAAAATGCGGCTCATTTTGGACAAATGCCAAACATGAACAACATGAACATGAACTCAATGAACATGAATTCAATGCACATGCCGCAAATGCCACAGATGCCAAGCATGCCGCAAATGCCTCAGTTCCCGCAAATGCCGGTCATGCCATCTATGCCGCAAATGCCTCAGCAACAAATGGCGGTTCCTGCAATGGAACTTCCACCGATTGCCGCGGTTCAGTCGCAAGTAATGAATTTTACGCAACCTCAACAACAGGAGGGTCTCTCGGCAACCGTAACTGAGACTGTCGTTGTTCCTCCAGTAGCTCCAGTGACTCCGCAAGTGGCACAACAGGCTGCTCAGAACACAATGGCTCAAGTACCTGCTCAAGAGATGGCTACACCGATTCAACCACAAGTTGAAACGGCAGTTTCTCCTCGTGATATGTTGCTTGCAAAAGCTCGCGCTTTTAAAGAAAGCCAAGATCTTAAAGCACGTCATACAAACCCTGAACAGTTGTCGATGAACGTGGATCATGAGCAACAATCTTTAGAAGAAGCGCGCCGCATGGCTCGCGAAGTATTGAGCTCTCCATTTTCTAGCCAAAACCTAGAAGTTCCTGCTTTCATCCGCAAGAAACAAGGTTTTGAATTGAATAAAGAATAGTGGAAGCCTGGTTTTTATCGGACATTCACTTAAAAGACGCAGAAGAGCGCAATGGGAAAATCCTGTTGCGCTTTTTGCGTTCTTTGCTGGCGCAAAATCCTAAAGACGTTCATCTGTTTTTATTGGGTGACATCTTTGACCTGTGGGTTGGTGGCCATAACTATTTCGCTGAAAAGTTTAGCGACTTAGTTGGTGCACTTAAGGATTTAAAGGCCGCCGGCGCCAAAATCACATTTATTGAAGGCAATCATGACATGCATATCGAAAACTTCTTTCAAAAGAAGTTAGGCATCGATGTGTTTGTCGAGGCCCAGTACTTCCGTTTTGATGGCATTACAGTTCGTTGTGAACATGGTGATAAGATCAACCAGAACGATATTGCCTATAAACGGTATCGTGCTTTTGTCCGTAATCCCTTGGTGAAACAATTAGCGATCCACTTACCTGGACGCTTTTGGAATTATATTGGGGAAAAGGCTAGTAAAAAAAGTCGCTCCATCAGTGCAAACTATCGCGTAAAGAATGAAGACTTTTTGATTACGATGATTCGCGATCATGTTGAAGTGGCCTACAAACAAGGTCCCTTTGATTTCATCATTTCAGGTCACATGCATGTCTTTGATGATCACGCAGTGAACGTGAATGGGCGTACGGTAAGGTCGGTGAATTTAGGCTCATGGTTTGAAGAAACTGTGAAAGTGTTTCGGATTCAAAACGGCCAAGGTAGCTGGGTCGTTTTAGAATAACTTTTCGTTTATAATCTTCCCGAAAGTCTGGCTAGCAGAAAGGCTTTTCTTCCGATAGGAAGGCCATGAACGTCTTCGTTTTTGTATTCTTATTTTTGTCACCTCTGCTTACGTTTGCCAATGCAGATCTGGAAATGCTGTATGGAAAGCAAATCGCCTGGGCTGCTGCCAATATTGATGACCCGAAAGTTGTGTCGGCATTTCGAGAATCTTTTCAAAAGCTGTTAGCTGATAAAAACAAAGTCGCCCAACTGCAAACGCCAGAGGGTAAAAAACTACTTCAGCAAGGGAATAACTTGCTGGGTGTGGTTCAGCTGAAAGAACGCCTGGATAAATGCGTTCTTAAGCACACTTCGGCAAAGGAAGCTGTAACGTCTTTGACTGGCGCTATGAATTCGAAAGTCATGGATACGGATATTTGCGTGGTTACGGTTGATGAAACTAGGAAAATGCAGAACTTTGCCAAGGACTTAGAAAACAGTTTCAAGGATGATGCTAAAAAGAAAATCGTAGATTTAGCTACAAAACAGCTTGGGCAAACACGTTCTTACTGGAAAAAAGCTGAAGCGGAAAAAGATCCGTTGGATCTTGCAGTCGAACTTACAGATCGCGAACGAGAGCTTAAATCCAAACCGCCGCAAACCGGGACAGAGCTATTGCTTTACACTAAAGCTTTGCGGGAACGAAGAAACAAGCAGGTTATACGTACTGCTGATGTAAAAAAAGCTTTCACCGAAGTGCAAAGTGAACTTCAGGCCCATGAAGACTATCTGAAAGAGGTAAGCAGCGAAGACCCAGAAGAAGCCTTACAAAAGCTTTTAGTTACCAATCCCGCAGCAGCAGCTCAATACCTCATGGAAAATCCAGGATCGCTGGATTTAATTTGCCGAACTTTGCAAGATTACGACAAGAACGCTCAGAATAAAGACTTCGTTGATAAAGCGATGTTCTGGGGCGGCCTTGTTGTTGGCGGCGTATTATTAGCTACCGGAATTGGAGCGGGTGTAGGTGCCATGGTTCTATCAGGCACAGCAACAGCGGGGACTTTGACTGCGGTGGCTGCAAGCGCAGCGATTGCTGGGACAGTGGCTGGTGGTGGCGAAGCGATTTATTCTTCATCAAAGGCTTATGAATCGTTTAATGAAGCTCGCCAATTAAGAGCTTCGGCTTTTGCTGAAGGCAGTTCACAGGAATCATTTAGCAAAGCCGACAAGGCCAAAGCAGCAGCTTATTCTGATCTTGCAGATGCAGGGTTTTCAGCTGCGTCAATAATTCCATTCGGAGCGGGTTTAAAAGTTATGAAAAGCTCTGCTCAAGCTTCTCGCTTGGGATCATCTTCAAGAGTTGCTAAAGAAGGTTCAAAAGTTGAAACAGAAAGTGTGAAAGCTTTGGCGGCTTCACTTAAAGAAGTTTCTGCTGATAAAGATGTCCTAAAAGTTCTTGAACAAAGCCAGAAGAAAGTTGATTCCGAAGAGATGGGAATGTTCCTGGGTTACCTTTCGCACTTACCAAAAGGAGAACGCGAAAAGGTGATGGAGCTTATAAAGAAAAACCCTGACAAAGTCCCGTCAGCCATCCGCGAATCTTCAAAAGCGGGAGTTTGCAAATGAGATACCTTTTAGCGGTTTCCTTATTCTTCTGCCTGCAAGCCAACGCACAAACCACCGATGATATCCGTCGTATTATGAATTCTAATAACAGCCTTTATGAAGTGCTTGGCGTAAGTCAAAATGCTTCAGAAGCAGAAATTCGTGGCTCTTATCGAAAATTGATGAAGGCATTTCATCCGGATCGTTATTTGAATGAACCGCAAAAATTGCGTGTCGCTACTGAAGTGATGAAAAAGCTTAATACAACCCGTGATACTTTGTTGGATTCATCTTCTCGCCAAAGATATGATGCTAATCTAAAAACAAAACCTGCTAGCAAGCCGTCACCTCAAGCGCAGCCTGCAGCTAAGCCGCAAGAAAGCCCTTGGAAAAAATGGCAGCCAGAAGAATTTACTAAGGCAGAAAAGAACAACGAAGAAGAGGCTAAAGCTCAGAATAAAGCAGAAGAAGCAAAAGAACAAAAGTCTGCTAAAACTGAAACTCAGGAAAATCGAACTGCGAGTAATACAGAATCAAGGACAAGTGAAACTGAGAAAGCCACTAAGCCGCAAGAATCGTCGGTCAGAGCAACTTCTAACGAGTCAACAGGCGTAGAGAGCGCAAAAGAAAAGCCTGTCGATTTTCGTGCTCGACAGGCTTCAAAAATGTATCAAGATATTCAGCGAACTTGTGGCGGAGATTTCTTCCGCACCTTCGTGGATATAATGCAGTAGCTACTTCAGCTATCGCTCGGCGGGCATCCCGCCGTTTAAAAGTTCATGGTGTAGCCAAGAAGACCTTGGACACCTGACATTGTAGTTCCTAAATCCGCACCGTCTCTTTCAACTTCGCTAGAACCACCGCATTGGGTAACGCCTGGGATGTCACCAGAAGCTGTACAGTTACCACCAGTTGAAATGTTTCTTTCAATTGGCATGTAGCGGATATTGCCTTCAATAGATACGCAATGACTTGGAGTAAAGCAGAAATCAACTCCGATACCACCCATGGCACCAAAAGCGCTGCCTTTAAATGACAAAGACTTTGCTGCTGCAGTAATATCGCCGCTTAAGCTGCCGTAACCAAGGCCGGTTTGCATATAGAATTTAATGAAATCATTTTCAAGCGGGTACAGACGGAAAATAGGGAAAACCGTGTAACCTGATAAGGAATAATCGAAGTTACCACCGGTTCCTGATCCTTCTGCTTTTTGAGTGAAATAAGAAGGACGGAAAAGAATCGCATAAGAGGTGCCAGAAAATCTCCAACCCCAGTTAGCATAAAATTCCCAAGCGCTGCCCAAATTCTTAGTTGTGGCATTAGCACTGGTATTTGCATCGTCAATAATTCCGTTCATGTCATCTTGACCGGCAGAAACGGTAGAGATTCCTACTCCAAGAGACATGTCGCCAGACATTCCGCCTTTGGCGTTAGCGTCTTGAATTAAGAGAAACGAAGCAAGTAGGGTTGTTGAAACAAAGAAACCCCAACGGTTGAAGTTTTTCATAGCAAGATCCTCCTGATCATAGGCCATAAATAAATGCCTTTATAGGTTCTTTGATTCGCAAAAAATCGGCAACTAACATTCGTTCCCATAGACCTTGGGCTAACCTTTCTTTTGTCCAGACAAGACAAATAAAGAAGCGTGTGAGACTCTGAAATCCATGAAGCATCTAGAAGAAAAAACGTTGTCGACTGAACAGATATTTAAAGGACGCTTTCTAAAAGTAGAAAGAGACCAGGTCCAAGCTCCCGACGGAAAAGTCTATACCCGCGAATACATCCTGCACCCCGGGGCTGCGATGATGATTCCCCTTTTACCTAATGGCAAAGTAGTCATGGTCCATCAGTATCGTCACGCCCCTAGAAAAGTCTTTCTAGAGTTCCCGGCAGGCAAGCGAGATCATAACGAGGACAGTCTTTTGACAGCTAAACGAGAGTTAAAAGAAGAAACAGGTTATGAAGCAAAGGAATGGAAGTTTTTAACAACCATTCATCCTGTCATTGGCTATTCCAATGAGCATATTGATCTGTATTTGGCCAAGGATCTAACATTGACACAACAGACCCTGGATCATGGTGAATTTTTAGAAGTTGTGGAGCTGACTCCAGCGGAACTTATGCAAAAAGTTGCTGATGGACAAGTCAGTGATGTGAAGACCCAAATTGGGGCGTTTTGGCTTGATAAAATAATTCGTGGGGAGTGGAATTACTGAGGGGAGGATCCTCTCAATGCATATTCAATCCAACGATAGTTTTAAAACTAAAAGCACAATCAAATCAGGCGACCGCGATTATACGATTTATAATTTGCAGAAAATTTCCCATCCTAATATCCGTCGCCTTCCAGTTTCACTAAAGGTTTTATTAGAAAACCTTTTACGCCACGAAGATGGTTTGCATGTCACCTCCGAAGACATTCAGGCTTTTTTAAATTTAGATAAATCCACATTCACCCGGGAAATATCTTTTTTTCCAGCTCGGGTTTTAATGCAAGATTTTACCGGTGTCCCGGCCGTGGTGGATTTAGCAGCCATGCGTGATGCTATGGCGGCTTTGCAAGGGGATCCAAAAAAGATCAATCCATTAGTTCCAGTGGATCTAGTCATCGATCACTCCGTCATGGTGGATTCATTTGGTACGCCAAAATCCTTTGATGAAAATGTGAAAATGGAATTCCAACGAAACCATGAGCGTTATGTTTTCCTTAAGTGGGGTCAGAAGGCATTTCAGAATTTTAAAGTGGTTCCGCCAGGAACCGGAATTTGCCATCAGGTGAATCTTGAGTACCTTGGTAAAACTGTTTGGACCAAACAGGTCGATAACACCCATTTCGCTTTTCCAGACACATTAGTCGGTACTGACAGTCATACAACCATGATTAATGGTCTTTCTGTTTTGGGCTGGGGCGTGGGTGGTATTGAAGCTGAAGCCGTCATGTTAGGGCAACCTTTAAGCATGTTGGTGCCAGAGGTGATTGGATTTAAGATTGAAGGAAAACTTTCTGAAGGGGTGACTGCCACAGACTTAGTATTGGTTATCACTCAAATGCTAAGAAAAAAAGGCGTGGTCGGAAAGTTTGTTGAATTTTATGGGCACGGCCTTGCTTCTATGTCGTTAGCCGACCGCGCGACGATTGCTAATATGGCACCTGAATACGGAGCGACCTGTGGTTTTTTCCCGATTGATGATGAAACTCTTAAGTATTTGCGCCTTTCCGGAAGAGATTCTGCAACCGTGGCATTGGTTGAAAAGTACGCTAAAGAAACGGGCTTGTGGCGTTCCGAAGAAAGTGAAAAGCACTATCTTTATCAAGACACTCTGTCTTTGGATCTTTCCCAAGTGGAACCGTCTCTGGCTGGGCCTAAACGTCCTCAAGACCGTGTGGTCTTAAAAAAGGCGGCTCAGGATTTCAACCAACAGCTTGTTTCGGGTTTTCAAGTCCTGGCGGAAAAAACCACCAAAGATGCATCCTCTGTTTCCGTCGATGGAAGCAATTATAGTTTGGGACATGGCGATGTCGTTATTGCCGCAATCACTAGCTGCACTAACACTTCCAACCCCTCGGTAATGATTGGTGCAGGTTTAGTTGCAAAAAAAGCTGTGGAAAAAGGATTGAAAGTAAAACCGTGGGTTAAAACTTCCTTAGCTCCAGGTTCCCAAGTGGTGACTGATTACTTAGAAAAATCAGGGGTTCAAAAATACCTAGATCAAATCGGTTTTAATCTTGTTGGATATGGATGCACAACCTGTATCGGAAATTCAGGGCCGCTGCCTCAACCGATTGCTAATGCAGTTGAGCGTGGAAATCTGGTCGTTGCATCCGTTCTTTCGGGAAACCGCAATTTTGAAGGCCGTATCAATCCCCACGTCAAAGCAAATTACTTGGCTTCACCGATGCTCGTAGTGGCCCACGCCTTAGCAGGAAGTATGCATGTTGATATTACCAAAGACTCTTTAGGCAAAGGGCACGACGGCAATGATGTTTATCTTAAAGATATTTGGCCCAGCACTTTGGAAATTCAGGACTTGGTAAATAAGACTGTAGAAACAAAAATGTTTGATACCCGCTACGGAAATGTTTTTGACGGCACTGAGGACTGGAAGAAAATTGAAACGACGACTTCGCAAACCTATTCATGGGATGAAAGCACTTACATAAAAAATCCGCCTTACTTTAAAGGGATGCAAAAGCAACCAGGGGCAATGAGTAACATTAAGTCGGCACGAATATTAGCAGTGCTTGGTGACTCCATTACGACGGACCATATTTCGCCAGCGGGAAGTATTAAAAAAGATTCTCCGGCAGGAAGATACCTTATCGGTAAAGGTGTCGACCCAGTTGATTTCAACTCTTACGGCGCACGCCGTGGCAATGACGAAGTCATGGTTCGCGGTACCTTTGCAAACATTCGTATTAAAAATGAAATGCTTCACGGGGTGGAGGGTGGGCTCACCAAAGATAGCTCCGGCGAAGTAGTTTCAATTTATGATGCCGCAATAAAATATCAAAAAGAAAATACTCCGCTCGTGGTTATCGCTGGAAAAGAGTACGGAACAGGATCATCAAGAGACTGGGCTGCCAAAGGTACTCGCTTACTGGGGGTAAAAGCAGTGATCGCGGAAAGTTTTGAACGCATCCATCGCTCAAATCTCATCGGTATGGGGGTTTTACCTTTGCAATTCCATACAGGGGTCGACCGCCACAGCTTAAAAATAGATGGCACAGAAACCATCGACATCGTCGGTATCGAAGACGGCATGCAAGCGCAGCAAGATTTGAAACTAGTGATAACCAGTAAAGAAGGTCGAAAACATGAAATTAAAGTGCGCTCAAGAATCGATACCGCTGTAGAACTCGAATACTACAAAAACGGGGGCATCCTGCACTACGTTTTGCGCAAGCTGATGTAGTGTGTACCTAGACCTGTGTATTTTCCTACAAAAGGAGAAATAGAGGTGTTCCACCACTTTACATTTCTCGGCGTGGAAATACGGAATGTGAGTGATTTAAATTGCTTAGACCTTTGTTGGACTAAGGTAGTAAACGACTCAATACTTTAGAAGACTGCATAAAATCACGATAACTCATAGTGATGAAACGTATTTTAGTCGCTTTATGCATTCTTGGTTTAGCTGCCTCGGCAATGCTTTTGTATTTACAAAAGCATAAGGGCGCTACTTTGATGGACGAAACGGCATTGGGTCCACCGCTTGCAGTATTGCGAGAAATAAAAAATCAAGTTCGCTATAAAAACCCCGGCGACATCTTTTGGCAGACCGGAAACAATGGACAAAAGCTTTATAATAAGTCGGAAGTTTTTGTCGATGAGAACTCTCGGGCCGCGCTCTATTTTTCGGGCAATCGGCGCGCACGGCTTGCAGCAAATACACTTTTAAAACTTTCAATTGATCCGAATGACAGTAAATCCCTGGTTTTAGCTCTTGATGATGGCTCATTTAACTTAAGAAACGGATCTGATGGACAAGTTAGCTTCGTTCTTAAAGTAGACGAAGAAGGCTTAAACATTGGCACTGATAAACGCTTCGATCTTTTCGTAAAAAAGCGCGAGCGCGGTCTTGGGCTTGCGATGGCTTCAGGAAAACTGGGCATCGGTGGCGTCAATGAAAAGCAGGAATTAAGAGAAGGCGAAACAATCATTATAAAAGAACGTATTAAGGAATTAGCTGATACCGAGTCTAGTGAAAAAGTTGAATTCTATATTGAGCAAACTCCAGATCCATCAGTCAAACTGATTCACCCAAGCAATAACCAGATCGTCTTTCAAAACAAACAGCCACAGATATTTGAGTGGAGTGGTGGCTCCAATGAAAGAACGCTTTTACAATACTCCTATATGTTAGATTTCGCCGACTACCAGGAAGTAGATGTTACTGGCACAAATATTTACGTGATTCCGACGGATTTGCGTGGGGAAGTTTTTTGGCGAATTGTATCTTATTACAAAGGTCTTCCGCAGTATTCAACGGCTGGATTCTTTAAGGTCGCTGACATTAACGAAGTATCCATCGATCAAGTGACGCTAAAGTTCATATCTAAAGGGAAGTGGCAGCTTTCAGCTAGCGTGAAGGAAGACCAACCAAACAAGTATGAATTTCAAGTAAGTCAGACCTCTGATTTTAAAGAAAACTATGATGCTTATTTAGGAAACCAACCAATGCTATCTATGGTGGACGTTAGCGGTGATCTCTTTGTGCGCGTTCGTCGGATCTATGATAGTGGACTTGTTTCTGCATGGTCTTCGCCTAAATCAATATCGGTTAGACCTCCTCTAAGTGCACCAATTTTAAAATTAAATTCCCAGGAAGAATCACTTCAAGGGGTCGTGGTTGCAAAGGTGTCTTGGGAAGCAGATGAGGTTGCTTCAGCATTTATTTTACACAGTTCAAAGTTTGCTGATTTTACCTCATTTCAGTCTCAAATAGTGCGAGATCAAAAAGAGTCGATCTTAAATAATAACTCACCTTATCCCGTGTACTATCGAGTTCTTGCTCAATCACCAGAGGGTGAAATGTCTTTAGCTTCTAATTCTATAGTGATCAAAGGATCAAGAACCATAGCTCAAAAGGTCCCTGCAGTTGCGAAAGAAATTTCGAAGGTAAAAATCGCCGAAAGCTCCGCGGAAGAAAAAGTCGTTGAGTTAATTAAAACCCCGGCAGATAGATCAGTTTTTTATACTGATCAAAAAATCGTTTTCACTTGGGAAGGCACTGCTGATTCGTTACAACTTTCGACAGTTTCAAATTTTTCCCAGGATATTGAAAATTTCAATGTCGTTGGTAAAAACACTTATGAAATGGTGTTCAAAAAACCTGTTAAAAAATACTGGCGCCTAGTCCGCAATAAACAGGGTACCATGGCTTCCAGGTCTTTTAATGTTTTACCGAAGTTAGACATTTTAATAGAAAGTATTGATCTGAAGTTCATTGAGCGTGGAAAATGGCGGATTTATCCTCGCATCCAGGGCGCTAAGTCCGGTGAAATCTTCAGAGTGCAAATTAGTAATGACTCTGAATTCACCAACAGCACAGAGAATATTGGAAGTTTGTCTGAAGGTATAGCTGTGGAAAATCATGGAACCTATTTTATTCGCGCGAAAAGGACAGCCGAAGGAAAAGATATTTCAAAGTGGTCAAATGTAGTGAAGCAGGTGGTTCGTCCCCCGCTTACTGCGCCAGCCTTGATAAAAGATGAAGAAATTCTTGCAAGTCCGACTTCCATCAATCTGACTTTATCTTGGGACAAAGTAAAAGATGCTAAAGAGTACATTATTGAAATTGATGATACGGCGGTTTTTGGAAATGTCCAAAAATCCTTCTTAGTGCGTGATGAAAAATACACGGTTCAGCACGGGACCTTAGAGCCAGCATATATGCGTATCATGGCAAAATCCGCAGAAGGTGAAATTTCGCCTCCGTCGAAGATTTTTAAAATCAAAGGTCTATTGCCAGGCCCTAAAGTTGATCGTTATGAAATCACTTATCGCAAGCTTGATGAAAAAGGGGATTCAGACAAAGTTCATATCTTGTGGTCTCACCGTAAAAACGCAAAAAAATATATTGTTGAAATCGGCCGTCGCGAAGATTTAAAGGACGCTGAAAAATTTGAAACTGTAAATATCGAGTTTTATAAGCCCGTAGAAACAGAAGGATGGTATTACTTCCGCATTCGTCCTATTTCAAACTCCCCAGAGTTTTTTGAAGCCCCTTCGCAAGTGTATGGAATTGAATATCGAAAAGAAAAAGGACTTAGCGTCGCCGCACTCGAACAACCGGGAACGGGCGAAATCTTCACCGATCCTCAAGTACGTTTTTCTTGGGGACAGGTTTTAGGAGCTGCCTGGTATGAACTAGAATTATCCCGCAGTCCTGAATTCAGTAACTCAAGCCTATATAAAGTGGAAGCCCGCGACTATACCATGAGGCCGGGCCTAGAAAAGGGCACCTGGTACTACCGGGTTCGAGGCAGAAGTCCGACTCAACAATCTCCCTGGAGCCCCTCAACCCACTTTAGAGTAAAATAAGATCTGCCCGCCGTAGCTTTAGCGAAGACGGGTGGCCAAGTTATGCCCTAGACAGCATATTTTTCACTACGCCCCCGCGATAGCCCCTCCATACAGCATATATTTGTTTATAGCCTTGGTACCGGACTCAAAAGCCCTGGCCAGGATCTTGCTTTAAGGCTTTCGCATAATCCAATTAAGTCGGAGTGTTTATGAAAGCATTGAAGTATGGCGTACTGGTACTAAGCCTTCTTGCGGGCCCTATGGCTTCTGCCTCTTTTTGGGGTAAGGTAAAAAACGCGTTTAATGACTGTAAGTATGATGAAAAAGACTATCCCCTTATTTATCAGTACGAAAAATCGATCACCAATAAACTTCCAGAGCACTTCAGCGGTCGCTTCTCTGAATCAGACTTCAATACTAAGCCTTGGATGAGAGACTTTAAGTACGTGCTAGTTGTTAACAAAGGTGAGGGCGGCCCTTACGGCCAAACTCTGCGCATTTATGATCATGGTATTCTAATTCACACGGCGAAAGTTTCTACGGGTCGTGAGAATTTAGAACTTAAGCGTAAAAACAAAGAGTGCACAGGTGCTCCGCCAAAATCATATTGGTCGCAAACACCAACTGGTTATTACACTCCAAAGTTCTTATCTAAAGACCATAAATCAAGTTCGTGGGATTCAAGCATGCCATTTGCGGTGTTCTTTGACGTTGAAAATGGTTTAGCTCTTCACGAAGTGTATTCAAAATACAAAGGCTACCTTGGTGGCAGAGCTTCGGGTGGTTGTGTTCGTCAAGATGCTGGCACAGCTGAGTTTGTATTTAACGCGGTTAAATCTACTGAGTATGCAATGATTCCTGAAATCAACGTGGATGGAACTCCTGTTCTAGATGCATCAGGAAATGTGAAATATATTTCTCAACAAAATTGGGTGAATCCACGAACTGGCGAGGTTGTTAAGTTCAACACCTTCGGAACTTTGATCATCGTCGAAGATAATTAATCCCGGCTTGAGTGTGCTCCGTTTGCTTTGCAGTATCTAAAACTAAAAAACCCCTTTTGCACAATACAAAAGGGGTTTTGTTTTTCTAAGACTTCACATTTAATCTTTTTCGTCCAACATCAGAATGAAAGCGTATTCAGTGGCTGTATCCTTAAGCTGGTCAAAGCGACCAGAAGCTCCGCCGTGACCTGCATCCATATCGGTCTTAAGCAGTATCAAGCTATCACCCAAGTTGTGATCGCGAAGTTTAGCGACCCATTTAGCTGGTTCCCAGTATTGAACTTGGGAATCATGCAAACCCGTGGTTGCTAACAAGTTTGGATAGGATTTTTTTTCGATGTTGTCGTAAGGGGAGTAAGTCCGAATGTATTTGTAAGCCTCTGGCTGATTAGGATCACCCCATTCATCGTATTCACCTGTAGTTAAAGGGATGCTCGGATCAAGCATGGTCGTGATGACATCCACAAACGGCACTTGCGCAACAATCCCTTTATAAAGGTCAGGACGCAGGTTCATCACAGCACCCATTAATAAGCCACCAGCACTGCCGCCCATGGCATAAACGTTCTTTGGTGAAGAATACTTTTCTTTAATCAGGTATTCGGTCACATCGATAAAATCATAAAAAGTATTTTTCTTATGATTGGTTCTGCCCTTGTCGTACCATTCACGACCCATTTCAGAGCCACCGCGAATGTGGGCCTTCGCGAATACAAAACCGCGATCCACAAGGCTGAAAATATCACTGTTAAACCACGGATCCATGTTGGCGCCATAAGATCCATATCCATAAATAAGCATTGAAGCGGAAGCATCCTGTTTGTGATCTTTTGGCATAATTAAAGACACAGGAACTTTGGTGCCATCACGAACCGTAACAAAAACGCGGGCCGTCTTATATTTTTCTGGATTATAGTTTGGCACCTCGTGGATTTTCTTAAGAACCTGTTGGTGGCTTTTCATGTTGAAATCATAAACCGACGGAGGTAAGCGCATGGATTCATAATCAAAGCGCAACCACTCCGTATCAAACTCCCGGTTATCACCGACGGAAGCCAAATAACTTTCATCAGCAAATGGAATAAAATAAGAGTTTTTACCATCCAGGTCCGTGATTTCAATTTGTGTAAGGCCGTTCTTTCTTTCTTCTAGCACCACATGGTTTTTAAAAACAGTCACGTCTTCCACATAGGTGTCGTCACGATGGGGAACGAACTCTTTCCAATTCTTTTCGTCTGTATGTTGAAGTTCTGCCGTCATCACGCGGAAGTTTTTTGCGTTTTTATTTGTAAGGATGTAAAAGCGTCGTCCATCATCCGTAACCGAATATTCATGTTCACGTTTTCGCGGGTTAAAGACTTTGAAAGTGGCATCGGGATGATCGGCACTGATATAGCGAACTTCCGACGTTAATGTACTGCGAGACATAATGTAGATAAACTTTTGCGACAAAGAACCATGAACGTAAGCTGAAAAAGTCTCGTCCTTTTCTTCGTAAATAAGATCTTTCTTTTTTGTGCGCAAATTGTAGCGATAAACTTTTTCGTTTCTTAAAGTTTCAGGATTTTGCTGAGAGTAAAAAACGGTTTCATTGTCATTCGCCCACACCAGATTTGGTGTGATGTTTTCAAGCTTATCCGGAAGCATCTTCCCAGTTTTAAGGTCTTTAAAATAAAAAGTGTAAAAACGGCGGCCCACTGTATCGGCACCATAAGCCATCATCGTCTGGTCAGGACTTACGCGCGGAGCACTGCTTTGATAAAAAGAATGTCCTTTCGCCAATTCAGGAACGTTCACCAAAATTTCTTCCGGTCCTTTGTCAGAATCCATGGTGCGCACGAACAGGGGATACTGTTGTCCCGCTTCATAGCGGACAGAATAATAATAATTTCCTTTTTTTGCTGGTACCGAAGATTCATCTTCTTTGATGCGGGATTTTAGCTCGGTGAAAAGTTTTTCTTCCAGTTTCTTTACCGGCTTCATCGCTTCTGCCGTATAGTCATTTTCTTTTTTTAGGTGAGAGATCACTTCCGGATTTTCTCGTTCTTTCATCCAGAAATATTCATCGATACGGGTGTCACCATGCTTGCTAAAGGTCACAGGCTGTTTTTTAGGATGAGGATAATCTATTGGCATTTTATGCATACAAGAAACTCCGAGCAAAGCAACTAAGGGTATAAGCTTTTTCATGAAAGGACGTTAGCACTCGAAGAAAGGGAAAACTAGTCAAAAGCCCTTTGGCATTGCACCAAAGGGCTTTGTTGAAAATTAAATGCGAGCTTCACCTTGTTGTTGAGGGCGATTTTTGTTGGCTCCAACAAGGGCCTTGCTATAGGCGTCTTGGAAAGTAGTACGGGCAAACTCTTCAATGGAGGTCGCAGTAGTGTTTGTTTTGTCACGTTGAAATGAAGCTTTCATGCTTCCGTTAGTAAATGCCTCGGCAAGTTCGTTATATCCATTGGCCCAATCCTCACTTAAGCCCGCGCCAACAAAATAGTTTTTCATTTCGGCAGGTGGAACTTCCACATACTCTAGATTTGGCCAGTTGATAGCTTCACCCAGAACCCTGACGACTTCATCATGACAAATGTTTCTTTCGCCTAGCAGATGTTCAACGTTGTGTCCCTTGAAAGTGGGATTCATCAACAGAAATGCGGCACGGGCGGCAATATCCCGGGTGGCGATCATCGGAATCTCTAGGTCGCCAGGGAATGTGCCGAAATAACGACTCATGCTGACGATTGTTGGAATGCCCGCCAAAAGATTTTCCATAAAATACGTAGGACGTAAATGCATGATATCTAAACCTGCAATATCGTTTAAGCGTTCCTCTTGATCATGCAAACCTAAGATAGGACCCGTGCCAGATTCTAAGTCAGCGCCGACGGAGCTTAAATTGACGATTTTTTTAATGCCGGATTCTTCGATAGCTTCCGCTGTCACTTCGCCGAATTTATTTTGATAAAAGCGCATTTCGGGGGCTTTTACATTCGAGGGAATCATGGTGAACGCAACTGAACAGCCGCGCATGGCATCGGTCATGAAGCCGACATTATTCGCATCGCCTTGAAGCAGTTCTGCGCCACGAAAGGCCTCTTTGTTTGGAAAGTGTCGAGCCACGCAGCGAACTTTTTGTCCATGGGCCAAGAGATGAGTCGTAATTTTGGAGCCGATGTTTCCTGTTGCTCCCATCACCAGAATCATAAAAAACCCCCTAGTTGTGAATTACTAATGGTATCTAATTCACAACCAGAGATCGTACTTACAATTAAGCAATTAGGCTTGCGCTTCGGCTAGCAACTGTTCTGCATGGGCGACTGACGTCTTCGAAATCTTTTCGCCACTGATAAGACGGGCCAGTTCCTGAACGCGGTCTTTAGTTCTGAGTTCTGACACAAGCATCGCCACAGAATCTTTTTGCGGAGATTTCTGAATAAAGAAGTGGATATCGCCGAAAGCAGCGACCTGTGGCAGATGAGTGACACAGATAACTTGTTGTCCTTTAGCAATGGTCTTTAACTTGCGACCTACTTTTTCGGCGGTTTCGCCAGACACACCGGTATCAACTTCGTCAAATAGGTAAGTGCGCGGTTGATTTGAAGATCCCACCACACGTTTTAAAGAAAGAAGAATACGGCTTAATTCACCACCAGAGGCAAACTTCGCTAACGGCCGTTTGACATCTTTAGCAGAAGTTTGGCTTAGGAATTCAACATCGCTTAAGCCGGTTGAATTTAAATCCTGAAGCTTTTCCACCATCACATGGAAAGTGACGCCTTTCATATTTAGCTCTAACAATTCCGCATTCACAGAGTTGGTTAATAGCTCAGCCCCCTTTTGACGGCGTTTATGAAGGTCTTGGCCTAAACTTTCAAGTTCCTTAAGCAGGACTGCGGCTTCTTTTTTAAGGCTTTCAATTTTGGTTTCAGAGTTTTGAAGATTCGAAATCTCTGTTTCCATGTCTGCTAAAGCTTTTAAAATATCGTTGACCGTCGGGCCATATTTTTTCTGAAGCTTACGCATATCACTTAAGCGGCCTTCGGCTTCTTCCAGACGTTGAGGATCGGCATCTATCTTTGCAGCGTACTGACGGAAATCATAGATGCTTTCATCGATCAATGCTTTGGCTTGCTCTAGATTTTCAAGCTTGCTTGCAATCTGTGGATCCAAGGCCGCTAAGTCAGCGCCCTTTTTGATAACCGCATTTAAGCGACTGATAGCTGAATCATCGTCGGTATATAAAGCTTCTTCGGCCTGATCTACGAAGCTGCCAATGCGAGAAGCGTTTTTAAGTTTTTTAACTTCGATTTCCAGCTCTTGATCTTCACCAGGAGATAAATCCAGGTTAGCGATCTCATCACGTTGGTAAACCAGGAAATCCAGGCGCTGTGCTTTTTGTTTGGCATCACTTTCAAGCTTTTTAATTTCAGCAAAGATACCGTGATAGCGATTGAATTTTTCTGTGAACAATAAACGTTTATCCCAGGTGCCCGCATATTGATCTAATAGATCCAAGTGATAGTTCTTAGACATCAAGTTGCGGTTTTCATGCTGCCCCGTCATTTCAATCAGCGGAGCAGAGTGACCCGCTAATTCAACCAGAGGAGCCACAATATCACGCAAGCTGTTTAAAGTGCTTAAGCTGCCATTGAGATAAACCTTGGATTTGTCGCCAGCACTTAAAACCCGTCTTACGATCAATAGATCTTCATCAACTTCAATTCCCATGTCTTTGAGGTTTTGAATGATGTCACTGCGCTTTGAGATATCAAAAGAACCTTCAATGGTCGCTTGGGTAGCGCCAGTTCTGATTGTGTCACTAGAGCCTTTGCCGCCCATGAGAAGACTTAAGCTTTTTAAAAGTACAGATTTACCCGCGCCTGTTTCACCACTCAGGATGTTTAATCCTTCCTTGAAAGAAAGGTGCAGATTTTCAATAATTGCAAAGTTCGATACTTTTAATTCCAGTAACATAATATCTCCAAGTGTATCTTACTCCGGCGGAGCCAGAGTGTAGACCGATCTAGCTGCGATCTCCGAATTTCAATTTCTCTCGTAACAAATGAAAGTAGTTATGATTTTGTTCTCGAACGATCCAATGGTCGTAACAAGAGCGAGTCAAAATCACTTCATCATCCGCATTGATTTCAGTCATTTTCTGGCCATCGACGATAAAGTGCGCCGTTTGCGTTTTACCTTCTAAACGGAATGAAAGTTCACGGTCATCAGGGAAAATCAGCGGACGGGAAGTCAAACTGTGCGGAGCCACTGGTGTTACCACGAATACTTTAGATTCGGGGTGAAGGATAGGGCCACCGGCTGCCAAATTGTAAGCTGTGGAACCTGACGGACTTGCTACGATAAAACCATCCGCTTTCACTTCGCTGACTAAAAACTTTTCTGAATAAATGGCAGTATTGATCAATTGAGACATTCCGCCTCTTTCAATCACCACGTCATTTAGCGCATGAAATTCCGCACGCTGGCGCCCCTTGCGCAGGATTTTAGCCACGATCATAGTGCGCGGGCTTAACATCATCTTTCCTGACAAAGTTTTTTCAATAATATCAAAAACAGAGTCCGCATTGTGGGCGGTTAAAAAGCCCAACGAACCCATGTTAAAACCAAGAATAGGAACACTACGACCCTCAAGCAAACGAACCGCACGCAGGTAAGTTCCGTCGCCTCCAAGAACAATGATCAAATCCATTCCATCCATCTGCTTTTTAGTTTTTGCAGATTTAGTTCCAGGAATCAGTTTTTGATCCGCAGCTGTAAAGATTTGAAAGCCACGTTCTTTAAGATGATCCGCAACTTTTTTAGCCAAAGAGACAGCGGCTGCTGTCTCTAAGCGATAGACTAAGGCAATATTGCAATTTTCCTTAAGTACTAACTTATTTTTACTAACAAGTCCTTTAGCCATTAAATCAATCCGTCTCTTCTTAACAATGCATTTGGATCTGGTTCACGACCGCGGAATTTTTTGTACAATTCCATCGGATGTTCAGTGCCGCCGCGGCTTAAGATATTGTCTTTAAATTTCTTAGCCACTTCCTGGTTGAACAAGCCTTTTTCTTTGAAGTATTCAAACGCATCTGCATCTAAAACTTCAGCCCATTTGTAAGAATAGTAACCTGCAGAATATCCACCTGCAAAAATATGACTGAAGCTGCATGAAGAATTCGCACCTTCAACTCTTGGGAACAAACGAGTTTCGGCCGTTGCTGCTTCTTCAAAAGAATCAACATCTTTGATCGCGCCTGGATCCGTTGAATGCCATGCCATATCCAACATACCGAACTGCAGTTGGCGGCAAGACATGTAGCCTGCTTGGAATTTCTGGGAAGCTTTAAGCTTTTCAATCAAATCCGCTGGCATTGGTTGATTGGTTTCATAATGACGAGCAAATAAATCCAAACCTTCTTTTTCACCCACCCAGTTTTCCATGATTTGTGAAGGAAGTTCCACGAAGTCCCAGTACACACTAGTACCGCTTAATGATTGGTACGTGCACTCAGACAAAATACCGTGAAGAGCGTGACCGAATTCATGGAACAAAGTGCGCACTTCATCGTAAGTCAAAAGGGATGGTTTCGTTGGCGTGGGTTTCGTGAAGTTACAAACGATGCTCACGTGCGGGCGTTTCATTTCATTTTCAATCAAGCCCTGGCCACGGAACTGAGTCATCCATGCGCCACCTTTTTTAGTTTCGCGCGGGAAGTAGTCTGTATAAAACAAGCCCATGTATTTACCCGATTGCTCTTCGTAAATTTCATAAGCTTTTACTTCTGGATGATAAACGGGAATGTCTTTGTTTTCCTTAAACGTCAAACCATATAGTTTTTTCGCGTGGGCAAAAACACCTTCCACTACGTTTTCAAGTTTGAAGAATGGGCGCAAGTCTTCTTCATTGAAAGCGTATTTTTCCTCTTTCAATTTTTCAGAGTAATAACCAAAGTCCCAAGGTTTGATTTCAACAAGACCATCAAGCTTGTTGGCAAAGTTCGCAATCTCCGCCACGTCTTTTTGGCCAGCAGCTTTAGAAGCCGCCAAAAGTTTATTTAAAAACTCTCTTACAGTTTTTGGATCTTTCGCCATACGTTCCGCCAAAACGAAATCCGCGTGGCTTTCAAAACCCAAAAGCTTGGCGCGTTTATTACGAAGTTCGACGATTTTTAAAACAGTCTCCTGATTATCAAACTCACCTTTGTAAGCGCGAGAAGAATAAGCTCTCCACATTTTTTCACGCAACGGGCGGCTGTGGGCATAGGTCATAAATGGCAAGTAACTTGGAATCTGCAAGTTGAAGAGCCATTTGCCTTTATGGCCTTTCGCTTCAGCCATGGCAGCGGCACCCTCAAGCACGCCCTCAGGAAGACCTTCAACGTCTTCTTTTTTATCAAGCACCATTTCAAAAGCGTTGGTCGCTTTCAAAACATTCTCAGAGTATTTCGGACCAAGCACAGAAAGCTCTTGGTCAATCTGACGAAGAGTTTCTTTGTCTTGTGCTGATAACAAGGCACCATTACGAGTGAAAGCTAGATATGTTTTTTCAAGCAAACGGGTTTGCTCTTTGTTCAAATTCAAAGATGCACGTTTATCGTAAACCGCTTTTACGCGTTTAAAGATTTCATCATCTAAGGAAATGTCAGAAGAAAGTGCCGTCAGCTTTGGATAGATTTCTTTTGCCAGAGCTTGCAATGGCTCATCCGCGTTTGCAACTTCAAGGTTGCTGTAGATCGACGCGATTTTATCTGACAACTCAGAAGCTGATTCTAAAGCAACGATCGTGTTTTCAAAATCAGGTGCCGCAGAGTTTGCTTTGATTTTTGCGATATTTTCTTTAGCGACTTTCACCGCTTCATCAAGCGCCGGTAAATAATGTTCAACTTTGATCAAATCAAAAGGAACTGCCTGATCTTTATTCGTGAAGGGTTGTAAAAGAGGATTCGTGCTCATAGTAGTGCCTCCTGGGGGTGGTTTAAAAAAACACCCAGAATATACAGCGATGTGAGCCTTACGGGGAGAGGTTTTTAAGGTTACGCGGTGCCTGTCCGCCGAAGCTTCAGCGAAGACGAAAACGGGGGAAAGATGGAAAAGCCCCATGGTGGTTATCCATGGGGCCTTGAGTATAATGCGGCATATTATTGGTCAATGAAGACCAGAGAGGCCGCCCTCTCTTTTTTAGTTACTGCAAATACCTAATGGGCCGTTGTTAATCGGACGGCACGTCGCCCCGACGCCGCACGAATTTGCTTGGTTTAAAAAGCAGCTCTGAGTGAGGGTTCTCGAGCACGTGTTTACGGTTCCACCTACATTTGAGTATTGAGGCCAATTAGTTGGATACTGGGGAGCTGTGTATCCACCAACATATCCACCACCAACGAATCCGCCGATGCTGAAGTTGAAATAGAAAAATGCATTCGCAAATGGCTCTAGATAATATTGCTCAACACAACCTAAACCGTAAGTGCCGTTGTACACAGGCATGAATCCGCCTGGGCAGTTACAAAATCCAGTTTGCGAGAACACAGTCGAATAATCATATCCATAGACGAAGCCAGGATAAGGTCGCCAACCGAATTGATAATACTGATTGTATTGGTTGGTGTCGCAGTTTGCTTGGCCATTGATACAATTAAGTCCCAACGGAGCAGTTGCAACCTTTCCGCCACCGCCGCCACCATCGCCTTGGCAGGCTGCTAAGCACAGGGCAAAAATGAAATAAACCAAGTGTTTCATAAAGGTCTCCACATTAAAAATTTCTTCAACATGGACAGATATTCCAAGTTTCGTGCCCCAAGAGCAGGGAGGGATTGCGGCCTATATTTGAACTGAGAGGAAAAATCTCCAATAAGGGTGCCGAAATTAGTCACCTTGCGCCGCAAAATTGTTCCAATTCAAGACCTTTCTATTTACCCTTATAAGGATCAATCGAAAGGAGTCGATTATGAAATACATGGGATGTGTTGTATCCGTAGCCCTGCTATGGAGTTCATTTTCATTTGCCGCTGTTCCGAAAGACTCAAAAAAACCTGCGGTTTCAAAAATTCTTTCCGGCCAGGGCATTTCCTTTGGCGGACTGGCGGGAACTGGCTTCACACTTTTAGATTTACGTCGCACTTCTGATGCAAAGAAAAAAGTCGAACGCATCGTAATTGATGTGGGTGATATGAACGGAGCACCACTTCGCGGTTGGCCAGGGTATTACTTTGCGGAGCTTAAGAAAAATCCAGCACGCCTGGTGATCGATTTCGCACAAATGCCAAATGCCAATATTGATCAAGGCAAAATTAAAAACATCATGAAAAATTCTTTGGCGGTGAAGACTTCCACGATGTCTTTAGATCCTGTCGACAGTTCTTTAAATCTGACGATGGATCTAAAACAGAACACCAAAGTGCGTGTATATCAGGTAGCAGGAAAAAAGCAGACCAGCAAAGTCGTGGTCGATCTTTGGGTGGAGTAATTAAATCATGAAAAGCAGTTTATTTCTTTTATTGATATTTCTAACTCCTTTAGCGCAAGCGCGGGTTTTTAATATTAATAAAGAAAATTTTGCGGCTTACTTTTTAGGAACTACAGGCGCATCAAGCATTGGTACCAGTGCAGTTGATGATGAGTCATCCCAGACGGTTACCTTTGATGATAAAACCAATTACAACTTCACCGGTGAATTCGGTCTGGTTTACTCTCGTCCGTGGTTAAGCTTGCGCTTCGGTTTTGAAATCCAGCGACCTTGGGTTTTAGAAACAGTTGCTAATAACGGAACCGATGATCTGTATACGGCGAAGGTTGATTTAATTGGATACATTCCTAAGGTTACGGCTGAAATCAACTTGCAGGGAACAAATACGTATCGTTCCTTTCTTTCTGTTTCTGCGGGCACCGCGAATTTAACAATGAAGAATGATTACACATTAACAGCGGCGGGCAGCACGGCCTTTGCGGGAGTCACTGACCACACGGTTGAAGCTAAAGGCACTGCGCCCCTGCTAGCTGCCTCGTTGGGTTATGAAGGTTTCATGACTGACACCACGACAATCTTAGTTGAATTCGGTTATCGCCAATTGAATTTTGATAACATGAAGTACAGCAAAGACGTCACAACCTTTTCTGGCGCAAAAACCAGCGGCAGTGAAGTCCTTAAGGTTGACGGTGAAAAAAGAGAATTTGATTTTACCGGCGGGTTTATTTCTATCGGCTTCCGTTTTTACATGTAAGGAGTCACCCACATGAGCAGCTTGTTATATCGGCTCAAGTCCCTTGAGTATTCCTATCTTTGGAATAAACAACAGGTTCCAGTCTTAAAAGGAATTGACCTTGAATTAGAAAAAGGGTGTTTTTCCTGCATCGTGGGCCCCAGCGGTACTGGAAAGACCACACTTTTAAATCTTCTTGGGTTGATTGATACTCCTTCAAGTGGTCACATCGAATTTTCAGGTGAAGATGTCACTCATTTAAAGGAATCCGATAAAGAAGAGGTCCGTTTACATAAAGTGGGATTTATCTTTCAAAGTTTCTATCTGATTCCGACTCTGACTGTTTTAGAAAACACAGCTTACTTCTTACCTTCACTTGGGTACAACACGAATGAAGCCCATAAAACAGCGTTGGAAACATTAGCACTTTTGGGGCTTGCTGATCATGCCAAGAAAAAGCCCTTAGAACTTTCCGGCGGTCAGCGCCAGCGCGTGGCCATTGCTCGAGCGATAGCTAAAAAACCAGCTGTCGTATTAGCCGATGAACCCACTGCGAACTTAGACTCTAAAACCGCAGAGATGACAATCAATGCGTTTAAGGAATTACAAAAAACCGAAAACACAAGTTTCATTTTTTCAACCCATGATTCCCACCTGGTCAGTTTTGCTAAGTCTGTCTATCACATGAAAGACGGCCACATCGTTGGAGGCAATTAAAATGGAATTATTAAAAATTGCCTGGAGAAACTTATTTAGAAATCCACGTCGTACCTGGGCGAGCCTCTGTACGGTGGCTTTAGGTTCTGCGGGTTTATTAATTTACCAAGGATTTAACACAGGCGTTATGAATCAATATCGTGAAAACGTCATTCACGGTTATTACGGGTTCGGGCAAGTGTTTCCGCCTAATTATTTTGGCAAAGTTCATGAGCAACCTTGGAAATTATGGTTTGAAGATGGTGAAAAGGTAGAACAGGAGATCCGCTCTTCAAGTTCTGTCACTCAGGTTTTTCCCCGCGTGTCTTTTTACTCTTTTATTGTGAAAGGCGGTATCACTCTGGGGGGGAAAGGGGAGGGTGTTATTCCTGAAAGAGAAAACACTTTCTTTACGGAAATGAATTTTATTTCCGGTCATGATCTTCAAGGTCAGGATCAAATTATTCTAGGTAAGGGTTTGGCTGAAAGTGTTGATGCTAAAGTGGGCGACACAGTGACGCTGCTTACGCAAACTGTGAATGGCCAGTTGAACGGCGCTGATCTCACTGTCGCGGGAATTTTTTATACCGGCAAAAAAATCATCGATGATTCGTTTTACCGTGTGGACCTTAAGCAAGCTCAAGCACTGTTAGATACAAATCGTATTGAGATGTTTGCCTTAGCAACAAAAGGTGTCGAAGCCTGGCCGCAGGTTGAAAAAGACATTCGTAAAGCCAATGCGACTTTGGAAGCTGTGCCCTTTGAGATTTTGGATAAAAACTACTATCAAAATTCCGTGGACTTCTTAAACGCACAGTTTGCCTTTATCAGATCCATCATCTTAGTCATCGTAGCCATGGGAATTTTTAATGTGATTTCTGTGGGCTTGCTAGAGCGAGCTGGTGAAATGGGTGCTTTAAGAGCCAACGGAGAAAAACGCAGCCGACTGTTTAAGATCTTGTTGATTGAAAACAGCTTATTGGGTGTGCTTGGTGGGTTTCTTGGGATTTGTCTTGCAATCTTAGTGGATAAAACCTTGCTAGTGAAAGGTGTCCCGATGCCGCCAGCACCAGGGATCACCCGTCAGTTCTTTGTGTTTTTAGAAATTCTGCCAGGCCACTATATCCAAGCCTTGTTGTTGCCAATGATCGCAACCGTGTTAGCAAGCTTGTGGCCGATGATTAAACTTCTTAAAAAATCCATTCCTGAACTTTTACGTTCTACTTAACCTTTAAGCGCGGGTCACCATTGCATTGGAGTCCCGCCCTCTTTGAATTTCTTCACAACGTGGTTTGCTCCGTCAGCGACAAAAATATTATCTTCTAGATCGATATAGATACCTAACGGCTGATTCAGTTTATCTAAACCTTCCCCTTTTGAACCAAAGCTTCCTACAAAAGCGCCGTCTTTATCATAGATCATGACTTTGTGGTTGGTCGCGTCTGGAACATAGATCTTTCCTGATCTTGAGGTCGCCACACCCAAAGCTGTAGAAAGCTGGTTTTTACCAAACACACTTAAAAGCTGTCCTGAAGAACTAAATTTCTTACCGACGGACAAACCGTTTTCTAAATCCATGACAATCACACTTCCATCCTTAGCAACAGTGATTGCAGCAGGGGAGGTGAAAGATGTGCTAGAACCAAACTCGGTTGCACTTTTTGCTGCGGTATTCACTTTCACGACGCCACCGTCAGCATCAGCTATGAAAAGAGCATCATCGCGGTCGATGGACAGAGCATAAGGGCTAGATAGATTTTTAACTCTTAGGGAATCTAAAGGGTTGCCGTTCAAATCAAAACGCAAGACTGTGTTTGCTTCACTAAGGTCAATGGCGTACAAGATCTTGCGACTGTCGATGGCAAGACCCATAATCGGCGAGCTGGTAGGACCGAAAGTTTTAACGTAAGCACCTTGGTTATTAAATAAGTGAATTCCATTATTAGATCCCACATAGAACTGTCCCAGGGGCCCGCGCACCAATGTTTTCGGAGAGTTCATGCGTTTCACAAATTTAGTAATAAAACTTCCGTCGTCAGGTTTATAAACCACTAAAGAATCTTGAATTCCTAAATATAATTTTCCCTTATTCATTGTCAGGGACATTAAATTTCCCAGGTAAGGTGAACGATGTTCACTGCCGTCGCGGGTCCAATTTAAAGTTCCAGTGTGGGTAAAGCTTGTGACTTGACCCTTAGAACCCATGCGTTCTGCAACAATGAAGGAAGTGTCAGTCATAATCATATCGCTAACTGCGGATCCTTTGATTTGCCGAGGCCAATCAAATTTACTGACTAAGTTTCCTTTAGAATCAAATTTCTGCAAACGATCCGTTTTCATGTCAGCAACATAGATATTACCTTCGCGGTCCACGGTGTATGAAGCGTGACCGGAAATCACGTCACTGCCTTTTTCTCCGATGGAAAGAACAGGATTTCCAGAGACGTCATACTTGCGAATCTTAGTATTCGCGGCTTCATAAAGATAAATAAAGCCGTCACCCCCTACCATCGGGTTCATCGGCATCGGCCAGTTAGGTCCCGTAAAGGTGACAAGTTCCCCGAGGAAAGTTCCGCTAAAATCATATTTGCGTAGGAACTGTTTTGTTGGCGGGTCATTTTCTTGGCCCGTTACATAGATAGCGCCGCCTTCATCCACCCACAAACCAGAAATGTTTTGAACTTTCTCTGGAATGAAGGATCGAATGCGTGTTCCTTTTGCGTTGACGATATGGATTTCATTTCCATTCGAAGCAAAGACAAAACGATCCACTGATGAAGAGCGCAGAAAAGTTTTGTACTGAGCTGTAAAACCAGGGTCTCCCAAAGGAAATGGTCCCGCTTTATCTTCACCGGGTTTTTGGTTATTACCAGGATTTAAAAGGTTTCCGTTGTTTGAGCTTCCACCCCAGCAACCAGTCAGAGCGAAAAGTAAAAATAGCGATAGCAGATAAGTAAGGGCTCGATCCATGAACACCATCCTTGTCGTTTTGTCATAATGGTATTACGAGATTTTAGAAGTTGGGCACATGGGTTTTAGCAAATGCGATAGGTGACACCAGAGTATTTGTTCAGTTTTTAGTCAATGGTGCCAAAGTGACGTTTTACGCGCCTTTTCAGTAGCTCAAATGCAATCTAAATGTATTTCACAGAAGTTGTGTATCGGTATAAGACTTGCTCTCTAGAATTTTGAGGAGAATCAAAAACATGAGAGTGTCAGTCCTTATTAACTCCAAAGCTGGATCTGTGAATGCAGATTTAGTTGAAGCCAAAGTGCGCGAAGCCTTGTTTCGCTGCGACTTGCGCTTCTGTCGTCCTCAGACATTGGATGAAATGTGTGACTTTCTGCATGAAGAGCGCTCTCACAAAACCGACTACATCATTATATGTGGCGGTGATGGCACCATCAATGTTGCTTTACAATGTTTGATGAAGTGTCGAAACCATTTAACAATTCCACCTATAGCCATAGTTCGTTCGGGAACTGCCAATGACCTTGCCCATGAAATCGGTGTATCTACACGTATCGATTATGCTGTTAGAAATATCTTTGAAGGCACAATTAAAAATATCGACGTTGTTGAAATCAGCTCCGGTGATCAAAAAAGATTTATGTTAACTAACGGTGGTCTTGGTATGCCAGCGATGGCAGCAGAGCTTGCTAATAAATTTCGCGCGAACCTACAAAAGTTAGCAAACAATCCAAAATCGGCTGCTGCTTATAAATTCCTTGCGCAAAAAAGTTACCATGCAGTGAAACGCATGGGCCCGGGGGTTTATTCGATGATGACAGCTGAAGCGATTCGCACTTGGAATCCTGAAGGCTGGGGACTTGAAGTCGAAATTCCCGGCAAAGTAAACGTTGAAACAAATTCTCCTATTGTTTTGATTAATAATCAGCAAAGTATTGGAGGAAATTTCACTCCTGCTCCGTACACTTCGAACACCGATGGAACAGTGAACCTGCTTCTTTCTGAGACGAAAAATATTCCTGAACATACGTTGGCTGCGTATCACATTCGCAAGGGAAGTGTTGATAAGTACTCAGCCTTTAAAACATTTGAGCTTAAAGAATTCAGACTAAAGAGCCAGAATCCCCGTCGCGCTTTGACTTTTTTCGGGGATGGCGAGATCCTTCTAAAAGACGTTCAGGAGCTATCAGTCCGCTGTATTCACAAGGGACTGCCTGTGATGGTCAGACAATAAGAAACTACTGGTAATTTTGGAGGTCCTTTGTGACCAAACCGCGCATCCTCGTCACAGGGGGCACCGGCTTTCTTGGTAAACGAGTTATTCCACTGCTTCGTGAAAAATTCGAAGTGGATGTGTTGTCCCGTTCTGGCAAGACTGAAGTCCAGGGTGATCTGACTCACTGGAATGCCGGCTTAGACCTAAATTCTCTAAAACAGAAGAACTACCAAATGTTTGTGCATATGGCTGGTTTGTATGATCTGACCGCTTCATACGTAGATTGCTTTCAGCACAATATCGCAAGCATGGGAACAGCTCTTAAAGTTGCTGATGCTTTGGGAATTCCATTCTTTGTAAATACAAGTACGGTGGCTGCGGGAGTGAACTCTAGCCTTACTTCGGTAAAACCCAATGACCGCAACTTTCAAAAGCCTTTTCCGGATCCCTATTCTGAATCAAAAGCATTGGGCGAACAGCTTTTAAATAACTGGGCCGCAAAGTCCATCCACGGAAGAGTCAATCTTCGTTTAGGTGTTTTGGTCGGTGATACCAAGCACGGTGTTATTGAAAGAGTTGATGGACCTTACCATGCGCCTGAAGCATTCAAAAAAATTCGCAGACTTATTGAAAGCATTCCCACTTCACTGATTCTTCCTGGAAAAGAAGGAACGCGTTTGCCAATTGTCCCGGTTGATAAGGCCGCTGAAGGTATTGTCAAATTTTGTGAATGGACGTTGTTGACGAAACCACAAGGCTATCAAAGTTATCATTTAACGCCGACTTATGGTTTGTCAGTGCGCGATTTTTATATTTCAGCTTTAAAATATCAAGCCATTCCTCATAATGGAATTGTGTTGATCGATCAAATCAATGAAGCCTTGATTTTAAAAGCATCAAATCTAGTGGCTAAGTTCCCAGAAGAGGAACTTTATTACCTGATGAACTTCCCAGTGTACGAAACAACTGACACAAGAAAAGTGTTGGGTGAAAACTGGTGTCCTGAATTCAAAGAATATGAATCCACTTTCTGGAGCGGCTATGAAGCATTCGTATCGCATCGCTGAGATCAGCTTTGGCCGACCGCACTGGGATGTGGCCTATGAATTTGAATTTGAAGGCAATCACTTTGAAGTGCAACGCTTTGGTGCGAACTTTTCAGTGGATGCAGTTCGCCGCTATATTGAAACGTTAAGAAACCAAGTTGATGCTTTTGCATTAACTAGTTTACCGCCTGTCATTAAGCTTGATCAAAAAAGCTACGTGCATCGCCAGTACTTAGAAATCATGGGTATTCCATGTCCTGTTCCTTTGTGTGATGGAACGGGTCTTCGAGAAATTGCTAACATCAATTCACTTATTAAAAATATTGATGCTGGGATTATTCAGCCTGAACGGGGAGTATTCTTTCCTTCAGCTTTATTTTCAACGGAACTTGAAGAGTATATCCGCGAACGTTATCGCAAATCCGTTTACATCGGTGATGCCTATTCACTATTGGGTGTGCCGTGGTTGATTCAACCTTTTCCAGGGTTGATGACTCTTTCAAAGCTTGTATTAAACGTCGCAAACTTTAAAGATCTCCGTAACAACACTCCCTTGGCTGAAACTAAACTGCAAAAGATCAGCCGATCTTCATTGGCAGCACAGGTTGAAAATATTCAGTATGTTTTCTGTGATTTGCCGTTTTTACTTTTATTTGATTCCGCTGTGGATTTCGTGCGTGGCAAGGACTTAGTGATTTGGTCTTCCCATCCCTTAATGGAAGAAGAAGCAAAGAAATACAATCCACGCAGTGTGATTAACTTATTCCCTGAAAACTATCGCATACATCCGTATATGAATTATTCGGTTTTGGATGCAACTTTAAGACTGTCCCGCGAAAGAACAGCCCCATTATCCATTGAGGAATGGGAGCATCTTATCACCGATGATGTTGAGCTTCGCCAGATCACGCGTAAATATGTGATGACTCGCAATGTTTCCACTCAAGCCAAGATCTCTAAAGGGATTAACAGTGTTAAGAATAAAGTCTTTAAGGAAGATAAACCTGACTTTGCATTCGTTATTCACGCACTTTCCCATAATGACTTTTTAAGACTTCCTGGGTTGTCGGTCCTTAAGCACATGCCCAAGGAATGGAATGATCCATTTGATCGCCTGGCGGCAAAGATTCCACCTTTTGCCCATGGTCGCATCAAGCACATCATCAGTCAGCAAACGGGTGAAGAGATTCAAGGATTAATCTACGCTATTCCTGCAACGCCAAAGGTTTTAAAAGAAGCCGATCCTGAGGTGATCTATCGCAAGATTGAAGGCATCTGTTACGATGCCGCTAATCGCGGTGCAAAGATGATTGGACTTGGTGCTTACACCAAGATTGTTGGGGATCAAGGGATTACGATCAATCAAAACAGTCCTATTCCCGTGACCACTGGAAATAGTTTAAGTGCTTCAGCCACTTTGTGGGCGTTAAATGACGTAGTAAAAAAAATGCGTTTGTTAAATCACGACCCGAACACGGGTTTAGTGAATGGCATGGCCATGGTTATTGGCGCCACTGGTTCCATCGGGCAGGTTTCAGCCAAACTTTTATCTTTGGCATTTAATAAGCTTTGTATTGTAGCACCGCGGATGAACCGTTTGTTAGAACTAAAACAAACCATCGAAGCGATGTCGCCAAACTGTCAGGTTGTCGTAGCAACCGATGCTAACGAACTTGCCGCACAAGCAGATGTACTGGTCACGGCTACCTCTGCATTTGATCATAAAATCGTCGATGTGATGCGATTAAAACCAGGGGCAGTGGTTTGTGATTGTTCCCGTCCATTGGATTTTGACATTGAAGACGCGAAGAAAAGACCAGATGTCTTAATTATTGAATCTGGTGAAGTGAATCTGCCAGGACCTGTTGAGATTGATTTCGATTTAGGGCTTCCAGGAAATACGGTCTATGCTTGTTTGGCAGAGACGGCTCTTTTAACCTTAGAAAGACAGTACGAAGCCTTCACCATGGGGCGGGATATTGAATGGAACAAGGTAAAACAGATTTATAAAATGGCCCAGCGTCACGGCGTGCAGCTAGCGGCAATCCAAGGGCACACAGGAATTATTACTGATAAAGAAATTGAGCTCACACGGCAATTGGCATTATCTAAACGTAGAACGTAAGTAGACATTCCGGCTAAGCTGGAGTGTAGATAGGAACTGCAATGAAGACACTTTTGGCGATTTCATTTTTAACTTTTTCATTGGTTGCTAAAGCTGAAGACCCAGCTGAATGGGTGAAAAAAGCAGATAACATCCGAAACCCCGCAGCCACTTATGAGATGAAAATCAAAGTTGAAACTCCGGAAAATACTTCGGTGTTTCAAGTTCATTTAAAAGGTCAGGATAAGACTTTGATTGTTACTCAAGAACCCGCACGGGATAAGGGTCGTAACATGTTGATGCTTGACCGTGACTTTTACGCTTACGTTCCGAATTTAAAAAGATCTATGCGTTTATCCTTAGCGCAAAAACTTTCGGGTCAAGTTGCCAATGGGGATATTTCTCGAACTCGTTGGTATGGAGATTATTCTGTCACTAAAGAAAGCGAAACTGGCGATGAAGTTCAGCTTTTGCTTAAAGGAAACAAAGACAATCTTACTTATGCATGGATTCGCCTATGGTTGAAAAAAGGCAGTTTTCAACCGCAACGTGCTGAATATCTAGGTTTAAACGGTAAGACTGTTCTGAAGCGCGCATTCTTTGAAGATTATAAGAACGTCGCCGGCGCCCTTCGTCCTACGACTTTAAAAATTGAAGATACTAACAAACAAGTCAGCCATATTCGTATCTTATCCATGGGAAAAAGGGACTATTCAGATTCGTTTTTCACAGTACGTAATATGGAAAGCATGAAGTGAGACTTGGTCTTTTCGTAATTCTTGTTTTAACCAGTATCATGGCTCGGGCAGACCTAACAGGTTCTGCCCGCTATGAATACATCCGCGGTTCTGAAGAAGAACTTGCCCACCGTTTCATTGTAAAATCAAAATTGAATTCAAACCTTGGCCCCTTTGGAATTTTCGTTGAAGGTTTTGGCGAGGTAGAAGGCAATGAAGACCAGGCATTCATTCGTCGCTCTCCATCAAAAGGATACCTGCAGGAAGCTTATCTTGAATTTAAGTTAGATTCTTTTTATGTCCGGGTTGGCAGACAAGCTTTGCGTTGGAGTGAATCTTGGACATTACCTTCCCTTGATGTGTGGACGGGAAGGCGCTTTAATCGCTTGTTCTTTGACTCCTTGGCAGATCAGTTGACTCATCCAACGGGGGCTTCGTTTACCTATGCGGCGGATACTTTTTCATTGGAATTAGCTGGAATTGGCGAAGTGGCAGAGACTACTTATCCAATCCCGATTCCTGAAACAGACAATGAGAAAAACACAAGTTTCGGTGCGAGGGTAAAGTGGACACTGGGTGGCTTTGGATTTTCAGCGCTCAGTGCCCAGGTATTGAATAAGAATGTTTACGGTCTAACGGGGAACTATGCTTTTGAAACGGCTGTTCCAAAGTTTGAAGTGGGACAAATTACTGACACATCTATCTTAAGTCCTCTAAAAAAAGACCAGAGCTTTGTAACGGCAGGTTGTGATCTTTTTTTAGGTAACTGGATTGTATTGCCGCAGGTAAGTTACTTTGAAACTAACGGCTTAAGCGGAGAAGACCAGCAGTCTTCATACTATCTTTCAGCGCAATGGAATCCCAATCGCCATGATATCCAGGTACAGGTTTTCACCAACACCACAACCGAAGATTCCTTTGGCAGTATAAGTTATGGTTATAATTGGACAGACTATTTTACGATTTTAGGCTTTGTGCAAAATTATTCAGGACAAACGGGACTCTATCAGATTTATGAAGAGATCACGGGGGGGCCTGTGTTTGGTTTACGCATGGAACTTTCAGGCAACTTGGCATTTTAAGGGGACGTCATGGCAAAAGAGTATTTTTCGGACTTGAACTACACTTTAGCAAACGAAGATACCAGAATTGAGTTTGAGCTTCTTAAGGAAAATGCGGACCGTGTTTTCAGTATTGCGGGTTCTGGTGCACGCTGTTTGCCATTGATTGCTAAAAATCCAAAATATCTTGATGTCATCGATATGTCGGTCAGCCAGCTTTATCTTTGCGAACTAAGATTGCAAGCCATGAAAACGCTTTCCTATGAAGAGTACTTGTTTCTTTTAGGTTACCGAGGGGCTTTGCCAGAGGGTGATGACACTGGTGATGACCGTGTCGCTATTTTCGGTAAACTAAAGTTGTCAGAAGCGGCCACAAAATATTGGACAGAAAGAATTGATGGTTGGAAGCCCCATGGGTTTATCTTGCTAGGTCGTTGGGAGTCCCACTTCCAAAAATTAGGCCGACTTTTCAGAGACGTCCTTAAGTGCGATTTTACGCCGATCTTTGCTGCGCAATCTTTAGAGGAACAGGTTTCACTTCACAAGAAACATTGGCCGACATTGCGTTGGAATAGTTTTATTCGCATCGCTGCCAGTGAATATGTTTTTAATAAGTTTTTATACAAGGGTCATTTCAGCGGTAAGGCCGAACATAAAACCGAAGAGCGTGGTCCAAGCCAATTTATCATGGAAGAGTTCAATCGCATTTTCCACACGCAACTGGTCCGTAAAAACTATTTCATGCAGATTTTATTTTTAGGTAGAATCGCCTTTGAAGAAGGTCTGCCACTAGAAGCCCAAAGACACATTTTTGAAGCGGTGAAGAAATCTAATACAGAAGTCCGCTACCTTCACGGCAACTTGTTAGAACACTTGCCACAGCACCCTTATGATTTTATTTCTCTATCAGACACCATTTCCTATTTGCCAGCAGACGATGCTAATCAAATTCTGCAACGTTTGAATGCAGAAACAAAGGCGGGCAGTTACATGGTCATCCGCTCTTTCATGCGTGCCCCGACGGCCGTGGATACTAAGGGCTGGGTCGATGCGAAGGGTAAAAATGAGTGGGCTCAGCATAAGGATGGCACTGGGGTTTATCAGTTTCATATTTATACAAAATCCTAAGGTCGCTACCTAATTCCTCGAGCCTTAGTCTCTGTGAATGCTTCGGCATCAAAAATGTAATCGTTCACCGTAGGACTAAGGCCCTTTGTCTCGTTTTGAACCTTTAGAGTGTCCATTTTTTTGCCGATAAATACTGCGATGGACATAAGGGACGTTCGTAATTTCAAGCTTTTAGCTATCTTTATTTTTTTGGTGGGCTGTTCAGACGCTGCACCAACTGTGGCTTTATTAAGGTCGCTGGAAGGTTTTGATTTTAACGAATCAAGTATCGTGACCAGCAGTCTTGCCTCAGTTCCTCTTTCTGCGAAATGTTCATCCTATGTCGGTAAAGTCGAAATGAGTTTCGATGATGGTGCGACTTGGATCAATCCCGGTGCCCATGACGTCACTGCCAAATCAGAATGCTTTAACGGTACTTTTGCTATCAATATCTCGAGTTCTTCTAGTCCTTTAAGTTCGATGACGATTGGAAACGGGCAGCTTATCAAAATCAAGTTCCGTGCAATGCCCAAGGTAGGTGCGTGGATCTATCGCACAGTTTCTCTTAAATACTCTGCATCCACAGTGATTCGTCAGGAATTGTTAGCTGGTTCACAAGTTTCAACTGGTACAAACATGATCTTGCGTGGCCGAGCCCGCGCCCAAAGCCAATTTACCGCTAGCGGCGGTGGTTTTGCGATAACAGGAAGGATCAAGCAATGAAGCTGATTTTTACTTTATTCGCATTTTTAATTTCGTCACCGGCACTTGCAGCCATCGGTTCACTGTTTACTTATGAGGGTATTCTGACTGATGCATCAGGAACTCCAATTTCTTCAACCCAAACGGTGACTTTTCAAATTCTTTATTCTCCGACGTGTATTGTTTATTCAGAAACCCAGTCTGTATCTCCGGGAACTGATGGTGAATTTAGTGTCATCGTTGGTACAGGGACGCGCACTGATACAACGGCCAACCCAATTGAAAAAATCTTTGCTTCCAGTGGTACCGTAGCCTGTCAGGATGGGACCACTGTGAATCCAGCGGGCCAGGCTGTTCGCTCATTGCATATTAAAGTTGGCGCAACGGATTTAACTCCTGATGTGACTATCGGAAATGTTCCATTGGCATTAAATGCCTATCGACTTGAAGATAAAGCCGCTGGTGATTTCGTTTTGAAAAACTCATTAACGACTTGTGCCCCTGGCCAGTATCTAAGTTTCGATGGTACAAGTTTCACCTGTCAAAATGACTCTGGTGGGGCGGGTACAGTTTCAGACGTCAATGTCACAGCTCCACTAACCAAGGGTGGCACAGCTTCAATTCCCGTGATTGGGATTACAGTCGGTACTGCAGCGGGAACTGTAGCTGCTGGTAATGATGCTCGTTTTACTGACTCTCGTAATCCATCAGGAAATGCAGGTGGGGATCTTTCTGGCACTTATCCGAATCCATCGGTCGTTAAACTTCAAGGTGTCAACGTTTCAGCGGTGGCTCCAAACTCCAATGAATTTTTAAAATATAATGGAGCAACTTGGTTGCCATCAGCGATTGCAATTGGTGATGTTACAAATCTTTCTGCGAATCTTGCGACCTTCCAAACTACGGCAGCATTTAACACTGCTGTAGGAAGTGCAAACTGCGCAGCTCACCAAACGCCATATTGGAATAGCGTTTCTGGTTCTTTCCAATGTCAGGCCATCAACGTTTCTGTTGCTGGTGATGTAAGTGGAACTATTGGTGCAGTCAGCGTTAATAAAATCAAGGGTATCCCTGTTGATACAACAGGCTTAGCACCGGGCCAGATATTAAAATATAACGGAACTCAATGGATGCCAGCTGCTGATGATAATGGCGGCGGCGGTGGTGGTGGAACAATCACCGGCGTTACTGCGGGCACTGGTTTAACAGGTGGCGGAGCTTCAGGCTCAGTCACATTATCATTAGCAAGTACAGCGGTAACGGCGGGTTCTTATAATCGAGCAAATATCACTGTAGATGCTGAGGGACGATTGACGGCAGCAAGTAATGGCGCTGCCATCAATTTGACTTCCGAGGTGACTGGGGCTCTTCCGATTGCCAATGGTGGTACAGGTCAAACAACTATAGGTGGAGCTTTTAATGCTTTATCGCCATTAACTACCAAAGGTGACTTGGTTTCAAATGACGGAACAAATGATGTGCGTTTGCCTGTCGGAACAAATGGGCAAGTTCTTACGGCGAACTCGGCGCAAGCTTCAGGTCTACAGTGGGTGACAATTCCAAGTGGCACAGTAACCAACGTAAGTGGTACTGGCCCTATCGTTGTTGCGACTGGAACAACGACGCCTTCGATTTCAATTAATGATGCAACAACCTCTTCTAAAGGTGCTGTCCAAGTGGGTGCGGGTATCACGGTGGCTTCTGGTACTATCAGTGCCGATCCTGCTACCTTTCCTTCGGCAGTTCCAGTGAACAAGGGTGGTACGGGCACTACTTCACTTACGGCGAATAGAATTCTTGCCTCTAATGGTTCAGGCACAGCATTAAATCCTTTTACCTGTGCAATGGGGCAATTGATTTCATTTGATGCCAGTGGAATGCCTGTTTGTGCGAACATGCCGAACTCATTTAACAATGGTGGCAACGCTTTCGGTGCGGCCGCTTTATTTGGTACTAACGATAACTTTGATCTTAATTTTGAAACGAACGGTACAAACCGTATGACAGTTTCAGCTGCTGGCGATATTCACGTCACTGGTGGTAAATTTTCCGTGGGTAGCACTTCGCCAATGGGAAGGCTCGATGTTTCTACTGATTCCAATAGCAGTGTTGTCGCCAACCGAACTTACTCATCTTTAGCCGCCAATCAGTCGGCATTTATTGGTTATCGCGGTCGCGGTACTCAAGCAGCTCCGACCTTTGCAGCCAGTGGCGATAAAATAGCAGGGTTCTTAGGTGCTGATGTGGGTAATACAGCTATTCTTTCGGGGATGCATGTCATTGCCAGTGAAGCTCACACCAACACAGCTCTTGGAACTCGTTTAGAGTTCGCAACCGTACAAAATCTTTCGACCACGCCGCTTACTGCAATGACCGTGGACCATAACGGACGGGTAGGAATCGGTACAACCACTCCGAATTTTAGACTTGCTGTGAGTGATACATTGCTAACCCCAATGGAAGTTTCTTCAAGCAGCGCTGTAGCGACGACTTTGAAAATTTCTAACACTTCTGCTGCTAACAATTGGTATCTGGCTGCAGGTGGTACTTCGGGTGGAACTACCTACGGGCCTTCGGGTCATTTTGCCATTACTAATATCAACAACTCAAACCCTGCGATTCTCGTTGATGCTGGCGGCAGGGTGGCTATTAACTCTGGCGCCACCAACGGCAGTTTTTATCTACACGTAAATGGACAAGCCGGAGGATCCTTCGCTTGGTCATCAACTTCCGATCGTCGTTATAAAAAAGATATTCAGCCTCTTTCCTCTGCGCTGGAAAATATTTTGAAACTTCGTGGTGTTTCCTATCAGTGGCGTAAAGATGAATTTCCGGACATGAAATTCAGTGCGGGGAAAGATATTGGGGTTATTGCTCAAGAAGTTGAAGCAGTCTATCCAGAAGCTGTCGTGACGAGCAGCAATGGCTATAAAAGCGTTACTTACTCGAAGTTAGTTTCTCCATTGATCGAATCTACGCGTGAACTATACGGCATGTGCAAAGCTTCTGAAGAACAAATCAAAACACTTCAGCGCAAAGTGGCTTCTCTTGAAGAAGAAAACGCAGCACTTAAAAAAGATATCGAAATGATCAAAAAGAAATTAGGTCTACGTTAGATCTCAGACTGAGGCTCGTTTTGAAGCCTCAGTGTATCTTATCTGCACTAATATATCGTCTCCCTTTCAATAACTTCCACACTTCGTTAGACTTTAGCTATAGAGCTTATTTACTAATGAGGTACGTGCATGGGAAAAATACTATTAACCGTTCTTTTGTTATTTGCGTTTTCTGCGGAAGCGAAGAACCCGTTACCGGAAAGCACTGCTAAAAAAATCAAAGCAAAAATCAGTTGTGTATTTAAAGGGAAGAATAATGCTTCACCTGATGTAGGCACTTATGTTTTCCCACCAGATGCAGAAGAGTCTGTATGTAACCCTCTTTCAAGTGTGCCTGCCTCGTCCCCTGAAAATGGCCTCTTAGGTAAATTGATTCTCAGAACTCCAGAGATGGCGAAGGTTAATTCCGTACTTGATTATCACTCCAAAGGTCAACGCCTGGATAAGGACCTTTATTTTGCTGACATCAATGTGCCAACACGTTCCTTCACTGAAGGTTTTTCCACGATGGATGGTCAAACTCTAGTGAACGCAAGTGGCGATAAGCTTATTGAGCATTTCGCTATCGAATACACTTCGAGTTTAAAATTAACAGCTGATGACAAAGAAGGAGCTTATGAGCTGGCGTCTTTGTCTGACGATGGTACCAGAGTGTTTGTGCAAGAAAATGGTGTGTGGAATGAGATCATCAATAATGATGGAACTCACCCAACGCGCTTAGGTTGTTCTTCACGCTTGATCAGTTTAAACAAAGGTCAGGAACTTCCAATCAAAGTTCTTTATTATCAGGGGCCACGTTACCATGTCGCAAACGTATTGATGTGGCGTCATGTTGAAAAGCCAAAAAATTATAAAGGCTGGCGCCATGGTCTTTGCGGTATGACAAGCAATACGTTCTTTGCGAAAGATAAGAACGGTAAAAAAATCGGTGGCATGATGGCTTTAGAAAAAATGGGTTACACGGCCATTTCTTCTAAGAATTATCTGATGCCAGAAAAGAAACAAAATCCATGTACAATCGAAGAACTTAGAATTTCTGACCATCAGTTGATAGCTTTAACTTCGACTAAAGCTACGATTTCTTGGAAAACGAATCTGCCAGCAACCAGCCAATTACGCATTCTTGACCTGTACACAGGCGAAGAGTTCTATACGAGTATTGACTCAAACCTGGTAACGGATCACGTGGCTGAAATTAATGGATTGGTCCCAGGCGGGTACTATCAGATCCAATCGATCAGTAAGGACTCTTACGGTCGCGAGGTGCGTAGTTCCTTCATCAGTGCCCAGCCACAGTAATCGCTTCACCGGCAAACGATAAAGGGGCTTAGAAGCCCCTTTTTTATTTGGAAAATGTCGAACTTTTAGACAGCCTCTGGTATTGCATGAACTCCTTTCATCTCTAGTATTTAATGATGCAGATTCTTCAGATCCCTACAAAGTCGTGGTAAACACCTTTGCATTCTTTTTTGTGGGGTATCTATGAATTTAAGAGTTCTTTTTGGGGTTCTGTTTCTATCTGCCTTAACTTGGTCGTTTAATAGTGAAGCTTATTTCATCGCTTCAGAGCCAGCACAGATTCGCGCTGGAGTCCCAACAGATGTTTTCGTTGCTGGCTTCGGCGCTGACCAAGGAACACAATTCCTGCACTCCGCAATTATTGGAGCAAAAGTTTCCCGTGATCGTTTCCCAGGACGCCAAAGAGTTATTATCAGTGCTGTCAGCGAAGACTTCCACACGGAAAAAGCGGCTTTAGCTAAAGCTGGTTTTGGCTTTCGTAAAGCAGACGATGATGATTTAACCGCGGAACGCTTGGTTCTTGCGATTCAGTATTTATCTTCCCCAGTTTCTTCTTTGCATTTTTTCGGTCACGCCAACACTTATAATGGTTTTCGCCTGCAATCTAAAATGAAACGCCTAAAGCATGATGATCCAGAGTTCGCTCAATTGGGTGCGTTCTTGGCTCCAACTGCTTTCGTTGTTTTTAACTCCTGCAACTCGGGTTGGTTTTTAGCAATCACAGGTGCAAAACTTTGGAATCGTCCGGTGTTTGGCAGTTTGGGTTCCTCTGACTTTCAAGAACCTATGACTGACGGTAAATGGTATTTCCACGACGTTGGATATTACCCAGAAAATCTATCTAGAATCGGTACCACGACTTTATTCACTCGCAGTTCAGTAGAATGCACGACTAAGAAATGTCTGCGTTTAAAGCCAGCTAACATTCCTTACCGCGATGATTTCGGTCAGTTTGAAAAAGGCCTTGGTTTTTATAAAGTATTCTCGACGCAAGAATCCCTTATTCCACAGGCTTTAATCCACTACACGTTATTATTACCATCAGTAAAACAACTTTCGCTGCAATCATCTCGTGCTGAATTTACTGAAGCCGTTGTTGATTGGATGTGCCCGAATGATAAAAACAGCGTGAAACATAATGCTTGTAAGCAGGCGATTCAAACGAAGTCGTTCCTATCTAACAGAACAATGTCGTTTTTTAATGGCACTGCGGTGGCTTGCGGTAATACCAGCTGCCAAACTGTGATTAAGTGTAAAGCTCTTAAGAAAATCCTAGGTGCGACACCTTGTAAGACGCAGGATGTTTCAAGTGCTGCTTCGACAAGCTTTAGTGATCAACTTAGATATTTCTTTATTGGTTTAGACCAACTTGAAGCGGGCCAACTAAGAATCAGATAGTTCGATTCACTTCAAGTTACGAAATAAAAAACCGGAGCTTTGACTCCGGTTTTTTATTTTACTCTTCGGAAAGAATCTTAATTGTCCCAGCTTTAGCATCGATTCGTACTTTCATTCCGGTTTTTATTTTCTTCGTTAAACCAGGAATGCTGACTATGGCAGGAATTCCCATTTCCCGGGCGACAATGGCGGAGTGGGAAAGCAGACTGCCACGTTCGACCAATAGTCCTGAGATCGCAGGATAAAGTGGAACCCAGCCCGGATCAGTTCTCGCAGTCACAAGGATCTCACCGTTCAGTTCCAAGTTGTCTGAAGGATTCAAGATAACTTTCACTGTGCCTTCCAGAATTCCCGGGCAGCATGGCAAACCTTTTAAATCCCAATCGCCTGATTCACTCGAAATTTGCGACAAGTCTTCTTCTTTAATAAAGGTATTATTCCAGTATACCGCGCCACGGGTCATAATGCGTGGATCCGTGTCCTCTTGGAATCGTTCATAATCTTTTTTGCGGATATCTATGAATGCTTTCAGGTTCGGTGATGGCAATGTCCCATCATAAATCCCAAATACTTCTTCGATTGTCAGCCAAAACACATCCCGTGGGTTTTCGATAGCGCCAACGGAGGCTAAATCCTCTCCGATTGTTTGGAAGATTGTACGGGCAATACCGTAAATTCGTGTGCGAGCAAAACGGGTGTTCTCGCGGTTTTTAACCGCTTTTCTAGCGTGCTTAAGCACCCAGAAATAAACTTTCTTTTTAAATCCGGTTAAGTGCGCAGCTACTTTTTCTTCAGCACCATTGCGTAAGGACTTTTCATGAGTATCATCATGAATTTCGGTTTGTCCTGATTTTAGGTAGTTCTTCAGACAAACAAAAAGATAACTTGGATCAGTTAGAAGATCGATTTCTTCTAACTTCATTTCACTCATACAGCGGAAGCCGAAGCGATCCAAATAATCTAAAACAGACTTATAAAATTCTTGGTAAGGCGATTGACTGATGGCTTCTAAACCATCTTTCGGGTCCACTGACTCAAGTAATTGGCGTAGGCCTTCATTTTTGGAAGCTTTGTTAGCAAGTCTTAAAAGAGCTTTTGTCGGCTCTGCACTTTCTAATCCACCTTCGCCAGCTAAAAGATCATTCTGAATCGTTGAATCAAGTTCCTTAAGCCACGTCAAAGTCAATTTACGCAGTAAACCGAAATGCACCATGCACAGGAAGTCATTGATGATAGGCGCCTTCCAGCGACCCATCATATTTCTTTCCATATCAAGGTACACGCGTACTAACTGATCGCCGCGCATGCGCTTAAGATCCATGCTGCGGAAGCGGTCATAATCGCGGTGGAAAGTTTGCAAGAAATCATCAACCACACTTTGGATAGTGAAGTGATATTTAATGAAGTTAAATCCAGTCACGATTTTTCGTATTCGGCCCATTGGAGTGTCCCAAGACGGGTGGGGCTTAATTCGATTGGCGATTTCATCACTGAGCGCTTCTGAAACACCCATCATTGTTTCCATGAACTCACGGTTTTGTTTAAAGCCCGGAAGAACACCGACCAATTTATACCAGTTAAAAAGATTATAATAAACGCGACCGTTTACTGATCCCAGCATGTTGCCAAGATACGAGTCCATGTCTTTGATGATCTCATTGGGAACACCTAAGACCTCACAGAATTGCACATACACAGCCTTATAGTTGCGTAAGGCAAAACTAAAACTCAATGGTGAAGTCAATCCACCATAAGATTCAATGATGTTAGAATTATCCCATAAATTCGGATAACCAATCAAATCTTGATCCAAGCTTGTCACCGGACGAGTTTGCAAAACATAGAGTTTGCCATTTTCAATAGCCCACTCGATGTCTTGGGGACGGTGATATTGTTTATGAATCATCTGACCTAGTTGAAAAAGCTGGTTAAGTTCGATTTCACTTAATGAAGCTGTATTTACCAGGGCATCAGACACCGTTTTAAGTTCACAGTGACCTGAAGATGATTTCTTCATCATCTCTTTTTTCTCTACAACTTCTTGGCGGATCAATTTTCCGTGACTTGCGTCTAACCAGAAAGAATCCGCATCAAGGGCCCCAGAAACAAGGCCTTCACCCACACCATAAACTGCAGAGGCAACATAGGTGTCGGTTTTCTTGGCGACCGGATCACAAGTGAAAAGAACGCCTGATTTATCAGGGTCAATCATGCGTTGAAGAACGACTGAGACTGAAATCTTCTTTAGATCGATTTTGTTTTCAAGGCGGTAAACCAGCCCGCGCTCTGAAAACGCAGAGGCCCAGCAGCCTTTGATATATTTTAAAATGTCATTCTTGCCGTTCACGTAAAGAAAGCTTGAAAGCTGACCCGCGAAGGAATGCGCCAAGCTATCTTCATCCGCAGCAGATGACCGTACGGAAAACACTTTGTCTTCACCCAAGGATTTTAACGCTTCAATCAAAGATTTTTCAACCGACGTTGGTAAAGCGGTCTTTTCAAAAAGAGCAACGATTTCTTGTTCTGCTTGCGCCGCTGTTAGCGAACCCTGTTGCAGTTTATCCAACGTAATTTCTAAGGATGATTTGACCCCTGGGGATTGCAAGAACTCATGGAAATAGCGTTTACCAAACACCACCCATTCTGGTACCGGAAGTCCTGCTTGCGACATAAGAAAAAGGTTAAAGCCTTTTCCTCCAGCTTCATTCTTAGCAAAAAAGAGGGTGGACTTGGGTGTTACTAACATGGCTTAAGCTCCCACGACGTAAATAAGAATGAGATAATGCAAAAGTAGATAAATACCGGAAATATTTCTAAAAATATTTGCAGTTTGATTTGTTTTCTTAAGCAGGTATCCCAGGCTTATTAAGATATAAATTCCAGCGGCCGCCGCAAAAAGCGGAAGCGAAAAGTACCAGGCAATGATTCCCACTCCTAGTACAACTTGACTGATGGACAAGGCCCAGGCCCCATGACAGCCAAAAATATTTGAATAACTCGGCACGTGGGGTCTTTCCTCTGTCGGCGCAAAAGTTTTTCGCGCAAACTCAAATAGATTAAAAAAGGCCCAATTCATTAAGAAGAAAAATAAAACTGCAGGCGACAGCAAAGCGATATCAGCACCACTCATCGCAACCGCACTTGATAGGCCTAATAGCACGCTCACAAATGTATGAGTGACTGCGTAGGTCGTTAGGTGAGGCCGAAGAATTTCCCCAATAAAAAATTCTTCGTACATCAATAAACTATAACCAATCGCCATAGCATGAATCAAAAAAGCATTGCGACCAAAGCTCGCCGCCAAGACCAGTTCAAAGATGATTAGGGCAATCAGAGCTTTTTTTACTTGAATAACACTTAATATGCCGCGAGCCAGGGGCCGGGTGGGATTGACCTTCAAGTCCACTTCATAGTCTTTGATTTCATCAAACAGACGCATGCGGAAAAAGAAAGAAAGCATCAGCAGGAAGACACCGGTAAAACGCAACCAATCCCAATTTCCGCTAGTAAGCTTGACCAAATATAGGCCATTAGCCCATGAAAATAATAAAATCATGGGCACATAGGCAGCTGGGCTGAATCTCTCTTGGATGAGAATCCACCAATTACGCAATAATCACCGCCGGGTCTTTTAATTGATCGCGCAGGACTTTGTATTCCACTTTCGAGTGATGGCGTGGATCCATAGGAATTTTATGCACGAACTTGATTTCATCCACCGGGATTTTATTCTTATCAAACACACGACGAATTTCTTTTTTCGCAGCTTCATAATCAAAGCCGTCTTTGACGATTTCAGCTTTTAGTTCGATACAAGCGTAAGTCGCTTGGCCAAGATCTTTGTGGTCAACACCTAAGAAAGCGCAACGGTAGGTAAAGTCCATGCGTTTTAATAGGACCTCCGCACGAACTGGGAAGAAGTATTTTCCCGCGCGCTCAATTGCATTATTCACGCGTCCCACGATCCACAAGTCTTTATTCTTATCGATGTAAGCTAAGTCGCCGGTCCGATGCCACACGCGGTTTTGCGCATCCATGATCTTAGTTGTTTTGAAAGCATCCGGATTATTATAGTAGTCACGGCAAACGTGGTCACCGGTACAGATAAACTCACCGACTTCACCTTCCGGCAATTCCACTTTCGACCAATCACCATTTGTAAGTTCCACCGGACCATCTTTAATGCGGATGAACTTAAAGTCGATGTCCTCGCTGATATGACCAACGTTAACACCTTCCTCGATGATTTCGCTATCGGTGATGGTACTTTCTTTAAGCATATCACGGCCCTCGATGTGGGCCATTGGTTCAGCCTCAGTAGAGCCGTATAAAATCCAAAGGTCTGTCTGAGGAGCGATATCATAGAAGGCTTTCACGTCATCTTTAGAAATCGGTGCTCCGCCAGTGACTACACGACGTAGTTTTGAAAGCTGAATGCCTTTTTCTTTACAGAATTTAGCAAGACCCACAAGCATGCTTGGCGATAGTGTCGTGCAGTTGATATTTTCATTGATGATTTGATTAGCAAGGATTGCAGGATCTCTTTCAGAGGGTGCTGCTAGATCCAAGGCAGGAAGAACAGTAGTAACTCCCGATGCTAAGTTATTTAAACTGAAAATCGGGAAGGCTGGCATGTCTTTATCCACTTCTGTGTATGGAATGACATGGGAAAGCGCATGATGTTGCGCTGATAAGAATCTGTGAGTGCGATTTGCACCCTTAGGCTTGCCTGTTGAACCGGTTGTGAAAGTGATTAAAGCTGTGAATTCACTTTCAACTGCTGCCACCGGCGAAGCCTCTTTTTTAAGAAGCTCTTCAAAGCGGTGAGTGAATTTGTCTCCAGGCCCATACAGTATTCGAATTGGCATTGATTTAAATTCAGGAACTTGATCAACAAGATCAAATGCCATTTTAAAGCTAATCATGGCCTTTGGATTCACGCACTCAGCAGATGCACCCAAGTGGTGACTTCGTGCCCATGAATCCAAAAACACGGCAATGGCGCCGATTCTTTGCACGGCAAACATTGCTGTGTACATGTCTAAGCTCATCGGCAGGAATATGATAACTCGATCACCTTTTTGGATACCAATATCTAAAAGTCCACGCGCAAAAGAATTAATCCTTGTCGCAAACTGCGCAAAAGTAATTTTGTCGTGGGCGATAGGGGTGTGAGGGTTGCCATCCCATTTTTGCAAAGCTTCGCGATTAGCCCAAGTTAAGGCGATGCGATCCGGAAATTCACGCAGATGTTTTTCCATATAGCCGATGACGTTGTTGCGTTCATCTGAACCTGGATAATAACCGATTTTATTATTTGCTTGCGAAGGCGACATGGCTTTAACCACCTCTTCGGGGTGGGACCACAACAGGCCATGACCCGCATCTTTGATTTCCACGGATTTAAACTTTGGATAATGTCTTAAAATTTCACTTTGAAAAGCCGTTGCTGAAATCTTGTCTTGCGATCCAAAGAGAGCAGTGACAGGAATGTCACAAACATCGTCCTTAGACCAAGGATTCTTCTGCATAAGGATCTTGTTGTGTGCCGTCTTTTGCCAGAACTTCCAATCCTGCAGACGCTCTTTGACCTGGGCAAGATAGTTGATCTGTCCCTCTTTTAAGGGATGAATGAGGTCAGCAAAAAAACTGTCTTTGCTTTTGGCGTGGTTGCCTTGAATGATTTTATCACCCAAAACAGGCAAGCCCAGAAGGGTTTGCGCTAATCCACTAAGCTCGCGTTCAGGCTTGATGTAAGGAGTCACCAGCACTACATGTTCAACATAGTCTTTCACTTGCGGAAGGTTCTTGAGAATTCGGTAAGCACCCCAAGAATGACCTAATAAGATCTTTTTTGATTTATCTTTTTTAAGAAGTTCCAACCACTGATCACCATAGGCATCAACGGCTTGCAAATCATAACCTTGGACTTCAAGTTTCTTTTTTAAGATAATCCAATCTTCAGAATGACCAGGATTGCCGTGAAGTGCCAGGATGGTTTTCATATTTTGGTTCCTCTAAGCCGTAATCTATAGAAGTCTGTGATCTTCGGATTGCTCCGATACACGGTACTTGTTGTTTTTAAATTTTCTTGGCCTTGGATCTTTCGCGTATTTTCAAGTTCTTCCAACACGTTCGAGATGGCGCGGGCTTCAAGCTCCGCTCCTTTTTCCAAAGAGCCCAGATAATCTTTTTTATCGGAGGGAACGACCTCGACCTTTAGCAGGGCCCCGTCATCGAGTTTTGAGGTCATCTCGTGAATGGAAAACCCTGCGTCTGTTTTGTAAAGGTGAGCCCAAAAGTCACACATCAGACCGCGCTGGTCAGGCAACAGTCCGTGATGGATGTTAATGCATCCCATTTTGGGAATGCTTAGCAGGTTCTTTTTAAAGAACGAACGGGTTCTCGCATTCACGATTAAGTCTAAATTTAAGGATTTAAGAAGGTGCAAAGTCTCAGGAGAGTTGATGTCTTTAACGACGACTACTTTTTTGCCAGCCGCCTCGTAAGCTTTCATTTTTCGCTTAAGGGAATTATCAAATTGGTTTTTAAGAAGCTGCAGTCCCATGCGAGGAGCGGCTCCTGAAAAGAATAGTAGCAGGGCTTTAAGTACGATATCCCATGAGCGATTGTCGATGACTAGAAGGCCTTGGATCCGAGGATCGTTTGCCAGCGGTAAAACCAGGCCATCATAGTTCTTAGGGACAAATGTCACAGCAGAGGTGACAAGCCAAGCGTTCATAAATAGAGCTCTTCAATTTTATCCTTAAATTTTTGATCTAAAACTTTTCTTTTTACTTTCAACGAAGGCGTTAATTCGCCACCTTCCACAGTAAATTCGTTTGGTAAAAGGGCATACTTTTTAATGCTCTCATAGCTTGCAAGCTGAGCATTGGCATCGGTAATGGCTTTTCTAACAAGTTCCTGCGCAAACGGGGTTTGCACCAGTGAATTCCAATCGCTGAAAGAAACTTGTTTTTCCTTTGCCAAGTTTTCAACTGAAGGACGATCTAAGGTCACAAGCGCAACGATGTATTTTCTTTGATCGCCATGAATGTGCACGTGGGAAACAAACGGATTCATTTTTAATAATCCATCCAAGCGCTGTGGAGCCACGTATTTTCCACCCGCAGTCTTAATAAGATCTTTTTTACGGTCGGTGATTTTTAAATCTCCGCCTGGCATGATTTCACCAATATCCCCAGTATGAAACCAGCCATCTGTGAAAACTTCCTTGGTCGCTTGTTCGTTATGAAAATACTCTTTCATAACCTTGTTGCTTTTAATTAAAATTTCACCGTCTTCTGCAATCTTGATTTTCACGTCACCAATGGGGCGGCCCACGCTCCCAAAGCGGTAATTAAAAGGCGTATTCACGCAAACAGCTGCCGTGGTTTCAGTCAGACCATATCCTTCAAGAATCAAGATCCCGGCGGAATGAAAGAATAATGCGATGTCTTTTGAAATAGGTGCGCCACCGCTAATGGAAAAGCGCAAACGGCCTCCAAAAGCTTCCGTGATTTTAGAAAGCACAAGCTTTCTAGCCAGTTCATATTTTACAAGTAAATCAAGAGGCAGAATCTGACCGCTTAATTTATATTCGCCCACTTTTTGGCCGACATCCAAAGCCCACTTGAAAAGTTTTAATTTCAATGGCTGGGTTTGTACTTGCGCCCAAATCGCAGCATAGATTTTTTCAAAAATGCGCGGAACCGACACCAAAATAGTCGGGCGCACTTCACCCAAGTTGCCCCGGATTTTTTCAATGCTTTCAGCATAGGCCATGGTAAAGCCAATGTACATGTGGCCCCAGTGCTCAATACGACCTAGAATGTGTGCATAAGGAAGAAAGGTAAGGGAAACGTCTTTTTCATTCACACCACATAAAGGAAATGCTTCAGAAACTTCGCTAAAAGCCTGCAGATGAGTAAGGACCACGCCCTTTGGTTTTCCAGTCGTCCCGGAAGTATATAGCAGCGTCGCCATATCATCGGGCTTTAGTGATGAAACTCTTGAGGTGTAGCAGTCTGGATGTTCTTTTAGATAAGCAAAGCCCAAAGCATTTAGATGCTTCCAAGTGATCACGTCTGGATTAGAAGCATTATCTTCAAAGACCAGAACTTTTTCCACAGACGGGCATTTATCTTTGATGCTATTAAATACTTTCAATGGACCACGGGTTTCGCAGATAAGGATTTTAGCGCCACAGTTATTTAAGATATATTCAACGTCTTCAGCTGTGTTGTTTTGGTAAATAGGGACGGTGACGGCTTTTATGCCTAGAATCGCGTAATCTGCAACGGACCATTCATAACGAGTGTTAGCCATGATAGCCACACGGTCCCCAGCTTGAACGCCTAAGGATAAAAGGGCAGCGCCTATTTTTTCAATGTCGTGATAGTACTCAGACCAAGATTTGCTTTGCCATTTGCCGTCGGTTTTAAAACGAACGGCATCGGCATGAGGATTTCTTTTGGTCATGCTTAGAATAGACGGGCCCAGGGTATCTAACTTCGTCATGGAGACTCCTCAAAGTTGCAAATTTTCTTAACGAAGAATATTTATTTTAAAAATAAATCTATCATTTTTCTTTGGTCAGCAGGAACGGTGACCGTGGTTTCTGCTGAAAGACCGGTGGTCTTATTGAGTGCTTGGATTTTTACGCCAACCTCAGCTTGGATAAGGTAAGCATCACCTGAAGGCTTGATTGCTACAGGAACACCAGCAATTCTTAATTCAGGGCTCGCACCACCATTGATGATATTAATCATCACTGAAGCTACACGTGGAAGTCTTTGCATAGTTCCAGTGAATGAATAAGCTTCATAGGTTGGCGTGATCGTAGTCACAAGGTCAGTGTAACCTTCTTTAACTAAGCGAAGTCCAAACGGAGTATTGGCTTTAACAGTTTTTCTTACCGGCGTGAATTCACCAGTATCAACACCATCAATCACCACGCGCGCACGCTCTGGCGTCGAATAGATTGTTACAGTGTACTCTGGAGCTGTAGCCGCCATATCCACTTGTGATGAATCACCCGTTGCTGTGCCAATAGGAGCTGTCGCCGTCACTGTAGATAGACCCGCAGATGGAGTGCGATTTGGTTTTTTACCTATATAGTTATTATAGAACCACCAGCCACCAACAATCACAACCAAACCGATCACAGCCTTCATTGCTAGGCCCGTGATATCTTCAATGGATGAAGAACCATTTCTTGAAGAAGGGTAGGGATTTGTTGGAATGCCGGTAGGCGTTCTGGTCATTGTGCCATTGCTATTACTAATACCTGTCGCATGGGTGCGAGTTTGCGTGATATTGGTATTCGTCTGAGTATTCGTTTGTCCACCCATGCCCGGAGGTTTTGGTGGAGCTTTCAGACTATCCAAGTTCACACGGATGTCTGTCGAAGTATCCAGATCCAGTTTTTCTTCTGCTTCATCTTCCATCTGCATAGGTGCAGGCATCGCTCCCGGACGAGGAGGCGGCGCACGCAAATCAGTTTGGGTCACAACAGTTTTATCATCTGCTGAAGAAGCTTGAATCTTTGCGAACTCAACAAGTTTACGGCGTTGATCCAAGAAAGCCGCAGAGAATGCGTTTTTCATGAACACGCTAAAATCATGAGGAGAGAAGTCAGGATACTGAGTATTTAAGAAACGATTTAAATCACGGTGCAAGTCCGCGGCTTTTTGATAGCGCAGGCTTTTATCTTTCGCTAAACCCTTATTAACGATTCTTTCCAATTCCGGTGGAATGGAAGGATTGATTTTACGAATCGAAGGGATTTGGCATTCACGGATTTTTCTTAAGATCGCAGCTTCACTGTTGGAAGTGAAAAGACGGTCATTGGCAAGAAGCTCCCATAACACGATGGCTAAAGAGAAAATGTCCGTAGTGTTATCGATGTGCTGGCCATCAGCTTGCTCAGGGCTCATATAACCGTATTTCCCTTTAAGGGTTCCGGCTTTAGTGGCTTCCAACTGAGTTTCAGCTTTAGCGATACCAAAATCGATGATCTTCACTTCACCTTCAAAGCTGACCATGATGTTTTGCGGACTCATATCACGGTGAACGATATTCAAAGGCTTACCAGTCGTGCCATCAATACAACGGTGAGCGTGGTCAAGACCTGCCGCCACCTCTTTGATCATGAAGACTACTTGCTCTGGAGTGAATTGCGTATTTGATTTTTTTAGTTCATTCAGAATTTGGCGAAGATTGCGTCCTTCGACGTACTCCATCACCAGGTAAAATTGCCCGCGCTCAACCCCGAAATCATAAATGGAAACCACGTTTCCATGATTGAGATTCACAGCAATCTTTGCTTCTTCTTTAAACATATCAATAAATTCTTGGTGATCCGAATATTGGGGAAGAATTCGCTTGATAGCGACGAACTTATTGACACCGACAGCTCCCGTAGACTTTGCTAGATACACTTCGGCCATACCGCCCGCGGCGAGACGTTCCAGAAGGATGTATTTACCAAACTGCTCTACAGGTTGAGACATGAAAACTGATTCCCCTTTGTGAGGACTATCGGTAAAATAAAATGAATCCTTAAGGAGATTTGTCTATGAGATGGATAGGACTGACCGGAGGTATAGCTTGTGGAAAGAGCACCGTAAGCCGCCTGCTAAAAAATCACTCCATCCCGATTATAGATGCAGATGAAATCGCCCACGATGTTGTGCGACCAGGAGGAGCTGGACTTAAGTCCGTCGTTCACCACTTCGGAAATGAGATCCTTGATGCCGATGGTTCGTTAAATCGACGTAAGCTTGGCCAGCTGGTGTTCGGGCATCCGGAAAAATTAAAAGCCTTGGAATCCATTCTTCATCCTTTGATCCGCGCTGAAACTCAACGTCGTCGTCAAGTCTTGATGGATATGAATACGCCGTTAGCGATTTATGATATTCCGCTGCTCTTTGAAACCCACGCCCAAGATCAGTTTGATGCCATCGTGGTTGTGACTTGCACAAAGGAACAACAAAAAGAACGTCTGCGCCGAAAAAACGGGTGGAGTGAAGATGAAATTGAGATGCGCATTGCTTCGCAAATTCCCAACCAGTTTAAAGAAAAAGAAGCCGATTTTATCTTAGAAAATAATCGCGATGAACAACATCTGCTAAAGGAGTTCAACCGCTTGTTGGCTTGGTTGGAAGAGCAGAAAAAACAGGTTTAGAATCCCCAGTTGTATCCAACCTGCGCGAAGATATCAGGACCGGTGATGGCATAACCGACACCCATTTCCATAGTGAAGGTGTCACCAATTCCCGCAGAAGCGCGGAATCTCCAGCGACGAATTTCAACAAAGCCCGCAAGTTCTCCGGCACCTTCAAGGAATAAGGCGCCTGATAATCTTAAGTAGGGGATGTAATCGTATTCTGGACAGCAATAAAAACGGCGACCTGCGGATAGACCAATCAGGTTGCTCGAGTTGACCTCCACTTGATAATCCCAAGTAGGAAAGTCGCTCCATAAAGGCAAATAGCGAATGGCAAGATAAGGGCCAGATGAAACTTCGTCTGCTTCAAGATAGTTTCCCCCTGAAAATCCTACGGAAGTATTCACAAGATAAGTCGGACTTTCCTCGCGCAGTTCAGGATCAATGGGTACTAAGTTCGGGTCTGGTTCCGTCGATAATGGAGTTGTTTCTAGTGTGGTTTTTGTTTGAGGTGCTGCCTGGGATTGAAAGCCGCTCAAGACGAAGGTCAAAAAAAGTAGAGAAAGAAAAACTCGCATACGCCAAAGTATAAATTATGTCTACAATCATTGTCGAGGGCTCCTTGCCCTAATTTTTTTGGAGGCAGATTTTATGTCAAAAAAAGGAACCGTCGTTCTAGCAGGATTGATGACCTTTCTTGCGGGACCGATTTCTTTGGCAGCTGAAAGCATCAATACCACCATTCATCACTCCTATCAGGCGCCTCGAGCATTGGGGATGGGGGACGCTTTCGTTGCTGTAGCAAATGATTACACAGCCATCTTTTACAACCCGGCAGGTTTAGCGCGCAGAGAAGACGGGCAGATTAATATGTCGATGTCTTTTGCGGGAACTCCTGGTGTGATGGATTTCTATCAAGATTTTGCAGACATTGAATCTTCCGGCGGTTCAGAGTCAGACAAAACCCAAGCTATCTTGCAATTAATTGATGATCACTATGGCGAATCTTTGCAGTTCCGTCTGCAACCACTTGAAGGTGTATGGGTTCGACCGAACTGGGGTATTGCTTTAATTCCTGCTGACATTAGTTTGGACTTCGCGATGCACCGTCAAGTGGGTCCCGCAATTGATACGACTCTTTATGCTGATACGACTTTGGCACTTTCTTATGCGGATGATATTAAGTCAGTAAGCCACGGACGTCTTTCGGTAGGTATCACGGGTAAATTCGTTAATCGTGGATTTTTTAGTAAATCAGTTGCTGCATCTGATTTTGCTTCCCAAGATGAAATCATTCAGACTTCCGATCTTTTAGAAGGTTACACTATTGATGCTGACATTGGGGCGCTGTGGACACCGGAACTTCCTGATTCAGGATTGTGGTCAGTGCTTCGTTTGGCTCGTCCTACTTTCGGTGCGGTTGTTCGTAACGTCGGTGAAGTTGGATTCGGTCAAAGCTTGGGTTTGATTAATAAAGAAACGCAAAACGACACGCCAGAGAAATTATATCGCGTTGTCGATATTGGAAGCCGCTGGGAATACCCAAGCATGTGGATTTTTGGTGGTCGTGGTGTCCTAGATATCAGAGATATCAATCATCCGGAATTTAGCTGGAGAAAAGGGACTCACTTAGGTTTTGAATTCGACTGGACTGTAGCATCATGGTGGAAGGGTCATTATCGCGTAGGTATGAGCCAAGGTTTCTGGACTGCGGGTCTTTCAGCAGAACTTGGAATCTTCAATCTTGATTTAGTAAGTTACGCGGATGACGTCGGAACTCGCAACACGCCGGTAGAGAGTCGTTTCTATGCGACTAAGATGAGTTTAGATTTTTAAAGTGCTGGTCGGCGCCCAGGCTGAAACAAATTCTTAATTTAAAAATAAAAAAAACGGAGTCGAAAGACTCCGTTTTTTATTTTCACCTATTAAATTTTCAAAGAATCAGTTCTGATTCCACTGTTCAAGTAAAGCCTGGCCTATTGCACTTGCTTGTGCTGGGTCGTTAATGTCAACCCCTGGATTTGCGGCAAGTGCTTCATTGATTGAGCCGCACATATCTTCATTAGACACAGTTACCGCGCAGGAAGCCGTGTACACGGCCTGAATAGTTTCACCAATATCAGAAGCTACTGCGCCATCGGGATTATTGACTAAGTCATCAAGGATCGCGGCGATTTGGTCTTCGGGACTACCGGAGCCTAGTACCGCACCAAGATCATTTAGAATTGTAGCAGTCTTGGCCATAGCACCAAGTAATTGTAAGCCTTCGCTGCCAGAGGCATTGCAGTAGTTGAATGTCGCATTAACACGATCGCGGCTACTAAAAGCTAATACTCCCAATACCCCAGCAGTGCTACCACCAGATTCATTCATTGAGTTCAATGCCTGGGAAAGATTTTCTGGGCTGGCTACTTGGTAGAAGCCCGCTGCGCATCTCAACTCATTTGCTCTTTCTGAGTTCAGTCCAGAGATTTTCGTCATGCAAGTATCTGCTTCGGTTTCACTTTGCGCATCATCCAGGCAGTATTGGGCTTCAGCTAACATGTCTTTTTCAGTTTGTTCAGCCTCACATCCTGTGAGTAATAATGATGTGCAGCTAAGAGCAAGCAAGGTTGCAGTAAGTTTAGAGAATCGCATCGAGATCTCCTCCATAGAGTCTTTATATATGACTTATCGGAATTGCTTCCTGGTCCTTAACGGCCGAAGTCGGGGTTCTCTAGTTTTGAGACGGTTGAACCCCTACTTTTGACCTTATTTATTGAAACGTCTCAAACTGAGCCCGAATTCTGCCGATATATAAAGTGGTTCTAAATTTTTAGCGAGGTAGTCTGTGAAAAGGATTTTATGGATCGCGCTCTTACAATTTATTTTTCTTACTGCGTGGACCTTTGAGGTCAACGCCAGAGAGCGACGAAGTTTTTATAGTGGTGCCCGTTGCCAAGCCATGGGTGGTGCGTGCATCGCTACAACGAATGATGAAACAGCGTTGTTGGTAAATCCAGCAGCACTTGGAAAGTTACGTGATTTCTACGGAACCATTTTCGACCCCGAGTTAGAATTTGGCTTTGAAACTCAAGGTATTTACCAAGACTATAACTTTTCAAATCCCTACACACTTAGTGATATCGTTCCAGCTTTGAATGTTAAACGGGGAGCTTACTATCACGCCAAAGCTCAGATCTTTCCTTCATTTGTGGGCAGAAACTTCGGTGTGGGTATTTTCAGTAACTACATTCTTGATGCAAAAATGGCGGATGATGGCAGCACAGTGGATGCTTACTATCGTAACGACCTTGCGTTCGCTTTAGGTTTTAACTTTCGATTGTGGGATGGTCGAATCAAGATTGGCCTTGCAACGAAGATTGTAAGTCGTATCGAAGTGGACAACGAAGCGCTCAGCGCCACCGGTCCCTTGGATTACGAATCCATAGCTGCCGAAGGAGTTGGTTTATCCAATGACGTCGGTCTCATTTTGACTGCCCCATGGGCGATGCTTCCTACAATTTCTGCCGTAGCTCGAGACGTTGGATCGACTACTTTTGATTCAGCAGAGGGTGTACGAATGGACACAGCCACGCGTCCCAATATGGTAAAGCAGGATTTAGATGTCGCTGTGGCGTTATTCCCAATTCATACCAATAATATTCGCAGTACATGGTCGGTTGAATACCGTGGCTTATTAACATCAGAGGATGAACCAGATAAAGCCAAATTGTTACACGCAGGATATGAGGTCAACTTCGGGGATGTGTTCTTTTTTCGTGCCGGTTATAATCAAAGGTATTGGACAGCTGGCTTAGAGCTTTCATCAGAACGTTTCCAGTGGCAAGTCTCTTCCTATGGTGAAGAGGTTGGAACTGTAGATGCGCCGGTTGAAGACCGCAGATACACTTTCAAATTTGCCTATAGATTTTAAGGATGATGCATGAGGAATTTTAAAAGAATTTTTATCATTTTCTTAAGTGCGGTGCTGACCACTTCCTGTGGCGATCCGAATCTATTGACAGAATTTTCGCAAACAGATTCAGACGAAGCCCTTTGGGTCGACGCTAAGAAACACATCGACGACCTTGAGTGGGAAGCGGCCATTGATATTATTGAAAATCAAATGAGCGCAGGATTTAAAGCTCGCACTGAAGTGAAAGAAGGTTTAGCTGGTGCTTACGTAGGTAAATGTGGCCTTACCTTCCTAGAAATTGTAACTGGTATGACCGATGCCCCCTCATCGAATCTTTTTGAATACTTTATGGGTATTTTTAAAGATATGGAATTGGATCCGGACTCTTGTGAAACAGCGATTGAAATCATTCAAAGTTTAGGAACAGTTTCACAAAGAACCCAAGATCAAAACTTATTCCTGGCGATATTAGGTATTGCTCGTTTGGGTGTGACTTTAAGTTATAAGCTAGACCAAGTCGATCATGATGGACAGATCGATGCGGATTCGAATGTTTGTACAAATAACGATGCGCTTTCGCCGTGGCCGCTGGCTCCTGTGGCTATTCGCCAAGTGATGCCGCGTGAAACTTTGAATGCTCACTATTTGACTGACGATGATATGCGTAAAGTGGTTTCTGGTTTTGGTTTGATTTTAGAAAACCTCGCCGCCTTAACTGCCGCCATCGGTAATGACAGTGATACGATCACTGCCCTAGATTCCTTCAAAGAAGACTGTGAAGACATGTCAGGGGATACTTGTGACATCACGAATCCTGATGACGTGGACAGTGATCTGATGAAATACGCTTTCCGTGTTTTTATGGATACTTCTGATGTAGGTTTTGGAACATGTTCGCTAAGTACGGCTTTACCAAGTGGAGCGACATTTGCCGCTGCGATTGCGGGGGATTCCGACGATGATCCGCCACCAGACTTAGCTGATGATGACGTAGATATTGACGTGACTGGCTTATGTTGTCCAGCGACGATGCCACCGGGGTACACTCCATGAGATTGCTTCAAGGTTTGATTTTACTATTGGCGTGGCCCTTTGTAGGTCATGCGCAAGAGCTTTATGAACCCTTTAGAGGAATTCGTTCCTTGGGTATGGGGGGAGTCGTCATCAGTATCGTTAACGATGCTGAAGCGGTCTTTCATAACCCAGCAGCTTTGGGTCGGGTTGAGGGATTGAACATTCATTTATTAGAATTGGGATTGGGCGGAAGAATGCTTTCGCCAGAAGATCTTGAAGCGATTCAAAATATCGATAGTGATGATCCATCAACCTACAACGATCTTTTCGGAACTCGTTTAAACTTTAAAGCCAATGGGGCTTTGGGTTTGGCATTGCCATACTTCGGTGTTGGTTACTACACAGATTACGATCTTTCCTTAGAGTTGCACAATCCAGGTTATCCTGAATTTACGACTTACTTTAAAAATGATTCCGCCGTGACAATTGGTGCCGCTTATCCGATTGCTCCGAAATCCTATATTGGTATGTCATTAAAACGTATGACTCGCTGGGGTGGTGCGACTCAAGAATTAGGTCTGACCACGGTCGCAAATGCCGGTGACATTCAGGGCATTATGGATGAGTTTGAAAACAAAGGTCAGGGGTACGGTGTTGACTTAGCTTTGTTAACCGAAGTGCCTGCGCCTTTAAATCCAGTTTTAACGGTGGTATGGCAAGACGTGGGAAGTACTGCGTTCACTCAGACGGGAGGCGCTGATGCTCCTCCGCACGTACCGCAAAATCTTTCTGCCGGCGCAAGCATTGGTTTTGATTTGCCAGGTTTAGATTGGGTGATTGCGATGGAAGGCCGTCACTTACTAGAACCCGATGTGCAGATCGGTAAGAAGGTTCACATTGGTACCGAGGTTTCAATCCCATTTTTGGATATTAGAGCGGGTATTAATCAAGGTTACATCACCTATGGTGTTGGCTTTGATTTCTTAATTTTCCGTCTTGATGCTGCAAGTTACACCGAAGAACTTGGCATCTATCCGGGGCAAACTGCGGATAATCGAGTTATGATCGGTCTCAGCATCGATTTAGGCTTTGATGCTAACTTTAATTTCACCGATAATAGCGGTAAGAAAAGAAAGCTTAAACAGCGTCGGTAGATCGTGATAAAACACTCCGGCGTCGCTGGAGTTTGTTCATGTTGCAAGTCATTCCAATTCAGAGTCGATCTCAGATTTCGGAGATCTTCGCAAATTACAGTCCACAGACTCAGTCGTGGCTTGTATCTGACTTGCGCACCAAGTTCGAATTACAACAGAAAATTCTAAATCGCGAAGGTCACTACATTGATGAATCTGTTTTGCGCGCCAGTGACCTTTGGAAAATTCTTTTAAAACGCTTAGACCCAGGTTTGCGTTTAGTCAGTGATCCTTTTGCTAGATCTCTCTTGCGCACGATCATGGATGAGCACGCTGAAATCTTAGGTGTGAATTCATCGGCCGAAGACACTGTATTTTCCTACATCGATCAAATGGCTGCGGTGATCTTTCATCCGGAAGGAACCCAGCGCCTGGAAGAATGGTTTGAAACCCATCCAGAAGCCATGAACCGCTGGAAAGAGTGGTATTTGCGCGCTCGTTTTTGCGCCATCAAACTTTTGCAAGATCACCGCGTGATCACCGCTGATTGGATTACGGCATATCTACAAAACTTTAATGACCTTGAAAGAGTTTGGAACATTCCACTGATCGTAGATTTAAGTGGCGAGATTTCAAGGGTCGAAGCAGAGATCCTAAGAATTCTTTCACGCTCTGTGGATGTGATTGTTTTAGAACCAAGTCCTGCTTGGAAAGAAGATTTTCATTTTCTCTTAAAACCCTATGAAGACTTGCGAGCACAAAGTCCCAAGGCGACTCCTCTTAAGCCCGTAGCAAAAAAAGAAAAGCGCCAAGAGGTTTTACGATTTTCTGGAATGCTAGCGGAAATAAAAAATGCCGTGGGCCTAAGCCGTCAATGGTTGGATTCCGGTATCAAAGCTGAATCCATCGCTATCATTGCTCCTGACATTGAGACTTATTGGCCAGTCTTACAAGCTTACTTGGAAGAAGAAGGCATTCCTGTTCAAAAGGACATCACGCATAAAGCGCAAAGCCTGCCCGCTGTCACTCGATGGCTTGCGTATTTGCGTTCTAAAAGTGGTCGTCTTTCAAGTTCTGACTTAGAGATTTCTTTTTTCGAACGCGAAGAGGCGCAACAGCTTCGTTATGAAGAATTTAAAGCCTTGTTTAAGAGTCTTTATGTGAATGAAGACTTAGCCCGTAATGAAATCGTACTAAAGGTTTTCAATGATCAACTCGATATGAGTGGACTCTTGGGGCGCGATGAATTTGTGGCAAAAGCTTTGCTGCACTGGCATTCGCAAGAAACCGATATCGTCCAGGTCATTCTGCGTGAGCTTCTGCAAAATGCCACAAGCTCTAATAAACTTGTGTGGAAGGAATGGCTTAGTTACTTAGAAAGCATCGTCGCTGCTAAAGAATACACTTTGGAAAAAGGCAATCCCCAGGGAATTATGGTCACAAAGCTGATGTCTGCTTACAGCGACAAAGTTCAGTATCGTATTTTCTTAGGCTTGACCGATGAGGCGCTTCGCAGTCGCAATAAGACGCAACTATCTGGCCAGGATTATTTTGATCTAGCAAAAGATATTGGTTTTTATCTAGATAATCCAGATCAAAGCGACCTCGCTTTTGAACTTCGTTTGCTTGCGGAAGCTGATAGCACCCATGACATCTACTGTTTTGGTGCCACTGATCTTAACGGGACTCTTTGTTCGCCAGCGACATTCTGGATGAGTTTGGAAGGGGAGCATGAAATGCTTTCGGTGCCTGCTGAAACTCGTTGGGATGAGTTGCAATATGCCGTGGATCCAGGCTTGCGCACTTTAGTATCTCCTCGTAAGGAAGCTATAGAAAAGCGCATCCAACAGGATTTAGGAAAAATCCCGCAGGACTTGATCAGCCCGAAAGAACTTCCGCGTATTTCAGCTTCGTCGTTAAAAACGTTCTTAGAATGTCCCTTTGTCTTTGCAGCCCAAAGATATTTTAAACTAAAAGACCTGCCTGAAGTTGATTTAGACGTCGATCACCGCACCCGTGGGCAATTAGCCCATGGATTGTTTGAAAAACTAACCGTAGAACCGATGCGCTTTGATTGGACCGCTGACGAGCTAGATAAAATTCTTGAAGACGTGCGCAAGGAAAAGAAATTAATCTTTGCTGACGAACGCCTGTGGATTCCACAAAAGAAAAAGCATTTGGCTTTGGGTTTACGTTTCCTGGATTTTGAAAAGAAATGGCGCCAAGAGTTTAATAAAACAAAGACTCTAGGCCGTGAAAAACAATTTAAGTTTTACATCGATCCGCAGACCCAGGAAATTTCTCGAGAACCAAAAGAAAATGCATTTTGTATTTCAGGTTCAGTGGATCGGATTGATGGTCATGAAAATGATTTAGTCGTTATTGATTATAAGAGTTCATCAGGTGGGACATCAGCACCAGGCTCATGGTTTAAAAACCGCGAGTTGCAGCTGTTATTCTATATGTGGGTTATTGAAAAAGGCCTGATGGAAGACGTCAGTGGTGAAGTTATCGGTCTCTTTTACTATGTCTTTAAAACCTTCGATCGCAAAAAGGGCTTTAAGCTAGAGGATCGCGCGGGACTTTTATATCCGAATTCAAAACGCGCAGATAAAAATGCCAACGCTGAAACCAAAGAAGCTTACCTTTCAGAGTTCAGCCAACTGATGATGTCCACCTTAGAGCGAATCAAAGCCGGGGAGTGTGAAGCAAAACCGGTCGAACACACCCAATGCACATCTTGTGAGTGGAGGCGCCAATGTCGGGCACCACATCTATCTTAAAGAATACCATTCTGCGTGCCGGTGCCGGAGCAGGTAAAACCACCACGTTAACGGCTACTTTTTTAAAGTTCGCAAGCGACTTTAAAGAGCAGAATAAAAAATTTCCCCGCATTGTCGTGACGACATTCACGCGTAAAGCGACACAGGAACTCAAAGAGCGTTTGCTAAAAAAGGCTTTGGATGAAAAGCGCGATGATTTATTTCAGTTCGTCAGCTCTAAATCCCAAGTACAAATTTCAACTATCCATGGGGTTCTAAGCCTCTTTTTATCCCGTTATGGCGCCTCTATCGGGCTTACTCCTGATTATAAGATTTTAAGCGAATCTGAAATCAGAAAAAACGCCCGAAAAATCATGCGTAAATACCTGGTAGAAAATCCACAGCTTCAAGAACTCTTGGAAGAGTATGATTTCCCGGTGCTTGAAGGGGCTTTGTTAAAATACTTCGGCGAAAATATCATTTTCCCAGAAATGAAGTTCATTGAGGCGGCCGATCAAGAAGCTGAAGCTAAGAAAGCTCTTGCAGATCTTAGCTCGCGCTTACGTCGGGTTTGCCTTGAAATTCAACAGGAAACTACCAACGACAAGTGGATTGAATACTGCCAGTCGTTAGCGTCCTTTCCATGGCAGGTTCAAGACGGGCAATGGCAAAAGTTTTTTGAACATTTAGATAGTTTTTTAGAACATTCGCCAACAAAACCACAGTTTAGAAAAGCCATTCCACCGTTTGCGGCTAATCTTAATGACGAGCTTGAAGAAATCAGAAAACAGATTAAAAAGTTTTCTGAAAAGGCCTGCTATCGCCCTGAATATTGGGAGAAGCATCAGCAAAACTGTGCTTTGTTCCAAGAACTAGCCAAAAACTTTTGCCAAGACTTTTTGCAAAGCAAACTAGAAAAGGGTTTGCTGTCCATGGGCGATCTTGAAACTTTATCATTTAAAATCATCAAAGATGCTCCGGAAGCAGCGGCAAAGTTTTCCCAAGAGTGGGACTTCTGGATGGTGGATGAGTATCAAGATACGAGCCCTGTACAAGTGGAGCTGCTAAATCACTTAATCGGTGATAAGCCTTTGTTCGTAGTAGGGGACCCGCAACAAAGTATTTATCTTTTCCGTGGTGCCCGTTCAGAAGTTTTCCAAGAAAAAGTTGAAACGATTCAAAAGCAAGAAGGTGATGTACAAGTTAAATTAACGAACTACCGTTCATCCCCAGAAGTTTTGGAGTTCTTCAATCACTACTTCACTCGTCTTTCGAGTCAATTTGCAGCTATGACTCCAGCTCCGGATAAAACACGCAAAGGAAATGCTGATCCTGTTGTACAGGTGCTTTTGTCTGAAACCAGCGATGAAGATACGATTTCAGCGGAAGTATTAAATGCCGTGGCACGTACTCAAGAACTTCTTAAAGAAGGTCTTAGCCCAGAACAAATCTGTATTCTTGGCAGAACCCATAAAACCCTAGAAGAAATTGCGCGTGTTGCCCAAGATCATGGCGTCCCTGTACAGCTTCATAGCGGTAGTGGGTTTTATGAACGCAGAGAAGTCATGGATGCCCTGGCTATTTTAAAATTCCTTGTGAATCCCCATGATAACGGAAACTTTATCGCCCTTTTACGTTCGCCGTGGTTAGCCCTTTCTGACAGTGAAATTGCTTCTTACTGCCATAGTTACCGCCATTCATTTTGGAAAGAGGCGCAAAAGAGCATTGAAAATCTCGCCGACTTACATCCGTTAAAAATATTAAAAGGCCTTTTAGTTTTAAGCGAAACTAAAGGTCTTTCGTGGACTTTAAAGCGGGCTCTTATTGATCTTGGATTCTTTGACTATTCAGCGCGCATTGACGGCACTGGTCGCCGCGAAGCCAATCTTTGGAAGGTTGTTGCGATGTTAAGTCAGGAAGAACGCAGGCCAGGATTTAATTATTTGGATTTCTTAGATTCCAGCCTTGATGCCCTTTCCACCGATGAAGGTGGCGAAGATGCTGACGCGACTCCGGTGATTGAGCCTAAAAGAGTCAACCTCATGACTGTGCATGCTTCTAAAGGTTTGCAGTTTGAACATGTGATTTTACCGGGAATGGGACAAGATCCGCGCGCAAGCCAAGCGCCCGTTTTAAATATTCGCGAAACTGACGGTCTATGGACGTTAAAAGTCCGTGATCAAGAAACCCAAAGCATGTCCGGCAGTATCTTATCAGAACAAATCACTGAAGAGCTGCGCGAGCGTGAAAGTGAAGAGTTTAATCGCGTTCTTTATGTGGCTTTAACCCGCGCTAAATCCGGCGTAACTCTTTTGTGGGATAAAGATATTGGTAAAAAATCTTGGGCCTCGCAATGTCCGCTAAACTTAGAGGAAGGCTTTCATCAGGAAAAAGATTTTTCCTATGTCGTTCGTGTCGATAATCTGCATCCAGAAAAAATGCAGGAAGAAGCTATCAGTAATAAAGATTTGCGTCCGGCGTGGAGACCATCAGAAATTGTTGAGAAACGTAAATACATTTCTGTAACAGAGCTGGTGTCGCCGCTTGAAAAGGAATCCTCAACAGGGGTTTACACTCCGAAGGCCTCGCAGCTGGGGCCGAGCCTTGCTCGGGCTCAACAAGGTACCAATGCCCATCGTTTGTTTGAGGCTCTCAAATACACGAGTTACGAAGATTTATTGGTTATCTGCGAAGAAGATTTAAAAAAGCCTCTGCAGTTTTTAGCAAACACCGATCAGATTCCACTTTTAAAAATTATTGAACAAGGTTTTGTTGAATACGGTTTTGCTTTGACCTTTGATGACTCCCTTATGCAGGGACAAATAGATCTATGGGGGATTGTGAATGGTTGCCTGTGGATGGTGGACTATAAAACGGGGTCACAAAAATATTCAGAAACTGCCTTCAAACAACTTGAAGCCTATGCATGGGCCCTCTACAAAATGAATCGCCTTGAAGGGGTGAGGGAAATTAAGTTGGCTGTTGTTTATCCGATGGATGAAGTGGTCAAGGTTGAGACTCTGGATGGTTTAGAGCAATTGAATCAAAGGATGTTAGAAAGGTTACGACTCTTTTCCCTTGTGTAGTTATTAAGTGTTACCTATCATTTTAGTATGAAAACAAAACCTTGGACACTTGTCATACTAGCGCTTCTTCATATCCTAGCACCATTTGGAAATATGCTTGTAAATGCTTTGCGATCCGGGCGCACTTTGCCTCAGCAATGGCATTACTGGTTTGATGTTCTGCCAAAGTATTTGTTAGTCGTGTACATCGGACTTCCGATTCTAGCTGGTGTTTTCATCTATATGTGCCGCCGTTGGAGTTACTGGGCGTACTTAGCATGTATTGCTCTTATCTTTGTTTCTAATCTATATAGTTTTTGGACAAGCATGAATTGGCCAACACTTGTTGCCTTGATTGGTGTACTGGTGGTGGATATTTTGATCGTGGCTTATTTTGTAGTTCCTTCAGTTCAGAAAATCTATTTTGATCCAAGAATGCGTTGGTGGGAAGCAGCTCCAAGGTACAACTTCAATCACGAAGGCACAGTGAATGGACAAACTGCTTTTATTAAGAATCTTTCCCAAGGTGGCATGTTCATGACTTCAGGTCCTCAAGTAAATGAGGGTGATAAAGTGGAAGTCGCTTGGAATTATGAAAATCAAGAATGCAAAGTCAGTGGCCTTGCTGTTTACAAAGGACCTCAGGGAACGGGTGTGCGCTTTGATCATAGCGCTGAATCACAGAAACAAACCAAACAGGTGATCAGCAAACTTCACCAAAAAGGTTTGATTGTAGTTGAACGTTTGCCTGGACCAGAAGACAGCTTTGTCACTTGGTGCAAAAAACTTTTCACTAAAGGTGAAGGTTTATTTCCAAAAGTTCGCGGGTAATTAACACGCGAATTTCAGATAACAGAAGATCCAAAAGCTTTTAGCAAAGATTTAGTTAAATCTAGATGATTACATGCTCCTTCGTTACTTTAGCGGAGATTCCTACGCTAAGTATAAGGAGGAGCTATGCGTATTAATTTAAGTTTACTGATGTTTGCTTTGTTCGCTGCCGCCTCAGTGGCGCCACGAATGGCCGTTGCAAATGAAAATGCTTTCGTGGTGGCGGGCCCGCCAGATTTATCTACTCTTCACGATGATCCTAGTTACCCCGGTTGGAATGAGTGGGCCAATATCGGCGGTACCGGAACATCAGATCCTGCAGCCTGTTCAAGATCCAATTATAGAACCGATGTTTTTGTGCGCGGAACAGACAATGCTCTTTGGTACAAACACTGGAATGGATTTACATGGTCGGCATGGGTTTCTTTGGGCGGCACGATAACATCTTCACCTGCAGCTGCTTGCTGGGGACCTAATCGTATCGACGTTTTTGCCCGTGGAACTGACAATGCTTTATGGCAACGTACTATGCGCCATGGAACTTGGTCAGCATGGGTTTCCCGCGGAGGTGTTTTGACTTCAGGTCCTGCGGTCGCTTCGTGGGCTGGCGGTCGTTTGGATGTTTTTGTTCGTGGCACTGACAACGCTCTTTGGCACCTTTGGTATGCCGGTGGTGCATGGCGAACTTGGGAATCTTTAGGCGGCACTTTAACTTCCGATCCAGGCGCTGTCTCCTGGGGGCCGAACCGCATCGATGTATTTGTACGTGGAACTGACAATGGTCTTTGGCACAAGTGGTGGAACGGGTCATGGTCAGGCTGGGAGTCTTTAGGTGGAACTCTAACCTCATCTCCGGATGCAGCTTCCATGAGACCAAATCATTTAGACGTCTTTGTTCGCGGGGGCGACAATGCCCTCTGGCACAAGTGGTGGAATGGATCCTCTTGGTCAGGATGGGCTTCGTTGGGTGGTACATTGATTTCAGGCCCAGGTGCTACTTCAAGTGCCAATGGCAGGGAACTGGTGTTCGTATTAGGTACGGATGCAAGAGTTTACTATCGCAGCTATCGTGAATAAGTTTTAAAAAGTTCAAAAAAAAAGGAGAGCTTTAGCAGCTCTCCTTTTTGGGTTTTAAATTTTGAAACAGATTATCTGTTGTATTCAGGGTTCGTCATCAACGTCAGTTTGCTTAAGAACTCTACGTTTTTCATGATGATCCCGTAACTCACTTCAAGTTGAGTACCGTCAACCAGATTAGCTGCAGTTTCGCCCCATGCTTCCAACTCAGGTTTTTTAAGTTGCTCAGCTAAAGCCTTACCAGAAGCTGTGATTACAGGCTTCAACGTTTTTTGGTTCAATGCATGAAGTGGTAAAGCTTGAGCGTATGTATCAGCCATTTCTTTAAGCTTTTCCAATTTCGCATCAGCGTCTTCTTTACCTTGTTGTTTTTCAAGAGAAGTCACGATCACCAACTTATTTAAAGCCATGATGCCTTCAACCTGACCTTCGATAGTGAACGCAGCGTTTGCTTTCGCCATTTCAGCAGAAACAACTTTGCCTTCCTTGTTCATTTCGTTCAATTTTGCAGTCAACTCTGCTTTAGCTTTTGCAAGGCCTTCCGCATTTTTACCGCCAGAGAACTGATCTTGAATTTGCGCCGCAATCAATTTCTGTAAAAGTGGCTCAATAACTTCTGCGTTTTGTAAGAAGAAGTTTTTAGCCGCTGCAACTTCTAGGATAGAACCTGAAGAAATAGCGTTGTCCAAAGCCCAGAAGCTTAGGCGCGTTTTGCTCTTATCAGAAACACCCAGTTGGCTTAATACTACTCTGTCTGTTGGCGCTCTGCCTACGCTGCTACCCACTTTAAAGAAGTTAGCAAAGTTATCTTTATCTCTTAAAGTCGAAGCTTCAAGATTCAAGATACCGTAAACACCCGCATACATTCTCATAGACGGAGTGATTGTCGCTTTTAAACCTTCGATTGGCTGCAACGTCGCATTTGCGTTTGTGAATGTCGGTTGAAGTTCATCCAACATCATTGCCGTCAAAGTATTTACGAACAAGCTTCTTTCTGGTGTCATTCCCAGGATGTATTTTTCGAAATCAAGGAACGAGAACAAGATGCTTTGAGAGTAGTATTTATAGTCTGGGTAGCCCTTCATAGTTAAGAAGTTCATCGCCATAACTTTATCGTACTCAATACCCACTGTATCAATACGGTGTTCGTTGATCGCTAAATCTTGGATCGCTTTCTTTTCAACGATTTCAACGTCATTGATCACTTTACCAGTCGGTTCACCCTTTTCATTCACTTCTTGGTATTGGTATGGAACCGCTTGGAAACGGCTGCCATCTTTAAACGCCGCACTTGCATCCGGAGTCTTAATAACTTGATTATAGAACACGTAAGCTTTTACTGACGCGTTAACGAAGTCATTAATCTCTTCCTGGCTTTGTGCAGTTCTTAGTACAAGCTTGTAGAACATCTCGTCCATGAATTGGCGCATAGAGAACATGATGTTCACACTTGCGCCAATCGCGCGTCCCGCAGAAGCTACACCGAAGTTGTTACGATCCCAAGAATGATAGTTCGTCACGTAGTTTTCTTCGTAATCTTGGATCAAGTTTTCAACGATTTCAGTCGCACTTGTACCAAAGTCGAAGCGTTGACATTGTGGCTCGTAACCAACATGGATGTCGGTGCAATACTTGTATGGTTTCAAGTATTGAGATACTTGACGGCTATTAAAGTTATTCCAGCCTTCTTTAGCAAAGTTTGATTTGATTGTGTTAACGCTGATGAATTTACCAGCAGTCAATACTTTCGCAGCAGTACCTTGTTTTTCAAGAGCCGCTTTAAACGCTGGGCTTACTTCAAGCAAACCAAGGTGAGAAGCGCGCAAAGCATGGATGTCATATGAACCGATACCATCCCATTGGAACTTGCCTGGCTCGATGTAGTCCATGATCGAAGAATAATTTCTTTTCGATTCAGAACCGTCTGGGTTTCCGAAGTTTGCTTTATCAAATGAAGCGATAAAGTTGTGAGTCAAACCTTGAGAGTGACCCATTTCATGGCCCAGGTCGAAGAACAACTCTTCTTTAAGAGCTTCTTTGAAGGTCTTATTAGCAAAGCTGCGCGCGATAGAATCACGTGAAGTCAGCATACAACCTGGAGCATTTTTAAACTGAGCATTTAACTTAGCGCGGATCTTACCCAATTGAACTGAACGTTGCAGGTCAAGGCGTTGAGCCGAAGTCAATTTGCCTTCTTTAGCAGCCAACATTTCTGCAGCTACTAAGCCTTGAAGTTCTTGTTCATCCATGGACTTGTTTTCAGCAAGTTTGCGAAGAACACGGTCAATCCAAGCGCTTTCAGCTTGTGGCGAAGAATACTTAAATGTACTAGCACCAAGAGATTGCATTTGTTTTACAGCGCTCTTAACGTCGGCAGACGCAAGACCCATGTTACGAGCATTCAAGAAAGCTTTACCCGCAGTTTTAGAACCTTGAAGCAATCCAGCAAGACCTTTTGTAAACTGAGCCGCTGCTTGAGCTTTTTGCTCTTGTGTAGCGATCGCTTGAGCGCCTTGTTGTTCAGCTTTTTTAGCTTGATCGGCAGCCATTTTCAAAGCTTGGTCACGGAAGCTTTTCTTCATGTCAGCCCATTGTTGGCTGATTTTTAGATTACGTTGAGAAGAAGCTACGAACTGTTGCAAGTTACCAGCGTAAATAATTAAAGAATCCGCAACAACGATACCAGAGCGAGGGTTGTAACCCACTTGCGATACACCCAAAACACCGTGGTTGTTGTTAAATTTGTTTTCGAAGTGGATGATGTTTTTATCTAAATCACCAACTTTGGCTTCGATACCGTTTTCACCAGCAAACTGGATTTCAACGTAGCGGCCTTCACGTTTTGAACCGATACCAGCAAAAGCTTGTTTGTAAGCAAAATCCCAAGCATCAACAACTTCGCGAGCTGTTTCTTTGTAAAGCTCACGGATTGCTGGATCAAGGTTTACTGTCGACTCAAGGCCAGTCACTGTGTAAACAATTTTCTTACCGTTACGAAGATCATGAACTACAGAGTAGTTGGTCTCTTGACCTTCACGGCCCGTCAAACCAGCGTCTGTAGGGTTCATCTTACCAATAGTCCACACACCGTAGCCCAATTCATTTTGCGCGCGGAAAGGAACTTGCGGAGCAAACGCTACGTTGGTAGCAGGATCCACCAATTTGAATGAAATACGTTCTTTAATGCGTGCTGTAGTTTGGTAGCCCGCAACACCGTTGTAATCATTGATTGGCATTGCTGATTCAGAGATACAAGCTCCAACCAAACCCGTTGAGTAAGCTTGAGAGAAGTTCAAGATGCCTTTATCCAATCTCATATCAACGTCAGATGTCTGAACATCGGATACAGAGCGGAAGCAAGAATCATGAACCGCAGCAAACGGCGAGTAGTCTGAGTTTAAAGAGTTGTTTGTCCAATCAAGTTCAACAAATTCAGCATCGTTACGGCTAGCAGGTACCATGCGCACTAAGGCGTAGTCAGAGCCATCGCTGTTTTTTGTATCATGCTTAAAGTACTTAACAGGAATGTTCATGACTTCTTCGTAGTCTGTGTCGTTTGAACCTGTCTTGAACTCGATAAGTTTATCAGCCTTACGGATAACCAAACGACTTTCTTGAAGTTCAAACTTAACGATAGTCAATTGACCCGCCATTCCTGGAGGGAACGGTGTAGTCACAGGCGCATCTTCAAGAGTGCGTTTAAAGAAGAATTCTTTATCTTTGATATCAGCAATGCGGATCGTAGAGCGTGGATCCATTTCATTGTTTGATTCAACTTTGCGAGGTTCAACGTTAGCAGCGATTTGCACTAGACCTACGTTTTTTCCTGCAGTTGTTTCACGGAAATCTACTTCCGCAGCTTGGTTGCCATCTTGGTCAGCAATTGGAAGCTCTGGGCGTACATAAGTTACTGGCACATCAAAACGAAGGATCATGATGCAGTTTGTTTGCTCTTCTTTTGGAAGAACTTGCACGATGTCAGCAGGGCACTGACGAATGTTAGACTTGTTAGAACCAAGCTTTAGTTGTTGCAATTGTGAATCAGTCAGTACTGTTTTGCCCAGTTGACCGATTTCAAAGATGTGAAGAGCGTCTACATCAAGAAGAGTGCGAACCTTTGCATTTTTATCAAGATTCAAAGAGATTTGGAATTGTTCTTCTAAAGTTTGCGCCGTCATGATCTTGTTGTTGATATTGTTCATCACGAACGTGCGATCTAAGTCGCTGCCGCGTTTCGCTGGGTCAACACCTACAGCCAAACGGTCTGTAGAAGTATTAGAGATCATGATGTGAGTCGCATCAGCCCATTCAGAAGCTTTTAATCTTAATGAAGAAGTCGTTTCCCCAAGGGCATTTTTAGCGCGATTCAAAGTACCAAAGTCTTTAACTGTGTACTTAAAGATAGGAACCAAAAGAGCTTGTTTTTGCGCTTGTTTTTGAGCGCGGGCTTCTTTAAGGCTTGCCAACAAAGTTTTTACTTTTTTATTGTCAGAAGTTTTTTGCAATTGTTTTTGCAATTGAACTTCAGATTTAGAAACAGCCAGTTCCTTTTCAAGGATAGAAAGCTCAGAGGCATCAGCAACCACTTTGTAAGCAGTTACGTATTTCTTATCAACAGAGAAAACAACAGGGTAAGAGCGGTTTGCCTGACCGGTGATTTGCAAACCTTTAAACATGAATTGAAGTCTTTTAGGAACTTCAACATCAGTCACTGCAACCATGCCTTTTTCAGCAGTCGCTTTAGAAGCCTCACCTAAAGACAACTCCGTCAAACGCTCGTCGGTTTGAACCTTTTGTGAGTTGTTTTCTAGGTTTAATTCCCCAAACTCAGAGATCGCAAAGATTGTTTCTTCTTCGCTTTCAGACAAAGTGGCATCACGTTTTTTCGTACAACCTGATACAAACAGTGTCAAAGCGACCAAGGCCAACAAGGCTTTTGCGTATTGAGACTTAGGTGTCATTGAGTTCTCCGATCCCTTTTTGTCACCACCCATAAGCCCATATCTAATATATAGACCCTGGAAGAATGACACTCTTCTAATAGGTTATAAATGCATTGAAGATGCCATCTATAGAGAACACTCATGTTGATTAGGTTCCATTTCAGCCAAGAAATGCGTTTAAACTTTTAACACAGGACAATTCAGGGAAAGTGTCTCATTTTAAGACGGTTGTATTCACGCAGCCATCTTTACAAGTCCTTGTCCAAGGGGATTTTTCTAAGGAATCATGCTTAAAAATCCACGGAGGGATCATGAAGGAATTCGTTTTATTTCTGTGTCTATTGTTCGCAGGATTCAATGCCCAGGCATTCATCATTAATGGCGAAGAAAAAAGCATCGGTAACGGCACTGCATGGGCGTTTGCGGACGTGACTAGTGAAGGCTTTCCTAAGGCCGTAGGCATGGCGTTCACCGAGGGAGCATTGCAAGGGCTGCCCCATGACATGCAAATTGTAGAATTGTTTTTACCGTCAGTGTTAAATATTCCGCCTTATTCACACATGAATTTAGATTGGAATCCCCATGGCCATGTACCAGACGGGGTTTATAATGTCCCACATTTTGATTTTCACTTTTTCTTCATTCCGCCTGAGGTGCAAAAGGCCATCACGTGTATGGGTGAAGATGCAGCTGTCTGTCTGACACAGCCTTCGCCTGAAGAGATTCCACCGTTCTATGTCCCAACACCAGAGGGTGTCCCAGCAATGGGCTGGCATTGGGTCGATAGCAGGGCGCCAGAATTTAACGGCGGTAAATTCACCTCAACCATGATCTACGGATTTTATGCAGGGGACATGAACTTTGTAGAGCCTATGATCACTCGTGAGTTCTTTCTCTCAAAGAAGTCTCATCATGCGAATATTCCAACTCCATTGCACTATGCAAAGAATGGAATTTATCCTACTTCTTATAGCGTGACCTTTAATAGCATCGAGAAGGTTTACTACGTGACGATGAAGAATACTCAATCAAAATAGCACCGTCGCAGACGCGTAAACGATCGAGTCATTTTCATTCAGGATTTGGATATTGGAATCAGTTCCATTCGCTTTTAAAGCAGAACCACCGTTGGTGTGGCCCACTGATAGCGATAAGTGGTCATGGACTTGATATCCAATATCCTGACTGATTTCAAAAGAGTTGCGCATCACATTCTGATAAGAAAAAACAGAGACGTAAGCAAAGCTAGCAGAGATATAAACTCCAGAAGTGAAGTTGTAAGCAAAGCTTAAGCTTTGGTTTGCCGCATATTCGGTATTCACCGGGCCATCCGCACGGGTCGCATACTGGTGAAAATTTCTAACAAAAACCGCACTGCCACTGATTGAAAAACCTTCGATCAAAAGATCAGAATTGATAGCGCCCGTGATGCCCGCTGACAGACTGGCTTGCAGACTTTGAAACTTATTAGCGTCACGTGAAGTAGGAAGGCCTAAACCTAATAAATAGCCCCCTTTTAGGTATTTTCCGACGGAAACAGGGGTCCTTGAAAAATTAAATGAAAGATTAGAAAAATCATCATTCTCATAGTCGACAAGATCTTGGCTATAACCAATTTGTGCTCGGGTCGAATACTTTTCGGAAATACGATAGGAAACCCGACCCATATAATCAAGTCCATCGCGGCGAGTGCCATCTTGAAAATCATAGAGGCTTGTAGAACGACTGACGTTCACAAAACCACTCCAAGGACTTGCAGGAGTCTTCGCTTCTTTTTTTACAGTCGAAGTATTAGCCAACGCAGGAGCTCCTAAGCTTAGGGTAATTAATAATCCGAGTATTGATCGCAGTGCCATAGCGACTCCTTCGGCGAATATGTTTGCAGGGAAGGTGCCAGGGCTTGTGGCCACCAGTTTGGAATCCTGGTGTTTAAGGATTGATCAAGAGACCAAGTTTGTTCCTCATCAAGGCGGCCTACAGCGCCGCTTTGAGCATTGACACCAATACCTTCCGTGGCGAGGATGTTTCGGTGGAAAACCAACATCGAAATTATTTGCTGATTTATTCTGACGGAGCTTGCTCTGGAAATCCCGGTCCCGGTGGTTGGGGAAGTGTTATTTTGCTTCCCGAAAACACCGTTATCGAACTCGGTGGCGGAGAGTATTCTACTACGAACAATCGCATGGAAATGATGGCGGCCCTTGAAGCTTTAAGACAGGTTGCCCATCGCACAGAACCCATTCACTTCTATACGGATTCTACTTACCTTATTCGTGGGATCACTCAATGGATTTGGGGCTGGCGCAAACGCAATTGGAAAACGGCAGAAGGCGAAGAAGTTTCTAACCGTGACCTCTGGGAAGAGATCGCAAAAGTGGTTCAAGCTCGCAGTGCTATGGGAAAAATCGACTGGCGTTATTCCCGCGGTCATATTGGAACTCCAGGCAATGAACGTTGTGATCGAATTGCGGTTGGCTTTTCCAAAAAAGATCATGTGCAGTTGTACACGGGCCCTTACCATACTTACTCAATTAATCTGCTGGATGTTCCTGGCGATCATTCTTTGCCAGAGATGCGCCAAGCAGGCGCTGCAAAAAAAGAAGCGTTCAGCTATCTTAGCAATCTTGGTGGCTTAGTATATCGCCACAGAAACTGGCCATCATGCCAGAAAAGAGTCAGTGGGCAATCGGGGGCTAAATTTAAAAAGGCCATGTCGCAAGCTGAAGAGTTTGAAATTTTAAAATCCTGGGGATTAAGTCCCACGACGGAAATCAAAGAGGGATAGCATATGGAAATTGCAAACCGTCATGTTCTAGTCACTGGCGCCAGTCGCGGAATTGGCAGAGCCTTCGCAAAAATGTGTGCCGAAGATAAAGCCAATCTTTACTTGGTTCTTCGCAAAAATGATGAAGAGATTGTAAAAGAGCTGCAACAAGCAGGCGCAAAATCCGTTAAAGTTTTTGAAGCGGACCTGCGCCAACGAGAAGCCGTGGCTGCTTTGATTGAAGAGCTTAAAGACATCCCAGTGGATATTCTTTTTAATAACGCTGGCATCCTTACTGGTGGACTGATTGAAGAACAAAACATCGAGCACATTTATCAGATGATGCAAGTGAATGTGAATTCATTGATTCAACTGACCCATGGGGTTTTGCCAGGAATGATCGCGCGCAAACGCGGAAAGATTATTAATAATTCTAGCGTGTCAGCGTATATGCATTTTCCCTGTGCTTCGACTTATGCGGCAAGTAAGGCCGCAGTTGCGGCTTTCACAGATTGCATTCGCCTTGAACTTAAAGAAACAGGTGTGACTACATTACTGTTGATCACGCCAGGCATCCGCACGCGTATGTTTGATGAAGTTGAAACGGTGTTTAGCAAAAACTTCCAAATCCCTGAAGACACCATGTCCCCGCATAAATATGCACAGATGATTCGTGAGGCGATTTTACATGATTTGCCAGAGCTTGAACCGTCAGGATTAACGGGGGTCGGACTGAAAGTGGCTAAGTTTGTTAAGCCACTTTTTGAAATCGAAGTTTCAAGAAGATTCAAAAGAAACTAAGGGTTGAATTCCAACACACCAGAGCCCACGGCTCCAGTCACAGTCAGTTTCAGTGGTTTTCCCTCGATAGATCTCATCGTTACGGGAAAAGTCACTGAATACGGCGAATAGAAACGGTTGTGGTAAGGGTAAAGACCTTCGATCTCTGCAAGCTGTAACTTTATTTTAGTGACCTTGCCTTCATAGCGGCGACCTTCCACATCAAGGAATACTTTCCACATGGTGCTGGGCTTAGAAAGATCATCGTTTTTGCGTTCGGGTGTATAAAAGCTCAAGAAAAAGTCGGTTTGTTTGCTTAAACGATCTTCGACCTTCGCTTTTTCTTCAGCGAATTTCTTTTCATCCCATTGATAAAGCATCGAAGCTTGCTCAAGCTGAGCTTGGGATACAGCTGAGTTTAGAACTGTGCCTTCCATTTCAAGAGTGTTGTAAAATCCTGAATAGCGGCGAACTTTATCGGAGTTTTTTTCAATCACAGAAGCATAGTCGCCTGCAGTCTTGATAGTGCGCCCTGCGGGAGTCACTTCGTAATTTGTCGCACAAGCGGATAAGAAAAGAAAAGCTAACAAAAGATATTTCATTATTTAGACTCCAAAAAACCGTCCATGAATTTTTTAATATCAGCAAAAACAGTGTTGCGAATGATATCATTCACAAGTTCATGCTTGGCCTCAGGATAGACATACAATTCTTTTTTAGAACTTCCCAAAGAATCATAAAACTTTTTAGCTTCAGCTGTGCTTACCACAGGATCATTTTCAGCCAGGATGAATAATGCAGGCTTGGTGATGTGGCTTCCACGCGGACGAACAAAATCAAAAGACTCTAACATCCCAAGGAAAGATCCCGGTGAAATGCGTGCGTGTCTTAAGGCATCTTGTTCATATTCGCGAATCACATCTGGATCGCGGGTCAGCATGTCATTGGTAAGCTCATTGCTCATGGTGATTTGCGGAATCAGCGCATTTAACAAGCCAGCACCTTTGGATTTGAACAAAGGGATAGGAACGGAAACACCAAGCAGTGGAGAGCTAATAACAATCGCATCGCATCGGATGTCAGGATTGCGGATCAAAGTTTTCAGTTGAATTAATCCCCCCATAGAATGGGCAAATAGAATCACCGGGCCACTTTTGATCTTTTCGTCTTTTAAAACCATCTCAAGAAAGATTTTATAATCTTCGCAGTAGTCATCAAAGTTTGCGACAAAACCGCGACGGCCTTCCGATCGTCCGTGACCACGCAAGTCCCAACCGTAAAAACTCCACTTGTCGTTTTCAAATGCTTTAATCAAGCGGTGGTAGGATTCGGAATGTTCGCCATGTCCATGGGTCACAATCACAGTGCCAACGGCTTCTGGATTATTCCAAACCTGGAAGAATAAATTGATGTCTTTATAGCCTTTAAAAAAACCTTCAGATCGATTGTACATACCCCATTAGATTGCCGCGAGAGCAACTACGGGGCAAGTTCAAATCAAACCCCGGACCACGATTGTATCGTGAGCTTGGGAGGAAGTTTCTGGATAGTCGATGTTGTAATGAATTCCGCGGGATTCATGACGGCGAAGAGCGCATTCCACAGACAGGTCAGCCACTGTCGCAATATTACGCAGTTCTAAAATGTCAGAATGGATTTTCATGTGGGAATAGTATTCCTTCGTTTCCGCCAAAATATTTTTAAGGCGGTGTTGCGCGCGCTCCAGACGTTTGTTGGAGCGAACAATTCCCATGTAGTTCCACATCAAGCGGCGAATTTCATCCCACATGTGGTTGATTACGATCATCTCGTCATCATTGGCCTCTTGGGGATGGGTCCACGGCTTTGGTTCTTTTGTATAAAAGTGCGCTTCTGCTTTGTGCAACTTTAATTGCTCAGCACAGTTGTGGGCTGTGGTCAGACACTCAAGCAAAGAGTTGGAGGCTAAACGATTGGCTCCGTGCAAACCTGTACACGCAGTTTCCCCCACGGCCCATAAGCCAGGGATGTCTGTTTGGCCATTCATATCTGTCACAACGCCGCCGCAAAGATAATGGGCCGCCGGTACGACAGGAATAGGTTGGGTGCTCATGTCGATGCCGAATTCCAAGCACTTGGCGAAAATAGTCGGAAAGCGACTTTTTAAAAATTCGCGATCTAGTTTCGTCATATCTAAATACACACAAGGAGCGCCCGTTTTTTTCATTTCATTATCGATGCCACGAGCGACAACATCGCGCGGAGCAAGGGATCCAAGGCGGTGGTACTTGTGCATGAATGGATTGCCTTGAGCATCGATCAGCTCACCACCTTCACCACGCAAAGCCTCTGAAATCAGAAAATTTCTAGATTCGCGATGGTAAAGACAAGTCGGATGGAACTGCATGAACTCAAGATTTGAAATGCGCGCACCCACTCTGTACGCCATGGCAATGCCATCGCCTGAAGCTCCAGCCCAATTCGAAGTATAAAGATAAACTTTGCCGGCACCACCGGTTGCTAGCGCCGTATTTTTTGCTAAGAAAGTGTGCACTTCGCCCGTTTCTTTATTCAAAGCATAACAGCCAATGCAGGTCACAGGGCTCATGTCATCTGGATCGACTTCTTTATTCACAATCAGGTCGATGGCGTAAAAGCGTTCCATCATCTGAATGTTGGGATTTTCACGAACGCGAGCCAAAAGAGTGCGGTGAATTTCTAAGCCTGTTTGGTCTTCGAAATGCAAGATACGACGGAAACTATGTCCGCCTTCGCGCGTCAAATCGATCTCGTTGCTTTCTTCGGAGCCCTTTTTACGCACGTCAAAGTTAACGCCCCAGTTTATCAAATCATGAATACGTTCAGGGGCTTGCTTAACATAATTTGTGACGACAGTTTCTTTGCAAAGGCCGGCACCGGCAATGATAGTGTCTTGAATGTGAGAGTCGAAACTGTCTTCCTCAGACATAACCGCTGAAATGCCCCCTTGGGCCATGGCGCTATTGGTGCCACCCGCAGATTCTTTTGCGAGGACAATCACTTTTCCGTATGAGGAAAGTTTCAGTGCCAAGGCCAGGCCCGCAGTGCCAGAGCCGACAATCAAAACGTCACATCGATGAGTACTCATATGCAGACTCTTCTACTCCTTTTGTTCACATTTGCAAAGCACCTTTGCTTGATTCTTACTAGTTTCTAAAACTACAATAAAATCACGGATGTCGGCTTCGGAAGGTCGGCAATTTTTTGGGCAGGGAAGGTCTTAATGAAAGTAAAACTTATCGCCGTTCTCGTTGCTATCGCGACGGTCTTTATTGGCGCTGTTTTATGGCGAACCGACAGTTTCGTTTATGGGGATCGCTTAAGCTGGGTTGAGGCGCAAACGCGCACTCAGTTGGGATCCATCAATAATTCCCTCGCTGCGGAATTTAAATCTCTGCAAAGAGTGATCACCACTTTCAATGCGGAAAATTTTCAAAAAGGAAAACTGAATTTCAGTTCATTAGCGCCGTACTATGCGGCAGCTTCATTTTCTTTAAACGGTTCAGAATTAGAACCCCAAACTATTTTAGCAAAAGAAAATTCGAAAGCTGCGAATTGGACACCTGAGTTTGTAAAGGCTGCAGTTGGAAGTATTCCTGAAAGAACTGCGGACTTGCGATTCTTCGTAAAACCATTTCAAGACTCCCAACATGGTCGTTATGTCGCTTTGATTTTTATCGAAGGCAATCGTGCTTACGGCCTTTTTGGATCAGGCGAAATATTTCAAAGTTTGATTGATGCCCAACGAGGCGCTTTAAGTTCTTTTTCAATCGTCACCACGACAGGTTTAACTGTGGGGCACTCTGTTCCTGAATATCTTGGTACCATCATGCGCGATGATCCTGTTTTCAGAGACGCGCAAAAAAGTGGAGCCTCCCACGGAAGCAACACGTTCAAATTAAAATCAGGTGAGCTGTACGGCATGTACGAAAAGATTCCTCAAACCAACTTGGTGGTTTTAAGTTCAGCTCCGTTGACTGAAACCATGAAGGGCCGCAGTGGTTTGTGGTGGCAGTACCTGTTAATGGGATTGGGGCTTGTTGCTGTGGGTGTCGCTGCGATTTTATTTGTGACGTCGTCAGCGGATAAAGAATCCGAAGACCTGCAAGCTCAACTGCAAGCTTTAAAAGCAAAACCTTTACCTGCGCCGGTTCAGGAAAAAGCAGTGACCCACGATCCAGAGCTTGTGCAAAAAGAAAAAGTGGAAGCGTCCATGCGTGTGGCTTCAGCGTTAGCCCACGAAATGCGCGGGCCCTTGGCTTCGATCTTAGGTTATTCACAAATGATACTTGCGAAAGCTCCGGAATCAGACATCGTGCAAAGCACGGATTCTATTTTACGAGAAACAAGAGCAGCCCGCGGCGTTCTGGATAAACTTTTGGGCTTTGCCGGTGAAGAAGTAAAAGAAAAGAATTCTTTGAAAGTTGAAGGACCTTTAGTGAAAGCATTAAAGTCTGTTGAAGGCCTGCTGTCACAAAAAGGTGTGAAGTTAACTAAAAACATCCAAGACACCTCAGCATTGGATCTTCACGCTGATGCCATCATTCGCGCGATCACAAACATCCTGCACAACTCGGTTGAAGCCATGGAAAGAATGGCCAACAAAGAAATCAAAGTCAGTCTGTTTGAAGAAGCTGACGGCGTTCATTTAGAAATCGAAGATTCAGGTGAAGGCATTGAGGCGCAGAATTTAGAAAAAATCTTTGATCCGTTTTTCACGACACGCTCGTTTCACAATCACATGGGCTTGGGGCTTTCAGTCGCCTTTGGAATTTTCAAAGAGCACGGCGCTGACGTAAAAGTGGAATCGAAAAAAGGCCAAGGCACGAAAATGATCGTGATCTTTAAAAAGGTGCAAACGGCGAGTGTATTAAAAGCGCCTGAAGTGAAGGAAGAAGAAGTGATTATTGCTACTGAGTTGCCACAGCTAAAAGAAGAATCCCCGGCGCGCGTTGAAGCCGAAGAAGATTTTGCACAAGTGCAATTGGCGCCAACAACGCCAGCTCCCACTTCACCGCTTGATGTGAACATAGATAAAATGCTTGAGTTCCCAGAGGCCCATGAAGTGGCAGCCCCAGTTGAAACTTCTGAACCGGTAGCAGCAGCTCCGGAAGTTGTAGAATCGAAAAAGCCAGTGCCTGCACCGCCAGCAAAATCTTCAAGCTTCAACGATGATGAGTTTTCATTCATCGATGGTTTTAATGAACCAGCAAAAACAGCGGCACCAGTTCAAGCTCCTGTGCTTGAAGCTGCGGAAGTGGGTGCATCCGGACCAACCGGTGCAGAGCTGGCGACTATGGATGATGAATTAACTCCAGTGAATCTAATCAATCCTCCAAAAATGGCAATGCGACAAAAAGTTTCAAAGCTTGATTCATATCATGTTGAAATTCGTCGTCCTGGAAAGAGGCTTTAATTGAATATTCGTGATCATAGCTCTCAGTTTTCAGTTTTTGTTTTTACCACAGGTGTGGATCTGGGGGCGTCGGCCAAAGTTTATCTTTCTCAAGCCGGTTATGATGCTTATTTCTTTCAGGACGTGCAAACCCTTGAAGAGCGAGTGAAGGAAAATCCGCCACACTTTATCGTGTTTGCCACTTCCGCACTTTCAGGTGCTTTAAGTGATTTTGTTGAAAAGATCCATGGTCATAACGATGAAATCAAGTTCATTGCTATCACCTCTATTTCCCAGTTTGATATTTTAGCTCAATACAATAACCACGGTTTCGTGGACGTTATTTCTGATGACCAGGCGGCGCTGGAATCCCGCATCGTTTGGTCTGTGGATCGTGCAGCGGAAAAGCTTTATTTGACCTATCAGAACGAGCAGCTTTTTGATGATCTTCAAAAGACTTCAGCTGAAAAAGAAGAGGTTCATAACGCCGCACTTTCGGCTATGAAGAAGGTGGAAGAAAAACCACCGGCAGTTAATATCTCAATGCGAATCGGGGAATATCGTTCTGCCGCCAGCAAAGAAGATCTGATTCAGAAATACCTGACTCATATTCCCCCAGTGCTTTGTGTGTTTTTTAAGTTTTTACCTTCGGTTCGATCTTTTGTAGCAACCCATGCCCAGGGAATTCCTGCTTCGGATATTCAAGGTGTTGGGGTGCAGTTAGAATCCAACGACATGAAGGAGTTAGGTTCACAGCTTGCGATGGGATTGTTGCCAGCACGTTTTAATGAAATGTTAGTTGAAGCATTTCATTTAAATCCGCCGAAGGCTTTGCCGTTATATGCCCATCATTCTTTGGAAGGCATTTTCGTTTACTCTGGCACCATCCCAGCAGAAGAAGCAGCCCTGTTAGGTGAAGAGTTTTCATTAATGTCAGTTTGCTACACGAATTTCGCTTTAGAAAAGAAAGTGGATTCATTAGAGGTTCAAGACTTTGTCACTGAACTTTACAATCGCAATTATTATTCAAAAATCATCACTGATGAAGTTTCCAGATCCCGCCGCGTGAAACAACCTATTTCCGTGGTGAAAGTGGCTTTAGATGATTTCTACGAAATCGAAACTTCCTTGGGTGAAGCAGTTCGTGATGAACTTTTAAAATCGGTAGCAACCGTGATCGTAAAAACCAGTCGCAGTAACGATGTCACTTGCCGAACGGCTGCGAATGAAATGGCCATGGTGTTGCCACACTGTTCGAAAAAGGGTGCTGCGCTTAGGGCAGAACGCTTACGTCGAATCATCGAAGCAACCAGTTTCTTGGATAACGGCATGAAGGTTTCAGTCAGCTTAGGTATTAGTGAATATCCTTCGTTATGTGATTCCGCAAAAACTTTGGACGAGTCAGCAAGCAAGGCGCTTATGCATATTGCTGACAAAGGCGGAAACAAGATTTGCCTTTATAAAGCGCCAGACAGTCACAAACCCGAATTTGAAGTGACATTGGATTAAATAAATAATGGAAATGTACCGACGAACCTTTGCGGAAATTAATTTAGATAATCTTAGGCACAACATTCGTGCCTTGCAGACGACATTTCCAGATGCGCCGTTTTTATGTCCTATGGTGAAGGCCAATGCCTATGGCCACGGGGACGTACAGCTGGCTAGATTTCTTGAAACTTTGGGCATACAGCACTTAGGCGTTTGCTTAATCGAAGAAGGTCTTCTTTTAAGAAACTTCGGCGTTAAGGCAGAGATTCTTGTTTTCCGTGGCTTTGACCGTGAGGGTGCTGAAAAGATTATTCAATACAATATGACTCCGGTGGTTAGCAGCTGGGATCATATTGAACATCTTGAAGCTGTCGCCTCATCGCCAGTTTCAATTCATTTAAAATTTGATACTGGAATGAACCGACTTGGTTTCAGACCTGAAGAAGCGCAGAAGGTATTTGATCGCCTTTGGCAGAATAAACACATCCGCTTAAAAGCGATAGCGACCCATTTATTTAATGGTGAAGACGGAGTTGATCCTAACGGGCACAGTGCAAAGCAACTTAAAACCTTGGATCAAATCAGTAAGATATTTAAGCCCTTTAATGTTTTCTGCCACGCTTTAAATAGCGCAGGGATTTTAAGCAAGGCAGCATTGCTTAAAAAAGGTATCAATAAAGATCATCCGCTGTTTTTGCAGAATTGGGGACTGCGCCCAGGTCTGATGATTTATGGGTATAATCCACTTCCTCAAGAAAACCCCCTAGATCTTTTACCAGTGATGAGTTTTAAATCCCACGTCGGTACCTATAGACATCTTAAGGCCGGTGAAACCGTTTCTTACGGTGGTACCTGGAAGGCTGAAAAGGATTCTGTGATTGCCGTGGTGCCAGTTGGTTACGCCGACGGTTATCACCGCATTTTATCCAACCAAAGCTCAGCTGTTTTTACAGGCCATAGAGCCCGTGTTGTTGGAAACGTATGTATGGATTATTTGATGTTAGATGTGACTGAATTCGTTCAAGGTAAAGATCTTGCTGAATTCAAAGATGCAGAGGTCACACTCTTTGGTTATGGATCTGACGGCAGTTTTTTATCTCCTGAAGAGCTCGCAAAACTTGCAAAAAGTATTACTTGGGAAATGCTAACCAGTGTAGGGGAGCGAGTGCCAAGAGTATACACGGGTCTTGATGCGAGCTTTATTGCCGAAGAAATTGGAGGGCAATAATGAATTTGACCCAAAAACTTTACCGATGGATTTCAAATCTAGGTTCGTTTGTTATTAATCTTTTGAAAAAGCTGATCAATGAAACGGGCAGCATCGTTATCTTTTTTAACGAAAGCATTCGCCTGGTTTTCGCTCAGCCCTCAAGGTTTAATGAAATCGTTCGCCACATGGAATTCATCGGAAACCAGTCGGTTGGCATTATCTGTCTGACAGGAGTTTTCACTGGTCTTGCGCTGTCGTTCCAGCTTTACCTGGGCTTTAAACTATTTAATGCCGTGAACATGGTGGGTCCGACTGTGGCTTTGGGTATCACTCGTGAATTGGGCCCGGTATTAACAGGTTTGATTGTTGCCGCCAGGGCCGGTGGCGCCATGGCAGCGCGCCTTGGTACCATGAGAGTGAATGAACAAATTGATGCCCTTGATGTGATGGGGGTCAATACCAAGCAGTATTTAATTTCTCCGCGAATCGTGGCGGCCTTTATCTGTATGCCCTTGTTGGTAGCGGTGTTTGATTTCGTCGCAATGATGGGAAGTTATTTTCTGTGCGTAAAATTAGTTCAGTTGGATGAAGCGATTTTCTGGCAGAAAATTTCTGACTTTATCGAAGTAAAGCACATCAACGAAGGCCTTTTTAAAGGTATGATCTTCGGGATTTATTTTGCGACAATTTGTACCTACCGCGGATTTAATACCAAGGGCGGAGCAAAAGGGGTGGGTGATGCCACCAATGAAGGCGTCGTACAAAGCATGGTTGGTATCATCATTCTAGATTATTTCGTGTCTAATTTGATTCGCTTCTTTTACAACGTTATGGGGATTTCCTAATGAAACAAGAAGCTGCAGTTCGCTTAACTGATGTTAAAAAGACTTTCGACGGAAAAGAATTCGTCTTAAAGGGCATTGATCTTGAAATTCCCAAAGGAAGTTTAACCGCTATCATCGGCTTTTCAGGGACTGGAAAAAGCGTGGTTTTGAAACATCTCTTGGGATTGTTCAAACCTACTTCCGGAAAAATTGAAGTGTTGGGAACAGATCTTTCAACTTTATCAGATGATGAACTTACAAAGTTGCGCCAGAAATTCGGAGTGCTTTTTCAATCGGCGGCTTTATTTGATGATATGACCGTTATGGAAAATGTTTGCTTCCCACTTTTTGAGCATCGCCGTGAACTAAAACCTCCGCAGGTCCTTCGTATAGCTGAAGAGAAGCTGCAGCAGGTGGGTCTAGACCCAAAACATTTCAATAAACTGCCAAGCCAAATTAGCGGTGGTATGCAAAAGAGAACGGGTTTGGCCCGCGCTCTCGCCCTAGATCCAGAAATCTTGATCTACGACGAGCCCACGACGGGATTAGATCCCATTCTAACGGAAATGGTGGATAATTTGATTCTGAGTACGCATAAGTTGAGAGAAGGTGTGACTTCTATCATGGTGTCCCACGATTTGTCCGCCGCGTTCAGGATTGCAGACCATATTGCAATGTTGGATAGTGGCCGGGTTCTTCTGTTTGGTACTCCGGAGGACTTTTTTAAAACCGACATTGAACTGGTTAAAAAGTTCGTGAATAAAGGGATGAAACATCAATGAATTGGCTTCGCGCTGCCGAATTTAAAGTAGGAATGTTAGTGATCGTGGTGGGATCGTTGATCGCCGTCATGTCTATGCAAGTAAGCGATGACCCTTCTTATCTAGGTCGCTCCAAAAAAGCCTGGTTCTTACTTCCAAATGCGGGCGGTTTAGTTAAAAACTCTGCAGTGCGTTCTGCAGGTATCCCAGTGGGTGTAATTAAAAACATCACTTTACAAGATGGTAAAGCCCGCATTGAAATCACCGTAAAATCAGACGTGCCTTTAACGACTTCGGCGGCTGTCGAAGTAAAATCCCAAGGTATCTTGGGCGATAAGCACGTTGAAGTGTATCCAGGTTCACCAACCGATCCTCCTTTAGAAGATAATGCCCAAATTTTAACGGTGAAAGATTCGGGATCTTTAGACAACGTCGTTGGCCAAATCTCTGAAGTGGCTGGCTCATTAAAAGAAGTAGCTAAGAACTTGCAAGAAGCGACATCGGCTGATGGAACCCGTGCCCATGTCTTAGGACGAATTGTTAAGAACATCGAAACGTTGACTGAAGACATCGCCCACATGACCACCGAAAACAAAGATAAAATTGGTGATATCGTGGATGACGTTCATGAGGTGACAGCGTCTTTACGCGAAGTCATGAATGACAAAAGTGATTCAGGCCTAAAAGAAACTTGGAAGCGTCTATCAAACTCAGTTAAAAACCTTGATGAAATCACCAGCAAAATCAACAAAGGTGAAGGCGCCATCGGTAAACTGGTTAGCGATGAAGCTACTGCTGAAAATGTCAGTTCTGCGATTGATGGTTTAAGCGGTCTAGTTGATACAGCAGCAAGAATTCAAACAGCGTTTGATTACCGTGCTGAATACTTAAGTGATGCTGAAGCCACGAAGTCTTATATTGGGGTGCAAATCCAACCGGGTCTTGATCGTTACTATTATATCGCGGTCGTAGATGATCCAGCAGGTGTAGTTGAAACGACTAGAACTGAAGTTACCGGAAACAGTGGCAACCCTAGTGCGCCTGCTGATTACACAGAAAAGAAAACCTTCCAGAACAAAATCAAGTTCACAGTATTATTCGCTAAGAACTTCTGGGATCTCACCATCAAGGGTGGTTTGATCGAAAACTCGGGCGGTTTCGGGGTGGATTACCACTTCTTCCGTCGTAAATTAAAGTTCTCGGTGGAAGCATTTGATTTCAGCAAAACGAATATTCGCAGTTCCCTTTCCTACACCTTGTATCGTGGAATTTACGTCACGGGTGGTGTGAACGATGCTTTGGATAAAGGCGGCGTTCGCTCTGGTTACCTTGGAGCAGGTCTATTCTTAACCAATGATGACTTGAAACTGCTCTTAACCAAGGCTCCGTTTTAATTCCCTATGAATACAGATAATGTGAACAGAAACGAAAAAAATTGGCTTGTAAAATCCTCAACTAGGATTCTGGGGCCGTTCACATTGTCTGAAGTCACAGAGCTTTTAAAGTCAAAACAAGTCTCTATCATTGATGAAGTCCGACAGCCTGAAGGGCGTTGGAGTTATATCCGTGAAAATCAATTGTTCATGGAAGTAGTTCGCAACATTCGTGATGAACAAGACTCAAGCTCTGAACAAACCATGACTCAGTCCATTGCCCATCACACGATGACAAAAACCGATGTGTTGCCAGTGTCTGACGAAATGACTTTAACTCCGACACCTGCCCCGCATCGCACCGACATTACTCCACCACCGATTCGCGAGTCATTTAAAGATATCACTCCGTCTGCGGATAAGTCCTATAATCCTGGTGCTGCGACAGTTTCAAAAAGTTATGGGGCTGCGGATGATTCAAGACTGCGTGGAAAGCTTCAACAGAAATCCAACCTGATCCGTTGGGGTATGATTGTGGGGGCAGTTGCCATCGTTGGTTTCGTGGCGATTTCGCTGACTCAAAAAGATAAAAAGAAAAATATCGGTTACAGCGAGATGATCAGCCAGGCTGTGCGCTATAAAAACCTTGGTCTTTATGAGCGCTCTTTGCAAACTTATTTAAAGGCTGCAAAACTAAAAGAACCTGATGAAGAAGCGCAAATTCAAATGGCGCCGGTTTTGATTTCAGAAGACCGCCAAAGCTTGCAAGGCCGCCGAATTCTTGAAAGAGCTTTAGTTCAAGAAGGACGTAGCCGCTCTGAAGTAGTCGAAGCTTATCTTGGGATCGCTGTATCATATATAATGGACGGGGATTTAAAGCAGGCTGAAGATACTTTGCAAAAAGCCATCGGTCATGAGCCGTTTAACTTATCGGCACTTTTAAATCTGGCGATCATCCAATTAAAAAAGGGCAACTACGCTGAGGCGGCCCGCGAGTTTGATAGCATCTATAAAAAGAATCCAAACTCTTCGATGGCCCTTTACGGTCGTGCCCTGGCAACAGTAGAGCAGGCTAAGGAAACATTAGACTCAAATAGTCTGCAAACTCTGATTCGGGATATTAAATCCCACATTCAAAAAAATGGTTACCTTCGCCAAGAACTAAGTCTTTTTGTTATTTACGCCCACAACCTTCTGGGTGATGTCGATGGCGTAAACCAAGCGGTTGTGCAGTTTTTAAATCAAGTTCCTGGTCTGGCAAGAAACTACATCCACCCGTTGAATGTGGAATGGCGTTTCACGCAGTGGGATTATTTAGAAAAATACTGTGCTGAAATTTATCAAAAACAAATACCGCATCCGGAATTAAAGGCTTTAAGAGCGATTTGTTTAATGGAAGTTAATCGTGACGGTGAAGCTTCTAAACTTTTGCAAGAAGCGATTGCCGAAGCACCAAAAGATCCTTACGTCCTTTCGACTCAAGCAAGCTATCTCGCAAAAAGCGGCCGCTTACCTGAAGCTTTAGTGATTCTAAAAATGCCAGAGCTTCAAGTGTTGTCCGTAAAAAATCTTTTAATGGGTGATATCTGTATTAACACTCAAGATGTCAACTGCGCGCGGGCAGCTTACAATTTGGCTTATGCCCAAGATTCAAAAAGTGCCACGGCGCTTTTTGGTTTGGCTTGGGTGATGATGCGCAGTCAAGATCGCGCAGCCGCCTATGATTACGTCAGAGCCGGCTTGCAATCTGAACCTACATTTCTTCCACTGTTAGAACTGCGGGATCAGTTGGAGTCAGAGTGATGAAAAGACTCGTCCAGGTTGCTTTAATTTGGATGCCTTTAGCCTTGGGAGCTTGCACAGAATCTCCGGGGTATCACGTTGATAAATACCATGAAGTTAAATTTTCTGATCTTCCTGCAGACGTAAAAATTCCGACGAAAGCTTGGGACATTCTTGAACTAAAACCACCTGCAGCAGCTCACGGTGAGGCAGAAGGTGGTCACGGCGCTCCTGCAGCCACACAAGCTCCTGGTGCCGGAAAGAATATCATTTTTGGTGAAGTCTCTGTGTTCTTGGTCGAAAAAAACGACGGCATCGTAAAAAATGAAGCGGTTAAGATTGTCCTGCCAAAAGGCGGAGGCACGGTCGATTTAGCGCAGTTTATCACTGATAAGCAGGGCTCCTTTTACGTGGGCTTTGAAGTCCCAGGATTAGCGGAAGCCGTGACTAAGAAAGTGATCTTTGTAAGTGGCGCTAAAAAAAGAAAACTCGGTGATAAAGTCATCGGTTCCGGCTGCAATCAATTCGTCGATATCACCGATTCTTTTATTAAGAACATGAAAGGTGAGGGCCTAAAGGTCAACACCACTCAGGAAAGATATTTAACTGTTTTGGGCGGAACTTTCTTATTCTCTGCTGAAATTGATAAAGATATACAAGTAGCAGCTGTCACTTTTAAGAATTCCAACTACAACCACCTTTTCTGCGAGGAAAACTGATGGAACGTCAAAACATTCAGGCCCTTCAAGATAAAGATAATGTTGATTCACTTTACCTTGTAAAAGAAAAGCATGTGGCGGTGGGAAAAAACGGCCGACCATTTATGGGTTTGCAGTTGGGTGATGCCACTGGTTCCATTGATGCAAGGTTATGGGATCGAGTGGATGAGCTTTCCCGCGAATTTGACGTGGGTGATGTGATTCGTGTGAAAGGTTTGGTACAGCTTTTTCAAAATCGTAAACAGCTAATTGTCCATCGCTTGGAAAAAATCGACTCAAGCACAGTGAACTTTGAAGAATACATTCCAAAAGCTTCTAAGAGTGTTGAGGACATGTTCGTTGAGTTGTTGCAAATGGTTCGCACCATGAAAAACGATCATTTGCGACAGTTAGTTCTTGATACCCTTGAGGACCCCGAAATAAGACCGATGATTTTAAAAGCTCCAGCAGCTAAAACAATTCACCACGCTTGGCTGGGTGGATTGCTAGAGCATATCTTGTCCATTTGTAAAATCATGGACTTCATGGGGACGCATTATCCGTTTTTGAACCGTGATCTATTGCTTTTCGGTGGAATCTTTCACGATATCGGTAAACTGTGGGAGCTATCCTACGATAATGGAATTTCCTACACCGACCGCGGCCGTTTGATCGGGCACATGCAAATTGCCTGTGAGCTGGTTGATAAGAAAGCGTCTCGCATACTGGGATTTAACGAAGAACTGCGTGACATCTGTAAGCATATTATTTTAAGTCATCATGGCAAATTGGAGTACGGCTCTCCGAAGCGTCCAAAATTTTTGGAAGCCATGGTGGTCGCGATGATTGATGACTTCGATAGCAAAGTAAGCACCTTAAAAACAGTGATTGATGGCGAAAGAGGATCAGGTGAAAAATGGTCCCGCTACAATGACCTCTTTGATCGTTACTTTTTGCTCGAAGATTTAAACGAGAAATATTAATGATCAACAATGTCCTAGAACTTTTAAAGACCTACAAAAACTACGATCCTGCAGCGAAATCGCTATGGGAAATCGGTTTATTGTATCCGGGGCCTAAAGCCATTCTTTTCCACCGCATCGCCCACGGTCTTTACAAAATGAATCTGTTTTTCTTAGCAAGATTGGTTGCTGAAATCTCTCGTCTATTAACCGGCATTGAAATTCACCCCGGTGCTACGATCGGCAAACGCTTGGTAATTGATCATGGCATGGGCTCAGTGATTGGTGAAACCGCAGTCATCGGTGACGATTGCATCATCTTCCACGGCGTAACCTTGGGCGGAGTAAAATTCGACCCGGTAAAACGCCACCCTACAGTCGGCAACAAAGTCATGATCGGCACAGGAGCCAAAGTCCTAGGCCCCATCACCATCGGTGACCGCGCCCTCATCGGCGCCAACGCCGTAGTAATGAAAGACGTCCCTCCAGGAACCACGATGGTCGGTCCAATAGCCCAAGAACGATAGGTGGCTAAAGGTGCCTGGCACTTATTTCAGTCTACAGTGCGTCATGAAATCGTAAAATTGAGATAAAAAGCTATTGGTTGGCTATTGCGCCGGTTTTCTCATCGGGTTTGCATGAATTAAAACTAACAATTAAGTGGTCGCGTGTCGCGCCGCATCTCTGAGAGAATGATCATGTTCTTAATCTAGCACGAAAGGAGTTCGGCTATGAAGCAGACAGAAACGATTCAGACGGTGCCAACTTCGAGCACTCATCCAGGAGAGAGCAGCAAAACAGCTGCTCCCGTTCGTAAAAGAAGTCGCCGTCGTCACCTTGCCGGATGGTAGGTGATTAAGCGGGCCCTCCTAATATAGGGGGGCCTCTTCACACTGGGCTCTTGCAGTAAAGCCAGAGTCCCCAAGATAGTTCACAACCAACCAACCATCTTGTTCACGAGTCAAATAACGTTCAGTCATTCCATCGTGTGGAAGCTGAATGTAACCTTCATTGTAATCTTCAGTTTCAATTTCATAAGAAGACACTTCGCCTTTTGGAGAAGTTAAAATCATCTCATAAGAGAATCTTTTAGCCGGGTCTTCATAAGTGCGAACAATCGCAGAAGCGATATCATCTAGGTCGATGTATTTGCAATTAAGGACGATTTCAGTAGCAGCGAATGATTGAAGGCCGAAAAACAAAACAGGAAGAGCAAGAATTGCTTTCATAAGAAAACTCCTTTTGTGTTCGAGGCACTAGATAGCAAAGCCACCTTTTACTATCAATAAGTTTTCGTTCTCACTTCCTTTTCAAGGGACTTTCTTCAGACTTTCAATTCTCCGGATTTTTTTCGATTATCTGGTGTTTGTCCCAGAGTGCTTTTAAATAGCATCTGCATCGGTCGTTAAGGAATTCATCAGGTAGTTGAACCAGATTAGACGACCTTAAACCTAATACCATAGAGAGTAGTTATGAATAGAGAAGGCAAAACGCCAAGATTTAAAAGACAACGCAGACTTTTGACGGAACTTCCTGGAATGGGCAAAGCCGGAGCTTTAGAGCGCCGTCCATATCCTCCAGGTCAACACGGTTTACAACGTCGCAAATATTCTGAGTTCGCGTTGCAACTAGAAGAAAAACAAAAACTTCGTTTCCACTACGGTCTGCACGAAGAGCAATTCCGCCGTATGATCAACAAAGCTAAAAAATCTAAAGCTACGAACTGGGTAGAGGCTTTGGTGAACCTTCTTGAAAAGCGTTTAGATAACGTCGTTTTCCGTCTTGGTTTTGCGCCAAGCATCCCAGCAGCTAGACAAATGATTTCCCACGGAAAAGTTCTAGTGAACGGAAAGAAAGTAAACATCGGTTCGCAAATCATCAAAGTTGGTGAAAAGATCACTCTAAAGCCAGAAGCTTACGAAAACCAAGTTTACCTTCAGGCAAAACAGAACCCACGCTTGCCACTTCCAACTTTCATGGTGAAAGAAGAAGCCGCTGGAGCTGAGATGGGTCGATTGACTGATGAACCAAATCTTGAAGCCGTACCATTTGCCTTCGAACCAGGCTTGGTCATCGGTTACTACTCAATGAGAGGCTAGTACTTCAGATGAAGACTAAATTTGTAGAAGCAGAAAACATCGCTTTCGAAGAAGTTGCTGAAAACCTAGTGTCTATTAAATTGAACGACGAAAAATTCGTTTTTGATATGGACACTTTGTACGATCTGGCTTTTAGAAGCGCAGCTTTTCTAGCTTTCCTTGAAGGCAAAGAAGAAGAGCAAATGGCAGCCATCGAAGCTGGCGAAGCTCAATGCCTTTGCGCTAAAGAAAACGTACATTAATTTTTAAGTCCCCAAAGTCATGCGGAGCGAATGCAGCGCTGCTTAGTGATGGAGGGGATTGTTTTTATTGACGGCGCCGGCCTTTTGCTTCGGGGGTTCCTTCGGCCGGGTCCTCTGGCCATTGATGTTTTGGGTATTTAATTCTTAGTTCTTTTCTTACTTCTGGGTATCCGTTTTTCCAAAAGCTTTCTAGGTTTGCTGTAACTTGCACAGGTCTGAAGTTAGGACCTAATAAATGAAATGTTAGTGGGATTTTTCCAAAGTATACTTTTGGAGTTTCCATCATGCCGAACACTTCTTGGATTCTTACTTCCAAATACGGAGCTTTGTCTTCTGGGTAGATGACTTTGATTTTGCTTCCGCTTGGGACTTGGATTTTATCCGGGACTTCTTTGCGTAAAGTCTGCACTTGATCCTGCGGCATTGCGGTTTCAAAGAAGTAGATTAAGTCCTTTTCCATCACTGCTGACATTTTGGTTTCGCCCATGCAGGCTTGAGTGAAGGCTTCCAGTTTTACTTTTTCAAAATCTAGATTTAGTGATTCCTGGCGTTCAAGAAATTGCAAGCGGGTCCACCAGTCAGCCAATGCTTCATTATTTTTTAATACAAAATCAAAACGATCCGTCATGATCTGCGGAAGCTTTTCAGAAATTTCTGCTGCTGTCGCAGGAACTAATGAAGGTTCATCTAAGGGAAGTCCATGCAAAGATCTGTATTCCCGAGTGAAGAATTGTCCTTTTTCCTCGATGAAGACCACATCGCGAACTTTTTGAATCTGGTCTTTGAATACTTGCAGGACGAAATCCTTATCAAAGCCGCAAGCAAGGCTTACCACTGTTTCTGCATCAGAACTTCCCTCAACACCACTTAAAGCGACGAAGAATTCAGAAGTCTTAACTAAGCTTTCTGATTGCAGTTTTACCCCGCGGCCACCGACCATAAGTGCGCGATCTGATTTGCCACGACGGCGGCACAAACGATCCGCGTAAGCCAAGGCTAGGATGTGTTTAGTTAGATCATGCTGTTCCGCTTTGGATAACGACTTATCGCTATTTGAATCTTTTAAACGATTAGCAAGTTCAGCAATCTGCCTTGCGCCTTGATCTACAGTTTGTAAAGCAATGTAAGAGGCTTCTTTAGGTGCGCGTTTATCCATGCGGAACTGAGTTAATACATCAAGGCGGGCAGATAAATCGCATTCTAGGTTATCGCCAATGAAAGACGAAACCGCATCTCGTCTTAGGATGTCGCGGTCCTGTAATAAGGCTGCGATTTCTGAACCGAGTTCAGGGGCTTTCATATCTAGTGAAACCAACATCAATTTCGCTAACCGCACTGGCAATGGGAAGTGCAGAATCTTTTTTCCCAATGAAGTGATCTTGTTTTGGGAGTCAATAGCACCGGATAACTGCAAAAATCTTTCTGCGTTCTTTAAAGCGACAACCGGCGGTATTTCAAACCAGCTAAAAGAATTAAAATCTGTCACACCTTGGGCGCTCAGAAACAATAACGTTTCTGAAAGATCCACACGCTGGATTTCTGCTGTTTCGCTCTTTGCAAACGAAAGTTCATCCATTTTATTCCACATGCGATAAGAAACACCGGGGTATTGACGGGCAGCGCGGCCAGAGCGCTGAATAGCACTGGAAAGACTGATACGCCCTAACTCAAGACGGGAAAACCCAGTGCGATGATCTTGCTTCATACTTTTAGCAAGTCCTGAATCAATCACTGTATTCACACCATCCAAGGTTACCGAGCTTTCAGCAATATTCGTCGAAAGCACAATCCTTTGACGATTTGATTTCTGCAAAGCTTTTCTTTGGTCTTCTAAATTCAAAGACCCATGCAAAGGCACAAGTTCAATATTTTTTCCATCAGCCCAGGTCTGTAAAGTAGAAATGGCTCTGTCGATTTCACCTACACCAGGTAAGAAAACCAAAAGATCTTTCTGGGTCGCAGCTTGTGCTTCCTTCACCGTCTGAAAAAGACTTTCATAGAAAGCAGGGAAGGTTTGTAAGCTCTGGGAGGATTTTTGATATTTGATCTCAAGCTCAAAAAGTTTTCCAGGAACACTCACAATCGGGCAATCACTTAAGTAGCTAGAAATCTTTTCCGCTTCAAGCGTCGCTGACATAATGACGATTTTGATTTCTCGTCCTAGCTCTTGCAGTTCTTTTAGTAATCCTAAAGCTACGTCGACATGCATAGAGCGTTCATGGAATTCATCTAGAACAATAAGATCTACGTCTTTAAGTTCAGGATCATCGATCATCTGACGCGCTAGAAGTGCTTCGGTCATAAAAACCAGACGGGTTTCTTTTGATGTCTTATTAGCGAAGCGCACTTGATAGCCGATTTCTTTACCGACTTCCCAGCCTTGCTCTTCAGCTATGCGATGGGCGGCAGCAATAGCGGCCATTCTTCGCGGTTCAAGCACGATGATTTTTTTCTTAACTTCAGAAAGTAAAGCCGGGGGAAGTCTGGTGGTTTTACCAGCGCCAGGTGCGGCAGTGATAACTAAGTTCGTACTGCTTTGAAGCTTGCTCTTAATCTCAGGAATAAAATCATCGATGGGAAGATGAACAAGTTCTGCCATATTATGCTGGATAAATTAACAACATGAATTCAGCCTTATCGTAGGGAAGGCCAGAAATTAATTTATCGATATTTCCTTCAAGAATCGTTTCATCTTCTTGAGAAAGATTTAATGTCAGCAAAAACTTGCGATTAGAAAAGTGCTCTTTCATATCGCCTAAAGTTTTTTTAAGACGATAAGGTGTATCCATTAAGATAATGGCGCGCTTTTCCTTGGTAAGATCTTTTAAAGCCTTCGCGCGAGCTTCACTTTCTGCAGGGACAAAACCTCGGAATAGAAACTCATCGATGCGCTGGCCGCTTAAAGAAAGCAAACCCATTAAAGCCGAAGCACCTAAGACAGATTTAACTTTGATATTTTTCTGACGGCACAAGCGAACTAAGTCAGCACCTGGATCACAAAACCCCGGGGTTCCGCAGTCGGTTACCAAAGCTACGGTTTTTTCTGCACAGATCGGCACTAAAGCCGCTTTATCTTCAGGGGTAGAGTGCTCATCCAAAGTCTCATAGGTCTTGCCAGTAATGCCGTGGGCGCGAAGCAGTTTAGAAGCTTCCTTCGTGCTTTCACAAATAACAACGTCACAAGTTTTTAGAATTTCTAATGCACGCAAGGTAATTTCAGTGGTGTCACCAATAGGTGTAGCGACTAGATAAAGCATTAGGATTCCTTTTGGTTTAACAAGAAATTCATGATTCGTGGCAAAGCTTCAGGTGGCTCCGCTTTTCCAGCATGGGTGCTTTCAAAGAAAATCATTTCCACATGGGGGCAAAACTGAGAAAGGTGAACTAAGTTTACAGGTTCATTTTCAAAGAAATAGATTTTCTCGTAACCTTGTTTATCAGCTTCAATAAACCAATCAGTTTTAAATTGGGCATCATCCATACTGCGATGGGGTTTTAAAACCAGGGTCGCTTTTTCGTGCAATGGAAATCCCCATTGACGAAGAATCTCTGCTGAACCAACTCCCATTCTTTCCACATCACGGCCTGTAAGATACGCTAGCTCTGCACCTGCTTTATCTAAAGCTAAAACAAAATCCAAAGCACCTTCATACACGTCATCGAATTGAAGATAGTGATTCGAAAAGAAATTTTTTTGCCAGTAAGTGCGAATCGCTTCTTGAAATTCAGGGTGATGACCATCCAGTCCCGCTCTTTGCAAAGCTCCTTGAATTCCCCAATCTGTGCGCATGGTTTTAATGTTTCTAAGCAAAGCCACTTGCTCAGGAAACTTTTTTTGATTTATCGGGGAGGCTGCAAAGTCTAGAAGAATGCGTTCTAAACGAGGACTGACATCGAATAATGTGGAGTCCAAATCGAAGACCACCAGGCTTTTAAGTCCACGTTCGGAAAGGGCCTGAATGTTAACAAGAATTTGGCTTAGCATATGGGAAAACTACTCCGGTGAAGTAGACAAGTCTAGTGAAAACAAAGACTTTTGTTGCTGCTTTCCTGTGATTTTTTATAATGTCTAAGGGGGCAAAAATGTCAGATGTAAGTCACTATAATATCACGATCAAAGAATATCACGTCGACTCTTATGGACATGTGAACAACGCCACCTACTTGCAAATTTACGAAGAAGCCCGCTGGGAACTTATTACTTCCAAAGGATATGGCTTTCATGAAGTGCATCAGTTACAGCAAGGGCCTGTGATTTTAGAGGTGAATGTAAAATTCTTTAAAGAGATTCCTCTAAGATCTAAAATCGACGTCACCACCGAAGTCATGAATTACAAAGGCAAAGTCGGGCAGCTACTGCAAAAGATGATTAAAGAAGATGGCACTGTAGCCAGTGAAGCGATTTTTACTTTCGGACTTTTTGATATGAAGGCTCGAAAGCTTATCGAGCCGACCGAGAAATGGAAAAAGGCCTTAGGAATTTAAACCTTTTTTCGGAACAGGATAACCTACCACTTGAAGATAGAAGCGACCTTTTTCGGTTGAAAAAGGTATCATCATCCCTGCGGCACCTTGAGGGCTTAAAATCAGTTGGTTGGCACCCATGATTACACGGGGAACCGTCATCTCTACGCCATAGGCTTCAAGATCCGCTTTGGCATTTCCTAAAATAATATTATTGATCTCGCCAACGGCGTCTTGATTATCAGGGGTGAAATCAACTTGCTCTTCACCAAACATCTTAGAAATCAAATCTAGGTAACAGGCCTTATCAAATGAAACACAAAGATAGCCCTGAAAGGATGTGCTCTTAATATCAATGATGGAAGAAACTTCACCAAGGATCGGTTCCTGCGGAGAACGTGGACCTGCCTTTTCCATTTTCATAGAAGTCATGCCAAGTTCGTTCATAACTTTGGTGGTTGAAGCTAAAAGGGCATTGATAACTCGCACGTCTACCGCAAACTTGGGTGGCGGCGGCGGGGGAGCTTTGGCGCCGTGGTGAGAAGTATTGATGATCGTCACCATGGTGGCCATCAATTCTTCTGGATTGACCGGTTTTTTAAAGAATCGTGAGCGGCGCAGTTGTTCAGGAATTTCATCAATGTCTTTGTTAGACATCACAATTAAATTAGCATCCTGAGTATTTCTGAAGGTATTGATCCCGTAAACGAAACCGCCGTCCATTAAACGAGGGACATCTGTATCAATTAGAACCATATCAAATTTTTGGTTCTCTGATTTCATTGCCGCTTCAGCACCGTCTTTTGCGCGCACCATGATAGGGGTGAAGCCAGAAGCTTCTAGATGATCAAATAGAGGCTCGCGCAAAGACTTCTCAAGCTCAGTCTTATTATCCACCAATAGAATATTTTTTCTGACCTTCGGAGCTGTCGATTTAATTGTTGTCGTGGTCATAAACTCGCTTTTGTATCTAGAACATTTATATTAGGAAACAAGTGCGGGCCTGTTAACAAGTATATCTTGGACCAGGCCCTTTTTCCTGTTGTTTTCGCCTAAAAGTTCGACGAAAAAATAGTCTTTTTTTTGAATAAATCGTTTAATTTCCTACAGTTAAGTCAGGTCTTGTTTGTGCCGATAGTCTCAAATAAGAGGAGCAGACAGGACCATGATGAAACAATACTATCTTTCAAACAACGGGACTCACATTGGACCTTTCGGGTTTGAGACGATTCTTAAAAAGATCGAGAGCAAAGAGCATCAATGGACTGATTATATTTTTGATGAGTCTATTGGCGAATGGCTGATGCTATTAGAGCATCCTGAATTTTCAGCTAAGCTTGCACAGAAACCTGCGATGGCTCCGCAAACAGCTCCAACCGAATTAAAAAGCCAAGTAAAAGATAAAGAGTGGTTCATCCTTAAAGAAGGCAACAACTACGGTCCTTTTAGTCAGGCAGAGCTTATTCAGATGCTTCAAGAAAAAGCGTTGTTTGAATACGACTATATCTGGCATGCGAAGCTTCCGGCATGGAAGCGTGTTGCGGAGGTGGAAGATTTTTCTGCTTCTTCCATCCGCGCATTAAAAAACTCCAAGGACGCAGATTTATCGGAAATTTTCTTCCGTCGTCGTCATGCACGGGCCGCATACGGTGCATCTTTGATTGTTCATAATAATAAAACTGTTTTCCGAGGCCAAGCTTTGGAAATCAGCGCGGGTGGAGCAGGGGTTCTGATAGATTCAGCAAACTTGCAACCGGGCCAGTCACTGTTCTTGCACTTTCAACCAGGCAACGGAGTTCCACCGTTTAATGCTGTTTGCCAGGTGGTAAGCAAACAATTCGTTGCTTCTTCAGGCGAAAGTGAATCTGTGAAGTACGGCGTGAAGTTTACGAACTTAAGTCAATCTGTGCGCGAATCAATTAAGAATTTTACTAGTAAAGCAGCATAATTTAAGGCCCGGAATTTCCGGGCGCTTTTTTGGGCGAAGAAGCCCTGAAGGAAAGAAGATGGAATTTCCAAAGTTAATCGCCGCCATGACTTTATCAGCACTGCTCATGGCTTGCGCCCAAGATGTTAAGTTTGATCTTCCTGCGACTTCCGATAACTTCGACCAAAATATTACCTACAATAACAAAGTAGATATTCTTTGGATCGTTGATAACTCTTCATCGATGTTAAAGCATCAGCAAAATTTAAGTGCTCAGGTTCCTGATCTAGTAGCTAAATTGAATTCCTTAAAAATGGATTATCACATGGCTGTAGTTACCACCAGCATGGGCGGATCTATCCCTGATGGTGGTAAGTTCATTGGCTCACCTAAATTTGTAACTTCCAAAACACCGGACCTTGTGAATAGTTTAAAAAGCCGCATGATTGTAGGCGAGGCGGGCAGTAACAATGAGCGGGGCCTAGAGTCTATGCAAACTGCTCTTTCACCAAGCTATCTTGCCAATGAAGGAAAAGGTTTTTTCCGCAATGATGCTTTGTTGGTAGTGATCGCTTTGTCTGATGAAAACGACAAGAGTGCGGTTTCTAGTCCAGCCAATTATTACACTCAATTTCTAGATAGCATTAAAACTCCCTGGGTGGATGGCACAAGATCCTGGGTGTTTAATTTTATTGGTGTGATTCCATCAAGTATTAATTGCAAGACGTTTAATGACTATGCGGAATCAGGATTGACCTTTATGGATATCGTGGCCGAATCCAAAGGTGTGCAGGAATCCATCTGCAGCACAAATCTTTCGATGGCTGTGGGAAATATCCGCGCGCGCATTTATCAAATTCTTACCGACTTTAAGCTTACTAAAAAGCCGGTCGTTGAGTCGATCACCGTTAAAATCAATGGCGTTTCGATCCCGCGCAATCAAACCGACGGTTGGGACTATATTGAGGCAGGAAACCTGATCCGATTCTACGGATCAGCCGTTCCCGCTGCAGATGCATCCATCAAGGTGGATTTCAAACCTAGAGAAGCAAACTGATAATAAAGTCCCTGGGCTTTCATCAATTCAGAGTGAGAGCCCATTTCTAGCACCTCACCATGATCCAACACAATAATACGATCGCACTGCTCAATTGTCGAAAGACGATGGGCAATAATGATGCTGGTGCGACCTCGAGTAATTTCTTTAGTCGCCTCTTGGATGATGTGTTCGCTTTCAGAATCAATATTGGCTGTGGCCTCATCTAGAATCAGAATGTCAGGATTAAACGCTAAGATTCGCGCAAAGGCGATCAGCTGGCGTTCACCCACCGACAAATTAGAACCGCGCTCTGCCACAGGGCTTTGTAAATTGCGGCCCGTGCGTTTTAATAATTCCATGTATCCTGTTTTTGCACAGGCTTTTTCAATTTGTTCGGCGCTGACTGCTGGGTCGCCAAGGCCGATGTTTTCAGCGATGGTGCCTCTGAAAATAAAATTATCCTGTTGAACCACGCCCACATGATGGCGAATTTCACCGCGAGGGATTTGTTCTAATGCCAAGCCATCCACAAAAACCGTTTTTTCTGGGGCATCATAAAAGCGCTGAAGCAAAGAAATAAATGTCGATTTACCACTGCCAGTTCTGCCCACCAAAGCCACGGATTCGCCAGCTTTGATGTGCAGGTTGATGTTTTTTAGAACTAACGGCAGGTTGTCTTCGTAACGGAAATTAAGATTTTCAATCTTAATTTCGCCGTGCAGACCTTCGGGTTTTGATAAGTCTTGAGCTTCCTGTTCAACTTGTTCATCCATCAGCGTGAAGATGCGTTCTGCACTGGTTAGGGAGTTTTGAAACTGCTGGTATTTCTCTAAGATTTCTCGTAACGGCGGAATGAAGTCTTGAATGTTCATTAAAAATGCAATTAAAGCACCGATGCCAATAGCATTCTCTGCGCTTAACATACCACCAAAGTATAAAGCCGAAGTGATGGTCGTCGCGTTGAACAAGTTCATAATTGGCTGCATAAGTGCATAAGCACGGATTGAGCGCATGTTCGTATCACGGTAATCAACAGATAGACCGCCGAATTTCTCGCGATTGCGATTTAGGCGGTTGTAAAGCTGCACCACCTTAATGCCGTTTAAGTTTTCAGCTAGAAAAGCATTAATCAAAGATAGCTTTTTTTTCTGCTCACTTAAAATTTCACGGATCTTATTACTAAGATAAAAAGAAGCCCCAATAAAGATCGGTGCTAAAATCAAAGAAACCAAAGTGAGCTTCCAAGAAATCACCGCTAATGCAATAACAACAGAACAGATGATCACCGCATTTGTAAATACAGAGATAACCCCTTCAGAAAATAGCTCTCCCAAAGATGCCACATCATTCGTTAAACGGGTGACGATTCGGCCTGTGGGTGTTTTATTGAAAAACTGCATCGGTAAATGCTGCACGTGGGACATCAAGGCTTCTCGCAAATGGAACAACATGCGATTGCCGAAGAGCTGAAACAGGTAAGCATTCGCAAATGAGAAAGTTGAACGCATGATTTCTAAAATCAAATACGCAACCGCTACGTTGGTGAAGATTTGATAGTCTTTTTGTTTTACCCCATGGTCGATCGCGTAACCAATTAAGAAAGGCACCAAACGGGCAACAATGGCGCCGCCCGCAACCGCAAAGATCGCTGCGAACAAAAGTCCCTTTTCTTTTCTAGCGTAGGGCCAAAGACGTTTAAATAAACCAGGGTAAGTGATCTTGGTCTTAACCAGATCCTCATGCATGAAATTATCACTCATGATGTTCCCCCTTTCCTTGAATATGCACAATTTTTTGGAAGGTCGGGCTGGTTCTAAACACATCCATGTAAGAGCCTAAGGCTTCCACTTGTCCATCTTTCAAAATTAAAAGTTTGTTTACGCCTTTTAAAGAAGATAGACGGTGAGCCACAATAATTCTTGTCGTCGTCGAAGAACTTTTTGAAAGTTCCGCTTCAATAGCTTTTTCTGTTCTTGTGTCAACCGCACTTAAAGAGTCATCTAAAACTAAAACCGGCGTTTTCATAATCAAACCGCGCGCGATGGTCAGGCGCTGTTTCTGACCGCCGGAAAGATTCACACCTCTTTCACCCAGCTGAGAATCGTACTTGTGCGGAAGGGCATCGATTTCTTTATTTAGGTCGACGATACCCACCATGCGCATGATTTCGCCTTCAGTAGCACGGGCATGTAAACCGAAGCTGACATTTTCAGAAATAGTATCGCTGAACAAGAACGCTTCCTGAGGAACTAGCAAGAACGTTTTACGTAAAGATTCTTGTTTGATTTTCTCAATGGAAATTCCATTAACCAAGATCTGACCTTCTTTAAGAGGATACATCCGCGACAGTAGATGTAAGAGTGTCGTCTTACCAGCCCCCACGGGGCCCATGATTCCAAGGCTTTCCCCAGCGTGCAAAGTAAATGACACATCTTTTAAAACGTAAACCGAACTGTCTTGGTGTTTGTAAGAAACGTTTCTGAATTCAAGACTTTCAAATTTTTGGATTTCGATGGTTCCGTCGTCCGGGATATCACTTTCGGTTTTAAGAACCTCTTTTATACGATCAAAAGAAGCATAACCTTTTTGGAAATAAGAAAAACCCATGCCCAAGGCTGTCATCGGCCACACCATTTTTTGAATATAACGATGAAAGGCCACAAAGGTACCAATCGTCACGGCCCCGGAATAGATATCGTCTTTTGCGATAAACAATAAGATCACACTGCCAGAGGTAACACCAAATTCCATCACTGGCACAAAGAAGGCATCAATGCGTGCGACTTTGTTACAGGCTTTTTCAAAAGCAGAACTAACAGCATTGAATAACGAGGTGCGATTATCTTCTTGGGCAAAGCTTTTAATAACGCGAATGCCACCGACAGTTTCTTGGGCTACACCCGTAAGTTCAGAAAACTTATCCTGCTGAATTTTATAATTGGAATGAATCAGTCGCATGACCTTCCAAATTAAAAACGGAACTAAAGGCAGGAACACCAAAGTTTTCCAAGTCCATTCCCAACTCAAACCCACCATGATAGGTAAAACCACGGCGATAATAATGATACCGTCAGCAAGAATCAATAAACCGGGACCGATCGCTTGGCGAAAGGATTGAACGTCGTTGGTCATTAAGCTCATCAATTCGCCCACTTGGTTCTTGTGGAAGAAGTTCGGGCCTAGCGACGTCACATGGCGGAATAGCTTCTGACGAATGTGTTCAGCCGCAAAAGTATGGAAACGACCAAAATTGGTTCTCCAGCCATAGCGCGTGAAAGCTAACCCTGCCATGATTGCAAAGAACATCGCACAAGTTTTACCAATGGCATTTAATGGCGCCATGGTTTCAATCTGATCAATGGCGATCTTCATGATCAGTGGATAGACGCCGTCCAAAATATTTGTAACCAACAAAAACACCATTCCCAAGGTGAAAGCTCGGGGATTGTTTTTGATGTAGTACCAAAGGGGACGCTTATAAAGAATAGTGTTGTCTGATGAACTTTGCATTCCCGCAAACTCTAGTTAATCCCACCTGATCCTGCAAGTACTTTGGCCTGAATAAGATTCATGTTGTTGTTCAAAGCGTCGATCCAAGCGACGTTCGAAAGCCCTTTCTTCCCAGAGATAATAAAATGGTCTTTTGTTGATAAAACGCTCTATTAAAAATCTTAGTAAGCCCATAGTGTGCTCCTTCAATCCTTAGACACTACAATCGGTATCCTGGGTGCATATTTCAATACCCTTGCTTAAAGTAGCATTTAGTAATACCCTCGTTTTGAGGTGTGGAATGTCGCAAATAGATCAATTCCTTAACGCGCTAAAAAGAGCTTTGAAGGCCAAAAATGTTTTGTACCGAGATCTGGCGAAGGCCTTGGATCTTAGCGAATCCAGCGTCAAAAGAATTCTTTCTAGCAAAAGTTTAAGCTTAGAACGTTTAGAAGAAATCTGCAGAGTCGCCGACATCAGTTTTTCTGAAGTGGTGAAGTCAGCGAATTTGGAAGAAGCAAATCAAGTCGTTATTTTAACCGATGAACAAGAGCGTGCTTTAGCTGAAAACATTCGACTGCTGCATTATTATATGATGTTGCATGAGGGAAAGACGCCGCAAAAAATCGAGCGTGAATACCACATCACTCCTGCGGAATCAAAAAAGTATCTGTTTCAATTGGATCGTCTTAAACTTTTAGAACTTCATCCGCGGGACAAAGTAAAATTTAAAAAAACTGGATTCTTGCGTTTTCACCGTGATGGTCCCATCGGTAAGGCATTATTTGAGCAGACCAAATCAAGCTATTTAAACTATGACTTCAAACCTGAAGATTATATTCGTTTTTCATTTTTAAAAGTCAGTCCGCCGACCTTGGCAAAATATAAAGCCAAGTTAGAAAGACTTCTTTTAGAATTGCAGGAAGAATCTAAATTTGAAGGAGAGCACAACGTGCCGGTGGTAGAAACCGGCGTGTTGCTTTCTTTCCGCCCATGGCAGTATTCCTACATGGGCGCGATTAAGAAGAAAGAATAGATTAATCGATACGTTTAATGTGCATTGAACCAGCGTAACCAACTGTCGCATATTGAAGATAAGTTTCAACGCCTGAAGGCGGTCCGCAGGTAATTAAGTTTCCGACGGATAGTGTTCCTATGAAATTTGACTCAGTGAAAGCGGCAGCTGTGGTGACGTGGTCATGATTCCACATGGCATCCGATCTTCCATCTAAAGCCACGCGGTCACCATCGATGGCAACTCCAACATAAGAAGATGAGGTTCCAGTACCACGTTGCACGCAGCGAATCTCGTACGTTCCAGCTTTTAGGATCGTGCAGCCATTGGCATTACTTGTACAATCAATGCTTGTTCCTACATGGTGCCCGTGATCCCAGGCATTCTTATAATTTGATACCCATGAAGTAGGACCTTCTTTGAAACCCCAACTTTTTTGCCCGTAGATTTCACCAGTCACTTTTAAGTTACCACTGACTTCCATTTTTTCTACCGGAGCCGTCACACCAACGCCGACTTTACCAGTCTCGGTAATGCGCACGGCCTCAGAGTTTAAAGGTTTAAAGATAATGTGCGCCTCATCTGCATCATCAGCCATCGTGCGGATCTTAAGACCTTGATAGTCATACATCATTTGAAAGTAATCGACTGTGGATTCCCATGAACGAGACATTGTAAATGCGCTAGTCCAAGAGTCATCTTTTTCAACGATGTGAACTTGTGAAGCTGGCGATGTCGTGTTCATGCCGATAAATCCGCCAGACGCCACCCGCATATTCGGTGTTGTACCGTTCGTTGCAAAATCAATCGGTGCTGTCGTGTTAGTCATAAGCAATAGACCATTTGAAGCCGTGCTATTTGCTGAAGCGACAAAACGATCCTGTAAGGCCGCCGTCGTATAATCCGGAGGATAAGCCCCTATGGTGCCACCGGCCCCTGTCACTGAAAGCTGCATCAATGCTGATGCTGAAGTATTCCCCGCAGCAATGGCGTTTTCGATTCTTAATTCTGTGGAAGCATTTTGATCTTTCTTAAAGTGCGCAAAGGTCGATGGGCTCACAGTGCCGGCACCAAACGCTCCATCTCCTTTGAAAATAAATTGTCCCGCAGCTGCTGTTGAAAAATCCGCCAACACCAAGCTGCCTGCTCCACCAGTTGAACCAGAACCAGTTGAAACCACATTCCAAGTTTTTCCACCCGTAGAGGTGTTTGTTAATACTAAGCGCGTACCGCCAGTACCACTGGAACTCATTCTTACCATGCTATCCACGGTGCCCGAAAGATCTAAAGGAAAAGACGGGTTGGTGTTGCCAATACCGACGTTACCAGAAGAAAGAATGGTCATCTTAGTCGTATTATTCGTTATGAAACCTAATGCCTGGGCATCTGTCGTACCGGCTGTGACTGTCGCGCCCGTGGCGTTACCACCATTAAACAGCGAAGCGCTATAACCACTAGGTAAAGCTGAAGCAGGGATGCGACCGCTGCCATCAAGTAATAGAACTTCATTTGCCGCTGTTCCCGCAGCTTTTGTTGAAGCCGTGCCAAGACCTGAAACTTGAGTGTTTGCAATGGCGATATTTTGACACTCAAACTTATCAGTGATCGAACTCCAGTTCATGGTTTGCGCTGCTGTACAGGTGCCTACGTTAAATGCACTTCCGCCCGTGGCGTTCGTCAATTCACTAAGTTTAATAAAATTCGCAGTCCATTTGCTTGTACCGCTATCCCATTTTAAAACTTTATTTGCCGCCGGTGCCGCCGTATCAACGGCATAACCTTGAAGTTTTGCGACTGTTGGACCCGGATATGATCCACTTAAATCACCACTTGCTGTTCCCGTTGGCGCTGCTCCTGTTGTTGCAATCGTGATGGACCCATTACCATTTGTGATTGAAACACCAGTCCCCGCAGTAAGTGTCGCTTTAGTTAAAGTGTTTCCCGTCGTATTACCAATTAACAACTGACCGTCAGTGTAAGTTGTTTGACCCGTACCACCCTTATTTACTGGAACCGCACTTGCTAAGTTCGCAGGAGTTAAATTTGTTATTAGAGAACCATTCACAGCGGGAATTTTCGCAGTTCCATCAAGTTGCAGAATTTGGTTATTGCCCGTTCCCACATCGACGTTAATTGTGACTGCACCTGTTGTTCCACCACCAGTTAAACCAGTACCCGCAGTAACTCCCGTGATCGTACCGCCGGAACCACTTGAAGAAGCGATAGCAACCCAAGCGCCCGAATTATATTGATAGATCGTTTTAGTATCCGTCGCAAAATAGATAGCGCCCGCAGTAGGCGAAGCAGGCTTACTTGCATCAACACCTGTTTGCACTGATGGCGAACCACCAGCATTTAACATGTAATTGCCTGCAGCTTGTTTATTATTAAATGTATTCCAATCAGTCGAAGACAAATAACCATTCGTCGAAGTCGTTGCTTGTGAAATTGAAAGTGCCGGAGTCGTTGATCCATTGGTCACGGATAACGGGGCAGAAGCTGTAACGTTGGTAACCGTACCGCCAGAGTTTGTATCAGCATCCGCTGCCGGCGCCCAATTTGTTCCGTTATATTTAAGGACTTGTCCATTGGTTGGCGCAGTAGCATCAACACCAACACCACGGATTTTTGCCACTGTTGGATTTGGATATGTACTAGATAAATCACCACCGGCGGATCCTGTCGGTGCTGCCCCCGTGGTCGCAATCGTAATAGAGCCATTGCCATTAGTAATCGAAACGCCCGTACCCGCAGTCAAAGTAGACTTCGTCAAAGTATTCCCTGAAGAATTACCGATTAAAATTTGACCGTCAGTAAAGGAGGATTGACCGGTACCACCTTTAGCAACAGAAACTACTGTAGATAAATTGGCGGGATTCAAGTTAGTTAAAGCCGACCCATCACCTGAGGCAACGTTATTCGCAGCTGCCCATTTTGTTCCATCGTATTTTAGCACTTGGCCACTTGTAGGCGCAGTTCCATCAACAGCAACACCTTTAATTTTATCAACACTCACAGCACCAATAGTTCCACTTATATCTCCAGCTACTGAAACGTTGATAGCCTGGCATTGAAAGGAACCAGAAACAGAATTCCAATAAGGAGTTTGGTGAGCCGCACAGTTACCACTGCCCACGGCCGCATTAAACGCTGCCGTTGTTTGATAGGTCGCTAGATTCGCAGAAAGACCAGATACGTCAGAAATTCCCACAGCAGCGGGAACCCACTGAGTGCCATCGTATTTCATGTACTGATCCGTGGTCGGCGCAGAACTAGAAACATCAACTCCACGGATTTTTGCCACACCAGGATTTGGATAAGTACCAGTAAGATCACCACCAGCATTTCCATTCGGTGGACGTGAATCACTAAAGCGCGCATCGTTCCCGGCAGCCACTGTATTTGCTGTAGTTCCCACATTCAAAGTTAACTGGGGTGTTGAAGCCCCAGTTGCAACAGACAAATAAGCATTCGCCGAAGTGACGTTAGTCACTGTTCCACCGCTTGCGCCTGAAACCGCGGCACAAGTAAATGCAGTTCCGTCGAAAGTTAAAAACTCACCCGCTGCGCAGGAAGTAACTGTGCTTTTTAATACGAACTCTGAAGCTGTGTGAGTACCCAATTTTTCAGAGGACTTTGCATAAGAAGCATAGGGTACCGAGCGAATGACGTTATCAGGCTCAATGGTTTTCCAACCAGTGCCATCATGAAAACGCACGCGCAAACGGCGAAGGTCCCCAGAAGCAGCGTTGTAAGTAGCACCCCCAGCACAGTTGAAAGTTTCAGAGTTATTAAATGAATCCGTTAATGTGAAAGTGCCATTGTTCGGATGGCTTTGCGTACCGCCACCGATGGGTACATCAAACACGCCATTTGAATTCGTAAGGTCGATGTTATCGATTTGTTCGCGATAAATAATACACTGACCATTAGGGCTAGTGATTTCAAATTGAAAGCTAACATTGGAATGTTCTAAAGGAATTCCATCAGATTTTATGATCCGACCTTGATAGGTCAGCGATGCCGGCGCCGCCATTGAAAATTGCGGAACAAGAAGCAAACAAAGTATCCAGAACATGCCGTGATAAATTTGCGTTTTCATGAGGTATTTATCGGCACAAACACCTCTTTAAAAGAGAGGTGATTAGGGATTCTTAATGAAACCGTTCCACGATGATACCAAGAAACCCAACTAATGTTCGCGGCCAGTGTGCCTTTTTTTGTCGAACTCTTAGACAGTTCTTTAGATTTTTCCAACGAATACAGCTAGGTCCAGGGGGCTAGATACTTTTGTGGTATTAATAGGCCCTATGAAATCTTTTTTTCAAGCCTTGCTATTAACAGTCATAGTTAGCTTTTTCCCTGCAGTTTCTTTTGCAAAGGCTTGTTTAACGGCCCACATTCAGGACGCCATTCAGCTAAATAAAAAACGGGCAGTGGTCTATAGTCAATTGACCAACGGCCAAAGCGAAGCTGTCTCTAAAAAACTTATTCGCATGGAAACTTGGTTGATGTTCGCAGTGCCTTTTGCTGACGGGTGGGCGATGCCTTATCAAAAAGCGGGCGTAAATATTCTGTGTGATGATTTCATTGATATGTCTGAAACACCGGCGTTCAAAGCGATGAATCCTAATGGCAAAGACAACATCGCAAACTTTAAAGCCGTTGATGTGAAGCCTCTCATTCAAGATCTTGATTATCTTTTAGATAACAACTTTTATACTGGTTTAGCGAAATATGCTGACGAGCAAATCCAAGAGATGGATAAAAACCCGCGATACAACTGTATGGTGAAACACGTATTAGAATCCATTCGTCGTATGGCGATTTTAGCTCCGCGCCATAATGCTTTAGCTAAAGAAAGAATCAAAATCCCATCGATCACGCTTTCAAAGATCGTGTTGAGAAACCACATAAACATGCTTGATACGTCCTCTGAAATCGATTTACTTGCGGCCCCCATGCAAGCTGATGGAATTCAAATTGTGTGTCAGGACGTTCCTTACATTCCTGTTCCTTAATTTCCTAATATTAATTTGCTGAAGTGAATCTAAGAGTGAAGAGTTAAGAAATGCCTTTCTTAACTTCTCTTAAAATCTCATTCTTACTTTTATTGAGCTTGGGATTTCTAAATTACACCCACGCAGGCATGTTTGATCGACGAACCTCAGATGGTCGTCTCGTTTTTGATTCTCTCATTGAACAGGGTCTTCCCTACGAAGCTTTGGATCTGCTTTTTCGCATGTTCGATTATAATGAAGGGATTATTCCTAACATCGATTCTGCAGTGATCGTGGATTACTCAAAGCCTTCCACTGTCAAAAGACTGTACCTTCTAAATTTAGTCGAAGGCACCCACGAAGCATTCTATGTCGCCCACGGAATCCGCTCAGGAATTCTAGAAGCTCGCAATTTTTCAAATCTTTCCGAATCCTGGAAAAGTTCACTGGGATTTTATTTTGCTAAAGGTACTTTCATCGGAAAAAAGAATGGGCTGTCGCTTTACCTTGATGGTGTTGATGGTTCTAACGACAACGCGCGAGTCAGAAATATCGTTCTTCACGGTGCAAAGTACGTCAGTGAGGATTTCATTCGGCAAAATGGCCGTTTAGGTTGGAGTGAAGGGTGTTTTGCAGTCGGATTAGAACATTTAAACTATCTTGTGACAGCATTGCAGACTGGAAGTTTGCTGTTGTCCTATCATAAGGATTTGATGAAATATGCACGCCGTTACCCACAGGAACAATCCCTGGTTGGAGATGAATATGTTCCTGCGGGGGTCAACCGACAGCGTGTACCTGGTGAAGGCGGAGGCGTCGACTTTTTAGGTTTCCAGTACCAAAACGTCTTCAATTATTCCAGCCTTCATCATCATCTCAAATAATTGAGCAATTTTATCCGGTGTCATTGAGGTAGAAAAATCCGCCAAGGAAGTATTCACTGATAAACCCTCTTTAAGTTCCATAATCACTTGCGCTTCAATCACATCAATTCTTTGCACTAAAATCTTAGATTGCTTTTTATAAAGCAGAAGACTTTCAGGGTGGTTCCAATTGATGTCCTCAAATTCGTAAGCCGGTTCTTTGCGGCGGTTCCATATTTCGTGAACCGCATAGGGGCTGTCAAAGATGTCCATGCCTTCGATGAATTGGATTTTAAAATCATCTGAATGCAAAAGCTCTTTGATCTGTTCTGCTGGCAGGGGATGCGGTGTGGGTGCATCGTACATTTTTTTGTAAGACCATTCAAAGCGCGCTAAATCATACAAAAAGGGAATGCCCTTCGATGCGTGGGCGTTCCTCACAAATTCAGGAAATGTTCTGCCATGATCAGCAAGGTTATAAGAGATCGACGGTTCACTTTCAATAAAGCCGCGGCAAAGATCACTAAATGCATCTTTACCCACCACCCAGCGAACGGCCTCGAAAGTTTCCGCTAAGGCCTCGGTCAAGCGTGTGATATATCCGCGATTGTAAACTTGGAAAGCGGCTTCCAAAGAAAGTTTTCCGACTGGTTTTAACTCTTCCACCGTTTTCGGATCAGCTTTGGCATTAAGCATTCCGTCTTTAAACAGCTTCTGTGCTTCGTTCAGATTCATATGAACTCTCCAATATGCTGACAGCTTTTGCGACTTCAGTTTCTAATTCTTTAAAATCAGGAATGTCTTCATCCCGCTCAATTAAAATCGGCAAGTGGCGAATCTGTGGCGCCATCATTTTAAATAAATTCCAAACGGGTTCCGGAACTTCCTTAGAATGAGTATCAAACAAGAAATCCCCGTAATCAGCCGGGCCTGACATATGGACCTGCGCCACACGTTCCATTGGAATGTGATTTAAGAAATAGCGCGGATCAAAACCATGATTATAGGAATTCACATAGACATTGTTTAAATCTAAAAGGATACCGCAGCCGGAGCGGCGGCTGACTTCAGCAACAAAATCCCATTCGCTCATTTCGTTGCGACGATAGCTGATATAAGTGGAAACGTTTTCCAAAATCAGCGGGCGTTTTAGAAAGTTTTGAACAAAATCAATATTGTGAACAAGTGTTTCAATACTGTCTTCTGTGAATGGTAAAGGCAGCAATCCATGCAAATTCTGATTATCAACACCAGTCCATGAAAGATGATCTGATACGATGAAGGGTTCCACTTGCTCAATCAACTCTCGCAATTTTTGCAAATAATCCACCCGAACTCCGCCAGGGGAACCAATATTCATCGAAACTCCATGCAGTGCCAATGGATAATCCTGGCGAATCATTTGCAGCATTTCTAAAGGACGACCGCGAGTATCCATATAGTTTTCTGAAATGGCTTCAAACCACGCCACCTCTGTCGAGGGACGTTGTTCTAAATATTGAAAATGGGGCGGCCTAAGGCCTAAGCCCACCTTGTGTGAAAAAGATTTTGATGGCATTTGTGATCCCTTTATTAAGCCGATTTATTTTTTTGCTGGTTCAGAAGCTTTTGCAGCTTTGGCTTCTTTGGCTTCGCCGTCGATTTCGATTTCTAAATCATCGCCGACAACCACTCCGCCTTTATCTAAAGATTTGTTCCAATTAAGTCCGAAATCTTTGCGGTTGATTTTGGTTTCAGCTTCGAAAGAGATGACTCTGTTGCCCATAGGATCAGTAACGGCACCATTGTAATCGATATCCAAGACCACTTTTTTAGTGACCCCACGAATTGTTAAATCACCTTCGATTTTATCTGGCTTGTCTTTTTCATAGATTGTTTTAGTTCCCTTGAAAGTAATTTCAGGGAATTTGTCGGCATCAAGAAAATCTTTACTGCGCAAATGTTTATCGCGGTCTTTTTCATTGGTGTCGATGGAGTTTGCTTTAATGGTCACCATGACGTTATCAACCTTCATGGTCTTTTCATCGAATTCAAAGCTTCCAGAGAATTCGTTAAAGCGTCCTTTGACTTTTGAAACCATCAAATGGGGTGCTTTAAAGGTGACGTCAGTATGGGCTTTGTCGAGTTCGAATTTTGTCGCTTGAGCAGAAAGGCAAAAAGAAGATGCTAAAAATGAAAAAAGTAGAACACGCATAGTCCCTCCGTGGGTGTTGCATGTTCTACTTTTTTTTATGAACTAAACTTTTACAAATTAAGGTTCTGAAAGATTAGTATTTCATCAATGCTTCAACATCAAGCTTGCCGCCTGACACTGATTTGTTGGCAAGTGCATTGACCTTTTTTACTGAACCAAGAAGAGCAGCTTTAACTTCCTGCCAAGACTTCGTTGGGTTGGCAGACCAATAAAGAGCCGCAGCGCCTGCAACGTGAGGGGCTGCCATAGAAGTGCCATCCCACGTAGCTTTGATTCCGAACTTATCAATCACTGTATCGCTATAGTTGTTACCAACAGTTGTCGAGAACACTTTCACGCCTGGTGCGCCGATATCAACGCCTCTTGCACCCCAGTTAGAAAAAGATCCCAATTGATCTTTAACATCTAATGCGGCAACAGAAATGATAATATCGTGATCATATGATGCTGGATAAGCAGGCAATTTATCAGTGTCATTGTCATATCCCACACCTTTGTGGCCGTTACCAGCAGCAGCGATGAACAATACACCCTTATCTTGCGCGTACTGAACAGCATCGCGAAGTGCTTTATTTTCAGGAGCACCCGGTTCTTCACCTTCAGAACCCCAAGAGTTATTCATAACTTTAGCACCATTATCAACAGCGTATGTGATTGATTTGATCGCATCAGCAGTAGTACCACCGCCGCGCTCAGCGATGAAACGTAAAGCCATAATCTTTACATTCGGAGCTACGCCTGCAACACCTTTAGCGTTGTTACCAGCTGCTGCAACACAACCGGCTACGTGAGTACCGTGGCCTGGGTTGCCACCTTTGAAAAGCTGATTGATAGAATCAAAAGATAGATCGTAAGGTTTGTTGTCGTTAGTAACGAAGTCCCAACCTACGATATCATCAACGTATCCGTTGTTATCATCGTCGATGTTGTTGTTAGGGATTTCTTTTGGATTTCTCCACATATTTGGCAAAAGATCTTCGTGAGTGTAATCAACTCCAGTGTCGATCACAGCAACAACCATTTCTGGATTTCCACGAGTTACTTTCCAAGCTTCAACCACACCGATGTCCAACATGCCCCATTGTTTATTGAATAATGGATCTGCGCCGGCCACTGATTGCGGAGCGTCAGGGATCGCTGGATTATCCGGGCGAGCCAGACTTACGAATTGCGGATTGCGGCTTAGCATTTTAGCCAACGCAGCTCTGCGCAATGGATCTTGGATTTTATAATCCTCAATCAAAGTGATTTTATAGTTTGGTTGAACGTACTCAACAGCAGGATTTTTTTCTAAGCTTTGTACGCTCACTTTTGAAGAAGTCTGAACACGAACCCAAGAATCGTTAAGTTTTTCAACTTTCGCGCCTTGCATCTGAAATTCAACCACTCCAGGTGCCAGTTTAATGAGCAAATCTTGTTTTTTAGAGTTTGCTTGCGCTCCGAAGCTCAAGGAAATGACAGTCATTCCCAGGAACAAGGACATCTTGTTCATCACTTTATTCATATTGATTCTCCTTTCGAGGCCCCTCGCGGAATTGCAAACATGGCTGCCCGCAAAACCTTTCCTCGACTGATGTTGAGTGAACTTTTAGTGTGAAGTGCAGAGACTAGAGAATCAATTTCATTTGCCCATTTATGGAAAGCCGCGTTGAAGAATTCTTCCGCCGCGCCTATAATACATATCTAGTTGTCAGGATTATGGATTTTCATTAAACACTTAATGATAGCTAATTGAAATTACAGAGGTGTATTTATGCACAAAGATCAAGTGCAGGGTTCCGCGTCCCATGAAGGCGCATCAGGAACTCAAGCTGTAGATGACATGTCACGAGACTTCGCATTCACGTCGAAGCTCGATGCTTTGGTTGCGTGGGGACGTAAGAACTCTTTGTGGCCGATGCCTTATGGTACTGCTTGTTGCGGTATCGAGTTCATGTCGGTGATGGGACCAAAATATGACTTGGCCCGCTTCGGTGCCGAAGTGGCGCGTTTCTCTCCTCGCCAAGCTGACTTATTGGTTGTTGCCGGAACTATCACTGAAAAGATGGCTCCAGTTATCACTCGTATTTATCAACAAATGCTTGAGCCAAAATACGTTATCTCCATGGGAGCTTGTGCAAGCTCTGGTGGTTTTTATCGCGCGTATCACGTTCTTCAAGGCGTCGACAAAGTAATCCCAGTGGATGTTTACATTCCAGGTTGCCCTCCGACTCCGGAAGCGGTGATGGACGGTATCATGGCATTGCAACGTATGATTGCGACAAACACTCCACGTCCTTGGAAGGACAATTGGAAAAACCCATATGAACAAGCTTGAGAATTTAAAACAGGCCCTGAGCGGCAAATTTAAAATCGAAAACTACAAGTTCATCCACGCTGTGGGCGATGATGTTCTTGAAGTTCCAAAAGAAGACGTGCCAGCGCTTTTGATGTTCTTGCGCGAAAGCGGTGCTTTTGACTTCTTGATGGACGTTTGCGGCGCGGACTATCCGTCACGCGAAAAACGTTTCGACGTTGTTTACAATTTATTCTCTTCCAAAGACGCTTCTCGTTTGCGTATCAAAGCGCAAGTCGGTGAAGGCGAATCGATTGGCACAGCCATCAACGCTTACAAAGGTGCTGACTGGTTTGAACGTGAAGCTTACGACATGTTCGGAATCATCTTTGATGGTCATCCGAACCTGCGCAAGATTTTAACTCACCACCAATTCGTGGGACATCCACTTCGTAAAGACTACGAGGCTGATCACCAACAATCGTGCACGACTTCGCTGCCAATTCATTTCTTGAATGAGCCAGGCTCTCCAGGAGATGTCTTAAATGATAAATATGTTCCATTGAACATTGGTCCTGCCCATACAGCGATGCACGGTACTCTTCGTGTGATGGCTGAAATGGACGGGGAGACGATCGTTCGCGCTAACTGCGAGATCGGTTATCTGCACCGCTGCTTTGAAAAAATGGCGGAAACTCACCCGTACAATCAGGTGATCCCGTACACAGACCGTTTGAATTACTGTTCAGCACCAATGAACAATATTGGTTACTGTAAAGCGGTGGAGCGTTTGTTGGGCGTGGAAATCCCGCCAAAAGCGCAAGCGATGCGTGTTATCCTTGCTGAGCTTTCTCGTGTTATCGACCATACCATTGCAATCGGTACTGGCGCGATGGACTTGGGTGCTTTGACTTCTTTCTTCTATATGTTCGGTCTGCGCGAACAAGTTTACGGCTTGTTTGAAAAACTTTGCGGAGCCCGTTTGACTGTATCAATGACTCGCGTTGGTGGTATGGCTCAAGATGCCCCTGAAGGTTGGTTTGATGAAGTTCTAGCTTTATGTAAAGAACTTCGCCGTGGAACTGATGAGATGGCGTCGATGGTTGTTGATAATAAAATCTTCATCCAGCGTACTCGCGGTGTTTGTCCAGTTTCTGCAGCAGATGCGATTCAATGGGGTTACACAGGCCCGATGCTTCGTGCTTCTGGTGTGAACTTGGATTTGCGTAAAGCTCAACCATATTATGGTTATGATGCTTTGGATTTTGATGTTCCAGTTGGAACAAGCGGTGACATCTATGATCGTTACCTAGTTCGTTTCGAAGAAATGCGCCAATCTATCCGTATCATTGAGCAAGTTTGTAAAAACGTTCCAGGTGGTGATTACACCATCCGTGACAAAGGAATTGTTCTTCCAGAGAAAAAAGACGTTTACGGAAACATCGAAGGTCTAATGAATCACTTTATGTTGATCATTAAAGGTCTTCGTCCTCCAGTAGGCGAAGTTTACGATGCGACAGAAGCAGCCAACGGCGAGTTGGGCTTCTATCTCGTGTCTGACGGCTCTGCGAACCCATACCGTTTGAAAGTTCGTCCTCCATGCTTTGCGATCTATCAGTCTTACCCAACAGTGGTTAAAGGCGCGATGCTTGCGGATGCGATTGCGACGATTGCATCAATGAACCTTATTGCTGGCGAATTAGATCGTTAAGAGGAAGCAACAATGTTTAAATTGAGTGACCAAGGTTTGGCAGAAGTAAAAAAAGAGCTCGCTCGCTACGAGGCGAAAGAGTCTGCTATCATCCCAAGCCTGTATGTGGCGCAAAAAGAAAATAACGGTTTCATCACTCCTGAAATGATCTCTTATCTTTCTAAGGTGATGGAAATTCCTGAAGCGCGCATCAATGAAGTTTTTAAGTTCTATACGATGTTCAACCAAAAGCCGGTGGGTAAATACCACGTTCAAGTGTGCACGAATATCTCTTGCGCTCTTGAAGGCGGTCGTGAGTTGGCAAAACACATCTGCAACGAAGTGGGCGTTAAGTTCAACGAAGTCAGTGCAGATGGCCGTTTCACAGTAAGCAAAGTGGAATGCCTTGGTTCATGCGGAACTGCTCCGATGATGCAAGTGAACGACACTTACTACGAAAAGCTTTCTCCTGAGACAGCGATGAATCTTCTTAGAGGTATGAAATAATGGCTGAAGTAAAAGTACTTACAGAATTCTATCATTTAGATGAGTACCAAACTCTTGCTGGTTATAAAGCAAAGGGCGGTTACGAGACTTTGCATAAAGCCTTTAAAATGCAACCTCAACAAATCATCGATGAGGTGAAGGCTTCTGGTCTTCGCGGTCGTGGTGGTGCGGGTTTCCCAACAGGTATGAAATGGGGCTTCCTTCCTAAAAACGGAGAACCTCGTTACCTTCTGTGCAACGCCGATGAAGGTGAGCCTGGAACATTCAAAGACCGTATGATGATGGAGCGTGCTCCTCACCAATTAATCGAAGGTATGATTATCTCTGCTTTCGCGATCGGTTCTAATAAAGGTTATATCTACGTTCGTGGTGAATATGTTTTCCCTATTGAATGTCTATATAAAGCGATCAAAGAAGCTTATGCAGCAGGTTTGCTTGGTAAAAACATCTTAGGTTCAGGTTTTGACTTTGATCTTGATGTTTACCGTGGTGCCGGTGCTTACATCTGCGGGGAAGAAACAGGTATGATTTCTTCTTTGGAAGGTCTTAAAGGCCAACCAAAATTGAAGCCACCATTCCCAGCGGTTCAAGGTTACTTAAGAAAACCTACGATCGTTAATAACGTAGAAACTTTGGCAGCTGTTACTTACATCGTTAAAGATGGTGCAGCGGCTTACCGTAAACATGGAACTGAAAAATCAGCGGGAACAAAATTGTTCTCTTTATCTGGTAACGTGATGAAGCCAGGTAACTACGAAGTTCCATTGGGTTACCCATTGATGGACCTGATCATGAAAGAAGGCGGCGGGATGAAACCTGGCCGTAAGCTGAAAGCTTGTATCCCGGGTGGATCTTCTGCTCCGGTGTTAACAGCTGAAGAAGTTGCGAAAGCAAATCTTGATTACGAATCATTGGCAGGTCTTGGCACGATGTTGGGTTCTGGTGCGGTGATCGTACTAGATGATTCACAGTGCATGGTGGATATGTTGGGAGTTCTAACTCACTTCTATGCCCATGAGTCTTGTGGTCAGTGTACTCCATGCCGTGAAGGTACTGGTTGGTTGGATAAAGTTCTTCATTCAATCCTAGAAGGTCGCGGTCGTTTGCAAGACATCGATCTTTTGATCAAAGTTGCTGACAACATGAAGGGTAAAACTATTTGTGCCCTTTCAGATGCAGCAGCGTTGCCAGTTCTTAGCTTTGTAACAAAATATAGAGATGAATTTGAGTTTTACGTTCGTGAAGGACGCTCGAAAGTAAAAGGAGCGACATATGAAAGTCACCATTAATGGCAAAGAAATCGAAGTAAAAGAAGGCACTTCGATCATCGAAGCCATGCAACAGTCTGGCGATCGTATCGCTCACTATTGCTGGCATCCAGGTTTGAGCGTTGCCGGTGTTTGTCGTCTTTGCATGGTGGAAATCGAAGGAAATCCACGTGTACAGATCGCTTGTAACACTATGTGCACCGAAGGCATGAAGGTTAACAACACGTCTGAAAAAGTACGTGATGCTGTTAAATGGGGTCTGGACTTCCATTTGATCAACCATCCTTTGGATTGCCCAATCTGTGACCAAGCCGGAGAGTGCGGACTTCAAGACCAATACATGGAGTACGGTAAGTACGATCCAGAAATGGCTGAAGCGAAAGTTAAAAAGCACAAGGTTGTGGATCTTGGACCAACAGTGGTGTTGGATTCTGAGCGTTGCATTCTTTGCTCTCGCTGCGTTCGTTTCACTGAAGAAGTTTCTAAAACAAACGAACTTGGTATCTTCAACCGTGGTGACCGCTCTGAGATCGGCACCCATGAAGGTGTTGAGCTTAATAATAAATATTCATTAAACACGGTAGACATCTGCCCAGTGGGAGCTTTGACTTCTAAAGACTTCCGCTTCCGTCAGCGCGTTTGGTATCTAAAAGATGCTGAAACAGTTTGTAACGGATGTTCTACAGGTTGTTCTGTAAAAACTTACTATAACAAGGAAGGTTTCTTCCGCGTTAAGCCAGTTTATAACGAACAAGTAAACGGTTACTGGATGTGTGATGAAGGTCGCGATCTTTATAAGTTTGTGAACAAAGACGCACGTATCTTGAAAGCCACTGTTCGCGTTAATGGCGTATCAACTGAAATGACTGCGGGAGCTGCGGCGAAAGCGGCACACGAAGTGATTAAATCCACTTCAGGTGACTCTTTAGCTCTAGTTCTAACGGCTCAATACACAGTTGAAGAATTCGATGCGATTGTTTCTACATTCGTAAATGAATTTAAATCTAAGAAAATTTATTTCTGGATTAACAACAAAGAAAACTTTGATTCTTTCGACGGACTTCTTCTTCGTGGAGATAAAAACCCGAACACGAAAGGTCTTCTTAAAGTTCTTGAAAAGCACGGTATCACAGCAACTTGGAATGATCTGTCTTCAGGTCTTGCAAGTGGTGCAGTTAAAACTGTGGTTGTTGCAGGTCCTGAAAACCAAGTGGTCTTCCCAGACTTCGCAGACCGCGTAAGAGAGATTTCAAAAGCTCAAAACGTGATCTGGATGCAAGCGGGTAAGAACGAGGCTCTATCTGGTTTAACTGGTAACGTTTGGATTGTTCCTACGAAGTCTTACGTTGAAAAAGATGGAACTTTCATTAACCACGCAGGTCTTGAACAAAAGTTCAAAAAAGTGACGACAGTGGTGTCTGAAGCTCTGACATTAACTGAAGCGGCGTTGTTGCTAGCAGGTAAAAACCTGGTGATGCCAACTCCGACTCCGTTCATGCCGACAAATCAGCGCTCTGACCAAGTGACTTTGGAAGCTCGTAAAAAGAACGAGTTTGTATTTAGAAGAGGTAGCTTATGAGCGTAATGCAAAATAACTCCGAAAAGGCGAAGTGGTATTTGCCGGGTATTCTTGGTGGTCTTGGTATCACCATGAAGCACTTGCTTAAGAATCTTTTCAATCAAAAGAAAATGATGACCTTGAACTATCCAGAGGAAAAGTATGAGTACTCTCCTCGTTTTAAAGGTAATCACGTTCTGACTGTGAAAAAAGACGGTTCACTTCGTTGCACAGCTTGTATGTTGTGCGCGACGAACTGCCCAGCTGAGTGTATTAAAATCGTGGCGGCGGAACATAACGATCCGCACGTTGAAAAATACCCAATTAGCTACGAAATCGATATCCTACGATGCGTATTCTGCGGTTACTGTGAAGAAGCCTGCCCAGTGGATGCAATCCGCCTTGGCCCTGAATGGCAAACTCCAGCAGTAAACGGTGGCAATTTCATCTACGACATCAACCACTTGGCATACCGTCCAAACCTTAAGGGCGGAATCCAAACACACGTGGATGACGAAGAAAGAAACAAATCCGGAATCTAAATCCCAAAAGGGAGTCGAAAGACTCCCTTTTTTTTAAGGTGCCTGGTTGTTTCGGGCTCCTGCCCCTCAACCCCTTCGGGGCTGGCGCGAAAAAATGCCTTCCTGGCATTTTTGCTTTTTTGGCTCTACAACGCGTCATTGCTTTTTTCTTGAGCAATTTAGGTTCGTCTCCCAGACTTTAGTTATGAGGGGGACTTTTATGAAATCACTTTTAGTCATCATGATGCTTTTGGTTTCGGCTGTATCTTTTGCTGAACCTGTTCAGACTTTGTCTGTAACTCCGGTTCCAGGCGATAGCCGTGATGAATATCTTCACTACAACTTCGGTACGTCGTTTGTTCATTCAACTAAGTTTGTGGATTTCCAACTGCGCGCGGAAGGGCCTGAGCCTACTCAAATTCGTGGCGTGGCTCTTTATGGAAATGGGTTCCGTGGGCAGACGAATTGTCCTCCGACTCTATTTCCAGGCCAGTTCTGTACTGCGCGTGTTTATTTCACGCCGAGTTTTACAGGTCACCACCATGGCGACCTGATTTTCCACTTGGCTGATAAGAACATCTACGTTCGTTTGTTTGCGAACGCTATTCGCTAACTAGATCTGAAAATCACTGGTTAGGAAAGCCTCCTCTTCAAGGGGCTTTTCTTCTCCAGTTAGCTTTGCTCGGTAAATCGGAATGTAGACCGGGTAATGGCCTTGCAGTTTTGATTCATACAAAACTATTTCATTCACGTGAATCTTACCGAAGCTTTTTCTTTTAAAGGGCGAAATCATATCTTTCACACTGCGTGGGTTGCGTAAGCGACCGAAGGTTAAGTGTGGAGAGAAATCTCGTTCTTCCTTTTGCTTCAATAACTCTGCATCGAAGAAAGTATTTTCTAGTTCTTCTTTCAGTTCTTGAAAGCGTCTTTTTTTCTGAACTCCAAGCCACAATACTCTGGCATCGTGTTCATTTGAAAAAGCGCCGACATCATCGATCTTTAAATCAAAGGGTGCAAAGTTAGCGCAGACTTGATTTAAAACTTCTTCGATGCGCGGGATGTTTTGTTCTGGCGTATCTCCGAAGAAAGTCACTGTGACGTGGAAATTATCAATTGGAACCCACTTCACATCGATTTCTCGTCGATCGGCGTTTATTTTTATTTTCTTATAGGTCGGAAGAAAAGATTGGGACAAGGGATCGGTAGCATTCAGAGCCAGGAACAATCTGCGCGTCGTCATAGAAGCCCCCTCGTTTTAACTCCAACAGAGTCGGAGTGTCGACAACACCAGTATCAACTTTGTAATTGGCTTTGTCATGGCTTCTTTGCAGGAAAAACCAAAGAAGCCACAATGGAGCTGCCAATGAATACTGTGATAATCGCAAGTGATAGCAATATTGGAAAGTGACCATCATAAAGATCATTGAGCCAAACCATTTTAAGGCCAACGAAGATCAACACTGCAGCTAGACCATATCGTAGCAAATAGAATTTATCGACGACACCGGCTAATAAAAAGTAAAGTGATCGTAAGCCCAAAATCGCAAAGATGTTAGAAGTGAAAACCAAGAAAGGTTCGTTGGTGATAGCAAAAATCGCTGGTACTGAATCCACGGCAAAGATCACGTCCGTAAACTCTAAAAACACTAAAGCGATAAACAAGGGGGTCGCAAACAGAAAAGCGCCCTGTTTAACAAAAAAATGATGTTCATGAAACTGGTGGGTAACCCGCAGATGTCTTTTTAAATACTTAATCAGCCAATTCTGTTCTGGATCGATGGCTTTTTCTTCACCGACCATCATTTTAATCCCTGTAAAAATTAAGAAAGCGCCGAAAATCCACACCACAGCTTTATATTGCATTAATAAAGCACCTAAGCTGATAAAGATTGCTCGGAAAATCAATGCGCCTAATATCCCAAAGAAAAGCACTCGGTGTTGATATTTCGGTGGAATTCCAAAAAAACCAAAGACGACGACAAAGACAAAAATATTATCCACCGACAAAGATTTTTCGATCACGTAGCCTGTAAGGAATTGCAAACTGACTTCTTTAGCGACACTGGGATCCTGAAATTTATGAAGAGTGTAGTAGTAAAGAATGCCACAAAAACCCATGGCTAATGTGACCCAGACAACAGACCATAAACCGGCTTCTTTAAATGAAACCGTGTGAGAATCTTTATGAAAAATTCCAAGGTCGATGACGAGCATCACCAGCACGAAGCCGATGAAGGCTGCGTAAAACCACCAGTAATCATGCATGGGAAATAACAAAGGGGCTTGATCCACTAAAAGTCCCTCCATCACAACAGTGTAGGGACTTTTAGGATTTTTTAAAAAAAGATCTTTAACACTGGCGCCAGACTATCGATCAGCCTTCTTCCAAATACAGGTATAAGGCAAAGAACCTTGAATATCGTGAGTTAGTTCCAGCTTCAATTTGCTGACTGTCGCTGTCGATTTAATGTTTGATGTAATCTTACCAGCACACACTTCTTGATTAATTCTTACTAAAGTCGTTTCATCCGCAGAATTCTTTTCGTGAATTGTTTGTTCACGGAACTCGCAGTTTGCATCTAAATCAGACTCAACAATTTTTTGCGAGTTTTTAGCATCAAAGCGGTAAGAACCACCCAATGCCAATGATTTTTGTGTGACTGCTTTTTCACTAAAATTCAATTCATCAGCACAAAGTTCTTTTTCGCCATCGACAAGTTCATATCTGCCTGCTTCAAGCAAAGTCAGTGTTTGAGCTTGCGCTGAAAAGCCAATGATTAAAGATAAAGCTAAAACTATATTTCTTAGAAACATAAAGCAAATCTCCTCATCTGTGGTCTGATTTGATGAGCACCTCTTCTTACAGGTCCCCAGTAGCTTGAAGAACTAACACCAGTACGACCCTTACTTAGCGAAGTCGAAGCAATAATGTCAACCGAGCAACGAGCTTGTTTGGCAGCGGTGTTGATACTGCGGCAAGCAGCACCACGCCAAGCGCGCACGTTAGTATCTTTTTCCAGCGCCCATAAGCCGTAACCTTGATAAGGATTCAGGCGCGTCACTCTGCCATTTCTATTAATGTGTGTGCCATGAAGTTGCGTCACATTACAGCTAGATTCTTCGTGGGCAAGCACGGTCCAGAACCAAGCCCAGGCGTTTAACTTTTGCGCCGTTGATAAAGAATTAAATTTAGGACAGAAGCTGCCAAGAGCATTGCTTCCCAAGAAATAACGAGCGTACTTAGGTTCTGCCATAATTGAAACTAAACTTTGTCCAATTTCACCGAGCTGACCTTGGGAGTTCATAAGGGCCGTGCAGGCTCTGGCAACGCCATAACCATTTAATGTCGAACGAACGCCAGAACTTGTATTTGTAGAGCACTGAACGCAGCTCTGACCTTGGCCATTTACGCGGCTATTGGTGTCGTTAATTAAATCAATTGTACTGCTGACATCACCACGAGGCGCTGGACGTGGAACAGGGACTGGTGTGGCAGGAACATCTTTTTTAGTTTCAGCACCTTTGGCTTTTTCAACAGATGAAGTACTACGTGAAGGAGATCTTCCATTCGGTGCCTCTTCAAAAAGAGCCAAATCAGAATTTCCCACTTTATGATAAACCCAGAAAACGTCGCCAGCGCGGGGGCCAGAGCTTACTTTCATCTTAATGCCGTAATTCCCAGATGGAAGTTTTGTGTACGCTAGAATTTCACCGCGGGTGCCTTTGTTTAAAACTGTGCGAACGTTGCTTGAGCCAGCAAAATTAGCAGAGCTTCGGCCATTCACAGCACCTTCAAGTTCAACGTACTTTTCTTTACCCGTAAATCCCGCGAGGAATAGCGTGCAAAGCAGGCTTGAAATTATTGGTTTGATAATCTTTTTGCTCATCATAAGAAAAAGACTATGCAAGCTTTGGTACAGCGGCATGGTCAGCTTGAAAACTCGCTGTTATCAGCGACTTAAGTTTCCTGGCTGGCAAAAATTATGGCAGCTCTAAAGACTCCGAAACGGAAGAGTGTCACTGCCCTGAATAAGGTCTAGACAGCCTTAGGCTTCTTAAGGATATCAAAATGAAACGATGGAATTTCTGACTATTATATAGAGAGCGTTGTTCATAGCTTGCTCACTTGCGGGACAAGTCTTTGAAATTTCTTGATGTCTTCCCTGGCGAACTCTAAGACAGACTTAGACTAAAATCCTTAAGGAAATTCACTAATTTCAGTGTCACTTGCTAAATTCCACAATCTTTCTACAATTAAAAAACATGAAAAAATTAATACTTTTTATATCATTGGTGTCTAGTAGCAGCGTTTTGGCCTTCACCAGAAGCACTTCAGTAAGAATGCTTGATGATGACAAAACGGATTATACATCTAATTACACTTCTACAAAATCAAGTTCCTCTGGCGGTGGAAGTGGTGGACCCGGTATTTATGATGAGCTCAATAACTATGAGCCCTTCAGAAAAGCATTCTCGGGTTCAGGAAGCTGCAACAATGTTCCAGCCCATGTTAAAAAAGCACTGACTGAAGCAATTGAGTTTTCAAACTCTTGCCCAACGGCGCGCTTAGCTCCGGGTAAACGTATTGCAATTAATGATTATTCCAGCCAAGGCCCTGCGCAAATGTACATCTTTGGTAAAGACGGTCACTGTCTAAAAGCGATTCCGATTTCTTGGGGTGGAGGTAATCCACGCACGGGAAGAATGGAAGCTTGTAGTACCGAAAACTCGCGCATGACTCCGCCAGGTTTTCATATCACGGCTCGCCACCGGTACGGAGCTAGATATAACGAAAACAACTCTATTGGTCTTGCGGGACTTTGTGGTCAGAACAGTCTAGGAGAACGCGGAATTCTTATCCATGCTTCTAGGTCTCAAGGCACAGGTTCTACTTGGGGTTGCACAGGCGTACCAGGCAGTGACTTTAATGAAGTTCAAGATATGCTAGGTGTTGGTTCCTTAGTTTATAATTACTTTGGTTCAAAAAATCAAAATAACTGCAGCGACTCTTCAGGTTTTGAACCACGCTGTGAACCAGAAAATCTTGCTTACCAGGCAGCGAGTGAAGCAACGGGTAGAGCGGTAAGAAGAGAGTACTCAACAGGTTCAGGCGGCGGTGGTCGCAGTCGTAGTAACAGCAGATCAGGAGCAAGATAATGAAATCAATTTTAATTCTTAGTTTGCTAGTTTCATTGAATGCTTTTGCTGACGAAGCTAAGGTTCCTGCAAAAGAAGCAGCTGCTGTAAAGCCCGCTGCTAAGGTAGATCCAAAAGTCATTGCAGAGTTAGAGGCAGAGCCGCCAATTATCAAAGGCACTGATATTGAGATCGATTCTTATGACTCTGCGACAGACACCTTTGAAGTGGTCATTGTTAAAGAGCCAGGTGTAGGTCCTAATGTCGCTTCTTCCGAGGATCTGATTAAAGCAACAGGTATCACTATCGGAAACGGCAAAAAGAAAGCCGATTTTGTTGGTACCAGTCATCTGCTTAAAGAAGATTTAAAAATGTTAGCCGAAGACGAAGTCAAAGCTAGAAAAAAATAGATCTTACGCTGATGCGGCTCCTGGGGCCGCATCATTTAATTCATAACCGCATTGACGGCACTTTACCACGTAAATCCCTTGCGCATTCGTATCTAAATAAAGAACTGAGTCCGCACATGTTGGACAATGATTTGTTCCAGTTTCTTGTCTTGTTACTGGAGCCTGCACCAGTTCAAAGACGATGTGCTGATCTCCTTCAAAACCTTTAATTACCTTTTCCCCGATACTGCTAACTGAATAGTTTTCAGCCATTAACGCCATGGCGATGTCTGAATCCACCAAGATTTGATTGGGTTCAGCTAAGTTAGTCAGACGTGAAGCAAATGGCAGTGGAGCACCAATCGCGGTATAGGAACGGAAGAATTTTTTATTGCCATAAAAGCCCACGTTCGCATAACCCGCTGAAATACCAATACGGATTTGCATTTCCTTTTTCCAGTTCATTAAATAGAACTCACGGTCTTGTGCTAAGGCTGTACGAACTTCCATGGCGGCTAAACACGTGCGCTGAATGTAATCTGAGTAGCGGATCGGGTCGTTCGCGAAAGCTAAGATGCCATCACCTTGGAATTTATCAATGGTGATATCGTATTTTAAGAAAATCGTAACCACGGTATCCATGAAACGGGCAAGCACGATGTCTACTTTTGCCTGATCCAATCTTACAACTCTTTCTGTGGAACCGACGATATCAACAAAGATCGCGCAGATCTGCGCACGGCGCACACCTTTTTCAAGGTCCACTCGACCATCACGAATAGCTTGTACTACTTGCGGGCTAAACTGAGTGCTTAAGGAGTTTAAGCGAACCGCTTCTTCTGTTTTTGAACGGATCATGATGTCGCGATTGGCAATTTCGGTTTTTAAAGCTAGGCGAGAATTGATTTCTCTGACTCTTAGCTTTTCGTGGAAAAAACGAATAAGAAAACAAATAACAATCGCACCGACAATAAAGAACGAATTTAAAGCGATGGCTTTATAATCATCGAGACCTTGGGCTTTGCTAAGAACAATAGCGTAATACGGAAGATATATCGCTAAAGCGGTTCCTAGAAAAAAATTAATAGAAAACGGGATGAACGAAAGTCCACCAATTGCGACAAGATTTAATCCTGCATAGTAGGAGGTCCCTACATCAGGAATTAAAGAAATCATAATGTTAATTGGAAGTGCTACTAATCCGCAGTAAAGCGCCGCAAAAAGTTGGGCGCGGCGAGGGGTCTGCTCTTTTTTGATTTCATATTGAGCGAGCAAGCAAACAGGAATGATTGTTAAACGTAAAGCCAGGAACGGCCACTTATACTGTGGCACGTACATAAGATCTGCTAGCCAAAAAGCTAAGAACAAAGGCACCGCCATCCAATTTGCGATCACCTTTAATACAGATCTAATTTCTTCTAAGATCTCAGACTCGCGAAGGTGGGAGCTAGAGATCTCGTTTCCTGGAAATTTCAATCAAAGCTTCCTATTTTTGGATGCAAACAAAAAGGTTTACACCAAGAGGTTCTTTTTCAACCCAGATTTTTGAGCCCATGCCTTTAAAGATTCTTAAAAGATCTTCTTCAGAGCGATAGATCAAATGCCAATCTAAAACTAATTCCATGAAAGGGACTGAAGGGTTGTCTTTACTGAAGTTACCGATCACAACCACGCCACCTGGTTTCACAGCGGCGAGCATTTTTTGTGCTGCCATCTGTGCCACAGGCTCAGTGAAGTAATCAAACAGACCCGCTGAATAAATCAAGTCGTAATCTTGTTCTGGGCAACCACCTGCAATCACGTTACGGATTGCCATGTTGTTGAACTTAAATTTGAAACCTGATTTCACGAAACGCTCTACTGAATGCAACTGGCGTTGTGCATGTTTTAATGATTCTTCATCTTGGTCTAAGCAAGTGAATTCCACAGGACGCCCATGGAAAGGTTTACTGTTTTGCAGAAACAATTGCTGTTCCATCGCAGGACCACTCGCGATAGAAAGAACCTTTAATGGTTGATTTGCTGGAGTTGAGCTGAAAAGTTGCGTGATCTTTTCAAATAAGTACTGGCCACGATTCTTAACTGCAACACCGGCTGGCTCGTCGATAAAGTATTTGTGCATGCATTGGTCAAAAAGAGTCTTACCCACCAGCTCGTCACGGTAAAGGTGATTCATCATTTCATAATCACCGGCATAACCGCGTGGCTTATAATATGCGCGGTTTGCAAACGGAGCACCGTAAACCAGGTGACCTACTTGCTCACGCGCAAATTGAGTTGCCCACTTCATTTGTTCTGGAGTGAAGTTTTTTACTAAACGAGGAACGTCAGAATACTTAGCAGGAATAACTTGGCCAAGATACTCTGAAACCGTATCAGCAATCGTCATGCGGTAATCTTGTGCTTCCTTCCAGTTATCAACAGGGGAGTTGGCTTCAAGGGTGTCGATGCGGTTTTTAAGTTTTTCTAACCAGTCTTTCATTTCATAAACGAAGGTCTTAAACTCTGCTGGTAACATGCTTAAGTCCATCGCATATTTTGTTTGATCATTAATCACTTGCGCTGAAACTTCCAAGGCTTTAATACGTTCGATTTTTAGTGGCTCACCAAGAACTTCAAAACCCACGATCATTTCACCAGTCACTGATTTCGTGTGCTCCACAGCGCGAGCCCAACGAAGTGCTACGTGTTGAGTTTGAATTTCTTTGTAAAGAACATTGGCTTCAACATGGGGATTTTTATCAAACCAAGCTTTTAGCTCTGTAAATTCATCAGGGCTTACGATAACAGCACAACCAAAAGAGCTGATATTTAATACTTCAAGCTGCTTACCGTTGAAATCAATAAAACAAGAACGAGGTTCTACATCAGTGCGGTCTTGGCGAACGACTTTCTTGCGACTTTTTTCGTCGATGTGAAAAAACTCTTGTTTCATTGCGGCGGAATCGCGGCTCATGGTAGCTCCTGTTTATTTAAAATGATCAATAATTGCATTTTCTTATCGTCGGCGGCCCTAAGGAAGTTTACGGACCTAAGGTTAGTTCGGAATGGTTTAACAAAATTTTGTTGGGTGTAATTTAAGGCCTTAGTCTGGGTTATGTCAGAAAGATTTCTAGCCGAAAGGTATGAATAATCAGGAGTCTCAGATTATGAAGAAGATCTTACTTGGTAGCGTTTCAGCATTGATGATTCTTTCTGGCTGCGTGAGCCCCCAACCTCAAACACCAATGATGGAATCTTACCGCCGTCCAGCAAACACCGAAGAGTTGATTGCGGGAAGCCAGAAGGTTCTTAACGATCTTTCTAATCCCCAAGTATTCAATCCTAAAACTTGTACTCAGTTTATCAATAAGGTCACTGACTATTTATATAATCTTCCGGCTGATCACTTTGTGCCGAAGACTCCGATTGAAGTGGAAGCTTTAAGAACCCGTGGTTCTGAGGTGATGGATACGATTTTTCAAATTCGTGTGGTGTTACATGAAAAGCTGCAAGAATTTGATGCTAAAAAAGATTTAAGTAAAGACTGTATTAATGAAATCCGCGAAGGATTCCAATACGCGCGTTTTTCAGAAGAATACCTTTTAGAGTGGCTTTATTCCCAAAAAGTTTTCGAGTTTAAACAAACTCCGATCATGTCAAACTGGAAGCCCAATACTTGGACAAACCCAAAATTCACAGGCTTTGAACTTAAAAGCGGTGACGTGATGTTAGTTCGCGGTAAATCCTACGTATCAGCGATGATTGCCCGTATTGCTGACGAAGAAGGTAACTTTTCCCACTTAGCTATTGTTGCTGAAGATAAAGCCGGTAAGAAATACGTCGTTGAAGCTTTAATTCAGTACGGAACAATCGTGACACCACTAGAAAAGTGGCGCCAAGAAGCCGACGCTCGCGTGGCTTTATACCGTCAACCTGATGAAGCCTTAGCTAAGAAAGCTGCACGTAAGATTTACGATAAGGCTCGCCAAGCTTTAGATGCTAAAAAAGGAATTAAATACGATTTTGCGATGGATGATTCAGACTATTCGACATTGTTCTGCTCAGAAGTAATCCGTTATGCCTATGATCTAGCGTCAGACGGGCAGTTTATTGTACCGAAGTATCGCAGCTCTGTTTCGAAATTTAAAAACACCGACTACCCAAAAAGCTTAGGCGTAACGAAGCCAACCTTATTTGCACCGTATGATATCGAAGTGGACCCGCGCTTTGATTTCGTCGCTGAACATCGTTACAACCCACTATTAAGACAAGTGCGCATGCAAGACGCGGTTTTACAAAGTGTGTATGGTTGGATGATTGAAAAAAACTATGACTTCCACTGGACGCCTCAGCATTCAATCAAGTCTTACTTTGCAAAACTTGTTCGCCAGTTTGGCGTAGCAAAAGAAACTTTACCGAAATATATGCCGGTGCAAGCAATTAAAACCACAGTGCAGTTTGAAGCCGTGGCGGCGTTGTTAGAAAAAAACATCTACACCAAGGAAGCCGAGTTCTATAAGAAGAAGGGTTACCTGCCAAGTTTCCAAGACTTGCTAGCGATCAACGAACAATTCCGTAAAGAAGATTGCATTAAACATAAAGAATGGATCAAAGCCCAACGTGATCACGTACGTGATGAGCCACCTCCATTTAATGATTCCAAATTCCATTTCTTCTTCCACAATGATTTAAAGTCATGTGATTAAAGATAGGGGAGCTTCGGCTCCCTTTTTTATAATGATCCAGATGTCTCAAATCGAAACACCGATCCCTTTAGAAAACCTAAGGATCGACCGATAACGAGGTATGAGTTTAGGAACGTATATTCTAATTATACTTGCGGTCTTTTCCGCTAGCTTTGCTTCGGCTTCGCCTGATTCATTTACTTATCAAGGTCGCATCATTCGCAGCGACGGAACTCCGCTTGAACATAACAACGTTAGCTTTGCTTTTGAGATCACCAATCCTGCCGGTAACTGCGTATTTTATCGTGAACAAAAAGACAGCGTGAATATGCAGGGATCAAAAGGTGTGTTCGATGTTCCGATTGGATCAGGAACTCGTCTTTTTCCTACAGGTGCTGGCGCTGATATCCGCGATGTATTTAAAAACTCTGTGGCTTTGCCTTGCGCGGGTGGTGGCACCCACACGGCTGCTGAAAATGAAACTCGACTTTTAAAAGTTCAATTCTATGATGGCACAGGGTGGAAGGCGATCACGCCAAATAATGAAATCCGTTCAGTGCCTTTTTCAACTTTCTCTTATTCCGCAGGCCGATTAGGTAACAATGTGCCTGCTGACTTCGTTTTAAAGACAGCAGTTACGACGTGTTCAGCTGGTCAATACTTAACCTTCGATGGAACCACATTTAGCTGTGCGACGGATGCCGGTGGTGCAGGGATGGTGAGTGATGTGAATGTCACAGCTCCGCTTACTAAAGGTGGAACCGTGACTGTTCCAGTCCTAGGTATCAGCGTGGGTTCAGCAGCTGGAACCGTGGCGGCGGGTAATGATGCGCGCTTTGGTAACGCTACCAAAATTCAAGGCGTCGCAATTGATGCAACAGCGCCAACGACCGGTCAAATTTTAAAGTATGACGGTAGTACTGCTTATATACCGGCTTCGTTGGCCATTGCTGATATCACGGGTCTTGCCACGCAGTTATCTAATAAGTTAAACGCTTCGATGTTTCCCGCTAGCTGTACGGCGGGACAATCATTGGTCTTCATTACTCCGTCGAATACATTTGATTGTTATAATATTTCAATCACAGAATCGCAGATTTCAGGAACAATCGCGGGAACAAAAATCAGTGGTAACATCTCTGGCAATGCCGCGGGTTTCACGGGTTCTTTAGCGGGCGATGTCTCTGGGACTCAAGGCGCAACGACAGTGAATAAAATCAAAGGTGTTGGTGTCGATGCGACGACTCCAACCACGGGTCAGGTTTTAAAATTTAACGGCACAAACTGGGCGCCAGCGGCTGACTCGGTGAATGCTGGGACTGTGACTTCAGTGACAGCGACTTCACCATTAAGTTCTTCGGGTGGTGCTACACCTGCTATTTCCTTAGCTGGTTTAACTGGTTTAGGAACCGCAAATCAGATCCTTGGAATGAATAGTGGTGCCACTGCTTATGAATATAAATCTCTAAGCGGAACAACCAACCAAGTGAATGTGGTTCATGGTGCTGGCACTGTGACGTTTTCAACTCCACAAAATATTCATTCGGGCGCAAGCCCTACGTTCGCAGGTTTAACTTTGTCAGGAATGAGTTCAGCAGGGATTGTTAAAAACAATGCTTCGGGTGTTTTATCAGGTGGAAATCAGATCAGTCTAACTGCCGATGCAACAGGCGTTTTGCCAGTCGCCAACGGTGGTACTGGTGCTTCCTCTTTTGCTAACAATTCTGTGATTGCTTCCAACAACTCAGGAAACTTAACCGCAGTTTCAGGTTCTACTACCGGAACGGTTCTGCAGCACAGCGCGACTGGCCCTGTTTGGAGTACGGCTGCTTTCCCAGCAACAACAACTGCTAATCAATTATTATTTTCTTCAGCGAACAATGTCGTTGGCGGGCTTGTGACGGCAAATAACTCTGTTTTATTAACTAATGGTTCAGGAGTTCCAGCGTGGTCAGCAATATCAGGCGACACGTTTACTCAATATGCATTGCTTGCAGGTCGTTCCGGTGGACAGACACTTTACGGCGGAACAGCAGCAAACAACAATTTAGTTTTAGATTCTACTTCGAATGCCACTAAGGGAAGTATTGTAATGGCACCGTCAGGTGGTTATGTCGGAGTCGGAACTGCTTCACCGCAAGTGCCATTGCATATCACCACTCAGGTGCCTGCAGCGGCAGTGTGGCCTTATCGTGGTGGTTTACTTGTTGAGGGTGAAGGTACATCGCCATCAGGGCGTTTAAATGCATTAACGTATTCGGACACAGAACTTCCAACGATTTCACTCTTACGTGCGCGGGGAACAAAGGCTGCGCCGACAGCGATTCAAGCTGGTGATAACCTCGGACAAATTACCGGCCTTGGATATTTAGGTTCAGGTTTTCAAACCGGAGGAAGAACGGCTGTTAATTTTGTCGCTACTGAAAACTTCACAACGACGACACAGGGTTCACGTATTAGTTTTTGGACAACAGAAACTGGGACAGTAAATTCCAGCGAAAAAATGTCGATCGGCGATGACGGTTTTGTAGGTATCGGGACTTCCGCTCCAGTTACACTTTTAGAAGTTGCAGATTCCACAGGCGTTACAAGTCGCGGGATCACGTCAACAACATACTCAACCAATCCTGCGGGCTTGGTGCAGACTCGTGGTGCGCGCGGAACTCCAGCTGCCCCAGCTGCATTAAACTCTGGGGATGTTTTCGGATGGTATGTATTTTCAGGGCATGATGGAACTGCCTTTTCAGCGCAAAGCTATCCGACGGGAATAAGCGCTTTAGCGACCCAAGCTTGGACAAGTACGGCCCATGGCTCAGGCATCCGCTTTCTTACGACGCCAAATAACACTACGAGTGCAGTTGAAGCCATGCGCATTGGTGCTGATGGAAAAGTTGGTATCGGTACTGCTGCAACAAACGGTCACTTAGAAGTATCTTCATCAGCTGCGGGCTACACCATGATTTATAATACAAATACTTCGGCGGGCGGCCAGGCCTGGAGATGGTTGTCTTCATCAACGGCAGCACCATTGGGTGCGAACTCGATGTGTTTTGCTTTAGGGGTTTGCTATTTCAGTTTATATTCAAGCGGTAATGCAACTTTAGCAGGTACACTTACGCAATCTTCAGACATCCGTTTAAAGAAAGACATTCAACCAATCTTAAATGCACTAGACGCGATCACAAGAATTCAAGGTGTTAGCTACTATTGGAAAGACAAAGAAAAAGACCAAAAGAAACAAATCGGTCTTATCGCCCAGGACGTGGAAAAAGTTTTCCCGGAAGCTGTGAACACGGATAATCAAGGTTATAAATCAGTAGCTTACCAAAACCTAGTTGCACCAATCATTGAAGCTATTAAAGAGCTGCAACAACAATTCAAAGGCGAATCAAAAGAAGTCCGCGCGCAACTGCAAAAACAAGAGCGCGACATTGCGTCCTTAAAAGAAGAAAACCAGCTGCTTAAAAAAGCCCTGTGCAAGAAGGACAAAGACTTCTGTAAGTAGGCAAGACCGTTCGGGCCACAAACAAGATCAAATTGAAAAATCATAAACCCTTTGGTAACATCTATTCAGTGAAAAGATCATTCCGCCATTTCATTTTAAAAAACTTCGCGCGCTTCAATACAGTGCTATTGAGTTTGAAGTTTATTTCTATTGGCGGTTGAGGATTAAGCTCTTCCACTGACTTCAGCCGCCCACACACATTCAAATTTCCCACACAAACTAAATGAAACCGCACTTAGCCAAAGGCTAAGTCAGTCAATCATTCCATTCTTGGAAAATCCAAGAACAAAGGAGTTCCTTTATGGAAAACCAAAGCAACTTAATTATTGCCAGCGACGACTTTCACAAAATCTCAACTCTATTAAATGCAGCTGAAGGCGAACTCGCCGAACTTTTGCAAGAGGAGCTGAATCGCGCATCCATCGTCCCAAACGAAGTGCTTCCGGCAGACGTAGTAGCCATGAATTCAAAAGTAAGCTTTCAAGACATCGATAGCGGCAAAGAGCTATCCGTGATCTTGGTGTATCCCCACGAAGCTAACATCAACGAAAACAAAGTCTCTGTTCTTGCGCCAGTAGGCTCAGCATTGATTGGATTAAGAGTAGGGCAGGTCATCAACTGGCCTCTTCCCAACGGCAAAGAAAAGCGCCTTAAAGTCGTCTCAGTCCAAAAATAAAAAAAGGGAGCTAAAAGCTCCCTTTTAATTTCTATTGAAAGTTTAAGCTACACAGAACGAGCGTAAATGCGCCACTGCTTCATTCCCATGTGGAACTCAAGCTTAGCGATTTCCATCTCACGCTTGATCTCGATAAGCTTCAAGTCGTAAGCTTCACGCAGTTCCGCACGCTTTTTACCAGCATCGACTTTGAACTGCTCATAATCTTCACGAAGCTTTTTCATGCGATTTTGTGCTTCGATGATTTTTTCTCTTACTGCTGCTAATTGATCTGCACAAAGACCTTTATTGCAAAGCTCAGCGGCTTCGGCTTGTAAGCGAGCTTTCAAAATCTCAGTATTAGAAATCTGACGAAGTTTCGTCGCAAGACCCATCATGTTCAAAGTCTTAATAACCCATTTCGTAGGATCCCAGTGATACCACTTAATACCATTGCGATAGTCGATTTGGAATTTATGATGGAAGTTATGGTAACCTTCACCGTGGGTAAGAACTGCTACGAACCAAGAATCGCGGGCAGAAATTTCTTTTGAATAAGTCTGTTTACCTAAAGTGTGGCAAAGCGAGTTTACAAAGAATGTACTTTGTTGAGTCAAAGCAATACGAAGTCCCCCAGCGATCACTAAACCACCAAGAGCTGAACCCATCATCCAACCAATCAAAGTTGGAACTGCAAAACCAGTCAGAATCGCAAGGGCAACATAGTATTTATGTTGAAACTGAACCATCCAGTCTTTTTCAAGATCCGGAGCGACGATTTTTTGATCCACAGAATCTTTAAAGAACAACCATCCCATGTGGGCATACCAGAAGCCCTCATTGATGTTGTAAGGATCTTTTTCGCCATCGATGTGCGTGTGATGTTTGCGGTGATCTGAAGACCATTTCAAAGCAGAACCTTGAAAGCCAGAAGCACCCACCAACAAGAAAAGCGCCTTTGCCACTGGATGGGCATCATAACTTTTGTGTGAAAATAAACGGTGATATCCCGCAGTGATGCTAAGATTTGTTGCTGCAGCAAAGATCAAAGCGAAAAGCAAAATGTCTAATTGAAACCCGTAGTAATAAAAATAAACCGGAGTCAAAATTAGCGTGACCAGTGGGTTGATGGTGAGGAATAAAGCCACCGGCCATTCGATACGTTTTTTAGTCATGGGAACACCTCTGCGAATAAGTCTATCAGACGTGCCCAATTTTCAATAATTAAATAGAAATGCCAACAACTATTTTCGTGTAAGTTCCACTCATATTAATGTCTTGTGTTGCCGCGTTACCAGTTTTGTCTTTTGCATCTTTCCACTTAAAATCAAGGTAGCCGATTTCAGCTCCAACTTGAAAGCCTGTGAGTCTAAATCCCCCCTCAAGTCCTGCGCTGTAGGAAGTTGAACTGTCAGCAGAATAATCCACTCGCGTTGTGCCATTTTCGACAGCCTTCAGACTAGTAGTGTGGGAAATTCCGTAACTAAAAATCGGGCCGAAATATAACAAGGTATCAATAGGGCGCCAATTAAATAGCAAAGCAGTGCGTGTGTAAGCAGCATCAATTTCTATCCCGCTACTTGACGCAGAAAGACCCATGCTTTCATATCGAAGTCCAATGCCGGGAACTAGTGGAACAGGTAATGTGAAGATGACATCCCCACCTAATCCATGGGTCGGAACTATCGAAGGCACTTCACCGGTACAAACTGAACAAAGTGGCCCCAGATTCGTAGTAGGAAGATTCAGACCGTATGAAACTCTGGCTTCTACTAAGGCTTGCGCTTGGAAGCAAAAAAGCAAAAGAAAAGAAGTAAGGAAGCGGGCGATAAATAATTTATGCATGATCTCTCCTACGATGTTTGAAGCTTATCAGCTAGCTTTTTAAAAACAATTAAAGGATCAGAAAACACGGCAAATTCGAAATTAAGACCAAAGTCGTAGCCTCTTTTTAAAACATATCTGATAGATTCTAACAATATGTTCATCGATGTAGTGCGCCCCGAAAGCTGGGAAGAATTAAATGATAAAGTTAAAACTTCCTTAGGGCTTTCATCGAAAATCCGCGCCAGATGCTTTAATGGCATCAATCAAGCAGTCTTCGAAATTTCCCAAGGCACCGCCCAGTTTATGTCCCACAAAAAAGCCATCGGAGTCATTCAAGGTCAGACCGCCGCTTTTGATGGTCTTTTGCCATACTATTACAAAGAAACTTACGAAGTAGCGACTTTATCCCACACGCAGTTAGATAATGTGAAAGAATGGGTAGACGGTTTAAAAAAAGAAACGTGTTTCGTTCTATTTGCAGAAGATCATCCAGTCACTGGCGAACTTTATCCATTCGCCGACGAGCTAGATAGGCTTTTAAATGAAAAACGTATTTTTTCTTTCAAAGTTTCCCATGCCCATCATCTGCATACGACAGATGAAGTAAGACCCTATAGCGCGCGACTTTGTTCATTTGACCCAAATACAGCAGTTGCAATTTTAGGGGAGCGCTTCAGATCTCCGTCACTTCTTGCCCACAGTCAAAATTGGGACACGGAAGCTTTCCTAAAAAATCTGGTTATCAATGCGTCAGTAGATCCGGTTGTGATCGAACATTTTGAAAAAGAAATTTCAACCGTTGCTACCCCGTTTTTTAATAACAACCCAAACCGCCTTTTTGATCGCGCCGTTTGCATCTTTAACGATGTAAGTGCCGAAGCCCTGGCGGAAACTATTTTTGCAAAACTTCAGATTTCAAAAGAAGAAGGTTATCAAAAAATCCTCACCCCAAATATGTGTCACTGGTCGGTGATTAAAATGTTTCGTCACTGGTGGGATCCGGCTCCAAGTTTAGAACAACTGCGCGGCATGCTGATTTTCACTCCTGACGTTCTTCACATAAAAGACTTTGCCAAGCTCGTGATTACTTCGTATGAAGAAATCAAAGCTGAACAAAGTTGGAGTCTGTGACCCAAGGTAAAGACCGTTTCATCATCTTAAGAAAAATCAAATACGGCGAAGCTGATTTGATTCTTCATGCCCTTTCCCCGCAAGGTGAAAAACTGTCGTTCATTGCTAGGGGCGCACTAAAAAGTAAAAAACGTTTCGGCGGGGGAGTTTTAGAACCCACGCACTTTGTGACCTTCACCTACAAACTTGCTTCCAGCGAAGGACAGCTCAACATCCTTCAAGAAGCGACGTTGGTTAATGATTTTGCTGGAATCAGAAAAGACTATGAACATCTTGAATTAGCCCTGCACGCATTGGAATGCGTTAGCAAAGTCAGCCAAGAGGGTGATAAGAACTCAGAGTTTTTATTTAATCTCTTGGGGCACACTTTAAAGGCCATCGAAACTACAAGCGATCCCTTAGTTTTAAAAATGCATTTTTATTTAAAGTTCTTGCTGCAACAAGGGGTCGTGAACACTGAGCCGTGGATGGCTCCTTTTTTAAGAACTAACATTGCGGACACAAATCAGCTTACATCTTATCGCCAGACCGTGGATGAAGAACTTCAAAATGTAGAGCAGATGGTGAAACATTACTTAGAGCACGCAGGTCTCTAAAGCTCTCCCATAGTCGAGACTTCGAATTTCTCTCGGAGTCTTATTGCAAATCACAGCCTTAAAATTTTAATATTTAGGTTAGCAAATCAAGAGAGAATCCAATGGCAGAATTAGAAAATAAAAGAGTATTTCTGATTGTATCAGGCAAACCTGAAGAAATGCAGTCCATGGTAAATCTAGTAGAACGCTCTGTTCCTGGCGCTACTATTTTTACGGCAGCTGATGGGCAAGAAGCATTATTTAAATCTGAAAACGTACCGCCACACATTGTGATTCTTGATGCTGAAGTTCAAAAGCTTTCCGCAAGTGAAGTCACTGAAAAACTTATTCATCGTAAAGAACGGATTGCTGTCATTATCGTTTCTCCGCTTCCTGACAATGAGTCTTTCGTAAATGAAGTGGTAACAGGACAGGTGCACATCCTCACTCGTCCGACCGATGAAAAAACATTCTTGCAACATATGACCCGGGCGATGAACTGGATAGCCCATGGTGATAACTCTGGTTATCGTATGTGCTTTTTAACTCCGAATGAACTTTTAATTCGCGAAGGTGAAAAAGCCAAGTGTGTATATCTAGTTAAAAGAGGCGAGTTAAAAGCTTTCAGATTAGATGATTCTTCAAACGAAGTTTTACTAGGCATGATTAAACCTGGGGAATTCGTGGGCGAGATGGCCTACATCAATGGGGAAGACCGCAATGCCCATGTGATGAGCTTAACTGATTGTGAATTGATAGAAATTCCTAATGACTGTCTTGATACGGTTTTATTCTCAAAACCAGCATGGTCAAAGGCTCTTGTTAAAACTCTTTCGACTCGTCTAAAGCATTCCAACGAAGAAAAAGTCGTAAGCAACGAAGAAAAAGGGTAGGACTCTACTTACCCTTTCCTAAAGGATGAAGTCCTTCCATCGTGCGCGCCAATTGATCAATACCTAGGTGAGTGTATTTCTCTGTCGCTTGTAAACTTTTGTGCCCCAAAAGCTCTTGCAGAGTTCTTAAATTAGCTCCACTTGAAAGTAAATGTGTAGCAAAGCTATGGCGTAAAGCATGGGGATGAAGTGGTTTTAATAAACCCGCGCGCAAACCGCTTTGGCGAACCATTTCATAAGCGGTGCGTGTATTAAGTGCTGCTTCACCAAAAACAAAGTCATTAAAGGAAGCTTCTTTCTTCCACGTCTTTAAAGCTTTCACTGTCATATCCGGTAAAGCAATCAGACGCTCTTGAGAGCCTTTACCCTTTACCCGCAGAACTTTTTGTTCAAGCAGCACATCCTTCCACTGCAGTGAGCAAGCTTCGCTAATACGAAGACCGCCGCCATATAAAAGAAGGAACAAGATCTTTTCTCGCGGGGGAGTTTTCTCATCAAAGCTCTTTAAGACTGACAGCACTTCATCCACGCTTAAAAAGTGCGGAAGCTTCTTAGGAACCTTCGGGCAGGTGATCTGAAGTGAAAGGTCCTTCTCGGTAAGACCCTCGTCAAAGGCCCAGGAAAAGAAGCTTTTAAGGGTGGCTGCTTTGCGGTTTCTGGAGGCTAAAGAAAGGTGCGCCCAGCGGTTGAAAGCAGCTCGCGCAATGGCTAGGACCTCGACCTCGTTAAGGCTTGTTTTAAATTGCGAGTTATTTTCATCTTTAAAAGCCTGGGATAAATCGAGCTTATAGTGCTTAATCGTCAGGGGCGACGCTGACTTAATAAAAGTCATGAAATTCAGGTACTTATCTATATTTTCGGAAAGCTTAAAGGTTTTACCCATCGTCCGATTTCCCCAAACGCCCTAAAAATAATTTAACGCCATGCAAAATTTATCTTGCAATTCCTACACGACTAAGGTTATAACTCAATGCGTTGCTGCGGTGTATCAAAGCGAGATAATCAAATTGAGACACCCACCCAAGTTTAAAAAATTGAAGCACGTTGTGCCGAAAGGTGGACCCCCATGAACGATAACAACTCAACAACTGTTTTGCCCTCTTCACAGAATGCAAACCAAATTATGTGGAACACAAACACAACTTCAAAAGTAGTCGAAAACAAGACCATCGTCTACCAATCTGAAGTTATGGGCAGCTTGATGAAGATGATCGACCGTGTGGCTCCATCATCTGCAAACATCCTGGTTCTAGGTGAGTCTGGAACAGGTAAAGAGCTTATCGCTCGTTCGATCCATGAGCGTTCAGGTCGTAAGAGCAAACCTTTCATCGCGATCAACTGCGGTGCTCTTCGTGAGACTCTTTTAGAATCTGAACTTTTCGGTCACGAAAAAGGTTCTTTCACTGGCGCTTACACTCGCAAAATCGGTTTGGCTGAAGCTGCTAACGGCGGAACATTGTTCCTTGATGAAATCGGCGAACTTGATCCAGCTATCCAAGCTAAACTTCTTCGCTTCATCCAAGAAGGCGAGATGTACCGTGTAGGTGGTAAAGAGCCAATCAAAGTTGATATCCGTTTAATCTGCGCTACGAACCGTGAGTTGGACCAAGAAGTAGTAAAAGGCAACTTCCGTGAAGACCTTTTCTATAGAATTAACACGATCGTTGTAAGTGCTCCGCCTTTACGTCGTCGTAAAGAAGACATTCCAGCGCTTATCAACCATTTCTTGAATAACTCTCAGCACGCTTACTTAAACCGTGGCCGTTCTGTGAATGAAGAAGCGATGAAAGCCTTGGTTCGTTATGACTGGCCAGGAAATATTCGTGAGCTTCAAAACGTGTGCGAAAGACTTCAGATCCTTTCTGAAGGCCACATGATCATGCTTAACGATGTTCCAGAAAACATCCGCAACGGTGAGCAAGAAAAAGACGTGATCGAATACGATCCAACAATGACTTTGCACGATCTAGAGAAGCGCTACATCCTTAAAGCTTTAGCGCACTTTGGTGGTAACAAAACTCAAGCGGCTAACAACTTGGGTATTACGATCAAGACTCTTTATAACAAACTTCATGAGTACGGTGAGTTCGAAAAATTCGCGGTACACACAAAACCAATGAAATAGTACTAGCACCCGGAGTGGTTTCCTCTCTTCTACCACTCCGGGATTTTCTTACGTTTTAGGACGAGGATTTTATGAAAAAATTCATGCTATTAGTTGCTTCAACATTATTAACTTCGGGTATCGCTGTAGCGAAACAACTTCCTCCAGGGGAGTGTGAAGTGCGCATCTATACTGAAGGTGGTACTGAATGGGGTCCTCGTGGACAAAGACAGGCCGCTAAGATCTGTGACAAACGCAGAGACGAAAACTATGTTAAGTGCGTAACCAGCCGTTATCAGTGGGAACGTTATTCCCATGAAGACGCAGTAAAAAGCTGCTTGGCAGTCCCAGCACAATCATTAGAAGAGAGAACTTGTATTGCTGACTTAAGAAAAGCAGCTTTCTCTGAACAACGTGCAACCCAACTATGTGAGTGGACGACAAACCGTCAAATCATACAATGCGTGGTTCTAAATTATCAAAATCCGGCAACTAGAAAAAACAATGAACTTTTGGTTCAAGACTGTTACGCACAATTTAATCGCGGTGAACTTGATGCTTACGGCAGAAACCCTCGTCTAGAGGCAGAAGCAAGACGTCAGGCGGAAATCCGTCGTCAAGAAGACTTACGCCGCCAAGAAATCCAGGCTGCGGAACAAAGACGCCAAGCAGAGATTCGTCGTCAGGAAGAAATCCGCCGTCAAGAAATTCAAACGGCTGAACAAAGACGTCTTGAGGAAATCAGACGTGCTGATGAACGTAGACTTGAAGAGATCAGACGTGCTGACGAGCGCAGATTAGAAGAAATCAGACGCGCTGATGAAGCTCGCGCTAAACAAGGGCAGCAAAATGCGGAAGAATACCGCCGCCGCCAAGAAGAACTTCGTAAGCAAGAAGAAGCTCGCAAACAAGAAGAGCTTCGCCGTCAGCAAGAAGCCGCTAAGAAACAAAACGATAGCAAGGTTTCTCAAGATGCTGCTAAAAAAGCTGAGGAAGCTAGAAAAGCTGAAGACGCAAGAAAACAAGAAGAAGCTCGTAAAAAAGCTGAAGACGCTCGCAAGAAGGAAGAAGAGCGTAGAAAAGAAGAAGAACGCAGAAGAAACACTCCTCCTCCAGTGGATGGCGAAATCACAGACCTTCCTAATTTCTAAAAATCTTAAAAATAAAAAAAGCCGCGGAACACGCGGCTTTTTTTATGTCTCAAACGCTACGGCGTACTTACGAACGAAACGCAGAGCTTTCCTAATGGTTTCTTCTTCGGGCGTTTCTCGCAAAAGACGATCCTGCAAAAACAATCCACTCATATAGGTGGAAATATCTTGGCGGATTTCCTCTACACAACCACCGCGAATCTTCTCTTCGGTGTTTAGCTTTTGCAATCGCTCCAGCAGATTGCGTTCCAAATTGACAGACACTGTTTGATAAAACTTCTTTTTAAATTTCTTATCAATCAACGCCTGGGCGTAGTACGCCTTTGAAAATTCAGATCTAGAGCGGTATTGCTGAATACGATCAATCACGTATCTTTCAAGTTCGCGAGTCAGCGTGCTTTGTGGAGGATAGGGGAGTTGTCTTGTTGAAATACCCGTGATGAATCTATCAACCAAACTAATGAAAAGTCCTTGCTTGCCTCCGAAATAACGAGTGATGAGTGCTTCATTCACGTCAGCTTTTTGTGCGATCATTTTTGTCGTTGTGGCTTCGAAACCCTGACTTGAAAAGAGACCTAAGGCAGCCTCCAATAACGCTTCTTCGGATGCTAAGCGATCCTTGCGTTTGGGCCTTTTCGCAGTAACTTCGAGGGTTTCGCTCTTCATGAGACTCTCCAAGTAGAGTGATAAATCTATAGGATCACTTACCTTTTAAGACTAACATGGTCACCTTAATTTTTTCAATTGTTCCTTAGGGTCCTTAATGGTACGGTATAGTATGCAATCGCTTACATTAGACAAATTTGTTCATGTTTATGTCCAATAGTGATGCAAAGGAGATTTTATGGCGAAATTATTTGTGCAATCTCTACCTTCCCAAGAAGAGCTTCATACATCATTCCAGAGGTTATTCGAAGGTGCTGATTCCAAGGCCATGTATTCCAATTTGGTTTTCCTAAAGATCGCAACAGCTTTAGAAAATCATTTCGATAACTTTCTGTTGCCACATAACTTATCATTCGGTCGTTTTACAGTGCTGGCGTTACTTTCGTCGACCCCCGAAGGAATTGTTCCAACGGAACTTGCTAGCAGAGTGGGAATCACTCAAGCGACTATGTCAGGCTTATTAAATGGTCTTGAAAAGGCAGAGCTTATCCGTCGTGAAGAGCACCAAAATGATAGAAGATCATTTTTAATTAAGATCACCGACAAAGGTGAAAACTTAATTAAGCATATTCTTCCACAATGGGCGCCAGAAGTGGCAGCATTTTGGAACACGTTTTCCCAAGACGAGATGAATGGAATGAATCAACTCATGGGCAAAATGATACAGAATTTATCAATGCTTAATAAACCTCAGGCATAAAAAAAGCCGCGGAACCCGCGGCTTTTTTCTTTCTCAAATTTGCCGGTAATAAACTATTCGTACTTATCTTTATTAATTTCGTAACAAGAGAACGTTCCATTTTTAGTAATCAGATCAATGCTTGAGTCTGAATTTGTCGCAAGCATTTTTTTTCCATCTGCTGTGTAAATGGCGCCATATGGGTTGTCACCTGGGTAACTTTTAACTTCCAAATAAACTTTGCCAGTCGCTGTGTGTGTTAAACGGTGAATGTAAAGATCGTTGTACTCGTTATCACCATCAGCAAGAAATTGCTTTCTGATTTCAGCGTAAGGAAGAGTTTGTTCATACTGAACCGCAAAATGCTGCTCTACAAGTTTCGCGAAGATAGCTGAAGGATTTGCATCTTTTTTTATATCAAGAAGGTCTTCTTGAACGAAAGCGGCTTCACGTTCATCCCAAATTTCTAATTCACATAATTCCACATTTTGTGGAACTTGAGCGAAAGCGCCAAAAGAAAGTAGAAGAGTCATGGTCAAAGTAAGCATTTTAGTCATTGAAAGCTCCAGTTTCTGGTTTAATGTTTTTATTCAATGGCGGCAAGTTATCATAAGGCCCTAGGTTGCCCCAATGCATAGATATGAATAAATTATGTGATTAAAGAATAATAAAGGAAAAGGCATGCTTTTGATTCTGGTGTTGCTCATAGCTTTGTACATAGTTGCTTCCGAAGTCTATGTGTCTGCCTATAAATCAACAATAATGCCTTCTGATGTGGATTATATCCTGGTGCTCGGTGCTGCCGGAGATAGCCAGGTATTAATGGTTATAGACCGAATTGAGATGGCCGTGATCGCCAAGAAAAAATACCCGAAGGCTCCATTGCTATTGTCTGGTAATGAAAAGCGCGGTGAGATTTCCACTTATAAAAGCATGCTAAGTCAAAAAGGCATCATGGATTATTTAGAGGAACCGCAAAGTACTACCACCTGGAAAAACTTGCGCTTTAGCCAAAGAATGATTTCGGCTGACGCAAAAGTCCTGATTGTCACTTCGTCATTTCACCGTCGCCGATCTTTGGCGATGGCAAGATCGTTAGGGATTAAATCTTATCTATTTACAGAAGCTTTAGAGGAAAAGGAAAGAAGCTGGTATTACATCTTTCGCGAGCACGCGGCGATCTACAAATACTTCCCGACAATGCTGTGGGCTCGCTTGAAAAATTAAACGTCAAAAAGTTTCGCGTAAGTGCGAACGAAATCCTTGGTGTCAGCAAGCATGACTTCTTGCTTTTCTTCAATCAGAATGCGATCAAAGAAAAACACACCATCCAAATAGGTATCAACATGCTGACAAAGTCTTTGCACGTCGGTACCAGGCTTTAATTTTTTTAAATCACTTAAACGTTGAACACGCTCTACAAGATTTGGATCTAACTGCAACGTCACTGACTCGCGCAATTGTTTTTTAAATTTCTTATCTACCAGGGACTGAACAAAAATAATGCGCGCAAACTCTTCGCGTATGCATCCGTTGTGCAGACGAAACTTCACATACTCTGAAAGTTCATCAGCTAAGTTTGTTTGCGGAGGGTAGGGAAGACTTAGTTGTGACATCTCTTCGATGAACTTAGTTACGATGGCCACTAACAATCCTGATTTACCTTCAAAGTAACGACCGATAAGTGACTCATTCACGTCAGCTTTTTTGGCGATCATCTTCGTCGTAGCGCCATCAAATCCGTGCTTCGAAAATATCTCTAAGCCTGCATTCATTAGCTTCTCTTCTGAAGCAGAACGATCCCTCTTTTTTGGCTTGCTTGGGACCCCATCTGTCTCATTTAGAACTTTTGTATGAGATACTTCGCTCATTAAGACCTCCCCCGGTCTAAAGGGTAAATATCCGAAACCACTACATAAATCAAGCCTAACATAAAGACTCTAGAAATTCAATGAAGTAATTGATTGCATACTTATCAGGTTTCAATTAGGTTATGTATGTAAGCGATTACTTATCCGGAGTAGATATGAAACGATTTGATGTTTGGGAGCTCTTCACTATAAGCGCCTTGTTTTTCACGCTCTTAGCAGGGAGTTTTGCCAAGGCCACCACTCTTCAGGAATACTTAGAAGAAGTTAAAAAAGAAAATATTGGTTACGAAGCAAATGAAACACAGTCAGAAGCAGCGGCTTTAAAGTCTCGCGAAGCAGATTTATTATTTGCTCCACGATTTTTCGCGAATGCTCGTATTGGTCACGATGGTAAAGAACCTTTCGGATCGACGTTCGAATACGATCGCTTAAATCTGCAAAATTATTCGTTAGGAATTTCCCAAGACTTCAACTTCGGTTTACAAACCAAACTAAGTTATGCGCTTGATCGCACAGAGATCGAGGGTGCGACGTTACCAGCAGGGGTTGGTAATAGCTTTTGGACAGCAACTCCAACATTAGAATTATCATTACCATTATGGGCTAACGGATTTGGCAGAACATCACGTGCCAATCAAGAATTGTCCCGCCAGCAAAACGTCGCAGAGAAATTTGCAGCCGAGGCACAAACTAAAACTCTATTGGTAGAGGCCGAAGCGGCTTACTGGAAATTAGTCAGCTCTCAACAGGTTGTTGAGGTTCAGACTCGCGCACAAACACAGGCGCAAAATATTTTAGATTATGTCAGTCGCAAGGCGCGTATGAACTTAGGGGATAATGCTGACGTTCTACAGGCAAAAGCCATGGTTGAAGCGACAACTTATCAACTGCAGTTAGCAAAAAACCAAGAAAAAGCCGCGCGCCGAAACTTTAACACCTACATCCATAAAAATGCCGAAGAGCCCGTAGCTAAGTTAGAAGGTTTTAACTTTGAAAGTCTGAATAATGTGACGGTGCCAACTCAGCGCCCAGGAAATCGTTCTGATGTCTTAGCAGCGGAGGCGCAATCTAAACTAGCGCAAGCGTCTGCTAAGGTTGTCGCTGAAAGAAACAAACCGAATTTGGATCTTTATGGTTCCTATGCCTTTAACGGTCGCGATGAAGAATTAAATGAAGCAATGAAAAACGCCGGCCAGCCTGAAAAGGACACAGCCTTTGTTGGAGTAAGATTAAACATCCCATTAAACTTTTCTGCGACTTCGGCAACGAAAGCCGGCACCTTAAAAGCGGAAAAAGCAGCGCAACTTACTTATGAACAAAAAAAATTCCTGCAAGAACAAGATTGGAATAATCTGGTTCAACAATTATCTGAAGCAAAAGAAAACTTAAAACTTGCGACGAACATCGTTAATGCGCAAAAAGCTAAACTTGAAAATGAAAGAACCCGTCTGAAACAGGGGCGTACAACCACGTATCAAGTTCTTTTGTTTGAACAAGATTTCTCGCAGTCTGAAGTCAACCGCGTCCAGGCTGCTTCCTTAATTTTAGGATTAAATTCACAAATTAAACTTTACCAAGCTTCTTTAGAAGGTGGGAACTAGTATGAGTTTGCCAAAGATTTCCATTAGCCGTCCGATTTTCATTACCTGCATCACCATTGCAATTATCGTGGTGGGGTGGGCTTCATTTAAATCCATGAGCGTGGATTTATTCCCTGATGTCAGCGTACCGGTAGTTTCAGTACAAACTGTATATCCAGGCGCAGGCCCTTCTGAAATCGAAACCCTTGTAAGTCGTCCCATCGAAGAAGAAGTTAGTACCATCGCGGGTATCAAGCGTCTGACTTCAAAAAGCTTAGAAGGTGTTTCCCAAGTTATCGTTGAGTTTAACAGCACCGTTGATTCTAAAGACGCCGAACAGCAAGTGCGCGATAAAGTGAATATTGCTAAAGCTAAACTTCCTGATGAGGTTGAAGATTCAGTTATCAAAAAATTCGACCCGTCAGATACACCCATCTTAATGCTGTCTTTAACAGCCAAGGATATGGGTGATGCGCAATTGTTTGATATTGCCGACCAGTATATTAAACCGCGCCTAGAACAAGTTAGTAACGTGGGTGCCATTGAAATCTTCGGTGGCCGTGAAAGAGAAATCCACGTTATCTTGGATAGAAACAAACTTCGTCCTCGCGAAATCTCAGTAAGCCAGGTCGCGGGTCAAGTGGGTGCTTCGGGTGAAAACATCCCAAGCGGTAAAGTTGAACAAGGTGGAAAAGAACTTGTTTTCCGTGGTTTAGGTGAATTTAAAACTGTGTCTGAAATCGGCGACACGTTGGTGAACCTTTACGGTAATGAAGTGCCAACCCGCGTTTCTGATCTTGGTAAAGTCGTTGATACATTAGAGGATGAAAAATCCCGCGCCTACGTCAATGGTCAGAAAGCCATCTTCCTACAAGTTTACCGTCAGTCAGGTTCCAATACTGTAAAAGTGGCTGATGACGTACTTAAACAAATGGAAAAACTAAAACCCGAACTTGAGAGGATGCAAGGCGCACCCCAAGTTCAATTGGTTACTAATGCTTCAACAAAAATTAAAAATAATATTTACGACGTTAATGAAACCATCATCATTGGTATCATTCTGACGGTGATCACCGTGTTCTTCTTTTTAGGAAGTGCACGTTCTACACTAATCACGGCCTTTTCATTGCCAATTTCCTTGATTGGTTCATTCATGGTTATGAAGTTAGCGGGCTTTTCAATAAACATCGTATCAATGCTCGCTTTAACTTTGGCCGTAGGTCTTTTAATCGATGATGCCATCGTCGTTATTGAAAACATCTATCGTCGTATGGAATTAGGTGAGGATTCATTAACTGCTGCCGAAAAAGGGACAAGCGAAATTCAAATGGCGGTTATGGCGATCACACTCGTTGTTATTGCCGTGTTCGTACCCGTGGGAACCATGTCAGGAACCATTGGCCAATTCTTAAAACAGTTCGGTATGACCGTCGTGTTTTCGATGGCAATCAGTTGGTTTGTGGCAATGACTATCATCCCAATGCTAACAGCTTATTTCGGTGGTGAAGGCCACAGCACTCATAAGCCGGCGACAGACTCACTTTATGATAAAACCTTGGGACGCATGGTGCGTGGTTTTGACCGCTTCCAAGCGGGCCTTGAAACCGTCTTTGAAAAATTCTTAAGAGTGACTTTAAACCATCCTTTAAAAACTATCGGTGCTACCTTCTTGGTGTTCGTTCTAAGTATTTACACGGTCACAAAAGTACCAGGCGCTTTCATTACCGATGATGACGCTGGTGAATTCACTGTGACCTTGGAAATGGCGCCAGGAACAAGTTTAAATGGCATGAACAAGGTCGGTGACGAAGTTGATAAAATCATCCGTGCTAACAGCGAAGTTGATTACACAACTATGATTATCGGCACTCAGTATGGTGAATCTAACAAAGCTAGTTATTACGTTCGCTTGAAGAAAGAGCGTGGTGGTTTAACTACAGAGCAATTCCGCGACAAAGTCAGAAAGCAACTGACTGCTTTTGCAACAACTGCAAACCCTGTGGTGAAAAAGTATGATGCCTCAGGCGGTATGGGCGCTCAGCCATTTACATTGAACTTAGTTTCAGCAGACCCTGAAGCACTTAATGCTTCAGCTGAAAAATTGATGGCTGTATTAAAAGCAGACCCACGCTTAAAAGATTTCAACTCGAACTATCGCCCTGGAAAGCCTGAAATGCAGGTGATTTTAAAACCAGGCGCAGCAAAACAGTATGGCGTGAATACTTCAACAATGGGTGGCGAATTGCGCGCACAAGTGGAAGGTTTCACACCAGCGAAGTTCCGTGAAAAAGGAAGAGAATACAACGTTCGCGTGCGCTTGCTTCCAGAGCAAAGGGATTTAAAACAAAACTTCAACGCTGTATACGTTCCTAACGTAAATAGAAAGCTTGTAAGACTTTCTGACATAGCTAAAGGTGATGAAACAACGGGACCAGCTTCGATTGAACGTCAAGATCGTGGCCGTTACATCCAAATCACTGCAGGCCTTGCGCCAGGGGCTGGCTTAAGTGATGTTGTTAATGACGCCGTAAAAGCAATGACGGCTGGTGAAAATGCATTACCACCCAGCGTACGATACGCGTTTGCTGGTGACGCCGAAAACATGCAAGAGCTTGTGACTTCCACAGTTCTTGCTCTGGGATTTGCGATTCTGTTTATTTACCTGATCCTGGCAAGTCTATATGAATCCTTTATTACGCCGATCACAATCATGATCGCGATGCCGTTAGCACTTTGTGGTGGATTCTTGGGGCTTTACTTGATGAATGAAACAATCACGATCTTTGCAATCTTTGGTCTGTTTATGCTTATCGGGGTGGCAGGTAAAAACGGTATCTTGTTAGTGGACTATACAAGACAATTAATGGCTGAAGGTAAAAGCCGCGCTGACGCCTTGGTTGAAGCCGGTAAAACCCGTCTTCGTCCTATTTTGATGACTTCCTTTGCCTTGATCGCAGGTACGATCCCAGTAGCGATCGGTTTAAATGAGGCGTCTAAATCCCGTACAGCGATGGGGGTGGTTATCATCGGCGGTATGATCACTTCAACAATCTTAACCCTGATCGTGGTGCCAGCGGTATTTACTTACGTAGATCGTTTCCGCATCTGGGCAAATAATCTTGGTGCAAGATTTACGTCACACAGAAAAGAAAATAAAGACCGCCATGTGGAAGTCAAAATTTCCAATGATAAAAGCGAAAATGAAATCGCGCTGGCAGAAACGGAAGCGTAAAAAGAAAGGGGAGCACAAGCTCCCTTTTTTTATATCTTTGAAACTAGGTCTGTGACTTTGTCTATGTCCTGATCATCATGATAAAGCCCAAAACCAAACCGCAGACGGCTGCCGCGGGAATCAGTTTTTATTCCTACTTGTTGTAGATCCTTGACGGCCTTCTGGGTTATCTCAGTGGAACCAAGATCAAAAGTCAAAAAGTGACCGTGTAAATCTAAGGAGTTCGTCAGCAGTTTATCAGCACTAACAGTTTTGGGACTTTTCTTTTTTAGAAGTTCTAAAAACAGAGCCTGATTTTTTTGAATAACTGCGTGTATTTTTTCTGGACTTAAATTTTCAGATTTAAATTTTTCTAAAACCGCAATCAGTCTATAAAGAGCGGAAAAGTCCATGGTGCTTCCTGCATACTGAAGTGCATCGGCCGGATAGCCCACTTGATTTCCTACGGCAGACAGATGCGATAGTTCAGCAAACCATCCCGTATGAAAAGGACGGTGACGGGTAGCAGGGGGTACATAAAGGAAACAAGCACCTTCTCCGCCTTGCGCATATTTATAAGAACCCGCAACATAAAAGGCTTTGTCTTGAATATTGGATAGATCCACGGGGATAGCCATAAAGCTGTGATAGCCATCAATTACAAACATCGTGTCCGCTGGAGCCTTATTCGCAAGTTTCTCAACATCACAGACAACACCTGAATTGAAAAATACATGGCTTAAAAAGATCAGATCAAACTTTCCAAGATCCATGGCTGCGGCAAAACGTTCATTAAAGCTTGCGAAAGGCTGAGTAGAAATTTTCACCACCTCGAAATTTGCGAACTCTGAAAGTCGATTGATTTGTCGGTCAAAGCTGTAGAATTCAGAATCCGTCGTCAGAATGCGGATCTTCTTATTCCAATCCAAAGAACTTAAAAGACGAAACACCAGCTCATGGGTGTTAGGTGCAAAGACAATCTGCTCAGGGTGTGATAGCCCTAGATTTTCAGCAATCAGCTTTTGCGCCAATGGGATTTTCTTAGAAAAGATATGGGCCCACTTATCATCAACGTACTGGCAAGAATCATCCCAATACTGTAAATGCGCGTCTCTGCTGACATCCGGCCAATAATGGTGGCTGTGACAGGCGAAGTGGTATTCATTCGGATGGGCATTTAAGAAGCGGGTATAGAGGTGCTTATACATGGTCCAGAGTATAAGCAAAAAAAAAGCGCCCTTCAAGGAAGAGCGCTTTTGAATTCACAAAGAATCTAAAAACTAGAAGTAACCTTCGTCATCGCCGAAGTCTTCGTCATCTTCATCTTCGTCGTCATCGTCGCTGTCAACTTCAGCTGAACCGATTTGATCATCGTCTTCTTCTTCATCTTCAGAAATTTCAGACTCAGAACCTTCTTCGTCTTCTTCAGCGCCCCATTCGTCGTCCTCAGCGCCTTCTTCTTCGATGTCGATCATGTTGTCCATTTCAGCTTCATCTTCAAAATCAGAAGACATGTCTTCAACTACTGGAGCAACGTGAGCTTTTTGTTCTGGAGCTGCTTTAGTTGCTTTTTCAGCTTTAGGAGCTGGAGATTTTTTAGCAGCAGGTTTCGTTGCTTTTTTCGCAGCTTTCTTAGGAGCGGCTTTTTTCGTAGCAGCTTTTTTAGCTGTCGTTTTTTTAGCAGCCGCTTTTTTAGCTGGCTTAGCGGCTTTCTTAGCTGCTTTTTTTGGTGCAGCTTTTTTAGTCGCTTTTTTCGCAGTTGATTTTTTAGCAGGTTTAGCTGCTTTTTTTGCTACTTTCTTAGTTGCTTTTGCTTTTTTCTTAGCCATGATTCGCTCCCTGGAATGTCCTGGTTCAAAAATGAATGCCCCCTTAGACTAGCGAGATTTAAGGGGGCAGGCAAATCAAAATGAAATGAGTTTATTGAGGTCTTGCTTAGTTGATGATCCCACTTAAGTGATCGTCGATGATCTTTGCAAGGTCGTTAGGAAGAATGAAGGAAAGAAAGAGGCCTCCATTGTTCAAACCTTGTTTGGGGACGATCGTGAAGTACCCAAGAGTGCGGGTCTTAGCTTTATTACGAATCGGTGCAGTGATGCCAAAATACTCTGGGAAGTAGCTGCTTTCGATAAATAAACCGGCCGCATTAACACCGAAATACAGATAAACCTTATTATCCGAATTTTGATTAAGCCCTAAAGCTAGGGAAGGGAACTCTCCGCTAGGCATCATCGGTAGGGGGCGGCCACCCGGAAGAGTGCTTGCTCCCGGTAAAGTCACTCCACCTTTGATAATAAGTTTCAAAGGAATGCTAACGGCCACACGCGCTTTTTGTTGAGAGTCCAGGACGGTCGCGATTTTGACCCCTTTTGCTTGAGGCACATCTATATTGATACCGCTAAATGGAAGACCGGGAGGCATTGGTAAGAATAGCAGTAATGCGTTATTAGCTTTATCAATGCTGATGACCTGTTCGTTTTCGTAGCTGCCCGAAGCAACGAAGGCATTCATGTCCATTTTGTCATATGCACTGGGCTCTTTCGGAGTCGTTGGAGTTGTCTCTTCAGGTGTGGTCGTACTTTGCCCACTATTATTAGAAGTCGATGTTGTCGATGCAGCTTCGAATCCACCTTTACTGCACGCTACAAGCAAAGCCGAGCTAAGGACTGCCATCATTAGACTCGTGGTTTTCGCCGTGATCATAAAATATCCTCCATAATTCATACATAATATTTCGGCTTATTTTATGGGCACCTTTAGCTAAATATTTGAAATTATTGGTAAAAAACTTAGACACTTTTTGAAGGAAGATAAAGTTTGGTCAGGTGAGTGTAAAGCGACTGTACGATAAGTTTTAAAAGAGAAGAGGTTCGAATGCGAAGGAGGGCCTGTCCGCCGCAGCTCAAGGGCGTAGGAGGGACTTGTCCGCCGTAGCCCAAAGGGCGAAGGAGGAAAATAAAAAAACCCAGGAATTGCTTCCTGGGTTTTAAGTTTAGATAAACTTTTTAGCTAATCAATTAACCAATCAACTTAAGAGCAAGTTGAGTAGAAGAGTTAGCTTGAGCCAAAGTAGATGTACCAGCTTGTAACAAGATGTTGTTACGAGTCATCTCAGAAGAAGCCTGTGCTACGTCAGTATCACGGATACGGCTGTTAGCAGCAGACATATTTTCTTGAGCAACACCTAAGTTGTCTACAGTTGAAGTCAATCTGTTCTGAAGGGCACCAAGATTAGCGCGCGTTCCAGAGATTGAAGTTTGAGCACTGTCAAGTTGGCTCAAAGCTTCTTGAGCTCCCTCTTTAGAAGAGAAGTCAATACCAGAAAGACCCAAAGAATCTAAAGTAGCAACGTTCTCACCAGCGTTGAAAGAGATACGATCTTCTTCAGCGTTGTTGAACAAACCAACTTGGAAATCAAAAGTTGGAGAAGAACCGTCCAACAATTTAGTTGTACCCCAAGTAGTTACAGAAGCGATACGTTGAATTTCTGATTTCAACTGTTGCACCTCTTTATTCAACATACCACGCTCGTTCTCACCAACTGTGTCAGAAGAAGCCTGGATGCCCAACTCACGAAGACGAACCACGATGTTACCGATTTCGTTCAAGCCACCCTCAGCAGTTTGAACCATTGAAATACCATCGTTCGCATTTCTTGAAGCTTGAGCCGCAGAGCGGATTTGAGCTTTCAAGCCTTCAGAGATCGCTAAACCAGCTGCATCGTCAGCTGCTTTATTGATACGGCTTCCAGAAGCAAGTTTCGCCATAGAATCGTTGATTTGTCTTTGTGAACCAACTAGGTTTCTTTGTGCGTTAAGTGCTGCTACGTTTGTTGATACTCTCATTCCCATTTAAAAATCCTCCGTTAAAATTTATTTTTCATATTCATTACCTTCCTTGATTTGTTTTTTTGGCTAGAGCGAAACCTACTTTCGCTTTTGCCGGCACTGACATCCGAGTCTGTGCTGTTAATGGCCTTTGTCTTAAGTAACTCTAAGAGCAAATTGCTGAGCGTATTTGTTGAATGTTCCCGTGCTCAGCAGTGAACAATCTGTTGTTCTTTTATGTCATCCTTGAAGGCCCTCCTTTCGGTTCTAGCAAGAGAGTGACCATCTCTCTTGACTCCTTCTGAGTGAATCATTGATAGTGAATTGATCGGGATTTGGGACGATGTCTTGACAGGACATGAGGCGAGTTTTGTAGAACAAGTATAATACTGGCCCTACGACAGATATTGAATTCAAGACGTAAGATTGTCCTGAATCACTTAGACACAATACCTTTAGATTGAAATTTCAAAATTCTCTAGACGGAAGCTCAGTCAATTTCTATGAAGCGACAAAAGGCCATGTTGCCGGCCAAATTAAATTGATGCTCTTGTTCAGATTTTAGGTGGTGGCGCGGGTTATAGCCTATGGTGCAAATCACTTTTTCGCTGTCAAAGTGAGAGCAATCTTCGCAGGAAAAGCGCGTGTCATAGCTCAGAAAATCACGGGCTTTCACCGTTTCTTTTTTTATCGACGGTGTAATACGCGGTGGTGTTTTTCCTTTGCCTTTAGGATTTAAAATTCCTGCCATAACCTTTTAAAACTGCTTTCTGGGACGTTGACAATAGCAAAATAAACCTCATCCTTATTTCAAGGAGTTCCTATGGGCAATGATATTGAAAAAATGACGCGAAAAAGCCAGGAAGCTATGCAGGCGGCCGCAAAATTTGCGGAGCGCAAGGGCAGTCCTTCGGTGGAACCTGAACACGTTCTTCTGGAGCTAGTGCAGCAGGAAGAGGGTATCGTTCCCCGCATTCTTGATAAAATGAAGGTCCCGCAAGCCCAATTTTTAGCGGAGCTAAGAGCCCGGGTAGATAAATTCCCTCAAGTGACCGGTGATAATCAAAAACTTTTTGCCAGTCCACGTTTGGAAAAAGTATTTAAGTTGGCTGAAGATGAAGTTCAACAGTGGGGAGATTCGTTTATTTCCACTGAGCATTTTTTTATGGCCATGGTTAAGTCCAATGACTCTGAACTGAGTGCTATTTTTAAAAAACATAGAATCAATGCCGAAACTGTGAAACAGGTTCTTGAAGAAATTCGTGGTTCACAGAAAGTCACAGATGAAGATCCTGAAAATAAGTATGAAGTTTTAAACAAATATGGTCGTGATTTGACAGCATTGGCTGCGGAAGGAAAGCTTGATCCAGTAATCGGTCGTGATGAAGAAATTCGTCGCGTGATGCAAGTACTTTCCCGCCGAACAAAAAACAATCCAGTTCTTATCGGTGAGCCCGGTGTGGGTAAAACGGCCATCGCTGAAGGTATGGCCTTAAGAATTATCAAACACGACGTTCCAGATAATTTAGTGAATAAAAAACTAATATCTTTAGATATGGGTGCTTTGATCGCCGGAGCGAAATACCGCGGTGAATTCGAAGATCGTCTTAAAGCTGTGATCAAAGAAGTGATCAACAGCGATGGTAAGGTTATTCTTTTCATCGACGAGCTTCATACCCTGATTGGTGCTGGTAAAACCGAAGGTGCCATGGATGCAGGTCAGCTTTTAAAACCGGCCTTAGCCCGTGGTGAGTTGCACTGTATTGGTGCCACAACTTTAGATGAATACCGCAAGTACATCGAAAAAGACGCGGCGTTAGAGCGTCGCTTTCAACAAGTGATGGTGGAAGAGCCCAGTGTTGATGATGCTATTACGATCTTGCGTGGTTTAAAGGAAAAATACGAAGTTCATCACGGTGTGCGTATTACTGATGCGGCTTTGGTGTCTGCGGTGAAACTATCCCATCGTTATATCACCAACCGATTCTTACCAGATAAAGCCATCGACTTAATTGACGAAGCGGCAAGTAAGCTTGGAATTGAAGCGCGCTCAGTACCGGAAGAAATCGATCAAATCGAACGTCAAATGATGCAGCTTCGCATTGAAAAAGAAGCTTTAAAAAAAGAAAAAGACGAGTCTTCGCAAGAGCGTTTAACCGTCATTGAAAAAGAACTGGGTGATTTGAACGCCAAAAACCAATTGTTGCGTGAACAATGGGAATTTGAAAAAGGCGGGATTGATCAAATTAAGCGCTTAAAATCTGATATCGAAGATTTAAAACTTGCGATTTCAAGAGCAGAGCTTGACGGGGATTTAGGTAAGGCGGCTGAACTAAAATACGGAAAACTTCCTGAAAGCGAAAGAAAGTTAAAACAACTTGAAGAGCGTAGTAAGGAACAAAAATCCACTGAAGAAAACCGCATGCTTAAAGAAGAAGTCGGTCCAGAAGACGTGGCAGAAGTTGTCGCGAAGTGGACAAGAATTCCAGTTAGCAAAATGCTTGAAAGTGAATCGCAAAAGCTTTTAAACATGGAAGATGCACTGAAAAAACGCGTCGTCGGACAAGACCATGCGTTAACAACAGTGGCTGACGCTATTCGCAGAGCCCGTGCTGAAATTTCAGATCCAAATCGCCCAATTGGAACCTTCATGTTCCTTGGTCCAACAGGTGTCGGTAAAACTGAAACTGTGAAAGCTTTGGCGGAATTTTTGTTCGACGATGATCACGCGGTGGTACGTATAGATATGAGTGAGTATATGGAAAAGCATTCCGTCGCTCGCTTGATCGGGGCACCTCCGGGCTACGTTGGATATGAAGAGGGTGGCCAGTTAACTGAAGCTGTTCGCCGTCGTCCTTACAGTGTGGTTTTGTTGGATGAAGTTGAAAAAGCCCATAATGATGTTTTCAATATTCTATTGCAGGTATTGGATGATGGACGTTTGACGGATGGTCAAGGTCGCACCGTTGATTTTAAAAACACAGTGCTGATCATGACCTCAAACGTAGGTTCCGTTTCGATTCTTGATGCCAATATGTCGGAAGATGAAAAACGCGAGGCTGTGCAGGACGCGCTGAAAGAGCGCTTCCGTCCGGAATTCTTAAACCGCATTGACGAAGTCGTGATGTTCAACTCTTTAAAAGAAGATCAAATCACTGGCATCGTGAAAGTGCAAATTGAGCAAGTTCTGCAAAGATTGAAAGCCAAAAAAATCGCCATCGAATTTGCTGACTCTGCTGTCGAATTCTTGGCGAAAAAAGGATACGACCCAGTTTATGGAGCCCGACCTTTGAAACGCGTGATTCAAACAGAATTGCTCAATCCGCTTTCTAAAGAAATCATCTCTGGCAAAATCAAAGCTGGTGACTCTTTGAGTGTTAGGGCTGAAGGCGGCAAATTAGTCTTTTAAAGTAGTGCTAAGGTCCTCTGACAAAAAGTCAGGGGACTTTTTCTTGACCGACTTCGTTTAAATTTTCAAAATAAGCGTATGACTAAATATCTATCTATCTTAGCCACAGCTATTATCCTTACTTTTTCAAATATTTCCTTTGCAGAAGTGACCTATGACGTAACGGGTTCGTCAGGCACCCGCGATGGCGAATCATATAGTGAAGTGCATTTAGGTTTAAATTGGCATGTGTCTGACTGGTTGAATTGGAGAAACTCTGTGTTTACACAGTTTGGTTCAAAAATGAAAACCGTGAACGGTCTTGATTCAGCAGCACTGTTTAATTTCCAAGCCTACACAGAGGGCCGCGGCCTTGGCATCGAATTTTACGCAGGTCCCGGTGTGCGACTAGCAAGTGAAAAATCAAACGCTGCATTTGGAAAAGCCGGTGTTACATTTGCACTCGGCGGAATCCGCTTGGGTGGCGGTGTTCAAACCTTCCATTATCTTGAAGATCGCACAGACAAAGACGGTAACATTTTAAATAAAGATGAAACCCAAACGTTCATCACCATCTCTGGTGGCGGAAGTTTCTAATTTCAAATTTTTCTGAAAAATGTTTTTACATTTATTTCTGACACCTCCGTTCGGGGTGTCTAAAGTTTTTTTCAAAGAGTCTAATGTTTTTACAGGACGATTTTTTTTCGAATGTGCTGATTTTTCTTCTTTCTTATAAATTCACACACTTAGCGCGTCTCATAGTAAGACCTGTTTTTCTTTTCCGAACGACTTTAAATACTTAGCCAAAATTTCAGCATCTCCTCTTTCACTCCGTATACTGAACGCGACGAAGAAGGGACTATTCATGAAATTGCACGGATTAATTTGCTCAAGGAAGATTTTCAAAATCGCGGTTCTAATAGCCGGTGCGGCGATGACCATGGGAAATCAAAAGTGTGAACAAAAACCCCAAGAACAAACTCGCACTCTAAAAAAGATTGTTGAGTTAGGTTCAATCGCGGCAAGTCCCATCGCTTTTCCCGGTGGAAGTTCTTTTGATTTTAGATTCGTTGCAAATCAACAAGTCTATGGCGTCCTGCTTGAAAGCTCAGAATTCACATTAAAGTATAATCCGCCGATCGCAGTTCCTCCCGAACAAGTGCGTTCTGGAGATACGAACTTTTTCAATCTTACTAAAGCTGACGGTGTTGCCATGAAGGCTTTCGCGCAAGCTGCTGGTAAAGACAACTATGATGTGCAATATGCGAAGACGGCTTGGTGTATGGTGAACTTGCCACAAGCAAAAATCTCTGGTGCTGTGAATGCCTTTGAATTGATAGGCGGTGGAGGGTTGACTTTAGGTTATACTCCCGCGGGAACTCATTCAGTATCTGGCTCTGCAGGCTTTAATGCAGAGTGGGCTCAGTTAGACCTTTCAATGGTGGCGACCCGTCCGCTGACTGACAAGGTGATGGCGGCAGCGAACGTCACCTCCAAACAGACAAAAACAAAAGTGAACATGAGCATCAACTTTGGTGTATGGTCCGTGGGCCCAAGTGCTTATTACCAAACTCCTCTAGCACAAGTCACAAAGAACGCTCTGGTAAAATCAGTGTCGTCATTGAATGAACAACTTAAGACGGAAGAATGGTACACCCGCGTGATGGCCAATCACGACACTCACTTAATCGTTGTCGGTGGTTCTGATGTGAAATTGGAAGTGGGCGACCAACTTTTAGTTTATAACGAAGAATACTACTGGGAAGGCGAACCTTGTGATTCCCGATATTTGGGTGGTGGCGCGCAAGCAAGTTCTGCGGTGGCAAAAATCGAGATCGACTGGGTAGGAGATGAAATCTCTCGCGGTAAAGTGATTGAGCAAAATGATGAAAACGCTGTTGTAGGTGCGAAAGTAAAACTCTTTAAATTTAAAGATGCTTCGTACAAACCTGCGGATCCAGGTGTGCAGCCTTCAACTCCAGTAGCACCAGCTCCAACAACTCCTGCTCCAGCAAATCCTTCGAAACCGGGTCGAAGATAATTGCGAATCGAAATATGTAACAAAAGTAAGGGTCTAAAGCGCAAGCACTAGGCCCTTTTTCGTGTCTCACATCTAGACCGAAAAATTTATTTTTTCCTAAATACAAGTCAGTAGAGTATCATTAAGGGACGTATGGTGCGTCTGGGTAAAATCGCCTCTTTATCTCTGGTGACAAGTCTTCCATTCCTTTTAGGAATCAACACTCTATCGGAAGGTTACCGCATTCCTAGTTCCGGCAGCATGAGGATTTATGTGCCTCACGGCGGAGGGCAAGGCTCCTGTTATTCGATTCAAAACAATCACGCCAGCAGCGATCTTTTTGTGCCAACGAAAACAGCGACAGAGTGGACTACGTTCACCGCAGCTTCGAAGCCCGCGTTTATAGTTCAGACCCTCTGTTATCCTAAATCCTGTCTTGAAATCAAAAATATGATGGGAAGTCCTTCCGATGGTTCTTATACTATCGACTCCGACGGTGTTGGCGGGAATGCGCAATACCAAACATATTGTGACATGACGACCGATGGGGGTGGTTGGACAAGAATTTTCCGTCATAATACTGCTGGCGGTTATTTTGCGAGCACGGCCGATGCACTGACTAAAAATACCAGTGCGCCGACTGGGAATTTGTATTCGGTCTTAAATAAGATTCCTGATTTTGCCGTTGGTGGAGTTTATCGTTTTCGTCAAACATGGCCAGGCTACACAAATAAAAACATTTGGATTCAGTCGACGAACCCTCTTACCGACGTGGTTACCGCCGGTCTTATTCCAATTAAGGCAAATTCGATAACTAATACTTGGGGTGGTCTTGAGTTAGGAAATGGAACCCACGGACCGATTAATAATAACGTCGCTTTACTTGACGGTTCAGTTCAAAGATCAGACTGGTGGTACGCAATTGGTACGACTACAGCTTACGGAACTCCCGCGGGGATCCCTGCTGACGGGGCTATGGTGGGAGCAGGCGCAGGTGTTGCGGAAGTAAATCTTTGGATAAAAGAAGACGACACCTACACCACTTACAATTCTTGCAAAGACATTCTTGATAGTGGTGCTTCTATCGGCTCGGGACTTTATACAATCAACCCCGGAGGCGCAGGCGCCATTCCCGTTTACTGTGACATGACGACGGATGGTGGTGGATGGACCCGCATATTTATCCACGACTTCGCAGCTGCTGGCGTTTTTGCAAGCAATGCCGAAGCGCTCAGTGTGAACACTTCGGATCCGCGCGCGACAAAATATTCAATTTTAAATCGTCTTTCTGGCTTCCTAAGAAACGGGAAGTATGAACTTAAAATCAATTGGCCCGGCACCAGCAGCTTGCGCAATTGGTGGACTCAAACCAGCAATTTTACCAGCCAAGCTACAGCTGGTTACGTAGCCGTTGCCATAGATTCGACTTCAAATTACTGGGGCGGTCTTGAATACAATTCTACCGCGGATACTTTAGCTGATGGTTCAGTAGGTCATTCGAATTGGTTTTATTCTATCGGGATGAAAACTTCGACATGGGGTACTCCCGTAGGTATCCCAGCTTCTGACACGGTGGCCGGTTCCGGGGTCGGAGTTCCAAGAGTGGAACTATGGGTAAAATAACCAGTTTCAACTCTCTGTAAAAGTACCACTAAACTTGCCATTCCAAGGTCAAAAGTGTAGGTTCTCGGCCATTAAAGCCGAGGCCCCTATGTTTTCAGGAATCGTTGAGTCCGTGATGCCCATTATAAGCTCTAAAGAGTTGCATAATGCCTATCGCATCGAAATCAAAAAACCTAGCGAATTCAATGATATAAAGCTTGGTGACAGCATCGCATGCGACGGCGTTTGTTTAACCGTGGAGGCCTTTGACGAGGTCACAATGACCTTTGCTTTGGCGGCTGAAACTATTCAAGTTCTTCAGTGGAATCCACAGACTTGGTTGGGAAAAAAGGTCAATCTAGAGAGATCTTTGCGTTTCGGTGATCGTATCCATGGCCATTTGGTGACGGGGCATGTCGACAGCCTTGGGAAAGTGACCCGTGCAGAACTAGTTGGGGAGTCTTTCTTCTTAGACGTCAAAGTCGCTGAAACAGTCCTTCCCTATGTGTGGAAAAAAGGCAGCGTCACCCTCAATGGTGTGAGCCTAACTGTGAACGCTCTTGAGGGCGATATCGTATCTGTGTGTTTAATTCCTGAAACTCTGAAGCGAACTAACCTTGGTGATTTAAAACCAGGATCGATGATTAACGTCGAACCTGATTATATGGCCCGAGCGATTCAGCGTTCCCTAGAAGTGAGGAAAGATTAAAATGTCATTCAATACTATTCCTGAAATTATCGATGATATCCGCGCCGGTAAAATGGTGATCCTTGTTGATGACGAAGATCGTGAAAATGAAGGGGACCTGATCCTTGCAACGGATCACGTAACCACTCAAGCCATTAACTTTATGATCACCGAAGCCCGCGGTTTGGTGTGCTTAACTGTAACAGCTCAACAAATTGAACGTTTGCAGTTGCCACTCATGGTTCGTGATGACATGAATTTTGCGCCAAATAAAACAGCTTTCACTGTGAGTATTGAAGCGGCTGAAGGAATCACTACAGGGATTTCTGCGGCCGACCGGGCCCACACTTTAAAAGTGGCAGCAAATCCCCATGCGAAGCCTTCTGACATTCACATGCCAGGACATATCTTCCCTATCCGTGCGCAACAGGGCGGAGTTCTAAAACGCGCCGGTCACACGGAAGCGAGCGTGGATTTGGCTCGTCTTGCTGGGCTTAATCCTGCTGCAGTTATTTGTGAAGTGATGAATCCAGACGGCACCATGGCGCGTGTCGGTGATTTAAAAGAATTCGCAAAAAAGCATAATATCAAAATCGGTACGATCGTTGATTTGATCGCCTATCGTTTGGCGAATGAAACTTTGGTTGAAGAGCTTGCAAACATCCCGTTGCCAGCTTCTTTCGGTGAAGGCCTTAAAGCTCGCGTTTTCCGCAGCACCGTTGATGGACTTGAACACTTGGTTATTCAAAAAGGTGAGATCACTCCAGATCAAGAAACTTTAGTGCGGGTCCACGTTGATAACTTCACCCGTGACTTTATGGCGGTTCTGCAAAGAGGCGCATCGACTGTATTAGAAAGCATCAAACTTATTTCTCAACAGAAAAGCGGTGCTTTTGTTTTACTTCGCGGCAACAACCGCGTGCACGGCCTTGCACAAGAGATTCAAGTTTTGATGGGTATGGATGACGTTAGACCAACTTCTCCGATTATGGATGAGCGTGATTATGGTATTGGCGCACAGATTTTGCGCGAAATCGGCGCCCACAAAATTCGTCTATTGACCAACAAGCCAGAGAAAAAAGTGGGCTTAAAGGCATTTGGTATTGAGATCCTAGAAATCGTAGCAATTGAGAACGTAAAGGGGCACAAAAATGGCAATTAAAATCGGTGTAGTCACAGCTCGTTGGAATAACGAAGTTACTGAAAAACTTGAAGAGGGAGCAATCAGCTACCTTGAGTCATGTGAAGGTGTCGAAATTTTTGCAGCCCTGGTTCCAGGCGCAGTAGAAATCCCATTAGCAGTTCAAGCATTCTTTGATGCTGGTTGCGACGGAGTGGTTGCTTTGGGGGCTGTGATCCGTGGTGAAACTTCACACTATGATTACGTTTGCAACTCGGTGACTGATGGTTTGACTCGCCTTATGCTTGATTACAAAAAGCCTGTGGGTTTCGGTGTATTAACGACTGAAAACGATGAACAAGCTTTGGACCGCGCCGGCGGAAAACATGGCAACAAGGGTGCGGAAGCAGCTCAAGTTGTGATGGAAATGATCGGTCTAAATCAGGAAATCGGCGCGGCTTTAAGAACCGCTGCGATGATGGCAAAGCAAAAGCCAGCCAAGTCCGCGAAAGCTGCAAATAAAACACAAAAAAAGAAGAAAAAAGCTAGAAAGTAAACTAGCATAGGGCGTGATGGAAAATACACCGCCTCTAAAAGACGAATTCGTTCCTGCCGATGATCAGGAATTTAGAAAACGACGCCGCGAGATCTTTTTGGTTCTTGTGGTGTCGTTTTTGTTTGGGTTACTAACCTGGTTTGAAATCAGGCTCTTTGCGACAAGCCAACAGCTTCCTTTTGTTCACAGTATCTTTTTCTTCGGTCTCGTAAATTTTAATATCATTCTGCTTTTATTGCTACTGTTCATGATCTTCCGCAACGTCGTGAAGGTCTTCGTCGAACGGCAAGGAAAGGTTTTTGGTAGTAGTCTAAAAGCAAAATTGATCGCTGCGTTTGTGACCTTTAGTTTTGTACCAACAGTATTGATGTTCATCATTTCGGTGTTCTATATCAATTCAAGCTTTGATAAATGGTTCAGCGCAAAGATGGCTGGGGTTTTAAAAAGCTCCATCGAAGTTACTAATGCTTATTATTTTAATGCGAAGAAAAAGAACTATCACTTCGCCCATCAAATCGCTGATGCAGTAAGACCTCTAAGCAACCAGGCAGAAATTAAAAATCGCGTTGGAAGACTTCGTAAAGAATTCAGTTTAGATTCAGTTGAATACTATCCTTCGCTATTCGGGAAACGCGTGGTTGTTTCTGCTGAAGATGAAACGGTTCCAACCGTTCCTCCGGTCAGCTTAGAGTTCCTGCAAAAAGGGATTAAACTGCAAGCTGAGGCCAGCATCATCCATCAATTTGGTGACGGTAACTTGGTCCGCGTGATTGTACCGGTGCAAGAGGGCAACGAAAAGGGCGCGATCGTAGTATCAAGTTTCCTTCCACTATCACTTATCACCAAGATGAATGATATTTCGACAGCCTATGATGAGTTCCGCGACATCAATCCCCTGGAGTATCCGCTTAAGTCGATTTATCTCTACATCCTAGTTTTAATGACTTTCGTAATTCTGTTAGCTGCAACTTGGTTTGGATTCTACTTAGCTAAGCAGCTTTCAATTCCAATCGTGCAGCTGGGGCGCGCAACCCGACGAGTTGCAGGTGGGGATTATACGCCACTGCAGATTCAGGCGGGTTCTGAAGAAATCAATGACCTGATCACAAGTTTTAATTCCATGACTGTGACTTTGGAAAAAACTTTGCAAGAACTAGATCAACATGCTCGCTATACGGACACGGTCCTTCGTAACGTCAGTGCGGGGGTGATTTCGGTTGATGAGCATGGGATTGTTACGACAATCAATCGTCATGCGGCGCAATTATTAAAAATTGATCCAGAAAAATTTATTGGCAAATCTGTCCGTGAACTGCTGACCTTAGAATACTTTAGAACATTTGCAGAGCTGCAAAAAACCATGGTGGATCATAAGATCGAAAGTATTCAAAAAGAAATGCGTCTGAATGTTCAAGGTGAAGCTGTGCCTTTGATGATGAATCTTTCTTTGCTGAAGGATGAAAAAGGCCAAGAGATCGGTAAGATCTTAGTATTCGACGATATGACCCCGATCGTGAATGCCCAGCGTGCAGCCGCTTGGACGGAAGTGGCTCGCCGTATCGCCCATGAAATTAAAAATCCTCTGACACCAATCAAACTTTCGGCGGAACGCTTGCAAAGAAAGTTCGGTACAAGCATCACGGATCCTGCGTTTAGTGAATGTACCACGATGATCGTAAAACAAGTGGATGGTTTAAAAAATCTGGTTAACGAGTTTAGTAACTTTGCGCGCTTACCGCAGGCTCGTCCAGTGGTTGCAAACCTGAATGCAGTGGTTGATGAGTCTTTACGTCTTTACCGCCAAGCCCATCCCAACATCCGTTTTGATTTTGCCAAAGATGAAGAGCTTCCTGACTTCAAATTTGACCCCGAGCAAATCCAACGGGTTTTAGTAAATCTTGTGGATAATTCGGTGTCTGCTGTGGCTAAAGAGCAACAACCTGCCGTAAAAATCATGACTCAGTACGACAGAGATATCAAAACAGTGCGCCTCACGGTGGCTGATAATGGGGAAGGCATCCCTGCTGCGGATCGAAGTCGTATTTTTGAGCCATACTACTCTACAAAAGATGGCGGAACTGGGCTAGGCTTAGCGATCGTTAAAAGGATCATCGAAGATCACAGCGGTTTTATCCGCGCCACTGCCAACGAACCTAGGGGAGTGAAAATGGTCATCGAAATGCCAGTGAATGAAGTCGATGCGTGGAAACCCGCAGGCGAATAGAAAGAGGTCATCATGACTCACGAAACTAAAATTCTAATTATTGATGATGAAGCTCCCATCCGTGATGTGATGTCTGCGGCTTTAAAAGACGAAGGCTATCAAGTTTCATTAGCCCATGACGGTGAATCAGGTTTAGCAGCCATTCGTGATGTTCAACCAGATGTTGTGTTCTTGGATATCTGGATGCCAGGGAAGTATGACGGCATCGAAGTTCTGACTCGCGCTAGACAAGAATTTCCCCATGTGGAATTTGTGATGATTTCCGGTCACGGTACTATTGAAACTGCGGTGAAGGCGACCAAACTGGGCGCTTGGGATTTTATCGAAAAACCGCTTTCAATGGATAAGATCCTGATCGTGATTTCAAACATCATCAGCTACCAACAACAAAAAGAAGAAAAAGTTTTGTTGTTAAATAAATTAAGAAAATCCATCGCCCTTATCGGTGAAGCACCGTCGATTGTGCAAACTAAGCAGATCATCGCGCGCGTAGCGCCGACAAATTCCTGGATTCTAATTCAAGGGGAAGCTGGTACTGGTAAAGAGCTTGTAGCACAAAATATTCATTACATGAGCGCTAGGGCCAGTCGTCCATTCGTTGAAATCAACTGCGGAGGAATTCCCGAAGATTTGCTTGATAGTGAAATCTTCGGAATTGAAAAGGGCGCCATGCCTGGAGTAGACCGCACTAAAAAAGGCAAATTGGATTTAGCCCAAGGTGGAACTCTTTATATCGCTGAAATTGCTGATATGAATATGGCAACGCAAACAAAGCTTCTGAGTTTCTTAGACGACAAAAAATACACGCGCGTGGGTGGTGCGGAATTCATCGAAAACGACGTGCGCGTAATCGCAGCCTCTTCTAAAGACTTGGAAAAAGAAGTTAAAGAAGGTCGCTTCCGTGAAGACCTTTACTACCGCCTGAATGTTATTCCATTCCGCATTCCTGCATTACGTGAACATCCAGAAGACATTGCAGTTTTGGTGTCTTTCTTCTCTGATAATGTGTCCCGTGAAAGTGGTTATCCGAAAAAAGCCTTTTCTGAACAAGCCATTGAAAAGATGTTGGCCTACCAATGGCCAGGCAACGTGCGCGAGCTTAAGAATTTTATCGAGCGAGTTTACATCTTAACTCCGGGAGAGTTTGTGGATGTGCACGACGTGCGTTTTGCAGGCCTGATCGATAAAGAAGATGAAAAGGCCGTTGAAATGCAGGATCTTTCCACTTTCCGCGAGGCCCGTGCCCAATTTGAAAAAGATTATTTATTACGTAAAATATCCGAAAACAGCGGCAACATCAGTAAAACTGCTGAAGTGATTGGTCTAGAAAGAAGTTATCTTCATAGAAAAATCAAAGCCTACGGAATTGATACAAAAGACAACTAAAAGAACGGAAATAGACAGCTATGAAATGGTCCAAATCCCATATCTACACTATGAAAGAAGCTCCTTCTGATGCAGAAATCATCAGCCACAAGTTATTAATCCGTGGCGGATTTATGAAGAAGCTTGCGCCGGGTATCTTTACCTACGGCAACTTGGGTTTGCGTGCGATTCGTAAATTTGAAAACATCATTCGTGAAGAGCTTAACAAAAGAAACTGCCTTGAAGTTTTAATGCCAATGGTCCATCCCCGCGAGTTGTGGGAAGAAACCGGCCGTTGGAATGAAATGGGCGATGGACTGTTAAAGTTCCAAAATCGCAATAAGCATTGGTTCTGCTTAGGCGCAACCCATGAAGAAGCAATTACGGACTACGTTCGTAACGATCTAAAATCATATCGTGATTTACCAAAGAATATTTATCAAATTCAAACGAAGTACCGCGATGAAATCCGCCCTCGTTTTGGTCTGATGCGTGGTCGTGAGTTTATTATGAAGGACGCTTACAGTTTTGATGCAGATCAAGCTGGTGCCCTTAAAGCATACGATTCAATGTATGATGCTTACAAAGCGATTTTTGATCGTTTAAATTTAAACTATCGTATCGTACAAGCAGATGCCGGAAATATCGGTGGTTCACAAACGCATGAATTCCAATTGTTGGCGGATGCGGGTGAAGACGCTCTATTAGTGTCTGATACAACTGACTTTGCAGCCAATGTCGAAGTGTGCCCAGCTATCGATGCTGAGCCATACGTAAGCAAGGATACAGAGTTAAAGCCTTTAGAAAAGTTTGCGACTCCAGGTGCGAAGACTATTGCAGACCTAGAAAAACTGACAGGCATTCCAGCTAAAGAATTAGTTAAAACTTTATACTTTAGCGGCAACGAAGGCTTTGATCCTAAAGACAAATCCCTAAAAGCGTTCGCAGTTTTATTGCGCGGTTCAGACGAAGTGAATCCAGTTAAAGTTAAAAACATGCTGGGTATGACAAATCCTCCACTGATGTTGACTGACGAAGAAGTGAAAGAAGTGACAGGGGCCTCTCCAGGCTCCTGTGGACCTGTGGGCTTGCACATTCCAGTTTACATGGATAACGGTGTTGAAGGCCTTAAAAACTATATCGTTGGTGCCAACGAAGATGGTTTCCATTTAAAGAACGTCAATCATGGGCGTGATTTCAATATCACTAAAATCGGTGATCTTAGAATGGCAAAAGCCGGTGATAAAGACCCACAATCTAACGGTCGCTTAAAAGCTTACCGCGGGATCGAAGTGGGTCATGTGTTTTACCTAGGTAAAAAGTATTCGCAAAAAATGGGTGCTACCTTCCTTGATCAACAAGGTAAAGTACAACCATTTGAAATGGGTTGTTACGGTATCGGGGTGACTCGTACGGTGCAGGCGGCGATCGAACAATCCCACGATGCGGATGGAATCATCTGGCCAAAATCGATTGCGCCATTCCACGTCCATATGTGTGTCCTTGATCCAAAAGATTCGCAGATCATGGCGAAAGCTGATGAATTCTATAATCAGTTAAACGCTCAAGGTATCGAGGTATTGATGGATGACAGAGACGAGCGTCCGGGTGTGAAATTCAAGGACGCTGATTTGTTGGGTATGCCTCTTCGCGTGGTTCTTGGTAAACGGGGTCTTGATAATAACGAGATCGAAGTCGTAGAAAGAAAGACGAAAGAAATGAAAAAGGTTCATCCTGATAACTTGATGGCGGAAATAAAATCACTTCTTGGCGTTTAGTTTGTAAGAAAATGTTAATTGAAATTAGAAAAGGAGAGTCGATGACTCTCCTTTTTTATTTAAGAATTCCTCATTAGCGCGTAAATTTCTGATTCATAAAATAAAACTGAAAAGATACAGACTAAACAGCGTTGTCTTAGTGAACCCTTTCATATGAAACTCCTTTTTCACAACGATAGTTTGGAAATCTCTTGAGCCGGTAATTTATTTCCCATCATGAAGTTCTAGGCTGGTGTTGGTTAACGTTGAACATAAGAAGTGATTTGTCTTCTGTGGAGTCAAGCCCAGTTGACCACAATGACGACAGGTTTACAGTTATAAATAGCTACCTTTCACGGAGGAGGGTCCAATGAAAAAGTTCTTCTTGTTATCGTTACTGCTGGTTTCAACATTGGGTGCGAATGCTGAGCAATTAACCTCTCAGCCACAACTTGATGATCTAATTTCACCTGATGAAATCGCTGAGGAGTTAGGTTTCCCGCGAACAGAGATGGGTGTTGAAGTCCTGTCGTATGATGATTTTTACAAATCTGAGGCGGCTAATCTGATCTCTGAATACCCGTTGGTTGTGATCATCAATAAATCCAACCGTGGACCGACTGCGCAAACCTTGGTTATGTACGAAAACGGATTTCAAACAAGCGTATGGCAAGTTTCAACGGGGCGTGAAAGATGGGAACTGGCAAAGAGTGGCAGAAGATACTTTAGTGCAACGCCAGTGGGTTACTTCTATCCTTACCAATTAGTGCGCAATCACTATTCCCACACTTGGAAAGCCAATATGGAATTTTCTGTATTCTTTAACGGCGGGGTGGCTGTGCATGCGACAACTCCTGATCACTATAAAGAATTAGGCACCAGAGCTTCTGGCGGCTGCGTAAGACTTTTGAAAGAAAATGCAGAATACTTTTATAGACAGATTGAAGCCCACGGAAAAGGACTCATGCCGGTCATAAAAAGAGACGGTACAGTGTCAAAAGATCGCTGGGGAAATCCCGTCCGCGCCATTAAATGGAAAACTCTTATTGTCGTAATTAATGAATAATATCTTTCAGCGGGGCTCTTATTTGAGCCCCACTGTCCCTTACTTTCTTGTGTGTCTTCGGGTTCTGTACTAAAAAGGGAACATGTCAAATTCCCTTGCCGCTGAATTTCAATCCCACCAACAATTGTCTACTGAAGGTCAGGAATTTTTAAAGCACCTTGAAAAATCCATTGCCCAGGATCTGTGGCAAAGTGCGGGAGGACACTGGAGTTCAGAATCCATTGAATTCTTCCGTAAAACAGCCATGGCAAAGCTTTCTGAATTCGTCAGGCAAGACGAGGAGCAGAGTTTCCCAAAGGCATGGGAATCCGTTGTGCGCGATTTTCACGGGAATCAGTGCTGGGGGGAAACACGGCTTTTAAAAAAAGAAATCAAACCTAAGACCGAAGAGCAAAAAACTTTCTGGGAACTGTTTTCCTACATCTGGATTTTGGTTCAAGCGATGCTTATCACTAAGACCGCTGTCTTTTACTTGGGAATTAAAGCTGCTGAAGAGGGAACTAGCGAAGGTCAGATCTATGTGACTTTGGCACTGGTATTTTCAGTGCTTTCGTTAAGCTGGTTTGGTTATCGCAAATACCACAAAAAACCCAAGGATTAAAAAATGCAACTGGTGATGTGGTTGATAGTGGGTTTGATTTTAGGTCCCTCGCTTCTGGGCATCGCCATGCCTGCGTTCTTTAAACCATTATCATCAATTGCTGGGGCGATATTCTTAGCATTAGCCGGCTGGGAGCTGCGGTTTTTAGATATCAAGGAAAACAAAACCTTTTATGCCAAGGTTTTTCTTGGAACTTTTGTTTTTCCCTTCGTCATTTCTTACTTCTTATTTGCCCAAAATTATTTTATCGGCCTTGCTTTAGCTATTTCAGCTTTACCTATAACGATTCAAATTCTAAAGGAAAAAGGTCTATATGAAACAAACCTTGCAAGAAAGACGATAACGCTTGCGAGTCTTGTCGATATTTGTGCCTGGGCTGGGATGGCATTCTTGATACCCTCCAGTGATGTGGGGTCTTGGCTGTTATCCCACTGGGTGGTTTTGACTTTTTTTGCAGGGATTATCCTAGGTTATTTTTTTAATACCGCTAGAAAACTGCAGACCGGCTCACTACAAAAGTGGTTTCTGGCGCCGCTGTTTTTTGCAGCCCTAGGATGGCAAATAGACCTTAAAGCGTCTTTTTCTTTAAACGATTTTGCAATTCTATTCTTAGTAGCTATTTTCGTTAAACTTGTAGGAACTTATTGGGCGGCCAGATGGAGTGGTGCAAACCACCGTGATGCACTTAATTTAGCATCTCTTTTAAATGCCCGCGGTGCCATGGAAATCATTGCTGCGAACTTTGCCTTTAATGCGGGTTTAATCAATTCGTCCACTCTTTCAAGTTTGGTTTTAATCGGTATCACCACTTCATTTATCGCTGTGATCTTAGTTAAAAAATCCTAGTTGTGGCTTGCTGTGTTGAACAGTTTTGTCAGGATTCTGTTAGGGGTATTGACCAAACTCTGTAGGTCTCGATAGCTTCTGGACTCACCAAACATTTTTTTAAAAAGAGTATCCATGACTCAACGACTGTTACACAGATTGTTTGATAACGATAAGCCGGTCCATTGGCCCTCGAAAGGGCGTGCCAAGAGAAATGCGCTCGGATACCCGAAGTGTCAGCAAAATTTGAATATTATTTTTGAAAACGGAGTCTATATGACTCCGTTTTTTTTTGGAGAATAGCCCATGTGTGGAGTTGTTGGCCTTATCGGAGAAGACAGTGCGGGAGAAAAACTTTATCCAGCACTATTCGCGTTACAACATCGTGGGCAGGATGCTGCGGGAATTCTAAGTTACGATTTTGATCGCTCGCAGTTCCATTTAGAAAAAGATTTGGGACTGGTGGAAGACGTTTTCAGTACCGAACGCCGCCTCAGACTGAAAGGGTCCATGGCGCTCGGTCATACCCGCTATTCCACCATCGGAACTGTTGATAAGGAAGACCTTCAGCCATTATTCCTAAGTTATCCCTACGGTATAGGAATGATCCATAACGGAAACGTCACTAATTATGACGAAGTCGTGGACTACCTTCGTAATCGCAAACTGCGTTGGACTTTTTCTCGCAATGACTTAGAGATCCTTTTGCATATGACGGCGGTGGGCCTTGCTTCCCGGCAAGACACAGCGTCTTTGCCTGAAAATCTTGCGGCATCGATCAAAGAACTTTTAGAGCAAGTCCACGGGGCTTACAGCGCAATAGCGATGCTAGCAGACCAAGGCATGTTCGCTTTCTGTGATAAAAATGGAATTAGACCATTGCTTGTGGGCCGTAGAAAAAATGGTAATAAATATAGCTACTGTTTTGCTTCAGAAAAACAGGTCTTCTTTGGTTTAGGTTACGAATACTGGCGTGATCTAAAACCGGGGGAGCTGGTTTTTGTCGACAAAGATTTAAATCTTCATTCCTTCTTGCTTAGCGAAAAGAAAGCCCGCCCTTGCATGTTTGAATGGGTTTATTTTGCTGGTTCAGAAACAGAATGGCATGGCCGCCCGGTCTATGAAGTGCGACTCAACCTGGGTCGAATCTTAGCTGAAGAGTGTAAGAAAAAAGGATTAGATATAGATGTAGTGGCTCCGGTGCCAGACACATCAAGGGCCGCCGCTTGCAGGCTCGCTGAAGTTTTAGAAAAACCATATCGCGAAGTTTTAATTAAAAATCGCTACGTACAACGCAGCTTCATCGTCAATCAGCCAGAATTGCGCAAAATGATGGTGAATCTAAAACTTTCGCCCGTTGAAAGTGAAATTCGCGGCAAAAAGATTTTGCTCGTCGATGACAGCATCGTGCGGGGAACCACTTCTGCGCGCATCATCCGCCTTCTACGCGAATCCGGGGCGGAAAAAGTTTATCTTGCCAGCACTTGTCCGCCCATTCGCCATCCGTGTTTTTATGGAATCGATTTTCCGGAAGGGGAGTCGTTGGTCGCTTTTCAAAAAACCGAAGAAGAAGTGGCAAAAGTCCTCGAGGTCGACGGTCTCGTATTCTTACCTTTAAACAGATTAAAAGAAGGACTGGGTTTAGAAAGTCTTTGCAGTGCTTGCTTAGACGGTGATTATCCAGTTCCTGTTTCAACAGAAAACTTTCTAAAAACTCGCCAGGTCAATATCGGCGGAGATGGAAAAAAGGAGAACGCATTATGAAAATCCAAGTTCTTTTTGGCAGTGCCAGTGACGAAAGAGTTTACGGCCCCCTATGTCGGTCATTAGAAAAATCTGGTGACGTGAAAATGGAAGTCGCTTCTGCTCACCGTAACCCAGACCGTGTACGTGAAATCGTCACAACTGGCGGAGCGGATGTTTTTGTAGCAGGAGCAGGCCTTGCTGCGCACTTACCTGGAGTTGTAGCTTCATTAACACAAAAACCCGTTTTCGGTGTTGCAGTGAATGGCGCCTTCTCAGGACTGGATGCTTTCTTAGCTATCGTACAAATGCCGAAAGGTGTTCCTGTGATGTGCGTGACTGAAGAAAACGCACTTAAAATTTCTGACTATCTCTTGCGCTGGAAGAACATGCCAAAAGATAAAATCCTTATGCACTGGAATAAGGACCTTGAATCCTACTCACCAATTCAAAAAGCCTTAGAAGAAATCCGCACGCAAAGTGGCGTGGATGTTCAGTGGACTCAAAGCTCTGATCCACAATACGTGGGCGAAATCGTAAGTCCTTTTGAAATCCCCAAAGTCATGGGCTTAAACTTGTTCCTTTGTGAAAAAGAACAATTAGCAAGCACGCAGATGGCTTTGGATTTTTTCAATAAAGCAAGACAAGGCGGCATGTGGGTGGGCGCCAACAATATCGGCAACTTCGTCCTTCAGTGGAAAAAACTAAGTGAAATGGGAGCTTCCGCATGGAACTAATTTACAAAGGTTCAGTTAAAGATCTTTATAAGAAAAATTCTGAGAATTTGGTTTTTGAATACAGCAACCGCTACTCCATTTTTGATTGGGGAGAAATGCCAAATGAAATCCCACAAAAAGGGGAAGCCTTAGCTTCTATGGCGGCATCGTTCTTTGAATATCTGGCAAAAAAAGGCTACAACTCTCATTACGTAGCGTCGGCAAGCCCCACATCCATCGAAGTTCAATCCGTAAATGTGCTTAGACCAGAATGGGTAGAAGGTCAGTATGACTACACCATCTATCAAGACAATCCCACACACTGCCTAGTGCCACTGGAAGTGATTTTCCGTAAGCACTTAGGGCAAGGAAACTCGCTTGAGGGGCGTCTAAAAAAGAATCCGGCTTATCTAAAAGATCTTGGCTTAAACGAAGTTCCAAACGGTGAAACGACGTTCACACCAGCGTTGGTGGAATTTTCTACTAAATTAGAAACTTCAGATCGCTACTTAAGCCGCCAAGAGATTTCAGAAATGAACATTCTTTCTGAAACAGAATTGCAATCTCTTAAAGAACAAACGCAAATCATCAGCTCAGAACTTGAAAAACTTTTTGCATCTTTCGGAGTGAAGTTATGGGACGGCAAACTTGAATTCGCCTTCGGAGCTAGAAAAGCCAACGGCGATCGTGAGCTTTTGCTAGTGGATTCCATCGGTCCTGATGAGCTTCGCCTGACTTACGAAGGTTTGCCTTTATCAAAAGAATTCCTTCGTCAACTTTATGCGAACACTCCTTGGAATGAAGCTGTTAAGAAATCAAAGGAACTTGCCCAAGAACGTAAGTCCCAGGATTGGAAAGCTATCTGCAAAGATGAACTTGGTCAGCATCCCCAAACACTTTCTTCAGAGCATATTGAAGTCAGCTCTTTACTTTATAAAGCCCTTGCAAATGAGGTTGCGGTTGTTGTTGGCAGAACCAAGCCATTTGCCTCTGATTTGAATTTAAAGTTGTGGCATCAGAAAGCTCAGAAAGCATTGGAGCTAGTTTAATGAAAGTTGTTGTTGTCGGTAAGGGCGGGCGTGAACACGCCTTAGCCCAAAAGATAAAGGAATCAAATCTGCTCAGCGAGTTGTGGGTTTGTCCTGGCAATCCGGGCATGGCAAGGGCGGGAATCAACTGCGCACCAGTTGAAACAGCTGATGCCATTGAGGCATTTTGCTTAGAAAACAAAGTGTCTTTGGTGATTATCGGACCAGAGGCTTTGATTCTGTCAGACCTCAAAGCCCGCCTAGAAATGCAGGGAATTCCTTGTTTTGCGCCGACAAAAAACGTAGCTCAATTAGAATCTTCAAAACTTTTCTGCAAAAATATTCTTCACGATGCAGGGGTCCCGACGGCTCAAGTACTTGTGACCCATGATTTAAATGAAGCAAAGGCGGCGATTGAAGCCCATGACTTTACAAGTCCCTTGGTTTTAAAAGCGGACGGCTTAGCTGCCGGTAAAGGTGTGTGGGTATGTGAAAACAAGGCGCACGCTCTTGAAGGTTTATTAAGTCTTACCACGCAGTTCGGTTTTCCATTATTGATTGAAGAATGCCTGATCGGAAAAGAGCTTTCTGCTTTCGCTCTTTGTGATGGCAAAGATTTTGTCATCCTGGGAACAGCTTGTGACTATAAACGGATCACCCCTGATCTTTTTAGTGCCAATACTGGCGGCATGGGAGCTTTCAGTCCCTGTGATTTTATTACGAAGGAAGATGCGGAAACTATCCATCAGATTTTCGACAAGACCTTAAACAGCCTTCACGAAAAAAATCTTTCTTATCAGGGTTTCTTGTTTGCGGGCTTAATGAAAACAGCAAAAGGCCTTTACGTCCTGGAATACAACGTGCGTATGGGGGACCCAGAAACCCAGGCTCTCATGCCAAGAATTCAAAGTGATTTACTGGAACTTATTTCTGCGGCAACAAGACATGAACTAGCAACAAAGAACTGCAAGCTTTCAGAAAAAGTCTCCGTTCACGTTGTGGCTGTCAGCAAAGGCTATCCAGAGGCTAATATGCTTTTAGGAGCGGAGTTGAATCTGCCCCCGAAGCTGAACACCCAATTGTACTTTGCTGGCGTCAGCGAAAAAAATCAGAAGCTTGTAAATTCTGGCGGGAGAGTTCTAGGTGTCACGGCTCTTGCTTCCTCTAAAGAATCAGCGCGCATGCAAGCCTATGAAGACATCCAAAAAATAGCTTATGAAGGCATGTATTTCAGAAAGGATATCGGCCAATGAAACCAATTCGCGTAGCGATCTTTGCTTCAGGTACTGGTTCTAATGCCATGGCCTTAATTAATAAAGCAAAAGAGCTTCCGAATTCGTCCTTGAATATCGAATTTGTTCTTTCCGATAAATTAAATGCTCCAGTTTTAGAAAAAGCTAAAACTGCCGGCGTAAGAACTTATTTGATCGAAAAAAAGCAAACCCGCGAAATTCATGAAGTGGAAATCCTAAATGTTCTGCGTGAACACCACATCGACTGGATCTTATTGGCGGGATATATGCGCCTGATTTCAGCTTCTTTTTTAAATCAACTATCAAAGTGGCATGGCCACCAGTCGCAAGTGGTTAATATTCATCCTTCGCTTTTGCCAGAATACCCCGGTAAAGATTCCATCGCCCGGGCCCACGCCGACAAAGCAGAAAAAACCGGAGTGACTATTCATCTTGTCGACGAAGGCATGGATACCGGCAAAATCCTATTGCAAGAAGAACTGTCGTTAAACCCATCCCATTCGCTAGAAAGCTGGGCTGAAGAAATTCATCGTTTAGAACATAAAATGTACACCGGTTTTTTACAGGATCTCGCATCAAAAAAATATAAGACCATTCATTTTCAGGAGACTTATTAAATGAAAAGAATATCAGTCCGAAGTCTTTACGACCACAGCACTGAAAACGCCCTAAAAAAGGCGTTTGCAAAAGAAGCTCCTCTAAGTGACTTATGTCTTAGACGCGTATATTGGCTCGTAGAAAAAACTCCTGGTTTTGCAAAAGAGCTTAAACTTGAAACTTTGATGGATAAGATTTTCTTTGATCCCGTGGCTGAAGAAATCGAACACGGCTTTCCGGCATTCAATCCCGCAGCCACTTACCTGGAAATACGCTTTCTCGCTGGGGTTACTGATAACTTAGCAAGGTCGGCAACAGAAGCTTTAATGTTATTTGCGCCAGGCACAGTGAACTCTTGGCAGGAATTCGGAATCGAAGCCCACAGCGGATGGCAGTTAGAAATCCAAGGGGATTATTCAAAAGCGCAAATTGAAAAAATCATGTTTCAATCCCTGGCAAACCCATTATTAAACAAACTGGAAATTATCCGCGGTTCTGAACTGCAGAAAAACAATCCATGGCAAAATTTCGCGAACTTCTGGAATTCACCAGAAATTGGAAACCGTAAGTTAGAACTTTTCGATCTCAATGAAGAAGTTTTAAATAAAATAAATGCAGAGCGTGGCCTTGCTCTCAGTGATGAAGAAATTAAAACCATCATCGCCCACTTTTCTAATCCCGAACTTTCAAAGTCCCGCCAAGCTCTAGGCTGGGCCAACAAAGTCACTGAGGTAGAGCTAGAATGTTTAGCGCAAACTTGGAGTGAACATTGTAAACATAAAATCTTCGCAGCCGAAGTGGACTACACCGAAGAAAAGGGAAATTTCCCTTCTTTGGGGGCTAAAAAAATCACAAGTCTTTACAAAAGCTACATTCAAAAAGCTACTAAGGATCTTGAAAGTTGCGGTTACCTAGTTTCTGTTTTTAAAGATAATGCGGGCATCGTCGACTTCGATAAAAACCTTAATGTGTGCGTGAAAGTCGAAACTCACAACAGTCCTTCAGCTCTTGATCCCTTCGGGGGAGCACTTACTGGAATCTTAGGCGTTAATCGCGACATCCTAGGTTGTGGGCTCGGCGCAAAACCGATCGCGAACACGGATGTCTTCTGTCTTTCAAAAAAAGATCTCTTCCCTGCAGCAGATGCTCCAGAACGCCCTGAGCTTTTAAAAGATCCAAGTATTATTTTCCGCGGTGTCCATCAAGGGGTGGAGGAAGGTGGAAATCAAAGTGGTATTCCAACTGTTAACGGCAGCTTTTATTTTGCCTCTGAATTTGCTGCAAAACCTTTAATTTTTGTGGGCTCTTTAGGAATCATGCCTAAAAAAGTTAACAATAGACCTTCAGAAGAAAAAAGAATCGCAGCTGGCGATCTAATTGTGGTAGCGGGCGGCCGTCTTGGAAAAGACGGGGTGCATGGTGCGACTTTTAGCTCTTTGGCACTGCACGATCAAGTTTCTTCAAACGTCGTGCAAATTGGGGATAGCATCACCCAAAAGCGTCTGCTGGATTTCACTTTGCAAGCTCGCGATAAGGGATATATCCAAGCCATCACTGATAACGGTGCCGGCGGTGTAAGCTCTTCTATTGGTGAAATGGCGCAATTTTCTGGTGGCGCAAGATTAGATCTAAGCAAACACCCGCTCAAATATAACGGCTTAGAATATTGGGAAATGCTAGTCAGCGAATCCCAAGAACGCATGTCCTACGCTATTAAACCTGATGATATAAAAGCCTTCTTGCAACTTGCCGAAGACATGGGGGTTGAAGCCAGTGTTTTAGGGGAATTTACCAATTCCGGCAGCTTTGAAGTTCACCATGGTTCCACAATGTTAGCTGCCTTGGATTTACACTTCTTACACGAAGGCTTAAGCCGAATGAAGGTGCCAGCGCACTTCGAAGGAGCGAAGGAATATAAAGAGTATTTTAGAGCGACACCGAAAAAGGAAATCCCGGTAAAAGACAGCCATGGACTTGTCACGGCATTAAAAATAGTTCTAGCGTCACCAAACGTAGCTTCCCGCGAACCATTGGTCAGATACTACGATCACGAGGTTCAAGGGGCTACTAGATTAAAACCCTACGGTGGTTCGACTCAACAAGGTGCAAACGATGCAGGTGTCATCGATTTGAGTGTCCATGGTGGTGAAGAAAATAATGCCGTCGCAGTATCAAACGGACTTTGCCCGCAATTTTCATACTACGATACTTATCTTATGGCCCAAAAAGCCGTCGATGAGTCCGTCAGAAATCTTGTCGCCACGGGAGTGAATCCAGAAAAAATGGCCTTAGTGGATAACTTCTGCTGGCCAGATCCAATAGCTAAAGCAAGTAACCCTGATGCCCATCATAAAATGGCGCAGTTAGTACGGGCGTGCGCGGGACTGTATGATGCTGCTCAATCATTCAAAGCTCCGTTTGTCAGTGGCAAAGACAGTATGAAAAATGATTTTATCGGCAAAACGAAGGATGGCAACACTGTCAAAATCTCGGTACCACCGACACTATTAGTGACAGCTATTGGTCAAATTCCTGACGCTAAAAAAGTTACTCCAGGATTTTTTCAAGAATCCGGCGATGCAATCTATCTTGTCGGAAAACTGACGGAAAGTTTGTACGCTTCCGCGTTCGCACAGGAATTTAAAACCGAAGAAACCAGCCCTGAGTATCCTGACTTGAACGGGAATCAGGAACTTTACAAAAAGATCTTTCAAGCAAATAAAAAAACACTGATCAAATCCTGCCATGATATTTCCGAAGGCGGCGTGATGACGGCAATAGCAGAATCCTGCTTTGGAAATAATCTGGGCGCAAAATTGAATCTGCAAAGCCTTAGCTGGAATCAACTATGGTCAGAAACAGGCTCTTTATTCGTCATGAGCGTGGCAGCAGAAAACAAAGCTGTCTTCGAACAACATTTCGCAGGGGTTTGCCTAAATCTAGGTGAAGTTACAAACACTTCAAACCTTGAATGGAATTTCGCAAACACGTCAGCTCATATTGCTGTTTCTGATTTAAGAAATATTTGGTCTAAAGGGGTCGAAAATGTCTATGAAGCCTAAGTTTTTAGTCCTCTGGGGTGATGGAATTAATTGTGAAAATGAAACGGCTCGGGCCATTGACCTTTCAGGTGGGGAAGCTTGTAAAGTTCACGTAAATGAACTGCTAAAAAATCCCACAAGCCTGCACGATTACCAGGCCATGGTTTTTCCGGGAGGATTTTCTTTCGGCGATCACTTAGGAAGCGGTCAGATTTTATCTTTAAAGTTGGAAAACACCTTAAAGACAGAACTGCAAAAGTTCGTCAAAACTCAACCGGTCCTGGGAATCTGCAACGGCTTTCAAACCCTGATTCGCCTGGGTCTATTGCCAGATGCTGACTTTCAACGAACCTGCGCCTTAGTGAAGAACGAACAAGGGCATTTCATTGATCGTTGGGTCGAATTAGACAGGGATGAAAAATCCCCATGCGTATGGACGAAGTCTTTACCAAAAAATTTCGTGCTACCCATTCGCCATGGTGAAGGACGCTTTATCTGCAAAGAAGAAACGGCTTTAAAGCGTTTATTAGAAAAACACCAAGCGGTACTCAGATACACAGAGAACGTAAATGGAGCTCAAGCCCAAATTGCCGGTGTCTGTGATAGCTCTGGTCTTGTCTTCGCGTTGATGCCCCATCCTGAAGCGGCCCTGCACGACTGGCATTTGCCATTTGCTGGCAAAGCCTGGGGCTTAGAATTTTTTAAAAGTGCTGTTGATTTTTTAAGGAGTAAATAATGGCTCAAATCCGTCGCGCCTTATTAAGTGTATCTGATAAAACAGGATTAATAGATTTAGCTAAAGCCTTAGCCGCACAAAACGTAGAGCTTATTGCAAGCGGAGGAACTGCCAAGGCTTTGCAAGAGGCTGGTTACAAGATTACTCCCGTGGAAAATCTAAGTGGAAAAGGGGAAGCTTTCCAAGGGCGCATGAAAACCATCAGCTTTGAAATAGCTTCGTCATTGCTTTTCAGAAGAGAAGACCCCCAAGATATCGCGCAAGCAAAGGATTTAAATATCGAGCCCATCGATCTTGTTGTGGTAAATCTTTATCCCTTCCATGAAACTCTGGCCAAACAAGGTGGATTTCAAGAGTGCATCGAAAACATTGATATCGGTGGTCCAACACTACTCAGAGCAGGTGCAAAAAACTTCCGCTCAGTCACAGTGCTTTGCGAACCCAACCAGTATCCTCAATTTATTCACGAGTTCACGGAAAGCAAAGGTGCAACGACTTTTGAATTCCGCCAAAAATGTGCCGCTCAAGTTTACACGATGACAGCTTTTTATGACTTAGCGATCGCAGGATACTTAAACCAACAAGCAGGCGCAGGTCTTCGTTATGGTGAAAATCCTCACCAAAAAGCTTTCGTGTTAAAGGATCCTTTTCAAGAAGGCCTAGCCCACAGTCGCTCGTTACAAGGTAAAGAAATGTCCTACAACAACTACCTTGATGCCGACTTTGCTTTAAAGACTTTGCAAGACGTTCATAGCTGGCAAGGTGAAAAGGCTTTACCGACTGCTGTGGTGGTGAAACATAATACGCCTTGCGGGTTAGCTTTAGCCGAAACCCCATTACGCGCTTTAGAAAAAGCCTGGAAGGGTGACGAGAAAAGTTCTTTCGGCGGCATCATCGCTTTAAACTTCGCGGTTAACGAGGAAGTGGCGGCATTCTTCTCTGAAAAATTCGTCGAAGTGATTTTAGCTCCTTCCTTTACGGAAAGCGCTCGCGAAAAACTGAAAAAGAACTGCCGAATCATGGAGATCGGTGTTCAAGCTAAAAATTCATGGCAGATAAGAAGCATTGAAGGTGGTTTGTTGGTGCAACAACAAGATACTTTTGATCTTTCAAACATGAAGGTCGTAACCGCTAAAACATTCGCTGACGATAAAAAACGATTAGCTTCGTTCGCCATGCTTGCAGTGAAAAACCTTAAAAGCAATGCGATTGCAATCTGCAGTCAGGATGGACCTGAGTTTGAGTTAACTACCATGGGCTCAGGTCAAACCAACCGTATTGATTGCATTGAAAAATTAATCACCTCGCGCCTAGAGGATAAAAAGATCTCAGATGTGTCAGAAGTTGTTCTAGCCTCTGACGCTTTTTTCCCATTTGCTGACTCCGTTCAAGTGGCAGCAAAGCTAGGGGTAAAATACATTATCCAACCTGGTGGTTCTGTGAAAGATTCAGAAGTTATTGCCGAAGCCGACCGCTTAGGCGTTGCCATGATGTTCACAGGTCGTCGTCACTTTTTACACTAAAGGAAAAAGCTTATGAAATCCGTAGACTATAAAGAAGCTGGCGTTGATATCACAAAAGCAGACGCCTTTGTTGAAAGAATTAAAAACCTTGTTCCGACAACATTTAATGATCAAGTTTTGCAGGGAATCGGTGGTTTCGCCGCCGTTTACAAACTAAGTGAAGATAGATATTTGGCCTCGTGCACTGATGGCGTGGGCACTAAACTCAAACTAGCGCAAAAATTAAACAAGCACCATGGCATAGGTATCGACCTGGTTGCCATGTGTGTGAATGACCTCTTGTGTGTCGGCGCAAGGCCTTTGTTCTTTCTTGACTATATGGCCTTCGGAAAGCTCGACACCAAAGTCAGTGAAGAATTGATCGCTGGCATGGTTGATGGTTGCCGTCAGTCGGGCATGGCCTTGATTGGTGGTGAAACTGCGGAAATGCCAGGTGTTTATCAAGACGGGGAATATGATTTAGCGGGATTCAGTGTTGGTGACTTAACCCCGCAAGAGATGTTTAACGATCAGAACATGTCCGAAGGGGATGTGCTTATTGGTATCGCCTCTAGCGGTTTTCATTCAAACGGTTATTCTTTATTAAGAAAACTCGTCGATGACAGCGAAACAGAACTGCAAGAACAGCTTCTAGTGCCAACTAAGATTTATGTCGACACCTACAACCAGCTTCGCAAGAAATTCCCCCAAGGATTTTTAGGTGCAGCCCATATGACGGGTGGTGGAGTTGAAAACATCCCACGCATGAGCGAGAAATTTGATTTCAACATCAGCTTCTGGCCTGCAGTGACAGAGATAGCTCCTGTATTTAAGCCGATCTTACAAAGAGTCGATTTAAGTCAGGAAGAACTATTTAGAACTTTCAATATGGGAATTGGTCTAACAATCCTAGTGAAAAAAGAAGTGGCCACAGAGGTTCTGAAACACCTGCAAGAAAACAAAGTCAAAGCGTGGACTTTGGGTGACATTAAGTCAGGAACTGGCCGACTGAACATGAACTTGAACTGGAGCATAAAATAAGATCAAAAGAAGGAAGGAAAAAAATGCCTTCCTTCTTTTTTATTTATTTAAATTTAAAATCCCCAGACACCTCGGCCTCGCAAGTAAATAACGACGTCTTCAGCTCCGGTAAGCCAGATGTTCAGACGGCCATTATGAATGCCGATATGGTTAGGTCGGAAAGTCACCCGAATAGAACATCGAAAGCCGGGCCAAAGCAGACTAGGACAGTTTTCATTTGCCCAAAAGCCGCTGCCACTAATGTCGATGTCGTTGATATATACAGGCAATCGACCCGTATTCCTGATATAGAATCTTTGAGATTCTGAATCATAAAGTCGAACCCGCCCGAAGTTATAGAAAAGATAACGTGTTTGCGCTGAAACATCATCTTCTTCAATTCCATTAACTTCGATCGTTTGGTTGGCACTTAAAGTGGACGGGGCCATCTCTTCATTGGGAAGTTCATTTCCCAGCGTCGGCGCCGACAACGATAGAGTGAGTAAAGCAAAAAGGAAATATTTCATGAGCACCTCCTTGTTGCTTTCATTTTTTAGGAATGCAAAATGAGTATCAAAATATTTTACCAACCATTCAACGGTTGCAATAGAAAGTAAGGTCTGGAACGCTGTCAAATGGTACCCCGTCTAGATGCAAGCCTTGGCATTTGTGAAGACCTGTCTTTTTAGAATTGTTTTTGATTAAGCTTGATGGCGCTTAAGTCATATAAAATTTCCGTTCTGCACAGTGAGACGTCTTGATACTTTCTAATGGCAATGAGAAGCTGGCGAACATAATAGCTCGGAGCCTTTATGAATAAAAACCACCGCGCCAGCCCCATGAAAAATCCTATCATTCTCGCTCTCGATGTCGATACCCGAGATGAGGCACTAAGCATCGCCGATGATTTGCGAGAGATCGTGGGAGGTTTTAAGCTAGGCCCTCGATTGTGTTTGCGCTACGGTATGGACTTTGTAAAAGAAGTCTCACAAAGAGGTCCGATTTTTTTAGATAATAAACACTTTGATATTCCTTCAACGATGGAGGCAGCAGTCCGCGCCAGCTTCGATGCTGGCGCATCACTTGTGACCGTTCATGCACTTAGTGGTCTAGAAGCCTTAAAAAGAATGGCTGCCGTAGAAAAAGAGCTAAATCAAAAGCGTCCGTTTAAAATACTCGCAGTCACGATTTTAACCTCTTGGGATCAGAACTCTTTACCTGGGAACATGAAAGCGCAACCCATCGCTCAACACGTAACGGAGCTTGCGGGATTAGTGAAGTCAGCGGGCTTAACCAGCGTGGTTTGTTCCCCCCACGAATTAGACCTTTTACAAAACCAGGATCTTTACCTTGTCACTCCAGGAATTCGCTTTAGTATGCAGGATTCTGGCGATCAAAAACGCATTATGGATCCGAAGGAAGCCCTAAGAAAAGGAGCTTCAGCGTTAGTAGTAGGTCGCCCCATCCTTGAAGCAAAAGATATCAAGGAAACAGCAACCGATTTTGTGATGGCAGTATATGAAGAAAAATAATTCTCGTCCTTCTGGAAAATCTCATTCGCAACAACGTCCTCCACAAGGCCGCTCACAGCGCCCTCAAGGTGGCGGTCGTCCGCAGCAAAATCAAGGATCTCGCTCTGAAAATCAAATTCCTCGCGAATGGCGTATTGTTATCGGCACCCACGCGATCAATGAAGTTTTAAAAGTCCGCCCGCGCGAAGTTAAAGGCATGTGGTTGCGCCAAGGTTGGGAAAACTCCAACGACCTTCGCGATATGCAGGTCCTTGCAGAAAAAGCGCGCATTAAAATTGATGTAAAAGCTGAACAGGTGATCGAAAAATTCGGTCCTTCACAGCAAGGGGCTGCAGTTTTTGTCGATGGAGCTCCAGATTTAGATATCGCTTCCTTAGAAAAATTCGAGAAATCCGTCGTTTTGATGTTAGATGGTATCGAAGACCCCCATAATCTGGGTGCGATCCTGAGAACTTCTTGGTTAATCGGCGCCCATGGGGTGCTAATTCCCGAGGACCGCGCGGTGGGTCTAACTCCAACAGTTCATAAAGTGGCCTGTGGTGGGGTCGAACATGTCCCGGTTGAGGAAACAACAAATTTTGGTAAGTACGCAGAAGAACTAAAGAAACAAGGTTACTGGATCTTCGGGTTAAGTCCGCGAGGAACTAAATCCATCTTTGAATTAGACCTCCCAGAAAAAGTTGTTTGGGCGGTAGGGTCCGAAGATAAAGGATTAAGAGTGACAACAGAAAGACTTTGTGATGAATTAGTTTTCATTCCGCAGGCAAGTTCAAGCGCTAGTTACAATGCGTCCGTTGCAACAGCGATGGCGTTAACTGAAACTTTGAGGCAGCACGCGGCGCGCGGAAATCGTAAAAAATCGTAATCTGTCGAATAATTGTCTTTGACCGATCAAGATTTTCTCCGTAAAACATTCCGGTTATCTCAGTAAGGCTGGTTTAGCTCAATTGGTAGAGCAGCTGATTTGTAATCAGCAGGTTGCGGGTTCGAGTCCCATAACCAGCTCCAAATTTTCTGAGTAGACATTTAAGTATGGGTAGGTGCCCGAGTGGCTAAAGGGGACGGACTGTAAATCCGTTGGCTTATGTCTACGAAGGTTCGAATCCTTCCCTGCCCACCATTTAAATTTCTACTCTGAGAATTTGGGAAAAAAGCTTAATCTGGTTTATCCAGGGTTAAACTTTTTTCGGGCGTTCTGATGGGCGGGAGTAGCTCAATTGGCTAGAGTATCTGCCTTCCAAGCAGAGGGTTGCGGGTTCGAGACCCGTCTCCCGCTCCAAATATTCAGAACTAGCGCCCATGTAGCTCAGTGGTAGAGCACACCCTTGGTAAGGGTGAGGTCGTCGGTTCGGCTCCGATCATGGGCTCCACTTATTAAGTTATATTTTTGAATTGAATTTGAAACGAGTTTAAGACTTTAAATAAAAAATCTCTGCAGGAGGAATAATGTCTAAAGAGAAATTTAACCGTAATAAGCCGCATGTGAACATCGGCACAATCGGTCACGTTGACCATGGTAAAACAACTTTGACTGCTGCGATCACTACAACTCTTGCAGCGGCTGGTAAAGCTCAGGCGATGTCTTACGATCAAATCGATAAGTCTCCTGAAGAGAGAGAGCGTGGTATCACTATCTCTACAACTCACGTTGAGTACGAAACTGACAAACGTCACTACGCTCACGTTGACTGCCCAGGCCATGCTGACTACGTAAAAAACATGATCACTGGTGCTGCTCAAATGGACGGCGCGATCCTAGTTGTTTCTTCAGCTGACGGTCCAATGCCACAAACTCGTGAACACATCCTTCTTGCTCGTCAAGTAGGTGTACCTGCTCTAGTTGTTTTCATGAACAAAGTAGACATGGTTGACGATAAAGAACTTCTTGAGCTTGTTGAGCTTGAAGTTCGCGAACTTCTTTCTAAATACGAATTCCCTGGTGACGAGATTCCAATAGTTAAGGGTTCTGCTCTTAAAGCTTTGGAAGGCGACACTTCTGAAATCGGCCGTCCTTCTATCATGAAATTGATGGATGCTTGTGACGCTTACATTCCAGAACCAGTTCGTGCTACTGACAAAACTTTCTTGATGCCTGTAGAGGACGTATTCTCTATCTCTGGTCGTGGTACAGTTGTTACTGGCCGTGTTGAGCGTGGTATCGTTAAAGTTGGTGACGAGGTCGAAATCATCGGTATCCGTCCAACTCAAAAAACGACTGTTACTGGTATCGAAATGTTCCGTAAACTTCTTGATGAAGGTCAAGCAGGGGACAACTGCGGTGTTCTTCTTCGTGGTACTAAAAAAGAAGAAGTTGAGCGTGGTCAAGTTTTGGCTAAACCAGGTTCAGTTAAACCTCACAAAAAATTCAAAGCTGAGGCTTACATCCTTACTAAAGAAGAAGGTGGACGTCATACTCCATTCTTCAACGGTTACCGTCCTCAATTCTACTTCCGTACAACTGACGTAACAGGCGTTTGTACTTTGAAAGCTGGAACTGAGATGGTTATGCCTGGCGACCGCGTAGAAGTTTCTGTTGAACTTATCGCGCCAATCGCTATGGAAAAAGAGCTTCGCTTTGCGATCCGTGAAGGTGGTCGTACAGTTGGAGCGGGTGTTGTTACTGAAATCCTTGAGTAGTAACGCAGCGTAACTGCTAAGTATAATCACCCGGGGGACTCCTTGACAAAAGGGTCCCCCTCGGTGTTTCTTGACATGTCCAAAACCGAAGTGAATAACACGGTTTTTTTACTGATGAGAATGGTTCGAGCGCAAGACGCAAGGAGATAGGCCTACTAAATATAGGCCGCCGACGCAGCAACGCAGTCGATCGGCACATTGTCATCAGTAAAAAAGTGCAGGGGTGTAGCTCCAGTGGTAGAGCGAACGACTCCAAATCGTTAGGTCGTGGGTTCGAATCCCTCCGCCCCTGCCAATTTTGATTTTCAGTAGACGGGGAACTATGGAAAAAACCAACTCTAAGATCTTGACTATCAGCTTTGCAGTAGCAGCTTTCTTGGCCGGTTTGACAATCTCTCTTCTTATCAAAGCATTTGCGGGTGCATTTGGTGTTGTTGCGAGATTTGCTGACTCCGACATCGTAAGACACGGTTTACCAGTGGCAGTAGGCTTCGTGGTATTTGCGGTTCTTCAATTCAACCCAAAAGTTTTGGCTTGGGGTGAAGACGTAGTTACTGAAGTTCGTAAAGTAGTATGGCCTTCTCGCAAGGACACTACGGCTATGACTATCGCTTGCGTTGTGATGGTTCTTATTTCTAGCGTGATCATCAGCTCTTTTGATTTGATCTCAGGCTTTTTCATCAACTTTTTAATGAAGTAGGACGTAAAACATGGAAAAAAAGTGGTACATCGTTAACGTTCAAACTAGCTGTGAAAACACGGCGAAAAAAGCGATCGAAGAAAAAATCAAATCCAATAAAATGGAAGAGTTCTTCGGCGATATCTTGATCCCTGCTGAAAGCGTAGTAGAGCTTGTAAAAGGTCAAAAGCAGACCAAATCACGTAAATTTTTCCCTGGCTATATCTTCGTTCAGATGTTTTTGAATGATGAAACTTGGCATTTGGTACGTAACTCGTCTAAGGTGACGGGCTTCGTGGGTGGAACAAAAACTCGTCCACCGGAAGTTCCTGAGGCGGAAGTTCTTCGCGTGACTCAGCAAATGGCTGGAGTTGCAGAAAAACCGAAACCTAAGGTTAAATTCTCTGTAGGTGAAAATGTGACTGTTATTGACGGTCCATTTAGCAACTTCCAAGGGAACGTAGAAGAAGTGAACGAGGACAAAGGTAAACTTAAAGTTCTTGTTAGCATCTTCGGTAGACCAACTCCTGTGGAATTGGACTACATTCAGGTTGAAAAAAATTAATTTTAGCGCTACATAGGTGGCACTTTAAACAAAAACGGGACCCAAGGGGTTCCGTTTCTTATTAACAAACCTCTTGCAGGAGTGGGTCATGGCAAAAAAAGTTACAGGAATGATCAAGCTGCAAATACCGGCAGGGAAAGCTAATCCAGCTCCTCCCGTTGGACCGGCACTTGGACAGCACGGGGTAAACATCATGGAATTCTGTAAGCAGTTCAACGCTCGTACACAAGCGTTGGGTGATAGCATCATCCCTATCATCATCACTGTTTATCAGGACAGATCGTTTACTTTCATTACGAAAACACCTCCGGTGTCTTCTTTGATCAAAAAAGCGTTGAAATTGGACTCTGGTTCAAAACAACCGCAAAAAGACAAAGTAGGCAAAATCAATAACGATCAAATCAAAGCAATCGCTACAACGAAATTGCCTGATTTGAACTGCTTGAAAGTTGAATCCGCAATGTCACAAGTTGCTGGTACAGCTAAGAGCATGGGCATCGATATCGCATAGGGGTGATGTATGGCAGGTAAAAAATTTGAAGCAGCCTCTAAGAAGGTTGATTCTACAAAAAAATACTCTGTTGAAGAAGCATTCAAACTTGTGGTGGAGACTGCTCCAGCTAAATTTGATGAATCTATCGACGTAGCATTGCGCTTGGGTATCGATCCAAAACAATCTGATCAACAAGTTCGTGGAGCTATCGCGCTTCCTCACGGTCTTGGTAAAGAAGTGAAAGTTGTTGTTTTCGCAAAAGGTCCGAAAGAGGCTGAAGCGAAAGCTGCTGGTGCTGACTTTGTTGGCGCTGACGACCTAGTAGCTAAAATCCAAGGTGGCTGGTTAGATTTCGATAAATGTATCGCGACTCCAGACATGATGGCGACTGTTTCTAAAGTTGCTAAAATCTTGGGACCTCGTGGTTTGATGCCGAATCCAAAAATCGGTACTGTAACTATGAACGTTGGTGAAGCTGTAACTGCCGAGAAAAAAGGTAAGTTGGATTTCCGCGTTGATAAAGCAGGTATCGTTCATGCTGGTATCGGTAAAAAATCTATGGGCGACGCTAAACTTCGTGATAACTTCATGACCCTTTTGGGCGCGATCGTTAAAGCGAAACCAGCTTCTTCTAAAGGTATCTACCTTAGAACAATCGCTGTAGCTTCAACTATGGGTCCTGGTATCAAAATCGAGCCAAACGCAGCAGCTTCTGCAGCTGGTTTGAACTAGGTTTTATAGCTCTGATCTTATGATCAGAGCTTTTGTTTTTAAATATTTTATTGCGATCAGAGACAGTAGGTTTTCTTTTGTGGATCTAATCCTGCACTTGAGCAGGGCCTACCGAGATAAGGCAAAAAGTTTTTTCTCCTCGGAGATAACTCCAAACCAACCTGATTCGCACTTATTCTAACGAAAGGAGGCTCACTTATGATCACTCGCGCAGATAAAGAGCAAGAGATTAAGCTAATCACGGAGAAATTCGCGAAGGCTAAAGGAGCTTTCATCGTCGACTTCAAAGGTATCAAGGTTGAGCAAGTAACTAACTTGCGTAAAAAACTTAATACTGCTGAATCTGAGATGAAGGTTGTCCGCAACACTCTTGCAAAAAGAGCGTTCAAAGATCACCCAGCTATTGAAAAGGCATTTGCTAATTCAATGAAAGGTACTAATGCCATCGTATTCTCATACGGTGAAGTGAACGCGACAGCTAAAACATTGGCTGATTTTGCTAAGGACGTAGAAGTTCTGCAAATCAAGTCTGGTGTTATGGATGGCGAAGCTTTGGACGATGCTAAAATCAAGTTCTTGGCTACACTTCCGGGCAAAGATCAGTTACGCGCTATGTTCCTTGGTACACTATTGGGTGCAGGATCTGCACTTGCTAGATGCTTAAATGCATACGCTGAGAAACTTGGTGGCGGTGCTGCTACTGGTACTGAAGAAGCTCCACAAGCGTAATAGTTACGTTTTTGGTGCCGTCTACATAATGTAGACACAAATGAATTAATAAATAAATTTTTTATCCTTTGGAGGATTTCAAAATGTCTCTAACAAACGATCAATTAGTTGATGCGTTGTCTCAAAAAACTGTTCTTGAGATCGCTGAACTTGTAAAAATGCTTGAAGAAAAATGGGGCGTTTCTGCTGCTGCTCCTGTAGCTGCTGCTGGTGCTGCACCTGCTGCTGCTGCTGAAGAAAAAACTGCTTTCGACGTTATCCTTGTTGACGCTGGTGCGAACAAAATCAACGTTATTAAAGAAGTACGTGGCTTGACTGGTCTTGGTCTTGCTGAAGCAAAAGCCCTTGTTGAAGCTGGTAACAAAGCTGTTAAAGAAGGCGCTACTAAAGAAGACGCTGAAAAAATCAAAAAAGCTCTTGAAGCAGCCGGCGCGAAAGTTACTGTTAAGTAGTTTTCCCCTGACTCTTACGAGTTCTTGCCGAAAGCCTCTGGTTTATTCCAGGGGCTTTTTGCTTTTCTGGGGCCTTGTTTTTAAACGAGGTCCGCCTTGAAGGCAGAAGTGGGGGTGGGCTCCTTGCCTGTTTTGCTTCGGACAGTCCTCGCTCTTTTTTGTTTTTGTTAGTTAAGTTGTTTTTTGGTTCGATGTTTTTCTTTTGCTTTCTTTTTGATTAGCAATAGCTGCGGAACTTGCAACACAGGCAAGGAGCCCACCCCCACTTCTGCCTTCAAGGCTCCTGTTTATAAACGTGCTCAGAAATGCAAAAATCCCGGGAATCCCGTCGCTTCGGGAATCTTAGAGACTCCAACTACTTAACCTTTTTCTAAGGACTGGCGCCTTCGGCGCTTAAAGGTGCCTGCTTCTTTTTGCGGTTTCACCGCGTCAAAGGACCGCAGGCGGCTCGTCAGCTTCGCTGCCTCGTTTGGAGGTGCCTGCTTCTTTTTGCGGTTTCACCGCGTCAAAGGACCGCAGGCGGCTCGTCAGCTTCGCTGCCTCGTTGGGAAGTGCCTGGTTCTTTTTTTACGCCCATACTGCGTTAAACCGGGGAGGTCGTAGGTTCAAGTTCCTCGCTCACAGCCAAATCTGTCGATGTGGTGGACGAGTTTGCAAATACTTCCAATGGTGTATCTTTTTGTGCGCAATTTTTCCTGATCAATTATACTCCCTCGCATTCTTTAAAGAGGAGTTCTTATGAAATCGGTATTCTTCGCTTTAAGTCTTTTGTTTTTCTCTTCATCTTCCTTCGCACTCACTGATTCTAACGGCGTTGCCTGCGAAACTAAGGTTTCTCAGCTTGTAAAAGCCTACTTTCAAGTCGTTGACACTCCATTTGATTTTTTCGTTTCAGCTGAAGACGAAGTGCAGGTTCTTTCTTTTCAAAACACTACTCCTGGATCTTACGGGCAGGAATACATCGCTACAGTAAACTTTAAGTTTAATCGCGAGTGGAAACCTAAAGCTGACCAAAAGCTTCGCCTAAAACTTACTGGCGAATTTGACTGCGATTATTTGCGTGTTAAGTCCATCAAAACTCTAAAATAAGATACCCCATTCTAAATCTCTATTTAGCCAGCCCCTGCTTCCATCTGCAGGGGCTTTTTATTTTGTCCTGCCTTTAAGACCGAACCTCGAATCTTTCGCAGAAATTAGAAACTTTTTAGCTCATAAACAAATATATTCTCTTTCAGCCATTCTTACGCTGGTCCTCCGGTTGCAACTCTACTTCTTCGCAACCCATTAACGTTGGAGGAAAATATGAAAGAACAGAAACCAGCTCAAACAGATGGTCCCATCACGCCTCGTTGTTTGTCGACGATTCCATTGGATATCGAAGAGATCTTAAAAGCATTTGAGGCGCAGGAAAATTAGCTACTGGTGGAGAGGTTCACTACTTCTCCGCTTTTTTATTTTCGGGGATCACTATGAGCACAATCACCGTTATCGGGCGCGGATTAGACCCAGCAAAACATCTTACATTAGAAGCTATTCGTACTTTGCAAAATGCAGACGTCGTGCTTGGGATTGAGCCAGAAAAAGAATCTTGGGCGGCTCTTGCTCGGGAGTTTTCATTTCCTGTTATTCAAGACATTGGATTCCTATATAAAAACGGCGCCAAAGATTTTGATAACTACAACGAATTCATCAGTCACATTCTTCATGTGGCGGATCGCCATCGTAAAGTTGTTCTGCTTGTAGCAGGTCATCCTCGCCTTGGTGTTACTTTTGCTCAGCTACTTACTTCCAACAAATCCACAACTCACGAAATCAAATTTTTAGAAGGTCTTTCAAGCTTTGATATTATGCTGAATGATCTAGAAGTTGATCCTTTGGAAAAAGGCACTTCGATTTTAGATGCTAACAGGCTCCTGCTTTTTAAATACTCCTTAGACCCATCAATAAATTATTTTCTTTACCATGTCTGTTCAGTTGGAACGAGCAAAGTGCATTTTAAAAATGCATCTAAGGACAATGAGCTTACCCTGCTTCAGGTCTATCTTGAAAAGACATTTAACCAGGAAAAGCTTATTTACCTATGCAAGGCTTCAAACGGTAAAGACCATCAATCAGAATATATTCCATTGAAACTAAAGGCCTTGGCGCAACACCTTCATTTAATTGATTTCGGGACGACTCTTTATATTCCTGGCGAAAAACCAACAAACATCGATTTTGATTTTTTAAAACTTTTAAGAGGCAACTGATATGAACATTCTTAAAAACCTACTACAAACAAAAAACTTTAAACTTTGTATCGCAATAGTGACTGCTCAGCAGATTCTAGTCGCAACCGGAACTTATCTAATGGGGGATTTGGCAGCCACGGTATTGGTGCAGGGCCTTTCGATTCCTAGGGTTGTTATTTTGGTTTTATGTTTAATCCTATCAGGAAGCCTGTTTCATTTCTTGATGAAGCATTTCATGGTCCTAGCTCAAAGAGATGTTCTTAAAGCTTATTTCGATAAATATGCCGAAGCGAACTTTTCTCGCCCCGATATCTGGCGCAGTAAAGAAATAAAAGAAACAAAACACGACATCATGGTAAGAGAAGGGCAGGACACTATTACGCAAAGTGTGCAGTTTGCAGCCGACACAGTTGCGACAGGCTTAAACGTCATTCTAAATACTGTGTCTGTTATTCTAGTAACAAGCCCAGCGATGGGACTTTCTATTTTGGTTGCTGGATTGCTTGGTCTTTTAGTTATTCATTGCGCAGATAAAATGATCTCTCAAGCGGCTGAAAAAGAAATGCTCGCACAAAACGAAGTGAACAATTCTTTAGCAAGAAGTTGGGATAACATCGTATTAGGTAACAAAACTTCCTATCATCGCTGGATGGATGGATTCAGTGATTTATTTGCAAAAGCCAAACAGGCTTCTTTGTATAATGTTAAAATCAATGATGGTGCTACCAGCATCGCTTCGTTCATCACTTCATCTGTTGTGATGGTGAGTGTTTGTGCGCTTTTGTATTTTTCAAAAAACGATCTCAGTAAGGTAATAGCACTTCTAATCATGCTTCCACGAAGCATGCAGATCGTATTTCACATTCAAATTATTCAATCCTATTGGGCTCACTGGAAATATCTACTGCAAAGATTAAAAATGACTGAGGCTACTTATTCATCTGTGGATGCAGAAGATTTAGATAAGTATATCAACAAAGCAAAAATCCAAATCGTCTCAAATGTTTCTACTGTTTCGACCACTGAAGACATTCTACTTCACTCAACGGGGCGCTTCACCGTCACTGGTGAAAATGGCGCCGGCAAATCGACGCTTCTGCTTAAGCTAAAAGATAAAATCGGAACCAAAGGATTTTACATTCCTTCGCACCATCATCTTGAACTCAGCGATTCAAGCTTTTCGAAATCAAGCGGTGAAGTGGCGATGATGGCCTTAAAGGACGCTCTGGCTGATTCAGCTTCCACCGTCTTGCTTGATGAATGGGATGCTAACTTATCAAAAGACAATCAGGCTAAGCTTAATGACCTTATTAATGAAATCAGTAAAACAAAACTGGTCATCGAAGTTAGGCATCACCACGTGACGGCGTAATTTTATGAATGTCGCAAGAACTATCACCATAACTACAAAATGTTCGGGCGGTTGTGATCACTGCCCATTTTCCAGTCCAAATATGGCGATTAAGTTTTTGCCCTTATCTGCTATTGAAAGGATTTTTGCCCTAACTAATGAAGAACTTGTTGTGCTTTCAGGCGGGGAGCCCTTTGAATATGATCATCTTCCGGGCCTTTTTGAGCTTTTAAAAGAGGTTAAAGCGCCTTTTCGGATCGCCACTGGCGGTCACATACCTCTAGCCAATCACGGTGCGGATCTTAAAAACATGCCGCGCTTTGTAGGAATTTCCCTCGGAACTGATGTTTTAAGTCCTCGGTCCCCGAAGTATATGGAACATAAAAAGATTTGGGCGGCTAACGTCGCCTTTTTAAATAATCATCAAATTCCATATTCGTTAACTTTTACGGTTCAAGGTGATCTGAACCTTTCTAAGCTGGTTTCAGAAACATCGGCCCTGGGTTCTGCCCCAGAATTTATTTACCTAAGAATTTCTTCGAATAAAAACAAACAGTTAGTACAAGAAAGTCTTCAGCAATCATTTCCCGAAACCTTCATCATCACTGATGAACTTCAAGATTAACCGCGCGCGTCATGCGCGAGTCTGAATTTTTCCAAACACGACATGGTTTGCCCGCTGAAAATAAGCTTAACTTTTGAGCAAAAGTTGGAATATCTGCAAACCTTCCTCATAAGCTGAAGCCTATATAAAACCCTTATAATCACTTGCTTTTCCCAAAACATAGGGTAGGTTAAACTGCTTACCCTTTTATTTAATGTGGGCCTTGGAAATTTCCCCCCGAAGTGAAGTTCCGATTTTCTTATTACGGAGAGAGTACATTGGAAAAAACTCCAGTTACGGCTTCTAACATTCGAGTTAGAAAGTCATTCGCTAAAAATAAGCAAGTCATTGATATTCCAAACTTGATTGAATTGCAGAAGTCTTCTTACGAAGCTTTCATTCAAAAAGACATGGATCCAGATCGCCGTGGCGAAGCTGGTCTCAATGGCGTTTTCAAATCTGTTTTCCCAATCACAGATTTCAACAACACAGCAAGCCTAGAGTTCGTATCATACACTCTTGAGCCAGCAAAATACGACGTAGATGAGTGCCGTCAGCGTGGTATGACTTTCGCTGCGCCAATCAAAGTTACTCTACGTTTGATCGTGTTTGATGTTGATGAAGAAACTGAAGCACGTTCTATCCGTGACGTAAAAGAACAAGAAGTTTATTTGGGCGAAATCCCATTGATGACTGCAAACGGTTCTTTCATCATCAATGGTACTGAGCGCGTTGTTGTATCTCAGTTGCATCGTTCTCCGGGCGTGTTCTTCGATCACGACGGTGGTAAAAACAATGCTTCTGGTAAACTAATCTACTCTGCACGCGTGATTCCTTACCGTGGTTCTTGGTTGGATGCTGAGTTTGACCAAAAAGACCTTATCCACGTACGTATCGATCGTCGTCGTAAGTTCCCTGTAACTATTCTTTTGAAAGCTCTTGGTTACAATGCGGAACAACTTCTTGAGTACTTCTACGATCTAGATGAAGTTTATGCTCGCGATGGAAAGCTTTACCGTAAGCTTGATATCGAAAGAATGTCTGGTCAAAGAGCATTGGCTGACATCGTTGATCCGAAGTCTGGTGAGGCGCTTGTAAAAGCAGGCCGTCGTATCACTCGCGCGATCGTTAAGAAAATCAAAGACCTTAACATCACTGAACTTGAAGTTGAGCCAGCGGACCTTGATGGTAAAGTATTGGCGAAACCTCTTATCGACGAATCTACTGGTGAGATCATCGCGGATGCGAATGCTGAGTTGAACTCTGCAATCATCAAACGCGCTATCGAAGCTGGTATCGATCGTTTCTTCATGATCTTCTTCGACGGTTTGACTGTTGGTCCTTACCTTCGCAACACGTTGTTGGTTGATAAAGTATCGAACAAAGAAGAATCATTGATCGAAATCTACAAACGCCTTCGTCCTGGTGAGCCTCCAACTTTGGAAGCTGCTACGACGTTCTTTGGCCGTTTGTTCTTTGATCCAGAGACATATGATCTTTCTGAAGTTGGTCGTATTAAGATCAACCACAGATTCGGTATTTCTATGGATGAGTGTCCTCCATCGCACAGAACACTTACTCACAAAGATATCTTAAGCACTATTAAAACTTTGATCGACCTTAAAAACGGTCGTGGCATCATCGATGATATCGATCACTTGGGTAACCGTCGTGTTCGTTCAGTAGGTGAGTTGCTTGAGAACCAATACCGTATCGGTCTAGTTCGTATGGAACGCGCGATCCGTGAACGTATGTCTCTACAAGACGTAGAAACAATGATGCCTCACGATCTAGTAAACGCGAAACCAGTGAACGCGGTTGTTAAAGAATTCTTCGGTTCTTCTCAATTGTCACAGTTCATGGATCAAACAAATCCACTTTCTGAGATCACGCACAAACGTCGTTTGTCTGCTCTTGGACCTGGTGGTTTGACTCGTGACCGTGCAGGTTTCGAAGTACGTGACGTACATCCTACGCACTACGGTCGTATCTGTCCGATTGAAACTCCAGAGGGACCAAACATCGGTTTGATCGCATCTTTGGCTACTTACGCTCGCATCAACAACTATGGTTTCATCGAGACTCCATACCGTAAAGTTGAAGCTGGTTCTATTTCCAAAGACATCAACTACTTGTCTGCTTTGGAAGAGGCTGGTCACTACATCGCTCCCGCGGCACGTGACGAAGCTGGTAACAGAGAAATTCAAACTGCGACTACAATCACTCGTCGTGATGGTGAGTACGAAATCGTAGATAAAGAAAAAGTAGCTTTGATGGACGTTTCTCCATCTCAACTAGTTTCTATCGCAGCTTCATTGATTCCATTCCTAGAGCACGATGACGCCAACCGTGCCTTGATGGGATCGAACATGCAACGTCAAGCGGTTCCACTTCTTCGTTCACGCGCTCCACTAGTTGGAACAGGCGTTGAGCGTTTGGTTGCCCGTGACTCTGGTACGTCAATCGTTGCGCAAAATGATGGTATCGTTGAAGAAGTTGATGCTTCTCGTATCGTTATCCGTCGTTTCGCAAAAGGTGGCGAACTTGGTGCAAACGTAGATATCTACAATTTGACTAAGTACCAACGTACAAATCAAAACACTTGCTTCAATCAAAAACCAATCGTGACTGTTGGTGATAAGGTTTCTAAAGGCGACATCATCGCTGACGGACCTTCAACAGAACTTGGTGAGTTAGCTCTAGGTCAAAACATCCTAGTGGCGTTCACTCCTTGGCAAGGTTACAACTTCGAGGACTCGATCCTTATTTCTGAGCGTTTGTTGAAAGACGACGTTTACACTTCTATCCACATCGAAGAGTTCGAGTGCGTAGCGCGTGACACGAAATTAGGTAAAGAAGAGATCACTCGCGATATCGCTAACGTAGGTGAAGAGGCTCTTAAAGACCTTGATAGCTCTGGTATCATCCGCATCGGTGCGGAAGTTCGCCCTGGCTTCATCCTAGTTGGTAAAGTAACTCCAAAAGGTGAAACTCAACTTTCTCCTGAAGAAAAGCTTTTAAGAGCGATCTTCGGTGAAAAAGCTGGTGACGTTCGTGATACTTCACTTCGTGCGCCATCTGGCGTTTACGGAACTGTTATCGATGCTCAAGTTTACTCTCGTGAAGGCGCAGACCGCGATGAGCGTTTGTCTTCAATCATCGAAGAGAAAAAACGCAAGCTTGAAAAAGACTTGGCAGTTGAGCAAAACGTTATCCGCAACAACGCGATCACAAAACTTCGCGACATCTTGGTTGGTAAAACAACTACTGGCGTTCTATTGAACGAAGATGGTAGCCAAAAACTATTGAACAAAGGTCAAATCATCACTGAGGCAGATCTAGAAACAATTCCATTTGAATTGTTAAACTATATCCCTCTTGAGCAAGATCTAGAGTTCCAAGTAAACAAAATCATCGACAACGCTCGTAACCAACTTGACGCAGTTAAATTGGTATTCAACGAAAAGATCGATCGCCTTCGTAAAGGTGACGAACTTCCTCCGGGCGTAATCAAAATGGTTAAAGTTTACGTTGCTATCAAACGTAAAATGCAAGTCGGTGACAAGTTCGCCGGCCGCCACGGAAATAAAGGTGTCGTTTCTAAAGTATTGCCTGCTGAAGACATGCCGTACCTTGCTGACGGTACTCCAGTAGACATGGTTCTGAATCCACTGGGCGTTCCTTCTCGTATGAACATCGGGCAAATCCTTGAGGTTCACTTGGGTTGGGCTGCGCACAATCTTGGTAAGCAGTTAGGTGCATACCTTGAAAAATGGAATGCAGAAAATGCTCGTAAAGACATGAAAGATATCTTCGGTGATACAGACATCTCTGCGAAACTTGATAAAGCAGATGATGCATCATTGAAACAAATGGTAACTCGTATGAAGAACGGTATCCACGTGGGTACGCCAGTATTCGACGGTGCTCGTGAATCTGACGTGAAGGGTTTGCTTGAAAAAGCGCAAGTTCCTACATCTGGTAAGTCGATCCTATTCGACGGTCGTACAGGTGAACCGTTCACGAACCCAGTTACCGTGGGTATCATGTACATGCTTAAGCTTCACCATCTAGTGGAAGAAAAGATCCACGCTCGTTCTATCGGACCTTACTCTCTCGTTTCGCAACAACCTTTGGGTGGTAAAGCTCAATTCGGTGGTCAGCGTCTAGGGGAGATGGAAGTTTGGGCGATCGAGGCCTACGGTGCTGCTTACTCACTACAAGAGTTCTTAACTGTTAAGTCAGATGACGTAGCAGGTAGAACACGTATGTATGAGAGCATCGTAAAAGGTGAGAACATCCTTGAGCCAGGTCTTCCAGAATCATTCAACGTTCTAGTGAAAGAGCTACAGTCTCTAGCACTTAACGTAGAGTTGATGGAATCTGACATCCTACGTGACCAAGATGAAGATCTTGGCGACGAAGGTTTCGAGGGTGAAGAAGCAATTGTTCCGACTCCGTCAGCTTCAACTGACGAATCTGGACAACACTAATTAATTTTTAACAACAGGGGTGTTCTTTGAGAGACTTGTTGAATTTTTTCGATAAACCAAAAGATCCACTTTCGTTTGACGCCGTACGAGTATCGTTGGCGTCACCTGAAATGATTCGTGATTGGTCATTTGGTGAGGTTAAGAAGCCTGAAACTATCAACTATCGTACATTCAAGCCTGAGCGTGATGGCTTGTTCTGTGCGAAAATCTTCGGTCCTATTAAGGATTACGAGTGCTTATGCGGTAAGTATAAACGTATGAAGTACCGTGGCGTCGTGTGTGAAAAGTGCGGCGTTGAAGTTACACAAACTAAGGTTCGCCGTGAGCGCCTTGGTCACATCGAATTGGCAACGCCAGTAGCGCACATTTGGTTCTTGCGCTCTTTGCCTTCTCGTATTGGTAACCTTTTGAATCTTTCTTTGAAAGACGTTGAAAAGGTTCTTTACTGTGAAGCGCACGTTGTTATCGATCCAATGGACACGACATTGGAAGAAGGTCAAATTTTGACTGAAGAAGCTTACCAAGCCGCTCTTAATGAGTTCGGTCCAAGCTTCAAAGCCGGTATGGGCGGTGAAGCGGTTCGCGATCTTCTTCGCAAAATTGACCCAGAATATTTGTCTCGCAAACTTCGCCTTGAAGTGAAAGATACAAAATCTGAAGCTCAAATCAAAAAATTGACTAAACGTCTTCGCGTTGTTGAAGCTTTCAAAGGCTCTATCAACAAACCTGAATGGATGATGTTGGAAGCACTACCTGTATTGCCTCCTGATCTTCGTCCGTTGGTTCCACTTGATGGCGGTCGTTTCGCGACTTCAGATCTAAATGATCTTTACCGTCGTGTTATCAACCGTAACAACCGTTTGAAACGTCTTCAGGAGCTTAATGCTCCAGACATCATCATCCGCAACGAAAAGCGTATGTTGCAAGAAGCGGTTGATGCATTGTTGGACAACGGTCGTCGTGGTAAGACCTTCACTGGTCCTAACAAACGTCCTCTACGTTCTCTTTCTGACATGCTTAAAGGTAAGCAAGGTCGTTTCCGTCAAAACCTTCTTGGTAAACGTGTAGACTACTCTGGCCGTTCGGTTATCGTAGTTGGTCCTACATTGAAACTTCACCAATGCGGTCTTCCTAAGAAGATGGCTTTGGAACTTTTCAAACCATTCGTTTACAACAAACTTGAAGAAAAAGGTTTGGCGACAACGATTAAGCAAGCTAAGCGCTTGGTTGATCAAGAGACGGTAGAAGTTTGGGATATCTTGGCAGACGTAGTAAAAGAACATCCAGTTCTTCTAAACCGTGCGCCAACTCTTCACAGACTTGGTATCCAAGCTTTCGAACCAGTACTTCACGAAGGTAAAGCAATTCAATTGCATCCTCTAGTGTGTACGGCGTTCAATGCCGACTTCGACGGTGACCAAATGGCGGTTCACGTTCCACTTTCTGTGGAATCTCAAGTTGAGGCTCGCGTATTGATGATGTCTACGAACAACATCCTTTCTCCAGCGAACGGTAAGCCAATCATCAATCCATCACAAGATATCGTGTTGGGTCTGTACTGGTTGACTCGTATCCGTCCTGGCGCAAAAGGAACTGGCAAGGCCTTCTCAACTGTTGCGGAAGCGAACTACGCTTACGAAACAGGCCTAGTTGACCTTCAAGCAGCTTGTAAAGTTCGTATCAACGGTAAACTTCAAGAGACTTCAGTAGGTCGTGCGATTCTTTCAGACATCGTACCTAAAGAAGTTCCATTCAATGAAGTGAACGTGAACATGAATAAGAAACAAATCGCAGCATTGATCGATAAGACGTTCCGTCTTGCGGGTGCTAAAGCGACTTGTATCTTGGCTGATAAAATCATGGAATTTGGTTTCAAATATTCTACAGCAGCGGGTATGTCGATCGGTATCGACGACATGGTGATCCCTGCAGCGAAAGCGACAATGATCGCAGACGCAGAGAAACAAGTTACAGAGATTCAACAGCAGTACGACGAAGGTTTGATCACAGATGGTGAGCGCTACAATAAAGTGGTGGATATCTGGGCTCAGACGGGTGACAAGATCGCAAAAGAAGGTATGAACGCGATCGAAAAACAAAAATTCGTAGTTGATGGCAAAGAGACGGTTGGACCTTCATTCAATCCAATCTTCATCATGGCTGACTCCGGAGCCCGTGGTTCCGCAGCTCAGATCCGTCAGCTTGGTGGTATGCGTGGTTTGATGGCAAAACCTTCTGGTGAGATCATCGAAACACCGATCACTGCGAACTTCCGTGAAGGTTTGACAGTCATCCAGTACTTCATTTCTACGCATGGTGCGCGTAAAGGTTTGGCCGATACCGCATTGAAAACTGCGAACTCTGGTTACTTGACTCGTCGTCTAGTTGACGTTGCTCAAGACGTAGTTGTTTCTGAAGTAGATTGCGGAACTGACGACGGTTTGGAAATCACTCCAGTTTACGAAGCTGGTGAGATCATCCAAAACATCGGTGACCGTATCTTGGGTCGTACAACTCTTAAAGACGTTGTTGATCCAATGACAAACACTGTTGTTCTTAAAGCAGGTCATGAAATCACAGAAAACGACGTTAAACGCGTTGAAGAATTGGGTATCGACAAAGTTGAAATCCGTTCTGCTCTAGTGTGTGAATCTGACCGTGGCGTGTGCGTGAAATGTTACGGACGTGACCTTTCTCGTGGTGCGACTGTGAACCTTGGTGAAACCGTAGGTATTATCGCAGCTCAATCCATCGGTGAGCCGGGTACTCAGTTGACGATGAGAACGTTCCACTTAGGTGGTGCGGCTTCTCGTGCGGTTGAGCAATCTGTTCATACAACACGTTATGATGGTACAATTAAACTACAAAACGTTCATGCAGTGACAAACCGTAACGGTAAGTTAACTGTGATGAATCGTAACGGTAATGCCCTTGTTATCGACGAAACTGGTCGTGAAAGAGAAAATTTCAAACTAGTTTACGGTGCTGTTTTGAACTTCAAAGAAGGTGAAAAAGTAGCAAAAGGACAAACAGTAGCTGAGTGGGATCCATATTCGAATCCGATCATTGCAGAGGTTTCTGCGAAGATCCAATACCACGATATCGAAGAAGGTTCGACAATGCAGGAACAAGTCGACGCGGTAACTGGTTTCGCGACCAAAGTTATCATGGAGTCTAAGTCTTCCGACATTAAGCCAACTGTGTTCCTAGTCGATGCCAACGGTAAAACGTTGAATCTTCCTGGCCGTGACATCCCTGCGAGATACCTAATCCCAGTGGGTGCGCAACTTCTAGTTGCTGACCAGCAGGAAGTTCATGCCGGTGACGTTATCGCGAAAATGCATCGTGAAGCCTCTAAAACAAGAGACATCACGGGCGGTCTTCCGCGCGTTGCCGAATTATTCGAAGCTCGTAAACCGAAAGAAGCAGCTATCATCTCTGAGATCGATGGTTATGTGACATTCGGTAAAGACGTTAAAGGTAAACAACGTGTGATCGTAACTCCTGAAGTGGGTGAGCAAAAAGAATACCTCATCCCTAAAGGTAAGCACGTTGCTGTAAGAGAAGGTGAGTACGTAAGAGCCGGTGAGGCGTTGATGGATGGTCCAACAAATCCTCATGACATTCTGGCGGTTCTAGGTGCTAAAGCCCTTTCTGCATACCTTGTAAATGAAATCCAAGAAGTTTACCGACTTCAAGGTGTTGGTATCAACGATAAGCACATCGAAGTGATCGTTCGCCAAATGCTACGTAAAGTAGAAATCAAGGACGCTGGCGACAGCCGTTTCTTGGCGGGTGAACAAGTTGAAAGATATGCTTTCGATCAAGAAAACGAACGTATTAACCGTGAAGGTGGACAACCTGCTACATGCAACCCACTTCTTCTAGGTATTACGAAAGTTTCATTGAGCACTGACAGCTGGATTTCAGCGGCGTCATTCCAAGAGACTACTAAAGTTCTTACGGAAGCGGCGATCAACTCTCGTACAGACCATTTGCGTGGCCTGAAAGAGAACATCATCATGGGTCGCTTGATTCCTGCCGGAACAGGTTTGACTTCGTACAAACGCTGGAAAGTGTCTGTAGCTGAAGATGATGAAACTACATTCGTGGCATTGCCAGGAATGGGTGCTCCAGCTCAGCCTCACCAGGGCTAATACGAACTCCGCCTCGCTAACCCGGGGCGGAAAAACTGTAAAAAGAACATAAAGGGGAGCTCACACCCCTTTATGAAATGAAAAATTAACAACAAAGTCTTGACCAGGGCGGTTTTGGAAAGTAATTTCCAGCGTCCTTGGATTCGAAAATATTGTTTAAGGGGTTTTAAAGTGCCTACAATTAACCAGCTCATCAAAAGTGAGCGTAAAGTTCAAAAGAACCAAACAAAGTCACCAGCTTTGGCATCTTGCCCTCAGCGCCGTGGTGTTTGTACTCGTGTTTATACGACAACTCCAAAGAAACCGAACTCTGCTCTTCGTAAAGTAGCAAAAGTACGTCTTTCTAACGGTTTTGAAGTTATCTCTTACATCCCAGGTATCGGTCACAATCTTCAAGAGCATAGCGTTGTCTTGATCCGTGGCGGTCGTGTTAAGGACTTGCCGGGTGTTCGTTACCATATCGTGCGTGGTGTATTGGATCTTCAAGGTGTGAATGGCCGTCTACGCGCTCGTTCTAAGTACGGTACTAAGAGACCTAAGAAATAAGGATTGAGAGATGTCACGTCGTAAAAAGACCTTTAAAAGAGAAATTATTCCAGATCCAGTTTTCAAGGATCTAGTAATTGCTAAATTCGTTAACAAAATGATGATCCAAGGTAAAAAAGCTACTGCACAGAAGCTTTTCTACGGAGCATTGAAAGAGCTTGAAGGCAAAATCCAAGGTGAAGAACCAATGGCTGTTTTCAAAAAAGCTCTTGAGAATGTTAAGCCTTCTATCGAAGTTCGCTCTCGCCGCGTAGGTGGAGCTACTTACCAAGTTCCTGTAGATGTTCGCCCATCTCGTCGTCTAGCACTAGCTATGCGTTGGTTGGTTGAATACTCTCGCGAGCGTGGTGAAAAAGATATGGCTAAGCGTTTGGCTGGTGAATTCATCGATGCTTACAACAATAGAGGTAACTCTATTAAGAAGAAAGACGATGTTCACAGAATGGCTGAATCGAACAAGGCTTTCTCTCACTACAATTGGTAATCTAGTTACATGTCAGCTAAAGATCCTAAAGTTATAGCTGATCTTAAGTTCACTCGTAATATCGGCATCATGGCTCACATCGATGCCGGTAAGACGACCACCACCGAACGCATTCTTTACTACACAGGTAAAAGTCATAAAATCGGAGAAGTCCATGATGGCGATGCCACCATGGATTGGATGGTTCAAGAGCAAGAACGTGGTATCACAATCACTTCTGCTGCGACCATGGCGTTCTGGAAAGATCACAGAATCAACATCATTGATACTCCCGGGCACGTTGACTTCACAATCGAAGTTGAGCGTTCATTGCGCGTTCTTGATGGTGCGATTGCTGTGTTTGACGGTGTAAACGGTGTAGAGCCTCAGTCTGAAACCGTTTGGAAACAAGCCGATAAATACAAAGTTCCAAGAATCTGTTTCGTTAACAAGATGGACCGCGTGGGTGCTGACTTTGTGATGTCTTACGGGACAATCAAAGACAAACTCAATGCAAATCCTATCCCTGTTCAAGTTCCAATTGGTATGGAAGATACTTTCCGTGGTGTTGTCGATTTACTCGAAAACCGTGCCTACCTTTGGGATCAATCAGGAATGGGTGACCATTTCGAAGTTGCCGATGTTCCCAATGACATGAAGGAAGAGGTGAATCGCTTCCGTATCGAAGTCATTGAGAAGATCGTTGAGTTTGAAGACGAACTTATGGAGAAGTACCTTAACGGCGAAGAAGTCACTGCTGCCGAACTAAAGCGTGCTCTTCGTAAAGGGACTCTTGAATTAAAAGCATTCCCAGTTTTCTGCGGAGCTGCTTTCAAAAACAAAGGTGTTCAGCCGCTACTTGATGGTGTGATTGATTACCTTCCGTCTCCAATCGAGGTTCCTGCTATCGTAGGACATGATCCTGCAAAACCAGAAAAAGAGATCGTTTGTAAGACTGATTTCGAAGGCCACACAGCTTCTTTGGCTTTCAAAATCGCGAATGATCCGTTTGCAGGTACTTTAACTTACATCCGCGTTTACTCGGGTGAAGTAAAAGTTGGCGATCAATTATTAAATCCTCGCACAGAGAAAAAAGAGCGCATCCAAAAGCTTGTGAAAATGCATGCGAATTCTCGTGAAGAAATCACGGCCCTAAAAGCCGGTGATATCGGCGCGGTGATCGGTCTTAAATTCACAGCTACGGGCGATACTCTTTGTGAGACTTCTCACCCTGTGGTCCTAGAATCTATTACTTTCCCTGAACCAGTAATTTCTGTGGCAATTGAAGCGAAGTCTTCAGCGGACCAAGAAAAAATGCTTCAAGGGTTAGAAAAGCTGGGTAAAGAAGACCCTTCTTGCCGCCTAAGAAATGACCCTGAAACAGGGCAGATTTTATTGTCAGGCATGGGAGAGCTTCATTTGGAAATCCTTGTGGATCGCCTACTGCGCGAACACAAAGTGCAAGCGAACGTGGGTAACCCTCAGGTTTCTTACCGTGAAGCTATTTCCGCTCCAGCGACTGTTGAATATGTTTATGAGCGTGAAGTTGGTGGAGAGGCTCAATACGCCAAAGTTAATTTGACGATTGACCCAATCTCTCAACATGACGGAATTCAATTCCAATCAAAAGTATCTGTGACTAAAGAGTTCCCAGCGACTTTCCTTAAAGCTATCGAAAATGGCTTTAAAGAGGCCGCTGAAGTGGGCCCGTTGGCGAGCTACTCAATGATTGGCATCCGCGGTACTTTAAACTCCGTAGAAACCCGCCAAGAAGCCTCTAGTGAGATGGCATTTAAAGCGGCTACGTCCTTAGCTTTCCGTGAGGCTGTAAAAAATGCTTCCGTAACCCTAATGGAGCCAATGTTTAAAATCGAAGTGAGCTGTCCTGACGAATTCGTAGGAAACGTCGTAGGGGACTTAAATGCTCGCCGTGGAAAGATCCTTACCATGAACGCGAAAGTAGGCGGCGGCCAGGTTATTTCTGCCGAAGCCCCTCTAGCGAGCCTGTTCGGTTATGCCACAAACGTCCGCAGCCTTAGCCAAGGCCGTGCAAGTTTCAGCATGGAATTTTTAGAATACGCGGTGGTGCCTGCGAAGGTAAAAACCGAAATTCTCCATAAAATGGGAAGATATTAAAAAATTAATAATTTCCCTTTGACAAAGTGTTTACACGTGCGCATACTCGCGCACTCGTAGCAACTAAATTTACAAAAAACTCTCCGCGTAGAAGCGACATCGCAGCCGCAAGGGCTATTTCGGAGTAAGTTTTCGATGGGATGAAGTTGCAGTTTTTAACAAATTTGCTAGTAATTACGATACTTTAAAAAGAAGAAGAGTGTCCATATGCAAAGTCAGAAGATTAGAATCAGATTGAAGGCATTCGATCATAAATTGCTTGATCAGTCGACGAAAGAAATCGTTGAGACTGCTCGTCGTACAGGCGCAAAAGTTGCGGGTCCAATTCCCTTGCCTACTCGCATCAATCGCTACACGGTATTGCGTTCTCCACACGTAGATAAAAAATCTCGTGAACAATTCGAAGTGAGAACTCATAAGCGTATGCTCGATATTTTAGAACCCACTCAACAGACTGTCGATCAGCTCATGAAACTCGACCTCTCTGCTGGTGTTGATGTTGAAATCAAGCTTTCAGCGATCTAGGAGTAACAAGTGAGCGAAACTACACAAACTACAAATACTACAGAGCAGGGCCTTAAGCTGAATGGCCTGTTCGCGTTTAAAGAAGGTATGGCTACAATCTATAATGAGCAGGGCGAAGCCATTCCTGTAACAGTTCTTCGTTATGAACCTTGGTTTGTTTCTCAAATCAAAACAAACGAAGCTGATGGTTACGAAGCAATCCAAGTTGCTTGCCAACCAAAAAAAGCTAAAAACTCAAATAAAGCTGAAAAAGGTCATCTTGAAAAAGCTGGCTTTGAAAATGGCGCTCAGTTCGTAAAAGAACTTCGTCAAGCTATCCCTGAAGGCGTTGCTGTTGGCGCGCAAATCTCTATCGATTCTTTGGCTAAAGGTGATGTTGTAAAAATCACTTCTAAATCAAAAGGTAAAGGTTTTGCGGGTTCAGTGAAGCGTTGGAATTTCGCGGGAGGCCCTGCTTCTCACGGTTCTAAATTCCACCGTCGCCCTGGTTCTTCTGGTAACAGAACTTGGCCAGGTCGCGTAATGCCAGGTAAGAAATTCCCAGGTCACTTAGGTGCTGAAAACGTAACAGTTCGTAACGTAGAGATCGTTCAAGTTCTAGCGGACGAAAACGTTCTTATGGTTAAAGGACCAGTTCCAGGTGCAAGAAACACTTTGGTTAAGTTGGTGAGAGAATAGTATGGCAACTGTAAACGTATTAAACTGGAAAAAAGAAAAAGTTGGATCAGTTGAATTGGCTGCTGACGTGTTCGAAACTCCTGTTAAAAAGGAAGTTCTTCACACTGTAGTTCAATGGCAATTGGCTTCTCGTCGTCAAGGTACGCACATGACTAAAACAAAAGGTCTTGTGTCTGGTGGCGGTAAAAAGCCGTTCAAACAAAAAGGAACTGGTGGAGCTCGTCAAGGTTCTTCACGTTCTCCTCTTATGCCTGGCGGTGGTACTATGTTTGGTCCACAACCTCGCAGCTACGCTTTCGTTCTACCTAAAAAAGTTCGTCGTTTAGGTTTGAGCATGGCTCTTTCTCACCTTCAAGCAGAAGGCAAGTTGTTCATCGTAGACAGCATGCAATCTGAAGGTAAAACTGCTGAGCTTAACAAACGCTTGAAAGCTTTCGGTCTAACTAAGGCTGTATTGGTTGATGCTACTGTTAACGACAAGTTCAACCGTGCATCTAAAAACTTAGAATCTTTCAAATACTTCCCAGTAGAAGGTTTGAATGTGTTCGATCTATTGAAATACGACGCAGCTGTAATCACTAAAGATTCAGTAGCGAAAATCGTAGATCGTTGCTCATTGGAGAAAGCGTAATGAAACAAGTAATTAAAGCTCCTCTTATCACAGAGAAAAATACTTATCATAACGCTGCTGGCGTATATGTGTTTGAAGTAGATCTTAAGTCTACAAAAACAGATATCAAAACTGCAGTAGAGAAGAACTTTAAAGTGAAAGTTGAAAACGTTAGAACTAGCGTTTGCCGCGGTCACTCTAAGTACACTAAATTCGGATTAACAAAGGTCCCTTACTGGAAAAAAGCTTACGTTAAGCTTGTTGAAGGTGAGAAGATCGCTCTTTTTGAGGGAGTATAAAGATGGGTATTAAAACATTTGCCCCACGCTCTCATGGTCGTAGAGGAATGACTGGTTTCGATTTCAAAGAAATCACAAAGACAACTCCAGAGAAGTCTTTGCTTGCTCCTCTTAAGAAACAAGCAGCTCGTAACAATCACGGTCAAATCACTATCCGTCACCAAGGTGGCGGTCATAAGAGAAAATACCGTTTGGTTGATTTCAAAAGAACTAAAGTTGACGTTGCAGCTAAAGTTATTGCGATCGAATACGATCCAAACAGAACTTGCCGTATCGCTCTAATTTCTTACGTTGATGGTGCTAAGGCTTATATCCTTGCTCCAGTAGGTTTGAATGTTGGTGATACAGTAATTTCATCTGATAAAGCCGATATCAAACCAGGTAACTGCTTATCTCTAGCAGCTATTCCGGTTGGGACAGTAATTCACAATATCGAAATGCGTCCTGGTAAAGGCGGTCAAGTATGCCGTGGAGCTGGTGCTTCTGCTACTTTGGCTGGTAAAGATGAACAGTACTGCCAAGTTCGTATGCCATCTGGCGAATTGAAACAAATCTTGTCTGTGTGCAAGGCTTCAATCGGTCAAGTTGGTAACACTGACAACGAAAATATTAAACTAGGTAAAGCAGGTCGTTCTCGTTGGAGAGGTATCCGTCCTTCTGTACGTGGTATGCACATGAATCCAGTCGACCATCCATTGGGTGGTGGTGAAGGTGTTGGTAAGGGTCATCACCCTGTAACTCCTTGGGGTCAACCATGTAAGGGCTTCAAAACTAGAAACAATAAGAGAACCAACTCTTCAATCATCAAGAGACGTAAGTAGGAGTAAAAGGTGGCACGCTCGATTAAAAAAGGTCCTTTCGTCGATTTGCATCTTCAAAAGAAGATCGACACTGCGATCGAAAAAAATGATAAAAAAGTTATTAAAACTTGGTCTCGCCGCTCAACAATTCTTCCAGAGGCTATCGGACTAACGTTCGCGGTTCACAACGGAAGAAAGTTCGTTCCAGTTTACATTACTGAGAACATGATTGGTCACAAACTTGGTGAGTTTGCTCCAACAAGAACTTTCCACGGTCACGCCGAGAAGAAAGCAGCTGCTCCTGCTGCTGCTAAGAAGTAATAGAGGTTGATTATGGAAGTTAAAGCAAGCTTGAAATATGCAAGAGTAGGCGCTCAGAAAGCTAGATTGGTAGTTGACCTAGTTCGCGGTAAAGACGTGAACGAGGCAGTTAAAACTCTTACTTTCCTGAACAAAAAAACTGCAGGAATGGTAAAAAAGTTAATCGAATCAGCTGTTGCTAACGCAGAGTACAAAAAGGTTATGGATGTAGATAATCTTTATGTTAAAGCTATCTGGGTTGATCAAGGTCCTGTTCTTAAAAGATTCCGTCCACGTGCTCAAGGTCGCGCGTTCGGCGTTCGTAAAAAGACCAGCCACATTAACGTAGTACTCGAGGAGAAATAGTCGTGGGACAAAAGGTTAATCCAATTGGTCTAAGAGTAGGTGTGATCAGAACGTGGGATTCTCGCTGGTATGCGAAAGGTCAAAACTATTTTGACAATCTTCACGAAGACATCCGTTTAAGAAAGTATTTAAAAACTAAGCTTAAACATGCTGGTGTCGCAAAAATCGAAATGGAACGTGCAGCGAAGAAGATTAAAATCATCATCTCTACTGCTCGCCCAGGTGTTGTTATTGGTAAAAAAGGTACTGGTATTGATTCGCTTAAAGCGGAAGTTCAAAAACTTACACCCAACGAAGTTTTCTTGAGCATCCAAGAAGTGCGCAAACCAGACCTCGATGCTCAGCTCGTTGCTGAGAGCATTGCTCAACAACTTGAGAAACGTATCTCTTGGAGAAGAGCTCTTAAAAAATCTATTGCAGCTGCGATCAAAGGCGGCGTGAGAGGTATCAAGATCCGTGTTTCAGGACGTCTTGATGGTGCAGAGATTGCTCGTTCAGAGTGGTACAATGAGAAGAGCGTTCCTCTTCATACATTGCGCGCAGATATCGACTACGGTACTGCTGAAGCTCTAACTGCGTACGGTATCATCGGTCTAAAAGTATGGATCTATAAAGGCGATATCTTATCTGCTCGCGAAGTTGAGGAGGCAGGTCGTGTTAAGTCCTAAAAGAGTAAAATGGCGTAAACAATTTGTAGGCCGCGCTACTGGTTTTGCAGTAAGAGGCGCTAACCTTGATTTCGGAGACTACGGTCTTCAAGCAATCGAGGAAGGTCGTCTGACTGCTCGTCAGTTAGAAGCTGGTCGTATTGCTATCTCTCGTTCAGTTAAGCGTGGTGGTAAAATTTGGTGCCGTGTGTTCCCAAATATTCCTGTTACTAAAAAGCCAGCTGAAACTCGTATGGGTAGCGGTAAAGGTAACCCAGAACTATGGGTTGCTCGTGTTCTTCCTGGAAAAGTTCTTTTCGAAATGAATGGTGTCACACGTGAACAAGCTAAAGAAGCTTTCGAACGTGCAGCTCACAAACTTCCTTTCAAAACTCGTTTCTTGGTTAGGGAGTAGTTATGAAATTTAATGAAGTTAAAGATCTTTCTGTAACTGAATTGAAAAAGAAAAGAGCAACTCTTTCTGAAGAGTTGTTCCAAGCAAGAATCAAGAATTCAATTGGTCAACTTTCGAACCCACTTGAAATTCGTGATCTTCGTCGCAGCATCGCTAAAATCAACACAGCGATTGTTAAAAAAGTGGCGAGATAGAGGTAGGAAATGAGTACTGAAACTAATACTAGAGGACGTAAAATTGAAGTCGTAGGTGAAGTTATCAGTGACAAGATGGATAAAACTATCTCTGTCCTCATCTACCGCATGGTGAAACACCCAAAATACGGTAAGTATGTTAAGAAGACATCTGTATTCAAGGCTCACGACGAAAAGAACCAAGCTAAAATTGGTGACATCGTTAAGATCCGTGAAACACGCCCTCTTAGCAAAACTAAACGCTGGACTTTGGAAGCTGTTGTAGAAACAGCTAAGGCGTAAGGGGATTGTCATGATTCAAATGCAAACTAGACTAAATGTAGCTGACAACTCTGGCGCAAAAGAAGTTATGTGCGTTAAGGTTCTTGGTGGTTCAAAACGCCGTGTAGCATCTATCGGTGATGTTATCGTTGTTTCTATCAAAGAAGCTTTGCCAAACGCTAAAGTTAAAAAAGGTGACGTTGCTAAAGCAGTAGTTGTTAGAACTGTAGCAAAACTTCGTCGTCCAGACGGATCTTACATCCGTTTCGATGATAACTCTGCTGTTCTTATCAACGCTTCTAAGGAACCAATTGGAACACGTATCTTTGGCCCAGTTGCCAGAGAATTGAGAGCTAAGTCGTTCGTTAAGATCGTATCTTTGGCTCCGGAAGTTCTATAAGGGGTGATGAGATGAATCGCTTACATACAAAATATAATAAAGAGATCGCTCCCGCTCTAATGAAACAATTGGGCGCGAAAAACGTGATGCAAGTTCCTCGCTTAGAGAAAATCACTCTTAGCGTGTGCTTGAGCGAAGCAGTTCAAAATCCAAAAATTTTGAACACTGTTGTTGACGAGATCACTGCGATCACTGGTCAAAAAGCTGTAATCACTAAAGCTAAAAAAGCTATTTCTAACTTCAAATTGCGCGCTGGCATCCCATTGGGTGTTCGCGTGACTTTAAGAAGAGACAGAATGTGGTCTTTCATGGATCGTTTGAACACTTTGGCATTACCTCGCGTAAGAGACTTCCGTGGTTTGCCAAATAAAGGTTTCGACGGCCGTGGTAACTACAACATGGGCTTGAAAGAGCAGATCGTGTTCCCGGAAATTAACTACGATAAAGTAGATAAAGTTCGTGGTATGAATATCACAATCTGTACAACTGCTACAAACGACGCTGAGGGCAGAGCGCTTCTAGAAGCACTTGGTATGCCCTTCAGAAAGTAAGAGGGGTGTAACTTGGCTCGTAAAGCAAGCATTGAAAAAAATAATAAACGTAAAGCTAAATCTGCAAAGTATGTTGCATACAGAGCAGAACTTAGAGCTAAAGCTGTAGACATGAAGCTTTCTGAAGAAGAAAGATTTGAAGCTCGTAAAAAGCTTCAAGCTCTTCCTAAAGATACTAATCCAAACCGCGTGATCACTCGTTGTGAAATCACTGGTCGCCCTCGTGGTAACTATAGAAAGTTTGGACTTTCTCGTATCGCCTTCAGACAACTTGCGCTTGACGGTAAATTGCCAGGCGTGACGAAAGCTAGCTGGTAGAGGATCACAATGGATACAATTTCTCAGTTCCTTACAATGATTAGAAATGCTGGAGCAGCGAAACACGAAAAAGTGGATCTTCCTGCTTCAAAAGTAAGAGCGGGTATTGCTCAAATCCTTGCTAACGAGGGTTTGATCAGAAGCTTTAAAGTCGCTAAAGACAGCAAACAAGGCATTATGCGTGTTTACTTGAAATACGACGAAGCTGGAAACCATGTAATCAGCTCTATCGACCGCGTATCTCGTCCAGGTCGCAGAGTATATGTTAAATCTGATAAGATTCCGACTGTTCGTTCTGGAATGGGTATGACCATTCTTAGCACGAGCAAAGGTATCATGAGCGGTAAGCAAGCAGCAGACCAAAAACTTGGTGGCGAATTGCTTGCTACACTTTGGTAGGTGAAAAATGTCACGTATTGGAAAAGCACCCGTTGTTTTTGATAACACAGTACAAGTAAGCGTTTCACCTGCTAACGAAGTTGTCGTTAAAGGTGCAAAGTCTTCTTTGAAAATCGGTATGCAACCAGCTATTTCTGCGAAAGTAGAAGGCGGCAAAGTTGTTTTGACTCGCAAAGATGACTCTAAAGAAAGCCGTGCATTGCATGGTCTTTACAGAGCGCTTATTCAAAATGCCGTAACTGGCGTAACAAAAGGTTTCACTAAGGGCCTTGAACTTCATGGGGTCGGTTACCGTGCAAACGTAGCTGGCAAAAAGTTGGAACTTTCTTTAGGTTTCTCTCACCCAGTGATCTTCGATATCCCTGAAGGAATCGAAATCAAAGTTGACAAGCAAACTAACATTTCGATCACTGGCGCAAGCAGAGAGCTAGTTGGACAAGTTGCAGCGAAAATTCGCTCATTCCGTCCACCAGAGCCTTATCTTGCTAAAGGTGTTCGCTACGCAGGTGAGCATATCAGACGTAAAGCTGGTAAGTCGGCTGGTAAATAATTGAGGTAAGATATGAAATTAAAGTTTAGTAAACATACAAGCGATAGAAAAGTAAATCGCCTCAAGAAGAAAATCAGAATCCGCAAAACCGTAAATGGTACTGCGGAAAGACCTCGTCTATGCGTATTCCGTAGCGGTAAGCACATGTACGCTCAGATCATCAATGACGTAGAAGGCACAACTCTTGTTGCGGTTTCTTCAATTGGTAAAGAGGACAAATCTGGTATCGAAATGGCGAAACTTGTTGGTATGGAAGCAGCTAAAGCAGCTACTTCTAAAAATATCACAAACGTGGTTTTCGATAGAAACGGATATCTATACCATGGCCGTGTTAAATCTCTAGCTGATGGCGCTCGTGAGGGCGGCCTCAATTTCTAAGGAGTGATCTGTGGAGAAAGTTCAAGCTCAAGCAGCTGAATTAGAAGAGCGTGTAGTTGCGATCAACCGCGTAACGAAAGTTGTTAAGGGTGGTCGTCGCTTTTCTTTCGCAGCTCTAGTAGTTGTTGGAAATAAAGCTGGTGACGTAGGTTTTGGCTCTGGTAAAGCGGGCGAAGTTCCTGAAGCAATCGGTAAAGCTAGCAGATCTGCAAAGAAATCTGCTAAATCCGTAGCTCTTAAGGATGGTCGCACTATTCCTCACGAAGTAATCGGTAAATTCGGTGCTGCAAAAGTCATCATGAGACCTGCTGCTCCTGGTACTGGTGTAATCGCGGGTGGTGCAGTTCGTGCGGTTCTAGAGTCTGTTGGCGTAAAAGATATTCTTACTAAATGTGTTGGTACTCGTAACCCTCACAATGCAGTAAGAGCAACAATCGACGGCTTAAAGCAGTTGAAACAACAGCTTTAATCGGAACGGTGGCAAAAATGGCAAAAACATTTGTTCTTACATTGAAAAGATCAACTATCAAATGCACCCAAGACCAAAAGGATGCAGTTAGATGCCTAGGGCTTAAAAAGCTTCACAGCACAGCTGAAGTGAAAGATTCTCCAGCTGCCCGCGGCAATATTATGAAAGTACAACATCTTCTAGATGTTGTAGTTAAGGGGTAATCCATGAGCTTGCTTAAAACTCTAGCTCCAAAAGCGGGATCTAAGCACAGCCCAAAAAGAATCGGTCGTGGTATCGGTTCTGGTATGGGCGGCACTTCTACTAAAGGTCACAAGGGTCAATTGGCTCGTACCGGTGGTACTGTGCGTAGAGGCTTCGAAGGTGGTCAAACACCTATGCACCGTCGTCTACCTAAATTTGGTTTTAGCAACGTCGCGTTTGCTAACAAATTTGAGATTGTTAATCTTGAACAACTTGCTAAATTTTCTGGAGAAGTAACTCCTGAAACTCTACACGCTGCTGGACTTGTAACCAAAGGCGCTGTTAAGATTTTGGGAAAAGGTGAGCTAAAAGCAGCTTTGACTGTAAAAGCTCATAAATTTTCAGAAAGCGCTAAGAAAGCTATTGAAGCTGCTGGCGGCAAAGTCGAGGTAATCAAGTAGTGTCTGCAATTGAGAGTATCGCAAAGAATTCCGATCTTCGTAAACGTATTCTAATCACTCTAGCATTGTTAGCGGTGTACAGAATTGGGGTGCATGTTCCGACTCCTGGGGTTGACGGTTCTGCGGTCCTCTCATTTTTCCAAGCGCAAAGCCAAGGCATCTTCGGTCTATTTAATACATTTACCGGTGGTGCTTTGTCTCAATTCTCTATCTTTGCATTGGGAATCATGCCCTACATCTCTGCTTCGATCATTTTCCAACTTCTAACTTCAGCGATTCCTTACTTGGAATCTTTGAAAAAAGAAGGTGAACAAGGTCGTCGCAAAATCAACCAATACACTCGTTATGCGACTGTAGCTTTGGCAGTAATCCAAGGTTATGGTATCAGCACATGGTTGATGAATTCGACAAGCCCAGATGGTCGTGCTCTTGTTACGGCTCCAACTGTGGCGTTCCTTCCGTTTCAAATCATGACAATCATCACTTTGACTGCTGGTACTTGCTTTATCATGTGGTTGGGTGAGCAAATCACTGAAAGAGGCATCGGTAACGGTTCTTCTTTAATCATCTTCACTGGTATTGCTGCAGCTATCCCGGGTGGTGCGCAACAGCTTTTCGAACTAGTTCGTACTGGTGAAATGAAATTTGCGTTGGTTCTTCTTCTAGTAGCTTTGATGGTTGCGGTTATCGCGGCTGTTATCTACATGGAAGTGGCACAACGTCGTATCACTGTTCAGTATTCACAAAGACAAGGCGGCGGTGGAATGCAATCAATGCAAACTCCTTCTAGCCACTTGCCAATCAAGATCAATTTCTCTGGCGTTATCCCGCCAATCTTTGCGAGCTCTTTGCTTATGTTCCCTGCGACCATGGCTCAGTTCGTAAATGTTCCTTGGTTGAAAGCCCTTCAGGATTCTTTGAATCCATCAGGCACAATCTTCAACATCTTGTTTGTTGCTTTGATTGTATTCTTCTCTTTCTTCTATACAGAAATCGTTTTCAATCCGAACGATGTTGCTGAAAACCTTAAAAAATACGGCGGTTTCATTCCTGGCGTTCGCGCTGGTAAAACAACTGCTGATTACATCCAAAAGGTTCTTGAGCGCGTAAACGTACTTGGTTGTATTTATCTTTCTACGATCTGTATCCTTCCAGGTATTCTTTCTAGCCAATTCAACCTTCCGTTCTTCTTCGGTGGAACAAGCTTGTTGATCTTGGTTGGGGTTGCTTTAGATACAGCGCAACAAATTCAATCTCATATGATCACCCAAAAATATGAGGGCTTCCTTAAAGGAGCTAAGATCCGTAGCAGAAGGGTTCAGTTCTAATGAATTTGATCCTCTTTGGTGCCCCAGGGGCCGGTAAAGGTACTCAGTCTGAATTGCTTATTAAACGCCAGAACATGACACAAATCAGCACTGGTGATTTATTTAGAGCGGCGATCAAAGGTCAGACGGCCCTCGGAAAAGAAGCCCAAGGATATATGGATAAAGGACAACTTGTACCGGATAGCGTTGTTATCCGCATGGTAGAAGAGGTCCTTGCTAAGGGTGTTAAAGATATTATTTTAGATGGTTTCCCTAGAACAGTGGCGCAAGCTGAAGCTTTAGAGGAATTGCTTAAAAAAATGAACCTATCTATTGGAAAAGCTATCTTTTTAGAAGTTCCAATGCAGGTTTTGATGGATCGATTGACGGGCAGACGGGTCTGTAAAAATTGCGGAGCTGTTTACCATATCGTCGGAAAGCCTACCAAGAAGGAAGGCGAATGTGACGTTTGCGGTGGAGAAGTCATTCAGCGTAATGACGATAAGGAAGAGGTTATTGGAACCCGCCTTAAAACCTACCAAGAATTCACAAGCCCTTTAAAAGAGTATTATAAAAAAGCAGGCAAGTTCATCGAAGTGGACGGCAATAGAGGCACCGAAGAAGTCTATACAGAGATCGAAAAAATAATAAAATAAGACGGCTGTATTATTTTTATCTCTAGACTTTAATGTTTATCGGTGTTAGCGTGCCGAACCGCGTTCGTGTTTTTGCTGATTTTTCATCCCTTTTTTGGGGGTGAAACTAAGCGTATGGGAAGACATTATGAAAGTAAGACCATCAGTTAAGAAAATTTGTAACAAATGCAAAGTTATTAAAAGAAAAGGCGTTATTCGCGTAATCTGCGAAAACCCTAAACATAAGCAAAGGCAGGGTTAATCATGGCACGTATTCTTGGTGTCGACTTACCTAGAAATAAGAGAGTTGAAATCGCTTTGACTTACATCTATGGCATCGGACGTCCTCGTGCGGCGATGATCTGTAAGCAAGTTGGTATTCCTCATGAGTTAAGAACTGAAGGTCTAACTGATGAGCATATCGCTAAAATCCGTGGCATCATCGAGCAAAGCTTCAAAGTTGAAGGTGATTTGCGTCGTGAAATCGGATTGTCGATCAAACGTCTTATGGATCTAAACTGCTTCCGCGGTATCCGTCATCGTAAAGGCTTGCCTGTACGTGGTCAGAACACTCGTTCTAACGCTCGTACTCGTAAAGGTCCTAAGAAGACGGTAGCTAACAAGAAAAAAGCCGTTTAATCGGTAGGTAGCAAATGAACACTGATAATAAAAAAGTTGTTGCTAAGAAAAAAGTTAAAAGAAACGTTCCACAAGGGAACTGCTATATTTCAGCTGGATTTGGTAACGTCATTGTTACAATGACTGATCCAAATGGTGCTACGGTGTCTTGGTCCTCTGCAGGTCACCTAGGTTTCAAAGGAAGCCGTAAAGGTACTCCATTTGCAGCGCAAGTCGCGGCAGAAGACGCTGCAAAGAAAGCTATGGAAGCAGGTATGAAATCTGTGGACGTTTACCTTAAAGGACCAGGCGCTGGACGTGAGCCTGCAATCCGTGCATTGGCTGCTACTGGAATGAGAATTTTGTCTCTTAAAGACATCACTCCAGTACCTCATAACGGTTGCCGTCCACCTAAGCGTAGAAGAATTTAATAGGAGTATATCGTGAGCTGCATTAACGAAAGCGTTTGTAAGCTTTGCCGTCGCGAAAACGTGAAACTTTTCTTGAAGGGTGACCGTTGTTATTCTGATAAGTGTTCTTTCGAAAGAAGACCTTATCCTCCAGGACAACATGGTCAATCTCGTTTGAAGTTCTCTGAATTTGCACTTCAATTGCGTGAAAAACAAAAAACTAAGAGATACTACGGTGTTTCTGAAAAACAATTTGTGAAATATGTATCGGAAGCCAACCGTTCAAAAGAATTGACCGGAACTGCGCTTCTTAAGTTCCTCGAGACAAGACTGGATAACGTTGTCTACTCTTTGGGGTATGCTAACTCTCGTCGTGAAGCAAGGCAGCTTGTTAAACACAATCATTTCTTGTTGAATGGTAAGAGAGCTAACATTCCAAGCATCATTGTTAACAAAGGTGACGTTGTAACAGTTGCGGAAGCGAGCCGTGGCGTAGTTCAGATCCAAGCAGCAATTCAATCTGTTGCTAGACGCTCTGTTCCAGCGTGGCTTGAAGCTGATCATGCGAAATTCACTGGTACTGTTAAAGATCTTCCAGCACGTGAAGACGTAACTGTAGCAGTTGAAGAGAACATGATCGTTGAATACTACTCAAGATAATTTAACTTCTCGGGGGAGCCGCCATGCAAGAGCATTATTATAAGTTTTGGAGAGAAATGATCAAACCAAAGGGATTTGAGGTTGATCGTGACACTCTTCGTGATGACTACGCTAAATTCATTATCCGTCCCCTCGAAAGAGGTTTCGGGGTTACTCTTGGTAACTCCCTAAGAAGAATTCTTCTTAGCTCAATGATGGGTTCTGCAATTACAGCTGTTAAATTCGAAGGCGTGTTGCATGAGTTCACTACTATCCCTGACGTTTTAGAAGATGTTACTGACATCATCTTGAACCTTAAAGAAGTTCGCTTTAAACAATACACTTCTGACTCTGTTACTTTGAAGATCAATAAAAAAGGTCCAGGCAAAGTAACTGCGGCAGATATTCAAACTACTGATAAGATCGAAGTTTTAAACCCAGATCTTCATATCGCTACTTTGGGTGCTAATGCGAATTTTAACGCCGAAATCGTTGTAAGTTTCGGTCGTGGATATGTACCTGTTGAGAATAGAGAAACTGACCTTCCTGTAGGCTTTATCGGCGTTGACGCTCTTTACAGCCCAATCAGAAAAGTTAACTACAACGTTTCAAATGCACGCGTTGGTCAAAGAACTGACTACGATGCTTTGACTCTTGAAGTTTGGACAGATGGTTCTCTTAAGCCTGAAGAATCTGTAGCTCTTTCATCTAAAATCATGAAAGAACAACTACAAATCTTCTTAACTTTCGATGAAACAATGGAGCCAGCGGAAGAAGCACGCGAAATCGGATCTCCTTCTTTGAACGAGAACCTTTTCCGCTCTGTGGATGACCTTGAGCTTTCTGTTCGTTCAGCGAACTGCTTGAAAAACGCTAACATCCGCTACATTGGTGAGTTGGTTGTTCGTTCTGAAGCAGAGATGCTTAAAACTAAAAACTTTGGTCGTAAATCACTTAACGAAATCAAAGAGATTTTGGGTGAGATGGGACTTGGCCTTGGTATGAAAATCGAAGGCTGGCCTCCAGCTGGTTGGGATCCAAGCCAACCACCTCAAAAAAGAGAAACCCAACAGTAATTGATTAAGGCTTCCTGAAAAGGGAGCCTTGTCCAAAAGAGCCCGTAAGGGCTTTTTATACCAGAATGGTAGTTCACGCGGCCCTCAAGGGTTGCAGAGGCACGGAGCCTTTATAATGCGACACTGATAACAGTGTCCTATGTACTGATACCTGATACGGTCAGTGCGTAAAAACCGGAGAATAAAATGAGTTCACACAGAAGAAGAGTAAAACATTTCGATCGTAAATCTGGCCCTAGAAAAGCTCTTTTGAGAGGTTTAGTTACTTCTCTTATCGAGCACGGCCGTATCACTACAACTGTTGATCGTGCGAAAGAAACTCGCCGTCACGTTGAAAAAGCTATCACTCTTGGCAAAAAAGGTGATTTGGCTACAACTCGTTTGTTGCTTTCTCGTTACCCAAACAAAGAAGCAGTTCAAACTATCATGAAGGATCTTGCTCCACGTTTTGCTAACCGCCCAGGTGGTTACACTCGTATCATCAAAATCGGTCGTCGCCCAGGTGACACTGCTGAGATGGCATTCCTTGAGTTCGTAGACTACGATTTCGAAGCTAAAGGACAAGCTAAAGAAACTGCTAAACCTGCTAAAGCAGCAAAAGGTAAAGCAGCTGATAAAGCTCCTAAAGCAGAAAAAACAGCTAAAAAAGCTTCTACTAAACTAGTAGCTGCTAAGAAAAAAGCTGTTAAGAAAATCCAAAAGAAAGATAGAGCTGCTTCACGCGCTTAATCTTCCGGATTTTTTAAATACAAAAATCAAAAAAGGCTCAGGGAAACCAGGGCCTTTTTCTTTTTTACTTAATGGTTTTTGGGGTATTGGCTTTTCGGGTTTAACCTCGTGTTGGTTCTTTCTTAGTTTTTGGCTCTTGGCTCTTGGCTCTTAGCTCTTGGCTCTTAGCTCTTGGCTCTTAGCTCTTGGCTCTTAGCTCTTGGCTCTTGGTTCTTGGTTCTTAGTTCTAGTCCTTTCCTTTCAGTGCAATATCTAACTGGATTCCCAACATGAATTGACTATGCTTCCATTGACTTTAGCTAGTCAGAGTAGTCATTTTAGTACTCAAGGACAGAAGAGGATTTATGAAGTTGCACGTCAAAGCTTTGATTATCGTTCTAGTAGTGGCTGTGGTTTTAGTGGCTAGTTATAACGCTTTATTCGGTAAAAAGAGTACGAGTGCAAATTCAACAGTGGCTTCAGTTGCCGCTATGGAAACTGAAGGTGTCCCAGCCTTTGTGACCAAGGATTTAGATGGCAACGAAGTGGATTTTAAAGCTCTTTCTGGCAAAGTGGTTATTCTGAATTTCTGGGCTTCTTGGTGTGCGCCTTGTATCGAAGAAGTTCCTTCTTTGATTAAGCTAGTAAAAGAATTTAAAGGTGACGTGCAGCTGATTGCGATTTCTGGCGACAGCAGTAGGGAAGACATCGACGTTTTTTTAAAGTCTTTTCCAGAACTAAAAACTGAAAACATCAAAATCGTTTACGATGAAGACCGCAGTTTGATGAAACGTTTTGAAGTCGCTCGATTACCCGAATCGCTCGTCGTCGGGAAAGACCAAAAGCTGGTCAAGAAAATCGTTGGTACCATTGATTGGTATAACAAGGATTCGATTGAATATATGAAAGCGCTCATCGCTAAATAAGCTTTTAGTAAATTTGACTTCTAAAACCCCGAAAAACTCTTTTAAAAAATCAGGAATCAATGCAATAGATAGCGAATCCTACCCATTGCCTATAAGACTATTCTTTACAGTCGTACATTAAGTCGATTTGGGTGCCTTCGACTAAAGCGTAGGTGAATTTTAAAACTGCGCCGTCGACTTTGATACCTGGTACCGGGATGCCATCCACTTTTACTTTTAAAGTTTTTGGGTCGGGTTCGCAGGCTAAATTCAAAGACGACAATGAATTTACGATTTTATCTTTAAACGTGTTCAAGTTGCCGCTGTAGTCAGCATCACAAATACTTCCAATACCACCGTCAGACAGTTTCGACATTTCTGCATAAACGTTGCCGGCGTGGCTTGGGGATAGATCTTTATCCTGTTCAGCTTCACAAGTTTTATCACCGGGTTTTACGATGATCGAACTGAATGTGAATCGCACGTCTTCACCGAATGTAGACTTAGACTTTGCGATCAGATTTGCTGGCTTATCATCCTCTTCTAATGGTTGATAGGCCGTATCTGTGTCGTTGGCTTTTTTGTTTTTGATGTCTCCGCCCAAAGATCTTTCGTCTTCGTCGGAAATAACAATTACGGAAATCGCAGCGCCTGGGCGATAGCAGCTGTGATTAGAAACGTTGTTAAAGTTATCGTACGTAGCCTTGATCGCGCGTTCATCACCAGAGTTATTTCCGCCGATTGTTAATGTATCAACGGTGGTTGTGAAAATCTGATTCAGATTCGCTGTACCTTTTTTAAGTAAATAAGACGGCGTCCCTGCCGCTGCGTTGTAGTTCTTCCATGGCTGAGGTTCTCCATAGACTAGAGAACCGTTAGATGTGGAACCTCTGGTTGTCGTCAAACACATTTGCCAGTCAATGTTGCTTGCATCTAAAGAGTTTACGAAGCTGGACATTCTAGCTGCGAGTTTTTTGAGTTCAGGTAGCATCGAGTTGGAATCATCTAATACTAATAGGAAATCCACTTGCTTGTTTCCATAAGCAACAACCTCTGTCGAAGAAATTGTTTTCGACGGAGTAGGGGCAGGAACCACAGAAGCTGCTTCTTGCTCTGGAACAGGTGCGAATTCAATCTTCGCACAAGCCGTGGAAAGGGTGGCAATCACACAGCTTAAAACTAATTTGGAATTTAGATTTAAAGCTTTCATATACACCTCATCGTCAGGCTAACATGAAAACCTTTGCAAAAAAAAGAGGCAGACACCAAAAAGCGACGAAAATTTTGAAGTGAAAACAGTAAGTTACGTAATATGTCGAAGAATTAAGCAGGTCCTGAACAGAGCTTCGACATTTCGTTTGAAACAAGTTTTACAGTTTTAAAAACTAGATTGCGGTAGAAGCTACATCAAAAAAAATTTTAAGAAAAAACAATCAATAAAAAAGGCCTCCATATTTGGAAGCCTTTGGTGCAGTGAGACTGTTAAAATAAGTAAGTGCTTTTTAGAAGCCAAATTTTTTCTTTAACTCTTCAGCGGCTTTTTTCGCTTCGCCTTCGAGCTGTTTTTTACCGCGGCTTTCAGCATCTTTCTTAGCTTGGTCGGCGCGGGCTTCGGCTTTTTTCTTTTCGTCTTCTAGCTGGGCTTGAACTTTTTTAACGTCGCCTTCAAGCTGCGCACGAAGCTGAGTCATCTGAGCATCCACTTGTTTTTTTTGTTTGCCGATTTCTTCTTCAACCATCAACTCGATCTTTTTACGAGCTTCGTTGATCTTGGCTTGGATTTGTTTTTCAAATCCCTTTTGCAATTCAAGTCCCAGATTAGAATTTATGGATAGTGGAATATTGGGGATTACTCCCTCACCAGAGACGTTTAAGTTTACTTCTGGGATGCCAGCAAAAACTGCTTTCAAGATCTGATCGGCGATTTCATTTTTAGACGAAACCAAATAATCAATCTTGTTAAAGGTGTTATTCATGCTGACGGAAACCTGTTTCAAGCCCACGATTTTACCTTCAACACCTAAGCTGCCAGTGGCTCGGTTAAATCCAATCTGTACGTCAGGAGAGCTAACAAGCTGTCTAGCAAGCATCGAATAGGAGCCAACCTTGAACACATAATCAATCTCGCTTTCAGGTTTGATATTGTTCAAAGAAACCTTAACAAGGAAACCAAAGATTTCTTTACCTGGGAAATCTCCAGATATGTTTGCTACAGTCGGTTTGCCTGTGACCTTTTGGTTGGACGTAATATCTAAGATTTCTCCTTTGATATTTCCTGCCTCAGGCGTAGTGCCGGCTTGGGAACTTACAGCTGTTCTTTTGATCCAGAACAATGGATAAGCATTCAAGCGGCCGAACTCGTAGGAAATACCTTTTTCCCGCGGATGAGGTTGAATTGGGATAGCGTCATCTGCCGTGTCCTTCTTTTTTAAGCCTGGCGGGATGTAGCGATCAGCCATAGCTTTATAACGATAGAACTTTGCTTTGTAGGGCCCCAGGTAGTGATTGAAGACCCCCATGGTGATAGCTTTTGCATCAAACTTAGGAATACGGAAGTGTTGCTCTAAAGCCTTGATGTCCGCTTTTACTTGCTTGTCGATTTCTTTATATTGAAGTTCAAATGCCTTTAGGTCCGCTTGAAGTTCAGTTGACGTGGTCTGCACTTGTTTAACCATGGCATCACCATCGTTACGGACTTTTTCCAAAGCTTGTAGGGAAGCCTGTAGCTCTTGCGGGTTTTTGAAATCTTGATATTTGATCTTATTTAAACGTTCATTCAAAGCACGAACATCTTTTTCCTGAGGAAGTACTTTGATTTTTTGATTCCAAACAGTTTGTTTTGCAGTCAGGTCCGTCTGGAACTTTTCAATCATCGCTTTTGAAGCAAGTTTTGCCTGAAGCTTATCCATTTGAGCTTGTGAATCAGTTCCACCCAGCATCGCAATAATATCGCCAAGAATATTTTCACCCGTTTGTTGTTGGGCTTCTTTGAGGGCTTGTTCTTTTAACTGTTCAGCCATCCCGGGCTCGGTGGATGGAGGTTCGGGCGGCTTTACCTTCCCTGGATACTTTCTTTTTACCCCGAAAGCTATTTGCTCTACAGCTGCTTCATTAATAACAGCCTTAGCGCGCAATAAAGCATCCCATAACATTGAAAAGCGAATGTCCCCGATGTTGATGGAATTGTGGGTTGGTTGTTCGGCGTTGGTTACTTCAATGCCTTGAATGCGAAGACTGGCATTGAAGAAACTTGTTTCAACTTTGGCGATGTTTACTTCCGCACCAACGGCTTTGTAACCCACCCATTCCATTCCGGCTTTCAAGTGAGCATCAAAGAACAAATGAAAATATAAGGCGATGATTGCGACAATAATTGTGAAAGGAATGATCGCTTCCCAGCGAATAATGCCTTTTTTCTTTTGTGGTTTCGTGCTGCTGTTATCTTGGTTAGTCGTCATTTAATTGTCCTCGAAAAATAATTGATCAAAGCTGCTACGTCGATCGGGTTTAACAAAGATTAACCGTAGAGTTTTTCGTAAGTGAGATACCAGTTATAGAATTTGGTCGCAGTGAATGCCTTGTAGAATTTTGAATTTTTAAAGCGTGCTACAACGGTAGCGCGATATTTGATAATCGCTACTTTGAATCCGAAATACGCAAATGGTAACAGGATCAAAGAAACAATCATCGAACCCATCGCGATGGTATTGTTAAAACGGGTCATGGGAACAAGTGGCATATTGTACATTGTGGTGAAAAGAGGTCTTAATGATTCGTTTTCTAAGACAGTCTTACCTAAGTAATGGGCTGGGGTATCGAATAAGAAAGCCACGAATTTAAAAAAGAAAGCAGCAAGAAATGCAGCACCCAGTTGCACCCTGAAAATAAAAATGATCGCGAACACCAGAAGTGTCTGTAGCGAAAAAAACGGTGCAAATCCCAGAATCAATCCAAGGGAAAGTCCCGCTGCAAGTTGATTAGTTCCAGTGTCGGAATTTAAAAGTCGAAAGAACGCGAAAATCTGCTTAAGCAAAAGGGTCATGGGTTTCCTCCATCTACGAACAAAATTCTAATAAGGATAAATGCAAGGCGGCAAGTAGAAAGCCGAGGACAGGTCAGGCAAGTTGACGTAAATTGAAGTCATTGGTTCTGGTTTATGACACTAGTTTTTAAGGAAGTAAGATGATGCAGTGGGAAACTTTAATTCTGCAAACGGCACAAATTGGCGGAACCCTGGTTTTTATTTCTGATAAAGCGCCCTCTTTGCAACAAGAGTGGATCACTGCTCTGAGTGAAAACTGTCAAGGAATGGTGTCCTTCGTGGTGCGCTCGAAAGCACAATTGTGTAGCCGAGCTTTTCAAACCAAATCCCAGGACCTCGTGCTATTGTTTGAATCCCAAATAGACTTGATTGCTGACTTGAATTCTTGCATGCAGGGACAACGATTGGTCATAGCACCATCAACAAAGATGGATAGGCTTTTTCACACGGATTATGTCTGGGAGGGCGCGAGTTTAAGTGACTGGAAAAATCTAGTCAGCAGTCTATCGACAAAATGGAACCAAACTCCAGAACTGCAGGATTTTGCTAAATCATCAGAAGCCCCTTGTCTTTTCTTAGATCGGGATGATGTCGTCGTTAAAAACGTTCCATATAATAAAGATCCAGAAAAAGTCGAACTTCTTCCTGGCATAACAGACTTGATCAACAAGGCCCATGAAAAAGGCTATTGGGTTGCCATTGTAACTAATCAGTCGGGCCTTGGCAGAGGTTGGATTACGTGGCCTGAATACCAAGCCGTCCAACAACGTATTTTAAAGCTTTTAGCTGATCAAGGTTCTTGGATTGATGAATGGGTTTGGGCTTCATATTACGAAAACGGGGTTCCAGCTGGCGAAAGAATGGCGAGCCTGAGAAAACCCCGTAATGGCATGTTTCAGTTAGTTGAAGAAAAACTAAAACCTAATATGAAAAAATCAATCATGGTCGGTGACAGTGCTTCAGACCTGATCGCCGCCTACGCGTCAGGAGTTCAAGGGTTGTATTTGCTTTCTTCACCAAAGCTAGAGCAAGAAAAGCAGGAACTTGAAAAGCTCCAGCAACACGTTGAAAACTTCAAGTTCTCAGTGGCGATAAAGTTTGGTGATGTAGTCCTTTAGCTTGCTTCTTCGATTTTAGCGGTTTCAATTTTATCTTTGCGACGCAAATAAAAGAAAGCGCCTAAAAGGCTGACCAAAAAGATTCCAACTTGGAAAGCGGTGATGGTCGTAGGTCCCAATTCGCTTTCTGTTCCAGTATATAGATTGAATAAAAAGTAAAACGCGGCTTGCCCCACTCCAACGCCTGCTGGAGAGATAGGAATCGCCGTTGCCATAAATCCCAATGGTGCTACTAGGAAATATGTTTTTAAAGGAACCGATGAAAAGCCCGCCATGGTTCCAGCTAAGTATAAAAACATTATCGAGCAAAGCTGAGCAAAAAAGCTTAGGAAAATAACTTGAGTAAATCGTTTACCGTCACGCCCGTAAAGGTGCATGCTTTCATAAAGTTTCAAAAACTTGTGCGAAAGCGGAAGTTTGTTAATGACTTTGGTAAGTAGTCCGCTTGAATAAATTTTTTGCGAGAAAATTAAAGAAAGCGCCACCAAAAATCCGACGCTAAGACCGGCGATAATATAAAACAAAGTTAAAAGCACCGGAATATTTAAGATGTGCTTGATATCGTAAATCATCACTAGCAAAGCCATCAAAAGCATCGCAAAAAGCCCCAGCACCCGGTCCATGAGAACACTTGTCACCGCAACTACTTTACTGCCAGGATTTTCACGCGTGAAATAATAAGCTTTGATGACGTCTCCGCCAACGCCGCCAGGCATGGCGAAGTTAAAAAAAGCTCCGATTAGACTTAATTTATAAACGGGCCAAGAGTGAGCTGGTAGGCCTTGGGATCGAATCAGAATGCGCCAGCGTTCGCTAGCAAAGTACAGATTTAGAAACACTAGGGTTAAAGCAAGGCAAGCCGGCCCCGGAGCTAGCAGGTTTTTTAAAGCTGCGAAATTAAGTTTTCCTGATTGGATCAGCCAGAAGATGATACCTGCTGAAAGCAGCAGTTTTAAAGACTGAACCAGGAGCTTTTTTGAATGCTTAACCATGGCTCAGTCTTATATGAAATTACTCGGGAACTCTACTAGAAATGAGTTGTGAAAATCTTTTTTAAGTTCGTTAAAACTGTTTCAAGATTTTTAAGTGGCAATGAAGTCGGGCCATCACAAAGAGCCTTTTCAGGGTTTGGATGAGTCTCTAAGAAAATGCCGTCCACACCTACAGCCATTGCAGCGCGAGCCAAAGGCCATACCATGTCACCACGACCGCCACTGCTTTCGCCAGTTGCGCCAGGAAGCTGAGTAGAGTGCGTGCAATCCATGATCACTGGGAAGCCCAAGCGACGCATTTCAACTAATCCTGTCATATCGTTGATAAGACGATTGTAACCAAATGTTGTTCCGCGTTCGCAAAGCAAGATTTTATCATTGCCTGCATTCACTGCCTTAGCAGCAATCGCTTTCATATCCCAAGGTGCAAGGAATTGGCCTTTTTTAATATGAATCACTTTGCCAGTTTTAGCTGTTTCTACCAGAAGATCTGTTTGGCGGGAAAGGAATGCCGGAATTTGCAATACGTCTGCAACTTCAGCTGTTTCTTTCACTTGGATAGTTTCATGAACGTCCGTCAATAAAGCGCAGCCCAACTCGCCTTTGATTTTTTCAAGGCTTTTAAGTGCTGAATTTACACCTGGTCCACGGAAACTTGTGGCGCTTTGGCGGTTTGCTTTATCGAATGAGCATTTCAAGATCCAAGGAATACCCAAAGCTTTGGTGATGCGCTGGATTTCTTTACCAGTCTCAAGCACCATGCCTTCGTCTTCGATGATATCAGGGCCTGCGAATAAAACGAAACTTTTACCGTCACCCCAAGTGATAGTTTCGTTACCGGTTTTAAGGGTAACGGTTTTTTGTAAAGGACCGAAGCCTGTGTTCATTAGAACGCCCCTTTAACTGCAGCGATCACTTTGTCTTGAGTTGCATCGTCCATATCTGGGTAGATTGGAAGACTGATAACATGATCAGCAGCCCAACGAGCAATTGGAAGCTCTTGGTTTGGATCTGCTGTGTGAGTTTTGTACCAAGGTTGATCTGGCATGATACGAGGGTAGTGAATAGACGTTGGAACGCCAGCATCAGACATTTTCTTTTGGAAGCCCGCACGGTCTTTCACAGTCAATGTGTATTGAGCCCAAGCAGATTTGCAGTTTGCTGCTACGTACGGAGTAGAGAAGCCTTCGGCTTTGATTGAAGAGAATGCATCATTGTATCTGTCAGCAACTCGTTGGCGTTGATCCAATTCCCAATCGTATCTTTCCATTTTCGCAAGAAGGATGGCACATTGGATTGTATCCAAACGACCATTGATGCCTAGACGAGTGTGATAGTAACGAGTCTCTGAACCGTGTTCGCGGATTTCTTTAATCACTTTTACCAAGTTGTCATCGTTAGTGAAGATCGCGCCGCCATCACCATAGCAACCAAGAGGTTTTGCCGGGAAGAAGCTAGTGCCAGTAGCGATAGTCATGCTGCCACTGCGGTTGTTGTTGTATTTTGCACCAAAGCTTTGTGCTGCATCTTCGATAACATGCAAATTGTGCTTTTTAGCGATGGCGTTGATTTTGTCCATGTCAGCCATTTGTCCGTACAACGACACAGGCATGATGGCTTTAGTTTTTGGAGTGATCGCAGCTTCGATTTTGTTCACGTCAATATTGAAAGTTTTTGGATCGATGTCTACGTAAACTGGTTTTGCTCCAGCAAGTACGATTACTTCAGCTGTCGCGATGAAAGAAAAAGCAGTTGTGATGACTTCATCACCTTGGCCGATTCCCAATGCCATCAATGGTACCCACAATGCATCAGTTCCGTTTGCGATAGTTAGACAATGTTTTGTACCAACGTAAGATGCTAAAGTTTTTTCTAGTTCGGCAACTTCCGGTCCATTTACATAGGCACCATGCTCAAGCACTTGATGAATACGGGAATCAATAGAAGTTTTAAGAGCTTTGTATTGGGCTTTTAAATCGATAAAAGGAATGGACATTGTGAAGGCCTCCAAGGGTTGATTACTAATGGGCAAAGTATGAACTTTCTCGAATGAAAAGTCCACCGGCACGCGCTTTTACGGCTTCGGGTCGAAACGTTTTAAGTCTAGTGTTGTTTTAGTACCACGGAAGATGTTTACAAAAGGCCTCATTTTTTTTGACGAATTGAGCCATGGTATGACAATAAATACGCTCTCAAAGGCGAAGATGTTAAGATACGAACTTCATTCGGAGGTAGTCTTGATTCCAGTTATTTTATCAGGGGGAAGCGGTACGCGACTATGGCCTGTTTCTCGCCAAAATATGCCTAAACAATTTTGCGATATATTCGGCCAACCGCTGCAAACTTTAACCTTGCAACGTTCACTAAAACTGGGTCAACCCTGGATTGTAACCTCTAAAGCCTTGGAAACGCTGACAGAGCTTAATCTTAAGCAAAATCAAGCAAACCAGGTACGCGTGGTCTATGAGCCAGTTGGGAAGAACACGGCCCCTGCGATAGCGGCTTTATGTAAGCTTTTGCAGTCCCAAGGGCATTCTGAAGAAATCGTAGCTATTTTCCCTTCTGATCACCTGATCAAAGAAGAGGAAGCTTTCCTGAAAGTCGTTCACTTTGCGGCTGAAGTAGCCGCTGAAAACCGCGTTGTTACACTTGGGATTACTCCTTCTTACCCAGAAACAGGATATGGGTATATCCAAACTCGAGCTGTGGGTCTTAAGGAAAATGGAACTTTAAAAGCTTATTCCGTGGTGAAGTTCCACGAAAAACCGGATTTGCAAAAGGCAAAAGAGTTTATTTCCCAAGGCAGCTTCAGTTGGAATGCCGGAATCTTTGTTTTCAAAGTTTCACACATGGTAAGTCTGTTTGAAAAACATCAACCAGAGATGTGGAAGCAAATATCTAATCTCAAGGAAGACTCGTCTAATCTGGGCGACATTTACAGCAAAGTTCAAAGTATTTCCATTGACTATGCGATCATGGAAAAATTAAGCGGCGATGAGCTGGCATGTATTCCTGCAGAATTTGGCTGGAGTGATGTGGGTTCCTGGGATGCAGTCTCTTCGCTGCAAAAAGGTAAAGAAGTTCTGAACGTGCTGGGCCAGGAAAATTTCGTTTTCGGTGAACAAGGCAAACACTACTCGATGATCGGAATGGAAGATGTGATTGTTGTTGATACCAAAGACGCGTTGATGCTTGTGAAAAAGGGTCTTTCTCAAGATGTGCGCCACGTGGTTGACGCCTTAAATCAGCAAAAATCAGCATTGGTGAAAGATCATGTTTTTGAATATCGCCCATGGGGATATTTTGAAATTTTAAAAGACACAGAGAATTTTAAATCCAAAGTCATCCGTGTAAACCCACACTCTCAGTTGTCTTACCAATCCCATGCTAAACGTGAAGAACACTGGACTATCACAAAGGGATCCGGCGAGGTCGTATTAAATGATGAAGTGATCCAGGTCAAAGCGGGGACCCACATTCATATTCCACTTGGAGCCAAGCATCGCATGCGCAACACCAGCAATGAAATGCTGGAGTTCGTAGAGGTGCAGTTAGGGACTTATTTTGGTGAAGACGATATCGTGCGCTATCAGGATGATTATAAAAGAAATTAAATAAAAAAGGGATGCTTCAAGCATCCCTTTTTTTTATTTCGCAGCTTCTTTGCGAACTGATTCTTCTTCCTCTGGTAAATCGATATCTTCGTCGTCATTGTCAGGTTGAACTTCCTGCATCTCAGGATTCTTTACTGCCGTTGAAGTTAGATCTTTATGGTAAGCGTAAATCAAGCCGCCTTCTTTAAAGGTCGTAATAACTTTTTTGATAATTCCTGGCGCCACTGCCGGACATCCCCAGCTGCGGCCCAAGCGACCTTGGCTTTTTACGTAGTCTTCAGAAACGTAGTTTGCTGCATGGATAACGATATCGCGTGCCGCGGCGTTGCTATTGGAATTTTCAAGACCATGCAGGTTCAAGGACTCGCCATGGCCACCATAATAGGTATTGCCTGCGAGATATAAACCAAGGCTTGTCATCTTAGAACCATCGATATTCGAGAATTTAGCTGCCACGCGAACGCCAGAACCTTTTCCGTGGGCAACAAAGTGTTTGCTTACGGCGCCCGTCTTAAGATTTAGAATATAAAGACGACGTTCATTGCTAGGTTTAGAAAAATCAATGATCGCCATGAAATCTTCTTTAATAGTGATTTCACGCTCATCCATATAAGTCTTAGTTTTTGTGCGGAATTTCGCAGGTACGCGAACTGTTTTTCCTGCGTTAACATCTAAAAATTCAAAGCTTCTTTGTAAAGCTGCTTCGGGTACACCTTGTTCTTTAAAGGCGTCATAGATAGATAAGCCCTTAATTTTCACATCATATAATGATTCAGCGAAGCTTGGCAGGCTCAACAACGTGATTAATAGTGCACTCAAAACAGCTCTCATGATGGCTCCAATGGCTTATGTTCCGCAGTCCTAGGTATACAAGCCATGTGCCAGCTCTTTTTAAGGCGACCTCCAATATATTGATCCTTATGAGGGGCCCAGTGCCCTTTCGCGACACCTTGGTGACAACTTCGACACCTCATAAGTTACGCATTTTTCTTAAGGGCAGGAAATCTTTGTGCTCTTTATTTAATCTCCATAGAGGGAAATCGCGTTGCCGCACCAAAGGTCCCTTAGTAGGTTTTTATGCTTGTTAGCCAACAGGAGATAACTTTATGGGAGTATTTAAGAAGATACTGATTTCAATGTTTATCGCCTTGCACGTCACCGTGATGGTGACAGCGGGGCTTCCCGATAAGAGTGCCGTAGGAAAGCGCATTCTTAAATCTATAGCGTGGTACCAGATATTTTTTGGACTAGATCAGACTTGGAGTATGTTTGCTCCGAATCCATCAGCGGTGAATTCTTATCTTGATGCCACGATCACCTTCAAAGATGGAACGACTGAAAAGTGGACCTTTCCACGTTCTTCCCATATGTCCAGTTGGGATCGTTTCACCTCTGGGGAAAGAATGCGTAAGTACCAGCAGGAAAATCTTCGTCCCTTAGAACGCCAAGATCTGTGGTTTGATCTTTCGCGGTTCCTAGAAAGAGAAATTACTAAACTTGAGCAACAAGGCGGGCGGGGGCGAATCTTAGAAAGTGTTCAGTTCTTTCGTCATCACAATATTGTGAAGCCACCAACGGAAGTTTTTATCGAGCATGGCAAACCAAGCAGCAATTATCAGACTGAATCAGTTTTTAAATACCAAGCCGCAGACGGAGTAAGACATGAAGCTAAAAACAATAATTAAATCAGTGAATGATTTCTTTTTTCTGCCGCAGCCTATTCATTCCGTGGGACTTTTACGAATTGGCTTAGGTATCATTCTTTTATTGAATTGGTTTTCAATCTGGAAACATCTGGAGTTCTTTTGGGGGGTTGATGCCATTGTTTCTTTAGAGACAGCTGTAAAGATGGGAAATCCCCTGCGCTTCAATATTTTTGAATTGCTGCCTAATGACCCTAAGATTGTAGCATTGATTGCAGTGATTCATTTGGTGGGTATTGTGGGGATGACTTTAGGTCTTTATACCCGAACTTCCATCGTGCTTGCGTTTTTTACGCTGGTTTCTTTCCACAGCCGTAATCACTTTATTTTAAACAGTGCTGATGTGGTGATGAGAAACTTTTTATTTTTACTGTTCTTTAGCCCCAGCGGTGAGATCTTTTCAGTTGATGCGTGGTTAAAACGCAAAAAGGAAAGGATTATAGAGCGCAGTCCATGGGCATTGCGCCTTATGCAGATTCAGTTTTCCATCATTTATATTTCTACAGTGATGTTTAAAATGAAGGGAAATTTGTGGGCCGATGGTACCGCCATTTACATTGCGACAAGATTAGATGAGTTTGTCAGAATTCCGCTAAGCATTCTTAATAGCATGCTGGTGATTAAACTTCTTACTTGGTCGACCCTGGTAGTGGAGTTTGCTTTAGGTACTCTTATTTGGATCAAAGAGCTTCGCTATTGGGTTCTTTTAGCTGGACTGGGGCTTCATCTGGGAATCGAAGTTACGATGCACATTCCGCTGTTTGAGTGGATCATGATCGTGACAATGATTGTGATGGTGGATGCGCGAGATATTCAAAGAGTCATCGAGGCGGCTAGAACTTATCGTATGAAATGGAATCGACCTGCTCAGGCTTAATGATTTCTTAAATGTGAAAACAAAAAAAACCACGGTCGAGGAAACCGTGGTTTTTTTGTTTTGGGGAACTTGCTTATTTAAACAGTCACTTGCTTTCGGGATAGTCTTTGCAGCTGTTTGTCTTTAAATGACTCCCAGACTTTCTTTAAATCGTAGGGATCTACCATGCTGATCATTAAGATGATCATCGCCCACTCAAATACAGGAATGGCCATGGTGTATTCGATTCCTAAGTGCAGCCCGATGCCGGCTAGTAAAACCCAATAGCGAAGTTCCTTGATCCAAACCAATGTTCCTAGGGCAATCTCAACGGCCAATGTTCCCCAGGTCATCCATTTTACTAAAATAAGGTTATTTAATAGAGGAAGCTCGAAGCGAACAAAATCATCCAGGCGGGTCGCTACATAGATTGCAGAGCCATCAATCCATCGTTCGCCTTTCAACTTAAACATCACCGTGGCTATATAAATGATGCAAAATTGGATTTGAATCATGCGTAAAGCCCAAGGGCTTTTTTCTTCTGGCATCAGCGGAGCTTTTCCCTTTTGCAGTTTAATCCATCGATCCAACGAAAACATGTCAGCGCAATGGGTGAAAAACATAAGAAACAAGAATACGCGAAGGACTGAATCCGCACTGTTAAGGATAAAGCCATTGCGGTGGTGGAACGAAATTAAAGTGATAAACGCAACGGCGATGGACGTCTTTGTCCAAAAGCCAATAGTCATCCCAACGACCGCAATCAAATTAATGATGGCAAGGGTTGTAGTGACCTTTTCTGTATGTGGCAAATAATCAAAGAGCGAGAAGCGCAATTGATTTCCGTATTGTTGAGCTGTTGATAGAGAGATCAATCCATTTGGTCCGAAGAACGTATCCATATCAGCAAAGATCATGAACCAATTAAATAGAAGTAGAATCCCGAATCCTATTCTTAAGAACGCAACGTTGTGCACTGGCGTTGGCTTAAATAGAAAATCGTCGATGGCTTTAATTAGAGTTGTTAGCTTCATATCGTTGTGTCTCCAAATTTGGTTGGTAGGCAAAAACAGGTTCTGATTCAAACGAAGTAGATAACTTGCCATGCGGAATAAGAGGAGCTTGTGGTGGCGGAATCACTCGGCTGAATCTGCGGTTGAAAGAAAGATTTTTTACCACTCTATTCTTTCCGTCTTTTTCCTTCTGCTGAACTTGGTTTGTCACAAACTTAGCAAAATCGAACCAAACTAAGTCATTTGTATTAGGCAGAAGAGTTTCTTGTCCTAAGATTCGATAGCGGTCCGCAACCAGGCGTTGCCATCCTTTAGCATTTTGCGGCCGAGGAATTTGCCAGGTGTCGAAAGTTCCGTCAGTGAACTCCACTTGGGCCTCAACGAACGCTGTTGTATTCATTGGATTTGGTGCAAACATCGCCCATGGTTGATACAGCATCGACCAAGCTTGATATTGCGAAACTGATTTTAAAAAGCGACTGCCCAGAAGACTTTTATCTGGAAGTCCATCCACAATCATAATTGAAACATTCAGAGTGAAGAATGCAGTAATCACGATTTTTTTTCCGAGCGAACAAAGACGAACTGTTTTTTCGTTTTTTATCACTGTGATCCCCCTTAATTTTTCTCTTTATGGTTATTAACATAAGACCAAAGGGAAGTTTCTTTACTGATGTGAAAGTTTCGTGAAGTGTTTTTGATTAATAATTTCTTAATAGAAAGAATGTTTTCACAAATGTTTGTTGAACTGCACATACGGCAATGCCAACTCGCAGAAAATGTTAGGATTCAGCTTAGTGTCAATTAAAAGGAAGAAACTGTTGTTAATGTAAGGTGCCATCCTTGTGTCGATCCCATCAAATTTTGGTCTGCAAATAAAAATTTGAACAAAATAAGTACTTCTTTTTCTGAATTCATCAGTTCTAGAGGTGCACAACAAAGGAGAATCACAATGGTAGGGATGTCAAGAAAGATGGTTTTCTTGGCTGGGGTCTCATTGGTGGCAAATCTCGCATTCGCGAATAATCCATCAGGCTCTGGGAAGAAACCAATCGTAGATTTAGGCGGAAAAGGCGGATTTATTAATCTGAATTCTGCTGAGCAACGCGCTGATGGCATGTGTTTGATCAACAAGCAGTTGGTTAAATGTGCCGACATTAAAGGAAGTAAACCATTCGCTGGAAACAGTGGAAATAACGGAAATAACGGCAATAACGTTATTAACGGTAACAACGGCAACAATACCAATAATGGCAATAACGGAAATAACGTTATAAGCGGCGGCTCTAGCAATGGCAGCAGCGGTAATAACGGTAACAACGTTATTAACGGCAATAACGGTAACAATACCAACAACGGTAATAACGGAAACAACGTTATTAACGGCAATAACGGTAACAATACCAACAACGGTAATAACGGAAACAACGTAATTAACGGCAATAATGGTAACAATACCAACAACGGTAATAACGGTAACAACGTTATTAACGGCAACAATGGTAACAATACCAACAATGGTAATAACGGAAACAACGTTAATAACGGTAACAATGGTAACAATACCAACAATGGTAATAACGGAAACAACGTTAATAACGGTAACAATGGTAACAATACCAACAATGGTAATAACGGAAATAACGTTAATAACGGCAATAACGGAAATAACGGAAATAACGTAAACAACGGCAATAACGGTAATAACGGTAATAACGGAAACAACGTTAATAACGGTAATAACGGGAATAACGGAAACAACGTTAATAACGGGAATAACGGGAATAACGGAAACAACGTTAATAACGGTAACAACGGTAACAACGGTAATAACGGTAATAACGGTAATAACGTAAATAACGGTAACAACGGTAATAACGGTAATAACGGTAACAACGGCAACAACGGCAACAACGGTAACAACGGCAATAACGGTAACAACGGCAATAACGGCAATAACGGTAACAACGGCAACAACGGTAACAACGGCAATAACGGTAACAACGGCAATAACGGCAATAACGGTAACAACGGCAATAACGGCAACAACGGCAATAACGGCAACAACGGTAACAACGGCAATAACGGCAATAACGGTAACAACGGCAATAACGGTAACAACGGCACCCACGGTACTCACGGTAACAACGGGAACAATGGGAACAATGGGAATAACGGCAACAACGGAAATAATGGCAACAACGGAAATAATGGCAACAACGGCAACAATGGGAACAACGGAAATAACGGTACCCATGGAACCCGCGGATCCACTACTCACGGAGATACCACGTTCGGTGACACAACATTCGGCGACACTACTTTCGGTGATACAACTACCACTGAAACAACTGCCGGGGATGACACTGCAACGACCTTTGAGACAACTCAAGGTACTGACACAGTTTCAACATCTTCCACTTCATCAACAGGCCAAGAAACTACTGAAGGCGATACAACAGATACAACGTCTACAAGTACTTCAACGTCAACAAGCTCTACATCTACAACTGGAGATGACGACGACGATGATAAAAAGTTGAAAGCTAAGTTGAAACCTCTATTCCACCTTAAGTTCGACTACGGTTCTTACATCGTAAACTTAACTCCACAGTTTAGAGATGTTCAGCCTTCTTCTATGGTGAAATACGACGTTAAACCATTGGCATCTTCTGATTCATTGGTATACGGCGACTACACAGACGGTTTCCAAAAAACTGTTTATGGTAGCATCGAAGTAGGTATTGGTGCTCAAGTTCAATTCTGGTTCGAAAACGCCAGCGGACTTGCAGATCACTTCTGGGCATACGTAGGTGTGTTGCCAATTCTTGGTAAAGACACTGAGTCTGTTCGCTACGTCAGCAGCCTTGATAAAGCTTACGCTATCGGCGGCCGTTGGAGCGTACCAAAAGATGCAAGCACTCTTGACGGATGGGATCCAGGTGACAGCATTACTTACATCGGACACGGTGGTATCATCTTCTCTGCAGGCGCAGGTGTTGGTCCAATCGGCGTGGGTGTAGCTAAACTTGCTCAAGGTACTTGGGAAACTTACGTTGAAAAAGTGGGCTCAGATAAAGCGTATGTGAAAATGTCTAAAGGTAAACTAAGCAGCCTTAGCCTATTCACTAACGTATCAATCCTTACTTTGAACACGAACGAGTTTAAATACGCGGACGATGGATTCTCTTTCCTATTCGATCTATCTACGGACACAGGTCGTAAGGCATACGAAGACATGATTCGTGGTAACGTGTACTCTTCAGAACAATTCGCGGCTAATAAGCCAATGAACTTGGTTGAAAGAGCTCCAGTTGTTAAAGTTGAGACATTCAGAAACGTATCTACAGGCCGTGTTGTCAGCAAGTCTTTAGCAATTCCTATTCTATGGGACAAGACTTACAGCAAAGGACGTATCAACTCCTTTACTTCATCTGACATCCACTTAGATCGCAATACAGCTCGCGTTCACTATGGTATCTTCTCAGACAGCGTAGATTCTCGCTTCTGGACGACCCATAAAGAAATGGCGACTATGTTCTATGGTGCTAAGTACTCTGTTGATAACTGGGATACTAAATCTCACTTAGAAAGCATGTTCGGTACTTACAGCTACTCATTCAGACACGAAAAAGCGAACGGTCACAAACTAAGAAAAGGTATGGCAGAGCTTGTTAGAAAAACAGGTCTATCTACTTTGATGGTTGGCGTTCCTGATCGTGATCTTGGATACGCGGGCTTAGAGTTCAACGTGAACTTCAGTGAAGAAAACACTATGAGATTGATGTCTGCGGCTCAACGTATGTCGCAAGACGAGTTCATCGACGTATCAACTGATCAAATCAGCGGTTACTTCGCGAACAACGATCCATACAAACTTTGCATGATTGACGCTGGTCCTTGCGTAAGCAAATTGACTAGAGACACTGCAAACGCTGCAAGCAAAATGTACTACGCTCTAAGAAGCATGCACAGACACATGACTTCAGATGCTAAGGCATTCGCTGCTGCATACGGTGCATTTGGTGAAGGAATGGCAGAAAACTTATTCACATTCAGAGCTGCTATGAAAATGGCTGGTCCGAACGTGGGTGTAGACTACCTCATTGAAGGTACTCATATCTCCATGTACTTCCGTGAATGGAACGTAGACTCTAAAGGTCGCTGGGTTCCTGCAGTTGTGGCGCCTAAATACAAAGGCTTGCCATTTGAACCTGCAACTCGCCACTCAAGAGTGCGTGGTATGATCATCGGTAACTCAGATGCAGGTAAAGTACCTCATCTAACCACCGTGACTTACTAGGAAGTATTTACTTCTAAAACTGAAAGGGCCGCTGATTAAGTTCAGCGGCCCTTTTTTATTTAAGATTTTAAAAATCAAAAAGCAGTTATCAGACTGAATATTCGTGCATTAAGTTTTCTGATATCAAGTCGGCGACAGCGAAGGCTAACTTTCTTGCATGGGTTTCCCACTCTTCAGGAGAACCTTTAGATAGTTTGCTTAGAGTGTTTTGCAGATGAATGAACTTTTCTGAAAATGTTGGATGATTGTCTTTTTGTGCTTTGCAGTTTTTGAAGTATTCCATCAAAACCGGTAAAGCTTGTTCCTTTTCGAAGGCTCTTAGCATATCCAGTGACAGAACGTTGGTTGTGCCTTCCCAAATTGAAAAGACCTGGGCGTCTCTTAATAATCTTGGTAGACCGGTGTCTTCAACGTAACCGGCGCCGCCGAACATCTCTACGACTTCGCTGGAAATTTGAATGGCTTTTTTAGCTGTGTAAAGTTTTAAAATCGGAGTAAGAGCTCTTAATAATACTTTTTGTGAAGCAGAGATCTCGCCAACTTCTTCTTTTCCTAATAGGTGAGACACGAACATGCAGAATGTAAAGCATCTGCGGAAGTCTTCTTCTAATTCAGCTAATGTTACGCGATGTAATGGGTGATCCATCAGGATTTTTCCGAAGGCTTTTCTTTTTTTGGAATAATCAGTTGCTAAGTCCAAAGCTCTGCGCATGTGTCCTACGGCGCAGATTGAATTGTAGATGCGGGTGATATTTAGAACACTTGCGATTCTTTTAATTCCTTCACCTTCACCACCAATTATGCGGGCAGGAGTGCCTTGAAGACTTAGTTCTGCGGTGGGAAGTGCTTTTGTTCCTAGCTTGTCTTTTAAGCGGTGGATCTGGATGTTATTTAATTGCTGCTGATCATTGCGAAGTTCTAGATAGAATAGACTTAGACCTTTTGAGCCCGCTGGTGCGCCTTCAGGACGAGCTAAGGTCAGTGCCATCTGCGAAGTCGTCGCCGAAGTAAACCACTTCGTTCCGTGAAGGGCATGGGTTGCACCAAAGGGGCTACTTCCAGCAAACAATTGGGCATCTGTCGATGTTCCGCTGACGTCAGATCCGCCGGTTCTTTCAGTCATCCACTGACCCGCAGTCCAAAATTCATTGGCATTGCGTGAAAGTAGGTGAGGGAGGGCGCGGTTTTTTAAATCCTCTGGCGCATAAAGTTCCAAAGCTCTTGCCGCTCCATCGGTCATCGCCAACGGACAGGAAAAGATGGCAGAGCTTGGTGAATATAAATAAAGTAAGGACATTTGATAAACGCGGGACAAAGCTCCCAACTTACGATTGTAAGCCGTAGCTACAATTCCTTCTTCTGCCGCTACTTTTTCAAGTTCTTTCCAGCCATTTGAGGTCGCGATTTCGTCGATACGTCGCCCCCAAGGATCAAACGGTATATGGCGCGGTGGGTTTGCCTCGGCCTCTTGGGCCCATTCGAGCATGTCCGTCGCTGCTCTTTCGCCGAGATGTTCAAGGTGGGGAAGTGCGGTTTTTTGCGCTTCTTCAGGCAAAAGTTTCTTTAAAACTTTTTGAAGGGTTTCATCAGAGCGGAAAGTGTTCGTGAGGACCGGGCCCTCTTGATAAAAGTTTTTCATACCTAGAGTTTAGGCTTTCAGAGGGGCCAGGACAACAATATGTCAATCGACTCGCCTTTTTAGAAAAAAGTCTTGCTGTTTTGTAAGCTTATATCTATAAGACCCCCTCGTTTTACAGGGAGGGATTTTGATCCGTTTTGTTTTGATTTTGAGCCTTGGTTTATTGGTTTCTTGCGCACCAAAAACTGGAACGCAAATCGCTATTAAAAAATCTACGACAGGTATCATGGGTGGGACCCTGGTTTCTGAAGAATCTCAAATAGCATCTGTTATCGTTGGCATTTATGACCTTCAAGATAACGCTATTTGCACGGGTTCGATCATTGCGGAAAATTATATCCTGACTGCAGCTCATTGCGTGCAAACGAAACCTTCAAAATTAAAACTGGTTTTTGGAATCAATATTGATGAAGTGATGGCGACTCGTGAGCCAGATGTCCTTCAAATGTACACTCGAACGGTGACCCATATCCAAATTCATAAAAACTGGAAACCTGAAGAGCATGACACCAAGGAAACTGATTGGGGTGATATTGCTATCCTTAAGTTTTCAGGGGCCTTGCCTCCTGGATTTAAGCCAGTCCCAATGTTGAAGAATGATAGCATCATTCGCCGCGGTCAATCTGTGATGGTTGCTGGTTACGGTGTTTCAATCGTGAATGCGGAACCAGTAGAAGCTCGCAAAGTTAAAAACATAGAAGAGGCTATGGAATACGGCGAAGTGATTTGCGACGATGATTTGAAAAACTGTCTGCAAATTGAAATGTCTGGCGATGGAGAGTTAAGAGAGACTCAAGCGCCAGTGGGTTCAGTTCAAGAAACTGAATTCCGTTTGGATGAATCTAAAGGTCAGGGCACCTGTTCTGGTGATTCGGGTGGACCAGCTTACGTGAAAGTAAACGGTCAACTATTCTTAGCTGGCATTACAAGCCGAGGTAGTATCCTTTGCGATTCAACCGGTGTTTATACCAACGTTGCAACCTATGTCCCTTGGGTGACGGAAATTCTGAAAAAAGGCCTATAAATGAAAAAGGACCCATTCGGGTCCTTTTTTTTTATGTTTTTGGCGCTCTTCGCTTAAAAGTAAAAATGGCTCCGATTAAAAAAGAAGCCGCAATAAAAATATGCAAAATATGATCAGTCGTTCCGAACTCTAAAACATCAGGGGCCGGTTTCCATAAAAAACGATCCGGATGAATGGCACCATGACTAGGGATCCCTGAAGTGCCGATGATGAATCCAAGAATACCAAGGGCACCGTAAATAGCACCAAATATCACACTGAAGCGTTTGGCGTTGGCTAAACTGTCAAAACCGAACCACATCGCCATGGCCCCTGAAACGACGTGAATTACATTGTGGGTATAGCTTAAATGCGCCCCCAAAAAATTATCCGCCACAAAACCAATAAGACCAATGACGACAGAGGTTGCTCCCAGGACCACGCAAACTTCTTGCGCGTAGGATTTCTTAGTAGGAACCGCCAGTTGAGTCGAAGCCGAAGGTTTGTAAGCTCGTGATATCGAAGGTTCTTGGCGCTGAGCTTGTGGAGGGATACTGGGTTTTCTTCTGGGCTCTCTTTCAAGTTCCATAGGGTCTCCATCAGTTGTTTGTCCTTTGATTATGGAGGGGCCCATTGGGGAAAGCATTTTTCAAGAATACAAATTGATAGAAAACAGGGAAATAGTCCCCTAAAGGACTATTTTAGCTTTCTTGGTAAAGTGGAATGAACGCAAACTTGCTTACATCTACCAGACCACGATCTGTTAATTTTAAGGTAGGAATGACTGGTAAAGCTAAGAACGCCATTTGAATAAATGGTTCATCTAAGACGACCCCTTGGGCGCGGAAAGACACTTTTAGTTTTTCGATCCCATTTTTTATTTCTTCGGCACTTTCCAAACTTAAAAGCCCCGCGATTGGCAGTTTGACAAGGGCTTGGACTTTTCCTTGATCAACAACAACAAACCCACCGCCGTATTCGATAAGAGAGTTTGCAGCAAATGCCATGTCAGCGGCATTTGTTCCGATTACCATAAGATTGTGGGAGTCATGGGCCACCGAACTAGCAATGGCTCCTGATTTAAGGCCCAATCCTTTTACTAAGCCCAAACCAGCCGGCAGATCTTTGCCATAGCGTTCAATGTTTGCCATGAATAAAACGTCATTTTCTGAAAATTTTTGTCCGTCAAAACCTACTAACAAGTGCTTAGTGATAATTTCGTTGGGAACAATTTCAATCACGTTGTAAGTTCCCTTTTGCAAATTGTATTGCAGATCCGCTGGTACCAGGGGCTTTCGCTTCATTGTGTTTTCTAATGGCGGGTGGGACTTGTTTAACTTTTCTTGAATATGGTTTTCTAGTTTCAATTCAGAAACAAACTTACCACCAATAAGCACGTCTTTAATTGCCACCTGCTCTAGATTTTTAAGCAGTACGAGGTCAGCTTTTTTACCCGGGGCCACAAGACCTAAACGTTTTAAACCAAAATGCTTGGCAGCAGAATAAGTCGCCAATCTATAGGCGACATGTACAGGAACATTGTGCTTGTTAATAAGCTCTTTAATTAAGTAATTGATATGGCCTTCATGGGCTATTTCAAAAGGGTTGCGGTCGTCAGTGCATAGCAAACATTGTGCTGAAGAAAAGTCAGTTACAAGCGGTGCCAGCGTTTTAAGATTTTTAGCTACACTGCCTTCGCGAATAATTAGGCCCATGCCTTTTTGAAGTTTTTCTTTTCCCTCATCCAAGGTCACGGTTTCATGACAGTTCTGAATTCCCGCTAGTAAATAGGCATTCAGCTGCTTGCCACGTAAAAGAGGCGCATGCCCATCAAGATTTAAATCATCAAATGCTTCCACTTTGGCTAAAACATTCTTGTCAGCGTAAATGACTCCCGGAAAGTTCATCATTTCAGCTAAACCCAAAACGGAAGGGTGATCTTTAAATGACTTCATTTCATCTAAAGTAAAGTCACTTCCGGTGGTTTCAAAGCCTGGCAAAGCCGGAACGCAAGAAGACATCTGAACAAAAAGGTTTTGTTCCATTAGTTCAGAAGAACGCAAGAACCACGAAAAGCCCTTAGCGCCAAGGACGTTTGTGATTTCATGGGGATCACAAATGGCTGTGGTCGTTCCTAGTGGTAAGGTCGCTTTTTCAAATTCAAAAGGCGACATCATCGAGGATTCAATATGCAAGTGCCCATCGATGAACCCTGGAGTTACAAAGGCTCCTTCGCCATCGATAATTCTTCTAGCAGGACTGCCTAGATATTCTAAACCAACACCGACGATGTACTGTCCGCCGACGGCAATAGCGGTTGGATAAATTTCGCCGGTAATAACATCCAGTAATTGCACATTCGTGATTAAAAGATCCAGATCAGCATCACCACGGGCTTGGGCGAGACGTTGTGGAAGTTCTTGCGAGGAAATTTTTTGAGTCTTCTTGTTGCCCAGGGCTGCCATGTGGTTTCCTTATTTTATTCGGTCTTAGCAGAAATTTCGTCTTTTGTTCTTAAAAGCTGTGCAATGATGCTAAAGGCAATTTCCACTGGGGAATTGCTGCCAAAGCTTTCACCCATGGGGCAGTGAAATTGCTTAATTGTGTCGTCATCAATTCCGGCATTCTTTAGGTCATTTTTTAAGCGCACATGTTTTTGATCGCTACCGATGTTACCCACATAGCTAAAGCGACTGCGTTGTTTCATGGTTTCAGTTAAGATTGGTAAGTCTGTCCCATGACCCATAGTCATCACAGTAACGTAGGTGTTGTTGGGAAGTTTGCTAACTTGCCCAGCCATGTCTTCGGTACACAAAGTTTTTAGTTTGTAGGAACTTGGCAGTTTTTCTAACCACTCCTGGCGGGAATCAAAACAAGAAACGCGACAATCAAGTTTTAAAAGTAACGGAACAAATTCCTGGGCAATGTGGCCGGCGCCAAACACCGCCACATGAAAGGGATGATCCACTTCGAACAGTTCAAAGAAGAAGCTCACGACCCCACCACAAGTCATACCGATATCTTTTTGCAGATTCCAGTCGACGAGTTCATGATGCCTTTTTTCTTGCAGCATTTTTTGCGCTTCTTGAATGGCGCGGTTTTCTACTTTTCCGCCACCAACGGTGCCATAGACTAGGCCCGTATCAGTAACAATTGCTCTGGCTCCCACGTCCTGAGGGGAAGAACCAATCTGTTTTACCAAAGTCACCACAACAAAATTTTTGCTGCCAGACTTTAATTGATTGATCGCGGATAAGAAATCTTCAAAGTTACCTTTACTCATAATTTGAAAGCTCCATAAGAACTTCTTCTGGTGTTGCTGGTGATTTAATATCGACAGTGCCAGGTGCCTTATAGCGAAGGGCATCTTTAAGAGCTGTCCATACACTAATACCCAATAGGAACGGTGGTTCACCCACCGCTTTGCTGCGATGAACGTTCTGGGTATTTTCATGGTTTTCAATAAATTCAACGTTGAAAACCCGTGGTGTATCTTGAACGTTGGGAATTTTATATGTGGTCGGCGAGTGACTAAGTAAGCGACCGTCTTTGTTATAATATAGCTTTTCAGAAGTCACCCAGCCCATACCTTGTACAAAAGCGCCAGTGACTTGACCTTTATCAATGCCAGGATTTAAAGGTCGACCTAAATCCATCAGAATATCGGTTCTAAGAACTTTATATTCCCCAGTCCAAATATCAATTTGCACCTCACTTAAAGCGACACCGTTGGTGAAGTAGTTAAAAGGTGTTCCCATGCTACGAGCTTTGTCAAAGCCAAGTCCCTCAGTTTTAAAATGAGCGTATTCACCCAAGGACATACGATTAAGATAAGCGCGTTTGACAAGCTCAGCCCATGGCAGCGATTTCTTGGATGGTAAATGAGTCACCTGGCCGTTTTCAAAAAGATATTCTTCAAGCTTAAGTTTGTCTTTTTCTAATGGCGGACACTCGGCGATATCATTCATCGCTGTACCCATGATGACGTGATGGAATAACCAAGCAACTCGGTACTTTAATTCTACACATGCTTTTAAAGCTGCAGCACCATTGATATCACTTCCGCTAGAGGCTGCAGTGGGTGAAGTGTTATGGTTTTTTTCCGTGGATGTGGCCATCACTTTTACGTCTTGGGCATTAATACCGAAGGCATGGGCAACAATTTGCTGAATCTTAGTATTGATTCCTTGCCCCATCTCGGTTGCGCCCGTTGAAACTTGCACTGTACCGTCCTTATGGACGTTTACCAGGGCATTTCCTTGATTTAGAAAACGTGCCGTGAAGGCAATACCAAACTTGGTTGCTGTCACGGAAAGGCCTTTTAGTTTTCCTGTGGCTTGATAATTTGAATTAAACTGGTCAATTTCCTTGCGGCGATTTTCATAGGCAGAATCTATTTTTAATCGAGCAAAAAGATCAGGCAGTGGGTTGTGATCCAACTTTTGCCCGTAGTGGGTCACATTGTTTTTTTCTTTGCCATAACAATTCAGTTGGCGAATTTCGTAGGCATCTTTTTTCAGATAAGCTGCGATGTCCTCGATGATGCTTTCAATAGTCATTGTTCCTTGCGGGCCGCCGAAACCTCGAAAGGCTGTGTTTGAATGAAAATTCGTACGGCAGACAAAACCTTCAATATGGGCATTAGCTAAATAATAAGCTCCATCAATATGAAACATCGCTCGATCTAAGATTGAACTTGAAAGATCGGCGTAGGCGCCACCATCAGCATACAGTTTGGCTTTTAACGCTAAAATGCGGCCGTCATCATCAAAACCAACTTCATAAAAGTTTTTAAATGGGTGACGCTTACCCGTCATCACCATGTCATCGTCTTTTGTTAAACATAAACGGGCAGGGCGCTGCATTTTTTGTGCAACTAAAGCCGCCATCGCCGCAAATGGGGCCGCTTGACTTTCTTTACCGCCAAAACCGCCACCCATTCTTTTTACAACGCATACCACTTCGTGCAGGTGAAGACCTAAGGCTTCAGCGACCACGTGTTGAGTTTCGCTCGGATGTTGCGAGCTAGAGTGCACTTCAACTTGCCCGTCTTCCATGGGGTAAACTACGCAAGCCTGGGATTCCATATAGAAGTGTTCTTGACCGCCACACTCAAAAGCCCCAGCAAGCTTATGTTTGGCTTGATTTAAGGCGAAATCGGCATCGCCGACGCGGAAGGGGTTGGCTTTATAAATATAATTATTTTTTGCAATAGCCTCGTCGATACTTAAAATCGCCGGGGCTTTATCAATTTCCATTTTTACCAAGGACTTTGCTCTAAACAAAGCGTCCATCGATGTCCCCACTAAAATCACAGCAGGTTCATCGTAATAACCAATCTTGTCTTGAACAAGAATCGGTTGTTCCGGAATGATGGTTCCCCAATGATTGTGGTGAAAGTCTTTGGCGGTGAAAGCGGCAAGGACGCCGGGAAACTCTAGGGCTTTACTTGTATCAATGGCTTTTAAAATTCCAGCTGCAGCAGGAACACCAATCGGCAAAACGAAAACTTCTTTTTGCGTAATTCCGCGGTCATCAATAAATACACTTCCTCCGGTCACATGACCGCGGGAAGAATCATGGGGAATATTCTTACCGACCGACATAGGCTTGCTCCTCAGACGTAGACACGGTGGATTCAGTTTCGTTCAGGTATTCTATGAAGAATTTATGGAAAAGATTTTCGACGACTTTGAGCCGATATTCGTCAGTGGCTCTTAGGTCCGACAGCGGCTTAATCATTGAGCGGGCTTTTTGTCCCGCTGATTTAAATAAAGCTTCCGTCATCGCTTGTCCTTTTAACATCTTTTCGATTTCAGGTAGGCGCACTACTGTTGGGCCGACTCCACCTAAAGCGATTCTAGCTTCAGCGATGACCCCGTCAGCGAGGTTGATTGCTGCTGCAAAGGTCACGGCAGAAATATCCAAATCTTTTCTTAACGAAACTTTATAATATTTTGTTAGCCAGCTTTTATCTAAAAGAGGAATCGAAATATGGGTGGCAATCTCATCAGGCATAAGATCAAAAGTTTTATAGCCTTTATAGAAACCCGTCAGTGGAACCTGGCGGTGACCTTGGGTCGAAGCCAAGTGCAAGTGCGCATTTAGAACTAACAAAGCAGGAATAGAATCGCCAATGGGAGATCCATTTAAAACATTCCCAGCTAAAGTCCCCTGGTTTTTAATTTGAGGTGATGCAAACACGCGAAGCAAGCGACTTAGCTCGGGATGATGACCTTCTGTGAAGTTTTCAAATTGAGTTAATGAAACAGAGCTGCCGACTTCAATGGAATGATCCGTAACCTCAAGCTTTGATAAGTCAGAAATTCGGTTTAAAACTAGAACCCTATCAAGATAAGATTTACCCTTATTGTGCAAAACTCCAAGATCCGTTGCGCCAGAAACGATTCTGATCTCAGGAGACTGCTTTTTAAGGGCTAATGCTTTGGCAAATTCAGTAGGGATGTGAAGTTCTTTGTTCGTGCCTTGAATTGCGATACTGTGATTAGCTAATTGTAAACACACTTCTTTATTTGAAGTAGTCAGATATCTTTCGGCCAACGAAATCCACTTCGTTAAATCAACATTGACTGCGGCATTTAAAATCGGCTCATAGCCAGTACAACGGCACAGGTTTCCAGTTAAATAATTACGAGCTTTTTTCTCTGTGATTTTTTGACCACTCTTAGAGCAGCTTTCAGCAAGGCCTGAAAGAGCGCAGACCATACCCGGCGTGCAGTAGCCGCATTGACCGCCGTGGAATTGCTGCATCTTTGCTTGAACTTCATTAAGTTCATTCTCAAAGGCCAATCCTTCAACGGTCACCACCGAAGCTAAATCGAAGAGATAAACTGGCGCGATGCACGAATTCAAAGATTGAAAAGACGACCAATTATTTTTATTCCACTTTGCTACGAGGGCCGTACAAGCGCCGCAGTCGCCTTCTGCGCAGACGACTTTAGTTCCTGGAAGATCGGCTTTTAAGCGCAGATATTGAGCCAATGGAAGAAAAGCATCGTCCCCGGAAATCTGGTGCTGGCGGCCATTGATAAAGATTTGAATTGATTGGCGTTCTATCGAGTGAGTCATTTTAAATTGCTATCATAAAATGACTATCAATACTAGACTTATTCAGTTAGCTTGAGACTATGGTACTTAATTTATTTCTTCCGATTTTAGCTGGTTGTTCCATTGTTTTGCAGGGTGTTTTAAACAGAAATTCTTCCTTCCACATTGGTCTTGTTTCCGCGATTTTTTTAAATGCAATTGTATTTTCTGTGCTATCGGGAATCCTCTGGATTGCCTTTAAATATGAGTATCTCCCAGAGTTCGCATCATTGTCCGCAAAGTCATTCACCGATTTGCAATGGTGGCAATATCTTCCAGGAATCTGCGGGTTCGTGATAGTGTTGTGCACTCCGCTAGCAATTAATTTCTTAGGAGCGAATTTAACTTTCGCCACAGTGATCATCACGCAACTTGTGTTCAGTATGTTGTGGGATTCTTTTTCAAATAAATCTGTTCCCTCTATTTCAAATCTTGCCGGTGTGGGAATCATGATTGTTGGATTGGTAGTTCTTATGTCGGGGAAGCGTTAGAATTTGCAGTTGCCCCTTAGCAAAGTCATTCCACACGTTACCAACTATGTCAGGAAAAAGTAACATTGCGGAACGTCCCTTATATGTGTTTCAACCGATGACTTGCCTCTAGGAAGTGAATGGTTCGTCATTAATGACAAGGACCATTTTACCAAAAGGAGTCACCTATGAAGAAGTTAGCTCTCATTTTAGCGTTCAGTTTTGTGGGCATGTTCGCCCATGCAGATACGACTGAGTTACAATCAAACCAAGATGAAGTTTCCGCTGCAGGAAGAACTTGGGTCTGCGGCCTTGCGTTTAAGGGAACATCGAAAGGTTTAAAAATCATCGTTGGACATTTCAAAACCGTCGCTTACGGACATTTGAAATGTAAAGGCCTTCTGGGCAAAACATACTCGCAAAGAGTAATGGTTAGCATCGGCCACCATTGGATTGGTCCAACAGCAGGCATTGGTTATTTCAAAATGGCAGGGGTTTCCTCTGAAATCAGTCTGTTCAATAAACATCCAGAAGCAATCTTGGGTAAATATCTAGTAGCCCAAGGTGAAGCTGCCATCATTGGTGGGGTAGGCGCATTCACAGCGGTGAAAGTCGGAGTTCCACAAATCGCTGCGAATATTTCTTTGCAACTACTTAAAGGCTTCGGCGTGCAAGTGGGCATTGACGGTTTGCACATCTCTGCTTACTAAGAAATATATTCTTTAGAACAAAAAAGCCCCTAAGATATCTTAGGGGCTTTTTTATTTAATCACTTGGGTTCAATCTTATTGCTTTTTCACATAAGCACTTAAACGCATGCCACGGGCCTCTACTGTGACATTGGTTCCACGAACAAGATCTTCTGTAGTCTTATTATTAAAATCGATATTAAAGCTTTGGGTGCGAGATCTGTCGCTTGGACAGCTTACTAAGCCGTTAAATGTTTTTCCTGCAGCTAGAGTCTCAAAATCAGTCCATAAAAGGGTTGGGTTGATAGTGTACTTGCCGTTGCACAGTTCATCTACACGGCCATCAGGATAGGTGCGTTGTAATTCAAATTCTTTTTCACTGACAACACGAAAATTAACATAAATTTTTTGGAAGCCAGCACGCGCTTCAACTTTATATCGGCCAATTAAATTTTCTGGCGTGATGGGTGCTGCGAAAACTTGAGAAGTTGACAATAAAATAAGTGCACTTGCTAATAATGATTTCATAAAACCCTCCGTTGGTTTGTCGTGATTTTTTATACCGACCTTGCGGTTTGGGCGACAAAGCAAAACAGGGTTGACTGAATATTTACAGGGCGTCCCTCAGACGGGAACGCCCTTTTAACAAATCTTTTTCTAATTTTAATTAATGAGCAGCCATTTTGCTGCAACTTTCAGCGCAGCGACGGCAGACTTCGGCACAATGTTTCATCATCGGGTCGTTGGGTCCTAACTTTTCGCAGTCCACTGCGCAGGCAATGCAGATATCCGCGCAAATGCGGCACATGTCGCTGTGAAATTCTGAATTGATGAGCATAAGCTTGGAGCTGGTCTCGCAGACGTAGGAGCAAGCTTGTAGCACCCCTATATGAAATGGTTCAGCATGTTCTCCGCCCATTCCTAGGCAATGCTGAACAAGTGATGTGCAGGTTTGAAAGCACTCCATACAGTTTTTTATACATTCCTGCATGATGGTCGATGCCATCTCTTCCGTTCGAACCTGTCTTCCTTGAACCTGCGATGAACGATTCCCCATAAAAGCTCCTTCTTTTATTGATCCTTTATTGCAATTTTATCATGTTCTGTCTGGGTGTCGGCATGTTTGTTATCACTGGCTGCCTTGACGTTTGGCAAAATTCCGCTTTAAATTCTGTCAACGTTTCTTGGAGGTCCCTATGAATTCCCACATCTGGTGGAAAGAAGCCGTCGTTTACCAAATTTATCCCCGCAGTTTCATGGATTCTAATGGCGATGGCATGGGAGATCTTCAAGGAATCATTTCAAAATTGGATTATCTAAAAAACCTAGGCATTAACGTTATCTGGATTTGTCCTATGTACAAATCACCCCAAGATGATAACGGCTATGACATCAGTGACTACCAAGATATTCATCATGAGTTTGGTACCATGGCTGATTTTGACCAATTGTTATCTGAAGTTCACCGTCGCGGTATGAAACTGATCATTGATTTGGTTATTAATCACACCAGTGATGAGCATCCTTGGTTCATTGAATCCCGCAGTTCGAAAAATAATCCGAAGCGTGACTGGTATATTTGGCGAGATGGTAAAAACGGCAAAGAACCCAATAACTGGGAAAGTATTTTCGGTGGTTCCGCTTGGAAGTACGATGAGTTGACGAAACAGTATTTCATGCACGTCTTTTCAAGTCGTCAGCCTGATTTAAACTGGGAAAACTTAGATATGCGCCAGTCGATATATTCAATGATCCGCTGGTGGTTGGATAAAGGAATTGATGGATTCCGTATCGATGCAATCAGCCACATGAAAAAAGAGCCGGGTTTAGCCGATATGCCAAATCCCCAGAATCTAGAATACGTTCCTTCCTACGATAAACACATGAATGTTCCCGGTATCATGGAATACCTGACAGATATCTGTAAAAACACTTTTGTTAACTACGATATCATGACAGTAGGCGAGGCCAACGGTGTCTCTACGAAAGATGCTTACCAGTGGGTTGGGGAGGATCAAAAGAAACTGAACATGATTATTCAGTTTGAGCACGTGGGTCTTTGGGACACAAATCCCGAAAAACGTATCGATTTAGCTAAGGTCAAAGAAGTCTTCACCCGTTGGCAAAAGGGTTTAGAAAATCGCGGCTGGAATGCGCTTTTCGTTGAAAACCACGATGTACCAAGAATCATTTCCAAGTGGGGCGACGCAAAAAATTTCTGGAAAGAAAGTGCGACCTCAATTGCAACAATGTATTTCATGATGCAAGGAACGCCGTTTATATATCAAGGCCAAGAAATTGGTATGACCAATACAGTCTTCGCCGGCCCTGATGATTTCAACGATGTATCGGCAAAAAATACTTTTACAATTAAGCGTAAGCAGGGTCTGAGTGACGGCGCCATCACTGCTGAGCTAACACCACTTAGCCGTGATAATGCTCGTACACCTATGCAGTGGACAAGCGATGCTAATGCTGGTTTTACCACGGGTACGCCTTGGTTAAAGGTGAATCCGAACTATAAAACAATCAATGTGCAGTCGCAGATCGAAGATCAAGGTTCTATTTTTCAGTTTTATAAAAAGCTTATCCAACTTAGAAAAGAAAACCCTGTTTTCATCTATGGAAGCTATGACCTTTTAATGGCCGGGGATGCGCAGGTTTATGCATATACACGCTCTTATGAAGGTCATAAGATGCTGGTAATTAGCAATCTTTCAAACAAACCAGCCCATTTTCAAGAGCCCGGCGTTACTGTTGAGGGACGAAAGCTTCTTATAGCTAATCACTTAGTTCAAGAACATGGGGTGACGGAGCGAATTGAGCTTAAGCCTTTTGAAAGCCGTATTTATCGCCTTTCTTAGGGAGCTAACGGTCTGCGCTTCTATCTTCGAATGGGGGCGAGTGAAAGGACTGTCAAAAGTTTTTACGGGAAATTTTTTTCTGATTCGCGGGTCGAACTTTAAAAACTAACTCGCTTCCATTACAACGTAAGGATATTCAGGACGTTGTTATGGAAGTGGTATTAGCAAGTACAGATGCTCAGTTGCATCTATTCAGAAATCAACTTGAAGAGTTAGCAGGTCTCTTAAGCTGTTACGGTTATAACGTGATCCCGTATCACCATGCCTCTTTGCCAGAATTCCAAAAACTTTCGAATGAAACTAAAAGTGAAGTTCTGCGTACTTTAACTGCCTATGCACAAACTTTGAAATCTGAATATCAAGGAAAAGACTTTTCCAACGAACGATTTGTAGTTCAATTTCTTTTTCGTATTGGACTTGTGCCCACTGATGAAATTTCTGAAACAGTCTGCAATGAAAAGTACATTCAGATCTTTAATCGCGAACAATTCCAGGTGTTCCGTAGTTTAAACTGCTTTGATAAATGTTCCTTTACATTAGAACAGCTAACGACACGTCCATGGTACGACCTTTGGGAACGGGAAAGTCTGTTTTATTATGCGCTTTACGGGTTAGCCACAACCGCGCTGAAACTTATTAAATTTACGAAGATACGTTTAGATTTTCCTTATCATCGCGTAACAGAATTAAACTCACGCCAAAAACTTTCTTTTGATTATAAAATCAAATCCCTCAGTGCACTGACACGTCAGGGGCGCCTAGAAGCAGCTCTTACTATTGAAGACTGGAAGAGCTAACACCTTCCTTTCCTGCTTGATAACACTTCTGGAATTCAAATATCGCCTGCGCTAGGCAGTCTCGCTTAAACTAATCTATGTTAACTAACTTTTAGTTAGCAGGAGATTTTCGAGTGGAAGACTTTAAAGCGCTGTTTGAACAAGCTCCCGATTTATACTGTGTCCTTCTGCCTGATTTAACCATCGTTGCTGTATCAGATGCATATAACCAAGCTACTAAAACCCGCCGCGAAGACATGGTTGGAAAAACAATGTTCGAGGTTTTTCCAGATAATCCTGACGATCCGAATGCCTCAGGCGTCGCTAATCTGCGCCACTCTTTAGAAAACGCCCTTCGTACTAAAAAGCCTGATTCTATGGCGGTGCAAAAGTATGATATCCGCAAGCCTGACGAGGAAGGCGGTGGTTTTGAAGAACGATATTGGAGTCCGGTCAACACACCTATTTTCAATGACAAAGGTGATGTCATTTATCTACTGCATAAAGTTCAGGACGTAACAGAATTCATCAAATTAAAAAACCAAGAGCAATGGCGTACTCAAGAATCAGAGCAATGGCGTAGCCGTGCAATCCAAGTGGAGTCAGAAATCTATCAGCGTGCCCAAGAGATCCAAAAAGCCAATAAGGATCTAGCAGCAAAAGAGCGGGAGCTGCGTAAGCTATATGAAAAACTCACTGAGCTTGATCGCCAGAAAACTCAGTTCTTCGCCAATGTCAGTCATGAATTGCGAACCCCCTTAACGCTTATCCTTGGTCCGGTGGATCAACTTTTGAAGTCTCCCGATATCAGTTCTAAAGCGAAAGACCTACTGGAGCTTATTCGCAAAAATGCCTTGGCTCTTTTAAGACAGGTTAATGATCTTTTAGATATTGCGAAATTTGATGCTGGGGAATTGGCGCCCCATTATGAACAAGTCCAACTTAGCGAATTTGTGAAAAGGGTGGCTGATAATTTTAATGTTTTAGCCCAGGAAAAAGATATTCAATTTACTCTTGATATCATCGAAAATCTTAGGGTCGAAGTAGATCCAGATAAGCTGCAAAAAATTATCATGAATCTTTTGGGCAATGCCTTTAAATTCACACCAGCACATGGAAGAATCCGCATCTCTCTTCAAACCAAAATGCACGAAGGAAGATCTGTTTTTGTGCTCAGTGTGTCTGATAGTGGGCCCGGCATTCCTGAAAACCAGAGAAAAAATATTTTTGAACGTTTTTTCCAAATTGAAGATTCCAAGGTACGTCAAAAAGGTGGAACTGGTTTGGGTCTTTCGATCGTAAAAGATTTTACTGAGCTATTACACGGTAAAGTCGAGGTGTCTCAAAGCATAGATGGAGGCGCACAGTTTGCGATTGAAATTCCCGTAAATGCCCCTGATAAGACGGAAGTCTTTACTTCCATCCATGAAGGCAGCCAGGAGCTTTCTCAGCAACAGATGATCTCGGAGTTAAAGGAAGAACAGAAAGATACTCCACCAGAATATTATGAAGATGTTGAATCGGACCAAGCGGTTGTTTTAGTGGTGGAAGATAATTCCTCCCTAAGAAATTTTGTAGCTAATAGCTTAAGTTCTGAGTTCCGTTGCGTAACAGCTGCAGATGGTCTTGAAGGGTATCGCCAGGCACAGTTGATTAAGCCGGATCTGATTTTAACTGACTTAATGATGCCTAAATACGATGGGACTTATTTGATAGATCATTTGCGTTTGGATCAAGAGATCAAAGACATTCCAGTAATCGTTCTTACTGCCCGCGCCGATGACAAACTAAGAATGGATCTTTTATCCCATGGTGCGGTTGATTACTTACTAAAACCATTTCCGACGGAAGAGCTTTTAGTCCGTGTTCGCAACCATGTCAGCTACTACCGTGCTAAAAGGTTATTGCAAACGGAACTTGAAATGCAAGGTGAAGACTTAGACGAGATGGTGCGGGAAGTGGCTGCCGCCAATCAAGAACTAAAACGACTTAGCAAAATGAAGGATGAGTTCCTGGCCACCTTGTCCCACGAATTAAGAACTCCTGCCAGCGTTATTTTTAGTTATTCAGAAATGTTGAAAGAAGAACAACTGCAAAGTGAATTTATGAAAGAAGCCGTTGAGGCGGTGAACCGTAACGCGAAAATGCAACTTCGTTTGGTTTCAGATTTGCTAGATATTGCCCGCAGTATGAAAGGGAAGATATCATTAGCCCGGGAAAAAATACTTTTTGAAGATGTCTTGCAGGAAGTTCTGCAGTCCCAGAACTATGTGGCAAAAGAAAAAGGTGTTGAGTTGAAATTTAAGCTAAGTCCAGGCTTGCCTCCCATATGGGCTGATCCTGTACGGGTATCACAGATATTAGGAAATTTAATTTCTAACGCCATTAAATTCACCCCACCTGGTGGACATATCATGGTGGAAGCTTGGCAAAGCAAAGGCTTCATTGATATCTCTGTAACCGATGATGGAGAAGGTATAACAGCTGACTACCTTCCGCATATCTTTAAGCCTTTCACCCAGCAAAACTCCTCCTTATCCCGGTCCCATAGTGGTCTAGGTTTAGGTCTTTCCATTGTTCAACATCTGGTGCAATTGCACGGTGGTACTATTTCTGCCCATAGTGAAGGATTAAACAGAGGTTCTAAGTTTTTAGTCAGCCTGCCAGTCTTTGATGAAAAGCTCATTTCTAATTTTGACAGCATTCAGCGCCAAGATGGGGATTTGCACCACTAGCCTGGAAAGGCAGTACAGATTTTTTCAATAACCTTGTTTTCAGCTATCAAGCTGCCAAAATAAGGTATGCGTTTAATATTATTTTTTAGTTCGTTGTTTTTAGTTCAATGCACAAGTAACCCAATTAAAAACTTTCCAGCACTTAGAACGACCGCTGGAAGTAATTTGGTCCTAGATAAAAGCGGATATCTCTATGATCCATTAGATACATCATGTGATGGGTATCCTCGCGTACAGGTTGAAACATTGCCAGGCACCTGCCTGGGGCTGGTTTTACCAAGGGATCGAGCTTTAGATCGTGCCACTGACAAAGGATTTATCAAACCTCGTACCATCGTTCAAATTCCAGGATCACAAAACTTCCTAGTGGTGGATATGGGTGGATGGGCACCTAAAAATGGGCGCCTGTTTCTACTGAAAAAATCTGCCAAAGGTCTTTACGAAATTCAGTTATTAAAGGCTCAGCTTGAAACTCCCCATGGTTTGGCGTTGGGTCCTGATAAGTATTTTTACATTGGCGAACGCACACAGATTTCTAAGTTTCAGCTGAATAAAGAATTTCAACCTATTGATTGGCAACTGGTGATTGGGAACTTAGTGCGTAAAGAAGGATACATGCACCCTTTATCGCAATTTGTTTTCGATCCTCGTAACGGTGATCTTTATATAAATTCAGGTTCTCCGAGCGATCATTGCGTTGTTCAAGGAACGGGCGCTTATAAATCCTGTCCTGAAGATTCAGCTCAAGGCAACGGAGCTATTTACAGAATACCGGCACAGCTTCTAAAAAAAGTTCCTTCCGGTGGAATCAAATATTTTGAGGTGGCAGCTTTGGGTCTCAGAAACTCGATGGCAATGGCTGTTTCAAATTCAGGCGTGCTGGTTCAAGGGGAAAACAGTAGAGATTTCCCGGAACTTGATGAACCCTATGAAGAAATGAATGTAATTCATTTAGATGGGCATCGTGGCTACCATTATGGCTGGCCCTATTGTTATGACTTTCATGCGACGTCTCCAGAATGGTTGTTCCCAGAAAATAAAGATCTTCCATTGCATAAACAATTTACCAAACCCGTTGATTGCAATTTAAGAAATCCTTCGAGTGTCGGGGAATATCAGGCTCCGTGGCTGCTAATGCCTCCTCATGTGGCCCCGTTGCACATGGCTTACTATAAGGGATCAATGTTCAAAGATCTTTTTGGAGATAGACTTGTTGTGAGCTGGCATGGTTATCAGCCCGCTGGTCAAAGGCTAGTGGCCTACTCTGTCGATGAAAAAGGTTTGCCGATCGCCTCAGAATCCAAAAAATCATCCACTTATAATTTCAATGTCAGCGGCGCATGTCCTGTGCAAAAGACATTTCAGCCCCATGGGGGTATGGACCGCCATGGGGAATATTTAGAAATCATTTCGAAATGGAATGAGGTCAAAGGTGTTCGTCCAAAAGGTGCGCCAGTAGGATTCACGGAAGCAGAAGATGGATCCTTGTGGATAGTCGAGGATCGGGAAAGTCGCACGATTTTAAGACTCGCCCGAAGTCAGAAAGCAAATTATCAAGAAAGCTGTGATGCCAGAGCGAATGCTGTCGATCCTCAAGTACAATTGTTGGCATGGCGATCCATCGTTCGCAGTCAGCCGGCTTTAGAACAAGGATATAAAGAAGTCGTTTCTGAAGTAATTCAGAAAAACTGTATGGGGTGTCATGGGAATGTTCAGTCACAAGACATTGCTCAAGATCGATTTAGCACCTTGGATTTTTTAGTGAAGAACGAATGGGTTGTGCCAAAAAATTTAGAACACAGTAAACTGTACGGTTCGATTGCGCGACTAGAAGGTTATACGCCAATGCCCCCAGCAGATAAACCTCAGTTTTTCGGAACTGCGGAAGGGGAGCGGCTAAATAAGATTGTTGAAAAGTGGTTAAACCTTTTGCCGGCTAATATTGACAGCATCCACAGCAGATTCACGTTGAAAGAAAAGCGCAATGTGCGCCAAGTTCCTGGCACCGAAGGAAAAGTCTGCGGGCAGTTATTAGCTGGAGATATTATATCGATTGATGCCCGGGCCAATGCGACTGTAGCGAAAGACGGTTATACATGGTACCGCGTTTATATGGTTCCATCCCACAGTCGTCTTTATAAAAATGAATGTCGTTGGCCAGAAGACGGTGTATTTTATATTGCCAAGTAAGATCTAAACATTTGTTTCTGGGGGACGTTCGCTTGCCATCACTTTTGGCAGGGTTTTATGAAGCTCAGAAACATCCCGTGCTGTTGCATAAATGCTGTGCCCCACAGGCGCTGCAATCCAGCTTAACCAAATCACTTTTCCGTCTTTGGCAATATAACGATTTTCAAAATGGATGACTGGTTCACCGGTCGCTAATTTACTTGCTTCGTTCCTAGTCGCTTCAAGGTCATCGGGGTGGATAAAGTTAAAGAAGGTTTTTGACGTCAATTCATAGGCGGAATAACCTAAGAGTCTTTCAAAGGCTGGATTTACTTTGGTGAAATTCCCATTCATATCCGCTAAGACGTGCAGGTCTAAGGAAAATTCAAAGAATTTATCTAATTCATTTTCGGCCCGCTGTCTTCGTGTGCTGTCACGATAAACCACGTAAGCCGCAATATTCATTAATACCAAAACTAAGGTTCCCCCAGCAGTCACAATTGAAAAAGTGCGAGAGCTAAGACGGTGTGATTCTTCCATTTTCGCGGCCAGAATATTTTCTTCTGTTTGAAGCATGCTCGCAAAAAGATTTTGAATCTTGTTCTCTTGGCCTTTGAATATTTTAACATTTTCAGGGGTAAAGATATCCTCTGCTTTTTTTTGTCCTGCATGTTTGACGACGGAATCTAGCTGTCCTATTCGTACATACAACATTGTTTCTAAATCCCTTAACTGGCTTACTTGCTGGGGATTGCTTTTAATCAATTCCTCTAAACGTCGAATGTTAGTCGAAAGCTTCCTTTTTTCAGCTAGATATTCATCATGAAAAATCGTTTGCCTGGTGATGTAGTAACCTCGAGCGTGGGTCTGTGCATTTGATATATTTAGCGCTAACCGTTCTATTTCGCGCTGAATGTGATAAGAGGAAATGACTCCTCTGGAGCTTTCTAGAAGCCTTTTGGTACTCTGGTCTGAACTTATCGTTATGAATGCAACAAGCAAGCTTGCCAGTAAGAATCCAACATAAAAACGAACTCTTATAATAGGTTTTTTCACCTAAATAGACTTTTATTATTTGGTATCAATAGCAAGTAAGTTCAAGGCCGACTGTTTTTGAACAGCAAAATTAACAACTTAAAGGGGCGGGTCATTTTTTTTGGTTTAGTTGTGTTGCCAAAGTATAAATGTTTGTTGTAAGTCTTGACCCTCCAATCATTGGAAGGTTTAGGATGGATTCATAGGAAAGGCAATTATGAATACAAATGAACACAATCATCACCAACACGGAAGCCAAGGTCATTCAAACGAACTTCACTTAGAAATCGAAGGAATGAATTGCGCCTCTTGTGTTAATAAAGTTCAAAAGGCCTTGAAATCTGTTGAAGGCGTCGAAGATGTTGCCGTGAATCTAGCGACTGAAAAAGCGAAAGTGATCTTTAAAGGTCACGGGCCCAAGCATGAAAGTTTATCTGAAGCCGTTAAAAAAGCCGGTTATTCAGTAAAATTTAAAAATGAGGATCATCACACGGAAAATCACATGCATCATGGTGAAGAGCCGGGGGAAGACAAACAAAAATCTTTGCAGCGACAAGGGCGAAAAGTTCTATTGGCTTTTGCCTTAGTAGCTCCTTTGATTTTGCCGATGGTTTTGCAGCCGTTCGGTATATCATTTCACTGGTCTCCGTTGGTGCAATTTCTTTTAGCAGCTCCGATTCAATTTTGGTTGGGGGCAAGATTCTATGGTACTGGGTTAAAAGCTATTAAGAATTTTTCTGGAAATATGGATTTGCTTGTGGCTTTGGGAACCTCGGCTGCCTTTGGGTTAAGTCTTTATATTTGGTGGTTTTCTGGAAGCGAACATGTGGCAGAAAAACTTTATTTCGAAGCTGCTGCGGTCATTGTCACTTTAGTTCTTTTCGGAAAGTATTTAGAGGCCAGAGCCAAATTGCAAACCTCTGAAGCCATCCGTGCTTTACAATCCATTCGCCCTGAAACAGCACGAATTAAAACTTCCGATGGAGAAAAAGAAGTTCCTATTAAGACGGTTAAAGTCGGGGATGTTGTTATCGTGCGCCCAGGGGAAAAAATCCCAGTGGATGGAACTGTTATTCATGGAAACAGTGAAGTTGATGAATCGCTATTAACCGGTGAAAGTCTGCCTGTCGTAAAAACACCGGATGATAAAGTCATTGGTGGTTCTATAAACTCCTTTGGATTATTGGAGATTAAAACTACTGCTATCGGGGCGGAAAGCACTTTAGAAAGAATCGTTCGTTTGGTTGAAAATGCCCAAGCGGCAAAAGCTCCAGTCGAGCGTCTTGTTGATAAAGTCAGTGCGGTGTTTGTGCCGGTCGTAATGGCTCTAGCATTGATCACTATTCTTGCGTGGGGACTCACTACCGGAAATTGGGAGCAAGCTATTATTAATGGCGTAGCCGTCTTAGTTATCGCATGCCCGTGTGCTTTGGGTCTTGCTACTCCGGCTGCGATTATTGTCGGCACAGGAGTTGCGGCAAAGGTGGGTATTTTAATTAAAGATGCGGAAGCTTTAGAAATTGCTCACTCAGTTACTAAAGTGGCTTTTGATAAAACTGGCACATTGACTGAAGGAAAACCGCAGGTCAGCAAATTCGTAAGTGTTGAAGGGAATGACAATGAGGTCTTTGGTAAGCTTGCTAGCATCCAGTCAGGAAGTGAACATCCTTTGGCGAAAGTGACTCTTGTGTGGGCAAAGGATCATAGAATTCAATTTGAACCTGCTCAGAATATTAAAGCGATTCCCGGCAAAGGGTTAGAAGGCATAGTTAATGGCGAAAGCATTATCGTCGGGACTTTCAAGTTAATGGCAGAGCGAAATATCGATATGAGTTCTTTGCAGGAGCGCTTTGAGCAGCGAATGAACGAAGGAGAAACAGTAAGTTTTATTGCTAACTCTACCACTGGTAAAATTCTAGGAATGATTTCATTTAGTGATCAACCTAAGGCTGAAAGTAAAGAAAGTGTCGCAAAACTTCATGAGCTCAATATCAAAACCATGATGATCACAGGCGATAATGAAGGCAGTGCTTTAAAAGTAGCAAAAGCTCTTGGTATCGATGAAGTCAAAGCCCAAGTCTTACCTGGAGAAAAAGCTCAAGTAGTTGAAAGCCTTAAAGGCCAAGGCGAAAGAGTGGCAATGGTGGGAGATGGCGTGAATGATGCTCCGGCTCTTGCTGCAGCCCATGTCGGAATTGCTATGGCGACAGGAACTGACGTCGCGATGCATACAGCGGGTATCACCTTGATGCGGGGCAATCCGCTTTTAATTGCTGATGCGATTGAAATTTCACGAAGAACTTATAGCAAGATCAAGCAGAACTTATTCTGGGCATTTATCTATAATATCATTGGGATTCCATTGGCGGCGGCAGGCTATTTAAGCCCTGTGATTGCAGGTGCGGCTATGGCCTTCAGCAGCGTGAGTGTTATTTCAAATGCATTATTATTGCGTCGATGGAAACCAGCCAGTCAGAAAAAAGGCAGAGGGATAAAATGAAACAAATGAATATTGGCGATGCCGCAAAAATTTCTGGAGTCAGTGCGAAGCTAATTCGTCACTATGAATCTACTGGAATTATTCCGAAAGCCCAAAGAACTGAGTCAGGTTATAGAATGTATTCTGAAACTGACGTCCACATTCTAACCTTTGTGAAAAGATCCAGAACCCTCGGTTTTTCTATGAAGGAAATTAAGAAGCTTGTCAGTCTTTGGCGAAATAAAAACCGCGCCAGCGGCGAAGTAAAAGCTCTGGCTACAAAGCATATCGAAGAAATGGAACTAAAGATCAGAGAACTTGAGGAAATGGTTAAGACTCTCAAGCATTTAGCACGTCATTGCCATGGAGACGGTCGACCTGACTGCCCAATTTTGGACGATTTAGCAAGACAATAGTTTGACCTTCCAACAATGGGAAGCTTTATCGTGGTATTAAGGTATTGAGAGGATATATGGAATCTAAGAATTTTAAACTGCCCTCACTTATTGTAGCTTTCACAGCTTTCTTTTTACTTAACACCGTTTACGCGAAAACTGTTCGCTATGACCTAGTGATTGAAAATAAAAAAGTAAATATCACGGGTAAGGAAGTGGATTTTTCGTTGACGGTAAATGGCGGAATTCCTGCACCAATCCTAGAGTTTACTGAAGGTGATGATGCTGAAATTACCGTTCATAATAAACTTTCTAATGAAGAAGTGTCATTGCATTGGCATGGGATATTGCTTCCACCGGAAGAAGACGGTGTTGCCTATGTTAATACTCCACCTATTTTTCCGGGTAAGTCCCATACTTTTAAATTCCGATTAAGACAAAGTGGTACTTATTGGTATCACTCGCACACCATGGTTCAAGAGCAAAAAGGTGTCTATGGGGCTTTGATCATTCATCCAAAAAAGCCAACGATTAAGGCAGATAAAGAAGCTGTTTTAGTTTTAAGCGATTGGTCTGATGAAGATGCCGATCAGATCATTAAGAATCTGCGTAAGGACGGGGACTATTATCTTTATAAAAAAAAGTCAGTTCGTTCCATTGTAGGTGCGGCGAAAGCCGGTGAATTAAAAACCTATTTTAAAAATGAGTGGGACCGCATGGGCGGCATGGACCTGTCGGATGTAGGTTATGATGCGTTTCTTATTAACGGTAAAAAGAACCTGCAATTGATAGAAGCACATCCTGGTGAAACCATTCGTCTGCGTATTATAAACGCTGCGGCCTCTAGTTATTTCTATGTATCGTTAGCAGGTTTGCCGATGAAAGTTATTTCTGCAGACGGTTTAGATATCTCCCCAATTCATACTAACGAAATTCTGATGGGTATGGCAGAGACCTATGACGTGCTATTTACTGTACCTGAACACAAGAATTACGAACTGCGTGCGACAGTTCAAGATGTGACTGGTTATGCATCAGCATGGATCGGTATGGGGGAGAAGGTTCCGGCAAAAGATAAACCGCAACCAGATTTGTATGCACCTATGGATCATGGAGTGCATGGGGAACATAGTGGACATGGAAAAGTATATAACTCGGATCATGACGACCATGAAAATCACAGTGAACATTCAAATCATAATGATCACTCAAATCATGAGGGACATCAAAATCATCAAAAAGCAAAAGGTGAGGAGCATCACCATGGTCAAGCTGCGCCCAAAGTACAAAGTGCTGATGTTGAAACTTTGACAGTGGATGAATTTAAATCTCCGGCGCCAACAACACTGCCAAAATCTAAGATTGTAGATTTGAAACTAGTTCTTGGCGGTGACATGGAACGCTACGTTTGGCACATCAATGGTAAAGCCATTCACGAAGATAGAAATATCATGATCAATGAAAATGATGTGGTTCGTTTTACCTTCGTAAATGAAACAATGATGCATCATCCAATGCATTTGCATGGCCATTTCTTCCGCGTCTTAAACAAACACGGTGAGTACTCGCCACTAAAGCACACGGTCGATGTGCCTCCGATGGGAACTCGTATTATTGAGTTTTACGCAAATGAATCGGGTCAATGGATGCTTCACTGTCATAACTTGTACCATATGAAAACTGGTATGGCTCGAGTGGTGAAGTATATGACTTATAAGCCAAGTCCAAAGATGGCGGCCTGGGATAAGCAAGATCCCCATTTGCATGATCACTGGTACCAAGGCGGAAGCTTGCAAGCAGCCACAAACATCGTTGAAGCAAAATACCGCCTTACGCAAACTTGGAATGAATTTACCTTCAAAGCTGAAGCCCGTAAGGATGAAGATTGGAATGGGTCAGGGGACCTTTTCTATCACCGCTGGTATAACAATTACTTAAATCTGATCGTCGGTGCTTCAGCAGTTCATCACGACTATCGCGGTGAACTAGGTGTCGGTTATTTATTGCCGATGCTTCTTGAGACAAAACTATTAGTGGATTCCAAAGGTAAACTAAGAGTAGACCTAGAAAAACGCTTCCAGTGGACTAGCACTTTATTCACGGAGGCTGAATATATCTGGCGTCAAGACGAAGAATTAGGAAACGAATACTCTGTAAATCTGATGTACGGAAAAAACTGGCACTGGTCAGCTGGACTTCGCTATACCGGTGAAAGTCTTGGGGTAGGTTTTCAATATCAATTCTAGTCAGCAAAAATGTTTTTGCACAATCCGCGGCGGGATTTTTGTGACCAAAGGTCTTCAGCGACTTGGGCAAAGGATTTTTTCTTAAGAGCATTGCTTGATAGAGCTTCTTCAAGCAATGCCTGCCACATCAAGGCTTTGTCTCTTTCAGCAAGCCATTGTTCTTTGGATCTAGGGAAATAAGCTTCATTGGTTTTGGAAGAATCAAATTCTTTTTGGAAGTTAAAGACACCCAATGAAGGAACTGCCTTCCAAGGTTTCACACTGAAGTTCACTTGATCATCAACTAAAATCGTTCTTTCGGCAGTGGCTCCAGGCAAAATACCAGCCATGGATTTCTTGTGTCGTTCAGAAAACCCTAAAGTGGGATCTTGGGAAACGGTCGCTAGGTTTTCCTTAGATAACACTTTGTAAGCAATGTCATAAGCGCTGCGACCTGAGGGTAATTTAAAAGCCCTCAAAAGAGTCTCGTTGCGCGAGCGTTCACCACCGCTGAAAAAACTAATGCGCACATCAGGGCGTAAAGAGAGCTTTTCAAGCACTTCGCCTAAATGATCTGTGGGACGATAAGCTTTACCTTCAATAATAATAACTTTCTCATCAGACTGATTAGGTTTATCGGGATGAACTGTGTAGAAAGTCGTCCAATCAATATCAAAAACGATATCAATAGGCGCAGCGGGGGAGGCAAAGGCCACTGAAGCCAAAGTAATCAGCGCCGCTGACAATAAAAATGAAAGATAGGCTTTGAGTTTCATGCTCCTCCGGCATTGATTTTATTGCGAAGGAAGTGCCATGGGGTAAGTCAGTCTATGCGAATTTAAGGGAGTTATAGAGTATAGAGGTGTTTAAGAAATAGACAGGCGGCCCGAAGGCCGCCTTAAAGAGGCTATTGAACTTTTTTATCCTTTTTCTGAGCGCGGGATTCTTTGCGTGCCTCTTTACGGTCTTGCTTTTTTTCAGCACGCATTTGCTTACGCTCTTCCTTTCTGGCTTCGCGCATTTCTTTTTTCTCTGCATGCTTTTCGTGGGCTTTTTCGTCTTGGCGGTGCATACCAGACACTGCCTGGCCGATTTCTTTAGGAGCTACACCAAGTTCTTTGGCGATCTTACCCCAACCCATTTTATCTTCAGTGCGCATTTTTAAAATCTCATCAACAGTTTTACCAGAAGCTTTGCTTAAAGCTCCTACCACAGCAAACTGCGATTCAGATATTTTTGAATCTTTCATCGCTTGAATTTGCTCGTCAGTCAGACTGTATTTTTCTTTTAAGCGTGCTTCATAGTCTGGCTTAGTTGTTTCTTCCGTAATCTGTGTTTCTGCCGCCGTGATTTCATCCTCAGCTCTAGCAAGCAGGGGATTCGTCAAAGCTACTAGTAATACGGAAAGAACAAGTTTTTTATTCATTTAACACTCCTTTGTTAGAAAGTGGTCAGCCACTTCGCTATAATTTCATTTTCAGTGTAATTTTGGTAACCGCTGCGCGAGTTTTGCTTAAACGAGCGCAAACCTATTCCCGCAGTATGATCTAAAGAAACGGTGTAATTGCCCTCGAAAGATAAATACAGAGCATTGTAAGTTTCTTTGGAAGTATCTACCATACTCACAGTTCTGCCATTTCGGCGAGTCACCGTAGTTTCCGTGGTTAAGTCACGGTTTAAGAAGATCGTTTGTTTTACTCCAAGCTCGCCCGTTACAGTCCAATTTCTATCAACTGCGTATTCGGCCATGCCTCAAATATCGAAATACATCAGGCTGTATTCACTGGCAGAAGATATTGCTAAACCACTTTCGCCATTAGCTTCAAAGTACAACAACGTCGTTGCATCGTAACCCAAAGTCGCACGGAAATAAGCGGTGGTGTCTAAGCGATTTAAGGAAGGGTAGTTTCGCGCTTCCGCAGCCGCAGTTAAATCAAGATCCATGTTTCTTTTAAGAGCTTGAGTTTTAGTCACGGCGGCCGCTAAAGCATAATTACTAAAGGAATAGTCCGTAGTGGCAGGTTCACCATAGACATACTCTTGACCCTTAAATTCAAATTCACAGGTCTTATCGCCTAGACAATTGATCTCGTCTGAAATCCCATAAGACAAAACGTCGTTGGGATTTTCGTTACTATAATCCTGATATTTCAATCGCAACCCCAGCACATGACCGGGCATCGTGAAGCGATTTGAAGTACCCACGGCGAAAAAGAAATCACTCTCTTTATTTGCATCAGTCCGTTGTGCATTGTCCGTCATCCCGACTTCCAACCTATTTCGTGAACTCCACTCAGCACGTCCAAAAGAAGCTAGTCCTAGGAAGCAAACAAAGAAGACGCCAAGCGGTCGTAAATATTCCATAGAACTTATTATAGAAACGCAGATACGAATGAACAGGTGAATTCGCCAGATCATTTTTAGGAATGCCACCCTGATACGATGACATGAATTAAGACTCTGCTGTTCCGCAAGTATCAAAAAATTGGCAATCTTTTGGACATTTTTTTCCCAAACCAAATCTTAACTTGAATGGCAATAAGCCTCTGTGATTAAAGCGACCAAATTTAAAAGGAGTTCACCGTAATGAAGACTTTAATGATGACCCTTGTTTCCCTAATCGCCCTATCGGCAAACGCGAACACGCCCGCTTGTATGAGTTCAGAAGAAGCCACAGAAATCCTATTAAGCCAAGAAAGGGAAATCCTAAGAAGACTTAAGGACGACCATGATATTTCCTTGTGCAAAGGAAAGCCAAATCAAGGCTGCATCACAAGAACCTACTTAGCGCAAAGACTGCTACAAACAACATGGAGCCCGAAAGATGAATTATTCATCAGCGGCAGCCTTCACACTTGGCAGTGCGCAGCTGGTGCAGATTGCTGGGTTCAAGCAACTTTAGATTGCAATAAGCAGTTAGACATTATCCTTGACGGTGACTAATAAACTCTAAAAGGGCCACTTAATGTGGCCTTCTTTATTTCTACGATCTTCAAAATTTAAGTTCAAAAAACGTCGCGAAGCGACCAGATTCCCAAAACGCAGTCACCATTTCATACTTTTCCGCAAGTTCCGCAGCCAAAAAGTAATTTAGAAGAAAGAAAAAGCCGTCTTCGAACCATAATTCTAGTTAATTAGAAGAAAAACCAAGAGCGAGGACTGTCCGAAGCGGAAAAGTATGAAATGGTGATCCGGGCACGACTCGAACGTGCGACCTATTGCTTAGAAGGCAATTGCTCTATCCAGCTGAGCTACCGGACCACTTAAGACAAAGTATCTTAGAAGAGGCACAAACTAGCAAATCTAAATCAAAATTCCAAGACCGCGCGTCCGAAAAAGTTAAATTACGCAACGTGTCGTTTCTGCAGAGAGGCGCAAAGCGCGACGCCACCAAGGATCACATACCAAAGAGTCAAAATCCAAAGCAGCAATAGCGGTAAAGCCGCGAATGATCCATAGATTTTCGAGTAATTAAAGAACCGCAAAGCCATGGCAGCATAGGTCTTATGCACACCATACAAAGCAACATAAGCAACCAACGCACTTATAAAGGCAGCCTTAGAGTGAACTTTCACGTCTGGAACAAATTTATAAATCAAAAATAACGAGCCAATTAAAACAATGGAGTTTGCAAATCCCGCTGGCAATAACAGCACGACAAACTGGAATTGATCCAAAGTCATAATTCCAACATAGATCGCTAGGAAAACCGGAATCGCCAAGATCAAGGCCCATTGATAGATCAAACGCTTATAAAACGGACGGGTATTGCGCTGATTCCATACGCGATGGATACCCACTTCCATATCATGCAAAAGACGTAAAGAGGTGATGAACAAAAACACAGCACCCGTTCCACCCATGCGGCCGGCGTTGATGTTTTGTAAAAAGATGCGCATGAATTTCGTGACATCGCTGCCCGCGGCTTCACGCATGTTTCGTAGCAACAAGGCTTCTACTTTTGGGTAAAGAACTTCAAGTCCGCCTATGGATTGAAAGGTCGCCAGTACCACGGCTAAGAAGGGAACTAAGGCAATGGCTGTAGAAAACGCCAAAGAAGCCGCTACCAATTGCAACTCTCCATCATTCATCTGCTGAAGAGTATCTTTGGTAACGCTTTTTAGTTTTTCAAAACGAATTTTGCCGCTGAATTGCCAAGCCATGGTTTGAACATACCATGGTTGAAGCTTTTATAACCAGAATCTTTTTTGCACGCTGAAATCGTGGCCACTTCGTTCTATCAAAGCAGCATCACAGTAAGGATCATGTTCGAAGAACAAATACCACTTTTGGTCTGCCGCTTGGCTTAAGAATTTTTGCTTTTCTTCCATCAAAATCAACGGGTGAAGATCATAACCCATCAACCACGGAATCTTAACATGGGAGCTAGTTGGAACCATATCGCCGCAATATAAAAGCGTGTTGTTCCCATCCGTCACACGAATCACTTGTTGGCCTTGGGTGTGGCCATTAGAAATCTCGGCGAAAACTCCTGGCAGAATTTCTTGGGGGCCATCGATCACTTTTAAAACACCGCTATCCATTAAAGGCTGATAATTAGCAGGCAAATAGCTTGCTCGTTCACGCAAGTTTGGTTTGGTCGCAGTTTCAAGATTGTTTTTTTGAACCCAATACTGAGCATTCGGGAAAGTTGGAACAATCTTACCATCTTTTTCTGTGGTCGCTCCACCAGCGTGATCGAAATGCAGGTGAGTCAGAATCACGTGATGGATATCTTCCGGCTTGATTCCATTTCTTTCTAAAGAACCTAATAACGAAGGTCCTTTATCATGAATATTATAAAGTTCAGCAAACTTGCCACCTAATTTATCGCCGTACTTTGCAATAAAGTCCTTACCGTTTCCGGTATCGATCAAAATGTTGCAGCCGGAAGACTTTAATAACAAAGCGCGGGCTTCCATCTCGATGCGATTTTTTTCGTCCGTAGGATTTGATTTTTCCCACAAAACTTTCGGAACAGTTCCAAACATCGCACCACCGTCCAAACCGAAAATTCCAGTCGGGATAGGGCATACTTCGAAGCTACCAATTCTTAAATGAGTTTTTTCAACTTCAAAATTATTCTTGCTCATTTGTTTGCTCACTTGGGATGGCTTGAAAAGCATCAGGATTGATTGTTACCACCCACTCTTTATAAGCAGCATACACCTGTTGAATCGGGCCTGGAGGGTGCACAGGACCAACGTGTAAAACTAATTTTCCTGGCAATGGAATGGGCTGACCCTTTGGCCAAAGCTCCGCATTGCCCTCTAAATAAGTAAATAAAAGTGGAGTCTGCGTGCGCTCTGAAAATATAGAAACGCCTCGCTTAAATTCCTGAATTTTTCCATCTTTAGAGCGAGTGCCTTCAGGAAAGATGATCAACCACATCCGTGGCAGTTCCGTCAGTAGTTTTAAAATCAAATTGATAGCTTCACCTTTACGGTCTTTACGATCAATGGGAATGGCGCCAAGGCAATGCTTTGAAAAGAAAGTAAATAGCGCATTGGTAAAGAAATAATCTTTGGCAGCAGCGATATAAAGACTCAACCAATAGCGGCGAGGGATGGACGCGGCAATCGAAACCGCATCTAAGTGGCTAGCGTGATTGCTGATGATAATAAGCTTTGGTTGTGTGCGATAGATTTCTTTGAACGGGGTGCCTTTTACTTTAAGGCGGATATAAAACTTAAAAACGATGTTCTTTAAGAAAATAGACCACAGAAAGCGCATCGCCACACTGAACAGATCAATGTGACGGGTAAAAAGAGGCAAATGTTTTAAGTACGTTGGCAGCTTGGTCCACTGCTCATTATCGTAGTTCCAATCCTTCATAGAATAACCGTCATCACGTAATAATAAATTGGTGCCGCAAAGATCATTCTATCTACGCGATTCAGAAAATCCCCGCGACCTAAGATGAAAGGTCCCACAGTTTTCATGCCAGCATCACGACGTAAAACAGTCATAATTAGATCACCTAGGAAGCCACCTAAAGAGGCTACTAAACCTGATGCCAACCAATATTTATCTGATCCATCCGGTAAAAGGAAACGCATCGAGCCCGCTAGGAAGATCGTTAAAGCAGCGGCCACTGCGGTACTGCCGACCGTACGGCGAGGATTGATGCCTGGAAATAACTTCCAGCCGCCAACATAACGACCCACAGCTAAGTTCGTGTTATCGCAAAACTCAGTGAGGATGATCAAATACATCACTTGGTAAACACCATTTGGGAATTTTAGGATCAACCCTAAGTGCATGAATGACCAGCCCAGGAAGATGAATCCTAAAAGGGTCAAAGACATGTATTGAATCATGCGCTTATAGGAATTGCGTATCAGTGGTACCAAGCACGCTGCACCTAAAACGATCATAGGCATGGAATTGTAAATGTCCAAGCGGTCATACCAAGTCGCAATCCCAAGTCCTACGATTCCGGCATAACAAATTAAGACAAAGTAACTGCGGTGAAACATCCCCATGATTTGGAAAAAGATCTTGGCGCCTAAAATTCCCAGCAAGGTTAAGAAAATCAAAGGCCAAGGTTCTGGCATACCCATTACGATAAACATCAAAGGGGCTGCAATAAGCCAGCTTTTAATGCTCGCCCAGGATTGAACGAAGTAATAGTTTTTGTTTCTAAAAAAGAAAACGATCGCGCCGGAAACAAAGATGATTGAAAGAACAATTAATACAGTTTGGCGGTAAATATGGCTTTCCCAGGCTGTAGGCATAGAGATGCGAATGGGAAATGTAAAATCAAAAAAATCCATTAAGGTACGTCCTCATCCAATTTGTAGTCTTTAATCTTTTTATAAAGATTAGAACGGGAGATCTGCAAAACTTTTGCAGCGTTTTCGATATCATCTGTTTCTTTTAAACATGTGCGGATCACATGGGCTTCAAATTCTTCAACTAAGGTGTTTAAGCCTTTATTAAAATCAATCACAGTATAAGAAGGCGCACCCGCAGGTGTTGCTGCAGGTTTAAGCCAAGAATTCACATCTTCTTCGCGAATAAATGGCAAAGGTGAAGTCAGACTTAGTTGTTCGCACACGCGCTTTAATTCGCGCACGTTTCCTGGCCAGTTGTATTTTTTAAGCGCACTTAAGCCATCATCAGCAATGGACTTATTTCTGCGCGGTCTTTCCGCAGCCAAGAAATGTTTTGCCAGTTCGTCGATGTCTTCAAGGCGATCACGCAGGGGAGTTAACTCAATTCTTTGTGAAGCTAAGCGATACAACAAATCTTCACGGAATTCCCCAGCCGCCACCATCTTGTCTAAGGGTTTGTTGCTGGCAACAATCACGCGGGTCTTAACTTGAGTACTTTCTTTTGCGCCGACTCTGCGTACTTCCCCGGTTTCAAGGAAGCGTAAAAGCTTTGCTTGTTGAGACAACGGCAAAGCTTCGATTTCATCTAAGAACAAATCACCACCGTGGGCGGCTTCAGTCAGGCCTACCTTGTTTTGATCAGCTCCTGTAAAGGCACCTTTAATATGACCAAACATCTCTGATTCAAAAAGATTTTCAGGAATGCTTGCTAAGTTAACGGCGATAAAAGGTCTTTCACCCTCTTGAGCATGCAAAAGTTTTGCAACGACTTCTTTACCGCAACCTGTTTCACCTTCGATCAAGACGGGATTTGTTTCGCCACGAAGATCAGCAATACGCTTTTTTATTTTTTGTGAAGCCGGCGAGCTGCCAACCCAATGAACTGTCCCACGACTGGCCGTAGGGTCCACGCTGCGTAAATCCCAAAGCGCTTCAATCTTTTCTAGGATCAATAGAATTTCTTCCGGAGCTAAAGGCTTTGCTAAAAATCTTTGCGCCCCAGCTTTAAGGCAGCTTTCCATCAAGGGACGGCTTAGGTCCCCAGACATCGCCACCACTTCAAGTTGATTGTTATGCTTAATTAGTTTTTCAATGACTTGGGGGCCCACGGCTTTAGCGCCGGGCTCAAGATGCATATCTACGAAAGCCGCATGATAAAATCGTTCATACTGAATGGCTTCAAGCTTTGACGCTGAAAATACCTTCCAGTGGTTGGGCAAACTCATTTTAAGGGCTTGGTGAACCAATGGGTCATCATCAACGATAAGTAGAGAAAAAACTCGAGTGGTTTTCATAGGCTTTAAGTCTCTCCTCTACACTCTGTTTTGACTAGGATTGGTGCGCATAGTCAGTAGTGACGAACAAGAAGTTTATGTTTAAGCTTAAAAAAGCTGGAGGTCCCCTTTGAGCGCACTAAGAATTCTTCTTGTTGAAAACATTCATCCCGTAGCTAAAGAAACCTTGCTAAGCGAAGGTTTTCAAGTGGACCTGATCAGCCACGCTCCTTCAGAAGAAGAACTTTTAAAACTTCTTCCTAACTATGACGTCTTGGGAATTAGATCTAAGACGGAAATCACTGCAAATGTTTTAAAAAGCAATCCGCACCTGACGACAATTGGATGCTTTTGTATCGGTACAAACCAAGTAGATCTTGTGACTGCAAGGGAAGTCGGCGTTCCAGTCTTCAATGCGCCTCACTCAAACACTCGTTCTGTAGCGGAATTGGTGATCGCCGAAATGATTTCCCTATCCCGTCAGTTAGGTGACAGAAATACAAAAGCCCATGTCGGTGAGTGGGTGAAATCCGCTGATGGTTCCCGCGAAGTGCGCGGAAAAACCGTGGGTATCGTTGGATACGGGCACATCGGCAGCCAAGTCAGCGTGCTTGCTGAATCCTTGGGTTTAAAAGTAGCTTTTTATGACGTGATAAAAAAACTGCCGCTAGGAAATGCTGTCGTAAAATCATCACTAGAAGAGCTATTAAAAGTTTCGGACTTTGTTACTTTGCACGTTCCAGAAACGCCTGAAACCAAAGACCTGATTGGTAAAAAAGAACTGCAGATGATGAAAAAAGGCAGTTACTTAATCAACGCCAGCCGTGGTTCTGTGGTGGTGATTGAAGATTTAGTAGAAGCTTTAAAATCAAAACACATCGCAGGTTGTGCGATTGACGTGTTCCCTGAAGAGCCTGCATCGAACAAAGAAAAATTTAAAAGTCCGCTGCAAGGTCTTTCAAACGTAATTTTGACTCCGCACATCGGTGGCAGCACGGAAGAAGCTCAGTACGCTATTGGTATGGAAGTGGCTGAAAGTTTCCGTCGCTACTTAAAAATCGGTTCTTCTTCAGGTGCCGTGAATTTTCCAAACGTGGACTTGCCTGTAAAACAAGGTGCTTCACGTATTTTGAACGTTCATAAAAATGAACCTGGCGTGTTAGGGGAGATCAATAGTCTTATTTCTAAAGCCGGAGCCAACATTGAAGGGCAATATCTATCGACGGACGAAAAGATTGGTTACTTAATCATGGACGTTCACTCAGATCATGCCACCGATTTAGCAGCCGATATTGGCCAGCTAAAAAGATCCATCAGAACGCGCGTTGTATATTAAAAAAAAGCCCGGGAAACCGGGCTTTTTTGCTTTAGATGACTTTTCCAGGATTCATAATGTTATCAGGATCAAACGCTGCTTTGATTTGTTTCATCAATCCGATCTCTGCTTCTGATCTTGTGTAAGTTAAGAAAGATTTTTTCGTTAAACCCACGCCGTGTTCAGCAGAAATACTGCCCTTATATTTTTTCACAGTATCAAAAACCATCACGTCGACCTTGCGGCACTCTTTCACGAACTCTTCTTTGCTCATGCCTTCAGGACGCAGGATATTGATGTGCAGATTGCCATCACCGATGTGACCAAACCACACGACTTCCCAAGTAGGGTAGGCAGTTGAAAGAACTTTATCTAAATCAGCCATGAATGGCGGAACTTTTGAAATCGTCACAGCGATATCGTTTTTGTACGGGGAATACTTCGCCAAAGATTCAGAGATGTCTTCTCTGTAGCGCCAGAAAGTTGTCGCTTGCACGTCAGATTGGCTTAATACACCGTCAACAACCCAACCTTCTTCCAGGCATTTTTCGAATACGCCTAAAACATGTTCTTCATCCTGTTCATTTCTAGTTTCAACTTCAGATAAAACATAGAATGGAGATTGAGTTTCTAATGGAGCAGGCAAGCCTGTATTTTCCAAAACCTTGGCTAGCGCTTTATCTGAAAACATTTCGAAAGCCACAAGCGAAGTTTTGGTTTTAAACTCCGCAAAGATTTTCATCACAGCATCTAAGCCGCTCACTGCCATCACAAGAACTTTCATCGGTGGTGGCATAGGTGCAAGTTTGATAGTCGCTTCAGTGATGAAGCCTAATGTGCCTTCAGAACCAATGAACAAATGGCGTAAATCATAGCCAGTCGCGTTTTTAACTAGGCCGTTATTCAATTCTAAAACTTCACCAGTTCCAGTCACAACCTTAAGACCGGCAACCCAGTCACGAGTTAAACCGTAACGAACAACTTTAATACCGCCAGCGTTCGTTGCGATATTGCCACCCATTTGTGAAGAACCCGTAGCTGCAAAGTCTACTGGATAGAAAAGATGATTCTTATGCGCAAATTCTTGTAACGCTTCAGTCACCACACCGGGCTCAATAATCACGCTTTGATCAATAGGACTAAAATCTTTGATTTTGTTCATTTGATCAAAAGAAACGACCACTTCACCTTGGGTCGCCGCCGCAGATCCAGAAAGACCTGTTCGACCGCCTGAGGGGACAAGAGCGATTTTATTTTTACGAGCCCATTTTACTAAAGCGACAACGTCTTCAGTGCTGCGAGGAAAAACAATGGCAGAGGCTTTGATATCGAAGTAAGTCGTCCAATCCTTACCCCAGTATTTGAGGCTTTCCTCGTCGGTTTTGATTTGGTCTTTTTGTAAAAAGCTTTCAAGTTCGAGGAGTTGGTTAGACATTTTTAAACCTTATTCGTTGTGAGTCGCGCGATGATAATCTTTCAGAGTTCTAATTCTAAAGAACCCGTAAACAGGACACAAGCCCCAAGCTGCAGTGATGAGGCCATAAATGCCAATGTAAGCCCAAAAAGGACCGCCGGCAAAGGCGTAAGCGGTTAAACCCACACCCAAGATAAACCGTAAAATGCGATCCCACAGGGCAACATTGCATCTCATATTAAGCTTTTAACAATTCTTGAAGTTCACCAGATTGGTACATTTCCATCATTATGTCGCTGCCGCCAACAAGTTGCTTGTTAACGTAAAGTTGCGGAATTGTCGGCCAGTTGCCGTATTCTTTAATGCCTTGGCGAATGCCTTCGTCATCTAGAACATTCACGTCGTGGAATTTTACGCCAATGTCTTGCAAGATGGCGCAAGCACGAGCAGAAAATCCGCACATAGGGAACTGTTGAGTTCCTTTCATGAAAAGAACAACTTTGTTTGATGTAACGATGGAATCGATTTTTTCGTGAGTAGTCATGGGTACCTCTTTAAGCCATTAGTATTTTAGGCTTTGATTTTAGTCTTAATTGAGAGAGCGTGAACCTCGCCAGTCTTTAATTCTGGACCAAAGCAAGCCATCACATGTTGGTGTTGTTGAATACGAGTCATTCCCGCAAACACTGGGCTTTCTACGTAAACTTCCCAGTGATCTTGAGTGCCGGTAAGATCGTAAACTTCGATCTTAGCCTCGGAATAATTCTGCTCTAAGCGTTCTTTCATTTGTTCTGCTGTCATAGGGGCGGAAATTATCAGATCATGCCCCGGAAGTCGACTTGAATGACGCAATTAGTCGCTGTAGTATGGTCCCATGTTTGGACCCTCGTTTCGTTTAGTAAAGCTTAGTGCACTCATATTGGTAGCTATGGTTTTTTACACCCTTGCGCGGGTGGAGTTTCTAGCCTGGAACTGGAACCTTTTTAGCACAAAGCCCTTCGCTGACATTTTGTGGTCCTTCGTAGTGGGCTGGCGCTTTGATATCTCAGCGATTCTGATGATGGCATCGCCACTTTTGCTGCTTTCTTTTCTGCCGTGGCCTAAAGCTTGGGAAAAATACTATTCAACCGCGGTTTGGGTTTTATTCTGCATCTTGCAGACACCGTTTTTAATTTTAAATCTGATTGATACAGAGTTTATTAATTTCGTGGGAAGACGTACTTCCTATGACAGTCTGTTTGTCGTAAATGAAGCACAAGGAAAGTTCCTAAACTTCTTCACAAGCTATTGGGTTTTGTTCCTTGCTAACTCAATCATTGTCGGTCTTTTTATTTTCTCTGTGCGCTGGATGATGAAAAAAGCATCGCAGACGCAAAACCTGCAATGGGCTGAAAAAGGAAAGCGCATAAAACTGTGGCTTGCACACGGTTTCCTGTGTTTTGTGGCTTTGATTTTAGCAGTTGTAGGAATCCGCGGAGGTTTACAAGGTAAGCCCATCAGTTTTGTAAACGCCAATGTTTTCACAGTGCCGCTTTTAAATAACCTGATTCTTAATTCAACATTCACTTTCGTAAAAAGTTTTGGGGCAGAAAAATTAGCGCGAACACAGTATTTCGAAAACAAAGATGAAATGCTAAAAAACTTGAATGGCGTTAATAAAGCTTCCACATTAGATGGTAAACGTCCCACGAAGCCGCAAAACGTGGTGATCATCATTCTAGAAAGTTTTGGTGAAGAATATTTAGGCCCTGTTGCTGGAAAACCTTCTTACACTCCATTCTTAGATTCCCTTCAGGCAAAATCTTTAAGTTTTAAAAACGCCTACGCCAACGGACGTCGCTCCATTGAAGGGGTGGGGGCTGTCATGGCAGGGATTCCTGCTTTAATGGCAGAGCCGTTTATTTCTTCTCATTTCACCGCCAATTATTTTGTGGGATTGGGAACTCTGCTAGGGCAAAAAAATTATGCCACAGCCTTTTTCCATGGCGGCCATAACGGTACGATGTTTTTTGATTCTTTCATGCAAAGTGCTGGGGTTGAAAAGTATTTCGGTTCTAAAGAGTACGGAAATAGCGCTGACGATGACGGAGTGTGGGGAATTTGGGATGAGCCTTTCTTGCAATGGATGGTGGCTCAGATGGACTCTATCCCGCAACCTTTTATGACGTCGGTCTTCACGCTGACTTCCCATCAGCCGTATAAGATTCCAGAAAAATATAAAGAACAGTTCCCTGAAGGGCCGATTGAAATTCTAAAAACGGTTTCCTACACGGATTATGCATTAAAGAAATTCTTTGCTGAGGCAGAAAAAAAACCGTGGTTTAAAGACACTTTGTTTATTATCACGGCGGACCATGCATCTATGCATTATCGTGAAGAGTATAAAAACGATATTGGTTCCTATCGCATACCACTGATGCTTTATCATCCGACTTTCAAGTTCCCAGAAACTGACACTGAAATGATTGTACAGCAGATTGATATTTTGCCGACCATCTTAGATTTCTTGGGGATTCCAGAAAAAGAAAGAAACTATCTAGGAAGTTCAATTTTCGCAGTGGCTGATAAAGTGGCTGTGAACTTCAACGATGGGCGCTATTTGCTAGTTGCTAAAGACCACTACCTGCGCTGGGTTCCAGGGGAGCCTGATGCTAAGATGTATGCAATTAACGATCGTGAAAGCACCAAAGAAATCATTGAAAACGCGACTCGTAAGTCAGAGCTGACTTCTAAGCTTAAAGCGACAGTTCAGTATTTTAATGAAGGAATGTGGGACAATAAGCTTTATTATCCCACAAGATAATTAAGCGGATTTGCGGAAGTAAATTTCCCGTTGCAGGTCAGTGATGGAAGAGATGATTTTATCTTCGCTGGCTGCAGCTAAATGATTGAACTTCACGCCCAACACTAATGAGTTGTCACTCTTAAGACGGATATTTTTAATCAGACCCTGTACCAATATAGGTTCACGATCCCCTAAGTGCACATAGGCCCTTACTTCATCTTCTAGATTGCAGCTAAGAGCTGCGTGATCTACTTCCACAGCACAGCCCTCAGTACTTAGATCCAAAAGTCGGCAATGCACCTGGCAGGCTGTTTCATTCACAAAAGAAAGTGCAAACGCAGCCGGGTAGTCCGCCGGCAAAACGTAACGATAGTTACGGCGTTTCTGCAGGTGGAAAAGATTTAAAAGTGTGACCATCACCACGCTGCCTTGAGCAACGGGACGAGTCTCAAAAATGTATTTATCTCCGCCAAATTGAAAACTACCCATGAATAATTCATTTCCAGGCAGATTCATGGACGCTTCTTCGGTGAAATGACAAATTAGGCTCGTGCTGTTCGCAGAAACTACATCTAAAACAATAAAGCGATCGTATTTATCTTTAAGTGTGATGCGTTCTTTGGATTGCACCAAACGCTGCAGAAGACCTTCTTGAGCAGCGCTATTGTTGATAGACTTAAAGATCACTAAAGCTTCGCTCATTACGCCGCCATCACAAGTTTATGCCCACACTCATGGCAGAATTTGGCGCCAGCCTGCACTTCAACAGCACAACCTGGGCAGCAAGGGCCACCGGATTTTTTCTTAGTTTTTTCTTCTTTTTCATCCATATCGACAAAGCCTTTTTCATTCCACTTATCGATTTCTTTGATCATCTTCCAGCTTTGGAAGATCGAACGGAACTCTTTTACTTCAAACTGAAGTAAAACACCTGTGCCGCCGTTTTTTCTTTTCATCAAAACGCCTTTGGATTCAAGGCGATTAAAGTGGTCATTATTTAAGTTTAAGCCAATCTCGTTTTTGCAGGCCTCAGAATACTTCGTGAAATCCACACTCACGATACCAAAACGATCTGCTTGTTCTGTTTCAGCAAGCTTTAATAGGCATTCCAACATCTGACTGCAGAGCTCATCTACTTTAAGGATTTCAGAGCGACCACTTTTAAAGTAATAGTATTGATAGAATTCAAAGAAGCTTTCTACTAAGGGAAGATCTAAAAAGTGCACGCGTTGGATCTCGTCTGGTCCATCTGGATTATCCGGAGCTTTGCCCATTTCATACAGAGCCATTTTAAGTTTGACCAAAATGTTGATCGCTTGCTCCATGCGCTTTGGTGATTCACCAAACACGCGCTGGCTGTACTGCTTCATCATGCTCCACTCTAAAATCACGCGGCCAGCTTGCGAGCGATCGCCTTTGTGATTTGCTGTATGAAAAACAGCACCAAATGTTTTAGCGACTTGGTCTTCCGGGCACGGAGAAGAATCTTTTTCTAACTTGCTAGAGCGCACATCATTCATTGCTAAACGCAAACGATCAGCCAGGGATTTAATAATCACCTTCAGCATTTGCGGGGCACCTTCGTACTGCTGTTTCAAAGTTTCCACAGGGATTTCAAGAACCTTGGTTTCGGTCGTAGCGATTGCCGATGTCGGGTGAGTGCTTTGCCCTAAGATCACTTGGTCACCAAGAATATGCGAGGCACCTAATTGATATAAGTCGATAGTTTTTTTACCGCGAATAAGGCACTGGTTCGCGCCCCCGGATTGAATCAGGTAAACGGACGTGATCTTGTCTCCGTCCTTAAAGATAACTTCGCCTTTTTTAAAGGTTTTTACCGACATGGAAAGTCCTCGCTCTGAATGAATTGCTGAAAGCTATATCGGTAAAAAAGCGGGGGTTTTTAAGTCTTTAAGGCGGTTCTTTTTACAGCCTTAAGCGAACTCTGAGCTCGCAAGTCCAATGCTTTAGTCTGGTAAACTGGACTTTTCCGCAGGTTTTAAGCTATAACTCACCCTATGGATTATTTCTTTTCCCCTGCTTCCCCCGAACATCAAAAACGCGAAAAAGCCAAGGCCCGCGAACTACGCCTAAGCCAGTGGTGGAAGCAGGAATTGGGAAAAGGTCTTTGTTACCACTGCGGTCAGCGCTTTAAACCCGCTGAATTGACCATGGACCACCTTATTCCGATCGCGCGCGGTGGGAAATCTAATAAGAATAACTGTGTGACTTCCTGTAAGGACTGCAACTCTAAAAAGGGTTATAAAACCCGAGCTGAAATGGCTTTAGAAGAGTTGAACAGTGCAAATTCCAGCGGTGATGAGCCGGTAAATACGGATAATACAGAAGATTCAGGTGACTAAGGCAAAACGACCGTCGATATCAAAAGCATAGCCACGTCTTTTTCATTCTTATAAAGCGGAACTAACCATAGCATTTTATTGATGATTGAAAGTCGCTCTAAAGAATCTTTTTCTTTGATCACATGCTGAGGATTTGCGACCGCAATCGGAACTTTATTTTCAGAGCCCATGTATCTCACTACTAAGTCTTCGACGAGTTTGTGATCTTCCGGGGTCCGCTCATAGAGGGAATACCATTTGCGGCAGTAAAGGTCCTCAAGCGTATAGCTGCAGACGTCAAAAAATAAAAGACTGCGAAACATCTGTGTCTGCGAATAGCTGTAAATTTCTATAAGATGATGGTCTTCGATCTTATCTAACATCTGGGAATCGACGGTATAACCCAGGTGATTTAAGGCACATTCCGTGAAATAACGGGTCTCCCGAAGGCTGCGCGAGGACTTCTTAACATCCAAACAAATTTGATAGTAACTTTCTAGGTTGTGCAGGACTTCGTTCTGTTCCTCGGTACTCAGCACATTGAAATACGATAAAGAGGGGTTGGAATAAGGGCGAATTATTACGCCCTCGTTTTCAATTAGGCTGCAGATTTTATTGCTGTAAAGTTTGAAAAGGTCCTCGGGTCGCTTACTCATGGCGGACTGCCTCGAAATAAGACGCCACTACAGGCTCTCTTTTTTGCACCAATCACGTTCCGATTCATACCCTAAATGGTCGGTCAAAAGTCTGTAAAAGTTAAGTTTTCATCGGTCCATACGAGGATTGCTCATGATTTAAAGTTTCTCATATTCACTTTTACGCCAAGCAGCGTTGAGCCTTTAGTCTTGCTTTGACTCTATGGGTTAGCGTTAACCTATCAAAGTTATTCATTAAAATTAGTTAACATCTCGTGAAGGTAAGCGACCGTGAGTAAGATTACTAAAAGTAGTACCGCTGAATATTTTGCGAAGAACCTGCAACAGGTGGGTTTTTCTTCGCCTTTAAAGGCCGTTTTAACGACTTTAAAAGAGGCTGTGGACAACTCTTTAGATGCCTGTGAGCAGGCGGGAATTCTTCCTGACCTTTTAGTTGAAGTTTCTAAAGTAGGAACAGGATCAACCAAAAATACTGATTTAATTCGCATTGTTGTCGAAGATAACGGCCCTGGTATCGAGGGTGAGGACCTAGCAAAAGTTTACGGGGAGTATCTTGCTTCCTCAAAATTCGGTCGTGGTCAATGTTCTCGCGGTCAGCAAGGTATCGGTATCTCTGCTGCTACCACTTGGGCGCAAATGACCAATGCCCGCGGTGTGAACGTTGTTTCTAAGACTAAAAAAATGCGTAAGGCGATTTCTGCGCAAGTCGACGTAGATATCAAATCCAACACCGGTATTCTTAAGAATAAAGAAACCTTTGATTGGGATCGCGATCATGGAACGCGCGTTGAATTCGTTTTAGATGGTCGTATCCAATTAAATGGTGACGGCGGTTTGGTTACATATTTAGAGGGAACTATCCTTGTAAATCCGCACATGACCATCACTTATAAGTTGATGGAAAACGATTTCGTCACAGTAAATCGTGTTAGCCAGGAAGTGCCTCAAATTCCGGAAGCTTCTTTGCCGCATCCTCATACTTTTAAATTGGGTGAGTTCATCACTCATTCGACTTTATTCGGAAAAATCACTTTATCTAAGTTCTTAAAAACTGGTTTTTCCCGTATTTCTGATCAGTCTATTTCGGACTTTACGAAAAACGGTTTGCCTAAGGCGTTGCTTGAAAAACCAATCACTTCACTAAATGAAGATGATTTCAAAAAGGCATTCATGGCTGTGCAAAACACCCAGCTTATGGCGCCTTCTACGAAATCCGTTTTGACAGTAGGTGAAGAATCTTTATCTAAATCAATCACTCGTTTGGGTGAAATTGACTTCTTTGCAGTTGTGACTCGTAAACCGACGATCTGTGACTTTAAACCTGTGGTGGTTGAAGTTGCTTTGGCGCGCTTTAAAGATCGCAATCAAGAAGCGGATTCTCCAGTGACGTTACTTCGTTTCGCCAACCGTGTTCCTTTGCAATTTGATAAATCTGGTTGCGCGATCACGTGGGCCATCGAGTCTGTAAACTGGAAATCATACGGCTTAGCACAGCCTAAAGACAGCTTGCCACTGGGTCAGTATGTCTTTGCGGTTTCAATAGTTTCGCCGTTCATTAAGTTTAAAAATGCTTCCAAAGAAACAATCGATGCTTCTGAAGAGCTTGTAGCGGAAATTCGTCTAGCTTTGATCCAAGCGGGTCAAAAACTTTCTCGTCACATCAAAAAAGAAGTGAAAGAGGCAGACCTAGAAAGAAAGCTCGCGCACATTGAACAATTCGGTCCAATCCTTGTTGAAGGTTTGGCAAGAATCATCAAAGCTCCGGATTCTCGTAAGAAGAAAGCCGAAGAAGGCTTAAGAAAACTTTTAGGCCGTGATTCTGAAGAGGCGATGGCAGATCTAGAAGCAGCAGAATCGAAGCTTTTAGAACAAAAAAAGCGTGATAAGAAAAAAGGTATCGGTGACGAAGAAGAAATCGACGTTATCCGTGGTGAAGACCTAGTCGAAGAAGCTTCTGAACCGCAAGGAACGAAAAAAACGACGACTAAAAAAACAACCGGTAAAAAGAAATAGGCTGGTGTGTAGATGGCAAAGTTACTGAGCATCCGCGAATTAAAAATTGATATCCCTAAAGAAGCCCGCATCTTGGCTGACAAAATGCTTAAGGACCTTGAGTCTTCAAAGCGTCCGGTTCTTGAGGCAGTTAAAACTTCTTTAGATAACTCTTTGTACAATTCTAAAGTGGGTTATTTAACTCCAGGGGATAAAGTTGTTCGCACAGAATTAAACGTATCTTCAGTGCAAAAGTTAGCCCGTGTGGTTTTCGTGCTAGAGATTCTTTTAAACAACCTTGATAAGGGCGCGGTAAATACGAAGCGTGAGCTTTATTACATGTGCAAAGGTTTGATTAAAGGAAATCCTCGTCTGAAACCTTTGGATTTTGAAGACCAACCGGAATCAGATGCGATTATCGACTTCATCGGCGATATGCTTGAAGTTTACCGTGAAGAGTTGAACTGTTTTGCCAATGACCGTGGTGGACAAACTTACTCTCAACAGTTGGTTGTAACTGAAACTATGCCTGACGGTGACAAAGCCGTAGTTGATTTATCAACACTGGGTACTTCACCATTCCAACCAAAAAATAAACCGCAATCTTTAAAGCTTAAAGCTAAAAAGAAAATCGACTTCTGCTTGATTGTTGAATCAGAAGGTACAGCGAATACCCTTGTAACAATGGGCTTTACTCGTCGTAACAATTGTATCGTGATGGGTGCTCAAGGGGTTCCATCCAACGGTGTGCGTGGTTGGTCAAAACTTATTCAAGAAGAACTTGATGTTCCGATGTATTTCTTCGGAGATCTGGATGCTTACACGCTTCAAAATATCTTCCGTACTTTGAAAGCCGGATCAGCAGCTTCGTTAATTAGAAACGCGGACTTCTCTGCACCAAATGTAAAGTTTTTGGGTGTATTGCCTGAAGACGTTAAGAAATACGATCTTCCGCACTATAAAGTTAAAGAATCAGATCCAGCTGAAGCCCGCGCTTTGAAGAAAGCCAAAGATGCTTTGGAAAACGATCCGTTCTTCTTAGATAAAAAGAATAAAAACCTGGCTGATATCTTGCGCTGGTTGATTAAAGAAAAGATTCGTTGCGAGCAACAATCTTTCTTCTCAGTGGATCCTAACGATCCAATTAAAACTGAGAAGCTGATCCTTGAGAAAATCAAACGCGGATCTTACGTTTAACAGCCCCGGGGCTGCAGGCTGAAGCGGGCAGCACCCAGTTCTAATAAAAAATTTCAAAAAAAGGGGCTTCATAAGCCCCTTTTTCTTTATCAATTCCTTCTTATTTCGATCTGAAATCCAATCAGGCGCCATTAAGCAGTTTTCGTCGAGCCCAGGTTGAATTTTCCCTCTGAAACTCTTATAAAGAACCTTGAAAGCAAAAGCCCATGAAAATACGTGAGTTATCTCTTAATTCTAAAAGCTCCGTGAGTCTGTCTGCAGTTCTGCACGCAGGGCTTTTGCTATTGGCTTTTACTTTAACTGCGCCAGAAATTATCAAAGCTCCTATTGGTGTTGAACTGATGATGGGGGATTCTGCGGCTCCAAAATCGTCAGCTCCGGTGGTAGTGCCAAAAATTGAACAAGCTCCGGCTCCAACCGTGGTCGATAATTCTGAGGGGCCTGCGATTAAAGAAGATGTGAAACCAGTTCCCGTGCAACCAGTTCAAGCCTCCCAGACTGCGGGCAGTGCTGACGGCAGTTCCTCTAAAGGGGCCGTATCAGGACGTGAGGGTGTTGCTGACGGTGCTGAAGTAAGTCCTGAAGATCGATACTTGTATGAGCTAAAAAAATTATTAGAGCGTCGCAAACGTTATCCGATGATGGCTAAAAGAATGGGCCAATCAGGAAAGGTGACGATGCGCTTTACCTTGAATGCAGATGGTTCCTTATCTGCAAGTGAGATCGTCGAAAAATCACCCTACGATACGTTGAACCAAGCGGCGGTGGAGTTAGTTAAAGGTATCGACGGGATGAAGCCATTTCCCAAAGAAATCCAACGCGGCAGTTGGTCGATCACGGTCCCTATTGAATATGTCCTAAACTAAAAGAGCGCTTAGAGCGCTCTTTTTTTACTGGATAATTCCCTGGAAGTTTTTGCAGTAATAGATGTTGAAAGTTCTGGCGTGGATGCCGTGACGGAAGGTTTTTAATTCTTCTTTGTCACAGGAATCCCAAGCCGCCCATTCGGTAGCAATGGCTGGGTATTTTTCGGTACTAATGAAAATCGCATCTTGGCCTTTAAGGTTGTTCATTTCCTCAGGCGTTTGCATCACGGTGTAATGACTGACAGTGGAACTTAACATGTACACTTTTTGTTTCGTGCCCCATGTCGTCTGTGCTGTCGTTTCGTAACGGTGAGCCGCCAAGAATGGTTTCCTGCCGCTTTCAGCATGGATCTCTCTTTGGCGACGATTTAAGTAAGTTCCTAATTCTTCCCACCCTGTGAACTCATTACTGAAATCATAAGTGGTTTTCCATTCGCCTGTAGGGTTAAAAAGCTTATATGCTTTAGGAATCCACGGATAAGCAAATGGAGTGTAAGTGATCAATGCTAACGGTACAAAAAACGCCAAGATGCCGTAGGTGTACACCTTGCTTCGAGCTTTAACGATTTGACGCTGACCCCAAGTTAAACCTTGTGACCAAATGTGCCCTGCCCCCATAAGAAGAAGTGTCACGGCAGCTCCACTCCAGTGGGGTTTGTATTCAGCAAACAATGGTTGCGGATAGAATATGAAAATCGACGGAGCAGCGAGACAGAATAGATATCTCCAACGCGGGTCCTTGAATCTTAAGAATGAAGTGATGAAAGTTAGAACCACCATCACATATAAGAATGGCGTATAGAACAGCAATTGCGCTGCAAAGAAAACGGTCCAACGATTGATGCTAAAGCGGCTGCCTTGATGTCGATCATGGAATTGATATTTAAATCCAGGCCACTCATGCAAATGGTTCCAAATAAAAATAGGCATTGCGATCACAGTGGCAATCAAAAATCCTATCCATGGCCACGGAGTTAATAGATCTTTTCTGTGACGGGGAGTGCTTAATAAGTACAGCGCAAAACCAGGCGCAAGCAATGCGATGATAAACTTGGAATTTAATCCAAGCCCCATGATCACGCCTAAGTACAACCAGGTTTTTTTCACCGTCCAAGCTTTGCCATCTTCACGCACGCCCTGCCAGAACACGTAAGCCGCTGCGACCCAGGCAAGCATGAACGGCGGTTCCGGGGAAGCCACATACCCACCAAATCCCCAAAAAGGTGACCACAGTAAAATAAAACCAACAAAAATCGCAGCCCATTCGTCGAACAGTTCTTTGGTAAGTTTATAAAGAAGCACGACGGTTCCAATGAAACACAAGAACCCCGGTAAACGAACTCCAAGGTAGGTGTCGCCGAAAATTTTAGTGGTGATGGCTTCCATCCATGCAATCATCGCAGGATGATCAAAGTAAGAAAGCTCCAGCCACTTTGCCCAAGACCAGTGGTAAGCCTCATCGTCAATCAGACCGATGTTCAAAGAAAAAAAGGCTCTAAAGAAAATAGTTAAAATAAATAAGATCGTAACTTTTTGCGAAAGGCTCTGTTGCTTCCAAAAATCGCGAATCACTGTTGCATCCTTAGTTTCATTGGCAATTGGCAGGAACATAGCACATATCCGACCAATGACAGAATGTGTAATTTCTAGGCTTCTTGCCTCAAAGCCAGGCGGGTGAGAATCTCCATTCATGAAAGCGATCTTAATAGCACTGGCGGGGTTATTTGTGACATCGGGCTGTCAAAGCTTTAAATATTACGATCCAGCCAAGCCTCATCATGGCGAAAAATCTTTTTTAAATAATTACGACAATTCTGAAAAACAAAGTTTTTGGAAATGGCAGTGGGAACGTCTTACTAGTGACAAGCCCAAAGAGCCAGAGTTTGAGCCAGAAGTTTTAAAGGTGGACTCTGACTTTTTAAAATCAAACCAATCCCAGAACACTTTCACTTGGATTGGTCATGCAACAGCTTTACTGCAAACGGGTGGCGCTAATATTTTAACAGACCCCGTTTTTAGTGAAAGAGTTTCCCCGGTTTCATTTGCAGGCCCGCGGCGTATGGTTAAAGTGCCTTTGCAAATGCACGAACTACCACCCATCGATGCAGTGGTAGTTTCCCACGGACACTATGATCATTTGGATTTACCAACCTTAAAAGAACTCGCAAAAAGAAGTTCACAAACTTTGTTTTTAGTTCCGCTTGGCAATGCCGAGTTATTGCAAGGGGAGGGAATTAAGAACGTCAAAGAATTGGATTGGTGGGATCACGTTACGGTCAAGGGTTTGACAATCACCTTCACGCCGGCGCAGCACTGGTCGGCTCGATCGCTCTTTGATCGCAACCAAACCTTATGGGGAGGTTGGCATGTGCGTTCTGGTAATTTAAGTTTTCTGTATACTGGTGATACGGGTTATTCAAAAGACTTTTTGGATATAGCTGAAAAGTTGGGTTCGGTTGATATCGCGTTTATTCCCATCGGTGCCTATGAACCCCGTTGGTTTATGAAGCAACAACACGTCAATCCAGAGGAAGCTGTGCAAATTCATCTGGATGTAAAAGCTAAACTTTCAATCGGGGGCCACTGGGGGACATTTAGACTCAGTGACGAGACGATGGTTGCTCCGGTGCAGGATTTAGAAAAAGCCCTCGTGCAAAAAAATGTGAAGCCCTCTGAATTCCGTGTTATGAAGCACGGTGAAATTTTGGTCTACACTCCAACTCCGTCAAAGTAAGGGGAGCGCAATGGAAAACTTTAGAATTGAAAAAGACTTGTTAGGTGAAATGAAAGTTCCTGCCGAGGCTTATTATGGAATTCATACGGTGCGCGCCATCGACAACTTCCAAATTTCCAACCAAACCATTGGCGATAATGCCTTGTTTATCCGAGGTTTGGCATTGGTTAAAAAAGCCTGTGCTTTGGCTAACAGAGATTTAAAAACATTATCTAAAGAAACTGTCGATGCTATCGTGGATGCTTGTGATGAAATTATCAATGACCCAGTGAAATGGGGAGATCAATTCCCCTCTGACATCTATCAAGGTGGGGCAGGCACCTCGGTCAACATGAATGCCAATGAGGTGATCGCCAATATTGCCCTAGAAAAAAAAGGTCTGGTCAAAGGAACATACGAAGTTATTAATCCTAACGATCACGTGAATAAATGCCAATCAACCAACGACGTCTATCCAACTGCTTTCCGTGTTGCTTTGTATGAACATCTTAATGTGGTGATCCGCGCGGTTTCAGACTTAGCAAAAGTTTTTGAAGCCAAAGGAAAGGAATTCTCGGACGTTTTAAAAATGGGGCGTACCCAATTGCAAGATGCGGTGCCAATGTCTCTAGGCCAAGAGTTTAATGCCTTCGCTACACTATTAAAGGAAGACGTTAAGCTTATCGCAACAGTGCAAAAGTTAATTCTTGAAGTGAACTTGGGGGCCACGGCCATCGGAACCGGAGTCAATGCTCCAGAAGGTTATCCTAAAACAGTCGTTAAAAGACTTGTGCAGGTGACGGGGCATCCGTTTGTTGAAACTGAAGATCTTATTGAGGCTACCAGTGACTGCGGGGCTTATATTATTATTTCCAGTGCTTTGAAACGTACGGCCGTAAAGGTCTCTAAAATCTGCAACGACCTCAGACTGTTAAGTTCTGGGCCCCGCGCAGGACTGAAAGAAATTAATCTTCCTGCCATGCAAGCGGGATCCTCCATCATGCCGGCGAAAGTAAATCCTGTAATTCCTGAAGTGGTGAATGAGGTGTGCTTTAAAATTATCGGTAATGATCTTGCGATCACACTGGCTGCAGAAGCGGGACAATTGCAATTAAATGTTATGGAGCCAGTCATTGCTTCGAGCCTTTTTGAATCTATCCATCTTTTGACGAATGCCTGCAACACGTTAACCACTAAGTGTGTAACAGGTATCACTGCCAATAAAGAACGCTGCCGCAACTTTGTTATGAATAGCATCGGTATTGTGACTTACCTTGATCCCATTATTGGTCATGAAGAGGGCGACATAATCGGTAAGATCTGTGCTGCCACGGGACGTAGTGTTGCTGAAGTCGCATTAGAGCGGGGTGTAGTCACGCAAGAGCAACTTGACCAAATTTTCTCGACGGAAAATCTGTTAAATCCGAAATACATTGGATTTTTAGAACATTAGTCCTGAAAAAAAGGTGATTTAAAGCTAAGTGATCGTTGTGTGTTATACTGAGCTGCTGATCGAATCAAGGGTCTGCGGAGGGAATTTAAATGCCAGTGCTCACAAGTGTAACATCACCCCATGTGCCTGTAAAAATCTGGTCACCTCAAGAAGAGGTCGAAGTTCAGGCTTTGCAACAACTTAAAAATGTGGCGTCGTTGCCTTTCGTATTTAAACACGTTGCCGCCATGCCTGATGTCCACTTAGGTATTGGTGCGACAGTGGGATCCGTCGTTGCTACAAAAGGCGCGGTGATCCCTGCTGCTGTTGGCGTTGATATTGGTTGCGGCATGATCGCTGCGCGCTTAAACATTGAGCCTGCTAAAATTCTTCATGACCTTGATCGCTTAAGAACCTTAATTGAAAGACAAATACCTGTTGGTACTGAATCTAATGACCACCTTACGCAAACAGTGAAAGACTGGTCGGGCTGGAAAACTATGCCTGAACAAGTGTCTTTGATGCGTTTAAAAGATAGAGCGGCCCACCAGCTTGGAACCCTGGGCGGTGGTAACCACTTTATTGAAATCTGCACGGACGAGGATGGTTCGGTGTGGGTGATGCTTCACTCTGGCTCGCGCAATGTCGGTAAAAGTTTGGCTGAAGAACACATACGTCATGCGAAAAGTGATTTGGCAAGACTAGCTACTAAACTTCCAGATCCGGATCTTGCTTATTACGTGGAAGGCACCGAAGAGTACCAAAACTATATGCGCGATTTAGAATGGGCACAAAGTTATGCCCTGGAGAATCGTGAAGAGATGTTAAGAAGGGTGTTGCATGCAGTGTCTTTGCATGTCGGCCTAAAAGGGGCGCCACTCCCTTATTCACTAAAGGTGAACTGTCACCATAACTATGCAACTCGCGAAGTTCATTATGGCGAAAACGTTTTAGTGACGCGCAAGGGGGCGGTACGGGCCCAACGTGGTGATATGGGAATCATCCCTGGCTCTATGGGCGCAAGATCCTACATCGTGCGCGGCAAAGGCAATCCAGAATCTTTTAACTCTTGTGCCCATGGCGCCGGACGCAGAATGTCTCGCTCAGAAGCAAAACGCCGTTTCACTATCAATGACTTGCGCGAACAAACTGCAGGTGTCGAGTGCAGAAAAGATTCCGGTGTCATTGATGAAATTCCTAGCGCTTATAAGGATATTGATAAGGTTATGGAAAATCAGAAAGATCTGGTCGAAGTCGTTGCAATCTTAAAGCAAGTGCTTTGTGTAAAGGGGTAGCGCGCCACCACCGAAGCGGCAGTAAAAGACTTTTTACCTAACCATATTCATCGCTGTAAATAGAACCAACGAACCACCCACTAGTAAGGCTGTAAAAAAGAGTCCGCGAAACATAACTCCTCCGTGAACGGTTTCAACTCCGAGTCCTTCGAAGTTCCGCATTTCACATTCAGGATATTTGTATTCCGCTAAAATGTTGAATTTAAATTTTGTTAGTTTTTGCTGCTCAATAAACTAGGCCGCTCTTGTGATGCTAGCGACTGTTTGACCTAACAAGGTCTTAACTAATTTCTTTTCTTGCGCGACTGTTGGCGATGTTCTTCCTGCCACGCTTTTCTTTCAGCTTGAGCTTGCTCTTTTGTCAGACTCATTTGCGGCAGATTTTGTAAAGCGGCACGCAAAGTATTGTGCAAAGGCAAAAGTGAAGAGTCGACCATGATCAAGTCGCGATAGTGCTTGTTGAAACTTTCTTCGCGATGTTGTTCAAACAACATTCTTTCAATTTCAGATTTAGCAGTTCCAGCGTGTTGGTCGGTGATGTATTCAAGCTCGGTCATGATATCAATGTCGGCCATTAAGGAAGTTAATTCTCTTAACCAAACATATCTATCCGCAGTCATCAGAACTTGAAACCATTCAGTGGGTGCGGCGTTGTATCCAACTTCGCGATCAAATTGTTGCTTTAAAGAATTAAGAACTTCTTTTTGCAGGGCCCAAAGGGCTTGGCGTACAACTAAGGCATTTGATTGGTGCGGCGATTGGGTCATTTAGGGCTCCTGGCTTTTGTCAAAAAGATCTTACCAGAGGCCCCAATGAAAAACCACCTACTACGGCACCGCGCCGAAGTAGGTGGAAAGGGCGTTATTAGCTTAGCGGCAACGTCTCCATTGGATGTGGTAGATCAGACCTGAAGAGATATCTGCGCTATCCACAGTTGCAAGAGTTTGTTCGTTACGAGCGTTTGTTTGCGCCATCATAGAAGTGTTTACGCGAAGGTTCACGTTAGCACCGCATGGAGTCCAAACAAGAGCTGAAGCCATTAGACCATCAGACACTGTGTATACGTCGCTGATTGGGCCAGAGAAAGTTCTAGAAACGCGAGGTCCTCTAGCGCCTGCCCAGAAGTACTCAGCGTCAAAGCGTGACAAAGCGCCGCGAGGTACTGACACGAAACCACGGTAGTCTACTTGGAATACAGCGACGCTGTAACCTTGTGGTACGTGTACTGGAACGGAGATGTTGCACGATTTACGATCCACACGGCGACCTCCACCGGCTTCTGTAACATAGCTGTCAAACAAGATACTGACTGCTTGTTGGTCAGGGCTTAATGTGACACTTGCAGATCCTGCAGGGCAGCCTGTTCCGCCGTATGCTGGTTGACCAAGTCTTAATTGGTTCGCATTCGCTTCGAAGCTGATTGCAGTCAACATTCCTAGGATTGCTAAAAGCATTTTTGATTTCATGTGGTTCCCCCTTATGGTTTTGTTTTTTGGTTTTATTAAACCGTTAATTGTTTATAGTTACGTTTCTAAAGTTCTGTTTTGTTAAATTAAATTTTAAATTTTCAAGTTTTGTTACGGGAAGCGCGGCGGTCTTCCAGGATTGCGCGGTCCACGCCCATTACCTGGATCCACTGGGCCCGGATTTGGGTTGTAGCCGCCACCGTTACCAGGAGTGCAACGTCTCCAAGCGAATCTATAATTTTGCGATTGAACGCGGCCATCGACGCTGTCCAAAGTGATTTGCGCCTGAACTAGCGAAGAAAGATTTAAATTTCGGCTCATCAAGAACGTGGTCAGGAAAAGTGTTTGCGTATCATCGTTACGGCAAGGTGACCAGTGCGCTAAACGCGGATCGATATCATGACGGATATAGTAGTTATCGTTGTAAGGTCCACGGAATTCTTGCTGGCGGAAGTTATAAGTGCTGCCGTTCTCATAACCGGGACGTTCGTTGCGAGGCTTGCTGCCATCAAACGAATACAAAGCTTGGTGAACAGCATAGGTTCCAGCTTCCGCATAAGCATAACCACGATAATCGGCAGAAACGACAGCAAAGGACCAACCACGAGGCACATGAAAATTCACACGCAATTCACACATCAATCGTGAAATCGGATTTTGCATGGTTGAACTAGCAATATAATTATCTAGAAGAAGTGAAAAGGATTGGCCATCTGGAGAAATGTTGGCGCTGTAGGAGCCAGCAGGACATCCGCTCCCCATGGCTTGCAGTGACTGCACACGAACACCAGGAGGAGTTTGTGCATTTGCGTTTAAGCCCGCAAACATAAGAGTCGCAAAACTAAGTTGAGCAATATTACGCCACATAATAAATCCTTCGTTAGCTCTGGTGACATTGTCACCGCTGTTGAACACGTAAGGAGGCTAAAGCAAGAGGGGTGCCAACGAATTTGGTGCCGAGATGGGACCGCCTGCCTTAAGGATTTTTTTGCTGCGCTTGGACGAAGTTATTTATGTGATTGATCAAATCGTTACGACGGATGGGTTTGATTAAATGCAAATCGCAACCCGCTTCCATGCTTTTTTGAATTTCATTTTTTAAGGCATAAGCAGTCAGTGCCCAAATGTTCACAGGTGGTTTTTCATGCAGCTTTTCCCAACGGCGAATTTCTTGGGTGGCTGTGAAGCCATCCATGATCGGCATCTGCATGTCCATCAAGATAATGTCGAAGGTATTTTCTTTGGCTAATTGTAAAGCCTGAATTCCGTTTTCGGCTTCATAAATTTCATGGGACGAATTCTTCAAGTAAGCTTTTAGTAAAACTCGATTGTCTTCAACATCGTCAACAATCAGAATCTTCAGCGAAAAGTCTGTTGCAGGTTGGACTGTAGGAACCTCAACCGCGTAAGACGGCAGTGAAGATTCAATCGGTCTGATATGGGTCAGTGTTAAGGTAAAACTAAAAGTGCTGCCTTGTCCTTCAGTGCTATCAACTTGAATGTCTCCATTCATCATTTGCGTTAATCGCTTACAAATAGAAAGACCCAGCCCTGTCCCACCAAATTTTCTAGTGATAGTTGAGTCAGCTTGGGTGAATGGTTGAAACAGCTGGGCCAATTTGTCCTGGGGGACACCGATGCCAGTATCCATGACTTGGAATAAAATATTGCCCGGTCTATGGATGTTATCATTCCCAGTCACCGTTAAGGTGATCTCACCTTTGGAGGTAAACTTCAATGCGTTCGATAATAAATTCGTCAGGATTTGGCGAATTCGTGTCGGGTCTCCTTCGTAAATATTATTTACTTCAGATGCGACTTCGACTTTTAATTCAAGTCCCTTTTCTTGCGCTTTTAATTTGAACATCGCACTCAGATCACTGATCAGCTCCGGCAAGTCTATTTCAGTTTTCTCAAGGCTGATCAAACCAGCTTCAATTTTAGAGATATCTAAGATGTCATTGATGATGCTTAATAAGTTGTTGCCTGCTTTCTTTGCGATGTCGATGTAGTGTTTTTGTTCGGCATCGATTTTGGTATCCTCTAACAAATCTGTCATGCCTACTAAGACATTTAATGGAGTGCGGATCTCATGGCTCATGTTTGCTAAGAATTCAGATTTGGCCTGGGATGCCTTCTGCAGCTGTCTATTCACTTCATTTAAGTGAGTTGTTTTTTCTTTAACGGCGTCCTCAATACTTAAAATTCGGTTCGCAATAACCAGTAGCAATGAACAAATAAGATAAGTGAAAAATAAAGTCGTAAAAAGCAGGATGCTAGTATTGATAGAGATGCCATGACTTAAACTTGGGTCCTGAAAAATGGAAAGCTGCCACTTCTGATTTGCAACTTTAATTACATAGGACCGCTGCAATTGAGAGTTAAAAGGAACTTCATTGTTCACTGAAAGAGGGTGCCACGTGTCAGCTAAAACCTTGTGATTATCTCGTTCAGTCACATTACTCAAAATGAAGCGATAGCTGGAATCATTGATATATTTATTCAGATTGGCGATAACCTTGTCTAAATCAATAATCTCCAGCAAAACTCCTTTTCCCCCTTGGCCAAATAAAGCAAAAATCAAACTGGATCCAGGAACTTTTAAGCCTTCAAGGTCAGCTGAATTTGCCACGATGATGTGGGGGCCTGTCATCGCAGTATCAACCAGCTGTTTTAATGGAAGTGTCGCAAAATTTTGGCCAAGCAGTTGAAGATTCTTATCCTTGGGCTCTGCAAAGACCAAAGGATAATTTGAAGAATTAATAACGGAAATCCAGCCGACAGTTAGAACTTCGGGATAATTAATGTAATAGCTTTCAGTAAAATCCCTGAATTCTTTCTCGGTGACAGTCTCAGAGCTTTCATAAAAGCTTTTTAAAGTCACCATCATGGATTGGTAAGCTTGCAAATCTTTCTCAAATAAATTCGAAACAAGTTCGGATCGACGATGAAACTCTTGAATGATTTTATCGCGCTCCGTATGTCCTACATAATTTAAAGCCAAAACTATAAGCGATAGAAGCAGCAGCAAAGGAACTAAAATAGTTTTAGTGGAACGTATCCAGTAATTTCTAGAGGGAACGGCAAAAATTAATGCCAAGGGGCTGAATAAAATGTTCCCCGTGGCATCACCAATAAACCAGTAAATCCAGTTTAATGAAAAATGTTGGGCATGAACCAAGTCAAATTTATAAAGCGTGAAGCTGCCAATAGTAGCTGAAATGACTGCAGCAAGAGGCCCCGCAATAAATAAAAATAGGAAGATATCTTTTTCACGATAAAATGAGCGAGGATAGCTAACCCAACGTTTGATCAAAGTCGCAGCGACGATCACACTCAGTGTGGTGCCAGATGCAATAATCAATGGAGGAAAAGATTCCACAAATCCAAGGGGGGTGCGCAGGTTGACTAAAAGAGCACCAATAAACACGCCGGGAAAGCGGTTCAGTCCAAATATCAATAGGGCCGCAATAGATAAGCCAGTAGCCGGCCATACCGGGGAGGCGTACCCAGGCGGCAAAGCTAGAAAGAGACTTAAATAACCTGCCAGATAGTAGACTGCTGCTACTAATCCGGTCTGAGCTATCCACGATCTCCAAAAAGCCTTCCCCATAAAAACCACTTTATAAGGCTTACAGGGTAGACTCAATAAATCTCTCAGTTTTTATTCATCCCAACTTTGAAGTGCAGTAAAAAATGTGCTATCCCTTAGGACTCAATGAAAAGCCAAAAGTGGTCCCGCATTCGTAAATGGATTCTGCAGTTCATCTTACTGTTCTTCGTAAGCAGTTTGGGCGCGGTTTTGGTTTATCGTTTCGTTCCTGTTTTCATCACTCCGTTAATGGTCCTACGATCCGTTGAATCCTTGTGGGGCGAAAAGTTCGTTGGCATTGAAAAAGATTGGGTGCCGTTGGAAGAAATGTCGCCATCCATTCAAAGAGCGGTTCTTAAGGCCGAGGATTATCGCTTTTTTGAGCACAATGGTTTTGATTACGAAGCCATCCAAAAGGCAATGAAGTACAACCAAACCCACAAAAGAAAAAAGGGTGCGAGTACCATCAGTCAGCAGACGGCAAAAAATGTTTTTCTGTGGCCACGAAGAGATTGGGTGCGCAAAGGTTTTGAAGCTTACTTCACGGTTTTAATTGAATTCGTATGGCCTAAAGAGCGCATTCTTGAAGTTTATCTTAATGTGATAGAGATGGGCCCGGGAGTCTACGGAGTCGAAGCAGCTTCAAAAAAGTATTTTAAGAAAAACGCAAAAAATCTAACTCCACATCAAGCCTCTTTGATCGCGGCAGTTTTGCCGAATCCCCGCAGATTCCGCATCGAGCGTCCCTCGATCTATGTCATGGCTCGACAGCGCCGGATTTTAAATCGTGTGGCACCTGAAATTCCTAAGTCCGCCGATGCATCTTTGTTGGATTTCCTTGATTTAAAGTTTGATTCTGAAGACGAAGAATAGCTGCAGAACTACAGATTGACCCTTCCGTCAGCGATTCTAACATAGGATCGGTAAAAGGGGGTTTTATGAGTGGGCGCCTTTTGCTTGTTGTCATGGTCTTTTCGACTTTTCTTTACGGTTGCGGAGATTCGGGGGGAAGTTCCAATCCCAATAATCCGCCAGTCAATTTGCCATCAAAACCGGTGAGCCCCGAGGACTTGCACTTTACAACGGTCACGAATGAAGTCTTCCGGCCAAAATGTTATGAATGTCACAACCGTGCTAATGGAGTCACTAACGGAGGTATTGGTTTAGATACCTTGATCGAAGTTCGCGCCAACTCAGCTAAGATCTATCAAGCGGCTATCATCGAAAAGAAAATGCCAAAGAACTCTACTTTAACAACTCGACAATACAATCTTTTAAAATCCTGGTTGGAAGCTGGATCTCCAGAGTGGGAAGAGCTAGAATCAATGTACAATGAGTTCTAAAGCCAAAAAGAAAAAAATGATCGATGCCATCAACAATCGCGGGGCTTTGTTGGTGTATCCTCTTGAAAATAAAAAAGAGCCACCAAGCTTATGGTCCGAACTTTATCCACGAACCAAAATGCGTTGGGAGTGGGATCAAGGCGCTGATAATCGGGTGGCAGAGATGTGGATCATGCGTGAAGAACTTTCCCGCAGTGGAGATGTGGTCTATGCAAAATGGTTTCGTAATCGCGCCACATTTTTTTCTAAAGACGTATTCGCAAATCTTCTAGCGTTCTTTGGTTCCTCCAGAGAGCAAATTCAACTGCCACTGGCGTCCCAAGAAGCCTTGGAAAGCTTTCTCATGGACTCACCGCAATCAACCAAGATCATTAAAGAAAACTTGGGCTGGCAGGGAAAGCTGATGGAAAGCCATTATAACCGAGCGATGAAGCCGCTATGGAATTATTTGTTCCTAGTAGGGTATGGTGAAGTGAATGACTCTAGCTTCCCTTCATTAAATATGGCCGCGACGGAAAGCATATTTGAAGATTTATGGCTAAGATCTAAAGAGATTGATCCGATCAAAGCCCAGCAGCATTTACAAAAATCCTTGGGGAATGACAGCTTGTTCTTAAAATACGCTGAAAAGCTGAAGTCTGGCATCAAACCTTCAATCGACAGCTCCCTGTAATTTTTTATCGCACCCTAATCTTAAGTTGCATATTTGATTAGGGCTTCTAACAATGGGCCCATGAAATTCATTTTAGTTTCGATCACACTGTTATTGTCTGTAAATGCATTTGCGCAGGAATATTACGGCAATCCGCTTTTAAAAAATACGATTCCGGGCGCCTTAGATATTTCATATTCAACGGCTTGTGATAGTCGCAACCAAATCGCCACAATTTCGTTTGTGGGAGATATATTAATTCACAAGATGCTTTACGAAGCTGTCGCGCGTGAAACAAAAAACTTCGCACAGATCTGGAGAAAGTCTGACAGTCTTATTCAAAAAGCAGATTTTTCAGTGGCTAACCTAGAAGGCCCGGCTGCTTTGGGCATCGATATGGATGGCAAAGATCGCGGGGACATAGGTTTTGTCTATGACGGGGAAGTTTATTCCGGGACTAATTTTAAATTTAATTATCACCCAAGAATTTTATTTGATCTGAGAAATTCTGGTTACGATCTTTTGACCGTCGCTAATAATCACACCTTAGATCGTTATGCCATTGGTGTGGATCGTACTCACGAAGCAGCCAGAAAAATAAATCTGCCCATCGTGGGAACTCGCATGGCCCATGAACGAAATGCCCCTTTTCACCAGGTTGTGACAGTGAAAGGACTAAGAATTGCCTTTCTGGGGTGTACAGAAATGACCAATGGAAAAGAAGACAAAAAAGACCAGGTGCTTTTCTGTTATAAAAACCCGGATCGCATCCTAACTATCATTAGGGAATTGGCTTCAAATCCCAAGATCGATGCTGTGATCGTGTTGCCGCATTGGGGGGCTGAATATACTCACAATCCTGATACCAGCCAAAAAAACTTTGCTAAGAAATACTTAGAAGCAGGGGCGACAGCTGTGGTCGGTTCCCATCCCCATGTCTTACAACCGTGGCAGAAATACGTTACTAGTGACGGTCGCGAAACAGTCATAATTTATTCCTTAGGAAACTTTGTTGCGGGACAAGCTGGCCTTCCAAGAAAAACGGGAACAGTTGCCTATATTGGTCTCTCTAAAGAAGGCTATCAAAAAGCAAAGGTTGTTGGTGTCGCTTATACACCGACTTATCGGGATGGAACCATCGTGTATCCCATTGGCTCTACTAATTCTAAGGACATCTTAGCCCACACTGCAAAAATGTTTGGAACAAAGTATCGTGTGGAACCCGCAGGTAGTCTGCCTCAAGTCTTGTGCGCCAAATAGGTTTGCTAGCTTAGCAAGACGCTGCTAGGCTGCAAACATGTCGCAAAAATCTGATTATCCGATGACCATGGCCGTGCGCGAGCTTGAGAATGCGCAAGTCTCCTTTGTCCCCCATGTGTTTACTTATCAAGAAAAAGGCGGAACAGCCCATTCTTCTAAAGAGCTGGGAGTGAATGAACACGCTGTGATTAAAACGCTTATTATGGAAACTGACGATAAATCTCCGATCGTAATTTTGATGCACGGGGATTTACAAGTTTCAACAAAGCAGCTCGCTCGGGACTTGGGTGTGAAATCTATTTCTCCTTGTAAACCTGAGGTCGCAGACAAGCATACTGGATACCAAGTGGGTGGAACTTCGCCATTTGGAACAAAACGAAAGATGCCTGTGTATATGGAAAAGACCATCCTTGATTTAGACCTGATTTATATCAATGGGGGCAAGCGCGGTTTCCTGGTTTCAATGAAACCTCAAGAAATTGTGCGAGTTTTGAACCCTCAGCTTATCCACGTAGGAATAAGCAGTCATAAAGTCTAGCAGGAAGTTAAAATTCTGCACTGACTATCGTCCAAAAGACCAAACAAAAGATACAAAACCCCCAATGAAATGCCGAATAAATACTTATGAATTCGGCATCTTTACTTAAAAACCTAGTGTCACGTTTTGGGGCAGAGTTCGCGATCATCGCGGCAATTGCCTTAGGTTTTTATATTTTTAAAGATCCGGGAAAAATTGCTTCGCGAGTTGAATCTGAAAACTACAAAATTATCACAGCCGCTGTTTCAAATATCAAAAAGACAGTGAACGAGGCGACCGTTGCTGAAAAAGCGTTTTTAAAAAGCAAACAGGAACGGGACCTTAAGGAATACAATAAGCAGGTGCAAAATTTAAATTTGCAAATGGGTCAATTAAATAAACTAGCAGCCTATGATACGACCTATGCAAATCAAATTACGCAATTGAACCATCTGCTTAAAGCCCATTTTGATTCAGTCAATCAAGCGCTGATGCAAAGGCAGCAGGGTGTGATTGTTAAGACTAGAAATCCTGCGCAAGAAGATCTATTGGCAAAAGCTTTTTATGATTTTAAATCAGTTCCGGCTGCTGCGAAAATTTCTTTTGAGCTGGTCTTCGGCCTGAGCTTGGTACTAGTACTAATGGTGGCGTTAAGTCGCTACTGGCAAGGTCAGGATCTTAAAGAGCAAAGAAAAAAATCATTCAACCTGCAAAATCGTTCGATCCTTTTGGATACTATTTTAAATAGCATGGGTGAAGCTTTGATCGTTATCGATAAAGATGGTTTTTTCACTCACTATAATGCAGCGGCACAGCGGATTATCGGTACAAAAATCAAAGAAGTCGCCGCAGACATCACAGTTCAGCAGCTAGGCTTTTTTAATATTCAAAATGGCGAAGCTTATAGCAAATCCACTTTGCCATTGCTTAGAGCTTTACGCGGTGAAGAGGTCGAGGACCTAGAAATATTCGTACAAAATGAAATCCACCCTGAAGGCGTTTACATCACTTTAAGCAGTCGCAGTATTAATGACATTGACGGTGGAATCTCTGGAGCGTTAGTGGTCTTTAAGGATATCACGCGACGTAAATTGATCGAACAAGAATGGATTAAAGCAAGAGAAGCAGCCCTTGAAGCCTCAGTTAAAAAATCAGATTTCCTAGCAGCCATGAGCCACGAAATCAGAACTCCGATGAACGGCGTGATTGGGATGACAACGTTGTTAGCTGATACTCGGCTGGATGACGAACAAAAGGAATACGTCGGCACTGTAAAACGCTCTGCTGAATCTTTGTTAATGTTGATTAATGATATTTTGGATTATTCAAAAATCGAGGCTGGCAAGATTGTTTTAGATCCGCAGCCATTTGACTTAAGGTTTCTTACCCAAGATGTGATTGAAATCTTTAAAGCAACCGTGGCTGAAAAAAATGTCGGCCTGCGATTGAATTTTGACATCGGTGAAAAATCTTTTGTTATTGGTGATTCAGGACGCCTGCGCCAGATACTTGTGAACCTGGTTGGAAATGCCGTCAAATTCACTGAAAAAGGATCGGTGTCTTTGGATGTTTCCTGCTTACAGAAAACTAGCAAGGAATTGCAGCTTAAGTTTGAAATCAAAGACACTGGACCAGGGCTAAAAGAAGAAGAACGCAGAAACCTATTCCAAAAATATTTCCAAACAAAAACGGGAATGAAATTTGGTGGCACGGGATTAGGTTTGTCTATCTCTAAGCAGCTCGTGGACTTAATGCAAGGTGAAATAGGTGTAGAAAGTGTTGTAGGGCTTGGGTCGAACTTTTGGTTTACTATCTCAGTTCCCTTGGCTGAAGGCCAAGCGTTATCACCAGCGAAAGAATCTAAGTTTGCTGAAGTGTTTTCAGGAACGGTGCTTTTAGTAGAAGATCAGATCGTGAACCAAAGGGTTGCAGTCAGTTACCTTAAAAAACTGGGACTAAATGTTGAACTAGCGAATAACGGCCTTATTGCCTTTGAAAAATGCCAAAGCGAAGAATTCGATTTGATCTTTATGGACTGTCAGATGCCTATATTAGATGGCTTTGAAGCGACCAAAAAAATCCGTGCTATGGAAAAAAGCCGTGGTAGCAAAAGAATACCGATCATCGCTTTAACTGCAGATTCGACTCAAAACGACAATAAGAATTATCAAGCTGCGGGGATGGACGCATGTTTAACAAAACCATTAGAGCTTAATGAGCTGATGACTTGTTTGACTCAGTGGCTTCCTCATAAAAAAGGAATGCTGTTAGACACGACGATGCTTGGTAAACTTGAAAAGTTGATGGTGAATGACCAAAGTTTGATTGAAGCTTTGATTGATGACTTGGAATCTTCCGCGCCTCACTTAATTCAAGCCATGAAGGAAGCCTTTGCTGAAATCAATCCACAAGGAATTTCCGAAGCGGCCCACGCTTTAAAATCAGCTAGTGCAACTTTAGGGGCGAAAAAATTGTCAGAACTTTGCGCCAAGGTTGAGTCTATTCAAGATACATCTGGCGTTGATGTTTTAATCACTGACATAGAAAAACAATTTACCGCAAGCCTGCAAGAGTTGAAACTATACAAAAACCGCAAGCAAGTGGCGTAAGTGGCAATGATATGGCAAGGATTTTAATCGTCGACGATCAAAAAAGTGTGTTGATGACACTTGAGGCTCTTCTGGTTCAAGAAGGTCACTCTGTTATTGCTTGCACTAATGCCGTTGATGCCACCCGTGTGTTAGCGACAGAAAAAGTGGATCTAGTGGTAACCGATGCGATCATGCCAGGGGGAAGTGATGGCTATGCGCTGACTCGCACCATTCGCAAACAACCGGCCTTACAAAAACTTCCTGTAATTTTGCTAACTGGAAAACGTGAAAAAAGTGATGTCGAAAAAGGCATTGAAGCCGGCGTCAGTGATTACGTAGTGAAACCTTTAGATCCAGAACTTTTGTCAGCAAAAATTAAAAACCTGCTTGTGACTAAGCCCGAAGAAACGGTTCAGTTTGCCTCGACCGCTGTTTCAATTAAAGCGGAGTGGGAAAGTAAAACTGAAATCACCGCGGTGTCTGAGCTGGGATTGCAATTAAGTTCAAATCTTCCCATTCCTATAGGAAAAATTTTAAGAATAAAAAGCACCGTTTTTGATGATATTGGAATTCCTTCTTTGCCGTTAAGAATTGATTCATGCGAAGAAGGGGGAGGGAGCGAACCCACATATAAAATCCAAGCGCAGTTTGTTGGATTGACCGAAAAAGAGCTTTCTCCTTTACGGCTGTGGATTCGCTCTAAGCAGAAATTTTAGTTTTCAAAATCATCTGGGGATAACGGCATGTTCATAATTTCAAAATGCGTTGCTTTGCGGAAGCGCTCTTTCATCAGATAGTTTTGGCGATTGCTGTTGTCAGTAAAACGATTGAAATGTTCTAAATCCATGCGCTGACGATTGACCAAGGTTAGTTTCGCATCAATCTCTTTAAAATCCAAAGTGTAGTGAGCCGTGCCCTGACGATGATTTGTATCTTCAATGCTTTTTCCATAAGTGTGAAGAGGTGCAGAACCAATATCACAAGCACTCGGAGTGCATGCGCCGAATAGGCGCATCTTCATGTTTGGGGTAACTACGAAACGAACCACTCCACGGCTGTGAGGATTCACGTTAATCCAAGTCCCCACGAAATCGGCGGGGGCTGCTTCGGCCAAGGACAAAAAGTTAACACAAAAAAGACATAGCACAAACGCACGTAAGCACTTCATAGGTCACTCCTGTTTCGAGAGAGAATTTAAGAATATTTAAGATGGAATCTGAAAATAGAAGGTCTCGAGATGAGCCGCAATTTTTATTTTAACAACACATTTTCAGAATTTAATGAAACTTCTTTCGGTACCAAAATTCTTTGCAAAAGAAAACATGTCTTTACACAGGACATTGCTCGTAATTAGATCTAATAAACCGTAAGATGTATAGTGGGAGACCAAGGAGCGCTTTGTTATGTATGACGGCAGTATTAAAAAACTGGTGCAAGTCATTCAAGATCTTTCAGCGGTACGCACACTTGATGAGGTCATGGCGATTGTTCGCACGACAGCCCGGGATTTCGCGCAGGCCGATGGTGCTACTTTCGTTCTTCGCGATAATGATATGTGTTTTTATGCTGATGAAGATGCTATTGCTCCGTTATGGAAAGGCCAGCGCTTTCCTATGGTCAACTGTATCAGCGGTTGGTCGATGCTGAATAAGCAGTCAGTGATCATAGAAGATATTTATAAGGATCCGCGCATTCCCCACGATGCCTATCGTCCGACCTTCGTTAAAAGCCTAGCAATCACTCCGATAAGAAAAGAATCTCCCATTGGCGTCATCGGAACTTATTGGAAGGTTCATCACAAGCCTTCAGCTGAACAGTTAGAGTTGTTGCAAGCGCTGGCAGATTCAGTATCAGTGGCCCTTGAAAATCTAAATCTTTATTCTTCGTTACAGTCGCGCATTGAAGATTTAAAAACAGCAAACCGTGCTAAAGATGAATTTCTTATGACGGTTTCCCATGAGCTTCGAACTCCGCTCAATGCAATCTTAGGTTGGTCTGAAATTTTATTAGAGGCGAACAGCGATCCTGCTGAAAACAAACTGGGTCTTGAAACCATAGAACGAAATGCAAAAAACCAGATGCGCATCGTAGAAGACCTTTTAGATTCTTCGCGCATTGTTTCCGGGAACTTCCAACTAGAAAAAGTTCAAGTGGATATCGTTAAAGTTGTCAAAGAAGTTATCAACGATATTTCCGTACAAGCTCAGCGTAAAAAGTTGTCGATCGTTTTTAACAGCGAGATTGATTGCGCCTTAGTCTATGCGGACCCTGAAAGAATAAAACAGGTTATCAATAATATTCTGGTGAACAGCATTAAGTTTTCTTCCCCGCAAAATATCATTATTGTCGATATCTCCGTTAAAGGCCCGACGCTTAAAATAAGCTGTAAGGATTTTGGTGAAGGTATTGAGGCGGAGTTGATTCCCTTAATTTTTGATCGCTTCCGTCAGGCTGACAGTTCCTTAACGCGAAAGTATGGTGGACTGGGTTTAGGATTGTCGATAGCACGATATTTGTCAGAAGCCCACAAAGGAAGCCTGGAAGTGGAAAGCCCAGGTAAGGGCCTAGGTAGCACGTTTACAATCTCGTTACCACTTCTTGAAGCGACAACCACGCGGATTGATAGTTCTTCTAAAGGTCCATCGGCAAACCAGGCAAAGCCACTAGCCGGGACTCAGATTTTAGTTATTGATGATGACGAAGACTGTCTAACAGTGGTGGCTACTGCCCTCAGGATGCACGGAGCGGAAGTCCAATGTGCAGACTCCGTTAAAGGCGCTTTAAGTTTACCAAAAGAATACATTCCACAAATGATTGTATGTGATTTAAGTATGCCTGATGAAGATGGTTTTTCTTTTGTCGATAAGATTCGGCAGGGTAAAACTCGCTTTGAACAACATATTCCTATGATGGCCCTTTCAGCCTTTGCCGATAAAGGAAACGAAAAAAAAAGCTCTTAATCAGGGATTTAATTTATTCGTCGGCAAACCCGTGGGCGTCTCCCAATTGGTAAAATCATTAATACATCTAAAAAGCATTTAAATAAAAAAAAAGGACCGTACTTGCAGTACGATCCCTCTGTTATCGATTGAGTCATCAATCTTACTGGCAGATTTTCAAAGACTTCACCATGGAAGTGATTGCAGAAATTTGCTGATAACGGCCCCCAGGCTTAATTACGGCCCAGTATGTGCCGCTAGAAACCTTGATGGCTCTTTTGTTTTTAACTTGTTTAGCCATGATACCAACCCCACAATGAAGGTTCTTGTAAGGATCTAAGATTGTTTTCTTAGGGTCTTTGGCAGCAAGGTATTTATCTTTGCTCCAGTCAAACTCACACCATGGTGCCCATTGGATGTCTTGATAAGAAAGTTGCAACAGACCCTCAGAGTACACCGGTTTTTTTGTGACCGGGTCCGTACCCATGGTTGTTTCATGCATTCTTGAAACGGGGCTGTAAGCACTTTCATACTTTGCCATTGCGACAAAAAGTTGTGCCCACACATTGGCTTTTTGATTTTTATCCAAAGTGTTGTAACGAGGACAGAAGTCTCTCATGTCGTTAGCTCCGTCCAATAATGATGGCCAGCTTTCAAGGATGTCTTTCATCAAGAACTCAGACCACTTGGTACGCTCTGGATAGCTTGGCGATTCCCATGCTAAGGGCAACATCTTGTAGGATGTTTCAGGTGGGGTTACTGGAGTTGTTGGAGTGCCTGGTACAGAAGGTTCAGATGGTTGAGCTTCAGGACGCTTTGTTCCGCCTTTATCAAGAACGGCGTAAACCAAGCTTCCGCCTTTAAGGAATTTAATAACAGCGTCACGATTGGAATTGGAAACAGCAGGGCAGCCCCAGCTGCGACCTTGGATCACGCTTTCTTCCCTGACGTAAGAAGCACCGTGGATGACGATGGCTCTTGAACGGGCACGGGAATTCGTTGTTGATAAACCATCCATTCTTAATGAAAGGCCGTTAGATCCATAGTAAGATTCAGCCGCTTTATAAAAACCTAAAGAGCTTGCTTTAGATCCAGAAACGTTGCTGAATTTTTCTGCATAACCGTCGTGGTCAGAATCTGAGCCTTTTCCATGGGCCGTGCGGATGGCCCAAACACTTCCTGTTTTCATGTTGATGATAAAGAAGCGTTTGTTCTTAGAACTTTCCGCAAAGTTGATAATCGATACATAGTCTTGATTAGTGAACTTGGATTTATTTTCGTGAAAGAAGACCAAGGCATCAGACAATGCTTTGTACGGCACGATGTGCGTAGGATCTACGTAATCGTAGTTTTTAAGAATCGCTTCTCTTTGGCCGTCGGCCAGGGAAGCGGTGTTGTCAGGAATCACTGATGAACCTGTTTCAGTGGATGCGGCAGGTTCGTCAGTCATATCGTCAGGAAGGCGTACTTCATCAGATCCGGCGCAAGCACCCAGAGTCAAAAATGAAGTTATAAGAAGCGCAGTGCTAAAACGTGAGAATAATGTGCTTTTATTTTTTTCAATTTGCATTATTCCTCCATAGAATTTGTGCGTTAACAAACTCTAAAGGAGGGGAAATTCACTTCGCGATTTTTTCATTACAATGCCGGTAAAAATCAGACCTAGTGCGGATGTTATGAGAGGAGTATTCAAAATTTTTAAAACAAAAGACCAGTGAGATTTTGGAACTGCCTGGAAGTATAAAAAAAAGCCAGGTCGAAAAAAATTCCACCTGGCTTTTAAAAATTAATCGATCAATCGCTCTTAATAGTACATGCCTGGGCGATTACGATAGCTGCTGTTGCGGTCTGAAAGATCATCTTCATAAGAGTCTTCATCCTCATCGCTCCATGAAGTGCCTCTCGCGCGAATAGAGTCATCGTAGTAATCTTGATCCTGTTCAGAATATAGATCTTCATTTTCCCAGTTTTGCCCGCCAGAACGACCGCCGCGACCAGATGATCTTCTTTGGTCTTGGTTCATGTCATCACGATAGCGAGTGTCGTAACGACCACCGCCGCTGCTGCCGCGACTTTGGCTACCATAGTCTTCATTGTAGCCTCCGCGACCGCCGCGAGATGATCCTTGTTGACTGTATTCATCTTCGTTGTAGTTGCGACCCCGGCCTCCACCACGGCCTTGGCTGGATTGATAGTATTCATCATCATATCCTCTGCCACCGCCTCTGGAAGTGCCTCTATCGCTGCCATAGCCACCGGTGGACTGGCTTGATGATGAATAATAATCTTCATCATAAGCGCTGCCACCGCGGGATCCTCGAGATCCACCGCCACGGCTGCTTGATTGATATTCGTCGTCTCTATAGCCTTGGTACCCGCCACCACTGCTGCCGCGTTGGCTTTGCATGCCACGGCGACTGGAGCCTCGTCCGCTTTCCCAATCTAGATCTTGATCTTCGTTGTAGCTGCCGCCGCGACGAGAAGAAGTGCTAGCGCGACCCTGCGTGCCCAGCGTTCCTTGATTGGAACGAGGACCATAGCTTTGTGAGCCATAGCTCTGCGAACCATATCCTGAAGCACCATATTGTGATGACGATGACCGCGAGCGGCCTCCGCCCATTCCACGATCTGAACTACTCCGTTGTTGCCCTGATCTAGCTGCCATACAACCTCCTGTGTATTTGGGTTAATCGTGCGGTCCTCGCACGTGCACCGTATCGGGTTTTCGGTGCGCAGGCTTTCTGATTTCTTGGCGAAGTGATGGCCGAGTCATTTTTTTAAATGAGTCTATTTTGACCGGTCGTCGAGTTCGTACAGAATCATATAGAGCCTCAATTATCTTTATATCCAACAAACCCTCCTCTGCGGAAGGCTCTGGCTGCTGATCTTTCAAGATACATTCAGCGAAATATTCTAACTCTGGTGCAAACTGGTCGTGCTTTTTGAAAGTGCGTTTGGATTTTTTGTCATTGATGGTTGTTGTTAAATGCATCTCTTCTACATAGTCGTAACAATTTTCCAGACGTAAGGTGCCTTCTGTCCCCAACAAATCATAGGTGGAGTTTGCTGCCGCGCCAAAACTGATTACAAAGGTTGCCAAACGTGACTTTGGAAATCTTAAAGTCACTGCCATCATCTCTTCGACTTCATTAAATCGTTCATCGTCACTGCTGGCTGTCATGGCAAACGCTTCAATAGGCTCATCACGGAACAAATAGCGAGAGGCATTCAGGCAATAAATACCGATATCGTAAAGTGGACCTCCGCCCATGTCATATTGAAGTCGAATGTTCTCTTTGTCGGTGATTTGAAAAGTGAAGACGGAATTAAAAATTCTTAGATCACCTAATTTGCCATCTTGTGCGATCTCAATGGCTCGCAAATTGGCAGGATCAAAGTGAAGGCGATAAGCCACCATCAATTTTATATCTTCTCTTTTTGCAGCCCTAACCATGGCAAGACCGTCTTCTTCGCCGATGGCCATCGGTTTTTCAGTAAGAACGTGGATGCCATGCCTTGCTGCACGCTCTGTAAATTCGCGATGATTGATGTTTGGAGTTGCGATGTAAACCGCATCAATCAAACCGCTTTTCATGCATTCGTCAAACTGATCATAGCTAAAAAGATTTTTCACTTTGTATTTACGACCCAGCACCTTCAGTTTTTTAGGGTCACCGGATATTAACGCCGTAAGCTCGCAGTTTTTTGCGTTCTTAAAAGCGGGGAGCACGGCATCTTGAGCAATGTGACCTAACCCCACCACAGCATAACGAATTTTTTCCGTCGCAGATTTCCGTGGCATACATTTCTCCTAGTTAGAAATTTGATAAAACTGAAATTCCTGTTCGGGAAGAATATCAGCGTAGCCTTCAGGATGACTGCTGTGCCATTGCCATGCATGTTTAATTATCGTGTCTAAGTCAGGATACAAACGATCCCAGCCTAGGACCTTTTCGGTTTTTTGACTGCTGGCAACCAAGATCGCAGGATCACCTGGACGTCGACCTTCTTCTTTCACAATTAATTTTTTGCCGGTGATTTTTTCACAAGACTGTATAACTTGTCTGACTGAAAATCCCTTTTCACTGCCAATGTTAAAGATTCCGGAAATTCCATTATTCAATCCTTCCAATGCACAAACATGGGCGCGGGCTAAATCCACTACGTGCACATAATCTCGAATGCAAGTGCCATCAAAGGTTGGATAATCAGTGCCGTAAATCTTTACTTCAGGATTGCTGGTCAAAGCGGCCTTTAGGATTTTCGGAATTAGGTGAGTTTCAGGTCTATGGTCTTCACCAATCACAGCACTTGGCGTCGCCCCGGCAACGTTAAAATATCTTAGCACCGTGGCTTGGATTCCATAGGATTTGCAAAAATCCTCTATAACCATTTCGCTCATCAATTTAGAGCGACCGTAAGGATTTAGCGGAGACCGAGGATGATCTTCTTCAATAAGTTCTGTTTGCGGTTCCCCGTAAACGGCTGCTGTGGAAGAAAATACCAGTTTGCGGATTTTTAGGTCCACCATGGCTTGAAGCAGATTAATGGTGTTACAAAGATTGTTTTGATAATATTTTTTTGGATGGGCCACACTTTCAGCGACTTCGATGTGTGCTGCAAAATGCATAACTGCTTCCACACCGTAAAGACTCATGGTGCGCGCTAGCATTTCAGGATTGGCGGTGCTACCACGAATAAAAATAGCGTCTGTGTGGACAGCTCTTCTATGACCTTGGGATAAATCATCCAGAACAATCACCTGGTGTCCTGCTAAGATAAGTTCGCGAACGGCGTGACTGCCAATATAACCGGCTCCGCCGGTAACTAAGACTTTCATGAAACGACTCCTTCCTAGAGTGGATTTTGGCTAAAGCGGGGCCATTGACTGTTTTCTTTTCCTAAATAGTTGCGAACAAGGTCTAAGGATTCACCAATCACGACATGCATGTCGAGATAGCGGTAAGTACCTAGTCGACCAATGAAAGTCGTATTTGTTTCGCTTTGGGCTAATTCCACATACTGTTTTAAAAGCTCCAAGTCATTTTTAAGTCTAAGTGGATAGTAAGGCGTGTCTTTTTCTTCGCAAAGGGCGCTGTATTCTTTAAAGCATACTGTTTTTTCGTGGGTCTCCCAGGGGGCAAAATGTTTATGTTCTGTGATGCGCGTGTAAGGCACATGTTCTTCACAATAGTTAATCACTGGATTTCCCTGGAAGTCGCCATCTTGGACGAATCGTTCAAATTTTAAAGTGCGATAGCGTAAGCGTCCTAGTTTATATTGGAAGTATCCGTCCATAGGGCCGCTCCAGAAAATATGGGCGAAGTTTTTCTTATCTTCAGGATTTAATCGGCTTTTTAATTTCACCTTGATGTTGGGATGATCCAAAATCTTTTCCACGATTTTGGTGTAACCCTCTACAGGAATGCCTTGGTACTTTTGATTATAGTAATTGTCGTCATAATTAAAGCGCACGGGCAGTCGTTTTAATATCGAAGCTGGTAATTCAGTAGGTTCCACACCCCATTGCTTTTTGGTGTAACCATAAAAAAAGTTTTTATAAAGAGCTGAACCCAGGAACTTTAAAGCTTGTTCTTCAAAGGTCTGAGGTTCCTGGATTTTGTTATCCGCAAGATCTTTGATAAAAGCTTCCGCCTGCGCCGGTGTCAGTTTTTTTTGAAAGAACTGATTGATGGTCAAAAGATTGACGGGAAGTGAGAAAACTCCGGCAGCGGTGACTGCTTTAACTCGGTTAGTGAAAGGCATAAACTGAGACCAGCGTTGCACATACTCCCAGACGTCCTGGCGACTGGTATTAAAAATATGTGGGCCATAGTGATGGACCATGATTCCAGTTTCATCATCGCGGGTGGTGTGGCAGTTCCCGGCGATATGATCCCTTTCATCATAAACATGAATTTCATAGCGGTTTGTTTCTGCAAGCTCACGAGCGATCACGGCGCCAGCAAATCCAGCGCCAGCGATACCGATTTGGGTTTTCATGGACTGTCCTTTCCTTAGATAGTCACTTCAAGATCTTTAAAATATCTAAATAAAGCATCTTCCAGGGTTGGAAGAAGTTTAAACCGCTCACTTACTAAAGCGCTGTTCCTAGGCAACGGAGCAATGGGCGGCATGGATTCCAGGGTGCACCTTTGAATCAATGATTTCTTTTCTGGCAGTTTGGCTTCCACCGCTAAAGTGGCGAGATCTGCCCAAGTAATATCCGCTTCGTTAGTGAGGTGAATGATTCCCTGCTCTTTATCAATCAATAAATCAAGGCTCGCATGAACAAGATCAGGTACATACGTCGGAGTGATCTTGATATCCTGAAGAGCTGCAAAATGTTTTTCGTTGCTAACTGCGCGCAGAGCATGAAAGACAAAGTTATGTTGGTCCCAGGGGCCAAAAAAGGAACTGGTACGAATCACCAAAGCCTCGCTATGGCTTGCTAAAACCTTTTCTTCTGCTTGGGCTTTGGATGTTCCATAAATATTTAATGGCCCAACTGGATCACTTTCCACATATGGATGAACCTGCAATCCATCAAACACAAGGTCGCTGGAAAACGTCACAAGCGGAATCTTGGCTAAAGCGCATTCCTCTGCAAGGTTTTTCGGGGCTTCCACATTTTCGCGAAAGCATTTTTCAATTTCCTTTTCTGCCAAATCCACTTTCACGTAACCAGCGGCGTTAACTACGGCCCAGGGACGAAGCTCCCTAAGAACTCTTTGAACATTTTCTTTATTGGCTGTATCGAGTTCGCTGCGCGAAAAAGTGTAATAGGGAATATTGCGGAACTCACAAATTCTAGCAAAGGCTTTTGCTAAAGTTCCATTGGCGCCAGTAATCAGTAATGCTTTGCCCACACGGGGTTGAAGCTTTTTTCGCACGCGATTTTCTTGTAACGCAAAGATTTTTCTTTGGCCTTTTTGCCACCACCCCGGTTCATCAAAAATGGGATGATGATCCCAATTGCCTTCAGCTAGTTTTTTTATTGTGGAACTTAAAGATGTCGGTCGTGGTTGCATGTTAGGGGAGCGCAAGTCAAAAACACCGGGCTCATAAAAGCCATGTCTTTCGGTGCAAAGACTGTCCCAATCAAAACTGCCAAGCAAACTCCAAGCGGTGACAGCTTCAAACTCGACACCTTCTTTTTTTAAGTCCTCTGCAGTTTTCCAAATATCATAAAACCAACGAATTTGATCTTCGCGATGCCCGCGAATATGAACTTCTGTGACCGCTAATGGAATCTGATATCGTTCCCAAGCTTCCTTGAATATTTCCTTTGGTGGAATGGTTTCCGCTCTTTCGGTATCAATGGCGCCTACATCCACATAGCGGTGAATACCATTTCCACTGTTTCTTAAAAACTCCGGATAAAGTTCAAGTTCTTCATCCAAGAAGCGGTTGCTTAACAAATAATGGTTCAGACCTAAAACATCGGGTGGACAAGGATTTTCAACTAGCCAGTTCAGTTGTTCATCACTAAGACCTTTTTTTAAAAACTTATAAATAGGATGGTCTGTATTTACTTTTCCACACAATAAATCTAAGGCAATCCAACGGCGGTGGTTTTCAAATTCTGCTTGATAGGCCACGGTCGCTGTACTTTGTGCTTTTCCCAAATCTTCAGTTTGAATCAATCTGGCTTTGGGATTTACTTCACGAATGGCCTGCATGGCTAACACTGTGCCCTTACATTGGTTGTAAAGGGCTTGTAAAAAGCTAACGTCATCTTTTTTGTGGGGATACCAATAGCCATAAAGGCAGCTAAAGCGTGCGGTGGTTAAAATCTCATTCACCGGAGTATAGTCTTCAATCCACGGATAGCGGCGTGCAAAGTCAGCGGCATATCGCGCCAACTTTTCTGGAAATTGTGGATCTAAGAGGTCTGTAAACTTTGGACCGCTGCCGTGATGAAGAAATCCAGCAATAGGTTTCAGATTCAGCTCGCGCAAACGATGAAGGCGTTGATCTTGCCATGACCAATCATAGACGCCTTCAGCATCTTTAATATTTAACTCCCAGATGCATGGATAACGAATGCGTTCAGCACCCAAACTTGCAAATTTATCCAAGTCATCCAGTCGCTTATGATGTCCGCTTTTATGCAATTGACTATGATAGAGTGCGCCCACACGGTTGTAGGTGCACTCAAGTCCCACCCAAAGCTTGAGCTGAGTCACGTTTTACATCCTGTCAGTAAAGTTGTAATCTGCTTTTGAAGGACGTACGTCCGATCTTTTTTGTTTGCTGATATTACTTTCTAACGAAGACATGCGTTTCCACGTCTCATCCCACGATAGCTGACTTAGGAAGTGATCCACTTTTTTCTGCCAGGCTTGGTTGTTTTTATTCTTTTTAATAACTTGTTCTGCTTGAATCACAAAATCTTTTGGATCATCGGCAATCGCCACCATTTGGCGGCTGCCGTAGGGCTCTACCACATCACGAATGGACGTTGAAACCACCGGACAACCGGCAGCCAGATATTCTGGCGTTTTGGTAGGACTGATGAATCGAGTGGAGTCATTTTTTGCAAACGGCATCAATGCACAATCCCATCCTGAAAGGTAGGAAGGTAAGGTTGCATAATTCTTCATGCCTAAATAATGAATATTTGGCGCCTGTGGTAAAGAAGCAGGGTCGATCTTAACGACGGGGCCAATCATCACAAACTGCCATTCAGGTTTTAAACTAGCCATTGCTCTTAGCAATTCGATGTCCATGCGTTCGTCAATAACACCAACATAACCCAAACGGGGATGTGGAATGTGTTTTTGATCTTCCGGCTCTTCGGCGTTAGTGCGAGCTTTTTTGAAATGCTCTACATCAATGCCGCTTGGGAATGGATGAATATTGTGATGGAGGTGACGTTTTGCTTCAAATAAAGATTGCCCACCAGTGAAGACAAGTTCCGCTCTTTCAAGCAGTTCCATTTCTCTTTCAACGATTTCTTCTGGAGCACCTTTAAAGTGAGAAAGTTCATCCATGCAATCATAGATGATAAAATCAGGACGCAAATGGCGGGAAAAATTTAAAGCCATAGGCGTATAATACCAGGCGCAAAATTCTTCGATAGCTTCCTGGGAAATAAGTTGATCCACCAACAAAGCTAAAACGTTGTCACGCTCATTGGCGGGAATGTGGTCAGGAATTCGTGGTGTGACAACTGTGACGCCCTCTGGAGTTTCAGCTAGATCCAGTTGCTCATTGTTAAGTTTGCCGATCACTGGTTCCTCGATAAAATACACTCGACGGAAATTGGCAAAGCGAGACATCAGATGTTGTGGTCTTTGAAAAACAAAGTTCCATCTTAAATGGGAAAACACAAGAAGGTCTGAAGATTCACATAGGTTATTCATGGTAGAAGATCCTTTCGTCTGCATTTGCAATGTGGAAGCGAAAGTTATTGAACTCTAGAAATCCTTCAATGTTCAAAAGTTCTAACGTCTGGCTGAATAAATACATAGTGATTAAATCACTCTCTTGCCTTCATATAATGGAAACTTTTTGCTTAGAAATATTAAGGTGACTTGATGAATTCATATCCACGTAAAAACTTTCAACGAAGTAATTGGATGTCGCTAAACGGTTCATGGTCATTTGCGTTCGATGACAAACAAGAACATCTTCATCCGGATACTGTAACAAAGTGGCCATTAACCATTACGGTTCCCTTTGCACCAGAAACAAAGGCCAGCGGAATCGAAGATACCAACTATCATCCGCGCTGTTGGTATCGCCGAAGTTTTTCTCTGCAAAAAGGATCTAAAAGAGTGATCTTGCATTTTGGCGCTGTCGATTATGAAGCTCAGGTGTGGGTGAACTCTCAATTCATTGGCAGTCACGAAGGTGGTCACACTCCATTTAGTTTTGATATCACAGATGTTCTTTCTGAAAGTGGTGAACAAATAGTTATTGTGTGTGCCGATGACGACCCCTTGGATCTGGCGAAGCCCAGAGGAAAACAAGATTGGCAAAAAGATCCGCACAGCATCTGGTATCCCCGCACCACAGGAATCTGGCAAACAGTTTGGCTTGAGGAAGTTTCTGAAATCCACATTAAAAAACTGCGCTTAGCCCCGTTGATTGAAAGATGGGAAGTAGGTGTTGAAGCATTTATAGCGGGACCTAACATAAAGGGCTTGCAGTTAAGATGTTTAATGAAAGTAGGGGAAACGGTTTTAGCCTGCGACACCTATGAAGTCGTTCACAATGAAGTTCACCGTCGCATTGCTCTATCCGATCCGGGTATTGAAGATTATCGCAATGAACTTTTATGGAGCCCTGAAAAACCCACCTTAATAAATGTCGAACTTGAATTATGGCACAATGAAGTTTTACTAGATCAGGCCACTTCTTACACCGCCTTAAGAAGCGCAACTTTCCATGCCGACCGCTTCCTATTAAATGGCCGACCTTATTATATGCGCTTGTTGCTTGATCAAGGTTATTGGCCAGATACTTTCATGACGCCGCCAAATTCAGAAGCTTTAAAAAAAGATATTGAGTTAGTAAAGGCCGCAGGATTTAACGGCGTACGTAAGCATCAAAAAATTGAAGATCCAGATTTTTATTATTGGGCCGATGTTTTAGGTTTATTGGTTTGGGAGGAGATGCCAAGTGCTTATCGTTTCACCCATGAATCGGTTGAAAGAATATTAAAGGAATGGACTGAAGTTATTGATCGCGACATCAATCACCCAAGCATTGTAATGTGGGTGCCGTTTAATGAATCTTGGGGTGTGCCTGACCTGGCTGAAAAAGAAAGCCATCAGCACTGTGTGCAGGCGCTTTATCACATCACAAAAACTTTAGATCCAACCAGACCGTGTATTGGCAATGACGGTTGGGAAAGTACGGCTACGGATCTATTAGGCATTCATGATTATGATGATCAGCCTGAACGACTTATTAAAAAGTATACGACTCATCAAAATATTGGCGATGTATTAACTAAATACCGCCCCGGGGGCAGGGTTCTTGCCATTGAAGGTTACGAACACGGCACTAAGCCCGTGATGCTGACAGAGTTCGGTGGAATCACGTTTGTTGATCCGTCGGAAAGATCTAAAGTGTGGGGGTATTCATCTGCGGGGACTTCAAAAGAGTTCCGCGACCGATATGAAAAATTAATGGACGCCATTAATCGTATCGAAATTTTCTGCGGTTTTTGTTACACACAATTCACCGACACTTTCCAAGAGGCCAATGGCTTATTTACAGCAGATCGAAGACCTAAGTTTTCTATCAATGCGATGACTCGAGCAACCAGAGGCACTGGCATCGGTCGCGGAGAACTCACCTCCGCGCCTCAACCGCCACCATTGCCTCCGCCAGAAATGGAAATCTAATAGTTTCCTTTGTGCTGTTTATCGTAACCGCGGGTGTCTCGGTTGGTAAAACCTAGATCCTCGCGTTTATAGTTATGAGTATTTTTGTCAGGTTTTTGCCGCATGTTTTGGCGTTCCCCGGTTGATTGGTAGCTGTCTGTTTTTTTATCCCGTTCGGTGTCTTTTATATGGCCTTTGTCTTGTTGTCTTTGAGTAGGCATAACGACTCCTTTTCAATCATTTTAGAAAATGGGCCCTAAGGTCTCAAGACAAGGCCTGCGCTTTTTATACCTTCGCTTAGATTATTAATGATCATTAATAGACTGCCAAATTAAAGGAAATTCAATGTGTGGCTGATGGGAGGCCAAGGGTAAAATGACAGCAAGGGGGTTTTTATGACTATTTATGAACTCTTAAAAAAAGACCATCGCGAAGTCGAAAAGCTTTTCAAGCAAATAGAGGAGTGTATGGAAGAAGAGGATTTCGATGAAGCTGAATCTTTATTTGACACCCTTCGAACCGAATTGACCGCTCACTCAAAAGCTGAAGCCGAAGTTTTTTATCAACCACTAAAGATGGTGGCAAAGAATGACGAAGGCGAAGACTTAGCATGGGAAGGTGAACAAGAACATCACGTTGTTGCTCTTATGCTAAATGAGCTTTCACGTCTGCGAGCCGAAGCTGACGAAGAAGAATACAAATCAAAAATTAAAGTTTTATGTGAACTAGTAGATCATCACGTCGAAGAGGAAGAAGGTGAAATCTTCCCTGAAGCAAAAAAAGTTTTCAGTAATAAAGAAGCCGAAGAGATCGGCAGAAATTTTCAAGAACTCAAAGAGAAATACAAAGGAATGGTCGATGCAGCCCTTGCTGAAGACATCGCTATTTTGATGAGTCCTATTACTAAAAGAGGCGGACGAGTTCAAAATATTCAAAGAAGTTTATAATAAGTAAGTCGGGGAGATTTCACTCCTCGACTTAACCTACTAATTCAGGAAACGTGCTTTTTAAGATATCCTTTAAAATCCCCATAAATTCATAGTTTCCCACTGGATAAAAAACGACTTTATATTGAAGGGATAACAACTGAATTTGAATAGCATAGGTGTATGATTCTAACCCCATGATATTCAGAGCACTGATTGCATTCGTATCTAAATTAGACAAATGAGTTGTTAACTGATTCTTTATATAACTTTGTGCTTCAACTTTATTGAGTGGTTGCTGACTTAACAGCTCTTTATAAACACAGTAGTGAGCAGCGATAATCATAACCGTCCTTTTATTTTGTGTGACTATACATAGATTCTCAACGATCCCCTAATTTCTTTTTTGCCATCATTTTTTGAGAACGAACAATGCGTACTTGTTTGGAACGCTAAAGAAGGAACGACAGATGATTAATTAAAATCACTTCATGCTTTGTTAGATAGTAACAGAAAAAAATATCTACTGTTACCGTTAGTATTCTTCAATGAGGAGTCTTCGAGTATGCGTGTGATTGGTTTAAAAACTCTGAATGGTCCCAATGTTTATCATCATCATCCTGTCATCATTATGAGAATTGATCTGCAAGACTGGACTGACGTTCCCAGCGATGAGTTGCCTGAACTTGTGGCGGGATTAAAAAGAGAATTACCAGGAATGGCTGATCATCATTGCTCACCAGGTGTTCCGGGAGGTTTCTATGAAAGATTAGAAAAAGGAACTTACCTTGCCCACATTTTAGAACATGTTGCTTTAGAATATAGCATCTTAACAGGCATGGATGTCACTTACGGAAAGTCCCGGTACGCGGGTCGACCTGGTCTTTATGATATTGTCACCAGATTTACTAACGAAACTGGAATGAAAGAATGCCTTAAGCAATCTTTGTTAACAATTTCCAATTTGTTAAAAAATCAACCAGTAGATGTTGGTAATTCAGTTGCGAAAATCAAAGCAGCTATTAAAAGATCCGAACTCGGTCCCAGTGCAAAATCACTTTATGATGCCGCTAAGAAAAGAAACATTCCTGTAACAAGAATAGGAACAGAAAGTTTGTTGCAATTAGGATATGGCAAGAACTCTCGCCGAGTGCAGTCTGCGATATCTGATAGAACTAGCTTGATTGCAGCTGATTTAGTGCAAGATAAGAACTTAACGAAATCAGTATTAAAAAAGGCTATGATTCCTGTTCCCCATGGCGTGGTAATTACGGATGAAAGCGAAATCCATGAAGCTATGAAGTCGTTAACACTGCCATTAGCTTTAAAGCCCATCGACGGTCATCATGGCGAAGGTGTTAATTTAAATCTGCAAAATGAAAATGAAGTGAGACTGGCTTTACAACAAGCAAGCCAGTATTCATCAACCTTTGTTTTAGAAGAAATGCACATGGGGCTTGATTATCGCGTTTTGGTTATCGACGGGAAATTCACCGCCGCGGCTGAAAGATTGCCACCTTTTGTGATCGGTGATGGTACTAAGTCGATTGATCAGCTTATTGCGGATCTTAATTCAGATCCGTTACGCGGTGATGGCCACGAAGCATTCTTAACCAAAGTTGTAATAGATGAAATCCTGGTTCAACATTTAGCTAAACAAGGTCTGTCGTTACAGTCTGTGCCGCTGCCGGAAGAAAGAATCACACTTCGCGCGAACGCGAATCTTTCAAGTGGAGGCAGAGCAAAAGATGTTACCTTTATCACTTCAGATGAAATCAAGGATATGTGTGAACGGGTCGCACGTATCGTAGGCTTGGATATCTGTGGTATCGACATTATCGCCAAAGATATCACAAAATCAGTTAAAGAAAGTGAGCTTGTGGTTATCGAAGTGAATGCAGGGCCCGGTTTACGCATGCACTTGCTGCAAAAAACGCCAGAGAATCAAGACGTCGGAAGTAAGATCATCGATATGCTTTATAAAGATCCACAGCAGGCACGGATCCCAATCGCTTCTGTGACCGGGACCAACGGAAAAACTACGGTCGTACGACTGCTGCAAAAAATAATGATGGCTTCAGGAAAAACCAATGTTGGAATGACGAGTACTGAAGGGATCTGGATCAATGATAAAAAAATTTTCACTGGCGATTGCTCAGGACCCGCATCAGCCGAAGTTTTGTTGCATGATCCAGCCATTGATTGCGCGATCTTAGAGTGTGCACGGGGCGGCCTATTGCGCGGCGGACTTGCCTATGATTGGTCTGATGTCGGTATTATTACCAATATCAGCGCCGATCACATCGGCCAGGATGGCATTGAAACTATTGACGATCTGTACTGGATCAAATCCCTTGTCGCAGAACGGGTGAAAAAAGGCGGAACCTTAGTCATTAATGCTGATGATGAAAATTGCTTAAGACTCTTAGAGAACAACAGAGTTATTAGGCATGAATGTAAAATCATATTATTTTCCACAAACCCAGACGGTGAAAAGTTCACGGAACTTTTAGATAAAGGCTATAATGCTTGTTGGCTTGAAGGCCGTCACATCATCATGTCCTATAATGGGCGCGTAAGAAATCTATGCTCAGTTGAAGATATTCCGATGACAATTTCGGGTCGTGCTGAATTTCAAGTAGCCAATGTCCTGGCGGCTCTTGCAGGGGCTGTGGGGCTAGGCGCTTCGCCTGAAACAGTGCTTGATGTACTTTTAGAGTTTAATCCGACTTCAGAAAACCAAGGCCGCATGAATCTTTATAAAGTAGGACAAGGCTATGTCATTTTAGATTATGGTCATAACGCTGAAGCCATTAATAATATCGGAAAACTTTTGCAGTCTTTGCCAAACTTCAAAAAGACCGTGGTTCTAGGCTTGCCTGGCGACAGAAGTACGGACTTACTTCTTCAAAGTGCTGAAAAAATCGCTCAGTATTATGACAAGGTGATTTTGCGTGACGATGAAGACCTGCGTGGCAGGAGGCCTGGCGAAGTTCCCGCTTTATTGGCGGAGTTATATGCTAAAAAATATCCAGGCATTAAAGTAGAAGAAATTCTACATGAAGAAGACGCCGTATTACAGGCGTTAACTGAACTGCGAGGCCAAGAGATTTGCGTCATCATGTACGAAGACCACCAAATGGTGATGCGTGCAATGCGAGAGTTTGATCCCGTACCTGTATCAGTATTGCCGTTTAAGGAAAAACCAACTTATCAGCAGCCTGAACAGGCAGCGTGGCAGTGATGATAACTTACTTTGTCGATGGTCGAATTTTTGACGGTGAAAAATTTCTCGACGCCAATATTCTGGTGATCGATCAGAAAATTTCTAAGTTAGGAATGATCTCGGCAAGTGCTCTTCATGAACTGGATGCTGAAGTGATAGATTGCCGGGGATGTTTGATCATCCCTGGGCTTCTTGATCCCCATCTGCATTTGTCTGGGGGAAGCGGTGAACGGGGTGGATTTCACACGCAGGCCATGGAAATCCTGCTTTCAGAATGTGTTGTTGGTGGTGTTACAACTTTAGTGGGAACTTTAGGGGTAGATACCACGACGAAAACCATGCCTGATCTTGTTGCCAAGGCCCGCAGCTTTACGGAATTGGGGTTGACGGCTTACTGCTACACTGGCGGTTATGACATCCCACCAAAAACAATCACAGATTCAGTTCGCAATGATGTTTTATACATCCCCGAAATTATCGGTGTGGGTGAAGTCGCTATTGCAGATCGCCGCGCCCCAGAACCGGAGCTAAAAGACTTAGCCCGGGCCTGCGTAGATTCCTATGTCGGAGGATTATTAGCCAATAAGCCCGGCATCACACATATTCACGCAGGGGGAGGCGAAAGAAGACTGCAGACTTTGCGTGATCTTTTTAATCATCACACAGTATTTCCAGCAAACTTTCATATCACTCACATAGGTCGCAGTCGCGAACTGATTAAAGAAGCGATTGATTTGGCCAAGCGTGGGTGCTTTGTGGATATTGATTTGTGGGATCAGGATTTTGCCCACTGGTATAAAGTGTATCGTGAATTCGATGGTCCCTTGTCACAACTCACGGTTTCTTCGGATGCTGGCTGGGGTGAGCCCGCTGAACTTTTTTATGAACTAAGGTCGGCCGTGCTTAAAGATGGATTTCCTCTAGAAGAAATTCTACCTCACTTCACTTCAAATACAGCCCGGGCCCTAAAGTTAAATAACAAAGGCCGGATCGCGCCAGGCTGTGATGCTGATATGGCAATCCTCGATGCGAAAAACCTTGAGATGATACATGTTATTTCCCGAGGACAGGTGTTGATGAAAGAGGGAAAATTAAACTTCCCTAATAGACCTAAAGACACAAGAAGGGACTTCGACATTTATGGCATCCGTAGCAAAGAAGCACCTTAATAATAAATCAGAAGCACGCCACGTAAAGGCCATCAATCCCCAAGGCACTTTAATTATCATTGGTGGTAAAGAAGATAAATTCGGCGAAAAGAAAATTCTTAAAGAAATCGCTCGTCGCGCCGGTAAAGGTAAGATCATTATTATCACTTCTGCCAGCGATCTTCCCCATGAAGTTTGGCCTGAATATAAAGAGTTATTTAAAGGTTTAGGCATCGCTGTTAAACAACTTCATCATCTGCACATCAACCAGCCTGAAGAGGTCAAACGATTAGAGCTAAATAAAATTTTTGCCGGCGCAAGGGTCGTGTTCTTCACCGGTGGCGATCAACTAAAGCTTTCTAGTAAGCTGGGCGGCACTTTGCTGATGGATTATGTTTTAGATGTTTATAAAGCCGGTGGCACTTTAGCGGGAACATCTGCTGGCGCCTCAGTCATGGGTGAAATCATGCTGGTAGGTGGCGGGGATAGTGATAGCCATAAAGTGGGAAACTGGATGATGGCTCCGGGCATGCGCTTTATGGAAAGTATTATAATTGATCAGCACTTTGCGCAACGGGGGCGTATTGGGCGTCTGCTTGGCGCGATTGCTTTGAATCCAGGAGTGCTTGGTATCGGTATAGATGAAGGCACCGCTGTGATTGTTGAAAACGATCATTTCACCATCATTGGTGAAAATGCTGTTTATATTCTTGATGGCCGTGGCGTTACTTATTCAAACATCTCAGAAGCTTCTGCTGATCAAACCATGTCTATTCATGATGTGCGTTTACATGTGTTAGCTGAAAATGAAGTCTTTGATTTAAAAAGACGTAGGTCTGTTTCTAAAAACTGATTCTTTTGTATCTTTCACTTAGGACCTTCGCTGACTTGCTCTTCTGCTTTAATCCTCCAATCATGAGCACATAAATCGGGAGGCAGCCATGTTAATTTACGAAGCGCTTCGTAATGACCATAATGAATTAAAAGTTCTTTTTTCTCAGCTGATGGAGTTAAGTGACGATGATGTCGAACAAAGACATCGTTTGATCGAACTAATCCGTGATGGACTTATTCCCCACGCTCGTGCTGAGGAATCCGTTTTTTATAATTCTTTACGTCTGATGGACAATACCAAAAAAATTGCGATGCATGCTTATAAAGAACATTTAGAGGCAGAATCGTTATTACGTATGCTGCAAGTTCAGGATAAAACCCATATCAAGTGGCGTGAGACAGCTGGCAAGCTTCGCACAGCGATTGAACATCACATCTATGAAGAAGAAAGCCAGCTTTTTTCCGTGGCTCAAGCTTTATTCACCAATGAAGAAGCCGTGGCTATGGCAGAGGCTTTTGAAAAGCAAAAACAAGAAATCAAAGATAAAGGATTAATGGGAACGACTTTAGAAATGATTTCGAATTTAATGCCGCCGACGGTGAGCGACAATTTTAAAAATCGCGATTCCAAACATCCTTAGGCATCAAACAGATTGCGTTTTTCAACAACGGGGCAAGTTTTTACTCTGGCTTCGCCAGCATAGGAAGTTCTTGCCTCGTCATTTATTTCCGCTCCACCAGTCAGTACCCCGACAGACATGTGGCAAGAGTTGGTAAGAGCTTGAGCTTTGTGCCAGTAACCGGCGGGGATATACAACCAGTCTCCTGCCTTTAGCCAACAACGTATCTCTGGGCCAGGCGGTTCTTTAAAAAAATCATCTTTCTGTGATGTCTTCATGCTTAACGGTCTTGCACTGACAGTGTTTTTTCTAAGGCGAAACTCTTTTTCACCTGCTGTTTGAATTACGAACACTTGTTCTACGTCATAATGCCAGTCAAAGCCCTCCTGTCCCGCAGGTGTACAGTAAAGCTGAATATCAATCGGTGCTTTAAAGCAGTTGTGAAAATCCCTGGCGATATTTTGCATTACGGGGTGCGCTTGTTCTGCGTGACGAACTAAAACTGTACGGCCTTCTTGAAAGCCTTTTAAGGCTTGTTGGTACGTTAAAGTGCCTGATGAAAGAGCCGGCTCCGCTGGCAGGCGACCATGGTGGGGAAGCCAGCAGTTGTTATGTCCGCTCTGCAGAATTTCACTTAGAAGATACCATGATACTAAGTTTTCCATGGAGGCGGCCTTAAATGGAGCTGCGAAAGGTTCTTTATCGAAGTAGGTCTTATTGAACTCCTCTAAAGATAAAGGCGATAACAAAGTTTCAATGATGCTCAAATTGACCTCCACAAGGCTTATTTGAATTACCAGAGTCCAGGCCAGAAACTCAAATTACGGATCGCTTACACTGTGGATTGTAATGCTGGCGTGGCATCTGGACTTTGGTGGGATTTTTATTGCTTCTTGCCAATCTAATTCTGCTGCCTAAAAATATAGAAACACCTTGAGAGGTACCATGCACCGTAGTTTGATCTGCTTGTTGATTGTATTAAGTGGCTGCGCTCAGAAAACTCGTCCACCATCGTTGGCTCTAAAAATCATCAAAGCGAAAAGTGAATCCTTCACTTACACTTCAGCCTTGCCTCTTAAAGATCTAAGTTCAATTAAACAAGTTAATACGATTGCTTTTGGTTGCTGTGCCCATCAAGGGCAGGCGCAAGACTTGTGGGAACAAGTCACCGAAGCAAAACCAGATCTTTTCCTGTTCGCAGGAAACACGGTAAATTCTGTACGTTTTGATGAAAAGCCATTGATGGCGCAGTACCAAAAACTTGATCAGGTTCCTTCATACCAAAAAATCCGCCAGTCCATTCCATTCATGGCCACTTGGGATGAACAAGATTATGGAATTAAAAATGGCGATGGCGAATACCATGATAAAGACGAAGCTAGAACTGCGTTTTTAAAATACTGGAATTACATTCCTAAAGTTCAAGACAAAGAAGCCAAAGGAGTAGAGCATTCAGTGATCCTAGGTCCTGAAGGCAAGCGAGTGCAAATCATCATGTTAGATACGCGCTATTATTCAAGCGCTCTTCGTGCAAACGGGGAAGGTAGTTTTAGAAAGAATTGGAATAGCAAAGCTTCGTTGATCGGTTCACAACAGTGGCAGTGGCTTAAAGAAGAGCTTTCAAAGCCAGCTGACTTCCGAATCGTAGTATCCCCGTTGCAGTTAGGTGCAAATTCTTATCCGGGGGAAAAGTGGGGCCTTTATCCGTTAGAACGCCAAAAACTTTTTAATACGATTCGTGATCTTAAAGTAAAAAACATCGTTTTTGTTTCTGGCAATCGTCGCTTTGGTGCTATCGCTAAAGTAGACTTAAAAAGATATGGTGCGCTTTATGACGTGACTTCAGGGCCTATCAATGGCGAACCTGAAAAAGCGGAAAAGGACAGTCACTATATTGGAAAACCCTCAGAAAGTATCAACTTTGGATTGATTCAATTTGATTGGAAAAAAGATACCGTTAAAATTGAACTTCGCGACAACGGTAATAAACTAATCAGCGAATTAAAGCTTCGTTAGTACCACTCTTCGTAATTATCCAATTTCCTTTTTAAGGCAAACTCATAGACTTGATCTGGTGAAAGCCCCGGATCGTTGCGATGAATCCAGTGAGGATAATATTTTATATAATGGGTGCCAGCAAAACTCATCGGCAGTGGTTTCATTTGTAAGGCAATACCCACTAATTTAGAACAATAGGTTTTTTGGTTATTCCAGATAAATTCATAATCAAAAGGCAGGCCCATTTGGGTCTGGAGTCCCGCTTCGCTAATGAGGCTGTCAGATATAACAATTGATTCATCGCTTTTCTTCTTAACTTCAGACATTGGTAATCTGCGTCCGCCCGCGCGGGTATCGGCTTCGTACAAATATCCCTTATATTCTAAAGCCACATGAAACCATTTCTGTGGAACTTGGGGGTGGGAGTAAAAATGCACCACCGCCGCTTGGATATTTATGGCCCAGAAGGATAGAACAAAAAAGGCTATGAGTTTGAGTTTCATGGGGCCGGAAATAACAAAAAAACCCGGCTTTGTCAGCCGGGTTTCTAGAAATTCCTCTATAATTTAGATCTATTTTGTAAGAACTGCGTTGATTAGGGCGCCACCTTTAAGAAGGTTGATCACAGTTTTGTTGTTGGCTACGGATACCGCAGGGCAACCCCAGCTACGACCTTGTTTTACGTCTCTGTCTTGAACATATTTCGCAGCATGGATTACTACAGCTCTAGAGCGCGCTCTTGAGTTGGTTGCAGAAAGACCGTCAAGTCTTAAAGAGTAACCTTTACCACCATAATAAGTCTCAGCAGTACGGTAGTAACCTAAAGAACTCGCGTGGGCTCCAGAGGTGTTGCTGAATTTTTCCGCGATACCATCGTGGTTTTTATCAGAACCAGAACCATGGGCAACGTGGATAGCCCATACAGAACCTGTTTTCATATTGATGATAAAGAAACGTTTTTCTTTAGAACTTGCAGAGAAGTTGATTACACCAACATAGTTTTGATTTTTGAATTTAGATTTGTTCGCATCAAAATAAACTAAAGTGTCAGCAAGGGCTTTAGTAGGAACAATTCTTGTTGGGTCAACGTAGTTGTACTTAGCTAAGATACCTTCACGTTGATTTGCTGATAAAGTTGCTGAAGCATCTGCTTCGGGTTGAGCCATTGTTGACTCATCGTTTGGAACTACTTGCTCTTGAGTCGTGTCATCAGGAAGAGCCATATCGTCAGAGTTTTGTGCGCATGCACCAAGCGCTAAGAAAGAAGAAACTAGTACTACAGAGGCGAAACGTGAGAAGACATTTTTTTTCGTATCGTTAACTTGCATTAATCCTCCATTGGAATTCGTTGTGCGATGAACAAAGACTAACCAACGAAGATTACATGCGGGAAAAAATCGTTACTCGAACGTTAAAAATAGGACCAAGTTCTTAGGAAAGAAAAAGATCACTCATGACTTACTCAAAATGCTAATCAAAAGGCTTAAAAAATAAAGAGGATTCTCGGATAGGAGAGCGTTTTTTCTGAGTGATATTTAAAGAAAATTACAGAGGAAAGTAGAGAGGAAATTAGGAAAAAATGTGAGGCAGCGCTGACTCACATTTAAAAGTCAGCGCTTTGGTTCTTCTAAGGCTAGTGAATACGATGTTGTTCTTCAATCCACGGGGAAAAGTGGCCAACTTTTGCCGCCATTGAAGTGCTGACGCACTTTACCCTTCCATTCCAAGAAAATTCACCGATGACTCCAGAAGTTACGCCGATGATCTTAACCGCGCCATCTTCATCTAAAAAATGGGGGCCACCAGAATCACCGCTGCAAATAAAAGATGTATTATTTTGGGCTTCCACAAAATAGCGATCAGGGGCCGCATCCCAGAATGGAGCAAGTTTAATCACACCTCTGTGAAGTGTACCTGCGCCGCCAGTCACGATGCCTTTACCATGCTCTTTAGTTTTGCCGTATCCATACACATAGACTGTTTTACTTTTGTGGTTTGCGTTCACATCGTTATCGTAAGACATCGTGTTGTAGCCAGCAGGAATGCCACCAGAGAAAAACGCCACCGCAATATCATTTTGGATAGATGTTTTCGTCATTTTATAATCTGGATGGCCGACGAAGACAGTTCCTTTTCTTTTTTCACCAATGCTAACACCTAGAGAGTTCTTCTTGTTAGTGAAGTTGACTCTAAAGCCCGCCACATGTGGATTTTTGTTTTTATCTAAACAGTGAGCCGCAGTTAGAATACTACGATCCGATATCAAGGCTCCGGTGCAGATCGATACGGTTGCGCCAACGCTATTATACATTTCAAGTAAAACAATACTGCGAGAAGCTTTCGAAGTTCGTTCGGTGATTTTCTCGCCATTAATAATACTGTGTGAATTTTCAAGATCTAGAGAATTGAAGTCGCTAGCGGGGGCGCAGGCAGATAGTGCCATCAATGCGACAGGCAACACGAAAGAGAGTTTTAGCTTCATAGATTTCTCCATTTGTTAAATGGGAGAATATATCAGAAGCGGTTGCAGTTTTCCGTGAAAGAAGGGAAATATCCCCTTAAGACGTTTATGTTTTAAAATAAAGTAAAGAACGTCTACTGTTTAAACAGCTTTAACCGTTCTTTGGGGGTTCAACGTGGCTTTCAATTGCCTTCTTTGCAACCTTACCAGTGATGCCCACCCATTCAGGCAAGAAGAACATGAAGGCCAGATAAATCATAATGGAAACCAAGGAAACTACGCCCATTCCAAAAAATAGCCAAGTGCTCATAAAAAGGGTCCTTTCTTTTGTTTAATCTTATCCTTTTTGGCGCCGACGGCATAGAGACCCAGTTCTTAACTTATAGCACAAACTTCCCGAATTCTTTGAATTTACCAACTTCGTTGCTAGGATAGCGCCAGGAGAAACGTCATGCCAGATAAGCACCTTGAAAAACTGCACCCCATGCAAGCCTTTGGCGTTGTGCCAAGTCTTCATTCGCCGTTAAGAATTCAAAGACTGGAGGACCGCTTAAAGCCTCTTGTTCCGTTTCCCCATAAGCATAGCTTTTATCATCTAGTCATCGTGATGAAGGCAAAAGGTTGGCATGAGATCGATTTCCATAGGTATAACTTTGAAAAAGGGCGAGTCTTCATGATGAAGCCAGCCCAGGTGCATTCGTGGGCGTTAGACAAAGGTGCTTCTGGCTACGTTATTGAATTCGAAGAAGACGTGCTGAAGACTCATCCTACGCTTTATGGCAAAATCAAAAACCTGGTTGAAAATTTGCCTGACAGTTTTTTGATACCAGTTAAGGATTTGAACGCTATCAAAAATGATTGCGACAGAATGCTGACGACTTATCAAGATAAGGACGAATACTTTGAAGAAGCGACGTTATTAAGTTTGTTCATGTTGCTTTTTAGCTTTTCAAAATTGAACCGTCTTAGTGAACCCTTAGTGTCACCAATTGAATCCTTCGAATCTAGATTTAATAATTTACTGGAAGCTAACTTCCGCCAGCACCATGACGTGGAATTTTACGCTAAAAAACTAAACATCACCGCCAAAGCTTTGACGATGAAGATGTCGCGAAGAACTAGAAAGTCAGCCAGAAGCCTTATTCAAGATCGTCTGTTACTAGAAGCTAAAAGATTGTTAGCTTATTCCGATTTCACCGTCGCAGAAATTGCAAGCCAGTTGGGGTATGAAGATGCCAACTATTTTTCAAGATTCTTCAAAGCAAAAACCAAAAAAAACCCACTGAGCTTTCGAACGACAGCCAAAACCATTTAAGGAATTAGGATTGTAGCTCCAGTGGTCTTGCGTGATGTTAGCGCCTCGTGGGCTTTGGCTACCTCGCTTAAAGGGAAACGTTGATTGATTTCCATTTTAATTTTTTTATTTAAAACCATCTCAAAAACTTCTGTTGATGCGGCCTTAAGTTTTTCTGGGGTGTCGATGTAGCCTCCCAAACTGGGACGCGTAACGTAGAGGGAACCTTTTTGTGAAAGGATGCCAAGATTGATGCCCGTGACGGGGCCTGAAGCATTACCGAAGCTGACCATCAAACCACGAGGGCTTAGGCAATCAAGCGAAGTTTCCCAAGTATCTTTGCCCACGCCATCATAAACGACAGGGACCTTCTTTCCTTGAGTGAGCTCTTTTACTTTCTCAACGACATTTTCTTTTGAATAATTGATTGTCGCCCATGCGCCGTGGCTCTTTGCCATTTCAGCTTTTTCATCAGAACTGACGGTGCCGATAAGATTGACTCCTAAGGCTTTCGCCCATTGGCAGGCGATTAATCCCACGCCACCAGCAGCTGCGTGGAATAAAATAGTTTCGCCTTCCTTGATTTTATAAGTTTGGCGAAACAGGTATTGAACGGTCAGACCTTTCAACATGAGGGCGGCCGCTTCTTCAAATGAAATTCCTTCTGGAATTTTTACTAAATGCTGCGCGGGCATTGTGCGTTTCTGTGAATAAGCACCTAAAGGTCCTTGGCCGTAGGCCACTCGATCGCCCGCTTTAAAATGGGTTACTGCGGATCCTACTTTTTCGATTACGCCCGAAGCCTCATTGCCAAGTCCGCTTGGCAAAGAAACGGGGTAAAGTCCGCTGCGATAGTAAGTGTCGATGAAATTTAAACCAATGGCTTCGTGACGAATAGTGACTTCTGTAGCGTTCGGTTCGGGAACTTCAACGGTTTCATACTTTAAAACTTCAACATCCCCAGTGCTGTGAAATCGAATGGCTTTACTTTGCATGAAGGCTCCTAATACTTGCTGAAGTTAATATGTTAAAAAGTTTTTCACTTCAGCAAACATACTACTTTTAAGATGTGCCATTTTAAAATGCATGAACGGATTTAGTCACTTTCAAAAAACAGACTGTTAGAATACTTAAAGAAACGTGCGGCAGGAGGCTTCATGCGCATTTATCACATTGTAACTGTACTAGTGCTTCTATCTTCTCGGGCTTTTGCAAAATCAGAGAGCAATACATTGGCAGTTGGGCAAGGCATTGCAGCCCCTGCAGTCACTTCACCAATTAATTATTCAAATGGTTTCACCCATGAAAATCCGGCCGTGGCAGCGACGTTGTCAGGGGGCCAATTGTCTTTGGAATATGACACGGGAAAAGATAACGATGAAAACAATCAATCCGGACTTGGTGTTGAACTTGGATACGGAAATGGCAATGCCGGTGCGATGGCTGGTTACTATAAAAGAGACTGCGAGGGCTGTGAGGGACGCGCTGGCGGAATACTTGGTGTAGGCACCTCTTCATTTGCGTTTGGTATTGGATACCGTGAAGAGAATAGTTATTCAGCGGGTTTACTTTTTAATCAATCTGGCTCCCATCGTTTTGGTATCACTGCTGACTTTGAAGATGTTGAAGCAGAAGGCCAAGACTTGCGTACGATGGGTGTGGGGTATGCGTACCAGGGCAATTCATTCACGTTTGTTGTGGATGCCTCTAAGCGCGATGACGAGGCCGGTGGCACCAATAACGATGTTGTTTTAGTGACTCCCGGTTTATTGGTTGATGTTGATAAAATCGCAGTGTCGATTTCATATGACATGTACCTAAATGATGAAAGTGAAGTCTACGAAGATGACGTCTGGTTTGGCGTAGCCATCAAGGGGTCACTGGGGCAGCTGATCATTTATCATGACTATGTTAATAACTGGGCTCTGGTTGGAGCACTGAGCTTTTAAAAGCCACAGACTTCATTGCAGCAATAAAAAAAGGGGAGTCCATTCCCCTTTTATAAAACGGTTTTTTAAAACTAAATTCTAACGAACGATTTCTTGAACATGCACGTGTTTAAGAACGACAGCAACTCCTTGATTAAGTCTTGGGTTTGTTCTTGTTGTTGTCACTCGCGCTGTCACAAGTTTTCTGTGACGAACTTTTTCATTTAAAATTGAAGATGGAATCCCCAGGTCTTGCGCCAAATGAATTTTAAAGAAACCTTTTGTTGCCATAGGAACACTTTCACGTAGGAATTCTTTTGTCGCTACGACAGTTCCGTTGGCATCGCCAATAACGATTTCAATTTTATAAATGGTGCGTACACCTTCGTCAGTCGGGGACTGGTCACGGAACAGAAGTTTTGCTTCAGTCGTTTCACCGCGGATTTCAAAAGTATTGATTTGGTCTTTGCGCATATGAAGTTCCGCATTTTTCAATGGGGTCACTTTTTTAATTGCCGAAAGCACTTCATCAACAGTCCCAGCGAGTGGCAAACCTTGGCGTTGCAAGCGCAAATCAACTTGATATTCTTTGTTGTCTTCTAGGACCTGAGACAGATGAATTTCTACTTGGTCAACCGATCCCGTCAACTCACCCGCAGTAATCAACTCATTAGAACCCACTTCACGGACTTGATAACCGTAACGAGTTGCTACTCTTGGTTTTAAACCTTGGTCAACAAAGCGGATGATAGATCCACTTGCTGTTTCTTCAAGTGAAAGACCTTTGATAGAAGGTTTTCCTAATTGCTCGGCACTGTAAAGTGGAACCGTTTTTAGAGTGATAATAATTCCACCAGCATGGTTTTCTTGGCGTTCAATTTGATAGCCAAAGATACTTTGTTTTACCGCGAAGCTGACTTGTGGATTTGCTTCGGTGCCACCTAGGATAACTTGGAAAGATTCTTTTTCCTGACCCATTAACTGAGTTTCAGCAGGGAAAGTTACAGTCACAGGAACAGTGTAAGTGTGGTCGAAAACATCACGATAAACAGTTTTGCAGCATACTTCCTTGTCGCGGTAACGAGTTACAGTTCTCGTGCGAGCCTCTTTGCGATAACGAGTGACCCAACGGGATTTAGTCACAGGGCGGGTTTTACGAACTTGCTCCCAATTGCATTCTCTTTCTGTCCTTGGGACTGTTTCACAAACTGGAACGCGAGTGCATTCACGGCGAGGTCCTCCGCCAGGCCCGTTCCCTGGGACGATATGACAGTCCTCTTTATCACGGCACACACGCTCGTGTCGGGTGCGGTTGTGACAACGATATTCTTGATCCCAGTAGTCTTCATAGACGGTGTAGAATTCTTGTTCTTGGTAAGGCACATCAACGTAGTAGGTTTCTGTGGTTTCATAGGGCTCTTGAACGATGTAAGGAACCTGATGTGGTTCTTGGCGATAGACGTCCTTACTTAAGGAAGTATCAAGACGAAGCTGTGATTGGCTGGTGCGGTTTAATACTGTTTGAGTCATTTCAGCAAATGCTGAAGTTGTTAAAAGCATCACGCTAAGTAGCGCTGCCATAAATGAAAAGTGGTGCATATTGTTTCCCCCAAAATAGTGATTTCGTTCCAGGTCCTGGGAAAAGCAAGTTATATACCAATTTGACCGGTGTCAGCTTGCCCTTAGGAAATTAAGGAATATTAAGCATTTAGATTAAATTTTAGGCATTTCTTCGGCGTCCTACTAATGTAAGTATATGAACCTTCATGACTATTTAGAAAAGTTATTCAAGTTCAGGTTTATTTGTTCCGATAAGATAGGCATGAGGAACAGCGGTACGTATATTCTATTATTTTTGCTCTTCATGTCTGGCCACGTTTACGCGGCACCAGCTGCATTAACTTATCAAGGTCGTATCGTGAAAAGCTCAGGTGCACCGCTTGAATACAATGCGGTGGCTTTTCAATTTGAGATCCTCGCACCCAATAAGGTCTGTGTTCTTTATCGCGAACAATTAAATCATATAGATATGACGAACTCAGGCGGGGTGTTTGACGTAAAAATCGGTTCGTCCCACAGTTATCCGGCCTCTGCTACTTTCACTATTCTTGATTCTTTCAGTAATGCGACAGCCTTGGTTTGTGACGGTGGTTCACCATACAATCCAGGTCTTACCGATGGCCGTTTTTTACGCGTGAAATTTCATGACGGAGTTTCATGGCAAACGATTTCTCCAGACAATGAAATTCGCACAGTTCCCTATGCAGGCTTTGCTTCATCAGCGGCGACTCTAGGAACCCATGTGTCTACGGACTTCGTTTTAAAAAATGAAGTGAATGATAATTTAAACTGTAGCGCGGGGAATTTCTTAACTTGGGATGCCACTCTTAAAAAGTTTGGTTGTGCCGGAGTTGCTGGAGCAAGTGGCGGCACAGTGCAATCAGTGACGGCAAGTGCAGGCAGCAATCCCTACTTATCTGTTTCGGTTGATGCTGTGAATCCTGTTATTACTTTAAATGTAGGCACGGTGGCTGGTACTGTTGCGGCCGGTGATGATGCGCGTTTCACAAACTCTCGTCCTCCAAATGGTTCAGCGGGTGGAGCCCTTTCAGGAACTTACCCTAATCCAAGTTTGGCTGATAACTCTGTATCAACTGCGAAGATTGCAAATACGGCTGTGACTACGGCTAAGCTATTTGCGAATCCAGGAATTGGTCGCCTAGTGATGACAGATTCTTCTACGGGTGACACCTTAGCGCCGTTATCTTGTGCTGCTGGTCAATTATTAACGTGGAATGTGGCTTCCGGATGGCAGTGTACGAACGCTTCAAGTCTTGCTGTTGGCAGTGCCACGAATGCGACAAACTTTTTAGGAAGTTTAGTTGGTGATGTCAGTGGAACCCAAGGTGCAACAGTTGTCGATAAAATCAAAGGTGTTGCTGTTGATGCTACGGCTCCAACAACAGGTCAGGTTTTAAAATATGATGGAGCTAAATGGGCCCCAGCAAGCGATAGCAATGCGGGCGGTACCGTAACAAACATCGCAACTGGTACGGGGTTGAGTGGTGGTCCGATCACATCAACAGGAACTATTTCGTTAGCAAATACTGCGGTGACTGCAGGATCCTATACTCGTGCTTCAATTACAGTGGATGCGCAAGGCCGTTTAACCGCGGCAAGCAATGGGGCTGCCATTGGCTTAGCTTCGGCCGATGTCACTGGTACTTTGCCGATCGCTAACGGTGGTACTGGTCAAACAACAGCTACTGATGCATTTAATGGATTGTCACCTTTAACAACTAAAGGTGACATTATCGTTAACGACGGCACTAACGATATTCGTTTGGCTGTGGGTACTAACGGTCAAGTTTTATCAGCAAACTCCGCGCAAGCTTCGGGTTTGCAATGGGTGACTCCAACGAACGGAACAGTGACAAGCGTTACTGGTACGGCGCCAATTTCTGTGGCGACAGGCACTTCCACTCCGGTTGTTTCAATTGCCAACGGTTCAGCGACTGGACAAACTTTGCGTTGGGGTGGGGCTGCTTGGAGTGCCACTAAATTAACTTATACGGATCTAATCAATGCGACTGCGGCAAGTCCTTGGCCAGCTTCATCTTGTACATCAGGACAAGCTGTTACATGGAGTTCTGTATCAGATGCATTTACATGTTCTACGATTGCAATTACTGGATCTAACTTTTCAACTCAGGCAGCGAATTTAGTTTTTGCCGGTCCTACCAATGGCGCTGCGGCTGCTCCAGGCTTTAGAGCCCTGGTTGCAGCAGACTTACCAGTGACTGGGGCCAATGGTGCTTTTGTTAATGGAGGTAATAGCTTTGGAACTGCCACCTCTATCGGTACCAATGATGCCCAAGACTTGGTGATTGAAACAAACAATACAACTCGTATGACCGTTTTAGCTAACGGTGAAGTGGGCGTCGGTATTACACCGGTTGCAAATTTCCAAGTAAATGGCCCAGCCATCATTGGTAATGCGAACTCTACTTTCACTAATAGCTTGAACTGGATATTCGGGGCAAGCAACTCGATTTCAAATACGGGCGGTGGAAACGCTTCCTCTATGAATATCGTCGGATCTAACAATAGCGTTACAACATCAGCGATTAACTTTACTTATAGTCTTGATATCTTTGGGCGCAGTAACATTGTAAGCAATAATGCTGGTAACGCTTACGTCGCGGGTCGTTCAAATACCGTGACGGCTTCAAATTCCGTGACGATTGGTAAGTCAATTACAAACTCAGTTGCAAGCTCGATGCAAATCGGGGTGAGTGATACTTCAAAAATCACTTTCTTAACGACTGGATTTATTGGTGTGAATACGACGGCTCCAAGCGAAGCGTTAGAAGTTAACGGTAACGTGAAGGCCACGGCTTACTTATATACTTCCGATGCACGCCTGAAAAAGGACATCATTACATTGCCTGACGCCTTAGAAAAGGTTTTAAAACTTCGCGGTGTGAACTTCGTATGGAAAAATACGAATGAAAAAACTGTGGGTTTCATCGCCCAGGAAGTTGAAGCAGTATATCCGGAACTTGTGAAAACAGATGCTAAGTCTGGATACAAAGCCGTGCAATACGGAAATATCACGGCGATCTTAATTGAAGCTTTAAAAGAAGAGCACACACAAAGAATTCAAGCGCAAGACCAGCTACAACGCGGAATCGCTTCTGTTCAAGAGCATTCTGAGGCCCGCTATAAAAAACTTGAAAAAGAGAACCAAGATCTGAAGGCTCGTTTAGAAAGATTAGAACAAGCTCTTCTGAATGGAAAATAGACCGTGCGGTCGCTTTCAAAAATAATTTTACTAATAACTATCAGTATTACAGTGATGGGAATCAACACTGTAAGTACTGGTTTTAAAGTTGATCATGGGACCACGAGGGCAATCAATGCTCACGACGTCTGTAAGAAAGTCGTTAATGCCCACGCCTCAAGGGATTATTTCGTTCCAACGAAAACTGCAGCAGAGTGGACAGCTTTTAGAAGTGCCACTGTCTCAGGAGTCACTTTACAAAAATGCAGCTCGTGCCTGGATATTTTAAATAATAATGGCTCTGCGGGAGATGGCATTTATTATGTGGATCCCACCGGAAGTGCTCCTTTCCCAGTTTACTGTGACATGACCACCGATGGTGGTGGCTGGACTAGGGTGTTTAAGCATAATATTGCTGGCGGGTATTTCCTAGACTCTACAGATGCCTTAACCAAGAACCCCACGGATCCAACGGCCAATCATCACTCTATTTTAAATCAAATAGACCATTTTAGAACTCCGACAAACCGCTATCACTTTCGCCTGACTTGGCCAGGGCAAACCCTCAAAAATATGTGGTGGCAAACGTCTGATCCGCGTGCGGATGTTGATGTCGCCGGCTACACCACAGAATTTGTTCAAGGTCACACGAACGCTTGGGGCGGTTTGGAACTTTCTCAAGGAACCCATGGTCCCGCTTCCAGCTCAGCATATATAGATGGTTCTGTGAATCACGGGAACTGGTACTATGCAATTGGTTCTTTTGCGGCGTGGGGAACAGCGCCGAATGTCGGTTTACCAGCATCAGATGTTTTAGGAAGTGGTTTCGGTGTGCCTGAGGTGAATCTTTGGATGCGTGAAACTGACACCCACACGGTTTATAATTCCTGTAAGGCCATCTTAAATGCAGGTGCGTCTAAAGGGGATGGTCTTTACACTATTGATCCTGACGGCGCAGGTGCCGGTGCCGCCTTTGAAGCTTACTGTGATATGACGACAAGTGGTGGTGGATGGACCTTAGTTGCTTATTCTAACGGGACTGTTACCGGTACAACTCCGAATGACTTTTTTGTGAATACCTATAGCCAAGCTACAATTGGTCGCCATCTTACTGGAACGGCCCAAGCATCTATTAATCCAGAGTCTTTTTCCATCACTGTTAACACGACTGATGCCATGCTGGTTTCGCCATCATATAATGGCGGGGCACCTTACATCGATTTAGGCGGCGGCAACTGGAACTATAATAATACAAAATGTAGCGGAGTCCTTCGTCACACCAGTCGTACTGCGGGTTGCGCTGGGCAGAATGCCAACGATAACTATAATGGTGCAGATGCATTTAACATCGCAGTTGAAGCGGGTATGGAAGGCATTGTACCTGCCTATAAAGCTACTGAAGTGTGTTACTCCGGAAAAGGTAACGCCTGTTCGTTTAAATTCTATTTAAGATAGATCTTTATCTTTTTCTTTACGCTGTTGAGCTAGGTTGGCATTTTCTATAGCAAGACCAATATATTCTGTTAAATCCAAGGCGATAGTAAGGTCTGATTTCTGATATAGGTGATCAGGCCTGTGCGAAGCAAAGATCACAGAGCCAATAGTGCTGCCATGAATCTTTATTGGCAGAATCATCAAGGATTCAACACCAAGTTGGATTAATTGAAGCTTATCAAGCTTTATTGAGGCTTCATCCAAATATTCAGGAGTAATCTTGGTGATAAGCTGCGGAGCTGAAAGCTGTTCTGGGTCAGCGATAACAGATCTAAAAAGGGCCGATTTTTCAGGGAAGACATGGGCTTCCGCTACTCGAATGAGATTACCTTTTTCAAAAATATCAACGGCGCAAAAATCAGCCATAAAAGGAATCGCAAGATCAGCGACTGTCTGAAGCATTTTTTTATAATCTAAAGAAGAACAGAGGTGGTTTGCAGAATCGCTTAAGAAGGTTAATCGCTTTGCTCCGGCTTCCGCTTCGCGGGTTCTTGATTCTAAATCCGAAGCCATATCATCGAAGGTATGGGCAAGATTTTCTAGTTCTCCAAAACCACTTTTGATCCCCGTGCGAGCGGTAAGATCACCTGCTTTAAGTTTCTTTGCCGCTTTTTGAATCTTTTTAATCTGATAGAGAAATAAAAAGCCTGCGACCCAGGCAAAAAGTATTTCTATAAAGGTAACTAGTGCTTCTCGTGACATGCTTTTATTCAGCATGTCTTCGACTTGGGAATAAAACACAAAGTTTGGCACTCCCACAGCCAAATAAATATTCCCTGCTTCAGGCGCCGTGCGAAGTTTTCTAAACACAAACATGCGATCTAAACTATCAATTTTGGAGCTTTCAATAACGGTTTCATCGCTGCTAGAGCGAATGGCTTTCTGAATGTTGGGATCAGCGATCACTTTACCAATGCGCAGATCGGAATCAGGATACCGTCCAAGAATAAAACCCTTGTGATCTAGTATCATCATAGTAGCCTGGGTTGGAAGAACCGCTTTCGTACCAAGCTGTTTTAACCAGGATAAGTCCAAAGCGGCATAAACCACATATTTTGGTTTTTTATTATTATCTAAAACCACGTGGCTAAAATTCAAAGTAGGTTTTTTAGTAATTCGGCCAATTTGAAACTCACCAATAGCAAACGATTTTTTTTCTAAGGCTTTAGTAAAATACAGGCGGTCAGATAGATTTGTATTAGGTGGGACAGAGAGGGCACTACAGATCACGTTCCCCTTTAAATCGATAACGCCCAAATTGCTGTAAAGAGGATACTGCTTTTGGATTTTTTTTAAAAAAGGAGTGCAGACACTGTGTTTTCCGCTTTGAATTTCTGGCACTTCAACCAGCACCGATAACAGCTGTTGAACATTGGCCACAATCCGTTCGTGATCATGGGCGGCAAGCTGCACTAAGCGTATGGCCTCTTTGTGGGCGTACTCTGAAGCTTCATTACGGGTAATCCGGGCGGTGTACCAGAATTCACCCAGGGTTGGTAGAATTTCAAAAATCATGACCAGCAGAACGCTCAGTGAAAGACTTTTTAGCGCAAGACTTCTAAAATTTTTCCAGCGTTGGGATTTTTTAGTGTTTTCCATTCTAGCCAGAAGTTCCTCTAGCCTTAATTTTCTGGAACTCTGAGACTGCTGGCAATGAAGGAATCATGGCTTGTGGAGAGACAATAAAGCCACCTGTATTTTGACTGATTAAAAACTGAAAGCGAAAAATCGATTTTAGCTTTAAGCTCTCAGAGGTCAAATAGGTCATGGCAGTTTCAAAACCCACTCTCAAAATCGATTTGGTTGTCGACGATGACTTCATGGATGTGCTGCTACCTCTGTTAGAAAGTGCTAAAAAATCCATAGATATTCTTCAATATTCTTTTGCCATTGGCAGCGCGGCAGGAAAACTTAATACGACCACGGCTCCCTTTAAGATTGCTGAAAAATTGATCTCTTTAAAAAAAGAAAAGCCACACCTTCAAATCCGACTTTACATGGAAGGTTTAAGGGAAACCTATGACCGAAATGTAGTGACCGGTAAATACCTTGCTAAAGAAGGCATTTCCATAGTCTATGGCGCCACCCATGCCAAGGGATTTTGTATTGATAAAAGTACAGTGCTATTTGGTTCAACGAATTTGACCCACCAATCCCTTATAAAAAACGACGAAACGAATCTTCTTATTAAAGATAAAGGCATCGCAACGGAATTTATGCGCTACTTTGATCATCTTTGGGGCGGTGGTACCCATGGTGAAATCAGTTTAAAAAAACCAATGTTGGCTGACGGGGAATTTAAGGAGGCTCTTTTGGAGATGATCCATTCTGCTAAAAAGTCCTTGGAGTTTTCCATTTATTTTTTTGATCAAAAAGATATACGGGACGCCTTCATTAAGGCCCACCATCGGGGGGTGAAGGTGAAAGGTTTTATTCATCACCATTCAGCTTTTGCCTTAAGCTATGTACGCCGCACGCAGCGAACGGTCTATGCCATGCGCGAGGAGGGGATGGAAGATCTTCATTTTGCCCCTGGCACCCACTTTACTCATTCTAAATTTCTTATTAAAGATAAAGCAGAAATAGCTCTAGGGACTGGAAATTGGCTGAATGAAGATGTCGAGATTCACCCACAGATTTATATTCATCTTAAAAATCCAGACTTAGCTAAACAGTTGTCAAAACACTTAACTAAAAAAATCTCTGCTTCCAAAGTTTTATATGATGTTCGAAGCGAGAAAGGAAATTATGCTTAATACATCAGAACTTCTAAAACAAAAATGCCATCCGACGGAACAAGGACTTCATGAAAAAGCCATTCCTGAGTTTTTAGCGGCAGTTCCCGGTTGGAATTTAACTGATGGAAAAATTCAGCGTGTGTACTCGTTTAAAAATTACTATGAAACCATTGGATTTGTGAACGCGGTGGCTTTTATTGCAAATCGAGAAGATCATCACCCGGACTTGGAAGTGGGTTACAATCATTGCACCGTTAAATTTAATACTCATTCCGTGAATGGTGGTAAAGGTGGCCTTTCCGAAAATGATTTTATCTGTGCCGCAAAGATCAACGCGCTCACGAACTAGTATTCAATGGCGTAATGAACTTCTATAAAAACATCCATAATCGGTTTCACCGAAAGAAGCTTAAAGGGGGGCTTCACAGAGCGCGGAAAAAGTGGAGCTCCGCCATCTAAGGTTAGTGGTGCTAGCTGCCAGATGACTTCATTTAATAAACCTGCATCATAAAACTTTCCGGCTAGTTCCCCACCGCCAACCACCCAAATGTTTTTGTCTGCGGCTACTTGTTGCATTTCTTTGTGAACAGGGCGGACATCACCCTGGACGAAACGAATGTCAGCACCGGGAATTGTTTGAAGCTTACGAGTTGTAAACACCCACGCAGGCATATCGTAGGGCCACGGCTGACCTTTATTTATTTGGTGCTCTAGCAGCCATTCATAGGTGGTAGATCCCATGCAAATCGCTTTCACATCTTTGATAAACGTGGCATAGGATTCAGGACCACTACTTTCACCGCCTTTATCAAACTGAAACAACCAGTCCAAGGAATTATTTTTATCCGCGATAAATCCATTAATACTTGTGGCGCCATAGTAGATCGTTTTCATATTTCTATTCTAATGACCTTTCGCAGAAAATGAGCAGTTTTTTTTAATTTAAACCGTAAATATAAGATAATATGTTATCTAAAGGTTCAATCGCGGAGGCCTTATGAAGGTTAAGCTTTTCATCGCTGCTGTTTTTTGTTCTCTTTTCACCTTTTCCGGTATTGCGAATGCTAAAGAAGTTTTGCAAATTGTACCCAACGATAAGGTGTGCATGGTCACCAATATGGTTTTTCCACGAACCCAGATTCCGGTAACTCATCAAGGAAAAACTTATTATGGCTGTTGTGAAAATTGTAAGAAAACTCTTTCAGAAGATGCGCAAGCACGAGTCAGTGTAGACCCAGTTTCCGGTAAATCCGTCGACAAAGCGAAGGCGGTCATTGCAGCTAGAGAAGACGGTTCTGTGATCTACTTTGAAAGTAAAAAGACTTTCGAAAAGTTTGCTAAACAAGGAAAGTAATTCTTAGTTTTGCGTAACAGACTGTCATTCATAATTAAAACAATTTAAACAGTTTTGTCTTTCTCATTTCGCTGTCAATTTAATTTGCTCTGCCTCCGGCCACGTTCCTAGGATGGCGTAGCAACAAAATTGAACGGAGATGATTATGAAACCTCATTCTGTATTAAGAAAGAAGCTGTTTTATTTTTCGGGTCTTCTAATTTTAGGTCTTTCAGCAGCAGCTTTCACTTTAGAAAAAGAAACAATCCTATCCTCCTTGGATTTCATTACTGAAAATAGCCATCGGCGTTTATTCGCTGAAGGGCGAAAGATTTTTCGCTATGACACTTTCGGCAGTGAAGAATTCTGGGGAGGAAAGCTGCGCTTGCATGATGCTATTAAAGGTGAAAAAAATGGTGGAGTCGGCCCTGGAGTTAGCCCCGCTACAGCCTTAGCAGTTGGTCTTAAAGTTGATGTCAACGAACTTTCTCGATCCACTTTAAACGCGATTAAAGAAGGTAAGGTAGATCTTAACGATCCGAATTCAACCCTATTATTGTTAAAAGAAGATGCTGTTATCGGGGTGAAAGGCATATTTAGCCGAGACGGGAATTTAAATTCTATTGGTATCCAATGCTCACTTTGTCACTCGACCGTGGATAATTCTTTAACGACAGGAATTGGTCGACGACTAGATGGTTGGGCGAATCGTGATTTAAATGTGGGAGCCATCATCAATCTATCCCCAGACTTAAAAGTGGTAAACGACCTTTTAGGAGTCAGCGATGAAACAACTAGAAAGGTTATCTTAGCCTGGGGGCCCGGGAAATTTGATGCGGAATTATTTTTAGATGGCAAAGGCTTTAGACCAGATGGCAAGACGGCGGCGACCTTGCTTCCTCCCGCATTCGGTTTGGCAGGAGTCAATTTACACACGTACACGGGGTGGGGCTCGGTAACTTACTGGAACGCATTTGTTGCAAATCTAGAAATGCACGGGCAAGGCACATTCTATGATCCAAGATTAGATGATGCTAAGAAGTTTCCTGTCGCTGCCCGGGCAAGAATGGGGCATACCGAGGCACCTAAAGATTTGATTACAAGCAAGCTAGCTGCTCTTCATCACTATCAACTTTCTTTGCCTGCACCAAAACCGCCGAAACACACTTATGATGAAATTGCAGCAGTCCGCGGACAAGCGCTTTTTAACGAAAAAGCGAAATGCGCAACATGCCATGTCCCACCACTTTACACAGAGCCAGGTTGGAACATGCACACTGCTGAAGAAATCGGGATTGATGACTTCCAAGCCAAACGCTCACCTGACGAACGATACAGAACGACTCCGTTAAAAGGTTTATGGACTCATCAAAAAGGTGGATTCTATCACGATGGACGTTTCGCTGATCTAAAAGCGGTGGTTGATCATTATAATGATCACTTAAAATTAAGACTTTCAGGTGCAGAGACAGAAGACTTAGTGCAGTTTTTAAAATCTCTTTAATTTTCTTTTTTGATACTTCTAATTCCGGCCGCTGCTATGTCAGCGGCTTTTTTCTTGATGCGTACATGACGGTTAGCATATTCTTAACTGAGATCATCAAGGATTGGAAAAAACATGAAAGCATTAGGTTTCATCATCGCAGTGAGCTTTTTAGGATTAGGATGTGGACTTAAAGTGGTTAATCCGAATGATAAAAATCCAAACGAAGGCGCTTTAGCTCTGGATTATAGTGGTGGAAAGGTGAGTTTGGTTGGGACTTACACTTGTAAGCTAGAATCCATGGGAAATCGTTTTTCAGCGATGGGAAAGACCGAGGCTGACGCCAGAGATGCTGTGATTGATAAATGTCGTAGCCGAACTCTAATTTCGGTGTGTGACCCAGAAAAAACAAAATGTTTTAAAAACTAAGGGTCTTTGTTCAAGTTCTCTTTAATTAATGGGTACTGACTTAGATTTCCCGAAAGATGTTTCTTAAGGGCAGCTTCAATTTTGGGAAGCTCTTTGCGGAAGGATTTTCTAAAGGAAACATAAACTGGGATTTCCAAAATGGGTTTTTCATTCATGATGATGTTTCTTTGTGCATCAGGAATGGCTTCAACTGATGACATTCCAACTTCCTTTAAGGCGATGCAATAATCAGCCACTTTATCTAAGACCATTTGAATGCAATGATAAGGAGAGCTGGCTTCTTTAAATTTCAGATTCATTTTTTTTGCGTACTGAACAACTAAACGATTGTTATATAAAAGGGCCCCGCGATGTTGGCCGAGTTTTTTAGTATCAACTGGATTTCTTCGGGCATGAAAGACGTGGGCTTGGGTCCTTGCGATTGGAAAACTTGTGGATACGACGTTTTCTCTCCCGGCAGTTTCTGCTAAATCATCATAGGCGATAGAATCAACTTCGCCGGCAATAAGCATTTCATAGGTAGATTTAGTGGCTACTGGTTTTGGGACTAACTTGTAGCCTGCATCATGAAAAGCAGATTTATAGAGATGAGCATACTCAAGCAAAGCTTTATTTCTATCAAACTTATAGGGATAGCCCATTGTCATCTCTGGCTGAGCCTGACAGACAAGTGAAGGTAGTAATAAGAAAGCTGCAAGGATCTTCATTTGCCTATGATATTTAGAACGGATGTAAGTAGCAAATTACAGCTGTCTAAATAAAAAACTTAAAAAAACTTTGAAGAAGGATTTAAGGATATGTGATCTTGCCAGCTCTGACGCGCGCAAAGGACGTGAGCTTGTGGGGCCTATGTGATGTCTTCGTGAATATCTCTTCAGATGGAATTTTTTTAACTAAAAGAGCATCAGAAATCAAAGAGCGATGACAACGCCAAGGGACCGCCTCAGAGCACATGATAACTAATCTTTTGCGTTTTGATTTGTTAATTAATCGTTCTAGATTTTTCTGAAACTCTTCGGTTTGCATGTAATCGGCATATCCGCGAAAAGAAGTATTTCTCCACGCTTTATTCTTGGAATCTTTTTTGGGATGACGGAGACCGCCAAGGCCTTTCATTTGAACATACTGAATGCCCACTCTTTCTAAGGACTTTGCAATTTTTGTTTCACCGAATTGTGGATTGTGACGGGATTTAGGAATTGTGCGAACATCAATTAAAAGTTTCAGCTTATAGGCTTGAAGCATTTCGATGAAATCTTTGATCGATCGGTTTGAATGACCCACGGTAAAAATGCGCGGAGTTTTCTGAGTTGGCATATCTACAAACTTCCCACGACGATTCACTTTAAAAAACTGCCGATGCAGAAGTACATTACGATAGCAGAATCAATGTTCCACCATCTTCTGCGTCTGCAAGGGCATTGTCTTAAATGTCTGTCACACTACATTCCTTTGTTGTGCGAACGAATTTCATCGGTGTAAATCGCGCTTCACCTAAAAAACAAAAAAACAAAAAGGAGAAATTATGAAACTTAATTTATCAAAAAAAGTGGCGATGTTTTCAATGGCAGGGTTACTTGCTGCGGCTCCAGCACCCGCAGTGGTGTGTCTTGCTCCGCACCCAGTATGTGGCGTGGTTATCATCGGTGGTTTAGTCGTATCAATCATTGCAGCTCGTGATGCTGCTAAAAAAGGAAAAGGACTTGATCCAATCGCAGTTGAACAAAATCAAGCAAAGCTGCGCACGATTTCCAAAAAACTTGAAGGGACAAACTATGCCCTAAGAATGAAAGAGCATGCTAACTACTCGCAAGGCTACAGTGCCGTGGTTAAACGTTACCAAAAGGGAAAAATCTACGGTCGTCTAAGTCTGACAAGTCTGATGGAATTTAACCCACAACTTTTTGCTGACTTAGACAGAATGGAAGAAATGTTGGCTTATGAATACGGTAAAGAGGTGACGACGCAAGTTTATGGAACTAAGTACAATACGGATGGTTCCTTTAATTGGAAACGTTATAGTCTTTTAGCTCAGGATTCTTTGGCTATTTATTCTAATTCTTGGAAAGACTAGTTTTTTTATTTGAAGAATGCGGCTTTAAAAGGCCGCATTCTTTAAGAAATATATTTTGTAATTTCTTTTAACTCAGATAGGTCCACGTGTTTGCCGTCAAGGCAGTGTTCAATATGATCGTGGATGTATGTTGCCTTGGCAGCAACGATCGCATTAGAAACCGCATGCAGCTGTCTTGCAACGTCTACGCATTCTTGACCATCTTCAAGCATTTGAATCACCTTCTCAAGGTGCCCTCTTGCTCTTTTTAGCCTTTTAGATATTTCGGCGTGACTGGCGTGTTGATTTTTGTGACTCATACATTTATATGTATCCCCTCCCCCAGGATAGGGTGTCAATAAGTATGACTGGTTTTTTTAATGTAGAGAAAAGATTGCTTTTGGGTAGATTGCTGACTCGCTCTGGTGACCAAGCGTGGGATTTTGTTATTCCTTTTGCTCTGTTGCATGTTTTTCCAGGCAGACTGCAGATCGCCGCTTTTTATTATTTGATAGTTAAGATCGGAACATTCCTTTTAACGACCTCTGCAGGAAGATGGATCGATGCTAATCAACGCATCAAAGTGGTTAGCACGGGTGTCTGGATACAATTTGCTGCGGTCCTTGGTGGTATATTCATTTTTTATTATCTAGATAAAACCGTGCATGGTGGGCTTGGGTTTTCCAATCTTAGTGTATTTGTTTTATTTGCGGTTCTGTGTGGCTTTGGAGTTTTGGCGTCGATAGGATCAGTGATTACTGATATCGCCGTTGGGAACGATCTTGCGCCTTCTTTGGTTTCAAGTGAGCGCCTAACGTGGTTTAATAGTTGGTTGCGCCGGATTGATCTGGGAACGGAAGTGGGCGCTCCGATCGTTGCAGGTCTTGTTTTTTCTTTTGAGTCAAACTCAGTTCATCTTTTGGGTTTAGCAGTGATTGCCTTTTGGAATTTGGCTTCGTTTGTGCCAGAGTTTTTGCTTTTAAGAAATGTTGTGAACAGCGCCAAAGTTTTAAAAAAAGTCACGAACAGAACTGAAAGCTGGAAAGACCTTTTACAAGTCGATGTAAGAAAGGCAGTTAGCAATCCCATTTTCTTTCTGATATTTAGCTATGCTCTTTTATGGTTGTCGGTTTTAAGTCCCCACGGAGTATTATTAGCGGGCTACCTAAAAGATCAGATTTCGCTTCCAGAGTCTGAAATCGGTTTATTTCGCGGTTTAGGGGCGCTATTTGGTCTAATTTCAACTTTCAGCTTTCCCTATCTTGTAAATAAATGGGGCCTAATAAAGAGTTCTAAAGGCCATTTAGCATTTCAGGGAATAATGCTCGCAGTTGGAATTGCTGCCTTTAGTTTTGATGAAAGAAGTGCGGTATATGTGTTTTTAATCTGCATTCTTTTTTCGCGCATTGGACTTTACGGATTTTCAAACGGTGAGTTTGAATTGCGCCAAAGATTAATTCCGGAAGCCAAACGGGGAGAACTTAATTCTTTAAGTTATTTAATGACCACTCTTGCGACATTGGTTTTATTCGTATTAGGAAGTCTTCTGCCGAACACGGAGGACTTTAGATACTTAGTATATGGGTCTCTGGTCGCTGTGCTAGCTGCTAATGTGGTTTTTTTTAGATGGGCGAAGGCCCATGAAAAAGAAGGTCGCGCTTAAGATATTTAGCGCGACCCTTAAGAATATTCCTAATGCATTTCTAGAAACTGATAGGTCTGATGAGGCACGATTTCATGAATATGGCCGTCGATAGCTGTTTTAACAGGTGTCTCTACTGCGCCATTGATTTGGTACAAGTAGCCGTCGTTAGTTAAAGCCATGACACTATTTCCAATCTTATGAATGCGCTTATACTTTTGGTCTAACTTTACTGAGGAAGGACGTAAAGTCGGGCGACCTCCAGGACAGCCGAACTCATAAACAGTCCCCGTCGAAGTCATTACGTAATTTAGATCTGCAGTTCTTGTGTATCCGTTCACATACAAAATGCCTACAGCGTTTACACCATTAAAACTTAAATCAGTTGCCGCAGCAGAACGGGGATCACAAGCTAAGTTTACTTTGTCTGTATAGATTTTTCCGACCCATTGGGCAGCAATGTGCAAATCTACGAGACGGCCTCTTTCGGCTGCAGTTTTAGAGTTGTACTCTACCACAGCATCCCCAGCTGATTGCGCGATCTCGCCAGCATTTTTCGCAAATAAGTAGCGAGCCGTTTGTGACTTATCGTCTGGGAACAGAATCATATGCTGGCCACGTAGCACAACATGACCTAATGCCGGAGACTGTCCTTGAGCTTCCAAACGGAAAGCGTTTTTTATATCCATCAAAAATAGATCGCGGGAATCAGCCATCAAAAGAAGATTGTCTTGGTGATTTACGCGGGCTGGAACTTCAAATGTCTCTTCAGCGTAAGTAGCTGCCGTCGCCATAGAATAAGCGCGAAGAGCAGGGTGCAGGTCTGTTGCATACTTTGCAAGTTGCGCATAAGTTTCAACGGTCACCGCATAAGAGCCACCATCGGAAATTCTGTTGTCACAAGCGCCTTGCAGGTTTTTTCTTGCGCCACTGCGGCAGGTGATATGGGGATAGCCGTCGATGTGACGTGCTTCATGCATAAATACGCTAGCACGATCAATCGCAGAAAAACTATCCGTTAACATCATTGGGCACACGTACATGGTGTTGCCCCAGCCATAAACAAAGGCGCCGACCCCTTTAGGGCAGCTTGCTTGGACATCCATTTCGTCGATACGGCCGATAAAATAGTTGTACCAGCTTTGCGCAAAACGGCCTGAGAACAATTCATCCTGGCTTGGTTTCATGTCAGCAGCAAAGGCTGTTTTGCGCATGTACATCACTGTCGCGATAAGATTCGAAGTTTGCGAACCGTCGTAGCAATACTCTTTTGTCGCTAGATTTTTGAACTGAGAAAAGTGAGACGCAATTTCCGCCATCTCTTTTTGTGAAACACATTCTGCAGCGTTTGCAGAAACCCCGATGCTTGCTAGGACGAATCCAAAAGCCGCTAAAAGTATTTTCATAAAACCCCCTCGTTTCTAAAAAATACGTCGCGGACGATCCTATTACAAAGGGGCAAGCTGTCTCTAAAAAAATGCCTTTGCGGGGCGCATTAATTGATTAATTAAGCTCCCTGATCCTGCGCTTTGCATAATCTCGTAAAGCGACGTTTTCAATGCGTGGAATTCTGTCATTAAACTGTTCCTTAAAATGCGAATCTTGGCGGGCTTTTTCTATTAAAGCATCAATCGCCATGCGACGCAGGCTGTGTTCCTGGGCCGATAAGGTTTCGTCAGTAGAGTGCACCTGAGCATCACCTGTAATTTGCAATGGAGCTTCCACCACAAAAAATAGAGTATCAGAGGTCTTATTTGGGGCTAGAGTGAGAAGGTAAGTCGCGAGAATTCTTTGTTTCGCTGGCCCTGACATATCGACACTTTGTTTTCCCAGAAACTTAATTTCGTCAGCTTGCATATTGTAAACACGCTCACGCAGTTCCAACTCTTTCGCTTTCGGATTGCCAGAAGATTTTTCTACGTTTTCAGCTTCACTTGAAAACCATTGTTGAAACTGAAGCGTTATTTTGGGTTCATTCGTAGATTCTGAAGGGACCGGCGCTCTCACTTCTGCAGGTTTTGCCGGGTGAGACGTTGAAATTAAAGTATTCGAATCGGCTTTAGGAACACTGTTCTGGATTTGATTTTTTTTTGATAAAAAGAAAACACCAAAACCAATAAAAACTAGTAGACCCAGTAAATAACCTTTTTTTTCCATGGCCCATATGAATCTAAATTCTCGTGGGTATCAATCAGGGATTTGAAATTGGCTAGGAGCGATAAAAGGCATTTAGGTCTGCTGCTTTGATCCGTCGTGATCACCCATTCCCCAGGCAGCGGCAAATTGAAACTGCGTTGATTTCTTGAGCCATAGAAGAAGTTGATGTTAGTGCAAAGTTTTGCGAAAGAACACGGGTTTCTCAACGAGAAAGTTGGGTATTTTAGTTCAGTTCCATGGGCGTTTGATTTGAATCCTTTTTACTCTCGTATTAGCGTAAAGTTTGGAGGATCCTCTATGAAACCAAATGTATTGTTGGCTCTCACAGTGGTAAGTCTTAGCCTTGTTAGCTGTCAAAGCATGGTCCAAAAAGCAAAAAACGAAGTGAAGTATTCGGCCTACGAAATGGTGGGCGTTGAAAAGCGGGATCTTTTTAAAAAAGATGTTAAGAAAGTTAAAAACAGCCAAGAAGATGCTGGTGAAGCTTTTGAAGACGCTTTAGAAAAGCTTCAAAAGATTTATGCTGTCGACGGCGGAAATCTAGAAAAACAATACAGGTCTTTAAATTCAAGTTTTGAAGATTCAAAAGAAGAAGTCGAAGCGGTTCATGAGCGAGTAAAAACACTTGAAACAACGGCTGAAAACCTATTTGAAGAATGGCAAAAAGAAATCAGTGATATGTCTTCTGCGGATTTAAGATCTAAAAGTTCTGCTCGCCTTAAAGAAACCCGTGAACGCTACAAAGTCTTTCACGCATCGTTAAAATCATCCGAAGCGCGTATGGATCCGGTTTTAAAGAAATTAAGTGATCACGTGCTTTATCTAAAACATAATTTAAATTCTAAAGCCATCGCGGGCTTGAAGGTTGAATCAAATAAGATTCAAAATGATATTGAGTCCTTGATTAAGGATATGAATAAGTCTATCTCTCAAGCGGAAGATTTCGCAAAAACGATAGAATAGAATTTATTAATGGAAGATGCCCTTTCAAATTTAGCCTGGATCGAAGAACTTTTGCCTTTAGGGTATGACGCTGTGCCTAAGCATGGTGGCATGGCTTATTACGTCGATATGAATTTGGTGATGATCTTGGTAGAGCGAAAAGGTCTTTATGAGCATAAGGGTGTAAGTTATCCGTTTGAGCTTTGGAACGGAGCTATTTTTCCAGTTTTAAAAATCAGACAGAACGCTTTCTTTCTAAAATACCTCTTTTTAGAAAATCATCCTGCAAATAAAGATTGGCTTTATATTCCTGCTGAACATGAAGACTTTGAAGATGAAGTAAAACAATTCATGCGCGAGATTCAAAAGGGGAATCCTTTGTTGGGTATACCGATGAAGAGTGAGTCTTTGTCGAAGTCTAATGAAAAGGTTCCGCGTCCAAAGAAAACTGAAAAGAAAGTGAAAGCTGATAAGAAGACTGAAAACGCTCTGTTCTTATCAATTGCAAAAAAGGCCTACGATTCAAAGAAAAAATAGCATGCACATTGCTTGCCTTGATTACTGCCTTGAGTTAAGAGAAGGCATGAAAAAGACAAATCTTTCACATCCAGATCATGGAATTCATAAAAAACGTTTGAATCGCATTCGTGGACAAATTGATGGGATCGAGAAGATGATCGACGAAAGACGCTATTGTCCTGACATTTTGATTCAGTTGCGAGCCGCTTCAAAAGCGCTTGAGTCGATTGAAGCTGAGATTATGAAAAGCCACATTCATGGCTGTGTTAAAACGGCGATTAAGTCTAAAGACGAAAAAGAAGTCGGAAGTAAAATCGAAGAGATAATGAATCTTGTACAGCGATAGCAAAAAAAAAGGGCCCCGATGAGGCCCTTTTTTAATTCTTATTTTCCAACTGATACCGATAGTGGAACTGTTTTTAATTCACCTTTATCAATGAATTGCACCCAAACTCTGTAATCACCAGGTTTTGGGAATGTCGCATGCAACATACCAGTGTTGGCTGCGCGTCCCTTCATAGGGTGTACGTGGATAAGGCTTGCTCCGTCTGGAGAAACCGCTATCACGTGGGCAAATGCACCAAGATAAGGTGTGATCTCAGGAGATTGGCCATCAGCTCTGGTGATTTCAAAATTGATCATCACCATTTTGCCTGCAGTTACTTTGGTATTTTGCAGAGTTAAAGTTGTGCCGTTGACAGTCTCTGTGCGCTTGTCGCCAACCGGTTTCACAGGGATTTCAGCTGTTCCGCCTTGCACTTCGGTTCTGATGTAAGTTGAAAACTCTGGTCCGTTTTTTAAAGCACCTTGTGCCCAGAAAAAGTATTTTCCGTTCACTGGCAAAGTTAATTCTGCAGTCCAGTTTGTGCCATTGAAAGTAGGGTGCACGTGATTGAATTCGTTAAGTGAAGAGTCATAAACAATGACGTGAAGTTTTTTAGTGTGAGTTTCAACCAAATCTTGTTCGCCGATAGCCTTATGCGTTTCGTCGTCAAAAAGATCAAAGTTAAACAAAACAGTTCCTGCGTTGACCGGGCCCTGTACTTCAGCTTCGATTTCCACGCGGCTTGCCCCACCGTGAGCGTGCGCCGATGTTAAGCCCATCGTGCCGATTAAAAGTAAGCAGATTGCTAATAGTTGTTTCATTGCTTTAACTCCTTATTAATTTCAAAGAATGATCAAATACCCTAACGGGGTATCGGAAGCGAGTGGAAAACATCGCGTCAAGAAGCGTATTAATAAAAGTTGTCAAATACCCCCAGTGGGTATAATTCATGGCGTTTTAGAAGGGGGATTCGTGAACCAATTATTAGCAATAACTGTAATGATCGCGGGCATTTTGTCTATAAGGCCATCCCAGGCGTCCCATGCGACTGTTCCAGAAAAAACTGTGGAAACGGCACAAGATTATCGCAATCTGACTCTAAAAGTTAGAACCTCCGCAGAATTTATGGTGCCATTTCCTGGAATGAAATCTTCGATCACCTATTCTTTTGAATTTGCTGAGCCAGCTTATCAGCTACCGATTATTTCTGACATTCATATGGCGAGTAGCCCCGTTTATTTCTACCGCAATTTCTGGGATCGCATCTTCTTTAAAGATGGATCGTATATGGAAATTAACGGCGAAAGATTGCCTCTAACATGCATGTTTATCTCAGGTCAGGACAATAGATACGGGCAAAAAGATTCTTCCCCCCTTTTTCCTGAGTTTGTGATTCGTGTTTACCTTGTTGCTAACGATTACAGCTGCCAAGGGCCTAAGAAGCCGGGATGGCCAGAGGTAGGAGGCAAAGAGGAAAACTGGGATACATATATTCATTATGAAATTAAAGATCCCACAATCATGTTGCCAGTTGATGCTAAAATTCGTTACCGCTGGAATGAATTCAACATGGTTCTAGTAGATAGAGGTGCATGATGAAGTACTTATTATTCGCTTTAATTTTTATTTCGACACCATCTTCATTCGCTGCACCTTCTTGGTATCCACTGCCTAAAGAAGCTTATCAGTTCGGGAATCTTTATCCTGAAGCGCAAAGACTTCTTTACGCTTTTGATTATGGGCATGCTTTAGTTTACGAGCGTCTTATTCATAATAAAGGGGAGATCAAGAATCCTCGCGCTTTTGAAAAACAAATTCTTTCAGACATTCAAAGCATTCTTAAAAATCCACCTAATGTTAAAGTGGATGAAGATGATATTGCGCCAGAGTATGTTTACACGTTTCCTTTGATGGTCAGTGCATTTGATTGGTCACATATGCTTCATCAATTTGTGCTTGATGCTATGGCTATAAGAAAAGATGGCGAACCTTTCAATCATCGAGTGAACGAAATCTTTGCACAATATAAAGCGAACAAAGCCTTGGCGATCACGGATGTCTGCAAGACTATGCTTTTTATGGACGGGCATTACTTTTCAAAAGAATTCCGTCGTAATTATCCAAGCTTCAACTTACTGATTTGGTCGTATCATTGGTTTCAAATCCGTCTTTATGAAGATTTGATGTTGCCGACAAAAGCGCAAAGGGATCTTGCGGTTCAAAAGACTGTGAATCAATTCTGGCAGCTTATCAGTGATCTTCCGGACTCTGCAGAGTTTGATATGATGCCAGAAACTCGTATCGAAGCTCCGCAGTTTTCAAAAGCCTTTCCTTTGATCGCAGCTTCTTTTGATAACAACCATATGCTACATGATATCGTCAGTGACATCTTAACCTCATCAAAAGTGGCACCTGAAAATATGCGTAAAGTCGGTATTGAATATGGGCGCATGGCCCTAGATCCCTTAGCTTTTAAATCTAATAAATGTTTGGCGTATCCGTAGGAGGATTTATGAAATCTTTAATTCTTTCATTGCTGGTTTTTTCATTTTCATCAGTAGGTCTTGCCCAAGAAGCGACGGTTTCTGTAGCGAAAGCGGCTGAACTTACAGCTCACAGAATTGATCGCTTGGTTACTTTAGGTAAAATTGATTCGTCTTTTTTAACTTCACTTGAAACAATTGAAGTTGAAGTATTGCAAAACCAATCGCCTGCAGTCTTTAAGTCCATTTCAACACAAACGGCTCCAGTAGCCGGGGAACCTCTAAAACTTGAGGTTCTTTTAGACGGCAACGGTAAGGCTTTGTCATATCAAGTTTCCTCTTCAGGCAGCGCTGGCGTATCAAAAAACTGGCCAGAAAAAGACGCCGTATCGTTAACCGAGAATGCGCTTCACTACGTGTTAGAAAACAACATGGATCCGAAGGTTGCGTTATTTGATTCAGCATTATCCTCTATAGTGTTGGAAAAGGGTGTTCTGGACGGTGTTGACGTGGCTATTGGCAAAATGAAGTCTACTCTGACCACCGAAACTCTTTTGGTCTACCTAAAATTAGATGGATCATTTATTTCAGCGGAAATGGTGCCGTAGCATGAAAGCGCTCATCGCGATCTTTTTCCTTTTTTCAAATGTAAACCTGGCTCATGCAGAAGCGCTTGAACCGACATTTGAATCCATTGATCGTTTGGTTTTTCAAAAGACATGCACTGATTGTCATTATGCGGGCGGGGATGGAAAAAGAGTTCTGCTTGATAAGAATTCTTTGTTGAACAGCCCCTTAGAGCTTGTAATACCTGGCAATCCAGATGAGTCAGGATTGATTATTTCGTTTGAACGAACTGACGACAAACGTATGCCGCCTGAAGAAGACGGCTACGATGCTTTGACGCCAGAAGAAATTTCGGTCATCAGAAAGTGGATTGAAATCGGAGCGCCTTAAAGAATAAAGAAACTTTTGCGGGCAATGTATTTTTGCCCGCTAGACACGCTGAGCATGGAGTAGCTCAGCAGAGTATGCTTTTCTGTTTCTATGAAGCAGATTGAATTCGGATTAGATACCTTTGGTGATGTTACTTACGATGAAAATGGCAGAACTTTGCATCAAGCGCAGGTTTTGCGAAACATAGTTGCTGAAGGGGTTCTTGCAGATCAAGTGGGTCTTGATTTCTTTGGTGTTGGTGAACATCATCGCGATGATTTCACCGTATCCGCTCCAGAAATTGTGCTTGCCGGTATCGCGACACTCACTAAAAAAATTCGTTTAGGTTCTGCAGTTACAGTTCTAAGTTCCGATGATCCTATTCGCGTTTTCGAAAGATTTTCCACGTTAGATGCTTTATCTAATGGCCGTGCCGAAGTGATTGTTGGTCGCGGATCCTTTATCGAATCATTTCCTCTGTTCGGCTTTGATTTGAATCAATACGAAGTGTTGTTTGAAGAAAAGTTGCAGCTTTTTGCCGAGCTTATTAAAAATAAACCAGTCACGTGGCAGGGTAAAACTCGTACACCTTTAAAAGATCAGGATGTTTATCCGAAATTAGAAAAAGCTCCGCTGCGCACATGGATCGCTGTAGGCGGAACTCCGCAATCGGTTCGTCGTGCAGCCCATTATGGTATGCCGTTGATGCTTGCGATTATTGGCGGGGAGAATACGGCCTTTAAACCCTTCGTTGATCTTTACAAAAAATCATTGAAGCAGTCAGGACACGACGATGCACCGATGATTGGCGTTCATTCGCCCGGTTATGTGGCAGCCACTGACGAGCAAGCCAAAGACGAGTGCTGGCCCCATTACCGGGCGATGGTTTCAAGAATCGGCAGAGAACGCGGTTGGCCGCCAATTACACGCGAACAATTTGAGCTTGGATGCGGGCCAGATGGAGCTTTGTTTGTTGGATCACCACAAACAGTCGCCAAGAAAATTATCAATGCGGTGAGGGTCCTTGAACTTTCGCGTTTTGACCTAAAATACAGCCACGGCACCATTCCCCATGAAAACCTGATGAAGTGTATTGAACTTTACGGGAAAGAAGTTGTACCGCTAGTCCGTGCAGGATTATAAGCGCCAGATCTTAGAGAGAATCGATTTGAGGGTGAACCCAATCAGGATAAACTTCTCGTAGATACTGAGACTCTACGATTTTGTGGGCCTCATTTACCTTAATAAAGTTAATAGGTGCCAGGTCTAATTTTTTCGTCCATGCAGAGTAATAGTCTTCTTTTCGCGGATGAAAAGGTGCTACAGCATTTAAAATCTTTAGAGGTTTTGAAACTGTTGAGGTCCTACAAATAATTCTAACAAGGTCTTCGCGGTGAATTAGGTTGATCGGCGTATCTGCACTGCAAGGCGATTGGCTTTTAGATAAATGAATAGCAGGATGGCGACTTCCGCCAATAAGCCCGCCTGGCCTAATGATCGTGATTTCATTGGGAAACTTTTCTATTAAAAGTTGTTCAACGGCCAAGAGCCATTTACCACTTGCAGTTTTAGGAATGGCAAAATCAGTTTCGGTAAGAGTTCCACTTTGATCGCCGTAAACGGAAATAGAGCTGATAAATATAATTTTATCGCGACGATGAATTTTTCGGACGTAATCTTCAGGAGATATGTCTGTTAGAGGAGGAGTATTCAGAAATAAAACATCACATGCTTTTTCGGGGAATTCATGAATTCTCCAGTCAAACTCAGCACGGTGAGTTCCCCATACCTTGAGCCCTTGCGATTGAAGCTTTTTATAAAGAGATTGTCCAAGCCATCCCAGCCCAACAATTCCCCAAGTTTTTTGGTAATTTATTTCCGTCATCGGTTTATTAGTTTCAAACTGAGAATACACTGTCAAGAACGTCGTCGATTTTTACCGCATCAAAGAATAAATCAATAATCAATTTAGTGGCTTATGCGCAAAGCCGATAAGTACTTAGGTATACGGAGAGTGCATGCGCTTATTCAGAATTTATCAGTTAGCTATTGCTACCATCCTGGTTTTCACATTCCAAAATTGCACTAATCAATTTGATTTAGGCCCTGAATCCGTTCAGTCAGCATCTCCAGAAAACGAGCAAGACACTACTTTCCCTCCAGATGATTCTAGATTTAAAAGTGCCGCTGAGATCATTAATGCCCGTTGTGTATCTTGTCACCAAACGGGAGGAAGTGCGGCCTTTGCTCCGTTAAATTTTCAGTCAGAGCGACTGTTCATTTCCCAAGGTCTTGTGATCCCTGGGAATCCTTCAAAATCAAAACTGATCTATCGCTTGAAAAATTATCCAGATGCTACTGCGACGAATAGAACAATGCCTGTGGGTTCGGATCTTTCGCAGGATGAATACAATATTCTTTATACTTGGGTTTCGAAAATGCAGGCCGATGACTCAGGCCCCTTTGCTTGTGATACCAATGATACTTTACTTACACGTTCTTTACCGCGTTCCATGAAACGGTTGTCACGTCGACAATACACAAACACTTTAGTCGATCTTCTTTCTCGTGGGATGTCGGCCTCAAATGCGACGACAGCCGTAGAGCAAACTCTAAATAATGTGACCTTGCCAAAAGATGATGACACTGTTTTTTCGCGGTTTGATGGCAGTGTCGTTGCCCAGCACATGCGTGCTTACTTTGATGTGGCAGATTCAGTTTCGACTCGGGTTACAAGCAGCACTTACTATTCATCTTTTGTATCTTCGATAATTGGTCTTAGTGCTGGAAGCTGTACAACTATTAATGCGACGAATTTATCTTCTACTTGTTCGGATCGATTTATTAATAACTTCGGTTTGCGTGCATTACGACGTCCATTAACCGCTGAAGAGCTAACGCTGTATCGCACGACTTACGAAACTGCGGGAAGAAATGCGGCTGGTATTAATGCCGTTGTGTTCAGATTTCTAATGGCACCAAACTTTTTATTTAGAATTGAAAATGAAGGTTCTGCTGTAACCGCGGATCTTCTAAAAATGAATTCCTATGAAGTGGCTTCAAGACTAAGTTATATGTTTTGGAACTCAATGCCGGATGAAACACTTCTAAGCTTAGCATCTTCTCGCGATTTAAGCGTGGATGCTTCATTTTTAAGTGCTTTGAACTATGTAGCTGACAGTGTGAAGTCCCAAGATAGTATGAAGGAATTTACCGAAGAATGGCTGCACCTTGCAAAAATCCCGCAGTTTGCAACGAACAATGCAACTTTGAATTATTTGGCTAATGGTATTGCTTTAGATACAAGCTTGCGAACAGCAATGATTGAAGAGGTAAAAGATCTCAGCGCCTATGTTTATCGTAACAACCTTTCATTTTTAGATCTTTTTACCTCCAATGTTTCTTTCGCCCGCGACAGTCGTTTGGTGAGTATTTATGGAGTTTCTAATCCAGCTCCAGCTAACGTCACGGCAGCAAACGCAATTCGTTTCCCTTCTGGGGAAAGGGCAGGGATCTTAACTCGCGCCGCTTTATTAGTGGGCGGTAGTGAGCTTGCTAATCCTATTAAACGCGGCATTAGAATTAGAAAAGACATTCTTTGTTTGTCTTTAGAAAACCCGCCAGCGGATCTTACGAATGCGCTTGAACCGCCGCCAGCTGATATCAATATGACGACTCGTCAAAGATATGATCATGCAACCAGTCCTACTGCCTGTATGAACTGTCATCAATACATAAACTCACTAGGCCATGCTTTAGGGGCTTACAACTCATTTGGTAAGACCTGGGTGCAAGAACCAATCTTTGATGAAAACGGGACCTTCACGAATCGCTATTTGCCGGTGAATACGGCCGTGGACTTAAGCACAAGTATAGAACCTGGTCTTAATGCAAATGGCCCTATTGAGCTTTCCACTCAAGTAGCCAATCAGCATTCAACGCTAAAGTGTTTTTCTGAAAAAGCCCTGCGCTTCACAGAGGAAAGAGCCGAGGACGCGACTAGAGAGGGTTGTCGTCTAAATAATTTGTACTCGAAATTAAAACAGTCGCAGTCACTTAAAGATTTTTTCAAAAGCATGGCCCAAGACCCTGAGTTTCGCCATCGACTTATGCAATAGGATAGGGAAGTTTGTATGAAGTATAATAAAATGTCGCGACGAATGTTTCTGCAGGGTGCTGGCCAAATGCTTCCCATTCCTTTTTTAGTTTCTCTTTTACCTAGAGAACTTTGGGCGCAGTCGACTTCAGGTGCAGCTGTGAAGCGCTATATTGGAGTATCAAGCAACTTTGATTACGGCCGACATTCCAATTGGTTTCCGACGATGAGTCGCCCTGCACTTACTTTGAGTCCTGGAAATGGGGACCGCGATGTTTTTTATGCTCCACTTTCTTCTTATTTGACTTCGTCGACTGCGAACTTGTCGCGGGTTTTTGGCAATCACTTAAATTCAAATATCAATAGCATCAGCATTATACGTGGACTGGATTTATCAACCCGTATTGCGCACGGTAACGGTCATATCTTTGGGAACTTTCAAGCTAATGACAATCACGAAGCGAATTCAAACCAATGTGTTGCTATTCGCACGATTGACCAGGTCTTGCGTGACAGTACAAAGTTTAATACTTCGGGTAAAGATGTCGCTGTTCTAGGTAATGACGGCCGTTCTTGGCGAAGAGATGCTAACGGAAATATTGTTCGCGCAAATCTTGTAGCGAACAACCTGCGTGGGACTTATAACTATCTTTTTAATAACGGAAATCTTCCTGAAACTACAGGCCCATCGCAAACTACTGTAGCTCATCCTCGGGCTGCCAGTATGAACGGGATCATGGAAGACTACACTCGCGTACGTAACAGCCGTCAAATCAGTGCTGGCGATAGAACGGCTCTGAACAACGCCATGGATCTTTTAGCTGATATTCAACGCAGTCTTCAAGGCACAACGACTTCAGCTGGCGGGGTATGCAGTCACCGTTCGATGAATAATCTTAGTAGCACTGGCATTTACATGATGAACGAAGCGCAGATGACGACCTATGCAAATATGATTGTGGCGGCCATTATGTGTGATGTTACTAGAATCTTTATGTGGAATGGGTGGGTGAACGAGGACCTATTTGACACGCATCCTTCTGAAGATTTCCATCAAGGTCATAGTCACATTCCGTTTTCAACTGTGAATGGTCAGGTGAACTGGCAGTATATGGGTGATGTGCAAAGATCATTTGTTAGGGGATTTATTGCGCCATTAGTGAATGGTTTAGCTGGGGCGGTAGATCCATCCAATGATCAAACTTACTTATATAACTCTTTAGTGCATTTCACTTTAGAAGCTTCGCAAGTTCATAGTCCGAACTATCAGCCGTGCATGCTTGCTGGGAATGCTGGCGGAGCGTTGTCTTCTGGATATCTGTTAGATTATACCGATCGTTCCCGAATAAACCCTTGGTGCGCAGACTCATTTGAAACGACAGCGGGTGGAGAGAAGTTCTCTGAGGAATATGTCGGTGTGCCGATGAATCGTGTTTTTAATACGATCTTGCAGGCGATGGGTTTAAGCGCGGCAGATTATGAAAGCTCAAGCTTAAATACTTCGTTTCAGAATGTTTCCAATGGTAGATATGGAGCAACTAATAACGGAATTACCAGTATGGGTGGTTACGGGCACTGGGGGCCGGGAACCTCGAGTTATGGGAATGACTATCTGACTCGGGCGGCGCTTTATAACCTACATAACTTTAAACGTATTCTTCCGATGCCTTCGCGGTCTGCTGGGTCTTAGTCGTAGCGTATAAATGAGTTACTTTCTTATAAGGTTGGACTATCCTAACCTTTGTGCAAACGCGAATTGACGGCTTTATATTTACGGGAAGTAGTTTTGATCTGGCGGATCGCCAAGTTCTTAAGCTATATGGCCAGTCATCTGCCGGAGCCTTTGTCGTTATCATAGATCAATTTCAAAATTATTTTTTCGTAGAAACTGGTAAATCCACTTCCTTGCGCAGTCTTGATGGGCATTGGGTAGAAAAGGTTTCTTGTTCTAACCAAGCGCTCTTAGTAGATAAAAGACGAAAACTTGAAAGCGACGGCTTACGCACTTTCGAAGCTGATATCAAACCGTTAGATCGTTTTTTAATGGATAACAGAATATTCGCTCAAGTCATTATAGAAGGTGATGCAGTCGTTAAGAATGGTCTTCTGACTTTTAATAATCCCAAGATCACTCCTGGGAATCATTATCCTGACTATAAAATTTTATCTTTCGATATTGAAACTGGCAGGGATGGGCGTCTGCTTTCACTTGCCTATTGTGCCCGGGGAAAAGGTCAGGATGAAAGCAGAACAATCGTTTTAGGTGCTGGGATTGAAACCTCGGACGTAAAGTTTTCCAAGGACGAAAAAGGAATACTTTTATTCTTTCAAGAAGCGATGACTCGAATTGATCCTGATATAGTCACAGGGTGGAACGTTGTCGGATTTGATTTTAATTTTATTTATAATAAGTCTTTGCAGCTCAACGTTCCCATTGTTCTAGGTCGTGGAAATCGTCCTTTTAAGATGTTTAGAAACGCAAGGGGAGAATGGAATCTTAACCTTGAGGGGCGCGTCGTCATTGATGGTCCCCGGGCGTTGAAGATGAATTTTTTTAGCCTTGAAAGTTATAGCCTCAACAACGTTTCAAAAGAATTTTTAGGTGATGCAAAAGATATCGACGAGGATGAGGGTATCAACAAGTGGGATGAAATCGAGCGCCGCTTTCGCGAAGATAAGATGGCCTTAGCCCGCTATAATGTTAAAGACGCTATTTTAGTTTTGGATATTTTTGAAAAAACAAAACTTATCGATTTGCTCTTAACCCGCTCTTACATTTCAGGTTTGCTTCTAGAAAGAGTGGGTGGATCGGTTGCGTCTTTTGATCATTTCTATTTACCTTCTTTACACGATGCTGGGCTTGTGGCGTCTAATGTTGATGATGTGGAGTTTAGTGGTACGGGAAAGGGTGGATTCGTTTTAAATCCTAAGGTTGGGATTCACTCAAATGTCCTTGTCATGGATTTTAAAAGTCTTTATCCCACGGTGATAAGGACTTTTTTAATTGATCCTCTTTCGCGTTTTTCGCGAGACCATGAAACATTGACGACACCTGTTGGACTTCGCTTTTCTCGAACAAAGCATATTTTGCCGGGAAAAATTTCTGAACTTTTAGAAAGAAGAAAACAGGCAAAAAAAGAAAAAAACGAAAACTTATCCCAGGCCATTAAGATTTTAATGAATAGCTTCTATGGTGTAATGGGATCAACGGGTTGCCGCTTTTATCATGAAGATCTTCCCAATGGGATCACCGGAAGCGGGCAGTGGATTCTAAAAACCGTTATTGATTTCTTAGAAGAAAAGAAATTTAGCGTTCTTTATGGCGATACAGACTCATTATTTGTGCAACTTCCGGCCTATAAAGATTATGCAGTTCAGGCTAAAGAATTAGTGAAAGAAGTAAATATCTTTTTAACGGAAAAGTTAAAGCAGGATTATGGCGTAGAATCTCATCTTGAAATTCAGTACGACAAATTTTTTAAGACGTTGATACTCACCAGCACCCGCGGCATGGATGAAGGGGCTAAGAAGCGTTATGCCGGGCTAGTTGAAAAAGGAGTCGATGGAAAGACAGTTGAAGAGATTATTTTAACAGGCATGGAGTATGTTCGTTCAGATTGGTCACTTTTAGCGCGTAATTTTCAGTACGAGCTTGTGCGACGAGTTTTTTATGGCGAAGACATTCAAGAATATATTGATTCAGTATTAAAAAAGCTTGAAGACCGCGAGTTGAACGATCACCTTGTTTTAAGTAAGCGCTTATCCAAACCTTTATCAGAATACGTCAAAAATGTTCCGCCCCATGCCCGGGCGGCTAAAATTCTTTTTGAGAAAAAGGGGATTGTTCATCGCAGACCTCGGTACGTGATGACGTTAAGAGGACCTATTCCAGTTGAGCTGCAACACGACGATATCGATTTTGACTATTATATTTCTCGTCAGCTAGCTCCCATTGCCGATAGTATTTTGGTGCTCTTTGGGAAAAGTTTTGAACAGATGCGTGGCAAACAGCTGTCGCTATTTTAGTTTTGGCTTCAGTGTAACAATAATAGTTCGGAATAAGCCTAACTAGACCAATGTCTTGAAAGTTGATCTCTCAAATCGCTTATGCTTCAATATACAGAATAGCTAGCCTAAAGTACTGGCATCAAGTGTGGACATCATAGAGGTGATTTAATGGGATCAATCGTAGCATTCATCAATCAAAAAGGCGGAGTTGCTAAAACTACAACTGCAATCAATGTGGCAGCACAGTGGGCGCATAATGGTAAGAAAGTTTTGTTGGTCGATCTGGATCCACAATCTTCGGCGACTCGTTCCATCTTTGGGGACATGGATTTTGAAAATACGATTTATGATGTGTTAACAGGAGAACTTGCAGCCGAAGAGGCGGTGGTTGCTTCTGAAACATTTGGCTTTGATGTGATTCCTTCAGAAATCATGTTAAGCGGTATTGAAATTATCTTGGCGTCAAAATTTGGTCGAGAAAGCATTTTGAAACGCGGTCTTGCAGAGATCAAAGACAACTACGACATCATCGTGATCGATTGTTCGCCATCTTTGGGGCTTTTGACAGTGAATGCATTGATTGCATCTAAAGATATCGTTATCCCAATTTGTCCAGAGTACTTCTCTTTAAAAGGTATCGAACTAATCTTAGAAACTTTAAAGAATATTCACCAAGGCTTGGGTCATAAAATTGACGTACGTGGAATTATCATTTCTAAGTACCGCAATCGTAAGATCGTAGAAAAAGTCATCAACGATCTTCGTACGAACTACACGATCCCGGTATTTAGCAACTACATCCCGGATTCTATCGTAGTTGAAGAAGCCCATCACAATCACAAACCAATGCTTCAGTACTCGCCAAAAAATCCTGCAGGCCAAGCTCTAGCTAATCTTGCTGTGGAAATGTGGGCGTAAACAATCTGAATCCCTTATTCGTAGACTCAACAAAACCCATTGGTGATAAAGTCGTCACCAATGTGGAATTGTTATCCGTTGTCTTGCGCGACGGGGATTCTGTATTTTTTGAAGTCAGCGATGAGTTCGGCTTTCAGCAGCGTTTCTTGTTAAAAGCTATCGAGACCAAAAAGTCTGTAAAGTACACAACAGAAGTGTGGCTGAAATATCAATACGAATACCAGTATCGTTTCGTGATGATTAACGCTGAAGAAGAGGTCTTTGCTTCCGCGACACAAAGTGCGCGCGCGGGGCATGTGATTTCTGAAAAGTGGGCGCCAACGTTTAAGCCCGATTCATTGCGCGAAAAGAAAAAGCGTCCCGTGCAGAAAAGTGAACCTAAAGCCCCGCGAGAAGTTAAGACGGCGGTAAAACCGTTGGGGCAGCCGAATATGTTATCGCAGATCAAGTCTTTGTTAGACGATTTATTGTAAATCGCACCCATCCATTTGACTCGAGAGAGGTCGAAATGAAAAATCTTGAAAAACAACTGACGGAAAAATTCTTTCGTTATCTAGCAGTCAGTTCGCAAAGTGATGAAAATGTTGCGGAACTTCCAAGTACTCCTGGTCAGCAAAAACTTGCTGAATTGTTGGCGCAAGAACTAAAAGCGCTAGGTCTTCAGGATGTTAAGATTGATAAACATGCGACGGTGACTGCGGTTAAGCCGGGAACTAAAAAAGGCGGTCCTCGCATTGGTTTTATCACCCATATCGATACTGTTGATGTCGGGCTTAGTCCCCATATTCACCCGCAGATCATCCCATTTACCGGCGATGACGTTTGCCTTAATAAAACAGAAAATATCTGGTTAAAGGTATCTGAACATCCTGAAATTCTTCCTTATAAAGGACAAGACATTATATTTAGCGATGGGACTAGTGTTTTAGGTGCTGACAACAAAGCCGCCGTCGCTGTGGTTATGACTTTGCTAGAAAACCTTCGTAGTGATCAAGAGTACGGTGACATTGTCGTCGCGTTCGTACCTGACGAAGAGATTGGACTATTGGGTGCTAAAGCCATGGACTTGTCTCGCTTTAATGTCGATTTCGCATATACGATTGATTGTTGTGCACTAGGCGAAGTGGTTTATGAAAACTTCAACGCCGCAACTGCCGATATGACTTTCACCGGTGTGACCGCGCATCCCATGTCAGCCAAAGGTGTTTTGGTAAATCCTATTTTGATGGCGCAAGATTTTATAAGTCATTTTGATCGTGCTGAAACTCCAGAGAATACCGCAGGCCGTGACGGTTATGTTTGGTTTAACTCTATGAATGCCACCCAGCAGGAAGCAAAACTATCAGCTTCGATTCGTGATTTTGATCTACAAAGTTTTGCAGCGAGAAAGAAAAAAATCGAAGAGGTTACTGAAGTCATTCGGGCGAAGTACCCCACAGCTAAAGTCACTACAAAGATCACTGATACTTATAGCAATATCAGTAACTCCTTAGGTGAAGACCGCCTTGCGATTGATTTAATTTTCCAAGGTATGAAGGAAATCGGCGTTGAACCGAAAGTGATTCCGATGAGAGGTGGAACTGACGGCGCTGCTTTATCCGCGAAGGGGATTTTGACGCCGAACTTTTTCACCGGAGCTTTAAACTTCCACTCGATGTATGAATTTCTGCCTATTCCGTCTTTCGTGAAGTCTTATGAGTTAGCAGAAAAGATCTGTTTGCTTGCGGCTAAAGGAACTTAGCCAGTGCTTACGCAAAAATGTATACGGCTACGAATGTTGCGATGATGGGAAGAATGAAAGTCAGGCCGAGGACTATTAGGGTTTTGAATTTTACTTCTGATTCGTTATTTTCGATGGTCATTTTATTTCCTTGTTTGTTCGTTGAACAATAAATCAACCTTGAAGATTATCAAGCTGGCTGACCTTCGGTGCCGCAATTTGTTTCCCGGTATAGTGCAAAGGCGGCTCGGTCTTCCCGCGAAAAGGCATCACGCCTTTCGCCCCAGAGCCGGGGCCGCAACTTCGTCAGGCCATCCGGGCCTGCCGCTTATCGACGAACGCGCCACTGGCGCATTCGCCGCTAAGACAGTTGCTCTTCTTCGAGTCCTGCTACCCTGAAGACATAGCTGTGCCCGAAGAGGGATCAATGTTATCATTTTTGTCTTTGTTTTTTAGGAAAAATTGGATGGGGTAGCAGGACTCGAACCTGCGAATGACAGAATCAAAATCTGTTGTCTTACCAACTTGACGATACCCCAGTAAGAACTCTGAACGAGTCGCTAAATTACGGATTCTGGGGACGAAAAGCAAGTTAAGATGCGGCGCGCAACCGATGCGGTGGTAACAATCCGGGGCAAAAAAAGAAGCAGGCACCTTTCGATGCCTGCTTTAAATGGTCCACGGGTCTTTTGAAGCCGCCTCTGACTTGCTAAGTCCACATTTTTTAGCAAGCAGGCGTGTGAGCAGGGTACTTCAACTAGTAATCGTCGCCGTAGTCGCTGTTAGGCGCCTTTTGGCGTTTTAGGTTTACTAGTGTTTCGCCCATGGATTTAAGTTCTTTTTCATAAGCCTCAAACACAAGATCCTCGATCATAGTTCTTGTTTCTTGGTTTAAGGGATGCGCGATATCTCTGAATTGACCGTCTTTGCGTTTTTTGCTCGGCATCGCTACGAACAAACCGCTAGTGCCTTGAATGACTTTTAAGTCTCTCACGACAAAACAATTATCGAGGGTGATTGAGACGTAGGCTTTAAGCCTGTCTTCGTTGACGGGGAATACTTTAACTTCGGTGACTTTCATGAGGTGTCCCTTTCCTACGTTGCCGTTCTAGTTGCATAACTTGGAGCCATACGATGGTCCGTAATTCTTCTCGGACTGAATTGAGAAAAACTAAAGACCTTGGTCGGGGAATTCAGGTGAAAAGCCAAAATTCACCGAACACGTCTCAGGGTGAGACAAAGCTGCCGAAGTTTATAGCAAAGGAAAACGAAAAAAGCCTCCCCGAAGGAAGGCTTTAATGCGCCGTAGACTGGAAAAAGTGCCAGGCACTTTTTAGTTTGTGATGTTTATGATTTGGATACGGGCATTGCGGGCGATGCGCAAAGTGTTTTGGCCTTTTTTAAGGGCTTTGAGGACATCTTTAGAAGTTTCTACTGCCACTTTATTAACGTCTAAAACCACATCACCCACGCGAAGACCGCTGCGGCTTGCAGCTGACGATCTTTCTGTTTGAATCACTACGGGTTGCTTTAGGTCCTCAGGAAGGCCCCACTCCATTCTTAATTGCGGGGTTGGATCCATCACTGAGAAACCTAAATCAAACGGAGCCTTGTGGCCGGAATCGTTTTTAGTTAGGGGGCGAGTAGGAGCCTTTGGTTCCACTTTTTCAGCGACGTTGACGTTTAAACTCATCTCTTTATTGTTACGGATGAGTTTTGCTTTTGCTGGTTTTCCAATCGGCGAGTCGCTAACTGCATCGATTAAATCCAAAGAGTTTTTAATGGTTTTACCGTTAAACTCGGTCACGATGTCATAAATTCTGAAACCTGCTTTTAAAGCTGGGCCCTTCGGATCCATATTCGTAATAACAGCACCACGAACATCACCCATCCCAAGATACTCAGCAGCTTCAGGATCAAGGTCTCCCAGGGCAGCGCCGATATAACCCCTGGCAATTCTCCCTTTGCTTTCAAGCACTGGCAGAATCGCTTTAACTTCATCAATCGGAATCGCAAAACCGATGCCTTGCGCTCGAGCGTCGATGGCGGAGTTAACACCTATGACTTGACCTTTCGTATTTACTAAAGGACCGCCAGAGTTACCTGGGTTGATACTAGCGTCAGTTTGAATCAAAGGAATTTTATTAATCTCTGTGATCGCACGACCCAAAGAAGAAATAATCCCTTTTGTCATTGAATGATCATGACCAAATGGATTACCGAAAGCAGCGACCCATTCGCCGACTTCAAGATCTTTTGAAGATCCCATTACCGCCACAGTCAGTTTATTTTTCGGAGTGATTTTGATCAAAGCGATATCAGAGCGTTCATCGCTGCCAACCAAAGTCGCTTCATAGACAGTTTTATCCTTGCCGCTTAATTGCACGTTGATCTGATCCGCACCCGCAATCACGTGATTGTTTGTCACAATCAAACCATCTTCACGAATGATGAAGCCAGTGCCTAAACCAATTTGTTGAGGACGTTGGCTTTGCTGAGGTTGTTGCATACGAAAGCCATAAAGCTGTTCAAGCATATCAAGCATCGGATCACGCATGCGACCGACATTTTTAGGAAGAGCCGTCGTAGAAATATTTACGACCGCAGGATTGATCGCCTTCGCTAATTCTTGAAATAGATTTCCAGGCAAAGGTTCGCTGAGTTTAAGTTTCGGGGGATCTTTAGGAAACGTTTGCGCTTGGCCTGGAACTGCAAGCGCAATGGACATTGCGAACGCTAAGAACACAGATTTTTTCATAAAAATGTCTCCTGTCTACATTCCGACTTCGTCGGTTCTAAATGGACACGTATTTCATTTGTAAATCACTAATTAAGTTTTCCAAAAATTTGGCTTCATCGCTAGAAAGATTTCCCTTGGTCTTTTCTTGCAGGACCAATAGAAGGTCGATGTTAAATCGAGCCATATTTTTATCCTTCGTCGTTTCGCCGTTTTGCGGGTTTGGCGCCAAACCCATAGCCATTACGGCTGACGAGGCGATGGACATAATTAAAACAGAAAATGAAGCTTCTAATTTTTCAGCCATAAATTTCCTCACGAAGTAGTTTAAAAATGAGTTCGCATTTTTCCCTGTCAAGTTAGATGGGGTAATATCCCATTAACTTTTGCAACCGAACCTCGATGGCCGGGTGGGATCTTAAAAATAAATTCTTTTGCCTAAAGCCTTCTGGATTCACCATAAAAAGGTGGCTTGTGCAAGGTGGGACGCTTAATGGTTGGGTTTGCGCTAAACCTTCCATGCGCCACAGGACTTCGCCTAATTCATTGCGACTAGCTAATAACTCTGTCGCCATTAAATCATTTTCATAAAACGATTTTTCATTCACGACGGACTTAATGATAACCCAACCAATAGGTGAAAGAAGCGCAGCAAAAAATTGCACCTTTTTAGGAAGTAGCGAGTCTAAGAACTGTCCAATTCCGACAACAGAATTTGCTAGCGTGCTCGACGCGCCGAAAGCAAAAGTATCAAGTCTGCGAATGTGACATAATTGATGGGCAACCACAGCGGTCAGCTCTCGTTCAGAGAACGTTTTTAATAAACCCTCAGTAAAACCCAGTGAGCCCCTTTTCCACGAATGTCCCACGCAAAACGCATTGGCAGAAGAATGGGGAGTAATATAAATCGCGGGAGCCGGGATTCTTAACTCTTGGGATACGCGCTCAACAATATCAATAACTCCCCAAGCATCTTGGCCCTTCACGCGTTTTGCGTTCAACTTTCCAAGCACTCGGTTTTCGCCATAAAAGAAAACAAAAAAGTTAAGTAGCAACGCTAGCAAAAAACCAATGCTAAGCCCTAAGCGTTCACCAAGTTGGTAACCCGCGATGAGCAACGCCAGGGAGCTGAAGAGAATGAAAAGCCAGACTTTTGTATTGTTGTTTATCATATATTTTTTGTCCCACTTATTCGGGTACTTGGCAAGGGTATGGGAAGCGCTGTTCTACAAAGTCTAAGCTTGCGGAGTTAGGAGGAAAATTGTGAAATAAACTGTCTGTCCTAGGAGGAACATCGTGAGTGAAGTTGACATCATGGCCCTGAACGCCGCCATTAAGCAAGAAAGCCAATTTATCGAAAAAATGATGGCTGAGATTAACAAAGTTGTCGTTGGTCAAAAAGAGATGGTGGAAGGCATTATGATGGGCCTTTTAACGGGGGGCCACATTTTGCTAGAGGGTGTTCCGGGATTAGCAAAAACTCTTACAATCGCGACGGTTTCAAAATCAATCTCTTTAGATTTCCAAAGAATTCAATTCACTCCCGATCTTTTGCCGACAGACTTAATCGGGACGATGATTTTTAATCCGAAATCAGGGGAGTTTGCTCCTCGTAAGGGTCCTATCTTTACCAACATCGTACTTGCTGACGAGATCAACCGTGCGCCGGCAAAAGTTCAATCAGCACTGCTTGAAGCCATGGCAGAAAAACAAGTTACGATTGGTGATGTGTCTTACAAACTTTCTAATCCTTTCTTAGTTCTGGCGACACAAAATCCGCTGGAACAAGAAGGTACTTATCCTCTTCCAGAAGCGCAGATGGACCGCTTCATGTTTAAGATTAACGTCGTTTACCCAGGAAAAGGCGAGGAACTAGAAATCCTAAACCGCATGGGTACGAATGAAAAACCTGTGGTGAATTCCGTGATTTCGCAAGAAGACTTACTAAGAGCTTCGGCACGCGCAGATCAAATTTACGTAGATAATAAAATTAAAAACTACATCGTTGAATTGATCATGGCTTCTCGAAAACCGGGCGAATACGGTTTAAGCCGTATCGCAAATCTGATCAACGTCGGTGGTTCACCGCGTGCAACGATCAGCTTGTACCGTGCAGCGAAAGCCCACGCGTTCATCCGCGGCAGAGGTTACGTAACGGCTGAAGACGTAAAAGCAATTGCTTACCACGTGATGAGACATCGTTTAATCCTGACTTACGAAGCTGAAGCAGAAAACATCAAAACTGATGACATCATCAAAGAAATCTTGAGCCAAATCGAGGTGCCATAGTGAGTTTACCTCCTGAGGTTCTAAAAAAAGTTAAGCTCTTAGAGATCAACACAAGAAAACTTGTGAACAATCTTTTTGCCGGCGAATATCACACGGCCTTTAAGGGCCAAGGGATGACTTTTGCGGATTTCAGGGAATACGTTCCAGGCGATGACGTGCGCAGCATTTCATGGCCTTTAACTGCACGTACAGGAAAACCCTACATCAAAACTTTTGAAGAAGAGCGTGAGCTGACTTTGATTTTAGCAGTCGACGTCAGTGGTTCCAGTGATTTTGGAACCGGGCCGTACTTTAAGGGCGAGGTCATGACCCACATGGCGGCACTCTTAGCTTTTTCGGCGGTGAAAAATAATGACCAGGTCGGCCTATTACTTTTTAGTGATCAAGTTGAACACTTCGTTCCACCCAAAAAGGGACGGGGACATGTGCATAGACTTCTTCGCGATTTATTTTACTTTCAACCTAAAAGTCATCGCACCAAACTGTCTTCCGGCTTTAGTTACCTGCAAGGTATTTTAAAAAAGCGCGCGACAGTTTTTGTGTTCAGCGATTTCATGGATCAGGGCTTTGATCAAAGTTTACGACTTTTAGGTCGTAAACACGACGTGGTCGCGTGCGTGGTCAATGATGCTGCAGAATACTCGTTACCGCGCATGGGTGTGATTGAAGTTCAGGATGCTGAAACTGGCGAAATTCTAACAGTGGACACTTCTTCGCCTGGCTTCCGTGCCCAGTATGAAGAGGCTGTCTTAAAACGCAAAGATCAACGTGATAAAGCCTTAAGGCTTTCGCAAGTTGAACGGGTGGATGTGAAATCCAGCGAAGATTATGTTAATCCGCTGGTCGCATTTTTTAAGAAGAGATAATAATGGCAATGATTCAGTGTAAAGTGGAAATCCCCGCTGTTGAGGGGTTAAATGAAAATGAAATCACTGTCGGGCGGGAAATTCTTCTAGCATGTGAAGGGGAGTTTCCTAAAAACCTGGATCAGGAAAAGCTTCATTTTGTATTAAAGCCAGAACAAAAATATAAAATCCACTTACTCAAATTTGAATTTAGAAGTTCAACGGTGGCTGACATCACTGCTACAGCTTATAAAGCCGGCGAGATTCAATTCGATGACTTGCAATTAAGTGACGGCTCCCAAACTTTGAGTCTTGGGCCTGTTCAATATGCAGTTCAATCTGTTTTACCAAAACCAGCACCCGGCGCCCCTGAGGTAAAACAAGAACCTTTTGGTCCTATAGGACCTGCGCAACTTTCTGTGCCCATGCTTTATTGGGCGATGCTTGCCGGTTTTATTGGATTAGTTATTCTATTGGTTGTGGCTAAAATCTATCGCGTAGTTCAACGCAGAAACATGCTACAGCGCCTTAAAGAACATGATTCAGCCCTATCTCCGTTAGCTCAGTTCCATCAAAGTTTTAGAAAACTACAACGTGTAAACTCTGTGTTCTTCGGTGTGGCAGCTAGTAAAGAAGACATTCAAACATGTCTAGAAGACACAAATAACATGTTAAAACTTTTCTTAACTCGTCGTTATCAAGTGCCAGCTTTAGAGTGGAATGATCGTTTGATTCTGAAAGATCTAAAAAAACACCACACTAAGGTTTACCAGCATTTTGGCGACGACTTAAAAAAACTTTTAAATGAATACAGTCGTGGTTTTCAAGATAAAGAAAATCTTAAAGAACAGGATGTTTTAAACATTGCCACTTCAACACGGCACCTGGTTGAAGAAATGGAGAGAATGTCATGACCTATCATTCTCTGTGGGCTTTTTGGCTATTGCTTCCCTTGGCACTGATCTTAGCGTGGACCTTCTGGAATCGCCGTAAGAAGACACCGACTTTGCAATTTGGTTCTGTAGACGTTCTAAAAAGTGTAACACCGAGCTTGCGCACACGATTGATGCACTTGCCAACAATTCTTAAGGCACTGGCGTTGGTATTTGCGATCATGGCCCTAGCCCGTCCGCAAACAATGAATACCAAGATTCGAAAGAATGTAGAAGGTATTGATATCGTCATCTGTTTAGACGTGTCTGACAGTATGTTGATTGAAGATATGAAGCCGTTAAATCGTCTTGAAGCGGCAAAGGAAACTATTAAAAAATTCATCGAAGGCAGAAGTTCGGACCGCATTGGTCTCGTGGTTTTTGCCGGTGAATCTTTCACGCTCGTTCCACCAACTTTGGATTATCAGCTGATTTTACAAAGAGTTGGTGAAATCACTAGTGCCTCCAGTGCCAAGATTAAAGACGGTACGGCTCTTGGTGTTTCTATGGCTAACGCTGCGGGAAGATTAAAAGACTCTCAAGCAAAAAGCCGGGTGATGATTTTCATGACGGACGGAGAAAACAACTCTGGTACTATTGATCCGGAAACTGGTTTAGAGATCGCCAAAGGTTATGGTATTAAAGTTTATTCTATTGGAATTGGTAAAGACGGTCCAACGAGAATTCCAGTTTATTCTAGAGACATCTTTGGGCAAAAAGTAAAAACTTACCAGCCATTTGAAAGTACCGTGAATGAAGACTTACTGTCTCGTATGGCAAAAGATACGGGCGGAAAATTTTATCGCGCGACAAATGAAGGCGCTTTACAAAAAGTCTTTAACGACATCGACAACTTAGAGAAAACTAAAATCGACGTGAATAAATTCACAAACTACACAGAACAATTCCCACCATACTTAGTGATTGCCATCGTTTTATATTTAACGGGTGTCTTATTAGGAAGATCATGGTTAAGGAGGGTGCCATAATGTTTCGCTTTGAAAACGTGGCCGCTTTTAACTATTTGTGGCTAATTCCGATTATTATTGTAGTAGGATATTTTTTTGATCGTCGTTCCAAAAAACGCATGACCGACGCTATTGGTTCAAGACTTTATCCTTTCCTTGCTAGTTCCGTTTCCAATAAAAAAAGAAAACTAAAAACGTTCTTACAGGTTTTAACAGTGTTCTTGTTTGTTCTTGCCTTGGCCCGCCCACAAATGGGTGAAAGCCAACAAGAAGTAAAATCAGAAGGCGTAGAAATCATTTTCGCTGTCGACGTATCAGAAAGTATGATGGCCGAGGACGTGAAACCTTCACGTTTAGCCCAAGCTAAAAGCGAATTAAGCCGTTTGATGGATTTGATGCCTGGAAACAAAGTGGGTGTTGTGGCGTTTGCAGGATCTGCAGCACTTTTATCGCCTCTTACTAATGATCCGGGTGCGATTAAAATGTATCTTGAATCCTTAGAGCCAAACTCGGTTTCATCCCAAGGTACAAACTTCACGGAAGCGTTAAGCGTGGCAAAAGATGCCTTTAATCGCGGCGGTGTGACTACGGATGATACTGTCAAAGTAACCCGCGTGATTTTGATCGCCTCAGACGGTGAAGACCACGAGCCTGGAGCTTTAGAAGAAGCTAAGAAAATGGCGGGTGAGGGTGTGCGCATTTTTTCTTTAGCTTATGGAACCGAAAAAGGCGGCGCAATTCCAGTCAGAGATGGCATGGGATTTTTAAAAGGTTATAAAAAAGACCGCCAAGGTCAAACCATCTTAACTACAGTGAAGGGGGATGCTCTCAGATCCCTTGCTGAGGCAGGCAAAGGCAGTTTTTATTTTGCAACCTTTGGCGGCGATCAAACTAAACTTTTAGTGGAAGATATCACGAAACTTGAAAAGACCGAGTTTGATGCCACCATGGCGACACAATACGAAGAGCGTTTTCAAACTGTGTTGTTATTAGGTATTTTAGTAGCATTAATCGAGTTATTCCTAGGCGAGCGCCGTCAAGGCTTCCGCTTCTGGAAAGGACGATTCGAGGTGCCCCCTGCGTAGCCTAATTTATACCTCTATTGTTATCACTCTATTGACTGGTTGTGGACCGGGCCGTCCTGACTTGCGCACATTGCAACTTAATCAAACGGCGAATAATGATTTGAAATCGCAAACATTTCCGACAGCGATGGAAAAATATCTTGAAGCTTTAAGATACGATCCCTTTGTCAGTGCTTTGCATTTAAATCTAGGATTAAGTTTTGAAGGTTTGCAACAGGCAGAAAAAGCCTTAGCGTCCTATAAGGAAGCCGAAACCTTGGCTTTAAAAGAACAAAATCTAGAATTGGTATTCATGGCCCGCTTTAATCAAGCGCAGCTTTTAGGCAAAGCTAAACGCATTGATGAAGCCTTGGCTTTTTACCAAAAAGCCCTAGAAATCGTTCCGTCCTCTAAAGAAGTGAAAACTAATATTGAACTTCTGACCCAAGGCGAAGGCGGCGGGGGCGGTGGTGAAAACCAAAAAGATCAAAAAGATCAAAGTGGAGATCAACAAAAAGACCAAAACAAAGACGGTCAAGGTGATCAAAACAAAGATAAAGAACAAGACCAAGAACAAAAAGACGATAAAAAAGAAATGAAACAATCGCCAAAGTACAAACCTCGTCCTTTCCAAGGAAAAGAATTGTCAGAAGCGGATGTTAAAAAAATCTTGGGCGAACTAAAACAGCAAGAAGAAAAAATCAGAGCTGAGTACAATAAGAAAGAAGTGAAGGAGCAGCCTCGTGACAAAGATTGGTAATTATCTGTTCTTTCTTAGTTTTATTTTTTGGGGGGTGCTTGCATCAGCCGCGGGCACCACTGTGCAAGCCACCGTGGACCGTAATGAAATTGGTGCCGGCGACACTTTCACTTTAACTGTGGCCGTGGTGTCTTCAGAAGATGACGTGGATATTCAGGATCCCCGCGTTCCTGATCTTGATGGTTTTGATTTATTAAATAATTGGACCTCAACAGCTGTCGCGCAAAAATTAGTGAACACCGGTTCAGGAATGCAATTTGAAACTCAAAGGCGAAAAGAGTTTCACTATATGCTAGGACCAAAGCGCACGGGGAACTTAAGCCTTTCGGCGTTTGAAGTTGTCGTAAATGGTAAAGTCTTTAGAACCCAGCCCATTGTTATCAAAGTAAATAAAGATGGAGCTGCACCAAAACCTCGTCCTCGTCCAAATCAAATGCCGGGAATGCCAGGCTTTGAAGACCCTTTTGAAGCCATGGACCGCGCTGAAGAAGAAATGTTCAATCAGCTTTTGCGCCAACGTCAGCGTTTGATGCAACAACAGATGCAGCCCGGTGTGCCTGATGAAGACTATCCTTCAGGTGTAAACGGCGGATTGCCAGAAGCAGCGTTTAGAAGTCTGCCAACGAATCCCAATGAGGCCTTTTTTATCTCAGTGGAAGTAGATAAGACAGAAGTTTACGAAGGTGAACAAGTCACCGTGAATTGGTACATCTACACCCGCGGCCAGATGGAAACTTTAGATCGTTTAAAGTTCCCAAGTTTAAAAGGATTCTGGAAAGAGATCATTGAAGAAGTGCCGTCCATTCAATTTAGCGAAGAAGTGGTCAATGGCGTACCTTGGAAAAAAGCTCTGCTTGCGTCCCATGCGCTTTTCCCTATCAAAGCAGGAACTGCGACCATTGATGAATATAAAATCAAATCCCGCGTCAGAACTCCGGCCCAGGGTTTTGGCGGTTTCTTCGGAAAGCCTTATGAATACACGAAAAGTTCAGCCCGCGTTCCGATTAAAGTAAAACCCTTGCCAGTGGAAGGCAGGCCTTCTGACTTTACTGGGGCCGTAGGGCAGTTTGAAGTGAATGCTAGTGTTGAAGGAACAAGTGTTCCTGTGAATCAACCGCTCAGCTTAAGAGTTCGATTTGAGGGAGCAGGAAATGCTAAACTGATCGACTTGCCGGCAATCAACTGGCCGACGGGTTTAGAACAATACGATACGAAATCTGAATCTAAGTTCTTTAAAAACGGTCGCAGCTTTAAAGAATTTGAAGTTTTAGTCATCCCACGACAAGAAGGGGATCTGACAATTCCAGCGATCAGCGTCAGCATGTTTGATCCACAAACTAAAAAATATGCGACACGCTCGACTCAGCCGATACAGCTAAAAATCGTAAACAACCCCAACGCTCCAGTGGGCTCATCGTCACGCATGGGAGACCCGGCAAAACCTGCCATGAAACCAAAAATTGTTGAAAACCGATTGCCTGATCCATTAATGACTTGGCAGCCAGCCGTCGAAGCGACTGTGCTTTACCGTCCTTGGTTATGGTTCTTAGTTTATGGCGGTATTTCAGTCGTGTTATTAGCAAAAGCGCAAAGAGCTTTTGGTTGGGGACGTCGCCGTAGATCACTTAAAGAACTTGTAGCCAAAAGATATAAACAAGTCGATGCAGCTCTTAATAAAGGTGACTTTAGAAAAGTGGGCGTCGAGATGACTAATATCTTTTATACAGTTTTAGGAAACGTCGCAGGTGAAGGTGGCGCAGCTCAAGAGCTAGAAACTCTATTAGGTAAAATGCCGCCAAGTCTAAGACGTGATCACGGTGAAGAGATTAAAAAGAACTTTGAGATTTTCCAAACACTTAGTTTTGCGCCAGAAGAAATGTTAGGAAATTTAAAAGAAGTTTCTGTCATGAAAGGGCACGTCGACCGTGCTAAAAAAGTTCTCAACTCTGTTATTTCAGGTGTAGAGACGAAAGCTTAAAAGTCGGTTCGCAATCGTAGGTAAATGTTATTATGCTCGCGGTCCGTATTACGAAGCGGGCCGCCGGTGATGCGGTAGTTATTTTCTTCATCGCCCGATAACCATCCCGGGGGACGTTTTTAAGCACTTAACCGTGCAGCCTTCTCTGATATCGACTTCTGAATCCGGAATGCAGGATAAGTAAAGTTGACGAATGTGGCGAAGGGCCTCTTCGTCCGTGACACTCATATTGCACTCTGCCATCAAGACTTCCTTAACAGTTTCAACTTTGCCCGGACTGGCAAAGCTGAGCGCAAAAAATAATATTAAGAGTAAAAATATCATCGTTTTCATATCACCCCTAAAAATCCGTTCTTAAGCGAATATAATAGTTTCGAATATCTCGATCCGTGCTTTGTATCGGTCCCGGCGCCACGTAATAGTTTGTTTGAGTTTTTCCCCGATACCCGATCCGTAAAGTTAAAAAGTCATTGAGTCTTTTTGTGAAATAAATGTGATATCCCCAGCCGGGATTCCGGTAAAATTTCACAAGATCTTCATCAGCAGTTGAAAAGCTAAAGGCCTGGCGGGAGTTCTGAATATACTCCGCGCCCATTATCCATTTTTTAAAATGATATCTACCGCTGACGAGTAGACTTTGTCCGTAAAGATGTGATTCGCGCATGGTTCCGCCTGCACCATATCCAGGAGCGAAAAATCCATAGGCATCAATAATCGTGTATGAATACATTGCCGTGAAATCAAAACGCGAGCGAAGAAAATCAAGAAACTCAATGTAGAGAGTATTGATTTCTCCACTATAGCTTAGATCTGAAGTTCCAACACCCGATGGGAGTGGTAAGTCCCGCAGTTTTGTATTTTGGAAGATGATGCCGTTGTATTTTCCCAGGGGAACATGTTCTGCTGAATAGTCAAACTGTAGGGTAAATGCATTACTCATGGGAGGTACGTCTCGGCCCGTCGGTGTCGTGCCGTTTACATCTTCTTTCGGGGGATTGAGGTAGGAGTTTTCACCGTTACCAAGATTTACCGTAGTAATAGGAGTATAAAGTCCGCGCACAGCGAGAACGTGTCCCTCTGGCAGTTCTTCATTAAATTTGTAAGTCGCCGCTAGGCCGTCCAACGGAATATTGAAGTTCATATAGGGATAAGTTCCCTGGCGAGGTTGATTGTCCCATAAATGAGTCGGTAAGCCTTCTGCTGTGGGTAACTTACCAATGGATAAAACAAGCGAAGGGGACACTGAATAGTCTAAATAAGCTTTTTCAAGAACCACTGAAGGACCGTTATATTTGTGGGCGGCATCGAGGTCATTGGGTCTTGTGAGGAGTCCCTGCGCCTCCGCACGATTAAAAAATTTGGACGCCGTCATTCGCGTATAGATTTTTAATCTCGGATCCAAATCCATAAACATGTCGAAGGAATATCTCAGCCGCAGATATTGTAAGCCAGTGTTATCTAGCGTGGCGGGGTAGGCTTCCTTCACGGATATGTCGTCGTAGGAGGAGGTCATCTGACCACCGAATCTAATAAAATCCAAATTTTGATCGGCCTGTAGTTCTGCAAGCTTTTCTTCCAGAATTCGCACGCGTTCAATCAAAGCAGGATCGTCGCTAGGGTCTTGGGCCCAAGCGAAATTAGAGATAACCGTAATAAAAGCAAACAGCGCCCAGATTTTCATGTACTTTAAAAATCCGTTCTTAAACGTACGTAAAAGTTTCTAATGTCTCGGTCGGTATGAACTAAATTTCCAGCGGTTAAGGGAAGATTTGTTTGGACTTTGTGGCGATATCCAAAACGCAGGGTCACTAACGGAGTCAACTTTCTAGTCAAATAATAGTGTTGCCCCCATCCCGGAGTTCTATAAAAGCGCACTAAGTCCTCATCAGCAGTGGAAAAGCCAAACACATTCTGGGAGACCTCGAGGTATTCAGCGCCTAATGCCCACTTTTTTAAATCATAACGAAGGTCAACCACAAGGCTGTGGCCATAATGATGTGTCTCTGGTGAAGAGCCGCCAATACCCACACCAGGAGCTGCAAAGCCAAATGCATCAATTGCTGTATAGGTGAAAGAAGTTACCAAGGTTAGAGGCACATTAAATAATCTGCTTAAGCGAAGGTAGGCGGTATCTGCTTGAGCTGTGTAACGCAGATTAGAAGTCCCAGCACCCGTCATAGCAGGTGCATCTGGCAGATGGGTTGATTGAAGCGCAATAGAATTTAAGTCATTAGCGAATTGTGTTGGAAAGGTGTATTCTAACTGGGCAGCAAAAAGATTAAAGATGTTTTTAATGTCGGCACCCATTGGAGTGATACCGCTATAATCCTCTTTCGGGAATTTCAAATACGCATCATTAGGTGTACCTAAATTAACAAAGGTAAAGGGTGTATATAATATTCTTAAAAATGCGCCATACCCGGAAGGCATATCAAGCTTGTAAGTGCCAGCCACTCCATCCAAGGGCACGTTGAAGTTCATCATGGGGTAGGTCCCCTGACGAGGTTGACTATCCCAAATGTGACTTGGTCCTCCCTCTACAGTCGGTAACTTTCCGACGGAGATGGTAAATTTATTATTTACGATATAGTCTAAGTAGGCCTTTTCCAAAAATACACTTGGTCCACCGTATCTATAAGCAGCATCAAAATCATTTGGCCGAGTCTCTAATCCCTGGGCATGAAGCCGATTAAAAAACTTGGTTGTAGTCATGCGAGTATAAATTTTTAACTTTGGATCAAGGTCGGCTACCATATCTAAAGAAAAGCGCAGGCGAAGATAGTTAAGGCCCGTATTGTCTTTAGGATCTGGATAATCTTCTTTGACAGCAATGTCGTCATATGACGAAGTCATTTGCCCGCTGAATTTAAAAATGTTCAGAGATTGTTGAGCTTGGGCTTCAGTTATTTTTTCTTCCAGAATTTTAATTCTTTGTTCAAGAGTGGGTTGCTCCTGAGCTTTAGCTAGTAAGGGAATTAATGCGAATAGTATAATAAAGAAACGTGCCGAATTTCTCATCACTCCACTATAGTTCTGAGAGTGACAGAGGTAGAATTAAATACCCACAGATGTGTCAAGGACCAACGACGGTTTCAACCGTGGCTTTTCGGCACGGTAACGAGCAATCTTTCAAGACCGAAACATTGGAATCGGGAATGCATGTAAGGTAAATCATTTTTACGAATTGCAGAGCTTGCTTTTCAGTGATGGATTTTTGGCACTGGCGATTCACTAAACTTTTTAGAATGTCCGCCTTGCGATCAAGACTGTAAGACACCGAGGGAATACAAAAGAGTAAGAGCAAAAATAATGATGCACAGTTTTTCATCTTAGCCCCTTTTTTAATTTCATCGCAACATGAGTTACTGTTTAGTTCATATTACGAAGAATGGGGTGCTTATGAATAATCAAAAGATTTTTGCACCAAACTTGCTTTGCAGAAATGGACCCAGGGTTTTATTTAATATACCAGTTGTTAGCACACAAACTTTCAACCCCTTGCAAAGAACTAAGGTCTTAAGGGAACTAATATCCAAGCCAAAGAAGGCGTAGAATAGAAAACGAAAACGGGAGGCTTGTATGAAAGATTTCTCAAGCTATCACAAACCTGAGCTCAGCGAGCTGAAAAGAAAATTAAATTCCCTTCAGTATGAGTGCACGCAAATGGAAGGAACGGAACATCCATTTCGCAATAAATACTGGGACAACAAAGAGCCCGGGCTTTACGTTGATGTGGTGTCAGGTGAACCGCTTTTTTCTTCCCTTGATAAATATGATTCTGGAACTGGCTGGCCCAGCTTTACAAAACCCCTTGAAGAAAAAAATATTGTGATGAAACCCGATATCCATCTTTCCCATCCACGCGTAGAAGTGCGCAGTAAATTTGGCGACAGTCACTTAGGTCACGTGTTTGATGATGGTCCCGCGCCCACGGGAAAAAGATATTGCATGAACTCAGCGTCGCTTCGATTTATTCCAGTAAAAGATTTGGCAAAAGAAGGTTACGAAGAATATTTGCCTCTTTTTGAAAAATCAGAAAATAAGTCAGGCGAAGGTGAAGCCGAAGCAGGGGCGCCAGGATATTAGGATTCTGGGCCCTTTAAAAATTCATCAACGACTTTTCGCACTTCAACGGAAGCCGGTCCGATATAGTGATGATCAAAGGCCTTTGAAATTTCCGTGTCCTTAACGTTGATTTCAATTTTTGTGGCTTTCCATGCCACTTGCACAAACCCTGCAGCAGGATAGACCTTGCCACTAGTGCCAATGCTTATAAAGTAGTCTGCCTTATCCAGGGCCGCGTAAATTTCCTCCATATGATGGGGCATTTCCCCAAACCACACGATGTCAGGCCGTACGCCGTTTTTTCTGCCGCAATGAGGGCAAGTCTCATCTACAGCTAGGTCTTCAAGCCATTCAAATTTTTCCGAGCAAAACTGGCAGTAAACTTTGTCTAGCCTTCCGTGCATATGCAGCAGGTTTTTTGATCCGGCTCGATGGTGCAGGTTATCTACGTTTTGGGTCACTAAAAGAAAATCCCCCTCCCACGCGGCCTCTAACTCTGCCAGAGCGAAATGAGCGGCATTTGGCTGAACGTCATTGGATTTTAGTTGGGCTCTTCTAAGATTATAGAAACGCTGAACCAGGGCAGGGTTCCGTGCAAAAGCCTCGGGCGTTGCGACGTCTTCAATGCGATGCTCCTCCCATAAACCGTTTTGGTCCCGGAAGGTGCGAATGCCGCTCTCCGCAGAGATTCCAGCACCTGTGAGGATCACTATATTTTTGAAAAGCCGAAGGTCCATTATGCCTCGCACAAACACTGTCAAACATTGAGCTTTCAACTGATTTTCATTAGGATGAGGCGTTCATCAAAGAAAGGCAATTACAATGGCTTCTAAAATCGAAACGTCGCCAGAAATGGTACAGAACGTTTACAAGAAAACAGCTGAAAGATTGGCTGTCGTTCGCAACCGCTTGAACCGTCCTTTGACACTTGCAGAGAAAATTTTGTTCGGTCACTTAGACGATCCTCAAAACCAAGAATTGGTTCGTGGTGAAAGTTTCCTTCTTCTAAGACCTGACCGTGTGGCGATGCAGGATGCGACAGCACAAATGGCTTTGTTGCAATTCATGCTTGCTGGAAAAGATGAAGCAGCTGTTCCTTCAACAGTACACTGCGATCACTTGATCCAAGCTTACAAAGGTAAAGATGCAGATATGACTGCATCAAACATGTCGAACAAAGAAGTTTTTGAATTCCTTGCAACAACTTCTTCTCGTTACAACATCGGCTTCTGGAAACCAGGCGCTGGTATCATTCACCAAGTAATTCTTGAAAACTACGCTTTCCCAGGTGGTTTGATGATCGGTACTGACTCTCACACGCCAAATGCGGGTGGTCTTGGTATGTGCGCAGTGGGTGTTGGTGGTTCTGACGCTTCTGACGTGATGGTAGGTCTTCCTTGGGAAGTTAAAAATCCAAAACTAATCGGTGTTCACTTGAAAGGTAAACTTTCTGGTTGGGCTTCAGCAAAAGACGTGATCTTAAAACTTTGCGGAATGCTGACTGTAAAAGGTGGAACAGATAAAATCGTTGAGTACTTCGGTGAAGGTACTGCTTCAATTTCTTGTACTGGTAAAGCAACCATCACAAACATGGGTGCTGAACTTGGTGCGACTTGCTCTGTGTTCCCGTACGACGACCGCATGGCTGCATACTTAAAATCTACAGGCCGTGAGGAGCTTTCAAAAGTATCAGACGCTCATAAAGATCTTCTTTCTGCAGACGCTGACGTTGTTGCAAACCCAGGTAAGTACTTTGATGAAGTATACGAAATCGACTTGTCTGCTCTTGAGCCACACTTAGTTGGACCTCACTCTCCAGACATCGCTCGTCCAATTTCTGCTCTTAAAAAAGAAGCGGCTGAAAAAGGTTATACTTTAAAAATTTCTTCAGCACTTATCGGTTCTTGCACGAACTCTTCTTACGAAGATATCGGCAGAGCAGCTTTCGTAGCAAAACAAGCTATGGATATCGGCGTAAAAATGAACCAACCATTCTTGGTTTCTCCAGGTTCGACACAGATTCAAAAAACAATTGAACGTGACGGTCAGATGGCGACATTCAACGAAGTGGGTGCAACAGTTCTAGCGAACGCTTGCGGACCTTGCATCGGTCAATGGAGACGTGACGACGTTAAAACGGGTGAAAAGAACACGATCGTGACTTCGTTCAACCGTAACTTCCGTGCCCGTAACGACGCGAACCCAGAAACTTTGGCGTTCATTGGTTCACCAGAAATGGTTATGGCGTTGGGCCTTGCGGGTCGTTTGGACTTCAACCCTGCGACGGATGAACTTGAAGGACCAAAAGGTAAAATTAAACTTCAAGCTCCTGTAGCTCCGGAACTTCCTGCGAAAGGATTTATCCCTGATACAGAAGGTTACCAAAAACCAGCAGGTGCAACGGCTCAAGTAGCGGTCAGCCCGACTTCAGATCGTTTGCAACTTCTTTCTCCATTCACAAAATGGGACGGAAAAGACTTCGTTGATAATTTGGTACTTGCGAAAGCAAAAGGCAAATGTACAACGGATCATATCTCTCCGGGTGGTAAATGGTTGAATTACCGTGGTCACTTAGACAACATCTCTAACAATATGTTGTTGGGTGCAGATAACGCGTTCACTGGTGAAATCGGTAAAGGTAAAAACCACCTGACTGGCGAAACTGGTATTGAGTTTGCGCAAATCGCACGTAACTACCAAAAACAAGGTCGTGGCTGGGTTATCATCGGTGATGAAAACTACGGTGAAGGTTCTTCTCGTGAGCACGCAGCGATGTCGCCAAGATTCTTGGGTGGTACAGCTGTAATCACGAAGTCTTTTGCTCGTATCCACGAAACAAACTTGAAAAAACAAGGTGTGTTGGCTTTGACTTTCGCTAATCCAAAAGATTACGACAAAATTCAAGAAACAGACCTTGTAAGCCTAGTTGATCTTAAAGATCTAGCTCCAGGTAAGAACGTGACTATGGTGATCAAACACCAAGACGGAACGTTAGAAAAAATCGAGTTGAAACACACCTACAACGCAGAACAATTAAAATGGTTCCGCGCGGGGAGTGCGTTGAACTTGATCCGTGGCCTATAATCGGCGTCAGCCCATACAAGGTTCATTAAAAAAGCGGAGGAAACTCCGCTTTTTTATTTATATGGACTAAACAAAACTGGTCCGCACTTGTACCTCATCAGTCTATATTTCCTTTGATTTTATTGTAGCCCTTTAAAGCCTTAGGTATTTCAGCTACTATGAGCCATGGCTCTGCAACTTTCATTCAGCGTACAAGATAAATGCACCACCATTCAGCTCAAAGGCAGCTTGAATGAATACTCTTCATCTTTAGACGGTGTTGAGGTCAATCCGTCGTTTGACCTGCACATTGAACTTAAAGATCTTCAAGCCATTAATTCGTTGGGTATTCGCAATTTTCATAACTGGATTCAGAAAGTAAAGTGTCAGCGCCTAAGACTGTTTTATTGCCCCAGAGCATTTGTAAATCAGATGAATCTAGTTGATGGTTTTTTGCCGGAAAAGGCAGAGATTGAAAGTTTTTTTGTTCCTTATTTTTCTGAGATTTCCGGCAGTGACAAGTTGATCCTTTTCACCAAGTTTCTTGAATACAAAAAAGAAAATAATAAGGTGATTTTAAAAATTCCCGAAGTGTTTGATAAAGATAATAACAAAATGGAACTGGATGTTTTTAAAGATCAGTATTTCCGTTTTTTAGATAAATATTATTAATTCAAATGCGAATGATTGGCGGGCTGCAGTTGATACTTCGCGCTTAGTTCCGATAAAAACTTCGTTCGTTTAAGCTTTTTAATTTCATCTGCAAAGTTTTTTGCTCGAATTGCTTCGGCTCTTTTTTTGGAAAATGCAATAAAGTAAACAATGTCTTCACCTAACGCAGGTATTTCCTTTAAAGAGCTGCGATTCTTTTTAATCCAGGTATTTGCAACATCACGGTTCATATATACCAGAGGATAAACTTTACTTTCCGCTTTCCTCATAACTGCAGTGGCCGTTTCCTCTGGCATGATTTTAAAGGGTGTGCGGTCTTGAAATTTTATTAACGACTCATGTGAAGCCGAACGATTCATGACTCCCACAGTCTGATCTTTGATATCTTTATATTCCCTGAATCTTTCAAGATTTTCTTCAAGGGCATAAAATGAGTATCTGCTTTCAAATATACTTTCAGTAAATTCCAATACTGTTTCACGATAAGGTGTCTTCGCAACAGGACACATTAGATCCACTTCGCCGTTGACCACCATAGAGACTGCCTGATTTTGCGAAGTAATTTTGAACTTACAGTTTTCATTCCTTGATTTGCAAATCGAGGAAAGAAAATCAAAGCAGGCGCCTTGAATGCCATCCGTCCCAGAGTGAAAATAAAATGGATTAAAGTCATAACCGATAATGGTCATGGCTCTCGCTTTAAGTGCAAATGCCGATAGCAACACTGCTAATAATAATCGAAAAAGAAAGCGATCCATGCAGCCAAGCTTAAACTAAATTTTAATTTGTCCTAGCCAGCCTGAAGAAATACACGGGATTTTTATTTAAATATGAATCTAGGTCCAATCGTTAACCAGAAGAAAAAAGCGACTGAGTTAAAGACGATGGCCAGCAGAAGTTTGTTTCTGCTGTATTTGCTTAAAGGCACTTCCTGTTTTAATACCCGGTATCCCATAGACATCGACATAAGATTGCAAAACAAAGGAATCAAAACGCAGCCTAAAATCGCATTTAATAAAGAGCGTTTTGCCATGGCTTGAGTTTCTTCAAGTGGAGTCGTTGAAACAATTTTTAAAGCGGGCTTTTCCTTGCTCTCTAAAGCTAAAGAAGCTTCCATGTATTCGTGTTCAGGGATTTCTAAAGTTAGTTTCCCCAAGAATTCACCCAAGTGCGGAGCCACGGTGCGAGTTTGTTCATCGCGAACTCGTGGGTGCAAACCATGGGACAAAAGAAAAGATTTAATAACTTGGGCTTCAGCGAAGTCCGCACAATGCATTAAAAAGACGTATTCATGAGAAGAAGAAGTCATAGATAGAGTTTAGCTATCTATGAACCTCTTTGTATAGAGCTTTTATGTATGGGCTATTTAACTGCAGCGATTGCTTGGCAAGCTTCAAGAGCCGCTTGAAGACCCGCTTCAAAGCACGGAGTCATCCAGTTATCTTGGTTAGCAAAGTGAATGCGTTTGCCAATCGGAGCTGCCGCTTTTTTCGCTGAACCACTGCTGATAAGTCCTTTTTGCGAAAGAGGAACCGCGTGACCCCAACGAGTAAGACGAATGCCGTGGATGTCTTGAGCTGACAATTTTAACGACGCCAAAACTGGCTCGATATCCGCTAGATATTTGCTCTTATATTTATCGTGGCTGTTTGGATTAAACAGGAACTGGCGGGCACCGTCATAAGGAATGCCGTGATACAAAGTCAGAACACCATGCTCTGTTTTATCCTGCTGTGCCCAGGACCCAAAACAAATGTCAGAAAAATTGCGATCCCCACGTCTCATCGGAGTTGGCGCTGGCGGCACATTGCCTTGTAGACAGTAAAGCTCAAAGCTTGGGCTTTGAATTGGTTTTTTGGTTAGTACGTTACCAACTAGGTAAGCACGGTAAGGTAGGAACTTAGCAGCCGTTGACTGTTCATCGCTCATTTCTGGAAGCAGTCGTCTAGCCACAAACTTCGGGCAGGCCATGATCACGTGTTTAGCACGGATCTTTTTTAGAACGTTCATTTCATCAACATAAAGCACAGTCACAGAATCCTTATCCGTTTGCACACGTAAAACCATGCAACCGGTGCGCAGGGAATTTTCACCTGCTTCTTTGCGGGTTTGCTGAGCCATTTTGTGGGCGATGTAGGCATTGCCGCCTGGGAACGCTAGGATTGCACCTGTTTCAGCACTTAAAAAACCCAGGTATTGGAAGGCAGAAAGCTCTTCAGTAGATCCACAAAAAGAACTCCAGCCATAAAGCTGCATGTACTCTTTAAGATGAGGGTGAAGGTCGCCGAATTCTTTTTCAACCCACTGATCTACTGTCAGTTGGTCGTATTCTTTTGCAAAGTCACCTTCAAAGCTAAAGTCCGCTTCGTTATAGATTTCAACTAGCCGCTTATGCAGTTTTTTAAAATCTGCTTCCGAGCCTGGGGCTGTGGCCCCCTGCCAGAACGGGGATTTGATCGCGTTTTTGAAAAACACCGAAGTTTCTTCGCTGGTTTCTCTGCGCGCTTTATCTGTGATTCCTAGTTCGTTTAATAATCCAGCTAGTGGAGCTTCAGCTGCAGGTTCGCAGATGTAAGCAGCACCGATGGAATAACAAACGTCTTTATAAAGCTCACCCTTAGAATTTCCACCCAAACGAGTGTCTTGTTCTAAAAGAACCATCTTTTTATTTCTTAGGTAATAAGCAGCGCTAAGACCAGAAATACCACCGCCGATAATAGCGACTTCAAGCTCTTCAGTCACTGCAGGCTCGCCACCTTGCTTTTCGATGTAACCGTCGATGTTCCAAAGAATGTCGTGGGGACGGTCGATATTATCACCGTTAAAATCCAAGCTGTTGTTTTGGCCAGCATCTACTTTCGCGATAGGCAAATCATCAGTCAGTTTTTTTGAAACCCAGGTAGATCCCTGAGCAATGCCTTTTGTAGGCAGGGAAGAAATGGCGGCAATAGAAAGGCTGCTTTTGATAAAATCACGTCTTTGCATAGGCCTTTAAATAGAGAAGCCTTCATGAAAGAACAAGGGGAGGTTTTAAGACCTCCCCTTAATGAGAACTTATTGAAATTTAGTGAGGGTAAACGCCACCATCGCAGTCAGGAACCGTGTAAGATTTTCTGAATAGAAGCTCTTCGCGTTCAGCGTTGCGGTTAGAAATTCGTTTAACAACTGGGATCGTCACTGTTAGAGGGTATGAGCCATAAACAGTGTGGGTTTTGCAGTCAAAGTCATGGTTGCTGTTAGAGCGGCAAGATTCAACTTTATGAGCATAGTCAATTGGAGTTGAAAGATACTCTCTGCCAACAACAACGATTTCAGTTCTGCCACCTTCGCGACCACCGTAGAAACGAGTCTCAGTGATGTCGACTGGTTTTTGTGTGCGCAAGTTATCACCATCGCGGCAAACGAAAGTGTAATCAATCGCGCGACCCATATAAACTGTCGGAGCCTTCACTTGGACATAGCGGTCTGCCATGATCTCTTCCCAAGAAGAGTTTTCAGTAACCATTGCGTGAGCCGATACAGAAACCAGAAGGCCTAGAATTAGAGCTGTTAATTTTTTCATGGAATCTCCTTTGTTTTGTGTGAGGAAACTTTGTTCTGACAAAGCACAAGTCTCAAGTTACCTACCCGTAAGAACGCGTGTTTAAACAAATTGTTGTTCCAGGAAAATTCGCGCTAACGCTTTGTTTCACGTCGATTTCCAATGCAAGTTACCAGACGCTCATGTAAGCGTTTCTTCCATGATTAATTTAGAATTTCCCGAGCTGACAGAGAAACTAAATAAGCCAGAAGTGATTGAACGTTCATGGGTAATCACTCTTTCCGGATCCCGTTTTAATATTCTAAAACCTGATCCAGATGCGGTGAGATTAGAAGACATCGCTTGTGCGCTGGCTCGCCAAGCCCGCTTTAACGGTCACACCAGATTTTTCTATAGCGTGGGTCAGCACTCGTGCCTTGGAGCCGAGGTGTCGCCAACAAAAGAAATCGCAAAACAAATGCTTTTTCACGATGCCACAGAAGCCTATGTCGGCGACTTGGTATCACCCGTAAAAGCTCTGCTACCGGATTTTGAAATTATTGAATCCCGCATTCATTGGGCAATTGCCCAGAAATTTGGTTTAGAATTTCCGTTACCAAAAGTAGTAAAACAAATTGATCGGCGCCTACTAGCGACTGAGGTGCGTGATTTAATCACTAAAGATCTAGCATCTTGGAATATAGGTAAGGATGAACCGTTTGATTTCCCCATTATTCCTTGGCCACCAGAGGTGACTGAGGCACGGTTTTTAGAGATCGCAAAAAACTTATTGTAATAAAAAAGCCCCAGCAATGCCGGGGCTTTTTAGTTTTTTAGAGGCTGATTTAAACTAGCCTTCTTTAGGAACTTTTGACTCGTCAACAGTCACTTCGATTTCTACGCGACGGTTTTTAGAACGAGCTTCTTTAGTTTTTGCTGGATCTACTGGATTTGCAGCACCCATGCCGATTGAAGACATTGTGTTTGCAGGCATTCCCGCAGCAATCAATTGCTCACGAACTGCTTCAGCACGTTGTTTTGAAAGTGGATTGTTAACAACAGTTGTACCTGTATCATCCGTGTATCCTTTGATAGTCAGGATATTTTCTGGATACTTTTTCATGATGCTAGCCAGTTGATTGATATTTGTTTTTGCAGCTGGTTTTAAATCTGCTTTACCAGTGTCAAAAAGGATATCGCTTTTAAGCTTAGTGATAAGACCTTGCTCTGTTCTTTTTGTTTCAGCGATTTTTTCAAGCTCTTTAGCTTGTTTATCCATACGCTTACCAACTACACCACCCAAAGATCCGCCGATAGCTGCTCCGATTAAAGCACCTTCGTTACGTTTGCCAGTTTGGTGACCAATGATCGCACCCACCGCAGCGCCAAGACCCGCACCAATGCCGGCACCTTTAGCTGTGTTTGGGTTTTCTTTCATAGAAGCGCAACCTGTAGCAAAAATGCTGACTGCAGCTGCAATTAAAATAAGTCTTTTCATGATGTCTCCTTGTTAATGATCCATTATCAAAAGAAGAAAGGGGAAAGCGCAATCTTAGAATCAGTGCGTCCACGGACATAGTGGGGACGTTAAAGACGGTTGTGCTTTAGCAGCTCTATTGGAGGCCAAAGGAACCTTGAAAAAGATCACAAATGAATTCCATAATTCGTGGCTAATCTTTATGCTTTTTAAAGGATTATAGGAAAGAGGAATTGTATGAATAAGCTTCTTATCGCTGCCCTGACTGTCAGTTTTCTAGTTACAGGACAGGCGCAAGCCGAAGATCGATTTATTGTTGTAAATGGTGTTGCTGAAAAAAGTCTGGATCCAAATATGGTGACCATGACAGTTGAAGTGTGGAGCAAGGCCGCGACGGCTAAGCAGGCCCAACAAATGGCCGCCCAGCAATTCAAGCTTATTAAAAAATCTTTTGAGGATTTTAAAATAAAGAAAGAAGACATCCAAACTGAAAACTACAGTCTAAACCCTGAAATGGTCTGGGATGATAAAACTCGCACCAACAAAATGACTGGTTTCAGAGTCAGCCAAGCTCTTTCCGTGACGGTCAGAAAGATCGAAGATACCGGGAACTTTATCGATAGTTTGGTGGCTGATAAAGGCACTAAGGATGCTGGCGTGAATATTAACAATATCTTATGGGATTCAGATAAAAGACAAGAAGCTGAAACTTTGGCTTTAGCTGATGCCGTGCAAGCAGCAAAAATGAAAGCGCAAGAAATCGCCAAAGCTGCTGGGGTGAAAATCAAAGGTGTTTCTAAGATCAGTCATTCTACAGCACCTGTGCAGCCCATTCAGCCTTTTAGAGGTATGATGAAGGCTTCTTATGATGCGGCATCGACCTCAACTGAAATGTCAGCAGGACAAATCAAAGTTAAGGTCGAAGTCACGTCGGAGTATGAGATCTAAAGTCCGCCGCTACTGAACCGGGAAAAGGTAAGTGGTAGTCATGGCGTTCTTTTCGGTGATGGAATGAATCTCATAGATTTCAACCACAGAACCCGTTTGTTTTAGATTTTGTTTTAACAAGTAATCATTCACGCGCGGGTAAACTTTCAAAGGCCCGATGCCTGGGCTGCCAGTGAAAGTTGCAACTACGTACTGGCGGCCAGGAATTTCACCCGTCTTAAATTCTTCTGGCAATCCTTCTGGGACTTTCGCCACAATACAACCCACTTTAGAGCGAAGACGAGCTTCTTCCACTTGGCGCGGGTCATCCAAATATTCACCGAAAGTGCGGCCACACTCGGTGTTTTTAGCCTTCATTTCTTTTTCAACTTTTTCGATGATTTTATTCACCTTGTGATAAGGACCCACGTGTTCAAGGTAAACCGTCGTGAACGGTCCTTGGTTGGCAGTTGTGATATCGACACCCTTAAAAGCGCCAAGGTAGTTTGAAAGGAACAAACCAAAAGAAATAAGTGCGACAGCTACGAAAACTAAGATGTATCTCATAAATTATTTATATCCATTTAATAGAGCAGCCCATCGAGGCTACTTGTTCATCAGTTGCTTTTTGATCTTTTAATAAAGCTTGTACTGCATCGTAAAGTTCACGTTTTGTGACCTTCGAAGCATCTTTCCATGAATCATCAAGGCGCCCACGGTAAGCTAGTTTGTGGTTTTTATCGTAAACGAAATAATCCGGCGTACAAACGGCACCAAACTTATGCGCGACTTCCTGAGTTTCATCATGAAGATATACAAAAGGATAATTTTTTTCCTGAGCGCGAGCCTTTAGATTTTCAAAAGAATCTTCCGGATGTGATTTTGCATCATTAGAACAAATGCCTATCACTGGAACATTTTGTTTTTTTAAGTCATTTCCCAAAGTGATCAAACGATCTTCAATCGCTTGCACATATGGGCAGTGGTTACAGATAAACATCACAACCAAGGGACTGCCTTTCGGGAAGTCTTTTAGTGAATAAGTTTTTCCGTCCACCGCAGGCAAAGTAAAGTCAGGACAATCATTTCCTAGTTCTGGAAAAGGTGTGAATGTTAATGCCATAAAGGACCTCCTACAGGGTGCTCCAACTGATTTTCTTTTCACCAATCAGTAAGCTGCCATCAGCCTCCATGCCAGTGTATTTTTCTTTTAACAATGGATGATGGTTTAAAGCAGTTAACAACGACAACTGGTCGCTGGTTGTAAGCTGCTCTTCACAGTGGGAAACTGCATCGGTTAATTCAAACAACAAACGGTCTAAAAAGGCCGTATAGTCTTGACCCAAAAGCGGCGCCCCTGGTGGCAAAGATTCTAAAATGCTTGTTGCAGTTTCAACTTCAGCAGGGGAGGAGGTGATATTAAAGCCAATTCCGATGATTAAACGAACTTCATCACCTTGGCTGACATTTTCTAATAAAATGCCGCAGACTTTTTTGTCGCCAATGTAAATGTCATTCGGCGCTTTTAAGTTCCATTCTAAAAATGGCCAAGTTGAAACACAGGCACGGTAAACCGCAAGTCCCACAAGGCAAGATGTTGTCGGTTGAGGTTTCACCCCTAAAAGATAAGACCATGAGCTTAAAAGACAGCTTCCAGGTTGAGCATCAATCCAAGAATTTTTCCCGCGACCGCGACCCGCCGTTTGATGATCGGTGAGGTAAAGACACAAAGACTCTTCTAAAAGATTTTCTTCAAAAGCCTCTTCCTTAGCCAAATTATTAGTGCTGTCCTGTTGGGATTTATAAGAAACATAGAGGTGATTGTTTTCAGCCCAGTGGGAAGTTACCTGTCCAATACGAATATCTGCTAAAGGCGTATCCACTAGTCCTCCCAGTTAAAGACAAGGCTGACGTCAGCGCATGGAGCTGAGTGAGTTAAAGCGCCGACGGAAATATAATTCACACCAATTTCAGCTACAGACTGAATGCGCTCTAAGTTCATGTTGCCGCTAGCTTCCGTTTCGATTTCTGGTGGAATCATGGTTAATGCTTTTTTAAGCATTTCATTATCCATGTTGTCTAAAAGAATGCGCTGAACTTTCATGTCAACGGCTTCTTTGATTTCTTCCAAAGTCCTAGCTTCGACTTCAATTGAAAGTTGGCTGTGTTCGCGCACGCGGTTAACCGCATTCTTAATTCCACCCATGACTGAAATATGATTATCTTTAATCATGATCGCATCGCTTAAGTTCATGCGGTGATTTAAGCCACCCCCATGGACAACGGCGCGTTTTTCAAGTTCGCGATAACCTGGTGTGGTTTTGCGAGTATCTAAGATTTTAGTTTTTGTACCGGCCACTTTTTTAACAAAGCGGCGAGTGTGGGTGGCGATCCCTGATAGGTGTCCTAAGAAATTTAAAGCCACACGTTCGGCTTTAAGAACTTGAACTAAATCGCCTTCGATTGTGCAGATGATTTGATTTTTTAAAATCTCATCGCCTTCTTCAAAATGCCATTTGATGCGAACATTGGGTTCCAATGCCTGCATGGATTGTTCAAAAGCAGATGCACCTGATAAAACGATGTCTTCCTTGGCTTTTAATTTGGCTCTGCCCAGGCGTGGCTTCAGGGCTAAAGATTCAGTAGTAACATCCCCTTGGGGCATGTCTTCTTTGATGGCAGCGCGGATCAGCTCCAGCAATGTCATAACAGCAGACCTCTTTTAACAAGCAGGTCAGCTTATATTCAAACCTGCTTAAATTGATTTCTCAGTGTCTTTGAGGATTTTATTGATCTCATCACGCACGATGCGTTCAGCGATCTCTGGAAGGATTTTCCAGCAAATGGATTCAATCACTTCGCGAGCTTCCTCACGAATAACCTTTTCCATCATATTGCTGTTTAAGTCACCTTTGGATTGGGCATTCTGCGCTGCTGCTTGAGGAGCTTCAGCACGTTTTGGTGCAGCCTTTTGTAGCGTTTCCATCATTTGGTCTTTAACTGACTTTTCGACTTTAGAAACAAAAGACTCAGCACTAGGTTTAGCCGCAGGTTTTGCAGCTCCTGGTTTCACAAAGCTGATCTCTTCAAAATCGCCGTCCATTTCAATATGAGCCGAAGAAAGTTCGTCATCCTGAGGAATCACAAACTTGGATGCAAAATCGCCGGTCTCAGTTTCTGGAAGATTGATTTTAAATTTAGTTAAATCCTGATGGGCCCAGCCACCTTCATCATGCTCTTCAGCCATTTTTGGATTGGTCAAAGGCACTGCGGAAAATTCTTCGTCTGAAACTTCCAAAGGGTTGGCATCAGCATCACTTATTTCAGGAATATCAAGAAAGGCTTCATCTTGGGCTTCTGGTACCGCATAAATTTCCTGGCTTGCTTCTTGATGAATTGCTTCATCAACTGGAGCTTCCTCAAAGTCAGGCATGCTTGGGAAAGTTAAAAAACTACTTACAGGATTCGAAGTCGTTTTTTGAACTAAATCATTCACAATCGAGCGTAAGTGATCGGCATCGAAAGGTTTTTCTAAACGACGGTCGGCTTTACATTCGCTGGCTTTAGTTTCATCAATTTCCATGAAACCACTCCACATCAATACAACCGGGATGTGAGCTGTTTCAGGATCGTTTTTTAAATCGGCACACACTTCATAACCTGAGCGCTTCGTCAAAAGCACATCAGCAAATACAATGTCAGGTTTAAAAGTTTTGGTCACTGACAGGACATCAAGCCCCACCGGAACTGCCTTCACCTCAACAGCGAAGTCAGACAATGCAAGTTGCATTACTTTTTTGATTGTGGAACTCTCATCTGCAAGTAAGACGCGTAAAGCCATACTAAAAGTAAAATAGGAATTTGCAACTGAGTCAAGGATAATACGGCGGACGCCGGCAGTGCTGGAGCGACGGCAGTCGCGGAAGCTGGAGCAGCACCGCGGACTTGGTTAACAACAGGAGCTTTTCTTTGAACCGCATCGATCGATATACATCTTGGCTATTCTGGGGCTACTTCATCGGTGGCTTGCTCGTTTTCTTAACCGTCTTCACTGCGGTTGATGCGATGTCCACTATGGTAAGTTACCCTGGTGTCGCTCCGTCAGCGTTGATCAAATATTATCTTTATTCATTCCCAGAAATCGTTTCAAAGCTTCTTCCGGTCGCCTGTTTGTTAGGCACAATTTTAACTTTATCCAGTTTAAACAAAGCAAATGAACTCGTTGCGTTATTTGCGGCGGGGATGAGTTTGATTCGCATCACTTTTCCGATATTGCTGTGGGTGCTGTTAATTTCAGCAATTGGTTACATGGCGACGGATCGTTTGCTTCCGCAAGCGACGAAGCAGAAGAACTACATTTTGTATTATGATCTGAAAAAAGAGCCCCATCGTTTTTCAACGATCAAGACAGATAAGATTTGGTACCGCTCAAAAAACTCAATCTTTAATATTCAAACCCTAAACGCTAAGGGTGATAAAGCCCAGGGCCTTACCATGTACTTCTTTAATGAAGCTTGGGATCTGGTGCAAATGATCACGGCCCGCCAAGTAAATATCGAAGGGGCTCAGTGGGTTTTAGAGGAGGGTGCGGTCACCATTTTCTCTAAAGACTCAAGCTTTCCCTTAACAAGTCAATTTAAACGAAAAAGTATTGTGATGGCTGAAGACTCTAAGGACTTACAAAGTGCCGGGGCTACCGCCAATATGATGTCGCAAAAAGAACTTGATCACTTCATCAATAAGAATAAGGCCGCGGGTTTAGATACGGTGGCCTATGAAGTCGACTATCACGCTAAAATCAGCTTCGCTTTTGCTGGCCTTGTAATGTGTTTATTAGGCATCCCTTTTAGTGTGGGCAAGGCCCGCTCTGGGGGTACGATGCTAAATGTGGGCATCTGTTTAGCCCTGGTTTTTGCCTATTATGTATTTTATTCCTCGGGGATCACTTTAGGGCAGCATGGGACCGTACCTCCGGTGGTGGCAGCTTGGACACCCAATATTCTCATGACGTTGGTGGCCTTGGTCCTTCTCAAAAGGCTGAAACGCTGATATAATGAAGCCCTCCCGGAGGCCCCTTATGATCATGAAAATCCTCACGTTCCCTGACCCAAAACTTCGCGAAGTTTCAAAGCCCGTAGAAAAGTTTGGCCCAGAAATTAAGAAGCTTTCTGAGGATATGATCGAAACCATGTACGATGCGAACGGCATCGGCTTAGCAGCTCCTCAAGTAGGGGAGCTTGTGCGCATGGTTGTTATCGACACTCGTCCTAAAGACGAAAAAGGACGCCGCTACAAGTACGAAGAAATGACGGAGCTTGAAGCTGCTGTTAAACAACCACTTATCTTGATTAATCCTGAAATCGTTAAAGGCGAAGGAAAAACAACTTTTGATGAAGGTTGTTTGTCTATTCCTGGGTACTACGAAACAGTGCAACGCTTTAACTATATCGAAATGAAAGCATACGATCTGAACGGTAAAGAGTTCATCGTAAAAACCGATGGCCTGCTTGCGATCTGCATGCAACATGAACTTGATCACCTCGAAGGGACCTTGTTCGTGGATCACTTAAGCTTTATCAAAGGCAACAAGATTAAAAATCAAATCAAGAAATTCGGCTATCCTGTAAAAGAGGAAAAAGAAAAAGCTAAAGCCGGATCAAAAACAGCTGACGAAGAAAAGATTGAAGTGTGAGTAAGGTCCGAGTTTGTTTCCTAGGGACTCCAGAATTTGCAGTTACCTCTTTAAAAGCTCTTTTAGATGATGAACATTTCGAAGTTGTCGGCGTGGTGACTCAACCAGATCGCCCCGCTGGACGAAAACTTCAGCTCACTCCCAGTCCCGTTAAGGTTTTAGCCCAAGAACACGGGCTTAAAATTATTTCCCCTGAATCTTTAAAAAATGATCCTGCAGCCAATGACGAAATTAAAAGTTGGGGTGCTGAAGTCGGCGTCGTTGTGGCTTTTGGTCAAATCCTGACTCAAAGTTTTTTAGACTCATTTCGCTTTGGTTGCGTGAACGTGCACGGTTCAATATTACCGCGTTGGCGTGGGGCAGCCCCGATTCAGCGTGCGATTGAAGCTGGCGATGAAGAAACAGGTGTTACTTTACAAAAAATGGTGAAGAAGCTGGATGCTGGCGACATCATCGGCATCCGTCGCGTTAAGATCACTCCAGAAATGCATGCCTTGCAGTTGCATGATGAGCTAGCTGTGTTAGGTGCGGATCTACTTCGAGTTGAATTAATGGATTATGTGCGCGGGAATCTTGCGCCAGTTCCTCAAGATGAATCGCAAGTTACCATTGCTAAAAAAATTGAAAAGACAGAATCACTTGTTGATTGGAATCTTTCAGCAAAAAATATCGATGGTAAAATCCGCGGCTTTGTTTACGGCCCAGGTACTTATACAATTCTTCAAGGTAAGAAATTAAAACTTCATAAAGCCGTACCGATGCCTGCTTCTAAAAACGCAGAGCCGGGCAGTGTGGTTGAAGTCGGCAATGACTTTATTAGCGTTGCCACGGGTGATGGAGTTTTAAAGCTTTTAGAAGTTCAGCCTGAATCGCGCAATCGCATGCCGGTGGCTGATTTCCTTAAAGGCACAGTTTTAAAAATAGGAGATAAATTCGGTGTCTAAAATGGTAGCTCCTTCAATTTTGTCAGCGGACTTTGCTAATCTTGAAAAAGAAATCAAGGCGGTGGCAGCGGCGGGGGCCGACTGGATTCACGTCGATGTGATGGATGGACGATTTGTTCCTAACATCACCATCGGTATTCCAGTTGTTAAATCCTTAAAAAAAGTTTCACCGATTCCTTTAGACGTCCACTTGATGATCGAAGAGCCTGAAAAATATGTCGCCGAATTCATCAAGGCGGGAAGTGATTATTTAACCATCCATGTTGAGGCGACGAAAGATCCTGCTGCGGTATTAAAACAGATCCGTGAACTAGGCGCCAAACCTGGAATCACTCTTCGTCCGCGCACTTCTTTAGAAGAAATTCTTCCGCTTTTGCCACTCTGTGATTTAGTGCTGGTGATGACCGTAGAGCCGGGCTTTGGTGGTCAGTCTTTCATGGACGATCAAATTCAAAAAATCTCGCGCTTGCGTTCTGAAATTCAATCTAAGAAATTAAATTGTCTAATTGAAGTTGATGGCGGCATCAACGAAGAAACTGCAAAACTCTGTCATGAAGCTGATGTTTTCGTGGCTGGCAGTTATGTGTTTGGCAGGGATTATAGTTCTGCGATCGCCTCTTTAAAAAAATCATAGATTGGTTTGCCGTTTTCCAAATAGACTGCTCCTTTTTTTGGATCTAAGGATTCAAGGCTGTTTGCCATTCTTAAGGCGACAGGTTCAGTCAGTAACTCTGCTGCTTTTTCTAAACTAACGAAGTTAAAGTCTCGAAGTTCATAAGCTTGTAGTTTTATTTTATGAACTTGGTGTTCGGTCAGTTCTTTGGCCGCAAAAAGAAACTGAATGTATTCGCCTTTCACATCGCGATTAGAAATATAATCCACAGACAAAAGATGGGTCGGTTCAATTTCTATAGAGAGCTCTTCCTTAACTTCCCGGTGCAATCCTTCTAATGGGGACTCTTCACCTTCAACCGTGCCGCCAGGAAGAATCCATCCCGGGTTGTAGGTGGGCTGAACGATAAGCAAAGATCTTTTATAAAATAGCAAGGCGCCAGTGCCGATTCTTTTCTTAGGCAGTGAAGAGTAAAACTCTTTATCGTCTTTGAAAGTTCGTAACATAAGCTCTCCCCGGACTAGGCTCAGGTCATGTGATTGATTGTAGTTTATTGACCAGCATCAGGAGTCTCTTCAAAATTTTAGACGAATCCATAATTTTTTGGGTTACAAAAGGAGAAGACTCTTATGAAAAAGGTCATAGCGGTATTTGCTTTGGTACTTGGCTTTACAAGTGTATCCCAAGCCGGTTTGCTACTTGAACCATATCTTGCTTATGAAATGGGTACTACATCAGGTGCTGTAGAAGGTAAAGCTGATGGTACAACTCTTGGTGCGCGTATTGGTTGGACTGCACCAGTCATGTTCTGGTTGGCTCTTGATGGCGCCACAGGGACAATCACTTCTAAACCAGATGCTGGTGCAAACGAAGATGGTAAAAGAACATCTCTTTACGCAACAGTGGGTGTTGATTTCCCAATCCTAGTTCGTGGTTGGTTAGGCTATGGCCTAATGAACGAAGTGAGCTTCGATTCTGGTAAAGTAAAAGGTAAAGCTACTAAGATCGGTGTGGGTTTCACAGGCCTTCCGTTTATTTCTTTGAACGTAGAAATGATCAAAGAAAATTTCGACGACCGCGATGGCGCGACAATGGATCCAACTTTGGATAACAGCGCGACAGTTTTATCTGTATCACTTCCACTTGATCTTTAATCGGTCGCCGATAAGGGCCATCTGACTGCGTTGTGCGGTCCTCCGCCTTGCAAATGAACCCTTCTCGCCAACCTTGAGTTAGTTTTTAAAAGGGCCTTTACGGCCCTTTTTCTTTTTCTGAATCAGCTAATTTCAAATTATGCCGCACCGCAGTTCGTCTCTTGAAAGTACCTAATTTAGAGCCTTTGCGCTAGGATGCAACCCTCTTTGAGGAAGGCATCGATCATGCAAATTACTGGTGAAAATATCACTCTTGAAAACCTATATGAAATTGCAACTAAGCCGCATATCAAAGCGGAGCTTTCTGCTTTAGGTCGCGCGAATATGCAGAAGTCTCGTGACTACATCGAAGGCCGTATTTCTAACGGCGAAGTGATGTATGGTGTGAATACTGGCTTTGGTGCCTTTTCTTCTGTACGTATCTCTGATTCCGAAATTGAACAGCTTCAAAGAAATCTTATCCGTTCTCATTCGGTGGGTGTTGGCACTCCTTTCACTAAAACTGAAACTAGAGCGATGATGGTTTTGCGCGCTAATGCACTAGCAAAAGGTCATAGCGGTATCCGCCCTCACGTGGTTGATAAGATTTTAGAATTTCTAAATAACGACATCATCCCTGTAGTACCTTCACAAGGTTCAGTGGGTGCTTCTGGTGACTTGGCTCCTTTGTCGCACCTTGCTTTAACGATCATTGGTGAAGGGGAGGCGTGGGGACCCCATGGCACTCCAGTTCATGTACAAGATTTGTTGAAAGCCAAAGGTATTCAACCGCTAGAGCTTAAAGCCAAAGAAGGTTTATCCATGATCAACGGCTGCCAAGTGATGACCGCTGTTGGTTTGTTATCTTTGTGGCAGGCTCGTCGTTTGTTGTTCCTTGCGGACCTTGCCGGTGCAATGTCGCTTGAGGGATTGCGTGGTTCTAGAAAACCATTTGATCCATTGATCTCTGCAACGCGCCCTCATCCTGGGGAAGCAAAAACAGCACGCAATCTGATTAAGCTTATGGGTGCGACTTCAGAAATCGCTGAAAGCCATGCAGTGAATGATCCTCGTGTGCAGGATGCTTATTCTTTACGTTGTATGCCAGCGGTACATGGGGCAGCAAAAGATGCTCTTAGATACGTTGTTAAAGTTTTAGAAACGGAAGCAAACTCTTCAACGGATAATCCGCTTGTGTTTGCTGATGACAATAAGGTTCTTTCTTGCGGTAATTTCCACGGGATGCCAGTGGCGCACGCAATGGATTTTGCCGGGATTGCGCTTTCTTCGCAAGCTAGCATCAGTGAATGTCGTATTTCAAAAATGATTTCGACGCAGATGAGTGAACTTCCTGCATTCCTAACACCAAACGGTGGTTTGAATTCAGGTCACATGATCGTACAAGTGGCTGCGGCTTCTTTGGTGAGTGAAAATAAAGTTCTAGCTCATCCTGCCAGCGTGGATTCTATCCCGACTTCGGCTGAAAAAGAAGATCACGTTTCTATGGGAACGATTGCCGCTCGCAAATTTAATCAGATTTTAAAAAATGCTGAAAACGTTGTGGCGATGGAATTCTTATCGGCTACGCAAGCTTTGGATATGCTAGCGCCATTAAAACCAAATGCCGCTGTGAAAGCAGTTCGCGATCACATCCGCACCAAAGTTCCTTATGCAGCGGAAGATAGAATCTTTAATAAAGATATTGAGGCTATTAAAGCCATGATGCTTTCAGATGAATTGACTGCCGTTGTTGAAAAAACAGTCGGCGACCTAGAGTGGTAAGAGAGAGGTAAAAATATGTCTCGCGTAGTTAAAGCTCCAACTGGAAATAAAATGGTTTGTAAGGGCTGGCTTCAAGAAGCGGCCTACCGCATGATTCAAAACAACCTTGATCCACAAGTGGCAGAGCGCCCAGAAGATTTGGTTGTTTACGGTGGTATCGGTAAAGCCGCTCGCAACTGGGAATCTTTCGATAAAATTTTAGAAGCTTTAAAAAATCTAGAAAACGATGAAACACTTTTAGTGCAATCGGGAAAACCAATTGGTGTTCTAAAAACCCATGAAGATGCACCTCGCGTTTTACTAGCAAATTCTAACCTTGTACCGAAGTGGTCTACTTGGGAGCACTTCAACGAACTAGATAAAAAAGGTTTGATGATGTACGGCCAAATGACGGCGGGTTCTTGGATTTACATCGGAACTCAAGGCATCATCCAAGGTACATACGAGTCTTTTGTTGAAGCTGGCCGCCAATATTTTAACGGTGACCTTAAAGGTCGCGTGATTTTGACAGCGGGCCTAGGAGGAATGGGCGGAGCACAACCTCTTGCCGGTGTTTTTGCTGGTGCCACAGTTTTGGCAGTAGAAATCGATCCAACTCGTATCCAAAAACGCCTTGAAACGAAGTACGTTGATGAAGTAGCGACAGATCTTGATGATGCTATCGCACGAGTCAAAAAATACACGGCGGCCGGTGAAGCTAAATCCATCGCGCTTCTTGGTAACATGGCGACCGTGATTCATCAGATGATTGAAAAAGGTTTCACTCCGGATCTTTTAACAGACCAAACTTCAGCCCATGATCCTTTGGTTGGTTATATCCCTGAAGGTTACACAGTAGAAACTGCCAAAGAATTCCGTGAGCGTGATCAAAAAGCTTATTTGAAGGCTGCTTACGATGCCATGGCAAAACACGTTCGCGGTATGCTTATCATGAAAGATAAGGGTGCAGTGACTTTTGACTATGGTAACAACCTTCGCGCACGCGCTTACGAAGCAGGCGTTGAAAATGCATTCGATTACCCAGGATTCGTGCCTGCGTTTATCAGACCTTTATTCTGTAAAGGCAGCGGTCCTTTCCGTTGGGTGGCTTTATCAGGCGATCCAGCTGATATTAAAGTGACTGACGATGCGATGAGAAAGTTATTCCCTCACAAGAAAGATCTTCTGCGCTGGTTAGATATGGCTGAAGAGCGTATCGCGTTCCAAGGACTACCAGCCCGTATTTGCTGGCTTGAATACGGCGAAAGAGCAAAAGCGGGCGCAATGTTGAATCAACTTGTGGCTGAAGGAAAAGTGAAAGCTCCGATCGTTATTGGTCGTGATCATCTTGATTGCGGTTCTGTTGCAAGTCCAAATCGCGAAACAGAAGCGATGAAAGATGGTTCTGATGCGGTTAGTGACTGGGCTTTGTTGAATGCGCTAGTTAACACAGCTTGCGGTGCTACGTGGGTGAGTCTTCACCACGGTGGTGGCGTGGGTATGGGTTACAGCCAACACGCGGGACAAGTTATCGTTGCTGACGGTACGGAAAAAGCAGCGCGCAGATTAGAGCGCGTATTAACTGCGGACCCAGCAATGGGTGTCTTCCGTCATTTAGACGCTGGCTATGAGCTTGCTAAAGAAGTCGCGATTGAACGTGGCGTGAAAAGCTGCTGGATTTAAAAAAATAAAAAAAGCCTTCGCAAGAAGGCTTTTTTTTTACCATAAACAATCTAAGAAAAACTATTTACGTGAACTTGGGCTGATACTAGTTGGCTGCGCGTTTTGGCGATCTTTAAATGATCCCACTTTTTTATTAACTTTTGCGCCCATGCCTTTGCCGCTCGTGGTGCGGGTGTTGCGTCCACTCATTGCATGTTGTTCAGCGAATTCAGAGCGTGGTTCAACGCTTCTTTCAATGTCTGATTTAGCTGACTTAGCTTTACCAGTTACTTTACTTTTTGCTTTAGCTGCGACACTGCGAGCTTTGCTAGTCAGTTTAGATAAAACCGATTTCTTCCCTGTACTCGCACTTTTAGATTTTGTTTTAGTGCCAGTGGAAGAGGCTTTTTTAGTTGGTGATTTTGCAGTGGATCTATTTGTTGTCGATGATGTTGCCGTTCTAGCCATTGAAGAGACTCCTTCCTAGAGTTTTCTAGTATCAGTTTTCTTCATTATAGACATGAAAGGCTCTAGGATTTGCGCATTAAGATTGAGTTTTGTTAGAGGGCAATTAAACAGCCAGAATTTGTTGTCATAAGACTTATTGCCGGTCGAAGTAAACGGGAGTTCCATGGGGCTGGAAGATATGGAGGCCGTTTATGCACCAAGCGAGACAACGTCAATCCCTATTGATTCTTAGCTTTTTCTTTCTTTTAATTTTATCGATCTTAAACTTCGACGCCAGGGCCGAAAGGAAGGACTTAGTCTTTACTGAGGTTTCTTGTTGTGACATTGCCCCGAGAGATTTGCTGAAACTTCAAAAAACTCTGGGCCATTAAGAATCCTAAAAGAGAGAACGCACAACCTAAAGAAAAGGTAGTTAAAGTAGAGACAAGACCCATCTTAGCAAAAGCCATTAATGAAGGTGCTTCGCTGTAACTAAGTTTCAAAGAGTTACGTATGAAAAGTGGCAAGATATAACCTAAAGTCAGCAGTCCGGCATTTTCAAGAATATGGCGCGAGCGTTTTGCAAAAAGACCGTTGATCAAAAACAGCAGACACAAAAAATTAACTGAATCGCCGACAAGAGAAAGTCCCAGAGCTTGGTAAACTAAAACCAAGGTGCCAGAAAAAAACACTGTGTAATGAACCAATAGACGACGCGATTTATTCATTAAAACTTCCTCGACAAGTCTTAATTCTAATCGCGATGGTTGCTAAATGAAACTGGACCTAACTCTAGACCTTAGGGACAGCGACAATCACTAAAGCGGCAAGAAAGTACTTTGCCCTGATTGTTGTACTGAAACTCAAAGACCTTCTGATCGTGTTGTTCAAGATTCAACGTAGAATTGTCCTTAAGGAAAAGCTGCGAACGAATTTCATGACGGGTGGTTGTACCTAAAGCTAAGAGTGACTCTAAGGTCTCATCTCCCTTTAGTGGCAAACGCTCTGGGTATCCTTCTGCATCTACAGCAAAAAAGCGCAGTTCTGTTTTATCAGCACTATTGCTTTGATCTGAAGTCACCATGTGAATACGGCGTTTGGTGCCGTCAGGTAAGGTGATGTGATAGTTTTCTAGCGAAATCACTTCATTTTGAATACCAACACTTTTTCGTAAGTATTCGATGAAAGCTTCTGGAGTTGCAATAGCTTGAGCTGCCACTTCCGGTGCGCATTTTTGCAAAGACTCTAAGAAGTTATTAACTCCGCTTTCCTTGTTTTCAAAATTTGAATTCGTAGAGATAAATGAATTATCAGCGACCTTGTTGCCGTTGGTAGCGTTGGTGTCTGCTTCACCACTGATTGCAGCTTCGCCGTTTAAACCCGGTGGAGTTTTTTGTTTGAATAAGAAGTGGAAAAAATAAAGGTCCGCTAAAAGGCCCAAGACGAAAAGTACCAAGGCCCACATGATCCATGTTCTAATCTTTATTTGTTCCATAAATCCTTTATTAGTCTTTTAAGTCAGGAGCCCAATGGTCCCATGACTCACAAGATCTTGCACGCTGCGAAGGTCCACGAACTTCGCCCCAGCGAATGGATCCAGGGTCGTGAGGATTGTTAGAAATCAAACCGGCAAACATACGACGTTTCCACTCAGCAAGATCCATGATCTTACCTGGCAAGTATTCTGTCTCACAGACTGAAGCTGCCGTAATGCTTTGAGGTTGCATGATAGCGACTTCAGATTTTGCTGACTGAGTGATCGCAGGGAAAATTTTGTTAAGCTGAGCCAGGATCGCTGGAGAAACTTGATTGCCTCCGTTGATTTGCAAAGTTTCACGGTAGGCGCGACGAAGCCCCATCAACTCATCGTAAGCGCGTTGATCACGGCTTGGGGTAGAGTAGTTGTCGTAATCTACATACTTCATGCAACGTGGATTTTTGTTTAAATAAACTAAAGCCTCAGTCACAGCACCAACACGGTCGTTAAGCTCAGCACATGCTGCTTTCATCAAACGAGTGAACATTTGATCGTCGGTTTCTGCTCTGACAGCAAGACGGCTTTGTGCATAGCGAACCCACTTGCTTAATGGTACGCGATATTGTTCATCGCTATAACCTGGAACCTCCCACACGGGACGATTTAGGTAAGCTGCCGGTCTCCAGTATCTGAAGCCACCGTTACCGCCAACTGAGAAGTCACCTTCAAAAACCCACGCCGGATTTGGCCAAGACTGACGTTCCTTTAAACCCAAACCTGAATGCGCACCGACAACAGAGTTATAAACTAGGTATGGCACACCCACTGGCAGAATTTCTTTTACTGTCCAAGAGTGGTGATTTGTTCTTGTCGTTAAGATCAAAGCACCTGAACGGATGGAATCTCTATTTACAGCAACTGGATAAGTGTCGTTAGGAAGCGAGCGCGTGCTACCTACTTCATAAATGAAATAGAGGAAGTTACGAACTTTAGTGATCTCGCTTTGGCCATCCCAGCGAGACATTTTATTAGAGATCGTGCGACCTGAAGATGTTGGATCTTGAATCACGAAAGGCAGGCGATTTTCATAAGCAAAAACCAAACGCATCGAATACACAGTGTCAGCGCAGTCTACGCGAAGTCCATAATATGGATTTTTTTGGCCGTTAGATAACAACTTGCGAGAGAAGAAGTCAGTGCGCCATTCGGTGCGAACCCACTCACTAAAGCGTGCTTCAAAAGCTGGGGACCATTGGTTGGCATCAGTCCAAACCGCGGCTTGTGAGGTTAAAGAAACTATCATTAAGAAAGTAATCATCAAAAAACGAACCATGAAGGGCCTCCGCTCATTGCTGTTTGGACAGGTATATCTCATCGCTGTAATGATCAATGAATTCTTTTCAGTAACAATTGACTCATGATGTATTTCTAATCGCATTGCGTTAGTCCGGTTTTCCTATGACAGTTTTAGTAAGAATATCGCTAATTGTGGCCATATTTTTTGTTGTTTCTTGCCAAAGCAAAGAAGAACCCACCACCAGGAAAGATCAGCTTTCCAAGGGCTTTTCTTTTTTAGATCAAGGCCGTCACTCGGAAGCGATTCAGTATTTTGAAAATCTTGTGAAAAAAGACCCGCACTTCCACGTACGTTTAGCGTTGGCTTCCGCGTATTCAGCGCGCGCTAAAATTGACATTAAAAAACTTATTTCCGTTGTCGCCTTAACGGAAATTTCTGTTCAGAAAAGTTTTGTTAAAAATAATTTTGAACAATCTACGCTACAAGCTCTGCAAGCCCTAGAAGAGTTTCACCAAGCTTGGTCTATGCTGCCGGCACTTTCTAATCTTGAGCGAGAAGATGTTCGTAAAGCTTTAGAAGTTTTAAAAGATGATCCTAAACCTGCTGTGCGACTTTACTCTGCTGCTTTAAGAACTTTGCAGCTAAACGCGGTGATCTCTGAGGGTTTAGGCCAGTTCGCGATCCTAAGTCAGAAAAAACTTTGTACGAAAAATCTGAAGCCCTATTTTGATTGGTCATTAAGAATCTTTGATGAACTTGTTGCGCTTGCTGATGATATTGAACTTGCGCGACCTGAAAATAAAAATAGCTGCGATGAACTTCGTCAGCGTTTAACTGAATTTAAAACTGAAGCATTGAAAATCTCCTGGCCGAAAGAGAATCAATGTTTCTAAAAGTCGTATTATTAAGTCTTATTTCAATATCTTCTTACGCGTTGCCAGCAGCATTGCGTGAAGGAAATACGCGCTTCCTCGCTCGATCCCTAGGCAGTGCTTGTTACACTATGGATAGCGTGCAGAGAGGTTTGCCGTGCAATCCAGCGGCAGCCGCTAAAGAAAAGAAAGCGCGCTTTGATGGGGATATCTTTTTAGGAAGCAACGTTGAGTATCTCAAAGAAGCTGAAAGTCTTTTATCAGACCACGCGACTCCGGAAGCCCTGGCAAGTTTTTTATCCCGCAGGGAAACTGTTGAAGGGGAGTTATCTATCGAAGCTTCTTTTCAAGCCTCCACTTGGGGAGTTTCCTTTGAGCCTTATCGTTTAGTGGCAGTGACGACTTTTACAAATCCTTCGCTACCGATGATTGATTTAGTGATCGCAGAAGAACAAAGTGTGAAAGCGCAGATTGCGAGTTATGTGCATGACAACTTCTATGCTGGTGTTCAAGCGCGCTACACTCATGTGAAATTCCTAGGGCAGTATTTTTCAATTGCTGAAGCTTTATCAGCGCAAAACGAAGAGACTTTTGCTACTGAAACCCAAGAGCTTTTATATTTAGAACCCGGTTTGTTGTTTTCATGGGAAGAACAACCATGGCAGCCGCAAGTTTCTGCAGTGCTTGCCCAGTGGGGTGTTTCAAGTCGTAAGACAGAAGAGTATCCAATTCAGCCTGAGGGGTTGCTTGGGGCCTCGATTAAACCTTTTCTTCCATTAGGGCTTTTAGAATTAGGTGTGCAGTTGAAGGTGAACTCCGAAACTGAAACAGCCCGTGATGCTTTGCGAATCGCTTTAGCTTATCACTTAGGAATCTTGCAGACGGTTTTTAGTGCCTCTGAAAACGACCATACAGCAGCTTTTTTATTGCAGCTTGAAAACTGCACTACAGGTCTTTCTTATTGGACTCAAGGTTCTGACAGGGGAGTCTTCGTTCAGCTAGGGGTGACTTTATGAAGATGCTCTTTAGCGTGATTTTTATTTTAGGGCTTAGCGTATCTGCATTTGCAGAAGATGAGTCACCAACAAATTGGCAGGAATTTAAAGCCTTTGTCGAAAAAGAGGAGATAGAAAACTCTCGCCGCGGGTTAGCCTATATGATTTCTGGAAGTTTAGCTGCTTTAGGTGGTTCCGTAGGCTATCAGGAATCAGAAGAGGTTTTAAGCCGCACCATCTTTGCAATCACTTCTAATATTGGTCTGACAGCGATTGGTTTAGGTGCTTCTTATTATTTTACGGGCACTGAAGCTAATGCCTTTTATTATTCCATTGAAAATTCATCGCTCAGTTTAAAACAAAAAAATGAAGTGCTAATGAAGTACCTTAAATATCAGCGTGAAGAGCGGGAACGCCAGCGCTGGATCCGCGTCGCCACCCACAGTCTCTTAGCGGTTGCGAATTTTTATAGCGGCAGTCGGGAAGACCACGCCCAGATTAAATCGATGTTCTATTTCTTGGGAACAGCAAATACGTTATTGGCTATTAGTTATAGTTTTTAATCGTCAAGAGGCTTACAGCAATATGTACGTGCTGTAGCAGTGGCATAATCAGTGATTGTTTGATAAGCGCCCCCAGTTGTATTGCACTGAACGGCTACAGCATAATCGCTATAAACAGTGTCACTCCAAACTGGTTGGGTTAAAGGAATTTTGTTGCCGTCTCTGCAGGCATTGATTAATTGATTCGTAGTGCACACGTCAGCACCCATATCGCCGCAAGAGATCGTGACCTGGGGATGATTTCTGTAAGTTGTGTCCGGAGTTTTAATACAGAAATTATGGCCCTTATTCACGCGTGTGTAACCTGCCTCGCAACCAACTTTTTTAAGTTTCCACTTCGCATTAGTCGCATCGTAAACCAGGGTATCACCTTCAGCATAACCCGCCGACACGTCAACGGGTTTGCCTTGGATTTTTGCGACTGTTGGAGATGGGTATGTGCCCGATAGATCTCCTGTTGCCGTTCCTGCTGGCGTACGCGCATCAGATAAGCGCGTATCATTACCTGCGGCTACTGTTCCTGCCGTTGTTCCAACGTTTACTGTGATCGTAGGTGTGGTAGATCCATTTGAAACTGTCGCATACGCATTTGCACTTGATACGTTTGTCACTGTACCTAAGCCAGCGCTATCAGTACCGCACTCCCAACGAGCGCTGGTGTTATTCCATTTTAAAATCTGACCGTCAGCACAGGCTGTGTTGTTTGGTTTATAAGTCATGTATTTGGTAGAAGCACTAGCGATGTCACTATAGTCAAGAACTACGGCACCAGCTTTTGAATTCACTGATGTCACTGGATAGTTGATGGAGCTCGTTGAAATACCAGTGACTCTTCCGTAAATATCCAGCGTGATAGAAGGCACAGCGCCATTACTACCATAAGTACCGGCTGAAACTCCGGTTGTACTTAAGGCGATAGTTCCTGAGGTATTAATTGTTCCACCAGTCAAGCCAGCGCCCGCAGTGATCGAAGTCACACCACCGGTAGCAATGTTTGTCGGAGCCCACTGGGAACCATCGTAAGCTAATACTTGGTTTGGAGTAGGAGCGGCAGGAGCCACGGCAACACCGCGAATTTTAGTGACCGTAGTTGCATTGTTTGAACCGGTTACATCGCCGTTTAATGTTAAAGAAACATTCGTACAGAAGAATGAATCAGTCACAGAAGAATAATTTAAAGCCTGATCTGAAGTACAAGTCATCAAAGCTGATTTATCGATTTTATCAGATAATTGAACTGAAAGACCCGCGATGTCGGCAATCGCAAGGGCAGAGCTTTGCCAAGCGCCTGCATTGTACTTTAAGAATTGACCCGCAGTACCTGCTGGTAAATTACTTGTAGGGCTAGAGCAAACGAAGTTAGTTCCGTTAAAAGAAGCAAACTCACCAGCGGCACACGTCGGCACCGTTGAAGTTTTTAGATAAGTCGTATTTGAACCATCACCTAAACTTAGAAGAGTCGTCGCTTGTGCGTTGGTTAGTGCAGGTACACTTGCTCCATCAACGCGTAAGAAATTTGTCGAAGAATAGGTATCAAGTTTAGCTGCTACTTCCGCATTTTTACTTTCAGTTGCAAATGGAACCGCTTTTAATTTTTGACTAGAAAATTCCACCCACTGAGTGCCGTCATAGAAAGAAATTTTTAAGTTCCTTTCATCACCGATAGCAGGGGTATAAGTAGCGCCACCAGAACATGTGATCGCGGCTTTATTTGAAACTAAGGTATCAAGTTTTGTGGCTGGATTAGCTGGGTAAAGTTTTGTACCGCTACCTAAAACGATGTTAAAGCCACCGTTAGATTGGCTCATGTTCACGCCATCAATTTGTTCTCGGTAAATAACGCAGGAATCATCGGGGTTAGAGACGGATAGAATAAAGCTAACTGTAGCACTAGAAAATGGCGTGCCGTCAGGTTTAATGATTTTACCTGAAACGTTATATCCCTCTGCAAATGCAGCAAGGGGATAAACTACGAATAGAAGTAGTCCTAGGCTCTTTATAAGTCTCATTCCACCTATCTCTTCGGCTAGGTAAGTATAAATCATTAGTTATTTGACGAAAAATTATTGGGCGTCCGAATCTAAAACTAATTGGTAGCCGTTGGCTGAAACTATTTTGCTCGCCTTGTCTTCTTTTGAAACGACCGCGCGAAGTTGATAGCCATTTGCAGATGTAGTCTCGATATGACTTGCTAGCTCTACATTAGCTTGAGTCTTATTACTGTTTACATTGGTGTCGTCACTGGGATTCAAACCGCGCAACATCGTGACCTGCGGAACCACGTCCGCACAGCCGGTCAAGAGCATCGCAAGGATGAAACTTAGTCCAATGAACTTCATACCTTAGTTATCGGTAGAATCTATGTGAAGCTTAAGCTTACTCAAGCAGGTGACAGGAGTAGGGACCGTGGTATTCGAAATAGCTAAGTTGGCGGGAAAATAAAATCAAATGAAAAATCTTTGCTCTCTCTTCGCGATTGCTATCAATAGAGAGTTCTGGCCTGCTGTCACAGGCTTGAAAAATGACAGTCTGATTTTGTTCATTTTTAAAAGCACGCAATAAGGCGATCAATTCATTGAGATTATTTTCGTTTATTTCTATTTCTGGTATATGCGTTGTGTTTCCAGATTCTAAAAGTAATTCTTTATAATCAAGAATTGCTTCGGCGACATTTGATTTTGTAAATGTTCGAAGTAACAACTCTGTACTTATAATTAACCTTGTATCTTCACCATATTCTTTTGTGAGGCTATTTGATTGATTACCCATTATTCCGATTATTTTTTTTGCTGCATTTATATTTTGCGCCCCGGCTCTAAGTGTTTCAGCTATTGTTTCGAAATATACATGATGGAGTATATAAGAGTGATAATCTGAATTTGAAACGAGTTCCTTTAAATATGGAACAATAGTATTGTCGTTATCCCTCAAAAATACATTCTTTAATTCTTGCGCAAAAATATCAATTTGCAGGGGCTGTGGAAGGAGTTTGGCTTTCGCTAGATCAATTGCAGATTGCACCTTGTTTTCAGCAATCAGATTTACCATTTTCTCTTTTAGCTCTTGTTTTTTTGCGACTATTGCTTCGGAATTATCTAATGAAGCTTTAGTGGATTCGGCGAGGCATTCCGGTCTGAAATAGGGTGAAGCTCCGTTTTCAAGAAGCTCATGAATTATCTTATCTGATCCACGGATTGCAGCCACTGCCAGGGGTGTTTCACAGTTGAGTGTAGCAAAATTCAAGTTCCTTTTTGAGATTAATAGGCCTTGAATTTCCTGGACGGAGCCAACACGAATTTTTGCGATCAAGTTGTCTTCATAAGACAAAGCTTTTAGTTGGGGTTTGTCATGCTCCTTTTTATCTTTTGTAAAGGAGCACCCCATCTGCAAACCACAAACGATCAGAATAAAACCGATGTTTAAACCGAGTGTTTTATTCTTCATAATACTTCTCGCAAGTTTCAAATTTTTTAGATGCGAGTAAATCACCAATACCTAGCGATTCGATCGCATTTTTTCTGTTCGCAGCGCGATCCTCTTCAGCTTTTTCTTTCACGAGTTGAAGCTGCCCGATAGGTATGCCCGGTCTCAAATATTCCTCATCTGGCGGGTCATAGACATTATATTCAGAAGAGAGTGCTGTTTTATCTGAAATTACTCCAATTAAATTTAGCCATTCTTGCTTCTTGGGATTCAGCCTATATCGACAATCTTTAACGAGGGAGATTAGATAAGTGGGAGAAACTGCCGCACCATCTGGTGCATTAGAATGTACCACTGCGTTTTCTATATTGAACGTTTTAATAAGGTATAATCCGAAATTTTCGTCAGAAGTAACTTCCAGAATATATAGGTTCTTTAACTCTTCACTTAGCCAAACTCGAGCATGCTTTTGAATAAGACCTGAGACGTTGTTAAGTTTATCGCAAAAAGGATTTTTTAAGACCTTTTCAATTTCTTCGACATAGTTTCTAGTCGCCGCAACATTTTTTCTCAGTACCTCATTTCTACTCTTTTGAATCCCATCCAACACCGAAATGCAACCATGTTCTGCCGATTCAGTGTCTCGAACAAGTTTGAGGGCGATGTTAATATCTGCAATTTGCCATGCACTGTTTTCGATTTCTTTAAGCTTAGATTTCTGAGCGGCTAAGATCGTTAAGCTAATTTCGTCTGGGTTATTGTTGACCTCTTCCTCGTTTGAATTAGTGGTCTTTAATTCGTCCTCAGTCAGTTTTTCTGCGCTATTCTTGAATCTAAAAGGTGATACATTTCTCGAAAGTAAATACTTAACTAGGGGCCCATTTCCCCTTGCGATTGCGTGATCAAGAACCGTTAGATTCTCACTGTCCCGAGATTCCAAGGTATTGATGGAAACCTTATCTAGATTTTTCAAAAGAACATCGATCGGCTGGATTCGAAGGTCCAAAAACAGCCTATCAATTTCTGAAGGCTTTGTTTTTGATTCTGCTGAATCAAGAAGCGGTCTATTCAAAATTGCTTTACTAGGGTTCTTCTTGAAAGAACAGCCCACGGTAAATAGCAACGAAACTGACAGCAGTAGCGAAAAGATCATTAATTCAACCTCTAGTGTATTCATAATAGTGCAATTTCCGGGCGTTATGTGCTTCAGGTACTTTGGATTTGAGGTGTCAAAGCTTTGGACAGAGAGCGCATTTTAGGAACTTCTTTTGAATACATCCGGAAAAATAGGTGGGATTTTTGAGGCTGACTTTCGCTTCGCTGAAGCTATGAGTTAAGAATTATTGTAATCAAAAATGTGCTTGCCAAGTTTTTTCCATTTTTATTTTAGCCAGTATCGCACTAAAAAATTTGATAGGCGATCCTTCTTAGATGGAGACGAAAATCTGCCCTAATAGAGTATTAAAGAGTTTCGGGGATATTTTAAAGGCTTTCTTGTCGCTCGTCTTCCACCAATTGAAGAGGCGAGAATTCATTTTTTAATCTCATGATATGTTAAGGATGAATTAACCATTTGGAGAGAAATGTGGATTTTAAAAATATCTCTAACTTTGAATTGTCCCAACGATTAGAAAAACTTGTGCGAACGGAAAGAAGAATTACGCATCTTATTCTTTTGCACATTAATGAAGTAGAATCACGCAGGCTTTATGCTGAGGCGGGATATGATGGCATGTTTGCTTATTTAACTAAGTGTTTAGGTTATTCTGAGTCGAGCGCATACCGTCGCCTGCAGTCAGCGCGACTGTTAAAACAGATCCCATCAGTAGCTGAAAAGCTTGAATCTGGAGCATTAAATTTGTCGCAGCTTACGCAAGTTCAAAAATGCCTTAGAGAAGAAAAGAAGAGTACGGGGACGAATTCCTTAGAGAAAACTGAAAAGATCTTATTAGAAATCGAGCATAAAAATACCTTTGAAACGCAAAAAGTATTGGCGGGGGGATTTGATCACCCAGTTCAACTTATAGAAACCATAAAACCTCAAGCCGATGAAAGTGTTCGTTTAGAAATTACACTTACTCCAAACGAATTTAGTGAGCTTCAGAAAGCGAAAGAGCTTCTTTCCCATATTTGTCCGCATGGATCGTGGAGTGATGTAATTTCTACTTTAGCTCGAAAGTTTAATAAATCTAAGTTGGGAAATGAAGTTCAACCAAATGGGTCGCTGACTTCAAAACCAGACAGAAGAAATGATGTAGGAATAACGACAATCTTCCCCCGAAATTCAAAGCGACCATATATTTCAATAAAAACAAAACGTGCTCTCTTTGCTTTCGCTAACTACTGTTGTCAGTTCAAAGATAAAAGTGGAAATTCTTGTGGGTCGACTTATCAATTGCAGATAGATCATGTTTTTCCGAAAGCCTTGGGTGGTTCAGACAAGCCTGAAAATCTAAGAATTCTTTGTCGCACTCACAATAATTTAATGGCAAAGGAATTTGAATTAAAAAGTTTTGTTACCCAATAGATTTCCCAGACCTTTTTAATAACTGGCCGATTAAACCCCAGGACCTAGTGCGAAAGCTAGACTTTAGGTCGTTCAGTTTTAAGTGAAATAAACTGATAAGAGATTGATGAACTTTCGTTAGGAGAGAGTGTGAAGCATTCTAAGGCATCCTTCTGGGTATATACATTTTGCTTTCTTTCATTTGTAGCCTTTGGCTGGAATGGTTTAAAAACTTTTCCGCAAGAAAATATAGAAACAATTGATCTGGCATCGAAGGGCGCTTTCGAATCGGCACAGCAGTGCGGACCAGAAAGAAGTTATCTGTTAAAAGATCTTGCGAAAATATCTTCGGTATACACCTTGACTAGAACGACTTCCCAAGTTGGTGTGAATTCACCTCCAAAAGAATGTGTTTCGTTTATCATGCAGAATTTTCTTCCTTTAAATACAAGAACTAACAAGATGGCAGAGTGCCGTGTTCCAATAGCTACTCCTTCGAAGGGAGCAGATGATGCCGGATTTCCAGTTCCTTGTGTAACAGAGCCTTACGTTAACAGTGTTTACAATGCGTTGCTGGATGTGGGTGATTGTTTAAATATTCCTGTGAAAGAACTTTTGCCTAAACTTTATAATGAAAGTGGCCTGCATGTGAACACACTGGGCGGTGGCTTTGATGCGGGCGTAGGACAGTTGACGGTCAGTGCATTGAAAGCTGTGTTTATGCGTTATGATGATCGTGTAGAACAACCATCAACACTTGACTGGTTTATGCGTGAGATTTCTAAGTCATCTAAAGCTTCATGCAAGAGAATCGTTGCTGAAGAAAGCGCATATAAACTAGAGGTTCCAAAGGATAAAAGACTTTGTATTGTTAAGGAAGCGAATGCAGCTGACTGTTATACTCCTTGGAGTTCAGTAAATCGCTGTGTAGTAATGGCGGTTCCAACGAACCCTTTAAGAAATGTTCTGTTCACTGGGATATTCTACAGGACAATGCTTAAGAATGCGACTGGCTTGGGATACGGCGCCGGAAGTGACATCCTTAATACACGTTTTTACAAAGAGGGTGAGCCACTAAATGGATATATTGGTAAAGGTAGATTTGTAGAGCGAATGCGCAATTTAGGCGCAACTGGCGCTAATGATGCAGTTGTTCGACAGATCATAGTGTCTCTTGGATTTAATGCGGGAATTGATAGCGGAAGAATCTTTTTGGAAAACTATCTAAAACAGCGTGAAGCTAAGAAACTCTATTTGAAGAACGAAGACGTTGATTTTCAAAATGTCAGTACTGGGAAATGGGCGATCGTTACAAATCTTCCCACATTCTTAAGAGGTTTGATGTCTGAAGATGCTGCGGAGTTTGAAAAGGCTCTCGCATCGTTTGAGGTCTTAAGGGATCTTCGCATTGACGCAAATATAGCGCAGAAATCATATAAAGAACTGCGCGGACCAGTTCAAAGAGAATTAGCTGCTATTAAAAAAATTCAGTCAGCTGCTGAGAGAGATAAAAAGACGAATGAATTAAAGGTGAAATACGACAAATATCGCCACCCTATATTGCAGGCTGTTTTTGCAAAAGCGGATCAGTTGACACTGCCTGAATTCATGAGAATTGCACACGCACATTCAATTGTTACTGTTCCTGGTGCTGGCGGAGCGCCTGGCTATTTAAGCTTTATCGCAAGTATGCACACGAAATTGGAAAAAGAGATGGGAGCACGAGTATGTACAGCAGATCAATATTTACAGTTCTAATTTCAGCAATATTAGTTCTTCTGACAACTGCATTCACGTTCCAGGTTAAAACACCTTTCTATTCTGGCGGGGACGCTCAGTCGCAATTAGCGGTTGCAAACGTACTTCAGGCGGTAGAAGGACAGCTAAATGGTTTGCATAAAACCGTTCATGCGCGTTTGCCGGCTAGTGAAAAAGTAGAAAAATTAAAGGGCACTTTGAGTTCAATTGAAGAGCTGCGAAAGCAAAATCCACTTCAGACAGTAGATAAAGAAGTGTATATGGATTATGCCACGGAATCATTGCAACATGTTGCTCAAGATCCGCAGTTTTCAAAAGAGAAGTGTCCAGAATACAAAGCTAGAGTAATGATCAATTTTGAACCTTATTCTGAGCACTCTCCATCCCATCCAGCGTTGAAACGTTCCTATCAAATCATTGAAGGCATTTGCTCTTAGATTCTTTCGTCAGCCGAAGTTCAAAGCTTTGGCTGATTTCCCTTCTGTAATTCGCTATCCTATCTTTAGGGCAGTTTAAAACTTCTGTCAGAAGTAAAATTAAAATTCCAATATGAATTTAAATGATTTGTAGGAATTCAATTTCTTGAATTAAAAAATCATCAGCCTTCCTGCCGACGCAGATCACCTTCTTGAAAAACGAAAACGCCCTTGAGTTAATGAAGGCAAAAGAGGTGAAGTATGAAAAGGGCGGTCTTAGGTATAGCTATCAGTCTTTTTTTATCAACTGCGTTTGCAGCGATACCACCTTATCAAAGCGGCATGGATGTGCGCAGTCAGCGAAGTCTTCGTCAACAAGTTGACAGTTATGTGAAGCTTCTTGAGCAAGAAGTGCAAACAGCGCAAAGTCAAAGCGATCGCTTTAAATTCATCAACCAAGTGCTAACGCAAATTAAAACCCTCAGGGATAATGGAGCTCCTCAATCTGCTCTGGACGATACGCATATGGACTTAGTAGTCACGGTATTAGAGTCCATCCCGAAAGAACGGGATTTTAAAAGAAACAGATGTCTAACTTATGAAAATGATCTTTTAAATCAATTTGAACCGACGGCAGAAGATAATCCGACAGAACCTGCGGTGAAACCAGGATGGAACGTCTTACAGTCGTTGTGCAGTTAAAATAAAAAAAGCTCAAGGGGTTACCTTGAGCTTTTTAATTCATACTTTCAGAAAAGATCTACATTTGACGTTGGCGTTTTTCAACGGCCAAAGCAGCTTCACGCACAACTTCAGATAAAGTCGGGTGAGCGTGGAATGATCTTGCTAGATCTTCACTGCTGCCACCAAATTCCATACACACGATCACTTCATGGATAAGCTCAGAAACGCTTGGTCCCACCATGTGAGCGCCCAATAAACGATCTGTCTTTTTATCGGCGATCAATTTAACAAAACCCTCAGTGAAGCCCTTCGCGCGCGCACGACCGTTAGCCATGAACGGGAATTTACCCACGTTGATTTCGATACCTTTTTCCTTAGCTTGATCTTCAGTAATACCAACAGAAGCGATCTCTGGATGAGTATAGATAACACCAGGAACTGTGTCGTAATTCACGTGACCATGACCAGTAGAGATAAGCTCTGCTACTGCAACGCCTTCTTCTTCTGCTTTATGAGCAAGCATAGGGCCTGCGATAACGTCACCAATTGCATAGATGCCAGGGATGTTTGTTTGATAGTGTTTATCTACAACGATGCGACCTTGAGGATCTTTTTGGATACCCACTTCTTCACAACCTAAACCACCAGTGAAGGGTTTACGGCCTGTAGAAACAAGAACCACTTCCGCTTTCATAGAGCCCGCTTTACCGTCAGCCAAAGCTTCGTAAGTGATCTCTACACCGTCAGCAACGACCTTAGAGCCAGTCACTTTCGTAGACATTAAGAAAGCCATGCCTTCTTTAGTCAGATTCTTTTTAAGCACAGTCATGCACTCTGGATCCATAGCTCCGCCTAAACGGTCCGCATACTCGATCACAGTGACTTTTGCGCCCAAACGTTGCCATACAGAACCTAGCTCTAGACCGATAACACCGCCACCAACAACGATCATTGTGTTAGGAACTTTGTTAAGCGCTAAAGCACCCGTATTAGAAACGATCTTTTGCTCGTCGTATTTTAAGAATGGAAGTTCCACGGGAACTGAACCCGTCGCGATCATGATGTTCTTAGTAGTAAGAACTTGCGTAAGACCATCAGCACCTTTCACTTCGACTTTTCCTTGGCCAACAATTTTACCAAGACCGTTAAAAGGAGTGATTTTGTTTTTCTTAAATAAGAAAGCAATACCTTCAGTGTTAGTTTTAACAACTTTGTCTTTTCTTGCCTGCATCGTTGAAAGGTCTAATTCAACTTTAGATACTTTCACGCCGTGGCTAGCAAGATCATGTTGAGCTGCTTGATAGTGCTCAGAGCTTTCTAAAAGAGCTTTAGAAGGGATACAGCCCACGTTGAGGCATGTACCACCATAAGTTTTATCTTTTTCAATAACCGCAGTCTTAAGACCCAGTTGAGCAGCGCGAATCGCGCCAACATATCCACCGGGACCAGAGCCAATTACAATAAGATCAAATTGAGTATCAGACATTTTATACCTCTAAAAGAAGACGTTCAGGATCTTCAACAAGTTCCTTGATCTTCACTAGGAAGCTTACCGCTTCTTTACCATCGATGATTCTGTGATCGTAAGTTAACGCCACATACATCATTGGACGGATTTCAACTTTACCATTTACAGCCATTGGACGGTCTTGGATTTTGTGAAGACCCAAGATCGCAGACTGAGGGTAGTTTAAGATTGGAGTAGATAACAATGAACCAAACACACCACCGTTAGTGATAGAGAAAGTTCCACCACTTAAATCATTTGGAGTGATTTTGCCGTCACGACCTTTAAGCGCAAGATCACGAACAGCCATCTCAATACCAGCCAATGACAATGTATCAGCATCTTTTACTACTGGTACCATCAAGCCTTTTTCCGTAGATACGGCAATGCCGATGTTAAAGTAGTTATGGTATTCGATATCAGTGCCAGTGATATAAGCATTCACTGCTGGGAATGATTTCAAAGCTTCAACCGCAGCTTTAACAAAGAAACCGTTAAAACCAAGATTCAAGCCGTATTTTTCTTTGAATTTATCTTTGTACTTCGCACGAAGTTCCATGACTTTACCCATGTCGACTTCATTGAAAGTAGTTAAAAGAGCCGCCGTGTTTTGCGCTTCTTTTAATTTTTCAGCGATCTTCTTACGGATCGTCGTCATTGGGACAACTTTTTTCTCACCTTGCTTCGAAGGGCCGCGCGCTGCCATAACTTCCGCAGCGTTCACTGTCGGAGCCGCAGCAGGTTTCGCAGCAGGAGCAGCTGCCTTAGCTGCCGGTTGTGCGTCTAGCACATCACCTTTGGTTAAGCGACCATCTTTGCCAGTACCTTGGATGCCCGTTGTATCAAGACCTTTTTCACCAACAATTCTTTGAACTGCAGGGGATTGGTGAGTTGAAGCACCACCAGCTTGCGGTGCCGCTTGTGCAGAAGAAGGCTGAGTTGGTGCCGGGGAGCCTTGTCCGTCCGTAGCTTTAGCGGAGGCGGAAGGGGCTGCGGCCGAGGCCTTCGCATCTGTATCTAAAGTAGCAATCGTCGCGCCGATTTTTACAACTGCGCCGTTTTCGCTACCAGGAAGAATTGTTAATACGCCGTCGTTTTCAGCGACAACTTCAACGCTAGCTTTGTCAGTTTCAAGAAGTAATAAAACTTCATTGCGCTTTACAAACTCGCCGGATTTTTTTGTCCAGCTACCGATGGTTGCTTCTGTGATGGATTCCCCAACTGCGGGAACTTTAATCTCTTGTTTCATTGCAACGTCCTTCTAAAGCGCCTAGGCGCCAAAAATTGATTTAATAATTTCAGCTTGCTCAAGCTTGTGGCGGTGAATAGAGCCCGTCGCTGGAGATGATCTCTCTGGACGGCCTACATATTCAAAGCCCAACTTCATTCCCGCTTTTGCAACTACATCAGCGAACTTGAAGTACACAGACTGGAACGCGCCCATATTGCGCGGCTCTTCTTGCGCCCAGATAAGTGTTTTAGCTTTAGGGTAAGATTTCAAAACTTCAGTCACTTGTTTAGCAGGGAACGGATAAAGCTGTTCGATGCGCACAAGAGCGATGTTTTCTTTTTTTGTTTTTTCTCTTTCTTCAAGAAGCTCGTAATAGAACTTACCTGAAACAAAGACCACAGTATCCACTTTTGATTTATCAACTGTATCCGCGATCACTTCTTGGAAAGAACCCTTCGCTAAATCTTCTAAGGAAGAAACAGCTTTAGGATGTCTTAACAACGATTTAGGTGAAGCGATGATTAGTGGTTTACGGAAGTCACGGTGCATTTGACGGCGAAGCGCATGGAAGATCTGCGCTGGAGTCGTTAAGTTGCACACTTGCATATTGTTTTGCGCACAAGATTGTAAGAAGCGCTCAATACGGCAAGAAGAGTGCTCTGGCCCTTGACCTTCATAACCGTGAGGAAGAAGCATCACAAGGTTGCACATTTGCTGCCACTTAGCTTCGCCAGCGGCGATGTACTGATCGATGACGATCTGTGCACCGTTTACGAAGTCACCAAATTGCGCTTCCCACATAACAAGAGCGCGAGGGTTCTGAACAGAATAACCGTATTCAAAACCAACAACACCGTATTCAGATAAGATACTTTCAGCGACCAAAAGTTTTGCTTTTGGATTGATGTCAGCAAGCGGGAAGTAAGCTTGGTTTGTTTTAAAGTCATACATACCAGCGTGGCGGTGAGTGAACGTCCCGCGCACACAGTCTTCGCCGGTCAAACGAACATCAGTGCCTTCAGTCAGTAAAGAACCGTAAGCAAGAAGTTCTGCCGTTCCCCAGTCAATCATCTCTTTACCAGTGCCCATCGCTTTACGCGTTTCCAAAAGTTTGATTAATTTTGGATGAGGGGTGAATGATTCTGGATAAGAAGCTAACTTCTCGCCAACTTTTTTCAAAGCAGCGATATCAAATGTAGTATCGGTTGGTTTTTCAAAATCAGCGTCGGTTGCTTTACGCAGACCTTTCCAAGCGCCTTCGAATTTAAAATTCTTAAGCTTCGGCGGATTTTGTTTTGTTTCGTCATAAATTTTTTGCAGACGGTCCCAAGCATCTTGGTAAACCTTGTCAGCAGTCGCTTGATCAATGCTGTTTTCAGCCGTTAATTTTTTAACGTAAAGCTCACGTACAGTTGGATGAGTTTTAATAAGCTCATACATTTTTGGCTGAGTAAAGGCAGGCTCATCACCTTCGTTATGACCGTATTTTCTAAAACAGATCATATTGATCACAACATCTTTACCGAACTCTTGGCGATAGCGAAGAGCGATATCCATTGCCTTTAAGCCGCTTTCAACATCATCACCATTCACATGAAGAACCGGTGTGAAAGTCATTTTCGCAGAATCAGAAGCATAACGGGTAGAGCGAGTGTCAAAGCCGTTCGTCGTAAAACCAACTTGGTTATCGATGATGATGTGTAAAGTTCCACCCACAGTGTGAGGTTTCACGTTAGCAAGCTGTAAAACCTCTTGCACGATACCTTGACCAGCAAACGCCGCATCACCGTGAATTAGAACTGGAACTACATTTTTTCTAAAGGCATCACCACCCAATTTATCTTGAGCAGCACGAGCCATACCCACCGTGATTGCATTCACAGTTTCTAAGTGAGAAGGGTTGTAAGCGATATTCACACGGCAAGTGCCGTTCGCCGTTTTCTTTTCAGAAGTGTAGCCTAAGTGATATTTCACGTCGCCATCGAAGTCTTCAACCGGTTGTTCTAAAGAAAGCGGACCGTTGAAATCTCCGAACACATACTCTTCACCTTTACCGAAGAAGTTCACTAGCATGTTCACACGACCACGGTGAGCCATCCCTAAGAAGATCTCTTGAACTTTTTGGCCAGTGCCTTTTTCAACTAGGAAGTCCATCATCGGAATGATCGACTCGCCACCTTCAACTGAGAAACGTTTCGTACCAACATAACGTTGGTGAATGAATTTTTCTAATGTCTCAGCTTTGGTAAGGCCTTTCAGCGCATTCTTCTTTTCATCAACGGAAACAGTCACAGTTTTAGTTTCAAATTGTTCAGTCAACCATGCTTGTTCTTTTGGTGAAGCATCAGAAGCTTGCAAAGCCAAAGTGCCGCAATAAGTTTTGCGCAGGTGAGCGATGATATCAGCAAGGCTTGCACCTTGTTTGCCGATCAAAGCCCCGACTTGAAATTTTGCATTCAAATCTTTGTCGCTTAAACCAAAACGCTTTAAAGAAAGTTGTTCACTCGTTTGTGGTGAGTAAAGCGGATTTAAGTTTGCTTCAAGATGTCCATCCGCGCGGTAAGCTTGGATTAGTTGGTAGACGGAAAGTTCCTTATCAGACATTCCGAATTTACCTTCTTGGGCGAATTCAACGCCTTCGAAAAAACTTTTCCATTCTGTAGCTAAAGAATCTGGATTGGATTTGAAATCGGTGTAGAGCTGTTCGATGTACTCTAAGTTCGCGCGATTAATACCACTGTTATTCACGATGTTCCTCCGACTTTTGAAAATACCCATTCGACTGCTTTGTCGGAATCTTCACTTCGCTCCGACGTACCTTCCAGGTACGCCTCCGCTGCGTGAAGAATCCTCCGCCTTGCGACTGTGGCATTTTGAAAAGTCTCGTTAGATTTTCAGTGCTAATTTTTCAAAAACTGGGCTGTTTGTAACGCCTTAATGCGCAGCAAAAACACAAGCTTTTATAGCATGGTCATGATAGCTGTTTTTTATCTCGAAATGAAGGAGTTTAAGCTGTGTATAAGTTAGTACTGGTACGACACGGTGAGAGTGTGTGGAATCAAGAGAATCGCTTCACCGGTTGGGAAGATGTGGATCTTTCAGATAAAGGTCGAGCAGAGGCTCTAAAAGGTGGTAAAGCCCTCAAAGATAAAGGTTTTACCTTTGATATCGCCTATACAAGCTTATTGAAAAGAGCGATCAAGACATTGAACTTCGTTTTAGATGAAACAGATCTAGTGTGGCTCCCAGTACACAAAGACTGGCGCTTAAATGAAAGACACTACGGCGGCCTTCAAGGTTTGAACAAAGCTGAAACTGCGGCTCGTCATGGCGAAGACCAAGTAAAAATCTGGCGTCGTAGTTACGATGTTCCGCCTCCAGCGATGGAAGCGACAGATCCTCGCCATCCTTCTAAAGATCCGCGTTACAAAAATGTGGACCCTAAACTTTTGCCTAGCTGTGAAAGCTTAAAAGACACAGTCGCGCGTTTTTTACCATTGTGGAATGAGACCATTGCTCCTGCTATAAAATCAGGCAAAAAAGTTCTTATCGTAGCCCACGGAAACAGTTTGCGCGCGTTGATGCAGCACCTTGAAGGCATGACTCCAGATGAAATCATGGGAGTGAATATGCCAACAGGTATTCCTATGATGTATGAGTTGGACGCAAACTTTAAAGTGATCAAAAAAGAATTCATCGGGGACCCAGAAGAAGTAAAAGCGGCAATTGAAGCCGTTGCCAACCAAGGGAAAGCGAAATAGTTCGTTTTCCTCATGTTCTCTGTCTCACCCTGAGACTTTCCAGCCAACTGTCTTAAGTTTGATCTCCCTTGTGTCGATACGACATTAGGGAGATATGACTATGAAACCACTCAATAATAAAGGTAGTGCCTTTGTTCAGGCCCTCGTTGCCGTCGGTGTTGTCGGTACGATGCTTTATTTTTTATCTCCATCGGTTTTAAAACATAAACAACAAGTTCAAAAAACAGCATCAATCATCACGGCACGTTTGGCGTTGCATTCGATGGTGGATTTTACTTTGTTCGGTATTAAACAACGCTGGTGTTTTTCCAAAGACTGGATGCCAGAACCTTGTGGAGAAAGTTTCCCACCAACAATGGCGCAAATCCTCAATCATCAAAGATCCGTTGAAAGACTTTTGATGAAAGCTGAAACCGTGGCGTTCTTGCGTGGTATGGGCGTTGCAAACCCTGAAGGTGTTCCTCTTGATGAAATCGATCAACGCATTAATATCGCTTCATTCAGTGCCATGCATCCGGTTTATAAAATTATCGCGGACCTTAAAGGTTATAAGGTTGAAGCGATTCACGTGCGCATTGAAAAAGACCGTCGACAAGTCATCCCTGAATACGGCCGCGAAGTTTATCTAAAACTCACAGTCAGCTTATTAAACAAAGAAGGAAAACCTATTGAAATTGGTGGCAGCAAATTGCGCACGATTTCTTACGTCGGCGTTTATCCACGCGAGGTGGGAAGCTTTGGTTTGATGGTCGCAAATGACCTGCACTTAAATGAAACGGCAGGGGGTAATGCGGGTGATGCGAATTTAAAACAGTTCGGTTCAAGAAAAATAGCTTCTAAATGGAAGGGGTTGGTTTTTGAAAGCCCGGTTTACGTTAACGGCAGTGTGCACTTGCCAAAAGCTCCGGCTTTAAATGTTGATAAAGCTGATGGAGACACCGTTTATACACCAGTGACATTTAAAGAAAAGCTTGTCTTGGGTGGCGGGCAAATCATGCGTGGTGGAAAAGAGTTTAAGCCTCGTTCTTCAGGAGCAGAGCTTGATCAATTCTGGGCCCACGTTCGCCAATTTGGTGGTTTCCAAAAAGGTGTTGAAGTCGACGGTGATCGCGATGAAGGCCTTGATTATTTGTCAGGTTATAAAACCCTAAATGGTGGGGCTGATCCAAATTTAATGGAAAAATGTATTTCCTATAATTTGGCGAAATATAATCTAAATAAGACCCTCGATTCAGAACTGACAGGGGAGTTATTAAAAAACTCCGGCTCTAAAGTTCAATATCGTATGGCACTTTCTGATAAAAACCGTTTCAACCCGCAAACAGGTGAAGTTGAAAGACCGATGCTGCAACAAACCGGTTGGTTTGGTGAGATCTTAAAAGACTGGAAATTAAATAAAAAAGACGGTGCGATTGCGCGCTATCAAATGAATTTTGGTCGCATGAAAGTTGCCGGTGAAATCCCTGATGATGGCACCGTCACTCTTGAGCCAGAGATCAATCTTAAACAATTAAAAGAGCGCTTAGATAGAAATATCAAAGATGCTGAATCCAATCTTTTATTCCAAAAAAGCCAATTGGAAAACTTGGAAAGAAACATTCGTCGCAGTGAAGATGAAATCAGCGATCTGCAAAACAAGATTCGTGATGAACAAAACGACAAGGTTCCTAATTACGCAAAAATCGCGCGTCTAAAGTATGAATTAGAAATGGAAGAATATCGTCTGCGCAACATGCGTAATAACATTGCTAAGCAGAAAAACGATGTTTACGAAGCGGAAACCCGTCTTTCAAATCTGGAAAAACAACGTAGGGACGTTGCTAGTAAAGAGGGTGTACAACCTAAAATTCACATCTCGATTAAAAAGCCAATTGATCCAGGCAGCAAAATGTCCAACCCATCGTTCCGCGATATGGAAGTGACGTTTGAACATCCAGAGATGTTATTAAACTCTAACGGTGATCCACTAGATGTATCGTTGGCGTTTGAAGCCTATGACGTATCTTACTTTCAAGGTTCTTCTTTAAGAACATGGTCGCAACAACAACTTGGGAAAAACAAAGGTTGGTTGTTCTTTAGCCGTCAAGGTGATGGTATGGCTGTGTCACCTCGCCTAAGCAATGCTTTTGGTCAGTTAAAGGGTAACTTGCCGGATGATGATCCATTCATCGACTACGATATCGCGTGCTCGCAGCTTGGCACAGGTGCCACAGCTTTCGGAAGTACGGACTGGTCTAAGTCATTTGCGCCAAATTCAAGACACTCGTGGTCGTTTACAAATAAGTACGGCGAAGTGAATGAATTGATATTTGATAATAACAACGCATTCCGCGCTCCAAATGGCGGAGGTACTGCGGTCTTCACAGTAAAATCCATTGCGAAGAATTGTATTATCAAGGCGACAGCGAACTTCGTCACCGGATTCTTAAACTGTGAGCGTTTGACCATTGAATCGCGTTCAACGCCATTAAGAATTATCGCATCCATCATTGTCACTAAAGGTATTTCGATTGCTGATGATGCCTATAAAGCGGGTATCACATGGAGTACGATTTATCATCCACAAGCAACCTTCGAACTGCGCCAGGCAAGAGTTCTTAAGGGTTTAAATGATCAAGATTGTGCAACGATCAATCGTTACCCTGTATGGCATCCGTATCCATCAATGTCGGATGTGGCAAATCTTTATCGTTGTAACTCAATTTCGCTACGTTCAAAAGCCGATCCATTCCGTTGGACATCTGTGGATCCGGATTGTGGTTTAATGAATAACAGCAACTCAACAATGTGTAAAAACCGTTTAGTTCGCTTCTATGTTCTGGAAGTTTCTAGGGAGTCCGGCATATGAAGTCGATTCTTAAGAATCAAAAAGGTATTTCTATCTTAGAATCCTTGTTGGGAATGGCGATGATCACCCTGGTAGGTTCTTTCTTTATCTCAGGGACTTTGTCCCTAAAGAAAGTAGCTAAGGAAAGTACCACTAAAAATTCGTTATATAAGCAAATCAATGACGTCATTGAAAGCATTCGTCCTAACGTGCGTATGTATCAGATCAATTATTTGGGAACTGATCAAGAACGCAACAATGCTTTAGCTCTAGATACATTACCCATGGCATGGGGAAATGGACTTATTACGACGGCAGAAAAGTGCAGGGCTTGTCCAGGGCGCTTTGGTTATGTGATTCAAACTTACCCGGGAATGAAGGGACTTTACCTCGTAACGGTTCGCTTAAGTCATAAAGACTGGGCTGAATCTACAAGTGTAACAAATCCTTCGGCCTTTGGTTTCGTAGACTATCAATTTGTGGTGAATTCGCAATGAGGAATCAAAAAGGTTTTACTTTAGCGGAAATGGTTGTCGGTATTGCTCTATTAGGAATTATGGGCATGGTTGCTGCTTCCTTTTTCGTTTTCACAGCAAAAACTAAAAATGAAATCGTCAATGACATCGAAGATTCCGTGGATAGCATCCTTGCAGAGCGCATGCTTTTAAAGGATTTAAAAAATTCAGAGCCTTCGTTTAATAATCTTTTGTTAGTGGATGATAACGGCAACCGCTTCTTTGACTATGTGTCTGATCGTACGGATCAAAGCGTGGATAACAGTCCCCGCACTTTGACTTTAGCTCCGGGTGGTAAGAACGAATTTATCTTTATTTCAACATCAGATAAATTGGGACCAGCGATCATGTATACGCCAGCCATGGCCTATGACGTGGGTGCACCTTCACCAAATCCGATGATTGCATCGCCGCTGAATTTCCGTTCATTGAATAAAGGTGGCGCATTGAATGTGTCTGATCCTGATGACCCAAGTAAAAAGCTGTGGACACCAGGAAGGGTTTTGATGTTGGATTCCCCAGCGCAAGTGCGAGAGATGACAGCAACAGGCCCGAACTACAATCGGCCAGCGCGTTCACCAATATTTATTGGAACAGTGGTTTCAGAAGGTGAGACTCGCTTGAACCCAGTGGATCTTGGCAACATGCTTGATAGAACCAATCCAATGTATCCAAATGAGACAATAACTGACGAAGATAAGTTCTTAAGAGATTTACCGCCAATGGGAGGAGCTGCTCCGATTGTGCGCTTGAAACCAATTGTAATAATAAAGTATTATTTATCTAAGGATAATACGGGGAAGAAAATCAACCTAATGCGATCTACTTTCGACGGGCAGCGGTTCGGGGACGGACAATTATTCGCTTCTGATATCGAAAAGGTCGTTTTTAGTCGTAAGGACGCTCACGATTCATTGATCTATTATATGATCGCGCGTAAGTCGACGAAATAGGTGCCAAAGGGGGGCCTTGTATGTTTGGGAAAAAAATCTTTTTCATTCCGATGGCGGCTTTAGTAGTAAGCCAAGCTTATGCGGATCAAGAACCTGCGTCTGTGAATTCAGGTGCCGGTGCGACGGCAGGCTTCCAAGGTGTGGTCCTTTCTGGTCAAGCATCCCGTGCAGGCCAAAACGGCATTTCCATTAATATCTCAAATAGTTGTTTTGGAACGAACTTGCGTCACGTTTCAAATCCAATTGCTCCTACTTCAGATGTGGTGTTCTACCTCACTTTGAATGACAAGGGGACATTAAGACAATATACAGTGAAATATCCAGCCCGTGTTGTATCGATGGCGGGTAATGAATCTGTGATGGCTATTCCAGCTTCAAATGTCTCTGGCGGCGCTACAGCTTCCTATGCTGGTAATAACGTGCGCATCGATATTCCGATTAACTTCACCACAAAAGTGGATGAGGCGGGAAATATCAGCAGCGACTTTGACGTGAAAGTGCAAAGTGTCCGCTTTAAACAAGAGTTCGCCCCGGGCCAAGGTGCTCGTGGAGAGTACATGGGTTATAACGGCGACCTTTCAGGTAACGTTTATACCTCGAACTCTAAAGATGGAAAGACTTATGCGGTATCAGCCTTTTTCCCTGGTGAAAATGGTTTCTGCGGTGGTTACTTCTCGCCATTGATGGTTTTCTTTGACGATAAGCGCCCTCAGTTCTCTGCGACGGTGGATTTCCCGTTAAATCCGTCGGGCCAAACTATGTGGCCTGAAAAAGGTTCGCCGGGTTCTTTCATTGCGTTTGACCGTGATGGTGATAAAAAAATCACAAAAGCCGAAGAGCTTTTTGGTAACCAAGGTGACAAGTTCGCTAACGGATTTGAAGTTCTTAAAGAGTTTGATTCTAACAAAGACGGTGTGATCGACGCCAAAGACACTGACTTTGCGAAGTTATTGTTGTGGACGGATAACGGTGACGGGGTCTCTGCAGCAAAAGAGTTAGCTCCTTTAAAAGCTAAGATCAAATCGATCTCGCTAAAATATGAATCTGGAACAGTGAACGCCCTTGGCGATCGCGCTGAAGTCAGAGAGCGCAGTACCTTTGTCTTCGTAGAAAAAGGTAAAGAAAAACAAGGCGTAGTTCTAGATATGTGGTTTGCTCCACGGGTGAAACAGGCTAAGAAATAACTAGGAAATAAAAATTAAAGTCGAATTAAAGCGGAGCCGAAAGCTCCGCTTTTTTCATTTAACATAGGACCTTTGCGCATTAGCGGTCTGCTAAGTCTTGCTTCATAATTAAAGAGATAGGAGGCTGTTATGGCTGCTCCACTAATGGATTCCCCTAAGCAATCGCCCGTGGGTCGTCCGAACCAATTTGAAGAATACATAAATGAGTTTGAGAAAAATGAAAGTCCGCAAATCAAGGATGAATCGCAAGATCCGGTCATCCCCGTGGATCTAAAAAACGTGAAAGAGGGTTTTCTTATCACCGTCCAGCTGCCAACAACCGTGGACAGTGAAAAAATCAAAATGAGTGTAGAAGACGGGATTTTAACGATTCTTTTGCCAAAATCAGAAGAAACACAAAGTCATTCCTAGAATACCATCGTGGCCTATGTTTGAATGCATTCATGGGTACACTCTTAAAAAATATTTCGACACTTTTAACTCTTGCCCCTGCTGCTGCTAAAGGCGGGCGCGGAGTTAAAGAAGCTGATTTAGGAATTCTTAATAACGCAAGCCTCCTGATTGAAAAAGATAAGATTGCTTGGGTTGGAGCGGATAAGAAACTTCCTAAAGAATTAGCGAAAAAAAATCATAAAGAAATAAATATGAAGGGCCGCACTGTATTGCCTGGATTTGTAGAGTGCCACACTCATTTGATTTTCGCCGGTGACCGCGCTGCTGAATTTGAAATGCGCAACCAAGGTGCGACTTATCAGGAAATCGCTGCTAAAGGTGGCGGTATTCTATCCACCATGAAAAAGACCCGCAGTGCTTCGTTAAATGATCTTATTAAAACAGGACAGCAGAGGGCTGATCATTTTATCTCTCAGGGTGTAACGACTCTGGAAATAAAATCAGGTTACGCTTTGAACCTAAAAGACGAACTAAAGTGTTTGCAAGCAGGGCAAAAAATTTCTGGTGTGCGCACGGTGAATACTTTCTTAGGTGCCCACGCTCTGCCTCCGGAATTTAAAACCTATGAAGAGTATTTAAGCTTCTTAGCTGATGACGTTTTACCTATGGTCGCTAAAAAGAAATTAGCAAAACGGGTGGATGTATTCGTTGAAAAGGGTTTTTTTCCGTATGAGGCTTCTGAAAAATATCTGGGTAGGGCACAAAGCTTGGGTTTTGATATTTTAATTCATGCGGATCAACTGACACTAAGTGGTGGCAGTGAGCTTGCAGTGAAGCTCGGTGCCTTATCCGGTGATCACCTGTTGCAAGTCACAGAAAAAGAAATTTCTAATTTAGCAAAGTCAGAAGTGACTGCGGTTCTTTTGCCGGCCGCTGACCTTTATATGAAAGTAAAATACCCAGCCGCTCGGCAGATGATTGATGCAGGGGCAAGGGTGGCGTTAGCGACTGATTTTAATCCGGGCACTTCGCCAACTCAGGATTTAAATTTAGTGGGCTTGCTTGCGCGTTTAGAAATGAAAATGACTTTGCCGGAAGTGATTGGTGCTTACACTGTGGGAGCCGCTCACGCGTTAAATTTGCAGAATGAAGTGGGATCTTTAGAGGTTGGAAAGTCTGCTGATATTTTGTGCATCGAACAGGACTGGCAGACTTTGTTTTACAGTGTGGGAGAGTCGTCAAAGAAGCTTGTTTTTCAGAGTGGGAAAAAGGTTTTCACCAATCTTTGATAGCTGTTTGCGTCACAAAATTGTCACAAAATTTAAGATTCTAAAAATTTCCTTTGAATAATGACCCCTTTTCTTCCTAGTCTTGGGGAAAGGGCGGATCTGTTTGGGGGGAAGAAGCATGAGATCGTCATACACCACATTGATGCAGTCGAAGTATTTTAATCCTGCGTTTAATAGTGCCATCTTTGATGGACCACTTCGCATATACTTTGCTCAGTTTCATGAGGCTCTTGCTTTAAAAATTTATTTTCTGGTTCAACAGAAGCTGACTGATGAAGTAGCTAAAGCCAAGGAAGCCTCAAAAGCATCTGGCGCAAACATCCTAGTGATGATTTACCCAACCGTTGATGCCTTCGGAATGTCGTTTGAATTTACTCAAAACGCACCAGGGCCTCTGACGGTAGAAAAGTGGCGCGAAGATGTTGTGGTGGGATTAAAAGGCCCTATTGAAGATGATAACCTAGACCTTTTAATTGATACTTTACGTCTCACAATGATCAATTGGCGTCCAGCCCCTCTTGAGGCGACTTCCGCAATTGCGGAACTGTGATAGACTGCATAAATGAAGAAAAACAATAAAGGTCAAATCGTGGTGGAGTACGTACTCCTCCTCGTCGTAGCAACAGGTGTTGCAGCCTTCCTGATAAGCCAGCTGGTCAGCAGAAATCCTGATGAGCCTGGTATTCTTGTAGCTAAGTGGCACGGCATTTTAAAAGTCGTCGCTGATGATAAGCCCGACGCTAGAAAAAAATAAAAAGGCGACCGCGGTTAGAGGAACGGATTTCCTCGTTTGGTTAGTTCTTCTTCGATCGCTTGTTGCATTTTTTCTTGGATATTCTCTGCAATTTCATGAACTAGATCAGAATCATTTACGGCACTTGGTTTGTATGGCAGGTGAATGGGTTCTAAGAATCTAATGCGCCACTTTGCTGGCAATGGGATGATGTTTAAAGGTAATGGGATCACTGTTCCTTTTAAGAACTTCGTGAATTTTAACTGCTTTAAATTGATGTGGGTTTCTTCTGCGCCTAAAACGACAACAGGTACAATGGGACTTTGGGTTTCTAAAGCCATTCTTACAAAACCGCGCTTGAATTCTTGAAGCTGGTAGCGCTTTGAGGTGGGTTTGAAGTTTCCCTGTTCGCCTTCAGGGAAAAGCACGATGGCGTTGCCTTTTTTAAGTGCGTTTATTCCGTTTTCATAGGTCGCTTCAGTGAATCCCATTTTGTGGGCGGGGATTGCTGTTGTTTCAGTTAAAAACCAAAAGTGGTGAGTTAATACTCTCGGGACGCGTTTAGCTTCTTGCTGAACAATATGACCTAATAAAAAAGCATCAAAGCCTGAAAATCCAGAGTGATTCGGGGCAATGATGACAGCTCCCTTGCGGGGAATGTTCTCAATGCCTGAAATCTCCATGCGAAAATACTTGCGCAGAATCTCTAACAGAAAACGTGGCAACACGCGATATATCAAAGTATCTCGATCGAGGTTGCGAAGTCCGAAGATTTTTTCGTTGGGTTTCTGCAAGAAATTCTTCATTATTATAGTTATTGTTTATGTGAGGAATACCTATGTCTAGATTTATCATGGCAATCGATCAAGGGACAACCAGCTCTCGAACTTGCATTATCAATCAAGCCGGAGGTCTTGTCGCTGAAGCCCGTGAAACCTTTAAGCAGATTTTTCCGAAACCGGGTTGGGTGGAGCATGATCCTGAGGACATCTGGTACTCCACACAACGTTCTATGCGTTTGGCATTAGAGAAAGCCAAAATCAAGGGCTCGCAGATTCATGCTATTGGCATTACTAATCAACGTGAAACCGTGATGCTGTGGGATAAGAAATCAAGTAAAGCCATTCATAATGCGATCGTATGGCAATGCCGTCGTACGCAAGATTTGTGTGAAAAGCTTAAGAAAAATAAAAAAGAAAAAATGATCACAGCAAAAACCGGTTTGGTGCTGGATCCTTATTTTTCAGGGACAAAAATTCAGTGGCTTTTAAAAAATGTCCCGCAAGCTCAAGCCAAAGCTAAAAACGGGGAAATTGTAGCAGGCACGGTTGATACTTTCTTATTATGGAAACTGACGAATGGAAAGTCCCATAAAACTGATGTAAGTAATGCTTCGCGCACAATGCTAATGAACATTCATACAGGCTGGTGGGATGAAGAATTATTAAAGCTTTTGCAAGTTCCTGAATCTATCCTGCCAGAAATTTGTCCTTCAAATGCAGACTTCGGTGTTACGCAAGGCCTTGGATTTTTACCCGATGGAATTCCAATAACAGGGATCGTCGGTGACCAGCAAGCCGCTCTTTTTGGACAAGCTTGTTACGATTTGGGTGAGGCAAAATGTACTTTCGGTACAGGAAGCTTTTTGCTTTTAAACACCGGCAAGAAAGCCGTGAAATCTAAAAACAAACTTCTTACGACCATTGCTTGGAAATTAAAAAATCAAGAAATGACTTACGCGCTTGAAGGCGGAGCTTTCGTTTGCGGAGCCGCCGTACAGTGGTTGCGCGATGGTTTAGGTCTATTCCAAGCAAGTTCTGATATTGAAGCTTTAGCTAAAACCGTAGAAGACACCCAAGGTGTCGAGTTTGTACCAGCTTTAACGGGCTTAGGTGCCCCACACTGGAAACCTGAAGCGCGCGGTGTAATCTGTGGATTGACTCGCGGAAGTACGAAAGCCCACATTGCGCGGGCAACCCTTGAAGCGATGGCCTTACAAAATGTCGACATCCTAGTGACCATGCAAAAGGACCTCGGGAAAAAACTAAAAGGTGTGAAAGTTGACGGCGGTGCGGCTGCAAATGATTTACTTATGCAACTGCAAGCTGACTATTGCGGAGTAAACGTAGTTAGACCAAAAAATCTAGAGACAACTGCGTTAGGTGCTGCCTTCATGGCGGGCCTAGGTTCTGGATTGTGGAAAGACGTAAAAGAAATTAAAAAGGTTTGGGCCGTTGATAAAGAATTTAAAGTTAAAATGAGTGGGAAAGATCGCAAAGCGCGCATGCAACGTTGGGAAGCAGCTCTTCAGAAAGTATAAGCAAGAATGAATTCTGATAACGGTCAGACGATTTTTAAGAAAATTTCTATTTCGGAAAAAAAGATGATTTTCCGCGAGATGGCCCACGACAAAGTTCAAGTGGCGGTAAAAGGTAAAGATCGTCTTTTTCATTTAATCGCAGTGCAAAGTGAAAAAGATGAAGCCTTAATGTGCCACCATACGGCGGATTCAAAAGACATTAAAGAAAATCAAGAAGTTCTGGTTAACTTCGCTTTTAAGAGCGAGCGGTATTTCATCCAGACCGAACTTTATTTTGAAGCGGGTTGGGCTGTTTTAAAAATCGATAAAGACCTTTTTCAGCTGCAAAGACGCGCGAACTTCCGTGTCGAGCTTCCGGCAAAGTACGATGCCATTTTTAATTTCACTGAACACCAGGGGAAAAAGTACTTCTTTGATTGCCGGGTCAAGGACGTCAGCGCTGGTGGTTTTAAAATGGAATTACCAAGCGAACCGGTTTTAAAAATTGGTGATAAAGTGAAAGGCCACTTAAGAATTGGCAACCGCCGTCCGCTGGAATTTGAAGTGGACGTGCGTTTTACTTCGCTGAAAGAAGCCGGGGATATTAAGCAACAAATTGCCGGGGTTCAGTTTTTAAACGTTGATAAAATCACGGAATCAAAACTAATGACTGTAATCACGGATCTACAAAGAGAGATCTTTTTAAAATACCCGAAAAAATCCTAGTCGCGACGCTTAAATTGCTCAAGCTCCCGCACCTTTTCAGTCATATTTTGCAGGCGATCCACGAAAGTCTTCATCATGCATTCAGCCCAGGTTGGAAGTTCTGACATGAGTTGCTGAAAACCTTCTTCAGAAACTTTTACTAAAACCACGTCCGTAACAGCTTGGGCCGTGGCAGAGCGGGGAGACTTAGAAATAAGCGCAAACTCGCCAAAAGATTCTCCATCGACCACTTCGCAGATGGGAATTCGTTTGCCGGTGTTATCTTTAGTGAAAATGTTAATCACACCTTGTTCGACGATATAGAAATGGTTTTCGATATCGCCTTCAAAGAAAATATAATCACCGGGCTTATAAGTCTCTTTATGTATAGCTTCCATTCTTTAAGCTTATATTAATCTGCTAAGATCTTTCACGTTTTTTATGAAGGTGATCTTTTTTTCTTTTGGCAGCTTTAGCTCAGATAGATGGCGTTTGTTTGAATAGGGGATGACAAAATGTTGGAATCCCAGCTTATCACCCTCTTTAATTCTATTTTCTACAAAACTCACGCCGCGCACTTCACCGGTTAAGCCGATTTCCCCAAAAAAGCAGGTTTTAGCGTCTAGATCCCGACGACTTTCCGTCGATAAAATGGCAGCGGCCACTGCCAAGTCTGCCGCAGGCTCAATAAGTTTTAGTCCACCCACGACGTTGATGAAAATATCATTGCTTGATAGTCGCACATCTAAATGTCGATCAAGGACCGCGGTTAATAGGTGCAATCGATTTACATCAATCCCTAAAGCCGTTCTTCTTGGCATGGCCATATGGGTAGATAAAGTTAAAGCTTGAACTTCACAAAGAAGCGGCCTTGTTCCCTCCATCGATGCAAAGACTGCTGAACCAATAAGTTGATCGCCGCGTTCTTCTAAAAATAACTCAGAAGGATTAGCGACCTCTTCTAAGCCTTTTGAATTCATTTGAAATACACCTAGTTCTTGAGCCGCACCAAAACGATTTTTTAAGGCGCGCAAAAGACGGAAGTTATACGAAGCATCGCCGTCAAAAGAAAGCACGCAGTCCACCATGTGCTCTAAAACTTTGGGACCAGCGATGTTGCCGTCTTTAGTGACGTGACCGATTAAGATCACGGTGATGTTATCTTGTTTTGCTAAACCCATTAGATGACCTGCGCACTCACGCACCTGGGACACTGAGCCTGGGGCTGCTTGCAAATCAGGTAAGAACATCGTTTGAATTGAATCCACCACAAGTACATCTGGTTTTTTAAAGCGTGCAAGTTCCATGATGCTGTGCAAGTTACTTTCGCAACCAATTTCAATCAGCGGAGATTTAATTCCTAAGCGGTGAGCTCTTGATCCTGTTTGCGAAACCGACTCTTCGCCAGAAATATATAAAACGCGATTCTTTTTGTCGGCAAGGCCTCCTGCCATTTGCAAAAGCAGTGTGGATTTCCCGATGCCAGGTGATCCGCCCAACAAAACGAAACTTCCGCGGGCTAAGCCTCCGCCTAAAACGCGGTTGAGTTCCTCAAAACCAGTGTCGAAGCGGTCCAAACGGATTTCCTCTATGCGTTGGTCTAGAGAAACAGGCTTGGTTGGATTTGAACCATTTTCAGTTGTGCCGGTAGACCAACCTCGAGTTTTTACTTCAGGCAGCTGCAATTCTTCGACGTAAGAGTTCCACGCACCGCAGTCTGTGCATTTTCCTTCCCACTTTGGTCTTTGAGAGCCACAATTTTGACAGGTATAGATCGTTTTAGTTTTCGATTTTGCCATGGATATTCGGTATCATTATTGGATACGAGTTACAAGGATTGTACACATGAAGAATGCCCTCGCTGGTTTGCACTCTGGCTTTGCCAAAGCAGTTTTAGTTTTTTCTCTAACAATAAGCTCCACGGTAGGAGCACAGTTACCAGCCCTCCCGGCCCCCAAAGGTGATCTTGAATCTTTTAAAAAGGCTTTAGATCAGTATAAAACCGCAAAATACGATGAAGCTATTCCGGCTTTCGAAAATATCTTAAAAGAGAAATCCACTCTTGAAGAATACGCGCGTTTTTATTTGGCGCAGTCGTACATGAAAAAAGCCCAATGGGATGCGGCAGAAGCAGAGTTTAAAAAAGTTTTAGATCTTTCACCAAACGTGAAGATGTCCATTGAGACAAACAATCTTTTGGGACAAATTGCGTTAGAAAAGAAAAACTTTAAACTTGCTAGTAACTATTTTCTAAAACTAGAAAAGCGCACCCGCTCAACAGAAGAGTACCCTGACGTGATTTACAATTTAGCTGTGACTGAAAAAGGTTTGCAGCGCCACGGTCAGATGTGTAAGTGGTTAACAAAGCTTTATGAAAAATATCCGGCTTACCACAAAGTGGCGAACTGGAGTGTTGATCTAGCTGCTAACGAATTTGAAGGTAAACCAACAGATTGTTCAGTAACGACAGAAGACTTCCGTACGCGTGTTCGTCATATGCTTTTTGCAGGGCTGGATCAAAAAGCTCAAGCTGAAATCAATGTGATGAAAGCGAAGCTTGCTAAAACTGATAAGTACTTAGCGGATAAATTGCAGGCGCAATTTTATTTGCAAGAAGGGGAGCTAGTTAAGGCGGTTGATCTTTTAAAACCGTATTATGAGACAAATAAAAAGAACTTTGATTATTTAATCCTGTTTGGCTCGGCAACGGCTCGCGCTGGTGAAGTGCAATTAGCAGTCGGTTCTTACTATACAGCTTATAAGTTAAGCCCTCGCTCTAAAACGGGTCGTCAGGCTTTGTATCAATCCGCTTTCTTAAGCTACCAATTCCAAGATTACGATGGGGCTGCCCGCAGATTCCAAGAATTCATGAAGGCTTATCCTAAATCAGGATTAAACCGCGATGCTCAGTGGCACTTAGCGTGGTTAAAGTATCTAAAAGGTGACTACCAAGGCGCCTTTAAAGCTTTTGCGAATATGAATTCTAGAAAAGGGAAAAAATCAATCCCTCAAGACAGAGTGAACTACTGGATGGCGATGAGTCTTTACCGTCAGGGTAAAGTAGAACCTGCAAAAGTGATGTTAGAAAACTTAGCAAAAGATCCTTTGATGGGGTACTACTCCATTGCGGCTTCTTCGCGCTTAAAGAAAATGGGCGAAATCCAAATTCCAAGAGTTATACTTTCTTCTAACTTACCAACAACGCCGCGTATGATTTCTCGCTTCTCGGCTAGTGAGTTTTTAATGCCTTCTATGCCCGATGATTATCGTGGTGATGAATCTGAATCAGAAGAAAACCTAATTTTAACTCAGTATTCTGCTGATGATGAAAAAGGTGACGATGATGAAGGTGAAACTCCTGATAACGCTGACTTAAAAGCTGTGGGTGTGGCTGAAGAAAACAGCGTGGAAGCGACAGAGAATGTAACGACCTTCTCTAACCCTGCTTTGATGAAACGTTTTGAGCGTGCTCGTGACATGATGATCCTTGGCGAATACGAATGGGCGCGCTGGGATTTATTTGATATTGAAAAGAAAACTTCAAATCGCGATTACCTTCGCACTTTGATGACTGAATACAATACCGCAGGGCACTTCAACCGCTCTTCTTATATCGCGCAAATCAACTTTGCCGGTCAAAGAGCTGCCCATGGCTTAAACGGCATTCGCTATCTTTGGGAACTGGCTTACCCACGCGCTTATTCAGAGCAAGTAGAAAAGTACACAAAAAAGTTCTCGGTGCCTGAGGAACTTGTTTGGGGAATCATGCGCGCTGAAACCAATTACCGTAAAGATGCGATTTCTCCGGTAGGGGCGTTGGGGCTGATGCAGGTGATGCCATTCACCGGTTATAAAGTTGCAAGCCTATTAGGTGAAAAAGAATTTAAAGTGCCAATGCTTTTGCAACCAGAGACTTCTGTGAAAGTGGGATCTCGTTATCTAAAACGTCTGATGGATCGTTTTGAAAATACAATTCCTCTTGTCGCCGCTGGTTACAATGCCGGTCCTCATAGAGTGAAAAACTGGCTGGTAGGTTTTGGTAATCTGGAAACGGATGAATTCATTGAGCACATTCCGTTCTTAGAAACTCGCAATTACGTGAAGCGCGTGGTTTCTAATGCCCATATTTATTCTCAACTTTACGGCAACAAAAAAGATCTTTTCCCATATATGGCAGGGGCAGTTCCTGTGAAAGTGAACGCTGAAATCGTAGGGAAAGAAAACTGGGATGACATTTGAGCGTTAATGTAGTTCGTTTTGTTTTTAAAAAGTCGATTGAACTTATAGCGTCGCTAGCCTTGCTAGGGACGCTTACCTTTTTTATGCTTAAAGCCCTTCCGGGCGGTCCTTTTGATGAAGATTTCGCTTTAAACCCTTTAGTAAAAGAAAAACTGATGGAGCACTGGAAGGTTGAAGCCTCTGGTGGTGCTCAGTTCATTTCTTATATCAGCGGCCTTATAAAGGGTGACCTTGGTGTTTCCATGGCGCGCCCCGACCGTACGGTTGTCGAGATCATTTCTCAAGGTGTGCAGAATACGCTTTTTTTAAATTGTTTTGCGTTGGTGTTTATCTTAATTGGTGCATTTTTAATTTCGTTACTAGCCATTCGTTTTCAAGGAAAAGTTTTAGAGCAAGTCATCGATCAGGCAGTGATAGCCTTTTTATCATTACCCAGTCTTTTTTGGGGTCCGCTTTTAATTTATCTTTTTGGTTTTTATTTTAATCTATTGCCGGTGGCGTTCTTAACGACTCCTAAGCATTATATTTTACCGATTTTAACTTTAAGTCTTCGTCCTTTGGCTGCGCTTGTGCGCTTACTAAAAAATTCCCTCACTGATAACTTTGGTCACGACTACGTCAGAACTGCGCGCGCAAAAGGGGTAGGGACGTGGCAAATTTTATTTTTTCACGTTTTAAAGAACTCGATGATTCCATTTTTAAGTTACGTCGGGCCTTTGATTGTTGGCCTGCTTTCTGGTTCATTCCTTGTTGAACTTCTATTTGCAGTTCCAGGATTAGGAAGTGAGTTCGTTAGTGCGCTGAATGACCGCGATTATACTTTAATCATGGGTTTAACTTTGTTTTACGGAACGTTGTTAATTCTAGTAAATATTTTTATCGATGTTTTATTAAAATTCGTCGATCCGCGATTAAGGGAGGAAGTGTGAAAAAAATCTTCCTGACCTTTGCGATTATTTTCTTATCTTTACTGGGGCTATTAATTGTATTTGCTCCGCTCTTTGGAATTGGTACAGGCTTAGAACAAGATGTTGAAAACATCTTATCTGGTGCCAATAGAAATCACTGGTTCGGCACAGATTCTTTGGGACGTGATGTTTTTAGCAGGGTCGTACTAGGTGGAAGAATTTCCTTACTAGTAGGGCTGCTTTGTTCACTCTTGTCATTCTTAATCGGCTTTACCTACGGCGCCATTGCCGGCTGGTTTGAAGGAGTCGTTGATCGCGTTCTTATGCGTTTCTGCGATATCATGATGGCCATTCCAAGCTTCATCTTAGTTTCAATCTTGTGTATGACTTTACAAATTATTCTTCCGATAGAAGACAACTTCACGAAGGCTTTACTGAGTCTGTGCGTAGGAATTTCAGCTACGCACTGGATGGGTTTAGCGCGGGTGACCCGCGGAATGGTTTTAGAAATTAGAAGAAAACCCTTCGTAGAAGCGGCAACCGCATTGGGCGGCACAAGACTGCACATCATGCTTCGTCATATTTTGCCCAATATGTTTGGAACCCTGTTATTGTTAATCGCGATGCAAATTCCAACGAACATCTTATATGAAAGCTTTATGAGCTTTGTTGGTTTGGGAATTCATCCGCCATATACAAGTTGGGGCATCCTAGTAAAGGAAGGTTGGAAAACTCTTTCAAGTTTCCCTCACCTTATTTTATTCCCATCAATGATATTATTCTTAACGGTGTGGAGCTTCCATATCATCTTAGATCACGTGAAAGCAAAGCTCCGCCTGTAGGGCGTGCCCTTAGAACCCTAGAGCTTTGTGAATATAAGTTGGATTGTACAAACCTAGCTGGGCCGTTTGTGGAATAGTCATGTTGCGACCACTATTCACGGCTCCTAAGTTATCACTCATAAAGCGACCCACGCAGCGCCATTGGCCACCAGTGGTTTTTCCACAAGTGGAGTTGTGACGTAATACCATTGAGGTGTAAGTAACGCCTGGATCCACCCGTTGCGGAGTTCCGATTGTAGTCGTTGAGCCGGTTTCAATGCTGCCAGTACTGCTATAGGCGATCGCTGAACCCCAACAATACATTTCACCATCAGTACGTAGGGCGCAACCATGGGTTTCAGCTAATTGCACATCCGTGTAGTCATTAGCACTGTCTACTGGAACTGGATATTTCATCGGTGTATTGCCAAGTCCAATACCTAACAGAGCGTATCCAGAAGCGCCCCAACATTTTAGCTTATTTGCAGTAGTGATGGCGCAGGTGTTAAAGGCAACTGCGGAAACTTTTTTATATCCAACGCCATAATCAATTACCGTTGGAGTTAGAACATTGGAATTAAGGGCGCCATTATTTCCTACCGTGCCGTTAGAACCATTAGAACCCCAGCATTTCAAGACATTGTCTGTCGTGATGGCGCAAGTGTGATTTGCTCCTAAAGATGCAGTTAGGTAAGTGTTTCCGGGATCGATACTTGTCATGGTCGTCACGTCTGTCGTTGTGCCGTCACCAACTTGTCCTGCGTTATTATAGCCAGTGCATTTAAGAATGCCTGTTTGCGTGATTCCACACGTGTGCTGGTTTACGTAAACTGAAGAGTACTTCGTAGTAGGGTCAATAACTCGCGGGCGAGAAACATAAGTGGATATATCCGGATTTGCAGCTGCAAGTTTACCAGTGTCGTTGTTACCAAAGCACTTGATGTATCCGTCAGTAGTGATACCGCACATATTCAAACGACGGCTTGGCGCTATGGAAGCATAATCAGTTTCAGGATCAATCCAAACTGGAGCTGGTCGACGGGTTAGCAAGTCCGCGCCACCATCACCGTTAGAGGTACTATTAGGGCTAGTACCCCAGCAGTAAAGTTTATTGCTCGCTAGTCCGCAGGTGTAGTTAGATATATCACTGCTCGATGACTGATTGCCGGCAAAGGTACTAAAGTTAAAATCGAAATTTACGTCTTTAAATCGTGGATAAAAGTAACTTCCAGTTCCAGAACCTAAAATATAACTATTGCGATTGGTATCACCATCTAAAGCGCCCCAACACTTCAGCGCGCCATCAGCAGTAATTCCGCAGGCACGGGAGCCAGAGACATAAATACTGGAATAAAGAGTTCCAGCATCCGCATCTGTCGGTACCGATCTATTCGCAGGATTGAAAGTATTTATTTGGGAAAGATCTGCAAGCTGCCTATGCAGGTTGTATCCCCAGCACTTCAAAGTGCCCGCTAAAGTAAGACCACAGCTGAAGCCTTGGTTGGTATCGGTAATAACATCATCATTTACAGATGCAGAAACATACGTCGTAGTATTGTCGATCTCAATCGGTGTTGTGGAAGCAACAGTGGTGTTGTTTCCAAGCTGGCCCACGTTATTAGCGCCCCAACATTTTAGAATACCCGCTAAAGTAACTCCGCAGGCATGACCCGCACCCATAGTGACGTGTTTGTATTTTACTGACGAATCAATAACGGCTGGGGTCGTCACTGTCGCAGTTAATCCGTTACCCAGTTGAGAATTCGCATTGCGGCCCCAACACTTTAAATCATTGTTAGTAGTGATTGCGCAGGTCGATTGCGAACCAGCAGCTACGAAGGAATAATTTTCCGCGGCATCCACATCTATAGGAACGGCGCTGTAGGTGATAGTTTCTACACCTAATTCATTGAAGGTATTATTTCCCCAGCAGCGAAGTTTATCGCTCGTGGTGATTGCACACGTATGATAAGCTCCGGCGGAAACAGCTTTATAGCTAGTTGTATTATCAATAGCGACAGGAATGTTGCTAGCAACGTTATTGCCATCACCAATTTGTCTTTTTGAACTATCACCCCAGCAGTATAAAGCACCCAAGGTCGTAACAGCGCAAGTATGACTTAGGCCCACAGCAACTTGTGAAAACGAAGTGCCCGGTTTAATGATGACGCCAGTTTCTTTAAAGATATTTGTGCCGTCACCGATTTGGCCAAGATTGTTATGACCATAACAACGAAGGGCATTATCCGACGTGATTGCGCAGGCGTGGTTTCTACCCATACTAAATTTTGAAACAGAGAAAGTGGAGTCATTATCTTTAATATAGTACTGCGCTTGATAAGAAGTGCTCATCGCAATACCCGTTGATGGAAGTGCTCCAAGCAAGTGGAAGTTTAAAAGTTTTTCGCCATCAGCTAACGCATTTTCCGGAAGACTAAAAGTGACAGTTTGAGTGGTTGTTCCTGCAGGAAACACCACACTGCCTGAAGCTAAGGTGTGGTGGGTTGGATTCACCGCATCGCCACTGACCTTGTAGTGTACCGTGATGTCATACAATTTAGGAGTGAGCAATTCGATGGTGATCGTTTCATCAGCTCCACCTTCAACAACACGTTTATGGGCAGCTGATGTAATCGATAGGCTGGCCTTTTTGTCGTTAATCCAAGTAACACTGGTCGCATCAGCGGCATTCTGGAATACGCCGCCACTTCCACCAATCACACATAAAGTCAGTGGACCTGCGGGTTGCGAGCCAATAGAAGCTGTAATCTTTGTTGCTTTAAGGATACTAGCGGAATAGGTAGCAGCAGCACAAGTGCCAGTAGTAACTGCGTACTTATAGTGAGTAATGCCACCGCCGCGAACTGTGACGTTTAAATTCTGATCATGGGAATAATCGGTAGGGTAGCCAGATATAATAGGCACTAACCCAGAAGTCACTTGTACAACTAAATTTTTCTGTCCGGCAAGTGAAGCTAAAGATCCTGTCGCAGGTAATGTTAAAACAGCATCTAAACCATTTGCATCTTTGATTGTGCCACCATTCAGGGCTAATGCCGCGGTCGAAGCGTAATCTAAGTCAGCAGAAGTATCACCTGCTTGCACAGTATAAGTGAAAGTCAGAATATTCTTGCCTGTACCTGAAGCGTAATTGACTACACGATCTGTCGCACCAGTTTCTAAAGTTAAAGTCGGTGTGCCAGTGACGTTGACAACTTCACTAAAAGAAACTTTGATTGAAATCACTGAACCTAAATCATAAGTCCCGTCAGCACTGCTTGCTGATACACCTAGGACAGTCGGCGCTTGTGTATCACGAGTCCAAGTACCTGTGCTTGAAGAAGTAGATAGATTTCCAGCAATGTCTCTAGAAACGGCGCAAACTTTATAGGCCCCTTGGCTAGTAAGGGTGTGAGTAATTGGAGTTGCAATATCTATATCAGCACTCAGTGGAGCAAGCCCCACTTGTGTTGAGTTAGTGGGACAAGTCGTGACGACATCCCATGGTTCAATCACCATATACTTATAAGTAACAACACCAGTTCCGCTGACGGCGATGTTGGTTGTACTGTCACCTAAAAGCGTTGAATTTGTAAGCGTCGGTACAGCTGGAGCGACAGTGTCTTTTAAATAAGATTTAGAAGCAGTTGCGCTTGCGCCGCTCGGTCTAGTAATGGTAGCCACAATCTCCCAGGGAGTTGTCGCATTATCAGCAAGCCCACTGACATTGTAATTTCGTGTCCATGTATTTGAAGCTGAACACGTCGTCGTAACGGCTGAAATTGCTGAACCAGTAACACTTAAAGTAACAGTGCGACCCACTTCAGAGCATGTCCCGCTTAGCGGAAACGTTGTACGATTGGCAAGATTAATCCAAGTGGTCGTCGCTGGTGCATCAATGGTGATAGTGGGAACTACAGTGTCATGAGCTATGGAATCACTAATGCATGATGATTCGTTACCAGCAACGTCACGCACTTTAAAATAAATAGTATTGTTAGATTCAGCATTCGCTAAGGTCCAAGCTTTCGAAGTCGCAAAGGCTTCCCAAGTACCACCTGTGCAAGAATCATTAGCGATATACATTTCAGCAGCGTCGGTTGCTGTCATAGCAAGTGTCGTACTAAGTGAAGTCGTAACATTACCAGAACCTATCGCAAAAGAATCTGCGGTCGCTGGCACAGTATCTTTAGTGTTAGTTTGAACAACGGCTGTCGATGTTGAATGATTAATAGTAAAAGTAACGGGTCCTTCAGGAGCTGCAGTTAAATCTAAAGTCTTTGTCCAAGTGCCATTATTACATGGCGTAGTCTGAGTCGCTAATCCGGTTATATCGATGGTCACGTTCTGACCATGATTAGGGCAAACCCCTGCCACAGCCAAACTTGAGAAGTTGCTTTGATTGATGTAGGTACCAGAAGCCGGGGAGACAAGCGAAAGAGGTCCACCTGAAACCACGTGAGCAATAGTAGCTGAATAGCACGAAGACTCAGTACCAATTTTATCTTTGAATTTTACATAAACAGTGTTACTTGCTGATGCAGTTGGCAGCGTCCAAGTTTTTGATGCAGCAAAACTTTCCCAAGTACCACCGCTAGCGCAATCGGCAGTGTTAGTGATGTACATCTGATCGGATTCACTCACTGACAAAGAGAGGGTTACAGCAAGATCTGTCGTTAGTGGAGCGCCACCATTAATAACAACACTTCCTGTAGGAGCTTGCGATTTCGCTAAAAGCAAAGCGGCATCAATTGAACAAGCCGAAAGCGCAAGAAAGCTAAGCAGTAGCAAAGGCTCTGCAAAGGCAGTTAGGAATGATTGTCTAAATGAAATGGTTCGTCTCACTTAAGCCCTCAAAACTGTTACATACAACGAGGTTGTTCCATAGAACTTATCGGAGAAACAAGAAACCCTCTTTATATGAGAGCCCCGTAATATTCCGAACCCAAATAAAAAAATCCCCAGTGAGTTGTTTCAATAATAGACGCTAAGTAAACCTAATTTTTTTAGACGTTAGAGTCAGAGTTAGAAGCCAAGATCTTTATGAATGTAGGTGGGATTATGGAAACCGAATTGTCCTGGTGTTGCACTTACGACATTATTGCGACCACTGTCGACCAATCCTAAGTTATCACCATAAAAGCGACCCGCACAACGCCATTGACCGCCTGTGGTTTTTGCACAAGTGGATCCAGAACGAAGTGCAAGAGTTGTATACGTGACACCTGCATCTACTCTTTGGGGGCCTGCGATCGAAGTGATTGAAAGAGCTTCTAGATTTCCAGTAAAGAAACCAAAAGCTAATCTTTGCCCCCAGCAGAAAAGTTCACCATCAGTACGAATGGCACACGCGTGGGTTTCTGTGATCTGGACATCGGTATAATCGTTCGTGCTATCTACCAATGTTGGCACTAAGCGATCAACAGCATCATTAAATCCTAGAACTTTGCTTAAACCTGCAAAGCCCCAACATTTTAATTTATTATTCACAGTGATAGCGCAGTTAGAACTTCCGTAAGAAGAAACCTTTTTATACTGCACTCCAAAATCAATGACAGTCGGTGTATTTACCTGAAGTGTTGAGTTATTCCCAACGGCGCCACTCGTTCCATTTTGCCCCCAGCATTTTAAAACATTCGCACTGGTGATTGCGCAGGCGTGGGTTTGTCCAACCGATACTGTGAGGTAAGTGACTCCAGGATCGACTGTTGTCATGGCTTTGGCGTCAGTGGGATTATTACCGTCACCAATTTGACCTACGTTATTGCGACCCATGCATTTTAAGATACCGGTCGTAGTAATCCCGCAGGTATTTGTCAAATTCATAGAAATAGCAGAATATTGAGTCGTTGGATCGGCGACCTGGGGACGAGTAACAGAACTGCCGGCAGCGGCAGGAACTTGACCCAATTCGCCGTAATCATTTTTTCCCCAACATTTAATAATGCCACCAGTGGTAAGTGCACACTTGTCGCCTAAATGCGAGGGTGGCAAAGAAGCATATTGAGTTTCAGGATCTAACCAAATCGGAGCCGGTCTGCGAGACGATGCATTCGCAGTGCCATCTCCGGTAGAGCTTCCTGCATCGGTAGTTCCCCAGCAGTAAAGCTTGTTACTTTCAATACCACAGCTTGAACTTGAAGCATCTGAACTATTAGACGTGTAGCCTGAAAAATTCGCAAAACTAAAACCCAGATTTACGTTCTTAAAACGATTGATAAAGTATTTGCTACCATTCCCTGAACCCAGAGGATGAATGCTTCTGGTTTTTTCACCATCGAGTGAACCCCAGCATTTCAAGCCGCCATCAGAAGTAATACCACAAGCGCGGGAACCTGCTGCACTGACAGACGAATAAAGAGTTCCCGAATCCGCAGCAACTGGAAGCAATCTGTTTGTAGTCGTGTTATCAGCTAATTGCATAAGACCGTTATGACCCCAGCAATTCAGTGTATTAGACAAGGTCACACCACAAGTGAAACCTTGAGTTGTATCAGCGGTCGAATCATCGTTCACGGAAACTGTGTTGTAGGTAACTAGGTTATCAATCTCAATGGGAGTCGTCGCAGCAACAGTCGTATTATTACCTAACTGCCCTGCGGTATTAGCACCCCAACATTTCATCACGCCAGCTAAAGTCACTCCGCAAGCATGGCCTGAACCCATCGCCACATGTTTGTATTTAACTGAAGAATCAATAGCAATAGGCGACGTTACGGTCGCTGAACCACCATTCCCCAGTTGGGAATTGGCGTTGCGACCCCAGCATTTTAAATAATTATCAGCTGTGATCGCACAAGTGGATTCAGAACCAGCACTAACGAAAGAATAATTTTCGGCAGCATCAATGTTGATTGGAAGGGAGCTATTTAAATTAGACCCATCCCCAAGATTACTGAATCCATTATAACCCCAGCAGCGAAGTTTATTCGTTGTGGTGATGGCGCATGTATGATTAGCACCGGCTGAAACAGATAAGTAACTGTTAGCAATATCAATGGCGACCGGATTGTTGCTTGCAGTTGACGTCGTGTCACCAATTTGGTTTTTAGAATTATCACCCCAACAATAAAGAGCACCCAGAGTCGTCACAGCACACGTGTGATTTTGACCAACAGCCACTTGGGCAAACGAAGTACCAGGTTTAATAATCACGCCGGTTTCTTTATATAAATTCGTACCATCCCCAACTTGGCCAAAAGAATTATGACCATAACAGCGAAGGGCATTGTCGCTAGTAATAGCGCAAGCATGGGTTCTACCCATGGCGTATTTGGAAACACTGAAAGCAGCATCATTGTCTTTGATGTAAAACTGCGCTTGATAGCCTTTATCAAAGGTCACCCCTGAAGAGGGGATTGCTCCAGTTAAATGAAAGTTTAGAACTTTTTCGCCATCAGCAACCGCATTTTCTGGGATGCTAAAGTTAATATTCTGAGATGTTGATCCCGCAGTGAACACCACGCTGCCGCTAGCTAAGTTATGATGGGTTGGATTTACCGCATCACCACTGACGCGGTAATAGATTGTAACATCATTAGCTTTTGCTGCACTTAAAGTGATCGTAATCGTTTGTGCGCCACTGCCTTCAATCACACGGTTTTGTGCCGGCGTTGTGATCGACGCGAAAACACGAGCGTCTTTAACCCACGTTACAACCGTAGCTTGGTTGTTATTCTGGAAGGTGGTGCCATTACCACCCACCACACAAAGTTTCATAGTGCTGCCATCAGCGTAACCACTAAGATTGGCCGTAATTCTTGTCGCTTTTGGTGTGGATGCGCCAAAGGTCGCTGAGGCACAAGAACCTGAGGTGATGATCGCATATTTATAGTGGGTCACTGTTCCACCAGTCACACCAACATATAAAGTCGAATCTGATGAAGTTCCGGTAGGATAGTCCGTTAAAGTTGTAACAAAATTCCCAGCTTCAACCACTGCAATGTTTTTCTGTCCAGCCAGTGAATTCAAATTACCAGGAGCTGGCAAAGTTAAAACCGCATCGTAGTTATTCGCATCTTTAATCGTACCACCAGCAAGACTTAAAGATGTGGTCGCAACATAATCTAAGTCCGTCGCGGCATCCCCAGCTTGCACCGTGTAAGTGAACGATAGAGTCTTAGAGTTTGAACCGGTAGCATAAGTCGCCGTGCGATCGGTCGTTCCAGTTTCTAAGGTTAAAGTCGGCGTGCCAGTCACGATCACGGTTTCGTCAAAAGTCACTTTTACCGTGATAACTGAAGCGACGTCGTAAGTGCCGTCAGCATTGCTTGCAGTAACTGCTAATACCCGCGGTGGTTGCGTATCACGAGTCCATGTCCCAGCAGTCGTAGTTGAAGATACGTTACCAGCTGTATCGACAGATTTCGCGCAGACTTTATAAGCACCTTCGTTGGTCAAAGTATAAACTAACGGTGAAGTTAAAAGAGCATCACTGCTAAAAGTCGCTGACGTATTAGCACAAGTCGCGGAATCCCCAGCTTCGATGATGATATAACGATAATAAGTCCCATCAGCACTACTCACAGAAATGTTCGTCGCATTGTCGGTCATGGCAGGCAGATTATTAAACGAAGGGGCGGTCGGTAGCACCACGTCTTTGTAGTAAGACTTAGAAGCCGTCCCTTGATTGCCGCTAGGACGAGTCACGGTCGCAACGATTTCATAAGGTGTCGAAGAATTGTCAGCAAGTCCACTTAAGTTAAAAGTTCTGCTCCAAGTATTTGACGCTGAACAAGTCGTTGAAGTGGTAGGAGCTTGGCCTGTAACTTTGATGCTGACCGTTCCACCAACCTCAGAACAAGTCCCACTTAACGGGAAGGCAGATTTATTCGCATTATTAATCCATACACTTGCTAGCGGAGCATCTATCGTGACAGTCGGTACGACTGAGTCATGTAAAATAGAATCGTTAAGACACGAGGACTCATTACCAGCTAAATCTCTTACTTTAAAATAAACCGTGTTCGTCGCATCAGAGGTTGCTAGTGTCCAGTTTTTAGAAGTAGCAAATGTTTCCCACGCACCATCCGCAGTACATGAAGTGTTTGAAATATACATCTCAGCAGCACTTGTTGCTGTCATCGCTAAAGTCGTATTCAAACTTGAAACAGCAGAAGCTCCGCCTGCAATCACAAAAGTACTTGCGGTTGGCGCCACCGTATCTTTTTTAAAAGGCTTATAAAGTGGCGCTAAATCAGAATGGGTTAAGGTGAAGGTCACACTTCCATCGGCATGGGAAGAAACATTCATGCTTTTAGTCCATGCACCATTCGTACACACAGCCGTTTGATCAGTGATGCCTGTCGCTTTAATCGTAACGTTCTGACCTTCATTAACGCAGCCACCGACAAGTGTGAAGTTCGCTGCGTTTGAAGAATTAATGTAAGTCGTAGAAGCCGGGGAGGCTAAGGTGAACGTGCCACCCACAACGTGAGTGATTGAAGCTGCATAACAATTCGATTCAATTCCGGCGGCGTCTTTAAACTTTGCATAGATTGTGTTGCTTGCACCGGTTTTAGTCAGAGTCCAAGTTTTTGTCGCAGCTATTGTTTCCCAGGTTCCACCGCTAGTACACTTTGCCACGTTCGTGACATACATTTGCGCCGCTACAGTTGAAGAAATTTTTACGGTGACATTAAGATTGGTTGTGGATGTAGCCCCATCATTGATGGTTACGCTGCCAGTGGGTTTTTCAATTTTTTCTTTAGCTTGATAGTCTTCAGTTTTTGGTGCACTACACGCAGAAAGAACCACGCACACAAACAGCAAACCAAAGGTTCGTAACGAACCACAATGCTGTTTTATAAGTGCCTGTAATCTGCTCATAATTCCTCAAAACTTCCTTTAGAACTTATCGGAGTAATAAAGGGAGCCCTTGATAAAATCATGGTCAAAATTCGGGCATTTTCAGAGGGAAACGTATCAAAATAAGGCAGTGAAACAAACTGACACGAGTCCGTCTCACAACCTACCGTTTCTGCTAAGTAGAGCTTATCTTTTTAGGGCTTTGCAGGGGTCCAACCACCGAAAGTTTGTTCAATGAATTCAGCACATGAAATCGTCAAATGATCCCTCATGTGTTTTGCAACGATCTGAATTCCCAAAGGCATTCCTTCAGAATTTAATCCTGTCGGTGCCACAGTCGCCGGAACTCCTAGGGTCGTAAAGATTCCGGTGTAAATAAAGTCAAACGGCGACCACAAAGGCTGGCGATGTTTTGGTGCAACTCGCGGGTGTGGAGGAAGTAATAAAATTCCGTTATCACCTAGATTCGTATCAAGATCAGCTTTCATTTTATATAAGGCTGCCATCTCTTCGCTGAAATCTTTTTTGCTCTTATCAAAGATCTCCGTCAAAGACACAATCAGGTTTGGTAAGGTGTATTCGCCTTTACCAATAGCTAATTTTAAAATCTCTTTTCCGACGGAAAGATGCTCGCTAGGTCCCATTAAAAGTTCATATAAGTTTGAACGTTTTGAATGTTTAAGGGCTGCAAACCAAAGCTCTGCAGAACGTACAAAAAATCTAGGATCCAGTTCTTCAACCTCTGCACCCAGTTCAGAAAATAATTTCCCACAATTACGCACGACTTGCGCAAGTTCCGGATCCGTCCCCCGCGCGCGATGAAACGCAGGCTCAGGACAAATCAAAATTTTTCTTCCAGCCCATTCATTAGTTAACTCATCTAGTCTTGGATTTTTCATTGTGTAAATATCCGACTGATCCGCGCCCATTAAAATTTTTGTGAGCGGATAAAGATCCGACGCCTTACGAGTTAAATGTCCCGTAGATGTCCAAGGATATTTGTCTTCAGATAACTCTAAGAAATCTTCCTGACCAAATGGGAAGTGACCCGTTAACGGAAATAAATAGCGCGAAGGTTTATGACCGAACACTCCACAGAAAAAAGCAGGCATACGAATGCTGCCGCCGATGTCGCTACCTAAGCCGATCGGCGAGGCACCAGCACCAAGCAAAGCACCTTCGCCTCCGCTGCTGCCACCAGGGGTTCTAGCAAGATCATAGGGATTATTTGTTCTGCCATAAACAGGGTTAAAAGTCTCAAACCAAAATCCAAGTTCAGGCACGTTGGTAGTTCCTAAAGGAATTGCGCCTGCGGCCTTCATGCGAGTCACTAAAGTCGAATCCCAGTTCATCACATCATTCTTATGATGAATGCTGCCACCGGTGCGTTTCATGCCTTCGTAGGCAAACATTTCTTTAACGGTGAAAGGCACACCAAATAATGGCGGCAGATCAGAATTATCTCTAGCCACTAGATCAGTCTGTTCGTGGGCTTTTTTACGAGCGCGCACGAAATCATCTTCAACCATGGCGTTGAGTTTAGGATTTACTTCTTCTATACGCGCGATGTGCGCTTCGATCACTTCAGTAGGGGAAACTTCTTTTTTCGCTACTTTGCTAGCGATTTCTAACGCGGACAGTTTTAATAGTTCATTCATAAACTAAAAAGGGAGCTTAGTGCTCCCTTTCTCCTATACGTTAAATCTAAAGAACAAAATGTCTCCGTCTTTCACTACGTACTCTTTACCTTCAAGGCGGTATTTACCTGCTTCTTTCACCGCTTGTTCAGATTTGTAAGAGAACAAATCTTCACAGTGGTAAGTTTCAGCTCTGATGAAACCTTTTTCAAAATCCGTGTGGATCACGCCTGCCGCTTGCGGCGCTTTAGTTCCTGCACGAATAGTCCAAGCACGAACTTCTTTTTCACCAGCAGTGAAGTAAGTTTGTAAACCCAATAAAGCGTAAGCTTCACGGATCAAACGATTCAATCCTGGCTCTTCAGCATTCATAGCTTCTAAGAACTCTTTACGTTCTTCAGGTGGCAGAAGAGAGATCTCAGCTTCCATCGCAGAACAAATTAGAATTGTTTTGTTGTTTTCTTCAGCCGCGCGTTTTTCAACAGCCTTCGTCCAATCGTTACCACCATTAGCGAAATCTGTATCAGACACGTTCATAGCATAAAGAACTGGTTTAGCAGTTAAAAGATGCATGTCGCGCAAGAATGGCGCTTCGTTATCATCTAAAGATACGGCACGAGCAGGAAGACCTTGTCCCAAAGCTTCTTTTACTTTTTTAGTAACTTCCGCTTCCATTTTAAGTTTTTTATCTGTGGTGTTTTTCGCCATCTTTTCAATGCGCGCAAATTTCTTATCCACAGAATCAAGGTCCGCTAGCAAAAGCTCTGTATTGATGATTTCAATGTCACGGATTGGATCAACAGATCCTGATACGTGCACGATATTTGGATCGTCAAAACAACGAACCACGTGAACGATGGCATCAGTTTGACGGATGTGAGAAAGGAATTGGTTTCCTAAACCCTCACCTTGGGAAGCACCTTTAACGATACCCGCGATATCCACAAACTCCATTGTTGTTGGAATCACTTTTTGAGGTTTAATGAAGCCAGTGATTTTATCCATGCGTGGATCTGGAACAGTTACGACTCCCACGTTTGGATCAATTGTACAAAAAGGGTAGTTAGCCGCTTCTGCTTTTGCAGAAGTTAATGCATTGAAAAGCGTACTTTTACCAACGTTTGGCAAACCTACGATACCGACTTGTAAAGCCATTTAGAACCTCGTTTCAGAGGTTGCAATGTAGCCTAACCATTGAATTTTGTCGAAGCTTTTTGAATTCCGTCGAGGATAATACTTTCGATAGCATCATTCGCTTTATTTAAAAAATCCGGCATTTTTGCGAATTCATCTTTTGTGAATTTACCTAGGACATAGTCAGGAACGGGGATATTCGGGTTCTCAGGGCGTCCTACGCCTAATCTAATGCGAATATAGTCAGCAGAGCCTAATAGCCCAGAGACACTCTTAATGCCGTTATGGCCGCCATGCCCACGATTTTTTTGAATCTTCATTTGGCCAAAGGGCTGATCGATCTCATCATGAATAACAATCAAATGATCCATCGGGATTTTGTAGAAACCCATTAGCGGCTGCACCGATTCACCGGAAAGATTCATATAGGTTTGGGGTTTGCAGAATAGCAAGTTGTGGTCTTTCCACTTCACTTGCGCGATCTCAGCTTTGAATTGGTTCTTTACAGTGGGATTGCCCAGGCCCTGCATGAAAAAATCAACGGCCATAAACCCAATGTTATGACGAGTGAGTTTATATTCACCACCAGGATTTCCTAAACCAACAACCATCCACATAAAAACTCCGAACGGTCGCCGATAAGGACTCATCTGACTGCGTTGTGCGGTCTTTCACTTCTCTCCGACGCACCTTACAGGTACGCCGGCGTTTCGCGAAAGATCCTCCGCCTTGCATATGAATCCTTCTCGCCAACCTTTAAACTAATCTGAAATAAAAAAGGCAGCTCTTAATAGAACTGCCTTTTTCAAATTTTTCAAGTTTTCGCTGTAAAGAATTACTTCTTCGCAGGAGCTTTTGCAGCAGCAGCTGGAGCCGCCGCAGCAGCAGGAGCCGCAGCTGGAGTAGCAGCAACTTCTTCTTCTTGAGCAGAAACAACCGCGATTGTTTGTTCTGCGCCAGTGATAACTTTCACTGAACCTGGAACTTTGATGTCTGATACGTGAAGAGCATCGCCAAGACCCAAGTTAGAAACGTCAGCTGTGAAGAATTCAGGGATTTCAGTTGGTAAGCACTCAACCTCAACAGTACGAGTAACTACGTTCAACAAACCGCCTTCAGAAAGACCGATTGCTTTACCTTCAAGACGGATTTCAACGTTAACGCGAACCGCTTTCTTAAGGTCAAGAGCGTACATGTCTACGTGTTGTGGACGACGAGAAAGTGGGTGTACGTCTACAGATTTGATTAGAACTACGATGCCATCAGCACCTTTTACGTTCCCTTTAAGATTGAAAAGAGCATTCTCGTAAGCACGTGTGTTGTACTTAACGATTTCTTTTTCACCAACAGATACGTTGATTGGTTCAACTGCACCGTAGATTACTGCAGGAACTTGGCGAGCGTTACGAAGAGCGCGGCTGTTGTGTTTACCAGTTTCGCGAGCTTCAATGTTCAAGTCGATTCTTGATTTCATGATATTTTTCCTTCTAGTCCGATAGAGGATGTTAATAAAAAATGCCCCCAACTAAGGGAGCATGCAAATTTAAGTTAAAATGCAATTTCAGTTAGTCGAAAAGTGAGCTTACTGAATCATTGCCGTGGATTCTCTTAATCGCTTCAGCTAACACCGGGGCTACTGAAACAACTTCGATCTTGCCACAATTCTTCGCTGCTTCCGTCAGCGGGATCGTGTCGGTGACCCATACTTTTTCAATAGGGCTTTCCTTCAAGCGACTGATCGCTGGTCCCGATAAAACGGGGTGGGTTGCAACGGCGAACACACGTTTTGCACCATTCTTAATTAGACTGTCAACTGCTTGTGTAAGAGTTCCAGCCGTATCGATCATATCGTCAACGATGATCGCGGTTTTCCCAGTCACATCCCCGATAAGGTGCAAGGCTTTTGCCTCGTTCGGGCCAGAACGGCGTTTATCGATAATAGCCATGGAAGATTCAATGCGTTTAGCAAAAGCGCGGGTTCTTTCAACCCCTCCGGCGTCTGGACTCACTGCGACAAATTCGCTACCGTGGCCATGGGAATCACGCCAAGCGCGAGATAAAGTCGGAATCGCAAATAAGTGGTCCACGGGAACGTTAAAGAACCCTTGGATTTGCGCGGCATGCAGGTCAACTGAAACCACGCGGTCAGCCCCAGCCGTCGTAATTAGATCGGCCATAAGCTTAGCTGAAATCGGCGCGCGCGGAGCCACTTTACGGTCCTGGCGGGCATACCCATAATAGGGGATCACAGCGGTGATGGAGGCAGCGGAAGCTCGGCGTAAAGCATCGAGCATCACAAATAGCTCCATATAGTTTTGGTTCACAGGGGGGCAAGTGCTTTGTACTACAAAGACATGCTGTCCTCGAACGCTTTCATGTATTTCTACTTGGATTTCCCCGTCGGCAAAAGTGCTCACTTCGCAGTAACCGAGCTCTACTCCAGCTGCTTCGGCTACCTTTTTTGCCAGGGTCGGATTGGCATTGGCGGTAAAGATTTTTAGGCCCTTCATCACTCGTAGTCTCCTGAGTTAAAAGTGCAGTTTCGAAACCCTAACAAGCCAAAAACCCTTTGTCCACATTTTCAAAAAAATAAAAAACAACCCTCTTTTTCACTCTTAAACGGCCTTTTTCAGATGCGCCAAAAAAGGGCCATGGCGTGAAGGCCTTTCAATTTAAAATGGTTCTGCGTTTTATTCGTTTTTAGGGCGATTTAGAGACAATTTTTGACGCTACATTTTGCGAATTTTCAATGGGCGTAGAAACCTCAACGCATTTTCATCTGATCTTTTATGATCCCCTTGGTGCGAAGCGTGGAGGCTTCATTTTATGAAACAACCAATCCTACAAATCACATTAACGATCACAATGATGTCGATTTTAATGGGCTGTGCAGAGGCAAGCATCACTGAGCTTGTCACTGCTAAAAAGCCGGTGATTGCTTCTAATGAAGAATTGCCTGAATTGGATATGGACGAGGTCATTGAAGACCTAGCTGTCGAGGAAGGTTTAGCCCGCAAAGAACCCCCAGCGGAGCCACAACAAAACGCTAAGAACGAGGAATCTAAAAATGATTCCGAGAAATCTTCTGAGTCGAAATCAGAAGCTAAGGACGAGCCAAATATCGAAATCCCGAGAATAGAAAAATCAGAGTCTCAAGAGCCAAAAATCGAAAGACCTAAGATCGAAGAACCAAAGGTAGAGCCAAAAAAAGAGGCGCCAACGAAAGTTCCTAAAACAGCTCCTGTACCATCCCCAGCTGGAGTTATCGTTGAAAAGGGTTTAGCGTCACCAACGATCTATTATCTTCCAGTGATCGACGAAGATAAAAGTCAGTGCCCGCGCGTTTCGCCCATGCTTCAGCGTGGAAGAGTTTTAATCACTGTCTGCCATAGTACTTTTAAGCAATGTTCTTTAGAAGGAAGCTGTGCGGTTGTTCAAAATGGTAAAACTAGAAAGTTCAATGTCATCGGTAAAACCTCCTTTATGGAAATTGATGATGAACAGGTCTGCCAATTTGGTTACGGGGTTAAAAGTTACTGCTTAGATCCGTTTTACACTCTAGCTGCGGACCTTACACTTTATCGAACGGGTGATGTGATTTATATGGAATCAGTGCGTGGCGTGATTTTGCCAGATGGTTCTAAGCACTCTGGATATTTCATTGTGCGTGATCGTGGACGTGGGATTATTGGTAAAGGCCGCTTTGATTTTTACTCTGGGCTTTACAGTCATCTATCAGATAAAAATCCGTTTAAAAAGTTGGGTCTTGCCGATAAAACGAACAAGATTCAGTACGTGAAATTAACCGGTGTTCGGGCAAGCCAAGTTTTAAAATCTCGTGCGTTTCCGACGCTACCTAAAAATGCCATCGATTAAGATGGCATTTGTCCTGTTTCTTTTAATTTCGCTAAGAATGCTTTTAAAGCTTGGGCACGATGAGAGTGCTGGGTTTTAAATCCATCACCAAGTTCTGCTAAGGTCTTAGTTTGTCCTTCAGGAACAAATACCGGATCATAACCAAAACCATGAAGACCTGCTGGTTTAGAAGCAATAGTGCCCTTCATTTCGCCTGTGAACACCCATTCTTCGCCAGTGGGTGAATACACGACTGTCGTTGCTACGAACTTCGCGTTTTTATTTGGCATGGGCTTTAAAGTGATCATCTTTAAAAGCTTAGAAACGTTTTCGCTATCAGAAGCCTTGGGGCCTGCGTAACGAGCCGAATGAATTCCAGGAAGACCATTAAGGCCTTCAACCACAAGACCGGCATCTTCACCTAAAACCCACACGTTGTTTTTTACAGCACGCAAAGTTTTGGCTTTAATGCGCGCGTTGTCTTCAAAAGTTTTTCCGTCTTCAGGACGGGGAGTGAAGGAAGGAATGTCACCTTGAGAGAATACTTTTAAGTCAGCAATCTCTCTTAAAAGAAGTTTGTACTCAGCTAGTTTTCCTTTATTGCCAGTGGCGATCCATAACTCCATCGTGCGGTTCCTATCTATTAGCTAATTTAAAAATATCGCCAACCACAGCGGCTTGGTGAATGAATAATTCTGTGCAGCCTTTTTGTGCGACACTCATCATTTCAAATAATTGTTCGCGGGTGAATGGAACGTGTTCTGCTGTCCCTTGAACTTCAACGAAATGGCCTTTGTCAGTCATAACAAAGTTCATGTCAGTACCAATGGCAGAATCTTCGTCATAATTTAAATCTAAAAGAATGTTTCCTTGGTGCAGGCCTACGCTAATCGCAGATACGTAATTGATTAAAGGGAAGGCTTTGATTTCGCTCACATCATGAAGTTTTTTAGCAGCTAGTGCTAATGCCACGAAGCCACCAGTGACTGAAGCCGTTCTTGTTCCACCGTCCGCATTTAAAACATCACAGTCGACGATGATTTGTCTTTCACCTAAAAGTTTTAAATCCACTGCAGCTCTTAACGATCTGCCAATCAATCGTGAAATTTCTTGAGTGCGGCCACCAGTCATTGATTTATCACGTTTAATGCGAGTGTGTGTGGATCTTGGCAACATACCATATTCAGCCGTCACCCAACCAGCACCTGTGCCAACAAGCCATTGTGGGGCTTTAGGTTCATAAGTCGCTGTGCACAGAACTCTGGTTTTTCCAAACTCAACAATGCAAGAGCCTTCAGCGTACTCAGATACATTTGGAGTGATTTTAATTTGACGAAGTTGATCAAAAAGACGGCCGTCAACACGCATGAAAGACCTCCTAAATAGGGAAGGCCTAATCTAATGTCTTCGCCGTGTGATTGTCCATCTTTTCTTTGTAAGAGAGCAAGGCGGTGTAGATTTTTTGAGCAAGATCACTTTGATAATCTGTGTTTAAAAGTCGTTTCGCTTCACGCGGGTTGGTTAAAAAACCAATTTCGATAAGCACAGATGGCATTGTGGTCTTAGAGATCACATAAAACGGAGCTTGCTTGATTGTTGCCTGCGGCGCATTCACATCGGTGTTCCATACAGACGTTAAAGTCTTGCTTAAGCGCAAGCTGCTTTGTAGACGGTTTTGGCGACGAAGATCTTCAAGGATCGCAGCGACGTCGCCTTTTTTGGATAAGTTATCACCACCAGAAATCTTGTGCAGTTCTTTTGAATTTAATAAAGCCTGATTTTCCTGGCTTGCTAAATAAAGTGCATCTTCATCGGGGGGCAGATTGTTTTGAAAAAAGAATTCCACGCCTTTTGCGCGACTATCAGACGCGGCATTGGCATGAAGACTCACGAAGATATCTGCCTTAGCTTCTTCCGCCATCTTCACTCTATGGGGTAAAGAAATATTTTTATCAAGTTGGCGCGTCAGTGTGACTTTAAAATTGGCATCTTTTTCTAAAAGAGTTTTTAGTTTTTGCGCAACTTTCAACACCAGATCTGCTTCACGCGCTTGTCCATGCACGGCGCCTGTATCAATTCCGCCGTGACCAGGATCCAGCATGATGTGAAGTGCAAATGCGGGACGACTCATAACGAGGAGAGCCGCCAGCATCAAGTGTTTCAAAGTGAGAAAGTTCATTTTTTTAGAATAAAAATTCGGCGAAAATCTGTCGAGTCCAATCGCTCGGCTAGTCTAGAAATTAAAGGGGTTTGAGCGCCGACAATTGTCGTTTTCTGTTAAATTCCTCGACATAGGTTTTGCGCTCTAAAGGCATTTAAATAATCTTGGCGAACTGTTAGTCATGGCACCGTCGTTGCTCTATGGATAAATAACCCCCCATGGCGGCCAGGACCCCTCCCCCCAATCCTGGTCGCTTTTTTTTTGCCTAAAATCGTATATCCTTAGACCTGTTGTTTATCCATTGAAGGAGAATTACATGTATCTAAAACCTCTTAGTGCTCTGTTATTAGCGGCATTATTGACACAAGGTTACCAACAAAAAGCATTCGCAGTTGAGAGCTCTCAAATCGAAGCAGAAGAAGCAACAGCAGACGCAGAAGCAGCAAAAGCAGAAGCTAATGAGGCTAGACGTCGTGAGGCGGAAGATCGCAAGAAACGCGATAAAATCCGTTCTGAAGCTCAGGCTGCGACTAATAAAGCTCGCTCTTTAGAAGCTGAAGCAAAAAAAGAACAGCTTGAATCAGAAAGAGAGTCAGCAAAACTAAGAGCAGAAGCGGCTGAAAATGAACGCATGCAAAAAAATGCAGAGCGTGAACAGCAAGCAGCGCAAGCTCGTATCAAATCAGCTCAAGAAAAAACTCAGGCTGCGGTGAAAGTTAAAGAAGAAGCCGTTGCAAAAAGAAAACAAGCTGAAGATAAAGCCGAACAAATGAGAGACGAAGCTAAAGACCAAGAAAAACAGGCAGCCGCCGCGTTTGAAGCGGGTCAACAAGCAACCAAAGAAGCTGAAGTAGCTAAAATGGAAGCAGCAAGAGCTGAACAAGCTTTAGCGAAAGCTCGTCTATTAACTCAAAAAGCAGTGGCGGAATCAAAAGCCCGCGATGCTAAGGGTCGTCAGGAAATTGCTCGCGCTGAAGCTGACAAGGCCAGAGCTGAAGCAGAGTTAGCGAAATTAAAAGCTCAAGAAGAGCAAGCTAAAGCGACTATTGATAAAGTAGAAGCCGAACTTAAATCAGCGCAAGCCGAAGCAAAGGATGCTACGAAAGAAGCTGAGTCACAACGTAAAGAAGTGGCAGAAGTTCGCTCTCAAGAAGAAAAATCACGTCAAGCTGCTGCGAAAGCCCGTCAAGAACTTGAAGGCAACCGCAACAACTTGAAAAAAGAACAAGCAGCAGCGACTTTAGAAATCGCCAGAGCTAAAAAAGTCATTGCTGAAAGTGAAGCTGCGGTTTCTAGAGACGAAGCTGAGTTAAAACGCCTTAAAGATGAGGCAGCTAGAGCCATCGCAGAACGCGAAACTTTAGAAGAGCGCATGGAAGCTGCGCAAAACCAAGCTGAAGAATCTAAAATCAAAATGGAAACTGCAAAAGCCGAGGCTGAAGCTGAAAAAATGAAGCTTGAAGCTGCGAAGATCCGCGCTGATGCCGGTCTTCCAACTAAGAAGTCGACTAAAAAGAAGTAGTCTACACTCCGACTTCGTTACGCCCTTAGTGCGTAATTTAATTAAGATGTACCGACAAGCCCGTGCCAGAGATGGCCGGGCTTTTTTTATTTCTTAAAGCGTTGGAGCACTTGGTGTGATGCTCGCATTAGCTGTGACAGCGGCAAGGCTAGAAGAACCTTTGTGATAGATAGTTCTTGTTGGGTACGCTAGTTCCACATTCATTGTCGCAGCTACCGTTAGAATTTCTAAGAAGATAGCTTGTTGGATATCAAGTTCTTCTTTGCCGGTGTGCACGTTTAAATGGAATTGCACCAAAACATCTAACGATGAAGCGTTAAAGTTATTAAAGTTCACAGTCACTGTTTCAGGATTCACTTTAGGGTGTTGGCTGATCATGTATCTGATGTGATCAATGAATTGCTCCATTAATTGCGGAGGAGTTTCATAGGTCACTCCCAAAACCTGACGAATACGACGGGCAGGGCGTAAACCCATGTTGTCGATGGTTTCTTTAGCCATCATCGCATTGGGAATTGTGATCACAGAGTTATAGAAAGTACGAACGCGGGTGGATCTAAAACCAATTTCTTCAACCGTTCCTTCCATATCTTTGATCTTAACCCAGTCGCCAACTTTAAATGGGTTATCAGATAAAATCGTGATCGAACCAAAAAGATTGGCAGCAGTGTCTTGGGCAGCTAAAGCAAGGGCCAAACCACCCAGTCCAAGACCGGCAAGTAAAGACATCACGTTTAAGCCAAAACTTTGCAAAACAAGCAAGATACCAAGCACCACGATAAGAACCTTTAAGCTCTTAGAAGCAAACGGCACTAATTGATCATCGTATGTGCTTTCAGTTTTAGCAGCGACTTGTTTGAAAACTTGAGTTAAGCCATCAACCGCATAATACATCAACACAATCACATTGATTGCTAAAAACCCTTGAAGTGCACGGGAAGTGTAGGTCTCAAACTTTCCTTTAAGCTCAATCGCGTCGCCAACTACAAATAATAATAGGATGACGATGATCCACGCTAACGGACGCTCGATAGGCAGTTGCAGAAAATAACAAGTAAAGCTTGTTGGGAATTTTTTAGAAAATGGATTGTGCTCTTTAAATTTTCTAATAACGAACTGAATAATCGGACGAAGGATCAATGCCGCGATAAGAGCGATAACTAATGCTCCCCATTTCCAGTTTGGCATAACAAGAACTTGAGCCTTTAAAACATCGGCCACTTCTTTCGTGAACCAGTTAGAGTGCTCAAATAAAAACTTTTCCATTGATTCTGACTCCACAAAAAAACCCTTCTTACATCAGTTGCAGGTTTTGGCCGCTGTAAAGCATGATGAGAATCACGAGGCCTAAAGCAATTCGGTAAAATCCAAAACCGCGAAATCCGTAGCGAGTCACTATACCGATAAAAAATTTGATCGCAAGCATCGCTACAAGGAAGGAAACTACAATACCAACTGCAAGGACTCCTAATTGTTCAGCATCAATTGTCTTATAGATCTTTAGCACTTTATAACCAGAGGCTGCGGCCATGGTTGGAACAGCTAAAAAAAAGCTAAACTCCGCTGCCTCTTTTTTATTCATGCCAAGCGTCAGGCCGCCCATTATTGTGGCCCCTGATCTGGACACACCCGGGATCATCGCCAGGCACTGAAAGAATCCTAATTTTAAAGAGTCTATATAAGAGAGGTCAGATGTTGTTCGGCCCGATGAGGTTAAGTGCGCAAACACTTTGTCACACCATACAAGCACGATGCCGCCAAGGATCAAGGACCACGCAACAACCGCAACACTTCCTAAAAGTTGGTCGACGATGTCTTTTACCATAAAGCCAATCACAGCTGTTGGCAGGAAGGCGACGAATAGTTTTTTATAGAAACCCCATTCGGGCAGAAAACGTTTCCAATATAAAACTAAAACAGAAAGGATGGCGCCGAATTGAATAATCACCTCAAAAGCTTTAGTGAAGGCGCTGTCTTCAATCCCCATCATAGAACTTGCAATCACCATGTGACCTGTGGAGGAGATCGGTAGAAACTCAGTAATACCTTCGACAATTCCCAGGATGATCGCGTGCAGATAACTCATGTTGAATCCTTCTTCGGTGTTGAATATCAGAGAAAAACTTGGCGCTTCATTCTTGAAAGAATAAGGCGTGGGTTCAATATTCGATGGAATGTGTCAAAAAATTTAAGATTTATTTAAGATTTTCCTACCGTTTGTGGTCCAAACCTGATTTGATTTTTTTCACCACGGAGGGGGAAAATATGAAACGTGCATTATTATTAGGTGCATTGTTGTTCGGTTCGCAAGCGTTCGCAGGCGAATATTTGGTGAAATACCAGGACACACGCACACTCAACATGCTGACATCTACTAGAACTTCTAGCGTTGCAATGTTCCAAGCAATGGACCACAACGACACTGCAAGTTTGGTGAAAGTGAACATCAATAAAGAACACGAAGCGCACGCTTTGGCTTCTTTACTTTCTCAACCAGGCGTTGAGTACGTTGTTCCAAACTTTAAAATCAGAGCATTCACGGCTCCAGTAGACGCTGCAGCTTTAAAAGAGCAATGGGCGATCTCTAAAGTTCAAGCTGAAAAAGCTTGGCAACGTGCTGGTAACAAAGGGAACCGCAACGTGATCGTGGCAGTTATCGACACGGGTGTTGATTACCGCCATCCAGCTCTAGCTCCAAACATGATCGCTGGTTATGACTTTAAAGAAAACGATGCTGATCCAATGGATAAAACTGGCTTCCAAAACCCTGGTCACGGTACTCACTGTGCTGGTGCGGTTGGTGCAACTGGTTTGATCGACGGTGGTATCGTAGGTCTTGCTCCTGAAGTTTCCATGATGCCTCTTCGCTTCCTAGGTGAAGACGGTTCTGGTGACCTTAACAACGCGATTAAAGCAATCGACTTCGCAGTTGAAAAAGGCGCACAAATCATTTCTGCTTCTTGGGGTGCTGCGGTTCCTCGTTCACAAGCAGCTCCATTGTTAGAAGCAATCAAACGTGCTGATGACAAAGGTGTTATCTTCATCGCAGCTGCTGCGAATGATGGTAAAAACAACGATAAAACTGAAATGTATCCAGCAAACAACGGATTCCCGAACTCAATCACGGTTGCAGCTTCTGGTTCTTCTGATGCAAAACCATCTTGGTCTAACTACGGTACTGCAACAGTTCACGTAGCAGCTCCTGGTGAAAACATCATGTCGACGTTGCCAAATAATAAGTACGGAAATCTTTCTGGTACTTCTATGGCGACTCCGCTTGTGTCTGGTCTAGTAGCTTTGATGAAAGCTCAAGATCCTTCACTAACTGGTGCGCAAGTTCGTGCGATCCTACAAACGACAGGTGCTAAAGTTTCAATCGAAACTGCATGTAACTGCCGCGTAGACGCTTACGGTGCTATCGACACAGTTATGTCTAAGAAAATGGTTGTAGTTCCTGCAGCTGCGACTGTTAAACCTAACGACACTATTGCGTTCTCTGTCCTAAACGGTAAAGGTCCATTCAAATATGCAAGCAGCAACGCTTCTGTTGGTTCAGTTTCTGACAACGGAACTTTCACTGCAGCATCTAATGGTTCAACTACAATCACAGTTACTGACGCTGCTGGAAACACAGCTTCTACATTGAACATCAACGTAGGCGCAGTTTCTTCTAGCCCGAATCCAGGCAATCCACCAGACGACGGTGGCGGTTTGCCAACTCCAGGTGAGCCTGGCGAATGTCCACTTGGCGATCCATCAATCTGCCAAATCATCTGCCAAATCAAACCTGACCTTCCATTCTGCCAACAGTAATGGATTAAAGAAAAAGGCTCCCCAAGGGGAGCCTTTATTATTTTAAAGTGTTATCTTTTTAATGTATCCCTTGTCCCATTCTTAGAAATAACCAGAAGCCGTCGGAAAGCACATATTTCCGTTTCATTCTGAGACATTCAATCATTACGAAGTCCGAAATTTTGTAAACTAAAACTACAGTATTCCGATAAGAAAGTGTGCGGAACATCTCAGCTATTTTCATTTATGTTCTGGTGTTAGCTGGCTGTACCTTTCAAGGCAGCGTTCTTGATTTGAATGCCTTAACACCACCGGTGCTTACCAACGATCAAGGTGAGCGGTTGGATTCGTTTATCATCAACACAACTTCAGACCTTGATAAAGTTTCCGTGCGCGGCGAGTGTTATCAGGATGATCGCGATGTTGCGGTTAAATTTGTTCCTGAAAATTCAACATCTGCTCAAGCCGAAACTAAAACCTTCAAAGCAAAGTGCGTTGATCAAAGATTCAGTCTGGAACTTGATACGCAAACTTGGAGTGATACCACTTACAAAATCGTTTTATCAGTGACTTCAGAAGCTGGTATTTCTTCAGCCACCGAAGCTTCAGTTTTAAAAGATATTGTGCCACCAGTTCTAACATTTACCGGAAGCATTCCTGCAGAGATTGGCAGTGATGCGGTTTCGTCTATTGCTCTAGCTGGTACTTGCGAAAGTGGCGATGGCGATGTTGAGATTTTGGCAGGCTCTGTTGTTCTTTCAACCTGGCCTTGTCAATCTAATGGCACCTTCTCTGGCAGTGTATCTGGTGCGGGCTTAATTGATGGCGCGAACACTTTTATCGCAAGACAAAAAGATGCGGCTCAAAACATCGGTACTACCACGAGTGCTTCCTTTAACAAAGACGTGATAGCACCTCTTTTACTTTCAAGTCTTGGAAGCCTGGGAAGTGCTTTAAGCAATGATGATTCAGCACGATCCGTAACAATCACTCTACCTACGGATGGAGCAACTCAATATCGTTATGTTGTCGTAAAAGATACGGATTGTTCTGCACAATACGCAGCCTTGATGGCGACAACGCCTGTTATAGGCACAACAAACATTCCTTTAACTTTTAGCGGTGACGGAACCTATCGTATTTGCGTTCTTGCCGGCGATCAGGCAGGGAACTGGGCTTCAGCTGCGGGGATCTATGAAAGTTCCGCGGTGGTGATTGATAAAACAAATCCTGCATTGACGATCACTTCGCCAATTGCGAGCGCTAAGGTACATTCGACCTTTAATTTAACGGGGACTTGTGAGGCGGGATTAACGGTTACGGCGAGTGGTGATTTTACTCCGACACCTTCTTCGCAAACTTGTACGGTCGGTGGTACTTATTCCCTGGCGCTTACTTTATCTAACGGTGATGGCGCTAAGAACATCTCTGTCACTTCATCGGATAATGCTAGTAATGCTACAACTATTGCGTCTCATTCCATTTTTAAAGACACGGCCATTGTTCCACCAAGTGTAACTATGACGACGTCTGCGACGATGAGCACTCCGCTTGCGAAATTTACGGTGGGAGGTTGCACGGATCACACGATGATCTTAATGAAAGAAGTGAACTCAGCCCCGGCATTAGGGGATAGCGGCTGGGTTCCTTGCAGTACGGTGGCTGAAAATTATGTGTATGATCTTTCTGTGACTGATACCCAAGGTCTGCGCAACATCCGTTTTTATGCGCGCGATGAAGCGGGGAACGTTTCAACAGCGACAGTGCATACGATCACTTACGACAGCCAAGCACCGATTATTACGATTGATGCGGTTCCGACGCTTGCTAAAGATGGTTCTTATCCATTCGTAGTAAAAGTAACTGAAACCACTGTAGCTTCAACGGCAACTTTAACTTTGCAGTATTCAACGGATGGTACGACTTGGAATTTTGCCGCTAGCAGAACTTTGGGTGTTTCTGGGCCGATGAATAATAAGTCTTTTTCGATCTCTTGGACGCCAACAAGTCTTTACACCGGTCTTCGCGTTCGCGCGATGCTGACAGATGCTTTAGGTATGACGGGTTACGGCCAATCCAATGCCTTTAACGTTGTGGCCGATACGACAGCACCAACGATCACGGCGAATGAATTTAAAATCAACGGTTCTCTTAACCCAGATGATACGGTTCGCTCTTATGTGACGGTCAGCTTACAAGCAAATGATGCGCATACAGCAGTGACAGAGTTCTGTTTAAAAACTACGAACGTCGCACCATTAGGCAGTGATGCTTGTTGGGTGTCGGTGAAAGCTCCGAAGCCAGGACTTGATGAGCTTGCGACTTTAAACTTAGTTGATTTTGACTTTTACCTTGGAACTGATTTTGGCGTTTATAATGTATATGCGTGGGTGAAAGACGTTGCTGGGAATATCAGTGTTAACTCTGCGACTTTGAAAAAAGATTTTAATACGGTTGAGTATATTAATGACCCGGCTCCAGTGGTCTCTAATTTCTTAACGGTGAATTCGACGACACCAAATACTCCGCCAATCAATGCGGATATGAACTTTGTTAATAATGCTGCTGTTTACATTAAGTGGAAAGCTTCGGATAACGGTTCGATTTCTAAAGTCGCTCTTTATACTTCGGTTGATGGTAGTAATTATACTTTGATCACAGATACGCTTTCTAATGGTTCTTCTAACGGAGCTAGTTGTAGTTATGCCGCTCCCTATACAGGTTGTTTTGTCTGGAATTCAACTTATCCAAATGACAGCTTCTTTAAGCTGCAATTGCGTGTAACGGATGATGTGGGGCAGACTTCGCAATTAACAAGTCCGCCGCTTAATAGTGGTAGCTTAAATCTTTTAGCGGGTAATCAAGATCCTGGGCATAACGGGAATGCTAAGCAGACTGTGTTTAATACGCTTGTTGGTACTGATACAGCACCTGGCACTTTGCTAGTGACCACAGACGGAAAGATATTCTTTAACGATACTTCTTACGGAATTATCTATATCGATCCTAAGACTAATAACTCGAAAGTTCTTTTACGTTTAGCAAAAGAAAATGAAGATTCCTACGGTGATGGCATTCCGGTAGAGCAAGCTCGTGCTAAAGAGATTCTGCGCACGACTTTAGATTATCAAAATCGAATCCTGGTTTATGATCGTTATATGATTCGTCGAATTGATACGACTGTTGAACCAATGACTATTGAAACAATTATTGGTGCGGACCCAAGTGGAAACTTAGGAACTAGTACTGCTGATACGGTGGCCGATCCTCGCGACGTAAAGATCAACCTTTATGATGCTTCTACTCCGATTGATGAATGGTGGTACATTAAAAAGCGTGCGATCTTTCAAGCTCATCCCAACGGAGACATTTACTTTGTTTCTGATAATCCAACTAAAGGTAAAGATAACGGCGGACGTATTAGGATTTATAAAGGGTCCCTTGCGGTTCCGCGCGTAGAAGCTTTTAGATTTTCGGGTGTGGGAGTAAAAAATCAGCCAGCTTGGGATCTAAATACTAGTGACTATTCATTCTTTAGTTTGCGCTATGATCCAGAGACCAGCGTCATCTCTAAAGCCTATGTGCAAGCTTTGTATCATGTACCAGGTAACTCGTATGGACCCATGACTGAGCTTGATCCAACAACTTGGGTTGCTAATGGCGTTCATCCGGATCACCCTTTCGCAAACGGTTCCATGGTTTATTATGATGTGCAATCCATGGATGGCCGGGTTTATCGCGCCAATCGTTATACTGAAAATAGACTATCTCGTCTAAATGACGATGGCACGTGGACTTCGGTTTTAGGAACAGGTGCGGCTGGAGAATGTGTAGATGGTACCGCTGCGACTTCGTGTGCGGTGTCTTTGGACGATGCCTTTGTTGATCGTTACGGCCGAATTTATTTTTCTACTCGCGGAATTATTAAAACCGTCGTGAACGGAAATGTTTATACACTATTTGGTCAGCGTAAAGATGCCGGTGACGGTGGTGCAGCCTCTGATATGCGTTTATCGCTTGTTTACTTCCTTGATCACGGGGCTGGCGACAATATCGTTTTAATTGACCATCAAGAAAATAAAATGCGTGAGATCGTGCCGGGGGCGGGTGCTGAAGTGCGCTTAGTTGCTGGTACTGGAAGAAATGAAAGTGTGAATACAGGAATCGCCGCTAATGCGCAGTCTATTCCTTATGGATCTTGGAATGGTGCTAATGCGTTTGCGACTAATCCTGCTAACGGCGACGTTTACATGAGTTGTGATCTTCCTGGCACAACCAATATTCGCATTTGTAAACTGAATCGTGCCACTGGCTTCTGGGAAGTGATCGTACCTGGAACAGGAACGACTTTAACGTCGTCACAAACTGCAATTCCAATCGCTGATTTACTTTTAAATGGCTATGCTCCAGCGATCTTTGGTTACCAAGGTGGAAACCTTTTGATGAATCACCATCATTGGAATGGAACTGCTCACCATAGCGCGAACTTACGGGTTATTACTCCGACAACGGCCGAGTATATTGCCGGTGCTGCAGCTTTAGATAACAACGGCGATTCATGTCCTGATGGGGTCGCAACAAACTGTAACATCGGATTGCATGGTGTTTATTATAATGCTTCACCTACGTACTTTGGATCTTTATCAGGATGGTTATTTAACCCATTCCGTGATCTAGCTTCAGGTAATGCCGGGGACTTGCACGTTGCCTTTGGTGGTAACGTTAGAAAAATGCTTTCATTACCATCTAAGCCAGTTTCCTATGCTTATGATAACGGTCACATCTATGTTTGTCTAAGCGGTAAAATTTATGATGTGGCGATCACCAATGCCTCAGATTTAACTTCAACCACGAACTGGCCACTAGTTCAAAACACTCACTACACAATCACACAAATGCCGATGCCTGCTTCCAACATTGCTTGCGAGGGCCGTCGTATGCTTGTTAAACCTGCCTCAGGTCCAAAACCAAAACGCTTAGTGATGGTCGCAAGACAAAACGGCTTGCCAGCCATCATCGAATACTTCCTCCCATAAAAGGTGCCTGCTTAAAAGTGCCTGCTTCTTTTTACGGTTTCACCGCGTCAAACTAAGTTTGCTAAATTATGTTTATTTTTCTTCCGTTTGAGTAATTTTAGGAAGACTGAGTATAATCATCTGCGAGGTGACCTATGTCTTATTACTCTCAAATGTTCACGCACGTTAAAACTGACCGAAGTGATGGCATCTTGTGGCTTACTCTTGCTAATCAAGAACAGAGTAACGCGATTTCAATTGAGATGATTGATTCGTTAACGAATTTACTAAGACATGCGGATTTTGATCCAGAAGTGAAAGTGATCGTGATCACCGGTGAGGGTGCAAACTTTTGCGCCGGTGGCGATATCAAAGCCATGGAAAATAAAACCGGCATGTTCGCTGGTGAAAGTAATGAGCTGCGCATGCGCTACATGCACGGCATTCAGCAAATTCCTAAATGCATCGAAGACCTTTCTAAACCAGTTATCGCTATGGTGAATGGTGCCGCGATCGGTGCAGGCTGTGATCTAGCAATGATGTGCGATATTAGAATCGGCTGCGCGAAAGCGAAGTTCGGCGAAACGTTTGTGAAACTAGGACTTGTTCCTGGTGATGGCGGGACATTCTTCTTACAAAGAGTAGTGGGCTATTCAAAAGCAATGCAGATGTCGTTAACTGGCGACATTATCGCAGGGGAAGAGGCTTACAAGTGGGGTTTACTAAACTACTACGTCAGCGAAGACCAGTTGCTAGCTGAAACAAAAAAACTTGCGACGAAGATTTCTAATAATGCTCCGGTAGCTGTGCAGATGACAAAGAAAGCGATGAAGATTGCTTATCTTAGCGATCTAAATACTGTGTTAGATTTATCAGCAGCATATCAAGGGATCACGCAAAGAACTCAAGATCACTTTAAAGCTCTTGAGGGAATGAAGAACAAAACAACTCCAGAGTTTACCGGAAAATAAAAGGTGCCTGCTTCTTTTTACGGTTGCACCGTCCCAAGAAGCAGTACTCTCATTATTACTTCGCTAATAATTTATCAATTCCGGCTTGCGCACACTGATCGTCCAAAGGACCGCCTGGTGCTCCGCCGACTCCAATTGCTCCGACAACGACATTATCGATTCGAATAGGAATACCTCCACCAAGAAGTAAGAAGCCATCAATCTGTCCCAGGTTTTGCGCTGTAGGATTTGTTTGGGAGGTAGCTAACATAGCGGTTGTCGGTTGTTTTGCTGAAGCAGAAGTATAGGCTTTTCTGCGCGAAGCATCGAGTGTGTGGGGACCAGCATTTTCATTTCTTAGAGTTACTTTCACATCGCCTGAAGCATCAACAACAGTCGCAGCGACGGCATAACCTTTTGTTTTACAATTTTCAACGGCAGCTTGCGCGACGATCAGCGCTCCTTCCATGGTGATATTTTTTTCATCGGTAGTAAAAGCGTGGGCACTACACGCAAATAGTGATGTGACTAGTAACGTGACTGACTTGTTCATTGGATCCTCCGTGTGTAAGAAGAGTCCATGGTATTTTTATTCTTCAATCGGACAAGAGCTATCTTGTTGTATTAAATCATTGATGCTTATTCGCTGCTTGGTTACTTCCGCTTCGGTGCTGCGGCGCAGGCACTTTATCTTTGCGCGATTTTTTCTAGTTCTTCGGCGCGGGCGATGAGGTTCGCTTTTAGATTTTCAATTTGGTTTTTGCTTATGGTTGGCCACAGCGTTTCGGCTAGGAATTTCTGGAAGGCTTTTTTGTGGGAGTTTAAGGCTTCAGTGAAAGCGGGGAGTCTTGGGGACTCGTAGTCTATGTAGATGCTTCTTACGTATTCTTTTAGTTTTTCTTTGTCGGCTTTTACTTCTAGGAACTGTCTAACAACGTATTCTTTGTTTTCAGTTTCTAGTTTTACTGGGTATGGGTTTTGGTTTAAAAACCCCTGCAGTTTATCTTTTTGATCTTGCGATAAACCGCCGACCCAAAACTCTAAGGATCTTCTGTAGCGCTTGTAGGCTTTTTCGTTTTGTTCTTCGACGTCACTGCGGTCTTTGATCTCTTCTTTCATGGTTTTTGCGAAGTAATCAAATTGTTCTGGTTGAAAGGTCACCACAGTTTTGACAGCGGTGTTGGCAAAGTAGCTAGTTAACTTTTTAAAGTGAACGTGGAATTCAGTAAAGTGAGTCGCGATAAGCTCAGACTCGATTTTACCTTTGCTCACTTCAGATTCGATCTTTCTTAAGGTCTTTGCAACTTCAGGCAAGAATTCTTTTTTTAATGCGTCAAGATCCTGGCGCAGGTCTTTTTTTAACTCTTCTTTTTGTTGGCTGGTAAGATCAAAATACTCATCAGTCTTTGAAACGGCGAGCGTGTCAGCAAAGGACATCATCACAGACGATCTGCTGCAGGCTGTGGTCGCTAGTAATAAAATACTAAGTACGAGGATTTTCATCTTGCTTAAGTTTTAAAACGGCTCGGCGCATGAGGATACCCTCAATGACAAGATACAGAATAAAACTGACGGTTAAACCCACACCTTTAAGCAAAGCCCAATCCCGCGAACTCCATTTAAAGGCAGCCCACACGGCTAATCCTGTGTGAATGGCAAAAAAGAAGCCTGATCGGATGGTCATGCCTTTCATGCGCGATTTAATAAAGTCAGGAAGTTGCGCGCCTTGCATTTCAGCGAGTGTACTTAATAACGGCTTACCGATCACAACTGAGCCCCACAGAATAATAACAAATATCCCTTCCATGATGGCAGGCTGCAATTTAAACCAAATGCCTTCTGACGAAATTAAAGAAACGGCACCTAAAGCTAAAAGCATCCCGTTACCAAACCAAGTCAGCTTTTGAACCTTTTTGTATTTGATAAGTTCGTAAATGATCTCACCAGCACCGAAGATCATGCCGGCGATTAGACCCGCCATGATCCCGTAATATTCTTCAATCACTGTGAATGCGATAACTGGCAAAAGGCCCGCAAAGAATAAACTTGCGGCCTGCGCTTTAGGATTACCTTCTTTTGGATTCATTAGTTCGTATCCATGAAATCAACGGGCTTACCTTGATGAGGCAGAACCACTTGATCATTTTCCATGACAAGCTTTCCGGCAACAATCGTGTGCGTAGGCCAGCCAGTTACTTGCATGCCATCAAACGGAGTCCAACCGCAGCGGCTCGCGATCCAATCATTGGTAATCGTTTTTTGTTTTTTCATATCAACGATCGTGACATCAGCGTCAAAACCTTGGCGAAGAGCACCTTTGTTTTTGATTCCAAAGACTCGTGCCGTGTTCATCGTCACCATTTCAACAAAACGCTCTAATGGTAATTTTCCGTTATTCACATGATTTAGCATGATCGGAACTAAGGTTTGCACGCCCGGTACACCAGAAGGACTTGATGGATAAGGTTTGTTCTTTTCTTCTTTGGTGTGAGGCGCGTGATCAGAACCAATCACGTCGACTGTGCCATCAAGCACCGCTTGCCAAATGCGATCCATATGATGCTTTTCACGGATCGGCGGATTTTGCTGAGCATACGTACCAAGTTTGTCATAACAATCTGGCGCAAACAAAGTTAGGTGCTGCGGTAAAACTTCAACCGTCGCGATGTCTTTGGCGTCTTTAAGCATATCCATCTCATCACCCGTAGAAACATGCAGAACATGGATCTTTCTTCCAGTCTTACGCGCTAATCGCAACAAACGACGGGTAGAGTTCACAGCCGTCTCTGTATCACGCCAAACATGGTGGAAATGTGGATCGGCTTTTTCTACGGCGATATGTTTGCGTTCGCGCAAGCGCATTTCATCTTCAGAGTGAAATATCACGCGACGATGACCTTGCATTAAGATTTTTTCTAAAGTGTCGTCATCTTCAACTAACAAAGTGCCCGTTGAAGAACCCATAAAGATCTTAACCCCTGAACAGTGGGGGAGCAGTTCAAGCTCCGCGATCTTATCGACATTGTCGTGGGCACCACCCATAAAAAAGGCATAGTTACTGTGACAACGGTTTTTGGCGCGATTTAATTTATCTTCAAATGCTTCTTTGGTTGTTGTTGAAGGATTTGTGTTCGGCATTTCAAAGACCGTAGTGACGCCACCAAGTACGGCGGATCTTGTGCCAGTTTCTAAATCTTCTTTATGTTCTAGGCCTGGTTCGCGAAAGTGAACTTGGCTATCGATGACTCCGGGGAAAACATGAAGGCCTTTAGCATCGATGATTTTCTGAGCTTTCTCAGAAATTGAATCCGCGATCACCTCAATGCGGCCACCAGTAATTGCGATATCGGCCTTTGCTTGAATAAGGCGTGCTTCTGTTGGATGAGGAAGCAAACAAGTTCCATTTTTGATGATTAAGTCATACGTTCGTTCGGACATCACGGCACCTCTTAAAGAAACTTCTTGGCAGCGACTTTATCACTGGGACCAACCAAAGGTCCAGCGTTGACGGAGCCTTTGGGATAGAGGACAATTTGAATTGTGACAATTGAAAAATTCCTCTCCTTCTGGAGTCAGCACAATACCGTGATCATCGAAAGCCTTGTGGGTTTGGTGATTTTTCTTTCCCTGGTTTTAGCCTACCGCAGCTTCTTTGGTAAAAAAGGCGATGCCAGTCACTCTTCTGAAGCGGGAAGTAATCTAGATACCGCGCAATTAGAAAAAACTTTGCAGAAAATCTTAGATAATCAATCATCTGGCACACCTGCTAAATCCCGTCCTGCAGAGGATTTGGGAATGGATGTGGATTTGGGTCTTGATACTGCGACTGAAAGTGCTGCGTCACCAAGCGGAGAAGCCGGCGTTGAAGTTGAGCAAATGAAAATCTCTTTAGCTGATAGCCAAAAGAGAATCGAGGCTTTGCAAGCGCAACTTAAGGAAGCTCAAGGTAAGGCGCAAGAAGCAATGCTTGCTGCACAATCTACAACTGCAGCAGCAGCTGCCGCGGGAAGTGCCGATTCCGGGCAAAGTGCTGAGCTTGCGGCAAAAGTTAAAGACCTTGAAGCACGTTTATCTGAATACGAAATCATCTCTGAAGATATCGCTGACCTTTCAAGATTCCGTGAAGAAAACGAAGAACTGCGTAAGCAACTTGAAGGTTTACAAAAAGGTTTGGGTGCTAGTTACGTAGCTCCAGTTGAAGAAGCGGCTCCAGCGGCGGCACCGGCTGCTGCTCCAGAACCAGCTCCAACTCCAGAACCAGTGGCAGCAGAACCTGCTCCGGAAGCAGCAGCGCCAATCACTGAACCAGAAATCGCTTTAGAACCAGTTATCGAATCAGTAGTTGAACCAACTCCAGCGCCAGCTGCTGATGCTGGAAGCGAACTGATCGATGATGAACTAATGAAAGAATTCGCAGCTGCCGTTGAAGGTCAGAAAAAAGAAGCCTTAGACAGTGCTGCCGCAAAAGCCGGTGAGGGTTCTGAAAAACCTAAAGAGTCGGCTGATGAATCTGAAAAACTAATGAATGAGTTTGAAAACTTCGTAGCTAAAAAGAGTTAATCCATGAAGAATTCGTTGTTCGTTTCAGCAGTTGTAGTTATGGGTCTTAGTTCAAGTGTTAGTGTGAACGTGTTGGCAGCCCCAGCTAAACCTTCATCTAGTACTTTAAGTTCCGCGCTTGAGGTGTTGAAATTACCAACGGAAAACCGTCGCATGGTTCTTTCTAATGGTGGCGAAAAGTTTTATCAAAACTTTATCTCTGTAGCCTTTAATGAATCCCAACCGATGAACGTAAGATGGCGCGCTTTAATGGCAGCAGCTGAAGTTCATGGGGATCGTTCAACACCAGATCTATTAAAAGCTGGGAAACATAATCAGTGGTACATGCGTAACGCCGCTTTAGTTGCGTTAACCGAAGTAAACCCAAGCCAAGGTGAAAAGCTTGCGCAAAAGCTTTTAAAAGATAAAGCCCTTGTGGTTCGTTCTGCAGCGGTAGAGGCTTTAGCTAAAAGCACAACGCCAGCGGTTCGTGATCTTTTATGGGATGAGTTAAATCAAAAGTACAACTTTAAAGGTGATCACAGTCTTTGGATCCGTCATCAGATCGTAGAGACTTTGGCGAAAAAGCCTTTAAACCATGAAGCTAAAATCTTCGCGGGGCTCTTATCTGATAAAGACCAACGCCTTCATATGCCAGCTGTCGTAGGCTTAGAAAAACTCACTGGGGTAAAACTAGGTGGGGATTCCACTAAGTCAGCAGCTTTAGTTGGTATGTGGAAAGACTACCTTAAAAAAGAAAAGATTGAGCTTTAAGAGCCGATCATGAAGACCTTCCTAGCGATCTTCAAGTGCGCTGAAAATAGCAAAAATCATCAAGCTTGGATGAAGTTAGATTCCCAAGCTCAAAAAGATTCTATGCAAAAGGGTGCGAGCGCCCTTGAAGCATGGGCTTTAAAGTATAAAACCCAGATCGTTTACGAAGGCAGTGCCCTTGGTGAGTTAACTAAAAGAACTGACGTTAATGGCATTCATGATATCCCAAGCCAAATGGGAAAGTTCATGGTGGTAAAAGCGCAGTCCCACGAGGAAGCAGCGCAAATGTTCATCGATCATCCGCACTTTAAGTATTTCCCCGGCGATGCGGTTGAAGTCTCAGAGTGCACTGCGTAGGATTAGCTCCCTCTAAGTTACCTATTTGTTTCTGGATCTAATTATCGATCTAATATCCGTTTCTTCTTTATAAAAATTTTCGATTTTAATAGCGTATCTGTCGCTATTATCAGTTATGTCGAAGAAACTTTCACAGATTGTTTTATCTAAATCTGATTCAGAGCCCCCAAACGCCAGTAGCATTTTTAATTGAGCACAATTGCCATTGTGGAATCTTAAAGTTTGGCCGGAGTTCAGATTGCACTCTGTATATTGAATACCCGAACCGTCGACAATGCATATAGTCTTGTCTCCAAAAAGAAGTTTCTTCTTTTCTGATTTGCCGACTAAATGAACTTCCAGAATTTTTAATTCCAAGCCCTTATCGCTTAATTTTATTAGGGAAACCTTCGATTGTGAGGTCTTAGAAAGTCCCAATAGGGGAAATGATAGAATTAAAAAAGCGGCCACGAGTTTCATCTAACCTCCTGAACAACTATTTTTCGGCGATTCTAAATAAAACTTTAATTAGTTATATATGGTCAAGGTTTGTGATTATTCGGAATTAAAGGGGTCTAATTGCGGTCGTAAATTTGCGGGTTAATCTATTTAATCAGTTTTTGAAGTTCTTCTTTGATGTTTTGTGGAATGGGCACTGACTTGTTAGTCTTATAATCAAAGTGCACCATGAATGCTTTGCCTTTACCAATCACAACATTATCCTGAACGGCTTCTTGAACTACCACAAAAGAAGAATTGCCGACTTTTTCAATGTTCGTAGTAACCGTGACTTCCTTTTGGTAATAGCCTTGCGCTAAAAAATCAAACTCAGTACGCGCGATAATTAGGCTCCACTTTTTGGGATCTAAATCTGGAACAAAAAATCTAAAAATAAACCTTCTTGCTTCTTCAAACCACGTAGCATAAGCGGCATTGTTAATATGCCCTAAAGCATCGGTGTCATGAAATCTTGGCAGTAAGGTATAGGTATTAGAACTCATAGGTAAAAACCCTTCTAAACTTTGCGCGAAAAAAAAGCCGCTGATTTAAGCGGCTTTTTCTAAATTATGGTTGTTGTTCAGTTTGTCCGTTTTCAGTTTCACCATTTTCAGGTGTTGTCGACTCTTCTTCATCATCTGAACCATCTTCATCCGGTGGAAGTTCTGGTTTAGTCGCAGTTTTTGCTGGATCTTGAATCGCAGACGGAGTTTTTGCTAAAGCAGCATTACAAGAAGGCTTTGCTCTAAAGAAATGCTTCCACATTTCATCACCTGGTTTTCCTTTGATCTCTGGATCTTGCAGTTCTGATCCCATGTAAGAATGAGCTTTAGAATATTCAGAAAGTTTTTTTAGACGAGGGATCTTACGTTCCCCATCACATTCACCTTGGGAAGCTTTGCCGCCTTCAGCAATAAAGCTATAAGCTTTCGGTGGAGTTTTTCTTTTTGCAAATGCCAGTGAAGGCGTAATGACTTGAACTATCATGACACTTGCTGCGACCAATAGAAGGTTAATTTTTTTGTTCATAAGAAAATGCTATCCTGAAACTAGTTATTTGTCTTTTGTGATTTATTATATTTCGCAATGGCTTCTTTGCAAGTTTTCATAATGCGTTCATGTTGTTCGGGGCTTGCCATCGCTTCTTTGATAGACCATTTTTCGATGGCTGACAGGTTCACCATTTGTCGTTCGCAAATTTCACGGGCCTGATCAAGTCCTTGAGCATCCTTCGTGGAAATATAGTGCAGCAGACGATCCATAACCGACTGAGTTGGGCTTAATATGCGAATTTTTCCGCCGTCAATTTCATGTTCGTCAAAGTGTTCATAGCGAATCGGAGCGCCGCCTAAATTGACGGGGCCAGTTGGAAACTCCACGACTATTTTTGTATTTGGATGGGTAAGATGTTTATGAGTTGATTTTGCCTTTACGAAACCAATCTGCGCCATGACTTCAAGAATTTTTTGGTGATTTGCTGGACTGATAAAATCCAAATCATTTGATTCATAAAAATTTTTGTCAGTATAAATCGTTACTACTGAGCCACCAGATAGGACCGAAATAATTCCATTAGCTTTAAGATGTTGAGATACGATAACAGCTAATTTTGAGATAGATGTATTTTCATTAATCTCTTCTTGAACGCTCATAGGCTCCTCCTAGTTTTTTCCCGCGACTGCGCGGTCTTTTGCGAACAAGATAGAAATCTGGATTTTGTTCTTTGGACATGTTTGTTTCGATGTATTTTTCAAGAAGGGCGCGGAGCTCATTTTTTATTGAGCATCGGGGATTGAAAAAATAAATGCGCAGGTTTCCCATTTCTCTACTTGCAAGAATTCCCGCATCCTCAAGTTTCACGAGTTGTTGATATAGTTGAGTTTTTGATACACCAAAAGTTTTTGCCATATCACTCACAGCAGCTTCTTCGTAGCGAGTTAGAAAGAGCAGTGCAGAGGTTGCTGTTTGATTTCCAAATAACTTATCTAACATCATATAAAACTCCTCAATTCCATAGTATCAGTATCGGCATTAAAACGATATCGATTAATATTAAATTACTGTTGATTGATATTAATTTAATGTTAATCGATAGTAAATTAATGTCGAATTTATTATAAATAACTGAAATTGCTGGAATATTTAACTAAATTAATCGCAGGAATGCCCCAATTTTAAGGGCCTTTAAGCTAATATATTGCAGTTGGGGATAAATAGAGAAGAAAGGCACTGAAATCTATAGGGAATCACTTTGCCTAGTTTGCGCGCTTTAAAGCTTCATTAATGATAAGCTCTCGCTCAATACGATAAAAGATAATCTTTTCTTCTAAGCCATCAGACTCAATGGGTTCTGGTTCCGAGAAAAAGTCTCTTAAGATTTCCATTTTCTTATCAATCGTCACACGCACGGATTCTCGGCCTTCAGCTTTACCTTGGGCAAAAGTCAAAACTAAGCGGTAACGAATGCCACTAGAAGGTGGGCGCTGTTCATTAGGTGGCAACCACCCATCAATACCTTTAATGTATTCTGTCTCAATCACACCGGTGTCTTGGTTTTCTTGGGCGATAGGGTATTTAAGAACAGCGTGGGCTGCTCTCCAGACCGCATCGTAGTTTGCGAAGAAGACTTTTTGCTTATTGATTTGCGCCATGCGCGCGTGGGCAGAAGGCTTTTTATCAAAAAGGCTGCAACCAAAAAGGGTGCAGCCTGTGAGAATCACAAGTACTAAGAAAACTTTTTTAGAAAGAAATTGAGCTGTGTGTGACATGTGTTGCAGCGTCGATGATAGCCGGACCTGCAGGCACTTGGGAAGCAGTTTGTGAACCAATAAAGTTCACATTCCAACGCTTCGTTCCTGGGATCGCTAGAGCTGTCGGGAAGTCTGGAAGTTTCACGCGCTCTACCCAAGTCGTCGCATAGATTTCCCATTGCGGCGTTTGGATTTTTACTGTGGCAGAACCCTGTTTTACTTCTTCCTCTTTAGTTAAAAGAGTATAAGTCGCAATCGGATTTACACCTTCAACTGAGTTAAATTTAGGCAAAAGCAACTCATCACCTTGGATCACTGGGTCTGCTACAAGCGGAAGCATTTTAGGTGCTACGGTGCCCGTGAAAGGAATAAGCGTTGCACTCATGCGATCGCCTTTTTCTTTGGGTCTTTGTACGATACCCAAAGCGAAGTTTTCAGCGCCCGGTAAAGTGTTGATCGCCATTTTTTGTCCAGGCTCAACTCTCTTTACGTCTGTTGGGATTAGGAAACCTTGTTGGTTTGCGACACCTAAAGCCATAAACGCTTCATCCCCACGCACTTGTGGAGCTTGCACGTATTTTGGATCTTTAAATGATAACTCGCCAGTAGGCATAGTTAGGTTGGTTGAAGCTGATTTAACATCAACGTCCCGGATCGCTCCGCCAGTTAGTTTGAAATCATTGATTAGATCAAAGAAGTCTGCACCATTACGAAGAGCATCGACAGTAGATTTAAACGGGAAGCGGCCTTTTGCAGCAAACACGCGGTTCACACCATTTTGCCCGAAGTAAATGCGGTAATTTGGTTTATCTAAAGTGATCGTAAATAAAGCGTATTTTTCACGTTGCGCAGGAAGCGAGATGTTGGCTGGAACATCGATTTTTTGTCCCATTGCTTCGATTTGATCGTTTTGAGCGCTGATTACGTTATCTAAGTTAAAAGATAAGATGTCTGACTTAGAAAATGCTGGCATCACTAAACCAAAATCAACCCATCCGTCTTTATCTTGGATCGGTAGACCTGTTGTAGGGCCTTTTACTTCATACTGCGTTTTATTAACGCTCTTACGAAGTTTGATCGTTACTGCCCCTGGTTCTTGCGCAAGGTAAGTCGCGCGTACATAGCCTTTTGCATCGATAGTTAAAGCTTCAGCCGAGGTCCATTCTGCTGGTACGTCCGCATTTCCATTGGCGTCAGTAGTAATAAAATTGCCTGAAAAAGGAGCATTTAAAGCATCGCCGATTAAAATTTCAGCGTTAGCAACTGGCTGGTCATCGGCATTTAGAACCGTGATTTGATGCGCAGTTTGACCAAGAAACATCCCGAAAAACGAGTTTTTGCTAGGATTAGCGGGTTTATCGTCCTTAGAACAACCGATTAAGAGCCCTGGGATGGCCAAAGCCATCAACATTTTTTTCATAAGATCCCCCTCCGTGGTTTTTCTTAACTTATCTGTTATTGCATTAGGGAAGTGGGGGGGTGGGTCAAGACTAAAGGCGGGTGACACAGGGAAAAATCTAAAAAAGCGCGTTAAATTGTTCCCCAGTATTGACTTCATGCGCGTCCGCAAATAAAACCTTCACCTACGCAAGCTTTGTTAAATTTCTATGCAATGTTTGCGTTACTGTGTGGTGGGGTAGCTCAGCTGGTTAGAGCAACGGAATCATAATCCGTAGGTCGGCGGTTCAAGTCCGCCTCTCACTACCAATTTTGTCTTTCAAGATGCGTTCTGAAAGAAGTTTCTCCAGAAATGAGCCTCTGAGAGAAATACCAAACCTGCAGCGATGCGGGTTTTTTTTTTGCCCAAAACCCGTCACCAGAGGTTTCTACTTATGCAAGCGATTAAATCTGAAGCAAAAAAGCTAATCAAAGATCATCTTGAAGAATTAAATGCAGCAGCCGACGAACTTGGTGGAGTATTCATCACTGGAGTTGACGGTGCCGTTGCTGTGATTGGTGCTGAGAATTCTAAGAAGAAGATTATTTTTAAAACTAGCTTTGTTAGCGACAGTGTAAATCAACTTCTTGATGCGCAAGTGTTGGTTCAGGATCTTCTTGAGGAAGAGGGGATTGAGGCTATCTCGGAGCATGATTTTAATATTGCTATTGGGGTGGTGTAAACAATTGTCGAGTTAATGATCAATTGCTGAAGCTACTATTTTGCAAGCGGCTTTTTTATTTTAAAAAGAGCTAATTGTTCGCTGCCTTTTCAATTGCTATCCCTAGATCATTAATGGCTTTCATGAATTCATCTTTGTCTGACCGTTTACTAAGTTGAGGAATAAAAAAGAACAACTCATCCTCATCGCCAGAGGTAGCGATATTCTGCGCTCTTTTCAAAAGTGTTTTTGCTAAATTCAAGTTGCCGCCTTTGAATGAAGCAAATGCATAGCCTAAGGCTACACCTGGATGTTCGATGTCCGTGATGTCGTCTTCAATTCCTTTGCAGAATTTTTTATAGAGTACTATCGACTCCTCTATCTTTCCCAAATTTTCCGCTGCATAGGCTTTAGCAAATAAAGCAAAAGCATGGGATTCAGAAGGTATTTCATTGTAAACGAAATCGAATTGTTTCCATTCGTTGAGAAGCTCCAAAGCTCTTATTTTGCTTTCACCGATCAATACTGAGAACCACTCTTTATTGGTAACTTCAAGATCCTTATAATGCGCTTCCACATACGCGATAATTTCAGAGGACGCTCGGTCTAACGTAAATTGCTTTAACATTGCAATTTCTGAAATAAGGTTTTTAGTCTTAAATTTCTTAATCTCATCTAACGATTTTAAATTATCGGCGTCTAATAGATCCTTAACTTTTGTGCCGGTTATTATTTTTAAAATCGAAGAAAGCGCTTTTAAAAATTTTAAGAGCGGTTTTCGATTAGAGTAATGTTTTTCAAAAAAAACAAAAGCATCATTTAGTTTGCCTTGTTTGTCGTTATCATAGGCGAAAAGAAAAGTTATAATGTTCCTTTTCAAAAAGACTTCAAAGCTATTATGATTTCTGTCGTCAATGTGATTCGAAAGATTTTCGTATGAGTTAAGAAGTGGATCTTCTTTCAAGACGGAGTCATTATTAGCTAGTCGGTATAATGCTGGCAAAGTCTCTTTCAATGACAGGCTTGGGTAGTGGTAAATTAATAAATCCGGTTTTGATTCAAAATATTTTTTAAAAAATGAAATTCTCTCTGTGAATATTTGATTTTCGCCCCATGGTAAACCAACGGGAACATTAGACGCCACTAGGATTGTTGGAATCTGTGCTTTCTTGAAGGCTTTGACGATCTTCGAAGTACCTAAAATATTTTGATCATTTAATGAGGATAGTGTCACAACAAGATCCGCAAGGTATCGTGTGCAGATTCCCCCAACTTCTGTAATACCGGTTCGAGAATCAATAAAAACGTAATCCGGCCCATCGAACTCTGCGATAATTTGTTTTTTGAAGTTTTCAAGAATTAGTTCGCCATGACTTCTCTCGAAAATCTCGGTCCAGTTTAGAGAGTTCAATTTTTTAGAATACTCAGAATCTGAAGTATTTCCAGCGCCAATAAACCAAATTTTCCCATCTAATTTTAATCCAAGATCTTCACAGCTAATGGCAGACTTTTTTAAAGATACCGTAGGCTGCGCGCCTTTTATGTTGTCGTAAAGGTATTCGAGGACACCTGATCTGTTGTCTAATTCAACTTTGCTCTTAGTGTGTTCGGCAATGTTTTTCACATATGACCACATTCCTGGAGCTTCTAAGTCAAAATCTATTACTACGACGCGATCGCCAGAAATGGCTCTCAACAGGGCGGAATTAACGAGCGCACTCGTTCTTCCAACGCCACCTTTATAAGAATAGAAAGTGGTGAAATGAGTCCTGAATGTTCTCAATGGAATGCCTCTTTTAAGCTTGCGCTGTCCAATATATTTATAAAAGAAGATTTTTGAGGAATGCGTTCAATATCTTCTTGGGTTAAATAAGGATACAGTTGTATTAAATTTGATTTTGGTTCGGGCTTCTGATCTATATCGCATGTAAATTTATTAAGCAAATTCACATGCTCAGGATGAAGCGTAAGAAGTTTAAAGTAATTAAACATTTGAAGGCTAGGTGTTTTCTTTGCGCTGATCATCTCTGATAGATAAACTTCAGTTAAGCCAAGTTTCTTTGCTAACGTTTTTTGTTTGAGGCCGCTAACCTTCTTAAGGTGCTCAATGTTCTCGGACAGTTGCTTTCTGATCGAGCGTTCCAGCAATTCGTCAATCTCTTTTATTTGAGTAGTAGACAAGAGCATTTCGCCGCATCCATTGCACTTTAAAGCATGGTATTCGAATTGTAGTTCAACTTCCGGAAAATCTTTCCAAGGAAAAATAGAACCAATTATATTGGTCAATTTCATTTTGTGACTTATGCAAGATGGGCAGATCGGTTCGTTACTCATAGTCTTCCTCGTAGGCCTCAAGCTCTTCACATCGGGTTTTGAGGTTCTTAACTGTGGGGTGGAAAGAGATATTTCTAATATATCGTTTTCCGTCCAAATCCTCGGTGATGCAGAATTTAATATACCATGGAACTTCTTCTATTCTTTTTCCATAAACATCATAAGTGTGCCCATCGAAATAAATAGTATTGCTAAAATTATCCAGCTCTAAAGCTTGTAGTTGGGCATAAATAAAGTCTGTGGCTTCCACCAGAGAACAGCTTTTAAATTTCACTACAGGATTCAATGCCTTGGTTTTAGAAATCCAATTCTCGATGTCAGGCTTCGCAAGCGCTCGTAGCTCGTCTAAGTTATATTTTGGTATCAAAGCCTGTCCTACCTATCGGATATCATAAAACAAAATTAAACACAATTTAATTATAAGTGCATTTATTTTACATCTCAACATAATATTTTAAATATACTTTAATTTTGTGAAAAAACTAGGAAAAACGTGTGCTTAGTCTATCACAGCTCCTGCTCGGCAGCGGTGGTATCAATAATTTTCTCATAAACTTTCTTTCCCAGCTCCGTAATTTCAAGACATTCGTCAGTGGAGTGTTCAAACGGTTGAAACTTCGAGAACAGATTTTTTGTAAGAAAGATCGCTAGGTCCTGCTTGTTAGCCTGAGTTAGGTAAAATCTTGTTTCAAAAAGGACTTCAGATACAAGTGTTTCGAAATTATTTATTAGATGTTTTTCTTTCAGAAATTTAAAAACGCTTTCCACCTTTTGCGCTTCAGGATCAGAATTTTTCTCGATCCTTTTTCTCAAATCGGCAGCGATTTTTTCGTTTTTAATAGACAACGCTCGAAGTTCATTAACATCAGAAATTAAGGCTGTAATGCGTTGTTCTCTGATATCTAACTCCTTTCGATGCTCCTTTTGGAGCGCAATCTTTTCTTCTGCATATCTCGAAGCAGATTCTTCTATCAATTTTGTATTCTTGAACTCTACTTCATTGATTTTTGTTTCTTTCTCAGACACGATCTTTCGAAAATATTCCACTTCTTCCCTCAATTGCGCGAGAATAACATCGAAAGTTATATGCTTTGCTTTTACTTGATTCAGCTCACTACTTAAATCGGTTTTTAGTTGTTCCGATTTAGAATAGAAAGCTTTCAGGTAACGAGGAAAGATGAAATTAATGAAAACCACTGGAACTATGGGGGCAAGAAATGAGAGAAGATTTAAACTATGTTGAATATTTCGATATTTAACCAACGGTTCCAAATTCGATAACATGAAAATAAAAATTTGGTAGTTCCAGATTAGAAATGATGCCGAATAAACGCTTAAAAATGGATCTTCAATTCTGGGGCGCAATCCGTTTAAAACAGGTTTTACTACTTTATCTAAAGTTGACTCTTCTTTCTTTTCCACCCGCACCTGCTAAGTTTGTATAAAAGGTTAATGAAAATCTGCAACCGATTTACTGTTTGATATATAATCGGATTAAAACATTATTTGTTTAGATAAATAGTTTCTTGTATCATTTCGTGACTAGCACACTAGGAAAGTTTTAAAATTACCTCCTGGGGGTGATATAGGAAACATAAGTCATTTAGCCATAGGATTTCCCTAAAAATAAATATGCGCCGAAAATAACGTAACCCACTGTTCCGCGCATTACCGCAACGCATCCCACCTCCATAACTTTGCATCCCCCATTATTTATGCTCTAGTTACCAACCGGGGGATGTAATGACCAAAAAAAGCAACACAAAACCGAAAAGCCCAAGCACCAAAGCCATTCACGGAAAGACTCAATCTGGTTCCTGGGAGTTTTCTCATCACCTCATCCCACCGATGACGGCTTCGACTACTTTTCGATTGGGTTCATTAGAACGAGGAGCACAAGGTTTTAGTACTTTTGGTTCTTCCACTGAAGCTCCGATCTATATTTACGATCGCCTTGAAGAACCTAATACCAAAATGCTTGAAGACCAAATCGCCATGATGGAAGGCGGTGAAGCCGCTGTAGCGTTTGGAAGTGGTATGGGTGCTATTGCTTCAACACTAATGACTTTGCTTAAAGCAGGGGATCAAGTAGTTGCGCATAAAACTTTGTATGGTTGCACCTATAGCTTGATCACGAATTGGTTACCGCGCTTAAATGTTCAAAACCAGTTAATTGATATTCAAGATCTTAAGGCCCTGCAAGCTCACTTAGAAAATCCCACTACGCGCGTTCTTTATTTTGAAACAGTTTCTAATCCTATCTTAGAGGTTGCTGACTTAGAAAAAATTGTGAAGCTTGTTCAATCTGCCAATAAAAAAAGAGCAAAGGATCGTAAGATCTATACAGTCGTTGATAACACCTTCCCAACACCGTGGGCTTTACGCCCAATGGAGTGGGGTATTGATTTTGTTATTCAAAGTTTAACCAAAAATATTTCAGGCTTCGGAACAGAAATGGGTGGCGCAGTAGTCACACCATTAGAGTTTGAACCGTCTTTACGTGTAGCAAGAAAAGATTTCGGCGCGATCATGCATCCGTATTCAGCTTGGCATATTTTAGTTTACGGTATCACGACCCAAGCCGTGCGCTTTGAACAACAACAAGCCAATGCTTTAAAGATCGCGAACTTCTTAGAAAAACATCCTAAAGTTGAAAAGGTTCTTTACCCAGGGCTTAAATCCCATCCGCAGCATAAGCTTGCAAGAAAATACCTTCGTTCACCAAACGGCGATTTCGCACCAGGCACGATGATTTCATTTCAGCTTAAAGGCAGCATGAAAACCTGTCAGAAATTTGTCGATGATGTTGCTAAAAATTCTTACGCGATTACACTAGCTGTGAGCTTAGGATTAACTAAGACACTTATTGAAGTGCCAGGCTTCATGACCCACTCTGCCATCCCTGATAGCAAAAAAGGTGAAAGCGGTATTGATCCTAAAGCCATTCGTTTAAGCATTGGCTTAGAAGCAGCGGATGATATCATTGAAGATCTTAAGACCTCTTTAGCCCGAGTATAAATTCAAGAGGTAAGGCCTAGCTCTTTATGGTTTAGGCGCAGGATTTAAAACCACAATAGTGTTCCGCAAATCTGCGCTATAGTAACTAGCGCAGCTCGTCTAAGCATTTAATTTTCATCTCCGTTTCTCAATAGCTATTCAATGGACAAAAAGCCCCACTGGCGCTGATATCCCACGGTTGAAATGGGGGCTCCGTGAGTCTTAAGTCTTTATCTCTAATTCTATTATTGTCCTTTAGCCAATCCACATTCGCCCAAGAAACCACCGGCGAAAGCCGCATCAGCGAAAGATCTTATCTTTTAGACACAATCCAAGTTTCTGAAGAAAAAGAAGACGATAAAGAAAAAGCCTATAACTCAATAAATTCTGAAACGGTGATTCCAAAGGCCGCATTGACTAAAGGAAACCCAAGAGACGTAAGTGAACTTCTGCAAAAAGCCCCAGGCGTGAGTGTCAGTGGGGGAGCCGAGCTGCAAAACAAAAAAATCTCCATCCGGGGTTTAGATGGCTTCAGAGTTATCCAACAAGTTGATGGAGCCCAGCGCTTAGAGGCAACCCAACAAGGTATGTCTTCTGGGGTTGCGGTAGAAACAGAAATGCTTTCTGAAATCGCCGTACAAAATGGCGCGGACTCAGTAAGCTCTATCAATGGTGCTATCGGCGGAACGATTCAATATAAAACCATCACGCCTGAAGATATCTTAATCGGTAAAGAAGAGATCTCAACAAAAGTAAAAGTAGCAGGTGATTCAGCAACTGAAGGCCAAGCGACTTCGCTTCACACAGCAGCTAAACTTGATAAATCATCATCAGCGCTTTTTGGCGTGACTGTTAGAAATAGCAACAAAGTTGAATCTGGATCACCAAATGAAACCGGTGACTCTAGACAAACAGAAGAAATTAAAGCCAATAGAAATACGTTCCTTGGTAAATACGTACGTAAAACGGGGACAGTGAAAACAGATGTCAAAGCAGAGTTTTCTGATTCCCAAACCAAGAACGCGGCTTATTCTGCAGGCTTTGGTGAATCAAACTCTGATTACCGCAGTACTACTTTTGAAACAGTTCTTAACCACGAACACAGTCTTAATTCGAACTTTAAATACGAATTCCTTTCTTACTACAATAAAACGGAGTCCGTTAAAGACACGCACACGGCTTTCCGAGGCATGAAGTCCACATTAGGTAAAACCGATGACCGCCTAGAAAACACCGGAGCAAAACTTGCGGGCGTATCGCTATTACCGATTAACTCAGATCTTTTATTCCAAACAAAATACGGAATCGAAGGTATCGGTAGCAGAATTTCTGAAGACGATGGCACCAACAGCCCTTACTTTGGTAAATCCCAAGGCTATGACGCTGGAGTATTCACCGAAAATAGCCTAAGCATCAACGAAGATAAAGTTGTGGTTATGGCAGGAGCCCGCTATAGCAAATATCACCGGGAATCAGATAAACTTGCTTTAGAAGCACCAAGTAAAGATGACGACACATTATCAACCATGGTGGGTGTCTCTTACGCGCCTGCTGAGTGGGTAAAAATCTCTGGTAAATATGGAGTTTCTAATCGCGCACCAAACGTACGAGAAATGTACATGGGAACAGGTGTAGCGTGGAAGTGCCATCGCCCCGCTAAAGACTGCACAAGTGTACCCAATTCCAAATTAAACGAAGAACAAGCATTCTCTAAAGAAGCTTCGATTCTATTTAAAACTCCTGAAACCGTTGAGCCAAAACGCCTAAAAGTGACCTACTTTGATGAAACCATCAGCGACTACATCGAATACATGCCAGAGATGTACCGCCTAGAAAATGGTGCAAGAGTCAAAGCCGGTCCTAAAAATGCCACCCACCGTGAATACCAATACCGCAACCTTTCAAAAGTCCTACGCCATGGTGTCGAAGCCCAAGCGCAAATGGATTACGGTAATTGGGAATTTGAAACCATGTACTCCATGATCCGCATGGATTGCATTGATTGCGCGGATATGTACACGGCAACCACCATCTCTGAGCCATTAGTTTCAGCCCCCGCTGATAAGTTCGGCGTTGCAGCAGGCTATGAGTTTAGATCTATTAACCTTGAAGTAGGCGCTGACGCACAGTTTGTAAGTGCTCAAAGAAACCTTTCTGAAAGATATCTGTTGGCTGGTTACGGGACACCATCATACGATGTGTACGGTTTAAATATGCGTTGGTCACCGCGAGTTCGAGATGTCGGTCAATTTGATGTGGGTCTTGGAATCAGCAACCTATTTGATAGAAAGTACGTCGTTCACAATAGCCCCAGCGGCACGTTTGAGCTAGGACGCAACTACAGTCTGTCATTAGCGACCATCTTCTAAATTTAAAGGAGTATTAAAATGAAAAGCTTAGTTTTTATCCTTGTTACTGTTATTGGCCTAACTTCTTATGCTGCAGAAAAAAATCTTGGCAAAGGTGCAAAGTTCACTGACGCAGTTCCAATGTCTAAGATCATGAAAACCCCAGAAGCTTACGTTGGTAAAGAAGTGACTGTGTCAGGGACAATCGTAGACGTTTGCGCTAAACGCGGTTGTTGGATGCAGTTAACTACTGACGTTGGTAACGAAAAAGTAAGAGTCAAAGTAAACGACGGTGAAATCGTATTCCCACTTGAAGCTCGCGGTAAAAAAGCAGCAGCAAAAGGTGAATTCAAAAAGATGGTTTTAACGTTGGAACAAACGAAAAATCACCTAGCCCACATCGCTGAAGAAAATAAAAAGAAATTCGATCCAGCATCAGTAAAAGAGCCAATGGTTGTGTACCAAGTACAAGCATCTGGCGCAGTGATCGAGGAATAGTCCCCAATGGTTGAAAAGAGCGGCAGTGATTGGCGAAAGAAGCTGTATTTATTAAACAGATCTTTTCACCGCGATATCGGCTATTTCTGTGTTGGTTTAATTTTAATTTACGCCATCTCAGGAATAGCTGTAAACCACGTCGACTCTTGGAACCCTAGTTACATTGTCACTAGAACTGAACACACGCTTAAAGCTCTACCAGGACAAGCAGAGTCTGAAGAATTTGAAAAGGCTCTAACTAAGAGCCTTGGCATTAAGACTGCCTTTCGCAGCAAAGTCAGAGACAGTGAAGACGAAGTCTTGTTCTTTTACGAAGGAGCAAGAGTGCAGTGGAATGAAACAAGGCAACTTGCTTACGTTGAAACTACTGAGAAAAGAATCGGTCTGTTCTTCGCAAACTACCTACATTTAAATAAAGCCAAACGCGTGTGGACTTACGTTGCTGACGTGTTTGCGGTTCTACTTATCTATCTGAGCCTATCCGGTCTATTCATGGTTAAAGGTGCAAATGGGTTTGGTAGACGGGGATGGATGTTTGTCTCTGCAGGCATCATCCTTCCGCTAGGGTTTTACTATTTTTACGTTTAGAATCTAAGTTCGTCCGTATACCGCTGCTTTTTTCAAAACATTCTCTTCGGGATCGGTTTCAACTAAAACAATCAGTTCTGGGCTGCTGACCAGTTTAAAAAACGGCGATTCCGGTGATAGCCGATTTTTATCAGTGATCAAAATGATGCTGTAATCAAATGCGTCTACAGAAACTGCATTTAAGTTTTGAATTCGAGTTCGTGATGGGGGAGCCGGGTAGGCCTCTTCGCGCTTGATCGCAATATACTGATAACTTTGGTCTTCAAGCAGGTGCTCGCAATATTCCTTTGCGATTCGCTCAAAAGCACCACCTAAAAGAGTTTCTTCTTCATTCTGGGATTCAAGATGGCTTTTTAGTACAAGCCCCGTTGCATAATACAGAAGCCCCACCTTCCCAAGATTCGAGTGAACTTCAATCGAAAGACTTTCTTCCTGATATTTCAACTCGCGATGGGCTTTAAAATATTTCCGTTGTTCAAAGAACGCCTCGGCAAATGCGGCTTCTCTGCTAAAACGCTTATCGCATTCAGAGCAGACAAGGTCTTTAGCAGCGAGGTTCGTTTGTTTGAGGCATAGTGGGCAGGTAACCATAAGCTTCTACATTGCCTGCTCCCTTACGCAAGCGCAAGGAACCCTTTACTTCTTTCCCGGTGGCGATCAAAACTTTGACAGTCCTGCGCCGCGAGTGTTCCTTAAAACTTCACTAAGGGTGGCCCGAATCTTGGAATAGGCCACGCCAACAACAGGGGTTATAATATGAAAATCTTAGCGCAAGTCTTTGCGTTCGTGCTTACTATCGGGGTGGCGGTTGCAGCTTCAGCTGGCCAAGGTCACAAAACTCAAATCCTATGGCATCAGATTCCGTTTTTTCAAGGCGGCGATCTAGGTCAATACCAAATCACGATGCAACAAGACCGTGATACTGTTCGTAAGATGCTTTTTTCTGAACTGATGGATCAAGCGCAAAAGCTTGCTGAATCAGGTGCATCTATCGAAAAAATGTTAGTGCCAATGGCTAACATCCTTATGGAGTTTGATGAACTTCATGAAAAGCACAAACAAATTGATTCTTATAAAGTTGGTTACTCTTTAGAACAACAGTTCAAAGCTGAAATCGGTAACCTGTTCATTGAAAATGACATCCGCGATTACGATCGTAAATTAGAAATCTCTTCAGGTAAAAACACACTTTTAGTAGAAGAAACTATCGCACAAATCAAAGCCACTGGTTTTGATGAAGCTAAAATCCGTAACATGTTAGATCAAATCGACTACACAGCCTACGGTACATTCACAAACATCGGTAAAGGCATCTTCCAAGTTAACATTCACCTTATTGGTTACCGTTCAGGTATCTATAGATCATTCACGGCAACTGGCAGATTGACTCAAGCATTGTCAGAAGTAGCTAGAAAAGTTTTTGATCACTTCCAAAAGAACACTTACCCAGACTGGGAAAATCCATATAAAAAACTAACGTGGATGCCAATGCCAGTAAATCAAGAGCGCGCGGAAACTGGATACAGCTATTCAGAAGCACAAACTTACTGCAAAATGCGCGGTTACCGTTTGCCGTACTCTCGAGAAATCTTGTTAGCTGAATCAGGCACTCAATATAAAGAGGGCGGCATTCAAGCTTTAGAACTTTACACAGCAGTTCCAGTAGCTGATCAACGTTACGTAGCTATGCAACACTGGTTAACTCCAGGCCATGAGATTTACACAGGTGGAGCAGTTCAACCAAAAGACGCCTCGCACCGTGGTCAATTCTGGTGCGTAAAAGGTGAAGTAGGATCAGACGTTTTATACATCGAAAAGATCTTTAAGCTGATCCGTGAATATAGAAACACAAATCATGATGTGTACCGCGCTTTAGAAACAGTTCGTTATTTCTATGGTGACTTCGGTGCGACGGAAAGTTTCTTTAGCGGCACAAAACTTCTTCGTATCTATGAAAACGAAGACCAAGCTCTTGCGGTATTAAAAAAGAACGGCATTAAGCTCTAATCCTTAAGCCTTCCTGAGAATGAAAAGCCAGGATAACTTCCTGGCTTTTTTTTATGAGTAATAGTTAGAACAAAGTCAGAAATCTCCTCTACCTTTCGCCAAAAATTAAAATAAACGCAATGATCTAGGCCAATGACGGGTGTGAATTAGCAACACTTTTCCGCACACTAGAGCAATGCAAAAAGCCCAGGTGAAATTTGATCTTGCGGATTACATCGTTAAATCAAGTTTACTTTTTCTTATCGTATGGTTCTTAGTTGGTTGTGGAGAGATGCAGTCATCTCTTACGCAGCTTTCAATTGATACCAATGCGCCTGTATCAGTAGAAGACCCTGGCACTGAAGAAGAGCCATCGACACCGCCTACGACCACGCCACCGACGACACCACCTCCTGAGCCCGTATACGCGCCCGTGATTCCACTATGGGAAAGCGAACACCAAGATGGGAAAAAGTGGACAACCCACGTAAAGGCCGAGTTAGAGCGCATCGGAAAAGACCTATTAAGCGTTCTGCCAGAAGATCGCTCCACCTTTTGCCCGAATTATAGAAATCTAAAAAGCGAACATAGAAAAAGCTTTTGGGCTTATCTGCTTTCGCAAATGGTGCGCTATGAAAGTAACTTTGATCCCGACAGACGTTATGAAGAAGATTTTGATGATAGCAGTGGCAATCCCGTCATCAGCCGGGGTTTACTGCAAATCTCTATAGAAAGTGGCAATGATTACGGTTGTGGCTTTGATAGATCTTCTGACTTACATGATCCTTTACAAAACCTAAGCTGCGGCATTCGCATCTTAAATCGCTGGATGGAAAATGATCACAGAATCGCTAGCCGCGTTGACGGAGACTGGAAGGGCGGCGCTCGCTACTGGTCCGTGCTTCGTAGCACCAGTGATTCCTATTCTAAGATCGTTAGTGCCATGAAAGTGATTTCAATCTGTAAATAGCTTCAAAGCTCGACTGCGATCAAACATATATCCTCTGTTTAATTTGCGGAATTTAAACGTTCTAATAAAAATGAATGTTTCCACCTTCGCTTAAAGAGGATCCTATGAAGCTTATTCATCCTGCTAAAAAAGAAGGTAAAACCATCGTAGTCATCATTGGTGCAGGCTTTGGTGGCTTAAATGCCGCTAAAGAGCTAGCTAAAGACAGTAACATTCACGTCATTATTATTGATCGCCGCAATCACCACTTATTTCAGCCACTTTTATACCAAGTAGCAACTGCAGGCCTTAATGTCGGGGATATTGCCGTATCGATCCGCAGTCAGTTTTCAGGGCAGTCTAATGTCGAAGTTCACCATGGCAAGATCGAATTTGTCGATTTAAAACAAAGTCTGATCGGCTTAGAAAAAGAGGATCTCAATTTAGAATACGACTACTTAATTTTAGCATGCGGTGCCCAACACAGCTATTTCGGAAAACAAGAGTGGGAACAGTTTGCTCCTGGATTAAAAAGCCTAGAGCACGCCACAGAAATCAGAAGACGCATTCTTTCAGCCTTTGAACACGCGGAAAATGAATTTGATGAAGAAAAGAAAAAAGCCTTCTTAACGTTCGTGGTCGTCGGTGGGGGCCCCACAGGAGTTGAATTAGCCGGAGCCATTGCAGATATAAGTCGCACTGTTTTAATTAACGACTATCGCAGAATCGATCCCTCGCAAGCGCATATCCTCTTAGTGGAAGCAGGGGAGCGACTCGTTGGCAGCTTTGATCCAAAACTTTCCGAATACACCAAAGAGGCCCTTACAAACTTGGGAGTTGAAGTAAAAACCACAGCAAGAGTAGAAGACATCACCGCTGAAGGCGTCACCATCACCGGAAAATTCATCCCCGCAAAAAGTGTCTTTTGGTGCGCAGGTGTTCAAGCCGCAAAAATAAACATCAAAGAAGAAATTGAAAAAGACCGAGCAGGCAGAATCAAAGTCTTAAAAGATTTAACTATTCCCAAATACCCGAACGCCTTTGTCATCGGAGACATGGCAGCAGTTCAGTGGAAAGATAATCAAATCGTTCCAGGTCTAGCCCCTGCCGCAATTCAACAAGGTATCCATGCCGCGAAAAATATTAAAAGTGCATTATTAGGTAAAGCATTAAAGGAATTTATTTATAACGATAAAGGCCAAATGGCGACCATCGGTAAAAATAAAGCGATCCTGCAATTTGGACATTTAAAAATGACTGGCCACCTAGCCTGGCTTAGTTGGCTTTTTGTGCATGTGTGGTATTTAGCGGGTTTTAAAAATAAGATCTTCGTTTTTATTCAATGGATGTGGAGTTACCTTTTCCGTCGGCGCAGCACACGGATTATCACTGAACCCAATTGGAAGCAGTCCTCTTAAGGTGAATCGGTGTATCGGGGACTGCTTGCATGTTTGCGGTTATGGTGAGCTGAAACTCCGGCAGAATGGCCCGCAAGCATTTCAAATTCCACCGTATCGTGGGAACAAAATACTTTTACGTCCATAAAATGATCCTGCGCGCACTGGCGCAAACGATCTTGATTCCACACCCGCGCGGTATGATCTTTATCCATCATTAGCTGATAGGATTTTAAGCCTGGCGTGCAGTAGGGATTATCAAATCTCATTTCGTCATGATAAAAATACGCATCCCCTGCATCTAATAGCCAGCGCTCGCCATTAAAAACCGCCACACCACAGTGACCTAGGGAATGGCCGATAAGGGGAATTAAAGCAATGTCTTCAGAAACGCCTTGAAGAGCTTGAACTTTACTAAAACCAAACCAAGTGTCTCCTTCACCTGCTTCATAGGTAATCCAGTTATTTTGATAATTCCATTGCTGCGGGCGATAGCGCTGACGATCTAGCCACGTACTTTGCGCCACGGCTGATTCTTTTTCAGAGCGTAACATATGTACCTTCGCTTCCGGAAAATCATCAAGCCCACCGGCATGGTCAAAATCAAGATGGGTTAAAACGATATTGCGCACATCTTTAACATCGTACCCAAGACTTTCAATTTGGCGCACGGCTGTAAGTTCTTCGCGAAATTCAGGGGCTAAAAGTTTAAGAAAAAATTCGCTTAACCTAGAATGAGGTTCATGCACATCTCGAAGGCCAAAACCTGTATCAATCAACACCAGTCCCTCTTTATCTTCAATTAATAGGCAGTGATTGGTGAGGTGAGCCCGTTCTAAAACAGATTCATGACCGGCATCCATAAGGTGACCACCTAAAGGACAAGAAGAAATGCAATTTAAATGATGAACACGCATGTGGCCCCCAAAAGCTATTCAACTATCACAAAATATTTATCTAAATTCTGCTCAAGCTTTTTCGCAAGCTCACTATGTTTTTCATTTAAATAGATATATAGGTTCACCGTGATATAGGGCTGGTCAGCGCGAACGAGTTGTACGTTAAGATCGTGTAGGGATGGATCTTCTAACTCAGGACGAGGGCCAAAGAACACATCAACTCGCTCTTTAGTTAACATTTTTATACACTGGCTCGTGTTAGCTGTCTCAGTGACCTTCAGTTTTAATTCCCTAGAAACTCTTCGGCGTAATCTATTGCCAAAAGTAAGGCAGGTTCTGCTGCCGGCTAAGGACTTAGGATTGTTAATATCAAATCGTGTGTTCTTTTTCTTATAAATGTAATACCCAAATCTTGCCATGGGACTTTGCACACGAAGTACGTGGGGAAAATCATCCTCAAAGCCCTCGATGCGAAAAGTATCCCCATCAATCTGACCTTTTGAAACCATCAGCATGGAGCGCGACAAAGGAACTTTTTTAAGCACAACTTGACAACCAAGTTCTTTAAACGGGGCTTTGTAGGTTTCTAAAGTTTTTAAAACTGCCGGAGGCCAGCTTTCAGCAACGGAAATTTGCAAAGGCCGAGGGCACAAATTGCTGAGCGCTTTTGCAGGAAAAACAAATGCAGTTAAAAATAGTATTATAGCGACTAAAGCATTCATCTAAACAAACTTTAGCGCAGAAAATCACTTTAAGCTTCTTGTTCGCTAACAGTTGAATTGGGCTAAAAAGCGTAAGTGTATTGTCGCACAAAGATTTAAGGAACGTGCAGCAAAGTTTGACTGAATTTGCTGCACAATAAAAAAATCTTGTAGGAGGCATCATGGCAAGAAAATATTCAAAATCAGCAAGTAAAGACGTCGAGTCAGCAATGCATCGGAAGAAAAAAGGAACTCTTAAAAGTGGGCCAGGTGGAAAAGGCGGAAAAGTTAAAAGCCGCGAGCAAGCCATCGCCATAGGACTTTCTGAAGCGCGTAAGAAAGGAAAAAAGGTTCCTTCCAAGAAAAAAGCGAGTAAAAAGAAAACAACTAAAAAGAAAACGAGTCGTAAGAAAAAATCCTAATGCCAAGATACGCAGCACTCCTTCGCGGAGTCAGTCCCATGAATTGCAAAATGCCAGAGCTTAAAAAAGCTCTGGAGCTTGCTGGCTTCAGCGATGTAGAAACTGTCCTTTCTAGCGGCAACGCTGTTTTTACCTACCGCAAAACTTCTGAAAGCACTTTAGAAAAAAAGATCGAAAAGATTTTAAAAGAGGAACTCGGCACCGGGTTTAGTACGATTGTGCGTTCCATAGATGATCTAAAAAAACTTATTGATGATGATCATTTTAAAAAGTTTAAGCTAAAACCGGGAATGAAACCCATCGTGACTTTTTTAAAGAATAATCCGCAGGCAAAGTTAGACCTCCCCATGGAAAAAGACGGCGCAAGAATCTTAAAAATGAAAGATCGCGTGATCTATTCTGCCTACACGCCAAGTCCAAAAGGTGCTGTGTTCATGGTGTTAATCGAAAAGACTTTCGGTAAGGACGTTACGACACGCACCTTGGAAACTATTAAGAAAATTACGCGTAAATAAATCCTAACGGTCTCCTAAGCACTTTCATTTACTCAGGCAATTGCCACATCAATAAGAATTCAGCTGACTGTGCCTTTGCGATAAAGATAAACCTGAAGATATCAATGCAGAGGTGAAACATGTCCACACTTTCTTCCGACAAAGTTCAAACGATTCTATCAAGACTTTATAAAGACGCTTTAGATACCCACGAAACTGCACGCAGGGAAGCTATGGCCTTACCGCCGACGGCAACCCGTGAACAGTTTTATACGGCCATGGGTAAGGCTTATATGTGCATTGGTTCAGAGTTTGGAAACCTGCTTTACGCAATGGCGCGCTCGATGAAAGCAAGAAACATTGTGGAGTTTGGAACCTCATTTGGTGTTTCGACAATTTATTTAGCTGCAGCCTTACGTGATAATGGCGGTGGTAAAGTGATCACCACAGAATTTCTTCCTGGAAAAGTTGAAAAAGCAAAAATGAATCTCGGGGAGGCAGGGCTCCTAGAATACGTTGAGTTCCGCGGTGGTGATGCCTTAATGACGTTAAAGGACGATGTTCCGGAACTAGATATGGTTTTTCTTGATGGTCCTAAAGACATGTATCTTGATGTGCTTAAATTGCTTGAACCAAAGATCAGATCATCAGGGATTGTTGCTGCTGATAACACCAACCATAAGGGTTTAGAAAATTTCTTAGCGCACATCAGAGCTTTTGAGAATGGTTACGTGTCGTCACCGATCGTCACTCAGAAAAATGGCAACAACAGTGGCCATGAAGTGGCGATTAAAATTTAATTCCCACCTTAAAAAAGTGCAAAAAGCAGCTCTAAAAAAGCTGCTTTTTCATTCGTGATAGACCAAAGGTTAGAATAAAAATATCTGAATATATTCTTAATAAATCCCGCCGCCAGAGTGAATTCCAAATAAAGCGCCAATGAAGCAGACGATTTAAAAAACATTTCTCTGAGCATTACACGCATACAAGAAATTATACCATTGGACCGTATGTTATTCGGCAGGAATAGCCGATAACGGATGGATGAAAAAAATAAACCAAAAAATCATCGCTCCAATCGCTGGTCTAGTGTTTGTTTTGTCCGTTTCAGCATGTGCGCCTGCTTCAGGCACTTTAGAAAGCACTAATCTTAATAACAACCTTCCAACTGAAAGCAACGACTCGGCTTCTACGCCAGAGCAAACTCCGGGTACGATTCCTGATCCTGATTTAAATGTCACTCATAGCGCAGTTAAATTTCACGCCTTCGGTGACATGAACGTAAACGTAAATGGCGACTATAGCAGCCATACTCCGGCAACTGTGAAAAGCATGATTGCAAGAGATCCTGCTGTGATCCTAGGGATGGGGGACTATATTGATGGAGAAAAAAGTTCTTTATCTGATAGCACCTACGTAAAAATGTGGAGTGTCTTTACAAAAAAAGTTTCGTCTTTAATGGATACAGCCCACGTGCCATTTGCACCTACGCCGGGTAATCATGACGCCTATTATGCTCAAGAAAGAAAAATCTATAGCCAACACTGGAAGAAAAATACGCCCAACGTTCAATACGTCGATGATAGCAACTATCCGTTTTATTATTCGTTCTTACGTGAAGATGTCTTCTTTGTTTCTTTAGATGATGCAAATTACGCAAAACTTAAGAACCGCACTGAGCAATTAACTTGGCTTAAAAAACAGTTAACTTCTGAAACTGCAAAGAAAGCCCGCGCCCGCGTGGTGTATGGTCATATACCGCTATATTCCATCGTCAGCTCTAAAGCGAATAGCACCACGGTTTATCAAAACGGTGTGTTGTCGGGTGAAAGAAAGACCAATGGATCTTTTACGTTAGAGGCGATGTTATTAGAAAATAATGTAGACCTGGTTCTTTTCGGTCACTCCCATGGCTTTTATTCTGGTCACTATACTTATCCAGATGGCAAGAAGCTGCGAGTGGTTTCCTTACCTTGCGCGGGGGGATCACAACGTTACCTAGTTGGTACAAGCATTAAAACGCCGCATGGTTTCGTTGAGGTTTCTATTGCTGATACTAATGAATTAAAAGTTCGTTACTTTAATTCTGCGGGTGTTGAGCAAAACCTAAAATCTTTGCCAACCTCCATTACACTAGATGCGAAAAACCGTGTGGTTTACAAACGCTGATTTTTCATCGATGTAATTGGTTAAAATCTGATTAAACGAATAAGGGTTATCTTCTAACGGAGATAACCCTTATGTTTAGAAATACCCTTAAATTTTCCTTGGCTCTTTTAATTTCACCTTTAACTTCCTATGCGACTTTAAATCCTGCGGATGAAAGTATTGCGCTGAAGACCTATAACTTTCTTATTCCAGGAAAACGCCACGAAGAGCGTTGTTTGATCTTAAAGCCCCTGCCGGGAATGCCCCAGAAGGTCACAAAAGACGAAGAGGACCTATGCAGAGCAAACCTCTATAACACGGTCAGCACCAATCCCTCGCAGAAAACCTATTATAGCTGCCCTAAGGTGCATAACACTTCCATTGCCATTGAGTCTTATAAGATTCCTGAGGGCATGAGCGAAAGCCAATTCTTAAAAACGGTGTGCCCGTTATCAAAAGCCGCTAAGTCTAAGCTAAAGGACGCTAAAAATTATCCGGATAAGGAAGTGAAGTTTAAGTTTTCTTCGCCCGGTGTTTCTAGCGGTAGCATGTTTGGTTATTATCACGTTTCAAATTATCTAAAGGCCGTGGATATCCCAGCTTCCGTCCTTCGCACCGTGGATGTGGGGACGGTCTTAGAGCATTCTTTAGCGGGCCGTTATTTATCAGCGGTCTTTAAGAATAGCTATCTTTATAGATTCTATGACATGCAAGCCTCTTTACTTTTAAATCTTAAGCACGGGCCGTTGTCACAGATTCCTTCAGAGTACTTAAGCTCTAACCATGCTTTAGGAATTGTTCCTTCGTCATTTTATAATTCAACGACTCGTAAATTGGCGTCGGCGCCCTCTTACTATCAGAATCGTCAACTGACTGATGATAAGCAGATGATCTTTGGACCACTTTCAGAAAATCCTTCTAATGAAGCTAGTTACACAGAGATTTCAGGAACAAAGCCTGCAAAATATAGAATCGATAAATTTAGAACAAGCAGTGTTCATTACCCAGCACTGAAGGATTTTAGACCGATTGAGCAAATTCTTGGCAGCCGTGATCTTGCGGTGGCAGGGCAAAAGATGATGGGGATGCAGGATACTTCAGGGATGTTGATCTTGGATTTCTTATTTGAAAATCCAGATCGCATAGGCAACATTCACTATAAGAAAAAATACTTCTATAAAACGGCCGGTGGAAAAGTGCGCGATATCTCGCAAAAGAAGTATCAAGAGCTTTCCGCCAAAGATTTGACGACCTTAAGCCCAGAAGAACAAGAAACGCTGTCAGCGATTCAGCAGACGGGTGTGGAACTTAAAGTGATGCTTTTAAAGGACAACGATGGTGGCTTTGATTCTAATCCCTTTAAAAAACATCAGATCATCGTGGATGTGAAAAGAAGCGCCGACAGTTATGAGTCGTGGAAAGATAATGCCGATATCTTTTTAAATGCCTCTATGGTGGTTCGTCACTTTAACCCTGATGTTTATAAAGGCTTAGTAAATTTGCACGGCTATGTGTTTAGTGCCCAAACCAAGGACGCTGCTAAGGCCTATTTCACAAAAGGCCTTCAGATGACTGAAGGAGAGTATAAAAACTTCTCTAATAACCTATTAAGCATTTATAGAGCGCTTTATTCAAACTGTAAGAAGAATCAAATCTTCTTGGACCTAGATACGAAAAAATATTTTTCAGCAGACTATAAGCCGGTGTTAACGACTACGCCGGGGGTGTGCGAGGGGCAGTTTTAAAGAAATCATATGCAAAAAAAAGAAAAGGCTCCTTTACGGAGCCTTTTTTATTAGCGGCAATTTTCAATCGCTTTTTCTTCAACTTTGATCGGACGCTCTTTTCGATAATCAGACCACTCGTAAGTGTATTGAGTGTAAGTTAAAGGTAGCTGGAAAGTCTGTCTTTCATAGCCAATACAACGTGGACGAGTGGAATCACTGCGGTTCCATTTCACGCACACATCTTTTTGCGTATACATGGACTTATCTTCATAGTGCGCTGGGATTGTGGTGACCTTGCGACCAATGCAGATCTCTTTAGGGTATTTTGAATCTGTGTAATCCATGCGGCGTTCGCGGCAGGTTTCAACAGTGTGTTTAGGAACGTAAACGCGGAAAAAATGATTTACTTTATCTGCGCAGATTTGTGTGCTGGTCACCATCCCTGTTTTTGGAACGTAAGGATTTCCAGAGCGATTGACGTAGCTTTCTTTATAAGCTTGCGCAAACATCGGTAGAGCTAAAACAAGAGCCAATAGTGTTTTCATCGAAGTCTCCTTTTTTTCGCTTCAATTTTTATCTAGAAAAATTAGGACGAGCAAATTTAGAGCAGCGCAAAGTGGGGAGAGAGGATTACATCTGAATCAAACATGTACCGTGATGTTCCGCAGACCTATGTTGTTATGCATGGATACATATTGCGCAAACTCAAGAATTTCCGAAGACTAAAGTCTCAACCATTAACCACTGAGGGTTTAATATGAAACGAATTTTTATGGCTGTTATTTTGTCTCTAGGTTTTTCTGTTTCGGCTTTGGCTTTTGAAGGAGAGGAAGCTTTCTTGTTTGGTCAGCAAGTGCAGCAACAAGAAGTAAACTATTCATCTGCTGAAGCAGAACCCGTAGACATGGAGATCAATGCTTCATCACGCTACTGCTGCATCAGAAGTCATGGCGGTGGGTACTGTGACATGGGTGAATACAAAAGATTAAGTGCTCCATGCAAGTGTTACGTCGGTAACAATGTTTCCTACGGTCACGTCTGTCGGTAACATAATTTCTTTTGGAAAGGCTCCTCTTAAGGGGCCTTTTTTCATTGCAGAAACTGCAGCTTCTTTGTGCCCAAATGAAACACCCCAAAATCACTGATAACTAATTTTTAAACACAGTAAAATTCATACGCACTCAGAACAACTAGGTTCCCTAATACCCTGGTATTCGCTTTGCATTTCTTATCCTCAAGAAATTAAAAAATAGATCTGCTTATCGTTTTCGTATGTTTTTGCAACAGCAGGGCTCTTCAACTTGAAGGAGATAGACATGCTTTACCGTGGCTTGGCGATGGCAGCTTTCATAGGTGTTTCTTATTATACCGGCTATAAACTAGGGCATAGCTTTACAGAGTCTCAAACTGAGATGGCTTCATTATCAATTGTAGAGATCAGATCTGCTGCCAAAACTGATACTATTTTCGATTCCGTTTTTTATTATAAAGCTACAAATTATGGTGATAAGTACGATATCAATGCGTTTAAAGTAAATGAGATCTTTAGAAACGATCAAGCCGGTTACTTAAAAGCGGCAGACCTATATTATGCCTCCTTCGGTGGAAATGTGATGGGTCTGGAAGCTGCCAAAAGTTATAATGACTCTTTAGCGCTTGCTCGTAATCACGGTTCAAGTCTTTCATTATCACAAAAGCTTGCTTACCTTTCTTTTATGGGTTCACGCCTTTCTGAAGGCTATAGCTCAGAAACGAAAAACGAAAGTGATATGCAAAAGGTTTTTGCTAATGCCATAGCAAAACAAAAAGATGGTGGTATCTGTGGTGATATCCATCGTTATCTGTCTGATCACGCTAAAGCATTAGGATTCCAAGATGTAGGCTTGCACACGGGGATCTGGCAGAAAGATAAAAAGGGCAAAGACGGTGGTGGCCACATGGTTTATCACTTCAGAGACCCACACTCTGGCGTTTATTTTATTCAAAACTATTCTCAGTTAGTAAATACCGGCGTTAAGACGGTGCAAGAAGCGGTGGATGTATCAACAAGAATCCTTGGTCCTATTTCAGGAGTTTCCCATGTTGAGTCTTCAACTAATGTAAATAAGTATCATGCTTATCTACCTAAAACCTCGCGCTGGGTTCAAGATAACTTAAAAGGTTTTGCCGAGATTAAAGAAAATGATCCGATCGTGAAACTAAAAGTCAGTAATGAAGGTACGACCGCTGGTCTGCAGTTCACTAAAGATTTTGGCGGTACCCAAGCCCGTGGTTTTATCATGCATTCGGATTTTGATACCCAAGACGGTCGCTTTGAAATGAATGCAGTCGGGGTAGCGATGCAAAATCAGGTTTCTAGAGAAGTTGTGAATTCTATCATCGACGAATATGGAAGTATGAATAACTTCTATGCCGGTTTCATGCAGATGAAAGCGCCTAGTTATGATGCGTATATGAATTCTGAAACTAAAACGCGTAATACTGTTGTTTCCGGTACGAAGACTAAAGGTTATGCTCGCATCAATAAAACCACCGGCCGTATTGAAGTTGAAACATTCATTAATGATCTTGGTGTTGACGATAGAGCTACATCAATTGATGTCCGCCCAAGAGTCGGTGTGAATCAAAAGATTAACGAAAAAGGTTTAAGCGTAGACGGTCAAAGAGAATTTGAAGTGACTCGTAACAGTCAGGAATCAAGATCCACAGTTTTACAAACGCACTATGATCGTATCAGTGTGATTTATGATACGACTCAGCCTTCTGCCACCAAAGCGTTCCTAGTGATTAATTCAGAGTACTATATCTTTGAAGGGATTGAAGCGTACGCAGCTTCCGCTGTTCGCCAACTTGTGAAAGCAAGCTTCCCGGCAGCGCAGTTTGGAACAATTTCATTTGCTGTCGATGCTAGTCAAATTGTTAGCAATCGTTCGAAGGATGCTTACTATGATAATGCTTTAGCGGTGAGTTTCAGACTTGGTATTGAAAAAGCCGTGAATAAGTATGTCACAGTGGGTGCGGGTGTAGAGTACAATAAGAATCGTCCGTACTGGGCATTTGATTCTGATAAATCTCCTGAGATAAATAAAGTAAAAGGTTTCGGTGGAGTGATCTGGATTTCAGCTAAAATCTAAAATAAAAAAAGGCTCCTAAGAAGGAGCCTTTTTTTAGTTCTTTTCGTCTGCTCGTTGCGGTCTTAAATCTTCAATCTTCACGTGGTTCTTACGTGGAGCCCGTGGAGTTTTCCTTTTACTTTCATAAAGATCATCGCCTAAATTTAGTTGAAACACTCTTTGATCTAATTCTTTGATTTTTTCATATAATTCAATGGCGCTGGCTTTTAGGGCGATTATCTTCTTAATCATTCAGGCTCCTTTGGCGTTGAAGGTTTTATTCTATGAGAGGAAGACCCCAATTTTGGGGATTTCTGCTGCCGCCAGTGGGAATTCTAGACGCAAGATGAGTGAACAAGAGTTTCCATTACGAGTGAACTTCAGATTGCTCCCTAGACTGCAATCAAATAGAATGAAGTTCTTTCCGAGGTTTTCTTTGCAGCTACGCTATTTTGAACTCTGGGTCTTAAAGTTTATCAGCCTATTAGGTGGCTGTTTAATGTGCTTTTTCTTTCAATCACAGTGCTCCCTTAACCCTGTCACCGCGGCAGCACTTACGGGCTTAATCGGAAGTTTTATCCCTGATACCAAAAAAATTGAAAGTGCGCACATTCATGCGACAGTTTATATCGGCGCTTTCATTGCCATGGGTTCTAAAGTAGTAATGGCGGGATTCCCGCAGATTCTAGTTGTTTCTGTTTTAGGTACGACAATCTATTTTGTTATCAGTCCCTACATTAAAGGCTTCGGCGGAAGAATGGGTTTTGTGGCCTTTATTTCTTCGATTCTGGGATTTGCCTTAAGGAACTGGTTATGATTTTAGCGTGGATTTTAATTTCATCAGTTCTAGGTTCACAGCTGACTTATTTTTTAGTTCATAAAAAACATTTAACCACGGTCAGGGCTTCCGCCGCCCCAGCGTTAATTTTTTCGCTGGTCGTAAGTTCTTTACCGATTCCTTTTGCAGCCCCATTACGAGCAGGGTTCTTAGGAGCCACCTTTGTTGGTATGACGGATAAGTCGCGCTTAGGTTGGAAAAGGGTGTTCGCGGCGAGTGTTATATATGGCCTGGTATTTTATTTTCTTTTGCCATTGGTTGATGGGTTTGGCGGCGGACTGGGTGCTGCCGCCTTTGCATCCTGCGGATTTATATTCTTTTTAGATAAAGTTTTTAAAAAGTATTTTAGAAATCTTTTTCTGCGCGCTTACAAGCGTCTTTGATAAATGTTTTATCAATAGCAACTAAGGTGGCTCGGTTCGGAGTTCTTTTATCTAAAAGAAAATAAGCCTTCACCGGTAGTCGCACGCGTTTACCTTTAAGATCATACCAGTCATCACCCTCTTCGATCTGTTCATCTTCTTTTGCATCCACAAAAGGCCAAATATAAGAAGAGACGTGTTCTAACGCTATGAACTCATGACCTTGATAAGTTCCCTTGCCTTCGACTAAAAATTTGTTGTTTCGGCGGTTGTCACTTCGTGAATAGTTTGCAGAAATAAGTTCGCCTTCGACGAATTCAAAGTGCTGGGGGTTTTTTAGATACTGACTTATAAGATTTAATGAGCGCTCTTTTATAACCATGTGAATAAAAAAGAAGGCCACACCATCAAAAGCTAAAAGCCCTAAGCCCACACCCAACCCCGTGGTCCATGGCAGTTCACGCTTAGCGGTTAGATATAGCATCCATAGGCCAGAAAGAAAGCTTGCTACACCGGCGATGCCAAAACCTATTGCAGCAATCCATAACCCCAGGGCGCTAGATAAATTAAGTTTTTCAAGGCGTCTGAAATCGCGCAGTTCTTTATCACTTTGAATCGCAAGATGTTTCCATGAATTGTGCATGCATTAAAGAATGAAGCAGAATCTTTCGTTTGGCGACAAGTTTGTGGGGCAAATAAAAATCTTATTCTGCTTTTTTTGCGTCCATTATCTCAGTGTGATGCGATTATGCGATGTTAATATGGGTTGAATAAATAATTTTTGAAACATGACGGGCGTCATATTGGAATTTTCTCTGAACACCGATCCTAGTATTAAGAGAGGTAACAATGTCTGAATTATTTTTTAAGTGGGATACAGAAAAACTGACGACTCATGTGGATGCCATGGATAACGAACATAAAAAGCTTATCGATATCATGAATAAGCTTTATGAACGTCATGAAGCAAAAGCAACTAAGGCGGAGCTTTCGGGGATTATTAAAGAGCTGGCAACGTGGACCGTGACGCATTTTGAACACGAAGAAAAGTTCTTTGATACTTTGGATTATTCCCAAAGCAAAGTGCATAAACAAATCCACAAAGACTTAGTGGAGCGCTTAAAAGGACACCAAGCAGAGTTTGAAAAAACAGGAATTCTGGGTCCAGCCTTCTTTAGTTTTCTTAAAACCTGGCTTACAGCCCACATCATGGGAATTGATTTAAAATACGGTGTGATTGCTGCAAAAAAAGCGGGATAAGTAGATATCTTTAAAGAGGGTAGAGAATCTCGATTTTGATTGGACTAAGCTCCCGTTGATATCCTCATATTTTCCTCTACCTTTCTCTAAAATCCTGCTGTTTTTGAAAGCTTTTGGACCTTTGATGGATGTGTCGCATGGCCTGATCGTTAAGAATGGGTCATGCAAAAAATCAAAAGAAATTCAAACTTCCTAAAATTTTCGCTAAAAACCCAACTTCTTTTCACCGCAGCGGCAGCTCTTATAGGTTGCGCTGATGGTTCTACGAACTTATCTGGACCTAGCACTTCAGAGTCCTTAAATCACACAAGCTCAGTCGCTCCGTTATGGGAACGTGAACATCAAGATGGTAAAGAGTGGACCACCCACGTACTGAGGCAATTAGATGTTGTTGGTAAAGATCTATTAGACGTGGTCCCTAGTGACGCTGCCACCTGGTGCCCAAACTATACAAATTTAAATCAGAACGAACGAAAAGATTTCTGGGCTTATCTATTATCGCAAATGACTCGCTATGAAAGCGGCTTTGCGCCTGAAAAATTTTATACCGAATCTTTCGCTGACAGTGCTGGTAAAAAAGTGATCAGCCGTGGGCTATTGCAACTTTCTATTGAAAGCGGCAATGCGTATGGGTGTGGATTTAGAACGACCAAAGACGTGCATGATCCAGAACAAAACTTAAGCTGTGGCATTCGCATTCTGAATCGCTGGATTGAAAGAGACGGCCGAATTGGTGGCAATAATGGAAATCAATGGCGAGGCGGCGCTCGTTATTGGTCAGTACTTCGTAGCTCAAGCAGCTCCTACCAAAAAATCGTAAAAGCGACGAAATCAATTTCTATCTGTCAGAAAAAATAATCAATGAAGCTTTTCTTACTTCTTATTATGAGTCTGATCATGGGCTGCACTGAGAATCTTTTAGATCAGGATTCTGATTCTGAATACACGTTTGCCTCTGTGCCGCCGACCTCCACTTCGCCAATGTGGGAAAGCCAACACCAGGATGGGGCTGAATGGACAACCCACGTGCACGCGCAGTTGGATATTCTTGGTACGGGCCTCATGGCGACTGTGCCTGCTGACTATTCAACGTTTTGTCCTAAGTTTAAATCTCTTTCGTTAGGGGAAAGAAAAATATTTTGGACTTACTTAATGGCGATGATGGTTCGTTATGAAAGTAATTTTGATCCTGCTGAATACTATGAAGAGTCTTTCACAGATGCTTCCGGAAATAAAGTCGTCAGCCGCGGCTTACTGATGCTTTCACTTGAAAGTGCCAATGGATATGACTGCGGGTTTCAGACCCAAAACGAACTTCATGACCCGAAACTAAATTTAAGCTGCGGGATTAGAATTTTAAATCGTTGGGTGGGCCGAGATAAAAGAATTGGCGGAAAGATTGATGGTCAGTGGCGGGGAGGAGCCCGTTATTGGTCCGTCTTACGCAGTACGAGCAGCTCTTTTTTAAAAATCGCCAATGCCACAAGAGCGATTTCTATCTGCAATCCAAATACTAATTAATTTAAAAAATGCGGGGCATTTCGCCCCCAAGACTTAAAATTTAGACAGTTTTTAGAACAATAAAGTCCCTCTAAAATTCGACCGAAGGATTAAGTATGAATAAAACAAAACTACTTACTTCAGTATTCGCAGTCAGTCTTGTTATCGGTTATTCAAATGCGGCTTTGGCCATGGCGCAAGCTCCGAAGGAAAGTTCTTCATCGGAATCAGCCCCAGCACCGAAGCCTCCTGCAGCAACTTCACCTAAACCGCCAGCAGCGACTCCAGTTCCCAAACCACCTTCATCTTCGCCAGCTAAACCGCCAAGCACTGGCAAGGACCGTGAGGTCACACCACTTTGGGAAGAGGCCCATGAAGATGGGAAAGAGTGGACAACCCACGTGGATCGTCAGCTTGAAAAGTTAGGTACAGATTTGTTAGATGTGATTCCTTCAGACTACGCGACATTCTGTCCTAAATATAAAACGCTTTCTTATAAAGAAAGAAAAGAGTTTTGGACGTACTTTATTTCTTTAATGGTACGCTATGAAAGTAATTTTAAGACGGGCACTTCCTTTGAAGAAGATTTTAACGACAGCACGGGTTCCAATGTTATGAGCCGTGGCTTACTGCAAATTTCTTTTGAAAGTGGCAACGCTTATGGTTGTAATTTTAAATCCTCTAGAGACATCCATGATCCTTATCAGAATCTATCTTGCGGTATTAGGATTTTAGACCGCTGGGTGGATCGTGATGGTCGCATGGCTGGTAAAGTCAGTAGCAAGTGGAGAGGTGGCGCACGATACTGGTCTGTTTTAAGAACCACCAGTCGCTCTTATCCTAAGATTATGGCTGCGACTAAAAAGATTATTCTTTGTCGGTAAAAAAAGAAAAGGCCATGGGATGATCCATGGCCTTTTCTATGTTTGAAACTATTTTGTCCAAATAGCTCCAAACATTGTTCCGTTCCTATATCCTTGAATTTTCCATACGCGATATCCTTGGGAAGATAGCTCATTATATTTTTGCTGATATCCAGCACCGGTTAAATTAAACCACGTCACCCAAGCTCCAGGTTTTTTCATCCACACACTGGCATAACGTTCGCCCCAAGGAAGCGGGGAGGCGTTAAAGCTTGTTGTTCTCCAGCCTAGATTCCATAGTTCGTTGAATTTTTGTTGGTACTCTGCTTGGGTCATTCCGTGCCATAAATAAAATCCTTGACCGTCTTTAACAAAGATCGCTGCATGATAACGATTTCCGCCAATGGAATACCCCACGTAATCTTCAACGCGGAAGCCTTGGCGTAAGACTAAGTCGTTCCATTTTGTATTAAAGTCGGCGTCGTTCATGTTAATCCATGTGTAATAAGCTTCGTTACCGCGCTTTTGCCAAATGGCTGTGAATCTTGGATATCCATCATAACCAGTTTGCACTTGGATCTCGCGCGGTCTTAAGCCTTGCGCATGATACTGCGCAAACCAAGCGTTAAACTCTGAAGATGTTAAATATCCTCGAAGAGCCCAGGGACCTTGTACTGCGGGATGAAAGGCCCCTGCGGCATTCACTCCGCTAGCAGCATGGTAGACACTTAAAGTCTGAGGACCCCAACCCATATTTGGGTAGTAATAAAAATAAAACTTATAAAGATCCCAGCTGATGTTATGGAAGTTTGGATAGTAAGGCGCAAAGTATCTTGGATACTCGATATCTTTCATGATGTCATAACAGCCAGTATCGACTTCGTTATACACACCAAAGGTATCAACGAACACCCATTCACCGGCTGTTTTTGGATTCGGTACGGCCATCATAAAGTGAAGGTGGTTGTTAGCGCGGGTTGTGTTCATTGGGGTGCCGTCGTTATTTAAGCCATTACCAGCTCCGCCAGCACCTGTGTTACCGGCTTTACCGATATAAGTTCCGGTATCAACCCAATCACCCACTTTGACGGCGATGATGTGTGATTCTTGACCCCAATAAAGTTTATCAGAATTATTTTTTGCAAAACGCGCGTATTTCGCCCAATTGTCATTGGCATTGGGATCTGGTGGCACAATCGCTTTAGCGGCATTTTTATCGTGAGTATAACCATCTCGCAGATGCATATAAATAGATCGATATTTTGAACCATTCGCAGCTGTGTGTTCAATAATGACGGTGTTACCAAACCAGTTGTCCCAGAGTTTGGTTACGACTCTACCTGGGGCGACCGCTATGACATCAAAGGTGACGTCTTTTCCTGACTCCACAGAGTTCTTCCAAGAATCTAGCCCTGAATGTTCGCCGCCGTTGTTGTATTGCCAGCCTTGAATAAGCCCGACTTCATTTCCGTTGTACGGTAAAAAAAACGGCATCTTGGCGATTTGATTTTTCGCCCAAGCCCGCGCATCGGTTTCATTGCCAAAGACGGGGTTCGGACCTTTGTAGTTTACGTTCTTAGCATTATGACCGTCATAAATGGTGTAATAACAGCAATCATTATTTACTTTCGGATTAACACACACTGCTTTGGTTTCAATGAGCGGAAACTCAAAAGGCAAACGCGTCGACTTACTTCCAGTATGCTCTGTATGATCTTCATAAAGTTCATCAGGCCCAGAATAAATCGAAGCCTCATGCAGCCCCATGGGTCTATAATCAGCTTCCGACGTTTCAGCAGCGAAAGCAGGCAAAGCGGCGAGTGAGAGTGCAGCGATTAAAAAAGAAGAAAGGTGTTTCATGATTGCTCCTTAAATCATGACAATAAAAGGAGCTTAGGAACTCATACCAGTCTGTTAAGAAATTTTGTGTGAAATACACGAAAGGTGCCTGCTTCTTTTTGCGGTTGCGGTGTGCCAAATCCCTATAGATTGTTGCGGTGCAACCGTAAAAAGAACCAGGCACCTTTTGGATGCCGGGGTTATTTGCAGATTTTTGCTTTTGGATTTACTTCGCAGATGGCTTCTTTGAGGTCTTTGTTTTCTTGTTTCAATGAAGCGATCTCGCGATTTTGTTTTGCAACAAGGGCTTCTAGCTTCGCGATTTGTGATTGGTTCATCTTGCAAAGGCCCGCTAGTTCTTTTGTTGATTCTATTAATGGACCGATCAAGCGAGTGTATCCAACGGCTTTGTAGCCTTCTTTATCGGTGTCGACGGCTTGTGGGAATACTTTTTCAACTTCTTGTGCAATCACACCCATATCGTTCTTTTGTGGGAATGATAATTCAGGACGCACATCGTGTTTCCAGTCGAATGTGACACCTCTTAATTTTAAGATTTTATCTAGGGCACTTTCGATAGGTTTAATGTTTCTTTTTAATCTTGCATCAGAGGTATTTACGTAAGCGCTGGTACCAGCGGCAGAACCATTTACAAAGAAGTGATAACTTGCGTTCACGTTGCCGTTAATTCCAACTAATCCGCCAGAAGAAATTGTTAATGCACTTTGCGAAGCAGTGGTCGGACCTGGGCGAATCCAGAAGTGGCTGCCATCAACCCCGTGGAAGAATTTTACTCCAGTGTCTGCTTCTTCATAACCAATGTAAGGAGCGGTCGCATTGTAGATACCAAGTGGCGCGATGTTTGTGACGTTTTTATTCAACGACATCCATCCGTTTGTACCCATGGTCATGCGAACATTTCCGGTTGCACTATCAAAAACGAAAAAGTCTTTAGCTGCCGTCATCGTTACGTCTTGGCCCATTTCCCAATCACCCAGCATCATCGAAGCTCTTTCATTGGCTCCGCCGTTTGAAAGGACTTTAAAAGCTTGTGCACCGGTTGATGCACCTTTAAGTGTTAGCAAGTTAGTAGGGGCGTTGGTACCAATACCGACATATCCATTTCCTTGAATTCTTACTCTTTCAGCGGACGTTGTTGCGCCATTTGATGTTGTTCTAAAAGTGATATAGTCACCGAGAGCTGTGGCTGAGTGATTTTCACCAGCATAAACCACCATACCTGGCGAGGTCGTCGTAGTGATTGCATCCTTAGCTAAGAACTGACCCATTAAATCATCAGCAAGTACATAGGTTGGAGCAGCCTTAGTTCCGCGGGCGCGGGAGCCTACGAAAGTACCACCTTGGGTAGCAGCCCCGGAAGTGTACGCTGTCGCATAAACTGCAGCATCAGAAGCTTCATTGGTAATTAAGACGTTACCACCATCCACTTGCAATTTCTGAGTCGGAACTGCTGTTGTGCCAACGCCGATTTTACCACCAACGATTAAATTTAGATTTTGCGTCGCGTGCCATGTTCCTTTTTGGTCACTTGTAATACCTAATCTTAAAGTAGAGTCAGCACTGTTACTGAATGGACCAAGTCCCCAGTAGTTGGAACTTGTCCAATTACCGTTGTACTGACCCTGTCCGCCAGCGTTGTAATAAGAACCAACATAGGTACTATAAATATTCGCGTTAGATCCGTTCGGACCCACTTGCAAAAGAGCATTTACTTGCGAAGCGCCAATCCCCACGCGTCCTGTGGTACCATCAATACGCATTCTTTCTGTGTTTGTGACTGAACCTGAAGAGATCGTATTAAAGATCAAATGAGTTCCCGCAGTTGAGCCTGTCCAAGCTTCAGCCGCTTCAGCGTAAATCATCGCACCAGTAGCGTAACTTGAACCGGAGTAAAGACCGTTAAATAAAATCTGACCTAATAAATCATCATCAGCTAGGGCCGTAGCAGCAGCACTCGTGCCACGCGCACTTTGCATCATGAAGGTCGGCTTACCATAGGTAGAGCCAGAGTAGTTTTTAATGGTAACACCAGGACTGCGCACGGCGGTCGAAGAAGTATTAGTTATTACCACACCTGAAGAAGAGTCTGCTTGATTAATAGCTAAAGTTTCAGTGGGATTATTTGTGCCAATACCGACGTTACCAGCATTGTAATAAGTGTTAACGCCATTCAGTTGCCACTGCGCCATCGCTGATGGAAGAGCACTTGCAGGAAGTCGACCACTGCCATCAAGTAACAAAACTTCATTTGCACCAGTACCCGCAGCTTTTGTGGAAGCTGTTCCAAGGCCGGTCACTGCCGTGTTAGGAATAGAAATCGCCTGACATTCAAACTTATCAGTGATGGAACTCCAGTTCATGGTTTGCGCCGCTGTACATGAACCGACGTTAAATGCACTGCCACCAGTAGCATTTGTTAATTCACTAAGTTTAATAAAATTCGCAGTCCACTTGCTGGTGCCACTATCCCATTTTAAAACTTTGTTGGCAGCAGGTGCTGCCGTGTCGACTGCATAACCTTGAATCTTTGCGACAGTAGGTCCTGGGTATGATCCACTTAAATCACCACTTGCGGCACCTGTGGGTGCAGCCCCCGTTGTCGCAATTGTGATGGAACCATTGCCATTAGTAATTGAAACGCCAGTACCGGCAGTTAGAGTTGCCTTAGTTAAAGTATTTCCAGTTGTATTACCAATTAAAAGCTCACCGTTAACAAACGATGTCTCTCCCGTACCACCTTTATTCACTGGGACGGCGGCAGATAGGTTCGCAGGATTTAAGTTTGTTAACAAAGAACCGTTCACAGCAGGAATTTTAGCTGTGCCATCTAATTGCAGAATCTGGTTATTACCAGTACCGACATTCACGTTAAGAGTGACAGCACCCGTAGTGCCTCCACCAGTTAAACCCGTTCCTGCTGTAACCCCAGTGATCGTACCACCTGAACCATTAGAAGACGCAATCGCCACCCATGCGCCAGAGTTATATTGGTAGATAACTTTTGAATCTGTTGCAAAGTAAATAGCACCGGCAGCAGGGGATGCAGGCTTACTTGCATCAAGTCCCGTTTGCACAGACGGTGAGCCACCTGCATTTAAAATATAGTTACCAGCAGCTTGTTTGTTATTAAAGGTATTCCAATCAGTAGAAGAAAGATAACCACTCGTCGTTGAGTTTGCTTGAGAGATCGAAATTGCCGGTGTCGTAGTTCCAGTTGCCACTGAAAGTGGCGCAGAGGCTGTCACGTTTGTCACTGTTCCAGAATTGGCGTCTGCAGCTGGGGCCCATTTTGTTCCATCGTATTTTAAAACTTGGCCGGTCGTAGGCGCAGCAGTACTGATCGCCACACCTTTAATCTTATCAACACTCACAGCACCGATAGTGCCGCTGATGTCACCAGCAACAGAGACGTTGATATTTTGACACTGAAATGAGGAAGAAACAGAATTCCAGTAAGCAGTTTGGTGGGCGGCGCAGTTCCCGCTGCCCACAGCTGAGTTAAATGCAGCAGTCGTGTGATAGGTAGCGAGATTTGCCGATAGACCCGTTACATCAGCAATAGCAATTGCTGAGTTCACGAATGCAGAGCCATTATATTTTAAATATTGACCTGAAGCTGGGGTCGTCAAAGTCACATCAGTGCCTTGGATTTTAACAACGGAAGGATTTGGGAAAGTGCCACCTAAATCACCACCAGCCGCTCCTGTCGGAGTACGTGCATCGCTAAAACGCGCATCATTACCCGCAGCTACCGTGTTTGCCGAAGTACCCACGTTCAAGGTAAGTTGCGGAGTTGATGTGTTGTTGATGATTGTTACATAAGAGTTCGCCGAGGTGACCGTTGTCACAGTACCACCGCTCGCTCCTGCAACACCGTTACAAGATAGCGCTGTACCATCCCAAGCTAAAAAGGTTCCAGACGGACACGTTGGAATATTGGCTTTAGCGACAAAGTCAGATTCAGATTTTGTTCCTAGTTTTTGCGATGATAATGAAAAAGCCGCGTACGGAACGGTGCGAATTTCACTAGATGGTGAAATTGCTTTCCAACCAGTGCCATCGTGGAATTGCACTTTCAGCAAACGAATATCACCTTGAGCAGGGGTGTAAGTCGCGCCGCCATCACAATCTTGATTGGTAGAGTTGTTAAACGAATCAAGCAAACTAAAAAGAGGATTGGCTGGAAAAAGTTTTGTGCCAGTTCCGATGGGAACATCAAACACACCACCAGAACTCATCATGTTCACAGTGTTTCTTTGTTCGCGGTAAATCACGCAGTTTCCAGATGGGTTCGTGATTTCAAATAAAAAACTGACGTTGTTATATTCAAGCGGAGTTCCATCCGACTTGATAATGCGACCTTGATACGTCAAAGAAGCTGGTGATGCGTAGGAATTTAAAGAAAACGCGAAAAGAATTAGTGAAAGAATATACGTGCATTTGCTCATGCATTTCTTATCGGAGTTTTAACAACAAAATGGAGGCTTTGGATTTTTATTTTTATAAAATAATATTCAATAGATAGGGAGGATTATAGAGATTTAAAATCAGGCGAACGTTTCACTTTGAGACGCCACTGTACCTTGGTTTGTTACTGATCAATCATATCCGTGAAAGATTGTTTACTAACACACGAACTTCATGTCTTTACCATGGTTAACAATCTGTTACTTGTTTGATCAAATCTATACTCGTATTTTTTCTACATGCAGCCCATCCGCTCAGAAATCTTATCAGGTCAAAGGCTCGAAGAGTTTGCGCGCAATTTTGCACAAACTCATACTTATACTGAGAAGTCCAAAGGACAAAAAAAATTCGTTTCACGCATCAAGGACAATCGCAAGACTCTTTCTGAGTGTTATGATTTGCTGTTAACTGATGTCGATCAAAAAAGAGCAATACCTCCTGCGGGTGAATGGTTTTTAGATAACTACCATGTCGTCCGCGAACAAATAAAAAATATCGAAGATCACTTGCCAGCTAGGTACTATCAAAAACTTCCGGTGGTTCAAGACGGGGATTTGGCAGGACTGCCAAGAATATATCAAATCGCCTTTGAATATGTGGCGCACACCGATAGCCGCCTTGATCCGGATCTACTTTTTACATTTTTAAAATCCTTTCAAGGAATTCAAAATCTGAAAATGGCAGAGCTTTGGGCTTTTTCAATAACCCTCAGCGCTGTGCTTGTTGAAAATCTGCGCCGAATTATGGAATCCGTGGTGGCAAGTCAACAAGCGCGAGCCGAAGTGGATGCGCTGGCTGATGAAATCCTAGGTTTGGGAGATAGAACCCCGCGGTCGATGGACTCTATTCTGCAATCTCTTGAAGGAAGAACCTTAAGCCCCAGTCTGATTGTGAATCTCTTGCAGCGCTTACGTTATCAGGATTCCAGAGTTGATCCGATATTGGTTTGGCTAGATCAGTATTTAGGGAAAAGAAATCTTGATGCTGAGGCTTTGATTAAAGAAGAACACACCATTCAAACTTCAGCCAATGCCACGGTTCAAAATATTATTTTAAGCCTACGCTTTTTAGCGGCATTTAATTGGTCAGAGTTTTTTGAAAAAGCAAGTCAGGTTGACGGCATCTTAAGGCAGAATTTTCTTTATGGAAATATGGATTTTCCAACCAGAGATCGTTATCGCCATCGCATTGAGCGATTTGCGTTAAGATCTCCGTTAAGTGAAATGGAAATCGCTCAGAGAGTGGTTAGCCGAGCGGCCCAATCCGCCCAATCCCCAATGGAAAATGAAGCTCTTTATGATCTGGGCTATCATTTGTTAGGAGCTGGCCATAAGGCCTTTGAAAAAGAAGTTAAATACAAGAGACCCCTTTCAGAGCAATTTGTAAGAGGTTATAAAAAAACAGCTCCGGTTTTATACTGGTTTGGTAACATCGCTTTGGCCATCGCCTTAAGCTTGGGATTATTCAAACTCTATTCAGGCGATTTAAATCCTGTGTTGGGGTTTATCTATTTTGTTGTATTTTATTTTGCGTCGTCAGAACTGGTTCTTGCACTTTCAAACAGAATCACAACCTTGCTTTTAGGACCGCGCCATTTTCCAAGGTATTCTTTAGAAAAAGGCATCCCGGAATCCTATAAGACTTTTGTTGTCGTGCCGACAATGCTTACCAATAAAAAGAAGATCCGACAGCAAGTAAAGGATTTAGAGATTCATTATCTTTCTAATACCGAGGGCTTTGTTTATTACGCTTTACTGACGGATTGGGCTGATTCAAAAACAGAAACCTCGGTGGCGGATCAAGAACTTTTGGAACTAGCGCAATCAGAAATGGATGCGTTAAATGAAAAATACAAAGCAGTTCCAGAGGGAAAACCCCGATTTTATCTTTTGCACCGAAAAAGACTTTTTAATCAGCGCGAACAAAAATGGATGGGATGGGAAAGAAAGCGCGGAAAACTTCATGAGTTTAATAAGCTGCTTTTAGGTGATAAAAATACCTCTTATTTAAACCAAGATAAGCTGAATCTTCCGGCAAATGTGCAATATGTTTTAACGTTAGATTCTGATACCAAAATTCCCAGAAATTCCTTATCGCAGCTTATTGGCACCATGGCCCATCCTTTAAATCGCGCGGTTTATGATCCAGAAGTAGGCAGAGTCGTTGAAGGCTACGGCATCTTACAGCCGCGAGTCACACCCACTTTACCAACAGCTGAAGAAAGCACCCCTTTTCAAAAACTCACTGCCGGGAATTCTGGTGTGGATCCTTACGCCTCGGCTGTTTCTGATGTCTATCAGGATCTTTTTGAAGAGGGTTCTTTTGCTGGAAAAGGAATTTATGATTTAAAGATATTTGAACAGGCTTTAGCAGATCGCGTGCCGGAAAATTCTTTATTAAGTCATGATCTTTTTGAAGGAAATTTTGCCCGTTGCGGATTTTTAAGTGATGTAGAACTTTTTGAAAACTTCCCATCAAACTTATTAGTTGCAACCACTAGAACCCAGCGCTGGACCCGGGGCGATTGGCAGTTACTTCCTTGGATTTTAGGACGGGCAGGGACTGCGATTTCTTTTGTGGGCCGTTGGAAGATGATTGAAAACCTTCGTCGTTCCTTAGTGCCGATAGCGCTCTTTGCTCTATTTGTTCTTTCCTTAACCCGTCCCTTAAAAGAATCTTTGATTTTCTTTTTATGGGGCATGTTGTGCTTAAGTGCTCACTATCTTATTTCCTTGTTGACGGACCTATTCACTGAGAAAACGAATTTAAGTCTTTCAGACCGCCTACATCTTTTTTGGGAAGATACGGTCTTAAATGCTAAGCGTTTGTCTTTAGATTTTCTAATGCTTCCTTTCTATGCTTTCATTTCTGCAGATGCGATTATCAAAAGTCTTTACCGCATGATGATTTCTAAAAAGAACATGTTGCAATGGACGACCGCAGCCCATGTGCAAGAAACTCTGCAACTTAATCTAAAGCAGTTTTACCGGGGTGTTGCCGGGGGCTTGGTCTTCACCGCGTTGGCCTTAATTATATGGGTCTTAAGCGGAGTTGATTTACCGATTTTAGCTTTTTTTATTCTTTTTGCCTGGGGTGTTCAAGCCCACGTGGCTTTATGGGTGAGCAGTCCAATTCCTTCAACCATCGAAGAACCATTGCACCAGGAAGAGAGTTTGATATTAAAATTAACTGCACGAAAAATCTGGCACTTTTTTGCCACTTTCGTAAAAGCAGAGGATAACTTCTTGCCACCGGATAACTATCAAGAAGATCCCCACCCTGTTGCTGCCCACCGCAGTTCCCCAACGAACTTTGGAATGTATTTACTTTCCGTGATTTCAGCTAGGGACTTTGGCTGGATTGGACTTCGTGAGGCTGCGGACCGATTAAACAATACTCTTTCAAGCATGATGGTTTTACCCAAGTTTGAGGGACACTTTTTTAACTGGTATGAAACGACAACGACGCGACCTTTGGACCCGCGCTACATTTCTTCTGTGGATAATGGGAACCTTGCAGGTCATTTGATTGTGGTTTCCCAAGCTATTGATGAAATGCTAAAAGAAAATATTCATTTCACTCGGTTCAGAACGGGGGCCAGTGACACTCTTATTTTATTGACGAATTTGTTAAGGGAAAAATTCGTTAAACAAACAATCCCTTGGCAATATCAAATTGAAGAGATTCAAAAGTTTTTAAAAGGGGCCCCGGAAAAAGGCCCTGAATCCTTTGTTGCTTGGGAAGTGTTACAAAAAGCTTCAACATCACTTTATGAAGAAATCCATAGGCATTTTGATAAAAATACGGATCAGCAAAGTAAAGAAATCCTATCTTGGGCCTTGGTATTTCACGAAGAAATATTAAATGCCGCCATCGACTTTAAGGTGTTTTTAGCTTGGACCGCCTATTCCCATAAACCCATGCCTGAACCTATCAACCAAGATGCGGGTTTCCGATGGAGTCACATCCAGGCTTTGATTTTAGAACCCATAGTCTTAGAGAAACTGCCAGCTTACTGCCAAATGCTGATCAGCGAGGTTCAATTATTTATTAAAATATTTAAGGTCGAAGAAAAAAGCCCCAACGGAACTTTTTTAAATGAACTTATTGATCTTTTAGAAGAGGCTATGACCCACTCCCAGGTCACAGCAAAAAAATTGAATGACGCCAAAAACTTGACTCAAGAACTTTTCACGCAAATGAATTTTGAAATGCTTTATGATCCATCCCGCAAGCTTTTTTCTATCGGGATGAGAGTTGCCGAAAATGTGCTTGATCCAAGTTATTATGATCTGATGGCTTCAGAAGCAAGGCTTCTTAGTTTTATTGCCATTGCAAAAGGTGATGTCCCGGTTTCACATTGGTTTAGTTTGGGAAGGTCCCTGGTTCGGGTTGATGGGAAGGGCACTTTAGTTTCCTGGTCAGGGTCAATGTTTGAATATCTTATGCCTTCGCTAGTTTTAAAAACTCCCGAAGGTAGTATGATTAAAAGTACTTGTGAGCTTTCTGTTCATAAACAGATCGAATACGGTGAAAGTAAAAATGTTCCCTGGGGTATTTCAGAATCTGCCTACAATCGTCGCGATCAACACCTGACTTACCAATATTCCAATTTTGGCGTACCAGATTTAGCTCTAAAAAGGGGCGTTGAAAATGATCTAGTCATTGCCCCTTATGCAACGTTGATGGCGTCAATGTATAAGCCAGTTGATGCGGCTAAAAATCTTCAGCGCCTCCGTTCATTAGGGGCAGAAGGTAATTACGGCTTTTATGAAGCAGTGGATTTTACGCCAGCACGCCTCAGAGAAAAGCAAACCCATTCCGTCGTTCATACTTATATGGCTCACCATCAAGGAATGTCGCTGGTTGCTTTAGCTAACCTATTTCATCAAGGTGTGATGTTACGCAGGTTTCATGCAGAGCCTTTGGTTCAAGCAACAGAACTTTTATTACAAGAGCGTCTACCACGAACGAAAGGCGCCTTGCCAGTGCCGGTTCGAAAACACAAAGGCTTTGTGGTGCGCGAAGAAGTGGAACATATTTCCCGTCGCTATCATCGCTTTCATCGCGCCACTCCACCAGTTCAAATGCTATCAAACGGGGACTATTCGGTGATGCTGACGATGTCAGGATCTGGGTATAGCCATTATAAAGGAAAAGCCCTTACGCGCTGGCGCGAAGATGTGACACAAGATAATTGGGGGCAGTACATCTTTGTTAAAAATCTAAAAACCGGCAAAGTTTTTTCAGTCACATTCCAGCCTCTTGCTTCCGAGCCTGAATTGCAAAGTGTTATCTTTGCTGAAGATCGCGTGACTTTTATTAGAAATGCCGATGATATTTCAACCGATCTTGAAGTTTTTGTTTCACCCGAAAACCAAGCCGAGGTGCGCAGACTGCGCATCATCAATAAAACCGAAGAAGAAATGGAACTTGAAGTGACTTCATATTTAGAAGTCATTTTAAATTCCCAAGGAGCTGATCAAGCCCACCCAAGTTTTTCTAATTTATTTATACAAACAGAATTTAATAAAGATTTAAGTGCCCTCGTTGCTTCACGCAGAGCAAGATCTTCAGAGGAAAAACCTCTGTGGATGGCTCACACCTTGGTGCGCGATGGATTTGCTTGCGGTGAAGTGGAATATGAAACAAATAGAGCTTCATTCCTAGGCCGAGGTAATACGATTAAATCCGCAAAAGCCCTTTTTGAAAATGAACGGCTAGAAGGAAACACGGGTTCCGTCTTAGATCCTATCTTATCATTAAGAACTAAGCTTGTGATCCCACCGGGGGTTCAATCGCGTTTGAGCTTTTCTAGTCTTGTCGCGGATTCTAAGCAGGATCTTTTAACCCAGACAGAGAATCTTTATGATGAGACAAACCTGGAGCGTATTTCAAATCTTGCGTGGACCCAAGCGCAGATTAAACTTCATTATCTAAACATCGAACCTGATGAAGCTCATTTGTTCCAGCGTTTGGCAGCTCGCTTGCTTTTTTCTGATTCAAGTCTGCGCCCGTCAAAAGCGATTTTAAAATCTAATAAACGTGATCAAACAGGATTATGGGCCCATGGCATCTCGGGGGACCATCCCATTATCGCTGTCATTGTTGAAGATGTCACAGAGATGGGACTAGTTAGACACGTCTTAAAAGCTCAAGAGTTTTTTGCTAATAAGGGCTTCCGTGTTGATGTGGTTATCATAAACTCGCAAGCCAGTTCCTATGCCCAGGCTGTTCAAAATGCGCTTCAGTCCGTGGCCCACACGGGAATGATTAGACTGCTGTCGGGCGCGGAAGTTTCTCGGGGCGGAGTTTTCACTTTAAGAAAAGATTCCCTCAGCGCAGAAGAATATCTTCAAGTTTTATCAGAATCGCGCGTTGTGCTGAATCCTAAAAATGGCAGTCTTTCAGAACAACTGGAAAGATCATTACCAACTAGGGCCCCTGATAAACCAAAGAAAATAAAAAAACACGAAGCGGCTCCACCATTACCAATCCCTGAGCTTGATTTATTTAATGGCATCGGTGGTTTTTCAAAAGACGGTAAAGAATATGTGATCGTGTTAAATGATCCAAAAGTCGTCACCCCTGCGCCGTGGATCAATGTTATTTCCAATGGATTTTTTGGTTTCCAAGTTTCAGAAAGTGGCGCGGGCTACACCTGGTCGCAGAACAGTCGCGAAAACCAATTGACCCCATGGCTTAATGATCCTGTCAGTGATCCAAGTGGAGAGGTCTTTTATATTTACGATAAAGAATCCCACTGTATTTGGTCACCAACATGCCATCCGATTCGTATCCCAGCAGCAAGCTATATAGTTCGTCATGGTGCTGGCTATTCTAGTTTTGAGCATCTTTCCCATGGGATTAAATCAAAGATGACCCAGTTTGTGACCATGGATCGTCCGATAAAGATTTCTGAAATCACTATTGAAAATAAATCAAACTCGCCAAGAAATCTTTCGCTTTTTTCATACGTGGAATGGGTCCTGGGATTTGCGAGATCTGTTATGGCGCCGACCACGGTGACTGAGTATGATGAACAGACGGGCATGGTACTTTGTTATAATCGCAGAAACCCCGAGTTTGGAAATCTGATTGCCTTTACCGGGTTTTTGTCAAAAGCAAATAGCTATACCTGTGATCGCCGCGAATTCATCGGCAGAAACCGCAGTCTTACAAATCCTTACGGAATTTTAGAACAAGCACGCTTATCAAATTCTGCAGGCGGAGGATATGATCCATGCACCGCCATGCAGTTAGATGTGCACTTGGAACCAAATGAATCTAAAACAATAACTTTCGTTTTAGGCCAAGCTGACAGCGCTGACCACGTCCGAACAATCGTGCAGGGGCTTTTACTTGAAAAAAATCAAAGCCCCTTAAATGCTGTCACAGAATTCTGGGATAACGCCCTTAAAAAAATCCAAGTGCAAACTCCAGATCCAGCATTTAACTTAATGATAAATCAGTGGCTGCAATATCAAACCATGAGCTGTCGTATTTGGGCGCGCTCTGCATTCTATCAAGCTGGTGGCGCTTTTGGTTTTAGGGATCAGTTGCAAGACATGATGGCGGTGATTCCGATTTTACCAAAGATGGCACGGGACCATTTATTAAGAGCTGCCAGTCGCCAGTTTGTTGAAGGGGACGTGCAACACTGGTGGCATCCACCGAGTGGACGTGGAGTAAGAACCCATTTTTCAGATGATCTGTTGTGGCTTCCTTACGTCACCTATCAGTATTTGATGGTCACAAATGACTATGAAGTTTTAAATGAAACAGTTCCTTTTTTAGAGGGACCTTTGTTGCGGCCTGATCAAGAAGACTCTTATTATACGCCGAAAGTGTCTTTAGAAATTGCCGACCTGTATGAACATTGCGCTCGCGCTTTAGATCACAGTCTTAAAGTAGGCACCCACGGTTTACCTCTGATGGGTTGTGGTGACTGGAATGACGGAATGAATCGCGTCGGCAAAGAAGGAAAAGGCGAAAGTGTTTGGCTAGCGTGGTTTTTAATTCAGAATCTGCAAAACTTTGCGATTATCGCTGCAAAAAAAGGTGACTTTACGAGGGCGGAAAAGTGGAAAGACCACGCAGCTCAACTTCGTTTAGCCATTGAATCCACAAGCTGGGACGGAGAATGGTATCGCAGGGCCTATTATGATGACGGGACCGCGCTAGGGTCAGCACAAAGTGATGAATGTAAGATTGATTCTTTAGCACAAACTTGGGCGGTGATCAGTGGTGCTGGTGATAAAGAGCGCGCCCGCATAGCTATGGAAAGCCTAGATAGAATTCTGGTCAAACCCGAAGATGGCATCATCCTTTTATTCACTCCCCCTTTTGATCAAACCCCCAAGGACCCAGGTTATATCAAAGGCTATCTTCCCGGAGTTCGTGAAAATGGTGGACAGTACACCCATGCCGCAAGCTGGGTGATCATCGCCCACGCCTTACTGAAAAACCGGGAGCGGGCCTATGAGTTATTTAATTTGATTAATCCATTGTCTCGCAGCAAGGATCTGCAGCAGGTGCAAAAATATAAAATTGAACCTTATGTCGTTGCTGGAGATGTGTATGGACAAGCACCATTTGCAGGTAGGGGCGGCTGGAGCTGGTACACTGGGGCGGCAGGATGGCTTTACCGTGCAGGTTTAGAATATATTCTCGGATTCAAGCTGACCCATGATGAAGTGATTATCAATCCATGTGTTCCTTCAGCGTGGAAACAGTTTAAAATCAGTCTGCAGCACGGGCGTACTACTTACGAATTTACCATCGACAACCCACAAGATATTAAGAGTGAAGTCTTCAGAATTAAGCTTGTTGATGATGGACAAATCCATCAAATCCACGTGAAGTGGGAAGCAAGTCAGAACCGTGGTCTTTCTGACTCTGACCTAGGTCTTAAGTCCTAAAGGTTGAATAGAACTTTGCAGCCAGCAGGCGGAAAACCGCCTAGTATAAAGTAATGAAGTACTTTTTTATTTTCCTTCTTTTTTCCTGCTCTGCTTTCGCTAATGAGGTGATCTTAGATCGCACCAACCACGCAGGACTTCGTGTGACTGATATTCTTCAAAAAGAAAAAGGGGTGTATTACTTTAACGGTAAATCCCTGGGAAAAAAGCTGCCAGCGAATATCGATAAAATCTGGAGTGAACTCAGTCATGGCCCCGCAAAAGATTTAAAAAAGAAGTCCTGTCATAGCGGTGAACTAACTTACATTATCAAATCTGGAAAAAAAGAACGCCGCTATAAAGCGTGCACCGAGGGTAAAGCCTACGGCCAGCTAGTTAAAAAAGTCGAAGATCTTCGTTCCTTCGCAAAAGGTACTAACTAATGAAATCATTTATTTTACCGTTGTTGTTAGTTTCATTATCGCATCCAGTCCAGGCCACTACAGAAGCGGAGTTTGTGGCAACTATCAATAAAATCAAACAAGCCAGAGAGGCATTGAAATTATCAGCAAGCAGTTCGAAATACTGTGAGACTCCGCAATCAACAGAATGCACCTATGAAAGTTATTGCAATAACCTTGCAGGCAAAGCTTCTGATTTTTATTTGCACCAAGATGCCGATGGTCGCCAGATTCCCAATATGCAGTTGTCCATCAGTTTAAAGTTCGTGGAAACTTGCATGAATAAGCCCTTTCCTGAAGCTCCAGTTCATGACCCTTTTGTTTATCCCGATCAGTTTTTTGACGAACAAAAAGCCGGTGGGCCAGAGAATCTAAAAAAGAATCGTGAGCGATATACCACTGAACTAAAACGTGTGGATAAAATCTTTGCTGATGCCAAAGATAAAGTCGTTAAAGCGCTAGAGTCTAAAAAGACCGCGGCAAATAAAGTGCAGATTGATCAAATGATTTCTAAAGTAAAAGCAGCCAAGATGCGCCACTTAAAACTAAGCGGTGGTTCCTATACGCTAGCTGAAGATGGCTGTGAAGCGCCGAATGCTTATTATCGCCCCGATCTGAACTCGGTGACTGTATGCCCACAATATTTAAACTTACCTGATGCTTCTTTGTTTTCGACTTTAAGTCATGAACTTGGGCACGCTATTGATTCATGCAATGCTTTTATGAATGAATCCGGTACGATATCTATTCCTCCGGAAAAAAATCCATTCAGCCAGGTCCTAACTTGTTTGCAATCAGAAAGCTCCATCGGCGTTAAAGTGCCAAGCAAACAAAGCCTCATCATGCAGGTCAATGAAGAAGAAGATGCCTTAAAGGAAGAAACCGCCTCTGAAAACCAAGAAATCAGTGAAGGTGGTGAAGAGGGTAGTTTTACCGACGCTGCTGAAGCGCGATATGAAGATCGCCGTAAAGAAATTGAAGCTAACTATGAAAATCACAAACACTGTGCGGGAATGACCGGTTCAGGCCATATGCAAGAAGCTTTTTCTGACTGGATTTCAGCTGAAGCCGTGTCTGTGAAACTTTCAGAAATCCAGGAATCAGCAAAAGCCAAGGAATTTGCTTTTGCTTCCCAGGCAGTCTTTTATGGAATTGATTGTGCCCACGTAAAACAGGCCACTTTACAAAAAATGAGGGCCCTAGCCGGAAAATCTTGTAAGGCTTTTGATGCCTTAGAGACTTTCCTTTCCACTGAAAATCATGACCATGGCGATGAACCTTCGTCCCATCCCAAAAGTGCAAATCGAATTAATCGCGTTTATTATGCTAAGCCCGAGATTCAACAGGCCTTAGGCTGTCAAGCAGCTGGGGATAATGGGAAACAATGCCAATAGGGCGTGACAACGCCCTAGTCCATCAACTATCTTCGAGCCATGTATTTCGAAAAAAGATCTTCTTTATTTGTTGAGTTGGGCTTTGATGAAGCCGCCTTACCTAAGCTAAAAAACTATGTGGACCTGTTATGGTCTGCAAATGAAGAGCTCAACTTGATAAGCCGGAAGATGACTTTTGAAGAGCTTATCGATAACCACATCATCGATTGTCTTTTGCCGTTAAAACACTTTCCTAAAAACGTAAAGTCCGCAGCAGATTTCGGGGCCGGCGGAGGACTGCCGGGAGTGATTTACGCCATTCAATTTCCGAATATGAAATACCATCTTTATGAAAAAAGCCCTAAGAAACAAGAATTTCTAGAGCGCTGTAAAGCTATTGCGCCAAACTTGCAAGTCCATGGCGAGATCCCTAAAGATCTCAAAGACGTAGAACTTGTCACAGCCCGCGGATTTAAGCCCATTGACGTTATTTTAGAAGTGAGCCGCGATTATTATAAAAAAGGTGGCAAATACTTTTTATTAAAAGCGCGCCAAGAAAAGATCAATGAAGAATTGGTTTTAGCAAAAAAGAAATTCAAAGAATTAAAAACTGAAATCATTCCGCTTCAATCGCCAGTATTGGAAGTTGAACGCCACTTGGTTTTAATCTAGTGATTTCGTTTTTAAGAAGTCTTTTTAAAAAGAAAAACAATTATCAAATCTATACAGACGGTAGCTTAAAAAAGAACAAAGGCGCCTGGGCTTTCTTGATTTTGCAAAATGGTCGAATCATCTGTGAGAAGTCGGGAAAGGAAGCAGGGACGACCAGCCTAAGAATGGAATTAAAAGCTGCCATCGAAGCATTAAAGCAAGTTCCGATGGACTCTTGCATCACTCTTCATTCAGATTCGCGGATTTTGATTGATACCGCTTCTAAGGACATGTTTCAGTGGCAGAAAAACAATTGGTTAAAAACCAAACATCGAAAAATTCCTGATATCGATCTAGTCAAAGAGCTCTATTATCTCACTTTAAATCACAAGACAGAATGGAAGTGGGTCAAAGCCCACTCCGGCAATCCTAACAATGAACGGTGCGACGAGCTTTGTAGGCTCGCGCACTGATTAAAATTGAACATTGATATTTAGGAAGGTTGTCGCACCTAGGCTGTCTGTAATAAGGATTGAAACAGTTCCAGCGGAGCCATTTGCAGTATAACGCAAAGTTGGATCTTGAGTTGGACCTTCTAGAGCGACTGAGCCTGGTCCCGTAACAAGGGTTGCGGTGTAAGGAGCCTTTCCTCCGACCATCTGGTAATCAAAAGTTCCATTTGGATAAACTGTTGAAGGACCGGTTGGAGTCGTCAAAGAAACGCCTTGAACGTTCACTTGTATGACGTTCACAGGGTCATTGGAACCGCCAGAAGTCACAGTATTAAGTGACGAATACCCAATTGTCGTAAGACCAGCAACGCGAGATTTATAGTACACAGTCACCTTATCAGAAGAACCCTGGATAAGGCCTTCATTCATACTCTGCGAGCAACCATCGTCGGAATAAAATCCACCACCCCAGTAGTCGCCAGTTTTCATGTTAAGCCAGAAGCGAACTTGCTCTGTACTAGGAACCGTGACCGTATTGTTATTTGCATCCTTAGCAACAACTTCTAAAGCTTGACAGCTATATTGCTGAGGTGTGCTTGACGATCCACTTGGCAGAACAAAACTTAAATGGTCCACAACCGGCCCATTGTTTACAAGCGGCGTCTTAGTCAAGCCGAAGCCAGTAACTTTAAAAATCATATTCATCGGCGGAGTTGCGCCCACTTCAATGGCAAAACGTTTGGTTTTTGAATTACTAAAACTCAAAGTGTTGCTGATTGGGTTTTTCGTCGCACAAGAATCGACAAGACGAGTTCCACTTGGAAGAGTGTAGTTAGAGTCATTGCGGTGGTGGTAACTGATAGTCACGCTGCCAGTTGCTGATACCAAAGCTCCACCAGAAACCGCATCGATACGCAAAGGGAAGCAACCGTTCGGGTAGAGATTAAAATCACTGTTAGAATAGAAATTGAAATTTGAATCTACTCCAAATGCGATGTCGTTCACTGTGGTCGGAGCATCATTGTAGTAAAATAAATTAAATGGTTTATGAGTTAAACCTTTATCGTTGGCGGTAACGCCCACACGCACTTCGCCAGGGGATGATACTTTCACATAACCCAAGGCACGCGTACTGTAAGGTTTAAATAAAACTATCTGGGAATCTAAAGCGGTGTCGCTGCAATCCGCTTTATTATATAAAACAGTTAATGGGTTTCCATTACCATCAGTAGCAGATACTGTTGCCTGTAGCGAAGAGTGGGGATTATAACCGAAGGAGTTTTGGTTTGTAAGCTCAACTAGGTATGGTTGACAGATATTCGTTATTGGATTTGTATATGGGCCGTTGTTAAATTGGCTAACGCCGATTTCATTACCAGCAGCACCACCGGTTGGAATATAAAGAGAAACGCTTGAACCAATCACTTCGCCATTTCTAGTCAGACATGCTGCCAGTTCTTGGGCAGTCGGTACGCCTGCAAAATCAGAAGCGCGCACACGAAGAGTGTCATTTACGATTAAAGTTTTAGGCAATGCCTTAGCAAAGGTCCACTTGTCTTCAGCCAAACGATCAGCACGACATTCAAAGGAATAACCACCCATCATACCTTGGTAAGGTCGAGAATAGATTGAAATGCCGTCGATGTTAGCTGCAGCTCCTGGAACTAATTTTGCCTCTAAGTAAGTACCTGAAGCATCACCAAATGTTTGCGTCGGAGAACGATAAAAGCCCTCACCAGGGAGCCATGATGGGTAAATGGTTTGCGCCCAAAATCCATTATAACCAACGTTAGCTAGTTGATCATAAATCATGGAATTATTCGAATTCACATGAATTTTAAGATACTTTCCGTATTCATCAGCCGGCGAAAGGCTAGAGAAAGTGGCAGCGGCAACACCACCCACTAAAGCAGCATGGGTGTTTGCAATCACAGGGGTTGTGCCATTTAAGTAAAACTTTACTGGCACTGGATTTATGATGTTTTGAGTGAAAAAGTTATTATTTAAATAGACAGAACCATTGTTAAGAATGGATGAAAGATCTACGCAGACTTTTTTATCAGCAAGAAATGAAGAGTTCTTAGAGAAAAATCCAACGTAGTTATTGCGCGCACTTTCTAATTCAAAGGTTTGTGATCCATTTTGCCATTCTCTGCGAACGCTTGCTGGAATGTATTCACGCACCACGTAGGCACTTGTTGAAAGTTTATCAGAAGTGATTTGATCAAACATCAAGCTGCCATCTGGTAAAACGTAATCCATTGGAATGTCTTTAAAGACCATCAGATTAAACCAACCACCAATGATTACGTCCTTATCAACCACCATGGCTGGTTTGTTGGTAGGGCGGTAAACCATTTTGATTTCACCAGTAGGACCACTGTTATTGCTGTCTAAGAAGCGACCGCGGACTTCAGCTTCTTCAGAAGTTTGGTTAACAATAGGATTTAATACAACCGGAACAGTTTCAGTTGAGCCCGTTAAAACTTTCGTGATGTCGCCATAATAAATTAATGCCCCGTGATCATCTTCACCTTGAGAATAGCCTGCAAGAACTTGAATCAAACGACCTGAACCGGATGGAATGTCGACGGGAAATTCTGTACCGATAGATGAAGAACCGGAACTGTGACCTCCATCTTTGATAATTAGAATCGGTTCAGGCATATCTGGAGCGGTGACTTGAATCACCAGGTGACGAAGCACTAGTTCGCTTGATGATGCCGTCATCTTGCCGTTCATAGAAGACGGGATCTGCAACGAGATTTTCGTTTTTTGATCTAAGGCTAAGCGGTCACATCCAACCATCACAAGTGAAAGGATAAGTGCGGCAATAACGTGCATCAATTTAGCAGACATCTTTAAGCTCCGTAGTATGCATAATTTATCGGTATTCCTAAGGAAAAACCTGAGTGGGTCTATAGCTTCGTAAGACTTTCAAAGTCCTTTTAGTTTAGAGATTGGGGAACACTTCTTGACCAAAGTTTTAATGAGTTTTATCAAGGATCTAGGAGATCTTATGGGCTCTTATAAGAACAATGGGAATGTGTCTAACTCTGAGACTGAACTTCAACCTCCGGTGGAGGTGCCTTTAGAAATGCTCAGTCCCGAAACGCTACAAGCATTAATTGAATCCTATATACTTCGCGAGGGCACAGATTATGGTGCTCACGAAGTAGCTCTAGAGACAAAATTAAAACAAGTGCGAACCCAGTTAGATAAAAAGCTTATCAAGATCGCGTTTGATCCTAATACTGAATCAGTCACCCTCCTCACTGCGCAAGAGTGGCGAAAGTTGCAAACAAATGTCTGAACAAAAAACTCCTTATGAACAACTGGGTGGAGAAGAAGTTTTAAGAAAAATCTGTCATCGTTTTTATGAGGTGATGGATACAAATCCAGAATTTAAGTCTTTGCGCGATATGCATCCTCAAGATATCCAAGGTTCTGAAGATAAGCTTTTTATGTTCTTATCAGGATGGCTTGGTGGCCCTGACTTATTCGTGCAACAGTTTGGTCATCCTCGCCTGCGCGCCCGTCACATGCCCTTTGCCATCGGTAAAGCAGAGCGCGATATGTGGATTCTTTGCATGGTCCAAGCTTTCGATGATTTGAAAGTTCAAGAACCACTGCGAAGTGAGCTGCTGCATTCACTTTTAAAATTAGCGCATCACATGCGTAATAAAGCAGAGCCAGAATAGTTCTTGAGGCGAAGTCTAAGCCTCAGTGTTGATAGGCCTAAGGATTGGGCGGTTCTTTTTCATATTTTTTACGGCCCAGCAAATCCATGATTGTATGAATTAAGAATTTCGAGTCAGTGGGTTTAGAAAGATGCGCATTGTATCCCATATCTAGGGCCTTTTGTTGTTCTTCATCAAGGGCGTAGGCGGTAAGGGCAATGGCTGTAGTTCGGCCTCCCATTTCGTCGGGAAGTCTACGGATCATTCTTATTAATTCATAACCATCTTGTTCTGGCATGCCAATATCGCTGATTATCAAATCAGGTTTTAATTTTACGAGTATTTTAAAGGCATCGGCGGCTGACGAAGCTGTTGTCACACTAGCCCCGGCACGTTTTAAGATTGTTTCTAAAATCATCAGGGCGTCGACCTGATCATCGACGATTAAAATTGAAAGTCCAGTCAGAGCGTGAGGCACCTTCATTCCCGAAGTTTCTTTTTGTGCCTGACCAACTTGGATTTGGTCCTTTTCTTTTTCTTTTGCTTTTTCAGTAGATTTTTCAGGTATTCCAGGGCGAGATCTTAAGTTTGTGATCGGCAAAATGACTGAGAAGGTCGCACCTTGGCCTTTGCCATCACTGGTTGCTTGAATATTACCACCGTGGGCCTCAACAATACTTCGCGTGATTGCAAGGCCCAGACCCAAACCGCCAAACTTGCGCGTGGTTGTGGCATCTTCTTGACGAAAACGTTCAAAGACATATGGCAGGAACGTTGGATCGATGCCTTTCCCGGTATCCCGCACCGAGATCACAACATTGGATTCAGCACGTGACACAGAGACCGTGATTGTTCCGCGACGCGGAGTAAACTTAATGGCATTAGAAAGCAAGTTCCACAACACCTGCTGCAAGCGAGTGACATCCCCAGATACCAAGCCAACATCTTCTGTGATTTTTTCTTCAATCTTAATGTCTTTAGCTCTTGCAGTGGGTTGGATGGAATCAATGGCGTTGATCACCACATCAGCGATATTCACGATTTCCATATTCAAGTGAACTTTACCAGTGATAAATTTTGAGACATCTAAAATATCATTCACTATATGCGCTTGCGCCTTTGAATTGCGGTGAATAGCTTCGATGGATTTTTTCTTTTCATCTTCGGATAGTTCTTCAGTCGCCAAAAGCTCACTGTGACCCAAAATAACGTTCATTGGAGTTCTGAGTTCATGGGAGATTGTCGCTAAGAATTCATCTTTAAGGCGATTTGCAGTCTGAGCTTGTTCGTAAAGGATTTGTCTTTCCGTGACCTCTTCTTGCAAACGTTTATTTAATGAAGCAAGTTCTGCGGTTCTTTCTTTTACCTTAAGTTCAAGATTGCGCGACAGATTTTTAAGATCGGCTTTAGCCCATTTTCGCAAAATAAATAAACCCATGCGTTTACTGAGGTCATGCATAATATCCATGACCTTCACATCGGCTTTCAAAAGTTTTGTACTGTGCAAGCAAAGGGCTCCGATCAAATCATTGTCGGCATTAATAGGGCAGTAAAGAATAGTCTCAATCCCAAGATTTCTAACGATGGCGTCCCTTGGAAATTCTTTTTCATGAAGTGAAGTGATCCATAGAGGGTGAGTCTCGGTCGCGACCTTACCTAAAAGTCCTTCCGACTTTGGAATTTGCATTCCAAAGCTTGCTTTCTTCATAATCTCTTCATCTTCTTTGTTTGCGGCCCACACCCCCAGCATGGAATAGAATTTCTTATTTTCATCGGTGAGCCAGATTTCAACTATAGGCCAATCTAGAGTTTCGCCAAAAATTTTTAAAAGTTGTGGGATGCCTTCTTCAAGGGAATTTGCTTCAGTCATTATGCGGGTGGCATTAAACTGAATTTGCGAGAGCAGTTCATTTTGTTTTCGTTCAGAAATGTCCCGTATGAAAGCACCAAATATGACTCTATCTTTTTGTTTTACAGGATACACAGTCAACTCAACTGGAATACGTCCGCCCCCTTTGGTCAGGGCCGGCATCTCTATGCTTTTATTTAAAATTTTTCCTTCGCCAGAGTGAAGGTACTTTTCAAGGCCATGGTGATGGGCGGTTCTGTATTCGGGGGGAATAATTAAACTAGAAATTTTTTGGCCGATGGCTTCTTCTGCAGTCCACCCAAAGGTTTTTTCTGCCTGGGGATTCCATTCAATAATATTGCTATAAGAGTCGATGGCAACAAAAGGGTCATTTGAAAAACGAATTAGAGCGTGAATACGCTCTTCGCTGGTCTGCAAGTCTTCTTGGCGTTTTTTGCTGGCTTGAATTTCACCTTTCAAGGCTTTTTCAGAACGTTTTTTTAAAACACCAACTACGAGTGAGATCGACGGTAAAACGAAAACCCAAGATAGCAAACGTAAATAGTTTTCTTCGTTATATATTAAAGTTCCCTTTTGTTCAGAGAAGTAATTCAAAGCCATGTACAGCAGCGAAATGACGGCGGTCACAAAGCCAGGGCCGTATCCGCCAAGAAAACTTATGATGACCACGGCCAGAGTGAACAGGGATTGGGGATGACGGAAAGGATATGCTGAACTTTGAAATAGCGCTATCAATGCCACGATGCCAAGAACAGCAAGTGGCCCTAGGAGATACATCCCCAGACGGCGTAAAATTTGGTTGTACTTGTCATTCATAAGACACCTACACTCTAAATGTTCTTATGTTTTGTGTAGGCTATAAAGGTAAATAATCTTAACTTGTAGGGCTACAAGGGTGACTTAAGTCTACTCACCATACTTATTCATTTCAAAAAACCACTGACTTTCTTTTTCTGGATCAGTGGCCAATTCCTTGTACTCTCGTAATGAGGAGTCCATTTGCTCCTGAACCTTGGGGTCCTTAAAGTCAATACGGTGGCGGGTTTGATGAACTAGCTGGGTCGCGGGCCCATATTCCATTTGTATTTTTGGAGCAGGTGGAAACTGCGACATGGTTTTTTTCCACTCCTCCACTGGCACGGCCTTGCTTTCAATGGAAGGATCTAAAACATAGGGAAGCAGTTTGCCATTTTTTTCCACCATGATCATCGGAGCGACGTGATTATTCCAGGAAATGATCTCGCCCTTGCGAGTAGGGTGAGGTACGCGCAGATTTGGTGATTTCTCATCAACAAAGGCAAAAGCTTTTAACGGAGTTATGCCTTTTAAAAGCATCAACCTTGACATCTCATGGGCGCGGACCTGACATCCAGCCCAGGCGAATTCATAGGGAATGTGGCTTTGATTTTTTAAATCTGTAAAAAGTTTTTGGGCATCTTCTTCGCTCATCGCGGTGACCGGCTTATTATCAAATTGGGCATCGCGGGCTGATCGTGGGCTCAGAATCGTATCTTCCGGGCAGGGGCGGGCGTCACTGCGATTTAAGTGACGTAAAGTTGAATTCAGTCCATTAGCAAACGAATGCAAAGTTTTATCTTCAGCATAAGAACTGAAACTCAAGAATAGAAGACCTAAAAATACCCCAAACTTCATGAAGTGCTTTTCGGAAAGTTTTTGCTTTAGGCCGAGGGTATTTCTAGCAAATTTTCGTTTCAGATTAAGACATCTCGGCAACCGAGCGGATCTTTTGCAATTGGCTGACTTTTTCTAGCAGATTATTACGCAGTTCTTTTTTCTGCTCGGAATTTAAGGTCAAGGCCATGGCAACGATAAGCTTTTTTAAGCTGTCGTTATAGTTTTTTAAAGCCACCTGATAGTCCGGCAAATTATAGCTTTGAGGTTTTTGCGTAAACTGAGTGACGAACTCTTGAGCTTTAGCGGGCGATTGTTGAACGGCTTTAAAAAAAGCATTAAAGACAGCTTCTTTGTTTTTAAGTTTTAGGGCTTTGGGGTAAGGGGAGTGGCGAAGGTGGTCATCGATTAAGGCTTTTTGTTCAGCGCTTAAAGAACCCAAAAACATTTTAAAATACTTATGGTATTTATCTTTCTGGTCTTCGTGATATTCTTTTAAATCAGCAAGTTTTTCTTTTTCTTCTTTTTGTTTTTCGTAAAAAGCTTTTTTAAAGTGTTCAAGCTGAGCTTTATCCGTGGTCGCTATAAATCCCACAGCAGTTGAAGAAAACTGAGAATAAAAATCCTCAAAAACATCTTGGCCTAGGGTGAAAAGATTTTCGATAGAGCTTTCATCAATGACATTGTTTTGCAGTCGTTGTTCCAACTTTTTAGCGTCATCGATGATTTTAGGTAACACTTTAGAAGATACTTTTTTAAAGTCCTTTTGCAGGGATTTTTTTAACTCCTTACTTTGCGCAGAAGTCAGGTCAAAGTAGTCATCCACTTTAGAAACGATATAGGTATCAGCCCAATTAAAAGCTAAATCCAGTCGGCTGCATGCAGGTAATGTAAGAAGGGATAGCGACAGTACGAGGATCCATTTGATCATTTTTATCTCCCAGAAAAGAGTAACAAAGGATGATCAAAACAGGTGGGCGCACCTTTTATGATGAAAGAATCCAGACTCTGGTCTATCTAAAACCTATAAATATCTCAGAATCCTTAAGACTCTGGTCACATCTTCACCGCGGCACTCTGAATCCTTGCAGCGGTTTGAAACCAAACACTCTCCGCGTTCGACAAAGTCAGATTCACCGCGCACCAATAATCCTTCCATAACACCCGTCACGGCATTAAAAACGGCAGAGCCTGAATTGCCGCCATAGGTATCAAGGTTAGCAACAAAGAAGTCCGTAGGGGAGTTGGTTCTGACTCGCGCGCCCGCAGCGATTTTCATCGGCAGTCCCATCGGATGCCCGATCACTAAAAGCGGATCGCCGGTTTGAATATCGCCAGATCGGCGCATTACAACCGGGGCGTGATTGGGAACCTCACGATCTAATCTAATCAGCGCAAAGTCTGACCCGGTATCTAGAATTTCAGAATAAATGATTTCTTTGCATGAGTAGATTTCGCTGTTACTGATTTCCCGAGGCTGGCGGTTTTTGGTTTTTACGGCATAACCGAAAACAAACTTACTTGTTTGGCAATCATAAAGACTGCGCACGCAGTGCCCGGCTGTTGCGACGATGTCTTTAGCTACCAAAACACCAGAGCAAAATCCGGCATTTTCTTGTTCTCCAAAGGGTTCGCTGGAACAAAGGTTGTAATTTTCTTTAAACGTCTTAGCGGTAATTAAAGATGTGTTTGCCCGCTCGGTGATGCGAGCCGATTTGATCAACGCAACCGTGGAATCAGCTAGCTTTCTTTGCAAGGTGTTGGTGATTTCATAAAGGTCTTTGCGATTATCTTCGCCGTAAATAACCCGTTCATCGACCTGGGGTGTTTTGTTGATGGGATTTTCATGTTGTTCTGGCTGACAGGAAGTTATTAAAAAACAAACAAAAAAGAATAGTGATTTTCTCATCCTTCCTCCTTATCGCGAGTGAACAATCGCGTCTGCGATACATCGAGGTTCTTATCTCTATTTTCATCCTACTTTTGCCGAAAGGGTTAAGATTCCTGATGAGACTTGGTGGAACACAATGTAGGCCAGGACCAACGGTGATGATTGCCTAGCTCTAGGTTCGTAAGAAAAAATGAATGGGTACCGGAGGATTTCAATGCTAGCGAATAATGTAGCAGATCAAAATGAAGTAAGAGACCGCTTAGCAGCTATTTTAAAAGGTGTGATTCAAGAGATGACCTCTTGCCCACACGCCATCGAAGTGAGTTATGCCATGGGTGATAAGACGACCATTTATAAGGTCGATTTACCCCAGGAGTTCCGCGGGAAGCTCATCGGTGCCCAGGGTAAGAACATCACCGCTTTAAGAAATATCATCGCTGCCATGGGCGGAAACCACGGTTTCAGAGCGATCATTGAGCTTGTCGTATAGTGTCATGTTCCCCGAATTCATATAAAGGAACCGTTTGTTTCTTTTGATCTTGAAATAATCCCGATTTTTGCAACAATTCCCGTCATTTAGTGAGGGGATATGTCATCTAATAGATTCGGCGACCTGTTAAAAGGCAAGCTAGAGGATATTCAAAAAAAGAATCCACGGTTTTCATTTCGTTCTTTAGCCAAAAAAGTTGGAATCTCTCCCGGTTGTTTAAACGAACTGATGCATGGCAAACGCCCTTTAAGTGAGTTTTACGCGAACAAAATCGTACTTGGACTTGAGCTTGATACCAACGAACGAAACGAAATTTATTCCCTGATCGCAACTCGTTCCCGCAAATTCGCCGTGCAAAAAACTCTGGAAGATCAAGAATTAGAGTTGATCACCCATTGGGAACACTTTGCTATTTTAAACCTCTTTCGTATGAAGAACTTCCAACCTGAACCGCAATGGATTGCCGAGCGCCTTGGGATTCCGGTTGAAAAAGCTGAACAGAGTCTGCAGCTCTTAATGAATCTTGGTTTTATTAAGCGAAAAGGCAATTCCATCGCAAGAGCCGTGGCAAGTCTTTCTACAACCACCGATATTCCGAGCCAGGCTCTGGTAAAAGCTCATATTTCAGATTTAAAGAAGGCCATCGACGTTTTGCAGTCAACTCCTCCTGAGATTCGTGATTTCTCTTCTATCACAATGGCAATAAATCCTGAAAAAATTGCCGAAGCCAAAAAGTATATTAAAAAATTCCGTCGCAAATTCAGCATTCTTGTGGAAGAAGGTGACCAAACGGAAGTTTATAATTTAAACATTCAATTTTTCCCTTTGACCCGCCCAGTGAAGGAATCGTCTGATGTTATCTAAGGTTGTAACAAGTTTATTTTTGTCATTGTCGTTTGTTTCAACGGCGGTTGCATTCATCGGCGGAGATGAAAAAGGCAATGGCGGAGTCGTCATTCGTTGCACGCGCCCCACCTTAAACTATGAAGTGTTGGATCTTTTTGAAGGCCGTGCCGTTCATGGCATTGATCTAGAGTTTGAAGAAGCCCCGACTTATTTCATGATGGTGGATAAACTTATTGATCGTATTGCCCGCGTGAACCCTTCCAGAGCAAGTCTTTACCGCGCTTATCTTTTAGCTTGGGTGGGTGAAGCGCGTATGATTCCAGGAGTTGATTTTACCGAACTTCCGGACAAGGGCTGGGGCACCATTCCTAAAGGCTGTGAACTTCGCCAAGCTGTGGTGCAATTTAAAAAAGCGAACCTGAATGGATTTAAATATTTTGTAAATGCTGACATCTGGGAATCTTTGGATGAAAAAAACAAAGCAGCTTTAGTTCTGCATGAGTTTATTTATCGCGAAGGTCTTAGAGAAGAAAACGATTTTACCAACTCTGTGGGCGTTCGCTATTTCAATGCCGTTGTTCATTCCACTGCGATTAAAAAAATATCTTTAGCAGACTATATAGACGTTTTACGTAACGTCGGTTTTCAAGCCGCCGATGCCCATGGCTACGGAATTCTTTTGCACTCAGGAAGAAATATGGGGCCGGCTGTGGCTGGTACTACTTACGCAGTAACTTACCATGATGAAAACACCATCGCTTCAGCCGTGCTTTCAGTAAAAAACAATTCCCTTATGGCTGCGCATAAATCCCGCGAAGTGATTGCCTGCCCTCAGTCCGTGGGTGGAATAGTAAATACCGTTAGTTTTTATGAAAATAAAATTCCGCGGGAAATCACTTTAAATTGTAACATCCGTTTTCCACTCATAAGTCAAAGTGGTATGGGCTCAGGTTCCATGCTTGGCAGTCATTTCATTTATAATGTGGAAGATGGATCGCTGAATGTCGTACGTTCCTATGCCGGGAACGAGCGAATTTCAGGCGCGTTTGTTTTCACTGACGATAAGAATTTTTCAATTAATCGTGGACTGGATTCAAACGGGAAATACGTTGCTGGATTTTATCCATCCGGAGCTATTAAGTTCATGTGCATGGGGCGTAATTTTACGGATCTAAGCACTAGCTGGATCTTAGAAGATAATGCCAAAATGAATTTAAATGCGGGCAGTTATTCACCCCTCGTTAGTTTTTCAGAAGATGGATCTAAAGCCACTAAGTCCACTACGGACTGCAATACTTGGTAGTTGTTAAATTACTGAGTAAAGAAATTCATCACTACTACGCATAGCGCTCCTAATACAAATTCCTTTTGGATTAGGTAGCGCATATTACTTTCTTTAAGCTTATGGAAGATTTCTTCCAAGGTCACACTGATCATAGCGCCACCAGCAAAAGCTAAGATGTAAGGCAAGGTCGCTGAAGTGAGGCCTGTGAAGATGCCGCCTAAAGTTCCGCCGAGGATTTCCATCACTCCCGTGAGAAACGCCCCATAGAGAGCAGCCTTGCGGGAAAACCCAATGGATAAAAATGCCGCCGCCGTCGCTAGACCTTCCGGAAAGTTTTGAAACATGATGGCGCCTACCACGGTCCAGCCATTCGCTGAAGAAATAGTATCAGCACTAAGAGCTGCACCCGAAGCCAAGCCCTCAGGCAGGTTGTGTAACATCATCGCGGTGACAAAGAGCCAAGCTCGTTTATGTAGGTTCACTTGAGAAGGGGAGAAGTTATGAATCAGGTGACTAAGACCGTAAATGGATGCCACACCTAAAAAAATCGCCAGTGAAACACCCATCATGCTTTTTGAGGTGCGATAGGCAGGCGCAATTAAATTAAATGCTGAAGCCGCCAACATCATGCCGATGGCAAAGTCTAAGTTTAAACTTTTCCAAGGGTTCCAGGTTTTAGTTTGCTGTTTTAAAATGGGTAATGCTCCAACCATCGTTGAAAGCCCAGTAATTAAACCGGCAAAAATTCCGTACCATGCATTACCCATGATATCTCCTATTGAGAAGACTTATGACTGCGAATCATCCACGCTGCCTTCTCATGAAATTCTATCAAATCTTCATACAAAACAATAGCACTAGCCTCTTCCACTGCTTCCGCTGTTTCCCAACGAGTTTTCAATTGCACAGCAAGATTCGAATGATCTTGATTCATGATCTCAATCATTTGGTTTGCACTTAGCTTTTCTGCAGGCATTTGCTCTAGGTTTGAAAGTCTTTCGAACTCATCAAAAGATCCAGGGGATGTTTCTTTCAGAGATCGAATCATCTCTGCAGCACGATCCACGAATTCAGCTATTTCTTCGTATTGCTCTTCAAAAAGTTTATGTAAAGAAAAGAACAGAGGTCCCTCGACGTTCCAATGGCAGTATTGAGTTTTAAGCTGCAAAATATAGAGATCAGATAAAGTCGCTTTTAATGACTCAACCACTGGTGTCTTGTCGATAACTCCTGAGGTTTGGGCACGGGATGTGCTGCGGACCTTTCTCAGTTCGCTTCTATTAAAGCTAGAGCGCTCAGTTTCTTGTCTCATAAAATCCTCCTCAAGTTTTCATCTATAGAATACACCAAAACTTTGCGCCCCATACACGGTCTGGTGTTAGTAGACACAGGATTGTGGTTCACATTTCCCCGGAGCAAAATATGATTATGGATTTACAGAGTTTACAGAAAAACCTTATCAGGATATCTCAGCCTCTTTCCAGTAAAGTGGAAGAGGCGTTTTATAAGTATCCCCGTCACGAATTCATTCCGGAGTATTCGTTACCTGAGGCGTACCTAGATCGCCCCTTAACTCTTTGGGATAAGCCGCCTTATGCCTCGACGATTTCACAGCCTAGTTTTGTTTTAAGAATTCTAGAATATTTAAAACTTGAGAAAGGACATAAGGTCTTTGAACTAGGAACAGGAAGTGGATGGAATACAGCTTTGATGGCGCATCTGGTAGGGGAGCAGGGGCAAGTAGTTTCAGTCGAAGTGATTCCCGAGCTTGCACTGCGCGCAGAAAAAATAGTTAAAAAGTTAAAAATTAAAAATATCAAAATTTTTGCAGGTGACGGATTTGAAGGTTATGAACCGGATGCTCCTTATGATCGCGCTATTTTTACAGCAGGCTCAGCCGAATTCCCAGAAAAGCTTTTTAATCAACTCAAAGAAGGCGGGCGTATGGTGTTCGTGCATGAAGCCCATTTTGGTTATGACTTGCTAGAAGTAATAGAGAAAATAAATGGAGAGCCCGTGATTCAAGAAACAGTTCCTTGTTCCTTCGTTTCAGTTGTAAGGAAAAAAGAGTCCCGTCTTAACAACGGAACTCTTTAGGTGAGCAGGGCCCGTTACATTACGCCCGGAAATCATCCTTAGGCTTTCTGTCTCGGTTGGCGGGCTTCTTAGGTTTTAATTCTAAGACGCGCTCCTTTTTTTCTTCATCTAAAACTGGATGTGTATCTTCGGGTTCGTCATAAAGATGATAACGTTGCGCGATTTCAGAAAATCGTTCACTGGCTTCATCAATAGCTAAGCCCACCTTTTTCTCAATAAGTTCCACGATGGACTCCGAATGGCCCCGGGTTCTTTCAAGATCCCGTTCTGTAAGCTCATGCCATTTTTCCATGAGCTCTCTTTTTAAGTCCGTCCAGTGCGGAGGAAGATGTGTTGCCATAAACACCTCCTATTCAGTTTCAATCACAAGATCAATGCGACGGTTTTGCGCGCGACCTTGTGGGGTGGTGTTGTCGCTGATTGGTTTTTCAGGGCCTACACCCACCGCTTCAACTTTATTTTCCGCCACCACGCCGTTTCGCACTAGGTATTTTTCAACGGCTTCAGCTCTTTTTTCCGAAAGTTCTACGTTTTTTTCTGGATCCCCAGTCGAGTCTGAGTGCCCTTCGATTGTGACTTTGCTTGCATTCACATCAGCTAATGCTGTTTCCACTTTCTTAAGGATATTGGCACTTTTCGGATTAATTTCAGATTTATTAGTGGCAAACTGCAACGCTTTTAAACGCACCATCAAACGATTGCCTTCAGTGAATACTTCAGCTTCGCTGGGCTTAAATTGTTTACGAATGCGGTCTGCTGTTGCTGATAGATTTTGGGACTTTTGACTTTGTTGTTCTAGCTGGCCCTGACGTTCAGCCAATGCCATTCTTTCTCGGGCAGCGGCATCAAGTTGAGTTTGCGATTGTTGCAGCTCCTGCTCTTTTCTTTGCAGTTCCTGTTCAGTTGTCGTGTATTCACCGCGAAGACTTGAGATGGTTCGTTGTTGGCGTTCCGCTAACAGGACTAAATCTTCTGTGTTGCCGGCTTTTACTTTGCGAGTCACATCCACCAGATGACTTGATTCTTGGGTTGCATCTTCAGAAGCGCGGCGAATGGCTTCAAGGTTGCGTGGGTCAGATAGAATCAATCTTTCCGCGTTTTCGTATTTCATGTTAGCTAAGTTGAAAGTTTTAGGGGCTCTTTTTTCAGCACCATCTTTTTTTGCAGCGTTGATATTATCTTCCGCGCGGCTGAGTTGCGCTTTAATGATGGATTTTCTTTCTAGCTCTCGGTATTCCGCAGTCAGCTTATCGCCGCGTTTTTCAGCCGGGGTCAGGTTGCCTTTTTCAATAGAGGTTGTGATTTCCTCTAAATCCTCTTCAGCCCGGTTCCATTCCCTTTTATATAAAGTGGGAGTTCCAGCGCGAAGGGCACCGGCGCGGGCATCGGTGATGTCTTTAAGTGAAGTTTGCGCAATATCTGCTTTGTCATTGGCCTCTTTTAACCAACCACGGGAGTAGGCAACACTTTCTAAGATCTTTTCATTGGCGCGACCTTTTTCTTTTGCCTTTTTTGCTTTTTCTAATGCCTTTTGTGCGTCAGTGAAATTTTCAGGAGACAGCACATCCACTTGGCGGTCTTTGGCATCTTTCAACATTTCATCGGTACGCTCAATTTCAGTGGAAGGATTTGCACTAGAAGAGATCGTTTCATAACTAGGGGGCTTAGTCGCGCATCCTGCGGCTACACCCAAAGCAAACGTCATAGCGATTAAGGTTTTATTCCTACGCAACGTCATAGCTGACTCCTTGATTTTGTTTAAGGTCTTAGTCCACGTTAAAGGCTAAACCTGTGTGCCAGGCGGGTAAAAGAAAAACGCCAGGGCTGACAACTGCCGGTGTACATTGACACTGGTCACTGACTTTAGACGATGGCAGGATTGCTTAATTGAAAATGTCTATTAGTGAAGGTAGAAGAAACTAATTAGCGAATAAATAGAGGCGGTGATTAGAATACCACCGGCAATTCTTTTTTGATTTAGGCCTGCTGAATTAATTGTTGAACGCACCATTAAAGGAACTGTGCAAAGAACAGGAAGACCGCCTAACCAAAATAGCAACATTGTAAGGCCGCCGGATTCAGGGCTTTGGGTCGCTACAGCCGCCATCACGTAAGTGTATAACCAACCACAGGGAAGCAGAGCCGTTAACAGTCCAACAACCAAACCTGATCTTTTCAAGTGAAACGCTTGAAGTTTCTTTATGAGCTTTAAAGCGAAGTGACTAAAGCTAAACTGCGAAAGATATATTTGCAGCTTTGGAAATAAAAGTGCAGTTCCGCTTACAAATAGAAATCCAGATAGTAAAATCGCAGAAATCCATCTTAGTTCTACGAATTGACTTTTTAAAAAGATGTTTCCAAAAAAGCCAGCGATCACACCTAAAAGCACATATGCGATCATTCGCCCTAGGTGATAGGACCATAAACTTTTTCTGGTGCTCATTAAAGAAGCGATCGGTCCACACATTCCAGCACAGTGCCAGCTTCCAAAAAAGCTAGAACTAACGATCCCTAAAGCTAAGATCAGGCTTGAGTTCATAGGCGAGGTCCTAGGATTATGAGGTCTTTAAAGATAGTGTCAGTGAAAGAGCCCTCGGAATAATCAAGTTTCAACTTGCTATGAAATTTACCTTCTTTATTAAAGACACTTTTTGGTGCCTTAACGAAGAAATACCATTCACGGGATTGGCCCGGTTTTAAAGTGATAGGATTTTCTGCTACGTTGATGGATAAGACCCCTGGATCCTTTAAGCTCAGTGTGTATTGAGAGTCCCTAGAACCCTGATTTGTAATATGTAAGCGGAATTGATTCAAAATCACTTCCTCTTGTTTTTCATTCTGCACAAAACTAAAAGGCAATCCGTGACCACGCAACAATGTGAAATCAACTGATTTGCGGGTCGCCACAGAATAGCTTAGTCCAGAAACCAATAACACGATTAACAGCGCTAAAGCTATGGGTCTTAATTTTAGATAGCTTTGTTTTTGTCCACCTAAAGTTTCATAACGAATAAGCCCCTTAGGTTTTTTAACTTTTTCCATGATCTCATCACAAGCATCAACACAGGCTGTGCAAGCGATGCATTCCATTTGTAAGCCATTACGAATATCAATTCCCGTCGGGCAGACTTGCACGCAGCGATTGCAGGATACACAGTCGCCTTGCGTTTGAGTGTTCATAGCAGCTTCTACAGATTGTAAAGACATGTGCGAAGCATTTAAGGCGCCACGGCGTGGTTCTCCGCGTTTAGCATCGTACACAATTGCTAAAGAGTTTGTATCAAGTAAAACTGACTGCAAGCGGCCATAAGGACACATGATCACGCAGAACTGTTCTCTGAACCATCCAAAATCAAAAAGAACTACGGAAGTAAAAAACACAACCAACCAGAAGTAACTCGAATTCTCTGCGGGATTATTTTGAGTCATCACTGCTAATTCTTTAGCCCCGACGAAATAGGCCATAAAGCTATGGGCAATCAGTGATGAGGCCACTGTGAATAAAAACCATTTTATGGATTTTTTAGTGAGTTTTTCAAGACTCATTGGCGCTTCTTTTAAAGCCCGGCGTTTCAGATAACCGCCTTCCACCCATTGTTCAATTCGGCGAAAGATACCATCAATAAAGACTGTTTGTGGGCAGGCCCAACCGCACCACACGCGTCCCCAAAGAGTTGTGACCAGAGCCAACCCTAAAGCCAGTGTCGCAAAAATGAAGAATAACAACGGGGCATCATGGGACCGATAAAGAATTCCAAAAAATGAAAACTCTCTATCTGGAATATTTAATTGAATGGTTTGATGTCCGTTGATGGTTGTCCAAGGTAAGGCTAAGAAAATAAATAGCAAGACAGCTTGGCTCCAGTTGCGATGCCTTCTAAAAAAACCGCGCACTTCGGCGGGGATCAGATGAACTCTGTCCCCGTTGTGATCGACGCTGGTTAATTTAGTAGGATCTAATGGAGCATTCATAACTAGTGACTTTCTACTTCTTGTCCTTGCGGCGCTTTTGCACCAGCAGGGTTGCTTCCTTGTTTAGAAAAGATATACGCAGCTAAAGCATAGAGCTCTGGTTTTTTAAGAACCGGCCCCCATGGCGGCATGCCTTTTTCAGGGATGCCGTTAGTAATAACTTTAACAACTTCCATACGTGTCCCGCCATGAAGCCAGAACTTGTCCGTTAAATTTGGGCCGACCAGACCTTGCAGTTCCTGACCATGGCAGGCAGCGCACTTAGCAGTGTACTGCTCAGCACCCTTTGCTAGAACTTCGTCTTTTCCGAACATGGCTTTTAAAGACTCTTCCGTTTCCACTGGCACATTGGATTGGGCAGTCGCTTGAGCTTTATCAATTTCGGCCATGGCCACTTTCAATTCGTCTTTTAAAGTCGGCCCCCCAGCAATTTCATAGTGCAGGAAGTACATAAAAGCGAAAATGATTGTAAGTAAAAAGGTCCATAACCACCAAGTCGGTAAGGGATTATCGTGTTCAATAATGCCGTCATATTCGTGGAATTTTTCGTCGCTCATTATTCACCTCCATTCAAAGGAAGCTGTTCAAGATGGGCATATATTTCTTTACTGTGTTTGCGATAGACCCAAGCCACCACGCCAACAAAGAACAAAAAGAAGATCACTAAGCCCATGGCAGTGAGGTGGGTATCAGTGAAGTATTTTAAAGCTTCTTGTTTCATTAGTTTTTCCCTTTCTGACCAAGAGCCTGAAGGTAAGCAATCAAGGCGACGATTTCTTTTTTAGCGAGGCCTTTAGGTGCACCGTTCGCTTCAAGATCGGCAGCGATTTCTTGAGCTTGTTTCTGCGCATGAATGTCCGCGTTGGCAATCACGTCTTGAGCGTAAGGAACTCCCAACTGCTCCATCACCGAAAGTTTTTTACGAAGAACTAAGAAGTCTGTGTTCTTCTCTACCAACCACGGATAACTTGGCATAATACTTTTTGGAGTGACAGCGCGTGGATCCACCATGTGATTGTAATGCCATAGATTTGGATAACGCTTTCCTAATCTTGCTAAGTCAGGACCTGTTCGTTTTGATCCCCATTGGAATGGACGATCATACATAGACTCAGCCACTGTCGAAGGGGCCCCGTAACGAAGAACTTCAGAAGCAATAGGTCTAATTTGTTGAGAGTGGCACACATAACAACCTTCTTTAATATAAAGATCGCGACCCGCAAGTTCTAGCGGAGTGTAAGGCTCAACGAAGCTATTTGGTTCAACATATTTATGTAAAGACAGTGTAGGGTAGATTTCAATGAACGATCCCACAGCAATTGCAAGGAAAGTTAAAACTGAAAAAGTCAGCCCCATACCTTCTAATTTCCTGTGAGCGGCGTTATAAATTTCACCGTAACCAGTACGTTCAACCATCACTGGTTTTTGCTCAACCTTTTTAGGAGCGAGTTGAATAGTTTTAAAGATGTTCCAACACATCAAGATAAAACCAATCACGAATAACAATCCACCGATTGCACGAACCCAGTAAAGTGGAATGATGCGAACCACAGTTTCAATAAAGTCTGGGTAAACAAGGTTGCCTTGGCCATCAACAGCAAGCCACATAAGACCTTGAGTGATTCCTGCAACCACCATAGAGATGTAGTAAAGAATCACACCCACCAGGCCAATCCAGAAGTGATTCTCTAATAGCTTCTTAGAGTAAAGCTCTGTGTTCCAAAGGCGTGGTACTAGGTAATAAATCATCCCAAAGCTTAAAAAACCATTCCAACCCAAAGCTCCCGCATGCACGTGACCGACGATCCAGTCAGTGTAGTGACCTAGGGCAGAAATGGATTTGATTGAAAGAAGCGGACCTTCGAAAGTCGCCATTCCATAGAAAGTTAAAGCAGCAACGAAGAACTTGATTAACGGTTCGGTACGAAGCAGGTGCCAAGAACCTTTTAAAGTTAATAGACCGTTGATCATTCCGCCCCACGATGGAGCCCACAACATCACTGAAAAAATCATTCCTAAAGTTTGGGCCCACTCTGGAAGTGAAGTGTATAAAAGATGGTGAGGACCTGCCCAGATATAAATGAACACCAAAGCCCAGAAGTGGATAATAGAAAGACGGTAAGAATACACCGGACGATTCGCCGCTTTAGGAATATAGTAATACATCAAACCTAAAAACGGCGTTGTAAGGAAGAATGCCACCGCATTATGTCCATACCACCATTGCACCAAGGCATCTTGGATCCCTGCATAGACTGGGTAAGACTTAAACAGAGTTACTGGAATTTCAATGGAGTTAACGATGTGTAAAACGCCCACAGTAATAATTGTTGCGATATAAAACCAAATCGCCACATACATGTGTTTTTCACGACGCTTCTTCATGGTGCCGAAGAAGTTAATACCAAAGATCACCCACACGACAGCAATGGCGACGTCAATGGGCCATTCTAATTCTGCGTATTCTTTTGATTGAGAATAGCCAAGTGGTAATGTGATAGCCGCCGCAAGAATGATCAACTGCCAGCCCCAGAAGTGAATCTTTGACAGCAGGTCAGAAAACATTCGTGTTTTTAGCAGTCTTTGCGAAGAGTGGTAAATCCCAGCGAAGATCGCATTGCCGGCAAAGGCAAAGATCGCTGCATTTGTATGCAACGGGCGTAAACGGCCGAATGTGATCCATTCCATGTTTCCGTTTAAAGGCCAGTAAGCCAATTGCAAAGCGGCGATAAGACCAAAAAGGAAAGCTGCACCTGCCCAGATCATCGTCGCTAGCAAAAACTTTTTAACGATGTCGTCGTCATAAAAGATTTCCTCTAACAGCGAAGATGATGCAGTTCTTTGCAATCCTTCTTTGTACATGGGTTTATTGAAAATGTTTCTAGGGTTCACGAGTGTTTCCTTTCGCTATCATCATTCAAAATTCGGTGAGCAGGGGTTTCCAGGTCATCAAATTGTCCCTTGGAGGTGGCCCACATAAAGGCGCCTACAAATCCAAGCCCTAGAATAAGAGCCATCGGAATCATCAGTATAACGATGTTCATTTTAGCCCCCACAAAGTAGATAAAATAATGGCAAGTGAGCTTAACGGCATTAAGATCGCTGCCACCATGGGATTAATAAATCCAGCCAGCGCCAAAGTTCCGCCGACAGAGTTGTAAACTAATGAAATTGTCAGATTACGAATCAGGACCTGACGAGTTTTAACGGAAAGATTTAAAAGGTCAAAAAGAGGTGAGAGCCCGCCGCGAGTGAAATACACATCGGCACTTTGCAAGCTTAAATCCACACTGCCTTTCATCGCAATTCCGACGTCAGCAGCTTGCAAGCACAGTGAATCATTAGCGCCATCCCCGATCATGCAAGTGTCGGTTTTTTGTAAAATAATTTCCTTTTTTTCTTCTGGGAAAAGTTCGGCATGGACATTTTCTTTAGGAATGCCACAAAGTTCCGCTACCTTTTGCACGCGGGCTTTTTTGTCGCCAGAAAGAACAAAAACATTCATACCTTTAGTGCGCAGCTCTTGAACCGCTGAAGCTGAATCACTTCTTAAATCGTCACTAAAATAAAGGCGACAAAGGCTTTCTTGATTCTTAAAGACTTCGATTGCAGTCTCTGCTTCATGCAAACTTTCGCTGAGATGTTTGATTTCATATTTATCGCCATTGATAATTCCACTGACGCCACTGCCAAGAACTTCTTTAGCGTCTGTGACCGCATGCAATGATTTTTGCTGCCATACTTTTCTAAGAGCAAAAGCAATCGGATGGTAAGAGATGGCTTCAAGACTTAAGATTACTTTTTGCAAGTCCTCTGAAATCACCATAGGAGCTGAATAAGCTAAGGAAAGATTTCCTTCTGTTAAAGTGCCAGTCTTATCAAAGTAAATATTTTTAACTTTCAATAGTTTTTCTAAAACAGCCGAGTCTTTAAGTAACAATCCATTTTTAAGACCTTTTTTCAAAGCCAGGCCGAAAGTTAGCGGCGAACCAAAGGCCAAGGCACATGGACAAGCCAGAACAATCAATGCAAGCGAGCGATTAAATGCAGCTGATGCATCAATATGGAAATAAGCTAAAAAGAAAAGAGCGGCGACCGCAAATACGGTAATGATCAGTTTCTGTGCTAAACGGTCAGTTAAAGCGACAAAATCTGATTTTTTCAAATTATCTTGGTCTAATTGATTTAGCAGTTTTCCTAAACGACTTTCAGTAAATGGAGTCAAAACCTTTACCAGGATAAAATCATTTAAAACTTTTGTGCCAGCAAAGAGTTCCATGCCTTGGGAATAGTGGCGGGGAAGAGATTCGCCGTTAAATAAAGACATATCAAGATGGGCTTGGGCAGAAATCAATTCACAGTCACTGGGCAGGATCTGATCACGAGTGATTTTTAAAACCTGCCCGCGTTGGATTTTTGACCAAGGAATTAACGAAAATTCAAGTCCATCTGCCACCACGTATTTTTCATTCTTAAAAAAGCTTTTAACGCTGGAACTGGAAAGGTAATTTTGTTGAACTCGTTTTAAAAGATAACGCGCGCACAGAATAAAAAACAAGAAACTCGCAGTGCTGTCAAAATAAATTTCGCCGTGACCTTTAACTAAATTATAAGTCGACATAAAAAATCCCGAGAGCATGGCGATCGCAATCGGCAAATCCACATTGATCACTTTATATTTTAAAGAATTCCAAGCGCCGCGATAAAACGGCATGGCACTGTAAAATAAAATTGGCAAAAATAAGAAAAAACTAATCCAGTTAAAAACTGTCGCCCAAGAACCAGCAAGCCCTGCATAAACAGGAACCACAAAAAGCATCGTATTCCCGGCACAAAAACCCGCAACACCAATGTGTTTTAAGAAAGTGCGGTTTTCATGAGTGAATTTTTCTTGGGGATCATCATTGGGTCCGAGCAAGTTGGGTTTGTAGCCAAGTTCTTGAATCACATAGGCGATTTGCGCCAGGGATGCGCCCTCATGCACTTTTACTGAGACTGTGGATTTTCCAAAGTTAACGCGGGCAGAAGAGACTCCAGGATAAAATACAGGAAGCTTTTCTAATAAGTGCACACACGAAGAACAGTGCAATCCTTCGGCGTAAAACACATAATCAAAATCTTTTTTTGCGCCCTGAAAATAGAGAGCTTTAAAGTCATCACCATCTAAGTAAGTGAAAGGATTTTTAGCCGCCTCTACAACTGGAAAAGCCTTTAGGTGTTCTGATAACAACTCGCAAGCCTGACAGCAATAACGAGCAGCATTCTGGGTCGGTATCCCGCAGTAATTGCAATTTGTTAGTGTCAGTTCTTGCATGAAAAGCCTCTTTCTTGGGCTCATCTTGCCTAAATTGCAGCTTAGGTAATATGACGTGGATCATGTCCTAAGAATTTTCTTGCATTGGGACACTAAAATTTACTGATTCCGCAGCTCTTTGTTGCGCCGAAAGCCCAGTTTGTGGTTATCTTCCTAGTATGAATTCATTAGAAATTTCCGTCCGCCGTACGTTAAACCCAAAAGCACTTCCGTCTAGCGAGACCCTTGGGTTTGGTAAGTACTTTACTGACCATATGTTCTTAGCCTCATATTCTGCAAAAAAAGGCTGGTACGATGCGCGCATTACTCCTTATGAGCCACTTCAGTTAGATCCCGGCGCCGCGGTTCTGCATTATGGTCAGGCGCTCTTTGAAGGTATGAAGGCCTTCCGCCATGAAGACGGTAATTGCGTTTTGTTCAGACCTGAATTTAACTGGCAACGTATGTGCGAAGGTGCAGAAAGACTTTGCATGGTCGCTCCGCCAAAGGAGCTTTTCATTGAAGGTATTAAAGCATTAATTAAAGTCGATGAGGCGTGGGTGCCTAAAGACAAAGGATGTTCGCTTTATATCCGTCCCACTTTGATCGGAACCGAAGGCTTTCTTGGGGTCCGTCCTTCTGATGAATACATTTTCTTTACGATTCTTTCGCCAGTGTCTTCGTACTTTGGTGCCGGAGCTAAGCCTGTAAAAATCTGGGTAGAGCAGGATTATACTCGCGCCTGCCCGGGTGGACTTGGTTCTACAAAGGCAGCGGCGAATTATGCCGGTAGCTTGAAAGCGGCGACGGAAGCTAAAAAGAAAAATTATGCCCAAGTTCTTTGGTTAGACATTCAACGTGAATACGTTGAAGAGGTTGGCACCATGAACGTGTTCTTCGTGTTTGATAATGAAATCGTGACGCCGTCTTTAGAAGGTACAATCCTTGGTGGCGGTATCCGCAATTCTGTGATTGAGCTTCTTAAAGGGATGAATAAGCCTGTGGTTGAACGTAAAGTAAAACTGCAAGAGATTCGTGACGGAGCTGCTTCAGGCCGTTTAAAAGAAGTTTTCGGCACAGGCACAGCGGCCGTGATCAGCCCTGTGGGCGAACTTGCTGCCAAAGACTGGAACATCGTTATTAACAACAACGAAGTGGGCCCAGTTTCGCAAAAGCTTTACGATGAGTTGACGGGTATTCAATGTGGTCAACTTCCTGATAACAAAAACTGGTTATTAAAAATCTAGGCTAAAGCGCGTTCGCGAAGTTTTTCTTTAGAAACGATGCGAATGCTGCGACCGTCGGTTTGGTCGATCAAGCCCTCTTTTTCAAAGTTCGCTAATGTCCGAATCACTGTTTCGGGAGTGGTTCCTGCCCACTGAGCGATTTCACGTCTTGTCCAATTCTGGTGGGAAAAGTGATCTTGTAAAAATAAAAGAGCTTCCGCAATTCTTTCAGGCGCTCCTTTGTCCATTTGATCGGCCCACTTTTCTTCTGCCATTCGCAAATCTTTAGAAATATGGGAAATCAAACGCATCGCCAGTTCCGGATGGGACTTAAAGATGTTCATGATGTCTGATTTAGAAATAAAACAAAGTTCACAGTCTTCAACTGCAATTGCCGTTGCATGATAAGGTTCTTGCGCGAATAAAGAGCGGTATCCCAAAGCTCCTCCAGGTCCCACAATTCGCAAAGTATGGGCAGAACCATTAGCCGAAACCACTTCAAGCTTCACAAGGCCTGTTTGAATTGTAAATAGACCCAATGGATTTGAACCTGCAGTGAAGATAATCTGACCAGCTTTAAAGGAAGAGCGCATTTTAATGTTCTCAATTTGCTCCATCACTTCAGGAATAGAACAAAGCAAGCTCTCTTCACGGCTTTCGCAGTTACGGCAGGAATTAATATCAAAACTTGGGGCACAATCTTTTTTACTAATCATTCCCAACTATCCTACCAAAGTTGATTTTGTTAGTCCTCACAATAAAGCTTGATGCAACAATATATCATCCGGAGGTCCAAGATAAGACACTGTATTAAGCCTTTCTGAAGCCGAGAGCGCCTCGTCACTGAAGCTCCAGGGAGCCAGAATGTGCCTAAAAAATTGCAAAAACTCGCCTTCAGTGCGGGGAGATAATGAGGCCTTCAAACCAAGGTTCTCGCGGCGTTTAAAATGTCCCAGCAATATAGCTTTTAGGGTCTTTAAAAGATGCAAGGGGACCGAATTCATATCTGACATCAAATAGTGAAATTCCTTTTCAAAAACTTTGTCTTCTAGAAGCATTTTTTGAATTTCCGGATAAGCGTGGACCTCGATAAGTTTTTTAGAAAAACCAATTTGTGCTAAAGCCTTTTCTGCGTCAGCGAAAAAGTGATCTGCGTGAATAAGATCATGAACGATGAAGCCTAAAACATCGCGGCCTTCTTCGACGAAATTGAGGATTTGATCTTTTTGAATAAGCATACTGATGCAGCGTTTGCCCTGGGCTTGCATAAATAAAACTTCTTCAGGCGTCGGAATGCCAATTGTTAAGTTTAAAACATACTTGCCTGATTGCCAGGACAGTAAAGATTGTTGTACGGACAGCGGTATAGAGCGCCAGCTAAAGCTGCAAAATAGCTCTACAAAGGGAACCTGCTTATTTAAGCGCATCAACGATTTTGCCTGGGCATATTCTTTAGGAAGGTGATGACTAAGCAGTTCGATGACAGCGTGGCCTGTGACACCGTCTGATTTATTTTCTGAAGGTGAAATCAGATTATGGGGGCCGCCTAAAAAATCCTGGGGTCTTCTTAGAAAGCAAAAAATTAAAATATAAACGGAGGCTATCTCGACATCGCTAAGATGACGCCTCTGCCAAAGGGCAATGAATGGTTTTAAACATTCATAGGCAACCTCTGCTTTGGAATTTAAAAAGGCGTCATCTAACAAACGATGCCTGAATCGACCAGCACGTAACATAATGCTTCTTTTATTTAATATCCAAATAGAAGTCTAACAATTTACTCGTTGCCAAGTGCGATGAGGACGGAATCTAATGAGGAAACAACACTTCCTAAGGATTGGGAGACTTCATGAAGACATCGTTTCTTGTGATGCTGTTGGTAGTAGGCGGATTCAATCAAGCTGCTGCAAATTGGGGTAGGAACCCTAAGTTTGATAACTACTTCACTGTCAAGGAGCAGCCGACGCTGCAGCAAGAAGACCTTTCTTTAGACCCATTAGAAGTTATTCAGTCCGCACTTGAAAGCACCTCGGTTGAAGAATTAAAAGTTCAAATTTATTCTCTTCTGAATTTCGAATTCCATAACGAACGCTACGGCTACACCAACGAACCCTATAATCGCAAAAAACATTTTGGTGGCTGGGTGAATGACCCCCGTGATCATGATTGCTTTAACACAAGAGCTAAAGTTTTAATCCGTGATTCTTTGAAACCCGTGGATTTTGCCAGCAATGGTTGCACGGTGATTCGCGGTCAATGGGCTGATCCCTATGCGGGCCGTGATCACACCCAAGCAAGTGATATTCAAATTGATCACTTCGTTCCTTTAAAGAACGCTTACATCAGTGGCGCTTATAAATGGAATCCGACAAAGCGTTGCCTGTATGGAAACTTTCTTGGCAATAACTATCATTTGCTAGCGGTACTTGGTGATGAAAATCAAACTAAGAGCGATAAAACCCCGGAAGACTACATGCCACCGAATCGTTCCTATGCTTGTCAGTATTTAGCGCAGTGGTTAAAAGTAAAACTAATTTGGACCCTGGGATTGACTCCGCCAGAAAAAGATAAGGTGTTAGAGCTTGCTCGGCAGAATAATTGTAAGTCGACGGATTTCGAGTTTTCTGCCCAAGAATTAAGTCAGCAACGTCGCTTTATGGCTGACAATATGGATTTGTGCCAGTAATTCAAAGACATGCTTGAATCTAAAGACCGTGTACTAGGAATGTTGTGGGGGCTTCATGCGGGGGACTCCCTGGGTGCTCCTCTTGAATTTTTACCAGCGTCTAAAGTTTGGAATGCCCACACGGAAATGACAGGTGGGGGCAGCTTCAAATGGAAAATCGGTGAAGCCACTGATGACACGGACTTAATGCTTTGTGTGCTTCGTGCGATCGAAGGTCCCAAGAAATTTTCTTTTGATATTTTAAAAAAAGAAATGCTGAAGTGGTTAGATAGCAAGCCTCCAGATATTGGCACCACAACCATTCGCGGTCTGTTGAATTTAAAATCAGGGCTGCCGCTGCGGGAATGTGGGTATGTCGACAATAAATTTCAAGGAAATGGTTCTTTAATGCGCGTAGCGCCGCTGTGCCTGCTTGAAGAAGCTGTCGTCGGCAGTTACCACGGCGGATTGATCTTAGGTTTAAGTGAAGTGATTGAGACACAAACGAAAATGACCCATGGTCATCATTATTGTGTTGAAGCCGATAAAGTTTTAATTGCTGCATTAAAAGCCATCATGCGCGGTGGATCTAAGCCTTCAGTTTTTCAGGCAGCCCAACACGAGGCACTTAAAACTTCACCGTATATCTTAGAACGCCTTTTACAAATCCCGGTGACTTCGTGGGAGAATTTAAAAACATCAGGGTTCTGTGTTGATACTTTGTGTGCGGCACTTTGGGCATTTTTAAAATTTGATAATTTTGAAGATGCATTAGTGGCGGTTGTCAATCGTGGTGATGATTCGGATTCCTGTGGCGCTGTGGCTGGCGCATTGTGCGGAGCTTACTATGGTCCGCAAGCAATTCCGGAGCGGTGGCTTTCAGTTTTAGAATATCGTGAAGAGATAAACCGAATCTGTTTGGCAGGACACTTTTAAAGCGCTTAAACTAAGGCCATGCAATATTCACAAATTGAAATTCTTGGCACAGTCTTTTTCTTTTTAGCAGTTATTCATACTTTTTTAGTGGGCCGTTTTACTAATTGGGCCCACCATTTTCCAAAACATTCTATGCGCCATGGAATTTTACATTTGTTTGGCGAAATTGAAGTGGTCTTTGCTATCTGGGCTGCGGCCTTCATGGTTTTATTTATTGCATTGCAAGGCTGGCAAGAAGCTATCACGTATCAAACGTCTCTTAATTTTACTGAGCCGTTTTTTATTTTTGTGATTATGGTTCTATGCTCTACGCGTCCGATTCTAACCGCTGCGAGGCAAGGTATTCGAATCGTCAGTTCATTTATTCAAAAAGTTTTTAAAACCCCCGCAGTTCTTACTGATCTGGCTGTGATTTTAATTTTAGGTCCTCTGGCTGGAAGCTTTATAACTGAGCCCGCGGCCATGACGGTGACGGCTTTTATGCTGAATGCAAGTCTGCAAAAGCAATCTAAGAATTTAATTTATGCGTTGTTAGCGGTTCTTTTTGTGAACGTTTCCATTGGCGGTGCTTTAACACCATTTGCGGCTCCACCGATTTTAATGGTGGCATCTAAATGGAATTGGGATTTTGCTTTTGTCTTTTCAAATCTTGGATGGAAAAGTGCCATTGCTGTTATCATAAACAGTCTTGGTTTTATTTTCTTCTTTCGTAAAGACCTATTACAAAGCTGCATTACGCTAAAAGAAGTAGAAACCCGCTTGCAAGGCGGCCAAGCTAAAACTCCTTCCGGAGTTATACTGCTCCATTTGATTTTTCTAGCGATGATTGTCCTTACGGGACATTATCAAAATGCTTTCTTGGGAATCTTTTTATTATTCTTAGGTGTTGCCACAGTCACTAAGGCTTATCAGGATAATTTGCGTCTGAAAGAAAGTCTTTTAGTCGCAATGTTTTTAGGTGGGATTATTCAGTTTGGTGCATTTCAAAAATGGTGGTTAGCCCCATTGCTGTCTTCTTTAAATGATCTATTCTTATTTGCAGGGGCGGTCTCTTTGACTGCTATTACAGATAATGCGGCGTTGACCTACTTGGGGTCGCAAGTCGAGACTTTAACTGACTCAAGTAAATACGCTCTTGTTGCGGGCGCTATTGCGGGGGGTGGTTTGACCATAATCGCCAATGCTCCGAATGCTGCTGGTTACAATATTTTGAATAATAAGTTTCCCAATGGACTAAGTCCTTTGCATTTGTTGGCAGCGGCTCTTCCACCGACAGCTGTGGCGGTATTCTGTCTTTGGATTTTGTAATCTTTCAAAGAGCAAAACAGTCATTTAACAATGGATTTTTATAATCGAGTTCCGTAATATGCGGGCCAATGGAATCATTGGACCCGGTATTTTTTGAACTTTCCAGCGAGATGATGGGCATTTTCGATTTAAATTGGAAAGCCCTTAATCTAAATTCCCATTGGTCCACAAATCTTGGATATTCAAAACAAGAACTTCTAAACATTTCTTTTGCTGATCTTATTCATCCCGAGGATCTTAAATACACCGAAGAAATCGGGGAGCGTTTAAAAAGAGATCTCGTGGTAGGTAACGTTGAAAATCGTTATCGCACTAAAGCTGGAAAATATATTTATCTTCGGTGGAACTATAAAATCGATTTAGCCCGCGGCTTGGTTTTTACAACGGCGACAAATATCACAGAACGAAAAGTACAAGAAGAAATTGCCCGCCAAACAAATCGCGTGGCAGGTCTTGGTAATTGGAGCGTTGATCTTAGTACAAACCAAGTTTATTGGTCGCCGGAGATGTGGGAGTTGTTTGGTCTGAATCCTGAGTTTGTTCAGACAAAAGATAATTGGGCGCTGACCTTAGAAACTAGCCTTAGTTTTTTTGGAAAAGACAAAGAATTGGTTCGCCAAAAGTATTTGAATCTGGTTGAAAACGGAGAAACCTACGATATCGAAGTGACCGTCACGACTCCAGCGGGGCGCACTTTCCCGGTTCGGGTTATTGGTGCTGCCATGGAAGAAAATGGCGTGCGCAGTAGAACCTATGGCACGATTCAAGATATAACGAAGTTAAAAGAATCTGAAAAGATTTTAAAATATCAGCAGTATCTGTTGAACGGTATTTTTGAAGCTTCGCCAGCCTTGATCTTTGTTAAAGATCTTGAAGGCAAATATATTTTAGTCAGCCGTAAATTTGAACAATTCATGGGGCGAACTAAAGACGAACTTCTGGGCAGAACTGATTTTGATTTCTTTCCGGATTTTGCCGCAAAGAAATTTGTACGTCAGGATCGCGAGGTCGCCCTCGGCGGCGTGCACGTCAATTTTGAAGACGATGTAAGGGATTCGCAAGGAAACGAAAAACACTATCATACCGAAAAGTTTCCTTTATCCGATGAAAGTGGAAGGATCATTGCGATTGCAGGTGTATCAACTGATATTACGGATCTGCATCGTTATCAAAAAGAACTGGTCCACGCCAAAGAAGCAGCTGAATTTGGAACCCGCGCGAAGTCCGAGTTTTTAGCGAACATGAGTCATGAAATCCGCACACCGATGAACTCAATCATGGGAATGGCGGATTTACTGGCGGAAAGCTCCTTGGATGAAGAGCAAAAAGAATATGTCACGATTTTAAATCGGGCCGCTGAAAGTTTGCTGACTTTGATCAATGATATTTTGGATCTTTCTAAAATCGAATCAGGATTAATGAAGATTGAAAAGGAGCCATTCTCTTTGCGTGAAGCCATTGCGAACTCTGTAGAGATGTTACGTATTAAAGCCACGCAAAAAAATCTGAAGCTCGACTATACAGTTGAAGATGCTGTTCCTCAGTACATCATCGGCGATTCAGCAAAGGTGCAGCAGATATTAGTGAATCTTATCGGTAATGCGATTAAGTTTACTGATGCGGGGCAAGTGAAAGTGCAAGCAAACTTTATCCAAGATCGTAACGAAGTCGAAGTGGTTGTAGAAGATACCGGAATTGGGTTAAGTGCGGAACAGCTTAAAGTTTTGTTCACTCGTTTTTCTCAAGGGGATTCCTCAATCACTCGTCGCTTTGGGGGTACGGGCTTGGGGCTGAGCATCAGTAAAGAGCTGGTCGAAAAGATGGGTGGCTTTATTGGGGTTCAAAGCAAACATCATCAAGGCTCAAAGTTCTTCTTTACCTTACCATTGTAAGTTCAAGCACTGTTGTGGATTGGCAGAGATCTTGTCTGTAATTTTGGTCGGCGACTTTGATGTTAGAAAAAGGTTCACTACACTGTTTTGCAGAGGTGATCATGGCTCAATATCAAGTGTTGGCAGTCGTTGGCGGTATCGCAAAAGAATCCTTAAATAAAAGATTTTTTAATGCGATGAAGGAACTTGCTCCGAAAGATTTTGAATTATTGACCTTTGATATTTCGACCTTACCTTTTTTCTCTCAAGACATGGAAAATGACCCTCCTGAAAATGTGCAGGATTGGAAGGAAATGGTGAAGTCCTGTGATGCTGTGATTTTTATTACCCCAGAATACAACCGTTCGTTTCCCGGTGTTTTAAAAAATGCATTAGATTGGGGTTCGCGACCTTACGGGCAAAATCTTTGGAAGGGAAAAGCAGGGGCCGTAACGGGCGCCTCAGTGGGATCAATTGGAACCTTCGGAGCCCAACACCATTTGCGTCAGTGCTTAGCGTATCTTGATGTGAATGTGATGGGGCAGCCCGAACTTTATTTAAATGGTTCAAAAGCTTTTGAAGAAAGTGGAAGCTTAAGCAGTGATGCAAAAAAACTAGTGACGCAATATTGGGAAGCGTTTCAAAAACATTTAGAGCACTTACACGTAGGAGAAAATAAAAAAGGGAACCCGAAGGTTCCCTTTCAAGAGCACAGAGCTCACTAGCTGCTACTTCGACAGAGCCGAAGTGTAGGCAGGTACTAGTGACCAGCTGGTGCTGCAGCAGGAGCTGCTTCTTCTTTTTTCTCTTCTTTTTTAGCAGTTTTCTTTTTAGTAGCTTTTTTCTCAGCTTTCATTTCAGTGTGAGCTGGAGTTTCGCCGTGAGCTGCTTCTGGGTTGTTAGCTGCAGCAGGAGTAGCAGAAGTAGCTGTACCGTGACCACCGTGTGTATCAGCAGCTTGAGCAACAGCACCAACAAAAACTAGAGACATAATGATAGAAGCGATTTTCATAGTAACCTCCTAATGGTTATTTTTGCTTTCTATTGGACAACTCAGAAAGGCTAACAAAGAGGGTTAAAATGCGTATTAAAAGGGAATTAAATATTTTTAATTTCAAAGCTAAAACGAGCGCCGCTGGGGTCTTTGTTCTCTACGTTGAGTTTGGCACTGTGTAGGACCGCAATTTTTTGTGCAATAGCTAGCCCTAGACCAAAGCCCTTAACACGGTTTTCCATAGCGGAGCCGCGAGAAAATCTTTCGAAGATAAAGGGAAGTTGCTCAGGAGAAATGCCCGGCCCATTATCTTCGACAATGAAATAGGTCGATTCTTTTCGCCATACTAAAATCAAACTGACGACTTCATTATTCGGAGAATATTTAATCGCGTTTTCAATTTTGTTCACACAAAGATTGATCAGCAGATCATTATCACCGCGCACGAATTTTCGATCACCATCAGTTTCGTTTACGATATCAAATTTTAATTTGATGTTTTTAGATTTCGCCAATTTTTCACAGCGTGAAAGGGCTTCAAAAATCACTTCATCAAAGGCAAGCTCTTGTAAATTAAGGGCGCCGATGCCGGCATCTACGCGAGCTAATAAAAGCATCTCTTGCACGATTTTGGAAAGACTATCCACTTCCTGCAAAGCACTCTTAATGAATTGTTCGGTGTTCTTGTCTTCCGATTTTTGTAAAAGCTCCAGCTCTCCGCGCATGATTGTTAATGGCGTCAGAAGCTGATGGGAAGCATCCGCAACAAAGCGCTCTTGGCTTAGAAATGCTTGTTGAATGCGATCAAGCATTTCATTTAAGGTTAAACTTAATTTTCTGATTTCATCATTGGCATTGGGAACAGGAACCCGTTGGGACAGCTCACTGGCTTTAATGTTCTGAGCGATATTGATCATCTTGTTCACAGGATTTAAAGCCCGGGCTGAAAGAAAAAGTCCGCCGAAGGTTGCAATCAATAGCACTAGTGGAATGCCGATTTGTAACATCGTTAGACGTTGGCTGATTTGCGTTTCTAGCAACGTCATAGGTACTGCAATCTGCAAAAGGATCTGCGGCTTAGAAGCACTGTCTACAGGAAACGAAATCAAGCGGTACGAATCAGCTTCCGCCGAAGGAATGTCATGAATGTGTTCCATGGTACGAAAGGTGGCTTCTTCACCAGCCCAGATGCGCGCAAAATCTTCTTTATAGGGCGGATCGAATTCACCAAAGTTTCCAACCCTTGCTAACACGGCTCCGGAACTATGGCGCACTTGAATCAGAGCAGTCCCCAGCGGGAAAGGCAGAATTTTACCTTGATCCAATTGCAGGGGAGGAAAGTTCAGATCACCTTTGACGCCGATTTCAATTCCTTCAGAAACGTCGACACTATAGTTAAAAAGGGCGTCGTCGAAATCTTGTTGAAGAGTATCAATCATCGCCTGGAACATATACATGTTAAAGGCAATCATCGTCGTACCAAAGATCAATAAAAAAATCAGCGACAGGCGCAGACGAATACTGATGCGAGAAATTAAGTTATAGATTTTCTCGAAGTACATAACCTGTTCCCACCACAGTATGAATCAATCGCTTGCTGAAGGGAGCATCGATTTTTTTACGAAGCAAGTTGATGTACACGTCAATGACGTTGCTTTCAGAGTCAAAGTTAATATCCCAGACATGCTCTGCAATGGAAACGCGGCCTAAAGGTCGCTCGGGGTTGCGCATGAAATATTCTAACAACGCAAATTCTTTCGTCGTTAAAGTGATCTCTTGGCCGGATCTGCGGGCTTTGCGGTGGATTAAATCTAATTCAAGGTCGGTGTATTTTAATAAATTGTTACCAATACCACTGACCGGACTTTTGCGGCGAAGCAGGGCGCGAACACGGGCATGAAGTTCATCAAAAGAATAAGGTTTGGTTAGATAGTCGTCTGCGCCGGCGTCAAGACCGTTTACTTTATCTTTCGTGGTGGATAGGGCCGTCAACATCATGATGGGGCCTTCGTAGCCGTCACTACGAATATGGCGAGCGGTATCGATGCCGCTTTGATCTGGCAGCATCACATCCAGGATCACTAGGTCATAGTCACCTTGGGCCATGTAAGATTCAGCAGCACCGCCACTTTCGGCGATATCAACCGCATAGCCGACTTCGTTTAAGCCTTTTTTTAGAAAGTTCGCCATTTTGGCTTGGTCTTCAACGACTAAAATTCTCACTGTGCCCTCGCCATGGATTCTTTTTCTTTCATGAAATAATAATCAAGCACGCCCATCAAGGATTTATATCGAACCGACAATTTTTCTTGGTGTTCATTTGCAATGCCCGGGATCAGGCGTTCAAAAGGACCTTCCCAAGCAAAGTACTTATCATCGATTTTTTTACCAGCAGCTAAAAGTCCTCCGCTGCGATCAACGATCAAGTTAAAAGAGTTCACAGCAAAATCAGGTGTCGGTGAAAAAAGATTGCGCCCCACAGAGTGGTATTCTTTATCAGAAAGTGCCAGTTCGTAAAGGGTAGGGGCAATGTCAGCTTGCGAGCCAAAACTTTTTGCATCAAGTTTTTTACGAATGGCCGCAGGCGTATAAAGATAAAACGGCACAGACCCTTTTTGCATTAATTCCTGTTCTGAAAAATTCACCACCCAAAAAGAATGATCCCCCGTCACAGCCAAGATCACTTTGTCTTTAAGCGCAGAATTTTTAATTTTAGAAATAAACTGCGCTAATTTATCTGAAGAGTAACGATAAGTCGCAAAACGTTTTGCTGCTAGTTCCTTATCCACAATCAAGCGGCTTGAAAGCTCGCCAGGAACTTTAAGCTCGGGACTTTGGTATCCAAACGGCAACTGATAAGGCGGATGATTTGTGGTGGTCATCGCTAACAAGAACTGCGGCTGTTTTGCTTCTTCGATAGTTTTTAACATGTAGTTAAAAACATCTTCATCGTAAACTCCCCAGTCGTGTTTGTCTTTAAGGCCACCCAGAGTTTCTGCGATTTCTGATTCGCCTTCGACCGTGTCAAAGTTTTGAATAAAGGCGAATTTATTAATTTCTCTCCAGCCGGGATTACCGCCGTAAATGAAACGTGCTTTGTAACCGGATTCTTTAAAAGTGCGAGCAGGGCTAGAACGGAAAGGAACCTGCAGGTATTCGCTTTCAGTCAAAAATTCACTGACCGGGCGTTGAGGGGAGCCAATCATCAAACAGCTAAGGCTTCCGATGGTCGCATTTGAACTTGAAAGGAAGTTTGTTATATAGGTGTCTTCATTCAGGTGCTGTTTAAAATCGCCCAGCAAATCAAATTCACCGGAATTATATTTAAACCAGTAAGCGCCCATGGATTCCATCACAAGCAGAATCACGTGGGGGCGGTTTTTTTCAGCCCATTCGTTCTTGGCGGTTCTTTTTTCTAACAATTCTAAGGGATCGGCCGGCACAAACTCTAAAGGTACTTGGAAGTAATCAGCGAAGGCCTGGCGGTGGTTTTCACCATAACCATAATGGCGAAGGTTGCTATCCCACTTTGAGGTTTGCAGGGATTTTAGTTCGATCGCACGAGCAAAGGCGCGAACTCCGTTGAAACTTAAATGGTTTACGAAAATGCTTTTAGAAATTCCCGTATCCATTTCACTTAAAGGAAAAAGACCTAAGCTTCCGCGGGCTCCAATGCCGTTAAGAATGAAAACAATAAAGAAAAATAAAACAAAAAGTGGATAGGGGGCTTTTTTTAGTTTTAGTGGCACCCATTCCGTTTTTTGATGGAAGTGAATATTTAAACCTTTCCATAAAAGGAAGGTGAAGATCCCAAGCCCTAGGAAAATCCAAATAATTGGGTAGTTGCGCCACATGGTTTTAATCAATGCCCAAGTGTCATCGTTGATAAAGCCGAATATCAAAACGTTGATACGATCTTGATAGAAACTGTAAAAACCAATGTCCACCGCGGAAACGAAGGTCACGATGAAAAGCATGATCAGGTAGTAGGGAATTAAAAAACGCGCGAATTTTTTAAAAATCGGCGTGATGATGATTTCAAAAATTCGAGAAAATGAAAACAACGAGGCGAATAAAAGGATCAACAGGGGAATGGCATTTACATAAAATAATACTGTACTATCAAAACGCGCTCCTAAAACAAAGGCGCGAAGAACATCGGTTTTTAGATTTGCAAGTTCACTCGAATTACCAAAGGAAATCAGAAAAACCAGGCGCCACAGAAATCCAAGAAGAACAAAAAACGCATTCAGCGCAAGTATGCGTTTAAGATAAAGCCAAGATAGGTTCAGCCATTGGGCTCGGTTTGCTTCCATGAGAGGCTGAAAATCTCATGAATCGAGCCCGACCTCAATCTGGAATTTTGCCGTAGTCCCACATCTTATTCGGATCATCAGGGACGACGATGCCTCCGCCGCCTTCTTTTTTCTCGACCTTTTTAATGTGCTTATCAGCGTTTACAGTCACAGAAACAGAGGGGCCTTTGGGCTTTTTGCTCGACTCAAGAAGCTTTAGCAGCTTGGCATACTGCTCCGTAGAGCGCAGAAGCATGTAGCCGCCTTTTGCTTTGGTGGTGCCTTCGAAAAAGACCTCTACTCCGTCACTTTCTTCACGCACAACCTTGACCTTGGCAGTAAAGTTTTGGGCCTTTTCCTGGGTTTCCCCGGAATCTTCTTTTTCAAAAAGATCGGTATTGTAGGATTTTGCTTGAGCATGGGCTTGTGCATTACCCGTAAGGAAGAGTACCATTAATAAGTGCAGCATTATGATGCCCCCTGAATACTAATATAATGCACGGGCTTCTATTGCCATGCAATAGGGTCTATAGTAGGTTTTTGGGCATTAAAGAGGAGATCACATGAATCTTGGGTGGACAGAAATTTTATTGATTGGCGGTATCGCTTTATTACTTTTTGGACCAACAAAACTTCCCGGTTTGGGACGCTCTATGGGTGAAGCAATCCGCGGCTTTAAAAAAGGTCTTAGTGACGACTCCTCTAATGAGCGTGAAGTAAACCAACAGATCTCTCAGAACAAACAGCAACCAATGAACCAAGAGCAAACTCAAACAGAGAAAGACACTAACAAACAGTCTTAATCTTTTTAAAAAGTTGGTTACAGAAAAGAGGCTTTTCCAGAAATGGAAGCCTCTTTTTTTTGGACCCATTCTTGGTTGTTTACTCACGGTGTTATCTATTTGAAAAACAAAATTTTCGTCGCAATATAGACCGTTAGCAAAATGAAAACAACCTTTAAGGGGAGACAGCAATGAATAAGTTAGTAGTTGGTGGATTAGTAGTTGCAGCTTTGGGCTTCACTACAGCATGCCAAAAGAAAGTTAAGCTCGACACAGACATGAAAAAAGCGAGCTACGCTATCGGCCAACAAATCGGCGGCAACTTGAAACAACAAAACATCGATTTCGATGCTGATGCTTTAGCTCAAGCATTGAAAGACGCTTCTGCTGGCAAAAACGAAATGTCTAAAGAAGACATGCAAGCAGCTATGATGAAACTTCAAGAAATGGCGATGAAAAAACAACAAGAAGCAGCTGATACAAATGCTAAAGCTGGTAAAGACTTCCTTGAGAAGAACAAATCAGCAGCTAACGTAAAAACAACAGCTTCTGGTCTTCAATACATCGTTGAAAAAGAAGGCACTGGCGCTTCTCCGAAAAAAGAAGACGTAGTAAAAGTTCACTACAAAGGAACTTTGACTAACGGTGAACAATTCGATTCTTCTTATGACCGTGGTCAACCTGCTGAATTCCCAGTTGGCGGCGTTATCCCAGGTTGGACAGAAGCTCTTCAATTGATGAAAGTTGGCGGCAAATCTAAACTTTTCATTCCACCAGAACTTGCTTACGGTCCATCAGGTCGTCCTGGTATCCCACCGAATTCAGTTCTTGTTTTCGAAGTTGAACTTATCGACATCGTAAAACAACAAGCAGCTGCTAAAAAAACTAAGTAATGTTCGATACAAACTTAGATCCTTTTCTGCATTTTGACCGCCTGATGAAAGAGGCGGTCGCAAAGCAAATCCCCGAAGCCAACGCCATGTCGTTGGCAACGGTGGATGAAAAGGGCGTGCCCTCCGTGAGAATCGTCTATCTAAAAGACGTATCACAGGAGGGTTTTGTTTTTTTTGGAAACTACGATAGTCATAAAGGCAAAGACATCGCAGCCAATCCCAATGTGTGCCTCAATTTCCATTGGCCCGCAATCTGGCGTCAAATCCGCATCACCGGCAAAGCCGAAAAAGTTTCTGCCCAAGAAAGCGATGCCTACTTCGCAACTCGCGCAAGATTAAGCCAAATCGGAGCCTGGGCTTCGAATCAAAGTGCTGTCATCAAAGACCACGATCATCTCACTCGCAGAGTGCTAGAGTTCGAAAAACAATTCGACGGCCAAGCAGTCCCACGCCCACCCAACTGGGGCGGCTGGAGAGTAAAACCCACAGAAATTGAATTCTGGTTCGGTCTCACTGGCAGACTCCACGAAAGATACATCTACTCGCGTTCTCCAGACGGAAGCTGGAAAACGTTCATGCGCTCTCCATAATCGAGAGTCCTCGGTTCTTCAAATTGCCTTCTAAGCTTAGGGTATTTCGCTCAACTGTCTCAGACAGTCCTCGCGCATTTTATTCCTAGTTTTGCGATACTTTTTGTTCTTAGTTTTCTGATTACTACTGTGATCTTTCATGGCGCAGCGGAACTCGCATTTGAGCGAAATGCCCTAAGCTTAGAAGGCAATTTGAAGACGACACTCTCGGTTCTGGAGGTGCCTGCTTCTTTTTACGGTTGCGGCGTGCCAAATCCCTATAGAATGTTGCGGTGCAACCGCAAAAAGAAGCAGGCACCTTTTTGTTATTTGGTTTTTGCGTAGATTTCTATGTCTTGCCAGCGGTTGTTTACTTTTAGGCGCTTTTTGCTCAAGCCCTCTTTTTTTAGGCCGATGGCTATGGCGGTCTTGATGGATTTTTTGTTTTTTGGGCTAATGCCGGCTTCGACTCTGTGGAGATCCAGGTTTTTAAAGGCGATTTGTATTGCGGCTTTGCAGGCTTCTTGGGCGTAGCCGTTGCCCCAGTAGGGGTTGAAGATTCTGTAGCCTAGGTAGGCGTTTTGGAAGATGCCGCGGCTGATATCCATTAACTTAACTGTGCCGATTAAGACGCCGTCGTCTTTTCTGAAGATGCCGAAATCGTAGAAGTGGTCTTTTAAGCGATTTTGTTTTTCTAACTTTAAGTGCTCTTTGAACTTTTGTTTTGTCAGCTCTGAATCATCCCATGCGCTTTCGTCCCATTCGTTTTGTGGGGGATGCATGTTGGAATAGCTTTGAGCCCAATTTTCGTAATCGGATATTTCTAACGGGCGAATGATCAGGCGTTTTGTAACTTTATATAGAGGCAGAATGATAGACTTCATTGCTGATCAGTCTAAGAGGGATGCGCTCTAAGTTGCAATGATAATAGGTCAAATTGTGGAAGCTGCGGATGTAGGCCACGTGGTCTTTGTGACCGATAAGTTTGATCGTAACCTTAACTTCTTTGCCTTTTGGAATGTTCACGGCTTTCGGGGTCAGGTGCTCTGTCTTCTGGTCGTCCAACCAAATCTCAGCACCTTCTTGCTCGGAAACAATCATGCACAAGCAGGAGCGGGAGCGCGGCTGTGGGAGTAGCAAATCTCTTAATGTTTTAAACCAAGTCATCTGTGTGCCTCCCTTCAAAGTGGTTAGGGATTTAGCACACCTTTATTCAAAAATTCTAGGTAATTCAATAAAAACTAGACCCAGGAAAAAACCTGTAATCTTGTGGTTTTTCTGCGACGAACCCGTAGTTATTGCAGGGCGTGGGGAGCGATCAGATAAAATTCCGGGATTTCGACGCTAAAACTTTCGCCACTTTCACCAAGAAAATAATAGTGTCCTCGCATGCTTCCAGTGGAAGCATTTAGTGGGCAAGCGCTATCGTATTCGAAAGTTTGGCCGGGTTGGATTTTAGGTTGAACTCCGACCACGCCTGGGCCACGAACTTCTTCTTTGTGACCAAGTGAGTCAGTGATCGTCCAATGGCGGCTCATCAGTTGAGCAGGGGCAGAACCTTTATTGGTGATGGCAATTTTATAAGCAAAGAAGTGATAACCCTGTTCTGGCTTAGATTCCGAAGGAATATAAACCACTTTTGCGCTGACTTGGATATCGGGAGTTGTCTCTTTTTGTGTTGCCATCTTTGACAAAGAATAAATTTGTCTTATGAAAAGGTCAACGTGATCGAACTATTTAATCTTCAGGTTTTCAATTTCAAAAACCACCGGATAGTGGTCCGACGGCAGACTTAATTTTGCATCCATGGATTTAGGAATATCGTGGGCCATGCCGAATTCATCTTTATAACGATGCACATGGGCTGACCCAGGTTTAATAAGCGGAGCCAGCTGCGGATTGATGAATGCAAAATCAATCTGTCTTCCTTCAGCGCGGGCGCCGTTACGAACTTGGTAAAAAGTCGCGCGAGCTTCTTGGGGTAAAGCACAAACTTCAAGAACATCTTTAAGCTGAGTTGTGGCGTAAAGATCCTTAAATTCTTCATCAGTATTCTGCAAACTTGCATTTCCATTAAAGTCTCCCGCAACCACTATCGGAAGCTCTGGATGTACGTGGGATAGTTCATTATATATTTCAAGCAAAGTGCGAAGCTCGGCCTGGCGTCTTTCAAAACCATTGGGATCAATGCGGTCCGGATCAAGACGTGATTTTAGATGAGCTAACAGAATAATTAAAAACGGCTTTTCTTTATCGCTGGTGAAAAGGCGAAGCTCCGCCACATCCCGGGAAAATTTGTGACTTGTCGTGATGCCACCTTTCACCGGATAACCCGTCAGCAGGCTTTGTCGTTCATGGGGATAAAGGTAATTGATCGGACGGTTTTTGTTAGATTGAAGATCAAAATAGAAATTTAAATTTTTACGAATCAAAAAACCAACGTCGATATTGCGCTCAGAATTTCCCTCAATCAAACAAGGGGAGTAGGCATCATCCATAAAGAGTTGGTTGAAGTTTTTTAGCGATTCAAAGCCGCCCACTTCACAAAGCATGACGATATCAGCATTGATCTCTTTAAGAGCCTTAGCGATATCTTGTGTTTTCTTAAGGCTTTTATTTTCGTAAACGGATGTAGACAGCCGCTGCCATTGAACTTCCTTCAGATCCAAAACCTCTTTGCCAGGTGTTCCATCGAACATCAAAAAGAGATTCTCTGCATTGAGTAAGCATAATTTTAGATTTGTGGTCTCAGTCCACGTCATATTATGATTTTACGGACTTAATCACCCCAATCACAAACTAAAAGTGAGGAATTAAAGTGGCTAAAAAGGCAACTAGCGCAAAAACTTCGTCAAAACTAACTATTCAATCCTGGGTTGAGACTTTCGAGTTCGCAAAAGAACTTAAAGTAAAAAATGAATTGATGGGTTTTGTCTATTTCCTGGGCGTTGATGACGTTAGCAAGTACACCTCCCTTATTTCCCAACACTCTTTGGACTGGCAAGTGGACTCACTAAAGAAATCTGATCGTGAGCTTGTTTATTTCGTAGGCCAACGAGGACCTGTCTGGATTTTGCGTCCTCGCAAAAAAGCAACGGTGGGTCATGGCGGTTTGATTGATGAAACTTCTTACGCTTGGGCCCGCGATCAGTTCGGCGCCTTGGTATCTAATTTCAAAGCGCACCATCTTAAGTTCGTTCAAATCGAATTCCACGGCACTGATGAAAGCCAGGACCTAGGGGCTTTGGTTGGTTTTGATATGGCGACATATAACTTCCGTCAATTTAATGACGGAAAACATTTAGCGGACCTGCCGAAGGTTTCAGTTAGAAAGTCTTTAGGTGGCTTGGAAAAAGCACTAGTCAGAGACGCAATCTTGCGCGCTCGGGGAGTGAACCTAGCTCGTCACTTGGTAAGTCTTCCACCAAACATGTTAAACCCACGCACCTTTGCTGAAATGGCTGCTAAAAAAGTATTCCCAGCTTCTTTAAAAGTCGCGGTGTGGGATACAAGAAGATTGGTTCAAGAAGGCATGGGCCTCCATGTGGCTGTTGGCCAAGGGGCTGAAAACGGACCTTGCATGGTTCACATGCGCTATCGCCCGGCTAAAAAATCAAAATTAAAACCAATCGCTTTCGTTGGTAAAGGTATCACTTTCGATACGGGTGGCTTGGATATTAAACCTTCAAGTGCAATGCGTTTAATGAAAAAAGACATGGGCGGTGCTGCCAGCATCATGGGCCTAGCTTCATGGGTTGCTGAAAGCAATTATCCAGGTCCGGTGGATTTCTATTTGGCGCTAGCTGAAAACGCCGTCGACGGTAAGTCCTTCCGTCCTGGTGACATCATCACGGCAAGAAACGGGATGAAAGTTGAAATCGATAACACTGATGCTGAAGGCCGTTTGGTATTAGCTGACGTTTTAGATGTGGCTTGCACAACGAAAGGCGCTGATGAGCCAGAATACGTGATTGACGTTGCCACTTTAACCGGCGCAATCAAAGTAGGATTGGGAGCTGAAATCGCAGGACTCTTCGCGAATGATGATGAGCTTGCAAATGCACTGACGTTAGCAGGAAACAGAGCAGGGGACCTGAACTGGAGAATGCCACTTTTTGAAAGATACTGGGGCGATCTATCGTCGCCGTTTGCAGATTGCAAAAACTCGGGCGGCGGTTTCGGTGGCGCTATCACGGCAGCGTTGTTCTTGCAGCGTTTTGTGGGCGGTAAAAAATGGGCACACTTGGACGTTTACGCGTGGGCTGATAAAGCGGGCGGCGCAATCACTGCCAGCGGCGGCAGCGGTCAACCTGTTCAATGTCTGATCGAATTCCTAAACTCTCGCGTTGACGGTCGTCAATAAGGGCCCATCTGACTGCGGTTCTGGCTGTTGTGGCAGCCAGAATCCTCCGCCTTGCATATGAACCCTTCTTGCCAGCCTTACTAGTCTGTGTAGCCGAAAAGTTTTTTTGTTTTTATTAGATCTCTAACTTTTTCTGGCACTTTGCTTTCCCATTCAGGATCGCCTTTTTCAATCATCTTCATGACTTCTTTAGAGTGCAGATAATCGTCGGTTTCATCACAACCTGAAATCTCGACGATCTGGTCGTTTTCAATGAAGTGCTTATAGACGTGACGTAAATTGGGTGCTGGGAAAAAGCTTTTCGCAGTTAAACACAGAACATTGGTCTTATGCGGATAAACGTAAAGCTTTGTTTTTTGCTCTAAAAGTTTACCCAAACCTTCAAGCAATCCACCTTCTAAGTTTTTATAGTGTTCTTCAGTGAATAACTTTTCTAAATGACTTGCGCCCACAACCAAGGCCATAAAATGAGAGTTGTAGCGTCTTAAGAAACGCTTTAATCCATAGAATAAAAAGAAGTTAGAAATCAAAACGTGATGTCCAAGGCTTGTCAGAGTTTCGACTCGCTCTAGGAAATCTTTTTCATCCACTTCCCCGCCAGTTTGCAGATTGTGCATGGTCAGTTCCATCATCGGCAGGATATCTAAATCCTTGCCTTCGCTTTTTAGGATGTCAGACTTCATTTGCACTAAGCCTTTTTGCAAGACATCCACATGGGTGACCGTCACTGGGCGGAAATGGCCACGTTGAATCAGCAGCGACTTGCCATAGACGGCATCAGCAATATTAAGGATTTCATTTTCTGGAGAAAATAAAATCGCTTCTGCTAATCCGCGACGAACAAGTTCTAAGTTCATCAAACGCTCGTTAAAGTGCGTAAGGGCAGGGCCTTTGAATTTGATCACATCAATGACCACTTGGCCTTCTTTTAAATTATCCACTAAGCGCGGGATGAACTCTTCGGGATTGCTGATGTGATAAAAAGCGCAATCCAAAAGATTCACGCCTAATACCCCCAAAGCCTCTTGTTGTTGTAAGCGATAGCGATCGAGCATTCTGATATGCAAAATGATATCATTGCTGGGACCTTCAGGTTCAGTTTGAAAGCGCACACCCATCCAGCCATGGGATTGTTTGTTACTGCCAGAAGAAGCGGTTGCAACGGTATTTGCAAAAGAAAAAAAACGGGACGTTTTACCGCGACCTTCACTTAGGCGTTCCACTAAAAGATCGTACTCATGGCCGAGCATTTTATATAAACGCGGCTCGCACACATAACGACCATTGGCTTCACGACCGTAAATATCATCACTGACAACCATGTCGTAAGCAGAAATAGTTTTAGCGATTGTTTGTGAAGCCTTGCCTGCTTGGAAAAAATGACGGGCGACTTCTTGGCCTGCGCCGATTTCTGCAAACGCTCCGTAGCGGGAAGTGTCTTTGTTGATTTTTAAGGCTTTACCGTGAGTATTTTCTGGTGTGTAAGAATCAGCCATTATTTTTTCTCGCCTTCTTTATCCGCTTTCACCCAGCCTGTGATTGCTAAGCTCATGGCTTTTTCAATTGGCATATCTAACGGGGTGATACGGGAACGAGGGACCATCAAAGTGAAGCCACCAAGACCATAACTCATCGGCACATAAACAGCGATGCGATCACCGGCATTTTGTTCAATGGCAGGAATATCCTTAAAATTCTCACGAGTCACAAGGCCCAAAACGCGGACACCGGTTTCACCCATGTCAACGAAGACAACTTTTTGCAAACCACCCGGGCCACCACCTTTAGAAAATAAATTCATCAGATCACGAAGCGGGGAGTAGATTGCTTTAATAAACGGAACTTGAGTCATGCGCTGCTCAAGTTTTTGGAAAAGGCCGCCAGTTAATAAGTTGTTTAGAGCTAAGCCTAACAACATGATCAATGCCACTGTCAGCAAGAATCCCAAGCCAGGAATATAAATCGGCAAGATGCGACGAAGGGAATCACCAAGGAAACTATCAACAATCGTGATCCCGGCATAGATAATATAAATGGTCAGGGCAATAGGCAGAAAAGTGACGAGACCTTGCAAGAAGATTTTCTGAAGTTGTTTCATAGCTGGATATCCTGTTCGTCTATCATTATCGGTAGTTCATAAATATCAGCTAAGTCGAGTACGCTCAAGCTCTTAGCTTTTCGCAAAATGAGACACATTTTTCACTCAACCCTCCTGGTCTAGTGGCCGAAAAGAATGGGGTCACGAAGGAGAACCGGTGAATCCGATTCTAAAGGCGCTTTTTATTGCTGTTGTAACTGTAAGCTCTGCAGCCTTCGCTCGCCCCGAAGCTAAAGTGGTTCCAGGAGAATACCTTGTGAAGTTTAAAGCTTCATCAGGGGGAGCTTCTATTGCCCACCAAAAGCTTCAAGGAAAGGCGACACTAAAGACCAATTTCCATGGCTTAGGCATGATGCAAATCAATATGAAGTCAGGCCCGGATGAAAAGGCCAACTTTGAAGCATTAAAAAATGACCCGGATGTTGAATACATCGAACCTAACTATATTTTAGAAAAGTCTGATGTTGTAGTAAGTGAATCTTTTGAGCGTCAGTCTTATGAATCCTTCGCAAATAGTTCTTTTGCTTCCACTAATCCTGCAGTGTACGCGCAAAACAATGCGAATACCGGTATTGATTCGGCGTGGCCTGTTTTGACTCCGCTGGATAACAATCACGGAAAGATTGTGGTCGCTGTTATCGATACGGGTTTAGATAAAAATCATGATGTTTTTAAAGCTTTTAATAGTAATGGTTCAGGCGGCACAGGGGCTCTTTGGGTGAATACGATTGAAGCTAATGGTTCACCTGGTATCGACGATGACCAAAACGGCTACGTCGATGATGTGAACGGTTGGAACTTTATTAATAACTCTGGCAACTTTGCTGATGATGATGATCACGGTACTCACGTGGCGGGGATTGTCGTCGGCACAGGTCAAAATATTTTTGCTCGCCCTTTCCAAGAGTCAAAAATCCAAGTGATGCCGCTAAAATTCCTTGATGGCGGTGGTTCTGGTTCAACATCTAATGCCATCCGCGCGATCTATTACGCTGTTAATAATGGTGCAAAAGTTATTAATAATTCCTGGGGAGGCGCCGCTTACAGCCGTGCCCTGCATGATGCGATCACTTATGCCTATGATCATAAAGTTTTAGTGGTCTGTGCTGCCGGAAATTATGCTAGCGATAATGATACCTATCCAATGTATCCAGCTAACTATGATGTTCCAAGCAACCTTTCAGTAGGTTCAACCACGCGCTTTGACGATCTTTCTAGTTTTTCAAACTACGGCGCAAACACTGTTCATATAGGTAGCCCCGGCGAATATATTGAAAGTACGGTTCCTGGTAACGAGATGATGAAAATGCACGGTACAAGTATGGCTGCGCCGTTTGTAGCGGGTGTGGCGGCCCTTGCTATGCGTGAAGCTCCGTCACTTTCTGGTTATCAGATTAAACAATTGATTCTTTCAACAGGCGATACGAATGGTTATTTAAATAGTTTAGTATCAACAAGCTCTCGCGTAGATGCTTTATATATGTTGCAAGAAGCTCAGCAAATGGTTTCGACTGCTTCTTCGCAACCGGGGTATAAACCATCTTACTTATCAGAGCGCTCTCCAGCTTCAGAATCATCTGGCGGCGGCGGTGGTGGTTGCGGATTGGTGAAAGCAGTGACTGCAAACGGCCCGGGTTCAGGTAAAGGTTCAGGTGGTGGAGCTGGCGTGGTTGTTGGGTTACTGATGTTACCATTAGTTTTCTGGCAGGCTTTAAGAAGTCGTGAACCAAAATCAAAACGTAAATACGAACGCTTTAAAATGAGTTCAGAAATCCGCGTGATGGTGGGTGATAAAGAACTTGTCGGTAACGTGAACACGATCTCTGAAGGCGGTCTGTCATTTAATACCGAAGCAGCCCTTGAAAAAGGCGGCATCGTTACGATGCGAATCCAAAGCCCTGATGGTCGTGAAGCCATTGAAGTTCAAGGTCACGTCGTGTGGAACGAGAAAAACCAAGCCTACGGAGTGCAGTTCGATAATGCTAAGCAAGGAGCACTTGCTATGATCAGGGACTGGTCTTCAAGCTTGGTGAAAAGTAACTAGTGTCCAATTAAAATATGATTAATTTAAAAAAGCTTCGCTAACAAAGCGAAGCTTTTTTTATGCGCTCAAGCAAGCGTGATTAGTGTTTTTTACCAAGGCTTTTCCTTAGGGTTCAGGTGCCTCGAGTAATCCAGTAAACTTAATCTATATGCAGCAATCTGAAATTAAAAAGCGCTTACTTGAAAATAAAAAGATTTTGGTGGTCGATGACAACATCGATAACCAACGTCTTATGAGTCGCATGTTGCAACTTGCGGGAGCGGAAACTGCCGTGGCTAAAGACGGGGAAGAAGGAGTTGAAAAAGCTCTTCATGAAAATTTCGATGCTATTCTAATGGACCTGCAAATGCCTGTAAAAAACGGTTTGGATGCGACTTCAGAACTGCGCAGTCAATCTTATCAAAAACCCATTATCGCGGTGACCGCCCATGGAAAAGGCGACCGCAATCGGTGCATGGAAGTTGGATTTAGTGATTTCTTAGAAAAGCCCTTGGAACGAGAATTCCTAATAAAGTCCGTTCTAAAAGTTCTTGCTTAAAACTACAGTAAAATGCCGTGAAGTAGGAAACTTGCCACTGTGAAATAGATCACAAGTCCCGTCACGTCGACAAGGGTCGCAACCGCAGGTGCCGAAGCTGAAGCAGGGTCAAAGCCCACTTTTTTAAGAATGAATGGCAGCATGGAGCCTGAAATAGTACCCCATAATACGACACCCATCACACTTACGCACACGGTGGCAGCAACCATCATGTAGTGTTCGGTGTATAAGGTTTCACGATTTGGCCAAAGCATAATACGAATGAAACCGATCGCACCTAACAGCACGCCCAAGCAAAGGCCCGTTAGGACTTCACGACCTAGAACACGCCACCAGTCGCGTAAACGAACCTCACCCAAAGCAATAGAACGAATCAGGATCGTTGAAGCTTGTGATCCAGAGTTACCACCAGAGCTGATGATCAAAGGAATAAACATCGAAAGCACAATGGCTTTTGCTAATTCATCTTCAAAAAAGGCCATGGCTGTTGCAGTGAACATTTCCCCTAAAAAGAGGATAAGTAACCAGCCGCCACGTTTTTTAAGCATCTCTGCCATCGAGATTTTTAAATAAGGCGCATCTAAAGTTTCAACCGCACCGATCTTATGGATATCTTCCGTCGCTTCTTCTTGGATTGCTGTCGCCACGTCATCGAAGGTAACGATACCTTTCATGATGCCAGTTTCATCAACAACCGGAACGGCCATTAAATCTTGTTGGGCAAAGATACGACCGATTTGCTCTTGGTCCATTTCAACGGGGACCTTCAGCACGTCGGTTTGCATGATTTCTTCAATTTTTCTTCCTGGAGTCGCAGAGAAAAGTTCACGGAAAGAAACCACACCTAGCAGTCTTTGTTCAGAATCTAAAACGTAGGCGTAATAAATTGTTTCAACATGAGTCTTAGCTTGGATGCGAATGTAGCTAATAGCTTCATCAACCGTCATCTCAGGACGAAGGCGGCAGAAACGGGAACTCATCAAGCCCCCGGCAGCATCTTCGGCATAAGCTAATAACACCGTCACTTCACGACGGGTTTGTGGATCAAGCAGCGCTAATAAATCATCTTTTTGATCTAAACCGATTTCTTGAATCAAATCGGCCACGTCATCGGGTGCAAGCAGGCGAATCCAACCACGCTTTTCTAGCGGGGCAGCTTCGGCGATAAGTTCAGCCTGGTCATGGGTCCTAAGACTTAGGAAAAGCTCTTCTGCTTCGGTGCGCGGTAATTCTTTAAATTTCTCACGACGTTCAGCCGGGGAAAGCGCAGACCAGGTCTCAGTCAAACTTAAGACTTCTTCTTGTTCTTGAAGATCTTTTTCAAGGACCTGGTTGTCGTTATCCATCTACACTCCGCTGCTGACTCTGAACGATGAAGTACTCTAATTCATCGGCAAGTTCAAAGGGATTTGTTAGACCAGTTCTGCATTTTTAAATTTCGGAAGAACCTCATGGGTCGGACCCAACGCAACGATTTCTCCATTCTGAAGCCAAAGGATCCTATCACATTTTGCCAGGGTCGAAAGACGATGGGCAATGATGATCTGGGTACGGTCTGAGAAAAACTCTTCTGTAGCCTTGACCATGATTTCTTCAGATTGCGGATCAACAGAACTTGTAGCTTCATCCATGATAACAATCGGGGCTTCCTGTAAAAGGCAGCGAGCCATACAAAGAAGCTGTCTTTCGCCAAGGGAAAGATTTTTCCCGCGCTCTTCGATTTTCATTAACAATTTACCGGGCTGAGCCTCGACCCAAGAACGCAAACCTACTTGTTCTAAAACCTCCCAGAGTTTCTGATCAGGAAGGTTGTCTTTAATGTCTAAATTAAAGCGCAATGAGCCCTGGAACAGGATCGGTTCTTGAGCGATAAATGCCAAAGATTGCCGGTAAAGGTTTAGATCAACCCCGTGGCCATCTTCTTTTAATTTGGGTTGATGTTCATTGATGGAAATAAAACCTTGGCTCAGGGGATAAAGATAAAACAACGCCTGAATCAGACTGGATTTACCCGAGCCGGTACGACCCACGATACCTAAACGCTCACCAGCTTTAACCTCAAAATCCACACCCTTAAGAACCCATGGAAGATCTTCGCGGTATCTAAACCAGAGGTCTTTGACTTCTACTGAAGCATTACGGTTGTCAGTCAGCTTGCGGGTGGAAAGATATTTTTCAACGGATTCAGAATAAACCCCATGGCCCGTTGCGAATTTTGCCGTTGAAGGAAGGTTATTCCCAGGTTCCGTTTCCATTCGCATGTACTGATCTAAACGTTCAACACCGATCATGGCTTCTTCAAATTGGGTTAACCATTCAAAGAACATCTGCACAGTGTTCCCTGATAAAGCGATGAAACTGAAGGCCACACCTACAGAACCCACCGTCGCCCAACCATAATCCACCATAAAGTAGGCGGAAACACCGGTGATCAATAGTAGCAACGCTGTCAGGCTGTTCATCTGAAAAGAAAAACTAAATAGGTTTTTTGAAGTGTTTAGTTTTTGCGTTAAGAAATAACGATCCAAGCGGTCAAATCTTTCAGCAAAAGATTTTTGCCGACTGAAGGAACGAATGGTGCTGGCGCCTTGGGTTGTTTCAGCAAAATGGGCAATACTTGGCGAGCGGCTTGCTGAAAGTTCACGGCGTGAAGCACGCAGTTTATCGCGGTTTAAGCGATAAACTAAATAGTTCATGACGCCAATCAATCCCACAAAAACCAAATAAATCGGATTTGCGACCGTGATTAAAATCACCATCATCGTAAGATCAAAGATGATAGAAAGAAACTCGGCGAGGGGGCCTCCAAACAAACGAAACACGTTTCCGTAATCGCTAGAAAAACGGGTGATGATTCGTCCCGCCGGGGTGTTATCAAAAAATCCCATTGGCAGACGGGAAGTTCTTAGTGTCACTTCATCGTAAAATGACGAAATCGCCAAAGCCGAAAGACGGGAAAACCCGACGCGGAAAACAAGCGTGAAAGAAAACCCAACAATCGCCATCACACATAAAAGAATAACGAAGTCGCCCGAATCAAAGCCGCTAAGGGGTGTTGGTTTACCAACTAAGTTATCGACCCAATACCCAATGACGTTGGTGTTTGCTAAAAGCAAACCACGACCGATGATCCCCAAGGCCAGACAAACAGCGATGCGGGTCAAGAATGGATTATAGGCAAACTTCAAGGTTTCAAATAGAGTGGCGCTGTAACCACCTTCTTTTTTCGTATCACCATCAGAAAGGTATCTTTGAGAGGCTTTGCTAAAATTCTTAGACATGACTTGCCTCGCTTTGAACTTTCTCAGTGGCTTCTTTAGCAACAGATGTCGTGTACTCGCGGAACTTTTCATTGCGCGCTAAAAGCTCTTCAAAAGTCCCTTGGTCGATGATGCGACCGTCTTCCATAAATAAAATGCGATCCACGCGATGTAGAGCGCTTAATCGGTGAGTCACTAATAAACGCGTGCGATCCTTCCACGCACCTAATAACAACTGCTCAAAAAGTTTTTGTTCTGTATCAACGTCTACGGCACTTAAGCAGTCATCCAGTAACAAAATAGGTGCTTGGTGATAATGAACACGGGCAAGTCCTACGCGCTGTCTTTGACCGCCAGATAAATTCACGCCACGTTCACCAATTTCAGTACTAAGTCCTTTTTCAACTCGCTCGCCATTGAGATCAAACTGCGCAAGCTTTAAAGATTCTTCAACCACGGTGTCACGATCAGGATCAATATCATAAACGAAGGCCACGTTTTCACGTAACGAGGCACTCATGATAAAGCCTTCTTGCGGTACATAGGCAAACTGGGCGCGGACTTCATCAAGGGAAATATTTAAGGCGTTCTTTTCACCCAGGTGATAGAAGTTAAAATTCGCCCCAGTTTCACGCAGCAGTGAAAGTAGCAGCATGGATTTCCCAGATCCGACTTCGCCAACTATGGCGACAAACTCGCCGTGGGTCACATCGAGGTTGATATCATCTAAAATCTTACGATTGCGGATGACTAGATTTAATCCATGCACTTGCAAAGCAAACTTTTCATCGCGCTTTTGCTCGCGAGTTCTGCTGCCAATCGGCGGAGTTTTATTGTTCTCGGTAGATAAAAAATCTTCTAAGCGTTTTAAGGAAGTCCACGAATCAAAGGCAAAGGTAAAAAACCAAGGCATCTGACGGAAGGGGCGAGTTAAAAATACACCCACAATCCATAATAACGCTAAAAGCTCGCCTGTGGTGAGCTGATGTTTAGAATAAAAAACTAAAGTTCCAAGGGCCACAACGTTTAAAATAAACGTGATTGATGAAGAAATCGCATTCATGATCTGACCGTTGGTCACCATCATCACGCGATTGTTTGTTTCAACTTCACGTTTAGCAAAGATGTTGCTTTCAAAGTGCTTCGTCCAACCCAAAATACGAATCGTGCGGATGTTCTGCACCCACTCATTCACAAGACCAATACGTTCTGCTGCTAATTGCTTAAAGTTAAAAAAGAACTTCGACTGGCGAAAAGCCATGAAGGTATTAAACGAAGCGATCGTGACCATCAAAAGCACAATCGGCCATAACGGCACGTCAAACAAAACTGAAATCGCAATCGGTGCTAAGATTAAAGGAAATAATGTCGAACATCCGGCTGGCAATGTCTGATCAAGGAAAACCGTGGCACCTTGGACATCGGTCGCATACAAAGAAACAATTTCTCCCACGGGGCGGCCACTCATAGTGTCGACCTGAAGGTTCAAGGTTTTTTCATACACTCTTTGGGCGAAAATTTTTTGCATGAATAAAGATTCACGCATGCTTAAATAGTTCGTCAGTTGCGAAAAGGCTTGGCCTAGAAGCACGCATAAGAACGCACCAAAGACATAGGTCAGCGGATTATCAAACTGAATGAAATGAAAGCGACTTTGCATGCCTGAAATATGATCGATGAACTCTTTTTGAAAGAAAGGTCCCATCAAACCAAGAACCGCTGCAAATAGCGAACAGAACAAGATCGCTACGCGAGCGTAAAATCGGGTGAAAATGACTTCAGACAAGAGTGACTTCATGATGCATCGTCCCTAAACCAACCCGTTATACTTAAGCGGGGCTGAATGCTCTTCGCGACTTGATGAGGGAAGAGTTCACTGCGGAAAAGAACAAATGTTCCAAGACGTGGTTCAACTTGGGCGATCTTTAGATCTTGATCTTCTGGATCATAGATTTCTAGTTCGCCACCGTGACCTTTTTCCCAGTGTTCATTGAGGTAAAGTATGAAAGTGATCTTTCGTGCTCCAGAACCTCGATGATTATCGATATGCTTATCATAATGTGCGCCCGGTGGATACAAGGCAAAATGTGTCTCGTATCTTTTGAGCCCCAAATAAAAAGCAGAGTTTAAATTTTCTAAAATAATTTGAAGACTAGCAAGAAACTGCTGCTGAACTGGTGTCGCTTCATTTTCATCTAACCAATAAGTAAAATCGCCGCGAATTTCAGCATGGGTTCCTTTGGTGGCACCGTGTCCGATGGAAGCTTTTTGCAGCTGTCCTTGTGTTGAAAGGCTTTGACACTCTTGGGCGAGAGATTTGCAGAAATCCCGAGTGAAAACGTCCCCTGAACTAGCCCAGTTTTTCTGTGCTAACTCATCAAACATTCTTTCTAGCTCTGTATGATTGATTTGATTCCTGTCCAAAGTGTTGCCATTCTATTCAGGAGAGGGATTGATGGCAAAAAGTTCTTTTACCCGTCGTGAGTTTTTAAAGGTTTCTGCTCTGGGAACTTCGGCTGTGGCGCTTAGCAGTTGCGCTAGTATGGATCGCTATTTCATGGGCGATAGTAGAGATCTTAAAAACGAAGTTTTAATTCTAGGGGCGGGGGCCGCGGGACTTGCAGCAGCATTTGAGCTTAAAAGAAAAAAGGTGCCTTTCCGCATTTTTGAAGCTTCATCTCGCATCGGCGGTCGCGTGCAAAGTGTTGCAGCATATCAAGAGCAGGGACCCATCGCTGAACTTGGCGCTGAGTTTGTTGATCTAAGTCACACCGATGTTTTTAATTTGGCAAAGGAACTGAATTTACCTCTGACGGAGCTAAAATCTTTACCGGATCTTGAAGCTCACTTGTTTTCATTTTCTGGAAAAACTTATCGTGTGAAAGATCTTGTTCCAAAGCTAAAGACGCTGCAGGCGCCGTTACGTCGTATTCGCAGCGATCTTTACCGCGATCAAGACGTAGTGCTGAATCACGCGAACTCTTTGCAGTATGAGCGTTCACTTTATTACGACACTTTGTCGCTGAAAGATCTTTTGGATTCCTGGGTTACTGAAGTAGATCCGGTGATTTTAAAACTGATTGAAGTTCAAGCCGTTCAACGTTTTGGCGTTGACGCCAAAGATCAGTCGGCCTTGCATTTTCTTTCTACGCTCGACGGTGAAGGAAGTTCTTTGTTAAGCGGGCGCACCACCTACCGCATGGAAGGCGGTATGAGTGAAATGACTCAAACCTTGGCGGCCAGGGTGGCGGGGGTCATTCCTGATCATATCTTGCGCTTAAATTCTCCGCTAGTGGAAGTTGAAGAAAAAGAAAATGTTTTTACCTTTGTCTTTGCGACACCAAAAGGAAAAGAAAGAATCACCGCGCGCTCTGTGATCTGTACGATTCCTTTTTCCAAACTGCGTGAAGTTAAAGGCCTTGAAAAATTACGTTTTTCAGATTTAAAAATGGAAAATATTAAAAACCAAGTTTATGCGACCCATAGCAAAGGAGTGATCCCTTTTGCGCAACCGTTTTGGAAAGCCCGTCGCGGCAACACGCCAGCAAACGTTGGAAATTTCACCGGTGATTTCATATCGCAAAAGATCTGGGATTCTTCACGTGCCCAAGAAGTCACTCAAGGTCTAATGACTTTCCAACGCGGTGGCAGTAGCGGTGCTAAAGCCGGAGTTACTGCAGTGGATGAAGCGTTAAAAGACCTAAAGCTTTTTTATAACGACATTCCAAATCACGAAACTTGGGGAGCCCAAGTTGCGAACTGGTCTACAAGAAAATGGAACTCTGGTTCCATGGCTGTGTTTAAACCAGGCCAGTACATGAAATACAAAGGAGTCGCAGCTATTCCTGAATATGATGGCAAATTCTTATTCGCCGGTGAGCACACAAGCCTCAGATTTGCTGGCACCTTGCAAGGCGCGATCGAAACCGGAATTAAAGCAGCACAGACTATCACGGTATAAAAAAAAGGAGTTCGATAAGAACTCCTTTTTTCATTTCATAATTTCTTGAAATATTAATTCGCAAGATTTACCTGAAGAACTGAAGTGTCACCTTGTGCGGTCACGAAACTATCCACATCCGCTTTATTAATCGCATTGATTAAAGAGCTTAAACGATTAGGCGTCGCAGTCATACCTTGTGGTACGGAACCATCTGCATTCACCCACGAATAGTTAGGTTGAGGTGATACTACAAAGACGATGATGTTGTAAGAAGGGCGGAATCCTTCTTTTTCAACTTGCACTGCTGGTAATTTCATCGAATCCGCAGTGATGGCAACCGTGCGCGATTCTTTCACTTGCGTGATTGAAATCTGCGTAGAGTCCATTGAAATGAACGGGCGAGAACCAACAGCGTAAAGAACTGTTAAGTACTGACCGCGCAAGTTACCAAGTTTATTCACTTGCAGTGAAGGGATTGTTTCAAAGCGTGCTGCTTCAGCACTGCGATCGGAAAAGCTTCCTGTCATCAAGCCTAAACCAACAATCAAAGTGAGGGCATTGATGATGATAAGTTTAAGTGATTTCATTTTCTCGCTCCTGTTTGCGCAACTTGTTTCGCGTAATCAAGGTACATCACTAGGTGTCCTGTGGGGCTCATGAGTACACGATTAATATCTAATTTAATTCCCAAAATCTGTGGTGGCAGTGGAAGACTTCCCGGAATGACTTCGTTTCCGTACTTCCATTTCTCGCTCTTCTTCGCAAGCTCCTTGCGAACGCCGTCATATACTTTTCCTTTAACAAGTCGTCCAGCAAAGGAAAGATATTTTTCATCCATGGTCATACTATTGGTGTCAATAGTGTGCAGGGCGAGCTGCATGCCGCTCTTATCGCTCAACTGACGAAGTTTTGCAATAATATCGAATTTTAAAATTACTGTGTCTTTTAGGAACATCGAGCCCGGTTGATTCTCTACCGCCACATGAAGTTTTACGAAAGTCTCTTGTGGTTTCAAAGCGACACCGGCCGGAGTTTTTACATAATCCATCAGCGGAGCCGAAACTAGTTTCAAAACGGTACCATCGCTCTGTCTGATCTTTTCAAAATTCTTCCTTTCAAACGAAAGCTGCATCACACGATTGATAAGGGCGCGATCCAAGCTTAAGGCGATGTCAAAATTGTCGGGTGATACAGCATCAAAAGACATCGCACCACGGGATCCGCTGGAAGGAATTGGATTGCTGATAGGATTTAAACTGTCTTCAACATAACCTGTAAGGTCGATATTTAAAGTTTTCTTCAGGTTGATGTTTTGTAACTGCAAGCCCCACTTAAAGTTCGGGCGGTGGTCCGTGATTTCCTTTCCTGGAGGAACCATGTCTTGAACTTGTTCCAACGGACCTTTTAGGAACTCACGGGCTTTTTGATTAAGCATTTCAGGCAGTTGTTTGCGTGTGAATTCACCAAGATTGGCGCGAACTGCTTCTAAAATGGCTGGAGCTTGGGCTCTAAATAACTTATCGATCTCTTCGTTGTTTAAGTAAAACTTTTTACCATTCACTTCGACAGCGAAAGTTGGGACTACTAACTTTTGATAAGAAAGTGAAAGGGGAATCGAATCAAGATTGTTCGCGACTTCTAAAGCTTCGAAATCAAGTCCTCCCGTAGAGTTCATACGGATATAAAATGGCAGGCGAAGTTTTAGTGGAGTTTCCTTGCCTCCCGCTGTTAAAGACATATCCTCAAAACCCGCTTTACCTAGGAACTCATTATTGGCATCCCAGGCAATCACGGAGCTAGTAGAAATGGTTAACTGTTCCACTTCAAGTTCAATAGCTAAAATAGCACCGTCGCGCTTACCGAGCTTTGACATTAAGTCTTCATCAGTCACGATTCCAAAACGGGTGAAATGAGCTACATAACCAGATTCACCAATTTCAATAGCAGGGCGGTGATTATTTAATGAAAAGCCTACCAACCACTTGGTTAATAGATCGCGAACCTGTTCATACATCTTTACTTCTTCAGAGTGTTTTTCCCTAAAATCATCTGGAGAGATGTCTTTATCAAAGGTGTATTTCATCGCTGGGAAATAACCCTCGTCCAATTTCACACCGAGGTTGCCAAGAATTTCAGAAAGACGGGTGTCAAAGAACTTCATCCCACGTGGGCTGACTTGAATTTGTACGGCCTTATTTAATAGATGCTTCACCGGCAATTGCGGATTTGTATCCATCGCAAGGGCGTTAAAGCCTTGCAATGAAATCAACAAAGGCAGCAAAATTTTAGAGCTTGGGAACCTACGTACCATTTCTTACCTCGGCATTAGGGGCTATCCATCCGCTGCCCTTATTGCAAAGCCAAGTCCAGACGATTCTGGGGTCAAATCAACTCAGATTGCACTTCAGAAAGAAGGTGCTGTCAAAAGTTCAGACAGAGCCCATAATCGTCAGCCCCGACCTTCGAGGACAAAATAATCAAAGATTAAACACTCGGGAAAAAACTTTTAAAAAAGGATTTAGTTAGCATTTTAGAAAAGAATTTTGATAGAAGTTCGCGATGAATATAAGGAGATCCCATGTTTAAAAAATTATCGGTACTTCTGATTGCTACAGCGATGTTAACTGCTTGTAGCGAGCAAACGGCTTCACAAGTGGAATTGTCTGGCGACCAAGCAGGTGTGATAGGTGGTGACCTTGTTGCCTCTGGTTCTAAGATCGCGGTTTCTACTGTGGGTCTTTATGATAGCGGCAGTGGTTCTCTGTGCACTGGTACTTTGATTGGTCAAAACTTGGTACTAACTGCGGCTCATTGTATCACTCCAAACTCAAATAAACTTATTGTATACTTTGGAAAAGATCTTAAAAACAATCCAGATTCTTCTTTGATTCGCAAAAGTGACGATGCCATCGTTCACGAAAAATACAACCCAGAGCGCGGCGAAGATACTTACGACATCGCCCTAGTGTCTTTTGAAGGAACGACTCCAGCAGGATTTGCTCCAGCTCCGTTGCTTTCAAATTTCTCTCAAGTTGAAAAAGGCACAAAAGTTCACGTTGCAGGTTTCGGTTTAAACTGGGCGTGGGGAGTTAAAAAAGGTGCCGGAGTTTTACGTACCACTGAACTTAAAGTTAAAAGATCTCTTTATGGTTCAACTGAAATCATGCTTGATCAATCACTACGTAAAGGTATCTGCAGTGGTGACTCTGGTGGACCAGCATACCTAGAAGTAAATGGAAAATTGCACCTTTTAGGAGTTGCTAGCCGTGGTGATTCATTGCCAATCCCATTGACTCCAGACTGCTTTATTCTTTCTATCTTTACTCGTGTTGATGCCCATGCTGCTTGGATTTCTAAAACAGCTGAGCTTTTAAGATAAACATATTTAAGAATTTCATCTTAATAAAAAAAGCCGGGATCAAACCCGGCTTTTTTATTTTTCTTTACGAACACCTTTGAATTTTTCGCTGTTTCTTTTTTGATCCACAAATTCTCCCGTATCAGCATCACGTTTGGTGAAGTGACCTGTGCGTGGGTTTTCAACTTGGGATCTTTTTTTAACTGCTCCCTGACGTCGGCTATCACCTGGAGGAGGATTTTTCGCCATTGTGCACGCTCCTTTTTTTAGCAGGTTGCGCTGGTCGAATTTAATTTGCAAACCGTTATCTAAAATACAAAATTTTAGAAGTGATCAACCAGGTACCAGGATTTACCTTGGTCTGTGGATTTTAATATGGCGGAATTCTGCATAGGCGACGTGTTGAAGACCTCTTGGTTTGCAAACTTCATAAAGTAAGGGGTCCAAGGTCTAAGCTGGCTGTATTCAAGATACAAAGTGTCTCTGCGATCTATGGCTAAGACTTGATAATAGTGACTGTAGTCATGGGCATTAGGATACACCAAAATTTTTGGAGTGCTCCATCCCGTATTTTTACCATCTGCCACTTGCGCAGTTTGATAAGCTAATGCGCCAAAGTATTCTTTGTCATGAATCGCTCTATCTTGAGTCCACAGGCGATAGGCAAGATGCAATTGATCTTTGCTGTCGACGATCAATGAGACATAGGTTTGGCTTCCGCCAGGAACCCCAGGAATATTATAAGCGGCGGCATAACCACTATCAGTCAGGTTCACAAATTGTTCAGGTGTCCATTCAACAATGGAATCAGTCTTTACCGATGACGTATAAGTGAAGTGTCCACCGTGGGATCCACCCACGACGTGCAAGTGACCTTGGCTTGTGCGCACAATGCCGGGCTGGTTGTGGCTGTCGTTCACAGGCCATGTTCTTAAAATTTCTTTTTTGCTTAATGATTTTTTAACCAGGTCATATTCAGCAACCCAAATACCAGAGTAGGGACTGCCATCCTTATCAGGTACGATATTGGTGGGGCGGCCTTGTTCATTTTTTTCTAGCGGGTGGTTTAACGTAGCTTCAAGCCACACAACGAAATATTTATTTCCAGAACGCAGGATTTTAACCGCAGAACCACTTCTGTAACCAATAGGTTGAGCCGTGTGACTAATGGTTATTGGTTTATCTAAAACCAGATCACCTTGTTTGTTGAAATGCGAAGTCTGAAGAACCAGTTCGCCAAACGTTCCTTGCCAATCTTGAAAACCTTTTTCATATCCTGGAACCTTTGCCACTATTTTATAGTAAATGAAAGCGGGCGGCCCCTGCAGTGGAGCGTGGGAATAAGGTCTTTCCAAATCATACCACTGCGGAAGATTGTCTGAAGATAAAAGTTTTTTGCTTTTCCAAGTGGCACCACCATCGCGGGAATACATCAAAGCATAGTGGCGCAAAAATGGATTTTTATCTTTCACACGCAAGGCCGTATAAAGAATATCATTCTTGTCAAAGACCGCCATCTTCGGGTCCCACAAAATATCCTGACGATTGGCCCGCTTCAGATCTTCTAGGGGAGTATCGGAAAATTCCACCTGTAGAGCCGAAGCATCTAAAGGGACATCCAACCATTGACTGCCATCGAATTTAACAAAACCATTTTCTAGATCGGTGAGCTGACTGCGCAGATGTTTTCTAAGGTAAGGTGTATTTGAACTATCAAAGGCGGGGATATAAACCGGAAAAGCAGGGTTCCATCCAAACACAGCACGCTCATGGGAATCTGCTATAAGTTTTAATGCGTCTTGAGAGGTTTTAATCCCAGTTAAACTTTCAGTTGAAAAAGCAGGAAGTTTAATAGGTGCATAGACTCGCAAATCTTGGTTTGATGAAAAAGACGAAGCTCCCGGTGTTTTTGAGGACACCGTTTTTACGGTCACAACTAGAGCGGTTAAGCCCAATGCAATCAAAGTAAGCTTTTTCATTGAGCCTTTTAAATATTAAAAGTTAAAACCGTAACCTGCGCGAAGAATCATTTGTCTAGCTGACGATGTGCTGCTGTCAGGGTAGATCACATAATCAAATTGAACAGGAATATAGTTTCTGTTGTTTAAAGTGTAATCGACACCAATGGAGCCAATTAAAGTCTGATTGGTGCTGATCTTGCTTTCATCTAAAAAGTTCTTACTGCTTTTGGCAATCGCAAAAAGAAACCCTAAGCCGCCACCAGCCCAAACATTGAATTTCGGCTGCTGATAAAAACTGTAGCGTAACAATCCCTGAACTCCCAAATAGGAAATATCCACAGTGCGATCGGTTCCGCTATCAGAGCCGGACGCTTGAAAAGTTTCATAGCCACCCAGAATGCGGGCACTGATTTTTTGACCTAGATCAGGAAGGGGCATTTGATAAAGTCCATTCACACTGAAGCTAGAACCTGAAACTGAAATCGTGGTGTTTGAAATTTTAGAGCTCATGCTGTTCATAGCATAACCGCCCAACACACCCCAAGATTTGCCAGGCGTTGATCCACTAGTGTCAGCGGAACTTCCTCCGCCACTGCGAGCACCCATTTTAGATAGTGTGTATTCCTGTTGCATTTTACCCTTTAAGATAGCAGCAACAGCTTTACCTTCCCTGATTTGTTTGATTTCAAGAATAGCGCGAGCTTTACCATCAGAACTTCTCGCTCCTAATTTATCACCAACATTAACGCTTTCGCCTTCAAGGTCCACCAAAACGCGATCGTTTTTAATAGTTAAAGCACGAATGGCATAAGCCGGAGAAACCACTGTTGTTAATAGCAATGCTGTAATGAGGATTTTCATAGGATCATTATCGACAGAATCATATTGAAACTCAACCCTCCTTCGCCAAGGCTACGGCGGGCTAGCCCCTTTTTTACCACGGGCTAGGCCCTTTTTACTACCGACGGGTTCGCCCGCCGTATCCCAAAAAGAGATCAGGTGCGTCCCGATAGTAAGGTTAACTCAACAAGAATTTTGAAGATTAACGTCTCAAGTTGAGAAGGCGGGTCGAGTTTTTCCGTTTAAGTCCGATAAACTAAGAGTGTTCGCGCGTTTATTCTATGGGGGAATGGCCGTGTCAAATTTCTATTGTTCATTACTGCTATTATTAGTAGCGGCACCGGCATTGGCGCAACCAATGTCAGAGGCAGCACTATTTAATCGCTGCTATTCACACTTAACGGGGAAACCTGTTCCGTTAAATCACGCTACGATGACACAAGTGAAGGCTGGAAAGATCAAAGCCATTGATGCTTGTAATAGCCTTTTAGACAAAGCGGATCTTCATGCTTCAGGGATGCTTGTTAACAGCGGTGATTCTGAGGCTCGCGCTGTTTTAAATAACTTCTATGAATTTCACCGCAGCTGGTTCCCAACAAATTCAGTGGAACAGATTCAAGAGTATAACGAAGAGATGTCCCGGGGGACGATGGACATCTATGACACGACAGAGCCTGCTTTGGCAGTGACTCGCGCGGTGTTTGCCCGTGGTTCCCGTTACAGTGATGTGCTGACTTTAAACCAAGGTATGCACGCCCATAGACAAGAAAATCAGACGGTCAGAAACATGATCGGTTGGAATGTGTCCTTCCCAGGTCGTCGTATTGCTGGGAACAATGCGGGTCTTGATCAGAATCTTTTCAACTTCAGAGCTTACTCTGGCGGTTATGACGGAAATTCAGACACGACCCAAGCCATGTTCATGACTTTGCCTAAAATTGAAGTCGGTGAGCTGGTTGGAATTCGCTTAAAAACAGAATCCGTGATGATACCAAATCTTTCTTTGCAACCATTGGGCGGCGATAAAAGAGGAAATGATCAGCCAGGTTTGAACTTTAATTTTGATTTATTTAAAACCCACGGCGGCGGTGTTCTTGGTACGCCTATTTATTTGATGTTGAACTATGGTCATGGTCGCGGTGTTGAAGCCAACGGTACTACCAAGGTTCCTCGTCGTTGGGCACAAACGAACATGAACACATTCTTGTGTCAGGAGCTTCCGTCATTAAGAGAGTCAGACGTCCGTCAATATGTTGTCGGTAATTCTTCCACACCATTTAGAAATGGTACGAGCTGCGTAATGTGCCACGCGACTTTAGATCCGATGGCCTATACAGCCCGTAACGTGGTTGTAGGGAACTCAGACTTCGCAGCCTTAGACCGTGGAGCAAGAACTCACTCTAAAACAGCATTGCACTTAACGACTTATCGTCCTGAGATTGCTTCAGTGTCGGGATGGCCTTCAGAGCCTGTCGCGAATTTCCATCGTCAAACGCCATCGGGAAGATTGTTTTTTAGATCGATGACGGGTGCTTTGATTGATAGACAAGTTCCAAACATCGCAGGCCTTGGTGCGGCTATGGTAGATACTCCGGATTACTATTACTGTGCAGCGAAACGTTACTTTGAATATCTCACTGGTATTCAAGTAGCTCTATACGATCGCACGAATCCGAACAATGCAGAATTAAATTTAAAACTCTCTGATGTTGCAAAAGATGACCGTAAGTTCGTCGAATCTCTTGGGGAAGAGCTTCGCACGTCACAATCTGTTCGCCAGCTTGTGAAAAGAATTATGGCATCAGAGTACTACCGCAACGTGAATTTTAGAGGCAATTAACAAGTTTTTTGGGGGCCATAATGGGGGACGGAAATAATTTTACTCGTAGGGGATTTATCGCCACCGGTGCCATCGCTGGTGCTGCGGCATTAGTACCTACACCCATCGAGCGTCTTTTAAACGTTTTGAGTAACGGGTTCATCAGCCAAGCGCAAGCGGAAGCTAACGGCAACCTTGGCTCAAGAAACTACGTTAACATCCTTATGGCGGGTGGTCCGATGCGATATACCTTTGACCACTGGATGCGCACAAATTCAAGTGACCCAACGCTGGATTTTAATCCAATGATCACAAATAAGTTTGTTTCATCCGGCGGCCGAGTGATCGGCGTTGAAAACGCGACGTTCAATTATAACGGTGTTTTAGTTCCTCACATGTTTTCTCACTCTGTGTTTCACAGAAATGGTGGCCAACGTCCTTTAAGAGATCTTTTAAATAACATGCTAGTTATTCGCGGTTATGGATCTGGTTTTGACGGCCATCCGTTTAATGCCACTATTCAACAAGCCCCAGTGGGTGGTGTTTCTTCAGTTGCCGGTTTAGCGGCGGATTATTCGACAAAAACATTTGAAGCGGTAGAATGGCCTGATCGTGGAGCTTTTGGTAACTACAGCTCTACAAAAGGAAAAGCTCTTAATAAAGTAAACGGGCCCCACGGTTTACTTGAAGGTTTCGGTGGCCCACAAGGGGGACGAGTAAAAGGTCGCAGTCTAGCAGATCGCAACCGTGAAGCGTTTGATTTAGCCCAAGCTCGTTTACGCGCTTATGCGCAAAGTGATTTTGCTGGGAATGTGATCGTTGGTAAGAATTTAACTAACGCCGTTGATCTTATGAAAAAAGGCTCTGGCAACCTAGATGCTTTCTGGGGACCCGCCGTTGCAAGATATAAATCAATCATTGAAAACAGCATGCGCCAACAAGGTCTTGTCGGAATCAATGATGTGCCTTTGATTTCTGACCAAGGAAATCTGTGGCGTGTTCACGTCACTGACGGGAACCGTGGATTAACGGTAAGCAGTGACTTTGACATGCGTGATGCCACGAAATCTATGACGTGCCCAGGTGCTTTAAGCGAAGGCTTGGCAATGGCAGAATACGTATTAAAGGAAGGCCTAGTTACATCACTTAATTTGCAAGTGGGTGATCTTGATAACATCACTTTAAAAGAAGTCGGTGGTGGCGTGCGTATGTTCAACGGGGTCAAGGATATGCATGAAACAGGTGCAATTCCTGGTGTGTTGTTATGTACTGCCTATTACCGTGCGATCGCTGCAGGTCTTTTAGAATTGATCGATCAGTTAAAAGCGACTCAAAGAAACGGTACGGATCTTTGGTCGGAAACTGTGGTGCAAATTATTTCTGAATTCGATCGTTCAGGTCGCAGTAACGGAACGGGTTCAGATCACGGTTTCAATCAAATGGTTACAAGCGTGTATTCAGGTGCGATTACTAACGGTCCTTATGTAGTTGGTAACATCCAACGCGGTGGCCACGGTGGTGGATACACCGGAACTCAAGGAATCGGTGCTCCGATTGATGGTTATAATCAAAAAGGAATGCCATCACCAACAATGGCGGCTTCAACAGTCGCGGCTGTTTTAAGAGTTCCGCACAATCCTTATGAAAATTTGGCGTCGCCATTAGTAAGTCTAAATGGCGGACTTAAAGTTTTAAAAACTGCGAAGATTGTGGGGTAATGAAGTGAAGAGTCATTCAAGAACCAAAATCTTTACTTTGTTATTATGTGGCGCCTTACTGACGCAAGCTTATCAAAACTGCGGCGAGATGGCGCAATTTGAAGTTTCTGAGCAGGCCTCTTTAGGATTAAACCAAAGCTCAACTGCTTCGGATGAAAACCATCCATCAGCAAAACCTACAGAATTGCCGGTTCAAAAAATCCAAGTCGTGAATAAAGAATATGTGGCTTCGTTAATGCGCGAGATTTTCACGACCACAGCAGGTCCAGTTCCGAACTTAGAAGGTCTTATTCACCAATGGATTATGACTCGCGGGGCGCAGTATGGTCTAGGTTGCAACCCTTATAGCTCCTATACGGGTCGCGACTGCGGTGGTGATATTTCCAATTCGAACTTACCAGCCAAAGCCGATGCAAATACGGTTCGCGAGTCGTTCCGTATCCAATTTTGCGAAAACATTTTGGGTATGGATGAAGGCGTAAACGCGATTTTACAAAAGCTTAGAAACCGTGGAGCTGCACCTACCGCGGACACCGTCAGACAGGTCTATGGTCTTTTCTATCGCGGTGATGAAGCGCCAGAGGCTGTAGTGAATTCACTACTTGATTTGGACAGAACACTCGCGCTTAAAAATGAGACGCCACTAGAAAGATGGCGGGCTCTAGCACTCCAGGTTTGCGAATCACCTGGGTGGCAGTTACAATAAGGCGGCGGCAGCCGCGCAGAGCTGCAGCTCCGGCAGGAGCGTAAGCTGAAGCAGTTTCGGGGGAAACAGCATGAGTATGGGGTGGAAGAAAAATCTGATCGTAAGCGGCGCTATGTTCGTCATGGTTTTGGCGTTCCAAAACTGCAGTGACTTTGCGTTGCAAGACGAAGTTCTTTATGAACAAGGACTTTTAGAATCCCGCGAATCCCTTGATGCGACAACTCTTCCAAAACTTTTAGAGTCTGCTGATATTGGAATGTGGTCTAAACCTGCAAATCCAACCTATGTTAATGTGACCCCATTCTTAGCGCGTCAGTGGTCGGTTGTTGTTGCGGCTGATCGTACGGTGACTGGAAAAATCATTTCCCTTCATTCGGGTGCAAACTCAGATGAAGGTTATGTCAGTATCGCTGATGGCAAAATCCGCGCTGGGCACATTAGCACCGCTTCAGATTATTCGTATATCGAGGCTAACGTTCCTTCTAGCGGCGATAAAATGGTGATCGCTGCAACATTCGGGGTAAAATCTACGGAAGTTTCTTTAGTCGTTAACGGAATCGTTCAAACTGCAACTTTGCAAAAGACGGGAAGTCCCACGGATTTTTCTTATTTAGCAAAGACTTTAACCACAGCACCAGCTAACGGACAAATATATGAATATGTTGTGTATGGTGGCTATGATACGGGTGGTTTAACTAATCCTGAACTTAACGTAATGTCGCGCTACGTGGCTGATAGTAACACCATCGCGAATGTGGTTTTTGATCCTGCACTTGTGGGCGGTGGTTCTTCAACTCCGGAAGAGGAAGTAAATCCACTTTTCGTAGCTGCTAAAGCTATCATCGATGCGAAATGTTTAAGCTGTCACAGTAGCTCTGCTTATGGTGACTTTAGAAACCTCACTGAAAGTAAAGCTTTGCAAAAAGGCTTTGTCGTCGCTGGTGATCCAACAGCTTCAAAACTTTACTATCGTTTAAGTGGATCTGTGGGCGGACCTGATACAGGTCGCAACATGCCTGCGGGCGGATCTATTTCTGCTGCTGAAGTGCAGGCGATTTCTGACTGGATTTCAAGTATTCAATAACAAAATCATCAATTGATCGAGGGGGATTATTAAATGAGATTTTTTGCAGCTTTGCTTCTTACTATGAGTTTTTCATACACAGCATTGGCTCAGAGCGTGGTTGTCGATGTAGTTTTAAATCCGATGGGGGATTTTAAAGCTAAAACTTCAGACGTTAAAGGTGAAGCCGTGGTTAGCGGTGACACTGTTTCTGCTTCTAATATCGTGGTGAATTTAAAAAATTTGAAAACGGGTGTTGAGCTTAGAGATAAACACACCCAAAAACACCTTGGCACTGACAAGTTTCCTGAAGCTGTTCTTATTTCAGCAACTGGAAAAGGTGGTAAAGGAACTGGTAAAATCAAAATCAGAGGCATTGAAAAGGACATCGCAGGTGTTTACAAAGTTGATGGCAAAACTTTGAAAGCGAAGTTCAAGCTAACTTTATCTGATTTCGGTATCGAAGATATCAACTATATGGGTGTAGGTGTTGAGGACGAAGTTACTTTGAATGTCTCCGTCCCTGTGAAACCTTAATAGCGATAATTAAGTCCTATTTTCCAAAGCGTGGCCCCTTCAGCTAAGGGGCCAATGCCTGAATAAAAGTCCCAGCGTGGGAACAATCTTAAATTAATATCCAATAAAGCCATCATATTTAACTTACGGCCATCATCGATATTCAAAGTAGCATCATCCGTCGGCCAGCTAATTGTTTTCATGAAACCCATACCAGTCACACCCAAACTGATTCTTCCAGAATGACGGTAAAACACACGAGGTGAAACACCGTAGACAGTGAAGGGAACCTTGTCTTCTTGGTAGGAAATCGATTGTGCAATTCCGCCACCATTGGCTCTGCCAGATCCAATAAAGGCACCCACGCTCCAGCCCCAGCGACGATAGTAAACATCCCGCTGAATTCCTAAGATAAGCCCGTTATAGTTTGCAAAGTCTTTATCAGTCGTGATTCCTTGTTGCAGTTTTAAAGCATCATTCCATTGAATAGAAGAGAGGCTCAGCGAAGTTGCGGTTTGAGTTTTAAAGGGCAATGCCTTTGCTGAATCACTTTCGCTTTCCTCTTCAGCCATTTCATCAGCACTGGCAGTTGAAGAAGCTTCTTCGTCTTGGGCCCACACGGGATGAAGGGGCAAGGTACTTAGTAAGAAAATAAGCAGATATTTTTTCATCTTTGTTCCTTAGTAAGAAATATGGATCTGGCCATGCATGTACCAAATATCCTGAACGCCGCCTGAATCTGCATAGGTTTTACCATTGGTCACCATGGTGCGAAGTTCTAAGCGGGGAAGGGGGAACATAAGCGCACCAATACTCCACCTCATTGATTCATCAGAAGACTTATTGATGTCTGCTTTGCTATGTTCAAGCACGCTTAATAAATTATAACCGCGACGAATTAAGACCAAAGTTTCAACCCAAGCATAGGTCCCTAATTGCGGAGTATCACCAGTTAAAAGATTCGTTCTTTCTTTTAAACCGAACTCTGCCAGGATTGATGATCCTTTTGAAAGTCCCATTCTTGATGTGACTGCAGCTAAGTTCCATTTTTCCATATCACTTTGTGAAGTCAGGAAGGAACCACCCACTTTGTAGTTTTCATACATTTGGTATTCGCCAGCCACAGAGAACCCTTTTTGTTTTTGTTCTTCGGCTACTACTTGGTTTCCGATAAAGGCATTTACGGCCACATCCCAGGTTGGATACGTAAAGTGAACCACGGCGCCTTGGGACTGGTCATGCTGACCCAGTGTGATAGGTGCGCGATTCACAGCCGTGTGATCAGGGTGACGAATTCCATAAACCTTATCCATCAACCCGGCATAAAACCATAGATTTTTATTTTGTTGGTAACGAAGGTAAAATTCTTTTGCAAACCAAGTGTATTGGGTGTTTTCACGGCGCAAGTGTCTTTCTTGGCCCGTGTAAGAAGCCGTTGTGACCAAAGTGTACTTTTGCTTTTTATCCGCAAAAAGAGTCAGGTTCACATCGTTCTGCATTTCATAATACGTCTTCGTGTTTTTGATTTTAGTTTCAGCAGAGTTTGAACCTGGATCATGGCGTAACCACAAACCGCGGTATTTTAAGCCGGGGCGAATCCACCAAGGCATTTTCTTTTTAATTAAAAAGCCTGACATCGCAGCGATTTCTTCTTCTTCTCGTCGATCCGGAAAGATATCACGGGCGGTGATCTCAGTAGCAAACAAGGCTCGACCGTAATCATTCAAGGCTCCGCCACCTTGTCCATTGTAATGGCAGGTGATGCAGGACGAATAACTATAGCCAATAAAATCAGGGTAGGCCTGGGCTTGGCTTATAAAAAGGAATGAAAATAACGCGAATAAACTGTGGCGAATTTTAAGCTGTATCACAATGAGACAAATTCTATTGGAGCGAAGCTTAGAATCAATAAAAATCTTCACCTGACTGCGGTGTTTACCGATAAGTTTGGATATGGAATCAAAATCATCAACATTGGAACGACCACGGGCCGTACAGATGGCGGCTGCAGTATTAATTGCAACTCCTCTTTTAGACATCATGATGATGCAACGAACAGGAACGCAGATCTTTTCTTGGATCAGCTGGGTGATGATTGCAGGTGCTGGTATCAGTTTGATGATTCGCCATAAGCTGTCGTGGCTGGTGGGTATCACTTTATGCATTCTTTTTGTGGTTTCTACGGGTGTAAGCCTGTTCCAAGAGATTGAATCTGCGGATCCCATCGTAAGTTCTGCAAAACTATTGGACTGCTTACTTGTGTTATTTATCGTGGGCACTGTTTCATACTTTTTCCGTTATCCATACTTGGACCGCCGCCAAAATTGGTTTGCGCCCACAGGGGAGCGTTTCGCTCTTTCAATGTCTGTGGTTTTAGATGGAATGGAAACGCAAACCTTGGATTTATCCTACACTGGAGCGAAAATTTCAGCGCCAGAGGGTAAGCTCTTTAAAGTAGGCGACAAGGTTCCATTGCAGTTCAGCGAAATTAACGACATTCAGTGCTGGGCCCGAATCATTGACTCTAAGCCTGGCCAAGTGCGCGTTCACTTCGAGGACACGTCAGCGGGTGACAAAGAGATGATCCGTCAGTGGCTTTCTGCCCAAAATTTACAAAAAGTATAATCTTACAAGTGCTTTTCACTTTCGTGGAAGCTGGATTCAGAGTATAGACAAGCATCTTTGTTAGGAACACATTATGGCTAAAGCACTTAAGAAAACCACCAAGAAAACCGCAAGCAAAAAGGCTCCCAAAAAACAGGATATCGAGCCAGGCGTTCACGCCCACGAAACGGCCGTTCTTGTAAAGAAAATCCTGGATAATGTTCGTCCAACGCCAATGATCCATAACGGTCTTTCTAACGAAGAAAAGATCGAAAAAATCACTGAAAAGTTCACCGAGATCATGGAAGTGTTAGGCCTTGATCTTACGGACGACAGCCTGGGGGATACCCCACGCCGTGTAGCTAAGATGTATGTCAATGAGGTCTTTGCTGGTCTAGACGCTAAGAAGTTCCCGAAGATGACCGTGATTGAAAATAAAATGAACTATGACCAAATGATCGTGGTTCAAAGCATCAGTTGCCTTTCGTTCTGTGAACATCATTTCTTGCCGATTGATGGATTTGCTACAGTCGCTTACATTCCGAATCAGAAGGTGATTGGTCTTTCTAAGATCAATCGCATCGTTCAGTACTTTGCCCGCCGTCCACAGGTGCAAGAGCGTTTAACAAAACAGATCGCAGATTGCCTGCAATATATCTTGGATACTGAACATGTGGCAGTTCATATCAACGCTAAACACTACTGCGTGGTCATGCGTGGAATTGAAGACACAGGCAGTACAACATCCACGGCTGATCTAAGAGGTCACTTCAAGACTCGCCAAGAAACCAGAGAAGAATTCCTACAACAGATCAAAGTTAAATAAAAAAAGCCGGATTAAAAATCCGGCTTTTTTGTTTTTAATTGTCTTTTCAGAGCTAGGACTCTGCAAGAGCAGACTGAAGAAGCTCTCTAGAGTTTTTGGAAAGGGCTTCAATTCCCACCATGCGACGGATTTGTGTTAAAGCCTTTTCTTTCATTGCCGGTTCAAGCTTCTGTACGAAATTGAAAGCAGAGCACAGGCGGGCAGCCACTTGTGGGTTCTTGCTATCGACTTCGATGATTTTATCGGCATAGAACTCATAAGCATCTGTTTTTGGATCATGGAAGCGCACCAAGTTTGCACCAAAAGCTCTTAACAATGAATACACATTGTTAGGATTTGTGATGTTAAACGCTGGATGCTTGGTCAATGTTTTCACGTCTTCTAAAGTTTGTTTGCGGCTTGTGGTCGCTTGGGCCGTGAACCATTTATTCATCACAACCGCATCGTTTTTCCATTCTTCATAGAAATTATGGAGTGCTTTTTCACGGTGAACCGATTCTGAATCAGCAAGAATCATCATCGCTGTCATACGGTCTGTCATGTTTTGAGCGCCCCAGTACTGAGTGTTAACCACTTCTAAAAGTTCTGGATCATGCAGCTCTGCAAGATAGCTTAAAGCACTGTTTTTCAAAGAACGGTGGCCAAAGGCTTTGGTGTCGCGGCTTTTTGGTTCTAGGCCATGGAACTTTTGATAAATTTCTAAAAGTTGTTGGCGGTTTTCTTTAGCAATGGCTTTTTTCAAAGTAGTGCGAGCTGTATGGAAAGATTCTGCATCTAAGACAGCTTCTTCTTGGGCTAAAACGGAATGGCTTGGCAGTTGTAACATTTTTGCCTTAAAGCCATGGTCCATTTTGTCATCGCGGATGATGGCACTCATCGCTGCTAAATAACGTTGGTCAATGACCAACTCTTTTTTATTGCGGGCTTGATCAATCAGTTGACGAAGAACACCCAAACCAATTTTTTGGGCCATCTCTCGACGGTTGAAAGAATCAGTATCCTTTTCCATTAGGAAATAAAGATCGTCTTGGGACGCCTGCCACTTCAAATTCACTGGCGCAGAAAATTCGCGTAAGATTGAAAGAACAGGGCGTTCTTTAAGACCTTTAAAGACATAACTTTCTTTTTGTTCTTTGAGCTCAATAAGGTGTTTGCCGTCAGAGTTCGTTTCAATCTTATCGCATTCTAATTTCAGCTCTTGGCCATTTTTATCCAAAAGTTCCATCATCAACGGTAAGTGAAATGGCTCTTTAGTTGGTTGGTTCGGAGTCGGCGGGCAGTGTTGTTCAAGAGTCAGGTGATATTCACCTTTAGCCGCATCATAGTTTTCACTTACAGTTACCACAGGTGTGCCTGATTGGTGATACCAGCGCTTAAACTGAGTAAAGTCTTTGCCATTAGGCTCAGAGATAGCCGCTGCAAAATCATCGGTCGTCACAGCTTGGCCATCATGACGTTTAAAGTATTCATCCATACCCTTGCGGAAACCTTTGCGGCCCACAATCGTTTGCATCATACGAATAACTTCAGATCCTTTTTCATAGATTGTCATCGTAAAGAAGTTATCAACCGCCATGCAGGATTCTGGACGAACCGGGTGAGCGTTAGGACCTGCGTCTTCAGCAAACTGACCCACGCGAAGGGCATCAACGTCTTCAATTCTTTGCACTCCGCGATCAGTCATGTCAGCGGAAAATTCTTGGTCACGGAAAACCGTCAAACCCTCTTTCAGTGAAAGTTGGAACCAATCACGCAAAGTAACCCTGTTTCCTGTCCAGTTATGGAAGTATTCGTGGGCCACAACAGATTCGATGGCGTGAAAGTCAACATCCGTCGCAGAGTTAGAATCTGCTAACACTAAACGGGAGTTGAAAACGTTAAGGCCTTTGTTTTCCATAGCGCCGGCATTGAAATCATCAATAGCCACGATCATGTAGTCATTTAGGTCGTATTCAAGATTGAAAGTATCTTCGTCCCACTTCATGGATTTTTTTAGTGAATCCATGGCATGCCAGCAGCGCTCTTGTTTACCGTGGGCAGCATACACTTCAAGATTTACTTTTCTGCCGGATTTCGTAACGAAGTTATCGCGGATCACGCCTAAGTCACCAGCAACCAAAGCGAATAGGTAACAAGGTTTTTTGTGGGGGTCTTTCCAGAAAGCTTTGTGACGTCCATTGCCTAAATCATCAATGCGAATGCGATCGCCATTGGACAATAAAACAGGGTATTTATTTTTATCAGCTTCGATTGTCACAGTATATGAAGTCATGATGTCAGGACGATCAAAGAAGTAAGTGATTTTTCTAAATCCCTGGGCTTCGCACTGAGTGCAGAAAATTCCGTTAGATTTATATAGACCTTCTAAAGAAGTATTTTTGTGTGGTTCAAGTTCTGTTTCAATTTCTAAAACGAACTTATCCGGTACTTGGGGAACGATAAGTTCTTCGCCCGTGATTTGATAATCTTGAGAGGTAAGAAGCTTGTCGTTAATTTTGATAGAAACTAACTTCAAATCTTCACCGTTTAAGCGAAGTTCTGCAGCTTCCTTCTTAGTTATATTGCTTTTAGCGACAACTCGACAAAAGTCCTCATTGAGGTTGAAGTCGAGGTTTATAGAATCTACGGAAAAAGATGGAGCTTTGTAGTCTCTTAAATAAATTTTCTCTTGTTTCATAAAGCCTCGATTCAGATAATAAATCAATGAGTTTGCTAATCACTTCTATCACAATAACAACCCCGCAGCTAGAACCGATGCTGGGTTTTTACCGATTAATTGGCTTTCAATTTACAGCGTCAAAAGTGGATAAAGGGACCGAAGTGTTTCGCGCGACTCACAATGGTGTGGAGTTCTCTTTATATTCTACGAACAATCCACTACGTTCGAAGATTCCAAGCTTGCAGTTGGGTTTTAAAATTACAGATCTAATAAGAACCGTTGAAGAGTTGACAAAGATTCCAGGCGCTATGTGTATTTTAGACCCGACAGAAATGCCAGACGGGAAGAAGGCCATCGTGCTTGATCCGGATGGCCACTCAATCGAACTTACAGAATACTAGAAATAAAAAAAGCGGAGTTTCCTCCGCTTTTTGTTTTTATAACGAAATCGCTTTTTTCAGCGTCGTCAATCCTTTTGCTGTGGCAGCTAATCTTGCCAAATCATGCACTTTGTCGTTTGAAACATCATGTGTTCTGACTGCTTTTTCATGGCTTACTACGCAAACCGGGCAGGCATTCACGATGGAAACAGATAAGGCCATCATTTCAAAATCTTTTTTCGAGTTCAAAGATTTAGCCAATGAATTCATGCGCAGGCCCGCACGTTGGTAATCAGCTTGCGCTAATTCTGGTGGCAAGAAAGATTTGAATTTGTAGTAAGTATTATTCATACCCATGATACCAGCAATTTCTGCTGCTTCTTGCATAAGTTCTGGAGCAGTTCCCAGCTCAGTCAGAACTGACTTTGATAAATCCACCAGAGCTTTATTTTCTAAAGCAACAGCGATGGATAGCAAGTTCATGAAGCGCTCTTGCGGCTCAAGCGGGCTGTCTTCCAAAACCTTTTTAAGATTCAAAGACAAATCACGGAAGATGGTTGAAGACATCTCTGGGAATTCTTTTTCTAAGTAAGCATCAACTTTTTCGGAAATCATTACGTACTCCTTGGTCGATTATTTCAAGCGAAGGCAGGATGGAGATATCCTGCCTTCTGTTGAACTAACTGATTAAACAGTCAAAGTCGCTTGACCTTTTTCCCAGTTGCATGGGCAAAGTTCGTCAGTTTGAAGAGCGTCCAAAGTTCTAACAACTTCTTTTACGTTACGGCCTACAGACAGGTCGTTTACAGACACCCAACGGATGATGCCGTCTGGATCTACGATGTAAGTTGCACGCAATGGAACGTGGTCTTGTTTATGTAGAACGCCCAATTGAGCAGCCAATTCTTTTTTGTAGTCAGCTAGCATTGGGAATTTCAAGTCCTTAAGGTCATCGTGATTGTTTCTCCATGCTAAGTGCACGAAGTGAGAATCAGCAGAAACCCCGAAAAGTTTTGTTTCACGAGCTTGGAAATTTTTGAATTCTTTGTTGAACTCAGCAATTTCAGTAGGGCACACGAAAGTGAAGTCCAATGGCCAGAAGAAATATACTGCCCAAGAACCTTTAGCGTCTTTGTTAGCAATTTCAGCGAACTCTTTGCCTTTTTCGCGAGATACGCAAGCTTGCAATTTAAACTCTGGGAATTTATCACCGATAGTTAACATTTAATGTACTCCTTGTTTGGTGGTGTAGAAATTTGGTTATTTAACTTCGCCTTTAAAAATCAACTTTACATCTTTAATTTTGAACTTCTTGGGGATTGAGATGTTCAGCTGAACGTCTTCCGGGTTGATGTCGTAAATCTTGCCGGTTTTTTCATCCACAAAATGAAAGTGATCGTGGGTGTTGCAATCATAGATCACTTTGTCGGAATGGTTGAAGCGGAACTCCTTAAGAATTCCCGCATCCACTAAAGTGTTTAGAGTGTTATAGACAGTGGCTTGGCTGATTTTACCCAGATTTTGCTCTGCCCATTCCTTCACATCATCCGCACTAGGGTGGTCGGCTTCACAAAGCACAAATTTGCTAATAGCAATCCGTTGTAAAGTCGGCTGCACACCTGCGGCTTGCAAACGTCCTTCAATTTCAGCTGTAGATAAGCAGTGCTTCATTCTCATCCTTTTTTAAACCTTCTAGCCTCAGGTACTCTAACGCTAGATGTTGTATAAGTTCTAAAATTAGAATAATTCTAAACTTGGAATGAGTCAAGAGTGTATTTTAATTCATATTAAATGTGCCTAATTTCAATAACTTACATATATCGCAATGCCTTAAATCGAGCGCACGGCCCATCACTAGCCGTATTTTAAGGGTGTTCCGGCGCTTTTTGTCAGAAACAGGGAATGTTTATAAAGCCCATGGTTTGGATCCAGTAGGATGAAATAGCGAAAGCAGTTTTATGGTAAGCATACAGTCCTTACAGAAAGGATGTTTATGCTTACCACTTTTCGTTCATTTGCAGTTTCTATGGGGCTTTGTCTGCTTTCAAGCGCTTCCCTAGCTCAGACGCAGACGCATTTAGTTCTGAAAAAAGACATTGTTTTTGATGCTCAGAACAGCCGATCCAGTCAGTCTTTCTATTCAAAGTATAAAAATGATCACTGTCATATTAGTCTGGTGGGAAATAATCTTCGCAACAGCCAGTATGTTAATTCCCAGGGTTTGATAGTTCTGCCGGCGGGCTTGAAGTTTAAAGTCGTCAGTGTAGTTGATAACGACAAAGGCTTGGATATAGAAACTCAGAAAATCTATGCTAAATCGTTTGTCTATTCTGTTAACAGAGACATTGATACATCGTTAGAGCTTATTTGTTCTCGCAAGTACAGTCTCTTTAACCGTATCGAAAAGCCCAAAGAAGTTCTTGGTTTGTTCTTAGATGTCGTAAGTCTGCAGCAGTAATAAGGCAGGAATCTCGTTTTATGCGCGTGGAATGCTGCATGCATTTCACGCCAACTTTAGTCTTTGTTATCAAGCAGATTGTTTTACTGCATTTTTCTTTCAAAGCCCCTGTGTGAATGACGGTGAAAGTTTATTCTGTCATACGGGGGTTGTATGCAAATCACCGTGAACTACATCTCGCAGGGGCGCATGCTTGAAGGACAGCTCTTTGTTCCTGAAAACATTGCGGGTCTTCAGCCAGCCCTTCTTTTTGAAAGTGCTGTCACAGGTGCTACACAAAGACTTACCGAAGTGATCGCTCGGGAAGTGGCTGAACAAGGCTTTGTCACAATGGTGATTGATCACCGCTACTTTAGTGAAGACGAAACGCAAGCAGAACCCTGGGAGTCTCCTTCAAAACGAATTGAAGATTTGAAAGCAGCTTTTCATTACCTTCAAGACCATCCAGCGGTCGACAGTGACAACATCATCGGCGTTGGTGTCAGTGTCGGTGCCGAGTACATGGCAGAGGTGTGCAGAAATAGTTCCATCTGCAAAGGGCTGGTGATGTTACAAGGCCCTTTTGATGATTCACAGAATGCAGCTTCACACTTAAATATTCCATCAATTGTGATCGACGATACTCACCTCGATGCCGCCGTGGATGAAATCATATTGTGGGTTAGAACTGTCTTAAATAACGGTCAAAATATTTCTAAAAATAATACTTTAGTAGACTGGAGCCGCTTAGATAAATAAGCGGCTTCCGTCTTGCAACGAAACTCATCTCGGCAATCTTAACGGATTGGTATACTAATCGTATTGGCGATTTCGTTGTTGAAGCCGCGGATTTCGATGTGCAGTTTCTTTTTAGTCCAATCAATGGACGCTAAGCCGAAATTTTCTTTGTTGTAAACCGGGCCAACATATTCTTTATCTGCATCACTGTAAGTATTTGCACGATTGATGGAACTTGCGGTGATTTCGTATAAGTCGCCATAGTTCTGCACTTGAGTTTTAGCGATGGAAGCAATGTGGCGGTCACCGCTTAAAATGACGACGTTTTTAGCTTTGGTTTTTTTCAATAGATCAAAGAAGCGTTGGCGTTCTTTCGGGAAGTTTCCCCATTTTTCGTATTTAGGATCGTTTGCGATCAATTGAATACTTGAAACAATGAAGCGCACGCGCGCAGGGCGCTTTAATTGTTCTTCTAACCACTGCCATTGTGCTTCGCCTAAAATAGTGCCTTCTTCACTGGGAAGATAGTCATAGGCTTTGCCTTCATTTCCTGGTCGTTCAATAAGGTTGCTTCTGAAATAGCGGGTATCAAGCAAGATCACTTGCACACTTTTCTTTTTTGGACCGATTGTTTTTGCATGATAAATTCCACCTTGTTCCAGAGGAATGCTATTACGGGTGTAAGTCCAATAATTCATGAAATCGCGACGGGCCGATTCTTTTCCGGCCCAGTCTTTGCCACCATCACGCACGCCATAGTCGTGATCATCCCACGTTGCTAAGAATGGAACTTGTTCACGAATGGCGCGGTACTCTGGAATCTGGTCAAGTTTGCGGTACTGCTCTGAAATAGGTTTCTGTGAAAAGCTGCTGGCATAAACATTATCGCCTAAGAACAAAAATAAATCAGGCTTTGTTGCAGCTATATCTTTCCACAAAGGCTCTGGCTGGTCTTGATTTGCACAAGAGGCAAAAGCGATCTTTGAAACGGTTGATTCATAATCAAGCCCACGAGAAGGAATGGTTGAAACATAAACCGAATCTTTAACGGCAATGCCCTGAACTTGCGGAGTTTTTTCTAGTTGCGCACAACCCACAATCGTCAAAGCCAAAATTAATAAAACGTTCTTAAGCATGAAGTTCCTCATTGAATAGGAACTATTTCAGTAAAGACGGTAAGCTTTGGCAATCCCTAATGCGTCTCAAAATTAAACAGGGCACAGGGTTTGAAATAAACCTTTGATATGAACACGATGACAAAGAACTTTATACGATTGATGGTGGTTTCATGCTTAAGCTTTTCGCTATTTGCAGCAGGATTGCTTTTAATGACTGTAAAAGGTCGCAGTCTCGCTTCGAGACTGCCCAGAAATGGCGGCACTGTAGAGGCTATTATCAGCCCTGAGGCACTGAAAATTCGCTTTCAAGCGGCTGCTAAAACCGCATTAGAAATCGATAAGCAAATTCCGGTGCTAGTGAAGGTTTCAGAAATGGGTACCTTGCAAAAGTGGAGTCAAAACATTGATTCAGACTTCGTTGAGCGCCGTTTTTCCCAACAAATGATGGTTCACTTAAAAGACATGGCAGAACTTATGCGCGCCCGTCGCCAAATGGGTGGTTTTGAAAAACTGCAAGAATTTGAGTTCCGCAGCACCTTAAGCAAGAGCGACTATTTTTTGTCTTTGGAAGTTACGTTAGCCAGCCTAATTCGCGCAAACCATAATCGATATTCATCCGAGATGATGAAAAAGACCTTAGCCAGTTATAATCACGAGCGTTTGATGCTCGATCAGAAAATGTTGGGACTATAAAAAAAGGGAGCTAAAAAGCTCCCTTTTTGTTTTTTAATCGTGGACGCTGCTCCAGCCCTGCTGGCGCCGGGCGCCGCCAATTATTTACGTTCGTTCAAAGGAACAACTTTGCGTTGTTCTTTACCTACGTACTCAGAAAGAGGACGGATGATACGATTGTCAGCAGCTTGCTCCATAATGTGAGCAGACCAACCTGTAGTACGTGCCATAACGAAGATTGGAGTAAAGAAGTCGATTTCAAAACCCATCATGTAGTAAGCAGGACCCGCTGGGAAATCCAAGTTAGGGTAGATTTTCTTTTTCTCTACCATCACTTTTTCAAGCGCTGTGTACATTTGCATCCATTTTTGTTCGCCAGTCACATCAGCCATAACTTGCGCGTATTTTTTCATAGTTGGTACGCGAGAATCGCCAGAACGGTAAACACGGTGACCGAAGCCCATTACTTTTTTCTTCTGAGCTAAAGCATCAAGCATCCACTGTTCTGCTTTTGCTGGATCCGCGATCTCTTTCATCATGTGCATAACCATTTCGTTAGCGCCACCATGCAAAGGACCTTTCAACGCGCCGATACCCGCTACAGTTGCAGAGTAGATATCAGATTGAGTTGAAGTCACAACACGTGCTGTGAAAGTAGAAGCGTTGAAGCTGTGTTCAGCGTAAAGGATCAATGAAACGTCAAAAGCTTTAACAACTTCTTTCTGTGGCACTTTACCAAAGCACATGTGGAAGAAGTTTTCAGAGATAGAAAGGTCCGCTTTAGGAGGAATGAAATCCAAACCTTTTTTGAAACGGTAATCAGCAGCAACCATAGTTGGGATTTTTGCCAACAATTGGATCGCTTTATCCATGTTCGTAGAAGGGGAAGCGTCCCAAATACGAGCGTCTTCAGCGCCAAGGAAAGAAACCGCGGTGCGGATTGAATCCATTGGGTGACATTTTGGTGGAAGAGCTTTGATCACGTTCAACAAAGTTGTAGAGATCTCGCGGTAGCCGCGCTCTTTTTTTGTGAAGTCAGCAAGTTGAGAAGCTGTTGGCAATTCGCCATTGTACATTAAGAAGGCAACTTCTTCGAATGCGCAGTTTTCAGCCAAGTCTTGAACTGGGTAACCACGGTAGATCAAAGAGTTTGTGTGGGGATTTACTTTAGATACAGAAGACGTATCCATTACAACGCCATCAAGCCCTTTTTTAACGTTCATTTTCTCTGGTTCTGGAACGTAATCTGGATTGATATACTCAGCCATTATTGCCTCCGATGCGGAAATATTCAGGGCGGCCTGGGGCCTACCTGCTATGTGTCTTAATTACTAAATTTTTATGGTCCAAAGCTAGTACGCCAGAACATCAGGGTCAACCCGGGGGAGGGACTGATGCAGAGCAAATTTCGTCATATTTGGGTATTGAGTACATGGTGGAACGAATTAAGTGCAATTCATTGGTTTTAAGCCCCGGAACAGTTGCTGCTTAAGGCTTTGGTATCAGGAGGTTCCCGTGCTTAAAAAGTTATTACTAGTTCCTAGTTTGATTACTTTATTTGCTCTCAGTGCCCAAGCTGGAACTGTTTTAGAGTTCCAAGGTCGCGTTGCTAAAAAAGAGCAATGTATGGACGACGGTAAGGGAGCCTTCGCAAAACACTTAGGTTGTAAAGCCATTCAATCTGAAAGCTCTCAATGCATTGTTACTTTAAAGGCTAACAGCGAAGGTATTAATAAAATCGAAATCAAACTGGCTGGTGGAGCTAAAAAAGCATTTGGTACCGGCTTCTTTGAAGGCCGAGTAAAAGGCCCTTATCTTTATAAAGACGACTTTGTCGCTTATTACGTAAAACTTGATAAAGACACCTCTGCTGAGGTGAAAATCCTAAGCAATGGCTCCGGAAAAGTATTAGCGGCGAATCTTTATAACGAACACGTTTTTAGATCTGACGGCAATCGCGTGTTTAAACAGTTCACTTGTGTGGACTTTAAAAAGACCAAGTAAAAGTAGGATCTTTTTAGTTACTAAACCTCAAGGTGGCGGCAAAGCCATTCTTCAAGTTCTGCAAGTCCTGCGGAAAGGTCTGAATACTTTTCGCGGGCAAGTTTTAAAGCCTTGCGAACTGTTTCCCCACGGTAAGCCTGCCCCCGCAGGCCTGTCGTCAACTCTTCGATCAACGCCGGGTAAAGACAGTCAGTGAAAATCTTTAAGTCTTTAATCACACCGTCTTCAACTTGAAAGTGGAAGTCGAAAAATCCCAAAGATAAATAGTCATCCATCTTATGATTAAATTCCAACGTATTTCCGTACAACCAATCCCAAGCGCTTAAAGATTCATATTGAGCTTTCAAGTCAGGAATTTGCTGAAGACTTGATAAAGTTAAAGATTCAATCTCTGCTTTACCACCATAGAACTTTTCAAAAGAAGCCACCATGGTTTCAACGATTTGTTCATGACGGATTTCTTTTGCAACTTCAGTCAAGTTGGCCACTCGTGCGCGCACTGATTCTTTGCCTTTGGCCTGCAGCTTTTTAGGATTCGGAGTCAGATAATTTCCCAAGCGCGTAAGGTCCGCATGTAATAATAAAGTCCCATGATGAAAAGCGCGGTCTTTCTTTTCGCGATAAGCACTGCCACTGAACTTGCGGGGACCATCGTGGAAAGGGATCAATAAATCATTACGGCCCGAAGCCTCGCCTTGGATGCCAAATGTTTTTAATGCGTCAAAAATAATTTGAATATTGTTTTCGCGCTTATAGGACTCTTTAGGGGAAAGAAAGGTAAAGTTGGTATTCCCTAAATCATGAAATACAGCGCCACCGCCGGTTGTTCTGCGTGCCAGGTGTACGTTGTCAGCTTTCATTTGCGCCAAGTTGCACTCAGACCAAGGATTCTGATTGCGCCCAATCACCACAGTTTCTTCGTTGCGCCACAAGAATAAAACCTGTTGAGATGGATCAAGATTATGGAAGATCCATTCTTCTGTAGCAAGATTAAGGTGAGGATTTAAACTATCAGAAAGGAAAACTTTAAGCTTAGTCATGGCCGTAAACTATGCCGAGAGGGCATCCCGGGTCAATGGTCAGAAATAATTACTATTCAATCGGCGTATATTTATTATTAAATCATTCATTTATTATTTAACGCTGCACTCTGTATAAGAGGACATCTTTAAAACCAATGAGGTGTCCATGAAAAAGTTAATCTTTGTTATTTCGTTTGCATTAGCCCTAAGCGCCAATGCCGCAAATAAAGAAATCGAAAAGCGTATTTCATTTGCTACGGACCTACTAGCTTCCTTAGCCGAAGGTTCTGAAACCTACTCAGTAACCCCAAATAAAGATCCAAAGGTAATGATAAAAGAACTTGCCCTTAAAGAAGAGCTTGTAGAATCGGATTCGGACTTTGAAGCACATTGGACCATTGGTAGCGAAGCCTGGGCTACAGACTCGCTATTGTGGGGGCTAGATAACATGATGGGCGGAATTGAATACGTGAAAGTGGTGTTGTTTCAAACCCTGGAAGAGAGTGAACGAACTGACGCCGATAAAATTAAATACGCAGACGCAATGCTAAAGGTAGAACGCGCAGAACAGATCTTGCGTTCAATCAAATCCGTAAAATACGGTGTGGCGCCAATGGGTGCTGTTCAGTGCGGAGTTACTTTCCAGTCACTTTTAATTATCGATACTGAAAATGGAAAGATTCATAACATTGTTATGGAAGGTTCTGGCTGCTAATTGATAGTTTGACAGATCCAAGCCCGAAGTTCCCGCAAACCTGATTCAAGCTCAGGGTGGGAACTGATGATGGGCTCAAAATTGCGAATCACCGAAGGGCAGTCGTAGGGTTTTTCCATTAACGCTTCGGTTATTTCTTCGACCAGGGTTGGATAAAGGCAGTTCGTGTAAATTCTTAAATCTTTCACGAAACCATCGCGAACCTTAAATTGAATTTCAAAGGCACCCAGAGATAGATATTCCTGGATGTGATGATTGAACTCTAAGGTGTTACCGTAAAGCCATTCCCAAGCAGTTAACGATTCGTACTGCGATTTTAATTCCGGGATCTCAAGCAGACTAGAAGCCGTCAAACATTCGATTTCTGAAGACGAGCTGTAAAAGCGTTGAAATGAAGCAATCATAGCTTCGACCATTTTTTCGTGGCGCACGTCTTTAGCTATTTCACTTAAGTTTGCTATACGAGCTCGTGTCGATTCCAAGTTGAAGGCTCTTTGTCGTTTCGGATTGGCTAATAAGTAACTTCTAAGACGTTGTATATTTGTATTTAATAAAAGAGTTCCGTGATGAAATATGCGATCCTTCTTTTCGCGATAGGCACTGCCGCTAAACTTACGGTAACCATCGGCCATGCGAAATAATAAATCATTGCGACCGGAAGTTTCACCCTTAACCCCAAACTTTTCTAAAGCTTGAAAAATAATCTGGGTGTTGTTTTGCAGGTTGTAAGATTGTTTCGGCGATAAAAAGCTGAAGTTTGTATTCCCTAAATCGTGAAAGACCGCGCCGCCACCGGTGGTTCTGCGGGCTAGATGAACTTTATCATCAACCATTCTTAGCAAATTACATTCAGACCAGGGATTTTGGTTGCGACCAATCAGGATTGTGTCTTCATTGCGCCATAGGAAAAGGGCATGCTGATCAGGTTCTAAGTTATTAAAGATCCACTCCTCGGTGGCGAGATTCAGATGAGGATTTAATGAGTCGGAAAGAAAAACCTTTAGCTGCATTAATTAAAAAGCTAATTCACCATCTAAAAAATCGTCAAGAAAAGCTCTGGTGAAAAAAAGAAAGACCCGCGCGGGGCGAGCCTTTCAAAGTTTTGATTAAGTTTTAACAGTCTAAATTATTCGCGCACTTTAAAGTTAAAAATGCTTGAATCAAATGAGTTGTACTCGTCGTATCTTGTTAACGCGTAAAGATCTTTACGATGATGCATTTTGCCTAAAAGCCCTTCCTGAGTGCCCTTAGCTTTGATTTCATTTAAGCCATCAATTGTAGCTTTCATCGCCAAACGGAACGTAGTTACAGGATAGATCACGATATTATAACCTAAGTTCGATAACTCTTCGTAAGTGTAAAGACGGCCTTTACCAAATTCAGTCATGTTTGCCAGTAAAGGAACATTGACAGCCTTACGAAACGTTTCAAATTCTTTTTCATTCTCAAGGGCTTCCGTGAAGATGCAATCCGCACCCGCATCGATATACGCTTTCGCGCGATCAATGGCCTTATCAAGACCTTCAACGGCACGGGCATCCGTACGAGCGATCAATAAGAAATTCTCATCAAGCTTCTTACCACGAGCCGCCGCTGCGACTTTGCGAGTTGCTTCATCGCGAGTCACAAGACCTTTACCATCAAGGTGACCGCAACGCTTCGGATTGATTTGATCTTCAATGTGACAACCCGCTAAACCCATCTCAATCATTTCTTGCACAGTGCGGGTCGCCGACATCGGCTCACCAAATCCAGTGTCGATATCAATGATAGTTGGAAGTGAAGTGGTACGGGCAATCTGACGACCACGCTGAGCCACTTCAGTCAAAGTAGTTAGACCAATATCAGGATAACCAAGGTCATTAGAAAGAACAGACCCAGAGATATAAACCCCATCGAATCCTTCTTTTTGAATCGCCATACTTACAAGCGGGGACCAAGATCCTGGAAACTGTAAAAGCTTCCCAGATTTCAAAGCCTCACGAAAATTCTTACGCTTCTGCGCCGGTGTAATTTCAGGAAACAACATTTTTTCCTCCAGTTGAAAAACTCAAAGATCTTTTCCAGAAAACTGCGACTGGATCTTTCAATTTGCCTTTAACTTAAGAAATTCCACTAAAGGCATAACGTGAAAATCTCATTTGCAATCACTTGATACGTTTTTTTGCTAACACTTCTAGTGATTGTACCAAATCCCAATCCGAATTGTATTCATCAGCAGAAAAAGTGCCTTAAGTAATGATGAGCCTGACGGTGTGGGAGGGGCTACTTGCTGTTTCATCCGAAGCGGGCCTTAGCCGGCGCCTGGATGGCGCGAACCGCACCAAAGGTGCGGCGGCGATTGAGCCACGATGGCGTGACCGCATAGGAGGAGATAGCAAGTAGCCCCTCCCACACCGTCAGGCGCTCTTCGTAACTAGAAGATACCTTTGTTATCGCGCTTGTTGTTAACAAGCTTTTCGATTGGGATCTGAACGTTCAACTGTTGAACTTCTTCAGCAGTCAAAGTCTCTAAACGCTCGCACAGACCGATGAAACGATCACGCTCTGCTTTAGTGATGATTCCTTCAGTCAAAGTGTCAAACTTACGGATGTAGTCGGCACGTTTGAATGGACGGGCACCTGCTGGATGGGCATCAGCTACGCCAAGTTCATCTACGATTTTAGAACCGTCTTTCATCGTGATTTCTACGCGGCCACCGAAGCGTTTTTTATCTGGATCTGTCTCGTGATACCAAGCTGTCCACTGTTTATCTTCAACAGTAGAAATTTTGTGCCACAATGCCACAGTGTCAGGGCGTTTCGCGCGCTCTGGAGCGTACGAATTAACATGGTGCCAAGTGCCGTCTTGAAGAGCCACTGCGAAGATGTACATGATTGAGTGGTCAAGAGTTTCACGAGACGCATTTGGATCCATTTTTTGTGGATCGTTCGCACCAGTACCGATAACGTAATGAGTGTGGTGAGAAGTGTGGATCACGATATCTTTGATATCGTCGAAGTTTTTGATCATTGGCTTCATTTTACGAGCCAAGTCGATCAACGCTTGAGATTGGTACTCTGCCGAGTGTTCTTTAGTGTAGGTCTCAAGGATAGCGCGTTTTTCTTCGCCCACTTCTGGAAGTGGAACTTCGTATTTACCGTTTTTACCATCAAGCATGTAAGCGATAACAGAATCTTCACCTTCATAGATTGGAGATGGAGCACCTTCGCCACGCATAACACGGTCAACCGCTTCAACAGCTAGTTTACCAGCGTGTGCCGGAGCGTAAGCTTTCCAAGAAGAGATTTCACCTTTGCGGGATTGACGAGTCGTGAAAGAAACGTGAACCGCTTGTTGAACCGCTTGATAGATAGTTTCTGTTGGAAGAGACAACAAAGTTCCGATACCAGCCGCTTGAGCAGGGCACAAGTGAGCGATATGATCTTTTTTGTGCATGTGAAGGCAGATAGCTTTCACTAGGTCTACGTGAACTTCGTAACCAGTCACGATACCTTTAAGAAGTTCCTTACCGTTTTTACCCATTTGTTGAGCAACGGCCAAGATCGCAGGAATGTTATCACCAGGGTGAGAATAATCAGCCGCTAGGTAAGTATCATGGAAATCCAATTCACGAACCGCAGTACCGTTCGCCCAAGCTGCCCATTCGCAATCAAATTTTTGATCATTCGGCATACCGAATACAGTCGCACCACCGTTACGAGGATGCGCAAGCGCCATCGCACGAGCCGAAGCTACAGGACGACGGTTGGCTGCAGCGATTGCTACAGAAGCGTTGTCGATGATACGGTTGATAACCATATCAAGAACGTCAGCTTTGATTGGTGCATTGTCAGAAGCGATTTCTGCAATTTTCCAAGCTAGTTGATCTTTACGATCCAATTTTTCTTTTGATGGATAAACGCGAACGGTGTGTTTCTTCATAAGAAGATCCTTTCTGAATTAAGAAACTGAAACCGAGACAAATTAACTTGCTCGGCCAGAAAGGGTCAAGCGGGGACTAGGTTTTCCAGCCGTTCTTGTCGTGGAAATCCGCGGTGGATTTCGGGTGGCGCAAAGCCCAATAAGCTTTTTCGCCGTCGGTAAACTCGGTGACTGCCGTTAAACCAATACACGCCGTCGCGATTGCCTGCGTACTGTGCAATTCGATTTTAAAAACAGCGTTTTGATCTTGGATTGATTTCTCTTTCAGACGCACAGTGATATGGGCGGAAGGCGTCATTCCCTCGCGGTAACTGCTAAAACTGTAAGCATTCCAGTTGCCATTAGGTGAGCAATTGATCTCGATGTAAGAGTCTTTAGGTTCAGAACCCGCTCCCAAAAAGGCTTCTAAACACGTCGTTTTCCAAAGCTCGTCTTGACGACTTTCGATGATAAGCGGATCTGGCCATTGAATTTTGTGAAGCGGACCAGAAAATTGAAAAGTGATTTCAATTTTTTCGGAGGAAACTCTTTGCAAGTCACTGCTGATTTTAAATTGTTCAGTTAAGGGCGTTCTAACAAAGGGCTGCAGCAGGTTCATGATCTTCTTTCCCACTCTAGTTGAGAGGTGAATAAAACTTTGTCGTCACTGGTTCTAATTCCCCGATAAGTCGAAACGCCATGGGAGGCCTTAGACACATCAATTGTATGGCAGTCGCGTTCAATTCTGACTGTATCGCCTAAAAAAGTCTCTGCCAAAAAATTCACCGCGTAACTTTTTAGGCGCAAAGTTTTGTGGAATTGGTAGGGGATGGCGTCTAAAACCCATTGAGCATATTTGGTGTTATTCACATGTTGGTTGATATCTAGATCAGAGTTGCGAACTTGAAACTGCGCTAATGTTTCAAACTCACCCGCGGCGGTTATTTTTTCAGCGACCAATCCCGTTGCTTGAGTCAGTGTGAAGCTTTCCATGCTTTGCAGTTCATGGGCGGCTAAAAGTTTTTTTGTAGTACGGTCAATTGCGATGAAGGTAGATGTACACAAAGCCACCTCATTCCCGTTCTCATCAAGAACTTTAAACTCCCGGGCAGTAAATGAGCCTTCAGGCGCACGCACCCAAGTTTGAATTGTTAACTTATCTCCATAATTGGCCCATGAGTGAACCTTTAGGTGTTGGCGAGTGACCACCCAATAAAGCCCATGTTTTTCCATAGAGGAAACGCCAAACCCTAAGTGTTCGGCATGGATCCACGAGGTTTCTTGAAGTAAATTAAGGAGACCAAAGAGGCCTAATTTACCAGCGGGATTTACTAAAAGACTTGTAACTTTGTAGGTTTCTGACCACAGAGGTTGTTTAGTTTCCATGTAAACATCTTCCCACAGTTCCCTGAATGAAACATGAAATAACTCGCATATGATTGAATAATTATTGTGCAAAAACAGAAAGTACTTTATTGCTTAGTGGTGTATACTAATTTTGTTTAGTAAACCGCACATTGAAACACGCAGTCTTTGACAGATTTTTATCATCAAGTACTTGTCACCTTTGGCGGGTTGTGTGTAAGCTCATGGTATTAGGATGGAACTGATGAAACAAAAAAATATGCTAGCAGAATTTTTGAAGAATAAGCGTGTAGCAGCAGGGCTTTCTCAAAGAGACGTCGCTGATAAATTGGGTTATTCCACACCGCAATTCATTTCTAATTGGGAACGTGGCGTATCCCATCCACCAATCAATGCTCTTAAAAAACTAGGTGAGCTTTATAAAGTTTCTGCAGACGATTTGTTTGAAGTGACTTTAAATGCAACTATCACTGAAGTAACACACGATCTTCGCCGCAAGTTCGCAACTAGCAAAACAAGATAGTCTGTTTATTTTAGATCAGTTTTCTTAATTAAGAGCTCCAAATGGAGCTCTTTGTTTTTTTGAAATCCCAAAAGTTAGCAAGGTTCACTTTTAAATATGTCTCCAACTACAGATCTTTCCAGCAAGTTTAAACGCCTCAGTGAAGAACTTTGTGCCTACTTCGAAGACGAGGGTCTTTCGATCCGCCCCTCTGGCAGTGGACTTCTACCTTATTTTCATCAGCTCAATGAGGATTCAATGGCTGAGGTGGTGAAAGATCTTAATGACTACCTTAGTATCTGTAAATCTGTGTTAGCGGCGGGCAGGCAATTAAAGGACAAAGAGTTTTTTACGCTTAAAGCCCTTGAGTATTACGGGTTTGAACCAAACTCTAAACTTCTAGAGTGCCTTAAAAACCCTAAATATATCGTTGAGTTTTACTCTTTAAAGAACACGCAATTTTTCCGTTCGCTCAACTTTTTTGATTATATCACTTATACCATTGAAGATATTTACTGCCGTCAGTGGATTCACCTTTATGAGCGTGAAGAAAAAGTAGCGGCGCAAATTTACGAAATTGCGGCTAAGATGTTTACCGGCGAACTGAAAGACAGTTATTTCTTTCAGGTAAAACATGCTCTAAAAGAACGAGCTTCCTTAGAAAGACTTGAGATGACCATCAACAGTTTACAAATAGGAACCTTGAAACGAGATGGTCAAGTCATAGCTCTAAGTTGTTGTGTGGATAGTGAGTTTACCATTAATGCCCCACCAGAAAATGAAGACTAGAACGTACCGATAGACAAGTGGAAGCGCCAAGGTTCTTCCGTTGGACGAGCATCAAGCTTCCAAGCCCATTCTAAACTTAGCGGCCCTACTGGGGTGCTGTATCGAATCCCGAAACCAGCAGAATCACGATAGTTGTCTTTAAAGTGCAGTCCTTTGATCTGTACGGAACCACCATCATAGAATATAGCTCCACCTAAAGCGCCATAAACTGGGAAGCGCAGCTCTGATTTAAGCAGGTACATGCTGGCATCAGAAATAAGGAAATAGGTCTTTTCACTTTCTGAAAGGCCCAAGTCTTGACGGTTAGGAAAGACCTCTTGGGTTCCAGCTTCGTAACCACGAATTGTTGATTGTCCCCCTAAGGTGAAGCCTTTTTTATCCCAAGGAACGCCTCCCAGTGGCTTATCGCTGAGGTTTTGGATGTAGCCGCCGCGCAATTGGTTGGCCCAAACCACGGGTTGCAATTGCAAGGTTCCGACAGTCGTGTAGTGAGTAAAGCTTAAGGTACTGCGCCAGTATTTAATCGCGAAGTTATCAGTTTCAGTACTTGCTAAAACAGGGTCGGAATACTCGGCACTCCAGCGGGTGAAGTTGCCGCGGGTCGGGTTGAAGGGGCTGTCTCTAAAGTCTAAATCCAGCGTCGGCCCTGTGGTTGCAATATCTTGTGTCGTTTCAGGAAACGGGTAGCGATCATCCACCCCGAAGTCTTTGATTGTCGCTAAAGACCAAATGTCCCAGATGCCTAAGATGTGAGAGGTGAAGTCTTTTTCCACTGAATAAGTAGTCGAATTGACTTCCGACACCTGGCGAATTTCATAATCAGTCACAGTTTTAGAACGTGTGATATTCACGCGACCACGGACCCGGGTGCCAAATAGATAAGGTTCTAAGTATCCAAAGACGATGCGGCTTTCTAAGTACTTAATGTCAGCAACGTTGTAGTTACCTTCTAAACGTAACGAAACCCCGCGTCCTGTACCCCAAAGGTTGCGATAAGAACCACTTGTATAACCGCGTAAGGTCAGGGTTCTTTCATTGGTCGCACCGGCGCCTAAGGTGAAAAGTCCTGGGTCGCGCTCTGTCACTTTAACTAAGATTGTGCGGTTAGAAACATTCGTCTTTTCTTCAAGGGTACGGATTTCTACGGTGCTAAAAAATCCAGAGCGCTGTAGGCGGGCGATGGACTCGTCCACTTTTTTTGGCGTGACTAAATCACCATTTTTAAAATCTAATTCCTGCTGAATGACGTAATCTTTGGTAAAGTCATTCCCCTCTAAGACAATACTTGCGACGCGAACTTGCGGGCCTTCAAAGATTTTAAAGTTTAAAGAAGCCCGGGTGTTGGTTTCATCATAGGTTACTAAATCTTCTTTTTCATTTAAAAGAAGCATTTCGATATAACCGCGTTCGCGATAATACTCTTTAAGCGCGGCGATAGCTTCTTCGATCTGTCCCAGTTTTAGTGGGCCAGGTTTAATTTCGGTCACTTTCAATAGCTGATCTTGAGAGAAATCTTTGTTACCAGTGAAATAAACCGATTCGATTTCCGTTAGAGGTCCTTCATCCAAATTTACATACAAAGTCAGACGGTCCTTGGTTTTATTATATTGAGTTCGCGTCGAAAGAACCTTCGCCTGAAGGTAGCCATTATTCTGCAACTCTAAAACCAGGTTTTTTAAACCCGTTTCAAAATCATCCTTATTGTAAAAGCCCTTATCAATTAGCTTTGAGCTGTGTTTTTCAATGAATTTTGCGTAGTAAGCTTCATCTTTGCTAAAGCGTCCATTGATTGCGATTTTTTCAATCTTAATCTTCGGACCCTCATCTATTTCAAATAAAACCCGGCGTTGGAACGGGCGGATATCCGTTTCGTCAGCCTTTACCTCTACTCGCGCATAACCTTCGGTTAGATAGAAGTTCTTAATTTTTGCCGCTAACTCTGTTCCGATTGAGGGATTGCCAGAGGTGAAATTTTCTAAGTCCAGGTATTTTTCAATCTGACGCTTTTGGAAGTAGCTTAAGCCTTTATATTCGAAGGAATATTTTTCGGTACGCTCTAATCTGTAGCTTAATGTCACTTGGGCTTCATCGGCTGTAAACTGTGTAGTTGGGCCAATGATATCAGCACGCACATAATGATGTTCTTTAAGAAAATCCCTGGCTGCTTTTTGGATTTTACTTAATGTATTTTCAGTAAAAGGATCATCTGTGTACTTTTTTAGAGCCTTTGCTAATTTCTTATTTAATTCATCGTTGGGACTTAATAGAACGATGTTCTTTGTTAATGTTTGTTTGTTTTCGGTGATTTTAACATTAACACCAACGAGATCTTCCGACTCAGGTGGCATTTCAATATCCACCACGGCATTCAGATATCCCAGATCGCGATAAGCTTGGCGGACCCGTTCCCCACCTTCAACCAAAGCTTCTTGTTCAAAAACATCACCTGCCTTAACAGCAAAGATATTTTCAGTTTCAGTGCGAGAGATTTCTTTATTACCACTGATCCGAACATCAGAAACCTTACGGGTCTTTTTATACTCCAAACGGTAACGGGGCCCTTGGTCGTCTAAAACAGTCAGCTTTTCAAACTGCTGTTTGACCTGTAAATAGCGAAGAGCTTCATCAACTTGTTCTAACGTTAATTTTTCTTTTTCAATATTAGGAAAACGACGAATTAAATCCGTCTGCACGTCTTTTGGTAAGGTCGAATAGTCTAAGAACTTCTTAGCATAGGCTGAGCTAGAGATAACTAAAACTGAACTGATAAGTAGGGAGGACCAGCGATGCATTATTTGAACTCCCTTTTAAACTCTAGATCTAAACCGAAGATACTTTGTGCTGCAGGTTGCACAGTTTGTATTGTCGTATTTTCTTCAATGCCACGGTTTTCAAAGGAGCCGACCGCCGTGATGTTATTGTTAATCAGGTATTCCAATTTTAAATCATAGGACTGATTGTCACCCACAGGACGGCTGCCAGAAACTTTCACGCGTTCTGATAGGCGACGACTTAAAGTGATTTTTGGAACGGAGATGTTGCGGGTAGAGTCATATTCTGAAGTGACTTGAAGATTTAACCCCAACGTACTTTCAAGCTGTTTGCTAATGGGTTTTGCTAACACAGCGCCACCGATTTCAACCCCCAGTTGTTCGGCTTGCTGTCGAGACGTAAGGTTTTGTTCCTTGGTTGAAGACGTCACACCTAATGCAATCAGCGAGATGATATCTTGTTCTGGCAATGGAGGAATACTCGTTAAACGAATGCCGACGTTCTTTGCCGGTCCCTGGGCAATTAAAGTAATGTCGTATTCATCAATGCGGGATTGAGCTGAAATATAAAGATTTGGGTTGATTTCGTTAGGATCATTGAATTCAACCACGCCGTTTTGCACTTCAAAGATTTTATCTTTAAAGATTAATTTAGATTTTCTATCCATGTTGATGCGACCCAAGAGAACCGGATTTCCTGGCGGCCCTTTGACCTGAATATTTCCGGTCACTGAACCATCAAGCAAAGAGTTTTTTACGATGATATTTCTATCAAGAATGATTTGCAGGTCTAAGACCACCGGTTCAAAGCGTCCTTCGCGGATGACTTTAGGAAGGTATACACTTTGTTTTACGCCTGCTACCGTGCCCCCATCTTCAGTGAATTCTTTTTCCACCAAGGCATTAGCGACATGATAAGTTCCAGAAAGTGTGAACGGGAACCAGCGGCCAGAAAATAACATATCCGCATTACCGCTGGTTCTAATTTTGTCTGGCACGTTGAAGGTCACATTTTCCATTCTTAAACGGATAGAAGTTGGCAGATCCTTGATTCCATTAATTTGAATGCTACCGTCTCCGGTTAAAGTACCGCCAGCAATTTGCGCCTTTATGCCGTTAATAATGATTCGACTTTGTGAAAATACTACTTCCGTAGAAAGTCGTTCAATCGGGTGAGGAAACCCTTTGATTTTGATAAAAGCGTGATTCGCGTTAAAGTTTCCAAGAATCGCAGGCTTAGTGATCTTTCCGGAAACAGTGGTTGAAAGGTTAATAGGTCCACCCAAATCTTCTAAGAAGGGAAGAAAGATTTGCAGTAATCGCATATCTGCTTCAAGGTTCACAGCTACGTTTAAATTATCGGCAGTGAAATCTTCACCACGGATTTGCAGGCGGTTTTGGGGGCCTTCAAGGGTGAAATTGCGGATAGTTAAAGCGCCGTTATTTGCGATGATTTCAATGGGAGCTTTGTTGGCAAAGCTCATTGTTCCGCGTTTAAGCGACAGATTTTGTACTGTCACTTTTCCTGAAGACTTAAATAGGTCGCCTGATTCAGATCTTAGATCGACATGGGTCGTTAATGAAGAATTGTATTCATTTGCTAAATTAATTCCGCCAATAAGACCTAGCAAAGAAGAGAAGTTCCAGTCGTTGGTATTAAGTTTAATTAATAGCGGAGCGCGACCTTTTTCAAAAGGATATTGGAATTCCGACTGAACTTTGTCGCCAAAAAGACTGACTTGAGTATTTAGGAAATCACGATTGATTCTAAATATGAAATTAGAATTGGGGATTTCCTGTTCTTCAAAGTAGGTATCAGTGATAGCCCCTTTAGCGAGAATTTGCGGGCTCTTTACATTGTCTTTAAGTTCAGCTGCGAAATTCAAGTTACCGCTGATATTTGAATTAACTTTGCTAATACTATCAGACTCTTCAAGCTTCCAGTTTTTACCGTCAGCATAAAGATTCATCACCTGATCAGAGCTGATGCCCCCTTGCAAAGTCAAAGCGGATAGTCCGCGGGTCAATTGAACTTTATCTGTGTTCATATTGCCATTCACGGCAGAAACGTTGAATTGCAACTGGTCAAAAGTTTCTGGCCCGATGGAAACTTTCTTAAAAGCTGATTGCAGCTGATAATTCATTTTCCAAAAGTCTAAGGGGCCGCTAACTTTAGCTTTCGCTGAGCCAATTCCTTGAATTGAAACTGGAAGTTCATAAATCTTAGAAAAAATTAAAGCGATATCATTTAGGTCCGCGGTAGGTGCAGTAAAGTCACCCTCTAGGGTCTTGCTGTTAAAGCGAACGGTCAGATCGCCAAGATACTGGGTCTTATTCACAGCCCCTGCGACATCTTCAAATGCCAGGTTTCCATCACGGTAGTGCAGGGTGGAAATCAGATTTCCTAAATAGAAACCTTCAAAAGTAAATTCCCTGGCATTCATCTTCATATCAAAGATCGCTGCTTGTGAATCCCCTGAAGTGGAGCCATCAATACTAGCGGAGCCTTCAATTTTAAGATTAGAAAGATTTTTAATGTCTTTCATGTCGAGTTTGTCAGTTTTAAAATTGATCTTAAAACCTTGGGCAAAGTCGATAACTCCGTCGCTTGTGCCATTGCTATTGCCGACGGTTACTTTCGCAGCGTAGGCGATATTTTGCGGAGTCACTTTAAACTGACCCTTAGCCCCCATGCTGACAAGTTCTAGGATGTAGTCATCCGTTTTTGCCATGCCTGACTTAACCCACAGGTTTTCAGCATTAAGATTTACGTTTGAACAAGTGACTTGCAGACTTGGATAAATTTGACCTTCACAAGGAACATCCGCTTTTAAGTCCATGCCAACGGGAATGCTAGCTAGGTCCAAAGATTCAAATAGTTTTTGCAATTCCCAATCAAAATGCAATTTCGTTGTGAATGGGAAATTTCCATCTAAGGTGATTTGAGATTTAGTTAAAACCGCTTCACCTGCTGGGTGGTGGGCTCGTAATTCAGATAAGGTGACTACGTTATCTTGATAATCACCTTGTATGCGCGCATCGCCTAATTCAAATTTATCAACCACAACGGCGCGGGTAGTAAGGTCGGCTTTACCTCGCAGATTTTTTAATCCATCAAAGCGGGTTTCTACATCGAGGTTTACCTGTCCTGCTAAAGTAGGAATTTTTAAGCCGGGACGGATTTTTTTAATTTCTTGATACAGATCCTGCAGGTTAACTTTTCCTGAAATATCTAATACGCCAGAAGGTTTGATCGTCACTTTCTTAATACGAGTCAGTTCGCCGCGGGCATAAAGTTCTGAGGAATCTAAGCGCAATCCTAGTTGAATGATGCGCAAAGATTGGCGAGTCAGGTAGAGATGAGAATCTAAAGAGCCTTCAAGGTTGCTGATACCATCATAACTAGCCGTCAAAGCTGGAAGATTGATTTTGGCTGTGATGTTTTTTGCCATGTTATTAAGAAGCAAATCACCACTTTGAATTTCCGTTGCGAATTTTAGTTTCTTAGAACTGACTTTTAAACTTAAGTTTTGTAAAAACACCCTTTGCAAAGGGAGCTTTTCCAATTGATCAAAAATCATATCAATTGGAAGTTCTTTGGGTGGGGTGTCGTCTTCTAAAAAAGGATCAATATCTAAAACCACTTCCGGGCTTTCAACCACCACTGCAGAAAGTTTTACTTTTCCCACTAACAATTGAAAGAAATCCAAAAAAACGCGAAGGCCTTTGATATGAACTTTTTGGACGGATCTCGCTAAGTCACCTTTAGCGCCGATTTCAATATCTTCAACAATCAAGGAAGGCTTAAATAGTTTTAGTTGAAGCTTTCCAGCGCGGATACTGACTGGTAACTCTTGATCAGAATAACTTTGGACTTTGTGTAACGTCCACGCCTCTAATTTTGGTCCGACTACCTTAGTGCCAAGTAAATATAAAACTAAAAAGCCCGCTATCGGAGTGATTAAGATCCAGAACGCGCGTTTCACTGGGATCTCCACACCACAATAAGGGCGCTTGCAGCACGATAGTGGGGACGGGACGCCAATAAACCTTCCATCACTTCAATGGCTGTGTGCTTTTGGCCTAAGCCCCATAATGCTTGGGCGCGCAGGTAAGCTGTTGCAAAAAATGTTTCTGGATCTTCAGCCAAAGCCAGTTCTACTTTGGCAAGTTCATTTAAAAGTTCGACGAATCTGCGACACTTAAGCAGGACCTCAAGGCGGAACCACATCAGTGCCGGTGACTCTGGACTGAATTCAAGAATAGAAAGTGCGGCCTCATAACTTTCAAACATGAAAGCCGCTACCGCAAAATCAAAGGCCATGTCTGGATTTGTTTCCGCGTATTCATGCAGACTTGCTAACAATGCCTCTAAAGCTTTTTCGACTTCAGGATCTTTAACGTTGTATTCTTCTGTTTTAATGCCGCGATTTTTCGGAGTTCTTTTTTGCAGGATCTCTAAAGCATAGCGCTGCTTATGCTGACCTACTTCGTGCAAAATTTCTTTATCTCCGGGATAGAGCTTTTGCAGACGTTGAAGCAACTTCTTTTCTTGTTCATAAAGCTGCTGCGTGCGCAGTGTGATCAGCTGGTCTAGAAGTTGGCGCTTATTATTCAGATAATCTTTATGAATTTTGTATTTGCGATTGCTGCGCCATTCACCCAAAGCTTCTAAAGACCTTAGAGCGCGGGAACGGGACGCTTCACTTTCCGCGGCGTCCTCTTCGATTCCTTCCGTTAAAGCTTTTAAAGTTTTGCTGTCGATTTCTTCACCGATAAGTCCTAAGGATTCTAAAAAATACGGCCATGGAATCGGAAAGTTTTCATTGTCAATGTGACGAAGCACGAAGGCAACAAGCCGCAAATAACTTCGGGAGTTAATTAAAAACTTTGAAAGAGCGTTGATATTATCTTGGGTAAAGCGGTCGGGGGAGGCTTCAAGGTAATCGATAATACGATCACAAACGACATCAAGGTCAGTGACCTCATTGAGTAAATTTTGAATTTCTAACTCAATATAAGTGGACAAAAAAAAAGCCTCCGCTAACGTCGTCATTTTTATCTTCATTATTTTGCGATAAAATTGAGTGGTTGCGGAGACTTAATATGGAGCGTTAGTTATTTTTGAGAAACGCGCTCTACGTAGTCGCCAGTAGATGTGTCAATGCGAAGAACATCGCCTTCATTGATGTGCAATGGAACACCTACAGACAAACCAGTTTCCATGATTGCTGGCTTAGTAGCACCAGTAACACGGTCACCTTTTACGCCTGGATCTGTTTTAGCAACGGTCAAGTTCACTGCTTTTGGAACGTCAACAGCAACTGCTTTTTCATTGTAGAAAAGAACTACAACCTTCAAGTTTTCAGTAAGGAAGTATTTAGATTCGCCAAGGTCTTCTTCAGACATTGCGATTTGTTCGTAGCTTTCTGGGGACATGAAGTTGTAACCAGAATCGTCTTTATAAAGGAAAGTCATCTCTTTATTTTCAACGTTTGGTACTTCGAATTTTTCACCAGATTTGAAAGTTGATTCCAAGTTCTGGCCAGTCAGCATGTTTTTAAGTTTTGTGCGAGTGAATTGGTTGCCTTTTCCAGGCTTAACGTGTTGGAAATCCACGATCACATAGGGTTTCCCCTCGATCATGATTTTAAGACCTTTTTTAAAATCCGACGTTTCGTACATTGTATATCCTTTTTGTAGAGAAAGGACATATTTGCTTAATTATCTGATGGAGGTCAACCTTCGGCTCTTAACCTTAAGCTCTATACTCTTCGATTCTGCGAAGCATCATCTCTAACACTTCCAGTTTTCTTTCGCGCACGATTTGATCCCGTGGTTGCAGAGGCTTTAAAGACGTGACCTCATCGTTATCATTATAGCGGACTTGCAGGGTTTTCATGCGTCTTTGAATCTCTGGATGGTCGCCAAACTCCACTCGGGTGTCTTTTAAAAGGGCATGGGCTTTTTCAAGATCGTTGCGCACAATAAAGGCATCAATCAAAGAAAGCATTCTTTCCATGGCTTTGCTTGGGCTGACCGGCTGGGGTTTTACCATCAACGGTTCTTCAGACTTAGCGACAGGGGCTTTACGCGGGGGCGCATCAAGCTGAACTTCCGGAAGTTTTGTCATCGCAAAAACTTCGTCGTCGTATTCGTCTGCTGTCAAAGATTCCAATTTTTGCACGGCTTTTTGGGCACTTTTAGAATTCGGATTTAAAAACAAAACCATCTTGAAAGCTTTAAGAGCTTCCTTCGGATTTTTATTCGCAAGATGGACTTCAGCAGTTAATTGGTGAGCTAAAATATTTTCGGGAGCAAGGGCCGTAGCGCGCTTTAACGCCTCACCAGCTTTGCCAAGCTCAGAAAGATCGCGCATCACCTTGGCGTAAGTCACAAGCCCACCAACGAATTGCGGGTGGCGTTGAACGCCGGCAGTCACGGTTTTTTTAGCCTCAGCAAGCATGCCCATCTCTCGATAAGCTTCTGCCAAAGGAGCAAAAACCTGAGAGTTCGGATCTTTTTCCAAGATCATTTGATATTTTTCGATGGCACTTGCATCTATTTTCATCAAAGCTGTGCTTCCATTTCTGCGCTTAGCTCGCAACGACAATAAGAAAATTTTAGATCAGATAAATTGACAGTGCAACCCCCTAAATGTTCGACTGAAAGAAACAGCAACTACAGTGCGTTGTGGAGTAATGATGTCATTGACGATTTTGGGGGTAGATCCTGGATCTCGCATCACCGGGTTTGGTGTTGTGCGAGTTGAAAATGGGCGGATTGAGCATATCAATCACGGTGTGATTGTGCTTGATGCGGATCAGGGGTTCCCGGTGCGTATGACGGAATTGGGTGAGGCTTTTCGTGAGGTCATGGAAAAGTACAAACCCCACCAAGTTGTTATTGAAAAAATATTTTTAGGAAAAAACGCGGATAGTGCTTTTAAGTTAGGGCATGCCCGTGGGGTTGTGATGTATGAAGCTGGGCGCGGTGGTGCGGCTGTTCATGAGTACGCAACCCGAGTTGTAAAAAAAGGTGTCACGGGCACCGGTGGAGCTTCGAAGGAAGATGTTCAAGCGATTTTAAAAGCGATCTTGAATATCAAAGTTATCAACCGCATCGATGCTTCGGATGCTTTGGCTATGGCTTGTCACCACGCTTTTGAATTAAAAAAGAAATCCATTATTGAAAGAGCAGTTACGGTATGATCGGTTATTTACGCGGTAAAATTATTGAAGTTTCTAGCGACTCCGCTTTGTTGGATGTCCAAGGTGTTGGATATGAAGTGCATGCTTCATCAAACACCTTGATCGACCTGCAGTCTCTTTTAGGTAAAGACATTATCGTGTGGGTTCATACCCATGTGCGCGAAGATGCTCTGACTCTTTTTGGCTTTCATTCTAAAGAAGAAAAAAATCTTTTCCTTTCGCTTTTAAAAGTGAATGGTGTGGGCCCTAAGATGGCGTTAAGCATTCTTTCTGGCGGCAGACCTAATCAAATTCAAGAGATGATTGAGGCGGGGAATGCCAAAGCTCTGTCAGGCCTACCAAAAGTGGGTAAAAAAACCGCAGAACAGATTATTCTGACATTAAAAGGCAAGTTGGTTTCTATCGAAGAAACTGTGAAGTCTAAATCCGAAGCTCACACGCAGATCACATCGGCGTTGTTGAATCTTGGATATAAATCGCAAATGGTGGATCAGTTTGTTCAGTCATTGCCAACCGATATGACTCTTGAAGAGGGTGTTCGCAAAGGCTTACAAACGCTTTCTGGGAGCTTAGCATGAGTCGCATCCTAGAAGGTGATCCGGTTGAAGGTGAAAAGAGTTGGGAAAACGAACTGCGCCCGCAGAAGTTTGAAGATTTTCCTGGCCAGGATGATGTGAAAGAAAAATTAAAAGTTTTCGTGGCGGCGGCGAAACACCGTGGCGAGGCTTTGGATCATGTGCTTTTATGTGGTCCACCGGGATTAGGTAAAACCACTTTATCAAAAATTATCGCGAATGATATGGGTGCTGATATTCGTATGACCTCAGCTCCTGCCATTGACAAAAAAGGAGATTTGGCGGCGATTCTAACTTCGCTAAAACCAAATTCCGTTTTGTTCATCGATGAAATTCATCGTTTAAGCCGCGTGGTCGAAGAATACCTTTATACAGCGATGGAAGATTATTACATCGACATCGTGACTGGCGAAGGTCTTGGTGCCCGTTCAATGAAGTTTCAATTGGCACCGTTTACTTTGATTGGGGCTACGACTCGAGCGGGTTTATTAAATCCTCCGTTCCGTGATCGTTTTGGAATTGTTGAAAGATTGCAGTTCTATGATCGCAGTGCCCTTCAGCAAATTTTGATTAGATCAGGTGAAATTCTTAAAGTTAAAATGGATGCCGAAGGGGCTGATGAGGTCGCTCGTCGGGCTCGTGGGACCCCGCGTGTGGCGAACAGACTTCTAAAACGCGTGCGTGACTATGCACAAGTAAAAGGAAATGGAACTGTCACTCGTGATATTGCGATTTATGCTCTAGATCAGTTGGGTGTGGATCAATATGGGTTGGACCTTATGGATCGTCGTATTTTGAGTCTTATCCAAGAAAAATATAACGGTGGCCCTGTGGGTATTGATACAATGGCAGCGGCACTCAGTGAAGAACGTGATACTCTGGAAGAAGTGTACGAACCATTCTTAATTCAAGAAGGCTTCATTCAAAAGACACCTCGTGGGCGTGTGATTACAGAGTACGCTAAAAAATCCATAATGACGGAGATATAGATATGGCTTCTAGAAATCCCTTAATTGTCGAAGTGACGAGAGGGGCCGTGGTTGAAAGTTCCCATCAAGTAATCGGTGTGGTTGTTGATGAAACTGGCGCTACAAAAAATTTCTGGGGGCAGCCTGCCTTTTTAACTTATCCTCGAAGCGGTATTAAAATGCTTCAGGCGATTCCGTTTGTTGAATCCGGTGCTGTTGATAAGTTTGGTTTATCTGATAAACATATCGCCTTGGCTTGTGCTTCTCACAAAGCTGAAAAAGATCATTTAGCCGCTTTGACAGAATGGATGGAAAAGACTGGGATTAAAGAAAGCAACTTCGTCTGCGGACCCCATCTTCCTTACGATGAAAATGCGGCGCACGAAATGCTTCGTAAAAGTCAAAAGCCCACAGTGCTTTGTAACAACTGTGCCGGAAAACATTCTGCGATCATGTCGACTTGTTTGCACTTAGGTGAAGATATCGCAGGTTATGATAAGTTTGATCATCCCGCGCAAAAACGTCTGCGCAAAATCCTTACGGAAACGATGAAAGTGGATCATTCCAAAGTAGTGTATGCAAGTGATGGTTGTGGCATTCCAACATATGCCGTGACGGTTCAGCAGATGGCTGTCGGCATGTCGACTTTTATTAATCCAAAAGAAACACCTGCACGCAAATTGGCCGTGGATAAGATTATCCGGGCCGTGGCTGCCCAGCCGTTTTATCTGGCGGGAAGTGACCATTTTGTCACAAGTGTGATTGAAAAGACACAAGGTCGCGCCATCATCAAAGGTGGGGCCGAAGGGATTTACTGTGGCTTTTTAACCGATAAGAAGCTGGCGTTTGCAGTGAAGGCTTCTGACGGTGGTGCAAGGGCTGCTCAAGTCGCAACAGCTGCGATTTTATTAAATTACGGCGGCCTGAATGCTGACGAATTTAAGGCTTTATCAAAACACACGCAACCCACTGTCACAAACTGGCGCGGCGATGTCGTCGGGCAAATCCGCATTGCGAAGGGCACCTAGTTAGAGTAAAGTCTAACTAGTATGTTTTTACAAAAAACGATTCGCAAAAGAACAGTCGTTAACGGTGTTGGTATTCACTCTGGTGATCCTTGCACTCTTACATTTCGTCCTGCCCCGCCTGATACAGGTGTTTATTTCATCCGCAGTGATTTGCCAGGAAAACCTTTTTTAAAAGTGACTGCACGTAATGTTCAAGCGACTTCGCACCAAACAACTATTGGCGGTGGCGAGTTTTCTGTAGCGACCATCGAACACTGTCTATCGGCTTTATCCGCTTTAAGAATTGATAATTTATTTATCGAACTTGATGGCCCGGAAATTCCAATTTGTGATGGCAGTGCAGGGGATTTTCTTAAAGCACTTTTAGCTGTTGGTATTGTTGAACAAGATCAGCCGCGCAAGTATTGCTATATCACTGAGCCTATCTATTTTAGCGAAGGTGAAAAACACGCGTATGTAGTTCCATATCATGGTCTTCGCATCACTGTGACGATTGATTTCCCTCATCCAAAAATCGGCAAGCAAACGATTGATCTTGATATCAATGAACAATCGTTCACACGCGATATCGCGGGTGCAAGAACGTTTGGTTTTTTAAAAGACGTAGAAGCATTAAAGGCCCGGGGCCTAGCTAAAGGCGGAAGCTTAGATAATTGCATCGTTCTTGATAACGAAAACATCGTAAACCCTGAAGGCTTACGTTGGGCTGACGAATTCGTGCGCCACAAATGCTTAGACGCCTTGGGCGACCTTGTTACTTTAGAGATGCCTCTAATGGGGCACGTGGTTCTTTATAAAGCCGGCCACGACGTCATGAACAAGCTCGTTAAGAAAATCTGGGATAGCGGCACGAGCTACCGTCACGTCGAACTTGGCGCAGATATCAGCGAAGAAGTCCAACGGTACACCGGCTGGACTGTTCCTCAATAACTTAGATCACCTTTAAACACGCGGGATTTGGATTCTGGTGTTAACGTCGGCTAAACAAATTCGCACCATTGCGCTTTTGACGTGCCTGGTTCTTTTTACGCCCAATCCTTCCTTAAACGCGGTATGGGCCTAAAAAGAACCAGGCACCTTTTTCATTTTTGGGGCCCATTTTGCGCCTACCTGGGGGTGGGTTTGGGTGCCAGATCGTTGTTATTTTAGTTAATAGAACAAAAGTTCTGGCTCGGTAGTTGCTACGTGTTTCGGATACTAATCCGGAGACGTTTGTTATGAAACTATTAGGTATGCTCTCTTTGCTGACGGTTTTTTCTGCCTTCGGGCCCTCTATTGCTATTGCGGGGCCTAGAGATTGGAAGATTACTCAACCGGTTTGGACTGACATCCATGAACAGCAATTTGGTGAGTTTGTTGCTAGTATCGGTCAGGCGGTTGAATCTCGTGCCTGTGATAAAGTCGATACCTGCCTTAAAAGTGCCTACAATCCCTATTACTCTACGGATCCTCAAGGTTTAAAATATTACGCTGACTGTGCTGATTTGCCGTACTACTTGCGCGGATATTTTGCTTGGAAAAACGGTCTTCCATTTTCTATCGTCAGTGAAGTCAAAGCGGTTGAAGAGCCGGTTCTTGTTAATCTTGATATCTTTAATAAACAAAACAAAGACGTTCGTTATTCTAATAAAGGTAACTACGTTACAAAACGTTATGACGTTCTGGTTAAAAACAGAGTCGTTAAAAACACCTACCCAGATGCAGTAGATATTCTTAATAACGTCATCCCGGGTCTTACCTTTTCTGCCTCATTCCGTATGATGGGTGCTGATGAGTCGCCGTTAATGAGTGACTTCTATCCTGCTAGCATCAATCGCAACGGTATTCGTCCTGGAACTGTGATCTATGATCCAAACGGTCACGTTGCAATTATTTATAAAGTAGCTGATGACGGTCGCATTTATTATATCGATGCTCATCCAGATAATTCTCTTACGATGGGGATGTTCTCCCCGAAGTTTGCTCGCTCTAATCCAGGGCAAGGTGCGGGATTTAAGAACTTCCGTCCTTTGGCTTTAGTTGATGCAAAACAAGACATGATCGGTAACGGTTTTTCTGGTGGTAAGATTGTTCCAGCCTTCAACTATCAGCTAACGAACCTTGGTACAGAGCAGTTCTATGGAACTCATCCCGATCCAGGTGGTTCTTGGTCAAAAGGTAAGTTTATTATCAATAATCAAACTGTCAGCTTCTATGACTATGTTCGTATGAGTTTGATGGATGGTGATATCCATATTGATCCGTTAGAGGATATGGCTCATATCGTAGATGATATCTGCGTAAGCTTAAAAGACCGCGTTGCTGCAGTTGAAGCGGCTCGAACTTCAGGGGTTTATTTAAAACCTCACCCAGAGCGTTTACCGATTAACATCTTCGGTACTGAAGGGGAGTGGGAAAACTACGCAACTCCGTCTCGTGATGCTCGTTTAAAAGTGGCATTCATGGATTTGCTGGCGACAACTAAATCAAATATTGAGCGCTTTAAGAAACGTGATCCAGCGATTCGTTATTCTGGTGGTAACTTAGCGGCAGATCTTTTTAACATTTATAAAGAAAGAGCGCTGGCGTGTGAGTTCACTTACACGACAACAAATAATAAAGTCGTGAGAATGAATTTAGAAGCTGCTCGCCAAAGAGTTTTCAACATGAGCTTTGACCCTTACCACTGTATCGAACTTCGTTGGGGTGCTCGTCTTCCGCAAGAATTAGCGGCGTGTACAGATGATGCTAATAAACGTTTATGGTATGAAAACGAAAAATATCTTAGAAATCAACACGAGCGTAAATACGACGTAAGAATGGATTACACCGTGCATGAGTTAGCGCAGCCTATTCAAGGTGTAGGAGTGGCTACTCCTCCAGATATCGATATCGTTGGTTTCTTAAAATCTCAAATGTAAGAACTTAGTAGGCTCTCATAATAGTGAGCCTACATCCAATCAACTTGCTGGCGTAGATAAGATAGAACATCTATGTCTGGCGCGGTTTCTAGGCCTACTCCTGGAATCGGATTTGCCAACTCTTCTAAAGTATAATCCATGCGCACATCAAATCTTCGTTCTGGTTGATTGCGCAAATACTTTTCATTGTCATACCAAGCACGTTTGTTTGCATCATCTGTACAAGATGCTAATTCTTCTGTGCTCGTGGCGCCCCAACGAAGCTCGATACAGTGATAAGGGTCAAAGCTCATGTTGAAAAGTCGTTCGCGAACTTCTTCAAGATTCAAAGTTATGGATCGGTTGTCAGTAGTAGTGTAAGTGATCTGACAAGCTTGAGATTTTTCTAAATAAATATTTAGCAAATCTCCGGCAAGGTTAGTGCCTTCGTATCTGATCACAGAGTCTTTGTTTTTATAGCGCTCGATATTTGAAACAGTATTTGCTAACAAATCCACGAATGCGACTTTTAAGCGCGCGTCCCGCGAAGGAGTCGCATAGGTTTCCCATTCCCCTTGGGTTCCATAAATATTTTCAGGCAGCTTCACTGGATGCGGTTTTAAATAGATTCCTTCGGCGCGCGCAGACTCTATGGATGCCACACGATCTTTTACGCTAACGCAGATATCATCAACGATGTGGTTCATGTCTTCAATCGGATCAATATGCAGTTCACCCACAGTTAATTTCATTCGTACGTAATCATAAAAGTTTACGTTGCGACCTAGGATACTGAATTTTCCTTTTGCCCAATCCCCGCCGGGATCTGGATTTGTCCCATAGAACTGTTCAATGCCCATGTCGTGCACCTGGTGATTAAACGCAGGAACGATTTTTCCCCCAGCCCAACCGTCGCCAGCAGAATCAGGAACTGCATCAACTAGTGCTAAAGGACGGAAGTTTTTAAAGCCTGCACCTTGCCCCGGGGCCGAACGCACAAACTTAGGCGAAAACATTCCCATCGTGAGTGAGTTATCAGGATGGGCATCGATATAATAAACTCGTCCGTCATCGGCCACGCGATACACAATCGCCACGTGTCCGTTGGGATCATAAATCACAGTACCTGGGCGAATGCCGGTGCGATCTAATCTTGCTGGATAAAAATCACTCATTAGACCTGTGTCATCAGTGCCCATCATGCGATAGGTCGCTGAAAACGTAAGGCCTGGAATTGTATAGTTAAGAACCTTTACAGCATTAGGATAAACATTCGGTAAATCTGGCTGTAATTTTACTAAAGCTTCATAACGGCTTAAGACATAGTTGCCATAGGGTGAATAACGAACGTCTTTGCTGGGTTTTAAAGGAGTAGCCGGTCCCTCGATAGGTTTAACTTGGTTCACCATTGAAAATGGCAAACCATTTTTCCAGGCAAAATAGCCACGCAAATAATAAGGCAGATCCGCGCAGTCAGCATAATATTTTAAGCCCACGGGATCGGTCGGGTAGTAAGGATTCACTTCGCTTTTTAGGCAGGTATCAACGCGTGAACATTTGCGCGCTTCAACCGCCTCGCCAATGCGGATTATAAACTCACCGAAAAGTTGTTCGTGGGTTTCAGTCCAAACCGGTTGCGTGATGCGCCAATCCCGGGGATCAGCGGCAAAACTCACCGTTGCCGTTCCAAGAATTGAAAAAGCCGTCAGCAGCGAAAACAAATGTAATTTCATAAATTGGATTCCTCGAGATGCATAGCCACTCCACTGTGCCATTTTTTAAGGCATTTATTTGAATTAAATGGATTTTTGCGGGGCCTAGGTCATAAAAATCGCGAAAAACGGACTTTTTTATGAAGGAACTTATTTTCGTCGAGGGGTCACCTAGGTGCTGATTAGGTGCGCTATAGTTCGAGGAATCTTTTACTTTTATTACTGATCTGGCATAGTCCGGGAGTCATCAAAAATCAGATAAATTATAGGGAGTTTCTTTACCCCCTACAGGAGTGAAAATGATTATCGGTGTTCCTAAGGAAATTAAGATTTCTGAGAACCGCGTAGGTATGACTGAAGCGGGTGTTCGTCAGTATGTTGGTGAAGGCCACACTGTCCTAGTTGAAAAAGACGCGGGCGTTGGTTCTGGTATCACAAACGAACAATACGAAAAAGCTGGCGCGAAAATTATCGACAGCAAAAAAGAAGTGTACGCAAAAGCGGACATGATCCAAAAAGTTAAAGAACCACTTCCAGATGAATATGAGTTGATGAAAGAAAATCAAATCATCTACACATATCTTCACTTAGCTGCAGAACCAAAACTAACTAAAGTTCTTTGCGAGCGTAAAGTTAAAGCGATTGCTTACGAAACTATCCAACTTGAAAACGGTTCATTGCCTCTTTTGACTCCTATGTCTGAAGTTGCAGGTCGTATGGCGACTCAAATCGGTGCTTTCTACCTTCAAAAAGATCACGGTGGTAAAGGTATCCTTCTTGGTGGCGTGACTGGCGTTAAACCAGGTAAAGTAACAATCATCGGTGGTGGTGTTGTTGGTACGAACGCTGCGAAAATGGCAGTAGGCCTTGGCGCTTCTGTGACGATCCTTGACGTATCTACAGCTCGCTTGGAATATCTTGATGATATTTTCCAAGGTCGTTGCATGACTTTGTTCTCAAATCCAAAAAACATCGAAGAATCAGTTCGTGAATCTGATCTAGTAATCGGTGGTGTATTGATCACTGGTCACAAAGCTCCAACTCTTGTTTCTAAAGAGATGGTTTCTTCTATGGCTAAAGGTTCAGTAGTAGTTGACGTTGCGGTTGACCAAGGTGGTTGTATCGAAACTTGCCGTCCAACTTCGCACACGAACCCAACATACGAAGTTGATGGCGTAATCCATTACTGCGTACCTAATATGCCAGGTGTTGCTCCAAGAACTTCTACTTACGCTTTGACTAACGTAACTACGAAGTACGGTTTGATGCTTGCAAACATGGGTGTTGAAGATGCTGTAGCGAAAAGCCCAGCATTGCTTAAAGGTCTTAACGTATACAACGGTTACGTTTGCTACGAGCCAGTGGCTAAAGACCTTCACATGGAATACAAAGCTTACAGAGCTTAATTCCTTCGAACTTACATTCGATAAAAAAGCCCGGGAGAGATCTCGGGCTTTTTTTTTTGGTTAAAAATGCCTGTAAAAAGTTCTGCCATATTTAATTAACTTAAAACTGTTTAGTTATTACTATATGAAAAGCCGATTATTTGGGGAGCTAATTCAATGCAATCAATCGGCGTTTTTCTATTGTCTCTGTGGTTCGGTGTTCCTGCGCTTGCAGAATTTGCTGACGTAACAATTGTTCCTTATGAAAAATCTGGAGATCCGAGCTATTTCGGCTGCTATCAAAGCGGAACTACTTGTACTTCCATTTCATATCCTACACCTTCAGGTAATGCCGCGACTTGCGTTATTGGAAAGGGTAGTGCTTTTCAATTAACTTCCCAAGGTTTGCCAGGCGCATATGTTTATATTTACGAATACACTAATCAATGTGGTTCAAATGTTAATTTGAAAGCCAGTGGACCCTACGGTGGTACTGGTACTGAAAGCATTTCTAATGGCGCTAGAGTTTACTTAATTGTTTCAACCGAAACGGCGGGTGAACGAGTTACCAAAATCGAGTTCAATACCAGTGGGAATTCTTCGCCGCAACCACCACCGCCGACGATCCCGACGCCTCAGCAACCTGATCCTAAAAAACCTTACCCGGTTTCCAGTTATTACCCAGGTCAATGTCGTCCTGGTGTTTTGGGCAATACAATTGCAGGTTTTTCCGTAATTGATCTATCGACTCGTAGTTTTACAGAAGAGATACCAATCCCTGGTGCCCCGTTCTCCCTAGTTTATAATAGCAGCTACTACGTCGTTGGTGGACGAAACTTTCCAAAAGATCATGACATAGGTGGTTGGGTATCTTCGATAGATAGTTTTTACGATAGAAAAAAGAACATCGTGTTCCACGGTGATGGCACTGTTCAAGTTTTATCAATTGTTCCGGAAGTCGATAGCAGAGGACAATTTATTATTTTTGACCCATCGGGACTTTCCTATTCTGGGTATGATCCTTACGAAGGTAAATTCTATTTTAAAAATGAGGAGTTAACTCATACACAACTTTTGAATACCTCGAGCTATGAAGGTAACATTTTTGCTGGGTTTGTTGATTCCAGCGGCGACAGTTATTTTTTCACCCAAGATCGCCGATTCATAGCTGCTGCCTATCCTGCCACAGAGATTTTAGCTACTCTTTCTTATTTGCCGAATGGAAAGCTAGAAACGGTAACTCTTCCTAATGGTGCTAAATACGTGATGACCTATAACGCTGAAGGACGTTTAAGTTCATTTAGAAGACCTTTAGGGAAACTTAGCTACTTTGAATACGATTCTGAAGGAAATTTGTTGAAAGATTCTAGCAGCTCAGGGCGCTCTATATCAATTCAGACAAAATATGATCAAACTAAGGGACGTCTTGATGTGGTCTCGACAACAGGTAATGGGATTAAAAACACTGCTTTGACCTATGGAAGTAAAGGCACAACTACGCGATATAGATACTCCGACTATGGGGGACAGTCTTATTCAACTAGTGTCTTTAATAGTAATACTCATGAAGTTTATGATCTTTATGGTGGGCATACAAAACTTCAGCTAAAAGACAGTGCGAAATGGGGAGCGCACACGCAGTACTCGGCCTTTGATACCTTTACCGCAGGGCCTCTTTTAATAAAGAAGCAAGAAGTGCAGGAGCTACGTGGTGCTGTCATTCTTACCTCAGTTTTTTTACAAGGTGATTCAAAAAGAAAATATGAGTTTATGACTCTGGATAAACCAGGACAGTTTGGCAAATTGGTTAAATCCCCAATGGGCAGAGAATATGCCCAAGTAATCAACGACAATGGCCAACCCACCATGCAAATGATTGGAAGAGACAATAAAGTATCATGGGCGCACGGATTTTCCTACGACTCAGCAGGGAAGTTAACTGAATACAAAAACGGAGATAGTAGGGTTGTTGCTACATTCAACTATACAAGCAGCAGACTTTTAGAGAAAATCACTGATGGTCTTGGGAACGTCACGGAGTTTTCGTACGACACCATGAAAAGGCTTTCCAAAATTCGCTATGCAACAGGAAGCGTGACAGAGTTCAGTTACGATCTTGAGGGAAATCTGACGGGTATTAAGCCACCGGGAAGGCCGTTTCATGATTTTCTTTACAACATGGGTGAGTTGGTAGGTGCTTATAATCCACCAGTTCTAGCAGGCCAGCATACAGATCTAGAGTATAAATATGATGATGATGACCGAATTTCTGAAATACTTGTCGGTGGTAATTTAGTAAGTTCTTATAAGTATGGTCCTAATGAATCGCGTTTAATCGAAAACAAAAATAGTCATACTTCGGTCGAAATCAACTATGCCCAAAATCAAAACAAACTACCAACTGATTTAATAAGTTCATTAAAAACTTCAGATGGAGTGGTGACTAACTATTCCTATCTTTGGAAATTACCTCTTACTACTGACACCAAAACTTCTTCTTTCTCGTCCTCGGTGCGATACAAATACAACACCGACGCGACACTATCTGCAATTGAGGTCGCTGGTTCTGACGGTAAGTATTCATCGAATAGTTTTAGTTACGACCTGGATGGCTTCGTCACTAAGTCAGGCAATTCATCATTTGGCTTGGATATTGTGGGGCGAATTCAAAATTCAACGCATGGATTGGTTAAGGGGCAGATTCTGTATAATCCAAACGGGTCTGTTTCAAGCGAAACATATTCAGTAAATGGAAAAACAATAAATAATGTCGTATACTCTAGAGATGTTCTGGAAAGAATTCTATCTGTTACTTCTAAAGTTCCGTCGCAAACAATTAGCTATAGTTATGACAAGGTTGGGCGCTTAGTTTCTGTTCAAAATGGAAATATTCGACGTGAATATATCTACGATGAAAATGGAAATCGTATAGAATTTAAATCGGGCAATATAAGTATTAAAGGCAAGTATGACGACCAAGATCGTCTGATTAGCTATGGTGCTAACCAATACGAATATTCCAATTTTGGAAGTCTCACAAAGCGTGTGGAACTGCGCCCTCTTACCCAAAATCCTCTTATTACAGAGTACAATTATGACTCGATAGGTAACCTTCGTTCTGTTAAACTTCCGGATGGACGGTTAATTGAGTACATCATCGATGGTCAGAACCGCCGAATAGGTAAAAAAATAAATGGAAAAGTCGTCCAAGCATTTATTTTTCAATCCAAGTATCAGATTGCCGCAGAATTGGATGGAGCTGGCAAAATAATCCGTCGTTTTATTTATGGCGCGAAAATTAATATCCCTGATTACGTAATTGTAGGTGGTAGAGAGTATCGTATTATTTCCGATATAGTAGGTACACCAAAACTTATTGTAGAAGCATCGACAGGAAAGATAGTCGAGACATTAAATTACGATGAATTTGGCGTATCGGTAGATGGTAAGCATAGTAGCTATCTACCCTTCGGTTTTGCCGGCGGTGTAAATGATCGAGATACGGGACTTGTTCGTTTTGGGGCGCGTGACTATTCTCCTGAAGCTGGGCGCTGGACAGGAAAGGATCCGATAATATTTAACGGTGGTGATCTGAATTTATTTGGTTACGTTGCTAATGATCCAATTAACTGGATTGATTTTACCGGTGAGGCAAGATCTTTACCCGATTACCTCATGCCAGACGGAGCCAGCCCAGACGAAGTTCAAACTCCGCCCTCGCTAATAGAAGAGATTAGAAAAAAGATTAAGGGTAGGTATAAAAGCCGTGACAAGTTTTTACTGCCACCAAAATTTCAGCCAAGTGGGGTTAGAGGTTGCTTAGAGATAGATAAAAGTAAGCAAGTATTATAAAATTGTTCCTAATGATTAAGATCAAACAAAAGATTCGTTTTTATAGTAAGGAAATCATGGTTTTATTGCTGATTTTTGCATATATGATTGCGAGAGCGATTATATATGCAAAATATCCCGTTGAGTCTGAAAGTGATTGGGCTCAGCGCGACTTGATTATGAATTTTCCGAGAACAGGTGGAGTAATTGCTGTACTATTTTTGCTTAAACAAAAATTTAGATTTGTCTCGCTGAATAGTTTGCTGAATATCGATGCAAAAATGATTTTTGCAATGTTTCTCGTCTTAATTCTTCCAACATTTACTCCGCTTTTCGTGGGCACTTATATTGTCCCAACAAGTTTGCTCCTTACCCTGACAATAAGTAGTTTATTTGTTGCAGTTTTTGAGGAAGTTCTTTTTCGCTGGGGATTGTACGATCTCCTTACAGAAAAATTAGGCTGGATTCACGCAATGGTCATTTCTTCTTTCGTTTTTTCCGTTTTCCATCTACAAGCGCAGCCCTTACATGCATTACCTTCACTTTTTATTTATGGTGTTATTTTCTGCTTGCTAAGACTTAACGGAGTGTCTCTTTTCTGGCTGATCCTACTGCATTTTGTTTTTGATTCCGCAGTTTTTCTTTTTATTCCGACCGAAGAAGTGCCTTCCGCATGGTTAGCTTTTGAATTGGTTTATTTATCTGGATTGTCTCTGGGCATTTATAAAATGACCGATAAGCGGCGCTTACACCTTTCACGGGAATCATTTGAGAAATAGGATCTATTCAATCCAAATATTGCCCCAGTCTTCTGTACGCAATATTGGAATCCGCGCTTGCTTAAGCCTTAGTTCAACACTGCTATGCGGGTGTTTGTAGCGGGCCCAGCGAGCTGAGCTGATCGCTTGAATTCCTGAAGGTAAAGCGCTCAATAGCTCTGCTGAGGAGCTTGTGTTGCTTCCGTGATGACCTAATACAAGAAACCTTGTCTGCGATATCCATGATTCTTTCATCCAAAGTTTTTCGTGTTCTGACGGGGAGTCGCCAGGTAAAAGCACGTGTTTAAAGAGTAGAACCTGACTTTGTTCGTTCGCGTTTTTAAATTGAGTCGGATGCCATCGCTTCAGTAAAGGTATGGTATCGCCTGGGCAGTCTTTGAATCCTGCTAATAATTTTCGTTTCTTCTTCGAAGCGGGTCCCAGCGGTCGAAGGGCAATACACATGGGCAATTTCTTTTTTATTTTAGTAAGCCCTCCAACATGATCCCAGTCCCAGTGACTTAAGAAAGCCATGTTCGTTTTATACCGACACTGCTGAATGATTTTACTAAGAGGAAAAAACTCGCCACCCATATCAAAGTGATAGCACGCTCCCGGTGTCACCGCCGTCGTCCATTGCCCTTGTCCCACATTCCAAACAATAAAAAAACTTAGCGCAGGAATGTGCAGCACATAACTGGGACTAAAAGTAATAAGCAAAAGACAAAACCACTTCATCAAATTTTTCCCTGCCAAAGTTTCAATCTTAAAAAATGCAAAATCAGATGAAGTCCTAAAAGCCACAACCACAGAAAGTGCAGGGAAGGCGCAGCCACCTTAGAAGTCTGAACAGGCTCCGCAATAAGTGGTAAAAGCGAACTAAAAACATCCATCATCGAATCAAAAGCCGGAATTAAAAACGGTAAGGCCAAAGTCAAAAAACTAAGTGGCAACAAGATAAAAGAAACAACCGGGGCCAGACACAAGTTATACAAAATACTCAACGGATGCAGACTGCCAATCCCCCAAAGCGGCGCCAGCATGAAAAAGTAGATCGCAAACTGCGACATCACTGCTTTAGAAAAAGAACCGCGCACACGGAAAACCGAAACCACAGAAAGCGCCAGGGCCGCACTCCAGCTCATCAGAAAAGAAAGCGACTGCCAGTACGACTTAAAAAGAAAAAGCCCGGTAAGGCCGGTAATAAGCGCGATCAGATCGCCCGGAAAAAAGATCTTGCGATAAGCGAAGACCTCGCGGACCGCAAAGCCAAGCAGGGCGCGAACTGCAGGGGCTTGCCATCCTCCGAAAAGCGCATAGAACGTCAGAAAAAAGAATCTTACATAAAGTGGAATTTTTAAAATGCTCAATAAGTGATCAAGCAAAATTAAGTGAGAACCGGAAATAACAAAAATATGAATCAGTGATGTCTTACTAAGATTTGCTTTCAAATTTTCGTCTGTGATTTTTTCGCCACAAACAAGTGCTGCTAAGGAACTCGCGTGCAGGCTGTGCTGCGGAATAATACCAACACACTTTTTGTGGAATTCTTGCGAGATAGCTGATGCATTATCGTGCAAAGTGCTTGGAAGTGGAATGCTTAACAGAAAAGCAAGGATCAGAAGAATTGCCATAGTATTAACTACTTAGCAATTTTCGTAACGCAGATGATTTCTAAAATAAGCTGTCACTGCTGTTTTGCGTCCGAGGGGGTCGGAATGTAAGATCTGTCATTTGACTGCTTAAAAATGTCTTAGTTTTTAATTATTCATAAGTAAAATTAAATAGATACGTGATGCACATTTTGCAGGCAAATAGCTGAAAGCCTTGTAAATAAATAGGTCTAAGGTCTAGCATTACAACAACTCAACATTTTGTGTGGATAACTCCTGCTTGTTTGCACTTCTTAATGCGTGTCATACTGGTGAAACAGCATGAGGTGTCGAGAGATGAAGCAACTTAGACTATTAGCAGCAACGGTACTTTTAAGTGTCCCCATGAGCGCGTTCGCAAAAAATTCGGCGCTGTCCAAAGCCTCTCCAGCAAAGGATCTGCACCAACAAGCCCTACTGGTAGAGCTGACTGGTAAAGACTTTACTAAAGAAAATGACATCAACTTATATGCTGAAATGGTAAGCGCTTATCAGAATGACGATGAAATAGGCTTCAAGAGCCGTTTACAGAGTTTGCTTAGCCGTTTCCCGCAAAGTTCTTACGCTGACAACGCTCTGTTCTTAGCGGGCAGAATGGCTGTGGATCACAACAATTACGCAGAGGCGGTGAAGTACTTTGCGGAAATTGAAAAGAAATATTCCACGAGCAACAAAGTCGTCGCTGCGAAATTCGCAAAAGCCATGACTTACAAAAAAATGAATCTTCCTAATTTTGCGATGAACACGCTTAAAGAAGTGCGCGCAAAATATCCAGGCAGCCCGGAATCATTCCGTGCGGATGCTGAATTAAAATTGATGAAGTAGTTTTTCGTTTTTGTACGTTTTAGATTCTCATAAGCAAGATGCAAGGATGCAAAAGGTGATGAGTAAAAGACTTTCGATGATTTTAGCGGTGATGATTTGTTTGCAAATGGCGCAAGTACATAAAGTACAAGCGCAAGATGCGCCACCGGATGCAACATGGGAAACAGATCCCTTAGACGTCATTGAACCAGCACAGAAAGATGCTCCTGCAGAACCTTCAGTGCCAGAATTCAAAGAAATCGATGAATCAGGAAATGCCTCCCAGCCGACTGAGCCAGTGCCTCCGACTGAAATCGACGCGCCAGCTCCGGAAACTACAGAAGTTGCAACTCCAGAAGCAGCTCCGGTTGAAGTGCCGACAGAAACTGTTGCGGCTCCTCAAGGTGATTCTCCAGATTTTTCTAAAGAATCTGAATTTCACCGCATCTATAAGTCTTATAACGAGCAACCCACCTCAGAAGAAGCGTGGGAGCAAGTTGCTGGCCCAAGAGCTTCTGAAACGTATCTAGTGCAAAAAGGGGATACTCTTTCTGGTATCTCGACAACGTTCTTTGGTGATTTCACTTATTGGCCGAAAGTGTGGTCGCTAAATAATCCGCAAATTTTAAATCCCCATGAAATCGAACCAGGGATGATGATTCAGTTCTTCCCAGGTAGCATGGATGAAGCGCCGACCATGGCGGTGGCTGAAGCAGACACAGCCGCAGTGAACGAACCTCAAGAAAAAGAAAAAGCAAAAAAAGGTGATAAAACAGATGTGAACGTAGGGGCTTTGCCGAAGGGTAAAAAAAGAAGTCCGCTACTTAAAAATATTCCGCCAAGCTTACCGCAATACAAAATTGGTACAGGCAACGAGCCTTTGCCAAAACTGGAAGTGGAGTTAGCAAAAACTCAATTCCCAACTGCGCTTGAATATTTAGAATATTTCATCGCAGACGCACCGGTTGAAGGTGTTGGTGTTATCACAGCGACAGAACTTGATACAAAGACTGCTGGCGACTATCAGCATGTGTATGTGCGTCTTCCGAACAATGCCGGAAAAGAATTTGTCGTTCAAAAAAATCTTGCTGAAGTTAAAGACCCGGAAACTAAAAAACGTAAAGGCTTCATGATTGAGCTCCAAGGTGAAATCGAAGTTATTGAGCCTGTAAACGAACAAAAAAATCTTTACCGCGCGCTAGTTAAAAAAACCATTCAGCCCGTTGCTGTAGGCTCAGTGCTTGTGCCAGGAAAGCTGCCAATGATCGATCCAAGCATTGGTCCTATGACTACAGGTGTGGGTGCAAAAATCATGGGCGGGCAGTTTGAAGCAAGACGCGCCCTTTTTGCATCCCATAGCTTTATCTTTCTAGATTCCGGCAGCAGCCAAGGTCTTCAAGAAGGTATGACTTTGCCAGTGTTTGCGGATGAAAGAGTTCGCAACAAGAAAAACGATGCAGTCATTAATGACCGCGTGATTGGTGCTGCGAAAATAGTCCGAGTTGCGCCGAACTTTGCAACAGCTTATGTCGTGAAAGCAACAGATGATATTTTATTAGGCGACTATGTTGGTAAACCAACAGCACGAGTGGCCTTAGAGCCTGAAGTGATTGAAGCGCCGAAAAAAGAAGAGACTGACGACTTTGAAAAGGACTTTGAGGACACACCTCAAGAAGCCCCGTCGGATTCCGGAGAAGAAGATCTCGATCTAGAAATAGAGTAAATCTAAAAGAGCTCTGCAAATTGCAGGGCTCTTTTCTTATGAACGATTTATATTCTTTATGTCAGCTTATTAAATCCCATCCGCTTTTTAATTTGCAACGTGATGCGATTTTAGGACTTTTCTATTCACTTAAAATCAAAGCGCAGCTTGATCCTGAGGGCTTACTGCAAGCTTTAAAATTTCACCAGCCAGATCTTTATGAGGCGATCCAAAAGAACCACGCGCTTTTTAAAAAGCACTGTGAAGATTCATTAAAACTTAAATTGAGTGGCGTCCATTTAGTTTGCTACGGTGAAGAACTTTACCCTCCCTCCTGTTATTTGATGTCTGATCCTCCGTTAACACTTTCTTATCGCGGTTCGCCTGCATGGTTTTCGGAAAAAGCCCTGGCGGTTGTAGGCAGTCGCGAACCCTGTTTTGAATCTATTCAGTGGATGGAAAAAGAATTCGCTCCTTTTTGCGAAAAAGAACGACCGTGTGTTGTCAGCGGTGGAGCGCGGGGAATAGATCAGAAATCCCATTCCGTGGCGTTACGAAAAAGTTTGCCAACCATCGTAGTCTTGCCATCTGGCTTAGAAAATATTTATCCCGAAAGTTTGAAAGAATGGTTTCATCCCATTTTAGAAAATGGAGGATGTGTTTTAAGCGAATATGCCTATGAACAAAAAATGCATAAGCATCTTTTTCATCATCGCAATCGATTGATTGCAGCACTGGGAAAAGCAACGCTGCTGGTGGAGGCAAGAAAACGCAGTGGCACTTTGATCACAGCCCATCAGTCTTTAAATTTAGGAAGACCTGTGTGGATTGTCCCCGGTCATCCTTCTGATCCCCATTTTTCAGGCAGCTTGGAATTGTTAATGGAGGGCGCTCAAATCGTCAGAGATGCGCAAGATTTATCCATGTTGATAACCGCAGAAATGAACGATGTTAAAATGTCCCCAGTAGGGATAGTGAAGCAAGAAAGTTTGCCACACTACCGGTAGTGAGCGCTCTAAGTTGCCAAAACTCTTACGAAAAAAGTGAAATCATCTAAAAAAATCTTTTGCAAGGAGCCGTCATTGCCCCTACCATTTGTCTTAAGGGAGGGGCGATGTGGTCAAGGATGACCGTGGTAGTATGGATGCTACTGCATCGCTCTAATTTTAAGTCGCCTTCCCTAATCCCAATTTCTTCTTAAAGCTTCAAAACCAAGTCCGGCAAAAAGAACGTTAGGTGTCCACACAGCGATCGTTACTGGCAATGATCCGCCACGGGCAGCGCCTTCAGCAGCGATATATAAAACCCAATACAGAATAATTAAACCAATACAAAGAATCATTCCACCAGCTTTAGCCGCGCGACGATTCGTCGTGGTTCCCAAACCCACACCAATAAGCGCGAACACCAAACACAAAGCAGAAATTGCCCAGCGCTTATGATATTCGGTGCGCAATGTGCGCTCCATTTCTGGATCCTTAGAGAAGTCTTCTTTTAGGCGCGTTTCGATTTCATTTAAAGTCAGCGATTGCGGAGATTTTTTCTTCTCTCCAATATTTAACGGAGCAGAAAACTGCACGTCGTAAGTTTCAAAGCTGATCTTTGTGTGGGTCTTCGCCTGGCGATGAATTTCGCCGTTATTTAAGCGCAGCAAAACTTCGTGCCCTGGCTTATCAGGATCAGGAATGATCTCGCCTTGTTTTGCGATAATGGTTAAAGGAATGTCGCCGGATTTTTCATCGTAAATAAAAACGTTTCTTAGAATGCCTTTATCTGAATCCACTTTGTTGGCGTAAACCACCATATCAAAGAAACCCTCAGAGAAGGTTCCCTCTTTAATCACTGCCCCTGCTTTTGTGTCGCTGATTCGCGAAAACATCACCTCAAACTGGCGGTTTCCCCAAGGCGCAATGTTGAAGGACATCTGTGCTGAAATAGTTCCCACCATTAGGGCAAGGACGACGGCAGGAATAAGCAATGTCGTCATCGGCAAACCCGAGGCCTTCATGGCAACAATTTCGGAGTCCTGACTGAGGCGGCCATAGGTAAGCAACACAGAAAACAACAGAGCCATAGGAAACAGCGCAGGTAATAACGAAATGATAACGTAACCAATGATTTCGCCAATGGTTCGTAAGTTGACTCCATGGACCAGCGCAAATTCCGTTAATCTTAGTACCTGGAACATTAGGATGATCGAAATGAAAACTAACAAACCAACTATAAAGCTGGGAAGCATCTCAAAGAAAATGTACTGCGCAGCTTTTTTTCCAAAAAAAATACTCAAAGCTTAGGTCTCCTGTTGCAACATTGTAGACCGAGGTGGCGAGGGAGTCATCGCGTCCATTGTCTAGTTGAAGGTTTATTGACCGGACTCATCCCTTATCTGACAATATCATCATGAACAAGATTCTTTTGGTGTACGAAGACTATGCAGATTTGATGAGCGTGGAGGCGGCTTTAAAAAGAGTCGGTTTTGACGTCATCGGTCTAACTAGTGAGTACGCTATGTCGGATCAGATGTTGGCGTTCAACCCTGATTTGGTTGTGGGCTCTGGTAAGGCGGGGAAGGTGAGTTCACTTGGTGTCGGAAAACGTTTGAAAGAAAACACCCGATGGCATGGGAAGTCTGTGCTGATTTTTCCGGCGAACTTTAAACCGGGTCCGCAAGATCTTTTAAAAATCCGCGCCGACATGATTCTGGAGGCTCCAGTTCCACCACTTCGTTTGGTGCAAGTTATCGGGCGCATCCTTGGACATGATGAAGCCGTTTTACTAGAACGCCTGAACAAAGCCATGCACGTGGAAAGCCCCCACAAGACACCGGGTGGCGCGACGGGGGCGGGTGCCCATGGCGGAAAGCCAACCCCTGAAGGCGAGGCTATTTATGTTAAAGGAACGGTTGAAGACAAAGCCACGGAAGCTGAAGAAGGTTTTTTAGCTCCTGCCGAAGAGTCTCAAGATAAAAATAAAGAGTTTTTGTTAAGTAATGAAGAAGACAAGGAAAAAGTCTCCTTTAAGTTTGGTGATCGCATGGCCGAAGCGCAAAAAGAAGAAGCCTCTGGCGCCATGGCTGAAGCCTTTCCTGATGTTGATCTTAAAGCCCTAGAGCAAGAAATTTTAGGGGGAGGTACCCCTCAGGTTGAAAGAGTTGAAGTGGTTTCCGAACCTGCTGAAAGCTCGGAAACAGAGGAGTCCGTAGAGGTCGCTGGAAGTGCTGCGACCGAAGCGAAAGCTGAAGTAACAGGTGAGGTTGTCCCCCCAAGTGAAGAACAACAGCTTCAAGCTAAAGCCAATTCAGAGCTATTAAAGGCTGAAGAAACGCTTAAGGAAAGGGTGTCGAAGTACAGCCAAATGGTTGCCAATGTGAAGCTTCCTCCCCAAAGTACCATTACCCGCGTTGAGGCCCGCCGCCGTCAAAAGGGACTTGAAGGTGACTGGGATAGTCAAAACCTGCAGGACCAAGACGAGTTACGCCGGGAATTTACAAAAGCCCTTTTTAAGAAATAATGGACCGTATCGCACCTTGACCGTAAGGCTTTTCATGTACATGTTAGTTCAAGATCTGACATTGATTTTACGGAGGCCACTATGGGCACATTTACAACACCAGTAACAGACAGTTCATTTGAAACAGAAGTTCTTAATTCACAAACCCCAGTTCTTGTAGATTTCTGGGCAGAATGGTGTGGTCCATGCCGTGCTTTGGCTCCAAAGCTTGAAGAAGTAGCGCAGGAGTTGGGGACAAAAGTTAAGATCGTAAAAGTAAACGTTGATGAAAACCCTGGTACTCCAGGCAAATACGGCATCCGCGGCATCCCTGCGATGTTGTTATTCAAAGGCGGAAACGAAGTGGGTCAACTTGTTGGTAACCACCCAAAAGACGCTATCTTGGACTTCTTGAATAAAAACACATAGTCCTGTTTGATATCGAAAATTAATTTGCCAGATAGGGAGTTATTTTATAACTCCCTATTTTTTTGGTATTTGAGTGGACTTACTAATTTGGGGCTAATAATATGTTCCTAGGCACTCAACAAGGTAGAGTTTATGTCCATCGATCTACAAAATGTGGCAGTAGAATCTGAAGTTGAAAACGATAAGTTCAAAGCTTTAGCGCAACGTCTTTCTGTGATGTTGGCCGGTGAGGGTGTCCTAATTCGTACTTATGATAAGGGCCTTCCTTATTTTTCAAAACTCTCTGAAAAACAAAAACAAACCATCAATTACCACTTAGAGTTTTACGTTGAGTTGTGCCGTGAGCAAATGAGCGAAGGTTATTCTTTGAGTGATGGTCCTACCTTTGTATGGCGGGCTTTAAGAAAGCTGAATTTGATTCCGCGTTCTGATCTTTTCCAGTACTTCAACGAAGATTCAGTGATTGAGATCTATTCGAACGAAAACGTACAGCTTTTCAGAAATTTGAACTTCTTTAAATTTTGTTCTTATACGCTTGAAGAACTTCACTCTAGAGAGTGGTGGTTATTATTCAATCGTGACACTAAGATCACCGATGCTTTATTGGGTTATGCAAGTAAGATCTTTAATCAAGAAATCAGCGAAAACTTTGTGCCTGATATTCCAACACACATCGTTCGCGAACTTGCTTCAGCAGATATGCTTGTAACTGAAATCAATTTCCCTGTGATGGGCCCTCTTTACAACAACAAGAGAGCCGTAGCCTTGATCATCGCAGAGGATGCAAAAATCCTCGAAGGGTAAAAAAAGCGGCTTAGGCCGCTTTTTTTGTTTTACCCATACTTTTTCCTACTTCCAAAGCCTGCTGGCACAATTGCCAATAAAGCTCTGCAGTCATTTTAATGTTTTCCTGAACCATCATCTGTTGTTCTAACGGCAGTTTCGCCACACGTTCTAAGGCATCTCGCACGTGCTCGATATCAGCATCAGAATGCACTTTTAAAAATGAAATAGCTTTCGGTCCATGAATCTTTTCAATTTTCTCGGAAAGTTTTGGGCCGTAATCGCAGGCAAGACTTTCTAAGAATAAGATATAACCAAAGAACGCATGGGGGTGAATATGTTCAATTTGATAGTACTGCGTTTGATAAAACGCTTGAGTCACTGCAAATTCTGGAAAGTTCGCAATATCCCGGCCTACAGCCTTCATATCCATCACCGGCAGGTTTTCGTGTCCCTTTTCCTCCGCGCAGTGTTTTAAGAAGCGATAGTGCATACTATTGTCGTTAGGCGGAATATTTGCCGCTGTAAGCGCCAGCAAGCGGGTCGAGTGGCAAATATAGTAACAAGCTTGTGACAGCCAAGCTGCATAGAAATCCTTGTTTTCCCAAGGCGCTTCTTCCATCAGAAATTTTCCTGACTTTTCAACGCAAGCACTTAAAGTGTCAAAAATTGTAGGCTTCATATACGTACTCCTTGTTCTTTTTATTAAGAAACTTTTTTGCGTGTAAGATCTTGTTGAGTGAAGGGCGCAGCTCCCGTCAGTATGCGATCTTTCCAGAGACCTTCTACGTACTGAGCCGTGCTTTCGTTTTTAAATTTTCGATTCTTTTGTTTTGGGAAGACCACCACCGCGCACGGGTAGTTCATCTTTTTAATGGGCTGTTGCACTTCGATGGCTTCAAGGTTTAAACACACGTTTAAAACCTTCACGTCAGTACGAGGCGTTCCCATAATAATGTCAGCAGGGGAGTTATCCATCAGTTTTAATCCCAGACCGATAAGAACTTCCGTCCATAATATATTTGAGTGTGATTTGCGCCATTGCGGCTTCACATTTAAATATTCAATGCTGATCAATCGTGGTTGATTGTCCTTTAATAGATTTTGAACGGTCTTTGTTTCCAAGGCCTGAACATAGTGATGTTCAACTGAGGACAATAAACGTAAATCAAACATGGTCATCGTGCTAAGGGCTACAACATCGTCCTTATATAGGATCGCTGCTACCACATCGTTTCGAAAGAAGTCGTCAGGATCTAATTTTCCGCCGGCGCTTTCGACCACTTCGATGAAAGACTCTTTCCATGCTCTATAGACTTTATTAAATGTATCAGTGAATGCTTCGTCGACAAAATGAGGGCTAAATAAATACAGCTTAAAGCCAAACACGAACGACCTCCACACTGCTCTTCAACGAACTACAAAGTCTCTTACCAGCTCTGATTGGTAAGGACAGAAGCTTTTCGGTTGAAGTGGGCAAACATTAAGAGATGTTTAGACATTACTAAAAAAATAATGTTTATGTCTGACTTTGAATCAATCAAAATTAGATTTTAAAAAAATGTTTTGGTGCTTAGCCATGGCAACTATTGAGATAAAAAAACGGGAGACTTTAAAGTCTACCGTTATATTTATTGCTTTAAAAGCCTTGCCCCGCGCAGGTTTAAGAGCTTTGTTATTAGTTTGCTGCCACTAACGTTGCTGTTGGAGCAGAGATCTTTGCATAAAGTTCGCCGTAGTTTTTCATCACACGATTGTTATATTCAGCAGGTGTGACGTTCTTAGAAAGAAGACGGCGTACGTTCTTTGGACCCATGTTATAGGCGCTTACATAAGTTACAGCGCGACCTTTAAAAGAGCTGCGTAGGTAATTCATATAAGCAAGACCGATACGGATATTCGCAGATGGATTTTCCAAAGTCTTTTTACCATTCCAAGGAAGCTTAAACTTCTTAGCGATCCATTCCGCAGTATCAGGTTTGATTTGCATAAGGCCAATTTCACCAGCTGAACCAACTGCCAATGGATTGAACTTACTTTCTGTTTTAATCACAGCTAATACAAACACAGGATCAAGCTTGTACTTTTTGCTTTCCGCAATCACAGTGCGTGCGATTGTTCCAGATTGAGCTTTAAATTTTGGAGCCAGTGAGTTTTTAACCTTCACTTGGATCATTTGATTCAATGATTTTTTACCTTCAAGGCGTTGAGCCATACTTCCGCGGTAGCTTTTACCTAATAGCTCTTTAGCATGTGCTACGCGCGAAGCTTCATGCACATTTTCAAGAGCTTGATCTTGCAGATTCCAAGATACGAAAGCGAAGTTATTAAAAAGAACCAAACTGAGTGTTGCGGTAATAATTGCGATTCCAGTATTGAGATTTTTCGTTTTCATGTCCGCTACCTCCGATACACAGAGATACTTCAATGGTCATGCCGAATGGCTAAGTTCGCGGAACTTTTGAGTTCTTAGAGTGAAACAGGAATCAAGTCACATTCCGTTGAGTTGAGGAACACGGGTGTCAACCAATCTCTCGACAATGACTGAAAGATAGTTAGTCACTTTAGAACATATTCTCCCTCTGAGACGATCACTCTGAGGCTCCTAAATTCTTGTCGTTTTCAGTCGCTTTTTGCTTGGTTTTTGCTTTGGGTTTAATGCGATTTGGGTTGGCTTTGAACGGGGATTTGGGAGCTGGGGAAAGGCCTTTTCACTTCCCCAATTACGTGGTGACGCCATCCGGGCTCAGTCGTCGCCGCAGCAAAGCTGCGGTTCGCGCCATCGTGGCGCCGACGAAGCCCCACTGCATTGTGGAAGTGAAAAGGCCTTTCCCCAGCTCCCAAATCTGTTCGAAACCAAATAAGTAACTTCGAAGCCTGGTCGAAAAAAGAAAAAATAGGGAGAAAGATTGAATTTCTGTGTAGTGATGTTTTAGAGAGGAATTGTTTTTAAGGAAACTTTTTCAGGTTGGCGAAATAGGCGAACGAGTGCTGCAAATGAAGAAATAGGTTTGAAAGTTTTCTCTTTGAACAGTGTACGAACGTAGCTAGATTGTGAAGAAAAAAAAGGGAGCTTGTGCTCCCTTTTTTTATATCTGTTTTTAAAATTCTAAAATAGGTATCTGCGGTAGGCGACGGAGGAGATGATTCCCATTCCGGCCATTGTGGTTAGCATTGATGAACCACCGTATGAGAGCAGCGGCAGAGGGACGCCCACGATTGGTAGTAGGCCTATTACCATTCCTATGTTTACGAACATGTGCCAGAAGATGTAGCAGAGGACGCCTACGGTTAGTAGTGCTCCGAATTTGTCTCGGGCGTTGGTTGCGATTCTGATTCCTGTCATGAATAGGAAGCAGAATAGGCCGATGACTGCTAGTGAGCCTACGAAACCGTGTTCTTCGCTTAGAACTGAATAAATAAAGTCGGTGTGGCGTTCTGGTAGGAATTCTAGTTGGGATTGAGTTCCTTTCATGAAGCCTTTTCCGAAGAATCTTCCTGAACCTACTGCGATTTTTGATTGGATGCTGTTGTAGCCAGTTCCTCTTGGGTCGCTTGCTGGGGATAGGAAAGTTAGTACGCGGTTTTTTTGGTAATCATGTAGTACGAACTTCCATGCTACTGGCAATGCGATGATTCCTAGTACTACCAAAGCTGCGATGATGCTTTTTTTGATTTTTGCAAAAATCAGCATTGAACCGCCGATCGCAGCTAACATCATTGCTGTTCCCAAATCGGGTTGTTCAACGACCAGTCCAAATGGGATGCCTAAGGCGATTAAAGGGAGGGCCATTTCTTTTAAACCCATACCCGATCCCATAGAGTTTCTAGTTGCTAGAATTTTTGCCAGCAACATGATCATCGCAAGTTTCATAGTTTCTGAGGGTTGATAACGGAAAAAACCTAGGTCGATCCAACGTTGCGCACCCAAAGCTACTTTACCGAAGAATGTAACGTATAGAATGGCTCCGAGATTAAGCACATACACTATGATCGCGATACGGCTGATCACCGAATAATCTAGCAAGGTCATGACTAAGAATACGGTCCAACCAACTACTAGCCACATGATTTGAGAAATAAATAAAGAGGCTACATCCACTGTCGTCGGCCCGTGGGTGGCGCTATACAAATTAATCAGACCGATGACGTTTAAAGCCAAGATAACGATGATCAGGTTGATGTCTAATTTTTTAAAAAGAGTTCTCTCTTCAACATGCAAAGACGTTAACACTCTTATTCTCCTTCAACCGGCGTTGGCACTGCCACTGGGGCCGCCGCTTTTTTTACGCCTTTTGCCTTTAGGGCAGCTTCAATAACTTCAGGATGATATTTTTCAAAATACGCTTGCACGATATCACGAACAATTGGTGCAGCCCCGGTACTTCCGTGGCACGAGTGCTCAGCTAAAGCAGCAATCGTGATCTCTGGGTTTTCAGCAGGCGCAAAAGCCACATACCAACCGTGATGGCGCATATGAATTGGACGGCCTTCGCACTTTGCATAGATTTGATCTGCAGAAAATCCCATGATCTGTGCGGTTCCGGTTTTACCTGCAATTTGAACTCCAGGAACTTTCCAGTGTTTTGCAGTTCCGCGTTCACCGTTACCAACTCGTCTCATGCCTTCTTTGACGACTTTGAAAGTTTCAGAGCTGATCGAGATTCCATTGGACTGAACTTGTTGTAAATCGCGCACTACTTGAGGGAAGTTTTCTCTTAAAACTTTTCCGTCTTGGTCGATTACTTTGCGAACCAGGAATGGTTTTACCACTTTTCCTTCAGTACCTATGGCATTGTAAGCAATGGCCATTGATAGTGGAGTCACGTTCACGAAACCTTGTCCGATCGCGGTACTTAAGTTTTCACCCGGTTGCCACTCTTCGCCAACTTGGGCTTTTTTCCAAGCAGAGTTTGGCATTGTTCCTGAAACCTCTCGCGCAAGTTCAATACCCGTTTTTTGACCGATACCCAGCATGCTGATGTAGTCATACATTTTATCAACACCAAGCGCGATACCCATCTTATAGAAGAACACGTTTGATGAACGCTCTAGGGCTTCATAAACCGTGATATTACCGTGGCCACCTTTTAAGTGGTCATGATAGGGGCGGCGACCGAAGTAGAACACTCCCGGTGCACTGACGATGGTTGTAGGAGTAATAACTTTTTCTTGTAACGCCGGAATAGCCACTAGCGGTTTGAAAGTCGATCCTGGAGAGTTATGATCCTGGATCACCTTATTACGCAAAGGCTTAAACGGATCATTGATCAATTTAGACCAAGTTTGCGCAGAGATACCTGTTGAAAACTCATTAGGATCAAACGACGGCGTGCTGACCCAGGCTAAGATTTCACCGTTTGTTCTCATCGCAACAACGGCGCCGATACGGTTTAAATTCATGAAGGATTTAAACGCGGCTTCTTGGATATCACGGTCTATGGTAAGAACGGCGTTGTTACCATGGATAGGAATTTGATCTTTGATCTGTTCACCGTAAATATTCGGAGTCTGCGTAACCGTTTCACGACCATGGGCATCGACTTGAATAAAGCTGACGCCATCAGTTCCGCGAATGTCTTTTTCTAAAGTTTCTTCAAGTCCGCTTTTGCCAATGATGTCACCTTGTTCAAAGCGCAAGACACCTTTGTAAAGATCATTCAGAACAGGAAGCTGACGTTTTGAAATCTCACCCACATAGCCAAATAGCTGCGCGCCATTATCTTTAAGCGGGTAGTAGCGAATGATGGATTCGCGGATCTCAAGTCCCGGAGTATCTAAGCGCATGCGCTTGAGTCGGAAAACTTCTTCGCGACTTAGATTTTCTTTTAAACGTATTTGCGCAAAAGGTCCGTTTTGACGACGGCTCTTAGTCACTTTTAATACGACTTTATCAGGCTCCATTCCTAAGATGGGACCGACGGTTTTAGCTAGGGATTCCAGATTTTCGATATATTGCGGAGTTAGAATTGCTTCAAAACCTGGCAAGTTTTCAACCAACACCTGGCCATCGCGATCTAATAATAGGCCACGGGGGGCATTGATTTTGTTTTGCTTGATACGGTTCTTCTCAGAGAACTCGCGCAATTCATTTCCGGAAATAACTTGTAGGTACCACAGACGCATTGAAAACACGGTCAGGGTAAAGGCCATTGCGAAATAAAATAATTTATATCGGCCGTGATACTCTTTTGCCTCATCGGGATTGCTGACGTAAGTACTCATAACTCCAATCCTCCCGGCTCATGCATAAGTTCATCCTGCGAAATCTTATCGATCTTAGCTAGAACCCAATACATCGGAAAAGCAAAGGTGGGAGTCAGGACGATTTGTACAAGGCGATCAACGATTTCAAAGCTCGCGGGATTTTTTTCTAATACCATTGAAGTGAAAAAATAAATCAAATGGTAAGCCACGACCGAGAAACTGCACATAATTGTATAGTATCCAGAGCCTGACCAGAAGACGCGACTTTTAATTCCATAGACCAAGGTAAAGAGAATCAATAAAGAGATCCACATCATCTTTAGCGGCATCGCTGTGAAGGCCAGTAAAGCAAAGCCCATCGCATAAATAATCAAGATCGCAGGCATTGGTTTACGATAAAGAGTCACATACACAATCAAATTCAGCCACAGCATTGGTGCTGGGACGTTACCGAAAAGTTGAAACCATAAAGTGGTTTGGATCCCGGCAACTGAAATTAAAACTGCAAACAGAACTAAGAAATTCAGAATGGCGTTCCAGCGGATTTTCACTGTTTTTTCTCCTCAGGTTTTTTCGGAGCCACTGGAGCTGGAGCATTGGCAGCTGGAGTCGGAGTCACAGTAGGGGAAGGTGCTGGTGTTGGAGCCGTCACGGTTGCTGGTGCATTCGTAAGATCTGCAGGATTCACCGCTGGAGCACCTTCAGCTTGTGGTGCATACTTATCACCAAAATCAATATTGTTAGCATTAAGAACGATGAAAACTTCTTCCACTTTGTACGGATCAACAACGGGGCGCAAATCCACTTTCAAGGAAACGCTGAAAGTTTTTCTTTCAACCGATTCGACAATCGCGACAGGGAACCCTTGTGGGAAGATGTTATCTAAGCCGCCAGTTACAACCAGATCGCCTTCTTTAACATCTTCCGTTTTTTCGACGTATTTCAATGTTCCAGTATTTTGACTTTTCCCTTCCACGATACCGTGGGCGCGGGTTCTTTGAACGATACCATCGACAACAGAGTAACGGTCGGTGATTAGCATCACATGGGAAGTAAATGGTTCAGGCTTATAGATATGACCAAGCACCCCGCCAGTGGTGATAACCGCTTGTCCTGATTTTACTCCATCGTTGGTGCCTTTATTAATAGTCACCGTGTTGTGGTCAATGACGAGGTCACGGCCAATCACCTGTGCCGCCATCAAATTCATTTTTGATTCTTCTTTAAAAGCAAGAAGACCCCGCAGGCGGTCGTTCTCTAATTGAAGCTCTGCCATTTTTTCTTGGCGGGCTTGCAATTCATTGTTGGTGCTTTTGATTAGCTCAGTTTCTTTTTTGATATTGATTAAGTCGACATACATCGCAGTCGTGTCAGTAACGCCGCTGCTGAAACTATAAAAAGCTTCAGAGACAGAACTAGCTAACATAGTGAATGGTTTTGCCAGCCAATTGGATTCCTGGGGTCTTTGCTGCATGTTGATAGAGATTAACGGCAGCGCCAAGACAATCCCGATCATAATTAATTTTTTGAGATCAAAGTTGAAAAAGTTCAAAAGTCACCCACTGTGTCGTACTAAAAAATTATATTTTAAAAACTATTTCTCAACGCTAGTAAAAAGACTGAGGGATTTCAACAATTTCCCCTTGAAAAAATAGAAAAATCGTAAGGTAATGAAACCGCTTGAGGGCATAGGCCCGAATCAAAGTTCGTTTAGGAAGGATTTTTTATGAGCGATTCTATGGCAGATAAAATGAAAAGAAAGCTCTCTGCAAAGAGCGTAACTGCGATTGTGCTATTCGGCGCTATCATTCTTGTATTCGTATTTTTCGGATTGCCGGGACGTATGGGAGCAGGCGTAGGATCAGTTGCTCGCGTGAACAACACTTTGATCTCTGTGGCGGACTTCCAACAGGAAGAAAATCGTATTCAAGAGTACTACCAAAATCTTTTCGGAAATCAGATGGATTTTAGCTCTCAGCGTCAACTTCTTCGCCAGCAAGCGCTAGAAAACCTAGTGCGTATGGAGCTTGTATCACAAGCTGCGGAAAAAAATGGCATTTTGTCGACAGATGCTGAAGTTAGAAACTTCATCGTTAAAGACATTCCATTCTTCCAGCAAAATGGCCAATTCCAAAGAGAATACTATTCCCGTTACCTGGAATCGACTCGTTCAACTCCTGGCAGCTTTGAAAGAAAAGTTCGTAAGGACATTGCGAACGTGCGCACGCGCAATCTTTTTGAACTCGTGTCTAAGCCATCAGCAGCTGAAGTAAATCAACTGAAAGCGCTTAAAGGACACAAAGTAAATGTGCAAGTAGCTAAAATTGACGAAGAAGCAGTGATAAAATCTATGCCGCGTGAAAAATTGGATGCTTCGTTGAAAGCTCTGGATGAAGCGTTGGCAAAAGGTGACGAAGCGGCCGTTCAAGCTCAATTAAAAGAACTAAAGGTTTCGTGGGAAGAAACAGGTTATGTTGATCTTAGCGCTGATAATTTCCCAAAAATCCAAAGTGCGACAGCAACTGAAGCTATCTATGAACTTAAAAAATCAGAGCCACTTTTAAAACGCCTGGTTCGCGATGGCAGCAACAAGTTCGTACTAAAGCTTAAAGATTCAAAAGTTGAAACAGTTGCGAATCTTGAACCAATGACTGTTGAAATGATGCAAAAACGCCGTGCTGAAGGAATGTTTGAAGCATGGATTAACCAATTCCGTTCTAAGTCCCATGTGACGATGAACACAGAAGTTCTGCAGTTGAATTAGCAGTATGCTGCAATTCATAAGAGAAATTCCCATTCGCATCGTTTTGCAAGGAGCCCTGTCGAATCGACGGGGTTTCTTATTTTACCTTTCGGCGGGGTTTTCTGGCGAAGTGGATCCATTATCAGGAATGACTGTAAATCTGATGGCCGTGGATCAATGGCTTGCGGAATTAAAGGAAGACCTTGAAGAAAGTCTTTTCATTTCACCCACCGAAAGTTTGACCCACGCCTTTGCTGAAATCATGGCGGTCTGCCGCTTAAATCTCGTTGAAAAAGCAGAAAAAGAACAAGTCGAACTGATAAGTCTGACTTTCCGTGAAGAAAGAGCGTGGTCTTTTAGTTGGAATAAAAATATTTCTCCTGAAGAAATGTTTTTTACTTACTCTCATTATCTTGAATCCCTTTCCACAGCAGAGCGCTTTGATTTACTGAAAATCGATTTTCAATGGTTGCGCGTATCCGGTTGCGAAGAAGATTTGCAACATGAAGGTTTTAAAATACTAAAAAGCGTCAGTCATAAACCCGCAATAGAGCTCACCCAGAAATTGACTGAGAATATCGAATACCTCCTTGAATCAGGAAGTCACCTTAAAGCTATTTCGGTTCACTATCTTGGCGAAGGGTTCAGTGTCACCTTGCCGTAATCCGCTAGGGAGCCTTCCAAGATCGCCAATTTCAGGCAGGGTGTACAGATTTTAAACAGGTGATCCAACCTCAGGCGGGTCCTATTGTGTATGGGGGCCGCACAAGATTTGAATAGGAAACATCAATAACCCTTGTGAGGACTTATGAAGTTTTTAAATCTTTTAGCTGTTGGTGCTTTTTTGGTTTCAGCGAATGCTTTTGCCGAGACTTCTTGGGAAGATGATATTCGCTCGACCACTTTCTGTGTGCAAAACTTCAATGCCTATGGTCCCATCTATGCTCCGGATGTAGCGGGGCGAACAGTTAAAATGACTAAATTCCTAAAAAGCCAGTCACCTTGTGACGTGGTTCACTTACAAGAGGTTTGGAATAAAGGGCATATTGAACAAGTCGAAAATGCCTTAAACGGCGTTTACCAGGTAAGTTCCCCAAATAAGGAAGAAACAATCGGTGTCATGTCGATGTTCCGAGGCACTATTCTTGGCAAACAGACAGTCGCATTTAATGTTAATAACGAAGGCGGGATGTTAGATAATGTTCGCGAAGCCTTCGACGTTAAAAAAGCTTATCACGTAGTGCAATCAAATTTAAATAACGTGGAAGAAAAAATCTTCTTCATGAACACTCACTTGCATCCTTCGTCCCAAGCGGTTCGCTTAACGCAAATTCTTGATTTATTGCAGTGGCGCCTAAAAAACCAAACAGAGAAAATGGTTTTGTCTGGAGACTTCAACGCTGACATCGACAGTCTAGAGCGAAAAGTTTTGATGTTAAGCTTAGGTGTTCGTGATTCGATGGAGGAATCATTCGGCGGAAAATATCCAGCGGGCTATTGCACTTATTGCTTTTTAAATAATTTAAGTCTGATGTTCACAAATCACACTTTTGATTACATCTTTTATTCAAACGTGGGCCAGGCGGATACGCAACTAAGGCCGTTTGATGGTGAAGTAAATATGAAGGGTAAATCGAATTTTGGTATCGTTGAAGGTTGGTCCGATCACTTTGGTGTTCGCGTGAAATTCGCGGTTCAACCAAAAACTGCAACCGAGAACAACATTGAGGCTCGCAGAGAAGAGGCATTAAAAGCTTTAGCTGACGCCGATGCGATTTTCAAAGTTCAAGAGCGCCCAGAGTTCAAAGCCTATTCGACTTTGATTCAACAGCTGGCAGCAGAACTTAAAAACCGTAACGGCACTTTCAATAGCTATTTTGAAAGCTACCGCTAGTCTAAATGTTTTGGTGTGAAAGCTTCCGGAAAGATTTCTGGGAACTGGAAGCTTTTGATTTTGCCTTGCAAATTCGCCGTGTGAATAACCGTCTGCTCGTTTGCGAACTCTGCGATAACCTGGCGGCAGAAACCACATGGCGGCCAAGGCTTTTCAGCATCACTGACAACTAAAACTTCAGAAATAACTTTATGGGCACCTTCACTTACGGCTTTAAAAATCGCCACGCGTTCAGCGCAAACAGTACCTCCGTAAGAAGCGTTTTCCACGTTGCAACCAGTAAAGATCTTATCACCCATTAGTACCGCGGCACCGATGTAGGCGTTAGAATAAGGGGCGTGGGCTTTTTTCTGAACTTCGCAAGCGGCTTCAAAGAGTTTTTTCTGTGTATCTGTCATAGGCCGATATCTTCTAATATTTTATTCAAAGCAATCAAGGGTAAACCTTGGATTGCGGTAAAATCGTCTGTTTCGATTTTATCAAAAAGCATGATGCCGTGTTTTTCGATCTTGTAACTGCCAGCGCAATCGGTGGGCTCGTCTAGTTCGACATAGCGCTCCAGCTGACTTTGTGAAAGTTTACGCATCGTCATGCGGGTGATGTTGGTGTAGGGGATGGCTTTATCGCCATCAAAAACGCAAATAGCGGTGATCAGTTCATGGGTTCTACCCTGCATTGCCATAAGCTGTTTTACTGCGTTTTCTTTAGTATGGGCTTTGCCTAAGATTTGCCCCTCAAACGACACTAACTGGTCGCCACCGATAACGACACGGTCAAAGCTTTTAAGGCTTTCCGCCTTCATAAAAGCAAGCTTTTCAGCCAGCGCTTTCGGAGAAAGTTTCGGGTCTTTTTCTTTATCTTCATCAATAAGCGGGGCCATTGCCGTGAAGCTGTAAGCCAATCGAGAAAGAAGCTCTTTACGGTATTTTGAGGTGCTACCAAGTATCAGTTGTTTTTCTGCCATAGGCTTTCCACTATAGGTCAAAATAGCTGTAAAAACTATAATTTAAGAGCCAAAGCGCCGGTTTTGCGGTAAACGTCGAACGCTATGACAAAAAAGACTCTTCCTGATGTTGCCAAAGAAACCCACTCCGAAAGATACGCCCCGATTGACTGGGTAGGTATGGGCTCTATCGAGTTGCCGTTGTTATTAAAACAAAGCGACGGTGTTTATCGCATTCCAGCCCGTGTTGATGCCAAGGTCAGCTTAGATAAAAAACCTTCTCGCGGTATACACATGTCGCGTTTGTATTTAATTACTCAGGAACTTTTATCTAAAAACGAAATGTCTTTCGACTTGTTGGGTAAAACCACGGATGAGTTTTTAAAAACCCACGAAGATCTTTCCAGTGAAGCTTTAGTGCAAGTTCAGTTTGAAGCACCACTTATCCGCAAAGCTTTAAAAAGCGCAAATCAAGCTTGGCGTTCATATCCAGTAATTTTGTCTGCGTTTAATCATGAAGGTAAGAAGAGTTATTTCGTCGAGGTAGTTGTAACTTACTCAAGCACCTGTCCGGCGTCTGCGGCTTTATCTCGTCAGTTGATACAAGATGGTTTCAAACAGCAGTTCCAAGATCAATCCGTGGATTTTGATGTGATTCATTCTTGGCTAGGTACGACACAAGGAATCGTCGCAACACCGCACGCACAACGTAGCTTTGCGCGCGTGAAGGCGGAAGTCGGGATTGATTTCCAGTACGGTGATCTTATTGATGCAGTTGAAGAAGCTTTGCAAACAGCGGTTCAAGGGGCGGTTAAACGTGAGGACGAACAAGAGTTCGCGCTTCGCAACGGCCAGAACCTTATGTTCTGTGAAGATGCCGCTCGCAGAGTCAAAGAAGCTCTTGATTTAAAAGCTGGCGTACTAGATTACGTCGCTGAGTTTAGTCACGTAGAAAGCCTTCATCCACACAATGCAGTTTCGCATATTTCAGCAGGCAAGAAACTGCGCACCTTCCAAATCTAAAATTAAAAAAGGGGAGCTTGGAGCTCCCTTTTTTATTAGTTAATCACTGGGTCTAAAAGATTGTGTCTTCTAAATCGTTCCATGTAGCTGTGACCTTGGAATTTACCAATTTCCGGCGCCCAATAAACACCTTCCTTCTGGTGACGGAAAGTCGGGTGGCTAAGCTCTAGCATATTTGAAATGCTTGTGATCATCCAAATATCTTGATCGCGCACGAAATCTCGTACGTGGGAAATGTGTTTTGCGCGTTTCCCAATCAATCGATCCAAAACCGCGACAATATCTTTTGCTTGCTGATCAAGGCTGTAGTCGCTGGTTTTTTTATTCCAAGCGCGCAGGATCTTTCGCGCCCCTTTACTTACATCATCTATTGGATCATTCGGACGAATAAAGCGGTCATAGCCCCGCGTGATACTTAGATAGCGAATATTAGAGGGACTGCTGACATTTTCTAGTAAACTTCGTAGTGCCGCCTTAGAAAGCTGCCAGCGCATGGTCCCGTGGATTTCCGGATAGACTTCAAGCTCCACCGGCATTTTAAATCGGATGTAGTTATCAATGCCTGATCGTTCCTCAAAGAAGTCCTTAAAGTCCTCTTCAAACTCTTTTCGGGTGCAATAGTTGTCGAACATGGAAAGGTTGATGATCACTTCAAGGTCTTTAAACTGAAGGTTATTTTCATCCGGAGTTCCTTCAAGATTTATACTGATGTGCTGACCTTCGCCCCAAAAGTGGCCTACAAAGTTAAAGGCCCCATCGAAGTAGCCCGTCGTGGTCCTTTCATTCCAGATGCGATTAAAGGAACGATCATAAGAGCGATACTTATGGGCTAGGATGACTTTTTGTCCATTAGCTTCAACGGCATTCACCCCGGAATCAGAACCGTAATTCCAGAATATAAAGCCAAGCTGAAAGTTTTTATTCTTAGAAAGATCACTTAGCTCGTGTGGTGTTACTAATTGATCTAATGAACTAAAATCATTATCAATCAAAGCCGTATCAAAGGCCTCCTGCAGCTGCTGTTGACCTTGAGCTGTTTCATTTAAAGTATCAATGCGATAAAGACGATAAGTCCGTTTGGCTCTGCTCGCATGGACATGGGCTGCAAGCTGTACATAAGTTCTAACATCGATTCCGCTATCCAAGGCCGCAGAGCGAATGTGATCGGTGGTAACCTCTAATAACGTGTCATGGGGTTTGGCAAAATAAACTGTTTTAATGGCAGAGATACTTAAACCTAAAAGCGCCGCATCGATTTGAATGTCGTCGATGATTTTCGTTTTAGATCGGCCGATGGAAGCCCCAATTGAGTGGGTGACAAAAAGTTGTTCCCCCGTTCCCAGGGTGCGACGAATTTCATAAATACTAAAAGGATTTAATAAAGAAAAAAAGCGGTTGGTTCCCACTTCCTTCATCGTTGAAACACTATGAAGATATTCAAAAGTATAAGTGTAATAAAGCCCGATGGGTGTCGTGATCCGATCGGAAACTAAACCAATCGGCAGACTGATGCTGATTTTATCTTTAAGCAGATAGCGTTTCTGTCCTGGTCCCAACTCAGGATTTACACTGACTGCTCGCGAGGCAGCAAATGCAAGTCCGCCATGAACCGTGGTCGTACCTAAATCAACGACGAAATTTGCGGTTCCATAGTTGGCGGGGTTAAACAAGGCTAAAAAACGATTTTGAAGTTGGTTGATACCTAGAACGATGGCCGCTTGCAGTGGGGTAAAACGATTTCCCAGAATAGGCAGTGTGTTGCCTGGGATTTCCTGGGAACCTTCTTTAAGAAGGCCCTGTTCATTAATATAATCAGGGTAGATCGCAGATAAATCAGACTTCCCCAATACCGGATGAAATTTAAAACCCTCTTTCTGCAAATCAAAATCAATGATCATTTTATTTAAGCGGGATTTTATTTTTTCCGCATATAAAGCGCGAGCTGGAGCGGGAAAGCCTGACTCTGCCATAATGCTATCAATCTGCCAGGTTTGAATGCGTGCCATTCTGCGTGCGAGCCACTTCACGTCGCTATAGGTGGTATCTTTCCATGTTCGATGGTCAAAAACCGAAAGGAAGAATAAATGAATTTTATCTTTATGGATTTTAGTAAATTCCCACGGATACAAATTGACTGTGCCGACGTATCCTAAAAATCCTGGAAGGCCCAACGCAGAACTCGTGTCGCTGATAAAGAAGATCGGTGACCATCCACGCACGGGATCTTTAAAAGCATCAACACGGGACTGATATTCAAATTGGTCCTGTAAAGCGATTAAGGCATTATATAAAACCATCGCGCGATATTCGCGTCGGTTGCGCAAACCATTATCACCCATACGAAAGGGCCCCATGCGGCGGTATTCATCTTTATCCGGATATGCTTCCAAGGTGACGTTTTTTAAAATCACCGCATTTTCGGTAGGAATTCGTTCGATATGGGTCATTGCCGAACCCATCTCAAGGCCGTGAACGGAACGCCACTGGGAAAGGAAATGTTCAAATGTCGTGTCACCCAGAACAAGTTTGATTTGGGTGCGGAAAGTTGTGGGATTGGCTGGATAGCCAATAATGCGAGCCAGGTGATTTACGACCGGAGCGACGTAAGCTTCAAAGCCCACGCGCAAAGTCACATCTTTTTTCTTGGGTTTTCCTTTTTTATTAAGGTCATTTTGATCAAGCCAGTGGGTTTTAAATTTTATGGTTCCGTTGCCCATTCTTTCATAGTGAAAAACGGGCAGGGAGTCCGTCTTAGGTGGAAAAAACTTTTTTCCTAAATACTTTTCTTTGGTGGGATCGTATTCTTCTACACTGTTGTCAGTCCAAATAGGCGAAGATGGCGGGTCCAACGTCGACAGATCAAGCCCCTGGCGGCGCGCTGCCTTTAAGCTTTCCTGATCAGCAAATTTTCCATTAAGAAGAAGGTTGCTGGCCTGAACCTTTGCCGTATCATCAATAGAAAATTCATAAAAGTTTTCTGCCAGGTTTTTGAGGCGATCCGAAGCTTTTGAAAACAAAGTCATTGGATAGGGTGTGTAGCCTGCAGCAATGAAAAGTAAGATGGTTTCAACTTTTTCGTGAATCTGTTGTGGGGACATCCTTCTGTAAGCAGCTTTTAACTCTTGGGTGTGTTCGAGTGCAAATAAGATCGGGGCAATGGTTTCAGCTTCTTCATTCTGGGCCTCAAGTCCTTCTTTTTCCGCTTTTTCATTTTCATAGCCGTGGGTGAAAATGAGATTTGTCTTGCGATTTAATTTTGCTGAGTCCATCAAAAGACCTTTGTGATGCTCTAAAAACACAATCAGTCGTTCCAACTTTTGCGGATCGATGCTGCCACCGCTATAGAAGTAAGCCGCGCGATATTTATTTAAAGCGTCATCATGTCCGGCTGATATAATTCCTTCTGAAGGAGAATAAAAACTGGAGCCCCAAAGAAGACTTGGAAATAGAATTAGAAGTAAAAGAAAGCCAACCAATATTCTCATAGGGTCCCTCTTCAAAAATCTTTGAAAAAGGCTAGAGGAACCTGAAAATGAAGGCTAATTGCAAATTCGCAGGTTCAGTTATTTGCTTGTAATATTCGTCACTCCTTTTTTTCAGTAAGGATTGGGTCTAAAAGATTGTGACGTCGGAAGCGAGCCATGTAGTTATGTCCCTGAAATTTTCCGACTTCGGGCGCCCAATAAATATTGCGTTGTTGATCGCGGAAGGTAGGATGGCTAAGTGCGAGCATATTTGAAATACTTGTGATCACCCAAATGTCTTCTTCTTGGGCTAAGTACCGAAGTTCGCTAATATGTTTGCCACGCTTGCCAATCAAACGATCTAGAATGTGAACTAAATCCTTTGCTTGGTGATCAAGAGTGTAATCACTTATTTTACCCTCCCATGCGCGAAGAAGTCGTCGGGCAGTTTGAATTATCGTTAATTCGCGAATATTAGAAGGACCGCCGATGTTTTCTAAAATACTGCGCACTGCTTTTTTAGAAAGCTGCCAGCGCATCGTGCCGTGCAGTTCTGGATAAACACTAAGTTCAGCGGGCATCTTGAATCTAATATAGTTATCAGTCCCAGACCGTTCCTCAAAGAACTCTTTAAAATCATTTTCGAATTCCTTGCGTGTGCAATAGTTATCGAACATCGACAAGCTTATAATGACTTCAAGCTCCTTGAATTTGCGCCCGCTTTCGTCCGGAGTGCCCTCTAAGTTGATGCTTGTGTATTGCCCCTCGCCCCAAAAATTGCCGACGAAGTTTAAAGCTCCGTCGAAAATTCCAGTTGTGGTTTTTTCCGTCCACACTCTGCCAAAAGATCTGTCATAGGAACGGTTTTTATGTGCCAAAATTACCTGCTGTCCATTAGCCTCCACGGAATTAACACCGGTATCGGAACCGTAATTCCAGAAAATCGCACCTAATTGGAAGTGTTTACTTTTAGCTAAGTCATTAAGTTCATGGGGCCTGATAAGCTTGTCCAAAGAAGTAAAGTCATTATGAATTAAGGCTGTATCAAAAGCCTCTTGTAATTGCAGCTGTCCTTGTTCTGTTTCATTTAAAGTGTCTACACGATAAAGACGGTAAGTTCTTTTGGCCCGGGTCGCTCTTGCATGGGCTGCCAGACGTAAATAAGTTCTTATATCAAGTCCGCTTTGTAGCGACGCTGTTTTTATGTGATCGGTGGATACTTCCAATAAACTGTCATGGGGTTTTGCAAAGTAAATAGTTTTAATTGCTGAAATACTTAAACCTAAAAGAGCGGCATCAATCTGAATATCATCTATGATTTTAGTTTTTGATTTGCCAATTGAAGCACCAATTGAGTGAGTGACGAAAAGCTGTTCACCCGTTTTCAAACTGCGACGAATTTCATAAATACTAAATGGGTTGAAAAGTGCAAAAAAACGTTTTGTTCCAGTCTCTCGTAAAGTAGATACGCTATGAAAATATTCAAACGTATAGGTGTAATACAATCCTAAAGGAGTGGTGATTCGATCAGACACTAATCCTATAGGCAGACTGATGCTGATTTTATCTTGAAGTAAATAGCGTTTTTGCCCAGGGCCCAATTCGGGATTAACACTCACTGCACGGGATGCTGCAAAAGAAATCCCACCTTGAACTTCCACGGTTCCTATATCGATAACGAAATTACTTTTTCCATGGGCCGTGGGATTAAAAAGTTCTAAAAACTTATTTTGTAGTTTGTTAATACCTAGAGCGATCACACCCTGAAAAGGGGTAAAACTTTTTCCTAGAATTGGTAAAGTGTTCCCCGGAATTTCCTGGGCGCGTTCCTTAAGATATCCTTGTTCGTTGATGTATTCTGGATATTTGCCTGCAAGTTCGGAATAGGTAAGGACTTGATGGGGTTTAAATCCTTCTTTGTGAAGGTCAAAATCCATCATCATTTTATTTAAACGTGATTTAAATTTTTCAGCATATAAGGCGCCGACCGGAGCAGGGAATCCGGACTCTGCCATAATGCTGTCAATTTGCCAGGACTGAATTCTTGCCATTCTGCGAGCAAGCCATTTGACATCACTGTAAGTCGTATCTTTCCAAGTGCGATGGTCAAATAGCGATAGCCACCCTAAACGGACTTTATCGTTATAGACCTTCGTAAATTCCCACGGAAACATATTCACTGTGCCAACGTATCCTAGGAAATCAGGAAGAAATGAAATTCCCAGCGATGAACCAGTGTCGCTAATGAAAAAGATGGGCAACCATCCCTTGACCGGATCCTTAACAGCATCGACTCGGGACTGATATTCGTATTCGTCCTGTAATGCGATTAAGGCGTTATACAAAACCATCGCGCGGTATTCACGACGGTTGCGTAAACCGTTGTTGCCCATGCGAAAGGGACCCATCTTGCGATATTCGTCTTTATCTGGATAAGCTTCCAGGGTGACATTTTTTAAGATCACGGCATTTTCGCCGTGAATTCGTTCTATATGAGTCATGGCGGTACTCATTTGTAGGCCGTGTATAGTTCGCCACTCTGAAAGAAAGTGTTCAAAGGTCGTATCACCCAGTTCTAACTTTATTTGAGATCGGAATGTGCTGGGAATGGCAGGATAGCCAATAATTCGAGCCAAATGATTCACCGCTGGAGTTACATAGGCTTCACGTCCAACTCTCAGTGTGACATCTTTTTTCTTGGGCTTTCCTTTTTTAGTGCGCTCTGTTTCATCATACCAATGGGTTTTAAATTTTATCGTTCCGTTCCCCATTCTTTCATAATGAAAAACGGGAAGTGAATCCGACTTGGGTGGAAAAAATCTTTTTCCGAAATAAACTTCATTAGCGGGATTATAATTTTCCACTTCGTTGTCAGACCAAATCGGTGAAGATGGCGGATCTAAAGTTGAAAGATCCAATCCACGACGACGGGCTTCCCGCAAAGTCTTCTGATCCGCGAATTTTCCGTTTAACAACAAATTGCTCGCCTGAGTGGAACCTGAATCATCAATCGCAAACTCAAAAAAGTTTTCACCCCAGTTTTTTATATTTTCTTTTACATCTGTGAACATGTTGACCGGATACGGTGTGTATCCTGCGGCGAAAAACAAAAGAATAGTTTCCACTTTCTCGTGAATCTGTTGGACCGTCATGCTGGAATGCTTGTTTTTTAATTCGCGAGTGTGCTCAAGCGCGAAGATAATCGGAGCAATGGCTTCAGCTTCTTCGCTTTGAGCTTCAAGTCCTTCTTTTTCCGCTTTATCATTTTCATAGCCATGGGTGAAAATTAAATTGGTTTTGCGGTTTAGTTTTGCGGAATCCATTAACAGGTTTTTATGATGTTCAAGAAAGCGAATCAGGTCTTCTAGTTTTCCAGAATCAATGTGCCCATTTGAGTAAAAGTAAGTGTGCCGATATGTGTTTAAAGATAGATCATGGCCTGAAGCAATCACTCCCTCGGAAGCCGAATAAGGGCTTGCCGCCCAAAGAAAACAGGGTACAAAAAGCAGCTGTAAAAGTGCGATGCTTAAAATTTTCATCGAATCCTCTTTATTTTCCCGATAGGGGAATAACCGTAGAGGAACGGTAAATTGAAGGCTAATTGCAAATCTGTCGGGTCAGTTATTTGGTGGTAATACAGGAGCAGGGCTCTGAATGCTTACCGTCGTAGAAAGTTTTCAGAACTGATATATCTGAAAAAACATAATGAAAACAAATATTTATTGATTTTGACCTTGGCTTTTTTTAAAACTACTTAATAACCAGTTGAAAATGATTCTTAATAATTTGGACTTTAAGGGGCGTACCATCTATAAAGATGCCTTTGAGGTAACTATGGGAAAAGACGCAGTTCCATTTCTGCCACGACAACACGACGAAGACATCATTGTTCATGAAGATGAATTTGATGAATCGGAACTTAAACGCATCATTCGCGCGCTCAATCTTAAAGTCACAACGCAACGTATGGCCATTCTAAAAGCCCTTCACGATGGTCGTCGTCATGTGACGGCTCAAGAGCTTTATGAAAAACTAAATAAAAACCATCCTGAAATTGGTTTTGCGACTGTTTACCGTTTTCTTCGCACTTTGACTGAAGGAAATTTTGTTACTGAAGTACGCATGGGTGGATTGCCAGCTCGTTATGAACTGACGCCGAAAGGCCACCACGACCATTTAACTTGTGTAAAATGCGGTAAGATTTGTGAGTTCGAAAACAAGGCAATTGAAAGTCTGCAAGAAAAAGTAGCCAATCAATTCGGCTTCACTCTGACTCATCATATTCTTGAACTCTACGGAGTTTGTCCCGGTTGCCAGGCAAAAGGCACTTAAGCTAAAATCACCCCATGCCAAAATCATGGGGTCTTTTTTTATCTGCGCTTCTTTTTTCTTTTAACACTCACGCGGTTGAAGCTGATTCTCCCGTGATAAATCCTCCGCACCGGGATAAAAATCCCCACGGCATAAAACCTTCGCGCTGCTCTTGGGTGCAAGAGGGTAACTATGAAGAATGCAATTACTTGGATAATTCGGGTCCTGTGCGCTTTCTTTTTCGAAACTATGGACCAAATCGCATCGTCTCTAAAGCACCATCTCGTTCGCGGGAGTGGAGTTTTAACTATGCAGGAAATGCGCGCCAAGATTTAAGCTTTTCTGTCACCGATATGCCAAATGGTACGGTAAGCCTAACTCAAGAAAGTATTTTTCATTTGTTCCCAAGAAAAACTCTGCCACACATTCGCACTGAAGATAATAAACACTATGTGACTTTGCCGACGGGTGAAGTGGTGGTGTTTAATGCTCAAACGAAAGAAGTTGTTGGCGGGGTGATCACGGAAGATGGTCCCATGACATCAGGAGTGCGGGCTTTGGCCCCCGCAAAAATCACTTATAAAGGCACAGGTGTGATGGTGCGTGCGAATCAACGTGGCGCAGATCCTCGGTTGGGAAATAGTACCGCGAAAATCACTAAAGGAAGTAAGTCCTGCCAAGTACAGCTTAAAGAACTTTGGCCTGATCAAAACCAAGACTCTGCCGTGCATTTTCGTTTTGCTACGGATGCAGAGTTTGATTCTTTCTTAAAGCGTCGTTGCGGCTTCGGTATTTAGCATTAAAATGTGTGGAACAGTGCATTTCTTGGGCTGGACCTTGCGGCTGATGTTGTCCTCATCCTAGAATGAGGACTTATGGCACAAGCTGAAGATGGAATCATAGTAAAGGGTGCAAAAGAGCACAATCTTAAGAACGTCAGCGTTACTATTCCGCGCAATAAGATCACGGTGTTCACCGGCTTAAGCGGCAGTGGTAAATCGTCTTTGGCATTTGATACGGTCTATGCGGAAGGACAACGTCGTTACGTTGAAAGTTTATCAGCTTACGCGCGCAACTTCCTTGAGCAGCTAAAAAAACCAGAAGTCGATTCCATTACTGGACTCTCTCCTGCCATCGCTATCGATCAAAAATCAGTCAGTTTAAATCCTCGGTCGACCGTGGGAACGGTGACTGAAATTTATGATTATTTGCGTTTATTGTACGCCAAAGTCGGTGTGCCTGAATGTCCAACTCATCACATTCCCGTCACCAGCCAAACCCCGCAGCAGATCATTGATGACGTGTTCAAAAAAAGCATGGGAACAAAGTTCTATGTTCTTGCACCTATGGCGTCCGGTAAAAAAGGGGAGTTCTTAGCAGAGTTCCAACGTTGGGCTAAAAAAGGATTTGTAAAAGCCAAAGTCGACGGCAAGATGATTGAGCTTGATAAAGCTAGCAAACTTGCGAAAACGAAAACCCATGATATCGACTTAGTCATTGACCAGTTGATTTTAAAAGACACTTTAAAGCATCGACTTTCAGAATCGATCAACACCTCGTTATCCATGGCCAATGGCCGTGTGATCATCGAAACTTTAAACGGCGATCGCACCGCCTATTCGTTGCATTCAGCCTGTCCTATTTGCGGCTTCAGTTTCCCTGAAGTCGAACCGCGCTTATTTAGTTTCAATAATCCCCGTGGGGCTTGTGAAACCTGTAACGGCCTTGGCACCATTGATCTAGAAGAAGAAGAGCAATTTTCTGAAGGTGAAGTGGGCGGAAAGAAATTAGAAAAAGTCGTTTATAAATACAAAGGCAAAAAAACTTCTGAAGAAGACGATGAAGATGGCGAGGAAATGGATTTATCAGCATGTCCTGATTGCCATGGTTCGCGCCTTAAGCCTGAAGCTTTAAATATCAAAGTCGGTGAAAAAACCATCGCTGAACTTTCTGATATGGGAACCGTCGAGCTGCGCGAATGGATTTCTAAACTATCCTGGAAATCCAAAGATCAGTTAGTCGCGGAAAAAATCGTAAAACAAATCATGGCAAGGTTAGATTATCTGGTGCGCGTGGGAACGGGTTACCTTTCCTTAAGTCGTCCTTCCAGAACCTTGTCAGGTGGTGAGGCGCAACGCATTCGTTTAGCGACTCAAGTGGGTTCTTCATTAATTGGTGTTCTTTATGTGATGGATGAACCAAGTATCGGTCTTCATCCAAGGGATCACCATCGTCTTTTAGGAATTATTGGCGAACTGAAAGATCGTGGAAACACGATCTTGCTTGTGGAACATGATGAAGACACTATCCGTTTTGCAGACTTCGTTGTGGATCTGGGGCCTCGCGCGGGAGTTTTAGGTGGCGAAAAGATGGCCCAAGGAACTCCAGAGGAATTAGCGGCAAATCCTAATTCATTAACCGGTAAATACCTTAGCGGCGAAGTGCGCATTCCCGTTCCTAAAGAGCGCCGTAAAGGAAATGGTGAATTCGTAAAATTAATCGGTGCTACTGGTAACAATCTGCAGAATGTGAACTTGGAAATTCCATTAGGAACATTCACCGCTGTCACCGGGGTTTCAGGATCAGGTAAAAGTACCTTGATCATTGATACCCTTTATAAAATTCTTGCCCAGCATTTTTACAAAGCCTCAGCGCAACCTTCTCCTTATAAAAAAATTGAAGGCCTCGATAAGATTGATAAGGTCATTGATATCAATCAGCGTCCCATCGGTCGCACGCCTCGCTCAACGCCAGCGACTTATGTGGGTCTTTTCCCAATGATCAGGGATTTGTTTGCAAATCTTCCGGATTCAAAACTTCGTGGTTATGAGCCGGGACGCTTTAGTTTTAACGTTAAGGGCGGACGTTGTGAAACCTGCCTGGGACACGGTCAAATCAGGGTTGAGATGCATTTTTTAAGTGACGTCTTTGTCACCTGTGATACGTGCCTTGGACGCCGCTACAACCGTGAAACCTTAAACATCAAATATAAAAACAAATCCATCGCCGACGTGTTGGAAATGAGCGTAGAAGAAGCGTTAGAATTCTTCCGCAACCACCAGCAAATCTATCGTAAGTTAGAAACTCTCCACCGCGTGGGTCTTGACTATATGACCTTAGGTCAAAGTTCGACGACACTTTCTGGTGGGGAAGCGCAACGGGTGAAGTTATCAAAAGAACTTTCTCGTCGGGGCACAGGCAAGACATTGTATATTTTAGATGAGCCAACGACGGGATTGCACTTCGACGACGTTCGAAAGCTTGTTGAACTGATTCAGGAACTTACGGATCAAGGAAACACCTTGCTCGTCATTGAACACAGCATTGAAGTTGTAAAAGCAGCTGACCACGTGATTGATCTCGGCCCTGATGGTGGTAAACACGGTGGGCAGATCGTGGCCACGGGAACTCCAGAACAGGTCGCTAAAGTTGCGCGCAGTGAAACAGGCAAGTTTTTAAAGCCCGTTCTTAAATAGAAAAAAGGCTGCTTAGGTTTTGGGCATTTATCCTTGCATTCGCGCTGTGCGGCTCTAGTTTTTCTTTGATCTTTGCCTATTTATCGTCAACTTTAGTTTTCATGAAATATTTTACGTCTTCTTTTATTTTTACGATTATTGGTTTGATCGCGTCTTTCTTTGTGGGCCAGTACTATGGCGGTACAGTGGGCGCTGGTTTGCAGGCACTTTTCATTGCTTCAGTTTTGGCGGTGCTTGAGGTGTCCCTGTCATTTGATAACGCCATTGTGAATGCAGTCGTCCTTAAAGAGATGACTCCGGTTTGGCGTAAGCGCTTTTTAACTTGGGGTATGTTGATCGCCGTTTTCGGTATGCGTTTGATATTTCCGCTAGCGATCGTAACCTTCATCGCCCACGTAAATCCTTGGGAAGCATTGGTGATGGCAGCGACTCGTCCGGAAGAATACGCGAATCTTATGCTTTCTGCTCACTTGGAAGTTTCAGCCTTTGGTGGAGCTTTCCTTTTAATGGTGGCACTAAAATACTTCTATGATGAAAGTAAAGAGCTTCACTGGATTCCGGTTCTTGAAAAGCCAACAGCTTACCTAGGTAGTAAAGTTGAAGCCATTGAAGTTGCTTTGTGCTTGGTGATTTTTGCTATTATCACTCAGTTCCTGCCCTCTGAAAGTGCTTTGCCATTTTTAAAAGCAGGTATGGCAGGTTTAATCACCTATGTGATCGTTGATGGAATCGGATCATGGCTTGAAGCTTCTGATGAAACAATGAAAGACGTTCACCGCGCAAGCGCGGGTATGTTCTTATACCTTGAAGTTCTTGACGCTTCATTCAGTTTTGACGGCGTGGTGGGCGCGTTTGCAATCACTCACAACCTTTTCATCATCATGATTGGTCTGAGCATCGGCGCTTTCTTCGTACGTAGTTTGACGATTATGTTCGTTGAAAAAGAAACTTTAACGAAGTTTGCGTTCTTAGAGCACGGTGCTTTTTACGCCATCGGTCTTTTGGCGATGATCATGCTTTCAAGTCCGTTTGTGCATATCCCTGAATGGTTTACGGGTCTAAGCGGCGCAGTTTTGATTGCGGCGTCATTTGTGTGGTCTTTGAAGAAGGCTCCCAAAGAATCTGCAGGATAGCAGCAACCATAATTAAAGCAGCGCCGGTCATCTGAAACGGACTTAGGCGCTCGCTTAATAATAAATATCCAAAAAGTGCGGCAAACGGGGATTCCAAAAGGAATAACATGCTGGCAGTTGAATCCGATAAAATCTTTTGCGTTCTTACCTGCAGATAAAAAGCAATCACGCTTGAAGCAATCCCCAGAACGGCAATACCGATCCACGCCAGATTGTCAGAACTTTGATAGGTCACTTTTTCTTGAAAAAATAAAAGCGGCGTTAATACAACTAAGCACCACAACGATTGAAAGTTGTTAAAACGAAAAGCATTACCCACATGCGGCGAAGTTCTGCCGATATAAATAATATGAAATGCGGCGATAAGCGAACAACCAATGGTCCAAAGATCACCGACATTGATGCCGGCTAAATTCGCATCCATCAAAACAAAAGTACCCGCTAAGGCTACGAATACCAGAACATAATTTTTCCAGTTGCTGGGGGATTTAAAAAACCAAGCGTTTAATATGGGAACAATTATGACGTAAAGACTGGTTAAAAATCCGCTCTTGGTGGCAGTCGTATATTTTAATCCGATGGTTTGTAACAGCAACATCGTTGCTAATAAGAATCCGGCGGGGAAGGCACGGAATAGTTCTTCACGGATGGTGGTGAAGTTCGCTCCTTTGGCGGCGAAATACATGATCTCGCCTACAAAGACTGCGACAATAAATCGATAAACTAAAATTTCAGCGGGTGTAAATGCCTTCAGCGCCCAGGCTGTGGCAACAAAGCCAAAGCCCCAGAGAAGCCCAGCAAAGATCAACTCTAGGGCGGCTCTGGGTTTAGTCAAACGCTTCTGACCAGATGCGGGTCTTATCGATGCCGTCAACTTCGATAAGTTGATGTTTTACTTCTTTGATCATTCCACCGTTACCGCAAAGGTAGAACGTCGTTGGGATATTTTTATAATCAAATTCAGAAAGGAAGTTTTGCACGTAACCTTTTTTACCTTTCCAGTCATCCTGCGGGCGACTTAGAACAAACTCAAATTTAAAATCTTTAAGTTCTTGTTCTAATGCTGCCATTTCTTTTTGGTAGTACATATCTTTTTCAGATCGCACCCCAAACAACATGCGGTAACGCAGATTTGGATACTGTTCCTTTTTAGAAAGCAAATAACAGATATGTTGAGAAAGTCCTGTTCCTGTATTCAGGAAGACGATTTGTTCAGTTGGTGGCTCTTGGAAGAATACTTTTCCGAAAGGACCTGTGAAGTTGATCAGTTCTCCGCCTTTTAAGCTCCAAACGAAAGTCGAGGCGATGCCGTTTTCAACGTATTTAAATAACAATCTAAAACCGTTGGTGATGCGGTCGTCAGATGCAATTGAATAAGCACGCAAAACCGGTTTGGCTTCTCCTTGAGGAACGTTCAACATCACGAACTGACCAGCTCTAAATTTAAATTCTTGGGGAGTTTCTGCTTGCAGAACCAGCTCACGCACTCCTGGGGTGTGATCAATAATTTCAGTAACTCTCATGTGGTAAACGGTACGGGCGGCAGACATAAATCTCCTTGTCATTACATCAAGGGATTAATAATCCGAAAAACCCAGACAGTCCAATGTTTTAGCTTGTTCTTTCATTCGCATTCCCTAAAATGTAAACATATGGAACATCAGCGAGGAAGAATCGTGAATATTGCGCAGCATCTGGTACTTTCCATTCTTTTATCATTTGGTTCTCAGGCTCTAGCACAAGAAAAAGCGGAGGATAAAGCAGCCAAGACGGCGGCCGAAGCCACCCAGGAAGAAGTTCCTGCACCGCAAAGATCTTTGCTGAAAACTGCAGCAACTAAAAACTTCAGCAAGCCCCTTTATTTTGATCAGTTGGATAACGGTGTGATTTTGCCTCCCATGGAGCTTGAATACGATTTAAGCGATGGGAAAAATTTGAAGATCGGAAATGTAACACTCAATGAAAAAAACTTTTTCTTTGCGTTGTTGCCGTTGGGAAAAACACACTCTCAAATCAATCAAGTTTTAAGCAGCAGTGAAGCCGGCAAAGTGGCATTGATTATGTCATGGCCTCAAGCTTTAATGTCCCACGGAACCGTTGAAATGATTTCGCGCACGGGAACTGTGCTTTGGACTTATTCCTTCACAAAAGAAGATCAAGCCAATTGGGCAAAACAACTTGAAGACTGGCGTAAATCCCTTGTCGGAAAAGGTGTGCCGGCCAAGGCGTTGCGCGGTGGTATCTTTGCCTCTCAATATGCAATCACTGATGTTGAGTCAGTGAAAGCTCCGTTCTGGGGGCAAAAAGAAGCGTTCCGTTTTTGTGTTACTCAAACAACGGGCAACAACTCTACAAAAATCTGCTCGCAAAGATATGGCGCTAAATCCTCTGGTAAAAATGTGGTCATGGGAAAAATGCGCCAAGACCCAGTAACACCACGGGTACTAGTACAAAATGAAGAAGCAAAACCAAAAGCTTCTGTGCCGGTGGCAGCTGATATGCCTACTTCGTTTTTTGCCGAGCTCGCAACGGGTGAATCCTATGAGTTCGTCACTTTGCCACACAAAGTGGAACTGATGGACATTGCGGATACGAAAAAGGCAGACACCTTAAGAATCGTGGGTTACGACACTCGTCCGATTGGACGCTCGATTATTTTGAATCCAGATCAATACAGCAAACTAACAAAGCTTTTGGGATTTGAAGCCACAATCGGTGATCCTCGTAAGTTTTGGGCCATGGCTTTAAAGAAAGATGATCCAAAGATTTATCTTCCCGGCCAAGGCGGTGGGGTCTTTAAACAACGTTTTGAATTAAACGAAATTCCACGCTCGCAAAACCGCGTCTACTTACATGCCCAAACACCAACTGGAACTTACATTGATGGAGTTAAACTGTTCGGTCGTAAGCAGCCGGTGGCGGAAGTTTCTTCAGATCAAAACTCAGTGGATCTTAATCCGCAAGATCCAGCAGTATTCACTTGGAATTTTAAAGCTACCGAACGCGGCAAAATAAACCGTTCTTACTTAAATGTGACCGCTGATGGTAAAACCTATAAATCTTATTACGAAATGTATAAAGGTTATCCGCGCGAGATTTCGGGTCGTTTTTCAGGGGTACAAGCAGCTGGTAAATTAATCATTATGGGTGAGGTCGCCTACAACCAATGGTTTGAAGACCTCTTCGGATGGCAGAATTATTGGCTTTCCCGTCAGCGCTGGGGGGCAAGCTTTAAGTACTTCCAGTCCTTTAATAAAATGGATGTCAGCGCGACTGAAACTGCCGGTATCTCCGTTATGACGTTGGATCTAAAGTGGCGTTACACTCCCGGTCTGTGGGGCCGTGATGAGACAGTGGGTGGCATGTTTTCTTATCAAAACGTGACCTTCGGTAAAGCGGTGGCACCAATGGTGGGAGCAGGCGCCTTCTGGGCTCGTTCAATGCCAAAAGTATTTGATGATCTATTTAACTTAATTCCACTTATGCGCTATCCAAAATGGGTGGATATGGAATTCATCTATTACGCGGTTCCGATGAGTTCCAATGTTACATTGAATGCGCCAATGTCCTTAAACTTCCACGGTAAAGTATTATGGTCAGAGCGCATTTTCGGAGAAGCTGGATTTGGTATGAAACGTTATGGTTTCACTGATTCTTCAGTCAATCAAAGAGCTGAGCTTAATACCTTCTATGGAACCGTGGGATTAGGTATTAACTTCTAGGCGTCTTAAAAAACAGACATCGAAAAAGCCTCGCTGATAGCGGGGCTTTTTGCTTTTTAAGTGACCATCTGTGGCTCGTGTTTAACTTCTAGACATCCCAACTTCAATATACAGCCCATAAACCTTGGAGTGCGAATTGCTTCTGTCCTACACGTCGGAAAACTAAAAAAGGACGTTGGATGAAAGCATTAAAATTATCTACTTTATTTGTAGCGGGCTTAGTGAGCTCTTTACTAGCTACGGCTGATAAGGCCTATGCAGTGACTGTAAATATGAACACAAAGACGGTGAATGATTCTTTGGTTCAGAATCTTTCCTGTAAAAATCTAAGCGTTGATAATATCTACCGCGCCATTCGTGCGGATGCTTTCGATGCCAGCCGAAATATGCCGATTCAAAACTGGGCGTTCAAATCAGGAATGGCGACTATCGCTGGTTGCTGGGCACTTTCTTCAACCCAACGTATGGTTTCATATATGGCACGTTATAACTCAACAGGCGCACGCAGCATGCAAGAGCGTGTCCCTGTAGTTTTAGACATGGTTCGCGGTGCCAGAGTTGTTGAAGCAAAAACAAACACGGTTGATGAAAACCGCAACAGACTTTCTGAAGTTAAGCTTCCGTATTTTAGCGTATTCGCAGTTGAAGAAGCGAACCTTCGTGAAAGCCGTAATAACTATAACGGTCTTTGGAATAGAATGATGGATGGTTACGATCAGAACGTAGGCGGTTACATAGTTCGCCGTCATTTCCGTGATGAAATCGAAGCTAATCAAGCAAATCACTTCTTCCGTTTCGGCAACATTGGCATGGGCATGGGTTCCGGTAAACGCTCTGAAAGAAAAAATGCAGAGACTGTAGATCAAATCATTCGCAATGCAAGCGGCAAGCGTTTAACTCTTATCAACTTGCGTGCGGGTCGCACTTTGCAACACATCGTAATGGTAAAATCATTTAAACGTCTTAAAAATAATATCATCGACTTCACAGTGTATGATTCCAATGCTCCAGAGCGTGACTGGTCCGTTTTCTATGACGGTCGTTCTGGTCAATTCTATGCTCCGGACATTGTTGATCGTATCGGCGCAATTGAAACAAAAGCTCTGGGAGTATTCGTTGTAGACGAAGAAGAGCGCACGAAGCTAGATGCGGCGATGCTCGCTTTCTATAAGGCTTTGTGTAAATAAACTGATTAAACCTATATTTTTTACTTCAAAACCCGCAGCACCCCTGCGGGTTTTGCTTTTTAGGCACCGTAAAGCCTTGATGACACTAACATTGCTGCGATTTCATGGCCTGCTATTTGCTGATCCCGACGGGAGTATTTAGAGTCGGCTCCTTTTGACACCGTTTCGGAGTAATTATGTCGTTAAGAATCGTTATCTTGTGCGCCCTGTGCCTGATGGTACTTTCTATCGCCTCTGCGGAAAGCGTTTCTTTGCCGTTAAAGTCGATTAAAAAGCCGTCTTCGGATTTGATCACAAGCGCAGGTGCAGCCTTGGATGTGGGGCAGGCAGCAGCAATGGCGGCCCAAGGAACTGATCTAAGTACTCTAAACCCAATTGACAATAAAATGTGGCAAAACCGCTCATTCCAAGCGGTTGAAGACGTCGCGGGAACCTATCCTCAAGCAAACCTAGGCGTTCAATTTCTTTCTGAAGAAGCGGCCTTGCCGTTTACATACATGTCCCGTGTTCAATCCATGGAATCCCCTGGGTTGTTTTATCGCTTAAGCTTAAGCCGTTATAGTCATACGACTTTGATGCGCGCGGCTTTGCTAAGAAAACTGGGTTATTACATCCCTTCGCCTAAATACTATCGCAACCTTCGCGTGTTCTTTTCTAGTGAAGAAGAAAAGGCTGCCTTTTTAAAAAATGCCCAAGAATCCATGATCTCTGATTTTGACAGTCGTGGGTGGGTGAAAGAAAACAACCCGCAAAATCACTCTGTGGTGTTTTCCGATGCGGTCTTAGAGCCCGCTTTGGCAGAATATTTCGATATTCAGTGGGGGTATGCTCCGGATCCAAACAATCCAGCGCAACTTCCAGCAGTCCAAAGATTTTCGCGCTATCGCGCTTATAGAGCTCTGATTGTGCCTTTCACTTTGGTAGATGTGCCAGAAAGTATCAATCGTTACTCTCCAAAATTAGGCTCTGTTCTTTCAGGCCATGTCGTTTTAAATCATCCGTCGGCAGAATCATTTTCAGCTTGTACTTACGAAGATGCTCGTTGGTTGGTGCGCCGTTTGTCGCAATTAAAATATCAGGACTTCCAAGAGATTGTTAAAGCAGGTGCTTTCCCTGCAGAATTAGAAGGCATCGTTTTAGCGAAGCTTATGCATCGTGCGCACAATGCTTTAGAATTGTTTAATTTAAAAAACTCAAGTGCATGGCCATTACCTAATCTGCAAATCAATTCAGCCAACGGTTTAGTACAAAACGGAAAAGTAATTAAAGAGTTTGTTCCAGGTTACCCGCAACGTTTTGCCCATGGCGATCGTCAGTCACCATTTCAAGACGGGGACTTAGAGCGCTATATGGGAATTCGCGCAAAAACCGCAGCGATTGGTACCGTAATCAATCATATCAATGACCGATTGGATCTTTTAAAAGTCAGTGACCTTTACCAAGATCGCCGAAACGAGATCACTCAGCGCATACAACAGCATATTCGCGAAAAGCCGTTAGAACCGCTGTATCAAAAAGTGGAAGCGTGGGGTGGCCCGGTGGGAGGCTTTAATATGGCGGCAACCCGCCATGTGACTACAGGCACCTATTATGGAAGTTCTGCACCAATTCAGTTAGTCGACAATATGAGCGTGGCCGCACGCCTTGGTTACTTCATGGCTTTAGATGGTGTTCCTGATATCGTCCCGATGTTTGGTGCCAACGTTATGGTGATGCGTGATTACACCCACGTGCGCCCGGTTTTATCTATCTCTGAAGGTTCTAAAGAACCGTGGAAGAATCTTTTAATTCCACGCTTTATGAATAACCTTTCGCAGGTTTTAGCGGAAAAAGATTTAATCAAAGGTCCAGACGGTAAAAACTCGCGCCAACCTTTGGATGTCTTCTTATCTGATTTGCGCGAAGGTGAAGTCTTCACGGTGACTGACTCCGTAGCCTTATCTGCCTACGGTCAACTTTCATCATCGCTAGATGTCTTAATGGGCATTTCGCCATTAAATTTTATGACTTCTGTTTCAGTGGGTGCTGACGGTTCAAGAGCGATCTTGCGCCAAACCAGTTTCATGCGCACCAAAGATGGCATCCAAGTCTACATCCGTAAACAAACTGGTAAATCTTTGGGAATGACCTTAGACCTAAATTACTTTATCAACGTGATCAGGGCTAGAGCCAGCACCCAGTGGACGGATTTAAGCACAGATGCTTTTGTTATTGATTACAACCCAGAATACGCTGAGCTTATCGATACAGGTAAAGCAGATCAAAAATTCGTCAAAGATTTTGTTACGACAAGAGAAAACTTAAAACCTGCTCTTAGAGCTTTATTTAAAAGCAATGAGCCCGAACTTCTATACACTCATTTTTCGCATAAAAAATTCGAGGTCGACCATCAGTTAAAGACGAAAGAGCTTCGCACGAAGTTCCTAGCTTTGCGTGTGAATAAGTTTAATGAGGATCATCTTTTAAAAATCCGTTATCCACGCAGCCCAGAGGCTCCAGGTCTTGATCCAAAAGATGAAGAAGTCACTTTATTTGCCAATAAAAAAGGAGAGCTAAAAGGTCGCGATCTTTTAGGCTTTGCTTTTGACTGGGTTGAAGGAATTTTAAATAAGTGGTCACCAAAAGCTAAAGTAAATTTGGCAAATAGTGATGATCCAAATCCAGCTAACACACCATTTGGTAAGGCGTATTGGAGAATCATTACTACTGAAGCAGACCTAACAGCTAAAGGTGAACAATATCCTTCTGTTTCCGTAATCGAACATGTATGGGGCGGATGGCATTTAAATCGTAAGAAATTTTTTAAACTTCTTGATGAAGTGCAAGAAGAACTAAAAGGAGCGCCAATAGCTTCTTACCGATTGATTGAACCAGAGGCCTTTACCCATGTGACGGCGGTGGATTTCTATCGCATCACTGCGCATCTTTCAATTTTACCAGGTGGTTTAGATAAAATCCGCGATTTGATTTTGCAACCTGATGCTAATGGCAAAGCAGCGAAACGTTCTAAATTCGTGTCAGGCTTTTTCCAAAAAATCAGCGAAAAGATGGGACGTAAAGCCCGCGCCAACGACAGAGAAATGTTTGATGATATGTTGCGCGTGATCGGTAATGGCGACTATGAACGTGGGAAAAATCGCTTTAAGGCTGCGTGTGAAGAATACCAAAACCGTCATAACAATAATGACCGTTCTACGCCAGGGGTGACGTCAGCCTGGGTCAATGGGACGAACTTTGACTGTATGTTACCGTGGATGGAAAAGCTTTTAACTTTATCAGCTAACTATCCAAAGGATAAAAAGGCTCAAACACAGTGGATGACCAATGTTCTTTATGTCCTAGAAGAAGAAATTCCACTTCCACAATTATTAAAGTTTTTAGGTGAAGAAAATTATATTTTCTTTGTCCGTATTAACGGATTCCGCAGTGGTGATGAGGACGGAGATATTGAATACTTCTCTAATACCTTGGGTGATCCGAAGAAAAATCTGGATTACGCCAATGGTTTGATTGGTATGTTTGCAAATAAAACCCGCATTTCACCAATTGAGCTGGATCGCTCCCAAGGGAGTTTCCGATGATTAAAATCATAGCTTCCATCCTTCTTGTTACTGGAACTGTGTGGGCCGCTGATCCATTTGCACACTTGCAATGGCCGTTGCGCAATGAAGGTCTGCCGCAAACAGTGGATCTTGATCCTTTACATAACTATCGCATCCCAGGCCGCGTTGGTGAGGACGTTCGTAAACCTGTTTTAAGAAAAGCCGCGAAAAAAGTTTTAGTCGCAGTTTTAGATACGGGAATTCAAAAAAATCACCCTGATTTAAGGAATATTATTCATCGCAATAACAGCGAGTGTCTTGCCTTAGCTAAGTTTCAAGCGTGCTTAGAAGATTCTGATCGTATCACTTGTGAAACCAAGTGGATGAACTTAGCAAATCCCGAAGTCGACCAAGATAAAAACGGATACCCTTTAGACTGCCAGGGGTGGAGTCTTTTGGGAGGCGTTAATCAAGCCGGTATCATGGGCAGACCCGACTTTGATGACCAGCAAGGGCATGGAACCCACGTCTCAGGAATTATTGCGGCTGAGCTTCATAATTCCATTGGCGTTCAGGGTTTAAGTGAAAACGTAGAAATTCTTCCGGTCCAAGTTATTGGTGTGCAACCTAGTGAGCCGATCAAGCCTTTGTCCATCTATGATTCTCCATTAGAAACAGGTCGTGAAAAAATAAAGCGCAGTCTTGGGGATGCTGTTGCCCGTGGTGTGATCTATGCGATGCGCTCTGGCGCTCAGGTGATTAACTTCTCGATGGGGTGGCCACAGACTTCTGACTCTGAGTTCATGCGTAAGGTGATTGAAGAGGCGCAGAAACGAGGAATCATCATCGTGGCGGCAGCCGGGAATGACTCCACAAGAGCGCTGTTAAGACCCTGCGCTTACCCTAATGTGATTTGTGTAGCGGCTTCAGGGCCGGATGGTGCTTTCACACATTTTTCTAATTTCGGCAGTGGTGTAGATATCGTTGCCCCTGGCTTAAATATTTTAAGCACATATCCTGAATCAAAACGTCCCGTGCGTTTCCGTTCAACATTAGGTTATGAGTTCCTGTCTGGGACCTCCCAGGCTTCGCCGTACGTAGCTGCGGCGGTGGCAGAACTTTTGGCCCAAGGTGTGCCAGCCAATGAAGTTTACCCACGCCTGGTCTTAGGCTCTAGGAAAGTTCAATCAAAGCTTTCTATTCTGGCAGGGGGAAGTCACATAGATGGAACCGCGCTGGCTCCAGAAAAACTTATTTATAACAAGTATGCTGTGGGCGGAAACTTAGATGTTGCTGGCGCGTTGAATGTATCAGCCCAGCCGTTGATTGTATCAACGAATAAAGAAAAACTAGAAATTCCGTGGGATCGTAAAAGCAAAGATCTTTTCCTTGAAATTTCCTTTGAAAACAAATGGGCCGATGTAGACGTCAATAAAGTCAAAATGGATGCCTTATTTGAAAAGCCCCATGCTGAGGCCGTCCGCCCTTGGATCACGGCAGTCAAGGAATCAGCTCCTTACCCAGGTCTTTGGAAAATGGGAGAGGTTCGTAAATATGTCGTCTCCATGGCCATCGTAGATCATGCAGACCCTGCGCAATCACGTGTTCCAAGTGAACTTGACCTTACTGTGAATGTTTCCGTAGCAGGTCAAGAAACACGCCGTTTCGTGATCGAAAGTGAAATCACTGTGAATATGAATGAGTTGATCGCTGGCAAAGACGTTCAATCATTTACAGTCCAAGGAATGCCAAAAGGACGTGTCACATTTATTCCAGTGGATCAAAATCTGGATAGCGCCCCTGCTAAGCGTGATTATTTTGCGATGTCAGAACAAAACAACACATGGCAGTTGTGGTTAGTCACCCATTCAAGCCCTTCAATTTATTCCACGATTGGTGGGACAAAGATTCAAATTGAGGGCAATAGTGAAAACTTCCTCGATAAAGTCACAGCCCGTATAGATATGAATGGTGATGGTAAAAGTGAATTCGTTTTAGGGATTTTAGAGGATCGCAGCGAAGAAGAAGCGTCGAAATCATCACCGATGAACTTCTTTGTCTTCGACGAGAAACTAAAAGTGGTCGATAGTTTCAGATATACTGCTGAAACGGCCGGGCTACCTTTAGACGCAAACCAAATCTTCTGGCAAAAGGTGGGTGGCACAAAAAGACCGGCATGGCTCGGTGGCGGTAAAGATCCTGCGCGAAAAAGGTCTTTAAAAGATCATTGGGAAAACCCTGACAATCATGAAAACCAGAAGCTCCGTTTTTACTTCTTAAATGAAAAGAACGAACTTAAGGCGATTGAGGAACATGAAGGCTACAAGATCGTCGAGATTTTGCAACCATCGCAAAGCCAGCTCCAAGCTGGAAAAGTATCCGTGCTGTTAGCGAAAAACTCTGGCACTGAAGCAAAGCCATCTTATCTATATAGTTTTGCCTTGGCTGAAGTATTCAATGGCCAAGTTCAGAACTTTATGGAATTGGATTTATTTCATGACGCTAGCGTTTATAGAAATATCTTAGATACCCGAATCGATAGAATTTTTAATCTTGATTATGGCATTGATGAGTTCGTAGGAACGTTTTGGTTCGGCGAGGGGTTAAGTCGTAAACAGCGTCTGACTCTTTTCAGCAATAAAGATTGGGATATCCTGGATGCGCAACTGGGCGCAGAACGATCCCAGTTTGACTCTGCTTTAAGAGTCAGAGCGGTATTCTCAGGTTTGCAAAGAAAAGGGGCCTTTGTTCTTACAAACTCTGAAATTCAGTACCACGACTTGGTAAAGGGTGACGTTCTTAGCAAGAGTCTAGAGCGATACACCTTCTTCCCAGACAATTTATTTATCTCTTTATACATCCCACTTACTTTGCGCGATGCCCGAAATCAGGCATCGAAAGTTCCTGGTATCTTCACCACTGAGGCGGCGGGTCTCAGCCGTGGTGTCAAAATGTTGGTACCGGTTTTTGCAAAGGATGGCTCTGCAGTCGAACTGGTGTCACCAGCGCGCTTGCGATTCAAGTCAGCAAATTGTCGTTCAATGGAAACGCCAGTATATGACGGGGTCCAAGGTGCTCACTCGTTTGACTACTATTGCGGAGATAAATTACTCCGGGTTAATTTGACCTATTAAATCGTTCAAGGTCTAACGAGCCCGGAAAATAAATTGGGAGGAACCACATGAACAAAAACTTTAAAAACGGAATGAAACTATTCGCTGCAACTGTTGTAGCTACTAGCTTTGCTGCCTGCGGCGGCGGAGGCGGTGGTGGTGGCGGCGGCGGTCAAGTCGTATACTATCCTTACGAAACTGTTTACGGTGACGTTTGTAAAACTCAAGAAGCTTCTCCAGGTTGCACATTCTTAGAGTCTAACGGTCAAAGAATCAAAGTTACTGACGATCCTCACTATGGCCGCACTGGTCACGGATCTGATGATCTTTGGTACGTAGAATTCGATTCAAGCGGTAAAGCAGCCGTATACAACGATCTTGGTCAATTCCAATATTATGCTGGCGTTCATGAGTTTGCTGGTTACATTGGTGGCAACACTATCGGTGTTGGAACAACAGGTCTTTACTGGGAAGACGTTTCTAACGGCACATACTGGTTAGGTAAAAACGGCGTTCTTTACAGTGCAAATTCTGGTGAAGGTAACTACGGTCAAGCAATCAACGACGAAGCTTCGACTGAAGCTTCTGATACGAACTTCGCAGCTTTAAATTCAGATTCAAACAAACAACTTGTTAAAATGGCATCTGAAAAACTTATGAATGAATATGGCTTTAAACAAGACAAAGCGATTGCAGTAGCTTCTGCTTTGAACTCTTGGGCGGTTGCAGCTGCTGAACGTGGCGCGACTTCAGAAAAAGACATGGATAAAACGTTCAAAGCTGTATTCGGTGTTCAATTCGGTGACGCCCTAGCAGCGGTGAAAGACCTTTCTATGGGTGATAAAGCAGCAATGCAAGATCTTACAAACAGATCGGCTTCTGCTCTTGGATTGAAACCTCACCAAGCGCAAAAGTTCATGAAAGGCATGTACAAAAAAGCATTGGCTAACTGGGGATACGACGAATCCTTCTCTTGGTAGTCGGTTGTCGGGCTTTGTCCTCGCTCAGGCTTAGCGCTGCTAGGCCTGCGATGCAGGGCCCTCCACCTTCAATTCGAACCTTTTTGACCAACCTCGATGCTCGGTGAGGTGGTTAAAAGGGGAGTTTAAAATAAAAAGGCCACTCCGGTGGCCTTTTTTATTTTTTGGCTACTAGTTAGTGCAATTGTTTGCCGGGTTAAGGTTTGTTTTTTATCAGGTTACATCTTAGAAGGCGCTCTGGAAGCTGATTCTAGAGTTAAATGAATCTTTGTAAACATTTATTTGTGTTATTAAAAATCATGCGCGTAATGCTTATCCTCTTTTTATTTTTTCCGGTGCTGGGTTTTGCTCAGGACAAAGTACTTCGGCTTGCGGTGCCTGAAGGGTCGCGCGCGCTTGTTTCGTTTCAGCAGTTAGAGCGTCTTTATCGAAATGCCGGTAAGGTGAATGGTTTAAAAATTGAGTTTGTGCAAACTCCAATGAAACGTTCATTGATGCTGGTCCAAGCTGGCGAATTGGATGGGGAGCTTTTGCGCAAAAGAAATGATGATCATAGTAATTTGATTTTTTCCCATAAGCCCATTGGTCATTCCATTTTTAGAGTTATTTATTTAAAAACCAATAAGGTTTTTGATGAAGCTAATTTGACTAAATTCAGAGGTCTTAAAATTTTAAATAATGATTCAACTTCTGAAGAGGAAAAAAAACGGGGATTGAAGCTAGTTGAAGTTCCAACACTTCAGGCTGCACTTAAAATGCTGGATGCAAAACGTGTTGATTTTGTGATTATTTCTGAAAGTGCCATTGATGCTTTAAACTTGGACGAAAGTTACGCAACTTCGCGCAATTTCTATGAGCGAGTTCCACTTCATTTGGTCCTAAATAAAAAGCATAAAGATCTTATGGCGGGGTTAGAAGGGGCGATTCAACAGGAATATAATTCGAATCGCCATGAATACACTCATTTGCACAAATTTATTGATTAATTTCTTCTTGGAAAAAATCGGCCTAGAAATATCCCAATAATCCTAGGCTTGTTTTAAAGCCTGTTGTGGTCGATGACGAGTCTCCGGAAAGTTTTCCGTATAAATAACCGCCATCAATTCTAAAGCCCACGTTGCTTCCAGTTGGGAACCATTTCGCAAACACTCCGCCAAAAAATGTCATCACTGTGGAAGCGTTAGATCCGTCATCATATTGACCGAAGGTTCCAGTTGCGCCCGCGCCGTAAATGAAGGCTTCACCTGGAGTATTAGGAATTAGGTTGTAGTCAAAGAAACCACCACCACTGATCAAAGTTGTTGTAGTAGCGCCTTCAGCATCTGATGTATAAGACCCTAATGGTCCAAATTCATAAGATCCATGGTTCCAACCAAAGCGGGCCGTTAAAGAGATATCCATTTCGTTCTCAGCACCCGTTGTGTCAGCTTTTAGGCTTTGGATTAGGCCCTCAATGCTGACTACGTAGTTTCTTGAAGATGTAGTGACAGAAGATTCTCCGAACTCATCCGGTGCAAGCTCATACACGCGTCCTGATTCTAGATTGCCCCCAGTGAACTCGATGATGGCCTGCTTGCCTTTGACCTTACGAACTTTGATCTTTTGAGCGTAAGTAGCGGAACAAAAACTGAAGATGGCTAGGGCCATAAAGTACTTTTTCATAATCACCTTTTTGGTTTCGGATGCTTATTAAAAGTCTTTCAATGCTTAATTGTGAAGTCAACGGGAAGTTGTCTCAAGCTGAGACACGAGAGCCCTTCTTTAATTTAAGTTTTGTTTTTAAAAACCGAAAAATTCAAAGTGATAAAGGAGTTCCAATGTCATCATCCTTTGGGGATGTTCCTGCATGGGCCTATGAGGCCGCGCAGGCGCTGATGCAGTCTCTGAAAATCGTTGATCCAGCGACCTTCGCGCATTGTTGCCGCGTGGGTGAAATGTCCCGTAAGCTTGCACGAGATGCAGGTTTAAACGAGTACCAGCAAAAGCTCGCAGAGTTTGCGGGTCTTTTTCATGACATTGGAAAGATGGGAATTCCCCAATCTATTATCGCAAAACCTGGAAAGCTGGACGACAACGAATACCGTATCATGAATAGCCATCCTGTGCTGAGCGAAGAAATCGTTAAGCCCTTGGCAAAGCATGATTTCTTTTCGCAAATTCTGCCAGGCATCCGTGGTCACCATGAGCGTGTCGATGGCACAGGCTATCCAGATAAAAAATTAGGGGATGAAGTTCCGTTAATCGCGCGAATCATCCTTGTTGTGGATACATGCGATGCAATGTCACAGACTCGTGCTTATCGGAAAGGTTTGCCGATGGATGTGGTTTATGCAGAATTAAAACGATGCTCTGGCACTCAATTCGATTCACAGCTCGTGAATATTTTCCTACAGGCCCATCCCACCTGGAAAAATCAAGAGTCGGACCAGGAAACTGAAAATAAACTTTTAAAGAAAATCGCCTAAAAGCGAAAAAAAAGGCGGAAGAAATTCCGCCTTTTTTATTTCTCAAGATCTAGCTAGAAATCCTATTGAATTTTGTTCGTACTTTCAAAAATCTTATCGGCAGATTTTGCTACAAATCCTTGGTACAATTTACCATTTTCAAGAGGGTAGCGTTTTGCAAACTCATAATAGCAGCCTGGAATATTGTAAGTGCCATCGTCAAACTTCACAGGAATTTCTGAAGCCATTGTAGAGCTTTGCTCTAGATAGTCCGCTTTAGTGCCTTTCACTTCGCCGCCGGATTTGTTTAAGACAAAACCGTTGGACTTGATGAAATCATTCAATTGAACGATGTCGTCGAAGTTCTTAAGTTTGTTAATGTTAACAGTGAAGTGGTTTGGTCTAAAACCATACGCTGCAACCCATGATGCGTATTCACTTTCTTTAGCAAGTTCAGAATAAAGTGAATATGTCATTGGCCATGGACGTCCGCTCATCGCAAATGTTTCACTGTCGATCACAGATTGCGGAATTTGTTCTACAAGCTTGTTCACGGTATCGCGAATAAATTGAGACACTTTTTCTAATTCAAGCTCGCTGATGAAGATCTTTGGCATGTCTTCATTTGGATGTTCATAGTGTTTTGCATAGAGTTTTTTCTCTACAAAAATGTAGTCATTTTTCTCGACATACCCTAATTTTTTAAAATGCTTGGCTAAAGACTCTATGCCAAGGCGCGGATGATTGAAAGTTCTTAGGGCGATGTGATCATTCAAAACAGTTTCGCCTTTTGCTACGAAAAGATCATAGATTCTTTTTGCAGCAGGATTTAGTTGGCAATAGTCGACCCACATTTTTTCCAGAAGACTTTCAAGACTCATCATATTCATTCTCCTAATGAGACGAAGATTACTCCTGTTAACCAACCCGCGCAAGGCGTGCGCATTTGGCTGCGAGCGTTATCCGTTGGAGTCCGCAAATATTTCACTCAGTATAACGGCATATGAAGACCTTGCTTGAGTTCCAACAAATCGAAGAACGAATTCAAAGCTTGGGTAATAATGCCCGGGTGGACGTTTTGGCGCGCAGTCAAAGCGGAAATATAAGTTTACCCATATGTAAAATTACTTTCGGTAGCGAGGACCCTTCGGCTCCCGTCATTGGATTTACCGGTGGCGTGCATGGTCTTGAAAGAATCGGCGCCCAGGTTTGTATTTCTCTTATGAACTCCATAGCGGAACTTTCCCTGTGGGATGAGAATCTGCAAAAGACTTTAGAAAAAATCCGGATCTTTTTTATTCCCACAGTAAATCCCATCGGTATTTATCAGCGCACGCGATGCAATCCTCGCGGCGTCGATTTAATGCGCAATTCCCCTGTAGAGGCCGAGGCTGCTGCGCGATGGGTTGGTGGACAGCGCTTATCACCGCGCCTTCCTTGGTATCGAGGTGAAGCGGGGGCGCCGATGGAAGTAGAATCCCAAGCGCTGGTTGATGCTGTTAAAAAAGAAATTAAAAACAGTTCACTTGCCATCACTCTGGACATTCATTCTGGTTTTGGGATGCAGGATCGCCTGTGGTTTCCCTATGCAAAAACAATAAAACCTTTTCCTGACTTGGCGATGGCTTACGAATTTAAGAAACTGATGGATCGCACATATCCCCATCACTTTTATAAAATAGAGCCCCAGGCGCAAAGTTACACAACCCATGGCGATTTGTGGGATTATATTTACGATCAACACATTTCACAAAACCCTGCTAAAAAGTATTTACCTTTGTGTTTAGAAATGGGCTCATGGTTATGGGTTAAAAAAAATCCCCTGCAAATTTTCAAAGCGGATGGGCCCTTTAATCCGATGAAAGCCCATCGTGAACAAAGAATTTTACGAAGACACAACACTCTGTTGGAATTTTTAATTCGCGCGGTTTCGTCTCCCCAAGCCTGGGTTCACGGCGAAACTCAAAAACAACAGCAATCTTTGCAACGCGCTAAGGAGCTATGGTATGCATCAACACCATCCTAAAAACTGGCTTTTACTTCGTGGACTAGCTCGCGGTGTGGGCCATTGGGGAACCTTCGCGGAGGCCATCAAGAAACGCTTTCCTGAAGATCGTTTTGAATTTATTGATCTGCCAGGTAATGGTGCTCGCCATGAAGAGGTCAGTCCCACATCAATTGGTGATTATGTAAAAGATCTGCGCTCTCGCTGTGAATACGTTAAGAATAATCAAAAGTTCAACGTTCTTGCGGTGTCATTGGGGGCGATGATCACAGTGGAGTGGATGCGTGAATTTCCCCATGAAATTAATAAAGCTTATCTAGTGTGCACCAGCTCTTCTGGATTTTCCCCTTTTTATCAACGTTTTCAGCCGGTGAATTTGATTAAGTCATTGCGACTTCTAACTTCCAACCAAGCGTTGATCTGGGAAAATACAATCTTGAATATGATCGTGAATAGTGCTGATCGCCGAGAAGCAGAGATGTTGGGAATGGTGGCTTACTCTGAGCAATATCCGGTGAAGATGCAAAATATCTTACGCCAATTAACTGCAGCATCGCAGTTTCGCTTTCCCAAAGAAGCACCAGGCGATGTGCGATTGATAGGGAGTCACGGGGATCGCTTGGTTTCCCCCCATTGCACTTTAAAGATTGCCCATGCCTGGGAATTAAAACCGCAGATGCACCCCTGGGCAGGTCATGACATTCCTGTAGATGACCCTCAATGGCTGCTGGAACAATTACTCTAAAACGGCTGTTTTTTTAAGATTTTCTAACGGTAGAATTTTCAACTTTAGCAGGGTATTTTTACCATCATCTCGAATAGGTTCGTTTACAGCTAAATAGACGCGTAGCTCCGTTGACTCCTCAGGGCCTTTCTTGTTCTCTATGAGCTGGACTTTTATCTAGAGGCGGATGTGCGGGTTAAAACCTATCTTGCGGCGGGACTTTTTTGTTTTGCCGTGACCACAAAAGCAAAGGCCCAAACAACGAGCTTACAAAAGCAAGCTTTGGGCGTCAGTGTACTTGAAGAGCCGATGGCCACGTCATCAAAGGCGCAAGTGTATGGTCAGGTCCGTATGGAGGGGATGCAGTATCTTACTCCGATCGCCGAAGCTTCCCAATTAACCTACAGCCAATTACTTTCAGCTCGTCTTTCTGCGGTTAAAGAGACATCGTGGGTTGATTTTGCCAGTGATATTTCTGGTGGGACCTTTTTCACCAAGGGACAATCCCATTTCGTCGTGCATGAACTTTATGCCGGCTCCCATGGTAATTCGAATTTCAAAACTTTCTTGGGTCGCAAAAAGAAATCCTGGAGTGAAATTGATCAGCGCTGGCAATTAGGCCTTTGGCAACCGACGTTTTCTATCGATGCCCTTCGCCCCGAAGAACAAGGTCTGACCGGCCTGTTCCTGGATTATAATTCACAAAAACTTGAAATCTTAGGCTTTGTCACTCCGATGTTTATTCCAAACATGGGGCCCGACATCCGCGAGGAAGGCGGGGGTTTGGTTGCTGACAGCCGCTGGTACCGTGCCCCCTCTAGAGATTATGATTTCAACAATCGCATCAACACCATCAGCTATGATCTGGATATTCCGGAAACAGCAAAGCTCGTAGCCAATCCAGGTGCCGCGATGATGGTTCGAGTCGGCGACAAAGAAAAGGGTCCCTGGGTAAACATCAGTGCTGGTTATTTGCCAGTGAATGAACTTGTTTTAAAACGCCAAAATTTTAAAGACGTTTCTGAAGACGAAGTGGATGTAACCGTATCACCTGATGTGACTTACCATTCGATTGCTTCCCTGGATTTTGGGTACTCGTACAATTCAATCAAAGGGACAGTTTCTTATTTGCAGGATGAGCCGTTAGAAAAACTTCCAGAGCCTGATTGGTCCATTCAAAAGATCAAAGCCCTTCAAGCGTACTCGGCGTCCTTGGATTTTTCTTTAGCGAACATCTTTAGCAAGACTTTGTCCTTCCAAGTTGAATATCTGAAAGTCTTTGGTGGCGGTATCGTTGATATCCTTTCTACTGGCCAGCCTGATGACTTCACACTTTTTGATAAACGTTTGAAATTCACCAATGCTCTATCGTTCGGAGTGGAAGGGCAGCTTGCAAGTTTCTTCCGTCGTCCTTTCGTGACGCGCTTTAAATACCTTTATGATTACGACCAGCGCGGGTCTTTGTTGAATACCGAGTTTTTGTATTATCCGTCACAAAAGTGGGCCGTGGTTATGGGGGGCGATATTCTAGGGGTGCAAGATGAAACCTACAGTCCTTCTAGCTTCTTAAATCAATACCGCGCCAATGATCGCGTCTATGGAGGGATGACTTATGTTTTCTAAGCGCAAATGGAGCTTAAAAACCGCAAGCTTGCTGACTGTAGCGATGATGGGTTTATCAGCCTGTGACAGTAAGGTGGGCGAAGCGCCTCCGCCACCACAGAGCCAGGAGTTCGGTGGCACAGATTGTTTAACTGAAGCAAAACCAGTTATTAAAGCCTTCGTTCTTGGTGATGCAAAAAATGATGAGTTAGAAACAACTTGGGTCTGTATCGATAGCGCCATTGAAAAGTTCAAACGCTATGTGCGCGGTCGATCTGCGGATCGCTACACTCCGCAAGAACTAGCGACTTTCTTAGAAAACAACTTCCTGGCAAAGTCTGAAGACCCACCGATTTCACCGGCGCTGCAGGCTGAATTCATGAAAGTAAAGCTGTTATTCTTAGGTGGCAGCCCGAATTACATTTCAAGAGCAGAGCTGGATAAGATTTTAGTTCTGACCAAGAGCCTTCGTGAGATTACAATTAAACTAAATCCCTACATGAAGGTTCTTTCACTGAACTGGTCCGTGACTGAAGCTAATAACATTCAACGTGATGTAAAGTACTTTGAAGACGCCAATCGTGAAGTTCAAAATGCTGCGCGTACCTTGGCTGCATTGATCGAAAAGAACGGTCAGACTTATAAACTTTCTGACTTTGTCTTTTTGATGGAAGAAATGGGAACGTTCTTTAAAGAAAAATGGGAGTTCCCCAAAGTCATCGCACGCTACATGCCAGTCGTTAAAAAAGTAAAAAAGGCATTGGCGGGTGGCCAAGAAAACTCAATCACTCCGAACGAATGGCGCCGTTTTGCTTTATTGGGTGCCCGCGGATACGTGCAGTTCTTGCGTTATCACTATTTCATTAAATCAGCTCCTGAAACAGGAACTGGCTACAGACTTTCTTACCTTTCCCGCACAGTGGAAGACGTCCTTTCTGTTTTCCAAGATCTAGTAGCCGAAAAACCTGAAGAAGTTGTTTCCCGTGAAGAGGTTACTGACCTTCTTAAAACTTTAGAAATCGTATGGCCTGAATTCAAAGTGTCTCCGGGCCTAGTGCTTGAAGGAATGAAGGTTAAAGCTCTTTTCTTTGGCGGCAGCGTTGATTCGTTTTCTTCCCGGGACTTCGAAACGGCCCGTTTAAAAGTAAGCCGTATCAAAGTTTTGGTAGAGCGCTTTTTACCTTTCTATACCATTTACGGCAGAGAGTGGGACCCAGGCTTCTATGAACCTGAAGAAGCGCAACGCCTTTTCATGGAATCACAATTCGTTTTAGAAGCCACAGTTCGTGAAGCGGGCAGCCTGTTTGAAGGTACTTACGACATCAATGATCTTACAAGCCTCATTCGCGAAGTAGAATCTTTGTATCCAGGGTTTGCAGCCAGAGACTTGTCTGACAAAATGAAACCTTATATTCCGCTTGTGATCGATGCCAAAAACATGATCTTCGGTGGCAATGATTCCTCTTTAAGAAAAGGTCACTGGAGTACCCTGTTAGGTTTTGCTTCACGTGTTTACACAGACTTCTTATATTACGATTATTTCTTATCAGGAAAAGACTTAGAGCAGCCGTTAAGTGTCAGCTATATGTCGATCCTAGCGAATCAAAGTTTAAACATTCTCCGTGATCTTTTGGCGGCAAAGAAAACTACTAATTTCTCGGCGCTAGAGTTAAGAATTTTGATTAAGCACTTAGGCAAGGTTGGCCTAATCCCAGATAAACTTTCTGATGCTGCCGCCGACGGTTTTGTCGATGTTCTAGTGAACAACATTCTTGTCTTTCCAGAGCAACGAATCAAAGGCACTCTGCCAAACGCCTTAACCATGAGTTCGGTGGAAGTTCTTCGCCAAGAGGCCCAAGTCTGGCTTGATACAGAGCTTTTCATTTCTAAAGTTGTGCAAAATTGGAAACCCGAAGAGGGCCTTAGCACGGCTGACTTGATTTCTTTGTTGCAAAAAGAAAAAGCGCAACTGAACGACACGGTACCATTGTATTCCGGATTGCATGAAATTCAGCTAGCAGTTCAAGGTCCGGTGACTCATACCGTGGATGAAAAAGGCCGCTTGATTATTTCAAATCGTTTTGAGCAATTGTATACCGCAAAAAGTTTGCGCCAATTAAACATGAATCGCAGCTTGGCGCGCATTCTTATTCGCTCAGTTTCAAAAGACCTAGAGGCTATTAAAACCTATAAGGGCGCTACGCTAGAAGAAATTCAAGAGCCCTTCCGTAAAGTATTCCCGGCTTTGGTTGATTTAGGTTTCGTAGATAAAAAGAGCGTGAACTTTGTAAAGTCTCGTTTTTTAGAGGCAAATCTTTTTACTCCCCATGCAGATGGGAATAGTTTTGCGTCACAAGCAGAATTAAGCACGCTTGTTGGAATGATCTGGTCGGGCGTTAGAATTAACAACATGCTTCGAGAAACTTTGATCGCTGAATGTTTCAATGGCCGTCAAATCACGAATTCAGATAGCGTCAGTATCGCTTGTGCGCAGAAAGCTTACAGAAAAGCGATGCCGACAGTGATGACAGCAACTCCTGAGTATTTAAAATTCCAAAAGCACGCAAGCCTTGAAGACTGGTCTGTCTTTATGACTAATGCCTTTAAAGCTGCGGGTTATGAGCCGAACGATAAAAAAGAAGCGTTGATTGAAGACATCGCTCTGACTCCGCACGTGCTGCAGTATATTGAATCGGTGTTTGCCCGTTATGATAAAAACAAGGACGGCTACATTGAAACTTCAGAGGGACTAAAAGCTTATCCGGCCTTTAAAGGCATTATTATGGATGTAGCAAAAGAGCAGTTGGATGCTGGTAAATTAAAAGCCAGCGAATTGCAGCCGCTATTTATGTACATCCTACGCTATGGAAAAGCTCCAGATGGTTTAGCTGAAGGTGCTTGCTTTAGATATATCTGGGTGAAAAAGCCGGAAAAATGGAATATCTGGGCGGGTCGTTCGAAAATGGCTGAGATCTTAGGGTATATCGCGGATCAATCGCGCAAAGGGAAGAAACCTGCCTCCCAAAGCAATATCGGATTAAAACTTGCCTGTGATTGGTTAAACTAATCAATCACCTTGGCTGAGATGACTTTAGCGCTAGTAACAGTTGCTGATTGCATTCTTAGCCCTACAAAGCCCCCAGAACCCACAGTATTAGGCATTGCTGAAGCTAAATCACCTGCGCGATTGGTATCGATGTCAGCAGAGGCTGCGACGTAAGAAACCATGTTTCTGCGCCAAACAAGCACTCGAGCTTTGGAGCCGTCGTTGTGAACTTCAATGAAGACATCAATATCGGTAGGGAAGTAGTACGCTAAATTCGTCGCCGTCACTGATGAAGCGGCATTATCAAACACCACGATGGATGAAACGCTGGCGCCGTTGCGCTGAAAGTAGATCGAAATTCCATTGGTACCAGGAAAAGAAGAGTTGCTACCGTAGAAAATCACTTCCACCCAGCTGGTGGTGATGTTGTCTAAGCTTGCCTTAAGTTGAAAAGCGCGGCGGCTGGTTGCCAGAACATCAGTAAAAAACAGAGTTCCAGTTCCTGCGACACTCAAATTGTCGTAATTTGAAAAGCTGCCGGAAATGATCGTGTTGGCATCAATACCAACAGAATCTGGAGCCTCTTCAGGCGCAGCACACGATGTTAAAATGAAAAGGCTAACTAAAAGAACAGATCTTAAAATGAGTTTTTCCACATCATTGACTCTACTGGAATTGGTTTTTTGTCGTTATACTTTGCTGACGGTTTGACGTTGTAAGCCGTCAAAATGTCGCCCTTTACTTCAAAGTATATCAACTGACCAATTGGCATTCCAGTATAAACGCGAACAGGCTGTTTAACTGAAATCTCCAGAGTCCAATAATTGCAGAAGCCGACGTCGCCTTTACCAGCGGTGGCGTGGATATCGATTCCGAGGCGGCCTACACTTGATTTTCCTTCTAAAAATGGGACATGTTTTAGAGTCTCTGTGTACTCTAAAGTAACGCCCAAATAGAGGGTGTCAGGCATAAGCACAAAACCCTCTTCAGGAATCTCAAAAGTGCGGATTTGGTTATGCTTCTTAGCGTCCAGCACCTTATCTTCGTACACAGCCAAAGTCTTGCCCAAGTGAACGTCGTAGGAGTTCGTGCCTAGGCATTGTCTGCGGAAGGGCTCAACTTTGATAGAGCCTTCTTCCATGTACGAAAGAATCTGCTGATCCGTAAGAATCATTACTTAGTTTCTCTGTGAACTGTGTGGCGCTTAAGATTTGGATTGTATTTCTTTTTCTCAAGACGGCCTGGAGTCTTAGTTTTGTTTTTCGTAGTAGTGTAGCGAGAAACAGGTTTGCCTTCAGCACGTGCTTCAGTGCATTCCAAAGTGATGATGATTCTTCCTGACTTTTTTGCCATTGCGGTACCCCTTAAATGGAACTTTAAAACATAAGCTTCTAAACTGACACGCGGCTTTAGGCAAACACGTTCATTATATTGCCATGCGTAATTGAAAAAAAATGACAATACCTTTTAGAAGGGGCTCAAGGTATCAAATGAAAAAGGAAACTTCAACAGGCAATTTACTGTCTACAGGGAGAATTCATGAACTCACTGAGCCTTTTTTCGGTCGCCGTCCTTTTGTCTGCCTGCGCCCATGCCCAATCCACTGGCATTTTCACAGGAGAAACCCATGAGCCGGTGACTTTGAGCCAATCCGTCGCTGAAGTGCAACCAGGATCGATAGTAGTAATTGGAGAAAACCACGGATTCCAGGAACATCAGGATCAGCAACTCCAGATCATGCAGGCCTTGCGCAGTAAGGGTCTGAAAGTGTCTGTGGGAATGGAATTTTTTACATACACTTCGCAGTCCCTAGTGGACTCCTATCGTCAGGGGATTTTGTCTGAGCCTGATTTTCTAAAGGCCATTCAGTGGGGTAGTCCGTCCTTTGATCTTTACCGCAATCAAACATTGTTTCCAAACTTAGGTGAAGGTTCTAAAACCGTCGCGCTCAATGCACCACGCACACTCACAAGCAAAGTGGCAAAACAAGGATTGCCAAGCCTGACTTCGGAAGAGCAGTCGTTGTTACCTCCGCAATTTAGTTTGGGTCGTGAAAGCTACAAGCAGCGTTTTTTAAGTATGATGCCGCATTTGCCGTCTCCGGAAGCAGGCGAGCGCTATTTTGCTGCACAATCCGTTTGGGATGACACCATGGCTTGGCAGGCGGTGGAGTTTATTCATCAACATCCAGATCAGGTTCTTGTCATTGTCGTAGGAGAATTCCACGTGCAATTCGGGGGTGGGCTGCCAGATCGAATCAAAGCCCGGTCCTCACTTATTCCGGTATTGAGCTTTTCGCAGATCAACACCTTGGGGCTAACTGCGGATGAGGTTAAACAGGAGATCGCGCCGTCTGTTTCAGAAGGACCCCGAGCGCAATTCCTGTGGTTGGCGCCAGCACAAGGTCCAGTGAAATAAAGATTCTTTGTTGGGACTCCAGTATTTTTCTACAATAGAACAATCTTTAAGGAGTTCTATCTATGTTTCCCGCCGAAACACGCATTCTAGTTATCGATGACATGCCTTCTATCCGTGACCTTGTGAAAAACACTTTAAAGGGTATGGGCTTCAAAAATATTCTTGAAGCTGGCGATGGAGAAGAAGGATTAAAAATTCTTCTGCAAAATAACTCTGCGGGAAGCAGTATCCAGTTAGTCATTTCTGACTGGAATATGCCAAAGATGAAGGGGCTTGAGCTGCTTAAGCAGGTGCGCGCGACAGCGGAGTGGTCGAATCTTCCGTTTGTACTTTTGACTTCGGAATCAGAGCGTGACCAAGTGACCGAAGCGGTTCTTGCAGGTGTTTCCCAATATATCGTGAAGCCTTTTTCTGCGAAGATTTTTGAAGATAAGTTGAAAGCAGCCTATCTAAAGCACAACAAATAGATTTTTTTGCCACGCAATCTTTAAACCCCTAAGAAAAAGTCTTGGGGGTTTTTCTTTTTTAGAGTCTTAAGTCTCACAAAATTCATTAAGAACCAGAGTCCTTTTTTAAACAAGCCTTCTAGTATTTAACATTCACGACTTTGTGATAAAGCCCAGTGGCCTGAATCTTAGCAGGTTAGAAAGAGTGTGTTTATATCCATGCATCTTCATCTTGTGGTGACCCATGCATGGTGTGACCATGGGGGTGAACTCTCTCGATAAAGGAGGATGATATGAATCTTTATAAACTTGTCTTGGCTGCAGTATTTATGTTCTCAGGAGTTACCTTCGCACAGGGAACGGGTTCAGGTTCTAGTTCAAACACTTCAAGTTCTTCGATGGGAACATCGGGATCTTCTGACCGATCTAGTGGCCCCGGCACTACGTCAGGAGCGTCGACGGGAAGAAGTGATGGCTCGACAACTTCGGACTCTTATTCTACAGGCACATCAAGCGGTACTACCGCAATGGATGATAATTCGGGAACATCTTCAGACCAAATTGAAAAAGATCGCCGCGCTCAGAAAAAATCTATGAAAAAAGGCAGAACTGCTAGAGGTACTGCTTCAGACACTCAAGGAATGGGTCAAAAAACCGATTCTCGAGGCACAAGTTGGGATAACTCTACCGGAAGCAGCGACACCGGCACCGGCACTGGCACAGGTTCAAGCCCAGGCTCAGGCACTGGCACAGGCACAGGTACAGGTACAGGCACTGGTACCACTGAATAACAAATATTTTTACCTGGCATTCAAACGAGAGAGTAGCAAAGCACCTGAATAAGGTGCTTTGCTAAGCTGCGACCGCAGTTTTCTTTTTGTCTTTTTTAAATTCGGTGATGTAAGGAACTTCGATAAACAGGCAAGTGCCCACGCCTATGGTGGACTCAACCCACACGCGACCTTGCAGTTCTTCGGCAGCGTATTTAATAGCATCCATCCCTACGCCACGGCCCGATATTTCAGTAACTTGATCACGAGTAGAAAATTGGCTGTCAAAGATGTGCTGAATAACTTCCTGATCGCTTTTCTTACGGGTGTCGACCATTTTCTTAGCCAGTTTTTCGCGGATCTTCACCGGATCAATACCGCCCCCGTCATCGATAATTTTAATGGCAAGCTGTGGACCAGCCTGGGAAGGCTTAATTTCGATGGCCACTTCGACGTGACCTTCAGCAGGTTTGCCATTGTCGATGCGAGTGTCAGGAAGCTCAATACCATGATCCACGGCATTTCTGAATGCGTGCACCAAAGTAGAAAAGAGGGAATTGTAAATTTCTGGAATGACCATCACGTTGCCATGAGTGATCTTTAACGGAGCCACCATCTTGTCAACTTTTTCACCCAAGCGAAGCATGACTTCGTTATACGGCTCAAAGAATCTTTCGACTGGTTCCATAGCGAGTTCAAGCAGTAATTCTTGAGCAAGTTGGCCACCACCTGGCAAAGTTCCCACTTTGCGAGCGATATCATTCAATTTACTAATCGCAACCTCAATTTGACGTTCATCAGAAAGGGCCGAGTTTCCTAGAATTTCTTTTGTTTCATCTAAGAATTTAAAAAAGCCTTCTTCAATCTCAAAGCACTTGGCGCGTAAAGCGATGAAGTTAGATTGAGACCACTCTTGACCAAGATCATTTAAAATCCCCTCGGCCATGTGACAGCTTTCTGCAACTTCCTTAACAGAGAATAAAGCAGCTCCGCCTTTTAAAGTGTGCAGCGAACGATACAAGCCCTCGGTGTCGGGCGCAGAATCTTTTGAGACTTCTTCGCGAATAGAAATAAGTAGTTCTTGGGATTCTTGAATAAAGCGGTGAATCTCACGCTTGCTCTTAATCATGTTGATGATAAGTTTAGCGTGTTCTTTTTCTCTTTCCGCTTGTTTTTGCGCTTCCACTAGGGAAGTGATGTCTGAAGCTACGACAACGATGCCGTCCATGGTGCCTTCAGAAGAGCGCAACGGGTGATACTCTAAAGCGATGTTGCGATTTTGCGAATGCGGGTAGGTTGTAGGTCCCAATGGAGCTAGATCTTCAAATGGCAACATTTCCATGAAGACTGTCATCATCCATTTTTTGAAACCTTCGACTTTGTTTTCAGGAAGTTTTAATACATCCCAAATATCTTTTCCTTCAGGTTTACATTCAACGGTTGTCTCACAGGCTTTTGAGGAAACATCCAAAATTTTGCCGTCTGAATTAAAGATAAAGAAACCTTGTCCCAAGCTGTCTAAAAGAGCTGACATGGTTTGATTTAAGCGCGACAACTCGCGGGTTCTGTCGGCGACCATTTGTTCTAGATTTTTGCTGTAATTTTCTAGCTGAACTTTGGCGTCCTCAAGGGCCTTAATGACGTCTTCTTTTTGTTCAAGTTCCGCACGGTATTTCTTTTGAAGTCGCTCTTCAAGAGTCACGTCACGCACGAAGACGATCCAGTTCTTATCGCCCATGCTATCAAAGATCGGTTGCAGGGTGATTTGAACTTTACCTTCACCACCTTGGGCCGTTTTGAAAGTCACTTCTTTGTACGGAGTGGCGTCAGTAATGGAAATAAGCTTTGTTAAGCCTTCAATCGGTTCACTAAACTCAAAGATTTCTAAGAGTTTCATGCCGCGCGTGATTTTACGAATGGAAAGCCCAGCGATGATCGCAGCGGTTTCGTTGCAATAGACGACCTTTTGTTCTGCATTCAAAACAAAGACTGGTTCAAGAAGAGTGTCAAATAAGCTGTACTGAATCTTCATTGTGCAAAGGTCTCATTCTTTTGATGGTAAAGGGTGAATTCGCGTTTCGTAGTCCATTCAGAGGATTCTTGGTCGCTTTTAGATTCCGCACGGACGCGCCAATAGATTTTTCCCAATGGCACTTTTTCTTTAATTAGATAGCGATTTCCTTGCAGTGATTTTGCAATCAGAGTGCGTGAAAAATCAGCTTTGTCAGAAATTTCAATTCGATAAGACGTCGCGCCTTCAACTTTTTTCCACTCTAACCAAATAAACGGTTCCATCTCTGTTTGCAGGAAGATAGAAGCATTGTTAAATGGCTCCATTAACATTGGAGCAGCAAGTGGAGAGCGGAAGCTATAAAGAACTTCTTCAATATTTGAAAATTCAGTTAATGGCTTGTTTGTTTCATCTAAAGCCTGCACACGCACATTGAAGCGGCCTGGAGTTGGAATTTTTAGGATTCCCGTGTTCGAGGCAAATTCCATCTGTGTGGGTTTCGTAAAGTTTTTGTCTTCGTCCATTTGCACTAAGTATGTTTTTGCAAATGGAACTTCACTCCAGCTGATGGGTGTTTCAGTGGGTTGTGGTGTAGCGCCAATAACTCTGATGGATTTTAATGGATCTAAAGTCAGCCCACTGACTGAAATATCAAGGGTTCCAACTTCACTTGGTTCACTGACAAGGCCATTTAGACCGCGAGCATACACGCGATAGAAGTATTTCCCCGGGCGATACTGTCCCCAAGCCACTTGGTTTTGCGTAACATCATATCTTTCGGCTTCTTGGAAACTAGCGTCTTTGGATATTTGCAAATGATACTGTTTGGTTTGCAGCACAGGTTTCCAGGCAATCTTAGGAGCTTCCGGTGAAGCTGGATTGCGGTCTTTGCCTGATGGAGCGACAAACTCTACTTTTTTAGTTACAAGAATAGGGCGAGCCGGACGCTCTTCTTTATGTGCAACCAGCGCCAAGTTAAAGTTTACTGGTTGCGACCATGGTGAAAGTTTATTACTTTCCGTCGCACCTTGCACACGCACCCAATAACTGCCGCTTTCAAGTTTTGGTGTTAAAGCTGCTAAAGTATTAGTCTGGCCTTCTTTAAGAATCGTTTTAAATTCTGGGTCTTGGGAAAGTTGCCAAGTGAAGTTCTTTAAAAGACTTTGCGCTTTCCATTGAACTTCAGTGGAAGTAGCTAAGGTTTCTTTGGCTTTCACTTTTAGTTCCAGTGAAATTTGCGCCTCTGGAAGGGGACTCGTGATTTGCGGTCCTTCAAGGTGCGTGATATACATTTTTTGTGCTGGGGAAGTGGCACTTGTTTGGCCATCTTCATCAAGACCTTTTACGCGCCAGAAGTAAGCGCCTGGCTCAATTGGATCTTTCACGTCGGCCTTTTGTTCACTAGTAACTTTAGATACGGCAACACTAGAGAAATCTTCTGTCGGGGAGATTTCTAGTTGATATCTTGATAAACCTTTACCGTGCCATTCAAATGGCAATGGATCATCAGGATTGATTCTTAACCAATTGATGTTCTGAGCTGTTTTTATCTCCAGTTCAGGTTTTTGGACTTCTTTAACTTCACCTTTTTTAGAAACAGCTACAACCGTATTTTTTGGAAGCTCTTTAACAGCTTGTTTCTTTTTATCAACGTACTTCACGTCACCGGCGATCAGTTTTAGGTCGACATTACCGCTATGGGCTTTTTTGAATTGGATTTTTGGTTTTTCAACGGTGTCTTTTTTACTTTCAAGTTTGAATTCTTCGCCGCCAGATTTAACTGTCAGTGAAGCACCTTGGGCTAATTCACCGGTTAAGTTACCATAGCGCAGATCTAAGTTCATTTGACCATTTTTTAGGTTTAAAGTGATCAATGAGTTCGGCTGGATTTTGATTTCAGATCCATCCTGCAAACGAATGGTCGCTTCGGAACGGTCACCAGTATAGATAGAATCATTTTGGAAGACCTTATCTTGACGGGAAGCAGGCACCCAGCTGAAGGTATCAAGGTTTTTACGTCGCACGTCGTTTTGCGAAATGGAAACGTCACCAATTAATTCTAATTTTCCCGTATTCGCTTTTGGAAATAGCAAAGAGTCGTCGTACAAAAAATACGAAAATGCGAGTAGCGTTGCTACCGCAAATAAGAAAATCGTTTTTTCTGTACGTCCAAATCCAGACATAGCACTCCCGCTTTAGTTGATATCGGCAGAATTTTCTGAATGATTTACGGACCTTAGCCTAAGTTCTTTGACATTTTCTTTCTTGGGGTGCCTTTCGCAGGCATACTGATCTGGTGAAAAAACGTGGATTATCAATAAGATATAAGATTCTGTTGTTACTAACTTCGCTGCCATTAATCACATTAACTGTGTATTTGGTGTTGGCTTTAAAAATTTTTGAAGACGACAAGATCGCTTATGTGTTTGATTCATCCAGCAATATGTCTGGAACCATGGCGGCTCAAATTAAGACACAGCTAAATGCTGTGCTAGGTACTACCAAGCCCATCTTTCAAGATTACCTGACTCAGAATAAGTTCACTTCAATTTCTGAATCTATTTTTCAAAACGAATTCAATCTAGAGGCTATCGTCGTATTTACTCCTTCAGAAAGTGGAGCTTTTGAGAAAAAAGCTCTGCTTGAAAAAGCAGTTGGGCAGACGGATGCTGTTTTAGCTTCTATTCAAAATAACCTACCCATTTATTTTTCTGAAGTGGAAGCCAGCAAGCGCATGGTGAAAGTTCCTTTTAGCGATGATCGCGTTTTTATATTTGAACGCGTCGCTGATGAAACAACGAATCGCGTGACGGTGTTCCTGGTTATCACTCGAATGAGTGAAGCAGCAGAGATGTTTAAGGCCTCTTTATCGCAAAGCATGTATTTGATTTCTGGAGATGGAACGATTCTTTTTGGTCCAGAAACTTTACCGGGTAAAAAGCTGCAAGAATTTTTGGCTCCGTCGTTCTTGAATAGTCAGTCTGCGAAAGTAGCGCAAGGGGCAGAGACCGTAAAATCCGCTGAAGGTGATTTGTTGGTATCTTTTTCTCGCGCGGGCTTTGGTGACTTAACTGTCGTCACAGCAGTTGCGAAGGAAAAAGCACTGGGTGCGGTGCAAATCTTGATCAGAAAATCTTTGATCTTTTTTGGTATTCTGATTTCAGTGACGGTGATTTTAAGTCTTTTTGCTTCCAGTGGTTTAACTCAAGCCCTGACGCAATTGTTTAATGCGACGAAAAAAGTGGCTGAGGGTGATTTCAACATTCGTGTTGAAGTGAAAACCAACGATGAAGTGGGAAGTCTGGCTGATAACTTTAATATCATGGCAGCAGAAGTTTCGCGTCTATTAGATCAAACAGCTGAAAAAGCCCGCATGGAATCAGAGTTGCAAACCGCAAAAACGGTGCAAGAAACCCTGTTCCCAGAAACCCGCGCCAAAATCGGTCCTTTGGCGATTGCGGGTTACTATGAACCTGCCAGTGAGTGCGGTGGCGATTGGTGGCACTATTGTCAAATCGGTAACAAGATTTTCTTGTGGATCGGGGATGCAACGGGGCACGGGGCTCCGGCGGCGTTGATCACAAGTGCAGCGAAATCAGCATCTACAATCATTGAGCGTTTGAATATTTCTCCAGCCAAAGCGTTAGAGCTTTTGAATAGATCTATTTATGATGTTTCTAAAGGTCGCATCATGATGACCTTCTTCTTGGCATCTTTTGATTTAGAAACTGGCGAGTTGATTTATTGTAACGCCTCCCATGAAGCTCCTTTCTTGATGAAAAAAACCGAGGGTGCTCCTTTGAAGAAAAAGGATTTGGTACCTTTAAATGAAGTGAACAATCCAAGATTAGGGCAGTCCCGTGATTCCGTTTATTCTCAAACAAGTATTCAAGTAGACGTCGGTGATTCAGTCTTCTTTTATACTGACGGAATTCCAGATATTCAAAATCCAAATAAAGAAGCTTGGGGAGAGCGGGAGTTTATTAAAGCTCTGATCGCTGCGAACAAAGATGGTCCAGGCGTGGGTGATTCAGTCGAAAAATTTGCTTTAAGTTTTCAGGGCCATCGTCAAGGGGCGGCCTTGGTCGATGACGTCACATTTTTTGTGGTCAAACACGAAGGCAATGTTTAAGTTTATTAGGTAGGTTTGTCTCTGGCCACGGCTAGAGTAGTTTTTTGAGGAGAAAAGAATGGGTAAACTCGATGTGAAAATGAATAAAGCTGCTGACAAGTTAGTTGTTCAGATGGCTGGCACTATCGATGAAGATGTGGACTTTTCTCAGTTCAACTTGGGTGGAAATCCCGCAATCGAAGTTGAGCTTAGTGGTCTAAAAAGCATTAACTCTTGCGGTATCCGTGAATGGATCAAATGGATGGGGACAGCGGGTCCTGCTCCGGTGACATTCAATAATTGTCCTAAGGTGATTGTAGACCAAATCAACATGGTTGATGGTTTTCTACCTGCGACAGGTAAAGTAAATTCCTTTTTCGTTCCTTACTATAATGATGACGCTGGATCTGAAAAAAACGTCTTGTTCCGTTATGGCACAGAGTTTTCTGAGGGCAGTGTAAATCCTCCTGCATCAGTAAAAGATGAAGAAGGCAATGAAATGGAAATGGACGTCATTGAATCGAAGTACTTTAAGTTTATTAAGAAGTAGTTCGTTCTTCGCGCCTTTGGCGCTACGGCGTGATAGGCCTTTCTCCTTCAAGGCTATGGTCTAGGATTTAAAGCAGTACTGGTTGTCAGTACTGCTTTTTGTTTTTTAAACTTCATTTAGAACCCTATTTTGCCGAAAAGAAACTCGTGGACGCTAACAAATCAAAGATTTTGATATTAGAAGATGATCAAACGATCGGCTTGGCTTTGAAAGAAGTTCTGGCTCGGGCGGGTTATAGCGTCTTTCTTGCTTCACGTCCTGATGAAGCCAACTCAGTTCTAACTTCCAATAACAACATTGAATTCCTTTTCTGTGACTGTCTTCTTCCACAAATGACAGGCCTGGATTTCATTAAGCAGGTTCGCTCCAATTATCCGAACATGCGTTTTAAAGTCGTTCTGATGAGCGGTATCTATACCGACAAAAGCTTCATCCAAGAAGCATCTCAAGCTACTGGAGCTGTTGCGTTCCTAAAAAAACCATTTGAGATGGAACAAGTTCTTAAACTTGTGAAGAAAGAAGAAGCTCCGAAACGTGAAGAAGTCGGCGCCAGAAAACTTCTTTATCAAATGTTCGCAAATCCTACGGTGACCAATCGTCAAAAGCGTAAGGTGATCGAATCCATCGAAGAAGTCAGCGGTTTTGACTTGCCGTTTTTATATTCCTTATTGGCAGAAACCAAGAGCAGTGGATATTTAAATATCTATAATGCCGATGGCTCGGTTTCCGGTATTTCATTCTGCAATGGCACGATTGTCGGCGTTGACGTCGATGACAAAACAACATTCCTAGGTGAGATGTTGATTCAAAGTGGTTATGCAACTCCTAAGGACGTGCAAACAGCTTTGCGTGATAAGAACAACCGCCGAATTGGTAATTATTTAATTCAAAACAATCAGCTAAGCCCCCATGCGTTTGATTTGATCCTGATGGAGCAAATGAATATCCGCTTGGTAAGAACTATCGTAGATCAAAAGATCCGCGTAAACTTTGCCTCTGCAGAAGTAGAGATGAGTAGCCCAAGTATCGACGCTGACAGCTTGTCTTATTATTTGCATGACTGGATTGCTTCAAAACTTTCAGTCAGCTGGTTAAAATCCTTATATGTAATGTGGTCGGGGAACGTGATCGTAAAAAGTCCAACCTTCCGTGAAGACCATCCTGCACTAAGCATGAGTTTGATTAAGACGTTAGAGGGTTTAACGTTAAAGTTGAACAATCAAATGACTTTAAGTCAGCTTCTAGATGTTAAGGGATATAGTGAAGTCGCGGTTTATAAAGCGATCCACTTCCTATTAACAAAAGGTCTGATCGTTTTCGCGCAAAGAGCTGCTTTCACAAATCCACAAGAACAGTTGAAAGTACTAAAGAAAATCTGGGCAGAACTAGAAGGTAAAAACGGATACGACGTCGTAGCCTACATGGAAACGGGTTCTGGTGGTGCTTCACTAGATACGGCGCTGCAAGACTTCATGACCTTAATTGGTGATCAACCTCAAGATGCAGCCTCAGAGTTGTATCAAGTATGGAACAACATCAAAAAGATCGCTGAAGACGCAGTGGCAATGGCCAAAGACTCTAGCAAAATCGACCAGTACCGCCAGGCTTCAAAAAAATCTGAAGCCGAAGCAAAACTGCGCGCAGCCTCACTAATGGAAGACGTGAAAAAAGCATTGCAATACAACCAATACGCAAAGGCTTTAGAACAATTAGCAGAGGTAGCTAAACTAACTCCGCAAATGCAACAGCTGCACGTCTATAGTTCATGGGCAAAACTAGGTGCATTAGACCCAGCAAAAAAACAGTTCCAAATGAAAGAAATCGAGTTGGAATTAATGCAAGTACCTCCGGATGAGAGATACGACACTTTATTCCCATTCGTAATCGGCCTATTCAACAAAGCCAAAGGCGACGTAGTAGCCGCACGCAAATCTTTCGAAAAGAGCGTAGCGCTAGATCCATCATTCATCCCTGCACGAAGAGAAATTTCTCTATTGTCAGCAGCAAACAAAAAACAAGACGTCTTCAACATGGACCTAAAACAAGTCGTCTCTGGTTTCTTCAAGAAAAAATAACTCTCTTTGCTTCGATCGAAGTTCGGAATGGGAAGGCTTAGGCTCCTAGCTTGGTGCTTGGCTGTCTCCATGAACACGCCATCCGGGCTCAATCGTCGCCGCAGCTTCGCTGCGGTTCGCGCCATCGTGGCGCCGACGAAGGTTCATTCCGCATCCAAGCACCAAGCTAGGAGCCTAAGCCTTCCCATTCCGAATCGTCGAGATAAGATGTCATACTTTCTTAAAGAAAAGATTCAACTTGTCTGGGACGCGGCGAAGTCCAAGGGTTTTAAAGCGCTGAGGAGAAAATTCAAAAAGTTAAAGAAGAATATGAATCTAAGGTGCATGCCTCTGAAAGATTTGTGCATCAATTATTGAGAAGCGCAGTCACCTAAAAGGTGCCTGCTTCTTTTTACGGTTTCACCGCGTCACAAAAAGCATACGAACATAAAGTCCAAACCGAAGAATTCTTAACACAACACTCATTGCTAGCACGATTTGGGTTTGGGGTAAGGGCTTAGTTAGGTTGGATACGAAGTGAGCCTTTGTCGGCGCCACGATGGCGCGAACCGCAGCGTAAGCTGCGGCGACAACTGAGCCCGGACGGCGTGCTCATGTAGCTAGCCAACCTAACTAAGCCCTTACCCCAAACCCAAATCCGTCGCTCGCAAGCGACCAGACGCCGTGTTTAGAATTTCCAGAGGGCTCCGCCATTGAGGCCGATTTGCATTTCTTCTGTTCCAGCAGATGGATCGAATTTGTAAGAAGAAAGATCAAGTCCGTAGCGCCAGTAAAGTTGGTTAGAAGCTTGCCAGTAACCTTGGCCGCGAAGGATGTAGGCGGAGCTTACTTTGAAATCTCCTGTTGAGCCTAGGAGGTAATCGAATTTTACTTCCGTCCAATGCATGAAGGGTTTTAGCCAGCGGTGTGGTTTTCTTAGTAAGAAGGCTCCGACTCCGTAGGCTGTGCTGCTTACGCCTTCGGCCTGTAGCATTTGCAGTGGGAAGCTTAAGCCCCATGTGGATTCGCTTAAGTTGAATCCTGGTTTTGCTCTCCAGTTTAAATGCACTGTTGTGAAATCTACTTTTCCTTCGCCAGCTTTTTCGATCACCTGCTGGTCTCTTTCTAGTGAAAGACCAAATCTGAATCTTGACCAATCGGCGTTGATCATCAGGAAGTTTTCAAACCACCATTGGTATTCAATCTCAGCAAATGCAATTGCTGCTGGTGTTTGATAATGTAGGCCCAAGCTGATCGACATCGGGTGGCCCCTGAACACGTCGTAGCCTACTTGGAATTCGTTATTGTCTGCCGATTTCACCATCAGATATCTACGGCTTTCCGCTCCGGCTGGGATATCGCCTATGGTCCATTGGAATTGGTTTTTCTTTGTTGGTTCCACTTTTGCTGCCGCGTCTTTTTCAGGCGGGCGGACCTGGACACCTTCAGGAGTAATACCGTTAAACGTTAAGCTTGAAGAATAAGTTCTTGAAGCGGATCTCGGTGATAAAAACGGACGGCTTTTTTCTCTTGGTAAGTTTCCGCGCACGTAGAATTCTTGGCGCATCGGGATGTCGCCTTCGCCTTTTAGGTATAGTACGGGACGGTCCTTCGGCAGAGCGATCTGCCAATCTGTTTCGCTTAACTTTTTTACTTTGGATTCATCAACGGGTTCGGCACCTGTTGCGGTTAAGATGATCTTAGTGTTGTCTTCTGAAACCACAAGGTCTTTAAAGTCGACATCCTTTTTTCTAGTTTCAACTTCAAGGAAAGCGCCGGTTTGCGTTTGTGCCTTGAATGCCACAGTTTCACTGCGATCATTCAAATAAATGATCCCTTGATTTCCAACCACCTTGCCGTTGATTTCGATTTGCGCTGATCTTTTCGTTGTCGAGCGGGACTTAACCACCATTTGGCCTTGTTGTGAACTTAAGTAAAGTTCTTTAGAGCACAGATACAGTCTTGTCTCTTCGCTTTCCTTGTAAATACAAAACACCATGAACGGGAAGTACTTCATGTCATTCACAAGGCTGGCTTCAACACCTTCTACTGTGAAGGTTGCAATTTCAGAACGCAGATGTTCTTCTTCGGCTTTCTTTTCACCCTGATTGATTTTCAAGAGTTTTTTTGTTGCGATGGCATTGAAAATAGCTTTTCCAGAATTGTTTTTAATCGCCAGTTCGCCATCTTTAATCAGACCCGCGGGCCAAGTGAAGTGAATACGGAAAGTGCCTTCCTTATCCCCCGATGGTTCCACTTGAAAAGTTACTTGGGTGGTGTCAATAAGGATGTCGCCAACCTTAAGGCGATCATCATCAATCAACGTATATTCAAATCTTTGCGGCAATACTTGCAAATTATTTTTATCGGCTTGGAAGTACAATGGTTTTAATTTGTTTGAACCTTTGCCTTGAGCAAGCGCCTGAACTGAGCAAAGAACTACAACCAATGAAATCAGTAATTTAATCACGGCAAAATCTCCCGGTTGATTTCATCAGCAGACTTATGCGCCATGATCGCGCGAATCACTGATAATGATGTCGTCATTTTTGAAAGAAAGTCTTCATTGTGAGTGATCACCACGCGATGAGGGTGACCTTCCCAAGCTTTGGCGATTTTATCATTTAAATCCCAAGCCTCTTGAAAAGTTTCGGTGCGAATGGAATTGCTGGTGTCGTAAAAATCCTCTGCAGCCGTGTCAAGGTGAATGACCCAGTCATATCTTGCAAGCTCAGCTTCTCTGCTGCTTTGGATGTTTTTAAAAAAGTGCTCTTCGCTGTCAGGCCAATAAGCGATCGCATCGAGCGATCCGCGGTCGCAAACGATCAAAGGTTTTTGACTGGTTTCGCAAATCAAGTGTTCAAGTTCTTTTTGGGTAAAGTAAATCGCCCGTTGCGCGCAGATCAAACCTAAAGAGCCTTTGCTGCGTGGAAAACCTCCGCGATATAAAATGCTGGCAGCTTCTGGCACCAAGGCGCACTTTTGGCCCAGCTCTTTTTTCAGAGCTTCAATTAGAGTCGTTTTTCCGCCCGAAGGTCCGCCCGTGATTGCTATTTTTACGTAGGATTTCATAGGAATAGGATCACTAATTAGCGCAAGGGGGTCAAAGTAAAAAGTTACAGGATATAACGCAGAAGGAAGGCAATATTATAAATGAGCCGTGCTAGAAGGCCCGGTTTTTTTACTTCTTGTTCGGAAATGACTTTTGAGTCAGCGATATCGATCTGCCACTGTTGCAACATGCTCTGTAGGCTATCTGTATCCTCCAGAACCACTTCGACTTCAAGGTCATGCAGAATACTGCGATGGTTAAGATTGAAGGACCCAATTAGAACTTTGTCATCGATGATCATGGTTTTGGCATGCAGAATGGTTTTCTGATACTCATAAATTTTGATTCGACGTTGCAGTAAAAAGCGCACGATATAAAAAGCCGCCCACTTCACGACGGGCACATCTGATTTGCCAGGAATCACGATTTCAACCTGAATTCCTTTGCGAGCCGCTTTTAAGAGGGCTCTCATTAATGATCCCTTAGGCAAAAAGTAAGCTGTGGTTATAAGCACGCGACTTTTTGCAGATGAAATTCGAATTAAAAGATCCCGGTACAGGCGTCTTCGCATCCGTTGGGTGTTATTTAAGCGCAATAACTTTTCATAGGGTTCACCGCGGTTTTTCCATCGGCCAACCCAGTTCAAAATGCCGTGAATAAAAGTGCGCAGATAAGAGATTTGAAAAGCTTGAACCAGTTGGCGTACTGGGGGGCCTTCGACCCAAACGCCCGTGTCTCGCCAAGCTTTGCTGCCGACAAGGCTTGCGCAGTGGTTTTGGATAAAATTAAAGCTGCCAAGATAGACCCGTTTCTGGTCAACAATGGCGATTTTGCGATGGGTGCGGCGATTTAGCCGTCTAAAAAGAAGTGACCCCTGCATGCCGCTGCTTGAAAAAGTTTTTCTTATCGTAGCCAGTGGATAGGGAAGCGGATGAAATACACGAAATTCAATCCTCATCTCAGAACATAATTTGCTAAGTTGGGGAATGTAGTAATAGGAACCAAAGCCGTCGACCACGATTTTAACCGAACAGCCGCGCTCGCGCGCTGCCTTTAATTCGGCTAAAATGGTTAAAGTCAGTGTGTCCACGGCAAAAATATAAGATTCAATAGTGATGGAGCTCGTAGCCCGACGGATATCCTCAATGAGACTTTCAAAGTACTCATCTCCACTATAAAAAATGCGGCTTTGACTCCATGACTCCATATGTCGATTGTTATTTAAGTTATTAAAAAAGTCGACAGCAAAGCTTTGAGGAGGGCAAACTGACTTTATGACTATGTGCAAGCTATCGAACTTCAAAAAATTAGCGGTAAGTGTGTGTGTAATTCTCGCTTCGTGCGGAGCGACATGGGCTCAAGCGGCACTGCCTTCTAGAACAACAACTGTGATTTTCTTCGGTCAACAAAAGGCGGAAGATTTCGATACAAAAGTAAAACCAGTTTTTGCAGAGTTTGTACGTCCTTGCAAATCCTGCGAAATCGTAAACTACACGCCTTACACAAAAGAAGGCCAAGTAGATATGCAGGCTTTGCAAGAACGAATTCAAAGCCTTCCTGCAAACACCAGTTTCATCTTTTTTGATTTTAATTTGAAAGCGAATGATCAAACGAAAGAGTTGATTGAGACTTTAAACAAAAAAGTCGCTGCTGGTTTATTAGTGGTGGGCAGTGCCGGTGCTCCGAAGTCGTTAGAATCATCAAGTCCCCTCAGCAGAACGGTACTTGGTCAGGTCAACGGAGCTTTAATCATTGGCGAATTGGCAGAGCGTGATCGCCTGATGCCAACAGGTTTCTATGGTCCAGAAATGCTCACAGCGCTTCGTCCACCGAAAGATATGATTGGCCAAGGTTATTCGCCATTGATGTTCGCGGCTGAGCTGGCGGAAAACTGGCAAAAACGCACTCCAACTGAGTGGTCTGATCACTTCCGCACTAAGAAATTGAAGTCCCGTAAAATTTGGTTGGATCTGAACGATCTTTTCTAACTGCCAAAGTTATCGGCCCGGATACATTTCGATACGATCGTGGTATTCGGGCGGAATTTTTTGAAAAAGCAGTCGGCGGGCCTCGCCATCAGAATAGCGGCTGCTTGCATGAATAAAGACGATCTTTTCACTCTCAATTTCGTGCAGTCTTGGAATCACCTCATCGATATGGATATGCCCCCATTGGCGAGCTTGCTCGATGGTTTTGCGATCATCTAAGTAAGTAGATTCCATAATAAGAATCTTAGATTTACGAACCCAATCCCTTGAATCTAGAAATTCAATTTGCGTGTCACCGGTAAAGCTCACTACTGGAGTATGAATGATGTCACTAATGTCGACACCTTGTCGGCGCAAATTAACGATCTCATCCCGGCTTAATCCCAAATATTCTTTTTTTAATTTTTTATGAACTTCAAAAATGGTGTAACCAAAAGACTCAATCCGGTGGGTTGTCGGAAACACCTTCACGTAGGTTTGTGGATTTAGCTCAATCACATAATCAGCCGCCACAGGAATGAATTCATAAGTGTAGGTATGACCTTCAATCTGCTCCCAAAGCTTCATTATCTTATCCATGGGCTCCACCAAGGAACCTGGCATATAAAACTTTGGACCTTCCTGGGAGTTCATCGCTTTTTGCGAGATGATATAGGGAATTCCCGCTGCATGGTCTAAGTGACCGTGGGTGATAAAGTATTTTTTAAGATGAAGTAAATAGGGGTAACCTTGGGCCACATCAAAAGCCAAAGAAAGATCGGGCATCGTTATTCCAGTACGAATTCCTGACAGCGATAAGCCGTAAAACTTGTACTTGTCGTAACTCCAACTTTCTCCAGCCTGGATTGCCATAAATTATCTTACATACAACGTGCAACTAGATCGTGACCGATCCATGCCACGGGAGCTTTAGGCTTCCACGAGTCATGCAACATCACATAGCCGCAGGATTTAAAAACCACTTCGCTCAATGGGAAAGTGATTAAATGTTTATCGTCTTTATGCAGGCTATAAAGATGTTCAGACGCATTCAACATGTTTTCCATCTGGTCCAAGCGTGAATGCTGAGGCCACTGGTCAAACTTGCAGAAGTCTTTCACCAATGGGTTTGTCAGGTAGTCGTCTGTGAACTTTACGATTTGTTCGAAGGTAACATCGTCTTTTAACAGTTTTTTGCACTCTGCAAAGACTTGATCTGCATGGTTATTATCGCCAGCGTCTTTTTTCATCGCAAGTAATAAAGGATACAAAGAAACTTCCACACCTTGAAACACACCAGATGAGTTCGTAAGGATTTCTGGGCAGTTGTAAACGCAGCAGTGAATGCCTTTAGCGAAGTACTCTTCAGAGATTTTCTCTAAATCCATTTTTGCCCAGCCCTGGAAGTACGGCGTGTAGGTCTGCCATTGGTATTGACCATTTATAAGTACTTCGGTGCCATGGTATCCATAGGCAGAGTACGATACGTGGTTGCCACCAGCTTCGATTTTTTTACGAAGTGGAGTTGAAATTTCAATCAAGTGACGGAAAGTTTCTGCAGTCACCTCAATGAAGTTTTTCAGGCACAGCTGGCCAATATCTGAATCCATCAAGGCTTTAGAAGGAATGTGTCTTTCACCAGCGCCTTTAAATGTTCTATTCAAAAGAGGCATTAAAACTTTAGCGCGCGGTACGCCACCGGCCATCAAATGCGCAAACAGAACGTTTGAACCGGCAGGAATCACTTTTTCTAGTTCTTTTACGAATTGCTCTGTGTTCTTTTTAAAGCGGGCGACACCTGCTTTGCGGGATTCTTCAATCGAAGTCCAATCAAGTTTGGCTTTATCCCACTCGCTCATTTTAACTTCTTTTAAAGTTTCATCAGGAGAAACACCTTTAGAATCTTTATCCATATCAAAGCCCGCTTCTAAGGGGACGTTGATGAATGGTTGAGGGATGTTTGCAGATTCTTCCGCAGTTAAAGGGCGAAGCGTGCCATCTTTTTCACGGCGTCCCACAGTGGCGCGCACGATTGTCATGCCACGGCGTTCAGCTTCTTCAACTAGGCCGTTTGCGTAACCGCGAGAAAATAATTCGCCAAATAACACAAGGACGTCGCCTTTTTTGTAGGGACTCAAAGCCGGTTTTTCACGAAGAGGGAAGAGTTGCGTCATAATTTACACCTCACAAATTAAGACACACATAGTGTGCTAGGCTGCATGGTCGGTCAAGTTTTTGACTCCCATTGGCTCGGTGGGTAATGTAACCTACGTTTGTATTAATTGGAGGATCGATGCGTGTTGTGAGTATGGTGCCATCATGGACTGAAACCCTGTTAAGGGCGGGAGTCGAAGTTGTTGGACGCACGCGTTTTTGTATTCATCCTCCCAAAATGATTACCAATATTCCCATTGTTGGTGGCACAAAGGATGTGTCTTGGGAGTTGGTCGCTGATCTTAAGCCTGATTTAGTCTTGTTAGATGAAGAAGAAAATCCGCTTGATATGGCAGAAAACTGCCCCGTTCCTTATTTGGCCACCCATGTCTCTTCAATCGAAACTTTGCAAAAAGAATTAGTACGTTTGGGTGAGCATTTTGAAAGTCCACTTCTGATGGAGTGGGCTGTTGACGCTTTGGATGTTTTAGAAGCTCCGGCGGCGACTTGGGATTTTCAGAGAATTCCTGGGTTTATGGAATGGGTGAAAACTCCATCGCAAAAAGAGTACGAAAATGTCGTTTATTTAATCTGGAAAAAACCTTGGATGACGGTGAGTCAGCAGACCTACATTGGTTCTGTATTACAAAAGCTGGGTGCTAACATCGCTGAATTTCCTGCCGATGAAAAATATCCGGTGATTGACATCGAAGAGTACGAAAAGTCTTTCTTATTGTTTTCTTCTGAGCCTTATCCGTTTCAGAAGAAAATCAATGACCTTAAATCCTTAAACGTAGAAGGTGCCATCGTGAATGGCGAATCCTATTCTTGGTTCGGCATTCGCAGTTTGGAATTTTTGCGGGATACGTTGTTTCCTAAATCCTAAAGACTTACGAACAGAGTTTGCAGTCTTAGTAACAAAGTCTTTTCTTTTAATTGCACGTCGTTGGTGTACATCAACTCTGTTTCCACATACGAGGCACCTGCACTAAACCCATCCTTTTTAAAAACAAAAGAAACATCGGCAGAATGACCAATGCGGTTTGTATCTGAACCAGAAGCATTAAAGTAAGCGACAGCCGCTTCTGGTTGAACTTGAAAATAACTTCCACCTAAAACCATATCGGTATTGGGATTCAAATGTATTTCACCACTTAAGTTCACGCGAAACGCAGCATTTAAATCCGTCGGAGCTTTTTGATTTAAAAGATATTCCCCGCCCATCGCTAAATCCAATGAACTTAATAGCGGGAACTTTACTTCGGTGGATGCTTCAAGGCCTTCATACTTATAAATAAATTCATACTCTTTATCAGAAATCTTTCTGATATCGTTACCAAGCTTTGCTGACTGCTGAGCCACCGCCGATGGAAGATTTGAGTAGACGAAATAACCTAAAGACGTTTTCCAGTATAAATTCTTTTCCAGTTCCCAATTAAATTTAGCCGCGCAAGAATTTAAGGACGGGGTGCTTTCTAGTTCCTTGGTATTAGTGCTTAATGTCGAAGAAGTGGGGATGGCCGTTTCAGCATCAAGACTGGTTTTTAATTTACCCACAACCCAATTGCCCTCGACTCGGGCAGCGGGGAAAGCGATTGGATCAACCAGCAGGCTTGAATGCATGTACTTTTGATTAAGAGCTCCGCCTGAAATCTTTAATTCTAAATAAGGTTCATAGTGAGCTGCCGCTTGTACTAAACTTATTTTATTTTCCGGAGAATAGGCGCCCACCATCGATTGGGTTTGTCCCGATTGCATTCGCAACGCGGGTTGAATATCTAATTGCAGGGCTGTGCTTAAATCATATTTGGCTTTGATGTCAGTTCGAATATCTACCACCTTCGACTGACTGATTTCATCTTGATAAGAGCTTCCTGAAAGGCGAAAGCGCCATTCGGCAGAAAATCGTTTTTCTCTTTTTGGGGAGTTTGTGGTTGACGATGCTACGCCAGAATTTTGCCCATAGGCAAAACTTGAAAGTATCAAAACGAGACAAGTAGTCGAAATTGCTAATTTCATGGGTGCTCCCTTGGCTTTGTTAAATACAAATACCGTGCTGGAATAAGGGGCTCTAAGTTGCAATTAATCGATTTTGGTAAGAGGCCCAATGTACAACTGATTTCGCAGGGACAAAAGACGGCACCGCCCAAGGAATAATTACCTTGCTAAGAGGTAAGTCCCAGAAACGGGGGCGGGCCTGGTAGGATGCGGATCTATGAAAAAATGGATCCTGGTTTTCATGCTTATTGCCGCCAATGCCAGTGCCGCTGAGATGTGTTTTCAAAGTGAAAACAATCCGCGCACGGGTGAGGTGTTTCAGTCGCAAGCAGACTATGAAGAAGAGCTGTCTTTATGGAACGAAAAGCATCCAGGCATGCCTAATCCATTTTCTTTAATGAAAGCCTACAGCATCTATTCAAGAGAAAAAGACCTCGCAAATAAGCTTAAAAAAGAATCAGATAAGCTTGCACACTGTTATGTGGGCTGTCGTATTTCTCAAGAGACAAACAAGCGCACAGCTGACTATGTCGGTTGGTACAAAGAAGAAAAAGACCTTAAAGACTGCCATCACGGAACCCGTTTTGACGAACAAGATTACATCGCCACCGTACGCGGTGCTGACTTGGGTGAAACCCAAGCAGACGCCAAAGGCTGCCTGGATTCCTGCTCGCAAATTTATTCCCGCTAGTAAGTTTCCACTGCGGGTTTTGCAATGTGCAGATTAAGTTGAAAGGTTCGTTAAATTTTTCTCTAGGTTGGATAAAACCCGCTGGGTAGAATTGCGATTCTTGCCGATTTCAGCGCGAATTTCTTCTTTGATATGGGCAATGTGATCTTGTTTTTTCTTAATTCTTTCTAACAACACCTTCAAATCATCCGAATTGTGAATAACTTGAACGATCATGCCTGAAGAATAGTTTTTCTTTTGATAATACAAAGCTTCGCGGTTGTTTTGATGATAAGGTCCTACCATCACTGGTAAGCCCGCAGCCAAGGCTTCCATCACACTGTGCACTTGTTTTTTAAAGGAACCACCAATAAAGGCAATGTCAGCCCAAGTGTAAAGCTCTGCTAAAATACCCACTTGATCGATGATTAGCACGGAACCTGCGGGCCAGATCTGGGCTTGGGAGTAGCGCACAAAACGCAAGCCCGCATCTTTAAGCTGTTGTTCTAAGCTTTCAAGATGCTTTGGCGTCGTTTCATGGGGGGCAAGTATAATTTGAATATGGACGTTCTTAAGCTTCGCTAATCCTGGAATCAGAACGGCTTCATCATCAGGCCAAGTGGAACCAGCAATAAAAACAAAATCTTCCGGGCCCGGCATGAGCTCGCTTTTTAGAACTCGGGGATTTTCAAGACGGTGAAAGACTTGGTCAAAGCGTGTATCGCCACTGGCGATCACAGGCACTTTCAGATTTAACTTTTGTAAATTCACGACGTCTTCTTGGGATACACAGTGAATCTGTGAAAGCTGATTAAGAGCGTAAGTCGTAAGGTAACGGGTCAGGCCACCTAAGCGGCTGGAATTATCAGCAAAAGTCGCTGAAAACAAAATGCATGGAAGGTTGTTTTTCTTTGCCTCACTTGCAAGTACAGGCCATACATCCGTGCGCGCAAATAAAAGCATGCGCGGATTCCATTTTTTCATGAAGGCTTGGATCGAAAAAGAAAATTCCCAGGGCTGAGCCGCCCACACGTCGATTTCTTGAATATTATCCAGAATTTTTTTAGCAGACGGGGAAGAGTAGGTCACAAGAATCGGGATGCTTGGGTATTGCTTCTTTAATTCACGGATCAAGGGACGCGCGTATTCGATTTCCCCGCTGGCAGCATGGATCCAGATAGGCCGAACTGAATTGATTTCTTTTTCGCTGCCAGTTTTTTTAAGTTTGTAAAAGCCATGGTTTTTATCAAAGGTCAGTTCTTTAAGTTTATTATTTAAAACAGGTCGTAACGCCTGGCCTAAAACGAAAGTAAACGGAACCAAAAGAAACTTGTAAAGAAAGAAAACAAAATAGCTCATCTGCGACCTAATAACATTCTAAGTTCAGCCGCCACATGAAGGGGAGTGATATCCACCAGGCACTGATGAAATTTAGTTTTATTCACGCAAGGCCCTTGACCATGTTTGCTGCAAGGACGGCAAGGAAGCATTATTTCCATGACCTTGGTGGTAGGGCGAGAAGGAAAGCCAAACGGTGCGGGCCCCATCAAGGCGATGGTTTTTTGCCCTAATTGTTCAGCCACGTGTAACAACCCAGTATCATTACTTACTAAAGCTGCAGAATGGGCAACAACGCTGGAGCTGACTTGCAGTGAGCATTTACCAGCCAGGTTTAAAACTCTGTCGGGTGCAACATCACGGATATCTTCAATAAACGAATCTTCAGGTCCACCTAAAAGCACAAACTTTTGATTTGGAAAAAGCATGATCAGCTCTTTCCAATACTCTTTAGGCCAACGTTTTAAAAAGTAAGCAGCGGATGGTGCTAAAGCAATGGCCCCTGCATAAGAACCAAGCACATCCAACGCTTTTTTGTGGCTCTCATCACTTGGGAAAATTTGTGGGGATGGAGGAGCCAATCGTGGTACTCCCCACTGTTCTAATGGCTCTAATAGATCGCGCTGCCCATTAAAAGGCATTTCGAATTTATTAATGCGAAATCTAAAAAGTAAAAATCTTTTCCAACGGCGAATGGATCGACGAATGAATTTAGGACCAACGCCAATAAAGCCCATAGGTCGCAAGATCGCAGAAATAATACGCGAGCGGCTGTTGTTATGGGCATCATAAATGTGGGTGAAATTTTCTTTGCGCATTTCAAAGCAAAGTTGAATAAGACCGCTCACGCCTTTTTTTCTATCAAACTCCCACACTCTATTGATGGCAGGATGATTTTGCAGAAGAGGGGCCATATCTTTGCGCGTGACCCAATGAATTTCGGCTTGGGGATAGGTTTGCTTCAGCGCCGCAGGAACGCTTAAAGTCTGCACCACATCTCCAAAACTGGAAAAGCGAATGATTAAAAACTTAGCATTTTTAGTCTCATTTTGAGTCATCCCTAAAGCCTATCAAAGACGGCCAAAAAGGTCACTTGTTTAAAAGTTTTTAAAAGAAGAGTTCATAAAGTGGCCCCGGCCCGGGCATAGGCTTTGATCTATATGGTCACTAAGGAGACCTATGCCTTTTTTTGGTTACTCCATTTTTGGGGCCCTTTTACTGCTTTTATTTCCGTTTCTCGCGTCTGCGCAAGTGCAGACCGAAATGAAACTATTTTCAGATTCATTTATCAGCCCTGCCTTTGAAGCTACGCAAAAAACAAATTACCAATTTATCGGCGCACAACTGAAGACCGACCCTTTTGAAGAAGGCACACTAAAGATGGATATATCCGGTGGGGTTGCAGTGGGCGCTCCGCTACTGAACTACTTAAATATCTCTGAATTTTACGTGCAAAATCGTCAAAACGAAAACGAGTCATTTATCTTAGGTCGTAAGCGAATTTTGTGGAACGAGCTTGATGCGCGCTGGGATCTGGGGGTGTGGGAGCCGCTCTTTAAATGGAACCCGTTGTCACCAGAACGACAAGGTTTAAGCGGTATCTTTTGGCAGATGGATAAGCCCTATTACACCATGGTGCTCTTTGCTTCGCCCTTTTATCTGCCTGATCAGGGGCCGAGCTTTGAAATTGAAAACGGCAGTTTCGTAAAAGGAAATCCCTGGTTCCGCAGACCTCCGGAAAGTATTCGTATTTGGAGTGAGGCAACCGCCATTGACTATAAATTCGAAAAACCGAACGAAGCCCAAGTCGTGATGCAAAATTCCTTTGGAATGAAGTTAAGCTTCGGGGACCCACAAAGCTTCCGTGGGCAATTAAGCTATACCTATAAACCTGCCAATCAACTGGCGATTGGTTACCAAGGAAATCTTGATGTGGCTCAACTTAAAGGTGTCGTGGATTTGCAGCCGCAGGTTTTCTATCATTCTTTGGCTGGTGCCGACGTGACCTATAAAATCAATCAGTGGCGGATGGGTTTAAGTGGAATTTTAGATCGTCCCAATAAAGATGAGATTTTTGAAGAGCAATGGACCCATCCGGTTTTTGAAGAAGCTATCTTAGTAAGTCCTTTTATTGAATGGAACAACGGTCGCTACGGAATTAATTTTCAACAGCTTGATATTTATGGTGGAGACATAAAAGAAGAAGGGGAGCTTGCCAATCCAAGCCGTGCTTCGTTGATGACTCGTTACCCCTACAAACAAGCTCAGCAAGTGGCGTTTTTGACAAATTATACGTTTTCAAAAAACCGCCGATTAATGGGTAAAGTCAGTTACACCCACTCACAAAAAAATGCCTTTGATTTAATTCGTTTAAGTACCAGATTGCGTCTATCAGCAATGTGGTCCTTTATCGGTGAAATGCAGATGGTTAAAGCTGAGCCCTTAACCGCTGAGAATCAAAATGAAATTTCCCAGTTTGTGAATAATGACCGTTTCATGGTAGGAGCTGCTTATGTTTTTTAAAAAGACCATAAGCATCGCCCTGGCGTCAGCCCTTGTTTTAATCTCCGTGGGCTGCAGTGAATTCCTAAACGGCAAAAAGGCCGAGCCCGAGGTCATTGAGTTTTCTGATACCCGCTTTAAGTGTCTGCAAGTTTTGCCAGCGCAATTAAAACGTTATTCTATCGGTGAAGCCCGCGCGGAAGAAGTACTAGAAGGCTTTAACTGTATGAGCGACGCCTTAAGGTATTTCAATAAGCGCACCTTTGGTTCCATCGATGGTGGTTACACAGTTGAAGAAATGCGTCGTTTCTTTGGAAAGTACTTTTTAAAACAAAACAATGTGACGCCGGAATTCGCTGCGGAATTAATGAAGATCAAGCGCGCTTTGCTGGGTGGATCGGTAGCCTATATCACGAAAGATGAAATCACGCGTTTGATTGATATTTTGAATGCTGTTCGCGACGAGGCGGTGGTTTTAGCCCCTCACATGAAGGTCATTCTTCTTGGTTCTAAAAAAGGCGAACTTCCTTGGGAAAAGATTTCTGCGGCGACAGAACAGTTGCGCGTTAGTTTGCAAAAACTTTTAGAACGAACCCAGATAGCTAAGTCTGATTACAGTTTTGAAGATGGTAAAAAGGCCTTAGCAGGCTTTGGTGAATTCATTCGCGGTGAAGAGCCGTTTGCTCCTTACGAACGATACAGTGACTGGGTCGGGGTTGTTGAAGCAGTTAAAAATGTTCTCATGGGACAGCACGCGCAGTTCACCGGGCTTTATCAGTGGAGTGACAGTCTTAATACTTTGATTTCTCTTTATGAATTGGCGCTTAAATATCATTACTCTTTAAGCGATTTGAAGTTTGATAATAAAGAAAAACTGTCTCAAGTCTCTCAATTTGTTGCACAAGGTTTGAATCTTTTGGGCAATGCTCATCAAATGAAGACCAAAGGTCTAATACCTGTGTCTGATATTGATAATCTTATTGATCATGCATTGCCACGGATCACTCAGCAAATTCGCACGAAGTCGATGAAGAAAACCTATCGCGCGGTTTTAATGAAGATTCTAGATCCGGAAAGAAAAATGGATTCTAGATCTGTTTTAGGACTAGAAAAAAAGCATCTCGCTTCGTTGCAGAGAGAATTCAACATCTGGCGTCTGCAGCAGGAATTTATCGACAGCCTTGGTGATGATAAAAACCTTTCTTTAAATCAGGGACAGCTGGTTGCTGCTTACGAAGGTTTTGATAAAAACTATGTTGTTGATGTGACGGCTCAAGACGACGCTTTCGAACAAAGTGCGTTACTCGCAGCTTGGCACGACATCGGGGAGCTTTATAAAGCACCTATGACCGTCAGCTTTAATGCTGAAGGTAAACTTGTCATAGTGAAGAATACAGTCATTCGTCACACTTGGGCTTCGTTGACGAAAACGAATATGATGCGCGCCCTTTCACGTCTTTTGCTTCTAGGTTACGGTGAATCCCGCCAAGAACGTATGAGCGACGTCGGCATGAGCCAAAGTGGACTTGTGGGTTGGTATGCTGACTTCCAAGAGCTAGGTTTAGATGTGGGGGCCTTTGACCCGCGCTCGGCGAATTCGGGAACTCGCAGCTTCTTAGAAGCGAATTTCTTTACGTTTAGTGGCGACGGTGATTCAATGATGAATCAAAAAGAGTCCTACGAGTTTGTAAGCACTCTTTTTGCCGCGGGCTTAGCTTCTTCCGATGGGCTTCGCCGTGAATCTGAAGCGGCAAACTGCGCCATTGCGGAGCTTGATGTATTTGGAAAACCATTTCTGCAGGAAGAATGTTTTAAACAAAATCTAAAAAACAACTTCGGAAAATATTTTGCAAATCTTCCGGGCATGGTTCGCTATATTGCTGATTTAAATGAAGCCCGCTGGAATGACTTCTACAAGTATCTAGCAGTAGCTTCAGCAGCGCCGAATCAAAAACTAGGTTATGTAGAAACCGCAAACATACGCACTATGGTGACGATCTTGCACTATATTGAAGCCGTCGTGGTAATCTTTGATAAAGACGGCAATACAAAGCTGTCTTTGGATGAAGTGTATGACGCTTCACCGCGTTTTACTCCGTTCTTTAAAACCATAAAAAAAATCACAAACCAAACTCTTCTAGAAGAGGGCTTTGCGTACCTTGTATTTAAGGGGACGATTCCAGGTGCGGCGGATTTAACAGGTTTTCAACTGCAAAAGCTATGGGGCATTAATGATGCTGAACGCATGGAAATTGTGCGTTTATTTGGAACTTTGAAGGATGAATTGAACAAGCCAAAAAACTAAGATAAGGTCCAAGCATGGCCTTAAAGTGGTTGGTTTTATTTATCTTGAGTTTCAGCAGCTGGGCATTTGCTTCTATTGAAGATGAAGTGCCTGTTGTCGTTCGTGAACCAGCAAGTCTTGAAGAAGCCAAAGCCATTCGTCCCGAGGCCTCCGGTCGCGTCGATCATTTGATTGATAACAAGACACTTAGAGCCATCAGTCACTTCAGTGATTGGTATATCGGCGAGGTCATCGCGGTGCAATCCCAGACCCCAGGCGTTGGCATAGTGGGCTTTGTTGAAGTCACCGGTATTGAAGCTAAATCTGATAGTACCTACGTGATCACCTGTGATTTATTAAGACAGTCTCGCCTTAATTTTATCCAAGTGGGCGATCAAATCATGCATTTGGATCTTAGCTCTGAAAATCCGAAATACAAAGGTACGACGGATCTATTAATTAAAGAGCAGGGTAAAAATATTTCTTCAAAGTATAAGCCGCTGTTCACTCAAGGTGTTGCCGTCGGTGAGACCGCAGAAACCCTGTGGGAAGGTGAGTATTTAGTCACCTGGTACGGTCAGGTAAACTATGGCTTAAGAAAGTGGCTCACAGTCAACACGGTTGTGCCGGCGGATTTATTGGGTGCTGCCAACGCCAGCGCAAAATTTCAGCTCTATGAATCTTATTCGAATGTGTTTGCTGCCGGTTTGAACTTTACGAAAATCCCGAATCAAACGAATTCAACACTGAATTTGAATATTCACTGGGATTCCTATTCGTCGGAAAGCGTAGTGTCCCACACGTTCTTATCTATCGCACTTTTTAGTTTTGAAGAAGCTGAAGATGCGACCGCGATCAAGTCCCTAGGTACCAGCTCCTTGCAATCAGGCAGCGAATTTATCCTAGACAACTGGGATCGCATTCTTGTCGGGCCCAGCTATAACTTCGAGAAAAAAGCAGTCGGGGGATTTTTAACTTATTTAAAAATTTGGGATAAATTCCACTTAAGTTTTTCTGCCAACTCCACAGACATCACTTCATTAAAGCTGTCTCCGGTGGATGGATATTATTTCTTGTTTGATGCTTACTGGAGATTCTAATGAGTCGCTTTTTTGTTTCAACGCCGCTGGGGTTTGAAGAGCGAACTCTGCAGGATTTTAAGGAAGTCTGGCCCCATCTACTTGGTAAAGATGCAAAACCCCACAGCTTGCCACTTCCTGAAGTTCAAATTTTTGAAGGCGGATTTGAATTTGAAGCCGATTTATTCACAGGCTTGCAGTTGAATTTTTTCTTAAAGACGGCGAACCGAGTTCTATTACGAATGGCTTCATTTAAGGCCCGTGATCTGCCAAAGTTTTATCAGAAATTTAAATCCCTTCCATGGTTAGAATATTTAACTTCCGCAAATGTAGAATGGGAAGTCGCTGCTAAAACCAGCCGACTAAATAATGAAAAACGTTTGCAGGAAAGCGCTGAACAGGCGCTAAAAGAAATCTTCGCGAATCTAAAATCTGAAGCAGAACCTTGCGGGCGGATCTTCATCCGCATGGAAGAAGATCTTTGCACAATCAGCCTAGACACTACAGGCGAACACCTTCATAAGCGAGGCTGGTCGATCTTAAAAGGTGAAGCGCCGTTGCGGGAAACCATCGCTAGTTTTTTAATTAAAGAATTGGTCGATGATGTAAAGGATTTATCAGAGATTTCTTTGTTTGATCCGATGATGGGAGCTGGAACTTTTTTAAGCGAAGCAAGATCCCTTGGCACTGGTCAATTCCTCAGGCCTTTTGCATTTCAAAAATGGAAGAAGGCACCAAAGTTATTCTTATCCTCTAGCTTTGCCTTCAACTATTCTTTGCCGGTTCCCAAAACTTTCAAAAAGTTCATTGGTAAGGACATAAATTCCGAAATGCTTGAAGTGGTTGAAAAGAACTTTCAAGAAGTTGAAAGGCAGCTTTCATTGGTTCAAAAAAAGGCCTTCGTTAAAGCGGATATCGCTCTTTCCCATGGCGACTCATTAATGGGTGCTACCTTAGACGAAAAAGGCCTTTGGATAGTGGTGAACCCTCCCTATGGGGAACGGCTTCCCACAGCCTCCGGGGAGGGTCTTAAGGGACTTACCGCTGAATTATGCAATCGCTACAAGCCCCTAAAGTTAGGAATCCTCTATCCGGATAAGGAAAGGGTGCAGCCGGTGCCGCAAGGCTACCGCCGCCTTAAAGAGCTTAAAGTCAATAATGGTGGCATTCGCTGCCTGTATACAGTTTTGACACGTCTTTAGAATTTTCAGGAATCGGTCAGAAATCTGTGACTAGGCGTCTTCCCTCTAGAAACTTATTGGGATTCAAGTTAGATTCCTGGTCCATGAAAACATCTTCTCTTTTAGCCGCTTTATTCCTAGGTTCGACATTACTAACTTCTGCCTGCACTCCGGCTGATAAAGCTGTGACCAGCAAGGATTTACGTTTAAAAATCCAAGCACAAAATGATCGTAAGGCTAAAAAAAGAACCCAGGGTGGCAATTCTTCTAGCGCCGTCAGAATCGGTTTCTTTGCGATGTCTTCTTTGGTGCTAGATAAAGAAATCGAATCTGTAGAGCTATACCGTTTAGCTGCTGAAATTGACAAAGGTGAAAAATCAAATACCCGCATCGAAAACCGAGTTGAAGCAGAAGGATCTGTCACTTTGACGATTTCTGCAGACAACGCGATTGTGCCATACACAACAACACAAGGTTCTTTCGATACAAAATTAACTAAGAAGTTTGATGTTGTTTCTAAAGCAGGAGAGTTGACCGTTACTGCTAAGAATTTGAAGCAATCCATGAACAAAAAGGAAGCTGGGAAAACCTACGCGAATCTTTTTGAAAATGACTTAACTTTAGTTGCCAAAGCTAAATCTGATACTGTTGTAGAGATCACTTTATCAACAGCTGGTAAAATGGAGATCGCTAAAGAAGGTCAAAAAAGTTTTGAGAACTTCAAGCTTTCTATGGTGACTGAGGTTGATAAAGCGTCTTTAACTACTGAAGAAGTGAAAGTCCTAAAAAGCGCTGCCACTTTGACTCTTTTAAAAGAAGAGGGTCGCACAGTGGATGTTAAACTTGAAGGAACAAACCATGTTTTAAAGATGCAAGGTTTGTGTAACTCATTAACGGGTACTTCTAAAATCCTGACTGATAAAAAAGGTAAAGCCGTTTCAGCAAACGAATCACAAGTAGAGGTTACGGGGTCTAGCTTTAAAACAAGTCTTGGTGAGTGTGGTAAACGCCCAACGGTAGACTTAAGCAAGCTTCTTATGTTCTAAGGTTATAGGATCGCATGGACCAGAAAAAAAAGCCGCGTTCCCGCGGCTTTTTTTTATTTCTTTTTCTTAGTCTTTACTTCTTTTTGCTCTGTTTTCGCGGGAGTTTCCATCACCGGGTTTTTAGCAGGACTTCTTTGCTTCAGTCTTACGTAAAGCGGGAAGTGATCTGCCACTCCATCCATTTTTTCGTAATCCCAGCGTTTTGGATATTTACCTTTTTTAAGATGAACTTCGCTATAGCGAATCACATCAATGGTGTTCGGTAGCATTTGATAGCTTCCAGAGCCATCAGCAAGCAATGCTTTGCTGTAAATATGCGCATCTAGGAAAGACCATGATTTACGATAGTTGTGGGTTCCTTGGCACTCTTTGCAACCTACAAGGTGAGAAACCGCACCAGCTTGGCTAAAGGTGTTGGCGAAGAATTTTTCTCTATCTTCTTCCTCAGCAGAAATATTTAAGTCTCCGCCAGCCATCACCAAAGCATTAGGTCCCTTGTCTTTGATAAGTTTCGTTAAAAACTCCGTCGCCTGACGTCTCCAGTAGGTTGGATTTGCCTGGGAAGGGAAGTGCGCCGTGAAGAAAGTCATTGGATCACCGTTTGGTAACTTTAAAGTGACTTCTAGGATACCGCGGGACTGTGCCATCCACTTCGCATCCTTTTCGTTTTCAGGTTTCCATGGAATGATGTGCAAAACAGGTTTACCAACCATAGGAAAGCGGGACATTAAACCCACGTCGATACCACGCTTGTCTGGGCCCTCAAGCAGAACCACAGTTTGGTAGTTGGCCTTTTGCAGGTATTCTTTGTTCCAAATATTTAGGACGTTTTCGTTTTCTACTTCGATCAGCATCAAAACGTCTGGACCTTGGCCATCTACGGCCATGACCACTTCAGTAAGGTTTTTTAGTTTGGAATCCAACTGAAGTTCATTCCAATCGGTTCCAAGGCATTCGCCAAGTCTGTAAGAGCTGTCGCTATTGTCTTTGCAAGCCTGCTGGTATTCAGGGGTTTTTCTTTTCACCATCAATGGTAAATAAGTGTGATCGTTGCGGTCTTTATCGTGAACCGTATCGAAAAGGTTTTCGACGTTAAAAGACATCACAGACACTTCTTCAGCAGACTTCGGTGGCAGGTCCCATTTATCTTTTTTAAAGCTAACGGCACAGCCTGATAGCAATGAAAGTGAAAGAATCAGCGTCAAACTTTTAGACATAAATGCATTTTTTCTCATGACATATTTCTAAGGGGATTAAGAGGGGGACACAAGCCCAAAAATTTTAGCTTTCAGTTGAGACTCGGGCTGTCTAACTTTTGGGTATTGTGTAACGTGTCGCAATATGGCATAAACATCGAGATTTATTTCCTCTGTCACAAGGAGCTTTCATGCTTAAAAAGGCCTTGGCCCTTACTTTGGCGTTCTCTTGTTTTGCTTCTCTTTCTAATGCTCAAGAGCGTGAAGAATCCTCAGTAATGTCAGCAGCAGATACCTACAGAAAGAATTGGACAGCGACCCTGTTTTCCATCGCCTCAGTTTCCAACATGAGCTACGGAAAAAAAGCGACAGACGATCGTTCTTTAGAATCCTACAACTACATCGGTCTAAATTATAAAATGGATGCAGATACAAAAGTATCTGTGCGTTTTCCATTTGTTTACAATACGGCTGGACAAAATAAGTACGCTGAACAAGAAGCTTCAGTTCTTGATTTGCAAGATATCCACTTTGCTTTTTCAAAATATGATTTAGGTTACATTGGTGACGTGGACATCTCTGGTAACGTCAAAGTTTATTTGCCAACAAGTGAATACTCGCAAAATTCAAAAATGGTCGCAAAACTTCGCTTCGAAGGTTATTTCGAATATTCTATCGGACGTTTTTCTTCGATCACTTACGCAGTGAAACCAGATCTTTATTGGCAAAGACAAACTGTTTATTTCGATCCCGAAACTCCACAGTACGATGATGGCAATTATGTGAAAGATCCACGCAGCACAACTCGCCAGTACGCTTTAGAACACTATGTTGAAGCAGTTATCGATATTAACCGTACGTTCTCAATCAAGCCAAAAGCCGGTTTTGATGAAGACTGGTACTATTCCTCTGAAGAAGAGCAACTAGAAGGCAGTCACGTTACTAAGGTTAAAGCTGGTCTTGGTTTGGAAATTCGCGCGATGAAAGGTCTTACTTTCACAGCGGGCGTACAAAACACAACGTCTCTTGGCAGCTACAAAGGTAAAGATGTGAAATGGATGCAGCCAGAGAATACCCAGTACTCTTTGATGACCAACGCTTTCTTATTCTAAATCTTGAAATAATGTTCTTCGCCTGTGAGCGGATTGGTGAAACCAAGCTCGCAGGCTTCAAGTTCGATTCGATCTTCTTCCCATAATTTCGCAGCACCATAAGCATGATCCCCTAAGATAGGATGACCTTCCGCCGATAGCTGCGCGCGAATTTGATGTGTGCGTCCTGTATGCAGGCGGATCTTAAGTTCGCTTTGATTGTTCCCTAAAGTTTGCGCTTCAATGATTTCAAGAATGCATTCTTGCCACTGCGCCTTAGCTTCGCGGCAAACAACTTTTGGTGCCCGTGGGGAAGGTTCCATAAAGTGCGTAAGAATGCCTGGTACAAGACTTTGTCCTTCGACCTTAGCTCGATAAACTTTCGTCATCTCTCTTTGAATTAAAAGTTTATTGAAGGCCGTTTGAAAATCAGCAGTCATTGCATAGACAATCAATCCACGAGTAGGAACATCAAGCCGGTGTGTAACCAAAACGTCGCATTGAAGTGCTTTCGCTAAATAAGTCTGAAGATTTTCCTGCAGGTTATCGACGCTGCCATGGACGGGGAGTCCTGATACTTTTTTAACGACAACGAAATGAGAGTTTTCAAAAAGAATGCGCTCTTTCCACAGGCCATCATCCGGCAAAAAGCGGCGAGGCTTCGTGTGGACTCGCACATAGTCACCTTCGCTAATTTCAATGTTAGCTAGGACTCTTAAATGATTGTGATAAATGGATCCCATGTGCAACAAAAAGTGCAGTTGCGCTTCATCGGCTTCAAGAATGCCTAATAAAACATCAATTAGCGCACCAGACTTGGGGCTAATAATGTGTCGCACTCCGTATTCAAATCCTCTAGCGCTATGCATGGTCGTCCTTTTACGCAAAACTACTCATAGCACGGTGTAGCAAGTGTGTTCAAGTGGGACTGATTACTTCATATTGTAATCCTCGAAGGAGCTTCATTGGACTTTGCAAGTGAACCTATCTTTGTATGGATGTCACAGTTCGCTTATCAGCCGGTAACTGTTTATGCCGCATTGATTGGAATGATGATGTTATCTGCTGTTGGCTTTCCTCTTCCTGAAGAGGTGACGCTGATTAGTGTAGGTATTCTCGCATTCATGGGCGCAAATCCTGAACATTTTCCTCCGCCGTATCCTGGCGCTCCTGTTGTTAACGTTCACACAGCCTCAATAATTGCCTTCACCGCTGTCGTGACCAGTGACTTCGTGATATATCTCTTAGGGCGGGTCTTCGGGCGAAAGCTTTTATATCATCCGCGAGTTCATAAGTTTTTCCCTGAAGACATGATGAAACGTGTGGAAGAGTGGACTCATAAATACGGAGCCTACGCTTGCGGTATTTTCAGGTTCACTCCGGGATTGCGTTTTCCAGGCCACTTGGCTTGCGGTATGCTTCATTACCCAGCGTGGAAATTTTTGGTCATCGATGGCATTGCGGCTTTGATCAGCGTGCCGACACAGATTTATCTGTTGGCCCATTACGGGGAGCCTATTCTAAAATACCTAAGACAGTTTAAAATGGTCGTGCTAGCAATCATCGGTTTGGTCTTATTGTATATGCTGATCAAGTGGTTAAGAAATCGCTTTCTAAAAAAGGCCAAGCTAACTCAATAATTAGAAATAAAAAAAGGCGCCGAGAAAGCGCCTTTTTTATTACCCAGCTTTTTTGCCGTAAATATGTTCTTCAGGAATCTCGCAGCACAGGTGCAACGCGAATGGTTTAGAGTGGAACTTCGGCTCCACATCTTTCCAAAAGATTTTTTCATACCCACTTTGCAAAGCAAAGATCTCTTCGCGGATCTTAAATAACAAACCAGCAGGGGAACCTAACAACCAATCCATTTGTACAAGATAGAAAGCCTCTTCAAGCTCCACTTGGTTTAAAGAACTGATAAAGTTTTTGGGAAGATTATCCACCAACTGGCAAGCGTTATGAGAATATTTTTTAAACGCTTTTTCCATTGGGTTCACCATCAATTTTTCAACTTTAGCGTCAGCTTTAGGGCCCGCAAAAGGCTGAGAAAGTTTTTTGAAATTCCAATAAAGTAAAGCATCGTTCACGACGTATTCGGCTCTTGGCAAATAGTCTGTGATCGCGTCAACTTTCACGCCTTCATGGGAAGGATCTTCGATGTGTGCGTTGTGATCAACGGCGACAAGGCTTCTAAGGTGATAAAGAAAAGAATAAAGAATGTGCAGCTTTTCCATAAACGGTTTAGAAAAGTTCAAACCGAAGTTATAAAGCAAAGGAGCTTCGGATTTATTTTCAAACCACGAGAAGGTATCTAAGAGCGGGCATAAAGCTGAAAGGTCTACGCCCCAAGGTTTTAAAGCCATTTCAAAGTGTTCGTTAAAATGATTTTCAAATTCTTCGCACACCGCCGGATTCACCATGGCAATATGGGATTGCAGGGCGCGAACACGGGGTTGAGATCTTTCAAAAAGCTCTACATGGGGATCCAAGTTCTTCCAAGCTTCGACAGCCATGTTGTAATTCAAGTGCGGTGTCACCATGGGGCTTTTGATGTAATGATTCAATTTGACTAATGACAAAGCCGTTAATGCATCAGACATGTACTTAAACGGCGGAGTGGCTTTGAAGTTTGCGTATTTCTCTTCTTGGCTCCAGAACTGAATCTTTAATGGCTTCCAAGTGGAACCCTTTTCCATCGTAACATCAAAACCTAATCGCAAACCTTTGTGCTTCATAGACACTCCTTCGCAATCAAAATATCGGAATAATTAGAAACTTGTTCGAGTCCGGGAATTAGGGATAATATCTAGACCTATGGTTGGATTTGGCTTTTGGACAGACGCTCATGGACATCTTGCAGACCCCCGCTGGGAAGGTCAGCAAGATGAAATTATCAACGAAGCCCGCGGTCGCGGCATCCACTTTTTCATGCAAGGTGGAGTCGGCCCCGAAGACTGGCAACGTCAACGAGCACTTCATGCTCGCCATCCTTTGCACATAGGTATGTGTTTTGGTCTTCACCCTTACTGGGTCGTTGATCATGACGAAGACGAGTGCGAAGAAGCTTTAAATCTTTTAGCCATGGAGCTGGTGGATGCCCAAGGCATTGGCGAGATGGGATTGGATTTCCGCCCCCATATCATGAAGGATTCTAAAGAAAGACAATTAGACGTTTTCGAACAGCAGATCGAACTTGCTCATGTGTCCCAGAAACCGATGGTTCTTCACTTAGTACAAGCCCACGAAGAAAGCCTTAAGATGATGGACCTGTTTGGCATTCCAAAGCAAAAAGGCATGGTACACTCCTTCAACGGCAGCTGGGGAAAGGCTCAAGACTTTTTGAAAAGAGGTCTTTTTCTTTCCGTTGGCGGACCGGTGTGTCGTCCAGACAATGAAAAGTTAAAACAAGCGGTTCGCGAGATGCCCTTAGAAATGCTTTTAATTGAAAGTGACAGCCCCGATCAGCCACCGCCGGCATTTAAAGGCCAATTAAATCCCCCAGATAGCATCTGGGAGGTGGCAAGAACTATAGGGGAGTTAAAATCACTTGATCCCTTGGAAATATTAGATATCACTACTGAGAATTTTAGAAGATTGTTTCCCGTAGCGCCAGACGGCGGCAGAGCCGGAGCGTCCTGGGACGCGTAGGCTGAAGCGGCTCCTTCTAAATTTCTTAAGAAAGAACGAAGGACTTAAGGCAATGGAAAACATCACTCCGCAGAATTCTCAAAGTACACCAAATCCAGCTCAACCTGAGGAAACGGAATACGTATTACACCGCCGTTTTGATCGCATGGGTCGTTTGGTGGGTGATGAAGTGATGAAAAAACTTTTCAACACCCACGTGATGGTGATCGGTTTAGGTGGTGTTGGTTCATGGGCCGCTGAATCTTTAGCCCGTTCTGGCGTTGGTAAATTAACCATCATCGATTTCGACGAAGTTTGTATCACCAACGGCAATCGCCAACTTCATGCCATCCAAGGCATGGTCGGTAAGAAAAAAGCGGAAGTGATGGGTGAGCGTCTTCGCAAAATCAATCCTCAAGCCAATATCCAAGTGATCACTGAATTTTATAACGAAGAAAATTCTGAAATGATGCTTTCCCATAAACCTGATTATATCGTTGATGCGATCGATAATCTGACGGCGAAAACTCATTTATTAGCAACGTGCCGTGAAAGAGGAATCAAGGTGATCACTTCCGGCGGTTCTGCTGCGAAAATGGATCCTTTAAAAATCAAACTTGTAGATCTGGCTGATACGTACGTTGATCCACTGGCTCATCAAGTGCGTAAAATTTTGCGCCAGAAATATGGTTTTCCAGAAAAGAAATTCGGGATTCCTTGTGTGTTCTCGGATGAAATCCCTATTCAACCAGAAGAACTTAAATACGATAAAGGCATGGGCTTTAAATGTGTATGCCCGCAGGGGTCTAACAACTTACATGGTTGTGACAACCGCAATGTGATTTGGGGTACTGCAAGCTTTGTTACAGGCGCTTTTGGTTTAGCAATGGCATCCCATATCGTTAACGAAGTTTATGCCTCAGTTAAAACTCCAACGAACCCAGAGGCACATACATGATCGTTATTACTTGGTTTGCCATCATTATTTTTATCGTCCTTGTGGGTTTTACTTTAGTGGGTTTGACCTTCAGGCATTGGTACAAAGAATCCAAAGCTTTAAAACAGCAGCAGAAGCTTGCTGAATCACAAGCGGTAAAATCCTAGATTCGATATCTCACGGTCTGTTCTTCGCGGGGCAGTGGCTCAACTCTTGAGTTCCATAAACCCTGCCAGTAGGCTTTATCCGTGAGGTGTCCATGAAACTAAAAATTCCTTATCAGGATAAGATCACTCTAGGCTATTCCCTAGCTCGCACGGTTCACTTTACTACGCAAAAACTGTATCTTCCGCTCTTTGAGTTTTTAGCGACGGGTAAAAATTTGCAACGCGGGCACACCACTCCGCAAAATGTGAAACTGATTTATTCGGAACTTTATCGCCTGCTTAAAAAGGACAGCGATAATATTGCAAAAGGCTTTTATCCCTGGGAAGTTTTAAAGCCAGAAAAGATGACGGAACATCTGCGACGCTTTCCACGCATTATCATGGATGGTTATCAAATCGCAAAACGCCGCGAAAACAAAAATCAGAAAGACTTTAATCCGGAAGCCCAAGAGCTGATGCGAGATCTGCCTGAGTACTACCAGCGCAATTTTCATTTTCAGACGGGCGGGTATTTAACCAAAGACTCTGCAGATCTTTACGAACATCAAGTCGAGATCCTTTTTTCCGGTGCGGCTGATGCTATGAGACGCCTGATTATACCTTTGTTAAAAGAGCCGTTTCCCGGGGATGGGGAGGGGTTGCATTTCTTAGAAGTCGCGGCGGGAACAGGACGCCTGACAAGATTTATGAAGCTGGCTTTTCCTAAAGCAAAAATTACCGTCCTTGATTTAAGCTCTCCTTATTTAAAGAAGGCTCAGGAAAATTTGGCAGAATTCGATCGCCTAGATTTTGTGCAAGGTGCGGCTGAAGAGTTGCCATTCAAAGATGGTATTTTTGATTGCGTTTATTCGTGCTTTTTATTTCATGAGCTGCCTATCGAAATTCGCCGCCAAGTCGTGGCTGAAACCTTCCGCGTGCTTAAAGAAGGTGGATGGATGGGGCTGGTCGACTCTGTGCAAAATGAAGATGTCAGCCATTTTGATTGGGCTTTAGAGCAATTCCCGGTGGATTTTCATGAACCATTTTATAAAAACTATCTGCTGAATCCGATGGAAGGCTTAATGACCTATCGTGGATTCTCTAAGCTCAAAAGAGATCAGGGATTTTTTGCCAAGGCCCTTGTCGGGCAAAAGCCATTCTCTTCTTGAAATTGGTTCCTAATGCATGCTACCTTGCGAGCCCTAAAGTTAAAAAAATAGACCGGAGGCTCGTCATGGGACCAATTTCTCAGTTCATTGAACATCACTACCGTCACTTTAATGCGGCAGCTTTAAAAGATGCAGCTAAAGGTTACAAAACCCATATCGCTAACAACGGCCAAATGCTTGTAACTTTAGCAGGTGCTATGTCGACTGCTGAACTTGGTCTTTCATTGGCTGAAATGATCCGCCAAGGTAAAGTTCACGCGATTTCTTGCACCGGCGCGAACCTTGAAGAAGACGTGTTCAACTTGGTTGCGCACAATCACTATGAGCGTATTCCAAACTACCGTGATCTAACTCCACAAGATGAACAAAAACTTTTGGAAAGACACTTAAACCGCGTTACTGACACTTGCATCCCTGAAGAGGAAGCAATCCGTCGTATTGAAAATGTGGTTCTAGAATACTGGCAAGATGCTGATAAAAAAGGCGAGTCTTACTTCCCACATGAATTCATGTACAAAATCCTGCTTTCTGGAAAGCTAGAGCAGTACTACCAAATCGATCCAAAAAATTCTTGGTTGCTTGCAGCAGCTGAAAAAAATCTTCCGATGGTTGTTCCAGGTTGGGAAGATTCAACTTTAGGTAACATCTTCTGCGGTCACGTGATCAAAGGCGATATCAAAAAGTCGACGACTGTAAAAGGTGGTATCGAGTACATGAAAACTTGGGCAGAGTGGTACATGTCTGCTTCTAAGAAAAATCCAGTGGGTTTCTTCCAAATCGGCGGTGGTATCGCGGGTGACTTCCCAATCTGCGTAGTACCAATGCTAGAACAAGACTTGGGCCACGAGGACATTCCATTGTGGAGCTACTTCGCGCAAATCTCTGACTCTACAACTTCATACGGTTCATACTCTGGCGCTATTCCAAACGAGAAAATCACTTGGGGTAAATTGGCACCAACAACGCCGTCATACATCGTTGAATCAGACGCGACGATCTGCGCGCCATTGATCTTCGCTTACGTTCTAGGTCAATAAAGACAAATGAAAGTCTAAAAAATAAAAAGGGCTCCAATCGGAGCCCTTTTTTTTAAAGGTGCCTGCTTCTTTTTACGGTTTCGCCGTGTCAAACTGCTGCTTCGGATTGGGCAGTTTGTTTTGCTGGGATTTGTTCGGCGATGTGTTCTGCTAAAGCTGCGATTGTCAGTGATGGGTTGGGCCCAATGGATGTTGGAATAATACTGCCATCAACGACATACAGACCCTCGTGACCGAAGACCTTTCCTTGAGGATTTACGAAACCTTCTTGTTCTGTATCTCCCATCGGGCAGCCACCCAAGGGATGAACGGCGATGACTTTATCTAAGTGGGTCAGGGGATTATCCATGAAGATTCCACCTACTTTCTTTGCGATGGATTTCATTTCTTTTATAAGACGAGAATAATGCAATTCACTTTTTTCGAGTTTCCATTTAATGATGGCTTGGTTGTCATCTCGTAAGGTGATCTCGCCGTCAGATCGGTCGCGACCCATGCCTAATAAAACAAAGGCTCTGCGAACAAAGTCAGCGCGGTCTATAGCTTTCGCAAAATCATCACCTACATTGATTTCGCTTCGAGAGTTATTAAGTCTAAACACTTTAAAGATAAAGTTTTTAAGATTTTTCATAACTAGTTTTAAGCTACCGAAGACTCCTACAAGCTGCGGAACCTTGCCTGATAAATACCATGCCATGCCAATGGGAAACCCGGCATCTTCAATCACCATAGAATGGGGAAAGCCATCGGGATACTTTGAAAATTTGTATTCAAGCGCGCTTGTAATAACAGGGCCGTTGGTGGGATCAAGGTTCTCTTCAGCATCTAAGACAATTCCCAAGAGGTCACCATTGCCACACCACTTTTTGCCGAGCCAATTATTAAGCTTGGGAAGGGCACCCTGCTTTTTCATTTTTAATAACAACGAAGTGGACCCCACAGAGCCTGCGGCAAGTACCACATTTTTTGCCGTGAAACTAAGTTCGTCACCTGGCATTTGCGGAATGATGTAACTGACTTTGTACCCATCTTGAAACTTTTCAACGCGGGTGACTTCGGCGTGGGTGCGAACTTCAGCCTTTGAATTTTCCAAGTTTTGCGCGCGATAGATATAGTTTAAATCCAAAGTATTTTTAGCGTGGATATTACAGCCCAAATCGCATTCACCACACTTGTTGCATTTACTCTGTAAAGCCCCATGCTGGTTGCGTGATTGTTCCCCCGGAAAACTTCCTTCGAAACGCACCGCTAATGGCGGCAGAACAAATTCAGGGGCATTGTCGTTACTTTGCAATTCCTGCGAAACCCTTTTTAAGGCCGCCGTTTTAGGAGTGTGGTGATAGTAGGTTTCTTTTTCAAAAGGATAAGGTTTTGCCTCCATCATCCCTAAAACTTTATCGTAATAGGGATCCATTTTTTTCCGTGTCCATCCTCCTGGCCAATTCTGAAAATTTTCAGCGGGCATACGATAAAGGACGTTGGCATAGATTAGACTTCCGCCGCCCAATCCGCTACCGGTCAAAGTCATCACATCGCTTTCGGGATTATCGCGAAATTCCATCAAACCAAATTTGCTGTCTTGGGGGTCCCAAAACATATTTTGTTGAATTTCGTGGGGACGACGGGGGAATTCATGCATTTTCCACTGGCGGCCCCGTTCTAAAAGTAAAACTTTATAATTCTTTTCAGCCAAGCGACAGGTCATGACCGATCCGCCGAATCCAGAACCAATCACAATAAAATCATAATCAAATTTCATGGGTCATCCTTTAAGCGACGCAAATTTCGTAGCGAGGCAAAACTTCATGTAAAACACAGAAGCGATAGTATTTTAAAGCATCATGCATCAGCTTCCAGTTTGAGTTTAAAAATGAAGCTTTATAAGGCACATCCTCTAGGGCGAAGTCTTCTTCGCTCACTATATCAAATGCTTCTGCAAGCCAGGACTGGCTGCCTTCTGAAGAATATTTCCAAGTGTCTGTGCCAAATGAAAAAGCTCCACAAAGAATCGCCGCTTCCCATTGTTTGAGTCGCTCTTCGGGTTCTTCATTGCGAATGGTTTCAATCAACTCTTGGATTTTAAGCAGATCCCGATCTTGAATCTTCACCAGTTGAAGCTTTGCTTCAATACGTGCCAAACGATACATTTCTAAGACATGGCGAATCGCTTCCATATAATCTTGTGGATTGTTTCGTTGAATGATTTCATTTTTCCAGTCGCGGTAGCTCCAACGCAGATACGGCAAGTCGGGGTAGCTTAAGACTCCGCCATGGCCGATGGGGTTGGCTTCGCTGACAAAGTAAGACATAACCCAATCGGCAATTCGTTTGTACCAGGAACGTTTGAAATATTTTTTCCGGTAGTTCATCATTTCATGATCAAGGTCACCGTGCTCGTCAAAAATATCATGAACTTTATTGATTTCATGGGTAATGCCAGCAAAGCCTTGATGGGCCCAGGTATCAGCATAGGCATGGGTTGTAACTCCCAAAAGGTGATAGCCGTAGGGTCTTTGAAAGTTTGCAACAACATGTTTTACAATGTCTTGGGCTATCTCACTATTGGGTCGGCAGATTAATTTTTGCACCTGTTCAGTGGCTTTGTTGTGCGTGACCTGGTTTCCTGGAATAAAGTGAAAGGGAATCCACACACGGTGATTTGCGAGTTCCTTAAAGTTCCGATAATCAAGCATTCTGTGGGCACTGGCCGAAAACTCATAGGCTGATTCATTGTCAAATAAGATGGTTCCGCTATGAACGGCATCATCCACATACTGGGACGAGCTCGCTATCGTGTTTGCTTCAAACGGTGAAAAACCACTTAAGCGGGCTAAAACATAGGTGATACCCAGGTGAAAATCGATTTGCATTTTAGGTTTCCTTTAAAAACTCAATCAAAGAAGGAAAAACTTCACGGTGACAATATTGTCCCATGAACACATCCTGGTGGCCGTATTGTGGGAATTCTAAATACCGGATGTGGGGAACGTGTTCTTTTAGCTTTTCATAGGATTCTTTGTTAGAGCCCGGGAAGATGCGGTTCTCGCTACCGCTGATAAGCAAGATCTTCGGCATCTGTCTTTTCTTTGCTTCATCCAAATAGTTTATTTTTCTATCAAAGGAGACGGCGGCCTTTGCAAACAGCATCTTGCGAATATGGCGATAGTAATGAAAACTTGTACCACCAAACAAGTCGACCAGGCGACGGTGAGTGGTGGGATGGATGTTGCGATGATTGTAAGCAGCCGGAAAACCCCAGCCCCACATAAAGCTGATCAAATGGCAGGCTGGCTCTTTGCATTCGTGGCGTAGGACACGCTCCATCCAGTAAATCCATTTTCCAAAACCAGGTCCCGGAAAATAGGGCATACGTGGACTGATATAAGCATATCCAAACAGGTGTTCAAACACCGTCGGTCCCACCAGTAATTTTAAAAATCCCTGCCATTGAACTTTCGGAGTTAAAGACACACTGTTTGAAATCACTTTCTTTATTCCACTGATATAACCAGCAGAAAGCGAAGACATGAATGCTAACGAGCCAACGCAGTGACAGATTACGTTGATTTCAACGTCGGCTCCACAGCTTTTACGAATGAAATCAAGGGCACGGGGAATATCAAACTTAGCCACTTCATCGATGGTATAGCGATGAGGCATCAGATTATAAGTAAAGCGCCCACTGCCGCGCCAATCAAGGGACCAGACATCTGTGAAGCCTTCACTATGTAGATGATTCACTAAGTTCTGGTGTTCTGGCATGATGTACATGTCAGTGGAGGTCGTAAGACCATGAAGTAATAAAACCACACTGCGGGAATCTTTGATTTTAAATCTTTGCAGTGAAATTGTCAGACCGTCTTCGGTGTCGATGGGGTGAAGGTTTTTTTCACCCAAGGGCACACCTTGAGTAGTGTGGATTGGAAAAAGATGTTCATTCCAGCGGTAAGAGGTGGTGGTAAAAATAAACGGTGCATAGGCTTGCCACAGATTGCAGGCGAAAACGTTTAAAAATTTTGCGATGAGGGCTTTTTCTTCGAGTTCATTTTCTGCATTTGTTTTAAACGTTCCCAGCTGTTTTATGAAATCGCTCACTGAAATGTGCAGCACTCCCAATCCCAGTACATTTTTTTCTTCACCGGAGGTAAAAGCACTGTGTCCTTCCCAGAGATAGAAATACAATGTGGTTGTTTGATTCCAGGCTTCAAAGCCATCCTCTTTTAAGATTTCTTTAAAACCATAGAAAGTGAGTTTCTGGCCGGTCTCATCTTGCAGATAAAGCAGATAGTGCATTTCTTTAGCAGTGGTTAAATCCGGGCTTGCTGTTGGACGGCTGAATAAATTAAAAGTGCCTTTTTGAATGGTATAGTTTTTCCCAGCTAACCCGGAAATACTGCCGAAAGCGGCCGCTTCTAAATTCGGATCCTCAATAAATTTCTCAAGATCCTCTGTGGAAATCGTCAAAGTAAATTCCGCAGGCAAAGGGCTTTCTTCGGCTTTCAAAAACTCGCTGCGAGTTAGGGGTGATTGAGGTTTTAGGGTAAAATTCTTGCGGATAAAGTGACCCGCCATTCGCTCGGTGAATTCAAGAGTGTGTTTTGTCATTCTTTAAGAGTAGAAATAATAACTGGTAAAGTAAATTGTGTTTGGACTTTAGATCGGTGGACTTAAAGTTAAAAAAGTGGACGCAAGGGTTCTTATTTTCTTGATTTCATGGGGACAAAAAGAAAGCATCAGATTTATGAAAATTCACGAGCTTAATATTTTTCCACTGAAATCGGCCCGTTGCCAAAGTTTAAAAGAGATGAAGATCACCCACGAAGGGCCCGAGGGAGATCGCCAGTGGATGCTCATTGATGAAAACGGGAAGTTTATATCGCAGCGAACAGTTCCTCGTCTAGCGAGTGTCGAGGTCTTTCAAGACGACACAGCTTTGACTGTGGGGCTTGGAAAGATGTTTTTTAAGATTTCAAAGAAGAATTCGTTTCAGCGCAAAGTGAAAGTGCAAGTTTGGAATGATACGTTTGAGGCGGCTTTGGAGCCAGACCTCTATTCGCAAGGCATTGCTCAGTACTTAGGTGTAAATTGTCGATTGGTTCGTTATGCGTCTTATTCCCAACGTAGGGTTCTTTCTTTAAGTAAAGATTGGAAACCAGAAGTTCGCTTTTCTGATGGGCGTCCGTTGCAACTTGTGAACTTAAAAAGTCTTGATGATCTTAACTCTAAACTTGCGGCTCCTATCGGCACCGACCGCTTTCGCGCGAATATTGTTTTTCAAGGGACTCAGGCATTTGAGGAAGATAAGTGGAAAAGAATTCGCATCGGCGATGTGATTTTCTCTCAACCAAAAAAATGCGCTCGTTGCACCATCATCACTATTGATCAACAGACGGGGGCGCCCCTGGGCCCAGAACCTTTAAAGACTTTGGCAGGTTACCGTCGTGACGAAAAGGGCGTCTTCTTTGGTACTTTATGGATTCCTGAAAACGAAGGAATTATTAAGCTTACAGACTCTGTGGAAGTTCTTGAATAGTGTGTTGAGCAACACCCTATAATTAAACCTCCGAAATTTTGAACTTCCTGATTGTTAGATATCCATAACTTCCCCAACATAATTGTTATTTAGGAGGTTTTCTGATGGCTACCACAAGTGATCACAATGTCATTGCAGAAAAAAGAAACATCTGGAAGGTAATTGCTGCCTCTAGCGCCGGCACTTTGATTGAGTGGTATGACTTTTATATTTTCGGAAGCTTGGCAACCATCATTGCCACTCAGTTTTTTCCTAAAGGCAATGAAACTGTTGCTCTGCTAAGCACGCTTGCGACATTCGCGACAGGTTTTATCGTTCGGCCTTTCGGAGCTTTGGTTTTCGGTCGAGTGGGGGACGTCATTGGACGTAAATACGCCTTCATGGTGACACTGTTGATTATGGGGGTGGCGACGACGGCCATTGGTTTACTTCCCAATTATGAAACCATTGGCATCCTTGCACCGATTCTGTTGCTACTTTTGCGTTTACTTCAGGGGTTGGCTTTAGGAGGAGAATATGGTGGTGCTGCGACGTACGTAGCAGAGCATAGTCCGGATAAACGACGTGGTTTTTACACAAGCTTTATTCAAACGACCGCAACCCTGGGACTTTTTGTGTCCTTGGGAGTGATTTTAATCACGCGTCTATTTTTAGGTGAAACCGACTTTAAAGAGTGGGGATGGAGAATCCCATTTTTGTTATCAGTAATTCTAGTTATCGTATCCTACGTGATTCGTAGAAAGATGGAAGAATCTCCGGTCTTTTTGCAGATGAAGGCCGAAGGTAAAGCGTCGAAGCGCCCTTTGCATGATAGTTTCATGCAACCTGAAAACCGTCGTCTGGTGATTCTTTCTTTATTAGGCGCCACGGCAGGGCAAGGTGTGGTTTGGTACACGGGACAATTTTACGCTCTCTACTTTTTGCAAACGAGTTTGCGAATTGATTTTGTTGTAGCCAATCAAATCATCGCTGTAGCTTTGCTTTTAGCAACCCCGTTTTTCGTCGTATTCGGGGCGCTTTCTGATAAAATTGGTAGAAAGCCCATCATGATGGCGGGCTGTTTGGTGGCCGCGCTTTCTTACTATCCAATTTATAAAGCTATGGCTTTTTATTCTGGCTGGAATCCCGCCGATCCGTTAGCGCCCGCTATGGATCCAAATGTCGTGATGCTGACGTTGTTGATATTTATTCAAGTCATATTTGTGACGATGGTATATGGGCCCATTGCCGCATTTTTAGTCGAGTTATTCCCCACCCAGATTCGTTACACTTCGATGTCTTTACCATATCATATAGGGAATGGTGTATTTGGTGGTTTAGTGCCTTTTATTGGAACAGCTTTGGTGGCGAGCACTGGAAATATGTTCGCTGGGTTGATGTATCCCATCGCCATCGCCGTTATGACTTTTATTATTGGCACTATTTACATTAAAGAAAATCGCGAAATCAAATGGCACCCCTAAGGGGTGTCATTTGATTTTTTAATAAAGCGATTGCTAAGAATATGGAAACGGAAGGTTAGGAAGATCGAAGCAATAATAAGTCCGATCAAAAGGCCAATCCAAATTCCCACAGGGCCCACGCCCAGATGGAATGCTAAAAGGTATCCGCAAGGAAGACCCACAATCCAATAAGCCACGAAGGCAATGATACCTGGCCATTGAGTGTCAGACATCCCTCTCAGTGCTCCGATGGCGACCGCTTGGACACCGTCGAAGACTTCAAAGATCGCGACAACAATAAAAAACAACGCTGCTAAATTAATGACGTCGGGATCTTTGACGTAAAAAGTAGGAAGCCAATGGCGAAGAGCGAAAAAGCCAATTCCGCAAATGGCCATGTACACTGCACCTAATTTAATTGCAGTAAAACCCGCAAAACGCGCAAGGGAATAATCACCACGACCCAATTCAAAACCCACGCGAATTGTCGCAGCAATGCCAATGCCTAGAGTGATTAAAAAGCTAGTACTAGCAAGACTGATTGTAATTTGATGGGCTGCAAGGGGACCAGCGCCAAACCAACCCACCATGATCGCCGCTGTTGAAAAAGCGCCGACCTCAAAAACATAGGTAAGGCCATTAGGAAGCCCTAAGCGAATCATGCTTTTAATCAGATGATGGTCAAAGCGGTGAATCCAAGGCTCTTTAAAATAATGTTTAAATTGCGGATGCAGATGTACGTAGATCATCATAATGATGGCCATCAATACACGCGCTATCAAGGTCGCGTAGGCGGCACCGTAAAGACCCATCTTTGGAAAACCAAGATGACCGTGAATTAAGAGCCAATTCCCCGCAACATTCAGAACAACTCCGAAAATCATCACGTACATGGCTACTTTTGTTTTACCAATTCCATCCGTAAACTGTTTGTAGGCAATATATAAAAGACTTGGAAGAACGGACCAGGCGATGATTTCAAAAAACTTCGCACCTAAATTTAAAACCTCGGGAGTTTGTCCAAAAAGTTTTAAGTTCGGCAAAAGCAAATATAAAAGTCCAATGATGAAACCACTAATGCCGACCGCAACTGCAACACTATGGCGAAGTAAAACTCCTCCATAAGGGAAATTAGCTTGGCCTTGCATCCGCGCAAAAAGTGCAGTCACCGGCGCCAACATGCCAATTCCAAAAATCAGAAATACGATAAAGATACTGCCAGCAAAAGCAGCAGCACCTAAAGCCAAGGGACCTAAAGCTCCCACCATGATGGTGTCGGCCAGCGTGATCAAATTTTGACCAATTTGACCGACGATGATGGGACCTGCAAGCTTGGCTAAGAGTTTACTTTCGTGAAAAAACTTAGACTGCGACAACTTCTTTGATCTCCGGGAAAAGCTCTCTCATGCGTGTTTCGATACCCTCTTTTAAGGTCACGCTAGAGCTTGGGCAGCCGGAGCAAGCGCCTTTCATATGCACGTACAAAACTTGATCTTGATATTTATGGAAAACGATATCGCCGCCATCAAGTGCAACCACCGGGCGGATTTCGCGGTTCAATACTGATTTAATGTTACGAACCATCGGAGAGTCATTTTCGTCGTCTTCAGCCATTTCGATGAATTCAACCACGACAGGCTCGTCGCGATCCAAATGCTCTTGAATAAGACCGCTTAAAGGATTGGCTAAAAGTTCCCAATCAACCCAATCTTGCTTTGTCACGGTGATAAAATCAGGGCCCACGTAAACTGAGCTAGTCCAAGGAAAGCCGAAAATTTTAGCAGCCAGCGGGGAGCGCTCCGCCTCTTGAGAGTTGGCGCAATCAAAACCTTCCGCCGTCACTTGGCGGTGAAGATGGAATTTCATCGTTGCTGGGTTTGGAGTTGGTTCAAATGTGACTTGTACGCTCATAGTGGGACCTCGTTCTTAAGAATAGGGAAAGTATACCACACAAGTGTTTCTGCCAAGCGTGTTAAAAGGTCTGACACGCAATTCAGGATGCTTGCCTAAATCAGAAAAACTCACTAGTTTTAGACCCGTTGAAAATGACACTTAATAGGGAGCATTTAGATGACGCCAAGAGTTAGAGAGATTTTGAACTGGTACGGAGCCGACAATCCAGGGGTACTTACGAATTTAGCTCGTATGTTGAATCAAGGTAAACTTGCGGGAACTGGTAAACTGGTTATTTTGCCTGTAGACCAAGGTTTTGAGCACGGTCCTGCTCGTTCATTTGCAAAAAATCCAGATGGTTATGATCCAGCTTACCACGTTGAGCTTGCGATTGAATCTGGTTGCTCTGCTTACGCGGCTCCACTAGGTGCTATCGAAGCGATCGCGCGTGATTACGCGGGTGAGATTCCTTTGATTTTAAAAATCAATAACTCTGACACTCTATTCGGAAACAAAGCTCCAATCTCTGCATTAACTTCATACGTTGATGACGCTTTAAGATTGGGTTGTGTGGGTATCGGTTTTACAATTTACCCAGGTTCGGCTGAACGTAAACACCAATACGAAGAAATCGCGCAAGCGGCTCGCGCAGCTAAAGAAGCGGGTCTTGTTGTTATCATCTGGTCTTACGCTCGTGGTGAGCAACTTTCTAAAGAAGGTGAAACGGCTATCGACGTCATCGCCTACGCAGCTCACATCGCGGCTCAATTGGGCGCGCACATCATTAAAGTAAAACCACCTTCTGCACACATTGAACAAGCAGCAGCTGCTAAAGTTTACCAAGAACAAGGTATCAAAGTTTCAACAATGGCTGATCGTATTCGTCACGTTGTTCAAGCTTGCTTTAACGGCAAACGCATCGTGATCTTCTCTGGTGGGGAAGCAAAAGGCACTGAAGAGTTGTTAAAAGAAGTTTCAGAACTTGCTCAAGGTGGTGCATTTGGTTCCATCATGGGCCGTAATGCATTCCAACGTCCGAAAAAAGAAGCAATCCAATTGCTAACGAACGTTATGGAAGCTTTTGCTGGTAAAAAACTTTAGTTTTTAAAATTGAAAGAACGTAAATGAGCATTCACGAAAATCCGCTGAGAGCGGAAAAAAGAAAAAAGCTACATGCCCTTCGCGAAAAAGGCATCAATCCCTATCCGTATGTTTTTGAAAACAAAGCAAGCATCGCTAACGTTGTTAGCGAGCACGCAGCCACTTTGACTGCGGGTGAAAAGAAGCCTGAGTTTTCTTATAAGATCGCGGGTCGTTTGATGACTCTTAGACAGATGGGGAAAGCTTCTTTCTTCAACGTTCAAGATCAAACAGGAACAGTGCAAGTCTATGTGAAGGTGGAAGAACTTTCGGAACAAGACCGTGCGGCGTTTGAGCTTGTGGACCTTGGCGATATCGTGGGCCTAGAGGGATTTGTGTTCAAATCCCAAAAAGGTGAATTCTCAATCTACGCTAAAAGTTTTCAAATCCTGACTAAGACTATTGAACCATTGCCGGAAAAATTCCACGGGGTTCAAGATATCGAAATCAAATACCGTCACAGACATTTGGATTTGATTTCAGATGCTGATTCTCGCAAGGTTTTTGAAACCCGCTCTAAGATCATCAAAGAAATTCGTCGTTTCCTTGATGATCGCGGTTTTATGGAAGTGGAAACTCCGACGTTGCAACCAGTGTATGGTGGTGCGGCGGCGACTCCATTTACAACTCATCACAAAGCTTTGGATATGAAGCTTTACATGAGAATTTCCCCTGAACTTTATTTGAAACGCTTGATCGTAGGTGGTTTTGAAAAAGTTTACGAAATCAGCAAAAACTTCCGCAACGAAGGTATCGACCGTACCCACAATCCGGAATTTGCTTTGCTTGAGTTCTATGAGGCCTACACTGACTACAACTATCAAATGAAACAGTTTGAAGAGTTGATCTCGTCATTGGCGCAAAAAATCACTGGCAGCATGAAGGTGTCGTATCAAGGTAAAGAAATTGATTTCACGCCGCCGTGGAGACGTTTAACGGTTTACGATGGTGTTCGCGAATATGCAGGTCTAGATCCAGAAAAAGCGACGGATCAAGAAATCTTCCAAGCCATCCGCAAAAACGGTGGTGACATCGATGAGCCAGGTAAACGCGGCGAAATGATCATGGAACTTTTTGAGCTAACAGCAGAACAACATCTATGGCAGCCGACTTTTGTGATGGATCATCCAGTAGAGATTTCTCCGCTGACAAAAATCCACCGCAGAGACGGTCGTTTGGTTGAACGTTTTGAACCGTTTGCAGCTTGCATGGAAATCGGTAACGCTTACTCAGAGTTAAACGACCCCGAAGACCAATTGGCTCGTTTAAAAGAGCAAGAGGCCAATCGTGCTAAAGATGAAGAAGCCCATCCAATGGATGAAGACTTCTTGCTTGCGATCGATGCGGGTATGCCACCAACAGGTGGGGTGGGTATCGGTATTGAGCGTATTGTGATGATCATGACCGATCGTCCAAGTATCCGCGATATTATCTTCTTCCCGACGATGAGAATCACAAAATAATTGTCCTCTGCACGGGGTGCTGTGCGCCCCAATAAATTGGGGTGCACATGAAGTTCTTACTTCCTTTGTTATTGATCTTTGCTTTTGGTTGCCAGATGAAACCCACAAAAGTGGTGAATCAAGAGGCCATTCAAAGCGAATCCATCACTGCTGAAAATCTTAAAAAAGAAAACGCTGTTTTACTTGATGCGCGCCCTGCATTTGAATTCAATCTTTTGCATGTGCCAGGGGCCATCAATGTTCGTTGGGAGGATTTTTCCCAAAACAATCCCAAGTCCCGTGGATTGTTGCAAACAGACCTCTTTGCTTTAGCCCGCAGACTTTCATTGATCGGCGTTGAGCCAAATACAAAAGTGGTAGTGCTGGGCAAGGGCACCTCTGGCCAAGGTGAAGAGGGCCGCGTGGCGTGGACATTAAAGGTTTTAGGCATTAAAAACGTTTACACTTTAGTGCATAACTCCTATCGGGAGATGAATCCCACGAAAGAGGTTCCTCCCGTACAAAACAAGCCCTATTGGAAGCCTGAAGTGCAAGAAGACTTAATGACCGATTTAAAAACACTGAAAACGCTTGCGGTTAAAGTGGATCCAAATACGGTGATCTTGGATGTCCGATCCCCAGAGGAATTCGCGCAAAGAAACCTATCGCAAGATAAAAAAGTGAAAGCGAAGGTCCTGAATCTTGATTGGAAAAAGTTTTTCGCAAGTAACGGTCTTCCCAATAAAGACTTCGAAAAATCTTTAGCTTCCCTTGGCATTTCAAAAGACACAAATATCATCGTTATTAGCAACCATGGCGTGCGGTCCGGAGCAGTGACTTACGCTCTGGGACTTTTAGGGTATAATAAATCCAGCAACTTTGCTGGAGGATATGAGCAGTGGAAGTAAACCCGCTCGAACTTTCTGAGATCCTAAGAAATAAGATCGCGCTTTATGAGCATCTTGGTATTGAGGTCCTGACCATGGGGCCCCACGAGGTGCGCTTTCGTGTGGCATTAGAAAAAAACTATAATCATAAGGGCACAGCCTTCGGTGGAAGTCTTTACGCCACGGGAGTAATGGCCGCTTATGCGATGGTTCTTACTGGTCTTCACGAGCGCAAGATCAATACTGAAAACATTGTCATTTCAAAAGGCGAGATTGAATACCTTCGCCCCGTTGATACCGATTTTGAAATCATTTGCCGCTTTCCTTCACTTGAAGAAGAAAATGCATTTTATGATGAACTTAAAGAAAAGGGTCGGGTCAAAGCTAAGCTTGAAAGTCAGATTGTTGGGCTTGGACCTGGTCGTTCTTTGAAAGCTTCTTTGATCGGCACTTTTGTTGTTAAGTGCTGAGAAAGAATTTCTAGGATTTCCGTTTTCTTTACTGGTTTTACTGCGTAGGCATCACAACCCGCCGCTAAAGCCCGTTTTAAGTCTTCTAGCACCGCGGTCGCAGTTAAAGCAATAATAGGTGTGTGTTGAAGTTTATTTTCCGTTTCATAGTGACGGATGATCTCAGTCGCTTTGTAGCCTGTCATGATTGGCATTTGCATATCCATAAAGACCAGATCAAATTTTTCAGCGCTAAATTTATCGACGGCTTCTTGTCCGTTCACGGCTTCAATGCAATCAAACGGAAGGCTTTTTAGATAATGAATCAGCAATACGCGATTGTCTTCTGAGTCATCGACCAAAAGAATTTTATAGCGACGGTCTGATTTATTAAACGCATAGATCGGCGTGGATTTCTTCTCTTGTTGATTTGTTAGATCTGGAGAGTAGGGAAGATGAATGCGGAACGTAGTCCCACGGCCGGCAAGGCTTTTCATTTCCATGGTTCCCCCCATGATCTCAACTAGGTTCTTAGAAATCACAAGTCCAAGGCCCGTACCACCGAATTTTCGGCTGATTCCGGGTTCCCCTTGGAAGAATGGTGAAAAGAGCTTGGCTTGTTTTTCACGGGGGATACCAATTCCCGTATCGGCAACATCAATAGCTAATTCTTCTTTTTTTCCGGTCTTAACAATGGTGACATCAACTTGCACTTTGCCTTCATCAGTAAACTTTAAGGCATTTCCTATAAGATTAAAAAGAACTTGGCGCAATCGGGTCGGATCACCAAAGTGATAAGCTGGCACTTCAGGATTGATGTTTAAGACGAAGTGAATCCCTTTTTCTTCCGCTTTGATTTGCAGAATTTCAAATACGCTGCGAATGGTTGCGTGAAGATTGAAACTAACATTTTCCACGTTTAAAGCTTTTGCTTCGATTTTTGAAAAGTCTAATAAGTCATTAATCAGAGCTTTTAGATTTTCACCCGCATGACTGAACAGGGTTAGGTAACGCTGTTGATCGTTAGAAAGCTGGGTTTCTTTTAACAGCTCTAACATTCCCAAAACTGAATTTAAAGGGGTGCGAATTTCATGGCTCATTCTAGCCAAGAATTCTGATTTTGCCTGGGATGCTTCTTCGGCCTGGTCTTTAGCTGCCTTCAATTCTCCTTCTGTTTCCTTAAGCTTTACCAGTTTTTCAGTAAGGCTCGTAACGGCAGAACCTGTTATCAAAGCGCAAAAACACAAGGTTAACAGAGTCGAAGGTGTCTGTACGAAAAAAGGTTCTTCACTGCCAGGAACATTGAAAAATTTCGGAGATAGTACTGTGATAGCCATGATCCAAGTATTGATGATAAGCGACGCGTACAAGCCATACCAAGCTGCAGAAATCAAAATCAGAATTCCGTAAACATACCACGTTTGCGCCAAAGGCATAGACAGAGCCAGGGCCAGACTGCCTGCGAGCACTCCAAACCAAAGAAGCTTTTCCTTTAGCGAAACTTTCTCTAAGTGAAATGGTGGTAAGGTGTCGTGCTTAAATAAAGACAGATTTTTTTTATATAAAAACGGAGTGACTAAAATTAAGAGTGGATAACAAAGAAATACGCCGCCCGTTAAATCCCCAATAACAGCGATCAGTGAATTCCATAAAAAGAGCGCTCTATCAACATGCCCGGTGAAGATATAAATTCCTTGAGTAAGGGAAGAGCAAACCAGGGTTGGGATCAACAACCCATAGACAAAGAACAAGCTGATATTTTTAGGACTCGGCCGCCAAGAGGAATGACCTTTAAATCTTTCTTTAACCAGCATCCACGCAATAAAAACTTGCAATGTTTCGGGTATGGCATAAAGAGGATAAAGATATGTCTTAGGAAGGCCTAAGAGTTGAACAGCCCATAGTGCATTTAAGAAAACCGGTATAAGAACCCTTGGTCCCCACCACAGAGCCATAACCACGCCAATATTGATGGGAAAATAGATCCAATAAAGTTTGTTTGTCGCAAACGGCAAACTTAGCATTGTAGCAAGCGGCAATGCAATAAACGGAACAACCCAAGTCCACCAGGGAAGACGTCTTGTATTCATGAATCTTAGTTTAGAGAAAAGAAGAATGCCTGACTAAGCGTGACTGAGTAAAATGCTAAAGGTCAATGTTATGAACTTTGGTGTAGGTCTCACCAAAACATGTGCCATTTTTGCATCTGTTAAATTCAATGCATCCGCCTTCTTTTTGAACGCGGTATATGTCGTCTTCAAGAATATCATCCATACCTGTACTCAAGAGTCCCACCAAAGCACCAGTAGCATCAAATAATGGGGATCCAGAACTTCCACTAAATGTGTCGACTTCCATTTTTAGCTGAGCGCCCTCTGTGTCCCTTAGCACGCGACCAAGATCTTTTTTAAGAGGCAACCCCAGTGGATAAGAAAGACTAAGAAGTGTTTCGCCGGCTGTATAGTTTTTTGCTGAAGCTACGGTAATAGGCACCGCATTTACGTCACGATCAAGTTCAATCACAGCGTAATCTGCTTGGCCGCGACGATTTTGTAGTTTTAATATTTGTTTGCAGTGATAGATTTCTTCGTGGGGAATGACTTTGGCTTCTGCTTTACTTGAATTATATCCAAAAATAAACATGCTTTCGGCACAGCGATTCTTTTGATCCATGCAGTGGCCGGCAGTCAGAACCTTGTTTTTCGCGATTAGAACGCCTGTACAAAATCCCAATAAGGGTTGATTTTGAAATCGTTCATTTTCACACAGTGGATAACTTTGTCCCAAAGTTCGAGTCGATGGAATCATTCCATGGCTAGCGGGCTTTAATTTTGATTTTTCAATTATGACGGATACTGCAGAGGCAACCTTGTGAAGTTTTAAGTCTGTAGCGACGTCCATTCTAGTATCGTCGCCATAAATAACCGCAGCGCCCTCCGTCTGAAGGCTTTCGCGAGTGGGAGAACATGAAGCAAGAAAAAGGCCTGCAGCCAGAATAATAAAGCGCACTATTTTTCTGCTTTCGGATTTACTAAACCAGTGATGGTGCCATTAATCATTAAATAACCATGGTCATGATTGGATTTTTTCGGAGCCATGTGGAGCCAGTGTACAACTGCTTTAAATGGAGAATAAGGGTCCGCTACAAAATCTCCGCAAGCGATCAGTTCATCACCCGGTCTGTTATCGGGAACAGGCCCAAACTTAGTATTGTAGATCACTTCAATGCGGTCTTCGCGAGTAGCTAAATCTTCATCTAAGTCGACTTCAAAGTGCACATGCTTCTGGCGATCTTCGATAATGCCAACGATAATACCTTTAATGAAAGCCCGGGCGGTAAACTTCGGCTCCATCTCATCACGATAAAGAAGCAAGCGACTTTCGTTATAGTCAAGGCGGTCTTTTCTATCCATGCAAGCCGGTGCATTTTTAGCAAAGGCACCGAATGACATAAGCGTGATTAATAAACAGACGAGGTGTTTCATGCTATTCCTGGTTTGCCTGGATGAATTTTTTCAAATACTCCACCTCATCCGCAGTTAATGGTGCTAAAGACGCCCGTGCTGGCGGCATGCGCGGAGGAGCAGTCGGGTTATCCAGTGGTGGAACGACGGCGCGGTAAAGGGGAGTTGACTCAACCGGGGAGGCCGGATCCTTGGGAACCAGGATTTGTTTTACACTTGCTTTCAGACCCTCAAGATTTTCCAGGACGGTTTTCTTTCCTACGACGTGGCATTTTAAACATTTTTGATCAATGATGTGTGTTTTAAGATTCTCAAAGCTGACTTCTAAAGTTTTAAAATCCACACCCTTTGGCGTTTCAGATTGTTTCACATTTCCACAAGCAGAAAGTTCTTTAACAGTAAGAAGCTGAGTTCGCTCATGAAGCTTATCATCAATCCAAGTGCGCAAAATCTGTTTTTCACACTCGGTTAAAGGAGAATATCCACCACTGCGTGGAGGCATTGTTTCAGCTTCCACCGTTGCGAGGATCTTCTCGCGCATGCCGAATACTTTTTCTTCATCGGTCATGCTGTGGCATCGTTGACAAGTGCTAAGAGGAAGGTTTTTAACCAATTCAAAATTAACTTCTTGATCAGCATACTTATTTTTTAAAACGTCGATGTCATCAAACTTTAGCCCACCGGTTTTATAAAAACCGATCTCTTCAAGCCCATAAGTACAACCTGTCAGTGATAAAACCAAAACCAAAGAGGAAATGAATGTTTTCATAAGCCCAAGGTTCTACCAATTTTTCAGACGGTTTTGCCAACGATTAGTCATCGAAGAATAAAATACATGTCTGTTCATTCTATCGACACTGCGGCGGAAGCGGTGAAAAGCAGCCAGCTGTCTCCGCCTTGCATCTGACTACTTTTGACCGCTTCGGGAAGTTTGAAGGGCTAACTTATTTTTGTTTTTGAATTTTTAGAGGCTGGAATAGGTCTTTTTCTGAAGATGCGGGCTTGCGAGCCCTATCCGAAGCTGAAATACAGCTTTGGCGTTCTGAATCTGAAGAGTCACCGTTAGCGCACTTTTTTAAAGCCGTCGGGTTGAAGGATTTGCCTTTAATGCTGTCCCAGCAATTCCAAAAAGCGCTGTCTTCTTTTTGCATTTGGCAGATAGAAGCGGCATACCAGTCGACTTCTTCTTTCTGTGTTTTTGCGATACAGGCTTGAGTGTCTTTTTCAGCAAGGAAGCGGTCGCAGAAGCTTTGCGGATTTGCGGGCTCAATCGCAAATGCAATCAATGGAACGATAGCAACTGAAATGATCGACTGAACAACTAACATCATGATGCAACCTTGATCTTGAATAAAACAGAGTACATTGCTTTTAACATATCGGGATCATAGCGGCCCGCGAGTTTTTCTTTCATCATCGTTACAGCATCAAGCGGTGACATCGGCACGTTGTACGATCTTTGTGTCGTCATCGCATCGTAAGTGTCGGTGATGGCAACGATACGTGCAAATGGGTGAATTTCTTCAGCCACCAATTGCTGTGGATAGCCGTTCCCAGCCCATGACTCATGATGCTCAAAGCACGCAGCTTTAATGGCATCACTGATGTTCGGATGATTATTTAAAATCACTAAACCATATTGTGGATGCATTTTCATTTGCTCCCACTCAGGATCCGTCAGTCCACCTTTTTTACACAGAATATCTAAGCTGACATTTCGCTTTCCGATGTCGTGAAAAAGGGCGCCCACACCGAGTTCCTCTAAAGTTTTTGCATCGTAGCCCAAGGCTTTTCCCAAACCCAAAGAATAAATACTGACGTCTAAAGAATGGTTGTAAGTATAAAAGTCATGGCCTGAAAGAGAGATCATAAAGCCCATGGCTTCAGGCGCGTTTTCCATAAGATCAATGAAATCCGTAATGATCGGTCGAGAGTCATCAAGCGCTTGATTCACGTCTGGATTTTCAAATAAATCTTCCATCAAAGCGACAGAGGATTCACGCAGGATGGCTGCTTTTTCAAAAGGATTGATCAGGCTTGAGTTCATTTCTTCGCGAACCCAGTCGCGGTATTTTTGCTTATCTTCGCTGCGCACAAAGAAAGTGTCGCCAGTGTCGCGGCCGTGCATGGCTTTGATTTTTCCATCAGAAAGACGATCCCCTGCACGAAGATACAAAAGATATTTGCCATCGATGTGCAAAAAGATATCGAAAGAGGTCATTTTATCGGGGCGAATAGTAGTCAGACGGATGCGAAAATATGACGAAGATTCCATAGTAAAATTCTGCCATGGATACATTGACTTAGATAGAAATTCCTGAATAATCGAAGGCCATGGCCCTTCGTCTAGACACCCAAATCATGTACTTAAAAGGGGTCGGGCCAAAGCTTGGTGATCTCTTTAACAGGAAGGGATTAAAGACTTTGGCGGACCTTTTTGAGTTTTACCCTCGAGCCTATGAAGATCAGAGGGCGGCACGTAATATTGCCAGTCTCAAAGTGGACGAAATCGTCAGTATCAAGGCTCAGGTTGTGGCAGTTCATAGTATCAATATGGGCCGCTCGACGCGGAAAATGTACGATGTGGTTTTGCGGGATGCTTCTGGGCAAATTCACTGCAAATATTTTCGCGTTCCTTACAAAGGTTACTTTGAAAGATTTAAACCTTTCACTGAAGTTCGCGTTGTTGGGAAAGTAACAGAATACCGTGGCCGCATCGAGTTTCATCATCCTGATATTCGCGATATTGAGCCCGATGAAGAAACTAAGGATGCCCTGATCCCGCTTTACACAGAAATTGAAGGTCTAGCTACGGCAAAGATCATGAAACTCGTGCGCCTGGCTTTTTCACAAATCGAAGAGTGGCCAGAAGAAGCTTTGCCAAAATGGATTTTAGAAAAATACAAACTGAAACCCCGCAAAGATGCCTTAAAGGAAATGCATTATCCAGACCCTGCAAAGGCGCAGGAGTATGCAGAATTCAAAAGTGCCGCCCAACGCCGAATAATCTTTGATGAGTTTTTCTGGTTAGAGCTTTACTTGGCTTCTAGAAAAACCGGCTTTCAAAAAGAAGGCGCACCGCAAATCCAAAACAAAGGCGAAAAACTAAAGGCTTTGGAAAAATCTTTGCCCTTTACAATGACGGGCGCACAAAAAAGAGTCTTTGCTGAGATCAAAAGTGACATAGAAAAACCCCATCCTATGCATCGAATGGTTCAAGGGGACGTGGGAAGCGGAAAAACTTTAGTAAGTTTCATGGCGGCCGTTTACGCCGCAGAAAGCGGTTACCAATCTTGTCTAATGGCGCCGACTGAAATCCTGGCAGAACAGCATTTTAAAAATGCCATTAAAGTTTTAGAGCCGTTGGGTTTGCGACTGGCGTTGCTGGTGGGGAAAACAAAACAGTCGGAACGAAAAAAAGTTTTAGCAGCTCTGCAAGCCGGTGAGGTGGATCTGATTATCGGAACCCATGCCCTTATCGAAGATGAAGTGCAGTTTGCAAATCTTGGCCTTGTTATTATCGATGAACAACACCGTTTCGGAGTTGAACAGCGTGGAGTTCTAAAAAACAAGGGCAACTCTCCCCATTTCCTGGTGATGACAGCTACACCAATTCCCCGCACGTTAGCGATGACGGTTTATGGCGATTTAGATGTTTCGATCATTGATGAAATGCCAGCGGGCCGAAGTCCTATTCAAACCCGAGCCACCTATGAAAGCAAAAAGCCCCAGGCGTTGCAGTTCATGCTTGAACAGCTGAAAAAAGGACGCCAGGCCTACATCGTCTATCCGCTAGTGGAAGAAAGCGAAAAAATCGATCTTAAAGACGCGGTCTCTGAATACGAAAGCTTAAAAACCAAGTTTCCAGATGTCACCTTCGGACTGCTGCATGGAAAAATGAAGCCCGAAGAAAAAGATCAAGTGATGGAGGCCTTCCGCCGTCAAGAAATCCAAGTTTTAGTATCGACTACAGTTATTGAAGTCGGCGTCGATGTGCCAAATGCCAACATCATGATCATTGAACATGCTGAGCGTTTTGGTTTGTCTCAGCTTCATCAGTTGCGCGGTCGTGTCGGCCGGGGAGAACACAAAAGTTTCTGCATTTTGATCATGGGTTACGCCGTTTCCGAGGAAGGCAAACAGCGTACAGAAATGATGGAAAAAACCACTGACGGTTTTAAAATAGCGGAGTTCGATTTAGAAATGCGCGGGCCCGGGGAATTCATGGGGACTCGTCAATCCGGTCTTTCTGGTTTTAAGCTTGCGAATTTGGTACGTGACATGGCGATCTTGCAGCAAGCCCGAGAGGCAGCTTTTGAAGTTTTACGCAAGGACCCACGCCTGAGCTTCGCTGAGAACAAGGGTTTGCGGGAAGAGTTGCTTAGAGAGCATGGGCCTGCGGCATTAGCGGGAATCGCATAAAAAAATTTTTCTTTATTGCGCGGGAATTTTTTTTAAGACATCCTTGAATCAGAAGATCACAAGGACGTGTTCGAATGACATCAAGAATTCTCAGCATTGTAGCGGCATCTACATTTATTTCTCTAAGTTCTTTTGCAGCAGCTCCGCAGTACAAAGTGAATATGCGGGTCGGAATCAAAGGATCATCTCCTTTTTCTGTAAACACAGTTGCTAAATCTGGCAAAAAAACTTTTATCAGTGAGTTTTCTGAAGACGGGCAAACCGAAACCGTCGTTGAAGTCTACGCGAAAAAATCTCAGGTAAATCGTAAGAATGGTCTTTTCATGGATGTTCTCGTAACAAAACGGGTTCGTGGAATGTCAAAAGTCTCTGAGCGTGCGCAAATCTTTGCACCTGACAATCAAGAGATGGAATTCGGGATGAATTCCAAAGGAAGAACTGCTGGTAATCTTTCGCTAGCAGTGATGGCTCATCAACTCTAAAGACTGACCGCAGCAAAGGATGACTTTCTTCGTTGATACACGACTTAGGTCGTGATCTGATTTTCCCTGTTGAGGGGGTAACAGATGATTCAACTCGTGAAGAATTTCACAGTGACAACAGCGGTGGCGGTTTTATCCGTCAGTGCCGCAAGTGCCGGAACAGTTCTAAAACTGAATGCAGGCGCAATCGACACTACAAAAATCTCTAACAATTATGCTGCTTCTTGGATGATGGAAGCTCAGCCAACTGAGTACATCGTGCAATTTAAGAAAGCGATCACGGAAGCTGACAAAGTGAAGCTTAAAGCTCAATTTGAAGTTTTCGGTTACCTGCCTGACGATGCCTTGGTAGTTCGTTCTACTTATGCGCAACTTATCAGCTATAAAAATTCAAACTCTGAAGTTCAAGCAGTGGTTAAATATTCTCCTGCTTATAAAGTCAGCCGTGATTTCGACGCTGCTTCTGTATTTAATAAAGATGTACTTGAAAGTGTTGTCGTAAAGACTTTCAAGGCTTCAGAAACTGAAAAAATCGCTGCAAAGATCGCCGCTTTAAATCCTCAAGTACAACTTCAAGTTGTTGATGGAAAGTCAATCCTTGCTTTGATTCCTCGCGGATCGGTGATGGCAGTGGCTGCGGTTTCTGGTGTTGAACACGTTCAACCAAATCCGCAATTTGAATCTTTGCACTTTGTGATGGACAAAGACATCACAGGCACCGTGGTTGCAACAGCAGCTGGCGATTACACCGATCTAAAAGGTGATGAAACTGGAACCAGCGTGATGAAATTTGATGCGGCATGGTCGCAAGGTTTCACAGGCCGTGGTCAGACAGTTTCTATGGCCGATACAGGTCTTGATTCTGGTAACATCGCTACGATTCACCAAGATTTCGCAGGCCAAGTCATTTCGGGTTACCCTTTTGGCTTGTGGTCTAAAACTTGGGACGATCCAATGGGTCACGGAACCCACGTTGCCGGCTCAGTCATGGGTAACGGTAAAGCTTCCCGCGGTCTATTAAAAGGCGGAGCTTACGATGCGAACATGGTGGCTGAAGGTATGTGGTCGCCAATGCTTAAAAACTTAAGCGTTCCATCTAAACTTGGTGATCTATTTACAAAAGCTTATGCTGACGGCGCGCGCATTCACACCAATTCTTGGGGTGGAGCTCGTACGTTTGGTGCTTACGATGCTTTCGCTATCCAAGTTGATGAATGGACTTCGGCAAACCCAGATATGTTAGTTTTGTTTGCAGCAGGTAACAGCGGCGCAGATAAAAATAAAGATGGTCGTATTGATGCAAACTCAATGGCATCTCCAGGGACTGCAAAGAACGTTTTGACAGTAGGTGCTTCTGAAAACAAAACGACTTCTGGTGGTATCCAAGTTCCAATCAGCAAATTGCGTGCAGCAAAAGATGAATGGCCAGCAGAACCAATCTACAGCGATTACATTTCAAATAATGAAAATGGTGTAGCGATGTTCTCTTCTCGTGGTCCTACAGTGGATGGCCGTATCAAGCCAGACATCGTAGCTCCAGGTACAAACATCCTTTCTGTTCGTGCACAAACAAATGGTGCATCTGAGCTTTGGGGTGCCTACAATAAAGATTACGCTTGGTCAGGTGGTACATCCATGGCGACTCCGCTAACAGCGGGGGCGGTAGCGATTGCTCGCCAAGTATTGATCGAAAAACATGGAATCCAAAATCCATCAGCGGCTTTGATGAAAGCAACTATGATCCACACCGCAGTTGATATGTATCCAGGTCAATTCGGAGAAATCGGCGCTTCACGTGGTCAAGAGTTACTAACTCGTCGCCCGAACTCTGATGAAGGTTACGGTCGTGTGGATGTTTCAAACATCGTAAACATCGGCGCTGAAACTAAATTGATCGACAATCGTCAAGGTGTCGCTCAAGGGGCAGAAGTTGTATACGAGTTCACATTAGCACAAACTGGCAGCCTTTATGCGAACCTTGTTTGGACTGATGTCCCGGGTTCTGCGAATGCGGCTCAAGCACTAGTAAATGACTTGGACTTAGTTTTGACGACTCCAAATGGCCAAACAATCAGCATGAATGATCACGTCAACAACCTTGAAATGATCGAAAAATCAGGCTTACCTGCAGGCACTTACAAGTTATCTGTAAAGGGGAATAAAATCCCTCAAGGTAAGAACGGAGCCCAAGCCTATGCCTTGGTGTTCACTGCCAAATAACATTAGATTGGCATCATAAGTATATGAATATACTGACAAAAAGGCCTGGGATGACCCGGGCCTTTTTGTTTATAAAAACGCCTGAAAATATTTCCAACACGCCGCTCTGATTTGATAACTTGTGTCAAATTTGATAGAACATTCGAGGTTGTGACTCTGTCCAATTTGAGCCTACTTCGACAAAGTTGAAGTTAAGCAGCGGAGGTATGAATGCAAACGTTTAATATCGGTGATAATGCAGTTTATCCCGGCTATGGCGTTGTAAAAGTGGTTTCTATTGAAGCCAAAGAAATGCTGGGCACCAAAGTTACTTTCTATAATATGCAGCTTGTCGACACTGGTCTCAAAATCATGATTCCAACAACGAACGTAAAATCAGCGGGTCTTCGTCCGATCATCTCTAAGGCTGAAGCAAATAAAGTTGTTGGTATCCTTAAAGAAAAAGACATCAAAATTGATAATCAAACTTGGAACCGTCGCTACCGTGAATACATGGAGAAAATTAAGACGGGATCTGTATTTGAAATTGCTGAAGTTTTACGCGATTTATTCCTATTGAAAGCAGATAAAGAGCTTTCTTTCGGCGAGCGTAAGATGCTTGATTCAGCTCGCAGCCTTCTTTTAAAGGAACTTACTTTGGCGACAAGCCAAGAAGAGCTTTTTAAGGAAGAAGAAGTAAAAGCAATTTTCGGGATCACAGGTTAAGCCGGTCCCGCTGAAAACGGCCCATCCAACTGCGTTGTCGGGCCTTGGCCTTCTCTCCGACGTAGCTCTGCTACGCCTCCGTTTCGGCCAAAACCCTCCGCCTTGCGGCTGAACCGTTTTGAGCGAGACCTCTTTCTGGACTTCGAAATGAAAAAGTAATAGTTTATGGGCTTGGTTTTTGTAACCAGGCCCTTTTTATTTACGGAGCTTCGATGACTTCCCAAATTTCGCCGCACGTTCGTGTTCGTTTTGCCCCATCACCAACAGGATATCTTCACGTTGGCGGAGCTAGAACAGCTCTTTATAATTATCTTTTTGCGAAAAAAAATAAGGGTGAATTTATTCTGCGTATTGAAGATACGGATGAAGCTCGTTCTACGGAAGAATCTCTTCGTGGCGTGGTTGATGATTTAGTTTGGTTGAACCTTCTTTGGAATGAGGGTGTGGATCCGGTGACTTTGAAAGACCAAGGCCCTTTGGGGCCTTATCGCCAAAGTGAGCGTTTGGATATCTACAAAGAAGTTGCGGAAACTCTTTTGAAGCAAGGGAAAGCTTATTACTGCTTCATGACTGAAGAAGAAATCGAAAAACAAAGAGAAGAAGGCAAAGCTGCGGGTACGTTCGCCCACCTGAACTCTCCCTATCAAGATTGGCCTTTGGAAAAAGCTTTAGAACATTTGAAAGCGGGTAACAAAGCCGTTGTTCGTTTTAAAACAAAAGGCCTTGCGAAAGACTATATTTTTAACGATCTAGTCCGTGGCGAAGTAAAATTCCCATCTGACATGGTGGGGGACTTCGTTCTTCTTCGTTCGGGCAATATGCCAGTTTATAACTTCTGCTGCGTGGTTGATGATCACTTGATGAAAATCACCCATGTGTTCAGAGCTGAAGAACATCTGCCAAACACTCTTCGCCAATTGATGATCTATGAAGCAATGGGATGGCAAACTCCAGAGTTTGGTCACATGGCTTTGATTCTTGATGAAGACCGCCAAAAACTTTCTAAACGTAAAGGTGCTGTGGCTTGCGGTATTTTGAAAGAAGAAGGTTATCTGAATTCAGCTATCTTGAATTTCATTGCTCTTTTAGGCTGGTCACATCCTGAAGGTAAAGAGATCATGACAGTTGATGATATGATTCAGGCGTTTGATATTTCTCGTTTGAATCCGTCAGGGGCGATTTTTGACCGTGTGAAATTTAAGTGGATGAATGCCATGCACTTAAGAGCTCTTCCGAATGCAGAGCTTTGGCAGCAAATCCAGCCATTCTTAGCGCGTGAAAAAATGGAACTTCCGCAGGATCCTGCATGGCAAGATCGTTCGTTGAATCTATTTAAGCCTTATATGGAAACTCTGGTGGATGCTATTGAGCTTTATAAACCGCTCAATGACAAATCCTATGTGATTTTGCCAGAGGCGGAAGAGACGTTGAAATGGGAACCGACGAAGGCGGTTTTGTCGGCATGGCGTGATTTGATCGCGGCTCATCCTTCTGATTACTTAACAGAAGAAGAGTTCTTAAAATTCCAAGATGAAGTTAAGAATAAAACCGGAGCTAAAGGAAAAAATCTTTTCATGCCGATTCGTGTGGCGGTGATCGGAAAACCTCACGGGGCGGAGTTAAAAATTCTAGTTCCTTTGATCAAGAAACAATCGTTGGTTGCAAGGGCTGAACAAGCCTTGGCGCAAGTTTAGGTGTCAGCAATGGCTTTAAAGATTTACAATTCACAAAGTAGACAGCTTGAAGATTTTTCTCCGCTTAAACCCGGTGAAGTGAAAATGTACGTCTGCGGTCCCACTGTTTACAATTTTCTTCACGTCGGTAATTTCCGCGGCGTGGTTTTCTTTAACCTGGTTCGTAACTGGTTAGAAAAGCATGGTTACAAAGTTTCCTATGCTCTAAATTTTACTGATGTGGATGATAAGATCATTGCTCGCGCCCATGAACTTGGCATGACTCCGCATGAGCTGACAGAAAAATATATTGCTGAATATAAAAAAGATTTCTCTGATCTAGGTCTTAAGCCCCACGATTTCAATCCCAAGGTGACTGAGCACATGGACGATATTCTTTCCATGGTGAAGACTTTGATTGAAAACAAAAAAGCCTATGAAGCGCAAGGTGACGTGCTGTATTCAATTAAGGCGTTTGATGGTTACGGAAAATTGAGTGGTCGCAATCCTGACGAGCTTCTTGCAGGCGCGCGTGTTGAGGTCGACGAGAAAAAACACAGTCCTTTGGATTTCGCGCTTTGGAAAAAGGCAAAACCAGGGGAAGAGCAAGCTTCATGGAATTCCCCATGGGGACTGGGGCGTCCGGGCTGGCATATTGAGTGTTCAGCGATGATTAAGAATATCTTTGGTGATCAGATTGATATTCATGGTGGCGGTATGGATTTGATATTCCCGCACCATGAAAATGAGATCGCGCAAAGTGAAGGCTGCTCAGGCAAGCACTTCGTAAAATACTGGATGCACAACAATATGCTAAACTTTAGCGGTCAGAAAATGTCTAAATCATTAGGCAACGTCGTGACCATGCGCGAGTTTTTGCAAAACTATAATTCTGAAATTTATAAGTGGATGATTTTATCCGTTCACTATCGCACGATGAGCGATTTCAGTGAGGCAGCGACTGAAAGAGCCGTGGGCAGTTTAGCTCGAGTATATTCAGCACTTTCTTTAGCAGAGACGTACTTGGCGCCAGAGGTGACTGTCCCTGATGCTGGCTTTGAAAAAATCACGGCGGAAGCTTGGAAAAAAGTCGAACACGGTCTGAACGATGATTTTGGTACTCCAGAGGTTTTCGCTGCTATCTTTGAAGTGGTTCGTCAGTTTAATAGTCAAGTTCGTCGCGGGATGAAATCAAATCCTGCGATCCAGGCGAAAGCACTTTCCTTTAATAAATTTATCAAGGAAGTGGGCGCATTGATGAGCATGTTCCAAGAGCCGGCCCATGATTTTTTAATCAAACTTGATGATATGCTTTTAAAGAAAATGAATTTACAACGTTCAGACATTGATGCGTTGGTGGCAGAGCGTTCTGCGGCCCGCGATGCCAAAGACTTTGCAAAATCGGACGAGTATAGAAATAAACTGACTGGAATGGGTATTTCTGTGAGCGACACGACGACAGGAAGTTTTTGGGAAGTGACTAAATAGTTTTTTAATAAATCACTTGGAAATTATGAAGAGCTTCGTAATAGCTTCTTAGGGACCAAATCCCACAGAGTAGGCGAGTGACGAAGCTCTTTTCTTTTTAAAGTCCTGTTAGAATTGAATTTAAGTCAGGACGTTTTGCGATTTGCGAACTTGCATCCTGGGTTTTTCTACTGACAACACCAAATGGTAAATTACCCCACCATTTTTCAACGATGCTGCCATCGCTGCCAATGCTAGTGAGTTTGCATGTTTTATACATGCCTACTGATGTCGTGATATCTTCTAAGATTCCACCTTTTTGCACGCAGCTTGCAAGTATCTCCTTATACTTTTCCGGAGAGTAAAGATCTTCCACCTCAGAGATTTTAGAGGTGCGATCCTTACCGATATCCGCGTCATATTTAACGGTCCATTTGCGTGTCTCTTTATTAAACGCCAGAACTTCTTTTGTAATTTTGATTTCTTCCTTGGTGCCGTCAACCATGTTCATGGTGCCGTTCCAAGTAACTTTATCGCCGACATTTGGGTAAGCACCTGCATAGCTTGCAAGAAATAGAATTAAAGCTGTGAATCCAAAACGCTTCATAGTCTCCTCCTTCTAATCTTCTCGATCATGGCATAGGAAAGAGGCCTGTGAATAAAAAGATGCTCTTCTTGCAGTGATACAAGAAGAACTCTTTGTTGATAGGCAAGTCAGTGCAGAGTCAGTTCGTGGGTCTTAACTTTCTCTATATCGGCTTCGTCCATCAGCTGTTCCCTGTATTTACCTTCGATAAACATATGGACTTGATCTTTATAAAACGGTGAAAGCATATGACCGGAAATGCCAATGGGATTAATTCCCCAGCTTTTTTGTGGGCTAGCAAAGTCTATCACTCTGCGAGTAGACGGGCCTGCCACCACTTTAAAATCACCACCTAAGGCATGCATCTTATTGTTGTTGATATCATTGTAGGAGCCGGGCATTGGGTAAGGTCCCAAATTAAACAAATAACTCAGTGGTGCTTTTCTTCCTAAGGGATGCACGTATTCCACCGTATGAATGTCTCCCCAAACTTTTTCTGTTCCTAATTTTTCTGCGGCATTGATGAAGCCTTGAGTGATGATTTCATCAGGCTGTTTGTTGTTCCAAAAAGGAGCTTGCAGGTTTTCAATCACACGTTGGTAAAACACCCACGCATAAGGGGTGTTTAAATAAATCTTTCTTTCGTCTTCGGGCATGTCCTTCATCATCAATTGGATGATTTCGTTGTTCCACTGGTGGTAAAGGGCCGCTGCTTTGGAATCCGTGTTTGAAAGATAATTCCAGTTCTTGAGTTCTTGAATCTGCGGAGTGTAATGCCCGTACTCGGTCTCACCCAGTCTTAAATTTTCAAAAAGTTTTTCTAGCAGTGCTTTGCTTTGGGCGTTGTAATTTTCGGTTTGCAGGGCTTTAAATTCTTCTGCACTCCATTGATCTTTTTCTTCTAAAGCTTTCGTGATGGTCTGAAGGCGGTCGTCTGACTGCCAGTCGCCGCGAATGTTTGCAGCTAAACCCGGTGGGCGAGAGTTGGCTGTGACAATAAAACCGGACTCTGGATTAACAGCGTGGGGCTTTTCTTTCCATGATAATAATCTTTCGTATTCATCTAAACCAGTACTGCCATCAAGAATCATGTCCGAGTTTGGATTTTTCTTTACAGCAATATCACCGAACATCCACCAGGCGATATTGACTCGATCTGCGTACATCACATTTAGGCCCGGAGCGGTTCCATATTGTAGCGCCGATTCAAACTGAGCTATATCTTTAGCTTCACCCATCAGGCGCAGTGCTTTCATCGGATTATTTTCAGGGCGATGGAAGGCCCATTTAAGCGCTAGATTTTTCTCCGCTAAGAAATGATCCATCAGTGGACCATGGGAGGTTTCAATCATTTCTAAGACCACGTCAGGGGAATCTTTAACTTTTATTGTTTCAGTCCATGTGTGGTAGGTCTCGTGTTTGTTCTTAAATAACACTGTCTGCTGGTGTCTATCTAAGACTTCGCGATACAAGTCCATGTCATCAGCAAGTGACATAGTAAATCCCCAGGCATGATGACGGGAATGACCTAATATTGCAAAAGGCACCAAGGCTAAGTGATGGCCATAAAGTTCAAACTCTGGAGTTTGGATGTGTGCTTCGATCCACACCGAGGGGAAACTGTAGCCAATATGGGGATCATTAGCAAATAGGCTGCTTCCCGATTGAGAGCGATGGGGGCTGATAAGCCAGGCATTGCTTCCTTCAAAAGAGGCTATGAAGTTCCCTGTGGCCACGTCCAGAAAGGATTTCAAGTTTTTAGAGTCGACAATCTTGAGCGGAGCTTGCAGTGGATCGTTACGAAGGTTTTGAAAAACCTCCGCTGGCATTTGCGAAGCAAGTTTCGTCATTAATGGGTCGGCTTTGAGTGCGACGCCAAAGCTATAGGCCATGTGACCCGTCATAATGTAGGCATCAATCGGAGAAAATGGGCGAGGTTTGATACCTAATAAAGTCATTTCATAGGGAAGTGGTCGAGTTTGCACATATTGATTTACGCCATCAAAGTAAGCTTCAAGCTCTTTCCATAATGATTCATCAAATGTGTTATTCTTTTTTTCGTGGTCCAGCATGCGTTCAACGGATCTTTTAAGCATCAAACTGCGGTAAAGTTTATCGCTCTTAAGTGCGACCTCGCCAAAAACTTCACTGAGTTCACCTTGAGTCATGCGGCGAGAAAGTTCCATTTGAAATAATCTTTCACTGGCAACGACGTATCCCAAGGCCCGCAAAGCATCTAGCTTGTTATTAGCTTTGATATGGGGAATGCCGTACTGATCGCGAGTGATTTTCACAGGGGAAGAAAGATTCTGCATTTTGATTTCGCCATCTAAGGGTGCCAGCGAAGATCTTAAGAATACGTAAAAACCAGCGGCCACTAAAAACAAAGCCAACCCAAGAATTACTAAGATTCGTCTGAAAGTTTTTGTTGGGAATCTCTGGTTTCTTTTCATGGGGACTCTCTTATTTCTCGATGTAAAACGATATAATTTCACAGCCCAGGTGTGTGGCAAGAGGGATCGTTGTCACCGTGCAAAACAAGAGTCTAGACTTTCGATTGACGCGGCGAAACCGCAAAAAGAAGCAGGCACCTTTTAGTGGAGCGTGTTAGGATTAGAGGGATGGGCTCTTCATTTAAAAAGAACTTTCAATTGGTGTCTGAGTTTAAGCCTTCTGGAGATCAGCCAAAAGCGATCAAGGAGATGCTTGAAAACTTTGATGCGGGATTAAAACACCAAACTTTATTGGGTGTGACGGGGTCGGGAAAAACCTTTTCGATGGCGCATACTATTGCGCAATTAAATCAACCGGCCTTGGTGCTCGCTCCGAACAAAACCTTAGCAGCGCAATTGTATGCGGAGTTTAAAGAGCTGTTTCCACGTAATGCGGTTGAGTACTTCGTAAGCTATTACGACTATTATCAACCTGAAGCTTATATTCCGACCACAGATACCTACATCGAAAAAGATTCTGCCATCAATGAACAGATCGATCGTATGCGCCACTCGGCGACCCGATCTTTATTTGATCGTCGCGATGTTATCATCGTCAGTTCGGTCTCTTGTATTTATGGTTTAGGATCGCCAGAGGCCTATGAAGGCATGATGATTCAGATCGTTTCCAATACTGATATGAAGCGCGATCATTTGTTGCGTGAACTTATCCGTATCCAATACCAACGTAACAACGTGGATTTTTCTCGCGGTACTGTGCGGGTGCGTGGCGATAATGTTGAAATTTTTCCTCCGTATGAAGAACAACGTGCGATTCGCGTTGAATTCTTTGGCGACTTTATCGAACGCCTTTCCTGGATTGATCCTTTGACGGGGCAAGTTTTAGAAGAGCTTGATCAAATCGGTATCTATCCAGGAAGTCACCACGTCACCAGTGAAGATAACTTAAAGCGCGCAATTCGCACGATACAAGATGAATTGCGCGAAAGATTGGTAGAGTTAAACACCAATATGAAATTCCTCGAGGCACAACGTCTTGAGCAAAGAACTTATTACGACATCGAGATGATGGAACAAATGGGCTTTTGCCAAGGGATTGAAAATTACTCGCGCCACATGACTGGCCGGGGACCAGGTGAGCCGCCTCCGACATTATTGGAATACTTCCCTAAGGACTTCGTTACTTTTATTGATGAATCCCACGTCACAGTTCCGCAGATCGGGGGGATGTACCGTGGTGATCGTGCTCGTAAAATGACCCTTGTAGAGCATGGCTTCCGTTTGCCATCGGCACTGGACAACCGTCCTTTGAACTTTCAAGAGTTTGAGACCATGATGGATAAGGTCGTTTATGTTTCTGCGACCCCAGGTACCTATGAGCTGCAAAAATCTGAAGGTATTATCGTTGAGCAGATCATTCGTCCCACAGGCTTGATCGATCCTATTGTCGAAGTTCGTCCGGTAAAACATCAAGTTGATGATCTATTAAAAGAGATTCGTGATCGTATTTCTAAAAACGAACGGGTCTTAATCACGACATTAACCAAACGTTCCGCTGAGGATTTGACAGAGTACTATGAAAATCTCGGTATAAAAGTTAAATACCTGCACAGTGAGATCCAAACAGTGGAGCGAACCGAAATCCTTCGTGATCTGCGTCTGGGCGTCTTTGACGTTCTAGTGGGGATCAACCTTTTAAGAGAAGGTTTGGATATCCCTGAGGTCAGCCTTGTGGGCATTACTGATGCGGATAAGGAAGGATTCTTGCGTTCAGATAGATCGTTGATCCAAACCATTGGTCGCGCCGCCCGGAACTTAAACGGTCGCGTGATACTTTACGGTGATACCATCACAGAAAGTATGCAGAAAGCGATCAATGAAACAGAACGACGTCGTCGTATCCAGCAGGAGTACAACACCCAGCATGGTATTACTCCACAGTCGATCCGTAAAAAAATCCGTGAAGGGCTTGGTGAAGTGTTCGATGGAACTTTAAGCTCACCTCTCCAAGGTGAAAACAAAGATGCGGCTATTAACGGAAAGTTTGCCCATGCTCCGGATAAGCTTCAGCAGGAAATTAAAAAGCTGCGTGATAAAATGAAAAAACTTTCTGCGGATCTGGAATTCGAAGAAGCTGCGAAAGTGCGTGATGAAATCAAACGACTGCAAATTACTGAACTTGCTTTACGAAGCGGGGAGGTAGAGTCAGACAGTGCGGAGGTAATTAAGGATGGCCTCAAGTAAGTTTGACGAAGTTCGCGATAAGGTCAGAGAATTCCCGCTTAATAGCGGTGTTTATCTGATGAAGGGGCCTGGCGATAAGATTATCTATATCGGCAAGGCCAAGAATTTACGTAATCGCGTGCGTAGTTACTTTACTGATAATAAAGACCATTCCCCAAAGACGCGCCTTTTAGTGCAAAACATTCTTGAGGTTGAATACATTTTAACCAAAACAGAAGTGGAAGCCTTTCTTCTTGAAGCATCCTTGATTAAAAAACATCGCCCTAAATATAATATTCGCCTGCGCGATGATAAAGCGTATCCGTACATTCGTTTTACTTGGAATGATGATTATCCACGCTTGTATTTAGCCCGCAAGGTGAAAAAAGATGGATCACTTTATTTTGGTCCTTACACTTCCGGTTTTGCCGTCCATGGAACCATTCGATTTTTAAATCGTACTTTTAAAATACGCGATTGTGGCGATGCGATGTTTCGTTCGCGCACGCGCCCTTGTATGACTTATCAGATTGGCCGCTGTACAGCTCCATGTGTGAAATATATTTCAAAAGAAGATTATAAAGCAGAGGTCGAAGGCGCGAAGCTCTTTTTAAAAGGCCAGAATAAAAAAGTTCTAAAAGCGCTGACTGAAAAAATGATGACCGCAGCGGATGAAGAAAAGTTTGAAGTGGCGGCTCGACTGCGTGATTCTATTCAAGCCGTTAAAGCGATTTTGCAAAAACAAACTGTCATCAACGACACTTCTGAAAAAGATCAAGATGCCATAGGATTTTTTGGTGATGAGCGTGGCTGCCTTATTGAAACGGTCCACGTTCGCGCAGGTCGTGTGATCGGCGCGCGTCCTCACTATCTGCCGCATTTTGATCCAAACGATGCAAACGAAGATCCACGGGAATGGCTTGTGGATTTTATGAATCAGTACTTTGAAGATAATTTTATCCCTGATGAAGTTCTTCTGCCGTTGGATATTGGTGAAGAACTTTGCAAACTTATGGGTGAAGTTTTAAAAGAGCGTAGTGGCAACAAGGTCGTGGTCCGTTATGCTTCTGACGAACGCGGTAGAAACCTTGTGGACATGGCGAACCAAAATGCCGAAGCCCACTTCCTAAAATACGTTTCTAAATCCGAAGAAAAGCAACGGGGCCTGGAAGAAATCAAAGAACGCTTTTCATTACCTGAAATACCCCGCCGCATTGAGTGTTATGATATTTCAACCTTCCAAGGTTCTGAGACTGTTGCGTCCCAGGTGGTTTTTGAAGATGGTGTGCCAGCTAAAGAGCACTATCGCCGTTATAAAATTCGCACGGTTGAAGGAATCAATGACTTTGCGTCGATGTATGAGGTTTTAAGTCGCAGATTTAAACACACTGAGTATGATGATCCAAATCTTATCGTCATAGACGGTGGTAAGGGGCAGTTGTCCCAAGCGATGAAAATTCTAGAAGAGATCGGAAGAAAAGACATCCCTGTGGTGGGCCTTGCCAAAGCTCGCACCGAATCTGACTTCCAAAAGCAAACCGTGGAGTCAACCGAAGAGCGTTTCTTTTTACCAGGCCGCCAAAATCCGGTGGTCTTTAAAAACAATGCAGAAGCATTGTACATCTTAGCGGGCATCCGTGATGAGGCCCATCGTTTTGCTATCACTTATCACCGTAAACTTCGCGAAAACACTTCCTTAGAAAGTGAACTTGATTACGTTGTGGGCTTAGGCGAAAAAAGAAAGAAAGTTCTTTTGACTCGCTTCAACTCTATTGATGAAATCAAGATGGCAGCACCTGATGAAATCGCCGCTTTAAAAGGTTTTAATCGAGTGCTGGCAGAGCGCATTTTGTTGCAGCTCAACGAAACTGAAGAAGAAGAAGCTGAGGTTGAAGCGTGAAGAGTCATGCCCTGTTTGTGGGTTTGGGGATTTTCTTAAGCCGTATCGCAGGGTTGATACGTGAACGGGTCTTCGCCCACTTTTTTGGAAACTCTGACGCTGGTGATGCTTTTAAAGCCGCCCTTAAAATTCCCAATTTTTTACAAAATCTTTTTGGTGAAGGCGTGCTGTCCGCCAGTTTTATTCCGGTTTATGCTCAGCTTTTAGCTAAAAAGCATGATGAAGAAGCTGCCAAGGTGGCTTCGGTCATTGGCAGTTTGTTGTTCCTGCTAACTTCGTCTTTAGTTTTGTTAGGTGTTTTTGTTACACCTTTTCTGATTGATCTAATAGCCCCCGGTTTCACCGGTGAAAAACGCATCTTAACGATTCAAATAGTGCAGATTTTATTTCCCGGCACTGGTTTTTTAGTTATGTCAGCTTGGTGTTTGGGGATTTTGAACTCCCACCGCCGTTTTTTTCTTTCTTACGTGGCTCCGGTTGTCTGGAATTTGGCTATTATCGTATCCTTGGTGGCCTTTGGTTTTAAGCAAGTTCAATTTGATTTAGCCATCACTGTCGCGTGGGGTTTGATGGTCGGCAGCTTCTTGCAGTTTGCAGTGCAGCTGCCTTCAGCCCTGAAACTGGGAAGAAAGATTTATCCGTCATTAAATTTGAAAATGACAGAGGTTCGTACGGTACTAAAAAACTTTGTGCCGGTGGTAACTTCGCGCGGTGTAGTTCAAGTTGTTGCTTACATCGATAACGTTTTTGCCAGCCTTTTGCCAACAGGGGCCGTATCTGCTTTGGCTTATGCTCAGACTCTATATCTTTTACCGATCAGTTTATTTGGTATGAGTGTTTCCGCTGCCGAACTTCCTATGATGTCCCAGGCCACAGGAACAGAACATGAGATCAAAGAATATTTGCGTGAACGACTGAATCGGGGTTTAGCGCAAATTGCCTTTTTCATTGTTCCTTCGGTGGTGGGATTTTTCTTTTTAGGGAACTATATCGTAGGTGCTTTATTCCAAACCGGCGAGTTTAAAGAGGATAATACTCGATATGTGTGGATGGTTTTAGCTGGGTATACCGTGGGGCTTTTAGCATCAACATTAGGACGCTTGTATTCATCGACTTTTTATTCCCTTAAAGACACTAAGACACCTCTTAAGTTTGCGATAGTGCGCGTGGTGTTTGCGACGTTGCTTTCGGTTTTATTAACTTTTGTAGTGCCAAAGCAATTGGGTCTTGATTTTCAATGGGCCACCGTTGGTTTAACCCTGGCAGGTGGAATTGCGGGCTGGCTTGAATTCTATTTCCTGCGCCAAGCTTTGAATAAAAAAATCGGAAAGACGGGATTAAATATTCAGTTCCAAGGAAAGCTGTGGGGGATTGCTGCGGTGAGTGCGACCTTGGCTGCCTTAGTAGGGCATGGTCTCTTGAGCGAACAATTGCACATTATCGTTCAGGCAGTGATCGTGTTAGGTGTGTATGGAGTGTCCTACTTTGCCTTAGGTTATTTTGCGAAAGTAGAACAGGCCCATTCGTTTATTAGCAAGATCGTTAGAAGAATTAAATAATTCTAACGACGCCGTCCCCATCCATAAAGATCGACGTAGATGTTATCAACCGGAAAAGCAAAACGCAGACGTCCTGCGAAGTAACCGTCGTGCCAAGGTCGAAATTCCACCGTGGTACGACAGACTTGATTGGGCCCTAGGCGGTTGGGGCAATTGCTCCAAGCCCAATAAGCGGAACCAAGAATGTAGATGCCTTTGACTTCAAGATTTTCATCCCCAGTGTTACGCAGATAGATATCCGCTCGCTCGCGAAAATTCACGGGCACGTGGCCGAAGTTATAATAATAAAACTTGTCAGCCTTAGCAGAGATTTGTTCGGGATTAATTGAAAGTTGTACGGCGGGTTTTGCCTGCGCCAGTGAGTGCAAGGTAACGACCAGAAGAATACCAATTAGCAATTTCATGCTAACCTCCCACTAGTTCTATTTTTTCTTAATAAGAAATTGGTCGCAAAGTTTTTCCGGTGTATGATTTTCTTGTCATGAATGAGTCCGTTTGGTCGCCCATGAAAATTTCCATCTACAGATCCTTTTGGATCTGTGCTTTCTTGTCAAATCTTGGAACCTGGATTCAAGATGTGGCAGCAAGTTGGGTGATGACACACTTAAACACCTCGCCTTTGGTGATTTCGCTTTTATCTTTTTCAAATAGTTTGCCAGTTTTGTTTTTAAGTATTCCGGCGGGACTAATTGCAGATCAAGGTCACCGTCGTAAAGTTTTGTTGTTTGCGCAAAGTATGATGTTCTTTGCGGCAGGCCTTTTAGCGTATCTAGTATGGCAAGAACAGGTGACTGTCATTAGTTTGCTTTCCTTGTCGATCATCATGGGATGCGGATTTGCTTTAACCAATCCAGCTTTTCAATCAGTGCTAACGGATTTAGTTCCCCATCAAATGCACGCTTCGGCGGTGATGGTTTATTATATGGGGATAAACTTAACTCGTGTGTTGGGGCCGACTGTTGGCGGCGGTATTCTAAGTAGCGTCGGACCGAGCAGCGCTTTTCTATTTAACAGCATTTCTTTTTTAGGTTTGATTATTTTCTTCTGGATTTGGCCGGTGAACACGGGCCCAGAACAAACTAAAAAACTTGAAGTCCACGATTGGCAATTTTTATTTTCCTTTCATAATGCCAAACTGTGGGTTGAAATTTTCTGTGTCACATTCTTTGCTTCGTCTTTGTGGGCGCTTTATCCCACTCGGGGCCGTGTCGAAATGGAGTTAAACTCTTTGCAGTACGGTTTATTGATGGGCAGTTTTGGATTAGGGGCGTGCTTAAGTGCCATCCTTTCAGAAAAAGTCATGTTGCCGGGAAAAACGAAAAAATCTTTGGCGGGTTCTTATGTCGTGTATGCCATGGGCGTGGGACTTTTGGGATTTGCTCCCCATTATGGATTTTTATACGTCGCTATGTTTTTAGCTGGGATTGGTTGGTTGATTCTTTCAACTTTAATGAATATGAGTTCTCGGCAGATCACTGGGAAATCCCACCTAAAAGCGACGATGCTTGGTGTGTTCCTAGCGGTTTTTTATGCTGGGATGGCGATTGGATCAGTCAGTTGGGGAGCTGTTGCAAGACTTTCTGCTACGACCACGGCTCTTTATGTGGCGAGTATCGGCTTGGGTCTGATAGGCGTCACAAAACTTTATCGCTACTGGAATTAATTAACTCGGTGAAGACTGCTTTTACGTTCGTGGGCGCAAACTTGGCATTTTCCGTTTTCTTGTATAACCGCATCTTCTTTTGATTGTTGATAATCGAATTCCATGGGGCCACCGCAGAGCTCACAGTTTTGTACACTCATGCGAAAGTTTTCACGCTTTAAGAATTCTTCAGTGGGAATGATGTTAAATTTGAAAACTTCCATGAGGGGTCCTCCATTGATGCTTTCTTATCGGCATCTTTTGTCTCAGCTTGAGACGAAAAAGCGCATTTAATCCTCTGATGCATCGTTTATTCAGCAGTGCATCAGCCAGATTTGATGGTGTATGGACTAGGGTCTAGGTAGACTCGCGGGAATGAAAGACTACATCCAGTATTTGCAAGAGGTCTTGGGTCTGCAGAATGTGATGATCACACCTGAAGAATCCTTCGCCCAAAAAACCAGTTTCTTTTTGCCTGAGGGGCCCTTTGCTCCCAATGAAATTCAGCATGCGGAACTGGTTTTTTTAAACATTCTGACTCAATCAAAAGAAAGTCTTTTTCTTCCTGAGACAAAAGATTTATTCGGCAAAATGAAAGCTGCGATGAAACTAAAGAACCTGCAAGTTCTTGAACTTGATTGCACTGTCGATAATAGAGCCGAACTTCCATCTGAATTGGCCAAATTAATTCAGGCCCGCATCGTCGTTGTGTTCAGTTCTTTTCCGAAAGACATTGGAGAAATGATCATTAAGGGATCAGGTAAATGGATTGAAACCTACAGTCCAGCGTACTTGCTTGAAGATCCTGCTGCAAAAAAAGTTGTATGGAATGATTTGCAAAAGGTGATGAAGGAGCTGGGCCTATGAAGTTTTTGGCTTTTTTGATTTTCATTTTGTTTAACCTACAAATAAGGGCCCATGCAAAGTGCACTGTGGCTGTGACAATCAATGAAGCCATTACGGCCTCAACATCAGATTACCTAGAGCGCGCAGAAAAAAGAGCTAAAGAAAACAAGTGCGATAGTATTTATGTACGAATGAATACTCCAGGTGGAAGTCTGCAAAGCACACGTCTTATCGTAGAAAAGATTCTGGCTGCTGATTTACCTTATGTCTGTTTGATCACTCCTAGCGGGGGGCATGCGGGAAGTGCGGGTGCGATTATTCTTCAAGCCTGTCACGTCAATGGCGGATTGCCTGCAACCAGTATCGGGGCAGCAACTCCCATTCTTGGTACAGGCGAAAAAATTCCTGATGATCTTCGTAAGAAAATCATCAACGATACGGTCAGCTGGCTAGAAGGAATCACCAGACTTCGTGGCAGGAATTTGAAATTTTCTAAAGAGATTGTGACCGAAGCAAAGTCTTTAGGTGTTGAAGATGCCCACGCGGAAAAGGCCTTGGATATTCTTGCTAAGAACGAGATTGATTTTTTAAATCAATCCCATGGGCGCATGGTAAGTTTTAAAGAAAACCAAAAGCGGGCCGTGAATATTTCCGATCTTCAAGAATTTTCACCAGACACTCGCTATAAGGTTTTAAGTTTTGTCGCTGATCCTGAATTTGCGTACCTGCTCTTCATGGGCAGTTTGGCGCTGCTTTATGTTGAGCTCACTCATCCTGGGTTGATAGCGCCAGGCGTGATCGGTGGCATCGGTTTGGTTTTATCAATGGTGGCTTTCCATAAGTTAGAGGTCGCATGGGGTGGACTTGCGCTGATTCTTTTAGGTATAGCTTTTTTAATTCTTGAAATTTTTGTTCCAAGCTTTGGCGCCCTGGGTGTGGGCGGTTTGATCGCTGTTTTCATGGGAAGTCTGTTTTTGTTTGATATGGAAACTACGGGATACAGTTTGCCGCTGTCATTAATCATTTCAGTGGTGGGCGTGCTTGCAGCTTTATTTTTAGGGATTGGTTACTTGGCTGTCAGAACTATTCGTTTAAAAGCGCGCGATTGGGATGTGGACTTAGCTGAAGCGACGGGCGAAGTTTTAAGCGTTGAATCCAATGGTCATCGCGGGCAAATCATGATCATGGGTGAAACTTGGAAGTTTGTGTCCGAAGATTCTTTAAGAGTTGGTGACAGAGTCAATGTTACCGGCCGACAGGGCCTCACTTTAAATGTAAAAAAAATGAAATAACGAACAAGAGGTGAATCATGGAATTTTTTATTGGAGTCGTAGTCATCGGGGGTATCATCCTTAGCTCGATGATTAAAATCTTAAATGATTGGGAACGTGGTGTAGTTCTGCGTTTGGGTAAAGCAGTGGGTGTACGTGGACCTGGTTTGATCCTGCTAATCCCGTTCATTGAACGCATGTTAAAAATCGACACTCGCACTGTGGCGATGGACGTTCAACCACAAGACGTCATCACAAAAGATAACGTCAGTATGCAAGTGAACGCCGTTGTTTACTTCAAGGTAGTTTCTCCACTAGAGGCTATCACGAAAATCGAAGACTATTACTTTGCAACAAGCCAGCTTGCGCAAACGACCTTGCGCTCGGTGATGGGGCAGTATCCGCTAGATGATGTCTTAGAGCATCGTGATAAAATCAACGGAGCATTACAAGGTATACTTGATAAGCACACGGAAGCTTGGGGTATCAAGGTGACGATGGTGGAAGTTAAGCAAATTGATCTTCCTAAAGAGATGCAAAGAGCCATGGCCCGTGAAGCTGAGGCAGAACGTGAGCGTCGCGCGAAAGTGATCAGCGCTGAAGGTGAAGTGCAAAGAGCGCAGAAACTTCAAGAAGCTTCGAACACTCTTGCGGAATCGCCATCAGCTTTGCAGTTGGCGTACCTGCAGACATTGACTGAAATTGCCGGTGATAAAACGAACACCGTGATTTTCCCAATGCCGCTGGATATCATTCGTCCGTTTTTTGAGATGAATACTAAAAACTAGACTTACATCCTTTAGCGCATTTCGCTTTAATGGAGATGCGTGAGTCTGCACACGGGACTTACGCACTCTAAGGATGGAGCGAAGTTAGTGCGGTGGATGAGCGCGTTTTTCATTTTTGTAATCGCTTGTGTGGTTTTTATTTCAGAGGCCCACTCTGCGTCTTCAAACAAACCGCTTGTTCGTGTTCGTCTTCTGGAAGTTTCCAACAGTTTAAAAATCTCGGGCTCCTCTTTAAGATTTCAAAACCTTGGTTCGCGATATCAAACCGTAGCTATTCCGACAGCTGCAAAAGCAGAAGTGCGTGTTTTAGAAAAAGATGGCAAGCGTCTTTGGGCATTAAGGGTTAACGATCAAGACCCTGAACAATTGTTTCATCAAAATTACCTATTGGTGCAAGGTGAAAATCTACGTCTTGGCGCAAAGCCCGTTCCATCGCAGGTGGTCCTTAATTTAAATGCCAAAAAGAATGTGGATGTGATTGGATTAGTTCCGCTTGAAGACTATGTCGTTGGCGTTATCGCAAGTGAAATGCCGCTATCCTGGCCATTAGAAACATTAAAGGCTCAAGCTGTCGCAGCAAGATCCTATGCTTTAGCTGTTATGAACGAACGCAAAGATAAAGCTTATCAATTAGAAAGCTCTGTTTTAGATCAAGTTTATCAACACGTTTTAACCCACAATGAAAATGATCCCTTAGTGAAAAAGGCTGTGCAAGCTGTTCGCTCTACAGAAGGTATTGAGCTTTACACGGCTGACAATAAAATCTTAAAGTCTTTTTTCCATGCAGACTGTGGCGGCGAAACGACCTCTGCAAAAAACGTTTGGAATTCAGGCCCCTCGACAGGTGTGGTGGTTGATAAGTCATGTCCATTCAGTCCGAAGGCTCAGTGGAAATTGGAAATTTCAAAATCAGAATTAGAGAAAAAATTAAACATCTCAGGCCTCAGTAAATTGGAACTCATTCGCACTCCTGGTGAAAAGCGCATTAAATCCATTCGAGTTCTATTTGCGGATTCAAAAATAAAGCAGCTTAGCAGCAATGAACTTCGCCAGAAGCTGGGTTTTCAGGAATTAAAAAGTTCCATATTTAACTTAAAAACTGTGGGAAGTAGTTACGTTTTTGAAGGCCGTGGATTTGGTCACGGTGTAGGACTTTGCCAGTGGGGCAGTCGGGCCTTAGGAAAAAATGGATTGAGCTTCAGACAGATCCTGAAACACTATTATCCCTTGGCATCACTCAAGTAATTTTATTTTAGAATCCCATAAAGACTCTGGCTGCAAACATAAATACTGCTCCCAGAATCAATGCATTCGTTGCTGAAATCGTCATGTCTATTTCCTCTATAAAAAAGCTCTTATTCCCATTTCGGTAAACGTCGAGAAAACCTTGAGTTCCTTATAAAATGTCGAACTTTTTTTCGCACTGATTTGAGACAGAGGTGCCCATTTTGCGCACCTTCAGCAGACATTAGACGCAAATGCCCTTTTGTGTCAGGTTGAGAAAAGCCCATTTTCGCTAAAGCTATCATAGACTTAAGCCAGGTTTTTTACCTTGGCACAAGCATCGCAATAAGACTTAAGCAAGAGGATCAATAAATAAACGAACCTCTTAAAGGTAGGCTGATATGAAAACATATAACTCAAAACTGATTTTAGTAGCTGCGATCGCACTTCTTGGTGTTGGCTGCGCGAAAGAAGGTCAGACACCGGCTTCGACGGTCTACCAACAAGTTGGCGGCGGCACTGGAACAATCCCAGTATCTCCAGACGGTGTATACACTAGCGATAACACACAATATTCTTCTACTAATTCGCAGAAGACTGTGAACTTCACGCCAGTGTCTTTAGCAGAAATGAACTCTTATGTTGGTTTGCACCCACTGAACAATCCATCTAACTATAAGTTAACAGTGGATCTATCAGCGGTAGAAAACGGTCGCTATAGCGGTACTGTGAAAATCAGTTACCTTGATCAAGGTCAACAATACACTGGTACTTTCACTGCGGGTGCCGGTCGAAATCCAGAACACAAGTCTTTAAAAGACAACAATCTTTTAGAGTCTGAGTTCAACAGATGGTTCATCATTGGTGGAAAATACTACTTCTCTGCTTTCTTCCAAGATAACTACGGTGCGATCGTTCTAGTATTCGATAACTATGTGAACCAAGGTGATGCTCAAGGTGGTGGTATTGTTTCTGGTCGCGTGTACTACAAAAACTTCGCGCAAAGTTACTACTACCAATCTACTTACAGAAATTGCTGGTACATCCGCTCTGGTCCATGGAACTGCCGCTCTGACGCTGTTATCAACAAAACCACTCCATACCCTGGATCTGGTGACGGCTACAGACTACTTGGAACTTTCAGCGGTCTTAATAAAGCAGCAGCCTTCAATCAATAACCTGGAGGCCGCAGAGCCGACAGACGCGTAGGTTGAAGCAGTAACGGACTTTAAAGAGTTTAAAAACGAACTAAAGATTTAAAAAAGAAACTATTTATTAACTAGGAGAAAAAACATGGAAAGACTTAACAAAGAAACTTTAAGTTTTCCAGCATGGAATATCACAAAAATTTTCGCAGCGCTGGGAATGGTATTAACTCTCGCAGCTTGCGGAAAAGACGGTGGCGGATCAGTGGCGGTGGCACCAAACGGTATCACAAACTGCTCTAACTGCAGCACGATTGTGACTCCGGTGACTCTTGCAACTTTTGAAAGTGCAAGCCCTAGTCGCAATGTGACTTTGAAGTCAATGAGCTTGATCGCGCAGTCTTCAAACATTCAACCAAATGCTTCAGGCAATAACTATAACAACTATCAAGGCCCGGTGGCAGCTCAAGGTTCCATGATAGTAACAAGTGCCCAGGCTGATACAGATATCAATGGCGCAGCTTTATCAAGCTGTGTGTTGCAAGCAGGTACTTATATCGTTGAAACTAAGCAAGTTGGTCAGTTGGGGCTATACGGTACGAACTTAAGCATCCCATTGTTGGTTGCAAGACAAGGTTCGCAAATCGTTGAGATGAAAATCGAAGCACCAGGCAGTGAAGGAATGGGCTTATACCAATCAGGCACAAGAGTTTGGGCGAAGGTTTCCATCACTCGCATCAACAACATCACTTGTTCTTCAAACTTTTACGGATTGTTTGATTAAAAAGAAAGCACAGCAAAAAACCATCAAGGCTCCGAGCGATCGGAGCCTTTTTTATTTCGGAACCTTTGTATATGTTGTTTTAAATTAGTGACATAATATTTCTTGCGCTTGGGATAAAAGTCTGGGTCTAATAGAAGTATGGAATTACCTCTTTGGATCGACTTCTTTGATGAACTGCAAAATGTACGAGGACGTTCTCAGAATACAGTGATGGCTTATCGCCGTGATCTGGAACTTTATATTGAATACGGAAAAACCAGCAAAATGGTCAGCGGGTTTTATGAGTTTATGAAAAAGCATAAGCTCTCCACGCGCTCCCAGGCCCGGGTTATTTCTTCTTTAAGAACTTATTTTAAATTCTGTGAAACTCGTGGCATGAAATGTCCTGAGCTTCGTGAGCTAAGACCACCTAAGGTAAAAGTAGGTCTTCCAAAAGTTTTAACTCCGCAAGAGTTTCATCAACTTTTTGAAGCCGCTGAAGTTCAAGATGCGCACAAGACGGCTCGCAACCAACTGACTCTTTTGTTCTTGTATGGTTTGGGCTGCCGCGTTTCTGAGTTGATTGCTTTAAACATCGTGGATTTCAATGCTACGGACCGTTGGATCAAGGTTTTAGGTAAAGGCAATAAAGAACGTTTAGTGCCATTGACTGAAAAGCTTGCGGAAAATCTAACGGCTTATTTGAAGGATCACCGCACGAATTTGATTAAAGAAAATTCGCCTGCGATTTTGATTAATGATCGTGGTCACCGTCCATCACGTGTTGACGTATGGAGATGGTTGGCTGCATGGTCGGCGCGTGCTGGTTTCCCAGAGCCTGTAAATCCGCATAGATTCCGTCATGGCTGTGCGACGGCCTTGCTTGAAGGTGGCGCAGACTTGCGTTCCATTCAAATGCTTTTAGGTCATGCAAGTATTCAGACGACACAAATTTATACTAACGTTACGACCCATACGATGGCTCGGACTATTGAAGACCACCACCCATTGTCGGCAATGCCAGAAATGGAAAAATAGTTTTACCGTCTAAAACTTTTTGTCCGAGCTTCGTAAGGGCCTCTCGTTGAGAGGCCCTTTGTTTTTGCAAAATCCTTGGCTCTGATTTGCTAAGGCTTTGCTCTCATGAAAATAAAATCTTTGATTCGTGAAAATGACCGTTTGGTTCCGGTGGATGTTGAAATTAGTTTTATTCCTGGCCTCCCACAAGTTCAATTTTTAGGTTTGCCTGATCAAGCTATTAAAGAAAGTATACATCGAATTAAAAGTGCCTTGCGTGCGCAGGATTTTGAGTTTCCGAAAGCGCAGCAGGTTTTAGTAAATCTTCGTCCTGCGCATTTAAAGAAAAGTTCTCGGGGGCTAGAGCTTGCGGTGGCTTTAGGGATTCTTTGGGAAAGTGAACAGATTAAAAAGCCCAAGCTTGATGAAGTTTTTGTCTATGGCGAGCTGTCGTTAAATGGTGAAGTCTTCGAACCTGATGATCTTTGCGAAGACTTTGAAGATGAGGAAGTGTGCGTGTGGACGGGGAGGGTTCAAAATTCAGTAGCGCCCTTTGATCGTACGACGTTAGCTTTTTTAAAAGATGTGCAAGGGCCAACGGTGATCGCAAAGCAGCCCCGAAAATATCCTTTGATTCGTCCTGAGTTTGGCTTGGATTTAAATTTTCCAGAAAGGCAGGCGGAAATGTTAAAGCTTGTTGCTTTGGGGGAACACAGCTTGTTGTTGGCGGGTCCTGCTGGTTCCGGTAAAAGTACTTTTGCAAAAACTCTGCAAAGCTTATTAGCAAGTCCATCGCAAGAAGATATTCAGGAAATCATTCGCAACAATAGAACTAAAAAGGATGAAATTATCAATTGGCGGCCGCTGATTCAGCCCCATCATTCCACTTCGCCTTTGGGTTTGATTGGTGGTGGTATTCCGCCATTTAAAGGTGAAATCTCGCGAGCTCACAAAGGCATTTTAGTTTTGGATGAACTTTTAGAATTTAACCCGCGGGCGCAAGAAGCTTTGCGCGAACCCATGGAAGAATTCCGCATTCGCATTCGCCGTGGACGCTATTACGAAGATCATCCGGCTGAAAACCTAGTGATTGCGACGACGAATCTTTGCCCTTGTGGGGATTGGACCCCGCAAGCAAAGATCGTTTGCGGAAGGTCGCTAAAGAAGTGTCAGTCCTACATGGAAAGGCTGTCGGGCCCGTTAGTGGACCGGTTTCAGGTGATCTTTTTTACGAAGAAGCGCGAAGAAGGAAGTCTGCAATCAGGACGGGATGTTCTTAAGACCATTGAAGCCGCGCGAAACTTCCGGCAAGGGATGGCGGGCAAAGATTCAAGATTTACTAAGCCCTCAGGCAGGTGGACGTGGGAAGAGCTGATTCGCGATCTTCCAAGTTTTTATCTCGAAGAACTCTTTCCTAAAGAGCTTGCCTCCCGCCGCCGGGATCTTGCAACGCTGCGAGTCGCGAGAACCTTTGCGGACCTCGAAGGTTGCGAAAAGTTGCTGCCAGCCCACGTGGAAAAAGCTTTGAAGATCACTTTCCTTCCCTTTGAATCTTTAAAGCGCCTGGGGTGTTAGTCTAAACCTTGTTAAAAGTTGACTTAAAGGGCGTTTTTCACTAGATTGACGTTTCCTTTAGGGGTGATGTGGCCGAGGGGTTAGGCTCAGCTCTGCAAAAGCTGCTACAGCGGTTCAAATCCGCTCGTCACCTCCAAATTTAAAACCGCCGTTCTGGCGGTTTTTTAGTTTCTGGGTGGACCAGTTTTTCGCCCGAAACCAACCCTAAAAAGCAAACTCGTTCGACATTGTTTTTCCCTCCTTTTAAACTTTAGATACATCTCGCTTAATTCAAAGTGAATTGGAGTAGGAACACGCATGGCAAAAGCAGGCGCAACTTCAAAGGCTTCAAAGAAAAATCAGACAACTATTCCGGCGCGGGTTCGTAAAGCTCTGCAAATCGCAAAAGGGGACACTCTTTTGTGGACCATCAGTGGTGATGAAGTCTCAATTAAGGTCATGAAAAAAGTGAAAGTCGATTGGAAAAAAACTTCTGAGCTTTCGCTTTTAGAGTGGAGTCCTGAAAAAGACGAAGAGATCGGATTATAAAAAAAGGCGCCGATTCAAATCAGCGCCTTTTGGGGGGATTGCTATCGAAACAAACTAGCAATTATTTGCAAGTTTCGATTTCTTTGTTTTTAGCAGAAATTGGGCGTTCTCTTCTGTAGTCAGCCATTTCATATTTGTACTGAGTGTAAGAAGTAGAGTACATCGCGTCTTTCATCACAGATTTTACGCAACGTGGGTATTTAGAATCGTTGTTGTTCCATTTCAAGCAAACTTCTTTTTTAGTGAATGCAGAAACTGTAGCAGTTGTTGCAGGAACAGTTACCAATTTGCGACCAACGCAAACTTTTTTAGGTCTTGTAGAATCAGAGTAATCAGTTTTTACAGAGTCACAAGTTTCAACAACGTGTTGAGCTACGTAAACTTTGAAAGCATCTTTGTTGCTGTTTAAGCAGATTTGCTTAGCAGTTACAGTGCCACGTGCAGGGATGTATGGGTTTGAAGATGTGTTGTACACGATCTCAGTAGCAGCAGTAGCTAAAGCTGGAACCATCATAAGAATAGCGATCATAAGTTTCATAAAGTCTCCTTTAGGTTTTCTTGTTTTCAGATGTCGAAGCTTTTGACATGGATAATTTTCCGAGACAAGGGGTGCTCCATGAAAACCTTTCACCGGATTTGTGAATGTTCACTAATCCTGTGTAAGCTTTTAGCGACCCTAGGGTATAAGGGGGCACGATGAACAAGTCTGATATTCTGAACTATAAAGACTATCGCGCCTTCCTAGCGGACTATAATAGCTGGCGCAATGAGACCCGTACCGGCTGGAGCCTGTCGACGTGGACTCGTCATTTGGGGCTTGCTTACCCTTCAGCTTTATCGATGATTTTAAATAAAAAGCGCCACGTAGGTGATAAGTTACTACAGACCTTTTGTGAATACTTTGAATTTAATGAAGCAGAAAAAACGCATTTCACAAACCTAGTTAAATACGAAAAGTCCATCGAAAGCGCCACCCTTAGGGTTATGGTGCTGAATTACCTTGATGGTGAAAAGAAGAACTCTTTGGCCCGCTATATCGTGCGTGAGGGCCTGCGCATGCCTCGCTTTGAGGATACCGAGAGTTGTTTGGCTGAGGTTTTAGCTCCGATCCTAGGAATGAAGCCTCAGGAGGTTTTAAACCTAGAGCCAGGCGTGCCTGATAAACCAGATCCAAAATCCATGCATCAAGAAGTCTTAGGACTGCTTGAGCGTTCCTTTGACTTAATTCCTAAAGAATCCCGTCAGTATTCAACGAATTTCATCCGCATGAAGCCAGAACGCCTGCAAGAGGCTATTACTAAGCTTAGAGCCTTCCAACGCGAGTTCATAGCTGAATTCGACGCCGAAGACGGGGAGTCCTTGGTGTGCTTCCAGAACGCGGTTTTTTCGATGTTAAAAGAAGAGCCTAAAGATAAACTTCCATCAGCAAAGTTAAATTAAAAAAAAGCCTGCTTCATAAGCAGGCTTTTAGTTATTGCTCCTTAAAGGATTCGCGGATTTTTTCTAACAACAATCCTAGTTTATTTTTCCCCGTGCGATCCCCGCAATCCCCCCAATAACAATCGTTAGTGGTATGCTCATAGATCCGAGCATTGCCTGTGGAAAGAAGCAGCTCTTTAAGCTCTGGATAACGCGAAAACTTATCCCACACTGCTTTTTCCATGAACTCGTCTTTGCGCTGTTCCCAGTCGGCGCGTTTAGGAATGTTCTTGTCGCGCCCCCGTTGGGCTGCCTCGTAAGGTGTTGCAGCTGCTCTTACCCATTCAATCAAATCGGGGGTGTCGTACTTGTGGGCTTGATAATAGTGTTCACTGGTGGACCACCATTGGTCATCAACGAAGACCGGGAATAAGGCGAAGTTCGAAAACTCCCCGTAAGCGTCTTTTGTTGAATAAAAATCTAAAACTTCGCCCTGATAGGGAACCGCGGGAGTTTTAGGAAAACGATCATAATGAGTCGCTTTAGAATGCGCGCAGGAAACAGAAAGTACGATGGCTGCGATCAAGACAAAGTAATTTTTTAAAGTTTTCATGGGAAAAGTTATTTCAAAGTCTGTTGCGAATCTCAAAGGAATTTGCTCGTCCCTGACGCAAAGAGTTTTAATCATCCACGCTTTTGCTTCACATGAGCAATTTGCATATAATTTGCTGGAACACTCCTTACGAAAGATCGTTTATGCGCATCAGACAAGCTGGCTTTTCCCAACGTCTTAAAGCTCATCGCAAACTTCTTACTTTAGAAACGTTAAAATTTATTTCAGAGTATCGTAAAGACGGGGATGCGCGCATGGCCGCTCTACGTTCTGGAGTTCCCGAAAATTATGCTTCTAAACAAGGAGCTTGGCTTAAAAAACACCCCATCGTTTTAGCATCCATGGAAGCCGAACTTGATGACCGCGAACTTTTGAAATTACAAAAGCATTTAAGCGAAATTGAAAAACACATGGAAGCTTGCAAGGAATTGTTGGGTCTTCAGGACTACTAGACTGCAATTGCACACTTCAGCGCATCTATTTTGTTACAAGGCCTTTTGACGGCTCTTAGATATAGTTTTTAGAATCAATTCTCGAACTTTCGCCATCGTATAAATAAATCAAAGGAGTTGATTATGAAATTATGTGTGCTGATGTTCTGTCTGCTAGTGTCCTCTTTCAGTTTTGCTGCGATCAAAGAAGAAACTCTGGATTATATGGATGGTAACACCACTCTTGAAGGTGTGCTGGTTTACGATGACGCTTGGAAAGGGCCACGACCGGTTGTGGTGATCATTCATCAGTTCATGGGACTGACGGAATATGAAAAGATGCGTGCTCGCATGTTAGCCCAAGAAGGCTACGTCGCCTTTGCCGCTGACATCTATGGTAAGGGAGTTCGACCAAAAACCCCTGAAGAGGCATTTCAGCTTGTAGCAAAATACATGGGAGATATTCCGTTATATCGCAGCCGGGTTAAAGCCGCAGTTGATTTCGTGGCAACTCGAGGTGAAGTGATGGCTTCTAAAACGGTGGTCATGGGTTATTGCTTTGGTGGTGCTGGGGCCTTGGAAGCCGCAAGAGCCAACATCGACAATGTGGTGGGAGTCGTTAGTTTCCATGGTGTGCTTTCGACTCCGAATCCGCAAAGCACCCAAAATGTGAAGGCGAGCATCCTCGTAGCCCACGGTGCGGTGGATCCATTAGTTCCACGCACTCAAGTGGAAGGATTTTTAGATGAAATGAATCGCGCAAAAGCCGATTATAAGTTTGTGGCCTACGCCAATGCCGTACATTCGTTCACCCATAGAGAAGCTGGTGATGATCCTTCTGATGGTGTGGCCTATAATGAATTAGCGGACAAACGTTCGTGGCGCGACTTTATGGATTTTTTAAACGAAGTAGCTCCTACTTCTGTGAAATGATCTGAATTTTTAAGCGTTGAATGGTGCTATTTAATTTCATCATGGTGGATTTAGAAACTTTTTTACTGCACACAATATAGCGGCTTTCACCATGGGGACCAAATTCAGGATAGTTATAAATGCGGAAACTACCAGGATGGGCTTTATCCTGGTATTCCGCTTCTTCTTTAGTGACTATCGCAATATCCGCCCGGCCATTTTTAACCATTTCATAAAGGCGGCTAACTTCACCGTCGATAGTTAAAGTTTTCGGTGAATACTTCATCAACATTTCTTCAATGCGATGTCCGTAGGTAAAGCGCGAGAATAATAGAACTAAAAGATTCTTATTTCCAAAAACTGTCGCGATGTTAGGGCTTAGATTCAGTCGGGGAGAACTAATTAAAACCCAGGGTCCATCTAAATAAATAGGTAACGTAAATTGCGCAAACTGCTCGCGCTCTTGGGAGCGTTTAAAGCCCAAAGAGCAGTCCGCCCCCTGGTTTTCTTTAAGAATCCTTAATTGGCGGCGCGCTGGAGTTTTCTTTAAATGATAAGGGATGTCTGCTTCTTTAAAAATCTGCAGCACCAAATCAGCGGTCAGTCCTGCAGGTATATGTTTTTTTTCAAACATAAATGGCGGACGATCGTAATAGTGAAGTGTGATTTCTTCGGTGCTTTGTTTTGAATAACTATTTTCGCAAAATAGCATGGAGATTAGAATTAACAAAAGTGTACCGAATAAATTCATGATCGGGACTTTAACAATGTGAAAATACAGAAGTCACGTTAGTAAAAACTGTGGCGCTTGGTTGCAAACTACGTCTTGCATAGTACATTTCCTAGAGCTTTTACTTAACTTGCGGAGGAACCGCGCAAGGGGTGTTTTTCACGAGTGGTAAAGTAAAAATAAACGTAGTCCCTATTCCTAACTGTGATTCAAACCAAATTTTTCCACCGTATCCTTCGACTATTTTTTTACAAACCGCCAGACCCACACCAGATCCTTCCGTCTGCCCAGCGATTTCTTTTGCGCGCTCAAAGAGGCCAAATATCTTTTCTGAATAACCCGGGTCAATGCCAATACCGTTGTCAGTGATTTTAAACTGGTTCATATTTTCTTTTTGCTCGCAGCCTATTCTAATTTCCGGGGCCACGTTTTCGCGGCTGTATTTTAAAGAATTCCCAATCAGGTTTTGGAATAGTTCAATTAATAAAACTTCATCGCCGCAAACCTTCGGCAGGGGGGTGACCTCAACACTTGCATCTTTAGCAGCAATTTCTGATTGCAGATTTGTGATCGCCAAATCGACAATATGGTTTGTATTCAGTTCCACTGGTTTTGATGTCACTGTTCCGGAACGCGCGTATTCCAACAAGACCTCAATCAGCCTAATAGCCTTCGTGCCCAGGCGATGAATGGTTTCAGCATACTGATAAGCGGGCTGCTCTTTTGGTGTTTCATCCATGATAAGCTCTGAATAAGAAATCATCGATGAAACAGGAGAGCGTAGATCGTGGGCCGCGATGGCACTAAATTTATCTAGTTCTATTAATCTTTGTGCGAGCTCCCGGGTTTTTTCAGCGACTCTTTCTTCCAGGGTCTCGTTTAATTCTTTAAGTTGTTTTTCCGTAGCACTGGCAATACTAAGACTTTTCATCAGGGATTGAATCAGGTAGCCCATGAAAGCAAGCACAACGGAAACGATGACACCGACAACTAAAATAAGGTCGGCGAGGAATTGTTCTTCAGGAAGTCTGACAATATAGGCTTGCCAGATAATAAGAGTGATAATGAAAGTGCAAAGACCAAGGATAACGGGCCACCATTGCTTGATATTGGCCTTGTTTGATTCAAATTCTAAATACGTAAGACTGATTCCTGAAGCTATAAGTGTGATCGCTGTGTGCAGCGCCATTGCGTTGAGGCCCACTTCTGCCGTGGGTCCAAGATCATAATAATTGGCGATCAGTGCTGCTGCTGGTATCGCGATGACCACTGGACCAAAAAGCCCAAAGATCATCGATTTTTTTCTGAAGTCGCTGCCGAATGGAGAGATTAAAGCCACAGCGATAAGAAAAAAGCAGCTTCGCGTGTAAGGAGACATGTAGCTTTCTAAATTGAGGGTATCAGAGCTTTTAAAATAAGAACTTAAGCTTTGATTCCACCACTCATCAATACGTAAAAATTGAACGCCAGTCACAGCTATCAGAGCGATAGCATAACCACATACTTGGCTTAACAGTGGGAAAGAGAAAAGATAAAATAGAATTCCTAAGCCGGTGAAGAGCAGACCAAGTGCAGTTCTTTCATTCATTATGGCGCCGCTATCCCAAGCAGTCAGTAAATCGAGCGTATTGGTTCGCCAACCAAAAAGAACCAGAATGCCAATAAGAGTGATGGACAGGGCTAACCCAAAAGAAATTTTTGTCGCTGTTTTATGGAGATGAAGCTTATGAGAAATCTTTTGTCCCATAAGAACATTGTAAGACTATTGCACTGAGGCGAGTAAGAAATTGCTTATGTAATGTCGCGCCTACTGTCTACTAACAGCTCGTCAACTGATTTCAACAAAGGACCAAGGGCGGCTTCATACTGGGCGACAGTACACTCGCCTCGATCAACGGCAATGCGGGCTATGGCAATGGCATTAGCAACGGAGGCTAAGGTGACCGCTGTTTCACCAACTGAAAGGCGGGCTTGGGCAAGAATCCGATTTTCTATTTCGATCGACTCCATAAACCACAGGAGATAACCTCCAGCCTCATCATTAAGACTGGTCCCTTTAGATAATAAGTCTTGAACTGCAATTATCTTAGACATGCTCTGATTTTAGCACTGCCGAAGCGGTGGTACTAATTAGCAATTATGAAGTTTTGGTGACAATCTCAATCCCGTGCGCTAAGTACCCGAATAGAAAAAAGGAAATTGTATGAACCCCTCGCTCCATATTCGTAAAGCTAAAGCCGGTGATGCTACGACAATTTTAAAATTAATCAAAGAGCTTGCTGAATACGAAAAACTAGCACACGAAGTGGTGACCTCTGCAGAAGAGCTTGAATCAGAACTTTTCGCAAAGAACTCTCCGGTTGAAGTTTTGATCGCTGAATGGGATCAAGCGCCTGTGGGTTTTGCACTTTATTTTCATAACTTCAGCACGTGGCTTGGTAAAAAAGGAATCTATCTTGAGGATTTGTACGTGCAGCCGCATTTACGCGGAAAAGGAATTGGCAAAGCCTTATTAAAAACCATCGCGCAAATCGCCGTCGAACGGAATTGTGGAAGGGTGGAGTGGTCGGTTTTAGATTGGAATAAGCCTGCCATTGATTTCTATGAATCCTTAAAGGCAGTTCCTATGAGTGAGTGGACTGTCTACCGTTTAACTGGATCGGCCCTCTCGACTTTTGCACAAGAATAAGTTTACTTTCATTACAGAGTAAAATTAAAAATTGTTTCCTAGGTGTGCGAATATACTTAAATTTGTTGGAATTTTATAAGAAGAACTCGCGTTACAAGATTTTCCTTAAGTCCCTTTAGTATCTCTCCGAGAAATTGCATTATCAAAGTGTAACCTTGGAGCGTAGTTCATGGATATTCAATCTTGGTTTAGAGGCATTAAGGGCAAATTATTATTAGCAGCAGTATTTCCAGTTATTGGTTTTGCTGTCTTGGGAACGGTGGCATTTCAAGGAGTAGAACAAGTTTTAGTTCTCCTATCTGAAGCCAATGACCAAGTGATCCCAACATTTGAAGGTGTGGGGGAAATGCGCCAATCCCGCAATAAGTTTTTATATTCATCATGGGCGGCTATCGGAGAAATCCAAGATAAAGAGCGCGTTACGAAGCGCTTAAAATCAGCTCAGGAAGCCATTGAAGAATTTAGAAAAGCGCAAATGGAATACGACCCAATTCCTCGCACTCCTGAAGAGGACGTAGCTTATCAAGAAGTAAAGCCTCTTTTCACTGAGTATTATGCATCAATGGATAAAGTGATCGCTTTAATTGAATCAGGTGATCCGCAAAAAATTGAAGAAGCCAAGGTCATGCTGACTGGAACTTTAGATAAGACCAGTGGTAAAATTAGAAATTGGAATAAAGTCGTAGTCGAAATTTATTCTAAAATGGCTAAAGACGGCGTCGTTAAAGCGAAGCAAGAAGAAGCTTTTGTCATGAAGACAGTGATTGCTGTTACTTGTTTCAGTGCGCTTTTAATTTTCGGTTTACTTCTGTGGATTGCGTCTCGCGTGTCATCTTCAGTGTCATCCATCGCAGATCGTCTTTCAACGGCAAGTGCAAGAGTGGCGACGTCTGTCGAACAGCTTAATGAGGCGGGCAACAGTTTGTCACAATCATCTACTGAAGCGGCGGCCTCTTTAGAAGAAACGGTTGCAGCCCTTGAAGAAATGACTTCCATGGTGCAAATGAATTCAGACAATGCAAAACAAGCGGCGGCGCTTTCTGCATCCTCTAAGGATTCAGCTGAAACAGGTGAACAAGAAATTAAAAACTTGATTCACTCAATGGGTGCTATTTCTCAATCTTCTAAAAAGATTGAAGAGATTATCGACGTGATTGACGATATCGCCTTCCAAACGAACTTGCTGGCGCTTAATGCCGCTGTTGAAGCTGCTAGAGCAGGCGAGCAAGGTAAAGGATTTGCGGTGGTTGCTGAAGCAGTTCGCTCTTTGGCGCAAAGAAGTGCTTCCTCAGCAAAAGAGATTTCAACTTTGATTAAGGATTCCGTATCACAAATCGAAGAAGGCAGCCGCATTGCTGATCAAAGTGGCGAGTCCTTAGCGAATATCGTAAATTCAATTAAGAAAGTGGCGGATCTGAATAACGAAATCGCTGCTGCAAGCGCAGAACAAACAACAGGTATTCAACAAATTAGCAAAGCCATGAATCAATTGGATCAAGCGGCTCAAGCTAACGCGGCTTCGGCAGAAGAAATCGCAGCAACAAGCAGCGAGATTAATAATCTTGCAAATACGGCGCAAAATTTAACAGTGGAATTGAATCAAACTATCATGGGAGGTGCGCAATCAGTGACGGCATCTTCCCCAGTTGAAGAAACAAAACATGTTCAGAGATCGAATGTTGTGAATATAAAAACCGCACAAAAACCGGTAATCTCTGCAAAGTCTGCGTCAAGCATCATTCCTTTTGATGATGATGAGCGCTCGAAGGTTGGAACGACAGACGGCTTTTAAGAGTTTTAACTAAACTAAAAACGAACTAATTGCAGAAGGAGGAGAAATCCTCCTTTTCTGCTTTGTGGTCCATAATAAGGTCCATTACAAACACTTTCCACTCCAAAAAACTCCTTAAGATTTACATTACAAAACCGAAATGTTTGGTGTAGGAGTTAGTTATGTCTGATCTTAAAGTGATCAAAAAACGTAGTGATAATAATTTGTTAGATATTGATCTAGACGAAGCTCGAGAAGACGGCCGCGATCTCCTAGAACGAGTTATTAAAGGTATTGTCGATTATCCTGAATCGGTCTCAGTCAGCTATGCAGTGGGCGATAAAACCACCGTATACAAGGTTGAATGCGATAAAAAATGCCTTGGCCAAGTCATCGGTAGCAAGGGCAAAAACATCACAGGGGTGCGTGCTGTGATCGCTGCCACCTTAGCTCGCAAAGGTATTCGCGCCATCGTTGAAATTCCTTACCATATCATCGAAGCGTAGTTTTTCTTGTTTTAAAAACCTACAAATGTGCGCGCTGCTATGAGTCTTGGTGCGCCCATCGAACTTCTGTAAACTTTTTCTATGTTTAAAAAGTTAAAAGAATTTCGTCAGCGTTTGGTTTCATTTAAACAAAGTGGAAAAGTTCATAGTGATCTTGACGTTTTGTTGTCTTCAGCATCAGAGCAAAAATTATTAGAAGATAAATTAACTTGGTTAGTAAAGGTCTTGCAGTGGATCCGTTTTGAGGGTGCAGTCGATTCGCACCTGGTAAAAGAAACGGGGCAGCTGCCAATAGCACGCTTAAAATTCTTCTTACTAGTATTGGATAGAAATCCCGATTGGAAAAAGGCGGTGGCAAAAAACCTTCGTGCCGTCGTAAAACAAGTCAGTGGTTTAGAACTCTATGCAGAGACGGGTCTTCCTCGTGAACTCGGTATCTGGAGTGAATTTATTGATCGCGTGAATTTAAAAATCCTTCCCAATCCGCCTTTAGATCAGGAGCTGGCTTATTTGTTTTGGGCTCTATTTCCAGATCGTGATGATCCTCTGTGGCTAGATTCCATTGATGAGGCGACATTCGCTAAGCTTGCCGGATTATTTAGCTTTGAGGTCGATGCCGATGAAAGCGACTGGAATCGTTTGCGCCATGATATGGAAGACGCACTTGTGTATTTGGTTATCCAGGTGCGTGCTATTGGTCTTTCACCAGCTTTACGGTCTCGCTTTGAAAATCCAAACTTCCGTGATTCTGCTTTTTTCGGTGCGGTTCGAGGACTGGAAGAGTTTCTAAACGCCTACCATGCCGGGGATCGTAACTTAACTGCGGAAAAAGCTTCAAGATTCCGTTTGATCTTGTGGGAATGCCGCCGTGAGCTTCAGCAAGTTCATAAACACTTAGACCAGTTCGGTGTCAGTGTTAATTTAGTTTTTCAAATGGCGCGATTAAATATCTTTCTGCAAAGAATCGACAGTCTTATTGATATGCTGATGATGGAAAAAGTCGATGGCAGCAGGGTTACAAGTTTTCTCTCAAAGCTTGTCGCTGAAAATCAGGATCTGCGCAGCGTGCGCACCTTGTTTTCTCAAAATATTTCTTTGCTTTCAAAAAAAGTGGCAGAGCGTGCCGCTGAAACAGGTGAACATTACATCACCCGTACCCGCGAAGAGTATCGCAGTATGCTTATGGCTGCTGGAGGAGGCGGAGCTCTTACGGGCTTAACCACCTACATTAAAATTGGCGTCATTAGTTTAGGTCTTGCGGGATTTGCGGAAGGCTTTCTAGCGTCACTGAATTACGCTCTTAGTTTTGTCGCCATCCAACTTGCGGGATTTACTTTAGGCACCAAGCAGCCCGCAATGACCGCTCCTGCCTTGGCAGCTAAAATGAGTGACGTGGAATCCACTGGCAAGAATGAAGAGCTAGTCACGGAAATCGTTCACTTAATCCGGTCACAAGTGGCCGCCGTAACCGGGAACGTGCTTTTCGTTATTCCCACGGTTTTATTAATTGATACATTTTTCTTTCTGCTTTTTGGTCGTCACATCATGGGCCCTGAAAAAGCCGTGGCCGCTTATCAGTCCGTAGATATCTTCGGTCCTGTGATTATTTATGCTGCGTTCACGGGAGTTTTATTGTGGCTTTCAAGTATCATCGCTGGATGGGGAGACAACTGGTTTGCTTTGCATTCCATGCGTAAGACCTTGGCCCGCAGTCCTACTTTGGTGGCGGTTTTTTCAAAAAAAGGGGCCGATGATATAGCCGCTTTCCTTGAGAAAAATATTTCTGGCTTCTTCGGTAATATTTCGCTGGGAATAATGTTGGGCATGACTCCAGAGGTGTTAAAGTTTTTAGGAATTCCGTTGGATGTTAGACACGTGACTTTATCTTCTGGAAGTCTAGGAGCCGCTTTACCGGTGTTAGGCCCTGATTTCTTTTCCACAATGGAGTTCTGGCGTGCTGCGATCGGTATTTTCTTTATAGGTGTCTTTAACGTAGCTGTGAGTTTCTGGTTGGCTTTGATGGTTGCTATTAAAGCAAGGAATGTAAATCCTCCGCAGCGCAGGGCGATTCGAAATGCGATTTTTAAAAGATTCCTGGCAGAGCCATTTAGTTTCTTTTTTCCGGTGGGTAAACATATAGCGAAGGATTCTGAAGGAGCCAGTCACTAATATGTATGACATCTCCGTGGTTATCCCAGCTTATAACGAAGAATCGAGGCTTCCTGTGACGCTCAAAGCCCTTCGTCATTTTGCCCAAGAAAATTCAGCGGAGTTAAAAATAAAAGAGGTGCTAGTCATAAACGATGGCTCGATCGATGGCACTGAGCAGGTGTTATTAAATTCTGAAAAAGATTGGAGCGATCTAAAACATTTTTCTTTTTCAGTGAATCAAGGAAAAGGGGCTGCTGTTCAAAAGGGATTGCGTGAGGCGGTCAGTGATTATGTTTTAATTGCTGATGCGGACATGGCAACGCCCTGGGAAGAGGCTTTTAAACTTATAAATGAAATTTATAATAATGATTTAGTCATGGGGTCGCGAGCTTTGCCAGAAAGCGATATCGTTGTTAGGCAGCATTGGTTTCGCCAGAACTTAGGAAAGACTTTTAATAAGATTTTGCGACTCTTTATTGGATTGCCTTTTAAAGATACTCAATGTGGTTTTAAACTTTTGCGAAATGACTTCCTTTTTCGCACGACGATTTTGCCGCATTTAAAAGTTTCGCGTTTTGCTTGGGATGTGGAACTGATTCTTTTAATGATGAAACATCAGCGCTCTATAAAAGAAGTGGGAATTCGTTGGCGCCATCAGGAACAATCTCGCGTGCGTATTTTAAAAGACAGTTTTGAAATGCTTGTGACGGTGTGGAAGTTGCGTCGCCGCTAGGGAAAAACTGCTTTTATCTGCATTTGAACAAAAAAATGAAGACATGCTGAGTCAATTTCAATGGTTTAATATTAAGCAGTTCTAATGCGCTCTTTTGATATGAACTATAAGACTTTCTAATACTTAGCACTGAGTGCGGCCTATTTTTGAGTTGGGGTTCCAAATTGGAACTGCCACTAGCATGACAGAAAATTTCACTTTTCCCTGTGGAAAAATATTTTTAGGTGGTTCCAAAAGAGTACTTGATAAATCTTTCAAGCTGAAATGAAGTGCCTCCCTATAAGGACTTCAATTGTGAAAGTCCATGGATTTGGGGGGGATTTTATGAAACTCAACGTTTTCGCACTTATCCTGTCAGCGTTGTTGGCGACTACAGCTCATGCAGAGCGTGTGATCGTAATTATGAAAGATAAAGAGGCTTTCAATAATGTAAACCAAGCGTATAAGATGAAGGGGTCTTCTTATGCACTTAAAGGTTTCAAATTGGGTGGCCATCAAGCAGTAGAAGGGCAAGTTGAAGATTCTCTTGAAAACTTGAACACTCTAATTGTTGATACTAAAAATGAAGCTGAAATCGAAAAGCTAAAAGCAAATCCAGCTGTAGCTTACGTTGAAAAAGAAGTTTTCCACGCAGCTCCTCGCCCAGTAAAAGGTTACTTGGCTAAAGCTCAGCCTTCTCAACAACAAAAATTGGGTCAAAAAACTCCATGGGGTATTTTGACTGTTAAAGCTCCACAAGCATGGGCTATCTCTAATAAAGGTCAAGGCGCTCGCGTTCTAGTACTAGATACTGGTATCGACGAAGCTCATCCTTCTTTGAAAGCTAACTTTGAAAAAGGCCAAGACTTCACTGGTGATTCAAATGGTTCTGATTACACTGATAAAATTGGTCACGGTACTCACGTAGCGGGAACTATCGCGGGTGTTATGGACAGAACTGGTTTCACAGGTGTTGCGCCAAAAGCAAAAATCCTTGCAGGTCGCGTATGTGCTGAGAACGGTTGCTCTAACATCGCTATCGCTCAAGGTATCAACTGGGGTATCCAAGAAAAAGTAGACGTTATCAACATGTCACTAGGTGGTATGTGGTCAACTCCTGCTGAGCGCCAAGCTGTAGCAGCTGCTGATAAAGCGGGTGTTGTGGTTGTAGCGGCTTCTGGTAATAACGGAACTAACAAAGTTTCTTTCCCAGCGGCTCTTAGCACTGTTATCGCGGTAGGTGCTATCGATAACCAACTTCAAAAAGCAGACTTCTCTCAATGGGGTCCTGAATTGGCGATCGTTGCTCCTGGTGTGGCGGTTCCTTCTTCTGTACCACAAGGTTCAGGCCGTGAAGCTTCTGTTGAAGTTTCTGTAGGCAACAAATCGGCTCGTGTAAATTCAACTACATTCCAAGGTGCTAAAGAACTTCTTCAACCTGAAACAAACGTTTTGGTTGCAGCAGGTCTTGGTAAAGCGGAAGATTTCGCGAAAATTAACGTAAAAGGCAAATATGCTTTGATCGCTCGTGGCGAAATCAAATTCAGCGAAAAAATTGAAAACGCTATTAAAGCGGGTGCAACTGGCGCTGTAATCTACAACAACGCTCCTGGTTTGATCCAAGGTGCTTTGACTGAAGACGGTTCAGTTCTTCCAATCGCGGTATTCATGGTTGAACAAACTACTGGCCTAGAAATCGTTAGACTTCTAAATGCAGGCGAAGTTGTTAAAGCAACTCTTCAAACTAAAGCGACTGACTACGCTGCTTTCGATGGTACTTCAATGGCAAGTCCTCACGTAGCGGGTGTTGTTGCCCTAGTAAAAGCGGCTAACAAGTCACTTAACGGTGCGCAAGTTAAAGCTTTGTTGAAACAAACTGCACAACCTTTGGGACCTAACACTAACAATGAATATGGTTCTGGACTAGTAAACGCAGAAGCTGCAGTATCTGCTGCTCTTCAAGCGAAATAAGACTGTTTTGCCCAGGTGAAGACGGGGTAAGATAAGCTAATCAGTAAGTTTTTAAAAACGGTCCCTCATGGGGCCGTTTTTTATTTGTGGGCTTCCTATAGTTTTGCAACAATGAACGTATGCATAACTTACCCGCAATGATCACTGACCTTGCCTTGATTCTTGGCACCGCTGGCCTTGTCACTCTTATTTTCAAAAAATTGAATCAACCCATCGTCCTTGGATATTTGGTCGCGGGATTTTTAGTAGGTCCGAAAACCTCAATCTTTCCGACTGTAGTAGGTGCAGAAAGTATTCACCTTTGGGCTGAAATTGGGGTGATCTTTTTGTTGTTCGCCCTGGGTCTTGAATTTAGTTTTAAAAAGCTTTTCAGGGTCGGTGGATCCGCTGGCTTTACGGCAGTCTTTGAAATCTCATTTATGATTATGGTTGGCTACATCACAGGAAGATTTCTGGGATGGAGCACGATGGATAGTTTGTTCTTAGGAGGAATTCTTTCTATATCTTCCACCTCCATTATCATTCGCACCGTCGAAGAACTTGGTTTTAAGAACATGAAGTTCGTTGGTATGGTCTTCGGGATCTTAGTTATTGAAGATCTTGTGGCTGTATTGCTAATGGTTCTTTTAACCACCGTGGCGCTGACCCGGGACTTCGTTGGCAGTGAGATGTTGGGTGCGATCGTAAAGCTTGCTTTCTTTTTATCGATCTGGTTTGTCGCAGGAATTTTCTTACTTCCATCATTCTTAAAAAGAGCCCAAAGACTTTTAACTGAAGAAACAGTTTTAGTCGTGGCTGTAGGTTTGTGTCTTTTGATGGTGGTGTTTGCAAGCAACGTGGGTTTTTCAAGCGCTCTTGGGGCTTTTATTACCGGCAGTATTCTAGCTGAAACCATTGAAGGGGAGCGCATCCATCATTTGGTGGCGCCTATTAAGAATTTATTTTCCGCGGTGTTTTTTATTTCCGTGGGAATGCTTATCGATCCGCATATTATCGCCGTGTACTGGAAGGAAGTTTTACTTTTATCCAGCATTGTTATCGTTGGTAAAACTTTAAGTGTAGCGACAGGATCTGTTCTTTCTGGTCAGACTTTAAAGTCCTCGGTCCAATCAGGAATGGCACTATCTCAGATCGGCGAGTTTTCATTTATCATTGCTACTTTAGGGTTAAATTTAAAGGTGATCAGTGAAACGATTTACCCTTTGGCGGTGGCCGTTTCTGTTGTGACCGCGTTTACGACCCCTTATATGCTGAAGTACTCTGGAAAAGTTTATGGGTTTATCGAAAGAATTCTGCCGCCAAGAATGGTTTCAACATTAGATTCCTATAGTGTCATGTCTTTTGCGTTATCTGCTAACCGTGATTGGAGAGAGCAGATACGTGCTTACGTTATTAAAATCATTTTAAATTCAGTCGTTGTTGTTGCTATTTTCTTATTGATGGCAAGAGTGTCCTTACCTTTCTTACTTGAGCGCCAAGTTGAAGAGGGACCTGCGAAATTTATCGCGTTAAGTGCGACACTATTTTTAAGCGCCCCATTTCTTTGGGCTTTGGCTTTTGGAAGAACCAAAAAATTTGATCAATTGGTGCTTCAACAGGACAAGAGCAACTTAAGTTACGTCTTCCTTGTTTCGCGTATCATGCTGGCGGTAGGCCTTTTAGGCGCCATGGTGGCGCAGTTTGTCCCATTACGTTGGGCTGTGGGGATCACGCTATGGATGGTGGTGGTGGTGGGGTATATCCTTTCCCACAAGTTAAAGACTGTTTATCACTGGTTTGAAAATAGATTTCTATCAAACCTGCATGATGATGTAACAAAGAAGAAAGCTCGTCCTAGCTCCCGGGCTTTGGCACCTTGGGATGCCCATATTACTGAGTTTGAAATTCCAGCAGAGGTTCCTTACGTCGGAATTAAACTTCATGAGCTTTCCATTCGCGAAAGATTTGGTGTGACAGTGGCATTGATTGAGCGTGGGCGTTTAAAGATCACAGCACCGGGCCGTAATGAATGTCTTATGCCCCACGATGTGATTCACGTGATAGGGACAGATGCTCAGCTCTTGGATTTTAAAAAGTTTATCCAGATGGAAATGGCCGAAGCAGCTCCCCATACGAACGATGAGCTGCAGTCTCAGTACAGTCTAGAACAGTATCAACTCACCGAATCTTCACCGTTTTTAAACTTAAGCATTCGCGAATGTGGTTTGCGAGAAGCCACCCGCGGTTTGGTTGTGGGAATTGAGCGCGAAGGGCAACGGATTCTAAATCCAGATTCCACAGTGAAACTTCTTAAAGGCGATGTGCTTTGGATTGTGGGCGACCGCGAAAAGATTCTTTCTTTAAGTTAATGAACTATAACTTCCACTGAATCAGCTTATTTAAAATGCCCATTTTAAATTTTGAATAAGGTGGATAGGTAAGACGTAGTAAAATTCCCAGCCATGACTGGCGAAGTACGGCTTTTTCGTGACTGAAGGCCTTAAATCCATGGATTCCGTGATAGCTGCCTATTCCGCTCGGGCCAACACCTCCAAAAGGAAGGTGAGGATTGGCCAAATGAATAATTGAATCATTCACGCACACTCCTCCGGAACTTGTTTCCTTTAAAATAGCACTGATGTTGCTTTCACTTTGTGAATAAATATAAAGCGCTAAGGGCTTTGGTCGTTCATTTACAAAATGGATCGCATCGTGAATTTCTTTAAACTCAATAAGCGGAAGAATGGGCCCAAAGATTTCATCTTGCATGATGGTGGAATGTAGATCCACTTTATGTAAGACCGTTGGGGCGACGTATCGTTCTTCAACATCGACCTCGCCTCCTGTGATGATTTCGGCATTTAGCTCAGTGGCATTGCGAATAAGACTTTGCAGGCGCTCAGTATGTTTTTGAGTGATAATTCGTGCAAAGTCAGGAGAGTTCTTTTTTTCTAAAGCTGAAGCTCCGTAAAACTGATTCAGTGTTGCTACGAAAGCAGTCTTGAAATCATTTAAAATACTTTTTTGTACAAGTATATAATCAGGCGCAACACAAGTTTGACCCGCATTGATAAACTTAGACCAAACTAGTTTTTCGCAAGCGACTTTTAAGTTTGCTGAAGCATCAATGATGGTCGGTGACTTGCCACCAAGTTCTAAGGTTATGCTGCTAAGATGTTTGCTTGCCGCCTGCATGATGATCTTCCCGACTCGCGTGCTGCCAGTAAAAAATATGTGATCAAAGGGAAGTTCTAAAAGTTCCTGAGTGGTTTCTGGACCACCCTCAATAACAGTCACAATCTCTTCGTGAAAGGCTTCTTTGATAATTTTTTTTAAAACCTTGTTGGTATTCGGCGTGAATTCTGAAGGTTTTATGAAAGAGGTGTTTCCCGCAGCCAAAGCGCAAATCAAAGGGGAAATACATAGTTGAAAAGGATAATTCCACGGACCTATTATCAGACATACTCCGCGAGGTTCGGAAATAACAAAATTTTTAGTTCCCAACATTGTGATGGGGGCCTTGACTTTTTTTGGTTTGGTCCAAGATTTCAAATTCTTTTTAGCCAAGCGAATTTCATGCATCACCGGAAAAATTTCAGTAAGCAATGTTTCTGGCTTTGGTTTTGCGAAATCCATAGCCAGAGCATCAGCAATGTCTTCAAGATTGTTTTGAATGATTCTTTCTAGAGAATTTAAATAGTCCAAACGAATTTGAATTTCTTGTTTTCGCAGGCGCAGGCTTGCTGCCTTTTGATGAAGAAAGATTTTCTCTAAGGATGTTTCAACCATTCCTAAATCCTAGGGTTGGCTGGGGGTTCATTCAAGGCAAAAAAATGGGGGGTCTTATCGACCCCCCTGACTTGAACAGGGGAACCACCAAACCCTGTCGAAGTCGCAAAGATTAAAACTATTTCTTATTCTTAACTCGGACTCTTGCTTCAGCATTCGCGATCGTCATCCACAGTGCATACATCACGATGACCGAATATAAGAGGCAGAACATTGCTACATCATGTAAGTCCGTCATTCTTGTTTCTCCTTATGGCGGCCTTCCTTGGCCTCGGAACAAGCAGTGCCATCCTAGCGTCTTCTTGTTTTCCGTCTAAGAGCATCCATGCTCTTGTTATAATGATGCGGAAGGGGATCAATGGGGTTAAAGAATTTTGCTAAAAATGTGGGCAAAGTTGTTTTTGAGAGTGTCTAACTCTTAAAGCCAATCTATTGACTCTGAGGACTAAAAAGGGGTAATTTAAAGCTTCCTAGACTGCGCCGGTGGTGGAATTGGTAGACACGTACGTTTGAGGGGCGTATGCGAGAGCGTGGGGGTTCAAGTCCCCCCCGGCGCACCATCTTCTTGTTTTCTATAATATTTAAATATTTAGTATTGAGTGAAGGTCATGTACTGAGGCGCTACGATGGAACTCCAATTATAGAGTTGGTTATCGTACGTAGCTAGAACTATCCTTGAAGCTCCGGGCTCGGCGATATAGATATTTCCTACGGCGTCTACGGCTATTCCTGTGGCTCCGTTAAGACCGTCGGCTACTGTGGTTTTACCGTCGGGGTTTTGTTGGTGGAATCGATAGACTTTAGCATTCGTCGCTGCGCCCTCAGCTACGAAGACTCTTCCTGTGGCGTCTGTGGCAATCATGACGGGTTCAGTGACAGAGGTGTTGGGAGAGGTTTGTTCTTTTCCCCAGAAAACTTTAGATTCGTCATATAATCCCACGAGCATTAAATCGTTAACTCCGAAGGCTAGGGCAGTGGCTCTTGAGTTGTAGCTTGCCATTACTTTTCCGTCGCTGGCTCTGATGACGTTGTTTAAACCTTCTTGGGTTACGTAGGCTTCGCCGAAAGAATCCACAGCAACTACAGTGGGAGTGTTTAATCCTGTTCTGACTACTGTGACTGCTTTAGATGAAAGATCGACTTTAATTAATTGTGATGAGCCGGCTTCAACAACCCATAGGTTATTAAACTTATCTGTCGCAACTCCCTTCGGATCATTTAATCCAGTGACGAACGTAGATTTAGTTCCATCCTGTTCAAATTTGTAGATGGTGCCAGTGCCATCACCAGAACTTACGTACAATGGAAAATCAAATATCGGAGCCTGACCTACGCGTAACAGCGGCGAAGGACCGCGGCCGCAACCTAAAATGAAAAACAAAATTGATAAGAAAACTAAAATGTTCTTCACAGGTTTTTCCTTAGAACTGATAACCAATACCTATTAAAGGATAGCCATCGGTTTGTTGAATGGGTTCGTCCAATTCAGTTCCATCTTGTTTTTTTATATTTAAGGTTCTGATTTTGTAACTGGCTTGAAAGAACCAGCCAGAAGTTCCGCCAGCGCCGAGATTGAATCTCGCTCCTACACCATAAAAGGTTCCGTCACCAGTTTGTTCGGCAATGGTTCTATCCGTGTACGCCCGTTTTGCAGAAAGAGCGTAACCAAATTCGAAGAAAAAAGGACGAAGATAAATTTCCAACTTAGGACCATACACAGAGTCTTTTTCGGTGGTACCTTGCATGTCATACTGAAAAAAAGCGCCAAAGCCAAAGCGTTCACCGCTCCAAACGTACTCTGAATGGGAAAGCACCGTGCTTCCGGATGGACCGTCACCACCTTGCTTTGTCGAGCTTGATAAAGCCATGGCTGAAAAGGAAAAAACATGTTTTTTCCCTGGCGTACTTTGTGCCATGGACGTCGATGTCACGAATAGAATAAAAACCAAGATCAAACTTCGCATGTTGGCTTCCTACCTTAAGGTTCTAAATGTGCGCGTTGCTGAAATAGTTTGATTGCCGCAACCGTCTTTGGTTCTAACTGCAAATTGATAGTATTTGTAAGGCTGCAGACCTGTGATCTGTACACTGTGAAAGCTATTCAGCGTTGAATCCAATGTCGTCAGCGTCGAAGTGCTTGAAATTCCATAACCGACCTGGCTGTCGGCAGGCTCATTAGTAAGCCACTGAATTGTGGCAGAAGTGCTTGTGATGCTTGCTACTTGAATTGAAGAAGCCGCCGGCGAGGTTGCATCTAAATCACAAGATCCCACTGCGCCACCGCTATCAGATAAAGGGGAAGTTGGGTCATTTGGAATCTCACACACTTGAGTGTTGTAGTGGCCTTCAAGAATCAGCTCAGGACCAGCCACTTGTACTCCGTAAGTGCGGGTTGATGTAGCGGCGGCTCCAGATACTGTGGCTAAGGCTCCTGCGATGGAAATATTTAATTTACCTTGGGCTAAAAGTTCTTTTACCTTTGTTTCGCCCAACAATGAAATAAGATTCAAGGTTCTAGTTTGGGTGCTGTTGTCATTAGGAATACCTGCTAGAAAAGAAGTCCAATAGCTGACGGCTGAGGAACTCAGTTCCCAAGATTCCACAGCCGAAGTGGCTAACGAATCATCAAAACCGCTTTCCGCAACACCAATGCCGTTCACGATTATTGCCGATGCCCCAGTCGCAGCTTTTTTTACTTGTAAAGAAATGTCGGCCTTCCCTAGAGTTAAACTTGAAACCGGAACCCTTGGTAAGCGCGGATCGTAATAGAACTCGACTGCGCGAAATCCAGCCATAGCATTGTTCCAAGATGTTACTGGTGAAACAACTCCACTTGAAAAAGTATTCTCCCCGATGGAGTTCCCATCATTATGCACGTAGGTATTCACAAAACGATAATCAGGGCTGGTGGTGCAAGTCAGTGGAGACCTAGAAACTGTAAACCCTTCCATCACCAAAAGAGGTTTGTTGTAATAAGAATTATAATTATTAAAAACAGCAGCGTCGTCGCCGGTCACAACCCGCACCACACCGTCGCTGACCACATCTGTGGCTTTGAGGCTTGTAGGTGTTAGCAGGTCTGCGATATTCAAATCAAAAGAATTTTTCGTCGCTACTTTATAATGGGTTAATGCCCAATCCATAAAGTAGGTGTTCGATGGAGTCGAGGGTGTAACTGCCGCTGCGCAAGCCCCGACGCACACGTAATGTCTGTGACTTACTTTAGTGGAAGTTGTCGATACGTTGCCACCTGGAGGTCTACCCGTAAGTACACCGTCAACAAAAATAGCCTCTGTATCAGAATTATCTCTTTGCGTGACTATAACAATGTGAGCTTCATTTAATTTATAGTTGTTTGCTGGATATGTATAAGTGAACTTAAACGGCCATTGCTTGTTTTGTGTTTCAATATTCCAGCTGTTTCTGCCAGCAGTGAATGGCAAGTCTGCATCTGTCCATTCAGGTATGTCATCTGTGGCCTCAACTATACTTGTCACCGTATAAATTTGACCAAAATCGTTACCATCACTTCTTGTGCCATCTTCACCAATAACGGGAGGTCCTAAAGCGGAACCTTTAGTTATTTCCCGCGCAGTTCCTGAACAAGACGCTAGATAACCCACCATGAATAGTGATTGAAAAGTTGTACTCAAACGGCCCATGTGACTTATTGTACTCCTGTTGTATAAAACACCAAGCCCCAGGCTCAGGGTGAGGCAAACAGGGACTTGATTATGAGACTATCCTTGTCTTTTTAGGTGATTTTGAGACCGCTTAGGAACCGATTATTAGAGCTACAAAATGGTCGCATTTCGATAATTATTATAAATTGAATTCGGTTTGATAACTCCGAAGAAATTCTAAATCTTAAGTTAAGAAGATGAAAAGAAGTGACAACCTTTCTCCGTGATATAATGTGGATCTATGTTTGCTGTGTTGCTAGCTGCTTTGCTACTTTGGAATACGCCAGGAATCGCCAAAACAAAATCGGGCGAAGCCACGCTCAAATATGGCGTTAATTCTAACTATGCGATGCCTTTAGTGGAAGTCCGAAGAACCCAAGATGTGGTGACCCTCGAGGGCGGAATTCTTAAAGATCTTGGCGAAGCGATTTATAAAGAATTAAAACTTCCGCTTAAAGTATACCTTGTTCCCAAAAGAAGGGTTGCTCCGAGCTTGGTCTCTGGAAATGTGGCGATCGTATGTCACTTAAATGAGGTCTGGCAACTGCCCATAAAAAATGATGTTTTATGGAGTGTTGATCTCTATCGCAGCACCAATTTAATTGTGTACCTTGGTAACAAACCCGTTCAAAAAATTAAAGATCTTCAAGGTGAACGTGTAGGAACCGTCTTAAATTTTGTTTATCAAGTGATGGATGAATACTTTAAAAAAGGCGGAGTGATTCGCGAAGATGCTCCTAATAATGACGCCAATATTCAAAAGCTTATCAATGGCCGAATTTCTTATGCCATTATGTCGAACCTTGAGTTTGCATATTATAAGAAAATGTATCCCGCATTAGAGTCCGCTGATTTGGGGCTGGATACAGTTATGACTAAATGTGCATTATCTAAAAAACAGGATATCATCACCATTGATGAATTAAACAAAGCCCTCAGCTCGATTAAAAAATCAGGTCAGCTTGATAGAATTTTAAAATCATATTCCTATGATAAAAAAGCACAGGGTTTTTAAGCCCCGTGCTTTTTATACCTTAGTAGTCATTGTCCCAGTTATTCCCAGGCACGACCGTCAGGCATAACTTGGTTATCTTGCTGTCTTTGCAATTCGCGTTGTTGCTCCATCAAATCTCTGCGGTATTGATCCTGATTTCTTTGCATCCATTCTTGCTGCTGATCAAGTTGCGCTCCCGTGTCCATTTGTGAAGTACGGGGACTTGTGCTCATAGTAGATGAAGTGCTTGGTGGAGTCATGGGGCCGGTTGGAGCACCAGAAACGGAGCCACCAGAAATGGAGTTTGTGGAAACAGGGTTGTCTACCGATCCTACAGGATTCGTTGTCGTAGAACCACCCGAAGTGCTACTCATGGTACCAGTAGTGTCCGCCGTTCCTGTGGTAGAACCAGTCGTAGTGCCGGTTGTGGAACCTGTGGTAGATCCGGTTGTGGAACCCGTAATTGAACCTGTATTTGAACCCGAAGTAGTGCCTGAGGTAGAGCTTGTTGTGCCCATACCTGTTGTGGCATTTGTCTGAGCGTGTGCACTGCCAGCAAGAAGAATCATCAATGCAAATATCTTAATGGCATTCATGACGAACCTCCTCTTAATGACGTCGTTTTAAAATCATTCTCACCAAGCCTATACCCGCAATTCCGGCAAAACTTGCAGCTACGGGATGTTTTCTTAAATAGGAACTTGATGTTGTCATAACACGGGTCCAAGTTTCGGGATTTGAAACCATGTTCATGGCTTTAGATGAAAAATCTGAAACTGTAGATGCAATATTTTTTCCTGAACTTTGTGAGCTTTGACTTCCAAAACCACTGCTACTTGACGCTTGTGAACTTCTGGAAGCATTACTGCTTGGTGAAAAAGAACTGGAAGATTGTGAAGATGCTGATTGTTGAGCCATAAAAGCCTCCTTTTAATGGTGCCTTTATTGTCTCTCTGAAAAATATGAGTACCAACTGTCTATAGCCACTCTATGTTTTCTGTCATCATATTCGCAGCTCATTCGGACCTTGATACGGTTCCTTTTTGTCCAGAGATTTTTCAATCTTGGTTTGATCAACCGGCGTTTCTTTCAGTCCTGAAATAGCAGGACCATTGATCACTTCACCGGTCGCAGCGAATCGTGAACCATGACAAGGGCAGTCCCAAGTTTTTTCAGTTTCATTCCAGTGAACCACTCCGCCTAGGTGCGGGCAGATTGCACTGAAGCTTTTTATCTCGTTATTCTCATCACAGTACAGAGCAATTTTTTGTCCGTGGATTTGCGCAAGACTTCCTTCGCCGGGCTTTAAATGATCTTTCGTCCACTCTTTAGGAACATGAATTCTTTCAGTATACTGACGAAGAATATTTGTATTTTCTTTTACAAATTGCATTGTCGCCCGCAGATTGATCCGACTTGGTGAATAAAGGTCAGCCCACTCATTTGCCGTGTTTTGAAGTAGATCGCGTATCACCATGGAAGCGATGGCTCCATGAGTGAGGCCGTGTCCAGAGTCACCTGTTGCGATGAAAACATTATTGTCACCAGGGTTTTTTCCAATAAAGGCCAATCCATCCGTGGGCTCAATGATTTGACCTGACCAGCGGTGCACAAGTTCACCTTCAAGATGCAATCGTTCTTTGGCCCAAACATAAAGATTTTCAAAACGGTCTTCTGTGTGGGGCTCTTGACCTACGCGGTGATCTTCGCCACCAATAATCACTAAATCTTTTCCCTCTGAGTATTCTGGAATCAGGCGCACATAATGATAGGGATCCGTCGTGTCCCAAAATAAAATATCGGGAAAGCTTCCAGTAGGAACTTCAACGCCAATGATGTAGGTTCGATAGGCAGCTTCCTTCGTGTGCATGTGAAAGCGATCATTCACAGGAACATTCGTTGTTACAACCACGGACTTCGCGTAAATCTCTGAACCATTACTAGTTTTTACAAAAGTCGAATCACCATCCTGAAATTCAACCGCAGTCGTCAGGCCATAAATTTGCCCGCCCATTTTTTGAACTGATGCAAGCAAGCCCTTCAAAAATTTTAATGGATGAAGGCGCGCCTGCTGAGGATACGAAATCGCTGGCCCAAAATGAGCAAAGTAGGGCGGTGATGGCAATAATTCACAAGGGGCCCCAAGACGAATACTTGCCTCAAATTCCTCCTCGAAATCTTCTCTATCCGTTTCAGGGCTTAAATACAAAAACCCCGGGATGCGTTTAAAATCGCAGGCAATGTTTTCTTCAAGGATGATTTTTTCAATTAGATCAATGGCATCACTATGACTTGATAACGCTTGGTTGGCTTTGGTTTCACCATGCAAACTGATCAGCTTTCTAAAGCCTTCATCTAAGACAAAAGAAAGGTGGGCGCTGGTGCGGGCTGTTTCGTTTTCACCGAAGGGCTCTTTATCAATAAGAACAACTTTAAATCCATTTTTCAAAAGAATGTAAGCCGTCATGACTCCAGCAATGCCTGCCCCTACAATACATACATCGGTATGCAAAGTACCTAATAGGGGAGTGTAAAGAGGTGGATCGATTTCTTGCCAATAAGATTCGTGGTTTTGATATTGATGAAACATAGACTCAGTGTGAATCCTGCGGTGATAAATTCAATTTACAGAACAGAAATTTATCAGCACAGCTTCTTGGTAAAACACACGAGGGCAAAAGTTGCACTCCCATAAAGTAGTGTCGAATAATTCATGTATGAATTTACAAAAAATTGAAAATGATCTTCGCGAGCTGGTTAATCAAAAAAACTATCCTTGTGTCGCTGCTGTAAAAGCATTCCATGATGGCGATTTTATTTTTGATACCTACAGCGGCTTTGGCAGTGGCGAATCAGCACAGCGTTTGGGGCAGAACCTGCTCTCATTTAAGAAAAAACAAAGCCAACCCGGCCAGGAGTATTTAACCTATATAGCTGTGTTTCCCAACGATCAAAGCCCGGATGAGCACACCTTTGAACAACAACTGTTTAACGAACTTTCTGCAATTTGGAATTATCCTGAAATCGCCGGCAAGTGGGATGATAAGTTCAGTGCCAACCCCGAAGATAAAAACTTTTGTTTTAGCTTAGATGGAAGTGCTTTCTTCGTCGTAGGAATGCACCCCAAAAGCAGCCGGCTTGCGCGCCAACTGCCTTACAATACTTTGATCTTTAATTTATACAGTCAGTTTCAAGGCTTACGTGAAAAAGGCATTTTTGATTCTATGGTGAAGTCCATACGCCATCGTGATGTTCAATTTCAAGGATCGGTGAATCCGATGGTGGAACTTTATGATAATAAGTGGGAGGCAATCCAGTATTCAGGGAAAATGAATCCCCCAGACTGGAAATGCCCCTTTAGAAGAAATAAATCTTAGATCGATGGTTGAGATTCGTCACGATTGTGTCTGCGAATCTCGTCCTTTTTTTGATCCTCTGTGCGTGCAAAGACTTCAATCATCTTTTTATTAAAGGCAGGAATATCCGCTGGTTTTCGACTTGTGACTAAACCACTGTCTTCAACCACCTCTTCATCGACCCAATCAGCTCCTGCATTCATGATATCGGTACGTACAGAAGGGTAGGAGGTGACCTTTCTTCCCACCAAAATGCTAGTCTCGATAAGAATCTGAGGTCCGTGGCAAATGGCCGCGATAGGCTTCTCGTCATCAATAAATTCTTGAACGAACTGAACTGCCTCGTCATCCATTCGCAATTTATCAGGACTCATGACTCCACCAGGGATCAAGAGTGCATCATAATCCGCTGAATCCGCTTCTTCGACGGTGCGATCCACCTCAATGGTTTTTCCCCACTTGTCATGGTTCCAAGCTTTGATGACTCCTTTTTTTAATGAAATGACGTGGGTGTCGGCCCCCGCTCTTTCCAAAGCTTTCTTGGGGTCTAATAACTCAGACTCTTCAAAACCTTCAGTTGCTAAAATTGCTATTGATTTACCTGAAAGATCCGCCATGGGAACTCCTCCGTTAATGACTTGATGATGAAGAAGATGAACCAGATTTTTTACTGCTGGATTTTTCACTTCCCGAGCTTCGGCTTTCTGATTGTCTTTCTTCTCTTTCTTCACCCTTTTGAACTCGCAAGTTGTTTGTGACTTCCTGTACTCCGAAGGAATGTTCAATAGCATCTTCTGCTAAGTACTTCATGCGTCGATCCGGAACAGCGCCTTCAAGTGTGACCTTGGCTTCTGACACCTCAACTTCGATGTTTTCCGCATCAATTTCTGGATGACGGGTTAAGATTTCACAAACCTCTTCCTTAATACGCTCATCGGAGCGTTTAAAACCTTTAGGTCCTCGGCCCGAATAATTGCGTTGGCTTTCTTGACCGTAACCGCTTTGATTAAACTGGCCAAAATTTTCTTCGCCAGTTTGAGCACCATATCCGAATTGACCGTAGCGATCCTGTTGTTCGTAATCCATACGATCATTGCGATCACGGTCACGGTAGCCTTCTTCTCGTCCGAAGCGGTTGGTTTCATAGTATTCATTTTGACTGCCACGGCGTGAACCAGCTCCGCCACCACGGTAGTAGTCTCGGTCTTCATTGGAGCGATAACGTTGCTGCTGATTACGGTTCATTTGATATTCGTCATCTTCGCCACGATAGCCAGAACGTTCATCCATAGGATCATTTTCGTACCAATCCTGTCTTCTTCTCTGATTCGCCATTGCCAGTTTCTCCTGTTGGAAATGAATGTAAGTTGTTACTGCGTTAACGAGGATGAAACAAAAATGCACTCAAGCCTAGGAAAGTCTGAAGACCTTTTCAGAAAACAAGAAGTTACCCATATAAAAAAATTGTAATCGGACTTTGGTGCTTCGGAGTTTAGTTTGTGATGTGCAATCATACACCACTCATTACATAGGCTAGGGTAAGCAAGTTTACTATTATAGAGTCAAATAAACCCAAGCAGGGAGGCCTACATGAATAATAAATTAGCAGTGCTAGTTGCAGCTTCTCTTGTCGTCGCCAGCGGTGGTGCCTATGCTGACGGGGATAAGAAAGGTCATATTAAGGATGATGAGGTTTCAAAAACCTATCACACCCAAAAAACAGCCGACGATCAGGCAATGATGAGTGAAAAAGACACAGAACTCACTCGTCGTGTGCGTGAGCAGATCGTTGCTGACGATAAGCTCTCTATGAATGCCAAAAATATTAAAATCATCGCTCAAAACGGCAAGGTCACATTAAAAGGCCCCGTTGATTCTGCGACAGAGCGTAACAAAGTAGAAGCCATAGCCAAAAAAGTTTCTGGTGCAAAATCTATCGTTAACCAAACTGAAGTAGAAAAAGAATAGGAGGCTTATATGGGTAAGCAAGGAAGAAAAGTTGTCTACGGTATCTTTCAAAACCGTGCAAGTTTAGAATCATGTGTAAGTAACCTTCGCCTTGAAGGGTTCCGTCCTGAAGACGTGTCTGTGTTAATGCCTGACAAAGGCGACACCGCTACTTTTGCTCACGAAAAAGGAACAAAAGCTCCAGAGGGCGCTGCTATTGGTGGCGGTACTGGTGCAGTCCTTGGTGGTGCCATGGGTTGGTTAGTAGGTATTGGTGCGGTTGCTACCATTCCTGCTTTGGGACCATTGGTGGCTGCGGGCCCAATCATGAGTGCCCTTGCGGGTCTTGGTGTTGGTACTGCAGTGGGTGGCTTAGCCGGCGCATTGGCTGGTTTAGGAATCCCTGAGTACGAAGCCAAACGGTATGAAAAGTATGTTAAGGACGGTGGTATTCTTATCTCTGTTCACGTTGATGACAATGATTGGGAAGATAAAGCCGAAAGAATTCTTGAATCTTCTGGAGCGAAAGATATTTCGAACTCTACAGAAGTCAGTCAAAAAGAATTCCGTCAATCATCAAGTGATCAAAAAACAACTCGTTTTTAATTAATAAATAAGAAAAAGCCCCTCACTTCCAGAGGGGCTTTTTTTGTATCTATCCCTGCGTCGCGCAGTCGAGGAAAAGACAAGGTAAGCACCCCATGTTCAACTGGAAAAACATAAATTTTAAAAGTAAAAAGGTTCGCGTTGTTCTTATAGTCATTCTTGTGCTTGGAGCCATTCGGGTTGCGCTTCCGTATGCGATCAAGACGGCATTTAATTCTTTCATGGCAGATTTTTCAACTGTGTTTGCTGTTCATCTTGACGATGTGGACCTGGGAATTTTAAGAGGCGCGTATAGACTTGAAGGCCTTGAAGGGAAATTAAAAGAAACAGACCGCGTATTTTTGCAAACAGAATCCATTGATATTTCCATGGCCTGGCGGGATATTTTCAGCGGTGATTTAAGAACCGACATTGCCATCGAAGGACTTGATTTAAAGCTGAACAAAGAACTTCTTGATGGCATTAAGAAAAACGCTGCGGAGTCAAAAAAGGATGCTGAAAAGGCTGGCGAAAAAGTTTTTCCGGTGAATATTTCCCGCGTTGATATAAAAAACTCAAGTATTGAGATATCAAAAATGCCCGGAGCGATAAAAGATTTATCATTTAAGATCAATCAAATCCAAGGGCGAGTTTCTAACGCAACACCGACTGAAGAAAGTGGTAAAACTGTCGCAAATATAAAAGGTGTTTTACAAGATTCAGCCACCATATACGGAGTTGCTGAAGTTAATCAAAAGAAAATTCCCAATGACTGGATTCTTGCGGTTGAACTTAGAAAATTTAATTTAAAATCGATGAACCCACTGACTGAAAAGTATGTGCCGCTGTCATTTAAAAAGGGCTCCATGGATCTTTACGCTGAAGTGAAAGGTGAAAACAACGGTGTTAAAGGTTATATAAAACCTTTTATGTCAGATATGGAATTTGTAGGAGATCAAAAAGACTTTAAAGGTCTCAAACACTTTGGCATCGAAGTTTCAAGTGACCTTGCAAAGCTGATCTTTAGCAATAAAGAAAACAAAACTCTCGCAACCAAAGTGGATTTTAATTATGAAAAAGGTAAGCTGGATTGGAGCGCGGGGGACGTGATGGAAAATGCCCTAGAACACGGCTACCGCGAGGAAATTCCTAAGGGCTTAGAAAACAAATACAGACTGGAATAACGAAAGGACATAGAAATGCAACTGGCAAAACTTTTATTGGGTTTGATGGTCTCTGCATCGCTTATTTCGTGCGCAACCCGCGAAGAGCGTGAAGAAGCTGAAGCAAAAAAAGCAGCGGCAAAGGCGGGCCCAAGTATCGAAGCTAAACAAGTGGCAGCTGAACAAGAAGCGTCCTTTGTCACGGAGTTTGCTTTCCCTAAGGGATCTGCAGAGCTAAGTGAACAAGCTAAAGCAGATATGCGCCGGGTGATTTCAAACGCCAAAAGAAACGGCGAAATTGATGAAATCAAAGTGATCACATGGGGTGATTCAGAATATCCATCTGTTCATACAAAAAAACTTTCAAGAGCAGAAATCGATTTGGTTAAAAAACGCAACAAAGCAATCAAGGACTACGTAAAAGAGTTTAGCAATACTGATGTGGATTCCCACAGCATGGCAGAGCGTCCTGGTACGATTACAAATCTTCTGAATACGGAAGATGCGAAAGTGAAAAAGTCTTTGGAGGTTGCAGGCATTCCTACGACGGATACAGCTGTGAAAACTCCATCCAAAGCTTCTAAATCGATTATTATGGTGATCACTGAGTAGTATTTGCTTAAAGACAAATTTGCAGAAGCCGAACTTTGGGTTCGGCTTTTCTTTTTTTGCCCCGTGGGAAAGGGATTTATTCCCCAGTTTGCCAATTGAAGGATCTCACAATCGAATTAATCCGATTTCGCCTGCTTCGTGTTGGCCCCCTCTATGCATCTTTATAGATGTTCAAAGGAGGACACCATGGCTAGTTCAAATATTTCCCAAAACGATTGGACCTTGGTGAAGGCTGAAATCCAAAAAACCTGGGAAGGTTTAAGCGCAGACGAGTTAGAGCAAACTCATGGTGATGTGCATGAAATTGCCGAACTCGTTCACGATAGATACGGCCTTGACACCGACGATGCAGAAAAAAAATTGGAAGACGTCATTGCAAGATGTGGAACTGCAGCAGGCAGTCCAAGTTGGGGTGTAAATGAAAACTATGAACAAGATTCCTCTGACACCGAATCCTTTGGTCTACCAGGCCCTTCTGGAGCTAAGGAAGTCAGCGCAAGCAGCGAAGAAGCCGGAAATTCCCGTGGATCCGCGCAAGGTTCACAATCAACCGGAAATTCAGCGCAATCCCAAGCAAGTGGAAAAACCAGAAATCAAGAGTCCAGCAGTTCCCCAGAAACCGGAAGTCCAAGAACATCCCGAAGTTCCGAAAACCAAGGCAACTTTGGCAGTCAAAATGAGGAGTAATTTTATGACAACGAGATTTCTAAGTTCGATGATTATGGTGCTGTCTTTTGTGTCCGTAAATGCTTTTGCCGGTGTCGATTCCGAAACTGAAGACAGCGTGAAAGGTCTTGGCGCTGCGAAAGTGATGGAAATTGAATTTGAAGAGGGTAAAGCAGATCTTACTGAAGACGCAAAAAAAGAAATTCGTGAACAATTAGCAGAAGCCAAAGAAGGTAAAAAAATCGACAGCCTGCAGGTCGCCAGCTGGCCCGATAAGGAATATCCAACCAAGGATGTGAAACCTTCCAAGGGTGATGTTGAGCTTGCTAAAAAACGCGGCGAAAACGTGAAGTCTTTTGTTAAAGATGAAATAAAAGCGGTCGACACCGTCAGAGTCTTTAATATGTCTGAACGTCCAAATCCGCTAGAAAAGTTTTTGCGAACGAAGGAAGCGAAAGTTAAAAACACTTTAGAAGCCAGCGGGGCTGCTCCTAAGACGAAGGATGAAACAGGATTTTTTGGCACTAAAGCCAAAGCTTCTAAAGCTCTGATCATGATTTATTATGAATAGACCATGGAGGTTTTTATGAAGCAGCTTTCAATCTGCTTTTTACTGGTCGCATGGATTTACGTTCTTCCGGTTCAGGCAAACTTTTTTCTTGAGCCGGGTATCACCTATGAGCAAACCACAGATGAAATAGATTGGCCGACTCCGTTTACTAATTCCACGGGGAATACAACGGGACTTGGTGCTAATTTAAAAATCGGTGTTCATGCGTTGGAATCTTTCTTTGCAGCTTTAGATGTGTCCTACTCAAAGCCTAATTTTGAAAACTCAATTTCAAATTATGATGCTAACGCAACATCGTTTCTTTACGGTGTCGTGGGTGGCGCGCAAATGCCTATTTTCGGTTTGCGTTTATGGGGTGGTTATATCTTGGGTGGTGAGCTAGATCCGGATAAAAGCGGTACCGTGGATGCAAAGTTCTCTGGTGCCAAGGGACCTAAAGTAGGCGTTGGTTTTCGTCTGCTAATGTTCAGTGTGAACTTGGAATATTCAGACCTAAAATATGATAAGGCTGAAGTGACTGAGGACACCCTGGGTTCGGCAGAGGATGAAATGACTCACAAGATGACGACTTTAAGTTTTAGCTTTCCGTTCACACTTTAAAACAACGGTCGGGGCGCCTAGAGGCTTAAAAGCAGGGCGCCCAGGCCCACTGTTGTCGCGCCTATAATCTGATAGCGAGTGATGGCTTCTTTTAATAATAATGAAAAAATCACTGCAAAAAATATCGAGCTATTGCGAAGTGAAATTGCAAGTCCCGGCGCTGTGACTTCAAGTCCATAAAGAAAAATCAAAAAGCTTGCTGTGGCCGCGGCTCCGGTAGTGACAACTCTTTTACCGTGGTTTTGCAAGGTCAATTTAATGCGGTTTACAGGATTATTTCTTAAACCCCAAGCTAAAAACGGCAATGAAACTAGCATGGCCACGCAGAACAACGATTTGGTTTCAGCTTTGTATACCAAGGCTTGATGATAACATAGGTGATAGCCAGCAATAAATACGGCGCTTAAATAAGACCATTTATTTTCCTGCCAACCTAAGTTCAGTAGCAAACCTGACTGGCCTCCGTTCATCACCAAAATCCCTGAAAGAATTAAAAATGCACCTGCAAAATGTCGGGTATGAAACGCCTCTCCTAAAAAGATCGAAGAAATAAGCCAAACGACCACCATGGCTCCACCACGCATAATAGCATAGGAGGCGCCCAGGGTAGAGGCATTGAGTGCTTTACTGAGACTTAAAAAATAAAGTCCTTCAAGGACACCCGAAAGGATGGCTATTTTGGTGGCAGTGGCATTGGGAATTTGAAAGCCTGAGCCGCTAAGAACTAAAACAAGGGTGATAAGTCCGCTTAAAAGAATCGTCAAAAAAAGAAAGCTTTCCTTGTCTTTCGTGGTTTTTGCGAGGGCATTCCAGGCAGCATGCAATAGGGCAGAGCAGAGAAGTAAAAGGGGGCCTAAACTCATTCCCAAGTTGTAGTTTTTTTAGGCCTAAAGAGCTAGAAAAATGTGCCTTCGTAGGGGCCTTTTATGATATGCAGTGTCCATGAAAATTTCTGACCTAGATTTCCAATTCCCTGAGGAGCTTATTGCGACCACTCCGGCGCGCCCATCTCGCGTGATGTGGGTGAATGCTGCAGGAGAGCCCCAGGAAATCACCATGGCAGATCTCATTTCTAAAATCCCTGCCGGTGATGTTTTGGTTCTTAATAACACCCGCGTTTTAAAACGCCGGGTTTTTTCTAACGATATTGAAATTTTATTTTTAAAACAAATCAACGCCACGGACTGGGAAGTTCTATTTCCATCAAAGAAATTCAAAGTTGGTGCGACCCTTGAACTTCCTTTGGGTGTGACCATGACCTTGATCGAAAAAGGTCGCCCGCAAAAAGTTCGTTTAGATAAAGAAGTCAGTGAAGACTATTTTCAACAAGTGGCCGAGCTTCCACTTCCACCCTACATCCAAAAAGCACGCGATCAGCGTCATACGGTCGAAGCCGATGAATCTTGGTATCAAACTGCATGGGCTAAAGAGCCGGGAAGTTTCGCAGCTCCGACAGCAAGTCTTCATTTTACTCAAAGCGATCTTACAAACCTAAAATCCCGCGGTGTGAATATTGTTGAAGTAACTTTGCACGTGGGGCTTGGCACCTTCTTACCAGTGACTGCGGAAGATCTTGATGATCATGACATGCACGAAGAGTATGTGGAAATCACTGCTGAAGCCTGGAAGCAAATTTCGGAAGCAAAAAACCAAGGTCGGAAAATCTGGGCTTTGGGTACCACCTCCACACGCTCTTTAGAAAGCGCAGGACAGGGTTTGCTTAAAGGTTCCCCTCAAGAGGGGTATCAGGGGTTTACAAAATTATTAATTCAACCCGGCTATGAATTTAGAATCGTCGATCGACTGTTGACGAATTTTCACCAACCGCAATCCACTTTGCTTGCATTAGTGGCAGGTTTTTCAACTCTTGAAAGACTAAAAGCTTGCTACTTATGGGCGGTTGAGCGAAAGTTCCGTCTCTTTTCTTACGGCGACTTATCAGCTTGGGTGCGGGAGTAAACATGTTAGATGGCGGAAAAACGACAATGACTTCTGAAATGGGCTTAGGCGAATTTAAAGTTCATGCGACAGCAGGAAACGCTCGTCGTGCAACGCTGATGACGGCACATGGTCCTGTGCAAACTCCTGTGTTTATGGCCGTCGGCACTAAAGCGACTGTGAAGGCGATGACGCCCGAAGAGCTTAAAGATTGTGGAACGCAAGTTGTTCTAGGCAACACTTACCACCTTCATTTACGTCCCGGTGAAAAAACCATCGCCAAAATGGGTGGCTTGCATAAATTCATGAACTGGCACGGCCCGATTCTAACTGACTCTGGTGGTTTTCAAGTTTTCTCTTTATCCCAACTTAGAAACATGTCTGAAGAAGGCGTGGAATTCCGCTCGCACTTAGATGGCGCAAAACATTTCATTTCTCCAGAAAAGAGTATGGAAATTCAAATGGACCTGGGCTCAGACATCATCATGGCCTTTGATGAATGTTTGCAATATCCAGCGACGGAAGAAGAGATCGATAAATCCATGGCTTTGACTTATCGTTGGTTGTTGCGCTCTAAAGCCGCGATGACCCGTAAGGAAAGTTTGCTTTTCGGGATCGTGCAAGGGGGCTTAAGCTTAAAGCATCGTCTAAAAAGCATGGAACAAATTTGCTCAGTGGATCTTCCAGGTTACGCTTTAGGTGGCTTCAGTGTGGGTGAGCCGATTCATCTTATGCATGAATTACTGCCGCATGTGGCGCCTAAAATGCCGGCAAATAAACCACGTTACTTGATGGGTGTCGGGACGCCAACGGATCTGATCATTGCAATTGATTCAGGAATCGACATGTTTGATTGCGTCATGCCTACTCGCGTAGCACGTAACGGAACCATTTTTACTTGGCAAGGTAAGGTCAGTATCAAGCGCAGCGAATACCGTGAGGACAGTTCACCGCTGGATCCAGAATGTGATTGTTATACTTGCACAAACTATTCTAAAGCGTACTTGCGTCACCTCTTCCTTTCAGGGGAGATTTTGGGTTCGCGTTTAAATACGATCCACAACATTCACTTCTATATGAAGTTGATGGAACTTGCCCGCAAAGCCATTGAAGAAGGTCGCTGGGAAGCGTTCCGTGACGACTGCCTGACGCGTTTTGTAAAGAAAGAGCGCTAGAGTTAACTATTGATTCTTCCTAAGAAAGATGCTGAATTTTAACGTCAGCTAAAAGAACCATGTTCATCGACAATTGCTTTAACTGTCGAAATGGGAATGGGCTTTAACTTTGGAGGAATCATGTTATTTGGACTTCTTGTATCGACAGCTTATGCTCAAACTGCCCCTGCGGGTGGCCAGCCTTCAGCCTTTGAAATGTTCGTACCGTTTATCTTTATCTTCGTCATCTTCTACTTCCTTATCATTCGCCCACAAGCCAAAAGACAAAAAGATCATCAGAAGTTTTTGTCAGAAGTTAAACGTGGTGATGAAGTCGTAACCTCTTCAGGCATCTTGGGCACTGTTGAAGGTATCACAGACCAATTCGTGACTTTGGAAATCGCTCCTGGCGTGCGTGTTAAAATGCTTCGCAGCCAGATCGCAACATCTCAGAAAGCAGCAACAGCAGAGGATAAAAAATAATGGAAGGACTTCGTTGGAGAACCATTCTCGCAGTATTAGGTGTGGCAGCCTCAATCGTTTGGGTATTGCCAAATGTCGTTAACTTTGGCGAAAAATCATGGTGGCCATCTAAGCAAAAACTAAACTACGGCTTGGACATCCAAGGTGGTTTGCACTTAGTTATGGGCGTTGACGTTGACGGTGTGGTTAAAGAAAGCACGACACGTTTGATCGGTTCCATGAAAGCAGAAATGCAAAAAGAAAACGTTTCTGTGGCAGAAGTAAAATCTGAAAAGCCAGAGCAAGGTGAAGTTCAATTCGTGGTAGCGAAAGCTGAAGATCGTGCGGGAGTTGAAAAATTCTTAAGCGACAAGTACAGCACTGTTTTGCAAGTGATCGGTTCCACTGACACCACAGTAACGGCTCGTTACTTTGATGCTTACTTGAATGATTATAAAAACCGCGTAATTCAACAAGCGATTGAAACGATTCGCAACCGTATCGACGAATTCGGTGTGGCTGAACCTTCAATCACTCAACAAGGTGCAAACCGCATCTTGATCCAATTGCCGGGGATGGCTGATGCTGAAAGAGCAAAACAGCTTATCAATACGACAGCAAAACTTGATTTCATGATCGTGTCTGATGAAGTGCAACCACAAGCTTTGCAGGCGATGATTGCTGATGCTGAAAAAGCTGGCAACTACTCAATGGCTTCAATGAAGTACACTGATTACGTGGCGAAAGTGAATCAAGACCTTAAAGGTAAAATTCCTGAAAAGACGGTCGTATACTTTGAAAAGTCAGCAAATGCGACAACTATGGAGGCGGGTGCAATCCCTTATCTTCTAAAGGCTGACACAAACCTAGGTGGTGATGCCCTTGATGACGCTTTCGTTGGTTACGACCAATACGGCGCGCCTCAAGTGTCTTTGCGTTTCAACTCTGCAGGGGCAGCTAAATTTGCTGATATCACAGGTAACAACGTAAACAGACAGATGGCGATCGTTCTTGATAAGATCGTAAAATCGGCGCCAAGTATCCGTGACCGTATTGCAGGTGGCGAAGCGGTGATTACTCTTGGCAGCGCCCGAGACCGTAATGCGGGTATGGAAGAAGCGAAGATGATTTCGACAGCTCTTCGTGCCGGTGCTTTGCCTGCATCTTTAGAGCAACTTGAAGAGCGTCGCGTAGGTCCTACTTTGGGTGCTGATGCTATCGATAAAGCGAAAATGGGCTCTTATGTTGGAGCGATTATCATCATCCTATTCATGATCGTTTACTACCGCTCTATGGGTGCTGTAGCGAGCGTAGCATTGGGACTGAACGTTTTGGGTATCTTTGCTTTGTTAACAAGCTTCGGTGCGACTTTAACTCTTCCTGGTATCGCGGGTATTGCGTTGACAGTGGGTTTTGCGGTCGATGCGAACGTTCTAATCAACGAACGTATTCGTGAGGAACTTCGTTTAGGCCACGGCATTCGTGTCGCAGTTAAAGAAGGTTATCACCGTGCTATGTCTGCAATTATCGATTCCAACGTAACAGTGGCAGCAACTGCTGTGGTTTTATTGTACTTCGGTACGGGCCCAGTGCGTGGTTTCGCTGTGACTCTTTTGATCGGTATCGTGACTTCAATGTTTGCGAACGTATTCGTGTCAAAAGTGATCGTTGATACACTTGTGTATAAATTCAATCTGAAAAAATTGTCAGTGTAGTAGGTGCTGAACATGACTATTAAAAATGATTCTTTTGGCCGTTTTGATTTCGTAGGAAAAGCTTGGTTGTTCGGAGGCATTTCCCTTCTATTAGTAGTGGCTTCTTTGATTTACCTAGCGGTAAACGGGATCAACTACGGTATTGATTTTAAGGGTGGAACTGAAATCCAAGTTAAATTCGCTGGTGGCGTTGAAATCGATGAAATCCGTAAATCCGTTGATGATTTAAAACTGGGTGAAGTCGGTGTTCAATCTTTCGGTGAAGGCAATGAATACATCGTGCGTTTCCAAGGTCGCCAAGGTGCCACTGATAAAGAAACGAATGAAATTCTAAATGCAGATCTAACTAAGATCAAAGATACGATCACCACTCAATTTGCAGCTGCTCAACCTGACATTCGTCGTGTTGATACCGTCGGTCCGCAGGTTGGTGCTGAATTAAAACGTAACGGTTTACTAGCGGTTTTCTACTGCTTACTGGTAATCTTGATCTACGTTGCTCTTCGTTTTGACTATAAGTTTGCCCCAGGTGCGGTGCTGTGTTTGGCCCATGATGCGATCATCACTTTGGCGGTATTCGTGGCAGTCGGTAAAGAAGTGAACGTGGCTATCTTAGCTGCGATCATGACTCTTATCGGTTTCTCTCTGAATGATACCATCGTGGTGTTTGACCGTATCCGTGAAACTGAAGGTCACTACCATGAAAAGGGCTACGGATTTATTATCAACCGCTCGATCAATGAGATGTTGGTTCGTACCATCATCACTTCTGGTACGACGTTTGTTTCAGCATTGTGTTTGTATCTCTTTGCTGATGGTACAGTGGCTGATATCGCCTTTGCTATTTGCGTAGGTATCTTCTTTGGTACTTACTCTTCTATCTACGTAGCAGCTCCGCTGGTACTTTTGATGGAAAAATTGAATTCTAAAAAAGCTTAAGGATGGCATGAACCCATTATGGAAACCGCGTGAATTGCTAAGTGAAGTGCAGACGCCCGCTAAAGTAGACGGGCAGTGGCCTTCGCTTATCGGTAAAATTCTCGCGGCCCGTGGGTTTGAAAATCCTCAGGAAGTAGATAAACTTCTTTTTCCCAAACTGGCGGACCTTAAAGATCCAACAGTTCTTAAAGGTATGCCCCAAGCATTAGATCGGTTGGGTCAGGCTTTCTTAAATAACGAAAAAATCTGTATCTATGCTGACTTTGACCTGGATGGAACTTCAGGTTTAGCACTTTTAAAAACCGGTATGTTGGCCTTGGGTTTCCCTCAAGTTCAGCACTATCAGCCGAAACGCTTGTCTGAAGGTTATGGTTTTCACGTTGCTGCAGTTGAAGAACTTCATAAGCAAGGTGTGACCCTTATCATTACGGTGGACGTGGGTATTACGGCCCATCCTGCTGTGGCTCGCGCCCAGGAATTAGGCATAGATGTGATCTTAACAGATCACCATTTACCATCTGAAACTCTTCCTCCCGCATTTGTTGTGATTAATCCAAACCAAGGCGATTGCCCTTCAGGATTAGGATATTTGTGCGGAGCCGGGGTGGCATTTTATTTATTGCGTGGACTAAAACGATACTTTCAAGATCATCCGCAACTTCCTAAAAACAATTGGGATTTAAAAGAGGTCTTAGATTATTTCGTAATCGGTACGTTGACTGACATGGTTCCGCTGGTCGACGACAATCGAGTTTTAGTGAAGCACGGACTTGTAAAGCTTGCTGAAACTAAAAGAGCCGGACTTCGAGCATTACTTGAAGAATTGGATTTAGTGGATCGCCCTTTGACAAGTCAGGATGTGGCGATTCGTTTTGCGCCTAAATTAAACGCACTTTCGCGTATGGAAAATGGCGTTTTACCTATTGATATCTTTCTGTTAGACGAAACTGCGAAAGCTCGTTCTATGGTTCGCGAGGTGATGAAGAATAATTCCACCCGCGTGCAATTGCAAAACGATGCGGAAATCGAAGCTCAAGAAATACTTAAAGAGTGGCCTCATAAGGACTTTGTTTTCGTAGCTTCTAAAAACTTCCACCGCGGTGTCGTGGGACTTATCGCTACAAAGCTAACCCAAGTTTACAATAAGCCAGCCTTTGTCGGTTCCTTGGGGGACGATGGAATGATCGTTGGCAGTGCTCGCTTGCCACAAGGTCAAGAAGCCTGTCTAGTTCAAGCCATGGGATCGGCCCAAGAACTATTAAGCCGTTTCGGTGGTCACTCTGCAGCTGCGGGATTTGAAATCGCTGAAACCCGCGTGGCGCATTTTATTGATAAACTTTCAGGTCATTTTTCAGACCTTCGTGAAAAACCAAAGCCGCTAGAAATTTTTTATGACGTCGAAGCAAAGCTTTCCGAAGTCAGTGCGGGGCTTATGAAGTGGTATGACTTTGTAGGACCTTTTGGGGCAGGTTTTTCAATTCCCTTAATTCATTTTTCAAGTATTCAAGTCCTTTCAAAACGTGAACTTAAGGGCGGTCATTTACGCCTCAAGGTTGCTGATGAATCAGGACAGTTCACATCTGAAGCTTTATTGTTTACTCCGACTCCTCGTCAGCTTCAGACATTAGAAAGCGTTCCCGGTCAGTACCATATTTTAGGAGAGCTGCAGTGGAACTATTTTGCAGGACAAAAAACCGTGCAAATCCTTATTCGTGATTTAAAGGCCATCTCATGAAATCGACAAAAAAAGTCGTAGTGCTTTTGTCTGCGGGGTTAGACTCCACAGTGAATGCCTATGAAGCCATCAAACATCAGCATGAAGTAGTGCTTGCTTTGACATTCAACTATGGTCAAAGGGCTGCAAAGAAAGAAATCGAGCATGCAGCAAAGATCGCCGCGCACTTGGGTGTCCCCCATAAAGTTGTCGATCTTCCGTGGTTTAAGGACTTCAACAAATCTTCGTTGTTGGTGGAATCACAAACTGTTCCCACGGGAAGTGCAGTAGAAATTGATAGTTTAGAAAAGTCAGAAGAAACAGCAAGGTCTGTGTGGGTTCCAAACCGCAACGGAATTTTTTTAAATATCGCCGCAGCTTATGCTGAAGCCGCAGGAGCAGAAGTAGTTATTCCTGGTTTTAACGCTGAAGAAGCTGCGACCTTCCCAGATAATTCCAAAGAATTTTTAGATAGAGCTACGCAAGCATTGTGGTATTCGACTTCTAATCACGTCAGTCTTGGTTGTTTTACAGTTCATTTAAAGAAACCCGATATCGTTCGCTTGGGCCAAGGCCTAAAGGTTCCTTGGGAATTGATCTGGCCATGTTATTTTGCTGGGGAAAAATGGTGCGGGGAGTGTGAGTCTTGTCTTCGTTCCAAGCGTGCTTTTGAGTCCGCAAAAGTGGATGTCAGCAGTCTTTTTAAGGGATAAAAATGGAAACTTTGTTCATTGATAAAAAATTTTCTTACGATGGTTCGCAGCTCCGCTCCCTTTTTGCTTACCTTGATCATGGAGTTTTAGGCCCGTCGATCGTTGCTTGGGAAGGCGGATGCAATATTCCTTTCACCCACATGGTGGATGGGGAGGACCTTTTAGCCAAAGCAGTGATTCAAGGCGATGAAATGCTTCATTTTGTTATCGAGATTTTTGACCGGGATTTGTTTTCTGGTGTGGCATTGCAACGGCTTTTTGCTTCTATCTGTAAGGACTATTTGCAAGCTCATTCAAAAGCACTTAACGGAAAGTCCTTGAAGCGTGATGGTGATGATATTTATCTTGAAGATAAAAAACTCAGCATCAGTATTGCCACAAAATCGCCGGTATCTGTGATGATTCATTTTGCGATGAATATCACTAATCAAGGGACTCCAGTCAGTACGTTAAGTCTGCAGGATCTAAAATTAGACCCTAAGACTGTGGCTGAAGATGTGATGAATCTGTTCCGTTCGGAATATACGAAAATCGTTGAAGCGACCCAGAAGGTGCGCCCCATACCGTAATAAAATACGAACGGTAACTCGTAGCTTAAGAAGCTTTATCTTTGGTTTTGATATAGGATTCGCGCAGCCACAGACGGATGTGTTTTAAGAAGTAATCCTTCATTCCAAAAAATACAAAGTGATTAAGGCTTCCGCCTTCTTCGCCCTTGTCTTCTTCAGTATAATTCACAGTGCCCACGATTTCAGGGGTTTCAAGCTCCTGAGGGCGCCATAAAATGAACTCTCTAAATGCGCCAATACTCATTGAACGATGGTATTTTAAAATTAAACCTGCTTCTGAAATTTGTGTGATTTCAACCGGGTTAGCGACTTTTAATACGCGTTCTCCATCCACGCGGCCCAGGTTCACAGCTTCTCTATTAATGATTCGACTATTAAAGCTTACAAGCTTTTTCACAATGTAAGTTCGATCAAGGGGGCTAAAGAACATGTCTTTAACGAATTCCCCAAAAGTGCGCACTTCTTCTAAAGCCACGGCTCTGCGCGAGAATAAAAACAAGTCAGGTACAATCGGAGTTTTCACTTCGTGTTTTACTGCGCGATCACTCAAATATTGTGTCAGTGTTTGCCAGCGTTTGTCTTTTTCAGTGCCGAAAATATCAAAGTTAGCAAACACCAGGTCCACTTGAGCAGGAAGCGTCTGGCGGTGGGCGGTTTCTTTATCTGCCAAATCAGAAAGTAATTGAGTGAAGCTTTCAAAGAAATAGATTTCGATATTGCTCATTTTATCAATAAGCAATTGTCTTAACTCCGAGCCCAATGGATTGGAATCTTCATCTACGATCACAATTTTTAAAGGTGTAGGCATTTCAGGCTTTTTGCCTAAAGCAAATGCGGCAGCGGGAATCAGACTGTTTTTCAATTCCTGGCTTTGATGATCCTTGTTTTGCAAAATGTTTCTGCGGATCTGGCTGATCTGCTTATTGTCCATGCCGTAAAATAAAAACTCACTTAAGAAGTTTCCCGGGGTCATTTCCGTGCTGGTTTTGCAAACTGCAAGAACACTTCGTCTGTCATCCGATAAAAAGGCATCACTATAATATTTAGTCAAAGCGCCCGGCTTAATTGGATGATTATTAAATGTAGTAAAGCCGACTTCAGAAATGCTATTCAAAGAAACTTCTTTTAGCATTTCAATAGTAGACTGCATCTGCATGGCTGAAACAGTTTCGGTACTAAGGGGCTTGTGACCAACTAAAGCATATTCCAAATGCATCTTAAGCATCAGTTTATCAAAGGGCTTAAAGATGACGTTATTAATGATACGTTCTTCCGCTTGGGAAATATCAAAGTCAGCGCTATCAAAGGCAGTGATAACTAAAGAGGTGACTTCATCGGCGGGGCAGAGTTTTTTACGAATGAAGAAGTCACGGGCTCGTTTTAATAGATCAAGATTCTTAATTCCTAAAAATTCATTTTTTGCGATAACCAAGCGCAATTGGTGAGTGTCTGAAGGCTCAACGGCTTCGCTTTCATCAGTTTTAAATTTTTGACCGCCCTTTGCCAGCGCCAGGGTGCCTTCGTGCATGGCCAATTTGAGCCATTCGTGGAATTGTTCAAGACTGAGAAAAAAGCGAATAGAAAGCTTTGGATCGATACTTTTTAAAGATTCGTAAAGATCCTGCTGGGTGCGTTCATCATCTTCGAGGATGTATATGAACTTCATATACTTAAGTGTATCTTGGAATGAGATACATTTGTTAGAAAAAACTTAAGGAGTCCTGAAAATAAAGTAAACTGCCCCGATTAAGCATAGGCCCGCCCACAGGAAATCCAACTTCAAGGGTTGTTTCATATAGAGAATCGAAAAGCCCGCAAATACCGCCATGGTGATCACCTCTTGCATGATCTTAAGCTGCGGCAAACTAAATTGAGTGTAGCCGATGCGATTGGCAGGAACTTGTAGGACATACTCGAAAAAGGCAATTCCCCAGCTCACTAAAATCGCCACCCACAGGGCAGAATCCTTAAAAGACTTTAAGTGGCCGTACCACGCGAAAGTCATAAAAACGTTGGAAAGAATCAGAAGACCTATGGGAGTGATGGCTGAATTCATGTGGTTGTGGACCTTTGATTATAAGCGTGATTGCAAAGCAAGCTTGCAATACGGCGGTACTCACTTAGCAAATCCAAGTGAATAGAGCTGGTATTAATAGAAGTAGCTAGACCACGATTCAGGCGGCTGATGTGGTTTTCGCGTAAAGTGATCTCGGTCTTTGCAAGATCGCGTTTCAGCTGGATCGCTTCCTCGCAAAGTTCCTTATTTGAATAGGCATTAATAGCCATGGCGGCCACTTTAACCACTTTTTCGTGCATATGGCGAATCTCGGCCCATCCTTCTTCAGAGAACTCTAGCTTTAAAGCGTTCTTTTTTATCGCAAGAGCCAGGATGTTGATATCAATTGCATCCGCTGCTCTTTCAACGTCACTAAGGAACATGATCATATTCATGACGTTCTGATGCACAACGGTTGTGGACTTGTTAGCATGGTCCAATAAGAACATTTTTGTTTCGCGATATAGGAAATCGACCTTGTTGTCGCGATCTTTGATTGAGTCAAAATCCTTAGGATCATTGGTTTCAAAAAGCCTTATCGAATCCTTGGTCATCCCTAAAACAATGTCTGCTGTGCGCATGATTTCGCGGTTGGCATAGGAAATCGCTAGAGCCGAGCTTTGGTAGTTATTTAAATTAACGAATTCGGTTCCAAATTCTTCAGATGCTGCTTTGGGGAACATCTTTTCAATCAACTCTGCACCCTTATTGATGAACGGAAAGAACATCACTGCAGAAAGAACATTGAAAATCAAATGCGCATTCGCAATCGAGCGCGGAGTTGTCGTATCAAAGGTCATCAAATAATCGATAAACAGTTGCGTGAACGGATAGAAGATAACAACACTGATCGTTTTATAGAAAAAATGGGCCCAAGCCACTTGGCGGCCGATATAGTTTCCTCCGGCTGCTGCAATAAGTGCAACAGAAGTCGTTCCAATATTAGCGCCGTAAACCCACAACATCGCATCGTAAAAGGTAATGGCTTTTACGGCGGCCAAGCTCATCGCGAGACCAATTGTCACAGCACTGCTTTGAACAAAGGCGCAGAAGACAATAGAAATCAAAAGCGAATATCCAGGGTTGTCACGAATACTCTGGAATAATCCCGTAAGCAGAGGGTTTTCAGCAAAGTGATGAGAAGCCACTGAAATGAGGTTTAAACCCAGGAACAATAAACCAAATCCCATGAAAACCATGGAAAGGTTCTTAAATACAGTTTTCTTGGATTTAAAATAAAAGGCAAAAGCAATCGCAAATACGGGAAGAGCGTAACTGCCTAAATCCAAAGAGATGAATTGAACCGTTAAGGTCGTACCGATGGCCGTGCCGATGATAACGCCCATCACTTGACGAAGATTAATAACCCGAGCTGATCCTAATCCGACAAGCATCGAAGTCACAGCGCCTGAGCTTTGCATCAAAGTTGTCAGCACAACACCGGTTAAAATAGCTAAAAACTTACTTTGTGACAGGCGGTTTAAAAGAACCGTGATTTTTCCCGCCATTAATTTTTCTAAAGACGACGAGGCTAGGCCCATGCCGTAAAGGAACAGGGCAACACCACTGATCAGAATAATAAAATAGGAATTATGGGTGTCTATCATGCTGAGATATCCAAATCTGAATTGAAATTAACGAGGCTCCAGCCAAACAAAATTGTAGCAATGCTTGTGGGAATTAGGAAGCCCCAATATTGAACATGCATAAATGCGTAAGCAGAAATTAAAGAGCCAAGAATGAATGAAGCAATGATTCCTGCTCTCATCCAATTCGCACGAATTTCGTTTTCGCGTGGCTGAATGTGATGGGACCCACTGATCACGCGAACCATTCCAATACCCAAATCCGTGGTAACACCAGTTAAGTGAGTCGTACGAACGATGGCGCCAAAAGCGGAAGTGATGGTGGCATTCTGTAAACCGCAAGCCATACAAAGAGCTGCTAAAAGAAAATGGTCATTGTGAGCGATCTCGGCCCCGAAACTTCCAAACATTCCCAGGTTTCCCGCGGTCGTGACCGCTAAGGTTAACGAAAAAATGAGTAACATAACGATGGGGTAGAGTGGTTTTTTTCCCGTTTGAATTCGTTTATCGACTAAGAGCGCAGAAAGCATGGAGCCAATAATGAAGAATACGGGAACGGCTAGCATTCCCAAGGCTGCTGACCATCTTCCTGCTGCTGACTCAGTTCCCACGAGTGTGCCAAACCCCGTGATGTGCGAAACAAAGCGGTGGCAGGAAAGATAACCGCCAGTGTTGATGGATCCTGCTTGAAAGGCTAATGAGAGCCAAATGATGACATTCGATTTGCTGAAGTGGGCCAGAGTTTGTCGATAGGAAAACATGATGAATTAAGATTAAAACATCGCTTCTAAAAACTCAAAAAGGACTTATATAATCAGGTCTTTAAGAGGTGAAAAAAATGGCGCAAAACTCCCAACCGGTTTTAGTGGTCGCAGCATTGATTCGTAGATATGGCGATCCTGAGAAAAAAATCTTGATTGTTCGCCGGGGACCAGGTCAGACCGGCGCCGGTGCTTGGGAATTCCCAGGAGGAAAAGTTGAGAAAGGTGAATCTCCAGAGCAGGCATTAGTGAGGGAGATTCAAGAAGAGCTAGGAATTGAAATAAAGGTGGGGGCTTCGTTAGGCGAGGCCGTTTATGCCTACCCATCGAAAGTCATAAAACTGCGCGTGCATTGGTCAGAATCTTTAAGTTCAAATCTTCAGTTAGTAGAGCACGACGCGTTTAAGTGGCTTAAGCCTGAAGAAATTCAAGTTTCTGAACTTTCTGAAGCCGATAGGCCTTTTGTCGACCTGATTCTTCAAGGCAGTAAGTAAGAACGCTCTTGGGGCGTCGGTAAGCGACAGAACTCTCGTTTACCGAACCAGGAATAACGATTGCGGGCGACAATTTTATAAAGCACATCGCGAATAGGTCCTGGAATAATTAAAGCTAAAAGAAATAATTTAAAAATGCCGCCTAGGGTGGCAAGAATACGAATGACCGCAGCGGAACGGTGATAAGTTTTTCCTTTTTCATAAAAAACCACAGTTTCAAGGGATTCTCTATCACCGGGAGCTAAGAGTCCTAAAGCTGTGTCACCCTGAAGTGGGGCAAATAAAAGTTTGTGATTTTTATCGCGACTAATGACAGCGTCCACAAATCCGTTACAAAGATGACAAACACCATCGAAAAAAACTAAGTTTTTGGTTTTAAGACTTTCCTGATTTTTTAGATTGGTGGTTTCCATATTTTCCATAGTAATTCCATTCTACTGACTTTATACTAATGAGACAAGGTGAGGAGTCTTGTTCATATGGAAGTCTTTTTATTTCCGCTCGTCAATGTGACCTTGTTTCCAAGAACAACAAAACCTTTAAATGTGTTTGAGCCTCGCTATCTGGCTATGGTGCGTGAAGCAGTTCGTAGCCAGACCCCCATTGCGTTGGGGTTTATTGAAGACCCTTCCAAAGTCACAGCGGTTCAGCCCGGTGAAAAAGTTCCTTTTGTTCGAGAAATTGCTGGTTTTGGCCAGGCGCAAATCATCGAAGAACGGGTGAACGGTACACTTTTGGTCTTCTTAAAAGGTGAAGGCAAGTTACGCTTGGGAAAGGTCCTTGATAAAGGACATCCCTATATCGTGTGTGAAGCGGAAATTATTCCTGAAGAAAATGAGCTCTTGCCGCAAATGCAAACTGAGTTGGATGCATTATTTCGAAGTCTTTATCGCTGGATTGAAACCCACATTCCAGATCCCACTCAGCGTGATATTTTGCTACGCAATTTAGTGGAACCTGAAGAAATCGTCGGGAGTTTTGCTTCTTACCTTGTGCGCGATTACGATATGCAGCACATGGTTTTAGAATTTAAAGATATCAATGAGAAAGTTCGATTCCTCTATCGCTTATTAGAATCAGGGGAATTGACAACTTAGTTTTGTGCGCGAAAAGTTCGCATAAAAAACACCCACTGCAATAATAGCACCCAAATAGTGTGAGCTATGGCCAAGTGACCGATCTTCATCCAGACTGGCGCATGTAACACCAAAGTAGCGACACCAAAAATCATGGCGCCGATAAGTGCTAAACTCATTTGCACGGAGCGCTCTTGAATCAATTTTATTTCGCTGCTTTGAGCTTTCAACCAGAAGTACAACGCTAAAGATCCACCACCCAAGGTTGCTAATAAAGGATGAAGTCCACGAAGGCGAACGAGGAAGTGCGACTGACTAGAGAAGTCCGCCATTAAACCTTCCCACAGATTATTGGTTGGGAATAGGGAATTAGAAAGCGAAGCCCAAGCTCCAGTGATACCAATCAGTATAATCACTAAAGGTAAAAACTTATGAACTTTGTGTTCTGAATTTGCCTTTGGCAGATCATGGGAAACCAAGGCTGCAGCGAAAGTCAGTGCAACGGCTCCAGTAAGCATAAACGAATTCAATTGATGTAAAGCCATTACGAACGCGCGATAGGGAGTATCGTTAGTGGTGACAAGTTTAAATAGAACAAGTTTTGCGCCCAACAAAGCTTCAGTGATAGTAAAAATTAAAGTTGCTAAAGCGGCTTTTCTTGCAAAGTGTCCAGCAGGGTAAAGCTTTCTTGCCATCCACCAAAAATAAATCACCGCAAAACCATAAATACCTGACATAAGGCGGTGGCCATATTCAACCCAAGTTTTTCCGCGTTGGGCTTCTGGAATCAATTGCCCGTGGCACAGGGGCCAGGTATCTCCACAACCATCACCGGAATGGGATATACGAACCCAGGCACCCCATAAAATCACAAGTACGGTATAGGCTAAAAGAGCAAATGCGAGTTTTTTGAAACGAGAAAGAGTCATAGTCCATGGAGGTATCATGGGGCGGGTTGACTTTCAATCTCGGAAATTTTCTAATGAGCCATGTCTGAACAAAAGCCACAACACTCCCACAGTCATTCCCACAGCCACGCCCATGGTCATCATCACCATCATTCCCATGGTGGTGCATTAGGAAGAATGAAATGGGCCCTGGCTTTAAACTTTGCATTTGCCTGCATAGAGCTCGCAGGTGGTTTGTGGACCAATTCAGTCGCAATTTTAAGCGATGCCCTTCACGATTTTGGTGATGCTTTGGCCTTGGGATTCGCTATTTTTCTTGAAAAGCTTTCTCATAAAAAAAGTGACGGTGATTTTTCCTACGGATATCGTCGTTTTTCAACTCTCGGTGCTTTAGTCACTGGCTTGATTCTTATCGCTGGTTCTATTTTCATTCTTATCGAATCCATTCCACGTTTGTTAAATCCCCAGCAGCCTGAAGCAAACGGAATGATCCTGCTCGCTTTTCTTGGTGTGGCCGTAAATGGTTTTGCTGCTTACAGGGTTTCTAAAGGTGAATCCTTAAACGAAAAAATGCTGATGTGGCACATGATTGAAGATGTGCTGGGTTGGGTTTTGGTTTTAGTCGGCGCCATCGTTATGAAGTTTTATGAGGTGCCTCAGCTTGATGCCGGTCTTGCGATCGCCTTGGCGTTATGGATTTTATATAACGTATTTAGAAATGTGCGTGAGGCATTGAAAGTATTTTTGATGGCTTCACCAAATATTAAAATTCATAGCGTAGAAAAAGAAATTTTAAAAATTCCCAAAGTCATCGATTTGCATCACGGCCACCTTTGGTCCCTTGACGGCGAAAATCACATTTATACCGTCCACGTCGTGGTGGCTGAAAATTCAACCGTTCAAGATATGGAAAATGTGAAACTCGCTATTAAAAAACGCGTTCGTGATTTTGGGATTATTGAAGCCACTATCGAAACTGAAATCCTTGGCGGTGCTTGCGCCGACCCATCTCACGAGTAGATTCTATTGGTCCTCAAATATTATAAAAGCCATTAAGTCCGACTTCTCTTCTGATTTGTCTCAGAGTGAGGCGGCAAATCTATTTCAATTTAGTAAATTTATATTGTTATACAAGTTTTTCCTACGGAACGCCGATAAGAGATCTGGGTAAAAGTAAGGAAAAACATTTATGCTTAAAACGGTACGTAACTCAGCAGGTAATGTTTTATTGCAAATCTTGGCCGCCACCGCCGTGATGAGTACTTCTTTTTATGTCCTTACGAATTATGTAATAGGACAAAAAGAACAAGTGAGTAAAACGGCGAATTTGGTGAATCTCAAGTTTGCTTTAAACAGTGCAATGGACTACGTTATTTTCGGCGTTCGCCAAAAATATTGTTTTACCAATGATGATAAACTTTTGAATGATGCTAACATCACTCAAAGTGGTAGCAACATTTCTAAATGTAACCTAACTCACCCAGGCAGCGTAGAGCGCCTGATCATGTCGACGGAACAAGAAAACTTCATTCGTAACTTAATTGCCACCGGTCAAAACGTCGGGCCTGTGAATGCCAATGAAATCCACTTGGATAAAATGCGCGCCTATATTTCTACTGACGCGGCAACGACGGACCATCCTTTGTTTCCAGTTTTAAAGTCCCTAAAAACAGTTAAGAACGCAGACGGTGACCCTGTTGCAGTGGCTGGTATTTGGGTAGAGTTAACACGTGATAACAGTGAATACCTGCCGCGCTCAGGGCGCGAGGTGTATTTAACTGCGCGCGTATATTTAGCAGCAAGTAAAGGCGACACAGAGCCTATCTCATTAGGTTCTAAAAGTGCTGAATTAGTTTCACAGATCGTTATTTATCCGCGCGAAGTGGGTTCCTTTGCTTTGTTAGTTCCTAATGATTTGCACTTGGATACAAGCTGGGATGCAATCATGGACAAGGGTGACGTGGCCCTGCATAAATTTGGAAGCCGCAAAGACCTTGGCGCAAGCCAGGGATTGGTGTTTCAAAGCCCAGTCTTCGTAAATCGGCATCTTTATGTGCCTTATGACTCAGGCACTGGAGATGCTACAGACACTTCAGTTCCGTATTCAGCAGTTACTTTTGCTGACAGAGTCTATCTTGGTAACGGCTGGGTGCGCGCCGCAAATAAAGAATATTCTCCTCGTTCTGCGGGGGGTATGACGGATCGTTATTGGGCTGATGCTAGAACCTTCGGTGGTTTCTTAAAAGGTATCGAAAACGACGGTGGAGCGGATGCGGGCTTGCAATATTTTGCAAAAATCGTAACTGGCACACCGCCAAGTACAGAACTCATGAGTAAATGTACTGAGTACGAACAAAACAAAGCTAGCGCGAAGTTCTTAATGAGTACTGAAATGGGGGCTCGTCTTCGTGAAAGCTCCACAAATGATTTTGAATACCGTCTTTTCTTGTCTTCAGGAAACTATTTTAAAAAACAAAGTAATGCATTGATCTTGGATAAATCGGAGTGGGGTACGGGTACCGCTGTTGTAAATTCCCAAGATTACAATGATGCCGTCGTCAGTTTAAAAATCGCAGTTGGGGAACGTGCTGTAGAAGCGCAATTCCCAAGAAATGCAACTGGTAAGTTTGTCGTTCAAGTAGGCTCGCCAGAGCTTATGAACTCTTATAAGGCGGCAGTAAGTTCAACGAAGTCGACTTATGATTCTGCTAGAACCAAATATACTGATTATGAAAATCAGCTGACGTCGTTAAATAAGAGTTTAAAAACCGCAAAAGAAAAATTAGCTGCAGAAGAAGCGAAACCAGAAGAGCCTAAGAAGTCTACAGCTCCGGCTACGACAACCACGACAGCACAGGGTTCAAGTACAAAAAATTCTGCAACCGCAGAGGAAAATGTTGCGGTTGAAGATTCCGGTTCTGGTTCTGGTTCAGGTAAAGTGAAAGGTAAAGAAGTTGTTCAAGAGGAAGAAGACGTTGATTATCAAGATCCAAAATTGATCGCCCAGCTAGAAAAAGAGATCGATGGTCTTAATAAGAGCATTGCTGATATTAAAAATAACAAAATGCCAAGTCAGCAGTCTTTAATCGACCAGGCGTCAAAAGCCTACGACTCTGCTAAATCAGATCTTAATAAGTACGAACTTATCGTAGCGAACCCGCCTGTGATTGAAATCGAAACTTCCAAGGTGACTTCGTACTATGGTTTTACAGCCTATGATAAATTGAATCTAGACGTGAAAGTTAAAAATCCAAAAAACCTTTTGGATAAAAATGGAAAGCTAGTTGCACCGGTCGTTCGTATTCAGGCCTATGACAGTACTTTCTATAATAGTGTGTCCACATCAAAAAACACGAATCAAAACCTTGTTGGTTATTTGAATTTCAATTTTGATGGTACAAATACCAATCTTCAAGCTCCATACTCTGTGTCTCGTAAGGCGGATTCATCGGCAATTGCTTTGAATGAAGGCGAACAAGACTGGGCGGCTTTTGAACAGGAATGTCAAGAAGCCCGCAGTGCCCAAACCTCACAGTCATTCGGTGGTGCCGGATGGGATGTGAGCTTTGCCGCTGGAACACGTACGTCATGGAATTTTGCCGGTGGTGAAAAAATCGGAAAAGATCCGGGCATTGATAAACTGTCCTTGGAAAACCAAACCCGTGCAAATGCCACTTTCCAAGTGCGCTCGATCGTGGGTACGTGTGTGATCACAAAGACATCAGACTTCATCACGGGGTTCTTTGCCTGTGATAATTTAGAAATTGAAGAACGCACGACTCCTTTAAGAATTATTGGTACCTTCATTGTTGGCAAAATGCGAGTTCACCCAACAGCCATCAAAGCCGGTATAACATGGAGCTCGATCTACCATCCGCAATCTTATAAAGAGTTGCGCGCGGCCAATGGAGTTTTAAAATCAATGAGCGGTCGCGATTGTAATGCCGCAGGCACGGACCCAATTTGGCATCCAATTCCGTCAGTGCAAACTGTGGCCGACCGTATGACTTGTAATACAATCAGTTTGCGCGCGAAAGCGGATCCATTCCAATGGACATCCGTGGACCCTGATTGCGGTATCAATCCAAATAAAAAATCATCGAACACGACTTGTAAGCGCCGCCTGGTTCGCTTTTACGTCGTAGAACAATCAAGAGAGGGATCGTTATGAGAACCTTCCCAAACAACAATAAAGGTCAGTCCATCATTGAAGTTCTTGTTGGCTTAGGAATGATTTCTGCCATCGGCTTTACTTTCGTTGGTGGAATGGTGTCGTTAAGAAATACGACAAAGGGAACACTTGTAACTTCGTCCACTGAAAAACAAGTCAGCGACATCGCAGAAAACATCAAAGCTGGTGTAGAAAACTATCAAGTGAATTTCCGCTACGATGAAGGAACTTCAACGGTGCTTGCAGTTGATAATCTGCCGATGGCTTGGGATAACGGTAAAGTTGCGCCAAGATCCAAAGATACGGCAAGCTGGCAGGGCACTTATGGTTATACGATTCAACCCTATGAAGCGTATCGAGGACTTTATAAAGTAACTCTTCGTATGACCCACAAAAGCTGGATCGAAAAGGGTGATAAATATAGAGACTATATTTTCGTGGTGAGTGCAAAATGATGATAAGAAATAACAAAGGCTTCACTGCAATTGAAATCATGATCGGGATTGGTTTAGCGGCCGTCCTAACCACAGCTATTGTTTCAACTCAGCTGATGGTATCCCGTGATCAAGTTAAACTCACTCAAGAGCTTGAACAAAGTATCGATAAAAACTTAGCGGAACGGATCGTATTTTCTGATCTCAACGGTATTGATCCTTCCTATAACAATGTTCTGCAAAAAGATGATAACATGCGTTTGTTTTTTGATTACTTTCCTGACGTGCCGGCAAATATGCTGACTGACGGGTTAGAGCGCAAGATCACTTTGAAAATTGGTGGGACTCAAGAACTGTATGTTGTGACCTCCGATATTAAAGCGGGCCCGCTTCTAAATTATGATCCGGTAAAAGCCTATAACGTAGGAGCAGCTCCGGCTGACTTTAATCAGTCAGCAAGTTTGCAGTTTGTGTCGCTGAATAAAAATAATTTTCTTACGGATAAAGGGCAGTCCAACCGTTCTCAGATGTGGCAAGACGGAAAAGTACTGATGTTGGATACTCCAGCACGGATTCGCCCCTTGACCAACGGAAGTGTGAATATGAAGATCGCGCCACGAAGTCCTATTTTTGTAGGGACGGTCCAAGGTGTGAATCTTTTAAGCGATGCGACCATTCAGAAGGTCTTAAACTTAAAACATCCTGAAACAGGCGCATTGATTGCAAACGCGGATCAATTCCTACGAAATGTTCCTTCAGTGGGTGGTGGTCAATCCGTCATTCGCCTTAAGGGTGTTAAGATCCTTAGATACTACATAAAAAGATATGACGATGCTCGCTATAAAACCACACCTGCTTACTTGTACAAAACCGAGTACAAGGGAAATGGCATGTGGACTGAACCGTTCTTGCTTTCAGATGGAGTGGCGGAGTTTTCTTTACGCCGCGAATCTGTCTTAAAGCGCATGATTTATTTCCAAATTAAAAAAGCTGAATTTAAAGATCAGGCTCTGACTTCAAATACAGCTGAAAGTAAGTAAAAGTTTCTGGGGGGAAATGATGAAAACAAAAACAAAAAAACTAGCAATGCTGGTTGCCCTGGTTGCCTTATCCGAAGGTGCGCAAGCCGCGGATAAAGATTTCCCCATGGCGGTCAGTTCGTCAACGTCTGGCGAATCCGTTATTTCAGCGCCGGCATCGGGCTTAGTGACCCGTACAGGGAAAGATACCACGATCATCAAGATTAATAACTCTTGCTTTGGAACCAACCTTCGTGGTGTGGGTAATCCCTTAGCACCAAGAGCGACAATCACTGCAAACTTAAACATGGTGATTGGTGGAAAAGAATATCCAATCATGGTCAAATATCCTTCGCAATTGGTGACGCCAATGGGAATGGTGGCGCCGACGATTCAACCAATGTCTCCGAGCAATTATAAAATCGGTAAAGACGGCGGTGGTTCGGCTGCAATTTTTGGGAATACGGTTTTATTGAACACTCCCATTCCAGCAGGCGTTACTGTCGACGATACTGGTAAAATCACCATCAGTGATAAGGGTGATATTTATTTAAAATCGTACTCTTTTGAACAGGATGTAGATGATTGTAATAACACCACTCCAGTCTATGGTAGTTATGGTTATTCATCACATATTCCAACGGTGGCGTGCGGTGATTACATGGGTAAATCAGGCCCAGTATCTGCATCATTCGGTGGTATTTCAGTGGCTTCAGATAAATCAAGTATCGAAGTCAACGTCTCCTTCCCTGGTCAAACGGGCTTCTGTGGTGGTTACTGGTCGCCACTCATGGTGTTCTTTGATGGTGAACGTCCGCGCTTTGACAATTCCAGTGATTTCCCATTAAACCCAATGAATAAGACGATGTGGCCTGAAGCCAATGCTCCGGGGTATTTTGTAGCTTTTGATCGCGACAAATCAGGCCTTATTGATCAAAAAGAAGAGCTATTCGGTGATACGGTTTCTGCAGAAAATGGTTTTGAAGTTTTAAAGAAACTAGACAGCAACAAAGATGGTTTCATCGATAAAAAAGATAAGACCTTCAAAAAACTCGTCCTATGGAATGATAAAAACGGTGACGGCATTTCTCAAAAAGAAGAAATGTTAAAGCTTTCAGAAAAGGTTATAAAGATTTCCTTAAACTATGAAAAAGGTGTTGTTACACCGATGGGTGCTTATGCGGAAGCCCGAGAGCGCTCTAAATTCTGGTATAAAGAAGCTGGTAAAACCAAAACAGGGGATATCATCGATATCTGGCTTTCTCCGGCGCCAGTAAAACTCAGTCAGAAATAAGAACTAATAAAAAAGGGAGCTAAAAGCTCCCTTTTTTATTTAATTTTCTCGATATACTTTAAAAGTAAATCCCGTCCTCGGCACTTGGCCCGTAACATCGATAGGAATATGAAGACCCCACCGGTTTTACGATCTAGGAAAATAATTTCCCGTGGTGGTGTCCGCCATGAATGTTTTCGAATAATCTGAAATACTTTTTTTGAAAGTCGTTGCGGCAGATCAGTATTTTTCCAATCATAATTGCCGTCTTTATCAATCTGTCCTGAGTTGTTGCGGGGATCCTCATAAGTGATAAACGGCTCTACGGTTTCAAGACAGAACTCCTGAAAAAGCTCTTTAAGATCTTTATTGTCCCGTTCATCAATAAATTTAAGTTCAAGGGCTGCTTTCATAAACAGCTCCCGATCATTAAACAAAGTACCTTTCACCATGCGGCGATAGGGTATTAAAAAGTCTTTTTCATAAGCCCTGGTTGCGCCGAAATCATAAAGTACGATCTGATCATGTCCCTGGGGATTGATACGAATGCGATAATTCCCACTGTGCGGGTCTGTTTGAACCACACCCCATTCAAAAATTTCGCGGAAATACAGATCTAAAAAGTTCAAAGCCACTTTGTTACGTCGTTCCTGCGACAAACTTTGAATTAAGGGATCATCGGCTCTTAAGCCACGCTCAAAGCTGGTTGCTAAAATTTTCGGCCCAGAAAACTCACGCAGCACTTTTGGGACTACATATCGAGAATCACCCTGGAGTCGTTCATAAAAATCCTCAGTCAGCTGAGCTTCAAGTTCATAGTTGGTTTCTTGAATCAGCATCTCTCGCACTTCAGCAAAAACTGGATCCATATTAAGATCCCGGGGCAACAGTTTCAGCGTATTTAACAAAGTGCGAATGGCTTTTAGATCACTATCGATGGCTCGATCTACATTTGGGTACTGAATTTTTAAAACAATGGTTTCGCCGGTGGCTTTAATTCGCGCCCGATGCACCTGTCCCATGGAGGCAGAAGCTAAGGCTTCTTTTTCGACTTCCAAAAGTGCCAGCTTTTCTGCTGGCAGATTTTTTTTCAAAGTGGGTTCGATGGCATCCCAAGAAAGGGGAGCGGAGTCAGACTGCAAAGATTTTAGGAGGTCATTGGCTTCAGGCGGAAGGAAGTGCTCGCCGTACATAGAAAGCATTTGACCTGCTTTCATGAGGCTTCCCTTTAATTCGCCAAGTTCAGAACTAATCAACGAAGCTTGATTTTGCAGCAGCTTCTTCCAGCTTTCTTCTTTGGCCTCTTTGTTTTTAAGCGTAGAACTGACGCCGTGCTGGGCAATAGATGCCCCTGCCTGAATTGTGATCTTCGCTAAAGACAGGCTGCGTGAAAACATCGAGGATTTAATCTTATCCAAGCTTTTTTGTTTTTTGGCAGATTTTTTATCGTCCATTCCTTGTCAATTTACCTTAACTTTGCCAAATGTTAAATTAATATTCTATGTCTACGACTCTCTTCTGGTTCCGTCGCGACTTGCGTCTTCATGATAATGCAGGTCTTTTTTATGCTCTCAAAGAAAATGAAAATGTTCTTCCGGTTTTTATTTTTGATTCAGATATTTTGTCAAAACTAGATGATGTGTCTGATGCAAGGGTGACCTTTATTCACAAAACGGTCGAGGACCTTAAACGGAGTTTGCAAAGCAAGGGTAGCGACATTGTCATTCGACATGGAAAACCTTTGGACGTTTTTAAAGAGCTGCAAACTAAGTTCAAACTCTCAGCGATTTATACGAACCACGATTACGAGCCCTACGCACGAAATCGCGACGAAAAAGTGGCGAAATGGGCGGAACAACATGGAATTAAGTTTAAGACTTTCAAAGACCAATGCCTGTTTGAAAAAGATGAAATTCTTACGGACGCTCGCAAGCCTTATACGGTTTACACACCCTACAAGCGCAAAGTGTTAGCAAACCTAGATGCTTTTTATTTAAAATCCTATCCTGTGGAAACGTATGAATCATCTTTCGCTAAGGTAGCGAAACCTGAAAAGATGATGTCGTTAAAAGATCTTGGTTTTCAAAAATCGACGTTGGAATTTCCTTCTTCCGAAGTCCCAATAAAAATTATTAAGTCCTACGCTGATACCAGAAACTTTCCAGCAATGGAAAATGGAACCACCCACTTAGGGGTTCACTTACGCTTCGGAACTGTCAGTATTCGGGACTTGGCTCGCACTGGGAAAAAGTATTCAGAGACGTGGCTAAGTGAACTTATTTGGCGCGATTTTTTTATGCAGATTCTGTGGCATTATCCGGAAGTAGAAACTCGAAGTTTTCGTCCAGAATACGATAATATCCAGTGGCGAAATTCAAAATCTGATTTCAATCGATGGTGCGAAGGCATGACGGGTTATCCGATGGTCGATGCAGGAATGCGCGAGTTAAACGCGACAGGCGCCATGCACAATCGCGTGCGCATGGTGACGGCAAGCTTTCTAACAAAACACTTACTGACCCACTGGCATGCTGGGGAACGCTACTTCGCAAAAAAACTTTTGGATTATGATCTTTCAGCCAATAATGGTAATTGGCAGTGGGCTGCGGGATCAGGCTGTGATGCAGCTCCGTATTTTCGTATTTTTAATCCAGAAACCCAAGCAGAAAAGTTTGATCCCGATAATGAATATATAAAAAAATGGATACCCGAATTAAATACGAATAAGTATCCTGAACCCATCATTGATCATGCGGAAGCCCGGAGCCGGTGTTTACAAGCATTCACCAAGGCTCTGAAAAAATAGGAGAAAAAGGCATGAAGGTCTTAATCACTGGCGCCACCGGACTTATTGGGCGAGAAATCGGAAAAGTTTTAGCAGAACATGGCCATGAGATCGTTGTGATCAGCCGCAGTCTTGCCAAGGCCCGTGAAGTACTGCCGTTTCCTTGTGAAGTGGTGTTAGGGGACTTAAGCAAAGGTCCCATTCATGATCCAAGGCTTGAAAGTGTCGAGGGCGTGATCAACCTTATGGGAGAACCCGTGGTCAGCCGCTGGAATGCAGAAAAAAAAGCGGCCATATATAACTCACGGGTCGAAGGCACGAAGCATCTAATCGCCAGTCTGCCATCAAATCTGCAAACTTTTATTTCTAGCACTGCCATTGGCTATTATGGCAACGACCTTGAAACCATACAGCACGAAGAAAGTCCTCCAGGGGATAATTTCTTAGCAAAAGTGTGTATCGATTGGGAAAAAGAAATCAACAAGGCTCCAGGCCGTAAAGCCATCATTCGCACGGGAATTGTGCTGTCTTCCCACGGTGGAGCGATGGACCAAATGCTTTACCCCTTCCGTTTAGGCATCGGTGGCCCCTTAGGAAATGGGCAACAATGGATGAGCTGGATTCATGTCAAAGACATTGTCGGTCTTTTTGTTTTTGCTTTAGAAAATCCCCACGTCACAGGACCTATCAATGGTTGCGCACCAAATCCAGTCAGAAACAAAGAGTTCTCGCAAAGCTTGGCCAAGGCCCTTGGAAAATCCATGGGACCAAGCATGCCTTTGTTTGTACTGAAACTTTATTTTGGTGAAGTTTCAGACGTACTAACGGTCTCGATTCGTGGTTCGGCTGAAAGAGCAAAAACTTTGGGCTATAAATTCCAGTACGACGATGTCGATGAAGCCCTCAAAGAGGTCTGCGCCCCTTATCAGAACGGCGAAGATTTTTATTATGCCGAACAGTTTATTCCCGATCCTCCGGAAAAAGTTTTTCACTTCTTTAAGGAAGCCACCAATCTTGAGCAGATCACTCCGCCGACTTTGAATTTTAAAATTGAAAAAGTATCCACTTCAGAAATCACTCAAGGGACGCTTATAGATTATACTTTAAAAATCCGCGGCTTTCCGGCTAGGTGGAAAACCGAAATCGACGAATGGCAACCGCCTTATAAATTCGTCGACAACCAATTAAAAGGTCCGTACAGCCTGTGGCGCCACACCCACGAGTTTAGACCCTTTTGCGGGGGAACTTTATTAGTGGATAAAGTGAAATATCGGCTGCCACTAGGACAAGTCGGGTGGATCGTGGCTTCGAAATTGGTCAGTAAAGATATCGATAATATTTTTTCCTTCAGAAGAAAATATATTGCGAATATGACGGTTCCAAGAAAAGGTTAGTTATTGTTTATTACGAAGTTCGCGCAGGGCGCTGAATTGTTTCACTGAGCTTGCTAGTAAAAAAGGATTTACTTTCTTTTCGACGAAAAGTTTTAAAGGAACGCTGGGTAAATCCAGACTGCGTTTATTCGTAAGCTCGTTTTCATAAAGCTCTAAGTTTTCGTCATCACCAGTGATCGGCGAATCATCAAAATTCCCCAGCATTTTACAAAATTGCAAATTCATTTCAGTGTATTCATGGGTGCAGTAAATCAATGTCTCATTGGGAAGGGCTTTTATTTTTTGCAGACTTTCATACATTTGCTCAAATGTCCCTTCAAACAATCTGCCACAACCTAAACCGAAAAGAACATCACCAGAAAAAAGCCACTTTTTATCTGGGTTCCAGTAAGCAACATGTCCTAACGTATGTCCGGGAAGCTCCATCACTTTGAAGTTCATGTCCGAAATCATGAACTCGTCGCCTTCTTTTACATAGTGATCGGCAAATGAAATTTGGGTTTTATTTTTCAATGGCGCATAAATAGGCGCTGGAAATGTCTTAATTAGTTCAGTCACGCCACCGATGTGATCGTTATGATGGTGAGTCAGCAAAATTCCGCAGATGTCATAATCATTATGTTCAAGAAACTTTTCGACGGGTGTCGATTCCCCGGGGTCTACTAAGACGACGTGTCCTTGCTCGTTGATTAAAGCAAAGACATAGTTGTCTTCAAAAATAGGTATAAGTTCCACTCTGTGATTCATAAAGCACCTATGTATAAACATTGTCCCCTGAGTTATGAAATTCGACAAGACCTAGGGAGTATTGATTAATAACAAGCCTTGGTGGAGCTAAGAACTTATTTTAAACTAAATTCTCTTATGAAACTTAAAGCCGAGTTAGCAGGTCGCGATTATATTGAAGTGGATTGTGAGGGTGAAGACCTTCAGAAACCAGGTAAAGTCCAGAAAGTCTCTGTCTTAGGATGCAGCGAATTCATGGATATGATTCGCAAGATGCGCCGATCCTTCGGCTCTGATATCGCAAAATGGCCCGTTCCTGAAGGGACCGATCACTCAAGTCTATTGCTGAAGGAAATGGTTTTAAAGTTGCGTGGACAGTGGCAATTTCCCTATGCTCACGCCGAAATCTGTCACTGCCGAACTGTCGCCACGGAGACCGTGGATCAAGCCATCATCGCCGGAGCCCATTCAGCGGAAGTGGTAACAAGGCAAACTTCAGCAAGCACAGCCTGTGGAACCTGCCGTCCGGAAGTTCAAAAAATCATAGACTACCGTCTTGAGAAAAAATCCTCCTAATCTTTTTTGGGAGCTTTGCCGGAGAGGTCTTCAGTGATCGTAGCTGGAAACTGGCCCGTCTTTAGGTAGTGCTCTAAAAGAGGTCCCAGTTTTCTGCGGCAGGAGCCACCGCAGGGGCCCACACCAGCGGAAGTTGCGTCGAAAATTTCATTCAAAGTTTGGGCTCCATCACGGATAGCATCCTCGATAGTCTTTCGACTTACGTTATTGCAGCGACAGATGATTTCCGTTTTTGGTTTTGCACCCATTGTTTCAAGTGTAATGCCATGCTTCCAAAAATGTTACTAGGGACCGGACCAATGTGCAGCGCGTCACATTGATTGAAATGTCGACCATCTTCCTGTAAAACAACCCCTTTGAATAAACATTGGAGCAGAAATGGCTAATCCAACTACAGATAAACTTCCTATGACAATTCGCGGAAAAGCTATGCTTGAGGCAGAGCTTAAAAAGCTATTGTTAGAAGAAAGACCTTCCGTAATCCATGCGATTGAAGAAGCCCGTGCCCAAGGTGATATTTCTGAAAATGCTGAATACGAGTCTGCTAAAGAGCGTCAAGCTATGATTGAAGGCCGTATTGCTGAAATTCAAGGCAAATTGGCGGGTGCTGAAGTGATTGATACTGCGCAAATCAAGGCAGATCGTATCGTTTTTGGCGCCCATGTTGAAATCGTTGATACTGAATCTGAAGAAGAGTTCAGCTATCAAATCGTTGGCGTTGATGAATCTGACGTTAAAAACGGCATGATCTCTATTTTGTCTCCATTAGCCCGCGCCTTGATCGGTAAAAAGGTCGGCGACACTGTGACTGTTCAAAGTCCAAAGGGCGATAAAGAGTTTGAAATCCTAGCTTTCAAATACAAGTAATAAAAGACATTGTCGGTCCATGGCCTTCCCTGTGAGAATAGGGTCATGGACACGCGCAAAAAACACTCCTCTGATAAACATCTCATCACTGAACAGCCCGGCATGTCCGTCGTTGTTGCAGGTTTGCTGATTGCCTTTTTAATTGGTTACACAACAAAAGTTCTTTTATCTCCGGCGCGGGTCACCGCCCATATAGAAAAAGCAGCTAGCCATATTCATAAAGACATTAAGGTTGAGTTTTCTTCAGCGCATTTAAGTTTGAGTGATGGAATACTTCCTCGATTTGCCGTGGTGATTTCTGATGTGCAAATGGTCGCAGAGCAAAGTTGTTGGGGAGCTCCAACAATGGAAATCGATGAGCTGCGTTTGCCACTTTCTTTTTTTAATCTCATTCAAGGTAAAGTGCCGGTAGAAAGTGTTGAAGCAAATATCGTAAACCTGACTTTCCGCGAAGGTCTGGCTGATTGTGAAAAGCGGGGTGAAAAAGAAGCTGAAAAGGAAGTTAAAGAGCCAGCTCCGTTAGTCAGTTTAAGTCCGACTGAAAAAGCGCAGAAGTATCAAAACGACGTGCGCAGTATCTCGATTCAAAAGTTTTTAATCAATGCTGACCAATACCCTCAATATGCTTCAGAGTTTTTAAATTTCGCAGTGAAGGTGAAATCCTTTGAACCAAGAATTATTGAAATCACTGCAAAGACTCACTTACTTAAAGATCAGGTGGGGGATTACATGTCCCATGCGAACTTGTATGTGCAGTATAAGGATACTCCGGAAGAAGTCGTGCAAACACATTTTTTTGGAAACTGGCGCGAAGGTCACTATAGCTTCATTGCTAACTACACCATTGATGAACGCCTATTATCCGTAGAAACAGACTTAAAACATATTCCGCTAAGTCAAATCCTAGGGGTCATGCAAAAGTATGATTTAGCATCAAAAGAGCTTAACGGCCGCCAGGTGTGGGTGTCGTCAAGGGCGCGCCTTGTTTCACCCCTCGAAGATTTACGAAAAGCACCTCTGGAGGTCCGCGATCTTCGCCTTGAAGGGGATCTTGGAGAAATGTCTGTAGAGCAAATTGAATTTAGCTCGTTAGATCCAGTGAAATATTCCCCGATCTCTGTAGATATTAAGACCATGGACGTTAATAAGCTCTTAGTTTTATTAAATCGTCCGAAGGCGACCAGCATGCTGGGTTCTTTAGGTACATTCTCAGGCCGGGCGACTATTTTTTCTGATCAAAAGATAAGTCTTAAGGGAAAAAGCTCTGGTCTTGAGTTTGTATTTTCAAATAAAGGTCAACGAGAATCCCAAGTCATTGAAACGATGATCAGTGATATTTCACTTGATGGAAACACTTGGAGTTTTCAAGTTCAAAGAATTGAACCCCGCGATGGGGTTTTTATCGGCGACGTGAAAGTCAAAGCCGACCGCGATTTTAAGGAAGTCGAAATTAAAACGAGTATTGATGAATTATCTTTATCGCCATCAGTGCAAAGTTTAATGACCGGTGGCGGGCAAATTGGAACATTAAGTTTTGATAGCGACTTAAAACTTAAATCCGGCCAGGTTGGTTTTTTAAAAGGCTTGCTCCGTTTAGACTCCATGGATATTGAAGGCATGAGTTTAGAAAAACCCAAAGCAACGATTGATTGGGTACAAGGCGAGATCGTTCTTAATACCCAAGTAAAATCCGTAAAAGTAAGTCCACAGTCTGTGGTTTCGCCTGTATTAAAGCAGGTCACAGAAAGCGTTTGGTGGCAGGAAGATGGATTAAAGTTAAATTCCCTGAACGGGCAGTTTAGATTAAAAAATTTAAAACACTTGGGATGGAAGAACTTCCATGGCTCCATCGGTAAATCAGGTAAAATGATCACGGATGGTGGCTGGGATGAATTCGGACGCTTAGAAGGTATGGTGCAAATTCGCGACGGAAAACTCAACCGACGCTGGAGCATTGAAGGCAGTCGTGAGCAGCCTGCATTTGTCGAAGAACGCGCCCCTGCAATGAGAAAATAAAATGCTAACAGTGATAGTCTTATTAGTTTTATTTCTTATTTATCGTCATCACACCTGGAAACCATTGCCATGGCCACCGGGAGCCATGGTGCCTCCCCCTTATCAAGGTCACCGTGGTTACTGGAAGTCAGGTCTTCAAGAAAACACCCTGGCGTCCTTCGAAGCGGCCGCTAAGCGCGGATTGCAAATGGTTGAAATGGATGTGCGACTTTCCAAGGATAAAATTCCTGTGGTTTTTCACGACAGTGATTTAAAACGCTTGGGAAATGTAGAGCGGATTGTGCATGAATGCACGGCCGAAGAATTAAGAGTGCTGGCTCAGGTGCCAAGTCTTGAAGAGGTTCTTTCTTCGCAGATCGTTCCAAGGTATCTTAATGTTGAATTAAAGACGGACGCTATTTTTGATGGAGAGCTTGAGCGCAAAGTTGCCGCACTGATATCAAAATATGATTTCACCCGGCGAGTTTTGTTTTCAAGTTTTAATCCACTTTCTTTATGGCGCTTGGGTGGGCATTTACCACAAGTGCCGCGGGCCCTTTTAGCTAGCCAAGAACCAGAACCAGAGAATAAAATTTATCTACGTAAATTGTGGTTGGCCCCTTATGTGCGTATCCACGCTTTGCACCTTGATCACCGTTATGTCAGCATTCACGACTTACAAAAATGGACCAAGCGCGGAGTCCCTGTCGCTTTATGGACTGTGAATGAAAAAGACAAAGCAGAACTTTACCTGCAAGAAGGTGCTCTAAGTATTATCACTGATACTCTTGGGGAAGTCGCGGATTCATAATCTTAAAATACAGAGGTGGAACCAAAGCCAGAAGTGCCATGGCGGAATATCCATAAGGCAGCTTTCGCGATTCTGCCGTTTTCTGCAACTCTGTAAATGGCAATGCCGGTTTTAGGTGATGATGGGAATGATAACCCAAATTAATCAACGAATAATTGGTCATCGCCTGATAACTATCCCAAGAGTGCTGGGGCTTAGCGGGTTCATATTGGCCGTCAGCATTTTTTCTTCGCACCAATCCATAGTGTTCAATATAGTCAGCGGTTTGTAAAAGCAGTATAGCCATTGCACTTTGCCCTAACCAGAAAATCAAAGCGCGCTCACCAAAAATAATATAAATAAAAAAGTCGCCAATGAATTGAATCGACATCCAAATGGCAACGCGGTTTTTAAGAAACATTTGTCCAGAATTTCGCAGTCTTTTTCGCTCTAATAAAAAGGCTTCTTTTAGACCGCCAAAATACGAACGAAAAAAGTAAGTGTAAATCCATTCGTTCTTTCTTGCTGTGGCCGGATCTTCAGGTGTCGCTACATTTCTATGATGGGCAAAAACATGTTCGACACTGTAGTGAGTGAAGTTCACAAGACTTAAAAGTAAATTTCCAATAAAGCGCATTCGTTTATCTTTATGGTGAATCAACTCATGGGCTGTGGTTATTCCCATAAATCCCATAATAGTGCCAAATGATAAAACCAATCCCAGTAATTCTAGGTTTGAAGATTTAATGGAAAAAATGACTCCTAAAAATCCAAACAAAACTAAAAAAGGCAGAATCAAAAGAAGAACCAGCAAGCTCATTTTCGGCGATAAAGTACCTGAACTGACTTCCAATTTTTTAAGCAGCATATTGTCTAAAATAGGATGAATTAGAAAAATGCCAGTTAATCCCAGAAAAGTATAAAAGCCGCCAAGAAACCCTCCGGCTAGGGCGAGGGCGGCGAAAAAGTATGGAATAAGATAAAAGGCATTTTGAATTGCAGTCATAGCCTAAAAAACAAAATGCGTTCTCAGGGAACGCATTTGTCTTATTTTAAGATTTTTTATCCTTATTGGATTTGTGGGGCACTTGATCGTGGATATCTTTAGGATCCACTTCAATCTCGTTTAAACCCTCTTTAAAGCCGCGAATGGCTTTTCCGATGCTAGAACCTAAATTCGGCAAACGACGCGGCCCAAAGAAGATTAAAGCGATTATGATCAATACTAAAATGTGAACAAAACTGGTGCTACCCACGTGGCCTCCCGAATGTTCATCATTCTACCTTATTCAACTGGCATTTCAACGATTTCTGTTTGCTCTGCTTGGGCTGCTTCATTTTCAAGCTGAGAGTCTTCGTTTCCAACAGCTACGACTTTATTTGATTCAGAAACAGTCTCAACTTCTTGAACCTCTACCGTGGAAGGGGATTTCGAAGGCAGACTTTTAGCGATGCCTTTTACTGGGCGGGGAGCTTGGGAGGTTCTTACCACCGACTTTTCAGTCTTTGCAGTTCCGCTCATTTTTTTAAGTTCTTTATCATACTTGGCTTTAAGAGCAGCCAATTCTTCTTTATAGTTTTTGCGGATTTCTTCCACTTGGTTAGCGCGGGCTGTGGTGATGCAAGAAGAGTAGGTTTGCACAGCGGCTTCTTTTGCTTGCGCACGGCAGGTCACTTCAGCAGAGGTTTGAGAGATAGCGCTAACGCTGAATAAAATTGTCGAAAAGAATGCTAATAACGTTTTCATATATCACCCCGATCTTTTGATCTCGGGGTCTTATTAACAAGTTTCGTGCCTGCTTAAATTCGATTTAGGAAGAGAGGAGGTCTTAAAGCCTGTGGTTTTTACAGACCCGTTCTGGCAATTGTCAGACTGTCCAAGTTATCCAAATTGCAGATTCAATGCTGTTTCAGAGCCAGTCCACAGCCGAGACACCATATTGGCTAGCGCATGCTTATCCATATTTTGCTTTCTTTCCCACTCAAAGGAAGTGCGGCAAATAAGTTCTAGATCATCACGCTTTGGTGTCCAGCCTAAAAGGTTTCTAATCTTTGTAGAGTCAGCAACAAGATGAGGGGCATCGCCAGCGCGACGATTTTGATGAGTGATGGAAAAGGAAGCACCGCTGATGCGTTTCATCGTCTCTAGGACTTCAAGTACCGTATAGCCCTTACCGTAACCGCAGTTCATCACTTGCGATTCACCGCCATTACGAAGGTAGTCTAATGCAAGAATGTGCGCATCGATAAGATCTTCGACGTGAATATAATCGCGCACTGCCGAACCATCTTTGGTCGCATAGTCCGTTCCGAAAACTTGCACAAAGCTGCGTTTTCCTACAGCAGCCTCGCTAGCTACTTTAATCAAGTGACTGGCATCGGCAGTACGTTGGCCATTTCTGCCATCTAAAGCTGCTCCTGCCACGTTGAAATATCGAAGCACGACGGATCTGATTCCATGTGCAGGTTCCGCGTCACTTAGGATTTTTTCAGCCATCAACTTTGAAGAACCATAGGGATTGATGGGAGAAATGATCGAACCTTCGTTCACGACCCCTTTATCGCCGTTGGAAGTTCCATACACAGCAGCAGTCGAAGAGAAAATAACTTTATCTACATTCGCAGCACGGCACGCTTGAATCAAAGAAATGGTTCCAGAGATATTGTTATCATAATAATCAAGGGGCTTTGTGATGGATTCTGGAACTTTCAATTTCGCTGCGAAGTGAATCACCGCTTCGATTCTGTTATCTTCAAGAGCTTTCGTTAATTTTGCAGTATCGCGAATATCGCCTTCGATGAAATTGACTTGATCAGGAATGGCGCTGCGGAAACCAGTACTGAGGTTATCATAAGACACTACGTCATAGCCTGATTTTAACAAGGCATTGGTTGCGTGTGAGCCGATGTAGCCCGCTGCACCCGTGACGAGTGTTCTCATGATAATCTCCAAAAACGTGCAAGAAATTTGTTAAAGGGTTTATAATTTTATTCACCTTAGTTTGACAAGATCTTTACTAGTGAACGTTCAAGATGTGTTCACTAGTGATAGTTTTTTCAGAGGCAGTGTCAAAAATTTAAACACTTTCAGAAACATTGTTAAGCAAACTCCACAATTGTTCTTTTGCATTTCCGTAATTTAGTAAATTTCACTCGTGTCTCTTCATATTTCCTTAACAATTTCTCTGCGACTCCGATGCGTTTTTATCAACCATTGGAGGCGCTTCAGTGATTCGTCATCTACTTGTTTTTTTCTTTTTCATACTTGCTCCCATACTTTCTTTTGCAGCAGCGACAAGCGTGACCGGAACGACTCAGTATGGTGACGTAGCCCTGGGGCAATCCAAGACAAATACCTTAACGATTAAGAACACCAGCAGATCCTCAATTCGCATGGATAGTTACTGGTTTTCTGGTTCACCTGATTTTACCCGCGTGGGTGGAACCTGCGGATTTAGTAATACTTCTGGATGGACACTGAAGTCTGGTAAGTCCTGTACTGTGCAAATTAAATTTGCGCCCAAATATTCAGGTTCAAGTACTGCTCAATTCTTTCTAGGCTATTTTCTTGGCACTGGTTGGACTTGGGAGGAAGTGACAGTGAATCTTTCTGGAAACGGCTTAAATCCAGTGGTGACGCCTGCGCCAACTCCGACCCCGACACCAGTGCCTGCAAGTGGTTGGTTGAATGTGGTTGGAAATAAAATCGTGAACGAAGCGGGACAGACCGTTATTTTAAAGGGCGTAAATATCGCAGATCCCGAACACTTAAATTTAAAAACCTGGGAACGCCCGGGAGTTTCTGCTCGCAGTGTTGCAAGTCTTGCTACAGAAACCTACAAAGCAAAAGTGGTTCGCTTACCAATTCTGCCTGGCGACCCAGCTTATCCTAACGAGGGTTTTTTCAGCGCTACAAACGGTTGGGATAAGTATTTTAATAACCATATTGCTCCGCTTGTGAATGAGCTGACGAATAAAGGTATCTACGTCATCATCGACCTTCATTATGTAAGCAACTACGATACCCTATACCCAAAAGTGGAATCTTTTTGGAAGTATATGGCACCTAAATTTGCGAATAATCCCTATGTAATTTACGAGATGTTCAATGAGCCTATTTTTCCAGATAACTGGGCAACTTGGCGTACAACGATTGCTCAACCCATAGCGAACTTGATCCGTAGCTATGCTCCAAACAACTTAATTCTTGTAGGTGGTCCATATTGGTCTTCGCACATTGCAGGTGCTGCTACGGATCCGGTGGTAGGTAAAAACATTGTCTACGTAGCCCACGTTTACGCAAACCAAACGGTGTCGATGTGGGAATCTCGCTATGGGGCTGTAGCGGATAAATATCCTCTTTTCATCACCGAATGGGGATTTGAGGCTGGTGGTACAGAAGGTGGAGATATCACTTACGGTCAGAACTTTGAAACCTGGATGAGAAACCGTGGTTTAAGCTGGACAGTATGGAGTTTTGATATCCTCTGGGGACCCCGAATGTTTAACTCCGATTGGACATTAAAATCAGGGCCCGGAGGAATGGGCGAGTTCGTCAGAGATCTACTCGCACAATAGATATTTTTGTAACATTAATTCCCGTGTTCAGTGGGCACGGGAATTTGCATTTCAGCGGCACCAAATGTTTGCAGAGTTGGTGCGCCACCGTTGTCAGGAATTTTTGCAACAGTTAAAGACCATGCTGGCAAATTCAATGCTAAGCTACGTTGACCACTACGAGTCACCAAATTGATTGCTGGTGTATGAGCTGTCGTGTCTTTGTTAACCAAGAACACATTAGTTCCTTGTGCTGTTTTAACAGAGTACACGTTCACTTTGTCGCCATAATTATCGTTAGATTGGACAACTTGTCCAAGATAGTTATTAGAGTACAAGCTGAAGATACGGTGTAAGTGCGTCGTCTTACCTGCGTTGATCATACCCCAAGAATCCTTGTCGTGGAAACCTTGTAGGAACGAATTAACAAAAGTATTCACGCCAGCTTCACCGATGCGTGCAATAAGATCAGCAAGGTAAAGTGGACGAACGATCGGGTGGTACGCAATGTCGTTCACTGAATCGATTCCGAATTCAGTCACAGCTAATTTAGCAGTTGGATAGTAGGCGTTTTTCCATGCTTGGTATTTAGCCACGATCCCAGGTGCTACATTTTTCGGAGAAGCAGAGTCATACTTGTTGATATAACCTACATCAGTCCAAAGATTTACCGACTCAAGCATACCAGCTACGTTTTGCGCGCCAGCTGGATTTTTAATGATGCTATTTTTGTCGCTAAATTGGTTTCTGAATAGTGGGTAGTAATGCCAAGTTAAAACATCAAGAAGCTTATATCCTTTTGGATTTAAAGTTTTGCTGTTTTCAAATTCAGAAATTTTGTAAAGGAAGTAAGGAACAAATTCGCTGAATTGACCATTTCCATAAGAGCAAGTTACGCCACCTGGAACCGGAGCTTTAACGCAATCCGAAGGGTGGTTTGTTTGCCATCCAGTCCAACCCGTCGCGATTTCAGGCCCCCACAACTTTACGTCGTTTGGATTTCCACTCACAGACGTTTGAGCATCACGCAAGGCCACTGCGTACTGGATATATTTAGCGATGTATTCATCAGCAGAAGGAATCGCCATTTTATGCGTAAGATCAGCATCGAATGGCTCATTACCCATGACGATGTTTTTGATACCTAAACCACGAGTGCCATTTAGGTATTTTACTTGAGCTGCGGCGTGCGCTGCTGTTGCAGACTCCATTCCAATGATCGTACCATCAGAGTTGTAGTCTGGTTGCCAACCCAACATATTAACCTGAACCATTGGAGCTACGCCGTAAGAGTTTTTAGCAAACGAAATTCGAGCGTCAAATGCTGATTCGATTTCATGGATGCGCCCCTTAGAGTCGATATAACGGTTTAATTCCCAGTTAAATACCGAGTGAAGGTTGCCACCGAACTTCACATAGCCTAAGTGAAGTGGAGTCACATGTTCTGATGCTGGAAGTTTCGCAAAACCATTTGTATCAGCGCCGTAGAAATCTTTTTTAATCACCACACCGTTAGTCGATGTTGCATCAACTTGAACCTGACCATCAAGAGCGACTGAAACTTGACCCTGAGCTGTTGATAGAACTGCGAACAAAGAAATTAATAATGCAATTGTATTTTTCATCTCAATCCTCCTCTATTAGTTAAGAATGCAAGATTCGTTGTAGTTGTATTTTTTAGTTTTGTGAAAACGGGTCAGACGTTGGCCTGAAACTTCAAAGCTCAATTCAACGCCGCAACGTTTGCCACGTTCAAAGAACGCTTTAAATACGTTTGGATTCGACCAAACAGCTTTACCAAAGTTTGCCATCCCACGGGAAAAGTCGTTACCATTAACGCCCATGGAATTTCTCATCAAACGAGTGTTTTTTCTAATCGTCGCAAATGCACTTTCAACAGAAGTAGCAGTGCAGGCTGGGCTTGTATTAGACATCTCACGTTCATTGCCAAAGCTGTGGTTGTCGCAACCTGCTTGATTGCGGGCATAGTTATCCAAAGCCATGGCGCGAGCTTCGATATCTTTAAGAAGATAGCTTCCAGTCGCGCCCATGCCCAAGATTTCGCGCATGAATTTGTCATCGTAGTTCACTAAAAGAATGACTTGGTTATAACCAAGAGTCTTTTTAAGTCTTGGAACAACAACGCAGGTTTCTGGTTCACTAGCCAAACCAGAAATTCTAAGAGCATGTTCAACTTGCGAACCTAAGCGGCCTTCTTGACCCCAATCTGATTGGTAAGCGAATTTGAATTGACCGTAAAGTTTAGTTGAAACTTCATTGGTCGTGCCAATTTCCGTTTTGGTGATGCCACCTTTAAATGAAGTGGCTTTGTTGGCGTGTAAGCCCAAAAGGCGGCTAGAGCTTTTCTTGGTGTAAACGCCATAGTCTTTAACGATGGCTTCGTCCCAAACAGAAATTTCTTCTTCGTGGTTATAGTCTTTACCAGTTGAAGCTTTTAATGAAATAACCGGGATATAAGGCGTAGAAATACTTAAGCCATAAGATTTACCGAACTTGTACATGGAAGTGTCAGAGAACTTCGTTACTCCTGAATTTTCAATTTTTGAAAGTTCGTAAGCCAAAGTCGTGTCACCGGCCATGAAGCGCTCGAAAGCTTCTTGGTTTTGTGCAGTATTAAGAACGAATTCGTAGTTGAATCCTTTTCCAGACTCATAAACTGCTTCGGCGTTTGCAGAAACATAGAATGCTCCTCCGCCCAAGCTGATGCTCTTGATGTATTTTTTTGATCTTTCAACGTAAACAGCGTCTTTGCCTGTTTTTTCTAAGTAGTTAGCCCAACCGCCAGAGACAACACCAAAGGCACCTACGTGAATTGGGTCAATACCTGATCCAAGATAGAAAGACACGCCACCTTGAGATTCCCAGTATGCAGAGTCTTTAACTTGCCATTTAGCTAATTCAGCCGCCGTTAAAGGCAATTTTTTAGCTTGGACTTTTTCGATTTCGTTATAGCTTGCGACATTGCTAGTGATAATACCGAAATTATTGATCATTGGACCGATAGCCAATGATGACCAGATTTCATTTTTTGGGAACCATTTAGAAATGGAACCAGAAACACTTCCATAGAAGCTTGTTTGGACAGATACGCGGTATCCGCCGCCGTAAACGTCCACTCCCAAAGTAGGGCAATGGCCTGCAGAAACCGGTGTTCTGTTTACGATTTGATTAAGCCAGTCATAATTTAAACTCCAGCCGTTGCCGGTAGAGTAGCTGTCATTAGCTTTTGCAGTAGAGAATGAAGCCATTCCCAAGCAAAGAAGCAAGATCGATGTTATTTTCATAAATGTTCCAGACTTTCTTGGTTGTTTGAAAAACAAATTAAAAAATTGTCGAAGCACTATTTCAGATAGCTCTTATCTAGCGCGATCCCCATTTCTTTAGCTCCATAAGTAAGAGCTTCGAAATTGCGTTCAAAGACGCCCGGGGTTTTGTTCAGCTTAAGAACAGACGTGGACCAACCTGGGACTTCATATGAAGCCACTTTTTTAGTCGACGTATTTTTAAGATAAATTTGAACTGTTTGAGCTATTGGAGTTTTGTTCACTAGAACAAGATTTACGCCGTTTGCAGTTTCAGCAGCATAGGAGTTTACAATATCTCCTAGGTTGTCATCAGTTTTAACGATGGTTCCTTTAAAGTTATTGGCTAACAAAGAGTAAGTGTGGAAAATATTAGTTTTGTTTCCACCTTCAATCATGGACCATGGAATTGTACTGCCAGCAGCGCTGTTAAGTACGAAGTTATTAAAGAAAGCAACACCTTCTTTAGCTGCAATGGCAACCGAATCAGCAATGTAAAGCGGGCGGATGATCGGATGATAGTTCGTCGTTCTATAGTCTGAATCCACGGCAAACTCATTGATGGCTAGATTAGCATTTGGATAATAAGCTTTAAGCCAGTTTTTCATGCGAGGGATGATATTCGGGCTTACATTTCTATATGAACTTCTATCAATGGTGTTTGTGTATGTCGGGTCGTGCAGGATGCGTGTTGCTTCCAACATTTTGCCAACAAGCTGGCGTCCGTCAGTGTCTTTAGCAATTGAATCCAAATCACCATTCACTTGTCTGAACATTGGGTAATAGTGGAAGGAAAAATAATCTAAAAGCTTATAGCCTTTTGGATTGATAGTTTTATCTTGTTCCGCTTTTGCTAAACGATCCAAGAAGTAAGGAATGAAGTGTGTAAACTTGCCGTTGCCGTAAGAGCAAACAACTTGCCCCTTAATTGTATGGTGATATTCGCAATCTGTTGTGAAGTTTCCCGTGTTCCAATCATACCAAGAAGCAGAAATCTCAGGACCCCAGATTTTAATGCTGTTTGGATTGCCATTAACCTCCTCTTGCGCAGAACGAATCGCAATCGCGAACTCAATATATTTAGCGATGTATTCATCAGCAGAAATTCCACTGTCAGCACTGAATTCTTTCGTGTGGGAATGGGTTTCATGCCATTGTTCGAATTCATTACCAAGACTGAAGTTTACCAAGTTCAAGTTAAGTTGGCCGTTTAAAGTTTTAATAAGCTCAAAAGCTGATTCAGCAGTGAATGATTTTTTCAGAACAACGGAGTTGTTAGAAACTTCTGGCTGATAGCCATGGATGTTGATTTGATAGATCCCTGTAACTTTATACGCATTTAAAGCTGCTGCTGCGCCTGGAATACCTAGGATGTTTGTTACGCCATGTTTGGTGTAGGCTAGGTTGCTCTTCCAGTTAAATACGTCAAATTCATTCCCACCAATACGAATAGCACCGATACCTAGTTCAGAAACCAATGCGGGCGAGGGAAGTTTTGAAAATGAATCCAGGTGAGAGCCATAAAATGAACGATCAATGGTTTGGCCTTTTGCTGTAAGATCGACGGTGATTTTGCCAACTACAGATTTGTTTTCTACTGCGTTGTAGGGTTGTTGTGAGCGTTCTACCCCCGCACTGCAAGCGAGAGTTGAGGAAAGAAAAATGGCGGCAAAGATCGGCCCTTTGAGCGCAAAAGTATATTTCACAAAAACGTCCTGGATAAAATTTAGTAAAAATTTTTTTACAATTAGCGTCGGAAGTAATAAAGGTCCCCTAAGAAGGGGGCAAGAAAGAAACTGAATTTACAAAAAATTAACATTTCAGAAACATTTGGCGAATAGAATTTTCACGGTCCGTCAATTATCCGTGAAATTACATGGGACTAAATATTTAAAGCCAGAAACAAGTTGTTAAGACGTAGGCTGTTTCGGAATCCTTATATAATTGCAGTGAAGCTGCAAATGGATGCTCCTGGGTAACACCAAAAGACATGGTGCCGTGGTTACCAATATCAAAATTCACAAGGGTCTCTAGGGTCGTAAAGTCGCTGCGTTTTTCTTGCGCGGGTGTTTGCGCATTATAGAACATATTTTTTAACCCTAAACCTTGCGATATCGAGGCTTTATCTCCGAAATATTTGTTTAGTCGAACCCACTGTTCAAGTTGGCCAGCTTGGGTAGGTTTGCTTTCGTAAATACTTTTGCTTTGAACTAAAATGAAGCCTTTTGGAAAATACCCAAATGAAAAGCCCGGCCCCAAATTTCTTGTAAATTCAAAGCTTGCACCTAAGCCACCGGTTGTGTTGGCTTTTACCCATAGTGGATCCGTAGGTAGTATCAGGCGATAAACCGATTTCGCTTTTACCGACTCAAATTCAAAAGGCTTTCGGTCCACCAGATCAATGCTTGAATCACCCCAACGCGTCCGCGCCGGCATCATAGTGCCATAGCGAAGGCCCTTTGAGTCGTAAGTGAAGGTCGGGCGCAAAGCTGCTGTAAAACGAGAATCATGGCGGTAGCCCAAGGCCACCAAGTTATAAGAATAAAAGCTGGCATCACCTTGCTTAACATCTGAAACTTGGCTTGAAATATAACCGAAATAGCTAAGGGCGATTTTATCACTGGAAAAATCATTAGTCAGAGAAGTTGATAAAGCCGACGTATTTACGGAGGCGGAAACTGAAACTGAAAAAATCAATAGCGCTACTGTGATTAAATGTTTCACTGCATTCTCCAAAACGATCCGGTATGATGAGGGAAATTTACCTTGTTCGCGGGAAGACTTATAGAGGCCTCACTGCGCGCTGTAAAGTTTTTAAAAACTGTGTCCAGAGTTTAGACACTCCAGTCTTTTTTCTTAAAGGGCTTTCTGCCTCTTTCTATTTACCGAGAGCTATGTAAGTATCTGCCATTCTTGAACGTCTGAGGAATTTTTGAAGCAGCTTCTTATTCATTTCATTTTTCTAGTTATTTTGTCTCCTGCATTGGCAGAAGATCGCATTGATATTTGCGATCGTGGAATCATTGGTGCTGCCATTGCAAAAGCTGTTTCAGAGGCAAGCTGCAAAGATGTTTCAGTTCAAAAAATGCGCGAACTTGAAAGTCTAGTTATCGTAAATCAAAATATCAGTTCATTACCTGAAGGCGTTTTTGCAGGTTTAGATTCTTTAAAATCACTGATCTTAGAGTCTAATCAACTTAAGCATATTGAGCAAAACGCCTTTCAAGGATTGTCGCAATTGAAGGTTTTGCGTTTAGATCATAATCATCTAAAGTCCATCAGTCCGCGGGTTTTTGCTGAGTTGCGCCTGTTGGAAGTTCTGGATATTTCATTCAATCGTCTGCAGAAGATTTCAGATCAAGGGTTTTTAGGTTTAATTTCTTTGAGCGAGTTGCGTGCAAATCAAAATCAGCTTTCAGAGACTCCCAATTTGTCAGGATTATCATCCCTAAGAAGTTTAGACCTAGAGGGTAATTCAATAGCCGAGATTCGCAGATTGAGTGATCTTCCGCGTCTCGCATCGGTGAAGCTTTCACACAATGAAATTCAGCAAATAGCTGTGGCTGCATTCCAAGAAGTTCCGGCTTTGGTCTTTCTTGATTTGCGCTTTAATCAGATTCAAAAAGTGCAACCGTGGTTTTTAAGGGCGGAAAATCTAAAAACCATCTCTTTGGATAATAACAATATTTCTGTGATTGAGCGTGACGCATTTTTAGAACTGCCAAGGTTGGAAGAACTTTCGTTTTACGAAAATCCTATTTCTGAAGTATGTCGTAATCATGTGGGCTTAAAAGTTTCTGTTCATGTGGGTGGCGCCACCCAGAAAGATTGCCCATGATTCAGAACGACGGCAAATCCCCTGAAAGATTAATTTTCCTAGCTGGTGCAAGAATCTTTGGCCTGGTATTTTCCTTCCTTATTCCCATGTATTTGGGACGCCACTTAGAAGTAGAAACCTACGGCACCTATAAGCAGGTGATGTTGATTTTCTGGTTTTCCCAGATTGCACTAAACTTTGGATTTGACGATTCGGTGAACTATTTTCTGCGTTGGGATCGTAAGAACTTTTCTTTATATGCCTTAAATGCACTGATCTTTAACTTTGTTGCGACTTCGCTTTTAGCGCTGGGTCTTTCCCTTTACCGCGTTGAAATCGCAGCCTTGCTCAACAACCCTGACCTTGCCCAGTATATTCCGCTTTTAGGGTTACTAATTGTTGTTTCTATTTCATCAGCCCAGGTCGAGGGATTTTTAATTAACTTAAACCGCTTTAAAGCAAGATTGTACCTTGATGCGGGCACCGAGTTTTTAAAGTCCGTAGCGATCTTGGCGGGTTTTTTATTCTTCCATTCCATCACTGTGGCATTGATCTTTCTAGTGTTCTTAATGGTGCTTCGTTTTGTTTGGATGGTGTCCATCCTACATAGCCATAAGGTAGAGCAGGGTGTGCGCTATAAGGACGCTGGCGGGTTCTTTAAGGCTCAAGCTAAGTTTGGTGTTCCGCTTGGGGTTTCGCGAATTATTCAGAACATTCTGAATATGGAAAACCTTTTTGTCTCGTCGTTTTTTAGCGTCGTGCAATTTACGTATTATTCGGTGGGATGCTTTGAAAATCCATTGATCAATTCCGTAAGGGCTTCTTTATACGAACTGGTGAATATTGATTTGGTTGATAACGTTAAAAATAAAGACTTTACTAAAGCCGCAGAAACTTGGCGTCAGATGAATCGTACGTTATTTTTGATAGTGATTCCATTTACAGTCTATATGACTTTCTTCGCTAAAGAGATCATTGTCTTTATCTTTTCGGATAAGTACTTAGCCAGCGTTCCCTTCTTTATGCTGTTTAATTTGTATGTGGCCGTAACCTGCTTAAACCCAGAGCCTTTATTTAGAGCGACTTCCAACACAGGCACAGCTCTTAAAATCAAAGTCTTTGGTGTAGTTATGGGCTTATTATTAATTATCGGAGGCGCTTATTGGTTTGGGCCCATGGCCGTTCTAATAGGCAAAATCATTGCAGTGGCGTTCATTAATATTTCAGGCCTTATTATGGGCGCCAGATTTATTCAGAACAAAGCCAGAAATCTATTCGTATGGCGCGACCTAGTTTTAGCGCTGGCCTTATCAACAGTTCTGTCGGCTTTAATAAAGTATATCTTCATAGATTATAATTGGCATCCGTTCTGGATACTTGCAGCTTCGTTCAGTGTTTATTTCTCAGTGATGTTTGTTTCGGGCGTTAAAACTGGCTTGATAAAAACCCACGAAGTTGAATACGTGCAAAAGTTTGTACTTAAGATTGTTCGTAAATTAAATCCCATTAAAGGAAGAGCCTACAATGGTTAAAAAAGTTTTAATTGTAGCTCTTGCGGAAAAATGGACTGGCATCAGTCGTTTACCTGGCGGTTTAAAACGCGCGGGGTTTGATGTCTATGCCTTTGCACCTAAAAACAGTTATCTAGCTAAAACAAGTTTTCTAGATAGAAAAATCCTTTATCCGACATTCACCTATGCTCGATCAAAAATAGTTTATCTAGGGATCATCTTTGCTATTCTTCGTCTACGTCCTGATTTAATTATCCCTGGGGATGAAGATGCTCTTTTAGCATTACAAGCTTTAGTGAAGCTTCCTCTGGTCGGAAAGAAAATCACGCGTTCTTTACCGGGATATAAAGATCGATCAGTACTTTTAAGTAAGTCCAAGTTCGTCGCAAAATGCGCTGAATGGGGAGTCAGAGTTCCTAAAAACATTCAGGTGCAAAACTTAGAAGAGGCGTTGAAGGCCGCACCTTTATTGGGGTTTCCATTAGTCTTAAAGTATGACTTTGGCTATGGAGCCTCCGGCGTTGAAGTGTGCCATAGCGAAGAGCAACTAAAAAGATCCTTGCTATCAACTCAGAAAGTATCTTTCGCGGCGAAGTTTAAGAAACTGATTAAAGGCTTTTTGTTCGTTGTTCCGAAGGAAGAAGAAAACGGACTGTCCTTGCAACAATATATTTTAGGCCAAGTGGGCCTGGCTCCGTTTTGTTCTAAAGAGGGTGTTGTACTCGCAGTAAACCCCATGTTGAAACATAAGACTTATCCGGGGGCGACGGGACCTTCAAGCGTCGTAGTCGGTGTTGATAATCAAGAAATTCACCAGGCTATAAGAACCGTAGCTAAGAATTTATCTTATACTGGGTTTGGCTCTTTGGATTTTATCGTTGAAGAAAAGACGGGCGATGCCTACGTGATTGAGCTTAATCCACGTCCTGTTCCGACAGTTCATTTTGATTCTGAATTATGCGCTCAAGATTTGTGTCAGGCGTTTTACAACGGCTTAAACAAGGTGGACATGCCAACCCCGCAGTTTAAGGCATTCACCATTGCTCTATTCCCTAATGAAAAAAGAAGAGATCCTCAAAGCCCTTACCTGACTCAGAGCTATCATGATATTCCTAAGAATGATGAAAAATTAAAAGAAGCTCTAGATAGAAACTAGAGCTTCGGTGTTTGCGAAACTATATGAAGCGACGCCTTGAGACTGATTTAAAGTCAGCAGGTTTTCCATCGTCGTGAATTCAAAATCGTTTAACAGCTGAATAAACTTCCCGCGATTGCTGTTTAAACCCACATAGTGACGGAAGCGCTTTAATGGCGGCAGTGCCATGCGAGGTTGGCCCGGATCAAACTCCCAAGGGTGGAAGTACATAATCGCAGGACTCTTTTGCAGGTCCTTTTTAAGCGCAGCCTTTGTAAGGGCGTAAGGAAGCATTCTAAAATAACCACCACCGCAAACCGGTATCTGAGTTCCAAATAAAGGACTCTTCTTCAAGGGAAGCTCTGTCATCCCACCCACAGCAGTTTGCACAGTCGGGAAGTCTTGAACGCCGTAGTCAGGATGGGAAGTAACAAATATACTGCTATCGTACTCTAATCCGCATTCCTTCATGATAGGTAAAGCCCATGCAGTTTTCTCGGTCACTGAAAAACTTGGTGCTCGGAAACCCTTAATCTTTTTACCGGTCACTCTTTCAAGGCTTGTAATAGACTTAGATAAGTCTTGTTTAAAGCTTTGCGGAGTTAGCAAATCAATAGGTGTGTGTTGATAGCCGTGACAAGCAATCTCGTGTCCTTGATCGCTAATACTTTTAACAATTTCAGGGTGGTTGTCAGCAAGCCAGCCTAGAATAAAAAACGTCGCTTTGATGTTTTTCTTACTTAATTCTTCAAGTATGAAATTCACCCCGACGTGGATGCGGGATTCTTGAGCATGCCATTGATCATCGCTGACCAGGCCGCGCATGTTCCTAACGGTGAACCAGTCTTCCACATCAAAGCTTAAAGCAATTGGATTTTTGGGTTTAGTCGTAAAGTTCGACATAACGGTCCACCATTTTCTTAAGGGAATAATTATTTAAAATCACATCGCGGGTCTGTTTTTTTAAAGAGTTCAAATCAGGTTTTTCCTGACTGATTCTTTTTAAAATTTCAAACAGCGCGGTCTCTTTTTTTAAGTCAAAAAGTTCGATCACACCATGGGCTGTTTCGCGATGGGGGGCGATATTGCTGCAAATACAAATCTTTTCTAAAGCCATGGCCTCTAGCACCGCCACCGGGTGGCCTTCCTGCAAAGAAGAGCTTAGAAAGAAATCACCTTTAGCTAAAACGCCACGGGGATCATCCATAAATCCGTGCAGGGTGACTTCATTTTGCAAATTGTGATCCGTCACAAACTTCTCTAGTTTTTCTTGGGTTGCAGCTAGTTTAGCCGTACCTGCATGGTGAAATTCAAAAGGGATCTGATGTTCTTTTAAAAGGCGGCAGGTGTTTAAAAGGTATTCCAGGTTTTTCTCATAGGAAATACGGCAAACACTGACCAGCTTTAGCGGGGAATATGTGGGACTGCTTATAGTCTCTGCGGCAAAGCGCTTAGTATCAACTCCGTTGGGAATAACTTGCAGGACACTTTGTCTAACTAACGGGCAGCCTGCGATGATTGAATTCTTCACGTGGTCAGAAACGCAGACGATACGGTCGTAAAGGTAGCTCGCACCTTGGAAGAAATAGCGATAACTCTTGCGAGCCAGGAAATGATGGACCGTGTGTTGGGTATGAATTAATCGCAAACTTGGGAAGCGCAATTTCAATAAAACCGCATATTCCGTGGGACCGAAATCATGGGTGTGGATTGCCTCAATCTGGTTTTCCTTAACCACGCGGATAAGCTCTTTAACTAAATTCCAGTCACGCCCCGGGCCTTTTTTGAAAGTAAAAACAGGGAAGCCCTGGTCTTTGATGGCTTTGCCGATTCCACCAAGGGTTGCCGTCTCGTAAGTAAAGAAATGCAATTGGGCACCATCGCCAGTGTTTAAGGCAAGCTGTTCTAGCAAGCGTTCGATGCCACCCAGGTACAAATATTCAACGAGATGTAGGACCTTTTTTGGAGTTCTCATGAGCTGCCCAATTTATCAAAATCAGTGTTTTTTTAGAATGAAAAAGCCGGTCCTTGTAGGACTTCCATGTCGAAACTTTAGACAAGGAATGTTTACTCTTTTTCTGCCTCACATTGCAAGTCTTTCGGATTTCCTCTAAAACCTGACTCCTGGTATGAATAAGATCGTTTTGGTGTCATCCATTCAAGTATTTCCTCCGATGTCTGGGGGACAGCTGCGCACTGCGAATGTGTCGCTGGCGCTGGCGAAGCTAGGCTATGACGTTTCGATTTATTCTCTCACTGGCAGAAAAGAACAGTACCTGAAAAGTGCTTCTAGTTTTCATCAAGACATCGAGCCCGGCGTTTCTGAATTTGTGAACATGAACCCATTCTTGGGGCTAGTGCAGTTTTTGTTCTATCGTCTGAATCTTCCGCCTTTTTGGGTGACTTGGCTTTTACAAATCTTCATTCCAAAAAAACTGAAGACACTCTTAGCGCAAGGTGATCTGGTTATTCTTGATTTTCCTTTTCTTTATCCTCTGTTTAAAAAAATCAAAACGGCAAAGTGGTTGAATACCCACAATGCGGAGTTTGAACTTTGGAATTCACCGACGATTTCATCCATGGTGAAAACGATCGAAGGTAAGGCCATCACCCAAGCTGATAAGATTCTTTTTTGCAGTGAAAAGGATTTAGAAGTTTTCTTGAAAATAGATCCTGCGATTGAAGCAAAAAGTTGCATCGTCAGTAACGGAGTTGATTTATCTAAGTATAAATCCGATGAGAATCTGCGCTTTGCAATTCGCCAACAACTAAATGCCCAGGGTAAAAAAATATTTTTATTCACGGGTTCAAGTTATGATCCCAATCGCGAAGCTTTTGAGTTTCTAAAATCCTTTTGCGCTGAAAACAGAAATGCCCTGTTGGCTTTAAATATTCTTGTTCTTGTCGCGGGAACAGTTAGCATGGAAAAAGTAGATGAAGATCATTTCAAAGTTCTGGGACGGGTGGATGATTTAATCCCTTATTTTTTAGCCAGTGATTTTGGGTTTAATCCAGTGACTCAAGGCTCCGGGATGAACGTGAAAATGATTGAATACATGGCGGCAGGATTGCCGCTGGTATCTTCGCCGTTTGGTTGCAGAGGCTTGGAGCTGAGCCACGGCGAGAGTGTGATGACTTTTGAACGCTCTCAGCTTTTAGAAGCTATGAAGGGCGTCTTGAGTCTAACACCGGAAGTCCAACACCAGTGGGTACAGACGGCATTTAAGAAAAATGAAGAACGAATTGATATGGTTAAGGCATTGCAGAAGACAGGATTGAGATTATGAAACAGTTTTTTGTGAAACATAAGACGACAACGCTGACGACTTTGGCTTTCGTGCTACTTGCATTGATTTATACTTTGGTAACCCCGAAGGTCTATCAGTCTTCTAGTCGTGCGGTAGTCTTTCGTATGAAGTTAGAAAGTCCCGACGGAGCTTCTGAGGAATCCCGCAATCGTTGGATTTGGGTGCGCGACGGACTTAGTATCTCAAGCGCCTTGGTTTCTGATGAAACTCTTAAAAAGTTTATTGAAGAAAGTGCTGTGGCTAAAGCTGCAGTGGAAGGTAAATCATCCGGAGCACAATTAGGCTCTTTAAGAAACCTGGTTAAGATCCAATACACAGGTGGTGATGAAAACAACTACATCATCGAAGTGAAGTCTTCTAACAAAGAATTAGCTCTAGAGTTAAACAAATACATTTTTAACAACCTTCGTTTCTTGGTTACACAAAAAGACCAAAAAGACTACGAAGCTTTATTGGCTAAAGTTCAAGCTGAGTCATCAAATGCGAATTCTGGTGAAAGAGCTTACTTCCAGGACAAACTAGTAAAACTAAAGTTTGAGCACGTTGTAAATCAGGCGCAAAAAGAAAACCTGTTTCAAACAATTTCAGAACCTGCAGTTAGCGATCAGCCGGTTTGGCCGAAACCATTGGCCTTGTTAGTAGTGGCATTGCTTGCGGGTTTGGTAGTTGGTTACTTGCTTGAGTATCTAGCTTTTTATTTTAAGAGCCAGAAATGAATCTTAAAGCCTTAAGTCTGCAGCACAGCGCAGTCTTTAAACCTGTATGGGCCGTGGTCCTATACATGGGGCTTGCTATTACCACGCTTCATCTGGAAGTTCCTTTTTTAGTTTCGATTCGCTTAGAGTTGCTTTTATTTATTTCAGCTTTAAGTCTAACCGTCTTGCAGCAGTGGATTAACCGCGAAGAAGTCTTATCTTTTAGCCACTCTTTAGCTATACCAGTTTTATTAATAGGGTTTTATGCTCTATCACCGGTTCTAGCATCCTTGGCAGCCGGCACAGAGCTTCAAGTTTTGGATGATCCGGAATTTAAGACCCTATTAAAAATTTTGTTTTTAGCGCCCGCGATCTACTTAGTTCTTTCCAAGGCTCGCTATAAAGATCTGATTTTAAATTCTTTAATTCTTTTTTATTCCGTTCTTGGCTTTTATTTTCTTTATCGCTATCTGGTGTTGCACGAAGCCCGAGAGTTTGACTTAAGACCATTGCTGAATATTCGCCATGGCGATCCCAATTTCCTATGTACGTTCTTTTCCATGACTTTGCCATTAGCTCTTTTGCAGGCATCGCAAAGCTTTTCTAAACGTAAAAACCTGCAAGGAATTCTGTTTGCGGTTGCTGCGGTTTTCCTTGGTGCTTGTGCCATCATCACACAATCAAGAATGGGGCTTGTAGCGCTTTTGCTGGGCTTAGGATTTCTATATACCCGCAAGTTAACAAACCATCCTAAAGAAACCGTGGTTAAGGTTATAGTTGCTCCCGTTTTAGTAGGTGCTTTGGCTTTTGCATTTTTTAGTACGGACGTTGCTAAGCGATTTACCGAAATTAAGGATAAATCAAACTTAGATCGTATCTTAACCTACGAAAATGGTTTTAAAGTCTTCGCTGACAATCCTCTGTTTGGCGCGGGCATGCACCAGGCAAAAAACTTCTTTTATCGGAATACCACTTATCCTCACTTCCAATCTGAAGCAAAGCCCTTGGAAGTTCATAACACTTATTTAAATGTTCTTGCTGAATTGGGCGTGGTAGGTTTCCTTTCCTTTGCTGGATTCTTTCTTTGGTGTTTTTTGGAAATTTCTAAGTGTGCAGGTTCTGTTCGTTATTATCTTTATTCATCATTTATCATATTTTTTATCTCAGGGTTCGGAGTAGGGATGTCCTATAAAGACCTTTTTATTTTGCATTTCTTTGTTCTAGCAGCCGTGGCTAAATCATATAGGGAAGTTTTGCGATGATCTTCGTAGAGATTTTATTCTGGATTCTGTTTGTGGCTATTTGCCTTCACTATGTTGGCTTTGGTTTGATTGTGATGGTTTTAGCTAAGCTTTTCCCTAAGAAACATAAAACGGCTGACATCACTCCGAGTGTTTCCTTCATTATTGCTGCTTATAACGAAGAAAGAATTATTCGCGAAAAAATCCTGAATGATCTTAAACTCGATTATCCCAAAGATAAGTTAGAAATTATCGTCGTGTCTGATGGTTCTTCTGATAGCACACCGTTAGTAGTTAAAGAATTTGCATCTCAGGGAGTGATTGGACTGCACGAAGCACCAAGAAAAGGTAAGACTGCTGCCTTAAATCGCGCTGTGTCCTTGGCAAAAGGGGATATCCTGATTTTCTCTGATGCGAACTCTATGTTTAGACCCGATGCTATTAAAAAATTGGTCCGCCATTTTGCTGATGAATCAATTGGCGGAGTCTGTGGTCGTAAAAGTGTATTAACCCACGGCGAACGTAAAGCTTCATTAGGCGATAATCTTTACTGGCATTATGAATCTGCCCTCAAGCAGGCAGAGTCGCATTTGGGCTCTATCCCTACTGCAGATGGCGAGATCTTCGCATTAAAAAGAAGTCTGTACAGCCAAGTGCCAGCCGAGTTTATCAATGATGATCTTGTGATCACTTTTAATATCCTCGAACAAGGCAAAAGAGTTATCTACGATCAAGAAGCCATCACCGAAGAGCAAGCTTCTATCACTTTAAAGGATGACTTTAATGTGAAATCCCGCATGGTTTATGGGGGAATCCAGGTCATTGCGGCTTATAAAAAACTTTTGTTTCCGCTAAAAAGCTGGTTTGGCTTTCAATTTTTTATCCACAAAACTTTGCGGTATTTCATGTGGGCGCTGTTAGCAAGTATCTATACTTTCAGTGCAGCGCTGACGCCGGTTCATTGGTTTTATGAAGTTTTCTTTTTCTTGCAGACAGCATTTTATTTCATGGCCTTCGCAGGCTACGTTTTGGATAAAAACGGCAAAAAGACCGGACCTCTTTATTTACCGTATTACTATTGCAATGTGAATTTGGCGGCAGCAAAAGGATATTTATTTTATCTTAAGCAAAGATCCACAGTCGACATTTGGAAAAAGGCCCAACGGTGAAATTAGATAACGATCTATTAACAGGGCAGGATATTATTGTCTTTGGTGAAGATTTCGCCAGACATCCCCATTCCTTAGAGCACTTGTTAAGACCTTTATTCGGTAAAAATAGAATCATTTGGGTTGAAACCATTGGTCTACGTTCGCCGAGATTTTCTATTTATGATCTAAAGCGTATTGTGGGAAAGCTAAAAGGCTGGTTTGGTCCAAAACAACCCAGGGAAGCCCGCAGTCTACCTGCTGATTTTTGGATAGTCGCACCCTTGATGATGCCATTTAATCAATGGAGCGTGGTAAGAAGCTTTAACAGATGGAGTGTAAAGAACGCCGTAAACCAGGTTTTGCAAGCACAAGGTTTTAAAAGCCCAATCACGATCACCTCGGTTCCCAATGCCTGTGATTATGTGGGTGAGTTTTCAGAAAAATTAAAAGTTTATGTTTGTGTCGACGAGTTTTCTTTGTGGCCAGGCTTAGATTATAAGATGGTGCAAGCGATGGAGGCGAAGTTGCTTGCAAACTCAGATGTAGTTTTTGCTACGTCCGAGGCTTTGAAAAACAGCAAGTCTAATGGGAAAAACGAAACCATTCTTCTTACCCATGGGGTCGACTTTAACCATTTCAACATCGGGCCAAAAAGTTTTTCAGAAAAACTGAATGTTTGCTATTTCGGCCTTTTTGATGAAAGAAGCAATCAAAGCATCATTGAAACAGTAGCGAAACAATTGCCGGAAGTGGAAATACATATCTTCGGGAATGTGGTGTGCGATGTGCAGAATCTTCGTGCACTTAAAAATATCATATTCCATGGACCTGTCAGTTATCGGGAACTTCCATCAGTGATCAAAGACATGGATGCTTTCATTCTACCTTATGTAAGAAATGAACTGACTGAGAATTTAAATCCGTTAAAGTTAAAAGAATATCTTTCCACTGGCAGACCCGTCATTGCTACGCCGTTACCGGAAGTGGTAAAGTACAAAGAACATGTGATTTTGGCGAATGATGGTAGTGAGTTTGTGACCAGTATTAGACAGCTCACAAATTTTGATTCAGCGAAAAGTGCGAAGACCGTAGAGTACTTGAAAAACAATGAAACCTGGGAAGCTAAAGCCCAAATTTTTTCGAAAGCTCTAGCTAGATAAAATAAATCATTCGAACAAGGTAGGGCGGAAGATATCTCAGCTCTCTATCTACCTCTTGCTCCAAGAATAATAGCGACAGTCTTAAAGATGATTTTAAGATCTAAAAACAAACTGCAGTGTCTGATATAGTAAAGGTCGAACTGCAATTTTTCTTTAGCATCTTCGATACTTGCCCCATAAGGATAAAGAACTTGCGCCCAACCCGTAATTCCGGGTTTCACGTTGTGACGGTAATCATAATACGGCAGCTGCGTAGATAACATCTCATTAAACTGAGGTCTTTCAGGGCGGGGACCCACGAAGCTCATCTCTCCCTTAAGCACGTTCCAAAGCTGTGGCAACTCATCAAGTCGGGTTAAGCGGATAAAGCGCCCCACCTTAGTGACACGGTTGTCGTTTTGTGAAGCCCATTGAGCTCCGTTTTTTTCCGCATCTAAACGCATCGAACGGAATTTATAAATGGTGAAAGTCGTGCCATTAAGTCCTGTGCGCACTTGGCTATAAATAGCGGGCCCACGGGATTCTAATTTTACAATTGCAGCTACTAAAGCCATCACTGGTGCTGCAATCAACAGTAAAAAGCCCGAGATTAGAATATCAAAAAGTCTTTTAAGCGGGCGAGCTTGAATTTTGAAATTCTTAGATTCCACGTAGTCGTTGCCGATATTATAAAGTGGAATTTTCTTTAAATGCGTCTCATAAAAATCAATCACGTTAACGCTTTTTGCAGACTGCAGATGTTGCGTAGAAACGATTTTCGACCAGCGACGATTTAATAACTCTGCTGAAAGCCCGGTGGTCCCCAGATTCTGGAACATCAGTTTTTCTGGCGACACTAGATCAGTAAATTCTTTTTTAAATCTTTCAATCGTTGAATCATCGGCAAGGACCAGCCAGTTCAATAAAGAACTTTGCTTCTTAAAATAGGTGATAGCCACGGACTTATACAATGTCGAACCTAAGGTAAATAACGCCAAACTAGCCACTACCTGAGGGATACCTAAATCAATATTCAGGGCCTTAAGGGCGATCTCAAGCGAAACTGCGCTAATAATAGTAAGAATAACGGCGATACCTTGGCGAACCAAAAGCTGCTTTAGCGAGCGAATAGAATCCAATTCATAGTTACCGAAGATGTATTGCAGGCTGGCTGCTAGAATCCCTAATGAAACAACTGCAGGAAGGGAGGATAGCGGTTCTAAGGCCAAGGAAATCAAAGCTATCAAAGCGATATCACCTAAGCAGAAAAGGACCTTGCTAGAGCTTGTTAAAAAGGGGTTAAAGCTTTTCATTTGTAGAATGCCTATTCCACTTTCGTGCCGACGGCAGTTCCCTCTCAATGAAGGTGAAGGCACTAGGTGTAAAGGTTGATTAGCAAAAATTCATGATCGTCTAGACATTGGTCATCTCACCCGAGAGTGTGTGCTAGCAGAGAATTGCAAAAAATAAGGGAGTCTAGGGGGCTCCAGGAGTATGCTAGGACTTAGAGGTAAGAGGCTTATGAAAGCACGATATCTTCTTTTTTTCGCAGTTCTTCTTTTAGGCCTAACCGGAGTGCAGGATAAAAAGCCCGTGGAGAATCGCAATAAGAAATCCATTCCCTGGGGAGTTACCGATTGGCCTCCCTATTACATCCTAGAAGGTAGTCATAACGGGGAAGGAAAGATCGACCTCCTTAAAAGGCTTTTGGAAAAAAACATTCCTGACTACAGTTTCGTCGACGTGCAATCGGACATTCCCAAAGCCATTGAACTATGGAAACAAAACCGCAACCTCTGTGCCGGCTCCGTCTTAAAAACTCCAGAAAGGGAAAAGTGGGCATATTTCACGGCGCTGTCATTCGTAGTACCCCACCAATATTTAGCTGTTGTCGCGAGAAAAGAAATACTTCCTAAAGGCGGCGATATCATGTCGTTTCGAGAGCTGACTTCGCGCAAAGATCTTAAAGGTGTTATCATCCATGACCGCTCTTATGGGCCTGTAATAGATGAACTGATAAAAAAGGCCGATTCTAATTTAACCGCTCTTAATCCCTCTGAAGGCTACATGCCTTTGCTTAAGATGGTTCAAAAGGGACGTTTTGATTACACCATTGAATATGAATCCGTAGTTGCGGCATACAATGAAAGAATCAAACCAGAAAAACCAGTCTATTCAAAATTACTTAAAGAAACCTCACCCTCGGCCATTATTTGGGCTGCTTGTACGAAAAACGCTTGGGGGCGGGAAGTGGTCCGTCGCATTGATGAAGTCTTAAGAAAATCAGCTGGCAAGAAAGAATACCATAATGCTGTGGAGGCCTGGTCTGATCCTATTATCTTGAGAAAAAATCAAAAGGCTCTGGACGAATTTTACGAACGCAGAGCCCAATCCTGGTCAACGATTAACGTCGAATAGCTTTCGGATCGATGGCATCTTGAAGGCCATCACCCAGATAGTTAAAGCTCATTGTCGTTAACAAGATCAAAATACCTGGCAGGATCGCTAAAAACGGAGCTTGATAAATCAATTCCTGGGCATTGTTCAGCATATTACCCCAGCTTGGAGTCGGCGGCATAATACCAAGTCCCAAGAAACTTAATGCAGCTTCAAAAAGGATCGATTCGCCCACACCTAAAGTAATGGAAACAAGCATTGGTGCGATTACGTTCGGGAACATATGACGAACGATGATGGTGCTGTCTTTAGCGCCCAAAGTGCGAGCTGCCAAAACGAATTCGCGTTCCCGAATAGAAAGAATACTTCCGCGTACAAGGCGGGCGACAGTCATCCACGAGAACAAACAAAGAATGATGACCATTTTAAAAATACTTTGATTTGAACTAGAAACCACAGCGTTCAGCCAAGGCAGCTTTGTTAAATCGATGGCCGCCATCACAATAAGGACCGGAATTGTCGGTAGAGATAACAACGCATCTGTTACGCGCATAAGGACTGTATCAATCAAGCCACCGTAAAAACCAGCCAGACTTCCTATCAATAAGCCGATAAGTGCGGAAGCGATAGCTACAAGAACACCCACACCCATAGACACTTGAGTTCCATAGATCAAACGGATGAAAACATCGCGGCCTAGCTCGTCAGTACCGAATAAGTGGAAAGTCTCAAATTCTTTAAAGATAGAAACAAGTTCGCCCGCTTCAGGAAGATTTAAACTTTCTAAAGAAGCTGTTGCTTGCTTCACATCTTGCGCTGCCAATTCGTAAATAGAATCAGCTTCTGCAACTGCAACGATGCCTTTTTCAACCAAAGCTTTTTGAATTTTATCAGCGGCTTCCGGGGAAGCATTGATGAATTTCTCAACTTCCGTTTCGCGCACATCCTGACCGACAGTCGCCGTTGTCATTGGCGGCAAATAACGGTTTGCCACGTTTTGGTTATCTGGATCTAAATCTGTGATGCTTTGAATTTGCGAAGCAAAAATAGAAACCAACATGAAAAGCGTGATGATACATGCACCTACGACCGCCAACTTGTGGGTCATAAATTGCTTCAGTACCATCTTCCACATGGGCTGGGCTTTTTCAATTTCCGCTCTATCTTTGGCAGAAAGGGCAGCTGTATCAATTTCTAAATCATTCATCGTGATCTCGTTTGAACTCATATTATGCCCTATACTTATCTAAAAGAGATTCTTGGATCTGCAAATCCATAAGCGATATCTGCAACCAGGTTCATAATCAGAACCATGCTCACTGAAATTACGAAAGAAATCATCGCCACGTTATAGTCATTACCGATGATCGAATCGTAAACAAGTTTACCCACACCTTGGTAAGCAAATACGGTCTCAGTTAAGATTGCGCCAGAGAATAATCCTGAAAAGCTTAATGCCAAGATTGTGATCAAAGGAATAAGCGCATTGCGGAAACCGTGCTTCCAGATGACCGTGCTGCGAGAAAGACCTTTAGCTCTGGCTGTACGGATAAAATCATTTCTCATAGCTTCTAGCATCGCTGAACGAGTGAAGCGGGAAAAACGACCGATCTGTTGAATTGAAAGACTTAAAACCGGCAAGATCAAATAAATAGAGCGATCGGCAAGGTCAGCAAGGAAGCCCATTTCGCCAGCACCGATCGTTTGCGTGCCACCAGCAGGTAAAACCGGAAACTTCACCGCAAAGATAATGATCAATACGATCGCAAGCCAAAACGAGGGAATAGAAATCCCGGCGAAGGAAAATAAATTCATCACATAATCGGTGCGACTTCCAGGCTTAAGAGCTGAAATCACTCCCAATGGAATAGCGATCAAGATTGAGAAAGTTAATGATAGGAATGAAAGAATAAAAGTATTCCACAAGCGTGGTCCCATTAATTCTTGTACAGGCACGCGGTAAGTACGGCTGTAACCAAGGTCACCCTGAACGATGGAACCAATCCAGTTTCCATAACGTTTATAAACAGGCTGATCCAAACCATAAAGTGATTTTAAGCGAGCCACGTCTTCCGCTGTGATTTTTGGATTTGATGCAACCATCATGTCTACGGGATCCCCGGGCATTAAGCTCATAAGGTAAAAACACACGTAAGACAGCACAGCTATCACAGCAAGTGTCTGCAAAATGCGTCGGGTGATAAATGTAGTCATGATGGCTCCTTCAAACGCACTCCAGTCAAACTGGAGTGCTCAATCACTTACAATAGAACTTAGTTCAAATTCCAGTCTTCGATATTGTTTGTTTCGTAGAACTGGTGTCCGGCCATTTTGTAATTCTTAAGATTCTTAGGAGTTACAGAAATTTCCGAACGATAGTAAAGAGGCAATACAGGGATGTCTGTAGTGTACTCTTTTAAAATGTCATGCACTAATTGTGTGCGTTTACCAGCGTTGAACTCTAAATCCAAAGCGTCCAAGTTTTTATCCACGTTTGCATTCTTCCAACCAGTGAAGTTTTGGCCAGACCAACCATTTTTATTTGTTGGAATAGCTGAAGAAGCTAGCGTTGAACGAGGTGAGCTTTCCGGAGAAGAAACCCATGCAAACAATGCCAAGCCTTCAAACTTACGTTTTGTCATAGTATCGCCAAAGAAAACGCGGGCAGGTTCGTTCTTAACAAGAATTTCGATACCGGCTTGTTTCCATTGGTTTTGCAAATAAACCTGAACCACTTCGCGGGTTTTGTTTCCGGCAGTCGTTTGGAATACCAAAGAAAGTTTTTTGCCGTCTTTTACGCGGTAACCATCTGGTCCCATTTTCCAGCCAGCTTCATCCAACAGTTTTGTCGCTTCACGCTTAGAGTAGCGGTACAAAGAAACTTTCTTAGGATCAGCTGTATACCAAGCTGAATCTTTCGGAGAGATATTGTGGGAAGCCACTTGTTGACGGCCTTCAAAAAGCGCCTTCACAAGGTCTTCGCGGTTGATTGAATACAACAATGCTTTGCGAACACGAACGTCTTTCAAGATCGGGTTGTCCAACTGAAGATCAATGTGTTCGTAAGTCACTGAAGGCACAAAGTGCACGTTGAATGGAAGACCTTCAGATTTAGCTTTTTTATCAAAAGCCAAAGCCTGGTCGAAATCCATACCCAAAGCAGAAATCATATCGATTGTGCCAGAGCGAAGATTTGCTTCCATGGTTCCTGTGTTAGGAATTACTTTTACGATGATTTTTTGGATGTTCGTTTTTTTGCCATAGAAATGAGGATTCGGTGCAAAAGAAACGTGCGAACCCAATTTCACTTCTGTGATTAAGTAAGGACCATTGTAAAGACCTGGGTTTGTTGAGTTACGAACGTAGTTAGAGTTCTTTTCGTAACCTTCCTTCGCTTTACCGTGTTTGTCGAAGATAGGACCTTCAAGGTGAGTCGGCACGGGATGGAATTGCGCTAGTTGATAGAAATCCCATTTTGCTTTGTCATATTTGAAAGTACATTTTTTTGGGTTTTTTGGATCAATGTCGATTTTTTCAACCTGAGTCCATTGTTCTTTTTCACCAACGCTGACGTTTGGAGAAATAGCAATCTTGTGAGCAGTCACGAAGTCTTGACAGACAACTGGTTTGCCGTCGCCCCATTTAGCCGCGTCGATGATTTCCCAGTTAGCGACGATCTTCTTTTTGCCGCCTTCTTCAATAATTTTAGCAGTGCCTTTATCTAAAGAAGGAATTTCTTTAGCAAGCTGAGTCACCCATTTACCATCTGGAGTCATAACTACCAGAGTGCGGCCCACCATACGTTGCATGTAGCTAGAAGCTGACATCGTCATGATGAGAGGATTCAAAGTCTCAAATTCCTGAGAGATCCCGATTTTCAATTCATTATTGCTTGGAGCTGCCATGGCTTGGGAAGCAAGGCCTAAACCCGCAACAACCATCAGTCCTTTTGCAAAGTTGTTCAACATACGTACTACTCCTTTATTGAAAAACTAAATTCCATTTTGAGTTTGAACAGGGGCGCTGGTCAGCCAGCACGCTTTTTGGTGCTTGCCTTCACCTTCAAGAACCGGCGTTTGCGATACGCAGACATCCATCTTGTACGGGCAGCGAGTGTGAAACGAACATCCCGACGGAGGATTGATCGGACTTGGGACCTCTCCGCCTAAAGATTTTTTCATCTTCTTTTTGCCATGACCTACGCGAGGAATAGCGCCAATCAAGGCTTGGGTGTAAGGATGTTTTGGATTTTTGAAAAGTTCGTCGCGGTCTGCGATCTCTACGATCTTTCCTAGATACATAACCGCAATACGATCACAAGTGTGCTCGATCACAGAAAGATCATGGGAAATAAAGACGTAAGTCAGTTTCAATTTTTCTTGAAGATCTTTAAGCAGGTTTAAAATCTGCGCTTGGATAGAAACGTCCAAAGCACTGACGGGCTCATCACAGATAATTAATTCCGGATTTAAAGCAATGGCGCGAGCGATACTGATACGTTGACGTTGACCACCAGAAAATTCATGGGGGTAACGATTCACGTGGGCTTTTCTTAAACCTACAAGCTCGATCAGTTCTAACACGCGAGCGGTGCGTTCTGCGTTGGTTCCAATGTCATGGATATCCATCGGCTGACGGATGATTTGGCCCACCGTCATGCGTGGATCCAAAGAGGCATAGGGATCTTGAAAGATCATCTGCATGTTTTTACGTTTTTTTCGAAGCGCTTCGCCCTTAAGATTTAAAAAATCTTGGCCATCAAAGTTAATACCACCTGATGTTGGTTCATAAAGACGAATCAAAGTTCTACCTAGTGTAGATTTACCGCAACCAGATTCACCAACCAGGCCTAGAGTTTCACCTTTACGTACAACCAAGGAAACATCATCAACGGCTTTAACGCTGGCTACTTCACGTAACAAAAGACCTTTTTTGATCGGGAAGTGCTTTTTAATATTTTTTGCTTCAAGAATGATATCGCTCATAATCTTTCGCGTTCCTATTAAAGAGGATTAAAGCACGCCACTGTATGGCCCGGTTTAACTTCGACTAGTGGTGGTTTTGTTCCTGCGCACTCAGATTTCACGCGTGAACAGCGATTCACAAACGGACATCCCTTTGGCAACTCAAACGGAGCAGGCACGCTGCCTTCGATGGTTGTTAAGCGGCTAACGCGTTCACCGAATTTTGGACGGGAAGCAATTAAAGCAGCCGTGTAGGGATGGCGGGGGTTTAAAAATAATTCGGATGTGTCAGCTTGTTCGCAAGTTTGACCGCCGTACATCACCATCACTTTGTCAGAGATTTCTGAAATCACACCCAGGTCATGGGTGATGAATTGCACAGTCATGTTGAATTGTTCTTGCAGGTTTTGCACAAGTTCCAAGATTTGAGCTTGGATTGTTACGTCCAATGCCGTCGTTGGTTCATCGGCGATCAAGAAAGTCGGGTTGCAGGAAAGAGCCATGGCGATCATCGCTCTTTGTCTCATACCACCTGAAAGTTGGTGGGGGTAAGATTCATAACGTTGTTCAGGGGAAGGAATACCCACTAAGCGAAGCATTTCAATTGCGCGCTCGCGGGATTCTTTTGGCGAACACTTTTTGTGCTTCATGATTTGTTCATCCATTTGAAAGCCGATGGTTAAAACAGGATTTAACGCTGTCATCGGTTCTTGGAAGATCATCGCCATTTCGCCGCCACGAACTTCTTCCATGGCAGGCTCAGAAAGTTTTAAAATATCGCGTCCATTTAACAGGACTTGTCCGCCCGTGATTTTGCCGGGCTTTTCGATCAGGCGCATCAAAGAGTAGGAAGTAACGGATTTACCGCAACCAGATTCGCCCACGATTCCTAAAGTTTGGCCTTTATTAATTTGGTAGCTGACGTTGTTAACCGCGCGAACCGGGCCGGCGTTGGTATGAAAAGTAGTTTCTAAATTCTTTACTTCAAGTACTGGAGATTGCACCTAATGTTTTCCTTTAAAGAAAGCGTCTTGTTTCAAGTTCTTCTAATATCGAAAGACTGCCTTTTTTGAAAGCCTTACCGATAATTCCTGTGAGTTTTTCACTTAAACTCTCATGATGTTCAAACTTTACTTTAACAATTTGATGTTTTTCCGAAAGTCCTAAAAGGTAATCGTCGCTGGTGCGGATTTCATCCACAAGCCCCTTAGTGATAGCCTGTTCGCCGTACCAGTATTCTCCCGTCGCCACCTCTGCAATATTCATATTTGGGCGGAATTTGTGAACGAAGTTCTTAAATAGAATGTGAGTATCTTCAAGTTGTTCTTTAAATTTTTCTTCGCCCTTCGGAGTGATTTCACCGAGCAACGAGACCGTGCGTTTGTATTCGCCCGCTGTGTATTCTTTATATTCTACATCGTGCTTTTTTAAAACGCGGTGAAGGTTCGGAACCTGAGCAACCACGCCGATGGAACCGACAATGGCAAAAGGTGCGCAAAGAATTTTGTTTGCCGTACAAGACATCAGGTAGCCGCCACTTGCCGCTACTTTGTCCACACATACCGTAAGGGGAATATTTTTTTCGCGAACACGCAAAAGTTGAGATGCCGCAAGACCATACCCGTGAACGACACCGCCCGGACTTTCTACACGCACAACCACTTCATCTTGAGGGGTGGCAATGGTCAAAACTGCCGTGACTTCTTCGCGCAGGTTTTGCACAGCACTTGCTTTGATGTCGCCTTCAAAGTCGATCACATAGATTTTCTTTTCGTGATCGCGGCTTTTTGTTTCAAGGCTTTTCTTTTCTTCCTTCAATTTCTTCTTTAACTCTTTACGTTCATTTTTCGTTAGCGTGTGGGACTTTAAAAGATTGCGGAAATTTTTGTAGCGCTTATGTAAAAGCTCAACGTGGATTTCTGATTTGTGTCCAGCTTTGGTCGCTACCATAGCAATGACTAAAATGATGGCGATGATCGCAAATACGACCATAAACGTTTGTGCTGCGAAGACTCCGATGTGTTGCAAAGCGTCCATAAAATTTGCTCCTAGCTAAGACGTTTTAAGTTATGCAGGAATTAGCCAAAGGTCGAGCATCTTTTTTGTTTGCTCAAAAAAAAGAATCACCCCTGTTAGACTGAGGCCAGTATGTTCTTACGTTCCTATAAACTCTTTCTTGCGGCGACGATGGTGGGCTCTATTGCTGGAGCAGCCAGCACACTTTCTGAAAAGGATCGCCTTTCTGGTTTTGCTGAGCATCAAAACAAGTTTAAGCAATTCGATAAAGCCCGTGAGCAAGGGGAGCGAGCTTATCTTGAGGAAGAAGAACAGTGGGAAAATCAAAAAAAACGGGATCTTGCTGAATACAAAAGAAATAAAAAAGCCGTTTCTATGGCTGAAGATGGACCTGAAGCCCAAGCCGATGCCGCCGCGAAAAAGCGATACGAACAAGAGCAACAGGAAGCCCGCGAACACTACGCTAAAAACAAAGTGAACCTTGAACCGTTAGACCGCATGGCCTTAAATCTTCCGACCGAAGCTCGCGAGCTGGGTTTGGAGTCAGACCGCCCACGGTATGAGTATAAAAAGCGCGCTCTTTACGGCGCAAGTCCACGGTATGGCAAAGTATCGCCCACTTATGGGTCGTCATCCGGAAGCAGCAGTCCAAGTTTTAGTGGTTCATCTTCTAATTTTCCACCACCGCCAACCTTTGATGATTTTGGTGATGGTGGATATGTTCCAGCTCCCAATATGCCAGATGATTTTGGTGATATTCCGCCACCTCCGCCGCCTCCACCTCCGCCATTTGGTGATGACTTTGGTGGTTTTGGTTCAGGAACGGATTTCCCTCCGCCGCCGCCTCCGCCAGTGTTTAACGAAGATTCAGGTGACTTCTAATTTTCTTTTAGAAGTTCGTTGGTCGTCAGACCTGCATGGCTTTTGATGCCATGCATGAGATACCAGAAGATTCCCAACAGAAAAAGAATCGATGGCACCATGATCACCGCCATTGACCACGTCGTCATTTGCGCGATCTGTTCGTTTAATTGAAGTGATTGGGTGTCGGCTGGTAGAGCTGGATCAATATTCGTAAAAATTTTGCGCGCTAAAACAAAATTCAAAAGGGCGCTAAATGCGAAAGAAGCTGAAAGCCACATCGTGGCTTTTTTCATGTGCTGATGGAATTCGGTTTGTTTTCCACGTTCTTTTAAGCGTTCTTCTAAAAGATCCACTTTCATCACTGAAGGATTTAAGAATAGAATTTCAACAAATGGTTTTTTAGTAAAAGCAGAGCCAAGAACGAAGCAACCCACTAAAGCCGGGAAGGCCGCTTCTTTGACTGCAAACCAAAATCCATTCAAACCAAGCAGCGCTAAGCCGCCCGTAAAAACAACATTTAATAATCCCAATGCGGAAAACGCATTGACCTTTTTTCTTTTGACCAAGTCATAGGCGCCATAGCCCAACGGGAAAGCCAAAGCCAACAGCAAAGCCCACACGGGGCCGATGAATTTACTGAATTTGTTAAGGATTAATACGGGTAAAACGATATTGAAAATAAGATTTAAAAAACCGTTTTCTTTTTGCTGAGTCTCTGTCGCTGTAGTCATTGGGAGATAATGGAAAAGATAGGGCTTCTTTTCAATCTAAATTCGTATTGAAGACCATCTATTTCCCCAACTGGTGCCACGCGTAACGTAAAAAGGACTAAAGCCATAGGCAGTGTCGAAATACCTCTTATTTCAGCAGGACGAATTGTTACCGAAAGTTGACAATTGTCTTATTAGAAATCCCTTAAACTAAGAGTAGGACCATAGAGAAGCGAAGGTTCCATATGAGACTGCAAGATTTAAAGACAGTAACTGCGCAAAGTAAGGTGTCTGGATTTTTTCTAGGTATCTTCCTGATGCTTGTTCTTACTGCTGCCTATGCCGGAATGGCAAAGTTGGGCTTGATCCTTGCGACAATCAATAACACCGCTTCACCTGTATGGCCTGCCACAGGGTTTGCGTTTTTTGCGTTGGTCACTTTCGGATTAAGATATTCGCCGGCCATTTTCCTTGGTGCTTTATTTACTAATGCTTTAACGGATGTTCCCTTGGCGGCGGCTTTCACCATTGCCATCGGAAATACCTTAGAAGCTCTAGTCGGCGCCATCATTCTAGCAAAGTTTCTCCGTCATCAGAAAGCTTTGGAGAATCAAGCTGAAACTGCAGGTGTGGTGCTAGCTTCTTTGGGGGCTTCTTTTATTAGTGCGACCATCGGGGTAGCGGCTCTTTATTATTTTAATAATTTAAAGACAGCAGTTCTCGGCCAGGTCTGGATCACTTGGTGGGTGGGTGACGTGCTCGGCGGGTTGGTCATTGCGCCAGCTCTGATCACGTTATGGCAATGGCGGACGCGCAGTTTAAAAATAACCAATATTCTTACGCCTGTATTCGGAGCCGCAACAGTAATGTTGGTGTGTTATATTGTTTTTTTCACCACTGTCGGTACGAGTTTTCTATTTCTTATCTTCCCCGCATTATTAGTGGCGCTTTTTATTTTTGGCGAATTTGGATTAAGAATTTTTACTTTAGCAGTATCGACTTTAGCGATTTCATTAACGGTTCAAAGAATTGGTCCCTTCGTGGGCGGATCCTTAAATGAAAATCTCATTAATTTGCAGTTGTTCATCGGTGCAGTTGCTGTCACCAGTTTGATGGTCATCGGATTTAAAAGATCAAATGCTCTAAAAATGGCCTCCGTAGTTTTAATTTTAGGCTGGGTCATATCGGGCGGATTGTTTTATTCATTTCATAAAGCAGAACTTATTCGCGATGCAGCCAACTTTAAGGAAATCACCCTTAGATATTCAAAGAAACATAGAAACCCGGCTTGCGACATATCAAGACGCCTTATTGGGCGGGGTGGGTTTGCACTTAGCTTCTGACAAAGTAAGTAGAAATGAATGGCTTTCCTACTTTACGACTTTGCAAATTCAAGAAAGATATCCTGGCATCAACGGTGTGGGTGTTATTCGTCCGGTTTTGGAAAAAGACGTGGTGAGTTTCCAAAATTCGATGCGCGCGGAAGGACTAAAAAATTTCTCTATTAAGCCTCTGCCTTGGCAGGCTTCATTGGAAAGTTCGCCTGCCGATAAAGAGCATTTTGTAATCACCTATATTGAGCCCTATAAAACCAACTGGTCGGCTCAAGGGTTGGATATCGCTTCCGAAGAAAATCGGCGCACAGCCGCTTCTTATGCTCGAGATACAGGTAAACCTGGAATTACCAAACGCCTTATTTTAGTGCAGGAACAAGAACGCTTGGGTTTTGTTCTTTACTATCCTTTTTATAAACCTGGTAAACCGTTAGCAACAGTACAGCAACGACGAGAGGCTTTTTTAGGTTGGATTTTTGCTCCATTCGTAGCAGAGAGCTTTTTTAACGGAGTTTTTGGAAAATACGCCGAGCAAATTCACCTTTCTGTATTTGAGGACCCAGCGCGAACAGAAGGAAGTCTGCTGTATCAATCATCTGCAAATAGCCCTAAAAACGCAGCCTTTGAACGAGTCACCGAGATGAAATGGGCCCAAGGAACTCTATATTTAGGATGGAACAGGGGGCCCGCCTTCATGTCTACCCATGATACGACAGCGGCCTGGGTAGGATTGTGTGGAGCTTTGGTGACACTTATGTTGGCAAGCTTGGTAGTTGGCCTTGCTAGCGTCGGTCGCCGAGCTCAAGAGCTGGCCGATGAACAAACAAAGAAATTGGGTGAATCAGAAAAAAGATTTAAGTCAGTCACCCAATCTGCACAAGATGCGATTGTTTCAGCGGATGAGAATGGTCTTATCATTTCATGGAATCCTGCAGCCACCCGCATGTTTGGTCATGAAGAAAACGAAGTTGTAGGGCAGTCGTTGACGTTGATTATGCCTGACCGTTTCCGCAACGCGCACATAAAAGGTATGGAGCGTGTTGTGGGCCGGGGAGGCGAATCGCGGGTCGTTGGTTCCACTGTCGAATTAATCGGTCTGCATAAAAACGGCAGAGAATTCCCTATCGAGTTATCTATTTCCACCTGGGAAAGTGACGAAGGAAAGTTTTTTTCAGGCATTATTCGTGATATCTCCGAACGCAAGTTGACCGAAAACTTACTGAAGGACAACGAACGCCGTTTGCGCTTGCAGTTTGAAGAAAGCACCAAAGCCCGTGAAGAAGCGGTTTCAGCTACAAAACTAAAATCCGAGTTTTTAGCAAATATGAGTCATGAAATCAGAACTCCCATCAATGGTGTGATCGGTATGACGGGTCTTTTGTTGGATACCGATTTGTCAGAAGAACAGCGTTCTTTTGCCGACGCTATTCGCCGTTCTGGAGAGACTCTTTTGACCGTTATCAATGACATTTTAGATTTCTCTAAAATTGAGGCGGGCAAGCTTGAATTTGAAAATATTGATTTCAGTATTTGGGAAGCCATCGAGGATTGTCAGAAGACTTTGCACTTTATGGCTAATAAAAAAAATCTTTCCCTTGTGACAAGTTTATCTTCGAATCTACCCCGCTATGTGAAAGGCGATCCCGGAAGATTTAAACAGATTCTATTAAATCTTTTAAGCAATGGGATTAAGTTTACCACTCAAGGGACAGTCACTTTACGAGGTCAGACTCTGCAAAATGAAAACTCTCAAGTACGTTTACGTTTTGAGGTTGAAGATACGGGAATTGGTATTCCAGAAGAGGCTTTGGGGAAAATGTTCCAGGCCTTTTCCCAAGCGGATTCTTCGACTCAACGTAAATTTGGCGGAACTGGTTTAGGTTTGTCGATTTGCAAAAAACTTGTTGAAAGCATGGATGGACAAATCGGAGTTCAAAGTACGGAAGGAAAAGGATCTCTTTTCTGGTTTGAAATTACTTTGCCATTAGCTGAAAACAACGTGTTACCTAAAGGGCAAAGTTTCGCAAAATTTAACCAGTCTTCGGAAAGAAAACGTCGCATCCTTGTGGCCGAGGATAATTCAGTAAATCAAATCATCACGCAAAAGATGTTAGAAAAGCTGGGTTTTTATGCCGACGTTGCAGCAAATGGCTACGAAGTTTTATCTGCGTTATCTAAAGCTCCCTATGATCTTATTTTAATGGACTGCCAAATGCCCGAGATGGACGGTTATGAAGCCACGCAAAAAATTCGCGCAAGTAAAACCATTTATTCATCACAAATTCCCATCGTAGCCATGACTGCTAATGCCATGTCCGGGGATGCAGAGAAGTGTTTGGCTGCGGGCATGGACGACTATCTTGCGAAACCGGTTTCGGATGATAAATTGATGAGCATCTTAAAAAAGTGGTTGGAGAATAATCCCAAGTCTTAAGGGTAGAAAATTGAAATTCCAAGGATGACTGGTATACTAGGACCTTGAATATGGGATCTTGCGTCAAGATTCTTGTGATTTTAAAGCAGGTTAGAAATGCCAGAACTTCCCGAAGTCGAAGTTGTCCGTCGCGGACTAGAAACTATTTTAAAGGATCAGCCGGTTTTAGAAAAAATCGAGCTGAAGCGGGCTGATTTGCGTGATCCTATTCCAGCAAAAAAGTTAAATACCCTCTTGGGTGAAAAACTTGTGTCGGTGGAAAGACGGGCTAAGTATTTGCTGTTATGGACGGAAAAAGGAGCGATGCTTTCCCATCTCGGTATGACCGGGACATGGCGCGTAGCTCCTCCCGGAGATGAGCGTCTTCATGATCATATCTATCTTCACTTTTCTGGAAATTTGCGTTTGGCCTACCGTGATCCACGACGTTTCGGCTGCTTTGATTTTGTGCAGAAAGAAAAGACCCATCCAAAACTTGAAATTCTGGGGCCCGAGCCCCTAGAAAAAGCTTTTACCGGCCGTATGCTTTGGGAAAGTTTGCGCAACAAAGAGGTGGCCATTAAGGTCGCCATCATGGATCAAAAAATAGTCGTGGGTGTCGGCAATATTTATGCAAGCGAAGCCCTTTTTGCCTCTGGAATCAAGCCTTCATTACCGGCCCACAAACTGTCATTGGAACGGGCAGAACGACTGGTTTTAGAGATTAAAAAAGTATTAAAAGAGTCGATTAAAAACGGAGGCTCCTCCATCAGTGATTTTGCCCAGGCTAGTGGCGAGAGCGGTTACTTTCAGAACACCTTTCGAGTTTATGATCGGGAGGGTGAGGCGTGTGTGGCTTGCGGGCAACAGGTGAAAGCCAAAGTTATGGGCGGCCGAAACACCTTCTGGTGTTCGGGTTGCCAAAAATAATTTAAAAATTATTATTGCTAAGCCGTCGCGGTTTTTGTACCTTAGCCCTTAGTCGAGTTTAAAAACAAAATGCGGACCACCAAAAGTCAATTGCGACGTATGGGGAATGCAATAAATAAAACGAAGGGACACACAACAATGAAAGCAATCGTTATCGCTGCTTTGCTAGCACTTTCTTTCACAACTGGTTTCACTTGCTCTAAAAACCAACCTGCTGAGCAAGCTCCTGCTACTACAGAGACTGCTCCTGCAGCTACTACTGAAGCAGCTCCAGCTGAAGGTACTCCAGCTACTACTGAGACTGCACCTGCAGCTACTACAGAAGCAGCTCCAGCAGCTCCTGCTGAAACTAAGTAATCGTTTTTTACGAGAACTTAAAAAAAGCCTATCGCGTGCGATAGGCTTTTTTTTTGCCCTTACGGCGGTGGTGAAAAGGGGCCGGCTATCGAGGGCTTTGCCCTCGACCCCCTTCGGGGGCTGCGTTGTCGGGCCCTGTCCTCGCTCCGACGTGGCGCTGCCACGCCTGCGCTGTGGGAGGGCGCCTCCGCCTTGTATCCGACCCCTTTTGACCACCACCTGGCGACGAATGGGAAAGGCTGCATTGCTTCGCAATGGCGGCCTTAAGCCGCGCTTTCGCGCGAGCCGGTGGGACACCTCCCTTTCACGGAGGATACAGGTCTTGGTTCTGTTTTCTTTTTTGGGTGCGGGTTTCGTCGGGATTTTAGAGTGATTGTTCTTTTGGTAAATGAGGAATGGTCATTTCAGTTTTGTTTTTGTTGATTATGTTTCTAACTTCACAATTCTAACGTTAGTTTTGCTCCTCTAATTTGTTTGTACTTCGAATGTGTTCGAGGAATCTTCCTCGGGTTTTTCCTATATATAGACTTCTTCAGTGAAGGCCTTGCACATCCTCACATTAAATTGTCTAATTATTGGGTGTGATCATTTAATGGATTAAAGGAGAAACATCGTGGACAACTCACTGTATGGGTACTTTTTAGAGAACAACTGTGGGCTATGGGTATTAGCTTCAGTCGTGCTCTTGTTATTTGTGGGCTTTTTTGGCAGCCCTCTGATCGTGTGGACTATCGCGATCGCTGCTATCATGTTTGGTTTTGCAGCACCGACTTGGTTATGGATTCTTTTTGCTGTTGTTGCTGTGATCTTTAATATTCCAGCAATTCGTGCGGCCCTTATTACATCGGGTGTGTTTGCGATTTTCAAAAAGTTCGAATTTCTTCCGAAAATTTCTGATACTGAAAAAGCGGCATTGGATGCCGGTGTTGTGTGGGTAGAAAAAGATCTTTTTTCTGGTAAGCCTAACTTCACAAATCTTATGAACGAGCCTTATCCAGATTTGACGGCTGAAGAAAAAGCTTTCATGAACGGGCCGGTGAATACTCTGTGCTCGATGATCGATCACTGGACGATTTATAAAACTAAGGAAATTCCTCAAGAGATTTGGGATTACATCAGAAAAGAAAAATTCTTAGGCATGATCGTGCCTAAAGAATACGGTGGTCTTGGCTTCTCAGCACTTTGTCACTCTGAAGTGATCATGAAACTTTCCTCTCGTTCACTGGCTGTGGCGATTCAGGTGATGGTTCCGAACTCTTTAGGTCCGGCGGAGCTTCTTGCTCACTACGGTACTGACGAGCAGAAAAAACGTTGGTTGCCTCGTTTGGCTGATGGCTCAGAAATTCCTTGTTTTGGTTTGACTGAACCGACTGCGGGTTCTGATGCGGGTGCGATCACTTCTACGGGTGTTCTCTTTAAAGGTGAAGACGGAAAAATCTACATCCGTTTGAACTGGAATAAACGTTGGATTACTTTGGCTGCGATTTCCTCTGTGATTGGTCTTGCATTCCGTCTACGTGACCCAGAAAATCTTTTGGGTAAAGGTGAAGACCTTGGTATCACTTGTGCTTTGATTCCTTCTAAAACTCCAGGCGTTGTGCTGGGTCGTCGACATGATCCATTGAACACTCCTTTCTACAACTGTCCTACTCAAGGTAAAGACGTAGTTGTGAACGCTGAAGATGCCATCGTTGGTGGTATCGAAGGTGCGGGCCGCGGTTGGATGATGTTGATGGAATGTTTGGCAGCAGGCCGTGGTATTTCATTGCCAGCGCAAGCGACGGGTGGTGCTAAACTTGCTACTCGCGTGACGTCAGCCCACTCTGTGGTTCGTCGTCAATTCGGTGTTTCTATCGGTAAATTTGAAGGGGTTGAAGAACCTTTAGCTCGTATTGGTGGCGCTACTTACGCTCTAGAAGCGATGAGAAGATATTGCTTGGGTGCTCTTGATAAAGGGATTAAGCCAGGCGTTATCACGGCAATGCAAAAATACTACTCTACTGAAATGGGTCGTCGTGTGATTAACGATTCCATGGATATTATGGGTGGTGCGGGGATCTCTATGGGACCTCGTAACGTACTTTCTGAAATTTATATTGCAACTCCAATTGGTATCACGGTTGAGGGTGCAAACATTATGACTCGAACTTTGATTATTTTTGGCCAAGGTGCGCTTCGTGCCCATCCGTTTGCTTACTCTGAAGTTCGCGCTTATGAAGCTAATGATTTAAAAGCTTTTGATAGAGCGTTTATGGGTCATATCGGTCACATCGTAAGAAACACGTGCCGCGCGATCTTATTATCGCTTTCTCGTGGTTACTTGGCGGCAACTCCAGACTGTCATCCGCAAATGAAAGTTTACTTCCGTCGTCTTTCTTGGACTTCGGCGACTTTCGCATTGCTTTCTGACGTAGCGATGGGTGTGCTTGGTGGACAATTAAAACTGCGTGAGAAAATCACCGGCCGTTTTGCTGATATCTTGGCTAACATGTATATCGCGACTGCAATCCTTCGCCGCTTTGAAGCAGAAGGACGCAAAGAAGAAGATTTGGCTTTCGTACACTACAACCTAAAACACAACATGGCGGAAATCCAAAAAGGTTTCGATGGTCTTTTCGACAATTTGAAAATTCCAGGTCTGCGTTGGTTCTTTAAAGGTTGGATCGGTGCTTGGTCTCGTATCAACTCTATCGGTTCACAGGCTTCTGATGGTTGGTCACATGCGATTGCATCAGCAATGTTGCAAGAAGGTGGCATCCGTGATCGTTTGACAGATGGTATCTATATGCCTACAGATCGCAACCAACAAGTGGCTCGCCTAGATTATGCAATGTCAGTTTCACTTCGCGCAGAAGCAGCTGAAAAGAAAATCAAAAAGGCGATTCGTGAAGGCGTTCTTCCTAAGAAGAAAGCAAACTTGTTGATCGACGAAGCTCGCAACAAAAACATCATCACTGCTGAAGAGCACAAGCTAATTCAAGAGTCAGATGCTGTTAGATACGATGCGATCTTGGTGGATGATTTCTCTGAAGAGCAATATCACGCGAATTCAGTAATTAAGTAATTATATTCGACAGAAATGTTAAATATGAAAAACCCCGGTATAAAACCCGGGGTTTTTTATTTTCTAAATTCTTGCCTAGGTCGGGTTAATCAGGAACGCTAAAGGTATCTCAAGGAGGATTAAATGAAAGCATTCATCGCAGGGATTATATTTTTGTCGACAGTTGTGCACGCTAACGAACTAGAAATCAGTGCCAATGAATCCGTATGGGCCATCCCAACACCAGTCATGAGTTGCCTAGCAGCAAAAAATCCGGACCCTATTGAAGACATCCCAGCATCCCACATCCGCCTAGGAAATCTGTCATTTAATTGGACCGACAAAGAAAACGATTTCGTGATCACAGCAATCAAAGTAAAAATGGTCGATAGCGTGCTAACTGGCGGCAGCTATGAATGCGTAACCTCAGGCGCAGCCCTAGAAGCTCTCAGCAACGAAATCAACTGGACAACAATTCCAGCTAACACAGCAAAAGAAACCGACTGCAACCTCATCTGCGGAGGAATTTCTTTCATAGATAACACACCAGCAACAGTAAACGGCAAAATAGAAGTCCACGGCTACAAACAAACTAAATCCGGCAACCACACCGAAGCCATCTACGCACTACCAATCACAGTGGATAATCTTTAAAAAAGATTATCCACCTTACCTTAATGGCAACTTATAAAAAAAATCAAAAAGCTCCAGGCCATTCAAAGTAACAAATGCTATCGAACAGAATTGGAATGATAGCAGAGGTCTGGGGTATTCCACTCGGACTGAAGCTTTGCCGGCGCCACGATGGCGCGTACCGCAGCAAAGCTGCGGCGGCGATTGAGCCCGGATCGCGTCTTCAGGGAGAGAGGAATACACCAGGCCTCTGCTAGCATTCCAATTCCCTCGTTGGAAAGCAAAAGTCTACTGCCGCAATGGCCGACGAGACTTCGAAGCTAAGATTTTTTTCATAAGGCCATCGTCGTCTTCGTCGAAAACATCACCAATGATTTCCTCAAAAATACTTTCCATGGAAACAAGTCCCACAACATCTAGGCGTTCATAGATCACCGCCATGTGGGATTTGTTTTCTTGCATCTTTAATAAAATCTTAAATAGCGGTTCAAAACCTTTAAATTTTAAAATCGGACGGATCAGTGCATTCCAGTCCGTATTTCCATGCCGAAGCATTGCTAAGAACTCTTTGGTATTAATAAGCCCGATAACCTCATTTTCATCTAATACCGGCAATCGGGTGTGGCGTGAATTTAGAATAATAGTTTCAACGTCGCCGACGGAATCCGTTTTGCGCACAAAGATCACTTCATTCCACGGTAACATAATGTCTCTAGCGACTTTTTTATCCGCACTTACCAAATTTACAACATACTCTTTGGTTTGCGGTGGCAAATCCTCGACATTGATTTCTGGAGTTTCGTTTCTTTTAAACTTCGAGCCCAACGAAAAAATCCGTACAAAGATATTCGTGGATTTTTCAAGAATGGTCACAAAGGGCGAAAGCAGGATTTCGCCATAATAAAGAAGATTTGCCGACATCATCGCAATGCCTAACGGATTTCTTAATGCCATCGTCTTAGGGACAAGTTCACCAATTACTACACTAAAATAAGAGATAGGAACAACCACCATGACAATTGAAATGGCTTCCGCAGTGTTTTCACTCACGGCAAATCTTTCAATAATGTAGGGGCTTAGGGCTTCCTCAGCTCCCGCACCACCGACGGCGGCGGCGATGGCGCCCACAAATGTAATGCCTATTTGAATCACTGATAAAGTGCGCTCTGGATGTTCTTTCAATTTTAAAAGCATGCGCGCACTGCGATGTTTTACTTGCGCTTTCAATTGCTGACGATTGACCGTCACAAAAGCCATCTCGGCTCCGGAAAGAAGCATGTTCACGAATAGGCAAATGACGACGACTATTAGCTCTGACAAAAATATATCCTTTTAGTTCCCGTGTTCATCCACGATGTCACCAACGAGTTCCTCTAAAACATCCTCTAATGTCACAATTCCCAGGCATTTTCTTGAAGGGAAATCTTGAACGATGGCAATATGCATTTTCTTTTCAGAAAATAACTTCATCAACTTATCCTGGCGAATTTGGGGATCTACATAAAGCGGGGGCTTGATATTTTTAACGAACACATCATTACTCCACTGTTGGATGAAGCGGATGTCTTTCATGTTTAAAATACCAATAATGGAATTTAAATCATCCTGACAAATTGGGAAGCGTGTGTGCCCTCGGCTTAATACGGTGTTTTTGTTTTCTTCAAAAGACTTGTTCAAGGAAAGGTACTGCACCTTTTCTAGGGGGATCATAATATCCCGCGCTGTCTTATCAGCAAACTCAAAAGCTTTGTGAATAATTTGCGCTTCGCTATCACTGATCACGCCGTCTTCTTTAGAGTCCAGCATTACCAGTTTTAACTCCTCTTCAGTCCATGGCGCCTCTTTAAACCCAGGATAACCCAGGGCTTTTAAAACCAGGTTGGCCATGAACGTGAATGCCACAATCAATGGTTTAGCTAGTTTGTAAAACCACTGCAGAGGCAATGCGACTTTCAACGTGATTTCTTCAGGCTCCTGAATTGCCATGCTCTTAGGAACAAGCTCGCCTAAGACCACATGTAAAGTTGTGATAATTAAAAATGAAGCGGCAAAAGACAGTGTGTGGAAAGTGGCGGTGTAAGAATCCCGCAGTTGCGGCATTAGTATTCCAAACAATTCATAAAAGGATTCTTCACCGATCCAACCTAAAGCAAGGCTGACTAAGGTGATTCCAAGCTGAGTCGCTGAAAGGTAATCATCAAGATGATCCAAGCAGTGCAGAGCGCTCGTGGCGCCCTTCACATTTTTCGCAGCAAGTTCCCTTAAGCGGGTGCTGCGAACTTTCACAATGGCGAATTCTGCTGCGACAAAAAATGCATTCAGCAAAACCAAAATCAAAGCGAGGATTATAAAAAAGGAAGTAAGATAGATATTCGGGTAGGGGTCAGGATCCATATAATCTTTTTATACCAGTATTCCCCAGCGTATTAAAGGAATGCGTATAATAGATCCTAGTTTATGCATGCAATGCGTCAGCAAGAGGGAGTTTTATAAGTGTTGCCTCTCTGCGGCTTGCGCAACATAAGACTTTCAAACGCGGGAGTCTTTAATGAAGTCAGTTATTTTAATGGCAGTGTTGTTATCGTGTTCTTTATCTTTAGCATCATGGCAGGAAGACTTCGAAGTTTTGAAAGAGGTCGCGGTCAGTTATGAAGCGTCGGGCACTATCTGCGAAGAAATCGCTCGCCTTGATATGCAAGATGAATATCCATCACCTCAATATTCTGTGATCAACGGTATTGCCTATGGTGATGAAGAAAAAGTCATCGGTGAATTGGATGTAGTAATCTTTGATAACAACACTCAAACCGTATTGAAAATCGCTGAAGTAAAATGTTGGAAAGATCCTAAGGCGGGCCTTGAAAAAGCCCACGAACAGCGGGCACGTTTTATCAAAGCCATTCGTTCTGGCAAACCTTTGCGCTTCTTTTCGACTTCATCGGAAGAGGTGTTCGCACAAACTCAATTTCAGAACGTAAAAGAATTTTTCTCCATCGCGCAAAAAGGCACGCGCGCTTTTGGATTTGAAAGAGAACTTGAATACACATTGATAGAGCTAAAAAACTATCGTTTTGAAATGATTCGATGCCAGAACCAAGGAAAGTGCGCACATCCATTCAGAAGATAAGTGGATTAGAGGGTGGATGGACATTCCTTGTCCACCCATCCTCCTCGAGCGTTCCTAAGTAACCTTAGATTGAACGCAAAATAAAATTAAAAGATCTCATCATGGAGCTGAATGCTTGGCGCTTGTTGATGAAGCCCATGTAAGTAAAGTGACGAACAAGAGGTAAATCTAATTCTTCTTCACTGTGGCCAGTATAAATAACGACAGGTAACGGGCGACGAATTTTATGGGCCTTGCGCTCGCTGAGAAGGCGATCCATCAGTAACAAAGTGTCGCGACCGCCCATTTGTGGCATTTGCCAATCTAGAATCACCAAGTCAAATTGTCTGTTTACAAGAAGTGGAATCGCATCTTGACCATCAAAGGCCATTGTAACATCACACTTGTAGTGGTCGAGGATGTGCGACATTAGCTTCACAGAATCCAAGCTATCATCGATCACAAGAACTCGAGGCGTGTGCTGTTTTTCCAGCGACGTTTCGATCACCATTGAAGTCTCCCTGTTGATTAAACTACCTGTTCATTTCAACTGATGTAGTTCAGAGAATCTTCTAAAAGCGCATTAATGAACCGATTTTAATGAAAGGTCTGTTGTTATGCATCAGTCTTCGCTTAGCAACAGCGGCTCATCCGCCATAGCTTTCAGCGAAGGCGGATAAGGGCAAGGCAGTCTTATGCGAGTTCTTTGCGTGTTTGTTCTGTCACAACAGTTTCGCGCACAACAACGACTTTGATTTGTCCTGGATAATTACATTCTTCTTCAATGCGAGCTGCAATCTTCTTAGAAAGATCGAGGGCTTGGGTGTCATCTACTTTACGCCCATTGACCAGGACGCGACATTCGCGTCCACCACTTAGAACAAAACAATCCGTTACACCAGGAAAGCTTCGAGCGATATCTTGAAGTTCGGAAACTTTTTGGTTGTAGGATTCAATCGTTGATCTGCGGGCGCCCGGACGAGCCCCAGAAACCGCATCGGCTGCGATGACTAAGAAAGCATGATCTGTAGAAGGTTGTTCATCAAAGTGATGGGCTTTTACCGCATGGACAACATCCGGCGCTTCACCGCGGGCAGCAATAAAGTCAGCACCGATCACCGCATGGCCACCTTCAGCAACGTGGTCCATGGATTTACCGATATCGTGAAGCATGCCTACGCGACGGGCTTTTTTAATGTCCAGTTTCAGTTCTGCTGCCATCAAGCCCGCTAGCCAGCCGACTTCGCCACAGTGGAAGTATTGATTTTGCGTGAAAGAATAACGGTAACGAAGCGAACCCATCATCTGACGGATCTCTGAATTTAAACCTTCGAGCTTTAATTCTTTAGCTAAAGCATCACCATCGTGTTTGATATTCTTGAAAAGTTCTTTCTTCTGATTTTCAGCAATTTTACGAATGAAATCAGGATTGATATTTTTCTTTTCTTTAAAAATTCTTTCTAATGTTCTGCGTGTCAGCTCACGGCGGACCGGATCAAATCCAGCAACACCCACCATATCCATGCCTTCTTCAACGATAATGTCGCAACCACAGGCCTCTTGAACGGCTTTAATGTTGTTTCCATTCGGGTCGCAGAAAAGTTTGCGGATATGGGTGTCAGGGAAATTCACGGCACCGATACCACGTTCAGCGCAGTAAGGACGCGCAAAACGGTCGATGACAAGACTTAAAATTTTCTTAGCACGTTGTTCAGCGTGTTCTTTTAAGTCTTCTTCCGATTCCTGTAAGAAGCGGGCTGCGCGACGGCGCTCCTCTTCTTCAAGTTTTGCTTTCAGCTGATTTTTAAATTCCTCGGCTGAAGTCCCTAATCGTTCAGTCAATTTCAGCACAAGATCATTATTAAGATTTTTCTGCGCATCTTTGATTTTATTTAATTCCGCTTCTTGGCTTTTTAAACCTTGTTCTTGGCTTTTGACTTCGCCTTCGCGCTCTTGCAGCTTTTTCTTTTCTTCTTGAACGATGGAATCGGCTTTTGATTTCTTTTCGTTGGCAAGCTCTTGCAGTTCTTCAATGCGACCTTCGACCTTTAACATGTCAGGTTCAACTTTGGTCCACATCTCCATTTCAATTTCTTGAACGCGTTCTTTTTCTTCAAGTGCTTTAAGCTCAATGGCTTCTTTCATTTCACTGATGATGTCCTGGGCCTCTTCACGGGCCAGGCGAACAGTGCGTTGATTCAAGAATTTGTGCAAGGCCAAGCCTAAACCGCCTCCGGCGACAATACAAACTAAGGCTATAGCAATCATTGCAATCATACTGATACTCCTAACCTTATTAGTTTACTCTGCTATTAGGAAATCAGGCAATCAATCCCTATAGTGTGAGCTTCTCTTTACTTCTGGCGTTATGAATTGTAGCGTGGATGGTAACGCCCGGAGGCATTAATGGCTCATATGCGCAGTCAGACAAAGTGGTTAGGATCAGACAGGGGTATCGCCTTTGAAGCGAGCCTAAGGGGTCATAAACTCGTAATGGACACACGATTAGAAAGCGGCGGGGACACAGGCCCAAGTCCGAAGGAAGTACTTTTGGCTAGCATCTGTGGATGTACGGCCATGGACGTGGTCTCTATTCTGCAAAAAATGCGAGTGAACTTGCAATCCTGTGAAGTGAATAGTGAAACGGAAACCACTGCTGGTTATCCATCTATTTTTTCGGAAGTAAAACTTCAGTATCTCGTTAATGGCGAGGGTATTAAGCCGGAACAAGTCATTAAAGCGGTGACCTTATCCATGACAAAGTACTGCGGAGTAAGTGCGATGATCGTGAAGGCCTCGCCGATGACCTATGAAATCATTTTAAACGGAACAAAGGTTGGTGAGGGCAAGGCGGATTTTCAAGCCGCTGCAGAACATCCATGATTCAAGTGCAAATTCCTTTTTCAGAACTGGAATTTACCTACGCGCGTTCCCGCGGGCCAGGCGGGCAGAATGTAAATCGAACCAATTCTGCCGCCATTCTTCGTTGGAACTTGTGGAATTCGCAAGTCATCAACTCTGAGGTAAAAGAAAAATTAGCCATAAAGCTGTATGGAAAACTCACTGAGGACGGGGATCTGATCATTCGCAGCGATGTGCACCGAGATCAGGATCAGAACCGTTCCGAGTGTATTAAAAGGCTTCACGAAACTTTAAGGAAGGCGCTTTTTGTGCCGAAAAAAAGAATTGCCACCAAGCCAACAAAAAGTGCGCAAAGAAAACGGTTGGAAACTAAGAAAATCCATTCGGAAATCAAATCTCTGCGACAGAAAGTGCGAACTTAGGGTTTTTAAACCAACGGTTCGCCCACTTGATTATCTTCATGGGCCAAAACAGACCCACCTTCGATGGAATGAATTTTCTTTGAAAGATAAATTGCCACAAAGGTAAAGATCACAGCGACATATCCCACAACTTCATAGTTTTTTAGACCACCACTCGGAGTGGAAGAGACAATCCATCCTGCAATATAGCTTGATAGCGCCGCCGACAGTTGTTGAACGCAGCTAACTATACTCATGAAGCTTCCACGATTGTGGGGTTGTGCGGTGCCAGATACCAACGCCGTCGCTGGAATCATTCGACCACCCGAAGATACAAAGAAAAAAGCGCAAATCCCTAGGGTAAACCATAAAGGTGAAGGACCAAGGTGAGTGATAACCCAATAAGGTATCAGAGTGATCAATGCTCCCCATATAAAGACGGCATGTTTTCCAAAACGATCCGCAAGTCTGCCTACGAAGGGCGAAGTGAAGATCGTACAAATGCCACCAGCCATGTACATCAACGGCAGCTGAGCTTCCGTAAGTCCTGCATTTGCGACAAGCGACGGAGACAAAAACGGAATGATGGCGAAGTGACCAAACATCACGGCTGCCATGAAAAACAAGGCACGGCGCTGATTTTGATTATGCCAAATTCTGGTAAGGACAGTGTGAACTGGTTCTTTTTCTCTTTTTTCAGTCAGGTGCACCCGCATTGGCGGAACGTAATACCAAATAACGCCACACAAAATCAAAGAAACCAGGCCGAGGAATAAAAACGGGGAATGCCAGCCAAATTGGTTAGCTAAAAACAAGCTAAAGGGAACTCCCAAAATTGAAGCCATCGAAAACGAAGTCATAACCACGCCCATAGCGCTGCCACGACGATCATAGGAAATTGCATCACTCACGATAGATAGGACTAATGAACTTAAAACTCCGCCAAAGATTCCTGTTAGACCGCGAGCAAAAAGAAGCAGTTCATAGGTGGGCGCCACCGCGCAAGCCAAAGTTCCTAAAGAAAAGCCGATAAAGAAGAATAGCAAAGAAAGTTTGCGATCAAATTTATCCATGAAAAAGGATGCTAAAAATCCGCTGATCCCGGCACTGAAGGTGTAAGATGACACAAGCAGTCCGAACTGATGGGGATTGATTGCAAACATCCTCATCAGCTGTGGCCCTAATGGCATCATGATCATAAAATCAACGATCGAGCTGAATTGAATAGTAGCGAGAATGCCGAGAAGGATTTTTTCTTGTTTAGAAAACACTGTAAGGGTCCTTTTTGTTGACGACCTTTAAAGTACCCGATAATTCAAATCTATGGCAACACTTTGGAAGTTTACGATCTTTGTTATTATTTTATGTGTTTCAATCCTCGCATTATGGGGAATAGCAGCTAACTACAGCATCATTTTCTCGAAGACTGTGATTGGGGAAATTACGGGGGTCGAAAGAATCGAGATGCCCATGGCTTTGGTGACACGCGGTGATTCTAACATCACTCCCAAAATGTTTTCATTTGCAGTGGGCATTCGCGATGAAAAGACCGGCGAGATCTATACTGCATCTACGGAAGATCGTCAGTGGGCCGTAGCCAAAGCAGGTCAATGTGCAGAGGCCGTTTATCTTCCTTATCCTCCCTGGGATTTTGAAAAGAAGGGCACTTTCCATGGGGCTCGCTTGATTCGACTTTTTGATTGTAAAAAGTAGTTCAAGAATGTTCGAAGTTCTTTTGTTAATTACTGCTGTGGGGGCCGGATTTCTTGGAGCTATTTTAGGTCTAGGCGGCGGCATCATCATCGTTCCTGTTCTCACCTTGGTTTATCAAGTCAACATCCGTTACGCGATTGCAGCCAGCCTGATTTCAATTGTTGCTACGTCTTCGGGTGCAGCAGCCGGTTATTTAAAAGATTCATTAACCAATCTAAGACTTGCAGTGCTTTTGGAAGTAGGAACCGTTTCTGGGGCTATCGTTGGTTTCTTGATTGCGTCCTACATTCAGCCAAGATTGTTGTTTTTAATTTTCGGCGCTTTTCTTTTATTTTCTGCATTGATGATGTTGCGAAAGCGCACAGACCATGTGGCCGTTGAAAACCACCCCTGGTCTGAGTCCCTCAAACTACATGGTTCTTATCCTGCAGAAAATGGCTGGCATCATTATAAAGTGCAGAATGTCCCATTCGGATTATTTGCGATGTTTGGCGCGGGGATTTTATCGGCGTTATTAGGAATAGGCAGTGGCATCTTCAAAGTTCTTGCTATGGATGGAGCCATGAAATTACCCATAAAGGTCTCATCGGCCACTTCAAATTTCATGATTGGCGTAACAGCCTCAGCCAGCGCCGGAGCATATCTTTTACGCGGGGATGTAAGACCTGAGATTGCGGCTCCGGTTGCCATCGGAATCATCGTCGGATCACTTTTTGGGGCTAGAGTCATGACGAAAATCCCGTCCCATAAAATCAGACAGATTTTTGTGGTGGTGCTTGCGATTGTTTCAATTCAAATGATTATCAAGGGGCTTTCATGATTCGCGAAGCTCACTCTATTCAATTAGAAAAGCTTGAACTTCGTATTAGCCGCTTCCTACGCAGTGGTGTTTACTTTGCGGGGTTGTTTTTATTTGTAGGCTGGTTTTGGATGTGGCTTGGTTCAGAAGATATTTTCGCGCATCTTTCTGACTATCATCCGCAGTCATTTTTTGAAATGATCCAGTGGGCTTTGATCATGAATGACCGCGGGATTTTAATGACCCTGGCGGGGCTTGTAATTTTAGTTTGTTTGCCAGTGATCCGGGTTTTTTTAACGGGAATTCTTTTTGTGAAACAAAAAGAGTATGCCTTAGCCCTGATGGCCTTCGGTGTTTTTCTCACCCTGATTGTTAGTTTTTTTCTCGGAATTGAAATCTAGAGGCCTGTAAAGAGAAACCCCTTACTCGTCGGTCTTTCCTTTAGAAGACAGAGTAGAGGGGTTTTAAAGGGCAGGTGTTCGCGAGAAGGAGGGGAATGGGAAAACAATGTCGAGGGAAGTATCACGAACACCTGTCTTGAGTTCTATTTAACCCCATTATCGCGCGCAGTCAAAATCCAGAAACAAAACGCTGGTCCTTCTCTAGGCAGTGGTCCTACTATTTAGAAATGAATATGAAAAACCTCAAATTAACTTTGTTCGTAAATTTGTATGGGCTATTAAAAATTCCTTTGGTTTTATTCGTGAATCCACGAGTGGTTGAAGCTGGGAAGAATCGGTTTGAGATTAAAATTCCACTGTCTTACCGCACGAAAAATCATTTGGGTTCAATGTATTTCGGAGCATTGGGGATTGGTGCTGAACTTTCAATCGCAGCCGCCGCGGTGGTGGCTATCTCTGAAAGCAAGCAAAAGATCGATTTTATTTTCAAAGATTTTACCGGTCAGTACTTAAAACGCGGCGACGGTGATGTTCATTTTATCTGCGAAGAGGTGGATCAGGTTCACGCTTTGATTGAAGAATCAAAGACAACGTCAGAACGCCTTGAAAGAAAAATGAAAGGTTATGCGATCGTTCCAAAAACAAGTCTCACCGAAAAAGTTATGACCTATGAATTAACTTTGTCGGTGAGAAACAGATCATTCAAGGCCTAATTTATTTAGGTCTTTGACGGAGCTCGCATATTCAGAAATTAACTTCTGATAAATTTCTTCAACACTCAGGATATCTTCCACTAATCCAACGGACTGTCCAGCGCTCCATACTGTTTTCCAAGATGGTTTCGTCGCTGCTTGCTCTAATGACCTCATACCCATGACGTGCACAAGGGGAGTGACGTATTTTTTAGTTATCTTATGATCTTTTAAAACTTTCAAAAGCCACGGTAAATCCGTTCCAATTTTTTGTACGTAAGGAGTATTGATAACCGCAGCCGGCGTCCCAGAAACCCTTGTCGTCATAACGATATCTTCCGGAGAAGACTTCACGATGGCGTCTTTATAGGACTGGTCTACTTGCGCTTCTTTGCTTGCAATAAAGCGAGTTCCGACACTGACGCCAGAGGCTCCTAAGGCCATACAAGCAGCGATCATGGAACCATGGGAAATCCCGCCAGCTGCGATGATTGGAATTTGTAAGCGTGTTTTGAGCCAAGGAATTAAAACTAGAGGCGAAACGGGACCCGCGTGACCACCTGCTCCTGCGCCCACAGCGATAACTCCATCAGCACCCATATCTTGAACTTTTAAAGCGTGCTCTAGATTGGTTACATCACAGAGCACCTTTGCACCATTCTTATGAGCTTCTTGAATAACTTTTTTAGGACTTCCAAGGGAAGTAATGAAAAGTTCTACGCCATGCTCAAGTGCGATTTTTAAATCCTGATCCTGTCGGGAATTGCTTTTGTTAACAATAATGTTTACGCCCACAGGTTTTTTAGTGCGGGATTTGATATTCTTTATGGCTTCTTCGTACTTTTCTATGGGGCGATAATTCAAAGCAGGGAAGGTGCCGATACCACCAGATTCGCTGGCAGCAACGACAATGTCTTCGTTACTTACCAGGAACATGGGGGCGGCAATGATCGGAAAATCAACGTTCATTAAATCAGAAAAAGGCGTCTGAATCTTTTTTAGCATGATGACCTCATGTTTGATGCTAGATCATTCCGAGGTCACCAGCCTAATAAAAAATTACGGATTCAAGTAACGGCGAATTAAAATAAAGACTTCTTTTTTAATCGCCTCTTCGCGTTCAGGAGATTGCGGTCCTAGCAACGCCAATTGCAGAATATTATTAAAACTGCTGACGATGAAAAGGGCCATCATTTCTCTGTCACGACCTGGAATCTGTGGCATATGGGCCAAGACAGCTTTTTGATAATGCTCAAAGAAAACTCGGCGAGTGTCCCAATAATCCAACATGCCTTGAACGCCTTGCAGGGCGGTGCGAAGCGGACGATTGTCATGGAATCTTGTAAAACCAATATCAATAAATGCATGGATTTTTGAATCCAAATCAGTGGATTGAAGCTTAGATAAATGATCTTCAATATAGACCAAGTCTTTTTGAAGAAGATCATCAATCACAGCCGCTACAATCGCTTCTTTATTAGCAAAAAATTGATAAAGAGATCCAATACTCACGCCGGCCATTTCAGCAATTTTATCAGTTGTAATTGCGTGATAAGGCTCTTGAACCAGCAAGCGGGCACAAGATTCTACAATGCTTGCAACAGTTTCTTTCGAGCGTTTTTGAACCGGGATTTTGAGCATATATCTTTTTTCTGGATTGGTATGGCTCATAGATGGGGCTCCCATAATTCCCTCCTTTCGAGGTGAAACTTTGCTCAGGTTCATATTCGACCCTGAGAGGGGGTTATTCAATACTGCGCGTCAAAGTATCGCATTGCGCTACGGTCGAGGGCGCCGGATAAATCTTTTCACAGTTCCTTAACAATAATGATAGATTTTAGTCGCAATCGTGGTTATTTGTACCGAGAAGCACTCAATATTGCTGAAAAGCAATCAAGACACTGTAAAGATTTGACGAAAACCATAAAAAACAGGTTCTAACAAAATTAGAGGCTGTTCATTAGGCCCTTAAAGTTTATAGTAAGGAATCAAAGTTTCAGCGTCTTTTACTTGGTTCGTTTCGGAGGAAGAGTTGAGCGACAAAGAAGAGCAAAAGCATTTGCTGAGCCTGGGTGATCACCTCGGGGTGTGTATCAAAGATCAGCAAAGGTGCGTGATTTTCCAAAACTCACATTCAAAAAAAATCTGCGGTGAAGTTGTCGGGGCCATCTGTCAGAAAACTTGTTTCAAGCTTTTATCCGGAATCGCCGATTGCACCCCAGTTTCAGAATGTATCAATGTTTTTAAAAAGGTTTCGGTCGAAGGTAAAACTGTGGATGTCGTCATGATAGATGACGGCGAAAAAATCACCACACTTTTGCACGAAGTTTTCGAAGATGCTGATTCCGAAGAAAAGCGTGAGGCATTTTACGTTAGGAAAGGCCTGACTAAGAGTGAAGTCCGTATTATGCAACTGGTTCACGAAGGCTGCACGAATGCGCAAATCGCTGAAAAACTATTCATTTCCAAAGCGACCTTGAAAACTCACTTAAATAATATTTATAAAAAAATCCCTCGCTCTTCGGCTCGTCAGCCGTTGGGACGAAGATAAACCTAGAATGGTGGAGGTGGCTGCTCCACATATTCTTCATAACGTTTGTCGTAGAAATGTCTTGTCAGCACATAGACGGGACAAGGGGAGCGGCGTACTACGTTTCTTGTGTAACTTCCCAGTAAAGCAGCTGACATAGGGCCGCTTTGCGCTTCCATCACGATCAAATCGCATTGATGCTTTTCTAAGGCTTCTAGTACTAGGTCATCAACGGCCTTAAATGTGCTATCGATGTTGTAGCTTGCAATAACGCCTTCCTTAGCAGCCCAGTCCACCCATAGCTGTGCACGGTGTCCCTGGCTTTCAACCTGCAGTTCAATGATTTGCTCTAAGCTCATCATCTTGCCTTTGTAGTTATAAACCCGTGGGCGGGTGTCCAAATCAAACAGGCTTTCGATCGGGCGAGTGATAGCGTGAAGCAATGTGATTTCTGCTTTTAGGTTTTTTGCTAGCTGAATAACGTGACGGAAATTTTCTTTAGAATGATCACCAAACTCAGTCGGGAAAAGAATTTGCTTTGGACTTGTGGTTTTTACTGCGTGCGCCCCCACAACAATCACTGGAACTTCGGATTGAAGAAGAAGGCTTTCTGCAAAGCTACCTAAAATAAATCTTTGAAAACCTTGCCGACCATGGCTTCCCACAACAATCAAATCGGCATGCACGCGAGCGGCGTAATTCGACAAAGTTTCTGCAGCCCCTGCATGGGACTGAGCTGCATGCGGAATGACTTTGGGTTCTTTTAAGAAAGGCAGACTGTAGTCAGAAAGAACTTCGCGAAATAACGATTCTGCCGTTCGTGAATGATCTGTGACCCAGGCAGGTACTTCGTAGGTCGGTAGGACGATTTCATTTTCTCTTAGTAAATATAAAGGCTCAATTTCAGCTTGGGTTGTATTATGCAGATGAGTGATAAAGTCTGCCATTTTCTGGTTAAGCTCTTTATTATCTTCGAATGCATCGATGGCCCAGATTATTTTCATAGAGCCTCCTACAATCATTGTGCCGGGAAGCCCTTTTATTAAAAAGCGGACAAAGGAACAAATGTAATCAAACAAGAGTTCCCGACCTACAATGGTCTATCTAAACAGCAGCTCTTGCGATTCTTTAATGAAGCTCAAACCGCGAAGATAAATATTCTCTGCTTCTGGCGGACAAGGTAGTGGCAATTGAAAATTCATATCAGTCGCCCAACGGAAACATTTTTTGTTGCCGTATTCACGAATGTTAAAAATAACAGCCCAATCACCTTCGTACCAAACCGTTTGGCCAAGATGGAAGATGCTAGCCCCATCACTAAAATCCTGTGGATGAAACAGAGATCTTCCTAAAAAGGTCGGCGCTTCGTTGCCAGTCAAATCAGCAATCGTGGCGCCCACATCATTCTGCGAGAAAACCCCGGGCACTAAGGTGTGCTGAAATGGGACTGCGTTTTTATTTTCAGTCACGGAATGGTACTTCATCAAAAACGGAATGTTATAGTGCTCAAAAATTCCTTTTGCGGAAAAGCTCGTGTGATCAGAAAGTAAAACCAGAATCCAATCTTTCTTCCACTTGCGTTTTTTTAACGCTTCATAAAAGTCCCGCAGTTCTTTGTCGGCGTGATGGGTTACACTAAGGTGCATGGTAGCTGCATTTTCATCACCGAAGGCAGGGCGAACGCCTTTTGGAAGTTCTCTGTCATGGGTGGTGTTGGTGTTTAAACCGATCAACATGGGCTCTTGCATCTGATCCATGCGTGACAAAGCAAACTTATATAGATCCTGATCGTACACGCCCCAGGCATTGGAGTCTAATGACTCCCAGTCTGGAATTTCCCGTTTGCCATTGGACTCTTGAAAGCCTGTTTTAAGGACAAGCAAACCTACGCCACTCGTGTACTGGTCAGAACCTTGAAAGAAAGAAGAGCTATATCCTTGTTTTGCCAAGAATTGCGGAAAGCATTGAAAATCTTTGTTTTCAATCTCAGAAAACATAATGCTTTTCCCTGGAGGATTAGGAAGGCTGCAAAGTGTAGCAAACAGACCTTCAGTGGTGCGGTGACCACCTGCTAACATAAGATCCACATGCAAAGATTCTTTTCTTAAGCCGCTAAAAAAGGGCAGGACAAGATCTTCACCTACTTTTTTATCGACGTAAACCCCGGGCCAACCTTCTAAAAAGACAATAACGATATTGCCGTCGAAATTCGCAAATGGTTTTTTAATCCCACGACGGGCTTTCCAAGTTTCGAAAATTTCAGCTGTTTTTATTTCAGACGGAACGACGATGTTTTCTTTGCTAGATTTTTTTCCAGCAAGAATGGCCCAAACAATTCCATAGGCACCATTTAAAGCTAACGTCGCCCCTTTACTGCCGCCCCCGGATCTATAAGCCCAAGAAGGATCTTGTGGTATGCCTTCAAAACCCCGGGCTAAGACGACACTGGTGATAAGTACAAAAAACACCGCAAAAACGCGCTTAAAGAAACCTTTGACCGGTTGATAGCGCGGCAGAAAGCGCGTGAAAAAAGAAGCCGCTAAAATAGCGATAACGGCTTGCAACCAGTGTTGCTTTAATAAAGCCGTTAAAGAGCCTTGAATACTTAAAAGGTTATAAACTTCATAGGAAATATGTCGACCTGATTCCTTCGCATAAATAGCGTCGGTACCGATGAACATTGTATAGATTAGAAGCAAAACAAAGCTGAGGCGGTTGAATGTCTTTTCGCTAAAACCACAAAGGACGGAGCTGCCAAATAAAATCAAATAAATGAAACTGCCGATCGCTAAGTCAAAGTGCCAGCCATATAGAAACGGCCCTAAAGTGTTATCAAAGGTTGCTGGCAGAGTGAAATCCCAAAGGCCTAGATACAGGGCCACCACTGCGCGCATGATCATTCCGATGAAAGTCATGCGGATTAAAAAGCGGGCTGAAGAAATAATGAAATTCATGAAAACACACTAATTCATAAAAATAAAAAAGCCCACTATGAAGTGGGCTTTGCACAAAGAATTGCCAAAGGGGGTATTAGTTGGCCCCAGCAGGATCCGGAGTCGTCGTTGCCGCGATCGTCGTTTCTTGTTTTTTGATTTCTGCTTTTTCAACTTCCAAGATGTATTTCTTAGTCGCAGCAGGAAGTTCGTTCCACATTCTTAGTGATAATAAAAGACCCATCACGGCGAATGGAATTAAGAATAGTGGCCAGTAGCTCCAGCTCTTAGCGCTTAGGAAGCCGATGGCTAAAGATTGGATACCGCTTCCAAGGTACACAAAACCATCAACGATCCCTGAAGCAGTCGCGGTCATTTTCTTACCACCAAAATCTGCGGCTGCAGTTCCTGACATCAAAGAGTGAACGCCAATCACTGTTAAGGTGATCATCACCGCGGACAAACCAAGAACGGTTGGATTGCGGAACAATGAGAAGGCCATAATAGTTAACAACACAACCATGATGGCGTTATTGATAGCAGCTGGAGGACCGCGACGAGAGTTGAATACGCGGTCCGAGATGATACCCGCTAAGAAACCACCAAAAATACCGGTTAAGCAAAGTAATAGACCCCAGTTTTCGATGAAGAATTTAGAACCTTCATAGAAGACAGCATCTTTATCTTTCATTTCTTTTGCAAAAACCAAGTACCACTGCATGATACCGTTACGCAAAACACCTGAAGTGAAATCTACTAGGGCGATTGTGATCATCACAGGATTCGTGAAGATCTTTTTAAGCATGAAACCAATAGAAATTTGCAATTTTTCATCATCTTCACCTGGAGATGAAGAGGCATCGGCCGTGTCAAACTCATCAAAGTTTGCATCTTTCGGAGAATCTTTAAGAAGAACCATGTCGATCAAAGCCCAAACCATCAACATGAAAGCCGGGATACAGAATACTAGCCAAGTAGCGTCTGTCGTACCTGTGTCGATAGCAAAGATGTGAGCGATGAAATTACCGAAGGCTGTTCTTTCGCCTGTCGGGTTTACTTTAGAAGCTTCAACGATGGCTTGACCCCAGTCGAATGCGAAATACACCCCGAATGAAATCAATGTACCGAAGATCGCACCAAACACACCGCGCTCACGCACGTGGAACCAGTAAGCTTTTACTTTGATAATCGAAACCGCGCCGTAACTTTGGAAGAACATGTTCAATGCATATAAGCACGAGAACGCCACAACCATGTTCGTTTTAAGTTGGCCGATAAGATAAAGATAAGTCACACCGGCCATCAAAAGATTCACGATAGATGAACCGATAGCTGCGATTATGATACCTTTTTTACCACCGATTTTATCTACGAGAGGACCATTTAGCAGGAAGGATAGACCGTAAGTGATCGTACCTGCGGCGAAGATCAAACCAAATTGTTCTTTGGTCATCATATCGCCCATGGCATTTTTAGATACGTTCAAATTGTATCGAGCCATGTAAAGGAAGGCGTAAGTCATTCCAAGAGGGAACCAATTGATGAAACGACGGATCATGAATTTGCGAGAGTGACCCAAAGGGTTGTTCTTGAAATACAGCGTGATCACCGCCGCAAGACATAAGCTTACGAGCAAAAGAGCCATGGAGCCTCCAGTAAAATTTTCCGAGAAGCTAATTTAAAAAGATAAGAAAGTCCAACGAAACAGCCCTTCGGAACACCATTCATATTTTAAGATTTCGTCAAGAAAAGTTCAGGCGGAACAGAATCAGCTTCCAGAATGAAAATAACTAGAAGTTAAACAGTGGAACGATGCAAAAATTTCAGCTGTGATTTCAAATTGCGGCTCGCAAAGCAACTAAATGTAGCACCTTTCTATGTATAAGCAAAACTTATGGAAACTCTAAAAATTATGAGTTTGTCCTTATAGGTCCAGGGCGATAAGTTCTATTCCAAGCAGAGGATGCAACCCCGGCGAAAGCCACAAGGGAAGCGGAAATCCTCGAAACCTCGGTAAGGTTCTAGACCAACTCTGAACGCCAGAGACCTCGGTCGATTAAAAAACCGCCGTAATCACGGCTTCTTAAAAATCCCATCCCAAAGCCCACCTAAAAAAGCCGCACCGAGGCTTGCGCGCGTATCAGCGCTTTTGTTATTTTATGTGCTATGTCATTTAAATATTCTCCGCTCTACGAAAAACAAAAAGATTCCACGCAATATAAAAAAATCTCTGGCGATCATGTGCGCGTCGAAAAATTCGGTGATAGGGAAGTGTTGGTTGTTGAACCGGCCGCCCTTGAATTGCTGGCGCAAGAAGCATTAAGCGATGTTTCCCACCTTCTTCGTCCAGCGCACTTAGAAAAATTAGAAAACATCCTCAAAGATCCAGAAGCTTCACCCAACGATCGTTTTGTGGCGGTGGATTTATTAAAAAACGCCATCATCGCAGCGCAGATGGAATTTCCATCCTGCCAAGATACGGGCACCGCGATTGTGGTTGGCAAAAAAGGTGAAAGAGTTTTTACCGGAGCCGACGATAAAGAGCATCTATCTAAAGGTATTTTTAACACCTACCAAAAGCGGAACTTGCGTTTTTCGCAAATGGCGCCTCTTTCTTTCTTTGAAGAAAAAAACACCGGCTCCAACTTACCAGCGCAAATCGATTTGTATTCAGAGCAAGGTGATGAATATCACTTCTTATTTTTAGCTAAAGGTGGCGGCAGTGCGAATAAGTCCTACCTTTATCAAAAGACCAAGGCGGTATTAAATCCTGAGGGCTTTGAAAAATTCGTTAGAGAAACTTTGAATTCTTTAGGTACTGCTGCGTGTCCTCCATACCATTTAGCATTTTGTGTTGGCGGTACTTCAGCAGAAGAAACTCTGAAAATCGTAAAATACGCCTCGGCTGGATATCTTGATGGTTTGCCAACGACAGGCAGTGATGGTGGCAGAGCTTACCGTGACCTTGAAATGGAAAAGAAAGTCGAGCAGTGGGCTCGCGAAACAGGCATTGGTGCTCAGTTTGGCGGTAAATACTTTGTACACGATGTGCGTGTGATTCGTTTGCCTCGCCATGGAGCAAGCTGCCCTATTGGAGTAGGGGTCAGTTGTTCAGCGGATAGAAACATCAAAGGTAAAATCACCCGAGATGGTATTTTCCTAGAACAGCTTGAGCTTCATCCGGAGCAATACCTTCCAAATCATCTTAAAGACGCTGAAGCCAAAGCCATTGAGATTGATTTAAATAAACCTATCCAAGAAACGTTAAAAATTCTTTCTGAGCAGAAAGTAGCGACTCGCGTGATGCTAAATGGTCCATTGATAGTGGCCCGTGATATCGCCCATGCCAAACTTAAAGAAAAAGTGGATCGCGGAGAAGGTGTTCCTGAATACTTTAAAAACTACGCCGTTTATTATGCGGGTCCTGCAAAAACTCCAAAAGGTTATGCTTCAGGAGCTTTCGGTCCCACTACCAGTGAACGTATGGATCCATATGTAGGAACATTCCAAAGCCTTGGTGCTTCAATGATTATGTTGGGGAAGGGAAACCGCAGCCCACAAGTTACAGAAGCGTGTAAGCAGTATGGTGGCTTCTATTTGGGTTCTATCGGTGGTCCCGCAGCGCGCTTAGGAAAAGAGTGCATCACCAAAGTTGAAGTTTTGGATTTCCCTGAACTTGGCATGGAATCTGTGTGGAAAATCGAAGTTAAAGATTTCCCGGCCTTCATCATCGTCGATGACAAAGGCAATGATTTCTTTAAATCTTTTATCAAGAAACTTTAGTTATCTCTCACCTTCAATAAGAGCGGGCTGATTCTAACAAAAAGATTCACTATAACCGGGCCGATTAAAAGGCCCGGAATTCCCATGATGATAATGGCGCCCACGACACTCGTAAATGCGACCACCACAGAGATGTCTTCTTCACCGCCCACCATATAAGGGCGAAGAATATTATCGATACTGCCTGCGATAAGACCCACCACGACCAATCCCGCGGCAGCTCCGGGGCGATTTCCTACGTAAGCCAGGACCGCCAAAGCAAAAGCCACCGGGGCAGCTCCGATGACTGGGATAAATGATAAGAAAAACGTCAAGGTGATCACAAGCCAGAAGTCCCCTTCGCCGAAGATCACACTGCCAATACCCACCACAGTTGCTTGAATAAGACCTATCACTAAAGTTGAAAACAAAGTCAGGGAACAGCTTTTTTTAAAAATTCTGATAACAGGCTCAGTCATCTCAGGATTTAAGGGACTGTACTTCAAGACCCAGTCTTTCACCCGCGGCGCTTTCCATAACAGGACTGAAAGGGTTGCGATGAATACCACACTAGAAACGACGATTTGCGGAAGCTGGCCTAAAAGTTCCGTTGAAAAATTTAAAAGAATGGTTCCGATTTTTCTTAAAGACCCTTCGGCGAAATCCCGCATGGGCGTCATGAGATCAGCTCCGGTAAGGTCTGAGACTCGTTGGGCTCCGTTTAGGACAAATTCTTTTAGTGATTGCACTTGTTGCAAGATTTTATCTTTTTCAATTGTTTGCGGCTGACTTAAGCTTGTGACAAAGCGGTAGATCGCTAGTGAAATCGGCAGCCAAAACCCTATGAATCCACCAATAATAAAAATCACAATCCAGGTTTTGCGACCGATCTTAGTACGATCTGAGATGCGGTAAATAAGGTCATTCATTCCCAGCGCGAAAATGCTCGCTAATACCAAAGGAACGATAAAAGGAATGTTGATGATAATAAATAAGATCAATAAAAAAAGAAATAGAAGCCAGTTAACGAAAAGACCACGGGCCTTTAAAATTTCAATCATGGCTAATCCCTCACTTCACATTGCATACGGCAATCAGAACGACAGTTGACCCAGGTTCCATCATGGCGTGGTGGAAGGTAGCCTGGACTGCAGAATGTTTGGCAGGATGTCGTATAGGTTATAGATCTTCCGCGCTCTGAAACTTCACATGTGAAGCGGGCATTTCTTGCCGCTTCGGATTCAGCTTGGCGTTTTACATTTGAAAAACAAAGAGAACCGCTATTGGCGTTACAGAAGGAATATTCTTGTCCTCTTCCACTGACGTAGATGCTTTTTGCAACGGCTAAGCTGTGCAATGAAAACACCAAGACGGCCCATAAAATAAAACGCATATAATCCCCCTCTGTCAATCAACGCACAGTTTAGAGGGGGAGGCAATATGTTCTATGTTAGCCTTGAGTCAGAAACTGCACACCCAGTTCTTGAATCTCTTCTTTGGCATTCCATCTTGTCCAGCGTACTTGTCCTTCAACTTGGACATATTCGCCTTTTTTGTTTTGATAACTAAGATTTATAAAATCCTTCTTAGCATAAAAAGGAGCTTTGATTTTAACGCAGGAACCGTTGATAGAGATGTTTTCAAAGCTGCCACCCAGAATAGGCTGGAACCCTTTGTTTTCTGCTCCTAGGGGCAGCATGGATGGACTAAGTAAGGGGCGGGGAGAGTGGGATTCCCGACTGTCTTGACGAAGTTCTAAGTCTTTTCCATTTAAATAAGCGAGGATGTCCCTATGCAGATTTTCTTCTTCGGTTTTCCATAACACAATAAAGTCTTTATTACTTTTAAGGCGGATGCGCATGGGACCTGACAATTCGTTGACAATAAAAATAGTTTTAACATTGGTAAAACTTTTTTGAAGATAGGAGTACAAGTCAAAGTGACGTACTTCTAAAAACGGCAGATAAACAACAATGATGTTTTCTCCGGAACTTTGTTGAAGGGCATTTCTTAAATTATAAGGATTTTCTATAAGACTGCAGTTAAAGGTATTCACTTTCTTAAGCTGCATTGGAATGGTGTTGGTGCCAGTAACAAAAATATTTGTATTCATCTCGTTCCCCCTGATGTTTGTCTTTCCTTAAAGCAAAGGGGAAGCCAAAGTGCAGAGGAAACGAAATGCAGGAAATGCTGAAATCGCTGAACACCTGTCTAAGAAAATCTAACAGCGTCACCTTTCCCTGTTTCAAAGTGAGACAGGGAACCTTCAGTTACACCGTAGGAATCATGGGAGGTGTTCCTGGTGAAGGGGGAGGCGGCAATCTTTCCCAGCGGGGAAGCTCAACACCCAAAGTTAATTTTAAAACGTCATTCACATCTTCCACGAAATGAAACTTAATATCTTTAAGGATTTCTTTAGGTATTTCCTTAAGATCTTTTTCATTTTTGTTACATAAAATGACCTCGCGAACTCCAGCTCTATGGGCCGCAATGACTTTTTCTTTAATACCTCCCACCGGAAGAATACTTCCGCGTAAGGAGATTTCACCGCTCATCGCAAGTTTTGGATCCACGGGTCTGCCTAATAATAAAGAGGCCATGGACGCCACCATGGTTAACCCTGCTGAGGGACCGTCTTTAGGAATGGCTCCCGCGGGCACATGGACGTGAATGTCCTTTTTACTAAAGTCTAAAAGAGGGTCGGCCAATGGCAGGCGTGATTTCAGCAAGCTCAGCGCGATCTTCGCTGACTCTTGCATAACCTCACCCAGTTGTCCGGTTAAAAGGAGTTGTCCTGTGCCAGCCATCTGCGCTGATTCTATAAATAGAATATCACCACCCACCGGTGTCCATGCTAAACCAGTGACGACTCCTGGAGGAAGAAGAGTTTCTGTCATATCACTCGAGAATCTTTCACTACCCAGGATTTCTTCAAGGTCTTTCACATCCACAGTCAGACCTCGACCGTCGGTTTTTACCAGTTTCAGGCTCATGAACTTACAGATAGTCGCAATTTTTCTTTGCAGATCCCGTACACCAGCTTCACGGGTGTAATGAGTTAGCAATTTTAACAAAGCATCTTCGGTGATCTTCAGTGATTCGTTATCTAAGCCATGCTCTTTAAGCTGCTTTGGCCAAAGATAACGTTGGGCAATTTGTTTTTTCTCATCAATCGTGTAACCGCTTAAATCCACTACTTCCATACGGTCTAATAGTGGCAACGGAATTCCTTCAAGCGAGTTCGCTGTTGCGATGAAGAACACTTTGGATAAGTCAAAAGGTGTATCCAAGTAATGATCTTGGAAACTGTTATTTTGTTCTGGATCCAAGACTTCAAGCATCGCCGAAGCCGGGTCCCCACCAAAGCCTTTAGTAAGTTTATCAATTTCATCCAAGACGAAGACTGGATCATTTTCACCGGCCTTTTTAATGGCTGAAATGATTCGCCCCGGAAGTGCGCCAATGTAAGTTCGTCGATGGCCGCGAATTTCTGCATCATCACGAACACCACCCAGGCTCACACGAACATATTTTTTACCCAATGCCCGCGCAATACTTTTACCTAATGAAGTCTTACCAACCCCCGGCGGACCAATGAACATTAAGATAGAACCTTGATGGGACTTTCTTAACTTCATTACTGCCAAATGCTGCAAGATGCGACCTTTGATTTTTTCTAATCCATAATGATCTTCATTCAAAATTCTTTCAGCATCATCTAGATCAATTTCTTTTTGTTCAGACGATTTGCTCCACGGCAAATCAAGCATCAATTCCAAATGAGTGCGGATCATTTGGTATTCGGGTGAGGCTGAATTGATGGTCTCAAGTCTTTTTAACTGATTGCTGGCTAGCTCAAAAGCTTCTGGAGGCATACCAGCTTTTTCAATTCTTTCCTTGAATTTTGAAAAGAGGTCGCCATTTTCACCTTCGCCCAATTCTTCACGAATGACCCGCATTTGTTCCCGCAAAATTGTTTCTTTTTGGCTTTGCTGGAAGCTTTCGTTTAATTTGTCACGAATGCCACGCTGGACTTTTAAGCGTTCTTTAAGTTCTTGCAGACGATCTAAAAGTTTTAAGGTGCGATCTTTTAAAGAGGCGGTTTCAAGAATATCTTGTTTTTCAGTGACAGAAATATCGGCATAGGCCGCCACCATATTACTAAGGGTGGTGAGGTCTTCAATATCATCCAGCATTTCTTTCACTTGCTTCGCGCTTCCAGGAAGCAGGTCCAAAAGTTCGTCACTTAATAAATGCAGGCTTGAAAGCAAAGCCTCTTCGGTTTTTTTATCCATGATGCCGCGATCTTCATACCCTTCGCTTTGCACCTCAAAAAAACCTTCGGTTTCCTGGGTCTGCACCACACGAACTCTTTGATGGGCTTTTACTAAGACATTGTAACTTCCGTCCGGATCGACACGAAAGGATTCAACCTTGGCCAAGGTGCCCACGGAATAAAGGTCTTCCATTTTGTTGATATTATCATCAGGATTTTTTTGGGTAAGTAAAACAACCCAATGATTTTCCTTCAGGGCCTTCTGTAAAGCAGAGATACTTTTTTCTCGACCCACGCGCAACGGCATGGCGATATCAGGAAATAGCACCGAGTTTTTCAAAGGAATAACTGGGATGAATCCAGAGACGTAGGACACGGTTACCTCACTTTCCCCAATAAAAAACAAGGGGATGTAACTAAGATGTGCACGAAGTGCAATCCGTCAAGTCGCTTGGTAATAGTCTATCATTGTAAAGTGCTGATAGGGCGCTTCACAAAACATTGTGCTGGAAAACACTGCTAGATATGACTGTGGTTTTAAATTTGCTTAGGATTTAAAAGAGTCCGCTAATGCGATATCTCGCACGATTCCGCCGAAGGGACCGCAGTAAACACTTTCTTCTAGCCAGACCATCTCTTGAGATAGTTCGTCTTTAAAAATGATTTTCGCCCAAAAACGATTTACATTGTCCCACGAATAACCGCGACCTTTTAAAAATTCTTTAGATTCAAAAGGTGCGCTGCTAGCAATGACATGGGCCATAGGTCTGCGTGCGTTTTGCAAAAGTTCGGCTAGGTAAGGTTGATTGTTTCTATCAGGAAGACTGATGAGATATAACAAAGCATCCACATCATTGATGGCGCGGTGAGAGTCAGTAAAAAAACCGTGATAGACATTTAACAACTCAAGCTTGGAACTTGTAAAACCATGCCCATTCCAGTTGACCTGTTTTACTGAACATCCCCAAATCTTTTCTTTTGAAACAGATGATTTTCTATCGATGAAGGGACGATCAAAGCGGGCATTATGAGCGATAATAAGGCTAGACTGCTCTAACAGTTTATTGACTTCGCTCCAATCAATGTTTTTTCCTGCTACCATGTCATCCGTAATACCAGTTAATTCGGAAATCTCTGCAGAAATGGCCATGCCAGGATCTTGAAAGGAACTGTAGGCTGCACCCAATTTTAAAACTTCACCTGTGTTGCGATTGAAGTAAAACTGGCGCATGCCGATTTCAATGATTTTATCATCAGTCTGGTTTAATCCCGTTGTCTCTACGTCAAGCACGACACCTATTCTAACGACATCAGAGTTGTTTTGAAGCCAAGATTCGGTGGCGTATGCGGGATACCTAATAGGGCAGCCTTCTAGGCGCTGTAAGGTCACCGTTTTACCATCATCTGATTTTCCCAACCAACGAAACGCCATTTCAATAGTCTCCTTGAAAGACTCTATAAAACCAGAAGGACTAAAATTTCTCAAGGGATGAATGGACAAATCGTAATCAACGAATTTTGATTAAAACTAGTCATCGCTAGCTGATGGGAGTATATATCGTTGCCTCCCGAAGGAGATGGACTTGAAAGCTCTCATTTTTGTTACTATTTCTTTACTAGGTTTGTTTGTCTCTGTGCCTAGTCTTGCAGAATCTTTGCAGTGTTCGCTGTGGGAAAATGTGTCAGGCGTAGATTTTAAGCAAAGTCTGGTGCTGAACCAAGGGGAACAAAGAAACGTAAAAACTTTGACCAACACCTTCAAAGGGGCTGTTTCGTACAGGCGTTACCATGTATTGGTGAAAATCCGTGAGCAAGGGCATTCTCATCATCGATATTCGATTTTCAGTGTTTCACAAAAGCCTAAATCCTTTCTGCTTGCGCAGAGTGAAAATGGCGACTCTTTAAAAATGAATTGCGTGATTCAATAAGGTTAAAAAATGAAAGAGCTTGCACTCGACGCGAATCATCTGACTGTCCGTGGAAATTTAAGAAACCAGCTTTATCAGTTGCGTGCCCTTTATAGAATGGCCCTTAGTCGCAGAAAATGTCCCCGCCAATTTATGAGGGACCATTGGTTGATCGCGGCATTTATACCGTTAGATAATCATCAGCAAGGTATGGATTATTTAGAGCTTGCTAAAAAATTGGAATTTATCCTTCAAGGCGGTTGTGATTTCAAGGATAGCGATGTCTGGGATCTGCTTTTACAGATGGAAAACAAATTAAAAGAGATCATTTTTCTAGCATAAAAAAGGGAAGCGTTAGCTTCCTTTTTCACTTATAAATTTCTTAGATTGCTTGAAATAGCGGCTAACGCTTTTGCGCTTTTTTCGATTTCTAATAATGATAGATCGTCACTTCTAGTTGCTTTTAACTTATCCACCGATGACAAAATTGAATTTAACGAGCTTTTGAGGGCACCACTTATATTTTCAATAAGGTTTTCTGTCTGGTTTTCAGCGTTGTTAGTCGCGTTCAGCAAATCAGTCTCAATTTCGCGAAGGGCTCTTTCAGTGGTTCTTCTTTGTGCCACTTCGTTTTGAAGTAACATGGTTTTGTACTGAAACTGTTTAATTAAAAGTTTCTGCACATCTTCAGTTGTTTCTTCAACGTCCTCGGCTGATAAAACGTGATCATGGGCGCAGCAAACTTTTTTAAAAGTATCTCCAGTGGTGTCGTTATTAAAAACACCATTGTGGTATCCGCACAAAAGCGAAAATTCGCGGGTCAAAGAAAGTTCCGTCCAAAGGCCTTCAAGCGCCAGGGTGGCATTTGAATTGTTTTTGGATAATAGGACATTCACCATTTCACCATAGGCACGAACCGCAGGAAATTCGGCAATCTTCTGATCTAAGAAAGAACCAATATGCTGAAGAAAAAGCTCTTTATTTGGCATTCCTTCAACCATGAATTTATTAAGTGTTTCATTTGCATCTAAGATAGATAATTGGGTTCGCTCTAAAGCTGTATCAATGTCAAAACCCAAGCGCGACAGGTGATCGCGAAAGGCTTCACAGTGTTCCTTTGTTGCTACGATGATAACAGCTTCACCGTTAAGCAGGCCTGTGATGATAAAATTTGTGACCGTTTTAACGAGCTGGCTATCGCGATCATATAAATGCAAAAAATGGCTTTTCTTTGAATTTGTGTCTTTCAACATAGGGCCTTCATTAGTAGACCAAACGGATGGCAGTTGGAAGAAAGAATTCTCACATTTAACAAATGTAATATGGTGTGTTGTTATTGTTTCATCGAACTAAAACTTTCCTCATTTACTGTAGGTTCCCATACAGTTGAAACTGATGAAAATGAAAGCAGAATGGTGAATACTTAAATCTATGTGCTCACAATACACGCTAAAAGCTCAAGCTAAACTATTAGCTGATATCTATCACACTGACGTCGATAAAAGTTTTGAAGAGATTATCGACATGCAGATATTTCCGTATAAGCCAGGCATCGTTTTTAAAGACGGGGAACTTGCAAAGCTTAACTATTCCCTCGTGCCTTCTTGGTCTAAAGAGCGTCGCGTGAAATTTGCAACCTACAATGCAAGAATTGAAGACATCGAAACCAAGCCGACGTGGAAAGGTCCCTTTATTGACCGCCACTGCGTAGTACCCATCACAGCTTTTATAGAGCCGATCTATGAAGGAGAGTGGGGAGGCAACATGGTGGCCTTCGGGAAAGAAAAAATTCTGCACGCTGCAGGAATCTGGGATCGCTGGAAAGATGCGACCACGGGTGAGGTGGTTGAATCTTATGCAATATTAACGTCACCGCCTTATCCATTTATTGCCAAAGCAGGGCACGATCGCAGTCCTATTTTTATTAAGGAATCAGCAATTCACGAATGGGTGTCTTTACAAAGCAAAGATCCCAAAGAAATAAAACAATTTCTGCGGGATCATTGGGAATCTCTTGATAATTTTTCAGTGACGAAGGTGCGTGCGCTAAAAACGCCGGTCACACCTTAATAGCAATAATAAACCCAGTAATTAGTGCGACCACTTCGTGAAGTAGCGCTACAATACACGCGATATCCAGGTGTTACTTCCGAATAACAGCGATAGCCTCGTGACCAACAAGAAATTCGAAATCCCCCGGGGCAATTCGTCCACGCCCGGCAAGTGTAAGTTGAAGAGTTGACATCTTGTGTTTGAGGAGTCGTTAATCGCTCTGCAAAATCCGGCAAGGACATAGATTCATCTGATAAAGGAAAGATGTTTTCTAATGTACCCTGGCCGCCAACATTTTCTTCTGAAGCCGTGGACGACAGACTGAAGCCCAAAGCTAATAATATTAAGAATATTACTTTCATAAAAACCTCCGCTTGGCCTGATGCTAAGAATGGGTGTGGAGGAAGTAAAGGAGCCTAAGCAGGAGCTGATAAAATAAACCAGGACCTCTGTGTCCTGGCAGCGAGTTTCAGCTTTAATAATGCGGAGGTTTTTCGTTAGGGCGAATGTCGTCAGATTCTCCACCCAAGGCCTCTTTTAAGCGCTTTGTCAGCCCGGTGAGCAGAGTTTCTAATTTGTCGATTGTTTTTTGTTGTGAGTAGACCACCTGATTTAGTTCTTCAATCAGGCGATCTTGATGCAGAATTTTTGTTTCAATATCGATCAATCGTTCTTCAGACATAGTATCCTCGGCTTACGAGATATACAGTTCTTAAATATTAAAGTCACCGCCAAATTAACGAACACAGTTCGGCTTTGAAGTGCTTTTGCTGGCAAGGGCTAAGGCATTTTTCATATTGTCATTGAGGTTTTCGATGCGAGTACCATGGGAAGGATGGGTTGATAAAAATTCAGGTGGCTGTGAGCCGCCAGCCTTACCCATGTTCTTCCAAAGTTCGACTGAAGCTCTTGGATCAAATCCAGCCTTGGCCATCAATTGAAGACCTAGAACGTCGGCCTCGCTTTCTTGGGCGCGTCCGTGGGGCATTAGTACGCCATACTGTGCGCCTAAGCCTAATCCCGCCATAAGAAGATCATAGTTCTGCCCCTGTCTTTGCGCGAGCACGGTGTTAACAATATCTAAACCTCCTTGTGCTACCAAAGTTTCAGACACGCGGGCATTTCCGTGTTGCGCGATAACGTGACCCATTTCATGGCCAATCACCGCCGCCAACTGATCTTGAGTTGCTGCCACCTTCAAAAGACCCGTGTAAACACCGACCTTTCCCCCTGGAAGGGCGAAGGCATTAGCTTCATCAGACTTAAATACGACTACGTCCCATTGCTTAGGAACTTCACCCTCTTTTATTTGCACAGAAAGATGATCTACTATGCACTTTACATAGTTGTTGAGTTTTGGATCTTTTTCAGTGGGAGTCTTGCCTTTCATTTCTGTGAATGCTTGCGCCCCCATCTCTTGCATTTGAGATTCAGGAAGAAGCAGAAGCTGGCGTCGTCCCGTCGGTGAAGTCGTACAAGCAGAAACTAAAACAAATGTTATAAGAAATGTCGTTGAAAGTAGCTTTCTCATTTTTCCTCGTCACCCATGAAGATGGTTTCATGAAGAATATTTTGATTATGGCAAGGGCTCAAGTCCAAAACATCTTTTGAATTAAATTTTGTTTAGTTTCGGTATCTTTCATTGCTTCAAGTTGTTAAGATCTCTACAAGAGGAAGAACAGCTTTGTGGAGCAGAGAATGAACGATGTTAGGCAGACTAGAATTGCAGGGTGGATCTTTCTCATTGGATTTCTGATAGTCGCTCCTGCTCTTTGTTTTTTATCTGAAGGTTCGCGGATCGTTCTTAATGTCAGCTCCTTTATTTTTTTGATATGCGGTTTAGGTTTGATTGTTTGCATTCTGCGTCTGTCAAATACAGTTTGTCCCCAATGTCGCGAAGCCTTTTTAAGAAAAGGTTTAAGACTCAGTCCTTATACTCGCGTTTGCTTGCACTGCGGATTTTCAGAAAAGAAAAAATAATAATGAAATTCCGCCGGTACTTTGCAGTGACTCCATTCTTCTAAACAATTGCTACTATGTTAATTAAGTTCACTGAATATCCAGTCGCTAATGAAACTGGATATTTTTTTATTTTTTTCAAAAAAATCTTAAACTGTCCATTTTTCAATTAAGAGAAATACCAGTATTTGATGAGTGCCTAGGTTTCTAGCCCTAGTGTTTTATGGATGATTTTGTAGCTTAAATAAGCAAATTATCCCTGACCGTTTTACGTCTAAGAAATCCCATATATTCACTCTTTTTTGTTTTTTAGGTTCGTGATTATATTTTTCTTAAGACGACGGCGGGGGATGAAATGCATTGTCTAATTTTAGAAGATGATATTGAGATTGCAGCAATTACTAAAAAAGCAGTTAGTGAACTTGGTTTTGAAATTCATGTGGCTCATTGTGGTCAGCAAGGATTAGAACAATTGCAAACCGGAAGCTATGATCTGGTTGTTTTAGATCTTATGCTTCCTAAAGTTAATGGGTTTGCAATTCTAAAAACACTACGTGAAACCAAACCTCAACTTCCTGTTCTAATCTTGAGTGCGTTAAACAATGTGGATGATCGTGTTCAGGGTTTAACCCTGGGTGGAGACGATTACCTTTTAAAACCATTTTCTGTTTTAGAATTACAAATTCGAATTAAGAATCTTTTAAAGCGATCTCAAAAAAGTGTGGAAGCGACAACTTTGGAATTCCAAGACTTGAAGCTAAATCGACTTTCACGAAAAGTGTCTCGAGAAGGGAAACCACTCGATTTGCATGGGGTTGAATACGATTTGTTATGTTTGTTTTTGCGTCATCCAAATCAAATCGTCTCTAAAAAAGTCATTCTCAAAGAGATCTGGAATTACGATTTTGATCCGCAAACAAATATTGTCGATGTTCTAATCTGTCGACTGCGCTCAAAATTGAACAGTGGTTTTCAAAGTCCTCTTATTCAAACCGTAAGGGGAGTTGGATACATTCTTAAAGGACATAATTTTAATTCTCAAATGACGATTTCACGGGACATAAAAGACGATGGAAAAAATATTTTAAATTTTTAGTTCGGTCTTCAGCAGGTTTAAAAAATGCCGATATTATTACGGTTACTAAGCACTGAACGTTTTAAGAAACTTGGAGTGTCATGTCGCGCCCAAAAAATTCACAAGACACTCCTGGTTGGTATTATCCTGCTATGGCCGCGGTGACCACGTTGATTTTCATGGGCGTTGGTCTGGCAAAAGAATTGATTTCACATCTTTAGGTAAAAAGATTCTTTATAAATAAACACATATTTACCTGTAAACCGATTTGAGTTAATATCGAATCACTATATGGGTAAATATGGCGAGTGAAAAAAGAATTGCCTTAACTAATTTCGTTGAAATTCCAATGACAGCGCTAAGCGATTCCATTTTATCCGGATTCATTGAAAGCTTCGTTCGACATCATTATCCTTCCTCATCTGAATCAATCCTTATCCAAAAAGCCATTGAAGTTCGCACTGAAATTCAAAATAAGGAATTACTTATTTACTTTGATCTTTCAGATGACACAGTTCATTTAATTAGGGCAGCTAAAGCCTATAAAAAGGCGCTTTAGGCTGATCCTTAGACTGAATAATCTCGACCATTCCATCTCGCCTTTGAAATTTGTTGTAGAATGAAAGCAAGTTACTAGGAGGTAGTTATGCCTAACAAAGAAGTAACACCTAGAACATCTCAAGGAATGGCTCCTCAAGGTATGCAAGCTGGAGGTAAAAACAAAGAAGAATCTTCTTCTTCTCAATTCGCTAATAAAGAATCGCAATCATCAAATAAAGCAGGATCTAATATGGATGATGATTTTGATGAAAGCGAAAATTGGGATGATGAAGATGATGACTTTAATGTGCCAACCTCATAGCTAAGCCAGGAAGCTCATTTATGAGTTAATAAAGACCGTCCAAATGGGCGGTCTTTATTATTATGCTTCTGACTTAGATCATGAAATCACTATCTTCACCTTCATGTTTAACTTGTTATTTTTCTAATAACACTTGGTTTAAATGCTAAACGATAAAAAAAGAATTTGATTCCTGCATGATCGCAAAGTTTTCTTTGAACTGCTTACAATCATGCTTCTTAATTTTGGAAAGAGAGATAGGATTTTCAAAAAAGGGGGATCTAATGCCTAATAATCAGAACCAAAATACGGGTAGCTCTTCATCTAACCAAAATCAAAATCGCAATCAGGGGCAAAACCAAAGCCAAAACCAAGGCCAAAACCGCCAAGGTGGACAAGGTCAATCTGGTCAAGGGATGGGACAAAACCGTTCATCATCTTCTTCTTCGTCTTCAGGTAACAACCGCTAGGCAAAGACAATTAGAAGTGACCTTCTAATAAAGTTTAAGAGGCTTTTCCCTAAAGAAAAGCCTCTTCTTTTTTTTAGATTAGCGCGCTAAGAAACGGCAGTAAACAGCCGTATCGCGGGATTCGTGGATTTTTGCGTAAGCTGTTTCACCAGGACGAACGATCTGATCAATACGCTCTTGAACATCGTAATCGTTGTTATCAGGGGAAAGTGGTCTAAAAGTAAACACCACATACTTCATATCCAAAGTGCCTCCCGTATTGTTCTTGAAAGCACAGTGGTGTTCAAAACCACGGGTGCGCAAAGAACCATAATGGCTTTCTAAGAATTTTGCTCCTGCGGTAGCGGCAGAAACTGAAAGCAGAAGAAAAAGAAACATTTTCATCGGAACCTCCTATAAATTTTGTGTCGATAGAGTGAGATAATTTCACTAGTCACGTCAATGAAAGTAGAATTAAGAGAGGGCCATCAAAAAAGCCAAAAAACTTTGGTTAAGTGTCGACTCTGTTTATATTCTCTGTAATATAAGACCCATGAATAGCGCTTTGAAAAAGTATTTGAATTCAGTGAATTACATTCTGGCTCTGCCGGTGAAAAAGAATCACGCGTCTTTGACTCTGGAAGAGTGCGCCTTTGATGCCCAACTCCTTTCTTTAAGTTCACTTTATCGTCACAGTAGAAAAACATTCTTGCAGATGAACGGCGAGTTTCATCCGAAAGTTTGCTCTACAATGAGATCTCTAAGTACCCATGACCTCTTTGCGAACCACATTGAATACAGTCCGCTTCTTTCTGAAGTTCACTGGTTTAAAGATCATAGCCACCAATTGGCTGATCCTGAAGAAGCCATGGCTGCTATTTTGAGATTTAGCGAAATTTCGCTTTTTCACGAACAGAATCACCGTATCCTGTGGCAATTGCTGCCGCCGGCTCCCGAATTTCAAGATGATTTAAGAAGATATTTAAACTTTGCTGAAAGCCTTGTGGTGGTTTTAGATCTGGCTCTAGGTGACGAGTTGGGTAAAGAACAATCCCAACATTTCGAAAACGTTCGCAGTATTTATCGGCCAGGTGGGGAGCATCCCTGGGCCAAGGAAAGTAAAGCGCAGTACCGCGAATACTTGCTGGCTTTATTAGCGACGACCTATCTGTCATTAGAATTGATCGTACCTGAAGATATTCCTAAAGCCGTGGAATACTATTTCCCTGGTCAGAAAAAAATGGTTCGTGCCGCGGTCAAAAGGGGATTGCAATTGAGTGAGCTTTTTACGCAAAACACGAATCGCCAGTGGCAAAGCCTTTATTGGCAGCAAGCCAGCAAAAAACTTTCTGCCCTTCATAAGGGAAGCGATCAGGATCCTCTGTATTTGCCAGAAGATCCTTTGGATTTAGATGAAGAGTTTGTTATTGCCCGACACGTACTAAATTTCTTCGGTCTTTAAGCGGCTTTCTTGCCTTCGACAATTCCAACAAGTTCCTGCATCATCGCATGCATTTCATTAGATCTTTCCGTTAACATCCCAGCAGCTTCAGCGCATTTTTGCGCTGAGAGGGCATTGTTCTGAGTCACGCCATCAAGTTCATTGATCGCTGCATTGATGGAGCTTACACCCTGCGACTGTTCAGTGCTGGCATTGCTGATTTCAATATTTAAAGCCGTTAACTTTTCTATTTGGCCTACTATCTCTGTCAGCATCGTTTCGCTTGATTTCACGGCTTTATGACCTTCTTCAATTTTAATGACGCTTTCTGAGATCAATCCAGAGATCTCTTTTGCTGAAGTCGCACTTCTTTGCGCCAGGCTGCGAACGGCATCAGCGACCACGGCGAATCCTTTACCTTGTTCACCAGCCCGAGCAGCTTCGACGGCTGCATTTAAAGCTAAGAGATTGGTTTGAAAGGCAATGTCGTCAATGACTGTGATAATCTCTTCGATTTTTTTAGAACTCTTCGTGATTTCATTCATCGACTGGATTAAATTTTCAACCTCACTCTGGCCATCACGAACTTTCGTTTGCGCAATTTCCGCTAAATTTTTTGCTTCCACAGTGTGTTCGGCATTTAATTTGATCATGCTCGACATTTGTTCTGTGGCTGCGGTGGTTTCTTCAATCGATGAAGCTGCACTCATAGACGATTCACTTAAACTTTGTGAAGCGCTGTTAATATTCGTGCTTGCATCAGAAACGCCGGTACCTGCTTCTTCTAACTTTTCAGCGATACCTGATAAAGCTTGCATCGGTCTTTTTAAAGTCAAGTATCCTAAGAGCATCGCAACCACAGCTAAGGCTGCTGACCAACCTAAAATATACCAGGTGCTTTTAGCGACGGCCGCTTCAATTTCTGCTTTGTTGGATATGATGGCAAATGCACCATGCAGTTTTCCGTCTTTCCAGTTTTCCATTTGGTGTCCGAGAATGTCTTTGCCGTTACCCCACGGAGATGTTTTCGGATCACCGTGGCAAGAAAGACAGCCTTGGCTTTCAACCAGACGAACCGGGTGATAAACGATCACATTACTGTCGTTGACTTCAACGATGTGTTTAAGAGCCTTGTCCGCCTCGAAGCGTTTTAAAATTTCCAATTCAGAATTAGTAGCAGTGTTGTCTTTGTTGCGGGGTTCATCTGAAAAAACACGAAATTTATAACCTTCCGCTTCGGCGCCAACGGAGCCTACTTGCATGGCTGCAAATATCGGCACCTGCTTTAAGATAGTCAGCTTTGCGTCTTTAGATAAATTTCCGTCTGGAAAATTTTTAAGGGCGTGGTCAATAGATATGTTTAACCCACCTTGTGAAGCAATATAGTCTTGCACGACTACTAAGCGAGAAAGAATTGCTTGGGATTTATCTTCTAGTTCTTGTTCGCCAAAGTGTTTTACTCGATTGGCAGAAACAAGAACGGCAGCTGTAGTACAGATAATACAGGCCATAGCTATACTTAAAAGAACTTTGCGGCTGAACTTCATACTTCCTCTTTGTATTTAAATTATTCGCAAGACTTACCTTGATGGTAAATTTACACTTTAACATCGGAACACAAAGTAGTGTTTAAAGAGGTTCTAGATCGTGAATGTGAAACTTAACTTTTTATAAACAATGTTTTGACTAATGTTCACATTTTTTAAGGGTCTCGACTGTACTTAAGTGAATGACGAATTAAGTTTTCATAAATCGGATTGCTCAAGGCGAACATCATCCATTCGTATCGTCTAAGCTAAAGTAAGAATTCACTTCTAACTTTTTGCTAATGGAGTTCTGTCGAATATTTCCAGGAATCAGGGAATTCCACGTGCTGGGGATTAAAGCGACCACCGCCTTTGCAAGGTGGTGGTTCCCAAAAGCCGATAAGATCTGAGCTTGTGTTAGAACAGAAAACAGCAGGGAAGCGAGCAACACGGTTAGGTATCGCACAGAAAACCTCCTAAGATGTTCTAATCTAAGTACAAAAGCGTCCTTTCATAGGGTCTATGTGCCTTATTACAGGGCAAATGATACGCAGTATTATATTCGAGATTAAAATTTGAGGCATTGACCTCACTAGGACCTTCATCTATAACTGATCACCTAGTTCCAATCTTGTCGCGGGGTGGAGCAGTCTGGTAGCTCGTCGGGCTCATAACCCGAAGGCCGTAGGTTCAAATCCTGCCCCCGCAACCAATTTTCTCTTTTTACCTATAAATATTATTTTCCTAACTTCGCTAATAAGTGCGATTTTGACGTTTGGAATTTTTTGATTATTTCAATCATCTTTACTTGTGTCGCAAAAAGCTTTTCGGAAGCGCTCAACATATCCGGAGAGTTTTTAACTCCACGGGCATATTCGGATTGAGTCAGCTTGAAATACCTTTCTGAGTGTTGAATGTTTTTTTCTGCATCGTGAACTTGGCTATGCAATGAATTGAGTTCTTCCATTTCAGCATGAAGATGTAAATCCAACTCTCTTTTTTTATAGCGTGCCTCCATATCGGCGGCCTGGGCCTGAGCATTCAAAGAGCTGCTTTCTTGCTGGGATTTAAAGCCATCAAACAAGTTCATTGTTAAACGCAAACCAATGACGGTCTCTTTACGTTCCGCCTCGGCGGCAGGGTCTTCTTCACGCTGGTTGTATTGATTGTAAGCTGCAAAAACATCAATCTTTGGCAGAAAGTATCGCTGATAAGATTTGCTTTCGATTTTTAATTCTTCCGATAGCAATTCGACGGGTTTTATTAAAAAATCATGATCCTTTTCCGAGTGCTGAACTAAGCCTTGCCACTCGTGATCGTGCTCTAAAGTCTCTGCAAACTGAAGCTGGGTGTCTTCTTCATAGCCCAAGAAAAGTTTTAATAGATTGATTTGCGTTTTTTGCTTCAGCTCCAATTCAGCTACTATCTGTTTAAGTTCAATGTCGCGCATTTCAAATTCAATGCGGTCCGTTTCAGTGGCAACGCCACTTTGAATTCTGCGTATGGCTGATTTAAGATTGTTGGCATTGACCTGTTGAGACTGTTTTACAAGTGCCAGATAGTCCCTTAGGTAAAGAATCTCCCAATAAATACCTTGAGCTTCAGAAAGTTGCTCTGACAGGGTGACTGCTTTTTCAAAAGATTTTCTTTCAGCAGTAAGAACATTTTTTCTTTCAGAAAGTTTGTCTTGTCCTCGGTTATATAGGTTTAAATTGAACTCGGCACCATATGTGGGCTGGGTTTTTAAATCTTCACTTCCTTTGGTAAAGGACTCTTGAGCTGCATAAAGTTCAAGAGTTGGAAGATAAGACCGCGCCAGCGAACCTTCTTTTAATTTTGCTGACTGATGTTCATACTCTTTTGCTTTTACGCGTTCATTGCGGGATTCTACCAGGGACCTCAAAGTCTTTGAAGAAACCGCCACTGTTTGCGCAAAAGAAATTGAATGAACTAAAACTATTGTTAAAACGGTAAGTACTCTTACCATAGTAGCCTCACTTATTTTTTCTTTTTAGGTTCTACAACCCATTTTACTTTATCATTGTGACCACCTTGTTTAATCGCTAGCTCCAAGGTGTAACGATGAGCATTCTTTGGATCAATATTCGCAGTCCAATGGTCGCCCGCATCTTTTAGTTCCACGACTTCCGCTTTTTTCTTTGGCAGCGCCATAGTTAAAGAAGCTGGATAATCTTTCGCTTTAGCCGGTGCCAAGTCCTTGTCATAAACATAAATTTGCACATTTTTATCATTAGCCAATAGCTCTAGATTAATAGTTTCTAAAGATCGAACCACACCCCCTTTAGGAGCTTGAATTGCGCCCGGACCGTGGTCATGACCTTCGTGGGCATTTGCAATGGCAGAGATGAACAGCAAGCATGTAATAAGTTTTTTCATAACTATTCCTTAAATAAGTTCGTCGTTTTTATCTTGAATGGATTTTAGAGCCGCTTTTTTTCCGAAATTATAGAACACCGTCGGTGTGACTAGAATGTCTAACAAAGTCGAACTGATTAAGCCCCCGACAATTACCACAGCAACCGGGTGCAAAATTTCGCTGCCTTGTTCGCCTTTAGCAAATACCAAAGGAAGTAAAGCTAAGGATGCCACTGAGGCGGTCATTAATACCGGAACCAGTCTTTCTAAAGAACCACGTATCACCATTTGTTTTGAAAAGTCTTCGCCTTCGTATTTCATGATGTGCAGATAGTGGGAAATCATCATGATGCCATTACGGCTTGCAATACCACATAAAGTAATAAAACCGACTAAGCTTGCCACCGTAAAACTTCGCTCTGTCACGAATAGCAGAATGATGCCGCCAATAAATGCAAATGGGATGGTTAACATGATTTGCGCAGCGATCATTTTACTGCGGAAGTGAGAGTAAAGTATCAATGCAATGCCTAGAATGGAAATGGCACCAAAAACAAAAATTCGGTGCGAAGCTTCTCTTTGCGCCTGGAATTGCCCCCCATAGACGACGTAGTAGCCTTGTGGAATTTTCACCTTTGCATTTATATTCTTTTGAATATCCGTGATAACACTCCCCAGATCCCGGCCGGAAACGTTGGCTGATATGATGATTCGTCTTTGACCATTTTCGCGACTGATTTCGTTGGGTCCTTCAGTTTCGTAAATATCAGCAACTTCTGAGAGTCTCACTTTTCTGCCGTCGGGCATAACTTTGATTATGGTGTTACCCATTTTATCCAACGAAGTCCGTGATGATTCATCAAAGCGATAAAAAAGATCAAAGAATTTTTGTCCCTCAAGAACTTGGGAAATCACATGGCCATTGAACGCTGACTCCAAGAGTTCCGTGATTTCCCCAGCGCTAAGCCCAAGGCGGGCCGCTTCCTCACGCAACACATGAATTTTCAGTTGTGGAATAAGTCCTTGTTGTTCAACTCGTAAATCGACCAGCCCATTCACTGATGCCAGCGCCGATTTAACTTCAGCGGCTTTCCCTCGTAATGTCTCAAGCTCTTCACCGAAAATTTTTATGGCGATCTGTGCACTCACGCCAGAAACCATATGATCGATCAAATGGGAGATAGGCTGTCCTACGTTAATGCCAACTCCCGGAATCGTGCTCACTCTTTGTCTGATGTCATCTAGTATTTCTTCACGGGATCTTTTGCTATCAGCTTTAAAGTCGACGTCTATTTCACTGACATTGACTCCCATGGCATGCTCGTCTTGTTCTGCGCGCCCGGTGCGTCTTGAAACAGATTTAATTTCTGGAACTTCCATGATTTTTCTTTCGGCCTCTAGACCAATCTCATTGGAAGTTTTTAAAGAAATCCCTGGAGGTGCAAACACTGCGATCATTGCTGTGCCCTCATTGAATTGGGGTAAAAAATCCTTTCCCATAAAAGGAACCAAGGACAGCGCAAGTAAAAAGGCGGCGGCAGTTCCGACAAAAACTTTCTTTGGATGATCTAAAACATAGGTTAAGACTTTTTCATCCCAGGCTTTTAATTTCGTAACAAGCTTTGTATCCTTATGGTTGTCAGTGCTAACTCCGCTAGTTTTTAACAAGTAAGATGAAAATACTGGAGTGATGGTCAGGGAAACCAAGAGTGAAGCAAACAAAGCCGTTAGGTAGGATATAGCCAGGGGAGTGAAGAAACGTCCTTCAAGTCCCGTCAAATTAAGCAGTGGTAAAAACACCAGCGCAATAATCACAGTCGCAAGCACAATGGAATTACGGACTTCTGATGATGCATCATAAACGACTTTTAAGATCGATTTTGGATTTGCCAACAATCTATTTTCACGGAAGCGCCGATAAATATTTTCGACGTCGACAATTGAATCGTCCACGAGTTCGCCGATCGCAATCGCCAGTCCACCTAATGTCATTGTGTTCACGGATAAACCCATGATTTTAAAAACAATGAAGGTGATGAAAAATGAAAGAGGAATGGCGGTTAAAGTGATTAAGCTTATTCGTAGATTGGCCAGGAAAACCAACAGAACTATAAAAACTAAAACTGTTCCAAGTTTTAACTTTCCGATAATTCCAGAAATTGCATTTTCAATAAAATGTGACTGCTTGAAAACGTTAGTATTAATTAAAACATTTTTTGGCAAAGACGCCGTCAAATCTGCAATAGCTTGATCCACCGACCGAGTCACTGCCACGGTATCTGCGCCGGGCTGTTTTTGAACAACCATGATGACAGCGGGTTTTCCTAGATAGCTCCCGTCACCTCGTTTGGTTCGCGCGCCTTCTTGGACTTGAGCAATATCCTTTACTAAAATGGGACGGCCAAAGTGAAGTCCAACGACAGTCTGCTGAATGTCTTCGATGGAAGAAACCGCGCCTATATTACGAACTAATAGCTCTTGTTTGTCCTTATCTAAAAAACCGCCAGTGGTGTTTTGGCTGATTTTTTCTAAGGAAGAATCAAGTTGCTCTAAGGTGATTTGGTACTGATTTAACTTTTCAGCAGAAATAAAAATTTGGTACTGCTTTAATCCGCCACCAATGGAAACAACCTGAGCTACGCCGGGAAGTGCCATTAATCGAGGGCGTACTGTCCATTCGGCTAAAGTTCTTAGTTCAATAGGTGAAACGCTTTCGTCTGTCGTTGAGATAGCAATTTGCTGGATTTGCCCCATAAGACTGGCTATAGGCGCCATGATTGGCTGAGCGTCCTTGGGAAGATACTCTCGGGCCAGCTGCAGTTTTTCAGCGACCAGCTGTCGGCTGCGATAAAGATCAGAATTCCAGTCAAACTCTAAGTAAATCACGGAAAGCCCAATTCCTGAAGTCGAGCGAACCCTTTCTAAGCCTGGTATTCCAGTTAAAGAATTTTCTAATGGTAGGGTGATAAGAGTTTCGACCTCTTCGGGAGCTCGGCCATGACCTTCCGTCATAATCGTGATCGTCGGTTTGGTGAGGTCAGGGAAAACATCAATGGGCAATGATTTTAATGTGAGTGCGCCATACACAATTAGTAAAGCAGCAAAAGAAATTACAAGTAAGCGATGATTTAGAGCAAATCGAATAATGGAATTAAGCAAGCAAGCCTCCGCAAGAAATTAAGCCTCAAAAATTTTGAAAACTTAAACCCGCGGCGGCTGATAAAGACGGTCTTGACCTAAAGAGGTGTAGTAAAAGGAATATTTAGAAAGATATTGTTTTTTTATTTCAATAGGGCTGTTCTCTGATTCTATCTTTGGAAAAAAGTACGAGTGCGTATGGGCGCAGTGAGCAAAGCAGCACTCATGTTGAGTTTCAGCCTCAGTATGACTGGAAGCTTCAGCACAAGGGGAGTCGGCTACGACTTGCGTTGAGGTCGATGTCAGCTCCCCAATACATCCTAAATCGAGACTTAAGTAAGCCACGTTGAATAACAGAAAAAATAAGAAGATGTATTTAAAGGTCTTCTTCAACATCACAAAGATCGTACCTTTTTTGTCAAATGAGTGCAAGTGGGATGATCCGCATTATGAGGAGTTTGTTTTTTACACCGTTTACAGGTTCGCAACTTCTTTCATTGTAAAAACGAGTCGACAATTTAGCTTGTGATTTTCAAGGAGAGATGATCATGGCTGGTAAAAAGAATCTTTTAATTGGTGCTGCCGTCGGTGCTTTAGCGATGTATTTTTTTGACCCAGTAAGGGGGCGCACTCGCCGTATTCAGGTTCGTGACAAAGCGATTCGTGCTGTGAATAAAGGAATCGACAACAGCCGCAGATATAAAGAAGACATGAGAAATCGCATTTATGGGGCGACCGAAGAAATCAAAGCACGTATGGAGCGTAGACCTGTTGACGATCACACCTTGGAACTCAGAGTCCGCTCCGCTTTTGGCAGAGTCGTCAGTCATGCTAAAGCCATTCGAGTCACAGTTGATAAAGGGAATGTTTATCTTACCGGACCTATTTTAACTAGAGAGGTGATGCCTCTTATTAATTGTGTGCGGAAAGTTCGCGGTGTCGTATCAGTCCATGAGCAGCTTGATAAACATACTTCAGCAGAAAAAGTTTCTTCATTGCAGGGGCAGGGACCTGAATACTTAATTTGAGTCGACCATGAAAACTCTGTTAAAAATCCTTTTAAGCCTGGGAAGCCTGGTAGCATTGTCATTATTGGTATTAGCTCTTTGGGGATTGCACCAACTTCCTTCGCCGCAAATTATATCAGAGGCTCTGAAGCAGGACTTCACGGTTTTGAAAGCCACTGAATCTCGTCGCCATCCTGAGCCTTCTCGTAAAGTAGCCCAAGAGATCGTTCCAGAGTCTGCGGATCCGAAGCAAATTTTACTAGAAGATCTTAGTGATACAAGAAAGCCCCTTGTGCAAGTGTGCAGACATCTAGAGCTTGCAAGCAAAAGTCCGGTCGCCGCAGAAGGGATTTCGTCAGAATTATTCTTTAGTGGCTTGATTCAGAAAGATCCCTTGGTGGAAACGGCCGCGCCCATTTTAAGATATGTTTTTCGCGCCCCTGGTATGCAGTCAGTAATAGATATGATTATTAAATCCGAACAAGCTGCGGAACCGAATATATTAAAAAAAGCAGAATTTTATTTTGAGATGTACAAAGTAGGAAAGTACCTGAAAGAGCATAGTGATGAAATGGATTTGATTCTGCAGAAGAGCTATAACATGCATTACCTTGCCAAAGCGGTCGCCCTAAAGCCTGAACTTGCAAAGGACAGCCAGACCCTCAGTTATTGCGAGCTTTTAGAAAAAGATCTGAATGGGAATGAAATCTACAATGCCGACGAGGCAGCTGAAGACATGACGGATTTTTTTATCAGTCATGGAATTCAGCCTGAAAAAATTGGTTATAATCCGCACTTTCGCTCCCAAGTGAAATTGCAGCTCACAGATAAACAGGTCACTATCAATGACGCCTGGGTCGCGGATCTATTTAAAAAAGAAAGACGAGCGGCGAACTAAGATTTCGTGCTGACGGTTTCAGACTCACCATGTTCATTGATTTTTACGATCTTTGTTTTTGAGACGCGAATCGTAGGTAGATCCTCACTGCCTTCGGCCTTTAGTTTCTCAACCTCAAAAGGAACAATTTGTTTTGCGCCTTTTTTACCCGGATGAAGCTTATATTGGTGGGCGCAGTTTTTAGAACAAGTGTCTTTCTTGAATTCTTCTTTCGCGCAGTCTACACAGATAAGTTCTTCTGAATCACAACGCTTGCAATCAATCTTGATTTCAGATGGCTGACCGCAGTGAGGACATAGGCCGTACTTAGTCGAAGGTTGCAGGTTTTGATCCAGAGCCACGCGATGATCGAATACAAAACATTCCCCTTCGAATTGATCGTTCGGGAATTCTTTCATGTAGTTGATAATTCCGCCATCAAGCTGGAACACATTGTCGTAGCCTTGCTTTTGCAGCTCTAAAATTCCTTTTTCACAACGAATTCCACCCGTACAGAAGATCAGCATTTTTTTATCTTTCGAAATGCCTTGGCTTTCGATGTATTGCGGGAAATCTGTGAACTTTTCAATATTAGGATTTAATGCGCCTTTAAACGTGCCGATTTTGTATTCATACCAGTTACGGGTATCAATCATCACAAAATCGTTTTCTTCTTTTAGAACCTTGTTCCACTCTGCAGGGGTCAGGTGCTGATTCTTACCTTCAGGCGGCATCATTTCTGGAATACCCGTAGTCACGATTTCTGCGCGAACTTTTACTTTGAAACGACGGAACGGCGCTTTGTGGGATTCGGAGTCTTTAAAAAATTGGTCTGGTGAATGGAAGTAGGAGCGAATAAATTCTTTCCACGCGATGAATGACTCTTGAGAAGGTGCTGCGCAAGTTGAATTAAAGCCTTCTTCACCTAGGATCACTAAGCCCTTTACGTTGAGTTCTTCAGCTTTATTTTCTAAGTCTTTTTGAATTTGAGGAAGATCTGCTAGCTTTACAAATTTATAGAAAGCCGTAACATAATAGTTCGACGCGTGAGTCATATTGTCACCTTCATTATCCGTCCGCTGGCTCCAAACCAAGGGGAGTTAAAAGTTCCTAGAGGTTATAAATGTGCGGACATTGAATTTCAAGGGATTATATATGCAAAGCGCCATTTGCTTGTAACCTTCGGATTTTCCACGTAAAACGATGCTTTAAAGGAATCGAAATGCTCTCTACACCCCAGGTCCAAAAAGAAATCCAGCGCCGCAGAACCTTTGCGATCATCTCCCATCCGGATGCGGGTAAAACCACGTTAACGGAAAAGCTTCTTTATCATGGGGGCGTAATCCATGAAACGGGCGAGGTAAAAGGTAAAAGCGGTACCAAGGCTGTGACCTCGGATTGGATGGCCATGGAAAGAGAAAAAGGGATTTCTATCACGTCTTCTGTGATGACCTTTGATTTTGATGGCTTAAGAGTGAATTTGTTAGATACCCCGGGACATAAAGATTTCTCTGAAGATACTTACCGCGTATTGATGGCTGTTGATTCTGCTTGCATGTTAATCGACGTGGCCAAGGGCGTGGAAGAACGTACTAAAAAACTTTATGAAGTCTGCCGTCTGCGTAAAGTTCCTATTTTTACTTTCGTAAATAAATTGGACCGTGAGGGTAAAGATCCTCTTACATTGATTGATGAAGTTGAGAAAACTTTGAATATGCAATGTTACCCAGTGACATGGCCTTTAGGGATCGGGCAAAGATTCCGCGGTATTTACAATCGTCTTACAAAGGAAATCTGGGTTTACGATCAGCGCCGTGAAGAAGTGGAAGATTATAAGATCATCCCATTTGAAAAAGGCAAAGATGATCAAATTCTTTATGATTACCTTGATAAAGAATCCGCAGATCAAGTTCTTGAAGAACTTGATTTGATTGAAAGCGCCTTGCCGCCATTTGATGTGAATGAATTTTTAAACGGAACCATATCACCTGTGACTTTTGGTTCAGCCAAACAAAACTTTGGTGTGGATACGTTCTTAAAATTCTTCACTCAATATGCGCCGGGCCCCCAAGCGCGCCAAACTAAGGATGATAAACAAATTGATCCGTTAGACAATAACTTCACGGGCTTTGTGTTTAAGATTCAAGCCAATATGGACAAACGCCACCGTGACCGCATCGCCTTCATCCGCATATGCTCTGGTAAGTTTGAGCGTGGAATGAAGGTTAAGCATTCTCGTCATGATAAAGAGCTTCGCCTTTCCTATGCCAGCCAGTTCGTTGCTGCAGATAAGGAAACTGTTGATGATGCCTATGCCGGAGACATTGTTGGTGTGGGTGACACTGGTAACTTTGCTATTGGGGATTGCGTTTACGCCTCTGGTAAAGTGCACTTTGAAGACATTCCGAAATTTGCCCCAGAACTTTTTGGCCGCCTGTCAGTGCGTGATGCTTTGAAACGCCAGAAAATGCAGGAAGCTTTAAATCATTTGTCAGAAGAAGGTGCCATTCAATTATTCATTGATCCTCTTGTGGGCCCACAGGATCCGATCATTGGTGCCGTCGGGGAACTGCAATTTGAAGTTTTGCTAAGACGTCTTCAGGACGAATACAATTTGGAAGTTAAACTAAATCGTCTGCCTTATGGTGTGGCCCGTTGGCCAAGAACAGAGGATGGCAAGGCCGTGGCTGAACTTAAAGGCGGAGCCAATATGTTCCGCGACCTTCAAGACAATCCAGTTGTTTTGGTAAATCAAGAATGGGACTTAAATTGGCTTAAACGTGAAAATCCAAATGTAGAGTTCCACACCAGCATCAGCCGCGCCCGTTAGGAGCCAAAGGATGATTTTACCTCTAGAAATAGATAACCTGCGCAAGAAATACCAAGGAAGTACCGTGGAAGCAGTTCGCGGTATTTCGTTTGACGTGAAAGGCGGGGAGATCTTTGGTTTATTAGGACCAAACGGGGCTGGTAAAACCACGATCATTTCAACGATCACTACGTTAGAAGAGCCAACCTCGGGACATGTAAAAGTATTTGGCGTGGACGTGTCTAAAGACCCCATGTTCACAAAAAAACAAATTGGCGTTGTTCATCAGGAAATTATCAACTCAGGTTTCTTTGATGTGGAAGAGATTTTACATTTTCAATCCGGTTACTATGGGCTTCGCAAAAACACAGAGCGCATTCATTTTCTTTTAAGTAAGCTGGCTCTTTATGAACACCGTAATAAAAAAGTAAAACAGCTTTCAGGCGGAATGAAACGTCGCCTGATGATTGCAAAGGCCTTGGTCCATAATCCTAAATTAATCTTGCTTGATGAACCTACGGCGGGTGTTGACATTCGCTTGCGCGAAGATCTCTGGAAATTCGTTCAAGAACTGCGCGGTGAAGGAATGTCTATTCTGCTGACGACGCATTATCTTGAGGAAGCCGAGCAGCTCTGTGACCGAGTCGGCATTATCAATCTTGGGTCCCTAGTTTGCCTTGGAAATACTAAAGAAATCATTCGTCAGTACACCCTTAAAAAAATTCACATTATGCTGACCCAAGCATTACCTATCAGTCTGCCAAGTTTGGTGGAAGTAAAGGGATTGGAATATTCTTTCGTGGTTCCGCAAAGCAAACCATTGGGAGAGTTCTTAAGCGATTCCGGAATCCCCACGAATTTAATTAGAGATATTCAAATTGAAGAGGGTGATTTAGAGGAAGCTTTTTTAAAAATCGTCAGCGATAAAGAGCCACAGGTGTCCCTATGACTGGTTTTGTAACAATCTTCAGACGAGAAATCGCCCGCTTCATGAAAGTGATCGTGCAAACGGTGGTGACTCCATTTGTTTCCTCATTTTTGTATCTTTTGATTTTTGGTGTTTCCTTGGGCGGGCAAATGCCCTCCCATCAAGGTGTTAGTTATTTAGCATTTTTAATTCCTGGATTGATGATGATGGGTTTGATTAATAACTCCTTTCAGAACTCTTCTTCATCCATCGTTTCTTCAAAGTTTTCAGGGGATTTAGAAGACTTAAGAGTAGCACCAGTGACTGATCATGAAATTATCTGGGCAATGAGCCTAGGGGCTGTCGTGCGTGGATCCATCGTTGCTGTGATCACCTACTTAGTAGGCTCATTTTTCATGCTTTATCAAAAAGGCGAATGGCTGACGGTGGTTCATCCGTTAACGACACTTTTTTTCTTGATCGTGGCGGGTTTAATTTTTGGCATGATTGGGATTAGCATCGCGTTTTGGGCAAAGACCTTTGATCAGCTTTCAGCTTTTTCAGCTTTTATTCTTTTACCTCTGACTTATTTAGGCGGGGTCTTTCTATCTATCGAAAACCTGCATCCATTCTGGCAAGCGGTTTCAAAAATGAATCCGCTACTTTATCTTATCAACGGTCTTCGTTATGGCATTTTGGGCGTGAGTGATGTCAATGTCTGGACGGCTGCCGTGATTTCAGTTCTTGGTTTCGCTTTTTTCTATATTGCTGCCAGATTCAGTCTAAAAAAAGGTTCTTTCCAACGTTGGTAGAATTTAACTTTTCCTAAGCAAAGCGCGGGTTAAAATAATATGACCCGCCAAGGCCCCTGCGACACAAACAGCACCAATCAGGAAATAAGGTGTATAGAGCGCAAGTAATAATTTCGGCTGAACATCCCACGCAAACGGAAGGGGGGATGAAAGCATTGCGACTCTCATGACATTTAAAAGCAATACAAAGCCCAGAATATTAAAACACCATGCTAGTGATTTAAATTTGTTCGCGAGTGGTGCAATGGCAAGGGCTGCCGCCCCGGTAATTATATCAAAATTTTGCCCAGTCCAAGTCATCGTCGTGGGAATGGTCTGTTGCCCAGCCCAGGAGTGAAGAATCAGTTCTAATGGCAAACGAAACGCCTGAAAAATAATAAGGAAGGATAAAGGCAAAGTGGAAAGTTGTTTTCCATAGGATGAAAACGCAAAAGCAATAGCTGCTAAATTCATTGTTAAGAAAAATAGCGGGATACCAGGGAACGGAGACCGCTCTACAACTCCACTAAGCACAATGGCCCAGCAGAAACTTAGCCACATTATAAGCCCAAGAATAAATTTTAAGGACCGTTGGCGCACGGAAAGACCAAGTTTTAAACTCGAGTAGTGGATTCCCATTTGCGTAAGCATGATCACGCCAATAACAACCACAATAAAAGAAAATTTCGACGCAAAGTTCGCTGGATTAAATGTCATAAACTTAAGTTAATCGTCGCCAACGAACCTGTCTATAAAAGGACTTATTTTACAGCTGCGTCGGTGCTGTTGAATTCTGAACTGGGGCAGTACCTTCGTTCACTACGCTGAAATTCAAAGTTTCGAATTGCTGGCGGCGGTTGGTTTCGTCACGTAGGCGTGATTCCTCAAGCTTTTCAAGGATCGTTGATTCCGTTTGAGCTTCCATTTGTTGGCGAGCTGATTTTAAGCCACTCAATGCAGCTGAATTAGAAGTCACTAATTGAGCTTGAGCTGTTGTGGCCGCAAAAACCAAGGCAGTAAGGATGATTTTGTTCATAGAAGTCCCCCTTTATAGATCTACAGTCCGAAATTTCCGAAGAGAAAACCTCTTACCCATAAAATGTCCCCGTTGAATCCTCTAATGCGCCGCATATTACTTTATTTCTCAACCGCTAACTGACGCAAGACCCCACGCTCTTCTTTGTCATTCCCTCAGCAATAGGTTAAATCAATAAATTCACGAAAATACGGAGCTCCTATGTTTGAGAATTTATCTGACAAAATCATGGCCAGCCTGAAAAAGGTCCGTGGGCAAAGTAAAATCACTGAAGCCAATATCGAAGAAGTGATTAAGGAAATCCGCTTAAGTCTGCTTGAAGCCGACGTAAATTTTAAAGTCGTAAAAACTTTCATCGACAAAGTGAAAGCAAAAGCCCTGGGTGCAGAGGTTTTGCAAAACGTAAATCCAGGACAGATGTTCGTTAAAATCGTTCATGACGAATTAGTGAATGTCCTTGGTGGTGGTGCTGTTGATATTAATGTGCGTGAAAATCCAAGTGTGATTTTCCTAGTAGGTTTGCAAGGTGCCGGTAAGACGACAACAGCGGCAAAATTATCTTTATACATTCGCCAAAAACTTGGCAAAAAACCAGGCATGGTGCCCGCTGATATTTATCGTCCAGCGGCGATTGATCAGCTGCAAACTTTGGGAAAACAAAACAACATTCCAACTTTCCCAACTCAAGTGGGAATGAAGCCTGAAGAGATTTTAGAAAAAGCAAAACAATGGGCAAAAGACAACATGGTCGATGTTGTCATCGTCGATACCGCAGGCCGCTTGCAAATCGATGATGAGTTGATGGGAGAGTTAAGCCGTCTTAAAGGCATTTGGGCTCCGCAGGAAACACTTTTAGTCGCCGATGCGATGTTGGGGCAGCAGTCTGTCAACGTGGCTGAGGGCTTCCATAAAACGATGAGCCTCACTGGTTTGGTATTAACCAAAGTGGATGGTGATGCCAGAGGTGGTGCGGCCCTTTCCATTCGTGAAGTCACAGGTATCCCTATTAAGTTTTTAGGGGTGGGTGAAAAAGTTGCGGCTCTTGAAGTGTTTCATCCAGATCGTTTAGCTGGACGAATTCTTGATATGGGTGACGTTCTTTCTTTGGTGGAAAAAGCCCAAGAAGTGATTGATGAAAAATCCGCTCGTGATTCTGCTAAAAAGATCATGAAGAACGAATTCACATTGGAAGACTTTCTAACTCAAATTCAAAGTCTTAAGAAGATGGGTGGATTTGAAACCATCTTGAAATTTTTACCAGGCATGGGGGACTTAAGTAAGCAGCTTAAGAACATGACTCCACCTGATGCTGAGATGAAAAAAATTGAGGCGATCATTCGCTCTATGACTTACCAAGAAAGACAAAATCCAAAGATTCTAAACGCTTCGCGTCGCATGCGTATCGCTAATGGTAGCGGTACTCAAGTTCAAGACGTAAACAAGCTGGTAAAGCAGTTTGAGGAGGCAAAGAAGATGATGGGTGGCCTTATGAAAATGGGAATGGGTCGAGGCGGAATGAAGTTCCCATTTTAAAGCTTGATATTTATTTGGTATCCCGGTACACACTTGGACTTACTGTTTTGAACAAGAGGTTTAGCCTAAGAGGTTTTTAGATATGGCAGTTGTAATTCGTTTGGCTCGTATGGGCGCTAAGCATGAACCTAAATACCGCATCACTGTTGCGGATTCTCGTCGTTATGTTACTGGTAAATTCCTTGATATCCTTGGAACTTACATCCCAACTCCACGTGGTAACGACAAAAAAGTTGAGCTTGATCTAGCTAAAGTAGAAGAGTGGATCAAAAAAGGTGCTCAACCTACTGATCGCGTAAAACACGTTATCAAATTGGCTCAAGCTAAATAGTATTTGGCACTGATCGAAATACGACTTAATATCGTATAAGGTACTATTAGTTGGGGGTAATTATGGATAGCTTGAAAGACCTCGTAGAATTCATGGCGAAATCTCTAGTAGACAAGCCTGAAAATGTTGAAGTTGATGAAATCCCTGGTCAGCAAACCACGCTTCTAGCTTTAAAGGTCGACAAAGAAGACCTAGGTAAAGTTATCGGTAAGCAAGGTAAAACTGCAGCTGCAATGAGAACTATCATCAGAGCGGCAGGCACAAAGCTTAACAAGCGTTATCATCTCGACATCGTCGAATAGAACTTGTTTCTTTTATTATATCCGAAAAAGGGTTGTTCTAACGAACAGCCCTTTTTCTTTTTTCCCTGCTGTCATTGACGGGAGCGATGAAAATAGCCCATTCGACTGTTGAGGGCTCCTGCCCTCAACCCTTCGGGCTTCGCGCAAAAATGCCCTCCTGGCATTTTTGTGCGTTGTGCGGTCTCGGCTTTCGCTCCGACGTAGCGCTGCTACGCCTCCGCTTCAGCCGAGATCCTCCGCCTTGCGCCCGGACTATTTTGATCGCTCCCTCGCCCTCGTTGCTGGCTCGACTTCGTCGTCGCTGGGGAGGCTCGTCGGCTTTGCCGCCTCGTGCGGGGAGCGCTCGGCTAGCCGCCGTCGCTTGAAAGGTGCCTGCTTCTTTTTGCGGTTTCACCGCGTCAAAGGCCGCAGGCGGCTCGTCGGCTTTGCCGCCTCGTATGGGAGAAACGCTCGCTAGAGGTGCCTGGTTCTTTTTTTACGTCAATGGTGCGTTACCGAGGCGGTAATTGAAGTGTTGGTTTAAGTGTCATTGGGTTTGTCTACTGTGGAAAAAATATCCTTATAGTCTTGGATTTTAGTTTTTGCTGGAGCTTAAGAGGCAAAGTGCTTAGATTTGTTCCACTTTTTTAGGAGTTACGATGAAATTGGTTGGTAAAGTAAGAGAGGCCCATGGACTTAAAGGTGATCTTTACGTTCTTGTTTTTTCTGGTGATATTTCTTGGGCTAAGCGCATGAAGAGCTTTGGTTTAAAAGCTAAAGACTCTGATGAAGTTCAAACTTTTACAGTTGAACGTACCAAGCCATTTAAAAAAGGGATCATTGTTAAAGCGGCTGAAATTGCTGATCGTACTGCAGCTGAAGGTGTTGAACATCTTGAGTTCTTAATTGAAGAGGAACTTCTTGTTTCTAAACCTGGTGAGACTATTTATCTTTCTGAAATTAAAAATTTCAAACTTAAAAATCCTGAGCAAACAGTGCTTGGAGAAATCGTTGGTTTTTCTTCTAATGGCGTGCAGGACCTGCTTGTCGTTGAAGCCAATGGCAAGAAAGCCGAAGTTCCATTCGTTGATGCTTTTATCAAAAAGATCGATTTCAAACATCAAGCAGTCATCATGGATTTGCCAGAGGGTCTTTTAGATCTTGAGAATGCTTAATGCTAAAGATTGATGTGATCACTCTTTTTCCGGAAATGATTGAAGGCGCCGTTGGACACGGTGTTCTTGGTCAGGCCATAAAGAGTGATTTGCTTTCTGTAAAAGCTCACACACCTCGTGAATTTACTGAAGACAAACATCGCACCGTTGATGATCGTCCCTTTGGTGGCGGCGACGGTATGATTATGCTTGCCGAGCCTTTGAAAAAGACCCTCGAAAAAGTGCAACATAATACTTCGAAGGTTATCTATCTTTCTCCGCAAGGGCGCACATTGACTGCGGCGATTGCTAAGGAATTTTCCAAAGAAGAACATCTGGTTTTTATTTGCGGTCGTTACGGCGGAATCGATCAGCGTATCATCAATGAATATGTTGATGAGGAACTTTCCATTGGCGATTACGTTTTGTCAGGAGGGGAGCTAGGGGTTTTAGTCACCATTGATGCCCTTGCTCGATTTATTCCTGGTGTGTTGGGGCACGGGGAGTCGGCGGAAAAGGATAGTTTTTCTGACGGACTTTTAGAGCAGCCTAATTTCACTCGTCCGCGAGAGTATTTAGGGCAGGATGTGCCTGAAGTTTTACTGGGTGGAAATCACAAGTTGATCGAGGAGTGGAAAGCGAAAGTTTCTGCTCTTGTGACTTTGAAAAAGCGCCCTGATTTATTTCGTGAATATATCAAAACTAGAACTGAAAAATATAATTTATTAAAGAAGAAAAAAACCGCGTCTCCGTTAATAGAGTTGAAGGATTTTTTTCTTAATATGCCTCAAGAAGAGCGCGAGGTATTGGGCTTAGCTGATTTGCGCGAGGAAGATTTCAATGTCTGAAGAAAATCAAATCTACGTCCCACGTCTGGCGATCGGGTTGGTTCACTATCCAGTCCGCGATCGTATGCAAAAGACGGTCGCCACAAACATCACCAACTTTGATATCCATGACATCGCTCGGGCGGCGCAAGTCTATGGAGTGGAAAAATATTACATCATCCACCCTATGGAAGAGCAGCTCATGTTCGTGGAAAGAGTTCTAGATCATTGGCGAACTGGCCAGGGGGCTAAGTTCAACCCCATGAGAAAAACGGCGCTGACCATGGTTAAAACGGCTTCTAGCGTAGAGGCGGCGATTGCTGACTGGAATGCTCCTGATTGCTTAACGATTGCGACTTCAGCTCGGGTGGAATGGGCTAAAAGAAAGTACGCTTTTGCTGAGCTGCGCAATGAAATGCATGTAGAAAAAAAGCCGGTCTTTATGTTATTTGGTACCGGAAACGGTATGACCGAACAGCTTATTGGGTCTTGCTCTGGAGTCTTGGAGAGTATCCGTGGGGCTCCCCCAAAAGATTACCGCCATCTTTCTGTGAGATCGGCAGTAAGTATCTGTCTTGACCGCGTAATGGGTCCATGGTAGACCCTTGTTTTACTTTTTGTGAAAATTGACTGCTACAAGGATTAAGCAATGGCTAAAGAAACAAACCTGGTTCGTCGCGTAAGTGTAAAAGCTGCTAACAAAAACATTCAATCGTTCGACTCTGGCGATACTGTTAACGTATACGTTAAAGTTAAAGAGGGTGAAAAAGAACGTGTTCAGCTTTACAAAGGTATCGTAACTAAGATCCAAGGATCTGGTGCTGCGAAATCTTTCACAGTTCGTAAAATTTCTGCTGGTGTTGGCGTTGAAAGAACTTTCCCGTTCGCAAGCCCTGCTTTGGATAAAGTAGAAATCGTAAACACTGGTAAAGTACGTCGTTCTAAACTTTACTTCCTACGTGGTCTTGAAGGTAAAGCTGCTAAGATCGAATCTGAACTAGTATCTGCTAAAGCAGCTACTACAGAAGCATAATCAGCAGTCAAAATACCTAAATTCACATTTAGAAAATTGAAAAACCCAGAGTGTAAACACTCTGGTTTTTTTATTTTGTACCGCGACAGCTGAAAATAGCTCATCCGACTGCGCTGCAGCCGAGATCCTCCGCCTTGCGGCTGAACTATTTTGAGCTGTCGCTCTTCCAGTATTTTTTGGCTCGGTTTTGCTGTCGCATTCTTTTTGACCAAGGGCTAGTTTCTCACTACGATGCCTGAAAATTTTCAAGACACGTTGAGAGCTCATGGCAGTATCAAAAAAATCCGCAGCATCTAAGAAAAAAGCATCTAAGTCGGCAGCTAAGAAAATCACGATCAAAAAAAAGGTCGCGAAAAAGGTACTGAAGAAAAATGAGTATCCTAAAGTGAATTGGCGCGAATATTTTCCTGAACCAGTTATTGGTGTTGATGAAGTAGGGCGTGGGTGTCTTGCTGGCCCTGTCTATGCGGCTGCCGTGATTTTTAAGTCCGATGCCTTAAGTGAAGATGTCACTGACTCAAAATTGATTTCCGAAGAACGTCGTGAGGAATTAGCTGAACTCATTTTAAAGGAACACCGTGTGGGGATTGGTTTTGCATCGGTTGAAGAAATCGATGAACTCAATATCTTACAAGCATCACTGCTCGCGATGAAGCGCGCGGTGGAGGCTCTGGGTGTGACAAGTGGCCATGTTTTGATTGATGGAAATATGAAAATCCCCAATCTTGTTGGCTTTGAGCAAACCACCATTGTGAAAGGTGATTTGCGTGCGCCCCCGATTTCAGCGGCTTCGATCGTGGCTAAGGTCACCCGTGATCGCATCATGAAAGAGTTGTCGGGAAAGTTTCCTCAATATGGATTTGAAGCGCACAAAGGCTATTCTACAGCCGTACACATGGAAAGCATCCAAACCCACGGACCTTGTGAGTTGCACCGCAAATCTTTCTCGGGCGTCAAAGAATTTGTCCCGGGTTACGTGGCAGAAGAAGAATAATCATTCCGAAAATCATTGGAGCCATCAGCAAGGCCTTGAGTCTGAACTTAGGGTCATAGGCTATTACGAAGACGCTGGTTTCGATTTGATCGCGCAAAGAGTAAAAACTCCTTTTGCTGAAGTAGATCTGCTTTTTAGAACTCCGGACAACCATGTTCTTATGGTTGAAGTGAAGACCAATAATAATTCTGCATTTCAAAATTTCCGCATTGGTAAGCGGCAAAAAGTTCGTTTGGTGCGCGCCCTGCAATTTTTGGCGGACCGCCTTGATTCCTTAGTGGAAGTTCACTGGGCCTTTGTCACAAAAGAAGGTAAGGTCACCATCATCGAAGACATCAGTGGTTGACGAAGCGCCTAGAAGTAAGGGGACAATGGATTATGAAATATAAATCCTTGATCGCTGTTTTAATTTTTATTTTTGCTCAAAACGTTCAAGCACAAGAGTTAAAAACTTTTTTAAAAAGCTGCGGTTGGGGAACAATCTTTGGTGCAACGGCTGGTGTGGTCAGTCTTGCTTTTACTGATAAGCCCAGTGAATCCTGGGGTAATGTTTCTAAAGGGGCTTCGCTGGGACTTTACGCTGGTATCGCTTACGGTCTTTACAATGTGAACACCGCTCCTCAGTCGACTCATCAAGCGCCTGATTTTGCCGTCATTCCTAATTTTAAAGAGGGAAAAATAGAAGGTGTTTCAGTCACTAGCACTGTTTTTAATTTTTAAAAATTAAATTCTAGAAACCGTATAGATCCAAAGTCTCTGGCGGAAGCGGAGCTTTTTGGACGCCATCGAATGTGAATTCGAAATTAAGTTTTAAGTTAGTATCACCACCGGAAACTTTGTCGTGGATAAAGGTGATAAACATACAATCACCAGTTGGCTTGAATTGCGCGATATAGGCCCAGGATTTAACTTGATCGCCCTTTGATTGGTTCCAGTTGGCATCATAAACAAATTTACCCATTAAGTTCACATAGCGTGATACAAAACCGGCAGAGAACGTATAGTCTTCCTGTCGAGTGCTGGTATTCACAGGTTGTCCGGGAGTGATCTTGTATTGTCGAGTAAGTTGCGCTTGAACAAATTGTCCAAGGTCGTTCTTTAGACGCACACGTGAAGAAGCGTTTGTGACGTTCTGGTATGGAAAATAATTGAAGATAGAATAACTTTGAATCTTATCTAAACGCACATCCAAAGTCGCATTGATGTCAGACCAAGGCTCCTTCGCGATCTTTCCTTCCTGGGTAGCATCGTATGATTGAGCTAATTTTAGGTAGCCGATCTGGCGATACTCAGGCCTATCGGAAACCCATCTTTTTTCGGTGATTTTATTTACCACCGCCAAAGTCATAAGGTTGCGATCATAAACACGGTCATTGTAGTCGAATTGCGCACCGAAATCGCTGCCGATATCCAAGTCATTCACACTGTCGCGAGACGAATACGGAGCATCTACCAAGGACCCTGTACCGAAGAATGGATGGTTGTCTTGAGAGAACCATGGAAGTCGGGTGTATGTGATTTCTGGTGCAATCTCGTGCTTGTAACGGGTTGCCTTACTGCTAACAGTGTCGCCGTAAATTCGGCTTAAGTTAAAGCGGCCACTTAATTCTGTGCGCAGATAGCGACGAACTAGGTAAGGGTCTTCGTCGATGTTGAAGTTATAGTGGGTTTCTCGATAGCTAAGTTTAGGGAGAAGATCCAAACCTTCACCCATCTTAATTGGATAAATCAAGGTCGGGCGTACATCAAATCTCTGTCCAGTGCGTATGAAATCTACTGACGGGTCATAGGACCCATCATATACGCGTTGGCAGTTAGGATTGTCTTCCCAATTGGGACTATTACAAGTGTTCTTTGGAAAACGAATGACGGCGCCATCTGCAGTGGTGGTCTCTGTCATATCATCATAAGCATTTCCTGCACGTGTAAAATTAACTAAATTTAAATCTACGGAATAAAGGAAATTGGAATCACCAATGCTTTTTTGAGTTTGTGAAAAGCGCAACTCTGGGGCGCGATGAACAGCATCGTCATTTCCAGCCAGGGGATCAGCATGCAGCATATTCACATAATAAGAAGAATCAATACTATAATGCTGATCACTTAAGTTGCGAGTGTATGAAATTCGGTTTTCCATAGCAGCATCGCCATGGTTCAATGTTTCGGTAGGAAAATCTTTCGGGTATTGCAGGTCACTGGCGAGATTAATGGAGGCGCGGTGGACCCCTCCGTCAGGGAGCTCATTGTAGTGATTATATAAAATAAACCAACGTTGTAGTGGTTCATCTTTTTGTTGAGCTGTTCTAAAAAGATTGAGTCGTGGATCTTGCGCGAATGCCTGATCGTAAATCAAAGCACTGTGAAAATTTCCGCCAGAAGTATCGCTTAGGAGATAGCGATACTCAAACAAACTCTTCAGACCCCGTTTTGAATAGTCTTTCAATTCAATCGTCGCATCACTACTGCGAGAGATTGCCCAGAAGTAGGGTTGAGAAATTGCAAAACCACCTTTTTCTGAACTTTCAAAATTCGGCGTCAATAACCCAGATTGGCGATCGCTCTTTAAGGGAACAATCAAATAGGGGAGCCAGAAGACAGGGACATGGCCAAAACGCAGGACGGCGTTTTTAATATAAGCATAACCGCCAAGTTCGGCGCGCACCGTAGTTCCTGAAAAGCTCCAGGTCGATGGACAATTTGTACAAGCTGTATAATCAGCTGAATCAACCAGGTAAGAAGCGTCGCCGGTTTTTTGAAGCAAGGTTCCAGTAAACATCACAGAACCCGACTGAACATAGCCGTTATGGATTATTCCGGTGTTGTTATCATAATCAAGGAAGATGCGATCGCCGACGATGGTGTTTTTTGCATCCATGATTTCGACGTTACCAAAGAGTTCTAACTGACGAACACGCAAATGAATGCGCGCGCGGTCGGCTTTGATGTGTTGTCCTTGAAAAACAATCTGGATATTGCCCTCAAGCTCCGCGATTTCTTTTTCTGTGTCGCGGTACATGCTGTCAGCGTTAATCAAAATCCCATGAATTTTAGCTGTGGGTTCAGCGGCCCGGGCAGGACCTACTGCGAGCAAAATGGTCAATAATGCTGATAACAAGGTGATTAAATTCTGAAGCACCAAAATAGTGTAAGGACCAGTAAGTCGTTTGTCGAGGCGATAGTGACTAGCCTCTTTTTGGACTCAAAACGTCACAAATATCCGCCGAAAAAAGAAGCAAGAATATTTCATGGGATGAGGTCAGTAATGAATGTAAAGATTCTTCTGGATGGAGAAATCGCGGTTGTGTCTTTGAGTGGTCGTATCGAAATTGAAAAGACACATGCCTTTAAAAATGCCTGCCTGCAAAATTTCTCTGACAAAAAAGTCGTATTTTGCATGAAAAACTTAAACTTTGTTGGGTCTTCTGGAATCCAGAACTTTTTCGGTGTTCTTAATGATTTAAATTCCAATAAAAAACTAAACGCGAAAATCGCGGGTTTGACACCGGATTTTCAACGCCTATTCAGTTTCTCGGGATGTAGTGCATTAGAGGTGCATGAAAGTATCGAAGGGGCTCTGCAAAGTTTCTAGAGCCCGTCCTGCTTACGAAGTTCGTTTAATTTCTGACTTAGCTCAAGGTTTAAGCGTTCCAGGGCGCTGGCTGCAACTTTGAGCTTTTCGTGTTCGTCATTCTTGGCATTCCACATATAACGAAGGCTTTCAAGCTGCTCTTGAAGTTGGAATTTTTCCTTTTCCAAGCTTTCGATACGGGACTGATCTTCGACTACACGGATTTGTAAATCTGCATGTTCGACGCCCAACTTTTGGTTTTGGCGAGTCAGTTCACTTTGTCTGTCTTGTAAACGCTCGATTTCTTTTTCCAGGCGTTCTTTCATGTCGTCTTTGCTGCGGCGAAGGGTGACCACTTCGTTTTCCAACGAATCTTGTCTTTCAAGAGCGGTATGAAGTTTTAAAGTCTTAACTTCAAGCTCTTCTTGAATTTGATGCAGCATTTGCAGTTCACGGTTCAAGCTTTGGATTTGTTCTTCATAGAAGGTCACCATTTCCTGGGACTTTTTCTCGGAAGCTTCCACTTGATAGCGGGAATTTTTAGTGACTTCGATAATCTGTGCACGAAGATCGCGAAGCTGGGCTTCTTTGTGATCCAGTGCTGATTCTAGCTCGGCCACTTTGATATCTTGCAGGCGGGAATACTCTTTAAGTTGTGAAACATAAGGTTTCACCTGAGTTTTAATTTTTTCGTGATACTTTGCATGACGGGCAAGTTCAGCGCCCATGTTCTGGGCTTTTTCAGTAAGAGCACGCAGCTTTTCGCTGTAGATTTCTTTTTCGCGCTCAAGCTGATCGACTTTTTGTCTCCACAGTCCGTCTTTTTCTTTCCACACCAAAATTTGATCTGTCACCGACGATTGTGACATCCTTGCTTTGTTATTTTCTTCACTGAGCTTTTGGTTTTCAGTTTCAAGAATAGAAAGACGGCGCAAAGACACTTTCAAGCGCGCCATAAGATCTTCGTTTTGTGAGATCAAATTTTCCACCGTTGAAGATTTTAAAATCTCTTTCGGCAAATGACTAAAATCATTTCTGCGCGGAAGCTCATCGGGAAGTGGTATCTGCGGCACCGGATGAGAGTCCTGAGAAAAATCCAATTTTGCTAGTACTGACGTCTGAAAAGTATCGGTTTCCATAGCCCTCCTCCATGAAGTCTAGGTGACCTAGTCTTAAGTTTCTCAATATGAGGCGAATTTAGTCAAACCAACGTCGCAAGACTAGACCTTTAGGCTGCTAAAATCCCTACATCTCTTTGTAAATAATCCGAAAAGTCTAGTATGGCATTACCGGCAGTGAAAGACGACGCAGTTCAAGAACAACAAAAAACAGGTGAAGCACCGGCAAATTTATTTGATGTAGGTGTGGATAAATCTGACTTGGGTAAGCCGGATTCATTTCGCTATCGTATCCTGACTTGGGTGTTGGATGAAAGATATGATCAAGCCATTGAAGAATTGCGTTCCTATTTGGATGAACCGTCTGAATATCCTAATTTTAAAGAAAAGATCACGCGTTTCATCCATCATTCCACTGACTTAATCTATGCAATTAAAGCTAAAAGAAGTTTCCCGGGAATCAACTCTTTAACCCGTGCAAAACAACAAGAACTTCGCGAAAAGTTTAAAGAGCACTTTAGAGAGCTTCAATATATCCTTAAAACTGTTGAGAAAATCCAGGGCGATTTGCGCATTCAAGACGTTCGCTCAACAATATACGTTGTGCGCGCCGTTTGGATTGCCGTCGTTGCTATTTTAATTTTAGGATTTTGGCTTGAGGTCTTTAACGGACTTGGGCAAACCACCTTTATCGTCGTAGACGATCTTTTCGGGCAGTTTGCCGACTGGATAACTTTAAAAATCGGAATCTAAATTACTGCTTTAGTGTTTTGTAAGCAGCTTCAAGAACTGGGATTAATTGTCCACCGTTCAGTAAGCGACCGTTTACAAAAACTGTAGGAGTTCCTTGAATTTGAGCTGTTGCGCCTTCTTTTGCCATACTGCGCACAGAATCCATGGTTGCTGCATCCTTAATGCAAGACTTTAACTCTTCAAGATTCAAACCTAAACCTTGAGAAAGTCCTTCCATATTTTTATCCAAGTTTTGAGTATTGATGATTTCATCTTGGTTTTCAAAAAGGTAGTCATGGGCCGCCCAACCTTTTTTCGCCATTTTTTCAGCGCAAATGACTGAAGCTGCCAGTCCGCAAGAGATCCCGTCGCCGCGAGGAATCACATCATTGCAGCTTGCATCCAAGGGGAATGGCTTAAATATCAGTTTCGCATCAGGGTGAGTGTTTACAAAAGAATGTAAAGTCGGTGCCGCGTGTTTGCAGTGCGGGCAGCGGAAATCAGCAAATTCAACGATAACCATTTTAGCTTCGCCTGTGCCTTTTTGCAGGACCAAGCCCTGATTCATATCAAACTTCACTTCAGGTGAAACTTGCCAGTAAGCGACTTTTTCAGCAGCTACTTTTTCAAGTTGAGCAAGGCCAGAGCTTTCTAGGTACATAAAGTTTCCTAAGAATGCAAAAGCAGGGATCGCAATTAAGAAACCCGCCACCCAACGCTCAGTTACAAAGATATCTTTGATATCTTCTTTAATGTTTTTTGCGTTTAAGTCTTCTGTTGTTAGCCAAATTCCCACAAATCCGATGATAGAAAGAATGTAAGCAGCGATACAGAAAATACAAAGGTTGCCAATGGCAGTGAAAGAAATAAGTCCCATCACCACTGAAGCAATCACAGTGATAAGAGAAATCAGGAAAGTGTAGCGAGAGGTCTTAGCGGTATCTTGAGTCAAGCGGGAGCGGGTTACGAAGATGAAGTATAAAAGAACTAAGTTTGTAACCACTCCCCATAAAGCTATGGGTACGCCAAGAAAAGCAGAAAATTTGCTTGCAGTGACTGCGTCGCAGTTCATCACTTCATTGATATTGCAAAACGAAGGACCCTGAGCGGTTCCATATTTAATGCCATAAAAATGGATGGTTAGGTAAATATGAACCCCGATAGCGGCCATCGTGGTGAGGATCGACATAAGAAGAAGCTTGTTTCTGCTGGCTGTAGTTTTCATGCCCCCATTGAATCGTAGTTTCGTGTTTGAAATCAATAAAAATTATGTAAAAATCGGATGAACATCTCAAGGAAGAGACAGCTTGAACGACCTGCAGAAGTGGATCCGCATTAGAAAAGACTTGTACTTGCAAATGGAAAAGCAAGTGCGCCATCGACTTGGCGAAGACTCCCCCGAGTTGATGCACTATCGCCAAACCTATCATCGCGAATTTTCAAAAAAGTGGACAACCTCCACGAAAGAGGAACTTCTAGAGCAAATTAAAAACTCTCAGGTCGTGTTGATTGGGGACTTTCACGCTCTTCATCAGTCCCAGCGTGCGCAAATGCGTATTTTAAGGCAGCTCCCTAAGGACCGCAAAGTGGTCATAGCAGTGGAGTTCTTTGAGGCTGCTGATCAAGAGAAAATTAACAGTTACCTTTCGGGCAAGATGTCTGAAAAAGAATTCTTAAAGGCCGTGCAGTGGCAAAGCAAATGGGGGTTTCCTTGGGAACATTATCGACCTCTTATGCGCTGGGCTCAGAAACATAAGATTTCTGTCTATGGAATTAATAAAAGCTATAAAAAAAGAAATGCTACGACTTTAAAATCCCGGGATGTTTTTGCCGGAAAGAAGATCGCTGAATTGGTCACCAGGTACCCTGACCATTTGGTTTTTGCCATTTACGGGGACCTGCATTTAGCGAAGTCCCACATACCGCAACAAATTGAGGCGCAACTGGGGCGACCTTTTGCAAAAAAAATTCTGCGCATCTTTCAGAACGCCGAACAAATTTTCTTTCAGCTGCTAAGTCGCGAAATTGAAGCTAATACCGATCTTGTGCGTATTTCACAAAACGTGTTTTGTCTAATGAGTGTTCCGCCCTGGGTGAAGTGGCAAAATTATCTTATGTACCTAGAGCAAGCCTACGATCTAGAGCTTGATGAAGATGACGAAGATGATGAAGAGTATGCCTTAGATTATACGGATCATGTCGGTCGCTACGTAAAAATTATTTCTGAAGAATTAGGCCTTAGCGTTTCTTTGGCGGATCTTTCTGTTTACACGGCCCAAGATTCATCTTTTTGGACTCAAGCCCGCGAGAACTATGATGCTAAGAAATTAAAATGGATTGAATCGATGATCAGTGAACGCATGTCTTTTTATTTGCCGGAAATTCAAGCGGCGTATTTGGCTCGCGGTACGGTCAATCATGCGGCGGCTTTGGCGACTCGCTATATTCATGCTTTGACAAGCCAGACTCAGAAAGTCTTCACAGACCCATCCAAAGATTTTTTAGGATTAATTTGGAATGAGGCCGTCGCATATTTTGGTTCAAAAATCATCAACCACAAAAGAAAGACAGATACGATTGCTGACATTAAAGCAAGCCTTGCTTCACGGGGGCCTTCAGATCTGGGGAAAGAAGCTTTGCAGCTCGCTTTATCACAGAAAATGCATGAATTGATGGTGATCACAGGGGTCCCTCAACATCGCTTGCAAGCTCGTCCTCGTAAGAATTTAAGTTATTTGGTTGCTGCCAATTTGTTAGGTGCCATGTTGGGTGAGAGGCTTTATGGCGGTTATCGTAAAAAATTGATTTCCGCTGCGACGATCCAAAGTTTTTTAAAAAGAACCGTGGATAATGAAAGTTTTAAGTTAGCTTATTATGATATTTTGGAAGTGATAGAGTCTTTGCCTGCGCCATTTCACAGTAAGAGAGAAAAATTATGAAAAACGTTTCATGGTATTTTCACCAGAATTTAAAACCACAAGGACCTTTGACGCTTGAGGAAATCCGTCAGCGAATTCATCGTGGAGAAATTGGCCCCCAGTCTTTAGTTTCTAACACTGCAGAAGATAAATGGAAGCCAGCAAAAGAATGGGGCGTATTTGAAGATGCCTTATTCCCAGCTTTGCAAGGTCAGTCATTAGATCAGAAAAACTTCGAAGAAAAATGCTGGGTGTTATTAGCAGCCAGTAGTGAGGGAAAAGGGATTTTGCAGGAAGGTCCGTTTTCCATGCTTGAGTTAAAGCAGGGGATCCAAGAGGGGCGAATTTCAGTGCAACAGTATATTTGGAAAAGCGGGTTGAGCGGCTGGTGCAAAATTCAAGACCGCCCGGAATTTGATCGCGAGTTAGTTCAAAGCATCCTTTAGGTCTTTGCCGGCTTTGAAGCGAGGAACGTAAGCGCTGGGAATTTTCACAGTTTGTCCAGTTTTTGGATTACGACCCTGACGGGGTTTACGAGCACTGCGTGAGAATGTTCCAAAGCCCACAAGTTTCACTTCATCGCCTTTTTGTAAAGTTTCTTGGATGGTTTCTAAGGTTGCATCCAAAATGAGTTCTGCCTGGGCCTTTGTGCATTTTGTTTTTTCCGCGACCTGTTCTACCAATTGAGCTTTGTTCATCATGCACTTCCTGAAATACGAGCAGGCAAACTAAGAGTCGGCGCGGATTTGGTCAAGAAATTTGATAGTAGCGGGGGACTGCATTGTATGTCCTATTGTTAAGGATCATATATATATTTTTAATAAAGTTTTTAAATTATTGCTTGTGATAACAGGGGGTTTTCAAGTGACTGGTTTTTTAATTTTCTTATTGCCTTTTTTAACTTGGGCTCAAGGGACCACTATGGCGAACATTCATGAACTTAATACTAAAGAGGAAAAAAAGCTTTTTACCTTGTCTATTGAAATCAAAGAAAAAGAAGACGGAGTCCATACACTAGCTGTCTTCCGTGATTTACAAGGCAAAGAAGTCATCAGTGAAAAGGGACATCTTCAAGGAGCAAAAATCCTCAGTTACGAAATTAATCAAGGCCAAACTCAGGAAAAAGGGCGCTTCAAAGTGGAGGGGGATAAAATTCGCTTCGAATATGAAGGTCCAAACGGCAAGAAAAAAGAGGCTGAAGAAAAACTGAACGGTTTTATTTTAAGCACCGCTAACTTTAACGCCTTTGTTAAGGAAAATTGGCAAACTCTTGCTTCGGGCAAAGAAATGGATGTTCGCTTTGCAGTCTGGGATCGTTTAGAAACCGTGGGTTTTACCCTTAAAAAGGTGCGAGAAGCTTCTGAGGGTGCCAACAAATGGATTGAATTAAGAATGAAACCTACAAGCTTTGTCATTGCAGCTTTGGTGGACCCCATTTTTCTTTTGTATTCAACGACGGATCAAAGTCTTTTGCAGATGAAAGGCCGAGTCGCTCCGAAACAATTCAAAGACGGGAAGTGGAAGGATCTCGATGCGAAAGTCTTATATACTTCCGCCAACACCGTCTCAAAATGAGAAACAGGTTTTTAGTCTCGTAGAGTTCCCAACCTTCGCCTATTTCCTGCGGAAGTAGGCCTCGTTTCGTGCCGAAATGATTAATTTTTATCGGTTTTTGCCGATAAGAAAGGCATGAAAAATCAGAATTCTTTATTTCTAGTTTTCAGTTTAAGTTTGGTCGCTGGTGTGATGAGTGTTTATGCCCTTTTCGTGGGACACTTTAACGGCCATGAGCAATATGAAGCGCGTCTGGCGCTAATGAAAAAAGAAATTGAAAAAGAGAAATTCGCAAACTCTTTACTGGTTTATCAGCTTAAAGACTTTCAACAAAGTGTCGCGCAAGTCCTGCCAGAGAATAAAAAGCTCCAAGCAAACTATGAACTGCAAAATCTAGCGTCCGTCGTAAGATCGCCAGCTAGTGATGAATCCATCGATTTATCAGGGGCCTATTATGAAAAGGGAAAAAGCTTCTTTAATGCTGCTGACTACGACAAGGCAGTGAAAGAATTCCGTTCGTTATTAACAAAATATCCACTTTCAAAACACAGTGTCGAAGCGAGATTTTTCATCGCTGAAAGTTACTTTCTTAAAAAAGATTTTCAAAACAGTCTTACTGAGATTGATCAAATGGTGACTCAGTACCCGCAGCATGAGCTGACTGGTTTCATTCTTTTGCGCATGGGGCAAATCAGTGAATTTAATAACCAAACTGAAGAAGCCGCCGAAATTTATAAAGCTGTTTCGCAAAATTTCAAAAGTGAAGACTTAAAGAAGCAAGCGCGAAAGCTTGCGCAAAGTGTTGAATAAAGATGAAAAAGTTCAGTCGTCTGCTTATTTTTATTCTCGCTTTTCAAATGGAAGTCCGGGTGCGGGCTTCAGGCGATATTCTTGAGCAACCAGTGGCTTGCATGAAGTCAAAAGAAACCTGTGCCATTCAAGTGATGGGGGCGGGTTTTCACTATGCAAAAAAAGATAAAAAACTTCATGCTGGATCAGGCAGTGCTCTCATGCGCTTGTCACAAAACCAGTGGCGCCTTGTGAAAGGCTCTCTTTGGGTTGAAGAATCTAAAGGTCTTGAAGTTGATACCTTACATGGATCATTAAGTGCAAAGTATGGAGAATACTGGGTCATTGAAAAAGAGGGGCGCATCCTTGTGCGCAACATCGACTCTGATCTTACAGTGACCTTCCGTGATGGCAAAACTTTGCAAGTCCCAGAAGGTTTTGAGTTTTCCATGGAAGGTCTGGGGGTGGACGGGCGTTCCCAATATAGTATGGTGAAGCCGATTGATATGAAGGACCATTTGCCTCTGTGGAATTCCTTGTGGCAAGGATCTAAAGCCGATTTTGTAGCCAAGGTAAAGCGCACTAAAGAATATTGGGGGGACCTGACCCAGAAAAGTGCCGACCTTTATCAAGCATTGGTGGAACGAAAGATCGCGTCAGATCAAGAAGCACAGCAAAAACTTGAAGAAAAGAAAAGACGCCAGGCCTTGGAAAAAGCCCAGATGCGCGAGATGTATCGTTCCCGCGTGTTTGATCGTTAGGACTCAAGTCCTGTTTTAAATTTCCCACACACTGAAACTAGAGTCCTTTGCCATTCCTCATGTTAATCTGAGGTCTGGGAGGATAGGATGTCTTCTATTTCATCTTCGGATCGCGCACGTCAAGACGAGGTTATTCGTAAAACTCGTGAAGAGTACGAAAACAAGGAAAACGAAAGCACTAAACGCAAGAATGCGGAAGTGAAACGTCTTGAAAAACGTCACGCGGAAGAGCTTAAAACGATTACTGAAAATTATGAAAATCGCATCTCTGAACTCAAAGATCGCAATCGTGAACATATCAATGAAAAAGACTTAGAAAACAATCGTAAGATCGATGAGGTTAGAAATACTTATCGCGAAGCACTTCGCAATAAGGTCGAAGACAGCTACGCCGAAAAGCAAGCGCAACGCGAAGCCTATGAAGGTGCTTTAAAAAAAGCCAATGATGTTGCTGCATCTCAACGCGAAAATCTTGAAGATAAATACGGCACCCAAGCTGAAGAGCGAGAAGACAGATTTCAGCGTATGGCCAATGAATCCCGTGAAAAATCACAAAAAGGCATTCAGGACGTCACCCGTCGCTTAAATAACGCCCATGAAAAAGAACGTGATCTTATGGTTCAAGGGCAGCAGGAAACACTTGCCAAGAACAACCGTGAAACCAATGAGATGAGAAAGAGCTACGAAGGTCGTCTGAAAGCTTCAGAGCGCCAACGTGAAGCTGACAATGACCGCTGGTCACAAAAATACACTGATACTGTTGTAAATAAAAACCAGGAATTCGGCGAAGCCATCGAAATGAAACAAATGATCATGGATGGTGAGCGTAGAAATATCCGTGAAAAATATGAAAATGCCCTGGAACAAAAATCCAATCAAATGGATCAACAAAACGAAGAGTTCAGGGATTCGGTGAATGGGCGTTTGAACTCGCAAGTCCGTTCCCGTGACTCTCAAATACAGCGTTTGAATAGCAAACTGAATAATGAGATCTCTAAGAACGAAAGACTGCGTGGAATTGAGCGTCGAAATTTAACGCAGGCTTATGAAAAGCGCATGGACTTGGTGGAAGAACAACGTGAAAACGCTGTTGATCAAATGAAGGATCTGAATAACGAAAGAATCGGCCGGGTCTTGGATGAAAACCGCCGTCTTTTGCAAAACACAGATCGCGAAAATAAATCCCAAATGAATCTTATGAATGCGCGTCGTCGTGAAGAACGAGAAAATCTTTTGCAGCAGCATAAAGATCAGGTGACTCAAGTTGCGAATAATGCGGAATCCCGCGTGCGCAATATCCTGGATACGACGAATAAAGAAAATGCCCAGCTCAATCGCTATTATGGCGATAATCTAGAGCTTATGAAGTCAAACTATATGGATCGCATGGATCAGTTCCGAGATAAAACCGTGAATGATCAGGTTGCGACTAATAAAGTTATGACCGAGCGTTTTAGAAATATGGAAAGCAGTTTTAACAGTAAGATCGAACAGACTGTAAAAAACTATGAAGATAAGATTGCGCAAATGAAAGAACATAATGAAAAGGAAATCAAACGCCTTGAAAAGATGTATGCTCAGCGCGGTGAGGATAGAGACAAAGCTATCAAGATGGAAAAAGACTCTTTGGCTCAAAAGTATGAGGCCAAATTGGCTCAACTCAATGAGTCTCACAAAGATCAATTGGATAGAATGAATAGACGCCATGAGGAAGATATGCAAAACTTGTCTTTAAAGATGAGTTCATATAGCAGGAAGGCGTAGTAATGTTAGCAGATCGTCGAGCGAAAATTGTGGCCACTATCGGGCCTGCGACGCGTGATGAAAAGAACTTAGAAAAAGCAATTAAGGCGGGCATGAATGTGGCTCGCCTTAATTTTTCCCACGGTAGTCATGAAGACCACTTAAAGGTGATTCACTCCCTTAGAAAATTGTCTTCGGAACTCCGTGCTCCGGTTGCCATTCTTCAAGATTTACAAGGTCCTAAAGTAAGGGTTGGTAAATTTGAAAATGGTTCCATCCAAATCACTCCAGGGGAAAAGGTCGTATTCACAACGGCTGCTGTTCTTGGTAAGCCGGGATTGATTCCTTCAGATTTCAAAGAACTTCCTTTGGCCTGCGTTCCAGGTACAAAGATCCTGTTAGATGACGGCTTGCTTGAAGTAAAAGTTTTGCAAGTGCGCGGTGAGGAAGTAGACGCTGAAGTTATTTACGGCGGTACTTTAAAGGATCGTAAAGGTATGAATTTGCCTGGCGCGAATCTTCCGGTGGATGCCATGACTCCTAAGGATTTGGAAGATCTTGAATTTGGCTTGGCAAACAAAGTGGACTATGTCGCTTTAAGTTTCGTACGCCATGCCCGTGATATTCGTAAGGTTCGTGAAATTATTGAAGCGCGCAAATCATCAGCAAAAGTTGTTGCGAAGATTGAAATGGTCGAAGCTTTAGAAAATCTTGAAGAGATCTGCAGAGTCAGTGACGCAGTCATGGTGGCTCGTGGCGACTTGGCTGTTGAAGTCGGCCAGAGTCGGCTGCCAGGATTTCAAAAACGCATCATCCAAGTTTGTAACCAGCTTGGAAAACCAGTGATCACGGCAACCCAGATGCTCGAAAGCATGGTTGAAAATCCGCGTCCTACAAGAGCGGAAATCACTGACGTTGCTAATGCGATCTTAGATGGAACCGATGCGGTGATGTTATCTGCGGAATCAGCTAGTGGAAAATATCCGTTTAAGTGCATCCGCACCATGCATGAGATCATCACAGAAGTAGAGCGCAACGAAGAAGAGTACTATAAACTTTCATTAGAAACTGAATTCCTAAGCACACCATCGGCGATTGCGGCGAGTGCTTCATTAAGCGCTTTAAAGCTGAATGCGACGGCAATTATCTGCTTAACGACTTCAGGTAAGACCGCAAATATCATCTCTGGATTCCGTCCTAAAGCTCGCGTGATTTCAGTTACGCAGCACATGGATGTTTTAAATTCCATGGAACTGATGTGGGGTATTCAAACCCATCTAATTAAACCTTATAAAACGATGGAAGATATCCTAAGTCAGGTTGATCAGTTGATGGTGACCCATGGTTTGGCGAAGACGGGGGATCGTGTGATTTTGACTCTAGGGCAACCTATTGCTCAAGGAGTAAAAACCAACTCTATCTACGTTCACACTGTGAACGGTGAAGGATATTCAAAATTACCGGATGAGCAGCTACCACTAAGATGTCAAACCGACCCGAATGTCGGTTGATGAAAAAGGCCCGATCGACTGTGTTGTCGGGCCTTGTCCTCGAACCTTTTTGATCAACCTCATTGAAGTTATCTTAATTTTTTCTTTAAAGCGTTTACGATGGTCCAATTGTTCGCGAGGGATTCGATTTCTTCGACATTTACCATGACGTAGGTTCCTGCCTCGTCCATGATTTTTTCACCAAGATATTTTTTCTCGATAAGCGAGTTTGCATCTTCCGGGCGAATCAGATTTCCAGTTTCTTTCATGGAATCGTTTTGTACGTCATTCAGATTTACTTTACGGAAATTCTTTTTATCTGGCTCAATTCTTCTTGCGAAAAGAAGAAGGCCATTAAGAACTTTCACTTCATTGTCGTTCAATTCAGGTAAACGATCTTTTTCTTGTTTGAACAACCAATCATTATACCAATCAACAAAGGCAAAAAGCTCCGTCGGTTTTTCGTTGATGACTTTCTGAGTGCCGTCACCACGGTCTTCTTGTTTTACGAAATCCAATTCAGTTAAAGCATTCACGACAGACTGCATTTTGTTCGTGGCTTCCTGAAAGATTTGAATTGTGTAGTTACGTAACAACACAGAAGAAATACTCACGCCGCCGCTTTCTTCTTGTTTGCCATATTTGTGACTGACTAGGTTCAAGATGGAAATATATTTATTTACAATGTGAGGCGGGAAGCGCTCTTCACTTGGGTTGGCGTTTTCAAGAATTTTGATTTTCTTGTTTGCTTCACGAAGATTTTCGTTCAGCGTTTTCATGATGGCGCGAACCCACACAGGCAATGAGTCCATCTGTTTTGAAAGTGAATCGTAAGGAAGAGCGATCACCTCAGCGTCTTTTGTGGCTTTCACGTTCGCACTGCGAGGCTTTTTGTCGAATAAAGCCATTTCGCCCACCATGGAGCCCACGGTGATTTCGGCTAAAACGATCTCTGAATTGCCTTTAGTTTTGGTGATTGCAAAGGATCCTGTTTTGACAATGTACATAGCATCAGGAGGATCGCCCTCTCTGAATAAGTAATTCCCTTGCGCAACTTTTTTTGCCTCTGCCACTCTGATATCCCCGCAAAATTTAGGTCTTTTTATTATCCCTACAAACAATGGGTCGGGCAATCAAGTGGCTAGACCTTGGACGTGGTAAACAGAAATAAAAAAAAACCCAACATGGGTTAGGTGTTGGGCTTTAAGAAATTTTCAATAATCCTCTTAGACGCTCATTGGTTTGCAATCTGGGGCGATGGTCATTTTGCCCTCAGTCGCTGCTAGAACTTTCTCTGGAGATAAATCCGGAGCGTATTCTTTCAAGACAAAACCACTGTTAGTTACTTCGATCACGCCAAAATCGCTGACGATTTTTTTAATACACTTTACGCCGGTCAAAGGCAGCGTGCATTTCGTACGAAGTTTTGAATTACCTTCTTTGTCAGTGTGTTGCATGGCCACGATCACGTTGCGTGCTCCCGCAACTAAATCCATAGCGCCGCCCATTCCTTTAACCATTTTGCCAGGCACCATCCAGTTGGCGATACTACCTTGTTCATCAACTTCCATTGCACCCAACACAGTCAGGTCCACGTGGCCGCCACGAATCATGGCAAAGCTGTCAGCACTTGAAAAGAAACTGGCACCAGGAAGTGCGGTGACCGTTTGTTTGCCAGCGTTGATAAGATCTGGATCGATGTCAGCTTCACGAGGGAACGGGCCCATTCCTAAAAGACCGTTTTCGCTCTGTAACATAACGAATTTATCGTGGGGAATATAGTTCGCCACCAACGTAGGAATTCCGATTCCTAAGTTTACACAATATCCGTCTTCAACTTCTTGAGCGATACGTTTAGCAATTTGTTCTCTTGTTAATGGCATGACTAATCCTTTCTCACAGTCTTTTGTTCAATGCGTTTTTCATAGCCAGAGCCTTTGAAAATACGCTGAACATACACACCTGGAGTGTGGATTTGATCAGGATCTAGTTCGCCGATCTCAACAAGTTCTTCAACTTCAGCGACAGTGATTTTACCTGCAGTGGCTGCCATCGGATTAAAGTTGCGAGCGGTTTTTCTGAAAACCAGGTTTCCAAACTTATCGCCCTTCCACGCTTTGACAAATGCAAAGTCACCTTTGATCCCACGCTCTAAAACGTAATCACGGCCATCGAAGTTTTTAATTTCTTTACCTTCAGCGACCAAGGTTCCAACTCCTGTCGGAGTGTAGAAGCCTGCGATCCCGGCGCCGCCCGCACGAATGCGTTCAGCTAAAGTTCCTTGGGGGCAGAATTCAAGTTCTAGTTCGCCGCTCATGTAAAGCTTTTCAAACAACGCGTTTTCACCCACATAAGATGAAACCATCTTTTTGATTTGGCGATTTTGTAAAAGTTGGCCAAGGCCGAAGTCATCAACGCCTGCGTTGTTGGATACGCAAGTAAGACCTTTTACTTTCATATCACGCAAAGCTGCGATGCAATTCTCAGGGATCCCGCATAAGCCGAATCCACCAAGAACCAAAGTCATGTTGTCTTTCACGTCAAAAAGAGCGCTGGGCGCGTCTTTAAAAACTTTATTGCTCATGGCAATTAAGCTTTCTCTACGATCAAGGCAACGGCTTCACCGCCACCGATGCACAAAGTTGCAAGGCCGTAGCGTTTACCGTGCGTGTGTAGAGCGTGAACTAGTGTCGCAAGGATGCGCGCACCAGATGCACCGATCGGGTGACCGATAGCAACTGCGCCACCGTGAACGTTTACTTTTTCAGCTGGGATTTCTAATTCTTTCATTGCTACTTGAGTAACAACAGAGAATGCCTCATTGATCTCCCAAAGGTCGATATCCGCGATTTTTAAGTTCGCTTTATTCAAAGCGGCTTTGATCGCGCCAACCGGAGCTGTTGTGAAATATTTTGGGTCATGTGCGAAAGTTCCGTGGGCTACGATTTTAGCCAAAGGTTTTAAACCACGTTTTTTAGCTTCGCTTTCAGACATCAATACGTGGGCGGCTGCGCCATCGTTGATTTTAGAAGCATTTGCTGCAGTGATAGTTCCCGCTTTATCGAACGCAGGCTTCAAGCCTGGGATTTTGTCGAAGTTCGTGTTAAACGGCTCTTCGTCTTTATCTATAGTCACTGCACCTTTTTTACCTTCAACAACAACCGCAGCGATTTCATTTTTGAATACGCCTTTATTCCATGCCTCTTGCGCTTTTTTATAAGAATCAACAGCGAAAGCATCTTGTTGCTCGCGAGTAAAGTTATGTTCTTTCACGCAGATTTCAGCTGCATTGCCCATGTGCCAGTTGTTATATGGATCCCAAAGACCATCTTTGATCATAGAGTCTGTCATTTGAGTTGCGCCCATGCGGTAACCAGAACGGGAATTTTCTAATAAGTGTGGAGCCAAAGTCATGTTTTCCTGACCACCAGCCACAGCAATTTTTGTATTACCAAGAGCAATAGAATCAGCCGCAAGCATCACTGCTTTAAGTCCTGATCCGCAAACTTTATTGATCGTCATGCATGGAGTGCTGTTTTTAAGACCGGCACCTAACGCCGCTTGACGAGCTGGAGCCTGACCAACACCTGCAGTCAAAACTTCACCCATGATTACTTCATCGATTTCGTCAGCATTAACACCAGCGCGAGTGATTGCTTCTTTAATAGCAATGGCACCTAATTTTGGTGCAGCCAAAGAAGAAAAGCCCCCTTGAAAAGAAGCTACAGGAGTTCTTACGCTGCTCACAATTACGACATTTTCCATTTTTACCTCTAACAGCCCTTTTAGGCTTCGCTTAAATTTGCCACTCATAGGCAATAATATTTGTAAATGCGGGGATACTTTTTTATATTTTACAGACAGAGTCAACTCTAGGCCGACTTAATTATCATCAGGAGTCAACGCATGTCAGCGATCAGTTTAATTCTTGCCCATCTCCTTGTTCACCCACTCTTTGCGGGAACCTTTGAAGTTCCAGTAAAAGAAGGGGATCGTCTGATTCTTCGCGGCTTAGAAGCCCAAGTGCAAATCGTGTCCCAACCTGGCAATACCTTGAAAGTTTCTGGAATCGAAGAAAGTGGTTCTGAAGGCATTTACACGATGACTAAGAAAGATAATATCATCGAAGTAAAAATGAATGAATACGCTGACAAAAAGTCCTGGCTTAACATCGTGCCGAAATCAGCTTCTCAAGTGAAAAAAATTGAAATCTGGGGGCCTTCTATCCCGGCGGAAATCCAATTGCGCGGAGGTTCCGTCACAGCGCAAAAATGGAATAAAGACTTGAAAGTGAGCATGACTCAAGGGCGCGTAAGTTCCACTGCTGGGGGCGGCTCTTTGCAAGTTTATTTGCAAAAAGGCGACATCACAGTTGTGGATCACACCGGGAAAGTTGAAACGGATTCCTACAGTGGCACGACGACTTTAAAAAACATTCAAGGTGATATCGACACCAATGTTTTCGCTGGCCAAGTGCAAATGGAAAAGACCCGCGGATTTATTAAACTCGCAGCTCAACAAGCCAATGCAAAATTGAATCAAGGGTCTGGAACAGTGCAATTTGAAAACGGCCGTGGAGCACTCAATATCCAAGGATTCTCGGGTCGCACTGAAGGGCAAAATCAAGATGGCAGCGTGACCATTGCAATGACATTGGATTCAGAGGTGGATGTAAAATCCAAAGCAGGGAAGATCAGCGTGCAAACACCTCCAGCATCTGGTGCGAGCTTGAACCTACTCACTGTTGAAGGTGAAATCGTTGTGCCACCAGAACTAAAAGTGACTAAATTGAGTGCAGAAAAAAGTGTAAGGGGTCGTTTGCGGGGCGACGCACAAAAGGCGAGTATCTTTGTGCGCAGTCAAGAAGGTACTATTTCAGTGAAATGAGTTGACGGCCTGTTTTAAATGATTCACTTATGAAATCTAATCTAATTAGGTAAAACTATGGCAAAAATCGTTAAAAAGAAGCCCGCGGCGAAAGCTGCTGCAAAACCAGCTAAAAAAGCGCCTGCTAAGGCCGCAAAGCCAGCTCCAAAAAAGCCGGCTCCGAAAGCTGTTGTAAAAAAGAAGGCTGAAAAAGCCCCTGCAAAAGTCGCAAAAAAACCTGAAGTTAAGAAAAAATCGGAAGTCAAAGCTCCGGCGAAGGCGGCGGCTGCAAAACCTGCTAAAGAGATTAAAGAAACCAAAGTCGAAGCTGCAAAAAAAGTAGAGAAAAAAGCAGCGGCTCCTCAACCTGTTCCTGCTGAAAAAGCGGCTAAACTTAAAAAAGAAGTGAAGCCAGCTAAAAAAGGCAAAGGCAAAAAGGAAAAGGAAAAAGACGAAGCGGATCTTGATGATGATTTCATTGCCGATGACGATTTGATGGGCGATGAGATTGGCGAGTACGAAGAAGAACTGAAAGCCGTTGAAGAATCCGACGAAGAAGTTGAAGTCGTTGAAGAATGGACCGGCGAAGAAAAGCCGAAGTCAGATGAAGAAATTATTCTGACGGACGCTGAAGGCCGTCGTTATTGCCGCGCCCGTGATTGTGATCAGATCGCAGCGGTTGATGCATATTGCCGTTACCACTACCTTCTATTCTGGAAGAAAATCCAAGTTCGTAAGAAAATCTTGGCTGATGGTAAGCTTGAACGCTACGTGGAAGAATTGACTTCACGTTACCCAGATAAATTCCTAGAGATGATCCGTCGTGACCTACGTACTGAGAAAGACTTCTTGGGCGCTATTCAAGAACTTGAGATCGATGAATCAGCAACAGAGAATGAATTTGAAGAGGATACAAGCGCCTATATCGAAGAAGTTCGTGGTATGGGTGATAATGGCGCAAGTGGCGTCGAGGACGACGAGTTCTAAAATTCGCCGCCATCACGGGGTGATCCTTCGTTGGTCGGTCGCTACGCTTGTGCGGCCTACCTCCAGTAGGCCTCCGCGCTTCGCTCGGTCCCGCCTCGGCTGACCCCGCGCTGACAGCGAATTTTAAAGTTATTGATTGTTTCATTTCATAGTTTTTGAGCCCAACCTGTGGTTGGGCTTTTTCTTTTTAAAGCGTTTCATTCCTTTAGAAGCGCTGTGGTCAGAAATTTTTACTAAAATGTCTGCCAGTGTCATGTATCAATCCTGACATTTAATTTATTGCAATGAGGAAATCAGGCTGCTAATCACTAACCCAAGTTACTCGAATATAAGTCAGAGATTGGTCTGATGTTTCTACCTGCCACCGTAAGGGCAGTCTATTGGAGGGGTTATGGTAAAGGGCGTTGCTCTACTATTAGTGGTTCTTTTAGGTTCCGCTGTTTCTCAAGCATCTCAAAAGTTCCCAACAGGACCAGATGAGAATTTGACTCCGGGTGCACTTTGTAATCACCCTGATTCTTTAAGATATCCTGAAAAAATCAAATATTGCGAAAGAGATGTCTCTACAGATCAAAAAAGAGCGATCTTTGCTAAATACGACCAGCTTGGATACCGCACTCGTTCAATGAACCGCCAGTCATTCAAAATCGATCATTATATCCCATTGTGCGCAGGTGGCAGCAACGATTCTCGCAACCTTTGGCCACAGCACGAATCCGTTTACAAGATCACAGACGCTTTAGAGCAACTTGTTTGTGAAAAGATGGCTCAAGGCCGTTTGAAACAAAAAGATGCAATCGCTTACATCAAAGAAGCGAAACACAACTTGGATATCGCTCAAGATATCATCGAAGAAGTGCAAGGCCTTTAATTTAAAGATAAGAAATCTCTCTCTAGGGGGAAGGGCTTCGGTCTTTGTTGATCGAAGCCTTTTTTATTTTTGACGCACTCTTGATGCTCTGCTGATTGTTTTTTTTAAGCTCTTTCTAGCACAATTAGTTATTCACTTTTGAAAGAGGCTCCTATGAAATCACTTCTTGTACTGCTTTCTTTTCTATTTGCTTTGCCATGCTTTGCGTCCTTAGAGGGGCACTGGCGTACAACGGGCTCCATGGTGACCGTTGAAAATGAAGCATTTAATGGAATTTCTAGTTTTAACCTGCACTTTGATGGTGATTATTTAGATTATGAAGATCTCTGGGAAGTAGAAGGTAACCATGATCTTTCAGGCCGTATCGGACTGCGTTTTGAAATCAAAGGCAAAGATTTGTATCACGAGGGAAAGAAAATCGGTTCCTTTGATAATATTAATCTATTTTTTAAAACGATCGTTTATCGCGGCACTGAAGAAGTCGACTACGAGGTCTTTATGATCGTCGACAGCAGTTCATCAATGATGGCATCGGCTTCCTTAAAGGAAAAAAACAAGATCCTAAATCGCGTATCCTATGAAATGAGGAAAAAATAAAAAAAAGGAGCTTAAAAAGCTCCTTTTTTTTAGTGAAGATCATCCTTTTTCTTTTTAGCTTTTCCGCTAAACATTCGCGGGCCTTTGTCTTCTTCATCGAGTTCTTCGTCATCCTCGTCTGCAGAAATCTCAGCTTCGTCTTCGTAATTTTCATCATCACGAGGCGGCGAAAGTTCTTCGCTTTGTTCAGCGCGAGATAAAGCATCTTCATCAATTTCTTCTTCATCGTGGACCATGGAATCTTCGTCCACACCTAAAAGTTTATTAGCTTCTGCTTCAAGGGACGAATTTTCAGTGGTGAATTGCAGATAGATTTTTTTGCCTTGAAACGGGACTTCTTTCCAAGTGTAAGGGAAGTCTACTTCGCCGTCGTTTTCCAGGTATTCCATCATCATGCTGGCGGCGGCGTCGATGCAGTTGTGAATTCGCTTCACAGCATCTTGCTCTTCTTGAGAATAATTCATGGAAACTTCGAAGTTTGCTTGGGCTAAACGGCCCTTTTCATGGTATCCGACGCGCAGCACAATCTCTTCTTGATAGATTCTTCCCTCGATAATCAGCTCGGCATTATCCATATACTGGGCGAAATTTTCCGCAAAAACCGTTTGAATCTGATTTGAGTATTCTTTGGGGAACGAAGTCCATTTTTTAGAGCTTTTGAGTCTTGGATTCATGCTTGAGAGTCTCCATCGAACTTTGACATTTTTAGGACGCTCCTCTATAACTCACTTTCTTTAATGACACAAGAGGTAAGACCCGTGGAAAACACTACGCAATCTCAAGAAATCACTGCGCAAAATTCAGATATTGGACAAGGCCGTGGTGTTTATATTTCCACTTATGGTTGCCAAATGAACGTGAACGATACTGAGCGTATGTATTCACTTCTAGAGATGCAAAATTTCACGCCAGTAGATAAGCCGGAAGAAGCTTCTTTGATCATCATCAATTCATGCAGCGTGCGCGAAAAGCCGGTTCACAAAGTTTATTCTGAAGTGGGTACGTTCAGAAAAATGAAAGAAAAAAATCCGGGCCTAAAAATCGGCGTCGGTGGTTGCGTTGGTCAGCAAGAAAAAGAAAATCTGATTAAAAACCAACCGATGATCGATTTCGTGTTCGGTACAGACCAAATCGACAATCTGCCGAACTTGGTTGCTAAGACTTTCGAAGGTGAAAAGCGTTTGATCAACGCGAAGTTTGAACACCGTGCCCCATACCATATCGAAACGATGGTAAGAAATCCAGGGGTGGCAACGTTCGTAAACATCACCAAGGGCTGCGATAATTTCTGTACATTCTGTGTTGTTCCGTACACCCGTGGCCGTGAAAAATCTCGTCCAGTTCAACACATCATCACCGACATTCAACACTTGGTAAAACGTGGAGTTAAAGAAGTCACTTTGCTTGGTCAAAACGTGAACTCTTACAAAGGCGATGATGGATTTGATTTTGCTGATTTGATGGCAAAAGTGGCGACAGACACGGATATCGAAAGAATTCGTTTCACAACGTCTCATCCAAAAGATTTTAACCAAAAGTTAGCTGACACAATGGCTCAGCATCAGAATAAAATCATGGAATACATCCATTTGCCTTTCCAAAGCGGAAACTCGCGCATTTTGGATCGCATGAACAGAAACTACACTCGCGAACATTATTTAGAAAAGATCGCGATGCTTAAGAAAACCATTCCTAACGTCGTATTCTCGACAGATATCATCGTGGGCTTCCCAGGTGAAACTGAAGAAGAATTTATGGATACCGTTACCTTGGTTGAAGAAGTTGGTTTTGAAACAATCTTCGCATTTAAATATTCACCACGTCCTTTCACTAAGGCTGCGAAGTTCGAGGATCAATTGCAAGAAGAAGTAAAAACGGAACGCTTAAACCGTCTGTTTGATGCCCATGATAAAATGGCTTTCGAATTAGTGAAACGTTATGAAGGTCAGACGATGAAAGTCCTGGTTGAAAACGTGGACCGCGACCACGGTAAAGTTCAAGGCCGCAGCACCGGAAATAAGCTTGTGCACTTCCTTGGCACCCCGGATCTGATCGGCAAAACCGTCGACGTGAAAATCACCAAAGCGTTCCCCGCTGTATTTAGAGGAGAATTGATTTAAACCATGAAAGATCTTTTGGATTTAAAAAATCTAAAGACTCAAATCATTTTTGAGCAGGATTCTCAGGAAGAAGAAACTTTCCACCAGAATGATCTGGTGCAATTGTTTCCCTATGGTTTGTCTGTAACTTCCGATGCAGCCCGCCCATTCTTGCTTCTTAAAGATGAAGGTCATCAATACACTTTACCGGTAGCGGTGAGTGCGATCGATGCTGGTGTGGCGTTGTCACAAAGTAATAAGTCGACTCTTGAATCGTCCCCACACAAATTCACTCAAGTTTTGATGCAATCTTTAGGCGTGGAAATCAAGCAAGCTGTCTTTGTTGAAATCAAAGGCTCGCATCAATATTTGCGTCTTTACATTAGTGGCCATCCACAAATGAATTCATTTAAAATTCGCGCCGATGAAGCGATGAGTTTGTGTTTGTATCTTGGCGTACCCATCTATGCCACGAAGAATTTTATTGGACGCTCTCGTGTTATGAGTGCCGAAGTAGAAGGTGCTGCGCAGAAACTTTCAAGTTTTGGTTTTTTCGATAAAGGTTCTGGCTATCTGAACTAGAGTTTGTAAAAATGAGGTTATGTTACATCTACCTCATTTAATTACGGATCTAGGAATCATTCTTATCATCGCTGGTCTGGCGACGCTGCTCTTTAAAAGATTGGGGCAGCCTTTAGTTCTTGGATATTTGATTGCCGGTTTTTTGGTAAGTCAGCATGTGCCATTTTTTCCTACGGTCACCGATGCTGAAAGTATCAAAGTTTGGTCTGAGATTGGTGTGATCTTTCTGTTATTCAGCTTGGGTTTGGAGTTTAGCTTTAAAAAATTATTTAAAGTCGGTGGCTCCGCCGGGTTCACAGCGGTCTTCGAAGTTATATTCATGGTAGGACTTGGATATGCGGTAGGGCGAGCTTTGGGATGGAATTCTATCGACAGTCTTTTTTTTGGGGGGATTCTTTCCATTTCCTCCACCACTATTATCGTTCGTGCATTTCATGAATTGGGCTTAAGAAAGCAAAAGTTCGTTGAATTGGTTTTTGGAATCCTTGTCGTTGAAGACATTGTCGCCATTTTGCTTTTAGTTTTACTTGCTGCCATTGCGCAAGCTGGAGTGGTATCAGGTTCAGAATTGCTCTTTTCAGGTGTGCGCTTATTGTTTTTTATCGCTCTGTGGTTTTTGGTCGGGATATTTCTTATTCCCATATTCTTGCGCAAAATTCGGAAGATGCTTGAAGATGAAACGACGCTGCTGGTGGCACTGGGACTGTGTTTCGCCATGGTGATTATTGCTTCCAACCTCGGTTTCTCTGCAGCTCTTGGGGCCTTTATTATGGGATCTCTTTTGGCAGAAACACCGGAAGGCCATAAGATGGAAAATCTTTTGCAGCCAGTGAAAAACCTGTTTGCTGCGATTTTCTTTGTCTCTGTGGGGATGATGATTGATCCAAAGGTCCTTGGTCAGTATTGGGGACTTATTTTATTAGTAACCTTCGTGACTATTGTCGGAAAATTTATCAGTACGTATTTGGGGGCGTTGATATCAGGCCAAAGCCGAAAGACTTCATTTCAATCTGGCATGAGTCTAGCGCAAATCGGAGAGTTCTCTTTCATCATCGCGAGTTTAGGCGTAAGCCTAAAAGTGACGAGTGACTTCTTATATCCTGTTGCTATCGCAGTTTCTGCTGTGACGACATTCACGACGCCTTATCTAATCAAATTTGCCGAGCCTTTAAACAATTGGGTTGATGGCAAATTGCCACAAAGTTTTAAAGATAGGCTGGATAGTTATCAAAGCTCCATTAATCGTCCACACCAAAAGGGAATGATTTCTTTAATGACGAAGGCTTACGGTCCTAAAATCTTAGTTAACACCGTGATGGTCATTGCCGTGATTGCGGCGTTTAAGGGAATGGTGATCGGCGAAGTTCAGGCCTTTTTGCAGGAAAGTTCCTGGGCGGGGAGTATTTCCCTTATTCTGTGTCTGCTTGTGGCGGGGCCATTTTTATGGGGCATCGTCATGGCAAGCCCTTCGTTAGATGAACAAAGAAAAATAGAGGAAGTTAAAAACCTAAAAGTACTTCAGGCAGGACTTTTTGTTTTTAGGATGATTTTAGCACTGGGGCTGGTTGCTGCATTGCTGTCACAATTTGTGACTTTAAAAGTGGCCACCGGTGTGATCTTGGCGTTCGGACTTGTGATTTTGTTTTTCGGTCATTCACTCTTAGCAAAACTTTATCGCAATATTGAAAAAAACTTTCTTAAAAACCTGACTGAAAAAGAACGCCATGAATTGGCATTATCAGAAAGTGGCAAAAGTTTTTTACCATGGCAAGCGGGTCTTGGTTCTTTTGAAATCACTCCTGAATCCCATGCCGCTGGAAAGTCTTTGCGTGAACAAGCATTTAAGGAAAAGTATGGAGTGTCTGTTGCTGCAGTTTTCCGCGGCAAGAAAAGATTTTTTGCACCCAGCGGCGATTTCGTACTTTTTCCCTATGATAAAGTGATTTGTTTTGGCAGTGAAGATGAGCTGCAAAAGTTCCATGGTATCTTAGAAGATGAAAAATCAAAAAATCATCACGCTGATGATTTGCGACAAGAGGACTTTACGCTTAGCCCAGTAAAGGTTGAAGCGAATTCTCCTTTCATAGATAAATCCATTCGCGAGTGCGATCTTCGTCATGTTGTGCAAGGTTTGATTGTCGGGGTTGAGCGGGGACACACTCGCATCCTTGGACCTTCCGGTGGTTTTATCTTGCAAGAAAACGATGTTCTTTGGGTCGTGTCTGAACACAAATAGATTTTAGCCACTGACAGTTTATGCTGTTAACCAAGGGGATTTCCCATGGAACAGGTGGCACTTGTCTTATCAGGTGGTGGCGCCCGTGGCGCCTATCAAGCTGGAGTTCTTTCGGCTGTGGCCCGCATTTGTTCTAAATTACGCATAGAAGATCCATTCCAAATTTATTCAGGGGTTAGCGCTGGCTCCATCAACGTTTGCATGATGACCGGGCAGCCTGGAAACTTTATTGATGGGGTCCATAGACTTGTTGATCTATGGAGTCAGCTTGAAAGTGATCAGGTTTTTTATGCTGATTTGATGGCACTATCTCGCGGTGGACTGCAATGGATGCAGGAATTATCCTTGGGCGGTTCTAAAAAGGAAACCTCCCTACGATCTTTACTAAGTACTCATCCTCTTAATAATTTGATTTCTGAACTTTGTGATTTTTCTGAAATCGACAGGAAGATAGATTCAGGAAAACTACGTGGGGTTTGTGTTTCAGCTATGGACTACCACAATGTTTCCACGGTTAACTTCTTTCAAGCTCACCCTAGTGTAAAGGTCTGGCAAAAAGGCATGCATCAAGGTGTTCGCACCCAGCTTGCCACCCACCACGTTATGGCGTCTTCCGCCATTCCGCTTTTATTTCCACCCATTAAAATTGGGAATGATTATTACGGCGATGGTTGCATTCGCAATCAGTCACCTTGCGGGCCTGGAATATATATGGGGGCTTCCCGAATATTAGCTGTTGGGGTGCGCAGTTCTCAATCGACAATTCAAAGTTACCAGCACCAGAAATCAAAAAAATTTCCCACAGTTTCAACTATTGCCAATGCCTTGATGAATGCAGTGATGATGGATGGTTTAGAATCTGACATTCACCGTATGGAATCCATCAACAAAGGTTATCGCCTGCTTAGCCCTAGCGACAGGCAAAAGGCAGGGATGAAGGTTGTTGAAAATTTATGGATTTCTCCGTCAGTGGATTTCGCTGAACTTGCGGCCCATCGAGGCGGGGAATTGCCGCGGATTATTCGCTACCTTCTAAAAGGCCCCGGTTCTTTAGATGAATCGGGTGAAATGTTAAGCTATTTATTGTTCACTCCCACTTATTGCCGACAGTTGATTGATATTGGTTATAAGGATGGCATGAATAAAAAAGATGAAATTGAAGATTTACTGATTGTTAATGCGAAGGGTTCTGTAAAGCATCAAAGATCTGGCGTTGCCTAAAAAATTAAGGCATCGTAGATTTTCTTATTCAATGAGGTCTTTATGAGCGAACCCTTAGTCAGAGCCCGTGGTATCAGCCCTGTATTAGCTGAAGATGTTTTTATCGCCGACAATGCGCGAATCATCAGTGATGTAGAAATCGGCAAGGGTTCTTCGATTTGGTATAACGTTACTATTCGTGGCGACGTTATGCCTATTCGCATTGGTAAAGAAGTGAATGTGCAAGACGGAGCTGTCATTCATGGAACCTATGGAAAATATGGAACGACTTTGCATGATCGCGTGACCATTGGACACCTCGTCATGCTTCACGGATGCGAAGTTGGTCGTGCCACTCTGGTGGGTATGGGTTCAATCTTAATGGACGGGGTTAAAGTCGGCGAGCATTGTCTTATTGGTGCCGGTTCGCTTTTAACCGAGGGAACTGAAATTCCTCCACGCAGTTTGGTGGTTGGACGCCCTGCAAAAGTAAAACGTCCTTTGACGGATGAAGAAGTGGGGCTTTTGGAAAAATCCGCCGACAACTATTTACTGTATAAGAGCTGGTACGAAGAAGAGGAATAAGGCTAACAGATTCCTGACAGAGTTAAACATTGAACTCCAAGACTTTTAGATTCAGAATGAAGAAACCCTGCTCTTTGGAGACTCTAAATGGAAGCACCCTACGCTTTAACCTTTGATGATATCCTTTTACTTCCTCAATATTCTGAAATTACGCCGACTGAAGTTATTCCGCGATCCTTGTTTGCCCGCGGAAAATATTTAAACACGCCGGTTATTTCTGCAGCCATGGATACTGTGACTGAACACCGAATTGCCCGCGTGATGGCGCAAAATGGTGGTTTAGGCATCATTCACAAAAATTTCGACATTGAAAAGCAAGCCCTTGAAGTCGAAAGAGTAAAAAAATACGAATCAGGCATGATCACCGATCCGATCACACTAGGCCCGGATCATCTTGTTGAAGAAGCCGTCATGTTGATGGAAAAATATTCTATCAGTGGCGTGCCAGTCACTGTCGATGGCACATTGGTGGGTATTTTAACCAATCGTGATCTGCGTTTTGAAGAAAATTTCAATCAACCCATTCGCAATTTGATGACGAAGGAAAAACTAGTCACAGCGAAAATGGGAACAACACTAGATGAAGCAAAAAAGATTTTGCAACAACATCGCATTGAAAAACTGCCGGTGGTTGATGATAAGGGAAAATTAAAAGGCCTGATCACGATTAAAGATATCGAGAAGGCCAAAAATTATCCACAAGCGACAAAGGACGAGCACGGTCGGTTGTTTGTGGGTGCTGCCATTGGTGTTGGCGCTGACTCTAGAGAGCGTGCTGATGCTCTTGTGGCAGCAAAGGTTGACGTGCTTTGTGTAGATACGGCCCATGGCCACTCAAAAAACGTTGTGGAGATGGTGAAGTATATCACGCAAAAGCATAAGGATGTTATTTTAGTTGCTGGCAACGTCGTGACTGCAGAAGGTACGCTTGCATTGATTGATGCCGGAGCTGAAATTGTTAAGGTCGGCGTGGGACCTGGTAGTATCTGTACAACTCGTGTTGTCGCAGGCGTAGGTATGCCGCAAATTTCTGCAGTGGTTGAATGCGCCAAAGCCGCAAAGTCCCGCGGAAAAACCATCATCGCCGATGGTGGCATTAAGTTTTCCGGTGACATCACGAAAGCCTTAGCTTTAGGTGCTAATTCAGTGATGATCGGAAATCTTTTGGCTGGTGCTGAAGAATCCCCAGGGGAAACGATCCTGTTCCAAGGCCGCACTTACAAAGTCTATCGCGGCATGGGCAGCATCGGTGCGATGTCTCGCGGATCTAAAGATCGTTACGGTCAAATGGATGTGGAAGAAAGTGAAAAGCTTGTTCCTGAAGGCATTGAAGGGAAAGTGGCTTACAAAGGGGCCGCCTCTGGAATCATTCACCAACTTGTTGGTGGTTTAAAATCCGGAATGGGATATTTGGGTGCACGCAATATTGATGAGCTTCAAGCCAAAGCACGCTTTGTAAGAATCACGGCTATGGGCCTTCGCGAGTCCCACGTGCACGATGTTAGCATCACCAAAGAAGCTCCAAACTATCGGTTGGAGTCTTAAATCATGCGCGGATTTATTATTTTAGATTTTGGTTCTCAGTTCACACAACTGATTGCAAGACGTTTACGTGAGCTAGGTTATTATTCAGAGATTCACGCTTACAATTATTCGACAGAAGAAATTCGCAAGAAAAATCCTTATGGAATCATTCTTAGTGGTGGACCCAACTCGGTTTATGAACCGGGTTCTCCGCTAAGGGATGTAGTTGAACTTCGTAACATAAGTCCTTTAATGGCTGTCTGCTATGGGATGCAGCTTCTTGCTCATCAACTAGGTGGAAAAGTAACAAAAGCTGAACATCGAGAGTACGGCCTTAATTATGTAACATGGACTTCGGTCATAAAAGGCGTTCCAGAGAAACAAAAAGTATGGATGAGTCACGGTGACGTCGTGGAAGTTCCACCAAAAGACTTTCAAGTGATTGGTGTCTCTGAAAGCAATCATCCAGCTGCGATGCGTGGGCCCGGTGTCCTTGCAGTTCAATTTCATCCTGAAGTAGCCCACACAGATCACGGAAATGATTTATTAAAATACTTTGCCAGCGAAATGTGCGCGGCCCCTGCTGACTGGGATGCACCACATATTAAAGATATTCTAATTAAAGAAGTTCAAGAAAAAGTGGGACCTACTGATCACGTCTTAGTGGGATTAAGTGGCGGAGTCGATTCAACGGTGGTTGCCACACTTTTAACAAAAGCTTTGGGTGCAAACAGAGTGCACTGCGTTTTTGTTGATAATGGTTTGTTAAGAAAAAATGAATTTGAAAATGTCTTAAAAAGTTATCATCGCATTGGTTTAAACGTGAAAGGTGTTAACGCTTCCCAAGAGTTTTTAAGCGAACTTAAGGGTAAAGAAGATCCTGAAGAAAAACGTAAAACCATTGGTCGCGTTTTTATTGAGGTCTTTGATAAAAGTTATGATCACGCTTTGCCAATCAAGTGGTTGGCTCAAGGAACATTGTATCCCGATGTGATTGAAAGTGTGTCATCAGTGGGTGGCAGCGTGACGATCAAGTCCCATCACAATGTGGGCGGTCTTCCAGAGAAAATGAAGCTAGGACTTGTGGAGCCTGTGCGTGAGCTTTTCAAAGATGAAGTGCGTGCCCTAGGTGCGCAACTGGGATTGCCTGCAGAAATGTTATGGCGTCATCCTTTCCCAGGGCCGGGTTTGGCAATTCGAGTATTAGGTGAAGTTACAGAGGAAAAACTTAAAATACTTAAAGAAGCAGATGATGTTTATATCTCAGAGCTTCATCGTCGCGGGCTTTATGATAAAATCTGGCAGGCATTCTGCGTGCTCTTGCCGGTAAAAACTGTGGGTGTGCAAGGGGATGCAAGGACCTATGAACATGTGCTGGCTTTGCGTGCAGTGACGTCCAGCGATGGTATGACGGCTGACTGGTATCCTTTTGACTTTAAGTTTTTAAGTGAGGTTTCTAATTTGATCACCAATAAGGTTAAAGGAGTCAATCGCGTCGTTTATGATGTGACCAGTAAACCTCCGGGCACCATTGAGTGGGAGTAATTAACCTTAAGTAATGACCCTTTTGTAACTCATCAAGATAGGGTGTGCTTGCTAGTTTTCTTAGAATGAAAATTCTAAAGCACATCCAATCACCAAAAGTTTTTTTCTCAATCATTTTGCTTTTCGTTTTGTCGGCGGCGGCGGCAAGCCAGTTGCTTTATCAAACCTCTGGCGTTAACAGTTTCAAACTTTTCTTAGACGAAAATGGCACACGTAGAGCTGTGCGCACGTCTCACTCTTTTGATCTTTTTAGAAAATTTCTTCCCGCTGGTGGCGAGGAACTTTTTTTAGTTTCTTCAAATCGAACTGTGACTACTTATCTCGATGCTGAAGGAACAGGTGGTCAGGTTTCTTGGAGTGTGCGAAAAGGTGCAAAGCTTGAAAAGGTTCTGTGGGGAAAAACCGAGCAAGCCACGGACCTTGTGGTGCATGAAGAGTTCCCAGTTCTTGTGACAGCTTTAGCTGGTTGCTGTGCAGAGATGACTGGATACAGACTGTATGATTTAGAAACGGGCAAGCTGATCATGTCGTTTAATGATTTTGCTTGGGAAGAAAAAGTCACTCAGCCCTTTAGTTTAGAAATTCCAAACTCAGATCTTCGCCCCCGCTTTATAGGAATGATTTCTCAAGACAGCACGCGGGATCGAGATTTTGTTGCTTCGGCTCCAGGAAAACAAGCGGCGTTGCTAATAAAGTATGCAGTTGAATCACAAAAACAAAGGCTGCAGATAGATATGGAAGTTGCGGCTGGAAACGGCATCAGTGTCCTTGATATTTCCTGGGAACCTGACTCAACGGTTCCAGACAGCGATAAGATTGAATTTCGTGGCAATAAAATCTCGCTGTGGAATATTGATGGCGTGAAAGATCCAGCACAAATTTCAGGAGTTATCCTCAAAATCACTCTAGATGCGGGAATGGGCGAAAAAACGGTGAAGATTCCTGTCAAAGGGGATAAGTTTGATTTGAGCAGTGCTGAGATTCCCGATGGAGTTTCTATTAACGCAGCACCCTAGACCCCCCTTTTATTGAATAAAAAAGAGGCCTAAGATATGAAATTGTCATGTCTTTTGTACACTTACACGTTCACTCTGAATACTCTCTTTTAGAAGCAGCTTGCCGAGTCAAAGCTATAGCCAAAAAAGCGGCGGCGGCGGGAATGCCTGCTGTTGCTTTGACTGATAACGGCAACATGTTTGGAGCAGCTGAATTCTATTTCGCCTGCAAAGACAATAACGTGAAACCTATTTTGGGATTGGATGCTTATATAGCTCCAGGTTCACGTCATGAGAAAAAACAAGATCGCGATCAAGTGAATATGGGTCCGCGCCGTTTGGTTTTCTTGGCGCAAAATATCGAAGGCTATCGCAATCTTTCAAAGCTATCGACCATTGGCTACCAAGAAGGTTTTTATTGGAAACCAAGAATCGATTATGAAGTCATCAAAGAATATAATTCTAATTTGATCTGTTTAACAGGCGGCTTGCGCGGCGAAGTGGCTGAAGCGTTCTTGCGTGAAGGTGCTGATGCGGCCTTAGCAAAAATTCGCCAGCTTAAAGAAATTTTCGATGACCGTTTGTACTTAGAAATGTGCAGAACAGGTTTGCCACAGTGGGATCAAATCAATCCATTCTTGCTTGAGGCTTCAAAAATCACCGGCGTTCCGCTGGTTGCAAGTAATGACATTCATTACATGACTCAAGATGATCAGTTAACTCAAGAAGTTTTGATCTGTATCGGCACGAATAAGACATTAAGTGATGAATCTCGCTTTCGTCTTGGCAGCGATGAGTTTTATTTTAAAACTGCCGAACAAATGCAGGAACTATTCGCCGATGTTCCTGAAGCCATCAGCAATACCTTGCAAGTGGCTGAACGTTGCGATGTTAAATTTAAAATCAAAGATGAAAATGGCAAACCCATTTATCACTTGCCAACTTTCCCAACGGAAAATGGCGCGACACTGGCGGAAGAAATTGCCAATAAATCAAAAGCGGGTCTTGAACAGCGATTTTTAGAAGCTGCTGCTCGTGGCGAAGCGATTCCTGAGGATAAAAAGCCTGAATACTTTAAGCGTCTTGATTATGAGCTCAGCATTATTGATCGCATGGGCTTTAATGGTTACTTCCTTATCGTTCAAGACTTTATCAACTGGGCAAAGATGAATGATATCCCAGTGGGCCCGGGTCGTGGATCTGGTGCGGGTTCCTTGGTTGCTTACAGTTTGCGGATCACTGACTTAGATCCATTGCCAAACTTCCTGCTTTTTGAGCGTTTCCTAAATCCAGAACGTATTTCCATGCCCGACTTCGATATCGACTTCTGTCAGTTCCGTCGTCAGGAAGTGATTGAATACGTAACGAAAAAATACGGTCAAGAATCCGTATCGCAAATTATCACTTACGGTAAATTGCAAACCCGTGCAGCGATCAAAGACGTGGGCCGTGTTTTAGGAATGACGTTCCCAGAAGTAAACGCGGTGACCTCATTGATCCCTGATAAATTGGGTATCAATTTAAAAGACTCATTAGAGGCTGAGCCTCGTTTGCGCGAACTCATGGAAATGAATCCAACCGTGGGCACCATGATGGATTTAGCCCAACGTGTGGAAGGTATGGTCCGCAATGCCGGTATCCATGCTGCCGGTGTCATTATCGCCGATGGACAACTTGTGCGCCACGCACCTCTTTACCAAGGGGCCGAAGGTGAACAAGTCGTTCAATACGATATGAAACATGCAGAGAAGATCGGTTTAATTAAATTCGACTTCTTGGGTTTAAAAACACTGACTCACATCAATCACGCCTTGAAGCTGATTGAAAAAAACCGTGGCAAGGTGATTAAGGCCCACGACATTCCGATGACGGATACGGCGACCTTTGAAATGATGTCCCGCGGGGATACGGCTGGGGTCTTCCAGTTCGAGGGTGAGGGTATCACCGATGCCACAAGAAAAATCCGTCCTTCCAGTTTTGCTGACATCACTGCGATTACTTCTCTATATCGTCCGGGTCCGATGGCGAACATTCCTGACTTTACAGATCGTAAGCACGGTAAAGCGCCCGTTGAATATCTTTTAGAAGATACAAAAGAAGTCTTATCAGAGACCTACGGAATCATGGTCTACCAAGAGCAAGTAATGGGTATCGCCTCCAAGATTGCTGGCTACTCATTAGGTGAAGCAGACATGCTTCGCCGTGCGATGGGTAAAAAGATCAAAGAGGAAATGGATAAGCACCGTGAAAGATTCATGAAGGGTGCAGTTGAACGTGGTCATAACAAAGAAAAATCATCTGATCTTTTTGATCTGATGTATAAGTTTGCCGACTACGGTTTCAATAAATCCCATGCGGCAGCTTACTCTGTTGTTACGTTGCAAACCGCTTGGATTAAGTGCCACTATCCAGTTGAATTCTTTGCAGCCCTTTTATCAACGGAGTTATCTGATACAGATAAAATCGTTAAATATTCTAAGGATGCTGCAAAAAGAGGTTTGGTCGTAAAGCCTCCCCATGTGAATTTCTCTGACTATCTTTTTGAGGCCCATGGCGACGAAATTTATTTCGGTCTAGGTGGTATCAAAGGTGTGGGGGAAAATGCGGTCCAAGCTATTATTGAAGCCCGTAACAGCTTGCCTGATAAAAAGTTTAATTCGTTAGATGAATTCTTTAACACGGTGGATTTACGTCGTGTGAATAAGAAAGTGATTGAGTGCTTGATTAAAGCCGGAGCCTTTGATGGTTTTGGCGGTCACCGCGCTCAGTTGATGGCTGGATATCAAAAATATTTGGATCGCGCCCAAGGCTTGCAAAAAGATCGAGAGCTGGGGCAATCATCTTTGTTTGACCTTGGTCCTTCCACTGAAACTGTGGTGAAGCTTGAGGAATGCAAACCTTGGACTCGTACGGCGTCTTTGGCTTATGAAAAAGAAGTTATTGGGTTTTACCTCAGTGATCACCCGTTAAAAGGTTTTGATACTTTATCAGAGCTTTGGGCTACTTGTAAGGTCATTGATCTGCCAGCGCAAATGCCAGCACCAGGCTCTGCGGAAGCAGAGGCTTTAAAAGCAGCTAAAAAAGATTGGAAGAACCGAGACGCTGGTAAAAAGCGCGTGGTAGTCGCCGGCCTTATTACTGAAATGCGGGAGCTGATTACGAAAAAAGGCAGCCGCATGGCCTTTGCTAAAATCGAAGATCTTACTGGAGCTTGCGAGCTTGTTATTTTCCCAGATGCCTATGCGCGATTTGAAATGCAGCTCCGCGATGAAAGACCTGTCCTTATTGGTGGCGGTCTAGAGGTTGAAGAAGGTGCTGCCAAAATCATGGTAGACACAGTATCCCCACTAGAAGACATCCTAAAAAAGACGAAACGTATGGTTTTGCGCTTAGATAAGATTGCCCCTGAGGATTACCCGCGTTTACACTCTTTAATGAAGGATCATCCAGGGACCACATCGGTCAGTTTAGAAATTGAGATGCCGGAGGTTAGTCGCCGCATTTTAATGGAAATGGAAGATGCGACGGGTGTGAGCATTAACAATGATTTCTTTGAAGGAATCCACTCTGCCTTTGGACGAACGGACTTTATTGAATTGAGGAGTTAGTAATGCGTTTTGCTTTGATAGTGACAGCAGCTTTGATTTTTTTCTTAAATAGTCCTGCAAAAGCACAACAAGATGAACTGATCGATAGAACCTTTTCCGGAGTGTCTAAACAGGCGACTCCGCAAGGGGCTAAAAAAGATATTCAAGATCAGGCTTCGCAGAAGGTTTCTGAAGACATTATTAAAGAACTTATCGGTGAAGAACGTTTTGCCAAGAACAAGTCTTTAATTCAGTCCCGTGTGATTAGAAATTCCCAACGATATATTCCTTTTGCAAAGACTTCACCGATTGATCAAGAAGGTGAAGAGTTTAAAATGTCGGTTTCTTTGAAAGTTTCGTTGCGCGACTTAAAACAGCTTTTGCAAGATAGCGCACTATTAAACGAAAACGACGCGATTCCAGTGGTGCTTCCCGTGATCACCTGGTCTGATAAAGTAAAAGGCAATAGCTATCGCTGGTGGATTCCTTCCGATAAATCCCAAGAGCAGGCTTTTTTGGTGAAAGAAGCCCGTCTGGTTGAGGATGCACTTCGTGGTGCTTTTCAAAAAAATAACTTTTATTTGGTGAAACCAATTGAAGCGGGCCTGGTCGCCAGTGTTCCGTCTGATTTTCATTCTGAAAAAGTCGCTGGTGAAGATGCGCAGTTTTTTGCTCAAATGTTTAATGCTCCTTTGTTGATTGATGGTCAGATCAGTCTTCACAAAGGTGAAAAAGCCAATAACTATCGTATTGAAATTCGTATGACGGCTTTGCAGGTTAGCAACAACCGCGCTATTGCCGATGTTTCCCGCCGTTATGAAACAGAAGCCGGTACCCAGGAAGCTGCTATCGACAGAAAATTGCGGGAGGTGGCTGAAACCACCGCGAATGATTTATCTTCACAAGTTCTAGAGGCTTGGCAGCGTGGATCCTTAAATACCTCTGTGATCCGCATGAAGATCACAGGCCACAGCACTTTGCCGCAAACGGAAATTTTAAAAGAAAAGATCCGTTCGCAAATCACCCAAGTTAAAAATATTCGTGAACGCTTGATCAGCTCTGATTCGGTCAGTTTTGAATTGGATGCTTCCATTCCCGCAGCTGAACTTTTAACTAAGATTGAAGCTTTAGACGTCAATGGAAAAAAGCTTTCAAAGGTATCTGAAGGTCGTGACGAAATCGTACTTAAGTGGGCGCCATAGGAGGCTCAAGATGGTTAAAAATCTAATTCTTATTTTAAGTCTTTTGGGCCTTGCTTCTTGTGCGGTGATTGATCGCAGTTCGCCAACCGTGCGTCGTGAAGTGAAAGATGTGAATTATGAAGCTCGCCGTGATGATTCATCTCCACGCAAGCGCCTGATGGTTTTACCATTCTTGGATAAAGATGAAAAGCGTGCGCCTGAATTTAGAGAAAAAGCACGCAAGGCTTTTATCGCCGATCTAAATCGTTCTGGTGAAGTCATTGCTTTGGAAAGTCGTGAACTCAACGTTGATTTAAGCAAGATGATGGAAGGTGGGCAGTATAAACTTCCTGAAGTCGCCAAAGCTGCGCAAGCTTTGGGTGTCACAGCTGTGCTTGAAGGAAAAATCATTGATATACGCATTAAAAGAAAAGCGGATAATGTGGGGATCGTTCGTCACTTAACTACGGCTTTTGAAGTCGTGGCGCAAGTGCGTGTCGTGACCGGGCGTGGGGGACGTGAAGTATTTAATACGATAAAAACAGTGACTGTGGAAGAGCAAGGAACACGTGTTGGCGAAAGAGTTGAGACAGATAAATTCTTAGCAAACAATCCTGAGATGATCGAAGTGATCGTGAAGGATGCGTTCTTGGATTTTACTCCGCAGGTTTTAAGTTCCTTAGATAAAGTTTCTTGGGAAGGCAGAATTGCGGCCATCAATGGTGACCGTCTTTATCTTAACGTTGGACGCATTTCGGGTCTTCAAATAGGTGATTTATTGAAGGTCACTGAAGATGGTGACGACGTTTATGATCCGGAAAGTGGTGGGCATATCGGTCGTGTTCCTGGAAGATTGAAAGGCACACTTGAGGTCATCAGTTACTTCGGAAATGATGGTGCGATCGCTGTAATTCACTCGGGATCGGGCTTTAAAGAAAACGATCGAGTGGAGCTTTACTAAACAATATTGGCTTGTTATTTCGGTGACGTAGGGCCAATGTGTTTTGTCAGCAGTGCTAAAAAAAATTATAAGATAAAGAAACTCTTCTTAGATATTTAGCAGTTCTTGGTTATGTTTGGGGAATGAGAAAATCGAACATTTCCCTTCTAATCTTTTTATTGTTTTTTAACGTTTCTTCATTTGCAAAAACTTTCGAGGTTCCAATTCTGTATTGGAGTATGAAAATCGGTGGCCAAGTGGCCATGCGCAAAGGTTTCGAAGAAGAGATCGAAGCGTACAATAAAAAAAATCCAGCAAATCCAATCAAACTTATCCCGTATGTCGCTGGTGAAGGTCGCCCTGGGATTTTAAAACAGATCGCCCAGTTTGAAGATGCTATTAAGAAAAAACCAGCAGCCATTGTAATTCAGCCTACCGACAACTCGACGTTGACGAAGGGTTTGCAAAAAGCAAACTCAATGAACATTCCTGTCTTCGTTTATGATCAGTATATTTTAGATGGAAAACTTACTTCTTACGTAACAAGCGATAACTACCAAGCTGGTTGGGATAATGGTCAGTATATCGACAGTCTTTTTCCTAAGGGAAAAGAACTTCGTTTAGTGGTGTTTGAATATCCACCCGTATCTTCGACAACAGAGCGTGTTGATGGATTCTTTGATGCACTTCGTGAGAAGGGTCGTAAGTTTGTTGTGTTGAAACGCTATAATGCCGTAGATCCAGGTTCTGGCGCTATCGCAGTCAAACAGTTCCTTCAAGATTTTCCGGAAAAAGGCAGTGTTGATGCTTTCTTTACTGTGAATGATGGCGGTGGTTTGATCATTATAAAAACACTTTGGGAAAAAGGCCGTCGTGAAATGCGCTATGCCACTGTCGACGGGGATCCTGAATCTGTTGAAAATATTAAAGCGAAAAAAACGGATATCGACTCAGCTCAATTTTGTGCAGAGATGGGGCGCGAAAGTGCGCGTAAGTTGATTGCGCATTTTAATAACGAAAAATTTCCTTTAAAATATTTTATTCCGACATTTCCAGTTACCGAAAAAACTCTGAAAGATTATCCCGGCTGGATGGGTCGTCCTATCGCTTCCGTCGCAGCGGCGGCAAAAAGCGAAGCGAAAATCGAAGAAAAGAAAAGCATGCTTCCTTCGTTTAAATCTTCAAGCCAAGAAATTTTGACTTTGAAGATTGGCGTGGCTCCGCACTGTCCTTATCTTTGTGAAAAAGGTCCAGGCGTTTGGGGTGGATATCTTTATGACATTCTTAAAGACCTTTCGCGTATGCATAACTTCAATCTTGAGATTGTAAGTCTTCCGAACTCTCGCCTAGTGTCGGCTTTGCAAACTCGTCAAGTGAGCTACATTATTGTTCCTGCCTATCTTGTTCGTTACTTGGATAACGTGCGAATCGCTGAACCAAAACTGGGCGTAAGTTTCACCGGTGCTCTTTTTGCCAAAGGTGTGAAACTTGATATCGTTGATAAAGAATCATTGTCTAAAAGAAAAATCGTCTTTGCGGATTTGGGACAGGAAAGTGACTTAAATCTTCCAGCAGCTGATTTTTCCAAAGCTATGAAGCTAACGGGGGCTGACGTAGCTGATCGCATGATTAAGATGATTTTGGATCATCGAGTGGATCTGGCATTGGGTGATTACAACGTTATCCGTTATACGATTGCTAAGACCCCGCAGCTGAATGTGCAATTACAACCTACGTCAATGTCTGGTTTTAATTCCTTGGCCCTTGTGAGCCACCCGAAGAGCGCTGATTTCGGCAACTTACCAGCGCATCTTAAGGTTTGGTTCGATAACGCTCGCCAGTCCGGCAAGCTTGATAAGATTTTGAAAAACTACAACTTAACTGATTGGGATATCTTCAACCGCTAGGAGTGTTGCAGATGAAAATGCTTAGACTATTTTCATTGCTGATTATGCTCCTCGCTGCGGCTGAGGGGATGGCTAAAGATTTTAACGTTTCAGTGCTTTACTGGAGCATGAAAATCGAAGGCCAAGTGATCATGCGTAAGGGTTTTGAAGAAGTTATTAATGCTTATAACGCTTCAAACAAAGGCAAAAATAAAATCATCTTAACTCGCTATATCGCGGGCGAAGGTCGCGAAGGTTTGCTTAAGCAGATTTCACAAATTGAAACTGCGGTACAATCACGTCCTGATGCTATTGTTATTCAGCCTTCTGACGTTTCAACCTTAACCAAACATGCGCAAGAGGCTAACTCTTTAAATATTCCACTTTTTGTCTATGACCAATATGTGCTGAATGCGAAAATGACCTCCTATGTGACCAGTGATAACTATCAGGCTGGTTGGGATAACGGGATCTACATTGACAGTCTGTTTCCTGCGGGTCAGGAGATTCGAATCGTAGTCGTTGAGTATTTCCGTGTTTCAGCAACCGTGGAACGCGTGGATGGTTTCTTTGATGCTCTTCGCAGCAAGGGTCGTAAGTTCCAAGTGGTGGGGCGCTATGAGGCTGTGGAGCCCGAAAGTGGCAAGATTGCGGGTAAGCAGATTTTAAAGGATTTCCCCAAGAAAAATAGCTTTGATGTTCTTTTCACCAACAACGACGGTGGGGGTTTGAGCGTAGTAAAGGAACTCTGGAATAAAGGACGAAAAGAAATTCGCCAAGCGACAATTGATGGTGACCCTGCATCCGTTGAGAATATTAAGAACAAGCGCATCACTGTGATTGATTCGGCCCAGTTTTGTGCTGAGTTAGGTCGTGAGATTGCGCGCAAGGTGATTGCTTACTTAAATAAGGAGCCATTCACTCAACGTCATTATATTCCCACATATCCTATCACGGAAAAAACTTTAAAGGATTATCCGGGATGGATGGGAAGACCAACGGCACCTCCCCGTGAAAAGTCGTTGATGGATGAGATCAAAAAAGTCCCCGCATCGAAACTTTCTGCCAAAGAGCAATCGGTAGTGAAGGTGGGGTTGACAGCAATCTGTCCTTATCTTTGCGAGCAAGGACCTGGTGTTTGGGGTGGATACATTCACGACATTCTTAGTGAAGTAGCTAAGGTTAATAACTTTAAACTTGAGATTAAGAGCCTTCCGCAAGAGCAGCTTTTAAGTGCGTTAAAAAACCGTGAAGTGAATTACATCGTAGCTCCGTTATCTATGGTTCGCTTTCTTCCGGATTTGCGCATTACGGGGCCGCGTTTAGGAATGATTTCGACGGGGGCTTTATTTACCCCTGGAGTAAAAGTTCGTCTGATCGATAAAGAGTCTTTAAGTGATAAGCGCATCGTGTTTGCTCACGTAGGTTATGAAAGTGAACTGGATCTGCAACCGACGGAGTTCCAAAAATCGATGAAGATCACAGGCCGCGACGTCGCCGATCGAATGATGAAGATGATCGGGGACCGACGGGTCGATTTGGCCTTGGGCGATTACAATGTGCTTCGTTATACGCTTTTACGTCGCCAACTTATGACGTTAGAGGTTCAGCCTACGTCGTTGTCTGGGTATAATGCCTTGATGCTTGTGGCGCATCCTAAAGAGCCTGATTTTGGTCACCTTCCGAGTCATGTTGACAACTGGTTTGAAACGAATCGCCAGGGCGGGAAGCTTGAAAAGGTCCTTAAAAAGTACAATCTGAAGGATTGGGATATATTCAGTCACTAACTCTATGCGTCCAGGATTGCCGATGGCGCGCCCTGGGTGCTAGTTTAACCCTTCATTGTGCGGATATAGCGTAGTTGGTAGCGCGCTTCCTTGACATGGAAGAGGTCACTGGTTCAAGTCCAGTTATTCGCACCATTTCTTTCTTCGGCGCTCGGCTGTTGAAAAGCGGCCAGCTATCGAAGGCTTCGCCTTCGACCCTTCGGGCTGCGTTGTCGGGCCTTTGTCTTCACTCCGACGTACCCTACGGGTACGCCTACGTTGCGACAAAAACCCTCCGCCTTGTATCTGACCACTTTTGAACAGCCTAGTCTTCGTTTAAACTTTTGAGTCTTCTAGTTCTACTGGGGAATTTTTTTGTTCTGTTCCGACTACAGCCTTTAGATTTTTGAAATCGAAAAGTTCTTGGTCCATTAGTTGGCTTGGTTTGATGTTACCCAATGCGGTTTGAATAGATGCATAGATGTTTGGAATTTCTTTTTCTAGGTCGCGCACTAGTTTTTTAACTCTGACGCGCTTTAATCCATCCTGGGAGCCGCACAGGTTGCATGGGATGATTGGGAAATTCCAGGCTGCTGCTAATTCCTCGATGTCTCTTTCAGAAACGTATGTCAGCGGACGTAACAGAATATTTCTTTCGTCGTCGCTTCTTAGTTTTGCTGGCATGGCACCCATAGTGCCTACATAGAATAGGTTTAATAATGCCGTGTGAACTACGTCGTCTCTGTGGTGTCCCAGCGCTAATTTTGTAAATCCACGGTCGTGGGCATAATCGTAAAGAATGGCTCTTCTAAGTCTTGAACAAAGTGAACAGTAAGTTGTGCCTTGGACTTTTTCTTTAACGATCGAGTAGGTGTCTTTTTCGATGACATGAAGTTTTACGCCCAGGCTTTCAATCCAAGACTTGAATTTGGTCGCATCAAAGCCCGGTTGTTTTTGATCTAGGATCGCGGCTTCAATTTGGAAATTTCTTTCAGAACGTCTTTGGATTTCCGTTAATAAGGCCAACAAAACGCTGGAGTCTTTGCCGCCAGAAACGCAAACCATGACCTTATCGCCGTCTTCGATCATATTAAAATCGTTAAGGGCTTGGACGATTTGCTTTCTGATTTTTATTGCTAAGGGATGATTAAAATCTACAACCGCTGTCATGGTCTGGCGGTTGTATCTGATAGCTCAAGGACTTGTCGAGCTAATTTAATACCAGCGGCATTTAATGCCTCCATCCCGCGGACCATGACCTTATCGCCAATGTTATATTGCGAGCCATAGCTATCTATAAAATAAATCACTTTTAGTTCAATCCAGTGCTCAGTGGTGTCGCTCACATAGGCCCATGGGGTTGGAATCCCGCGGATTTCGCCGATTCCTGAGACGGCTTTTTCTATGGCTTCTTTGGCTTGAAGGACGTTTTCACCGTAAGCCAGCCTGAAAACATTACGACGAACAATCGGATTTTCAGGCGGGGAGAAGTTGAAAATCGTGGCATTTGCCATGAAACGATTTGGTAAAATAATCAGCTCGTCAGACCATCCTAATAGCGTGGTTGAACGCCAGGTGATTTCTCTTACTTGACCGACAGTTTTTTGCGATCCGCTGACGATTTCTAGCCAATTGCCGATTTCAAAGTTGCGATCTAACTGCAAAGAGATTCCGGCAAATAAATTTCCCAAAGTATCCTGCAACGCCAAACCCAGAATCACTGACACGGCGGCAGAGGTTGCGATCATCGGCCCGACTTGCAGACCAAAAATAAATCCCAACCCCCAGAGTACCAAAACTATCGAAAGCAGAAGCGAGAAAATATTCACCAGTAACAGTGGAACCCCGTGTTTCATGGATCCTAAAAAAAGATACTGCAGAACGATCAAGCGGCTGGTTTTTACGAAAACGATGTTACCCCAGATGAAAGTTAAAATGGCAATGTAGGGGGTAAGTTTGGCGAGAGTCGCTAATTGGGCCTCCGAAGTTTGCAAAAAGATAAACGCCAAAAATAAAAAGCTAAGAATAATGTAGTGTCTGATCAAAACTTTGAAATGATTTCTTAGACTGCGATGTCTTTCTTCACTCGCCTCGCGCAAAAAGAATTTATAAAAGACCCAGGTAATGGCGATTAAACAGCCAAGTAAAATGAAGGGTTCTAGCTCTAGAAATCCGTACAGTGCCTGAATTTTGATAAACTTATCTGCCATGATGCTTAGGTCCTCTTGAAGTTCCATTATAGTGACTAATTTTTAGTCTAGTCGAGTCTTAAATTTTGTGAGCCCTCTCAATGCCTCTTGTCGGTGTGCCGATAACTTAAGCATGAGAAAGCACACACTTACAATCGCATTAGGGATGATGATGACAGCCTGCGCCCCAGCGGGGTTTGAGGTAGCTAACGATATCGCTTCACAAACGGTGCAAGATATCGCCTGTAAAGACAAAGCCATGGAAAGCAAATTGTGGGATGGGTTAAAGACCTATTTGCTTGAACAAAAATCTTTGCCAGAAGCAGACACTTTTAAGAAAGCTATGACCGAGCAAGTTGAAAAACTTGCTTCATCCAATCCACAGTTCAGTTCCAAAGATCAGGCCAAGCTAGAGGGTGATCTTCATGCATTGGTGGATACGCTTTTAGGTGAAGCTCCTGAAGGTGAGCGCGTAAAGACACCGGAAGAGTTGTTGATTCTTCTTTCGGCTATTGACGTCGGTGATCGCACCACAGTGTTTCGTTCGTACATGCAAGATAAAGTGCGCGGTCAGTTCAGCTCTTTACAAAAAACAGTTCAAACATTGGATTTAAATTGTGACGAGTCAGCTAATGATCCTGCAGTGACTTCCCCAGTAGCCGATGTGCCAGAAGAAAACTTAGTTCCGCAGGAAACCAACAAAGATTATGAATATCATAAGGCACAAGCTTTGTCGGCCGGGTCCAACCTTGCTGTTTTCGGTGGGCGCTGGGCAATGGCTACGGCTTATCAGACTTGCCAGACTATGCAGCTGCCTGCGATGAACGATCAAACTCCGGATGTGCAAGGCATCAGTGTTATTGGAAAGCATTCGGATGGTGTTGGTAATAAGCGTTCGATTGCAAGTCTTTCGAAAGTACAATCCAGCCATTATTACATTAAAAACGTTTCTAATTACGGTGAAGGTTGCTTTAACGTTCGTCAGAATCCGCTTATCTATGATTACGGTGGAAAACCTTATGCTACAACCGCGACGACTTCACCCATTGATTTATTTAAAAACAATGGTGATGGAACGAGTGTTTTAGGAATCGATTGTTCTGGTTATGTGTTCTCTGCGATGGCAACCGCGGGTCTGCGTTTAAAAGCTGGTCGCACGCTGAAAGCTTCAGATTCTTGGGCGTGGGGATCTAGCTCTTATGTGGAGCCTCAACAAAATGGGTTAACTTGTTTAAATAAAATTTCAGTGACTGCGGCGAACACCATGAAGGCAGGGGATATCGTGGCTGTTTACGGACACGTGGTTTTGATTGATAAAGTGGGCGCTGATCCTTTTGGTATCAATAAAATCACCCGAGAAAGTGACTGTTCTAAATTAACTTCTGCTGACTTTGATTTCGTCGTTGCGCAAAGCTCACCAAGTAAAGGTGCCATTGGCTTAAATTATTTCGATGCTAGAAATTATTTGCCAACCAGCTCGAAAATGAAAACGGGTCTGGAGAAGTACGCTTACTATACTTGTTTGTCTAAGTTTAACGGCAAGACATACACTCCAAACGTGGGAACTCTTTCAGTGGTTCGTCACAAAGGAACTGCGGATTGCGTAGCTCCCCGTGTGAAGATGGCTAGAGAGTCGTGCATTCAAAGCTGTGATTCTTTAGTGAGATAATTATTTGATTTAAATTTATTTGTTCGAAGATTTTTTTATTTATAATAAAAAACCCGATTCGGGATGATGAATCGGGTTTTCTTTTTAGACGATGATGATAAGTGAATCCTAACTTTAATACCTCCCACTAATTACAAGTATTAGTTCCAGGAACTTCAATCACTTTCCAGTGATGGCCGGTAGCTAACCTTTTGTAAGAGATTTTAGCTTTCGCTTTAAAAGAGCATTCTTCATAAGAATCGCGCGCGGTGAAAAGTCCTGACTTATAGTCATATCTAACCTTCGTATAATTGCGATGCATGCCCACTTCTTGGACTGCATAATCTTTAACCGCAAGACTTGCGTACTTAATCATTGTATCGATATCCGTATCCATGCTTGCAAACGCAGAACCGGAAGCCAATAGTAAACCCGTTAGAATCAATGCTTTCATAGAAACCTCCTTTAATTGGTAATTTGCTTAAGGCGCAAGCTAGTCAGGTTCAAAAGGAGAGGCAAGTTGCAGATCATGAATTAAATTACAAATGTGAAGACAACGGAAAAGCGCTCCATGAATTTCGCGCGTACTAAATATTGTTTTAAAAAAATCAAATAAAGACGCATTCGAAAAATAAACGAATCATTCCATCTTCTTTCAAATACTTCCTAGGTTGCGATTGGCACAGAAGTACTTGCAGATGAGCTAAGTAGTTTTGTCCTCGGACCACTTCGAAGTTTTGTGATCAACATGTGGCGCAAAAGTGCCGCGACAATTGCGTCCTTTGCGACTATTAAAACACTGGCAACATTGGTTGCGGTCAAAGTGCGAATCACTTCTGCATCGGTACCAACCCGCCACCCCCCGGAACACTTTCCCGATACCCTCCAAGCCACTTCTGGGCACCATCGTCTAAAAGCTATACATTCGGCCTCCTCATAAAAACATATAACCGTTCTAGGGCATGGCGTGAATTTCGCTAATACCCCAGCGGAATCAAAAAACAACGAAAGGTACTTTTATGAAAATGACTTCAGCAATTCTATTAGCACTGGTGGTATTCAGTAATATCGCACAGGCAGCACCTCGTTATACTGGTATTGGCTGTAACGACGACGGCACAAAATGTATCGCTGGCAAACCTTCTAAGCGCGTTTTGAAGTGGAGCAAGAAGGGTACAGTGGATGAGTTAGGTCAAAAGTGCGAAAAATTCCTGGCAAATATCGAAGCTCGTAAAAACGTCATCGCTAAAAACAGAAACGTACAATTGAAGTATGAAAACTTCGTTTACAGCTGGTCACGTGACCTTGAAGCCAACGGTCAAGCAAAGATTATTTGTGAGGTAGAGCTTCATTCAGAGACGAACGTAAAATTCGAATCTAAAATCGTTAAAAAATTCTACTGGGTTTGTGAAAATGAAGACAGCGCAGGCATTTGCAAAAATTATTTTAGCGACTGCGAAAAGGCCCGCGACCAACAGCTTAAAGATCCTTCTGTGCTAGATGCAACTATTTATACTGGTGCAACTATCCTTCAAGGTCCTCTTTGCGAAATCGCGACTGTAAGATTTAAGTAATTTGTAGGATTGAAAAGGGGTTCGAACTGACCCCTTTTTTTATTGGGTAGAGACAATATTTGTTAACTCTTTAATTCTAGATGCTTCCAGATTGAAGCTTAATAGAACCCAGTAGGTCTAAATATTGCTAATAGATTTAAGGGATCCACTTTTAAGTAAAGGCGAAGTTTCAATGAAAAAGTCATTAGTTTTAATTTGCGGAATCTTACTAGCTAACATTGCTCAAGCATCTGAACTTTCGGATTCCAGCTATACTTTGTGCGACAAAATGTCGGTAGTTGATAACTTAGAATCTATCCCTGACTCTCTTGATGCAAAAAGCATTAAGGAAAGTGGTTTCAAAGCCAAAAGAATTTTAGTCTCTAAAAGTCGCCAAGAGCTTTATTTGATTTCCGATGACAAGAAAGTAAAAATCTTTCCTGCGGTTTTCGGCAAGAATTATCGCGAAGGCCATAAGCAGCAAGAAGGTGATTACAGAACTCCAGAGGGCATTTACACCATCGATTATAAAAAAGGCTTAAAAGAGAGCAGCTTCCATAAAGCTCTTCATGTGTCTTATCCAAATAAACAAGATGTAAAATGTGCTGCGAAAAAAGGAGTCAGTCCGGGCGGCGCGATTATGATTCACGGTTCAAAAAGCGATCAACGTGAAACCGCTATTTCTGAGGCCGCAACAATCGCAGGAGTTAATTGGACTCAAGGTTGTGTGGCTGTGAAGAATGCCAATATCGATCTTATCTACGATCTGGTACCAACCGGAACCCTTGTGGAAATCTGCGCGATCCCAGGTAGCTCCACTTACACGCCACCTGAAAGCGCTAAAAACGACACCTGCAAGTAAAAATCTAATCCTACCAAAGTCCAGTTAAGCGAAAGAAAAGGTCCTCTCAGGATTTTCTTTCGTTTAGCATCTTGGCTGGAGGTTGGATGGCTCAGGCTAAGCTTAAGAGGCCCGCGGGACTTTATTTCATTGCCACCCTTTTTGTTCTCGCTCCTATTGGAAATTTATTATTGAGTTTTTCTGCCAGTGGACTGCCTGAGTGGTATCGCCCAGGTTGGTTGCTCGCTCTTCTGCAAACAGTTTCTTACTTTGACTGGATTTGGCTTTCCCTTGTTTTCATTACTGGAATTCTTTTATTTAAGCCCCACAAAACCACCTGGGCTGCGGCTTTAATAACTCTCACAGGTGTTCAGTGCATCAATATTTTCCGCTTACTCACGGGTGCTTTTGTTGCTTCAGAAGCGATGCTTGAAATCCAGCTTCTTTTTTCAATTGTATTCACTGCGGCTTTCTTAGCGGTTGTTTATTACGTTCGTTACCCTTACTTAGATCGTCGCGCCCGTTGGTTTTTCCCTCAGACGAAGCGGTATGAATTAAGAACTCCGGCGGATGTTCTGGCTTCAGATATTTATCAAGGAATCACCGAATCCATTTCTGTGAACGGCGCAAGAATTCGCTTAAAACGGGATCTGGATCGCTCGTCGGGAAGTTTAAACTTTGTCGACGTAGTGTTCCCCGAAATTCAAAATGTGAAGATTAACGCGAAAGTCGTTCAGTATGGGGATAATACGCTTCATTTGAAGTTTAAGCAGCTTGGAAACAAAGAGAAGGCCTATATCTTAGACTGGTTTCAATCCCAGAATGAGACGTCATCAAGGCTTTAGGGATAAGTCCAGGTTCTTGTTAAGTTTTTTGAAATGTGTACCGAAAAGACTCAAAAGCATGAGGTCGTTATGAAGTGGAATTTCAAACCCGTTTCTTTAATTAAAAAAACTGCGGCAAGTTTGTCAATCGTGACAATGTGTATTGCTCCCGTAGCGCAAGGTGCAGCTGCAGAAAATCAGAAGAAGATGATCAATGAATATCTTAGAGAGACTGGTCTAACCACTAAGAAAATGACTGTCGGTGAATTTTGGAGAATGGTTCGCCACGTTTATCCGCATCACTTGCAAAAGCAGATGGATATCTGGGTTCAATACAACCGCAATGAGTTGATGCCTTCCATTGAGGCTAACACATTCAAAGATGCTAACGGCCAAGAGCAAGTGCGTTTGACTTTAACAAAAGACGGTCAATCAACGAACCTGACTTTTACTGGCGATGAAGATACGCCACTTAAAGTGAACAATGTCGCTTTCGCTAAAAAAGAGCTCTTGAACTACAAAAATTTTAACGACATCGCAAAAAAATTAGCTGAAAAAGATGCGACTATTGGTAAGTCCATGAAAAATGGCAGTCAAGGTTTCATCAGCAAGCAGCCTGTTCTTACCATTAAAGAATTTAAACAGTTGTCAGCTCGCCAAAAGGCAGAATACCTAGTACGCCTTCGTCAAACAGCTGAAGCGGCTCAACGCGTTTACGAAACTCGCTATGGCAAGCAAGCTCTTCTTGATTTCAATAATAAGTATGAATTTGCTTTAAAAGCCCTATTCGGTGACGAAGCTTTTGCTGCTTCAAATCTAACTGGCAAACCATGTATCGTAGCTGGTTATATTTCTAAGTATGGTGAAAACGGTTCGTGCGGTGGTTCTACGATCGGTACTCAGGATCTTAAGAATCAACAAAATGCAAACCGCGCATCGTGCGCTAATAACGGTGTGGCATGTAATCCGCTCGTTTACGGTTTTAATCAAAGCGGCGGAGCCTTCTGCGTGGCGCGTGCTAATATTAAATACGCTACAAGAGAATGTAATGGCATGTCGCCACTTAACGGCCCTCAAGATAAGAAACGTATCATCGAGTCTTACCTTAAAGGTGTTAAAGATAAATCCGTTGATCTTAAATTAAACGAAGAAGGCAAAGTCTCTGAAGCACAATACGCAGAGATCGCGGACTATTTAACTGCAATCAATGGTTTTGTAAACCAAGCTGTGCTTGAGTGTGGTCGCGCACCGCTTAAGGACGTGCAAGTTTCCCGTGAAGACCAAGCGTCAGCATGTACTGAGTTATCAACTCGCGCCATGGATTTACAGAAATTCGCAACAGATCCAACTCCGAATACTCCGACAGTACCTGCTCCAGAGCCGCCTGTAACGACTGTTCCTAATAATGGAAATTGTTCTGAACAAATGACCGGTTCTTCTCCTTCAGCGGACGGTAAAACGTGCGTATGTAATGAGGGCGAAAAAGTCGGAGAAATGGGTGAGGAAGGCCGTCGTACTCCTGCTTGCGTGATCGGCGGTGGCGGTGCATCTGCAGGAACTGGAGCTAAAGACTCGTGTGGTTTCTGGTGCCGTAACAAGTCTTGGATTATTCCAGTGGGCGTGGGTGTACTGGCTCTTGGCTTATTCTGGTGGTTGTTCTCTAAGGATAAAAAGAAGAGCAATAAGTCTCCAGAATATGTGCCACCAGCACCTGTTCCAGAGCCGACTCCAACAACTCCAACAACGCCGACAACTCCAGTGGTAGAAAATCCGCCACCGGCTCCATGTCCTTCGCCGAACACATTGGTGAACGGAATTTGTACTCCGCCAGTGGTTGTACCTCCTCCAGTGGTGACAACAGAGGGTGGAACAAAAACTGATACTCCGGGAAGAGCGGGCGGCGTACGTTAAGATGAATATCGATAAACACAATGAGAAATCAATTCCGCAGCGGGCTCCTCTGAAAAGAGAAGCCCCTGTGCCGTTAAGGGGGCCGGTGATTCGTCGTCGTCAGCCAGGAACTCCTGTGCCTAATCGAGTTGACAATCTTTTTAAAAATCGGCAGGCCTTGAACTTTGATCAAAATACGGGATTCCACGGGGGGCCTTCGGCACGCCGTAAAGGATCGCGTTTAGCAGCTTGGTCGCTAATTGCCTCGTTTGTTGATTTATTAATTCTGATTTCTATCAGCTGTGTTTTTATTTTAGCTTTTTCTTTTATCGTGAAGTCTTCATTGGGGTCGTTGGTAGGTGGTCTTATTAAAAACCATCATCAAACCTTGTTCTTTATTGAAGTTTTCTGCGTTAGTGCATGGCTTTACACGATTTGCACAAGAACCCTTATGGGTGCGACCATCGGGGAGTGGGCTTGTGATTTAAGATTAGGGCAGCCCCAGCAAAGAATGCATTCTAGTTATCTTTTGAAAGTCGCTTTAAGAAGCACACTGATTGTGGCAACAGGATTTATCACCCTGCCACTTTTATCTTTGGTTATTGGTAAAGACATCCCAGGTGTATTTACGGGTTTAAGATTATTTTCTTTGAAGTAAGCCTAAAACTTCATAGTGATTTGTTTGCGGGAATTGATCCACAATCACCAGTTCTTTAATTTCATAACCACACGTCACTAACCGTTTCATATCGGTGATCATGGACTCAGGAAAACACGACATATAAATGAAAAACTTAGGGCGTTCTGAGGTTTGAAGTTGCTCCAGCGGATTTAGAAAATTCATAAGCCCAGAGCGCGGAGGATTTGCTAACACTCCATCAAACTGCGAAAAGTCTTGGGTGAGTTTTTTTTGAAAATCTCCGCGATGAATTTTTACTTTGTCTTTAAGATCAGAAAGTTCACCCGGAAGACAATCCAAAGTTCTTTGCAGGCCTTGAAGAGATAAGTCATCAATCTCACAAGCTAACAAACTTTTAGATGCTGCCGCCGCAGGTATAGTAAGATTGCCAATCCCTGAACCAAATTCAATGACTCTGGCACCATTGAAGTTTTCAATCCAAGTGCCGATCACATCACAAATAACTTTATTTGCTTGCAGACTTGGTTGAGTAAAGCTTGCAACCTGGCAGTGAAGATGAACGCTTTGATCCTTCACCCAAGTCTGAAACCACGGGTGAAGTTCCGGATCTTTCAATTTAAATTCTTGACCGTTCCAATAAGGAACTTTTCTACGCTGACCGATTTCAACAAAAGCCCCATCCATCAATTTTTGCAAAATGGTTTTTTCATCAAGAAGAGTTTTAATATCGATGTTGGCAAAATCAAGCCACACTCCACGCTCTCCGGATGGACCTACACGTAAACGCACAGAACCTTTTTTAAATGGAAATTGAATCTGTCTAAATTCAGTAAGCCAGCTCTGCAATGCTGATGATAACTGCGCGCACTCTTTAATATCTACAATCGCGCGGTGGGCTTTATGAAAAAGCCCCAAGCGCCCCTCTTCAAGGGTGAAATCCAAGCGGTCTCTGAGGTGACTTGCTCCTGCGGAAAGGAATCCAATTTCACTTTGCGCCATGAGGCCGGCTTCGCTAAGCAGGCTTTGCAGATGATTTTTTTTGCGACTTTCTTGTTGATGATACGGGCTGGGAATTAAATGACATCCCGAGCAAACATCTTGGTAAGCACAAGTGACCAATGTGTCCCTGTTAAATTTCAAACTTTCCGATAACTTATTAACCAAAATCTTGCCCCGACTTCATCACTGTTATATGGCTTTAAGTGACCATTATACAGCAGTCAGGGGGGCTTTGATGAGAAATTTATTGCTTACAATCACAATCTTACTAGCCTCGGGATCGGTACTAGCCGCAAACAATCCCCTGATTCGAGCTTGTCGTCTTGAAAGTGGTCAATTCTGGATTTTGCATACGACCGACAAAGATCTAGCTATGTGCTTTTTTGATGAAGCAGCCATCGGTGCTGAGGCGCTTTTTAAATTTAAAACTTCAGAACCTACGCAAGCCCTTGAAGCCTATAAGAGTCGAAAATCGTCTTTCACCAAAGGCGGCGTTTGCGGCGCATTTAATGCTGAAGTAATCACAGCCAAAGATTCTGAGGATCATCACTACAACGTGTGCGTATTTGAAGATCAGAGTATGATTGAAGAAACAAGTTTGTGGTTCGGACCTGGAGCTGGCGGTAATGAGGGCTTAGATAAGGCTCTTAAGAAACCCTATTAACAACAAATCAATTTTGTCTTAGCCCGTACAAGCAAGAACTTGCATCCTTTTTAATTCCGTCCTCAAGGTGTAAATCCCTTTTAGTGAAACCTAAAGTCACATGGGGATAATAGTTTTCAGCATCAAAATTCTCTTTGCCGCCTTTTTTATGATACAAGGTTTCAACAGCTTTGCGAATCTGGTAAAGGCGCTCTGATTCGATTACCACATAATATGTGCTTTCCGTCTTACCACTGATTTGCAAGGAACCTTTTCCGACACACAGAAGCTTCGGCGTAAATTTTTGCATTTCTAGTTCAGTGGCGATCGCTTCGATTTCCTTCATTGAGACTTTTTTCTGAAGGATCTTAAATTCTGGTGGAGTAATAACAGTAATATGTGCTTCACCGCGATGTTGAAGCCGCAGATCTTCCTGCTCTTCTAAATCTATTCTGATTTTTTCAAAAGGCGCATAAGCAAGATCAAGGGAAAGATAAGTTTTTTCTTTTCCTGATGAGAAAGGCTGAGCCGTGATTTCAGACGGGGAGTAAGCGATTTTTCTTAAAGCGCTTCCCGATTTATGTGTGCAGGCAGTTAAGAATACGATTATCAATACGCTAACAAAATTGTGCATCATAATACGTCCCACGTTGACATCAATGTATCTGAATTTTAGCCTACACAGTCTATGAATAAAGTGAAAGTTCTTCTTACGATTTCAGCCGCTATTTCTTTATTTTCCGGCCAATTCAAAGGAGCTAAACCTGTTTCTCAAGAATCTTCTAAGAAGACAGGTGTCTTTATTTCTGAAGAAAACAAACTTGTACAAAACAGCCGTCAGCTGACTTTCGTCGGCCCTAAATCAGGAGAAGGTTATTTTAGTCCTGATGGTAAAAAGATGATCTTTCAAAGTGAAAGACATGAGGGCAATCCTTTTTATCAAATGTATATATTGGATTTAGCAAGCGGCAAAACCACCTTGGTTTCCCCTGGTGTTGGCAAAACCACTTGTGGGTGGATTCATCCATCGATGAAAAAGGTCCTTTATTCGTCGACCCATCTAGACCCCGAATCAAAAAACAAAGTCCAAGCAGAATACGACAATCGCAAAAAAGCTGTGAAAGCCCGCTACTCTTGGAGTTTTGATGAGACCTATGACATTTTTAGCTCTGACTTAAACGGAAAAAACATCCGCGCGCTTACTAAAGAAAAAGGCTACGATGCGGAAGGATCCTATAGTCCTGATGGCAATTGGATTGCTTTTGCTTCCAATCGTGCCGGCTACGCGGAAAAGCTTGAGGGTGAAGATAAAAAGCTTTTTGAACAAGACCCGTCCTACATGATGGATATTTATCTCATGAAGGCTGATGGTTCTGAAGTAAAACGGCTCACAACATCAAAAGGTTATGATGGGGGCCCGTTCTTTAGCGCTGACGGAAAAAAGATCACCTGGCGCAGATTTTCAGCCAATGGTTCCACAGCTGAAATCTTCACTATGAATGTAGATGGAAGCGATCAAAAACAAATCACGCAAATGAAGTCCATGTCCTGGGCGCCATTTTTTCACCCCTCAGGTGATTACATCATCTTTGGGTCCAGCGTTCTTGGCTATTCCAACTTTGAACTCTTCATTGTTGATAGCCAAGGTAAGCAAGCCCCGGTAAGAGTGACGTTTGACGATGGATTTGATGGATTGCCCGTGTTTACTCCCGATGGCAACCAACTTTCCTGGACCCATAGAAACGAAAAAGGGGAGTCGCAGATTCTAATCGCTGAATGGGATGATGTCCTAGCTCGTAAACTTCTAAAGCTTCCAGCCCTTGTGCCTTCAATCACTAACCTAGCTCCAGAGGTTAAAGTGAATGATTTAAAAACATGGGTGTACTACCTTGCCTCAGACGAATTTCAAGGCCGAAAAACAGGTTCTGGAGAAGAAAAGATCTATACGGAAAAGTTCGCGGAACTGTTTAAGTCCTGGGGTTTGCAAGGGGGAGCCCAAGATGGCAGCTTTATCCAGCCCTTCGAATTTACTTCAGGTGTCAGTCTAGGTTCTAAGAACTTACTTCAACTTGTTGGCTCATATAAAAAGACTTACGAGCTTTCAAAAGATTTTGAACCCGTTTCGTTTTCAAAGACCGGGGATTTTAAAGAAGCTCCCCTTGTGTTTGTTGGATACGGTATCAAAGCTCCAGCAAGCGATAAGGAGCCTGAGTTTAATTCCTATAAGGGGCTTGATGTAAAAGGAAAATGGGTTTTGCTTCTTGCAGACTTGCCCGCCGACATTACTCCGCAAAGGCGGCATTACTTAAACTTGTATTCAAGACTTCAACACAAAGTTACCGTCGCTAAAAATGAAGGTGCTGTGGGAATGTTAGTTGCCTATGGCCCTTTAAGCGGAATGAAAGAAAAATTTGGTAAGCTAAAATTCGAAGGGGCCCTGTCAAATACGGATCTGGCTGTGCTTCGCCTTTCGCAGCAGTCCGCTGAGGCAATCTTAAGCTATGCAGGCGTCAATTTAAGCTCTTTGCAAAAGCAGTTAGATAAGGGCGAGGCCTATGCAGGTCTAGTGATTCCATCAACCTATGTAAAAGCCAATGTGGACTTGCAGTTTCAAAAATCCCAAGGATTGAATGTGATCGCAAAACTTCCATCAAAACATTCCCGCGAGGCCGTGATGATCGGAGCCCACGGAGATCACTTGGGGCATGGTCAGGCTGGCAGCAGTTTAGCTCGTATGAACGAACAGGGGTTGCCGCATTATGGTGCTGATGATAATGCTTCAGGCGTTGCCGGCGTGCTTGAATTAGCTCACCACTATGCGAATTTAAATTCAAAATCCCCGCTATCACTGCAAAAGGATTTATATTTTGCGATCTGGTCTGGGGAAGAGTTAGGAAACTTAGGTTCAAGTCATTTCACCAAAAATCTTAAGCAACATAATATCTCAGCCTATATCAACATGGACATGATCGGTCGCTTCAAAGATCGCGTTCTATTTCAAGGTGCAGGTTCCGGAGATCATTGGCATCAGCTAGCTGAAGAAGTTTCAGTGCGCACGGCAGTTCCAATGATTGTGCAGGAAGATCCTTATTTGCCCACCGACTCTTTGGCGTTCTATATGGCTGGCATTCCGGCAGTAAACTTCTTTACGGGTTCCCATGCCGAATATCACTCTCCGCGCGATAAAGCGGATTTAGTCAACTATGAAGGCCTTGCTCGCGTCTTAGATGCCGTGAAAGCCATGACGGATTTACTAAGCGACAGTAAAACGAATCTGATCAAATATGTGAAGGTCGCTGGTGGTCAGAACAAACTCGAAGGCCGAAGTTTTCGAGTTTATTTAGGCACAATTCCTGATTACTCACAAGAAGGCGTTAAAGGTGTGCGCATCAGCGGCGCTTCAAAAGACAGTCCTGCAGAAAAAGCAGGGCTTAAAGAAAAAGATATCATTGTTGAGTTCAACGGCACGAAGATTGAAAACTTGTATGATTATGTTTACACACTTCAATCCGTAACACCAAACAAAGAAACTTCCATGAAAATTCAACGTCAGGGACAGCAAATAGAAGTTAAAATTATTCCCAAGCTTAAAGAGTAAAAACTAAACTAAAACACGACTTAAGAGCGCAATTATTTCTTGAGAGATCTTCGCGCTTTTAAGCCAAACTGTTGCTCAACATTTTCTTTACACAAACCTGTCGCATCACAATTAAACTATTACAAAAAAGACGGAATCTGGACTCGCTGTCATTCGGCGTTCATGTTTTTATTAAGTCTCTTCTTCACACTAATTCTTCAAAAAATCCAGCGCGGAGGCTTATGAGACAAGAGTTTGTAAAGTACCAAAAACTAGAGAAGTTCCTAACAGGCACCATGGTTCTTTTATCTGTGTTCACACCGGTCATGGTGTCGATCATGTTGAATAAAGGTTTTCATTGGGCCTACTCAGTGGCTTTAGCTGGAACTTTTATGTTTTTTGCTTTATGGACCCATGTCATCCGTTCCCGCGTTTCAAAAAAATTATTGAGCAAATATGAACAGCTGCAAGTCGGTTCAGTTCTTTCAAAGAAGCTCACACCCACTCAACCTCGACAATTCGTAATCACAGAGACTGACTATAATCATTTCTACTTGAAGTGCTTAAAGACTGGCGAAAAAGTTTTGCTGTCCAAACGCAGAGTCAGAGAAGATTTCGATATTGCAAATTGATTTTTCTACGCCGCAGCGTGACCCTTTTTTCAAAAAGGGGGAGCCATGCGACTCATTTCACTCATTGTACTCCTTTTGTGCGTTTCAGAATTTTCAGTAGCTGCGGATTTAGAAGAAGACGTCGTCACCATTGAAAGATCCAAATTCACTTGCGGTAATGAGACTATAAATAAAATCAATTACCGCTACTGTCTGCGCAATCCCGAACATACTAATAGCAAAGACATCATTTATTTTTTTCACGGACTTACCGGTGATGAAGAGTCCTGGTTTAGAATGTGGTGGGGGACCTTAATCATTCAAAAATGGTGGGAGTTCTGGGGATATAAACCAAGAATTGCAACCATCTCTTTTGGTGGACGGTGGCTATTAAACGACACCAAAAAATCAAAGCTTTCCACTTTTGTTTCAACTAAAGTTATTCCCAGTCTTGAAAAAAAAATGGGGGGGCTTCAAGATGGTCAACGTCATGCCATCGGGCAATCCATGGGGGGATTTAACGCCGCCCACTTAAGTTTAAAAAATCCTGGCCTGTTTAATCGCGTGGCCCTGTTATGTCCTGCGCTCTCAACAGTCAGTCCCCATGCATCTCAACAAGAAGTTAAGAATTATATACGTCGAACTAGAGCTTTCCCGTTCTTAGTGCGTAAGATGATTAATATATCTCGGGAAGTTTTTCCGACTTTGCAGGAATGGAAAGATAACGACCCTATGTATTTATTAAAAAATTATAAATCGACAAAGAGATCGAAATTCCTAGTATCTATAGGTCTGGCAGACAGCTATGGATTTCAAGAGGGATCAAGACAATTTGTTCAAATGGCGCAAGGTAAAAGTATTTTTTCCTCTTGGCTTCCCGTGCCTGGCCCGCATTGCATGTTTAATCGTCGAACGACAGCACATTTCATTAAGGGAGATTAACGGCTATGAACGATGTGGAATCATACAAGTACGAGGATCATAAATCCAAAGGTGCAGATATCGATCCTGAAGCCTACCGTGAAGAGATTCGCACCCTCGTTGAACATATCGTTCGCCTTTTAGTTGATAATCCAGAAACAGTTTCGGTGAGCACTTATGTTGGACCAAAGACCACGGTGTATCGTGTGAACTGCGCTAAAGAAAATTTAGGTCAGGTGATTGGCAGCCAAGGAAAAACCATCATGGGATTACGGGCTGTCGTTCATGCCATGACCGCGCGAACAGGAATTCGTTCCATTGTAGAAATTCCCGTGTAACGCGGGGATTTTACGTTTGCGCGCGCAGTCATTTTATTACTACGTTTTCATTAACAATTCTTTTCTCGACCAGCCTTGTCAGGCTCTCGGTGCTTTTTTAAATCTGGGTCATGTCTGCCGAGATTTTTGAGGTCTATAACCATCGTAACGAGCACTACTATTCTTTCCGTGCTCTTGAATTCGATAAGGATTTCGAAACCTATTGCCGTTGGATGAATCAACCCTACGTCGCCAAGTGGTGGGGCTTTGATCGTTCCCGCGAAGAACTCGCTAAAAAGCTCATCGCTGAATTAGAAGATAAACATCAGCACCTGTATATCGGAATGATTAACGGTAAACCTGTGAGCTATTGGGAGCGTTATTGGGTCGAACAAGACATTCTTGGAACATATATCTCGGCCAAGCCCTTTGATCAGGGGTTGCATTTTCTGATCGGGGAGTCTGACTATCTGGGGCGCACCCACACATCTTCATCTATTGCCGCATTTTCTAAGCTTGTGTTTCAGGAGTCTCGCACCCAACGAATCATCGGAGAGCCTGATGTGAATAACAAGCAGGTCCTGCGCTATGCTGAGATAAATTGTTTTAAACATAAAGAGACTGTGCAAATGCCGGAAAGAACTTCGGCTATCATGGTCTGTGAACGTGCGGATTTTTTTAAAAAGTATTCGACTCAAACCAATAGACTCTATAATCCTACCGCGCAAACTGAAAAGCCCCTTCATCAAGAGGCTTTTGCAGTAACTTCAATTTAGTTTTTAAATAATTAGTTCAAGATATGATCGTGGTCATGTGGGAATGGTGTTTCTTCTACATCACCATTTTCATCTGAAGCTGCGATTTCTTCCGGAACTATTTCAAAGTCATAGTGTCCTTGCAGCTCTTCGAGGGTTTGCGCTCTCCATTTCCCAAAAATCTCTCCGACATAGTATTTCTCTAAGCTTTTTGGCATTTGGAAATACGTATTGTGCATCATTGTTGCTTGCACAGAGTAATAAGACACCTGGCGAGTCTGGTTGCCTGCTTGAATTTTAAATTGGGCTTTGTAACCTTTTTTACGTAAAACCCCAAATTCATGCTGGCGATTTTTATAGCAGTGGCCGATTTCATGAATAAGTAAGTTGAACAATGGGGAGGCAAATCCAGTGTCCTTTTCATACACACGTTGAGTGAAGAAGCTTTTGCTTAAAACTATTTTTAAGCCTTTAGAGCCAGCATATAAGCAACCTGAAGAAGCTCGCTTAATCACTTCAGCGTTTTTTACCACCACAATCGGGATTCTATTTAAATCCTCGGGGATGGAAAATTCCGCCGCGTATTGTTTGATCAAATTCATTTGTTCGTTAATCAGGTCTCTTTCTTGAAGTGATGCCTCATCAACGATTGAATCTGCTTTGTTGGAGTCATCCTTGGTTGGTGTTTCGTTTCCGTTTTCAGCACAACCCAAGGCACCTGCGATAATGATTGATAGTAGTAATAGTTTTTTCATAGGACTCATTTAGCCACAGGAAAAATCAATGCTTAAACTGAAACTCGCAAAATTGGTAAGAAGCATTTTTATAATTCGTTCACCAAAGAAGCTCCAGAAAAGGATTTGCTGGCGACGGGCTAAAGATGAATTTCAACAAAGCCAGAGCTAGACTAAGAGATACAATCTTTGTTGCCTTATTAATGTTCTAGCATTCAAAATATTTAAGTATGAAAATCAAACTTGCGAACATCTTTGTAGAAGACCAAAATCACGCCCGCCAGTTTTACACTGAAACTTTAGGCTTTACGGTAAAACATGATATTCCATTGGGAGCTTTTAAATGGCTCACAGTCATATCTCCGGAAAATCCTGAGGGAGCAGAGCTGCTATTAGAGCCAAACGACAATCCCATCGCAAAGACTTACCAAAAAGCTCTTTTTGAACAAGGGATTGCTGCCGTGGTTTTTATGGTCGAGGATCTTGATAAAGAATATGCAAAACTATCGGCTAAAAACGTCGAATTCAAAGTAAAACCCATGGCTTCACCCCACGGAAAATTCGCTATCATCAATGACACTTGCGGAAACTGGGTTCACCTGCAGCAGGAAAATAAATAGTAGGTCCAGTTTAAGAGCTAAAACGGGGAGTCCGACCGTTCTTTTTTTGGTCTTTTTTAGTAGCATAAATACTTCATGAAATACGATCTTTTCTTATTTGATTTGGACGATACACTTTTGGATTTTAAAGCCTCTGAGGGGCAATCCTTTTCCTTGGCATTAAAAAGTCTAGGAGTCGAATCCAGTGCAGCGATGTTTGAACTCTATCAAGGTGAAAACCGCAAACTTTGGACTCTGTTTGAAAAAGGTTTAACAACAAAGGAACATCTTAAGGTCGAAAGATTTCGCAAAATCTTTGAAACCTTTGCAATCGAGGCCGATCCAAATTTAGCAAACGAACGCTATCAAGATGCTTTATCTGAAACCGTGGTTTTAATTGATTATTCCGTCGAGATTTGTCAGTGGCTTTCAAAGCGTGGAGAAATCGGTATTATCACGAACGGGATTCACGCAACGCAAATTCGTCGAATTAAAAACTCGGCTATTGCACCTTATATTAGTTTTATCAGTGTTTCTGAAGAATGCGGTTATGCAAAACCCGATGTTAGATTTTTTGAATACAGCGCTAAAATGGCCAAGGACTTTAAGAAAAATAAATCCCTGGTGATTGGCGATAGAATTGAAACTGATATCGAAGGGGCCCACAACTTTGGCGTTTCAAGTTGCTGGTTTAATCCTGGAAAAATCACTGTAGAGTCGCCATTTAAACCGAAGTATGAAATTTCCCATCTTTCTGAATTAGAAAAAATCGTCATCGCCTAAAACAGTCCAGGTTGAGACCGAAAACGGGGAGTGGATAGCACTTCCCTATTTGATAAAAACACGGATAATCAGTTCTTATGAATTTAATTTTGCGTGAGTTAACTGCCAATGATGAAATCGCTTTCTTTAAAGGTTTAAAAGAATGGCAAGGCGAAGATCTGTCTTGGTATTCCTTTGCCTATAAACCCGGAATGAAATACGGGGACATGCTAGAAATTCTGCGCAAAGAAAAAGCTGGAATTGATCTAGAACCTAACAGAGTTCCGCACACCATGCTTTATGCTTTTGTTAACGACGAAATCATCGGCCGAGTCAGCGTCAGACACAGGTTAAACGATCATCTTTTAAAACGTGGCGGTCATATCGGATATGCGGTGGCTCCCAGATTTAGAAAAAACCGGTATGCTGGCGAAATGGTAAAACAAGTTATTCCGTATTTACGCAGGCTAAGTTTACAAAAGATCTTAATCACATGTTCTGATTCAAATATTCCTTCGTGCAAGATCATTGAAAAGATCGGTGGAGTTTTAGAGAACAAAATAACGGATGAAAATGGAGATCTGACACGTAGATATTGGTTGGAAATTTAAGCTAAAAAGGGCCTACGAACAGGCATATAAACTATTCTGATAAGTTATATTATGTAACGGTGGGTATGGGGTAGGATTTGATTTAAACCGTTTATAGCCATTAAATACAATATATTAGCTCTTACTGATTAATTAAGATCTTAGATTATCAGGCTTATTGAATCATCGAGTTTCAACATACCCTAGACTCTAATTCAGCAAAGCTTTTTAATGTCCCATTTTTTATCCCGTCTTTTAGAACATCAAATATACCTACCAAAATCATCGTTATTTCGCTGCTTCTAAAACCCTTTCTTTTCGATCGTTTTAACAGGCTATCCAAAACCCTGCATAATGATTCGTTTGTATGTTTAAAGGCCGTTTAAAGAGGGTTTTTTATGGGTAATTTAAGATGAATCATTTTAGTCAGATATTTTTGAATCAATAACTTAGGTTTTAGGATCTGTTTCAGGATCAATACTTGAAACTTTAAATCCGCCAAAAATTTTGGGATTCGCAAAAGTTTTTCTATAATCAATTTCACTAAAAAACATTTTTCAAAATTCTTAATCAAAAATGAAATTAGAAATTAGAAAAGATAATTTCCATTCCAAAAGATTCAGCGCAAAGAAAACCAGAAAAAAATAATACTGAAAACCCAGAATGAAATATTTCGTTTAAATCTAAATCCCGAATCTAAAAAAGCTTATGTATCCCGTGAAACATAAAAAACATCTAAACTTACTAGACTTAAGATCATAATATGCCCCCTTAAAATATGATTATGCACATTGACAGCCTCTTTAAGCCCATCGAGTTTCCATCCAAGTATAAAATATTCTGTGCAGGTTTTTAAAGCTCTGCATTTTCCGGCAAAGTCGGAGCGTATATTGGAGGAGTCATGAAAAAGGCAGGATTATTATCATTACTTATTCCCTTTTTGCTCTCCCCTGCTTTTGCTAGGGATTTTTCAGACTATAGAAAGCCTTCTCAAGAAGAGTTAAAGAAGGTTCTTACTGAATCCCAATACAATGTGACTCAAAAAGACTCTACAGAATTGCCCTATAACAATGAATACTGGGACCACCACCAAGACGGAATCTATGTCGATGTCGTTTCTGGCGAACCTTTATTTAGTTCTTTAGATAAATATGATTCAGGCACAGGCTGGCCTAGCTTCACGAAACCTATCCATGAAGGCGCTGTAAAAACTAAAAAGGATAAAAAACTTTTTGTCGAACGCACTGAAGTTCGCAGTCGTTATGCTGACTCTCATTTAGGACATGTTTTTGATGACGGACCAGAGCCTTCAGGTCTTCGATACTGTATGAACTCTGCATCTCTTAAGTTTGTTCCGGCATCTCAATTAGAAGCGCAGGGCTACGGTGAATATTCGCACTTGTTTAAAGTGAAAGGTAAATAGAGGTTATTATGTTACTTTTTATTTTATCTTATCTCGGGGGACTTTTAACCATTTTGAGTCCATGCATTTTACCCGTGCTTCCCTTTGTCTTCGCAAAGGCTGATCAACCCTTTAGAAAAAGCGGTTTGCCGTTGCTAATTGGTATGGCTTTAACTTTCGCGGCGTTTTCCGGATTGGCAGTTTTAGGTGGTATTTGGGCAGTACAATTAAATCAATGGGGACGATGGCTTGCGATTATACTTTTAACTATCTTTGGTTTGTCTTTAATTTTTCCGCAATTCTTTGAGCGTTTCTATGAACCATTTAATAAATTGGGCGCAAAACTAACCACATCCGTTGGAAAAGAACCCAGTGTTTTTCATTCCATCGTTTTAGGTGCAGCCACTGGCTTATTATGGGCTCCGTGCGCAGGCCCTATCTTAGGTTTAATTTTAACCGGCGCTGCAACCCAAGAATCTCCAGTGGAATCGGTCTGGTTTTTATTTGCTTATGCTTTAGGTGCGGCGACTTCTTTGATGTTAGCTCTAGTTGCGGGCGGCAAATTTTTAAACTCATTGAAAAAAACTTTGCCGATGGAGCGAAAAATAAAAACCGGTCTTGGAGTTGCCGTTTTAGCCGGTGTGGTTGTCATCGTTTTTAATTTAGATAGAACGATTCTGACACAAATTTCAAAGCTTCAAACGGAAAAATGGGAAAGTTATTTGGTTGAAGTTTTTAGACCTGCTAAGCCTTTGTCTAAATCCCAAGATGGTGAAACAGCAGAATTAATCAGTAGAATCACCCCAAATTTGCAGGGTGGAACGAAATGGTTTAACTCCCCGACTCTGACTTTAGGTGAACTTCGCGGTAAAGTTGTGCTGATAGATTTTTGGACTTACTCATGTATCAACTGCTTAAGAACTCTTCCATACATTAAGGCGTGGCATGAAAAGTACAAGGATATGGGGCTGGTGATTATCGGAGTGCATACACCGGAATTTGCTTTTGAAAAAGATCCTTTGAATGTCGCGAAAGCCATCGAAGACTTAAAGATCACATATCCCGTAGTGATGGATAACGACTATCAGATTTGGAATACTTTCGAGAATAATTATTGGCCAGCGCACTACTTTATTGATCGCAAAGGGGTGATTCGTGCCTATCACCACGGCGAAGGAAAGTATGAAGCCTCTGAAAAAGTGATCCAAGATCTTTTGAAAGAGGATGGTTCTACAGAAATGGATTCTAAGTTAGTGCAAGTTGAGGCAAAAGGTGTTGCAGCCCCAGCTCAGTTTAAGGATATCAAAACTCCAGAAACCTATGTGGGCTTTAGACGCGCTGAAAATCGCCGATTGCAGCCCTATTTAAAACAAAATCAGGAAGAAACCTATGTTCCAGTGTCACCGATTTATTCAAATGAATGGACGATGGCTGGAACTTGGTTGATTGAAGAAGACAGTGCACTTTTAACCAAACCTGGCGGGCGAATTCACTTTAAATACCACGCACGGGATTTACATCTTGTCCTTGGTCCTAAAGAGCCCGGAGCCAAAATTCGTTTTAAAGTGACCATCGATGGTAAGCCGCCGGGTAAAGATCGCGGTTTAGATGTGGATGCCAATGGTTTTGGAACAGTGACGGAAAATAGGCTTTATCAATTGATCCGACAAAGCCCTGAAAAAGAGGTGAAAGAAAGAACCTTTGAAATCGAATTCCTGGATTCGGGAGTTCAGGCCTTTGCTTTCACCTTCGGCTGATTAGAAGATCTTAGAGCAACTCATGGCAGAAAAGGACTTCACTTTATTCATCTCTTTTAAGAAATCATAACCATCTGAAGCATACCTTTTCTTAAAGTCCTCACCGCCGTTATTCAGGTTATAAGTAACTCCTGTTTTTGCAGTGATGTCTTTTACGAATTCCTGCAATGCTTGTAGGCTTCTTGATCCTTCTTCATACTTAATAATTTCATCTGGGAAGATGATCAATGGTGCCAGAAGTTCAATTTCAGAGCCGTACATGGATGGAAGATTTGGAACTAAACGTCTTGAATCCATCTTTACAGCCAACAAACCACCACCAGGTGAAGTGATTTTTTCATTGCCCACATACTTAACTTTATCACTCCCCACGAAACCAAAGGCTACGCCTGGATCATAAGTGAATGACAAAAAGCTAGATGCCACAGGATCACGGGCATGTTGAGTCATTTGATCAGTAATTTTACCACTGCGGAATTTGCTTCCGAACAACTCAAAACCATGATCCCCATTTTTTTCTCTATTAGTAACTAGCGATCTTAAACGACGAGTGTAATTACCTTGGTTTTTAGTAAGCACCGTCGACATGAATCCATAAACTTCGCCATTGGCAGTTTGTTTGCGCTGAATTTTATCCGTGTCATAGCTGATACCACGGAAAGCCACAGTTGTTTTTTCTTTGCTCGGATTTTCAATAGCTTCTAACCACATCTTCCAAGTGTTTGCTTCAACGGGCTCCATCAAAGCCCAAGGTAGGTAAGCTTCAAGCATCTTACGCACGCCTTTACGGTCGTTATTAAGAATCAAGTCATTCAGTTTAGCTTCCATGGCTTCATATTTATCTAAAGCTTGGGTCGACTTTTTCCATGTATCTAGTTCTTTTTGCTGCTTTTTAGCAAGCTTCGTTGCTTCAGCTTCAAGCTGCGGAAGTTGCGCTTCTAATTGCGCGCGAGCTTCAGCAACTGCGTTTGAACTTAAACCTAGGTCTTGAACAAATTGAGGCTTCAACGAAGTGTTTTTCAATAGCTCCACTTGCAACTGAACCCAGCGAGCCTTCGCAGTAACGCTGCCCATTTGTACGTTTGTTAAAAGTTCCGCAATGGCATGTGGGGAATCGACTTGTCCTTTGCTTTTTAATTCAAAATTAACTTTAAAACCTTTGTTATCAACATACTGATCACCAGCTGATGTGATGATCGCCAGCATCGCCAAATCTTTAACCGCAAGTTGTGGATTTGCCACAGCCTTTGCATCATAACGCAACTTGAATTTCAAACCTTCTGCTGTGTATTCAGGAACGATTTCAGTGTGCGTCTCTGTATTTACTTGTGCCACACGCTCTGCAACGACGGTAGAAACACGTCTTAACGGATCACTAGACCAGTAAATTTGCGACGCATCCTTTTTCGTGGAATTCGCTAAGTACTGAATAAAATCTTTTTCTGCGTCAATAGCCAAGGCTTTCATTGGGCTTACACTTAAGCATAAAGCAATCGCTGCAGCCGCAAGATAAGGCACCTTTGAAATTACATTAGTACGGCTTCGCATCGCATACCTCCAGCAGATTCAGTCACTTCACGGAAGCGTACGCCACCGTTTTTATCGATTTCTTTAGTTAAACCTAATTTCTTTAAAATATTTTTCTCATAGTGATCAGCAAGAACCTTCTTAGAGCGTGAACCGAAGAACACCGCTTCGCGAGTTTTCTCTGCATCGTAAGAAAGAACTTCGATCTGTAATTCTTTACCCATGACAGATTCAATTTTCGCAAGCTCTTGAGCGTAAGCTGCTTTTGCTTCCGCCGCTGACATATTGCCAACCATCATTTGTAACTTCAGGACCTTCTTCGGGTTCCAAGTACCGTTCAGAAGTTCGTCGCCACCAGTGATCGCAAAACTTCTGCCAGAAACTTTTTTCGCAATGATTTCAAGCGCGCCAGAGAATTTTTCAAGCTTATCCATCAACATCTGACGATCAAATGAAGGCTCAGCTTTAATTAACGCTTCTAATTCAGCATCTGTTTTAAGACCTTTACGAATCGCAAGCTGAGTGAGTTGCAATTTAGAAGTCACATCGCGAGACGCTCTTAAAGAATCAATTTTATGATACATAGCTTTAACAACCGGCTCTGCTGAGATCATTTCAAAGTTTGATACCGGAGCTTTGATGTTGTTGTTGATAAATAAGCTTTCTAATAGCTTTAATTGACCGTTCTTACGCTTTCCAGAATCAGCAGCCGCTACCGCCAGGGATTCATGCTCTGAGCCGACCACGTCAGAAATAAGAAGGTATGGTTGAAAGCTGACTTTTGAACCTAAGTTATCTTTTAAATAACCAGTTTCGAGTTCGACAAGGTCAATGCTGTTATTCCACGTCTTCAACCACTTCTGAGTTTCATCAAATGGAGAAGTTACTTGACCTAGGGTCATGCCAGTTTTTACGAAGTCAGTAGCATAGGTCGGTTTTTCTAAATCAAGCAAACGGCCATCTTGAGTGTAGGTCTTAGATGGAGCAACAACGTCTCCCACTTTAAGACCTTTACCGATGATTCCACCAGCTGTCCCAATATAAACTACTTTATCGTGACCAGAGTTTTTAATAGCGCGAGCTACAGGAACAACTTCATCTCCCCACATGTTAGAAATAAATCTCCAGCGCACGATTTTTCCGTCTTTAGTCTCTAATAAAACGTCAGAAACATCATGGCTAGGTTGTTCCGAATTAAAGATCTCATAGTTCTGAGCTGTTGGGCTTGGGATCTTTTCAAATTCAGTTTTTACGATTGAAGCTTTGCTGGTTACCGAGAAATAGCTGCCAGTTTCAGCCACACGTTGAGAAAGCTTTTGGATTTGTGATTTGTTTTCACCCACAGCAGTGCCAACGTCAGGTTGAATTTGGCTCATCATTCCAGCCATCGCAATCACGTTACCAATCGCTGATTTCTGACCAATGACGACCATGTCTGCTTTAGGAAGAGTTTTAAATAACTCAGACAAACGTTCTTCTTGAGCACGGTGAACCTTGTTAGGGTTTCCGTACACGCGGACAGAATCATTTTTAAGAGCTGTTTGACCTTGGTATTTTAAAATTCCAAGCTGGGCCATTAAATGTGTCACACGGTCATTTCCAGAAATACGTGTGAAAGCATAAGAGTACTCTTTTGTGTGCGGATTAAAGACTAGGTAGATTTTGTTATAGTTTGCAGCTCTTGTTTTAACTTCCGCGATAACTTCTCTTTCTTCTTGGGAAATTCTTTGGCGGAAGTCGCGCTCAGTCCCTAAGTGGAATTCAATCGCTTTATGGCTTAAAGCTGCGTCCCAGAAAAGCGCACGAGTGGTTTTTTCAGAAATATAGCGTTCAGCATCTAGAAGGATCGTTTTTCCATCCACTTTCGGAATGGTTCTTTTGTTAAATTGGACAGGCTCATTGTTTAAAGAAGACACCGAGGCTTCTTTTTTCAAAGTAATTGGATCAGCCTTAAAGCCTTCCATCAACTTTTTACGGAAGAAGTTATAATTCCACTGGATATCTTGCAGAGTTAAATTTTTAAATTCAGGAAATTTTTTATGTAACACAGATAAAATCAATTCATTCCATTTATCTGGATTGTTCAGGTCTTTACCTGCGAATTGTTCTTTTGCGTAATCTTCTGGTTCGATCTTACGGATCGCTTCTGCAGCAAGTTTTTGTTCATGCTCCATCAAATAGTCTGCTAGACCATCGGAATAAAAATCCAAACGATCCACTGCCAGTAAGTAATCTAACTGAGCGATTTGGGATTTATGGTCTGCTGACACTTGAGCGTAAACTGGAGCACCAGTTCCGCCGGTAGAGATCAAAAACGCTAACAACAGAGTATAGATTTTTCGCATAAAACACCTCAATGGACGTTAATGCAAACTCTGTGAATACTTTAAGTCTTGGGAATTACAGCGAATCTCATTCTGAGAAGGGTGATAAATTCAAAGATTGTCACTGCCCTGTCAGGACCGATGACGTATCAAATTGAGAATAAAAAAAGGGGAGCTATACTCCCCTATTCTTTAGTCGTTCGTCCATTCTTTGAAGCCCGCTTTAAGGGCTGCTTCAAGATCTTTTCGGTCAATTTCGTAAACATTAACCATTCCTGTCGGAGATCCGCAAAGTTGGATTCTCATCATGCCATCGTTTTGATTGGTGGCAGAATAAACCTTAATACCTTTAAGGTCTTTTTGCATTTCCGCTGCAGGAATTGCTTTTCCCTGACCACATTGCAAAGAACCGTCGGCTTTATATACTTTCACACGATCAACGGCGGATGATGGCATAGTAGCGACCTCTGCAGATGCCGCTGATTTAGTGCCGGCATCAGTGACTTGAGTTTGTGGAGCTTTTTGTGCACGACAATTGCCGTGGGAACAAGCAGCTAGGATAAAGAACATCGGAACTAAGAACAAAAACTTCATTTTCTACTCCGTGAAATAAGGTTTTCTAGCCCAACCGGCTTCAATAGCATAGAGGTTCGCTTCACCTGAGATAAAGTAAATGCGATTCGCCTTTTCATCTATCTGCGGTGCTGAAAGAATACCTCTACCTGGCTCCATGCCACCTAAAACAGCGCCTGAGTTCATATCTAAAAACTGCAAGCGGCCTTGGGACTCACCGAATACCAAAGCACCTTTATAAGTCTTTACTTGAGTCGCGATGCCATCTTTCACTTTATAAGACCAAAGTTTTTCACCATTGGCTTTCTTTAGCGCCCAAACTTCACCATTGGTTGTTGGGTAAAACATTTTATCCCCAGCAAGAGTCACAGCACTGTATCCGCCACCATCAATACGCCAAAGGATTTCACCTTTATCAGCGGAAACGGCGTAAAGTTTATCATCATAGCCAGCAATATAAATTTGATTCCCATCGATTACCGGCGTCGCATCGATGTCACGGAAGCGTTTGTTGTTGTTAAGCTGAACTTCCCACACTGCGGATCCATTTTTTGCATTTAAAGCAACCAAAGATCCATCCGTGAAACCTACATAGATCGTTCCATTATGAAGAGCTGCCTGACTGCCACCGCGGATTGAAAACTGCGATGTATCTTGGCGAGAGTACAGCCATAGCTGACGACCTGTGGCTGCGTCTAAAGCGTAGAAAACATTGTTGCCAGCTAGGAAATAAACTATGCCTTCTTCTAACAGCGGAGCCGAAAGATTTTCTGCCTTCGTTGGGAAAGTCCATTGCACTTGTCCGGTACTAGCTTCGATAGAATAGAAATTTCCATCACTCGCCCCGACAAATAGACGGTCACGGATCAAAGCTGCACTGGGTTCAGCACCATTAGGAATATCTAAACGCCACTTCTGCTTACCGCTTTCACGATCATAAGCAGCAATGCCATCTAAACCATTTCCTTGAATCACCAGATCTCCAGCTAGGACTGGAGTCATGCGATTGATTTTACGGAAGCCCAAGTTGTCTTTTACTGTGGTCTGACGAACCCAAGCGGTTTTAACTTGGTATTCACGTTTAGATTCGTTTTTAGAGCTCCAAGTTTCAAGCACCCCATTTATAGTGGTGCATCCTGTAAGCACTAATGCCGAACCAATAACCGCTAATAATTTCATTGATGGTCCTTACAAACTACAGATTTTGTTTTGCTTTTAGTAGGCGCAAGTATTTTTGCGCTTCTTTAGAAGCAGCGAAATCAGTGGTGCTAGCGTCTTCTTTTTTAGTCACTTCAGTGTAAAGAGCTTCTGCTTTTGCCGTGTCATTCAAAGTTTCAAAGCAAAGACCCATACGAAGTTTTGCTTCGTCATGAGCAAACGCTAGACCTTTTTGCGAAGTGATCGCTTCCCATTTAGAAATCGCACCTTTGCAATCACCACGATCCGCATAAACGTTACCCATTTGCATCCATACTAGGCCTGCAAGTACGTCGTTCTTATCAAGACCTTTTTCTACTTTTTCTAAAGCCGTCAAAGCTTCAGGATTCTTTTTGTATGTTAGGTAGATGTCACTTAGATTCACAGCAGCCATCTGCGCTGCTTTTGTTTTTGGATTTTCAGCGATAAATGATTCAAAGCCGCTGACAACCGTACCGTAGTCCTTTTCTAAATCACCCGAAGCTTTTTTAGCTGGGTCAAAAGCCGGAGCTGCTTTTTTATCTTTAGCTTGAGCGGCCATGATTTCAGCACGGCTGGCTTCTTCAAAACCACGTTTTTTATCAGTATAAGTCTTTTCAAGAAGGAAGTATTTTTCTTGAGAAGAAACTTCTTTTTTCTCAGTAAAATAATTCATCAAAGACACACCAACGCCAATTACGATAAATGCACCAATTGCACCGATCACCATTTTAGAGTGTGAAGTGGTCCATACAAACCCTTCACGCAAAGTTTTAGTCATTTGATCTGGGGATTTTAAATCTTCTTTAGAAATTTTAGTGCTCAAGCTGATCCTCGTTGTGTCTAAGGCCCCGAATTTGCGGGGATTATTCCTATTATTACGACAAAGATTGTTCTTTGCCCGAGGGACCTTGTCAAGTGAAGGGGGAGTCATCAAAGCGCCATCACTCGGCGCATAAAAAAAGGGACCTTGCGGTCCCCTTGTTTTTAACGGTTGTAAACTTCTTTTAGCGTCGTGAAAGAGCGAGAAGATTTACCTGGATGGCGCTGCTTCAAGCGGCCGATTGTGCTGATACGTTCTTCAGCCAAACGGTCTGCAGCAGTGTGCGTTCCGATATTATCGCGTTTTGCGATCTCGTAAACTTTAAGGATGTTATTGTAAACGCGTTTAGTTTTTTCAAACGCACGTTCTGGAGAATAACCCTCAAGTTCAACAAATACGTTCATCAAACCACCAGCGTTGATTACGTAGTCTGGAGCGTAAAGAATGCCCAATTCTTTCAATTGGTCACCATGACGTGCTTCAGCAAGAACGTTGTTCGCGCCACCAGCGATGATTTTAGTTTTTAGCTTAGTGATAGTTTGATCATTCACGATCGCACCCAAAGCACATGGAGCCAGAACATCTGACTCTACAAACAAGATTTCGTCTGGAGAAACAGCTTTAGCACCGAAAGCTTCAGCGATGTTTTTAGTACGATTCATGTCGATATCAGCAACTGTGATGATCGCGCCTTCTTCTTTAAGGTATTTTACAAGGTTAGAACCTACGTTTCCAAGACCTTGAACTGCGATATGCAGACCCTTAAGAGCGTCAGTACCGAATTTTTCTTTGGCAGAAGCTTTAATGCCCATCAATACACCGTGTGCAGTGTACGGAGAAGGATCGCCCGAACCACCAAAGTCTTTAGGAATACCAGTCACCCATGGCGTTTCCATGTAGATGTGTTCCATATCTTGAACGCTAGTACCTACGTCTTCAGCCGTGATGTATTTACCATTTAAAGAGTTTACGAATTGACCGAAGGCGCGGAACAATCCTTCAGATTTTTGCGATTTAGGATCGCCGATGATAACAGCTTTACCACCACCAAGGTTTAGACCCGCAGCAGCTGCTTTATAAGTCATACCTTTAGACAAACGAAGAACGTCAATCAACGCCTCGTCTTCATTCTTATAATTCCACATACGAGTACCGCCAAGTGCGGGACCCAAAGAGGTATTGTGAATCGCGATGATCGCTTTTAAACCAACATGAGGGTCGTGACAGAATACGACTTGCTCATGGTCTCCATGCTTAGAAATAAGCTCAAAAGTTCCCAAACTAGGCTCCTTCATTTTTATTGCGAGCCGATCATCTTTGTATTTGAGTAAAAAGACTAGCATTAATGCAGTGGATTGCTTGCGCCGCGAAAATTGCTAGGAAAAATACAGTCTGTCCAAGTTTTAAAAGCCTGGGTCGTTCCCTTGTGACTCTTCGCGCGAAATATCTTGAAGGGCTTCAGAAAGAATTTTTTGATTTTCTTTAGATAAATTCTTGGCGGCAGCATCCCATTGTTTCGGATACTTCTTGTAAACTGGCGCAATGACTTCCACCGCGATCATAGATGGATCCACGTCAAAAGTAAGGACCGCTACTCTTAAAAGTTCTTCAAAAAACTCAGAAGCCGGAGCAGCCTTGTTCTTAACAGCTTTTGCAGCCGCCTTATCAAGAGTCGAAATCACTTCGTGAACACGTTTTTCGACTTTTCTTGTCGTATTAGATTCGGAGATAATAAATTGTTCAGGTTGGACTTCTTTAAGTTTCTGAACTGTTGCTTCATCGTTAGCAAAAGACACGGATACAAAACAGATCGCCACTAAAAATAACAATGCTTTCATTACGCGCCTCCTGTCGGCTTCATCATCACACCAATCATAACTCTTCCAGAAGGACCGTCATGTTGAGTACTTAAAAAGTCACTGACATAACCACCGTCTGTACCCCAGTCCGTTTTGATTTCGATATGCCCTGGATGTCTTGCTTGGGAAGCATGACGATATACGATGATCGCACCTTTTGGCGCATCCTTAGGACTTTTAATAAGACTTTTGTAGCGAGGATCTTCCATCATGTTAATAAAACCCTTGGCTTTTAATTCAGCCACTCCTTCGCGGGCATTGGAGCCTGGTAAGTATTCATCAACCAGTCCACCGCCTAACAGAGCGCGCTTGGTATACCGGTAACACAGACGACGGGAACGATTTTCTTTGTTGCGCATACCATAGGCAATGGAATCCGTAACTTCTTTGCTCGAGGAATATCTAGCTACTTCCGGAAACCTTTTCCATACGGGATCGGTAATAACTGGAGAGCCCGATGGCCTTTCGCGGTTTTCCAAGCGAGTCATCACATCTTTAATCTCTTGACGATTCTTTTTAGTGTTGTCGCCAGACCTAGAACATTCATAACAAAGATCACCTTCAGTGAGTTTGTTTATGATGGGCTTTTGCTCTCTTAAAACATCTTCTTTGGTGGGTAAATGGGCCGCCATCACACCGTCTTCCAAAGTTCCTGATCGCTTAGCGAGCTCAACTAAACCCATTTCTGGATCTTGCACATCATCGCCTTCATTGTTTTGAAAAGTAATGACAGGATCTTTTTGCGAATAATAAATCCAAGTTTCATCACCTACTTTGATCTTTGAACTCGAAGGATCCCACATGGATTTCACTTTGATTCTTACGGCAAAAGAACCGGTACCTTTAAGTTGCCGAACTTCCAAAATTTTTGCTGTAGTCCCAGCGGGAATGCTGTGCTGGATATTCTTAGCGTCTTTTTTAAAATCAATACTAGAACGGCCGTTAACCACGTTGTTGATAGTTAGATCAGAAAAAGGAGGATAGTTTTGTGCATGGACTTCAAATAAAGCGACACAAATAATTAAAGTCACAAGGGAAATTAAACGAACACAATAAGTCACTACGTCCTCCTCTGTTTTTATTCGGAGCAGGAGCGTAAAACTTAATATTACGAAGGAAGATTAATCTTTTATCGAAGAAAAGCGTTCACTTGAAACGCTTTAAAACGGACAAAAGGAACGCTTCACAGGACTGAAAGCGAGAAGCGTTCTTTAGCTGGACTTACATTTTTTCTGGGGCTGGAATTCCTAAAACAGACAGACCTTGCTTAAGAGTTAAGCCCACAGCCGCACTTAACGCCAAACGAGCCGCGCGCACAGTTTCATCTTTCTCTGTTCCAATCGGACACTCGTGATAAAAGACGTTAAACTTTTTCGCTAACTCATAAAGATAGGTACACATAGCTGCGGGTCTGAAGTTTTCAGAAGCCAACGCCATGTTGGAATTAAATGAAGCCAAGGCTTGCAGCAACTGACGTTCTGAAGAGTGAGTTAAGGAAGCCCAGTTGATCTTTGCACCTTCAGTGCGTGGGAACTTACGCCCCAAGCTTGCAATACGCGCGTAAGAGTACTGAACAAAAGGTCCTGACTCGCCATCAAGCTTCAACCACTCATTCATATCAAATACGATTTTTTTGTTGGTATCAATGCGAAGCATGCCATAGAAGATCGCACCTTTAGCTACTTGGCTTGCGATCATATTGATATCTTCTTTAGACCATTCATTTTCATAACGACTTAAGTAAGTCGTCTTAACGTGATCTTCCATACGATGAACAAGCTCAGTTAAAGGAACGATGTTGCCTTTACGCGAACTCATGGCTCCATCAGGAAGTTCGACATAGTTGTATTGCAAGTGGAAACAGTTTTTAGCTTGTTCAAAACCAAGCATTTCTAAAACGCGGAAAACTTGTTTAAAGTGCAAAGCTTGGCGCATATCCACGATATAAACGCTTTTTTCGATATGGACGTCTTCGAATTTATGTTTGGCTAACAATAAATCCTTCGTCGCATAGAGTCCTGTACCGTCGGTCTTTAAAAGCATGCAGAAACCTAGATTTTCAGCCTCTAGATTTTTACCGATGGCACCTTCTGATTTTTCAAGCTTACCTTGTGCGTAAAGCTCTTTAACCCATGCTGTTGAAGGACCATCCATTTCAGATTCAAAATACCATTCGTCAAATTCTACGTTCGCCCATGCGTAAACGCTTTTCATAAGCTGAATGGACCATTCTCTGGTCTCTTTCCAAAGCTCATAGTAAGGGCCCGATTTTGATTCTAGTTCCTGCAAGATTGCTGTTAATTCTTGGCGATTGATCGCCTCTTGAGGTGTGCCGTTTTGATCTTCAAGTAAAAGATTGGCTTTTGAATACATTCGCCCCAACCACTCCCCTTTTCCAGTTTCTGGAGCTGGTTCTTGGTTGTGCTTTTTCATGTACCATAGGCATTTCGCCACGTGGGTTCCCATGTCGCCAGGGAAAGTGGATGAAACAACATCACGGCCGGAATATTTAAGCATGGAAACGATCGCAGCCCCCAAACAAAGGTTGCGCATATGACCCACGTGAAGTTCTTTGTGAGTATTGGGTTGCGAGTACTCAAACATTGTTTTTGGAGCAGCCTCAACAAGCTGTTTTTTAAACATCGATCCATCAAGAATACTTGCAATGACTTTTTCGCCGTGAAATGCCGGAGAAAAAGTAAGATTTAAATAAGGACCTGCGGCTTGAACTTTTTCAACATTGGAATCAGCAGAAAAATTCTGGGCAATTTCTGCGGCGATTTGGGGAGGTCCTTTTTTTAATGCTTTTGCCAATGTAAAACAGCCAAAAGCCAAATCTCCCATATCTGATTGAGGTGGTTCAACCAGGGCTTTGTAGATTTCATCGTCAGAAAGATTTTGACCCATTTTTTGAATGGCTTCAGAGATTTTTTGAGTCGCTAAAAGGCGAACGGCGTCGTGCTTAATCATAGACCCTTCCAAAACAAGAGCGTGGCAATCGATGAAATACTAATAAGAAGGACGACTATACTGATTTTTTTGTGAAAGATCAGGTCTTTTTTCATCTGCGAAAGCTCGCTAGAGAGCTGATTTTTCTCTGAAAGAATGGTTTGCAGCTTGGAAGACAGGTTTTCCATGGTTTCAAGGCGCTCCTGACGCTCTAATTCCACTTCTTTAAGAGCTTTTTGATGCAAAACCTGGGGATTTGTACTGATAAAATATTGTGGCGTGAGTCCTGGGATTTTTTCCCTTAAAGCCATGTACCACTGCAAAGCACGCCATATATGCGGGGGAGCTTCATCCCCATTTTTCGTCCACCGAGTCCAACTTGATGGATCGACCAAAAGAAGTTGGGCCATTTTTCTTTGAGAAAGACCTAAATTCCCGCGTATTTCATCGAGATTTCCTAGCTGTTTTTGAATCACTGAAACTTGGGCTTCGTAATGCATCCTTAAAGATGTCTTTGAACGAGGGTTTAAATCAGGGGGTAAATCAGAGTTTAAATCGATGTCTAAAAAGCCCTCGCTTGAAAGGCTGTTTTCAAAGCCTGCTTCAACCTGATCTAAAACGTCCTGCTCCATCTTCACCCCTCTAGACCGTTGCGTTTCACAACATTTATGTTGTTTTACGCAATAAATTACGTTGTGATTTACGTATATGATTCCAAAATGGAGTTTGGAGTGTCAAGCTAAGTCATTGAAACCACAAAAGAATCCGCAACGGGTACCCCTGGGCACCCCTTTTTCAATTATGACTATAGCTTATAGTTATAAGCTATAGTACTAAGTATATGTTTTTACTTGATATTTTATGCGGAGATTTTAGAGGGTTGCATGTTGACGCTACGCGTATATATCAGACGCGCTGCATCTAAACAGAAATAATTTACCTATCACCACTTTGGATGCGTAGCGTCAGACAGCTCTGAAAAGCGTTGTCAAATAGGCCCCTTCTTTTCAATCATCAATTATGTCTTCGCCATCGCGGTATCAACTCAACAAAAACAAGTATCTTTTAAGCCCGGAAACGGAACGTTTACGAAAGATTCTGGGGGATTTTCAAGATAAGGATCCCCGCAATTGTTTGATGATTTGGACAGCTTTAAGGACCGGGGCGCGGGCCCAGGAAGTTCTAAATATTCAAAGAAGTGACCTGAATCCCTATGATGAAAGTGTTTTTATACGGGGTTTAAAGGGTTCTAACGATCGGGAAATTCCCCTTCATTCGGACCTTTTTAATCGACTGCATCGTTTCGCCGAAAATCAGGGCGGAACCAAGGTATTTCCAATAACCTACCCCCGACTCTACCAGGTCTGGGAAATGTACCGCCCAGTACCTAAAAAATTCCACGCTCTAAGGCATACTTTCGCGATCGAGCTTTATCAGAAGACGAAGGATTTAAGATTAGTTCAAGTGGCGTTGGGACATCGAAATATCACTAACACGATGGTGTATGCTGATTACATCTATTCTCAGCAAGAACTTAAAAAACTCATTCTTTAAAAAAATAACTCCGGGCAAGGACTCCGGAGTTATAGGTGGTTTTAAACTGTGGTGGCGAAGGATTATTCTTCGAAAGAAGAAAGCTCATTTGCCAAGCGTTCAAATTGCTTATCTTCAGAAGCTCTGTGGTGAGATCTTTCTTTTTTAAAAGCTAAAAGCTCTTGGTCTGTAGGTGCGTTGTAAGACACACCAGAATTTTCAACGACAACAATACGCTCACGCATTTTTGTAGCCGCCGCGATTTCGCGGGCTTCTTCCAGGTTGTGTTTAACTGTAGAGTGAAGTTCTGACTGCGCTCTTGAGTTTTCAGAGATCAAATCACCGAAATCTACTTTTTCTTTAGCAAAGCTTAAAGCTGGAATCAAAACCAGGACTGATACAAGTAATTGCTTTTTCATAAATTCACTCCTTGCAGATACAATCAGTAAAAGCAAGAGCGATGCCAAACCTACTTTCAATAGGTCGCTTTTAAGCAAATTCCTTTGACTAGAAATTTAACAGCTGTCGACGCTGCTATGACAGGTGTGAATAGTGTCTCAAAATGAGATTACAAATAGTGACTCTCTATCAAATCAAAAAAGCTCGCAAAAGTGTCTACTCTAATCAGAGTAAATTCTTGGGTTAAATAGGAATCACTAGGAAGTTTCCTTAGCTATGGCGACTTCCAAAGCTCTACCAAAGATGAGCCTCTTATTTTTCGCAAACTTTTCTTATGCTGAAACTTCGACAATTAATCCAGCATATTAGAAATTTCTAGTCTTAGATTTCAACCTTACGTCTAGCTTTCATTCACTGTGAAACGACACCACCTCGCGTTTAATTTTACTGGAACTTTTTAGCTATGGATCACTGCTGTTGATCTTTAACATAAAGGAAATAATTTTTTAGGGAGAAAAATTTGATGAGAAATTATATTAAGCCTGTGGGGGCTACTCTTGCTCTCAGCATGATTCTGCACGTTTCTCCTAACTTCGCATTGGCTTCAGCGGAAAATCCGGGTCTTCGAGAGATGACAGCTGAAGAAAACCAAAAACTTCATAAAACAAAGATCAAAAAGGTTCGTCCTAACCGTTTGGGTCTTGAGCGCGTAAATAAAGAAAGACAGTCTCGCGGCGAGGCTCCAATTTCTGAAGATACAAGTCTTCCAGAAGTTGAAACCGAAGATTCTTTAGGCGCTAGCGCTAAAAAAGGTTCGCAAAATCAAGAACCAGTTCTTTCAGCAACGGCTGTGACAACTCCGGCACAAGTGGACAATTCTACCCATCCTGCATTTCCACCGATAGGCAACCAAGGTTCCATTGGATCTTGTGTGGCCTGGGCAACAACCTATTACATGATGAGCCACGAAGTGTGCTTAACCCTGGGTTGTAACAATAAAAACTATGCGCAACGTATCTATTCGCCAAAGTGGACGTACAATATGATCAACGGTGGCGTAGACAATGGTTCATATTTTTCAGATGCATTCTCTGTATTAGAGAAGCACGGTGCTGCCACTCAAACAGATTTCCCTTATGACTCTGATTTCAGAGCATGGGACATGAATTCTGAGCACTGGAAACGTGCTATTAACTCCCGTATGAAAGCAGCGAGCTATGCGACTATCAATACGGACGCGGGTATGGCAACGGTGAAACAACTTTTAGCCAACGGTCACGTGGTTGTAGTTGGTACTTACATCAATAGCTGGCAATACCGCACAGTTCAGGCTCGCCCTGGAGTTTCTTCTCCATTCGCTGGCCAATGGATTGCGACCCACATGAATGGAAAAGTAAGTGGTCATGCAATGACGATCGTGGGTTATGATGACAACATCTGGACTGACATCAATGGCAACGGCGCTGTAGAGACGGGCGAGCTTGGTGCGTTTAAATTTGCTAACTCTTTCGGTAATACTTGGAGAAATGCAGGTTACGCCTGGGCTTCTTATGATGCTTTCCGTGTAACTACGACAGTTCCAAACTTTGCACCGTCTGGGCGTATCCAGCTAACACAAAGTGGGAATGCGACTTATTCAACTTACACCTCATACACTCCAAAGTTGATTGCTGAAGTAAAAATGTCCCACGCTCTTCGTTCGCAGATTTCTTTAGCTTTCGGACAGTCAAGCACATCTGGCACCAGCCCTTCTTCGCAATGGACACCCTTTGCGTTCGTAGGTCGCGGTGGTGGTTATGCGTTTAACGGAACGACTTCAGAGGTCGAAGGCAGCTTCTTCTTTGATATCTCTTCTTTAGCAGCTTCCGATGTGAACACACAAAAGTTCTATCTGATTTCTAAAGACAGCACTTCGGGAGCGGTTTTAACTACGAGAGCTTTCAATGTTGTGAATCCATCAGTAGGTAATACTTTGATGGCAGCAGCGGGTGTTCCAATGACAACTGATGCAACAACGAAAACTTTGGTAGCTTCAGCAGCAGCTGCGCCAGCACCGGCTCCAGCTCCAACACCGACGCCAACTCCAACCCCAGTGCCTTCTGATACGACGGCTCCTACTATGCCAGGCAACTTTAATATTGCCCCAGCATTGTACAACAACGGTCTGAATGCGAAGGTGACGTTAACTTGGACTGCGTCGTCTGATAATGTGGGTGTTGCTAAGTACCGCATTTTCGTGAACGGTTCTGTTTTTGCGGAAACGACTTCCCTAAACTACGTTCACATGAACATCACCAAAAACGTAACTTATAACTATCAAGTTGCGGCAGTGGATGCTGCGGGCAATGTATCTGCCAAAACAGCTATTAAGACTGTAACTTGGAGATAAAAAACTCTAAGTTAAAACTTTAAAACTGAATTGTTTTAATATGCCCTCTTAGAGATTCTAAGGGGGCTTTTTTTCTTCTTGCCTGGTCCAAACCTCAGCTTGTATCGTCGAGGCATGATCAAAACTCTTTTTCCGACCTTTGTTTATTATGCTCCGTTAAAAACCAAGGATCTTGGCCCACTTAATAAAGATTTAAAAAAAGAATCTTTAAAAATTGCCGAGATCGATGAGCAAGGCCAGGAATGGTCAGAAAAGAACTATCCTGGGGGATTTACTTCCTACGGTTCCATGGCTCAACTCCATCGCTATTCTTCGACTTTTGAAGAATTGGAAAAAGAGATCGATAAACACGTAAGAAAATTCGTTAAACATCTTGAAATGGATATTAATCCAAAAGAGCTTAAGATGACGTCCTGCTGGGTAAATATCATGCCTAGTAACGTCACTCATAGCATGCACTTGCATCCGCTTTCAGTTATCAGCGGCACTTATTATGTTCAGACGCCAAAAAACTGTTCTGCGATCAAGTTTGAAGATCCGCGCTTTGATTCCTTTATGGCGTCCCCACCAAGAAAACATAACGCCAAAATTCACAACCAAAGACACTATGCTTTAGAACCGCAAGAAGGAAATGTGGTTTTATTTGAAAGCTGGCTTCGTCATGAGGTTCCTAAAAATGCCTCAGATAAAGAGCGCATTAGCATTAGCTTTAATTACGATTGGGTGTAGGGATGGAACAAGCCCTGGGAATTAAGATAAAAACGCTTTCGAAAAGTTTTGGCTCTAAGGCAGTCATTAAAGATCTCAGCGTTGAAATTACTCCTGGAAGCTTTGTCACTCTATTGGGCCCTTCTGGTTGTGGCAAATCTACTTTGCTTCGCCTGATCGCAGGTCTTGATAATCCAACGGTAGGGGAGTTGACACTCTCCCCGTCTGGAAAGAAAAAATTTGGCTTCGTCTTTCAGGAAGCCAATTTACTTCCTTGGAAGACCGTGAAAGAAAATGTTTGTCTGCCTTTTGAGTTGGATGAAGATTTAAAGAGCATTTCTAAACCAGCCCGCGATGAAAAAGTTTTTGAGGCTTTAAAGAAAGTAAAACTTGAAGGCAGTGAAAACTTATTTCCCCATGAACTTTCTGGCGGAATGAAAATGCGCGTGTCCATTGCGCGCGCCCTGGTCAGCAACCCCAGACTTTTGTTAATGGACGAACCCTTTGCAGCCTTGGATGAAAACACCCGTTTTGAGATGCAAGATCAGCTTCTGCAATTATGGGAAAACGAGAAAATGACGGTGGTGTTTGTAACCCATTCGTTGTATGAGGCAAGTTACCTATCTCAACGAGTGATCATGTTAAAAGCCCCTGGAGCGATCATTTCTTCAGACATGAACCTAGCGCTACCGACAAAAAGAAACTTGGAATTAAGAACGTCTGAAGCTTTTAACAGTGTGTTAAAAGAACTTACTGAAAGGTTCAGATCATGAAGAAGGTCTTACCTGCGTTAGTCTTCTTTGGATTATTGGTATTAGGTCTTGAAGTTGCAGTTAAGTGGGATCTTCTTACTGAATCACTTATTCCAGCACCCAGCTCTGTCGTAAAAACTTTGGTAGAGCTGCAAGCAGATTTTTTAGCTGCATTTTTTGAGACATTAATAAACGTCGTCATTGGCTTACTCATGAGTATTGTTTTCGGTGGCGGATTAGCTTTGGTCTTTTCACTTTCAGATCTTTTAAAAAGAGCGATTTTGCCCTTTGCAATTTTTTTTCAAACTGTTCCGATCATCGCGATTGCACCTTTATTGGTGATCTACTTTGGATTTGGTGCGCCGACGGTTATTGCTTCTAGCTTTATAGTTTCAATCTTTCCAATGATCGCAAATACTTTAATGGGACTAGAAAGTGCTAGTGAGGCGCAAAAAGATTTATTTAAAATCTATCACGCCTCCCCGTTAAAAATATTATTCAAGCTGAAACTTCCCATCGCATATTCGTATATCTGTTCAGGCTTAAAAATCTCTGCCGGACTTTCTATCATCGGTGCCATTGCCGGGGAATTCGTCAGTGGCGGAGGCCTGGGAGCATTGATTGATTCTGCGCGCACCCAACAAAGGGTAGATATTGTCTTTGCCGCACTTTTATTGTTATCTCTGATGGGTCTGTTATTTTTAGCAACTTTAGAAATTTTGAATCGATTGGTTTTAAAGCGTCGACCTTTTGCGATGAACTAATCGGGAGTAAAAAAATTATGAAACACATTCTTGGCTTTTTAATTTTCCTGCTTTCTTTCAACGCAACTGCCGAAACAATTACTTTAGCTTTGAACTGGAAAGCAGAACCAGAATTCGGCGGCTTTTACGCTGCTGCCTTAGAAGGTATTTATAAAAAATACGGTCTTGATGTGAAAATTCAAGAAGGGGGCTCTGGAACTCCGACAGTGCAAATGCTTGCTAATAATAAAGTTGAATTTGCCATCGTCAGTGCCGATGAAATCATCCTTTCCCACGACAGAAATCCAAAAAACAAAGTGAAAGCTTTGTTTGCAGTTTATCACACAGCCCCGTACATCATTATGACCCATGCTGAAAGAAACTTTAAAAATCTTAAAGAAGTTTTCATGAGCGAAGGCGTGATCGCTTTGCAATCGGGACTTCCTTATTATGGATTTTTAGTGAACAAATTCGGCAAACCAAAAGCAAAGATCGTCCCCTATCTTGGTGGTGTTGCGAATTTTGTGAATGACAAAAACTTTTCCCAACAAGGGTTCATTCTGTCTGAACCCGTCAGCGCTGAAAAAGCAGGAGCCAAAACTAAAAACTTCATCATCGCTGAAGAAGGATTTAATCCCTATCTTGTCGTGATTGCAGCGACGGAAGAAACTTTAAAAAAGAGACCTGAGATTGCTAAGAAGCTCGTACAAGCTTCCCGCGAAGGTTGGCAGTCTTATTTAAAAGACCCGACCGCGACGAATAAACATATGGCGACTTTGAACAAAGCCATGGATTTAGATAGCTTTAATAAAGGCGCAGCGATGCAAAAACCTCTTATTCAACCTAAGGACTCTGCCACCCTAGGAACAATGACTCAAGAGCGCTGGCAAACCCTAGTACAACAACTTAAAGACCTTAAGTTGATCAAATCTGACGTGAAAGCTTCTGAGCTTTTTACGAATCTATAAAAATCAGAAGATATTATGAAGAAATATAGGGTTCTTTGGGGACTTGCCCTCCTAAAGACCTTAGGTTTTTTGCCACTCTCAGGGATGTAGAGTATATTAATCTATTGTCTACTTGACCTGGTGTTCCAATTCACATAAAACGAACCCCTTGTAGAAAACTAGGAGCCTTATATGAAAATAAACTTAATGGAAATCCCTGAAGAAGGCCGTAGCTACCATTGGGATACTCAATCAGGCGAGTTAAATCAGATTTTAAACGACCTTATTGGTAAAACTCCCCACGTTGCTGAGTTTTTTATTAAACCTTTAAATTCCCGTGATTTTGAACTGACTGGAACGATTAAGACAAAACTTCCTGAAACTTGCGCCCGCTGCGGGATTGAGTTTCCTTTTCCAGTGGATTCCAAGTACCGCGAATTTCTAATTCCTAAACAAGATCACCCCCGCGGAAGTAAATATTCCAAGGTCAATCATATCAGTGACTTACCAGAAGATGGCCCTGACGTTTCAGAATACGATGGTCATATATTTGATATGGGTGAATTCCTTCATGAAGTCGTTGCTCTTGCTGCGCCTTTTAATGCTGCAGGCCCTGAGGACGAAAATGGAGATTGCTCAATTTGCAAAATTCCCGTGAAAGGACGAAGCTTTAGCTACGACGAAGAAATGCCGGGCGTAAAGCCAACTAATCCTTTTGGGGTTTTAAAGAATATCAAGATCAATTAAATTGTTGATTTTTATCATTCTTTGGTTAAATTAACGTGCTTCGATTATAAATGACTCAAAAAGAGGTTTGAAATGCCAACTCCTAAGAAGAAAACATCTCGTTCTAAACGTGATATGCGCCGTTCTCACGATGGTTTGTCTGCACCAGCAGTATCTGTTGAAAAGAAAACTGGTGAATTGACTCGCCCTCACCGCGCACATAAAGGTGCTGACGGTGCTTTGTACTACAAAGGCAAGCAAATCAGCGCAGCTAAGTAATTTTAAAGACAGGTTGATTCCATGGCTGGACAATTTCGTTCTCGAGTTTCAGGGATAGGTTCCTATCTACCAGAAAAAGTGCTTACCAACTTTGATTTAGAAAAGATGGTGGACACTAATGACCAATGGATCGTTGAGAGAACAGGAATTGAACGCCGTCATATTGCTGCCGAAGGCGAGTTTACATCAGACTTATGCTTAAAGGCTTCGCAAAGAGCTCTTGAAGATGCAGGGCTCACTCCCCATGATATCGACATGATCGTTGTAGGTACGGTTTCTGGTGATCGCCAGATGCCGTCTACTGCTTGTTACTTACAAAGCAAACTTGGCTGCAGAAACGTCGTATCTTTCGACTTAAATGCGGCCTGTTCTGGTTTCGTCTATGGCGTTTCTATTGCCGATCAATTCATCCGTTCTGGAATGTATAAGCACATCCTGGTTGTGGGCGCTGAAGTTCTTCACCGCTTCGTTAACTATGAAGATCGTGAAACTTGCATTCTTTTTGGTGATGGTGCCGGTGCGTGGATTGTATCCCGCGCGGAAGCAAATGAAACAAATCTGATTGAAAGCAGTCACCTTCACTCTGATGGTGATTTGGCAGAACTTCTTACTGTTCCAGGTGGTGGCAGCATCATGCCGCAATCTCAACAGGTTCTAGAAAGCAAACTGAACTTCGTTACGATGAAAGGTCGCGAGATCTTTAAAAACGCTGTTCGCACCATGGCACTTTGCTGTCGTGAAGCTTTAGAACACAACAATCTTCCTGCTGAAAAAGTGGATTGGATTGTTCCCCATCAAGCCAATAAGCGCATTATCGAAGCTGTGGCTGATCAATTTAAATTCCCAATGGATCGCGTGATTGTTTACTTGCACGAAACTGGTAATACATCCGCTGCATCAATTCCTGTAGCCTTTGACTGGGCTGTAAAAACCGGAAAAATTAAAAGAGGCCAGACGATCTTGTTAACCGCATTTGGTGCAGGTCTTACTTCTGGCAGTATTCTTTTGAGGTACTAAAAAATGTTTACATTGGCATTCCCTGGACAAGGCTCCCAGCAACCTGGCATGGGCCGTTTTCTATTTGATAATTTCAAGATCGCTCAAGAAACTTTTGAAGAAGGTTCTGAAGCCTTAAAGCAAGATATGAAAAAGCTGTGCTTTGATGGCACTGAAGCTGAACTTGCGTTGACTGAAAATACTCAGCCAGCATTGTTGTTAGTTTCTACGGCGACTCAACGAGTTCTGCGTAAAGACTTGGGCGTTAAAGCTAGCGCAGCTGCGGGTCACTCTATCGGTGAATACGCAGCCCTGGTCGCTGCTGACGTAATTCGTTTTGACGAAGCTATGCGTGCGGTTCGCACTCGTGGACAAGCTATGCAATCGGCAGTTCCCGTAGGCAAAGGCGGAATGGTTGCAGTTCTTGGATTAGAACCAGACCAAGTTGAAACACTTTGCAATTACGTGGTTAAAAATTCTGGCTTCGGTCCCTTATCTGCGGCGAATTTCAATTCTCCTGGACAAATTGTTATCTCTGGTTCGCAACAAGCTATTAATTGGTTGAAAGATAACTTTAAACCCGAAGTGATCTTCACTGAAGCTCCAAAGCGTGCGAAATTAATTCCTTTGTCAGTTTCAGCTCCGTTTCACTGTGAAATGATGAAACCTGCTGAAGATAAAATGCGTCTTGTGCTGACTGCGATGGAATTCAACAAGGCCGCATTCCCGATCATTCAAAACTTCCACGCCAAAGCTGAAACTGACGGATCGAACTTGCGCGAAAATTTAATTCGCCAAGTTTCTGCCCCGGTTCGCTGGACGCAAAGTATGGAAGTTTTAAAATCCATGAACCATGCACAAGTCCTTGAATGTGGCGCTGGTAAAGTGCTTCAAGGCCTTCTAAAGAAAATCGATGGCGATTTCTTTAAAGTGATGACCACAACAAGCATGGAAGATCTTAAAACTATTGAAGATTCTTTGAAAGCTTAGTGTCATTGAAATGTCTTGAGATTTATTCGGAGTTCAGACAGAGTGTGGGCAAAATAACACGCCCCTGATCGGAATATCCGAATTTTACAGCGTTGTATTTGCAAAAAAAGGACACTTTAGATGAGCGGAAAATCGCTTCAAGGTAAGAAAATCGTAGTAACTGGTGGCAGCCGTGGAATTGGTGCCTCTATCGTGAAGCTTTTGGCAGACGAAGGCGCTCAGGTTGCATTTACTTATTCTTCACGTGAAGAGGCTGCACAGCAAGTGGCTCATCAGCTTTCTGGCGAAGGACATTTTTATATCAAAATGGACATCGCTAACGAAGAATCAGTCAACGAAGCCGTAGAACACATCCTTGAAAAATGGCCTGAAGTGGACGGAGTTGTGAACAACGCCGGCATCACTAAAGACCAACTTTTGCTACGCATGAAAGCGGAAGACTTTGATTCCGTTATTAACACAAATTTACGCGGAACTTTTTTAGTAACAAAAGCTTTCACCAAACCAATGATGAAAGCGCGCAAAGGTTCCATCGTTAATATCACTTCTATCATCGGTGAAACTGGCAATGCAGGACAAGCAAACTATGCGGCTTCAAAAGCTGGAACGATTGCTTTTGCAAAATCAGTGGCATTGGAATTGGCGTCTCGCAATGTTCGCGTGAACAATGTGGCTCCAGGCTTTATTGCTACAGAAATGACAGATGTTCTTTCTGAAGACGTCAAAGGCAAAATGATGGAAAGAATTCCACTTAACAAAATCGGCGAAGGCACTGACGTTGCTCAAGCGGTAAGATTTTTATTAAGTGATGAATCAAAATATATCACTGGTCACACATTAGATGTGAACGGTGGTATGCATATGAACTAGGATCAATTCCTGGCTCATATTAGGACTCATTTCTAAATGAAAAGATCCTAACAGTAACTAGACTTGAAACAGTTGTTAAGATGAACGCACTATAAGGAGAAAACAAAATGGCAATTCATCCAAAAGTAAAAGATATCATTGTTGAGCAATTAGGCGTAGATCCAGATAAAGTTAAGCCTGAAGCTTCTTTCATCGACGATCTTGGTGCTGACAGCTTGGATATCGTTGAACTTGTGATGGCAATGGAAGAAGAATTCGATCTTGAAATTCCTGATGAAGACGCTGAAAAGCTAAAAACAGTTCAAGACGTTGCTTCTTACCTTGAGAAAAAAGGAAAAGCTTAATTTTTATGACCTCCCGATTTGAACGTCCATCTAAACCGCAAAGAAGAGTCGTCGTTACTGGCGTTGGCGCAGTGACTCCCCTTGGTAATACCATTGAGGACAGCTGGGCAAATGCGATTGCAGGTAAATCTGGTATTGCACCGATCACCCGCTTTGATACGACAGGCTTTGATGTGACTTTTGCTGGTGAAGTGAAAGGATTTAATCCTGATCTTTACGTTGAGAAAAAAGAGCAAAAGAAGATGGATACGTTTATTCACTACGCGATCGCAGCTTCTAAGATGGCCGTGGAAATGGCGAAATTAGAACTGACTCCGGAAGTGAAAGCTCAAGCGGGAGTTATTATCGGTGTGGGTATCGGTGGTTTACAAATCATCGAAGAATCCACACTGAAAGTGAAGGAGAAAGGACCTGGTCGTATCAGCCCTTTCTTCATCCCTGCAGTTATCACAAATTTGGCAGCGGGACAGGTTTCCATTGAGTTAGGTCTTCAAGGTCCGAACTACTCTGTGACATCTGCTTGTGCTTCAGGCGTGCATTCGATCGGTGATGCTGTTCGCTACATTCGCGATGGCAACACGGATGTGATGCTTGCGGGTGGTTCTGAAAGCACCATCTGTAAACTTGCAGTGGGCGGCTTTGCTGCGATGAGAGCTCTTTCAACTCGCAATGATGCCCCTGAAAAAGCCAGCCGTCCTTGGGATAAAGACCGTGATGGTTTTGTTCTTGCGGAGGGTGCGGCAGTTCTTTGCATCGAATCTTTAGAGCACGCTGAAAAACGCGGCGCTAAAATTTTGTGTGAAATCACTGGTTACGGTGTTTCATCGGACGCTTACCACATGACTTCTCCAGCTCCAGAAGGTGCTGGTGGTTATAAGGCCATGTCGGAAGCACTTAAAGATTCAGGACTAAAAGCTTCTGACATTCAATACGTCAACGCCCATGGAACTAGTACTCCAATGGGTGATGGTTTGGAATCTTCAGCGATCAAACGTTTGATGGGTGACCATGCTAAAGACGTTTGGGTTTCTTCTACAAAATCAATGATGGGCCACGCACTGGGTGCGGCGGGTGCCATTGAATCTGCTTTCTGTGTGATGGCGATTCGCGATCAAATCGTACCTCCAACAATCAACTTGGACAATCCAAGCGAGGATTGCGATCTTGATTATGTTCCACACGAAGCTCGTCGTGGAAACATCAACAATGTTTTAAACAATAGCTTTGGCTTCGGTGGCACAAACGCCTCGATGATTTTCTCAAAGTATCAGGGGAAATAAAAATGGTTGTATATACGGGCTGTGATCACGCTGGGTTGGATTTAAAACTTAAAGTGATGGCGGCCTTCCCGGACCTTCAATGGAAGGATATGGGGACGTATAGCGGCGATTCTGTCGATTACCCCGATTATGCCGACAAAGTTTGTAAACACGTTGTTGAGGCAGAACTTTCAAATCAAAAAAACAATATCGAAGATTCGATCAATGGTGCTGCTATTGGAATTCTGATCTGTGGATCAGGCCAAGGTATGGCTATTCGTGCAAACCGCAATCCTCAGGTGCGCGCGGCACTTTGCTGGAATGAAGATATTGCTAAATTAAGTCGTGAGCATAACAACGCTAATATTCTTGTTTTGAGTGCGCGTTTTACGGCGCCGGACACGGCGGTTAAAATGGTTCGCTCTTTCTTGGAAGGCCGCTTCGAAGGCGGACGTCATCAGAAACGGGTCGCTAAATTGTCGGCTCCTTGCTAGCTGCCATTCTGGCTAAGAGCTTAGGCTTAGGCCTCTTCGCTCGGACAGTCCTCGCTCGTTCTTTTTCTTCTTGGCTACCGCTGTAGTTTTTTGGCTCGTCTGCGGAACTCGCTACGAGGACTAAGCCTAAGCTCTTAGCCAGAATGGCAGCACGAAGTTCTCGAAATTTACGAGATTCTGATGGGGAAGAGTTTTACTACCGCATCGGTAACTCATGGCATTACCGAAAGGTGCCTGCTTCTTTTTGCGGTTTCACCGCGTCAAAGGGCGCATTAATTACTGCTCACTTTTTTAATTTTTCATCAGTAACGAAGGCTGAACTTAACCAGATACAACCTTAACTTAATCTTGAAACTAACACTCTCCGTTGAGTCTTTTCATTTATCCTCTTTCGGGGAATAATTTTTTAGTTATCTATTATCTAATCAGACACGAAGTCTGTCTTAAAAAGTTCAAGGAGTTTCTTATATGCATTCCATCTCGTTGCCTCTTGCTGAAGTAGATTCTGAAGTTTCTGCGGCTATTAATAAAGAAGCTGAACGTCAGGAGCTTGGTCTAGAGATGATTGCTTCTGAGAATTATACTTCTAAAGCTGTGATGGAAGCTCAAGGGTCTATCCTGACAAATAAGTATGCTGAGGGTTACCCTGGTAAACGTTATTACGGTGGTTGTGTTAACGTTGATACGGTTGAATCACTTGCTATTGAACGCGCTAAAAAACTTTTTGGAATCAACTACGTAAACGTACAACCTCACTCTGGGTCTCAAGCTAATATGGGTGTTTACCTTGCGGCTTGTAAGTCAGGTGACACTATTCTTGGTATGGACCTTTCCCATGGTGGGCACTTGACTCACGGTTCGCCGGTGAATTTTAGTGGCATGCTTTTCAAAGCAGCTTCTTACAAATTAGATCCTGAAACTGGCCGAATTAATTACGATACGATTCGTGCTACGGCGAAAGAAACTCAGCCGAAATTGATTATTGCTGGTTACAGTGCCTATCCGCGCACTTTGGATTTTGCTAAATTTAAAGAGATCGCTGACGAAGTCGGCGCACAGTTGCTTGTCGACATGGCTCACTTTGCGGGTCTTGTAGCTACGGGTCACCACCCGTCCCCAGTTCCTTATGCTGATTATGTAACGACGACGACCCATAAAACTTTGCGTGGTCCTCGTGGTGGTATGATCATGACGAACTCTGAAGAAAAAGCGAAGATCATCAACTCTCGCATTTTCCCTGGCATTCAAGGTGGACCGCTTGAGCATGTGATCGCTGGCAAGGCGGTCGCTTTTGGTGAAGCTCTAAAACCTGAATTTAAAAAATACAGCGAACAAGTGATCCAGAATGCACAGGCCTTGGCTGAAGGAATGCTTTCTGAAGGTTTTAAACTTGTGACTGGTGGAACTGACAATCACTTGATCCTTGTTGACTTAAGCGATCGCGAGATCACTGGTAAGCTTGCGGAAAATTCCTTAGACGAAGCAGGTATCACTGTTAATAAAAACACTGTGCCAAATGAAAAGCGTTCTCCGTTTGTCACAAGTGGTGTGCGTATCGGTACGCCTGCTTTGACGACTCGTGGAATGGGCCCTAAAGAAATGAAGCAAATCTCGAAGTGGATTGCACAAGTTCTGAATAATCCAGAGGATGTTGGTCTTAAAAATAGAATTCACGAAGACGTTAAAGCTTTGTGCAAACAGTTTCCGCTGTATTAAAAACAGGCATTTAACAAAAAAAGCCCCGCACAATTTCAATAAAGACTTTGGAATCAGGGGCTTATATCGTATACTCAAAGCATGTCACCAGGATGGAAACAGCTCGTTAAACTTGCAGGATGCATTATTTCAGTAGGAACTCTAGGTTCCTGCACAACCTTTCATACTCCCCTTTCACGGGAGTATTTTGCTGCCGGATCTCCGCCGCCAAATCAAAATGCTGCGCGAAACCCTAGTTCAGACCAAAGTCCTTACATTGAAAATGAAATGACCTTTGACTGGCCCGTGGACAGCGCTCGTATGACTCGTGGGTTTTTACCTCACAAGAAACGACCGCACCTCGGGATCGATTTAGCAGCACCTAAAGGAACGCCTATATTGGCTTCTCAGACAGGCACAGTGATTTATGCTGGTCGAGAGTTCCGTGGCTACGGAAAAATGGTTCTAATCGAGTCTGGCGACGGCTGGGCTACTCTTTATGCGCACTTTGATAAGATCCTTGTGGTTGAAGGCCAAAAGGTTCGCCAGGGTGAAGTGATTGGTGCCATGGGAAGAACTGGAAGAGCGACAGGAGTACACCTGCACTTTGAAGTTCGCAAAGACCGCGGACCGATTGATCCACTTCCTCTTTTACCGCATGTGCCGACTGCAGGACTTTAATATTAAAAATTTTAACTAAGAATTCAAAGGGGAGGCACACTCCCCTTTTTTATTTGTCGATGCCACAAAATAAAAAAGGCAGCCCGAGGGCCGCCTTCATTAGTCTTTCTTTTCCTTGTTCGGAATTAGAACAAGTTAACGTTTGCAGAAAGAGCAACGTTAGTTCTGTCAGCTCTGATATCAAGCGGAGTGAACTGAACGTTTGGATACAAGTAGATGTCACGAGTAACAGAGATACCGATACCCATAGATTGGTAAGGAGTTTGTGACTCAACTTGACCAGCAGCTAGAGTATTGTTTGCTTGACCGTCTCTGTAGTGAACAGCTTCGAAGTAACCGAATACAGTTCTGAAAGAGTATTTGTCATTGAAAGAGTACTCAGCAAATGGATAGATACCATAGCTGTAGTCATCTTGTAGGTAACCTTTAGCAACGCTGTCTGAAGGAAGAGTGTCGCTGTAGATTGAGTATGCGAAAGAGAAGCTCATACCACCTGACCAGTTAGAAGTACCAAGGTCAGCTAGTACAGTTTGTCCGATGCTCAATGAACCGATTGAATTGTAAGTAGCAATTGAATCTGGATCAGTCACATGAGAGTAACCAGCTTCAGTAACCATTTGCATGCCAGCAGCTTTATAAGCGCGGCTCCAGTCCAAAGAAAGACCGCTTACATAGTAACGATCAACTTGTTTCGCTGATTTACCTGGAGCTGGTTTACGTGGATCTGTGAAGTCAGAACGACCGATATCATCATGGAATGGGTTTCTCATAGAAACACCAGTGCTTAGTGAAAGGCTGTCGCTGTCGTTAACACGGTAGTTAACACCAATAGTACCACCAAGAGTCGTCAATACTTCTTGAGTAGCAGACGCGCGGTAGTTAGGACGGATTCTGTCAGCTGGTTTTTCTAAAGATCCACCGTTGTAAGCAAAAGCAGATTTGAAAGACCATTTAGATTTAGAACCCAAAGTTGCTCTCATACGAGCATTTGTGATCTCTTCGTCGATATCTTTTTGTGCTTCGTCTTTGTTTTGAACGTCAGTCACTTTTACAGTGCTTGTGTTCGCTTGTTGGTTAGATTGCTCTTGAGCGTGAGCAACAGTAACCATAGATCCCGCCAAAATCAGTGATAATAAAATTTGTTTTTTCACTGGATTCCCTTTCATTCGTGGTTATTTGTTTCTTAATATTGGAAACTTTTATTTTTTATTTAATTATCAAAACCCCAAACACCACGATCCTTGTGTTGTTCCATGAGCATTCCATGGTCCCTAAGTGGAACCACCGAGCGCTAATGAGCAAGTAAGGTGCCACGACTTCAGTCCCGTTTCAACACCAATTATTCTGCATTTGACGAACTGTAATCCACTACATTTGATTTGAGAGAGATGCGGACAGCTTTATTACGCAATGTGCAATGTTGTCCGCAATGATCCCTCTGTTGAATTCACAGCCGCTGCTGAAAATTCTTCACCTTTTTTGGGGTGCAAATTGCCTGCAAAACCACAGATTGCGCGGTTCCTAGGGCCTCTTAATACTAGATGAGGGAGGTTTTCATGGCTGAAGCTTCAAAGGTTCATACTCAAGAAAAAGAATTCCTGCATGACGTAGGAGTGTCGCTTAATGCCGCACTATTTATAGTAGATCGCCTGACCGAGGAGTTAAAAGAGGAGCAGGGAAAATTAGAAACAGATGCTGAAGTAGAAAAACTCTTTAATCATCTTGCGACCTACCTAATTAAAATCGATCGCCTGGTGAAATCCCGCCACTCTCACCTTTCAGACATTATGGATGAAGAATTGCAAAAACAAAAAAAGGAGAGACTTCTGAAAGCCTCTCCTTCTGGAGCTTTATAAATTTTGAATTCAATTACATGATGGATGTGCGATCAATTTGGCTTGCTTTGTAAAGTACATCCGTCAACGCTTCAAATGATTTCACGCTGTCTGGTTTGTACCATTGATAAGTGTCGCGAGTCTTACCATCAAAACCTTTTAAGATGCCTTCCTGGATAACTAAAGAGCCATTCTTATAGATCTCTAATGAAGCATAGTATCTTGCACAAACCATAGGTGAAGCAGATGCACAAAAGCTACGGAAAACAATTGTGAATCCGGCCTTCTCTACTGTTCCTTGGGCTACAAGACTTGGATCATAGTTACCAGCATTAAGATAATGAGTTGTTGTCACCGTCATCTCTTGATCGTTAATGAGGATTTTCGCGCGCACGTTCGCTGTTTCCCAGTTTTGGCTTACAGTCGATACATCAATAACGTCAGCCATTAAACCTTGCGCTTCAGCGGCTTCGGCAGCTTCCTGGGTTTTTTTGCCATCTGCAACTTCAGCACCCATTCTGTTTTTTGCATAGCGAGCTGCGAATTCAGAATCTTTCTTTGCGCAAGCTGCAGTCATAGTCAGAATCATTAAAGAGCAAAAAATCAGTTTAAGGTTTTTCATAGAGAACTCCTTGTTCACAACGGAGTATTGCAACAGCTTAGCCAACACCCTGGCACGGGCAACTGCTGGAAAGAAAAGGCGAATCTCAGAGTGAAACAAGTGTGGGAGAAAGAATAAAAGGCTGTAGAGACATTTTAGGCACCGAGCTGCAAAGGAATTGGTCGGAAGTTACAGCGTCTCAGAATGAGAAAAAAGAAAAGGCCCCATTGCTGGAGCCTTTAAGATTTAGACTAACTTAGGTGGCAGTCTATTTTTTAGCGATCAGTTTAAGAGTCAATTCAAATTCGTCGTTGATGATCTTATCGCCAGCTAGTTCTTTAAAGAAGTTGCCAGATCCGTATTTAAGACCCCATTTTGTACGATCAATTTTAACTAGCGCTTCACCAGTGACAGTGTTTTTCTCTACGGAAACCTTAGCTGGGAATTCGATAGGTTGAGTAACACCGATCATCGTTAAATCACCAACTACAGTCACTTCGCCTTTTTTAGCAGAAGGTTTTACTGATTTTAAAGCAAACGTTGCCGTTGGGAATTTAGTCACGTTGAAGAAATCTTCGTTAGAAAGATGACCTACAAGTTTTTTATTGTATTCAGCATCTTTCACGTCAAAGTTCGTAATCGTTGCCATATCCATAACAACATTACCTTTAGTGATTTGACCTTTATCAACGGTCACTTCACCCGCTTTTACGCCGATAGCGCCATCATGAGAGCTTCCAGTTTTCTTAGAACCTTTCCAAGCAACTGTACTTGCCTTAGTATCAATCTTATAAACGTCAGCCGCAAAAGAAGTACTAGCCGCTGCAAAAACCAATGCACTTAAAACCAACTTCATCATCACAAAACTCCTAAAATTGTGGTTTGTTGTTTTACACCATCAAACTATTTACTAAGAAAATTTTCGAAGCAAGATTCAGCACAGAGAATTAAACCTTCATCCATAAAAATAGATATTCATACCCCAAACAAACTGTGCAGAAAAAATCACAAGTTATTTTCTCTCTGCTTTCATCCAATGATTTCACTGCACCCTGTTGACGCAGCAAAACCGCATTGGCTAGCCCGAAGGTAAAGCGAAGACGAAGTCGAGCTTCCCCAAGCGAAGGCGAAGCCCAGCCAGACACCACCACGAACGGAAGATCGCTCAAAATGGTTCAGCCGCAAGGCGGAGGATCTTTTGCGAAACGGAGGCGTGGCAGCGCCACGTCGGAGAGAAGTAAAAGACCGCACAACGCAGTCGGATGGGCCATTTTCAGCGATCTGTATTTGAAAAAGAAAAAGGAGAGCTTTTTGGCTCTCCTTTTTTTGTGAACCTAAGGCCTACTTGAATTTGTTCCAACTTGTGGAACGTGATTGATAACGCTTCTTGGCTATCTGACCTTGGTTACACACATATAGTCTCTCTGTTTGTATTTTCCAACAAGTCCAGATTTCGATTCTAAATAGTCTGTCGGGGGAATAGATTTATTTTAAGAGGTAAGAATATGTCATCCCTAGGTCTGGTCCTTTCTGGCGGCGGCGCTAAGGCTGCTTACCAAGCAGGAGTGATCTCTGCTGTGGCTGACATTTGCTCTGATGAAAAAATCGCCAATCCTTTTGATTATTACTCAGGCTTAAGCGCCGGCGCACTGAACACCACTTTATTAGCGTCAACTCCCCACTGTCATTTCGGTGAAGGCGCAAAAAAACTTGCAGACCTTTGGAGCAATGTTGAAGCAGAACAAGTATACGTCACAAGCCCACTTTCCCTGTCCCTTGGTGGATTGCAGCTTATGGCGGATTTATCTTTAGGCGCATTTAAAAAGAATGCTCCGCGCATGGCTTTATTGGATACCTCGCCATTAAAAAAATTTATTAGCGAGCACTGCAATTTCGCGAATATACAAACCAATATCGACAACAAAGCTTTTAAAGCTCTGGCAATTTCTTCCCTGGATTATTATACAACTTCAACTGTCACTTTCGTTCAAGGTCACCATGACATCCCGATGTGGCAACGAGTGCGAAGACAAAGTGAAAGAAGTATTATTTCTGAAAAGCACGTGCTGGCCTCTGCATCAATTCCGGTTTTATTTCCACCCGTCACCATCGACAATCGCCACTTTGGTGATGGCAGCATCAGAAATCAATCCCCGTGTGGCCCGGCGATTTACATGGGTGCACAAAAAATTCTCGCGATCGGCGTAAGAAAAAAACAAGATCTCTGTTATTCGGCTCGGCAGACGAATCATAGCAAGCCACCCACAGTGGGGCGGGTGCTCAACGTTTTACTGCACACGCTGATGATGGACGGGATGGAAATTGATATTGAAAGAATTGAGCGCATCAACGAAAACATCGAAAAATTAACCGAGGCGCAAAGATCCACATTATCAGTTCGGCCGATAAAATATTTATGGATCTGCCCATCACGCGAGGTCGGTGAAGTGGCAGCAGATAAACTACAAAATCTTCCACCGATGATCAGATATTTATTAAAAGGCTTGGGCTCACTTCACGATGCAACCGAGATCGCAAGTTTTCTCTTGTTTGAAGCCGAATACTGCAAACAATTATTAGAACTCGGCTTCGAAGATGGAATGAGACAAAAAGAGCAAATCAGACGACTAATCCTTGATTAAAATGCGGCGACATTTTTCTTTCGCCGTTTAGATCTCAACTTGAATACCAACTTCAATTACTTGATTAGGAGGAATTCTAAAGAATGCTGTGGGTCTTTGAGCATTCTTCGACATCACGGCAAACAATCTTTCGCGCCAGTGGGCTAAGCCTGGCTCTCCACTTCGGATTTGTTGAGACTTATCAGCAATAATGGTTTCTCGGCCAAGTACGAAGGTTGTCTCATTGACGTTAAAGTTGATATCTCTTTGTCGGCAAGCTTCTAAAATGTGCTTCATCTTTGGAATTTCCATGAAACCGTAGTTGGCTAAAATACGGTACATATTTGGAATGACTTCCTGAATACTAATGCGATCTTTCTTAGAAACAAATGGCACTTCGCGAGTTTGAATCGTTAAGATCGCCACACGCTGATGTAGAACCTTATTATGCTTCAGATTATGTAACAGAGGCACTGGAACACCCCAAGGATCCCCCGACATATAGATTGCTGTTCCTGGTACACGCAAAGGCGGCTCACGCAATAGTTTCTGACAGAAGTCTTCAATCGGCATTGACCGTTCTTTAAGGCGTCTGAAAAGAATCTGACGACCTTTTTGCCAAGTCATCATCATTAAATATACGCCGGCTCCAACGACCAATGGAACCCAACCACCGTGAGTGACTTTCCGGATGTTAGCTCCAAAGAATGCAAAATCGATGACGATAAAACTGCCGAAAATGGCAGAGGACTTCAGCAAACTCCAATTCCATTTCTGACGAGCAACTTCAAAAGCAAGAATGGCGGTGATAACCATTGTACCGGTTACAGCGATCCCATAGGCTGCTGCCAAATTGCTGGAAGTTTTAAAGGTGATCACCAACCAGATCGTCCCCATGAAGCACAGCCAATTGACTGCAGGAACATAGATCTGCCCGATTTCCTGACTTGAAGTATGAATGATAGAAATACGTGGGCAGAATCCCAACTGCACGGCCTGCCGAGTGATGGAAAATACGCCTGAAATCAAAGCTTGGGAGGCAATGACGGTAGCAAAGGCCGCCAGGATAACGAGTGGAAACTGTGCCCATTTAGGTGCAAGCATGTAAAATGGATTTGCGATCGCAGAAGGATTAGCTAATAACAGAGCGCCTTGACCAAAATAGTTTAATAACAATGCAGGCAAAGCGATAAAGAACCAGGCAAGTCGAATGGGTCTTTTACCAAAGTGCCCCATATCCGCGTAAAGTGCTTCGCCACCCGTCACGACTAGCACCACGGAACCTAAAACTAAAAATCCATGCAGTCCGTTTCTTAAAAAGAACTCCATCGCATAGGTCGGCATGATGGCCTCTAGAATGATTGGATTTTTAACCATTTCACTCACGCCCAATACACCCAAAGTCACAAACCACAGTAAGATAATAGGCCCAAAGATCACACCGATTTTTCCGGTGCCGTATCTTTGCACTAAGAAGATGCCATTAATGATAACCACTGTGAGTGGGATAATATAAGGAGCCAGATGAGGCTCAGCAATGGAAAGACCTTCCATCGCCGAAAGCACCGAAATGGCGGGAGTGATAATCGCATCACCGTAAAGCAACGAAGCTCCGGCGATTCCAAGAACAGTCATGATCCGTCTACGGCTAACAACGTCTTTGTCGTGCTGACTGCGCACAGCAAGGGCCATCAAAGAAAGGATTCCACCCTCCCCTTTATTATCGGCACGCATGACGAAAGCCATGTACTTCACGCAAATAATAACCAGCAACGTCCAAAAGATGAGTGATAAAACACCAAGAATATTTTCTGGGGTCGCATGCAGGCCGTACTCACCCCCAAAACATTCGCGAAGTGCGTAAAGAGGACTTGTTCCAATGTCTCCGAAAACGACACCTAGGGCGCCAAGAGAGAGCATTAAAAGATTATTATTTTTTGAGTGGTGACCCGTTTCTATAAAAGAAACCCCTTTTAAATTTTCACAAAGCTTAAGTTTAGAGAATATAAAGAGGCTTGTCAGCTGGGAGCCCGGCGCAATGACGCGGTCCCGCAAAATTGGTGCATATTTAAACAAGGAACTTTTACATTACATGATGTTCAGTTGCCAGATCCCAGGGGGAACGAGAACATAAAACCTATGATTCCACGATCCATCCTACATTCGAAATGGTTTTTGGCGGCCTTGATACTGATCGGCCTTCTTTATTTCGAAGGCCGAGTTCACGCAAAACACTTAGAAAAAAATGCTAAGGCTTCTTTTTCTGTGCAATAAAAGCGTTGGCATCTAGTTTTGCGTTTTTTAGCGCGTCAGTGAATTTCTGGAACCCTTGAGCTTGTTTCAACAATAAGCTTTTAATCAATTCATCTTGAACCGATCCATCAGCAGCTAAAATCTTGTGCACATTCATAATGAACACGCGTTCTGGAAAGATAAACGCATTTCTATAACCAAAAACTTGTTGAAGGTGTTCCACCGGGCGAAGGGCGCCAAACATTCCACCAAGACCCACGAAGCACACCGGACGATATTCAAATGACTCCGGGAACTTCAAGTGATCGATGAAGTATTTTAGGACGCCCGGCATAGATCCGTTGTACTCAGGAACGACAACAATCAAACCATCACTCCCTAAAACTTTGTCGATATAGGGCTGCATACCTGCGCTGGTTTTTCCGTAGTGAATGTCATCGTGAAGGTGGGACTTCATTTCCTTCATGTCGATGATTTCAACTGCTTCTCCTAAACTTTGATAGATGGACTGAATGTGTTTGGAAATTTTAAGAGTGTTGGAATCAGGACGATCCGTTCCCGCGATAATGTACTTCATGAATTAATTCTCCTAGACAAAGTGATATACATTTCGCTGTAATAAAGCACAAGCGGCAATTACTAGGAGTCTCTGTGGCGCATCCAAAAATTTGGTTTATTCTTAGCGAAGGACAGACCACCGGTCCTTTTGATCAAGATGAAATTGAAGCTCGCTTGAGCTCTGCAAAAGATCCACAAATCTGGGGACGCGGTCAGAGCGAATGGATGACTCCTTCTAAATGGCGACAGGCTTTAAGCGATGTGGGTATGAAGGTTTCAAATGCCGAACCGCCCGGTCTATGGCGAATTCGCGTTGAAGGCCAGGAACTGCCACCGCGAAAATATTCAGAACTGATTGCGCACTTAAAAACACTTTCTGATTATTCATTCGTTGATATTTCTCCGGATGAAAAAAGTCCTTGGAAGGAAGTTTACTCTGTTCCTCGCGTTGTAGAGGATTTAGGCATTAGCCGCCGTTCTCATCCGCGAGTTCCCATTGTTGGAACCTTGGCTTGTGAAGGACCCAAGGGTTCTTTTAATTGCCGAGTGATTTCAATCAGCGAAGGCGGGATCGGCATTAATGATGCTCGCAACTTACAAATCGGTGAGCGTTTTGAAGGCACTTTATCCAGTCCCAATTTATTTGTGACCATTCCTGCCACTTGCGAAGTCGTTTATGTCGGCGGAGATGGATATGCGGGCTTGCGTTTTATCAATCTTCCAACAGAATATAAAAGTTCGGTGATTGAATACGTCAACAAATTTGCCACCACTTAGGCTGTCTTTTCACAAATAGTTTTAATGAAAAAGCTGTGGTCTTCTATAAAGATGAAACCATGGCTTTTATTTTTTCTAACATTCACACCCGCCTTCTGTTGGGGAGCCCGAGCCACCGAATGGAGTTTGAATTTAGATTCAAAAATAGAAGCCACTTATTTTCCAGAAGTTTATGGCTATGACACAAATCAAGAACTATATAAGTTAGAACTAAATCCTATCTATAAGTGGAAATACAAAGACTCGGTCCGCTTTTATTTTAAGCCGACATTGATCGCAAATCCCAATAACAACTCAGAAGAAGAAAGATATTTCGCAGACCCCACAGAAGCTTACGTGCGCTACAAAGGTGAAACCGCTTCCCTACAAGTGGGCTATACGATTTTTTCTTGGGGAGTCACAGATGGATACAATCCCTTAGATGTCATCAACCCAAAACAATACTTTGATCCTTTGCACAGCCGAAAACTTGGAGCGCCGGTCTTAGACTACTCACAAACTTTTGGGTCTTGGGATATTGAACTGGTTTATATTCCACAAAACCGCGGAGCTATTTTACCAGGGACTGAAAGCCGCTGGCTTCCTCGCGAAATATTTGTCCCTGAAACACCGGAAAATGATTTGGTGTTAGCATTGCCGGATCGCCCTCGTTACCACTATGGAACAGAGACTGAACTTGATGATGCCTTAAAAAACAACGCCGCATTTCGAGTGCAGTACCATGGAACAATAATTGATGTAGGTTTAAGTTTTTACGAAGGTGTCGCAGCTTTTCCTATAATTCAACCGGTGGTCACCGGAACTATTTTAGAAGTTTCACCGAAAACCGTGATTGCCGTGGACCCTGACATCACCTTAAACACTCGCAACTATCGCACCCGTCATGCGGGGCTAGCTTTCACTAGCAATCAATTTGAATTTCTTTTTAAACTCGCCAGTGCATACAACCAAAGCTTGGGAACCGATCCCTACTTACCGGGATGGAGCAATGACAGTGTTGTTGGTTTAGAAAAACAATTTAGTTTTGATAAAGGACTTTTAGTTGCAGTTCTTCAGCATTCTTTTACTCGTTCACAAAAGGAAAGTGAATCCAACCTTTCGGTGAGTGAGATTTTTAGAAGCGCTTGGATGCTGGGGTTTAGGCTGAGCTGGAGTGAAGTATGGACCTATTCACTATCAGGACTCTATGACAACAACCACGGCAGCAACTTTTACGAAGTCGGTGTCAGCCGTCGCTTTTTTGATCGCTGGGTATTAGGCCTTTCCGGGGCCTTTATCGCGGGCGAAAGTGATACACCCTTGGGAGTGTATGAAAAAAATGATTCAGTAAGTATGACCCTCTCAGCCTCATTTTAAAATAAAAAAGGAGCCTTGCTCGAAAGGCTCCTTTTAAGTCCCATGAGGTTTTTCTGTTTTTACGGATTAAGTTCCAAGACCAGATCCTGCGATGATGTTGATAGAACTTTTTTAACTTTCAATGATAAGCCTTCAGTCAGCGGAATATTTGGGATCGCCACAGAAACAGTTTTACCCCAAAGTCCACCCACGATTTTATCGCGAATCGTTGAAGCTTTAAATTTACGGTTTGCACCGTATTTGTTTATGTATGACGGTTCCCAGTAAGGAGTCAGACCCATAACAGGATTAACGAAAGTTGCTTGCGCTTTTGAATTTTCAACTTTCAAAGTGACCTTTGAAGTTAACGGAATCGCAAAATTCATGAACGGAACGTACTGAGATCCTTTGGGCGCCTGCATCTTAGAAAGGAAAGTACCTTTTACTTGGTATGACATTCCTGATCCATCCACTGTCACATCCTTTGACGAATATACGGAAAAAAGGAATTTATCGTAACGGGAATAACTCATTAACTCTGGCCATACAAACCACTGGGCGAAACGAGAGGCCATAACATTAGAAAAACCAGGAAGTGTGTCTGAAGTCACTTTATGCAACCAAGAGTTTGCTGAGTAAGCATGTCCCACGACTTCTTTAATGAAATCTTTTGGCAAACGAATGCTAGCTACCGTCGCATCAACTAAAGCTTCTTCCTGGGAAAGATTAAGAACTTTAACTTCACTATCAGCGGCTTGAAGGAAATCAATAACCAGGCGACCTTTCACCACGGCCCCCTGATTGGCAACGTCTTTATATTCTTCTACCTTCAAGGTTACTTTAATATCTGGACGAGCAACAACCAGTTGGCGACTTTGCGAGAAATCGAATTGATATCCAGCTAAATAATCTTCCACGTATTTTTTAATTAACTCTTTTTGTGGTTCCACGAAACGGGCGGAGTCATTGGCAATCTTGGCTATTTCATCGCGGATCACAGTTTCAAAACCCTGGGCACCCTCACATTGCATGCCTTGCGCGGTCCAGCTGCCGGGAAGCCACGAGATATTCACGGACTGAAGACGAGTTCCTGCTGTGGAATTTTCTAGTGATGGAGAAATCATCATCGAGAAATTTCCCTGGCCAGGATTCAGAGATAACAAAACGTTTTTACAGCTGGCTTGAATTCTAAATCGCCCGACTACACCGCTCACTTCGCGTTCGACTATAGTATCGACAGAAACTTCAGACATTTGGATCTCTGCTTCCAGTTTTTTAGAGTTCAACTGTAACAGGGTCGCGTTGGGATCTAAGGAAGGTTTCTCTAAAAAAGTCTTCACTTTCATAGAAATATTTTTGAACTTCACAGGCACTGCTTGAGTCATCACCTCTTGATCAGGAAATTGCCAGTTTCCTTGAAACTCTTTGTTCATGAGGGATTCCCATTTTTTGTTGATCAAATTTTGTTGGAACTGTCTAGGTATCGACAGTTGAAATTCTGAATTAATTTGCGAAACTGAAAAGGCATGCGAGCATGTAAAGAATGTGAATAGTGCAGCCGAAAGGCTTTTTATATTTTGCAAACAAGTTTTTCTCATCGTGTTTCCCATCATCATGTTTATAAGATACGGCGCTATTGGGTTTTTCTAAAGGAACAATTTTAAAAAAGATCGAAAGAAGACATCATGATGAAGAAATCTAAATCACCAGGGATGAATTTTCCTAAATCTGTAAAAAGACTTTCCATTTCAACTCTCCTTTTTGTATTCGCAATGACTGTGTTAAGTCTTTTCGCTCTTCCTAAGTTGCAAACTCAGTACAGCCTAAAACAATTTCTTCCTGCGGATAATCCACTCTTGAAAAAAGATGAGAACGTGCGACAGCTGTTTCAACTTTCTGAAGCTCAACCGTTCATCATTACAGCAAAAGTTTCTGACGACCAAAAGACCTGGTTTGAAAAAGATAAGATTCAAAGCTTAGAAAGACTCACAGATCTTCTTGCGCATTTTCCTGGCGTTAAAAACACGCTAAGTCTAGCTACCGTTCAAGGTGCTATCAATAATGAAGATGGCTTGAGCGTCGGACCTCTTTTAAAAACCTTGCCGCAGGAAAAATGGCAGGCCGAAACAATTAGCAACCCGCTTATCTCCCCGACTTTAATTTCAAAAGACGGAAAGACCGCTTCGGTAATTGTGAATATCAAATCCCTGAACACTCAGGATCTTTTGAAATTGCGTCAGAATTTACAAGTAACTGCGATGGCGTCAGTACCTTTTGCGCATGTTGAAATTGGTGGAACTCCGGCCGTACAGACTGATGTTGGCGTTTTACTGCAAACCGAAATTAGAAATTTTGTGATTCTTGGATTTTTTGCGTGCTTTATCGTCCTAGGGTTAGTGTTTGCAAACTGGTCGCCACTTATTGCAGCTTTCATAGTGATTATTTGCGCCAATATCATAGTGTTAGCGGTGATGGCGTTGGCGGGATATCCATTCTCTGTCTTGTCTAGCACTATTCCGATCTTAACCACAGTGGACGTCGTATCACTGATAATCCATTCGCTTCTTCGCTACACTGAAGAGCGAAAGAATCAACCCCACTTAAGTCACCATCAACTTGTGAACTACACTTTTAAAGTTCTGTTAGGCCCAAATTTAATCGCTTCAACAACGACAATGATTGGTTTCTTAGCACTATTAACTGTCAAAGTCCCTCTTATTAAAGACTACGGCTTAACTGCATCCATCGCCATTATGCTTGGCTGGCTGGTGACGACAGTAACTCTCTTCCCACTATTGCATTTCTTGAATCCACCGAAAGCAAGGCAATGGGCATGGAGTAAGGCCCGCTGGGGACTTTACTTGTTCCGTCGTTCTGGTGTTTGGGCTTTTTTAATTGTGTTAGTGTGTACAGCATTGGCATTTAAGGGCCAGACGTTATCCTGGTCGGCTCGACTTTTTGATGATCTTCCGATGAATCACCAAGTTCGCTTATCGACAGAAACTATTGATAAAGAACTTGGTGGAATGATTCCAGTGGATATTTCCATCAAAGGACAACCTGATACGTGGAACGATCCCGCGCTTCTTGGCAAATTGGACCAATTACTAACTGATTTAAGAAAAATTGAAGGCGTCGGCAGCGTTGTCGGTCTTCCGGATCTTGTGGCAGCTGCAAACATCCATCACAACCGTCTGCCTGCAAGTCGTTCGTCGACGGCCGAGGTGTTTTTTCTTTATTCGTTATCCAGTAACAGTCCACTTAAGAACTTCTTAAATACAGACTCATCAAATACCCGTGTATCGGTTCGCACTCAGGATTTACCAGGTAACAAACTGCAGGAAGTGGTTGCAAAAATTGAAGCCACTACCTTAAGCAGTTTCCCGGAAATGAAAGTGGAATTAACAGGAATGGGTCGCACGATCCATCATCTGAATAATGAACTTTCCCATGAACTTATCTTCGGTTTTTGGCAATCCATGGCTGCGATCTGCTTGGTCTTGGTATTTGTCTTTCGCTCCTTGCGTTGGGCATTGGTGGCATGCATTCCGAATCTAGTTCCACCGGCAGCGCTGCTAGGATTTTTAGCTCTTTCTGAAACTCCGATCAAACCAAGTGTGGCGATTATTTTCTCTATCGCTTTAGGTCTGGCGTTTAACAACACAGTTTATCTTTTAGAGCGATTGAAGTTGATTCAGAAAACATCAAAGTCGAAAACCCTCGATATCGAAAAGGCCCTGTGGCGTGAAGGCAATCCTTGTCTAATTGCAAGTTTAACTTTGCTAGCGGGATTCTCGGTGTTTATGGCGTCTTACTTTGCTATGAACCGCATCTTTGGATTTTATATGTTGCTCTCGATGGCAGCTGGACTTGTAGGTGATTTGATTCTTCTACCAACGATGTTGAAAAGTTGCCCATGGCTATTGACTTCAGTACCTTGGAAAAAGGAGAGAGTTATGGCCACAGCTGCTTCTTTTTTAATTGCCTTCTTTATTTCTTTTGCTCCGATAAACACTTTCGCCCAAGCCCCTAATGCGGCAGGTATGACCGTCGAACAAATTGGCGAAAAGATGAGTGCAAATCTTAAAACTAAGGATGAAGAATTCAGCGCTAAGATGAAAATCATTGAGGCTGATGGATCAAGTAAAGATCGCGAAATGAAGATTTGGCGTTTAAGCCCGGCTAAAAAAGAGCACTATCTTTTAGTGCGCATGCAAAAGCCCCAAGACCTTAAGGGAACTGCTTTACTTGCAACCCTTAAAGGAGAACAAGAAGAAAAATGGATTTACCTTCCATCCACAAAACAAACTCGCCGTTTAACGGGCGAAAGTGGTCAAGGCGGGATCCTGGGTTCTGAACTTGCCGTTGAAGATTTTGATTTCAACCGTGAGCAAGGGGCAAAAACAGAGCTTAAAAAGCAAATTGAAGTTAAAGGCAAAAAGTATTTCGTCATTGAGAGCGATGTGAACGCGACCTCACCAAATTATTCAAAAGTGGTGAGCTATATATCTGCTGATGATTACTTGCCAGTGAAGGCAGAATGTTACGATAAACAAGGTAAGCAGATGAAAGTCCTAGATATTACGGGTTATAAAAAAATAGGCGGAAACAAATTTCGCGCAGGCAAAATCAAAATCCGTAATCTGCAAAACAAGCGCGGCACGGAAATAGTAATATCCCAAGTGAAATTGGATCAGGGACTAAAACCAACGCGATTTACTCCGAAAGCTCTGGCTGAAGACTAAAAAACATCCTTGATTTTTTCTGGTGGGAGTTGATAGGCAATCGCTCCCAGTTCTTTTAGATAGACTGCTAAAATTTGATCCTCTGACAAATCTGGAAACTCTTGTTTCATGGATTGAAGCACCAGTTTTTCAGCCTGTTGCAAAAGTTTTCCGACCTCTCCCCCGCCGTTTTTCTCTAGGAAGAATAGCACAAAAAGAAATGGCATTTTGCGAATGTCCATTAAAATGATCTTGAGTCTTTCTTGAAGACTTGTGGTTTTCACTCTTTCCACATTAAAAAAATGCGCTATGACGAACTTATAGGCTTCTTGCAACGCTGATTCTTTTTCTTTTCCGAAGTAATAGTAGATTAAGGATCTTGTGACCCCCGATTCTCGAGATATTTCAGAAAGAGTCCACTGAAGATGACCTTGGGCCACTTCCATTTTTAAAATGGCGTTACAGACGGCAAAATAAATATCTTCTTTGGACTGAGTCGACATTTGGCAATTTTGACAAATACTTTCGTTTTATGTCAATGGAAGAGGTCGATTTCGACAGATTTCGCCTTTTTCTGTCAATGGGTTCTCGCGACACGGGGATTTACTTGCAATAAATTCTTCTTCACACAGAAGGAGACCTATTTATGTTTGCAGATTCCATGATTCACAGCTTAGGGCAAAGATATTTAAAGACCTACTCCCAATACATGAGCACAGGGCACAAGGACCTTTTAGAAAAACAGGAAAGCAACTTCCGCAGCTTAAAAAGATCACTGTCTGGAACCCGTCTTTATAAGGACCTGCGCCTTTCCCATATCCACAACTATGACGAGTACATTCAACATGTCCCTGTATGGAATTACGATGATTACGCTCCTTATGTGGATATGATTGCTGCTGGCCATGAAAACATCCTCTTTAAGGATGAGGTCGAGCATTTCGGTCTTTCTTCTGGAACCTCCGGCAAAGATAGCAAAAGAGTTCCCTATAACGAAAAAATGATTCGCATGTTTTTAAAATCCCAAAAACGAATCGCTTCGCGCTTAAGTGAATTAGAACCAGACATAAACTTTCTTAAAGTCGCTAGGCTTACCTTCGGTTCCGATCCGTATGTATATAGCCAAAACGGATTTAAATTTGGTTATATCTCTGGGATTCTTTCTACCCGCATCCCTAAGGCATTAAAAAGAAATACTTATCCATCACAAGAGGTTTTAACCATTTCGAACTGGGATAAAAAGATCGACATGCTGATTGAAGAATCTTTAAAACAAGATATTCACGTGGTCAGCGGTATTCCAACTTACATCATCAGTATCTTTGAAGCTATTTTAGAAAAAACGGGCGAAGAGAATATTGCAGCTATCTGGCCTAATTTAAAGGTGTTCGTTTATGCCGCAACTCCTATTAAGCAATACCAAGAGCGTATTGATCGGTTGGTGGGACATGAGTTGAACTATTATGGCGTTTATGCCGCAACGGAAGCTGCCGTGGGGCTACCTTACGAAAAGTACCAAAATGGACGCCAACGCTATTTTTTAAATCCCGATCTGGTCTATTCTTTTACTCCAGTGGAAGGAGCAAAAGTTCAACTGGGACTTAAGGATATTAAAATGGGTGTCAGCTATTATATCAATATAGGTGCACCCAATGGCTTTATTCACTATGCCATGAAGGACGTCATCAGTTTTGAAAAGTGCAACGGGGATCTTGTTTTTGAATTCGTAGGTCGCAAAAGCACTGGAATGAACTTAGCTGCTGAAAAAGTCAGCGATGATGAGATCTTAGATTGCTATTTGAATGCTAAAAACACAAACAACGTGGATCTTCGTCATTTCTTTTTATCACCGACTTTAGGTGATGATGGTAAAGCCTCTTACCTCTGGACGTTGTTTGTTCCACCAAACACAGCAGTGAACGAAGAAGCGCTTGCGCAGGCTTTAGATAAAAAAATGATGGAGCTTAATGGTGATTATTCAGATTGTCGTGAAGTAGGTGTTTTAGGTCCCGCAAAAGTCACTATTATCAATGCCGATCGTTTGCAATCTTACTTTGAACAAAACCGCAGCCGAGGTCAGTTTAAATTGAAAACGACCTTTGAAACAGCGGAAGAATATTTACGTTTCTTAAGCCAAAACATCGATAATGCCCAAGGAGTTCTGCAATGATTTTGTGGATTGCTTTTCTGGGATTCATATCTGCGTTTGCATTGGGTCCAGCGACTTTTAATATCATTCAAAACCTTATTCAAAAAAGAACCTGGCCATGGAAGGAAATATTGGGATTTATGCTGGGGGATATCATTTATCTCGCTTTAGCAATAAGCCTGATCCATACCCCCCTACTGCAGGAATCTAGGATCAAGTCGGCCTTAACTTTCCTGACAATTTCATTTCTTGTTTTTTATTCCGTAAAAATTCTTTTAAAGAAAAAAGAAACTGTCGAATCAGCTTTGGCGGAAAACTACGGTTTTTGGCGAAGTCTTTTTATCACACTGTGCAACTTCCACTTGGTATTTATTTATGCCGGACTTTTTGCGCCCTTTGCCTCTAGATCAGGAAATGAACTGCTTTGGGGAGCAGGATCGTACCTCGCCGCCTTTTTCCTTAGCTTTCTTGGCTTGTTGTGGGTTTTGCAAATGGCACAGAAGCACTTAGAACGTTTTTTACGAAAAATTGAAATCATCGCGGCCTATGGTTTTTTAACATTTTCTTTCCTTCTATCTTTGGAACTATTATGAAACATTTGATATTCACCTTTGCATTTCTATTTCCTTTTATTGTTAACGCTGAATGTTTATTAAAAAATGAACTGAACGGACAAAAACATTTCACCTGCCAAGCTCCAGGAACCAGCAAATCATTTCACGTATTGGACCTTAAAGGAGGATACGCTGAAACAGCTTATTATCACGGTTACTTTTTGAAAAATCAGATCGACACGGGTGTTCTGAAGGGAATTATCGTTCGCACGGAAAGAGCTTTTTCGGAATTAAACAACAAAGAACTAGAACAAATTCAGCTGATCCGTAAATGCGTCCTCAATAATTATCGCGTCAGCGTCTCTGACGAATTTAAGCAAGGTCTTGTTAATCTCTATGCAGGATATAAGGCTGCTGGTGGTACCACACCTTGGAAGACTTTTGAAGAAGCCAATTACATGGTGGAGTTTTCAATTTTTGCCGATTCGATGCAAAGACGGCTTGCCGAAAATCCGACAAAGGGAAAATTAAAAGTGTTCGGCTCTTGCGCGCCCTACATTATTGGCAAGACTCTATTGTCACCGTTTAAAAAGCTGGCCGAAGGATTGCGCTCATTAAAAATGGGTTGCACAGGGATCAGTGCTGCAGCTTCCTTTACGGGAACGGGCTTAGTTCATGGCAGAAACTTTGATACCGGACTTTTAGGCTTCTATGAGCCCGAACAAGTCGTGATTATCAATCGTCAGCGCAGTGGCTTGACTGCGGTGGGATTAGCTTCACCCGGTTTACATTATGCAGGTGGAATCAGTGGCTTTAATAACTATGGGATTTCTGTAAGCTTGCATGAACTGCAAACTGAAGGTACTAAAATTCGTTACGCTGATGGCACTTCTGATGTGGCACCATATCTGTTACATAAAGTTCTATTAACAGCGCGTACTTTGGACGAAGCCATCCACATCATTAAAACGAGAAAAGGTTTCGGCGCTTGGACATTCTTTGTGTCTGATTCAAAATCAGACGAGCAAGCTTCAATCGAACTTAGTGGTGACACAGTTGTGGTTGCAAGACGTGCGAAAAATAAATACCTCGCACAAAGCAATCATTTTATTGCCGCCGCAACTTCGGCAGAAGGTTATGAATACAGTCTTAATAAAACCTTAGAAACCCGAGCACGTTTTAATCACGTGTCCCGCACTTTGCAAGAAAACCAAGGTCGCATTGATGCGCAATGGGTGATTGATCGCCTCACCGGTCATTATGATGAACTGGTAGGGCCTAGAGCTTTTGGTCGCACGACAACTAAACTTTACACAGCGGCCACCCACGTGATGGTGCCCGGCCGCCAAGAATGGTGGATGAGTGTTGCTGAAACCTATCCCACCAATCGTTCCCACTTTGTGGGTTTACGACTGGCGTCCGAGGGTTTGTCACCTGTTGAGTTTATTGGTGTAGCCAAAGCCTATGAAGAACCGGGAAAAGAACTTTGGTATGACTCTATGAAATATTATGTTCAGAGCTATTTAAGTAACGAGCAGGATCATAAAACTATTTCTGGGATCGATCGCACTCTAGATCTTTTAAATCAAGCACGTGCACGATCATTAGAAAACGGTATTTTTGAATACACCTATGAATTTATGTGGGCCCGTATCAAAGTTTTGCGTGCAGCAAAGAACATCATGAACAAAGATCGAACCGCTGGATTGCAAGACTTGATTGAAGCTCAAGAAAATTTTAAAAAGATTTTTCACCAGCTACCAAAACTTCATGCCTATGAAAAGTTCCAAGTGCACATGTGGGTTTTCAGAACAGAAAGTCTTAAGCCACAAAAACTTCAAGACTCTGGGACTTTAAATTTCCATCGCAGCCAAGCCTTGGGGATTTTAAAAACATTGATTCAGCAATACCCAAGACAAAGTGAACTCTATGATCTTGAGTGGAGCTTAAACCAGTCAGAACAGCTTTATACAGTGTTAGGGGCTGGCATCCGCTTGGGAACAGTGGAATAAGTTAGATACCCTTGCGACCTAACGTGGAGTTGCGTTTGCTTTTAAAACCTTCACGCACCACGATCTCAAAGCCTGCATGGGTCAGAGCTCTTTTAAGGCTCCCCTTGCAGGCGTAGGTTGAAAGCATAGACTGTTCTGCGGAACCATCTTTTAAAAAGCCTTTCAAGAATTCCTCATCCCACAGATGCGGTGTCGTTTTTGAACTAAAAGCATCATACAAAATGCAGTGATATTTTGATAACGGCTTTGAATGTGATTGAAGAGCGTCTTGAATGTCACCCACCGACTTAAACTGGTCTAAAAGAAAAGTTTTAAGATCTTTTGCAGTGATTAATGAACCTGACAAAATAGCGGCTGCTACGGAATCATAAGTTTCTACAACTTCAGACTTTAATTCTGCAGTTTCACCTTTAAGCCATTTAAAAAAGAACTCTTTAAGTTCAGGGATGCTTTCATAGCTTGTAATGAGGCCTACTTTTTTTCCCTGCGACAGAGCCTCCTTAGCAATCACAAGCTCGATATAACCAAGCCCCAGTCCCACAATTAAAAAGTGAGGATTCTGAATTTTCGCTATAATCTCTTTAATCGGCTGACCGTAGATAAGAAAAGTTTCAGTAGCAGCTCCGCCTGAATGGTGCATGGATTCGCCGTGGGTTTTAGCAGGGTCAACAGAATGAAGTAGACGCAAGGAAGGACTTTGATCCCCGGTGATTTCAATCTCAAACCCGATATCGGCCCATGACTTCATTGACTTCCCGCAAAATAAAACTATAAGTGTTCTATGGAAAAAGGCTGGTTAGGACTTCCCTATCATACAATCAGTGAGCACTACAATAAGCTCTTTGGCGAAAAGGTTTATAAGGTGCCCGTTTCTGTCGTTGATGACTGCCCGAACCGCCGTGGTCTTAAAGGCATGCAAACTTGCGTGTTTTGCGATGTATGGGGATCGGCGGCCAATGCCGAAAGCCTTTCGATGGAACTGCGCACGCAAATTGAAAAATACCAAACACAGATTGGTGATCGCTATAAGGCCAAGGCCTTCTTGATTTACTTTCAAGCGTACACAAATACTTTCACGAAAGTATCAGCCCTACGTCACAATTTTGATATCGCCCTTTCGTATCCCTGGGTGAAGGGTTTCACTCTAGGAACTCGTCCGGATTGCCTTTCAAAAGCGGTTTTAGATTTATGGCAGGAATATCACGAAAGATCCTTTGTCGCTGTCGAATTAGGTGTGCAGAGTTTCTTTAATGACCAATTGGAATTCATGCGTCGCGGGCACACTGCGGAAGCCTCGATTGAAGCCGTTCACAAGATTGCGAACTCTACGAAAGTGGATTTGGGAATTCATTTGATCTTCGGAAATCCTGGCGAAACCGATGAGCACATCATAAAGACGGCTGAGATTGTAAATACCCTGCCGATCACAAACGTAAAACTTCACAACCTGCATGTCCTTAAACAGACTCCCCTGGAAGAGATGTATCACAAAGGTGAATTTGCGCCGATTGACCGCGAGACCTACGCCCACCGTGTAGAGGTGTTTTTAAAACATTTATCACCGAAATTTGCGATGCATAGACTGGCTGCTTATTCTTCCCGATGGGATGAGCTTGTGGCGCCAGAGTGGACGAAAGATAAAATGGGTACTCACCAGTACATTATTGATCATTTGCGATCTCAGAAGGCTTACCAGTCGCAGAACTTCGTCGCTACGACTGAAGAAGACATCGCTGCCCAAAGTTACCTGCAAAAAAAATCGGTGCCTTTGTCCCCAAACCTTGTTTAGGAATTCAGCAATTTAAGATTCTGTAAGATCAGTACAGGGAAAATACCGTTTAAAACAGCTAAAAACAGACTTTTCAACCTCGACTTTGGTTTTAAGAGGTAAAATGACAAAGCTTTGCCGCATTTGTTTGCAGGAAATTTAAGTCAACAAGGGTTCTAAGTTTGCTTAATTGATGAGCAACGTCACAAAAAACTTAGCGTTATCTGCAAAAATATACTTGCCAGCGCCCGGAAAGAATTACAAAGTTTGAATTGAGACCGATACCCGCCTTATGGACAAGGCGCCTACAACTCACCCCTAGATATAGGGGGTAAGAGAGGGAGGTTCGAAGAGATCATACAAAGATACTCTAGAAACCAAATCGCTAAGGAATAGCAACTCAGTCTCATCAATTAGACATTTATATTTAACCACGACCTGACTTTTTGCGAGGGGCAAAAGGACGGGCGGGGATTTTTTTGCCCAGAGGGAACGGGGCAGAGGGGATTCAACATGTTGGAAACAACAGCTCACATCATGAGAGTAAAAAAGAGAGATGGCACACTTGAGCCGGTTGACGTAACGAAAATCGTTGAACGCGTAACAAGAAATTGCCAAGGGTTAACTCAAGTAGACCCTCTTCGCGTAGCTACGAAAGCTATTAGTGGTCTATATGATGGTGCAACGACAAACGAACTAGATAATCTTTGTATTCAGACAGCTTCTTTACTTATCGGTGAAGAGCCTGAGTATTCTCGTTTGGCTGCCCGTCTTCTTTCTACTTATATCGATGAAGAAGTGCGTTCCCAAAAAATCCAATCTTTTGCTGATTCCGTTTCTTTTGGTTTCAACAAAGGTCTTTTGTCTGAAGCTACATATAAATTCGTAGAAGCTAACAAAGCGGCTCTTTGCGCTGCCATTGAACCATACCGCACAGATCGTTTTGAGTATTTCGGTCTTAGAACTGTTTATGACCGCTATCTATTGAAAAACCCAACTTCACGCCAGGTGTTTGAAACACCTCAATACTTCTTTATGCGTGTGGCTTGCGGTTTGGCGCAATCTGTAGACGAGGCAGTAGAGTTCTATCGTTTGATTTCTTCCCACGATTACATGGCTTCTACGCCAACTCTATTCAACTCTGGTACAGCTCGCCCGCAAATGTCTTCTTGCTATCTTTTGGATTCACCGGATGACGATTTGGCTGCGATCTATGCTAAGTACACAGACATCGCTTTGCTTTCTAAATTTGCTGGCGGTATCGGCGTAGCTTACTCCCGCGTTCGTTCCCGTGGTTCTTTGATCAAAGGAACTAATGGTCACTCTAACGGTATCATTCCTTGGTTGAAAACGATGGATTCTTCCGTTGCCGCTGTAAACCAAGGCGGAAAACGTAAAGGTGCTGCCTGCGTTTACCTTGAAACTTGGCACGCGGACATCGAAGAGTTCCTTGAGATGCGTGACAACACGGGTGATGAAGCAAAACGTACTCACAACTTGAATCTTGCGAACTGGGTTCCAGATTTATTCATGAAACGCGTTGAAGCTGACGGCATGTGGTCTTTGTTTGACCCACGTGTAGTGCCTCATTTCGTAGACACTTACGGTCCAGAATTTGAAGCGGCTTACGCAGAAGCTGAAGCTAATAAACTTTACGTTAAACAAATCAAAGCCCGTGATCTTTACTCCCGCATGATGAAAACTCTTGCGCAGACTGGTAACGGCTGGATGACATTTAAAGACGCTGCCAACTTAAAAGCCAACCAAACTGGTGAAGCTGGCAACGTGATTCACTTGTCAAATCTTTGCACTGAAATCCTAGAAGTGACTTCAAATAAAGAAACTGCGGTGTGCAACCTTGGTTCAGTGAACTTAGGAAGACACGTTGAAAACGGTCAATTCAACTTTGAAAAGCTTGCGAAATCAGTTCGCACGGCTGTTAAGTACCTAGACCGCGTTGTTGATATCAACTTCTACCCTATTCAAACTGCTCAGGACTCTAACCACAAATGGCGTCCAGTAGGTTTGGGTGTGATGGGTCTTCAGGATGCTTTCTTCCAATTGAAGCTTCCATTTGACTCTGCAGCGGCTCGTGATTTGTCTATGAAAATCCAAGAAGAGATTTACTACAATGCGCTAGTAACTTCTTGTGAATTAGCTGAAAAACACGGCCCTCACGGCGCTTACGAACAAACAAAAGCGGCTAAAGGTTTATTGCAATACGATCTTTGGGGTGTGACTCCGTCTCAACCAGAGCGTTTTGAAAAACTTAAAGAGCGCATTAAAAAGCATGGACTAAGAAACTCTCTTCTTATTGCTATTGCTCCAACGGCGACTATCGCTTCTATCGTAGGTTGCTACGAAGCGATCGAACCGCAAGTTTCAAATTTGTTTAAACGTGAAACACTTTCTGGTGAGTTCATGCAAATCAACAAGTACTTGGTTTCTGATTTGAAAGCGATTGGCTTATGGAATGAAGACATCCGTAACGAAATCAAACTTCAAGAAGGTTCAATCCAAGACGTGGCTGCAATTCCTAATCAATTGAAAGAATTGTACCGCAACGTATGGGAAATCCCGATGAAGTCATTGATCGATATGGCTGCAGACCGTGGCGCTTACATCGACCAAGCGCAATCTTTGAACTTGTTCATGGAAAGCCCAACAATCGGAAAAGTTTCTTCAATGTACATGTACGCGTGGAAGAAAGGTGTAAAAACCACTTATTACCTTCGCTCTCGTCCAGCGACTAAGATCGCTAAGACAACAGTGAAAGCTTCTTCCAACAATGCAGGCTTGGATTCAACTCCAGCGAACATGATGGACGCAGCTCCTGCGGAAGCAGCTCCGAAGAAAACTTATACTGATTCAGAAGTGATCGCTTGTTCTTTGGAAAACCCAGAGGCTTGTGAGGCTTGTCAGTAGTCGGCGGATGCCGGCAGAGCGCAGCGGCCGTCCCGGCCGCGTAGCTGAAGCAGCTCCGGAATATCGCAAGATATTCCGGTTCAATTAAGGAATATATTTTATGATTTTAGATCCAGGCTTTAATTTAACTCTTCGCCCAATGAAATACCCTGTTTTTTACGAGATGTATAAAAACGGTATTAAGAACACATGGACTGTAGACGAAGTCGACTTCTCTACGGACCTTGTGGACCTTCATTCAAAAATGACTCCAGCAGAAAGACATTTGATTTCTCGCTTGGTGGCATTCTTTGCAACAGGTGATTCTATCGTAGGAAACAATCTTGTATTGAACCTTTACAAACACGTGAATTCTCCTGAAGGTCGCATGTACTTGTCTCGCCAACTTTATGAAGAGGCATTGCACGTTCAGTTCTATCTGACTCTTTTGGATACTTACATTCCAAATCCAGATGAAAGAGCTGAGGCTTTCGCGGCGATTGAAAATATTCCTTCAATCAAAAAGAAGGGCGATTTCTGCTTTAAATGGATGGATTCAATCAATGAACTTGATTCCCTTCAAACTAAAGAAGACCGTCGTCGTTTCTTGATGAACTTGATCTGCTTTGCAACTTGTGTAGAAGGTTTGTTCTTCTATGCGGCTTTTGCATACGTATACTTCTTACGTTCAAAAGGTCTATTGCAAGGTTTGGCTTCAGGCACGAACTGGGTCTTCCGTGATGAATCCATGCACATGGCGTTTGCTATGGAAGTGATCAAAACGGCTCGTAAAGAGGAACCAGATCTTTTCAATTCGCAAATGGAAGACATGGTTACTCAGATGCTTGAAGATGCTATCGAGTGCGAAATGGAATTTGCCAATGACGTACTGCAATTGGGTGTTGCCGGTCTTTCACCAAAAGACATGAGACAATACCTAGAGTACTGCGCAGACCAACGCCTTGAAAGCTTAAGCATTGCTCCTCGTTACAACGTGAAAAATCCATTCGCGTTCATGGAGCTTCAAGACATGCAAGAGCTAGCTAACTTCTTTGAAAGAAGAGTTTCGGCTTACCAAGTCGGCGTAAGTGGTGCTGTCGCATTCGACGAAGCATTTTAGTCCGGGCGGCTGCAGAGGCAGTCGCGCAGACTGAGGTAGCTCCAAAACTTATGAATAAAAAAAGAGCGTTCAAAAGACGCTCTTTTTTTTTCTCACTTTCCACATATCAATGTTGTAAGTTCAAAATACCTTCCGCTTCGGTGCTGCACAAGGTCACCGAGGCGAAAGTTTCAAAAAAACTTTCGATTAAAAAAACACAAGAATCAGGTTATGCTCGCTCGCAATGAAAACGCGAATTCTATGGTTTCTTTTCTTTTTAGTGTGCATGGGTGTGGGCTTTCTTCATGGTGTTCTTCCCCATGGACTTTCAAAAAGCGTTATCATCAGTCCTGAAAAAATCCAGGTGATCACCACCGACGCGGCCTTTTTCCCTGAGGACCTGCAAAAAGAATTAGAAGCTGAAATGCATGTGAAATTTTCAGTGACGGTAAGTCGTGATTGGGAAAGCCTTCTAGCCCACACAGTTGCCAGTCCCGGTGTTGATCTATTATTGCTTCCTTCTTTTTGGGCACATACTTTGGCGCAGCAGACTTTGTTATTGGATCTTTCAAATCATGGCGAGCTGGCACAAAGAATCGCTTCTGATTTTTTAGGAAAGAACACAGCTGGTTTTTTCTTTTTACCTTTTTACTGGATGAAAACCCACATTCAAACTCCAGATGGTTCCGGGTTTCAGAATTTTCTTAAGAACAAACAATCTTCCACTTTGTTTTTGCTAGCCGATGAAGATCTGCTTTTAAAGCATTTCCAAACTTGGAAAGAACAAGGACTGTTGGATCAAATCAATCAAAAGAAAATTCTAACTATGCAGTTAGACCAACTTTTAGCAAAGAACGCTGATGAAGGTGCCATTGAGCTTCCATTAAAAGAAGACTCAAAAGACACGCTTGCTAATTTAAGTGCTTTATTGGTGTGGGGGGCGGCAATTCCCCAGACTTCTGAAAAGAAAGACTTGGTACTAGAGATTCTTGATACCTTAGCCACACCTTATTATCAGGAAAAATACTTACTGAAGACGCCTTTTAACTCGACATTTGCGACTGTCACTGGCGACGAAATTCCACTGCAACGTCGAGCGGAATATATCCGCAATCTACAGTTAAAGGACATCTTGATCCTTGAAAAAAAGGATTTCGAAGCCAAACAAAAGTTAAAGTCCGAGTTTAATTTTACTTTGTAAGAGTGATGGAACTAGCACCTTGGGCGTCGTTCACGACGACGGCACCATTTTCATCGTAGGCTTGTAACAGCAAGCGAATAGAGTGAATTCCACCAGACAGAACTGAAACATTGATTCCTAAATTGAACTTCCCGTTTTTGCAAACAGCGAACTTGCCGTTGGCGTCCGTTGTTGGGTTTAGATCTACGATATCCAATTGCACACCGTTTTCTAACGCGATGATCTTGTGATTTGGATAAGTGGAAATATAGCACTCACCTGATACTTCTGCTTTTGCTTGTCCAGCAACGGTATTGATCGTTGGACTATAGGATTTTAAATAAAGTTCTTCCGACTTTGGTGTTTTATCCAAGGTGTGACTGGAATCATCTGATCTTTCATTGGTAAGTAAAGACTGACCTTCAATCGGAGAACACGCCGTCATTAATAAAATGCTCAGCAAACTTAAAACCTTAAGTGCTTGTTTCGACATGTCTTCCCCCTGGCGTCAGCCGCAGTGCTGGAGCGCCGGCAGGCGCGCAAGCTGAAGCAGCATCCTCTTTATAGGATAAATAAATACCAATAAAACCGAAATCAGATTCTACGGCGGTCTAGTTTTGAGACAAGGGGCAAAACCTTTTGTTCCAGAATGAGAGGGTCTATAAAGAGGAAATAGGTCGACATCATCGTCGTCGCAAAAGGCCCCAGACCCATAAACACGCCAATTCCCATATGGAAAGCCACACCTATTAGAAGCCATAAATTACGGGTTTTAGGCCAAGCCACCATTGCCGGAAAATACACTTCAAAAATAATCGTAAGATAAGCCATGATGGGAATGATCCAGGGAATAGATCTTAAAAAAGAAAAATCCATGGTCGTCATCTGCGGATTAGCCATGACACTCCAAAGCGCCGTTCCATCCCACCAGCTAGTCCCCTTTAGTTTTTCAAAACCGGTGTAAGCGTAAATCACACAGATTTGAAATTGCATCATGCGAATCATTAACGAACTCAGCATGTCTGCGTTCTTAAAATAAGTCTTCTTGCGGAAAAGATTGATGACACTTAAGCGCTCACAGGAATTCGCAAAAATCATGTAAAACAAAAACAGGTTCGCGATGATATCAGCACCGAAGTTCACTGAATAATTGCGCTGAATAAATCCTGCACCGATCACCCATGCAGCCGCCGTAAATATTCTTCCCCCTATACCTAACGTCAAACTGCCTAGGAAGAACACCAATAAACCATGCATGAGTGGATTTAAAGAGTCCGGCCAGAAGGCCCACAGAAAGAGCGGTCTTGACAGTTCCGGCATCACTTCGATGGCCAAGGATTTCGGGATCCAGCTTTCGTCGGTATAGTAGTGCAAGTTAAACAATCGAATGGAATAAAGATAAAACATTGTTCCGCACAAAAGAATGCGCATGAACGCCAAGCCTAATAAACTTTGCGGAGCAAACCAGAAGTCATCCCAACGCTGCCATAAACGCTTCATAACTCCACCTCATCAGCACCACCACCGCAGGAAACCTCTTCACGGATGTATTGCACTTCCTGGGAAAGATCTGAAAGCGCTTCCCCTTTTAATGTCACCACTTGGTCTAAGGAAGGAACAGTTTCAATGATGTGTTCCATCTCTACGGAACTTGCCCCAGGGTATTGTCTACACAGCCATGGACCCAATAAGATCTTCATCCGCTTAGGATCAATGACCATAAAGCGCATGGCATAAAGGTCGCGCTTATGCGTCGGATTAGTAATGCCTTTGTTCTTTTCTTGCGGAAAAAAGCCTTCTACAGGCTCTTTGGTTTCATTGCCGTCTTGGTCGTAATAACGAACCATATAGCGAATGTACATTGTGTGTGCCGGATCTGGAGAGAAGAAATTCCAGGTGGCATTAAGACCAACAGTATTTGCGTAGGGAATTATAAATCTAGAAGCAGAACGCCCAAAGTAGTTTCCTACGTTGGGCATTACGAACATTGTAAATATATTATAAACGATCCACAGGCTTAATAAGCCCTTAAACAGAAGCTTCGCCTTCTTCGTCGATGTCATCAGCTTCTCCTAAAAATGGCAGCTCATCTTCATCAGAAGACTCTTCGTCGTCAGAGTCAACATCAGATTCTGCATCCGCCAAAAGCTGATCGTCTGAAGCCTCGTCAAGGTCTTCATCGTTATCGAAGTCCTCAATTGCTTCAGCCATTTCGTCTGACAATTCTTCAGACATTTCACCTTCAGAAGCCATCATCATTTCTTCTGAATTTTCAGAAGCTGATCCCGCTTCCGCATCGTCCGACGCTTCAGCACTGCCAGCATCCGCTGACTTAGGTTTCATGAAGGCCGCTTTTTTCTCTGCAGCAATGGCAACTAAAGTAGTACCTGCCGCCAAAGCCTCGTCATATTTTTTCAACCAGTTTGCATCACGAGTCGACACAGGTTCACCGAACGCCAATGCATCACGAATGTTTTGGGCGCGCTCTTGATCGCGTTTTTCAGCTTGGCGGCGCTTTTCTTCTTCAAAGAAGTTTGAAGTCGTCGCAATATCTTCAAGCTGTGATTGGATCTTCATAAGTTCTTCTTCACCTTGCGAGTAAGAACCGTTGAAAGTCTCAGACATCGTATCAGTGATCGAAGCAAGAGTTGGTTTTTCTTCCGCTTGAACTTCGTCGATACCTTCAGGTAACAACTCATCAATCTGAGTTAAAGTTGGAAGTTCCTTTAAGCTGCGAAGACCAAAGATCTCTAGGAACTTTTTAGTGGTTCCATATTGCATAGGACGGCCTGGCAGTTCTGATTTGCCTTCAAAGCAAACCAAATTCTTTTCCATCAATGCACGCAACAAGTGACCAGATTCAACACCGCGGATTTCATCCACTTCAGCTTTAACAGTGGGTTGTTTGTAGGCAACGATAGAAAGAACTTCTAAAGCAGGACCTGAAAGCTTAAATTGACGAGCTTTCAAAGTGCGTTTTAGGAACTCCATATTGTCAATTTTAGTACGAAGTTGGTAACCGCCTGGAACTTCTTCCAAAGTAACACCACGACGTCCGCCTGCGTACTCAACAGCAAGTTGATCTAGCGCTCTACGGATTTTGTCAGTGCGGATATTTGTACCTTTAAATAATAATTTTAAAGAAGCCAGGCTTACTGGGCGATCGCTCGCGAAAAGAACGCTTTCTACGATGCTTTCAAGGCGCTCTTCTTCTACGAATTCAACTTCTTCAATTTCAGCTGAATCAAAGCCATCAAGCTCTGTACCTTCAACAGAAACATCGTCATTAGCTGACATTTCAGCTTCTTCAGTCTCTTCATCGGTTGCTTCAGGAAGGAAACCTTCTGATTCTTCCTCTTCTTGTAGGAAGATGGAAGCTTCAGACTCAATTCCATCTAAAGAAAGTTCAGAACCTTCTTCGGCATCAACTTCAATTGCTTGATCTAATTCGTCGTTCATCAAATCTTTTTCGTCTGACATCGTTCCCTCTTAAACTTCAGCATCCGGCATGTCATTAGCAGCTACCACTTGATCATCACTAACTTCACTAGCGATTTCTACAGGTGTAACTTCTTCATTAAACAATTCATTTTCAGCGGCAAGAATTTCGTCATCAGACGCAATTTCATCTGCTGCGTTTTCTACAAAATCGATTCCATCAGGAAGACCTGCACCCAGCTCCAATTGCAATTGTGCTGGTTGCGCTTGCTCTTCTTCCGTATCCGCTAACAAATCTTCGTCTTCAGCGATCTTTTTGGAATCTTCCATCATCTTCGCTGCGACTTCATCAGCTCTCATGGAATCATACTCTTCAACACGGCTAAGAACGTCGGTCTCAATCGGTTTTTTAGTATCAACCCAGATGTCAGAATAAGCTTCTGATTGGTAAAGACCCACAAAGCCCATTTTACCAAGCTCAAGCAAAGATAAGAATGTGATCAAAGTTTGGCGAGCACGGTCTTCTGTTGCTGTCACAAGCTCAATCAAAGTGATTTTTTGACCGACTAACAAACGATCCTTCATTTCAAGGATACGGCTAGAGATCGACTGAGCTTTCGCAGCCACTTGGTGAATTTTCTTTTTCACCGAACGAAGAACGCGGCGGTAGCTTGAAATCAAAGAAAACAAAGCATTGTCTTCAAGGATAATTTCTTCTTCTTTTTCAGATAACGATTCACGGGTCCCGCGCAACCATACGTCACGACCAACCAACGGACGATCATAAAGAAGTTTTGCGGCTTCCTGGAACTTTTGATACTCAAGAAGTTTTTGAACAAGTTCTTTACGTGGATCTTCCGCTTCAACCACCTCACCGTTTTCATCGTACTGAGGAAGTAGCATGCGGGATTTAATTTGAATCAAAGTTGAAGCCATAGCGACGAACTCGCCGGCCACTTCCAGATCCAATTCTTTCATCAATTTGATGTAATCAAGGTACTGCTTGGTGATCTCATGAACTTTAATGTCCATGATATCCATTTCCTCTTTACGGATTAAATAAAGAAGAAGCCCCAGCGGTCCTTCAAATTTAGGCAACTGAACTGTAATACTCATGAATGATGGATCCCCTCTACCACTTCATATTGGAACGTACTATTTGCAGAGTCTTCTGTGCTTCGGCCCTCGCCTTTTCGCATCCAGCGTCGATAATTGAATCAAGCAGACCTGGATTATTCAACAATTCTTTTTTCTTTTCTCGAGGTCCTTTGGATACTTTTTCAATATTCTCGGCCAAGCGTGCTTTGCAGTCCCCGCAACCGATTCCGGCTGTACGACAGCCGTGTTCAACCCACGGGATGTCTTCCGCAGAAGAATAAAGTTTGTGGTATCCATAGACAGAACATTTTGTTGGCTCCCCTGGATCTTCACGACGCACGCGCGCTGGATCGGTCACCATCATGTTCACTTTTTTGCGCAAATCTTTTTCTGTATCTTCAGTTAAATACAAAGAGTTGCCATAGGATTTAGACATCTTACGACCGTCTAAACCTGGCACAAGAGGAATTTCTGTTAAAAGCGGCTCCATCTCTGGAAGTTTCGCTTTATATAAATGATTAAAGCGGCGAATGATCTCGCGAGAGATTTCTAAGTGTGAAATCTGATCGGCACCCACGGGAACTTTTTGCGCGCGATACATCGCGATATCTGCAGCCTGCAGAACCGGATACATAAAACGTCCCAAGTTGTGGGTGTCATTGGCTTTCATCTCTTCAATCGCGTCTTTCCATGTGTTCACGCGTTCTAACCAGCCCATTGGGACCATGTTTGCGAAAATCATGAAAAGCTCCACATGCTCTGGCACGCGGCTTTGAATGAAGATAGTGGATTTATTTGGATCGACTCCCCATGCGATGAATTCGGCGATCATTTCACGAGTCCATGGCGCAATTTCTTTGGGCGCTTTGTAGGCCGTGGTCATCCCGTGCCAATCCATCGCACCAAAGAAGCAGTCGTAGTCATCTTGAAGCTTCACCCAATTTTGTAAAGCACCCCAGTAGTGGCCGATATGAAGGCGGCCAGTGACACGCATCCCAGACATAACGCGTTGGCGTCGTGCCGGTGGAGCAGCTACTTTGGTTTCTACATTGGGTTCAGAACTCATATCCCGAAGCCTCCTAAAGCTAAGGTCACAAGATGGTTGTAACTCCAGATCACCGGCACAGAGAGAATTTTAAGGGTTCCAGTTAAAACTAGAGCCATCAATACCATGCTAGTGATGTGTTCGTTTTGTTCTAATTTATAATTCAGTTGCGCTGGTAAAAAACGCGCAAGCACTTTACCGCCATCCAGTGGATGAAGAGGCAAGATATTGAAAAACGCTAAGAACAAGTTCGTTACGATAAATGTTTTTAGAATTTCAATAACACCTGAAGCGTAACTTGCAGCTAAGAAGTACTTAGCAACAACGGCGATGACGATGGCTCCGACAAATGCCAATAAAACATTTGAAAGAGGTCCCGCGATCGCAATCCAGAACATATCAATTCTTGGATTTTTCAAGTTTCTTGAATTCACTGGAACTGGTTTTGCCCAACCAAAGAAGATGGGGCTTGCAAACAAGATAGAAACAATCGGAAGAACAAGTGTTCCAATCATATCCATGTGGGCCACAGGGTTCATCGTTAAACGACCCATCATTTCTGCAGTGTTGTCCCCACGTTTTTTTGCCATCCAACCATGAGCGAACTCGTGGAAGCACAGTGCAAAAAGAAACGGAATAAAGTAAATACCAATCTTGGCGCCAATTTCGACCATATCCATATCACCTCACGCTAAAGCACACCTGGACCCTTGTCTAGTGTGTCCAATCAGTTGCTTATATAAAGTGCATCCATCGTAACACATCTTGTTAAGAGAAAAGCTCTCGTCCTTTCAACCCCTTGAATAATTTCTTTGAAGCAGATACTTTCTTGGGCGCACTTGAACTTATATGACTCTACGAAGGGGAAGACATGTCCAACGTAACTCATGCACGTCCTGCATTGACAACTTTATCTGAAGACGAAGCAGCATTTAGAGAAGCTGTTCGCTCATTTGCTGAAACTGAAATCAAACCTCATGTGACACACATGGACGAAAAGGCAGCGATGAATCCTGAAATCATCCAAAAGCTTTTCCAAATGGGTTTGATGGGTATTGAAACTCCTGAAAAATTCGGTGGAGCTGGTTCGACATTCACAATGGCGTGCTTAGCGGTTGAAGAAATCGGTCGCGTAGATGGATCTGTTTCTGTTCTAGTCGACGTTCAAAACACTTTGACGACAAACGCATTCCTTAAATGGGGTACTGAAGCGCAACAAGAAAAATACTTAAGCAAAATGGCTTCTGAATGGGTTGGCGCTTACGCACTTTCTGAATCTTCATCTGGCTCTGATGCTTTTGCTTTGAAATTAAAGGCAGAAGACAAAGGCGACAAATGGGTTCTTAACGGAAACAAGCTTTGGATCACCAACGGTAACGAAGCAAACGTGTTCATCGTGTTTGCAAACATCGACCATGGCAAAGGCTACAAAGGTATCACTGCTTTCATCGTAGAGCGTGGCTTTAAAGGTTTCACAGTTGGTAAAAAAGAAGACAAATTGGGTATCCGTGCTTCTTCAACTTGCGAATTGTTATTTGAAAACTGCGAAGTTCCTAAAGAGAACGTTCTTGGTGAAGTTGGTAAAGGTTATAAAATCGCGATTGAAACTTTGAACGAAGGCCGTATCGGTATCGGCGCGCAAATGATCGGTATCGCTCAAGGCGCTTATGAAGCGGCTCTTGGTTACGTAAAAGGCCGTGAACAATTCGGTAAAGCGATCGCTCAATTCCAAGGTGTGCAATTCCAATTGGCTGAAATGCGTACTGAACTAGAAGCGGCTCGCTTGATGGTATACAATGCCGCTCGCTTAAAAGACGCTGGCCAAGATTTCATCGAAGAAGCAGCGATGGCGAAACTTTACGCTTCTCGCGCGGCTGAAAAAATCACTTCTAAAGCGATCGATCTTTTCGGCGGCAACGGCTTCACTAAAGAATACCCTGTAGAAAAATTCTGGCGCGACGCTAAGATCGGTCAGATCTACGAAGGTACTACCAACATGCAATTGCAAACGATTGCTAAGATGGAGTTGGATAAGTAGTCGGCTACCAGGCCGCAGAGCTGAAGCAGCTTTTTCAAAGGCGAAGGTTTCACGATCTTCGCCTTTTTCTTTTCAAAAACCCCGCTAGAAAAATTATGTTCCATAGGCAAAATCAGTTAGGCCGCCTCATGGATTTGCCCCTTCTTTTTTGTATCTTATGCAGCTAAGCTTTTAGCTATGAAAAACATCTTTGCACTTTTGGTTCTTTTGGCATGTTCATCGGGTTTTGCTGCCGAAAAAGTTTTTAGACTTCATTTGGCCAATGAGCCAGGCGGTTTAGATCCGAACAAACAGCGCACTTCGTCTTCCAGTTATTTACTGACTAATCTTTATCGCAATATTTTTTCTTTCGACGATACTAAAGGACTCGTTCCCGATTTAGGCGAATCGTGCAAACGCGATAAAAAGAATACAACTCTGACGTGCACTTTAAAAAAGGACATCACTTGGAGTGACGGCACTCCCATCACATCTGAAGATTTTCTGCGCACATATAAAAAGATTCTAAATCCTAAAACCGCAGCCCCCCGTGCTGATTTGCTTTTCAGTCTGAAAAATGCCGAAGAAGTTTACGCTGGAAAAAAGCCGGTGGAATCTTTGGGTGTCAGCGCTCCTGATAAAACAACCTTGAAATTTGAACTCAGCAAAGTAGATCCTGACTTTGAACACAATCTTGCGAACTATATCTTAGCTCCGACCAAAGAAAAGCTCGATGCGTATTCTGGTCCCTACAAACTAAAAGAATGGAAACGCGGGCAAAAGATCGTTCTAGAGTCCAATCGTGCTTATAAGATGGGAAATCTTGATCGCCCCCTGGTCGAAGTTCTTTTCATTGAAGAAGACACCGTGGCTTTGCAACTTTACGAAAAAAATGAGCTGCAATTTTTAAGACGCCTGCCAACTTTATTTATTCCTAGCTATAAAAAGCGCCCTGACTTTTACTGGGTTCCTGTATCGCGGTTAGATTACATCGGATTTGGGCCAGATTTAGCTCATCAAGAAGATGTTAGAAAAGCTTTTACCTATTCTTTAAACTACGTGGAACTGCAAAAGATCTTCTCTTCCGAAGGAAGACCAGGATGTATCGGTCTTCCCGACTCTTGGTTTCCGGAAAAAGCTCCATGTTTTGATTATGATTTAAAGAAAGTTCCTAAAGTTAAAAGCGATAAGACCTACACCATGATGTTTTCAGCATTAGGCGGAGAAGATCATAAAAGAGCCACTGAATGGCTGCAAAATCAGTGGAACAAAAATGCGGGACTTAAAACCCACTTGGAAGTTAAAGAAAACAAGGTATTCCTACAGATCTTGGCTCAGAATCCTCCGGCACTATTTAGAAAAGGCGTGGCAGCTGACCGCCCTACTTGTCTTGCCGCTTTAGAGACTTTTGGACCTTTTAGCCCAGAGAATTATCTAAGAATTAAATCACCAGAGTACGACAAACTCTTGGCTAATCTTGCAAAAGCCAAGACTCAAAGTGAACAGAAAAAAGCTTGCCTTGCGGGAACTGAATACCTGATGAAGAATCATCTGATGATTCCATTAGGAGCGATCCAATTTTCAATCTTGGTAAAGCCTGAATTTACTGGATGGAAGCTTAATCAGCTTAATCAGCTAGATCTAGCAAACCTTAAAGCAAAATAAAAAAAGGCGCTGAAATGGCGCCTATTTTATTCTCAATTTTTATGAATCAACTATCGAATATAAATAATTACGCGGGCAGGTCGTCCATTGCCTTGCATGTTCTGCATTTGCATACGTAAAGAGCGAAGTTTTGAGATCGGGAAACTCGCACCACCACGACGTGGGGACGCATAATCACCTTGTACATTCCACAATGGAATTTGGTGCAACGATTCTGTCATCACGATTGCCTGGGAGATTCTTACGATTCCCACATCTACTTGAACCATCACCTCAGAATACTCATTGCCATCATTCAGACGGTATTCTTTAAAGAGAGGAGCATTTGGCCAGATTGTCTCATTTGCCATCGGCTTCCAGCCGCTATTTGTACGAGCTTGCGCTGTCAGACCAGAAAGAATCACCATCACTGTAGCTAAAAATAGTTTCATAGAAATCTCCCGAGGCGCTTTAGATACCAAGACTGAAAGTCCTTGTCCAGAGGATGACCTTTAAAACCTCTGTAATGAGAGTCGACTGAGATATAATTACCGGAAATTTTTAGAAAATTACGGGGACCTGGACTTGTCGCTTCACCATCTAAAGCCTAGAATTAAATCCATGAATTCACCAGCTCAGTCCGTCGACATACATAAAGATCAAATCATTTTTAGTGAAGGTGATGCAGGAGATTGCGCCTATATCATCGAAAAAGGCAGGGTGCTGGTTTATATCAGCAAAGATAAAGAGGAAATACCTCTTACAATCCTGGGTGAAGGTGAAATCTTCGGGGAAATGTCATTAATCGACAATCAAAACAGATCCGCTTCTGTTCGCGCCCTTGAAGACGTGCGTTTGGCCATCGTGACTAAGCAACAAGTTCTAGAGCGTGTCTCCACTGCCGATAAGGTGGTGCAACTTTTGATGCGCGTTCTATTAAAACGCTTACGTCGTAAAAACTTGAACACCCCAGCAGGCACAAAAATGTCTGAGGTGGAATTTGAAAATTCAGGTGCGGGTGATGATGGAACGCAAGGTGCTTTAGACCAAATCAAACTTGAAAACCAAATCTTTCAAGCTTTTCAAAATAAAGAATTCGAACTTTTCTATCAACCAATCGTGAATTTAAAAACCAAACAGGTTATGGGTTGCGAGGCGCTTCTTCGTTGGAACTCGCCTGTCCATGGTTTGATTTCTCCGAATTTATTTATTGATGTGATTGAAAATTCTTCGATGGTCATTCCGATTGGTCACTGGATTATCAATCAAGCTTTGAAAGATTTAAAAACGATTCAAGATCAACTGCGTGACGCTAAAAAGACGAAGTTAGCAGATGATTTTATGATGAGTATTAATATTTCTGGTCGCCAGTTCACCCACTCTGATTTCGTGAACAACTTAGAAGACCTTCGCGAAAAACATGATCTGCAAACGAAAAACATTAAATTAGAAATGACTGAAAGAGTGATGATGGATGGCGCGATCGCCCTTGAGTCCCTGAATCAGTGCCGCAACCAAGGTTACGCAATTTCGATTGATGATTTCGGTACAGGCTTTTCAAGCTTGCAGTATCTAACTCAGATGCCGATCAGCTTTTTGAAAATTGACCGCTCTTTCGTAATGAAAGTACTTTCAGATCCAAAATCAAAAGCCGTCGTAAGTTCTATCATCCACTTAGCGCACGCTATGGACTTAGAAATTATCGCTGAGGGTATCGAGAATAACGAAGAGTCATTGGTTCTAGAAACTCTAGGTGCGCGCTACGGACAAGGATACTTGTTCTCTAAACCGGTTGATCTTGGACGCTTCCTGAAATTGATCTAATTACAAATGAAATTTAGAAAGAAAAGGGCTGCATCGCGCAGCCTTTTTTATTTTGAACATGCAATATTCACTACCGCTTCGGTGGTAAAACATAAGCATATTTGACGCAGTGAAACCGCAAAAAGCAAAAAATGCCATGACGGCATTTTTTCGCGTTAGCCCGCAGGGCAAGGGCAGGAGCCCGCAGCAACCAGGTACCTTTCGGAACAACCTCTTCCACAAAACACGCACTTGACGCGGCGAAACCGTAAAAAGCAAAAAATGCCATGACGGCATTTTTTCGCGTTAGCCCGAAGGGCAAGGGCAGGAGCCTGCAGCAAGCAGGCACCTTCGGGGTTTCTCGTTTTGAGACGGGGAATTGCGAGAAATAGTCGGAGTGTTAAGTTCCTTTGTGGGACGCCGATAAGACCTATGTCTTAAGACTTTTTTACTGGCTTAAGAAATACAACATGGGGGTCACAATGGCTGACAAGAAATTCGAAAAACAAATCCCAAACAACGTAGTGTCGCTTGAATCTTCTCGCTGCACGGGTGAGGGCTGCAAAAAGAAAGCTGAAAAAGCAGGTTTCTGCGCAGAACACTTTGAATGGTTCAAAGCAGGTCTTATCACTAAGGAAGGTATGAAAGCTCCTGACTTCGATAAGAAGCATTATCACTACACTGCGAAAAAAGCGTCTTAAGTGCTTTGTTTTCGCGAATACGAAAAAGCCGGGTCTCCCCGGCTTTTTTTTATTTCAAAAATCCTGTCTGCACGCATCGCTGCCAGCGAAGCATTTGAACTTAAAAAGATCCCCATAGGGCGACAAATAGCACAACGCCTATCACAAAATACCTTATCGCCACATTCATTGCTTCGCGCATCGACATGCCTTCCTATCGGTCCTTAATTTTGCTAGCATAAGTCCAGTCTGGAGAACGTAATCATGAAAAAAGCCGCCCTTATTACTGGAGCTAGCAGCGGAATCGGTGCTGCCACTGCCATTGAGTTCGCGAAAAATGGATATTTCGTTTATTTGATGGGAAGAGATAAAGAAAGACTGCAAGAAGTCGCTCTTCGCTGCCGCAGTGGTGCGACTTTACTTTCATGCGATATCACAGATGTAGCCGCGGTCCAAAAGCGTCTTGATGAAATGCTTTCTTCTAAAATTCATAAGATAGAAATTCTGGTGAACAACGCTGGCATCTACGAAACGCACACGACTGAAACCGGCACGGATGAAATTTGGAAGCGTCAGTTTGACGTTAATCTTTTTGCACCTATCCGCATCGTGCGTTCGCTCTTCCCCTATTTTAAAGAGCATGGCGGCGGTAGCATTGTGAATATTTCCTCGACCCTGGGACTTCGCCCCAATGGTCCGACCGCAGCTTATTCAGCAAGTAAAGCAGCTATGGTGAATTGGACTCAAAGCCTGGCGGTGGAAGGCGGTCCCTCGAACATCCGCGCCAACTGCCTGTGCCCAGGTATTGTCGATACCCCTATTCATAGTTTCCATTCATTAGAGACAGCGCAAAAAACAGCAGCCTTGGAAAAAATGAAGTCACTACAACCCTTAGGTAGAATCGGCACACCCGAAGATGTAGCAAGAGCCGCTTACTTCTTTGGTTCTGATCTTTCAAGTTGGACCACAGGAGCCATTGTTCCAGTGGATGGCGGTATCAACCTATGATCCTGACACTCTCAACCACCTTTAGTAGTGCGCATTTTTACGCTCAAAAAGAGTGGTCGGAAGAACAGAATCAAAAAAACTTTGGCCGCTGTTACACCCCATATGGGCACGGCCACAATTATAAACTTGAAGTCGGTTTTAAAATGAGCGGCCTTTTAGACCTAGAAAAAAGAAACTTTTATCAAGAAACCCTTAAAGTTTTGACCAGTCCCCTGGATCATGAGCATTTAAATTTTGTGATTCCAGAATTTAAAGACAAAGTGCCGACCACGGAAAACATCAGTCTTTACTTGCTAGAGAAATTAAAATTATCCATCGACGAAAAACAGATTTCTTATCTGCGCCTGTATGAGATGGATAATTTATGGACGGAGATCCGCCTATGAGCGAAGAAAAAGTAAGATTATCAAAGTTAATGGCGGAAAGAGGCATTTGTTCCCGTCGTGAGGCCGATGCTTATATCGAAAAAGGTTTAGTCTTAGTTGATGGCGTAAAGGTTGATCAACTTGGAACCAAAGTGGATCCTAAAGTTAAGATCACTCTTGAAGCCCAGGCCCTTAAACAACAAAAGCGTTTGGCCACGATCATCTTAAACAAACCTGTTGGCTGGGTTTCAGCGCAACCGGAACCGCCCTACCAACCAGCCATCAAACTTATCACTCCCGAAAATCAGTTCGGCGAATCTAAGGTGCGCCTAAACCAAGAACACTTCCAGGGTTTGGCCGTGGCCGGTCGCCTTGATATTGACTCGCAAGGTTTACTGCTTTTCACCCAAGACGGTCGCATCGCTAAAAAGATCATCGGCGAAGAGACTAAAGTTGAAAAAGAATATATCGTGCGCGTGGAAGGAAATCTCCCTCCAGAGAAATTGAAACTTCTAAATCACGGCTTGTCGCTAGATGGAAAACCATTAAAGCCAGCAAAGGTAGAATGGCTCAACGAAGATCAGTTACGCTTTGTTCTTAAAGAAGGAAAAAAACGTCAAATCCGTCGGATGTGCGAGATGGTGGGCTTAAAAGTCACCGGTCTTAAACGCGTGCGTATCGGGAACCTGCGCTTAGGAAAATTGCCTGAAGGCAAATGGCGCTTTTTAGAAGAAGACGAGTCCGTTTAGGTCGTCTTCATTTCTGATTTTGGTTTTAGGAAATCTTGGCGAAGAGTTTCGTAATAAGCGATTTCTTCTTCGCTAAACCCCGCCTTCATTCGCAGGTCACGATTCAAAGGCTCTACTCGCTTTGGCAAACGCACTCGCAAGGAATCCATGCGGGCCGGAAAATCGTTTGCTGGATCAAGTTTCTCTAGCTTGCAAATTTCACGATACCAGCGCGAACCAAAATCCACGTGGCCTATTTCTTCAAAGTTGATTTGCTTAACGATATTTTGAATGGTGCTTTTGCTTGCAGGACCTTCAAGACGTTTAATCAAAGTATCCCCGGCATCAAGACCGCTTCCTTCCAAATAACGATGCACAATCAAGATACGATCTAAAAGCGTATCTTCAACACTGACCGCTTTCCATAAAGCCAAATGGACTGGCCAATCTCCCCATTTATAACCTAAAGACTCAATACCTTCTAAGCACATGCTTAAATGTTGAGCTTCAGAAACTGTGACTGCCAATAATTCTTCTTTAAAGCCTTGAGGTGCATCGGGATACTCAACCAGGGTTCTTACCCCTAGTTCCATGGCTTGCAGTTCAATACTGGCTAAATCATGCAGCATACGGGCTTGGCCTTCGATGGTGGCGAAACCTTTTTTAGCGGGGTGGAATTTGGGATGTAAAACTTGAATATCCCGGGCCGGATCTTCGGGAACCAGGTACGGCGAGGTCAATTTTAAGGCCTCTTCGCAGGTATTTTGAATGGTTTTAATCTTTTCCCAGACATCCGGGGTCGAAAAGCTGAACATAGAGGCTTTTTACATCCCGCTCCCTTTCTTGCCAAATAATTCCTGAACTGGTGCAATGAATACCTCCAAAAAGGGAAGGAAACTCATGGGAAAATCGTGGAAAACCGCCGGAAAAGTAGAAAAAGCCCAACAAAAGGGGCAAATCTTCACAAAGCTAGCACGCGAAATCGCCGTTGCTGCTAAAGCTGGTGGCCCTGATCCCGCAGGTAATGCCCGTCTTCGTTTAGCTATCGATGCAGCTAAAAAAGTGTCTTGTCCGAATGACACTATTGATCGCGCTATTAAAAAAGGTGCAGGTCTTCTTGATGATGGAAAAGTGATCGAAGAGATTACTTACGAAGGTTACGGTCCCCACGGTGTGGGCGTCATCGTAGAATGCCAAACAGATAACAAACACAGAACAGCTCCAGACATGCGCCATGCCTTTAAATCCCACGAGGGAAATATGGGTGAAGTTGGTTCTGTGGCATGGATGTTTGAGCGCGTCGGTCACATTGTTGGAACTAAAGATGGCAGTTTTGATCCAGATGAAGAAGCGATCGAGGCAGGTGCCAACGAAGTAAGTGCCGACGATGAAGGTGGTTACGAGTTCTATACAAACTCTGACGATCTAGATGCAGTTCGTGATGCCTTAGTAAAACGCGGCTGGAAAGTCACTACCGCTGAGCTTTCTTATAAAGCGAAAAACATCACCGAGCTTAACGACGCTCAGAAAAAAGATGTTGAAGAGTTCTTAAACTACCTAGACGACATGGATGACACTCACCGCGTTCATGCGACGATTTAGTCAGATCAGACTTAACTCATAATCAATTCATTAAAAAGCCGGAATAATTCCGGCTTTTTTTATACCTTGGCTCAGCGCCAATCAACACTTCCCCTTGGCGCTTCATATACATGATAAAATACTAATGAATGACGAACAAAAAGGAGGTCATATGAGATCCACTCTTTTAGTCGCCCTTCTTTTAGCACTTCCTGTTTTCAGTCACAGTGCACCTGCAGAAACGCCAAATGGTGATTCCTTTAGTGCTTCAGAGGCATTTAAAAGAGAAGAACTGCGACGAGATATGCGTGAAGAGCAATTCGAAAATCGCGAAAGCGATCGCTATATAAGCCGAGATCCTAGTGCCATGCCTTGTCCTTCGCCTCAAACGAAGTTAGATGAAGCACGTACTATGGCTCAACTTGAACCTCATAGCACAACCTGTCCCGCAGAAGGAGCTATCCAAAAAAGTGAAGCACCTGATGCATTCTCTCCCAACTCAACGGTTGAATGAGGTCTAATAAAAAAAGAGGAGTAAAATCTACTCCTCTTTTTTTATTTTTTAATTTTAAGATCGGACTATTTATTTAAAGCCTGCACGATGTAAGAAATGTTAGTTACGTCCTCGCCGCGGCAGGAATCATTCGTACACACGTTACTGCGCGTGCATTTATTAGCACGGTCATAGGCAAAGTCTTGGGCACCACGAACTAGGATTCCCACTACTTCATTTGTCGCAGCATTAAATACCGCAGATCCTGAATTACCACCGTAAGTGTCTAAGTTAGAAGTAAAATAATTTCCATTCTGTGCGCGAACTTCGGCACCATCAGCTATTTTTGTTGGCAACCCTGCTGGATGCCCGACAACGTAAATCTGATCCCCAGGTTGCGCTGGTGTTTGTTGCAATTTTAAAACGCGGTGACCACGAACAGCGCGATCAAGACGAACTAAAGCATAATCTTGAGATCCAGTGTATTCACGGGCCACGATTTCTTTACATGCAAAGACATCCTCTGCTGGAATCATTTGCGGACCTGTTTTTGCGTCCGTCATTTTAAATCCAAATACAAAGGAATAAGCACTGCAATCAGAGGCACTGATACAGTGACCGGCGGTTGCAATAAGATCTTCACCCACTAAAGAACCAGAGCAGTTCGCTGCCACTGGCTGGTGATAGTAAGGCTCATCAGTGCACAGGTTCATTTGTGTACCGTATTTTTCAGTGAGAATTTCAAAATAACCGTTGTTTTTATTTACAACATCTCTCGTTGGGATCAAAGCCACTGTTGAATCCGCAATTTCTCTGATATCACTGCGGGTGACTTCATACACATCTACGCGATTATCTTCGCCATATATAACTTTAGGTGTGACATTCGCAAATCCAACTGAAAACGTCGCCAGAACCGCAACACTGATTGTTGCTACAAATGAATTCCTTTTCACTTTTTCCCCTCTGAGAGTTCATCCTGAACTTCCCTTACAAAAATTTTCTGTAATCAAAAGAGGAAAGACAAACTATTTTTTAGATTTGACCAGGTAATCGAAGGCCGTTGCATAAAGCTTAATTTGCTTAAGCATCGAATGCAGGCCATTAGCCCTGCTTGGAGAAAGATTGCCTTCGAATCCCAGCGCTTTTAAAAACTCTGGCGGAGTTGAAAGAATCTCTGCAGGAGTTGCTCCAGAATAAACATACAACAGCAATCCCACTAAACCTTTAACAATCAAGGCATCACTATCACCGTGAAGCAGCACTTGATTGTTTTCATTCAAATTCGCCGCAAGCCAGACCTGCGACTGGCAACCTTTCACAGCGTTTTGTTCGACTTTTAGGTTTTCCGGCATAGCAGGAAGAGCTTTGCCCATTTCAATAATTTTCTTATAGCGATCTTCCCAATCTGTTAAAGCTGAAAAATCTTGAATCACTTTGGCTTGTCTATCTTGAATTGTGGACATTGAACTAATCTACTTTCTTCAAAGTCGGTAACAGGGTGAAAATGTCTTCTTCTAGGGATTGCCCTTGTTCTCCGAGCAATTCATGGAAGTCTTTTTTCGGCATGTTCGCGATGACCGAATAAGCTTTTTTATAAAAGCCTTCTTGATCATCGTAATAACCGTTCCATAATTCTTTGGCTTTTGCTTCAGGCATCACCCAGGATTTCTTTTCTGCAGCAGTGCCCTCGAAACGATTATGATAATCCAGCAGTGTCATCACTTGGCGAGGGGAAAAATCGAGCATCACTAAAGCTTCTTCTAGCAGTGCAAGTTCTACGTACCATAAGTAACTACTCATCTTTTCCCAAAACTTAAGGCCAGGCTTGCCATAGGAGCTTTTGCAGAAGAACGTCGTGCAAACCACACCGCGGTTTCTCCAAACATTGCAGTTTTGCTTTTCTTTATTGTAGTACGGGCAAAGCCAATCTTCGCGTTGACCGAAGTCGCCTTCTTCACGGGCATTAAAAGCCACTTGGTATTTAACGGGCGCAACCATGCCGATTGGTAAAGCATATTCACGGCGTGCGATCTTATCGCGGAAAATGCGGTGAGCCTCGGTTGAAGAAGATTCGTTAAACAAAGCTCCTACCATAAAGTTAGGAAGGAACGGATGAAACGTACAGCATTTCAAATCTTCTCGATAATGAATCTTACCGCGATGACGTGGCTTCGACATTGCGCAAGTATCGCAGGTCGCTTTTTCTTCCTGCGGTGAAAAATCCAAAATTTCCCGCGGCAGTAAATTTTCATAAACGCGCGGTAGCTGGTACTTTAAAATCATTTTATGGCTTCAACTTACAGCGATCAAAAATTCTGCCTTTAACGTCTTTCATGATCGCAAAACGCGAAAGACTTTCATCCCACTTCCAAACAAGGTCACGGCAGTTTACAAAATACGGAAACACGACGTCGCCTGCGGCCATATAGGAAGGCGCCATGCGGATCGCTGGAGCTACATTATCGATCATCCACTGCACAGACGTGCTAGTGATAATGCCCGCTTTTTCTAATTCAAATGAAACTTCAAGTGGCGTCACAAAACCAATCTGCTCGCCTTGTGGTTCCATCGCACTCATTTCAACAAAGTTATTTGAATAAACAATGCGAATGAATTGGTGAAAGCGAATGTTTTCATCGGAAAATTCTTGGGAAATTTTATGATAAAACTCAGCGTCTCTTTCGCCGTTATCACCAAGTAAGATAACTGTGTCTGGTTTGACTTCGCGAATTAAACGTCGCAAGTGAGTCAGTTTATGAAAGTCTGCACTTAAATCAGTGCGTGGAATATACGTGCCGATCGGGAATTTTCCGTTCAATAAAAAACGACGGTGAGTATTTCCCATGAGCCAGTTTGGAGCATTGGAAAGATAAACGATTTCTAAATCCGGTTGATCTTTGACGATCAAATCATAAAGCGCATTCATTCCCGTAAAACGGCTGACGTCGTCGCGGGAAAATCGAATGGCCTCGGTAATGTCTTTAACGTGGGCAAGTTTGATGGTGTCGTCGACATCACTGACTAAAAGCGTTCGTGCTTCCGCCGTGAAACCCAGAAGCAAAATAACTAAAGCAATCCAGTTTTTCATTAAATAGCCTCCCCTTTTAAAGAGAGGCTTTTATAACATACAACCCTAAGACTTGAGGAAGGGTTTTTCCCTTAAGATAATTTAAACACCCTGCTCACTGTATTCGATAATAAAGCTTTCATTAGTCATGTGCACGAGCGTCTTCCCCGCCTCGTCTTTAAACGTCAATGAAATGCCGTTGGTGTGGAATTGCGCAAAAAGCGCCTTGGCCTGCTCCCCTTGCATAACAAACTTACCCCTGCCCGGCCCGATTTGGCTGAATGCGGTTTTATGAATAAGGATCGTACAGTGATAATTATTTTCAGCTTTTTTAGCGCAGATGAAATTTAAAGTCTTTTTATCAATCTCCAGGGACTTTCCAGGCCCCAACATGGAGTTTTGCTCAGGCCGATTCATAAGAGCGTAAAGCACCTGCGGAGAGCCGTCGTTGGATCCATCCGGGGAATTCGAAGTTATATTCACAATGAAGTTGATTCCCATAAAATTCCCGCGAGTCACGGCATGGGCATTTAAGGAAAGAAGACCCACAAAAATCAGTGCAAAAAATCTCATCCGACACGTCCCTTTGTTTGAATTTTCCAAAGCTTAGCACTGACTAAACTTTAATCAACCGCCTTACCCTGGTTGTCATTTTTGGTCCCCACTGTGGGGCCTAAAAAGCGACTCACAATGAGACTGTTTTCCTATGTGTTTTCAATATCTTACGGCTGGATGGAGTGATTTTTCACCACCCCCCATGGCCCGCCCCTTGCTCCTTTAATTCTACAAAGACTGAAACCGATAAAGGGGAACTTATGAAAACATTTAAAACTTTCGTAACTATCGCGATCCTGGCTTTTAGCTGCACTTCATTTGCTTGGATTTCTAAGGAATCTTCAGGCAAAGAGTTCACTTTTAAATACAAACTTTCTGGACAAACTTTAGAGATTAAGAAATCCGCTGGCAGCTATGAAGAAGCCTACGAAATGGCGGCGCAACAGTGCTTTAATTTTTATAAAGGTGCTGGCAAAGTGTCTGAAGACCGTGGTCTAGACATCATCGACGTCTGCGCAAATCCTCGCTCATAAATTTGACTAAGAGCATAAGTCCCTCGTTTCAGTCTACCCTGATTGCTGCGCCTGGCTTATAATGGGGCCATATAAGGAGCGCAGCTCATGGGAATTCTAAAAGCCATCGGTGATTTTTTAGTCGGAAAAGATCCAGCCATTTTTGACGAAAAGGGAAATGTTTCCCACAAACTTCCAAAGAAAAAATGGGAAGCTTGGCACAACCGCACTAAAACAGATCCTCAGTACAACTGGAGAAACCACACTGGTATCTCTGGCGCACCAAAGAAAAAATCTAATTAATTTTGTATTTTTCCTTAAGGGCAGCAATCAGCTGTTGGGCTTCACCTGCTGCCTTTACAAAAAAGACGTCATCCACCTGACGACCCCAAGTGTGAACTCGCGCTGACTTCACACTGATCCCCAGATCACTTAATGATTTTGCAGCAGAAGCTAAAAGACCGGTTTGATCTGGTCCTTTGAAGCTAATCACCCATTCTTTATCATCGGCACTGACTAGTTGAATGCTATCGAATTTTACTTCGGGCACGGTTTTGCTTTGAACTTGCGAGTTTTCTAAAACCTTCGCTAGCGCTTGAATATTTTTTGAAGTTGAAACCTGGAACCAGTCATAAACTCCCACATTAGGAAGAGTATGAATAGAGGCGTGTCGCACCCCCAGACCCAGTGAATACAATTGCCCCACATAATCGCTTAAAAGGCCCTTACGATCTTTCTTTTCATGGAAGCGTATCCACACCTCCCCTTTGCGGGTTTGATAAACCCAAGGCTTCAGGGCGTGCTCACTGAGTTCGGCTTTTTTCATGTCACTGACAAGGTCTTTCATCGCAAGGCTGTCTAATAAAACGGGTCCTAGCTCTTCAATGACTTCGGAAGTGATTTTTAATTTTTTACTTTTCCCCAGGCTCTGGAAGGCAAAATAATCTTGGGCTTTCTTTGATTCCAATGAAAGTACGAGATCCCTTAAAAGTTTTGCTTTCCACTCGTTCCACGCTTCGGGATTGGTGGCACGAATGTCGATGGCTGTAAATAAAGCCAGGCGATACAAACGAGCCTCTTGAACTCCAGCGTCGCGCAATTCTTGCCACACCTTAGGATCTTTAGGATTTTTTCTAAAAGCTGCTTGGGAAAGTTCTAGGTGGTTTTTCACCATCCATTTTACTTCTTGAGTGAATGATTTTGAAAAACCGTAGGTTTTAAAATCTCTTTCAACAATGGCCACTCCTAGATCACTGTGGTGATCTCCGCTTTCTAAGCCTTTGGCAAGATCGTGATAAAGACAGCTCCAGGAAAGAATGCGCCAGTCTTCTGGTGAAAGTTTGCCATGCAGAGACTTTAATGGGCCTAGCTCGGAAGGTTTTTTGTAAATGCGTTTTACTTCGCGGCAAGCCTGCATGATATGGGAATCGGCCGTAAAGCGATGATATTGATCATGCTGAACATACCCCACCAACCGGCGCATTTCTGGAAGAAGCTTATCGATAAAACGGCTGCGAAAGATACTTACTAAATGTTCGTCGGTGTTTTTCACCTGCAGAACGTTCTCTAAAACTGCGGCTCTTCTTTTAGAAAGGCTTTTAAGTTTCGCATCCGGCATTAAAGCATCTAGATTTTCGCGGACCTTCTTTTGAACTAAAACCGTAGAACTCTTATGTAACGCAAGATTCATGTCTTCGAATTTTTTAAATTCTAGATTTTCTAGGTTACGAAGCTCTTGATCTGAAGATTCAGCGACTTCAACGATCCAATCAGAATAAAAATGCACTCGGGAAAGTCCCCGTTGCAAATCGCGCATAAAATCTTTGTGGGTTTTAAATCCCATCCAGCGCCCCAGATCAAATTGAATGGCGTTAGAAAGAATATCGCCATGCCCCTCTAAATGAAGTCGTTGGCGGATATTTAGTAAATAACTGCGATAGTAATTTAAGACATTTAAAGCATGGCCAGGATGGGTGAACTTTTCTGCGAAGAGTTCATAGATCTGTAAGCCTTGTTCTAAATCTCTTAAACCACCGGGACCGAATTTTAAGTTCGGTTCTAGGTAATTGGTGATGGAATCAAATCTTTGCGCTCGCTGTTTGCGCTCTTCTTTGACAGCCTTTAATAAAACTCTTCGATAATGTTTTTTCTTTGCCCAAATTTTCTTTTGTTGTTCGTAAAGCTTTTGTGCCGCTTCTGGGGTTGTGGGACGCGCTTTAAGTAAAGCTAAGATATCAAAGGCTTCAACGTTCTCTGTCCAGTCCTCTGGATTTTGCGGCATGCGGTAACGAAGTTTCAAACCTTGCTCTTGGATTTGATCGACGAAGGCTTTTACTTTTTCTTCAGGACCACAGAATAAAATATCGATATCTGATTTCGGGCAGAGCTCACCACGGGCCCAGGAACCAAGAATGATCGGATGGCTTTCTTGCCACAAAGGTGAAGCTTTAAAGCGTTCTTCAAGCTTCACCCCTAGAAGACTAGAGAAGTTACTGGAAGAAAAACAAAAGACCTGGCGGACGTCTCCATCGGGTGTCATTAATGGCGGCGTTAATGCTTCTTGGGCTTGTTGCCATTGCTCTGAAGTCAAAAACGACCGGTGTGCCATACTTTAAGCTTCCTGTCCTGTACGGGCGACAATTTCTTTCCACTTCGCTATTTGGTTCATGGCCTCTAACGGACTCATGTTCATCAGCGGAAGTTTTTCGACCTCATCAATCAGGTTCTTCCAGTTTTCAGGCATTGCAGGTGCTGCGACATCTGAAGGGATTTCTTCAGCCTCAAAAGACAAGCTATCAAGCAGCGATAACTGACTGCTAGCTTGGACACGTTTTGATTCAATATCACGAAGAAGGCTTTTTGCCCTTTTGGTCACAGAAGCAGGCAAGCCCGCGAGTTCCGCTACTTGAACCCCATAGGATTTTAAAGCAGGACCTTTTACAAGAGTGTGCAAGAAACGAATTTCGCCGTTTCTTTCTGCCACTGTCATGTGGGCATTGGTGATTTGACCAAAGCTTTGATCAAGAGAAGTAAGTTCGTGGTAATGAGTTGCAAAAAACGTCAACGCCTTCACGTCGCTTAGAAGATGCTCTAAGATAGATTGCGCTAAACACATTCCATCAAAGGTGCTCGTACCGCGGCCGACTTCATCTAGGATGACCAAAGAATCTTTCGTGGCATTTTTTAACATCGCCGAAGTTTCAGTCATCTCGACCATGAAAGTAGAAAGACCTTCAGACAATTGATCGCTAGCACCGATTCTTGTGAAGATCGCATCAAATATTGGAAGTGAAGCTTCATCACATGGAACAAATGATCCCATTTGCGCAAGGATTGAAATCAAAGCCACCTGACGCATAAGTGTCGATTTACCGGCCATATTCGGGCCTGTTAACAACAAACAAGAATGCTTGCGAAGTTCGATGTCATTAGCGACGAAATTCTTTTTCACTGTTTGTTCAACCACCGGGTGGCGGCTGGCTTTAAGTTTTAAAGCTCCGTCTTTGCTGAATGTTGGGCGAACATATTTTTCTTCAAGACTTAACCATGCAAGGCTTGAGATCACATCGACTTCACTGCACTCGTGGGCAAGCTTTAGCAGGTCTGGGCATTGGCTTAAGATTTGTTTTCTTAAGGCTTCAAAGAATTCAAACTCAAGATCGGCGCGTTTGGTGTTCGCGCTTAAAACTTTTCTTTCTAGTTCTACGAGTTCATCTGTGCAATAGCGTTCAGCGTTCGTCAGGGTTTGCTTACGTTGATAGTGAGCAGGCGCCTTGTCTTTATGGGTGTTCGTGATTTCGATGTAATAGCCAAAAACATTGTTATAACGAATCTTAAGACTCGAAATTCCAGTTTTTTCTTTTTCTTCAGCTTCCATACGCGCCACAAGCGCTTGGGAATGGGTTGATAACTCAATAAGTTCATCAAGCTCTGAAGAGATTCCTTGGCGAATCAGGTAACCTTGCTTTGTCGCTAATGGCGGCTCTTCAACGATGGTACGTTCAATCTTATATGCAAGCTCTCTTAAAGGCTCAAAGTTCGCTGAGGTCTTAGCGGCATTAACAAAAATTTCTAAAGCACTGACGCCCGCATGAATACTTCCGGCAAGTGCCAGCAAATCACGCCCATTGCACTGAGGTTGAGAAATCTTGCCAAGACGACGTTCGATGTCCCCCATTTGACCTAGAATTTGGCGAACGCGCTTTAACTCAAGCACGTGGTTACGCCAGAACTCAACTGAATCCAAACGTTGCTCAATGGCTTTTTCATCGCGCAATGGGAAACTTAGCCATTGTCTTAAAAGACGGCTGCCCGCCGAAGTTTGCGTCCGATTGATGGAATAAAAAAGACTGCCATGGCCCTCACCCTTGTAAGTCGAAAACACTTCAAGGTGGCGCATGACTGTGCCAGAAATATCTAGGCGATGTTCAAGGTCTCTTTCAACAAACGGCGAAAGTGTCGCCAAAGATTCTTCGCCTGAAAGCTGCTTAACATAAGATATAAGTCTAGCAGCTGAAAGTGGCGCTTCGTTTTTAAGAAGTGGATGAAGAGCATCAGCGTGGTCTTCATGCAAACTAATTAAAACTCCCGACACTGGTTTTAAAAGAGCTTCATCTTCTTGAGAAACTACAATTTCTGCCACAGGCAGGATTTGCACAAAGCGCAGAAGTTCTGAGGTGTTTTGTGATCTAAAGAAGAAGGCTTCACCAGTTGTGGTATCTAAAAAACTAATAGAAGAGGAATCTAAACTCACAAGATAGTGAGGTTTGGTTCCATCCAAAGTGTCTGAGTCATAAACCATCCCCGGCGTCAGAACTCGGGTCACTCCGCGTTTCACAATTCCCTTTGCCATCTTTGGATCTTCAAGCTGATCACAAATTGCAACTTTGAAACCCGCAGCTAAAAGTTTATTGATGGGTCCTGCGATGCTGTGATGGGGAACTCCACACATCGGAGTTTCATCTTGGGATTTTTTATTTCTTTGCGTAAGCGCGATGCCAATGACGGGAGCTGCTTTCACAGCATCATCAAAGAACATTTCAAAAAAGTCCCCCATGCGGAAAAGAAGGATCTTATCTTGATGAACGGATTTAATATCCCAGAACTGTTTCATGAGCGGAGTTTGATTCGACATAGGGTCAAAAAGTTAGCGAACAAAGTGGGGTATTTCACTCTAGAACGCACCGCATCCACAGTCCTCGCGGGGAAGAATTTTTCCTGTTAACACCTTTGAACTTAGTTTTTTGTTTGCAATGGGCAAAATACATTATTTTTGGTCATTTTTTGGGCTCTTACATGACAAGTTTGGTAAGCGACATCGTCGTTTTGACGAAAAGTAGTTTTGCTCACTAGCTTCCAGGCAAATCTTTTTTCGCGGAGGAAAAAATGAAAATCGCAATCGCAGTTTTAGGATTACTTGTATCAACAACAGCCTCAGCTAAATGGGGCTTAGAGAGTTTTTATGGAAAAGTTCGTTATTCTGACGGGCAATACCATTGCGTGTACACGAACGACGGTGGCACCAAAGACTTTAAATACGTTTACTTCCAAATGGAAAGACGTGTTGGTAAAGAAAGAGAATTTTCTAAGCAAATTCGTATCGATGAGGTTGTAGAGTCTGGCGACACCATTTCTGCTCCATCGGGTTTGTCTATGCAGTATATCGCTTCTTACTGCAAATTCTTAGCTAGGTAGTTGATGGACCCCTGGGGCGACTGAGCCCCAAAAAAAATCCCCTGATTTTTGTTCAGGGGATTTTTATTTTTCTAGAGTTTTAGTTTTCTAATTATTTCGGAGCACCCGTTGAAACCCATTTTTCAACAACGGCTCTCATCGCAGAACTCATCAAGCCATTTGTCGGCATCGGGCTTCCCGCATCGTTAATTCGAGTTAGAATCACGCTGGCTTTTGCTTTAGCTGCGTTATAGTTCGTCAAATCTAGACCTGCGCGTGCACTTGCACCCGTGTGACAGCTTAAGCATTGAGATTTAAAGACGCCCAGCTTAGGATCACTCGATACTAATTGCGTAAAGCTCACTGTCGCAGGAGTATTATCCACTGGAACAGTCTCAGTTGAAGTCGTACCGCATTTCGCAGAGGCATCCACTTTTTCAATTGAAGAAAACTGCAAGGCAAATTTATCAGTAGCTTTAATTGAAGAAAGCACAAGTAATTGCGCATTCCCCACTGGCGCTAGGTTCACCGGCGTGCCAGCGCAGATCACCGCATCGATATTGCGATATACTGTCGCTGAATCTAAAAGCTTATCGTTCACATAAAAGAACAAACCTTTTACGCGATATTTCTGCGTACCGGTCGTTAATGACATAATCGGATTACGAACGGCATACCCGACCTGATTGCCGCTGACCATTGCAACCTGTGCTTCGATTTTAATCGATAACGGGTGCTTCGCTGCGTTTGTCGGCATGTCAGCAGCGGTGCTCATATTCCAAGAAAGAGCACCCCAGTAAGCCGCATTGGCTTTGTTTTCTAAAATCGCTGCATTGGTTTTATATCCAGTAACAACGGAATTATTCGCAACAGAACCACCTTTACAATCAACCCAGTTATTTACCGCTGCTTCCCACTCTGTTTTTAAAGAAGAGATAGTCCCTGTGTGATGCGTGCCCGTATAAGGGGGATTGTGAGCCGCACTTAAAGCGTTTGTTGAAATCAGCTGATAACCCTTATCTTTAAAAACTTGATAAGACATCAAAGAATTCTTAGAAGCAAAACCTGGAGCTTCATGATCACCGTTATGGCATGAAGCGCAGTTATTTTTTAAGAAAACATAATACCCAGAACCAAACTTCGCATAAAGTTGATCTTCACAAAGATCCCCTGTGCTTTGTTCTTCCGTAGATTCATCTTCTTCTTCATTTTCGTCTGAGGTTTTGTCGCCAGCATTCAGATCGACGTTCTGACTTAGCTGTTGCAAAGTCTTTTCGTCCATTTGAAAGCCTTCACCTAATTGCTGACCACAGTTTTGAAAGGCCGTGATCAGAAGCAAGGCTCCCGCAATAATAGCTACAATTTTCCCCACATGAACTCGCCTGATTCGCTTCATTCGCTTCCCCTTAAGCTACGTGAAGTTTCACTACTTTTTCAACGTCATCGGCTTGCAATGTTGCTGGAGCCAACTGTTTGAACATCCCCAATTTCTTATTCAAATTCAGATAATTTGCTAAGATCGCCGCCGCTACGTAGTCTGGGCGTGAACCAACAAGAGTTGTTGTATCCACACTTTGATCATTCAAGTAGTGACCGATCTGAGTACCGCTAGTTTTTAGTTTTCCAGCCGGATCGTAAGCAATAATAAACTGTACAGATGAACTGTAATCGCTAGACCAGATACTAGTAGCTGATTCAGAAACCTCTGAGGAACAAGCACCGTCCGTCGTAACTAAAATGAAAAGAGGCTTTTTCATGCGACTAGCAAGCTCTAGCATACGACCGATTTGCACACCCGCTTGGAAGTCTTTTTGGTCAGCTGCTGTTCTAATGCCTGGAGCATGGTAGTCATAACCACCTAGAGTAATGCGCCCATGGGAAACATTTCCTTTTAAAGCATTATAAACTACACCCGCTGAAATCGCGTCCGCATTGTTAGCTGCTGTAGCCGTCGAAATTTTATAAACCGCTGAAGCATTGGCATCCGTACGTGGATCTACGCCTGAAGCGCCACCTGCTGCGATAATGTCACCTTGTTTCACGCCAGCTTCTTCAAGAACAGTTTTGATCCCGTCCTCTTTAGCATTCAATTTTGCCACTTGAGTTTTAGTCATGCGGCCCACGAATTTGCTTAATAAATCTTTTTGCTTTTTATTCAAGATACCGTTGTTGGCAAGAACGCTTGAATAGTTTAAAGCACCAAACATCGAATCAAGACTCGCTAAATCCAAAGTGGAATTAGGAGCCCCAAATACAGGTTTAATGTTTTCAGCATTAGAACCCTGGTGAACTGTCGGCAGAATCTTTCCCACTAGGCCCGCTTTTTCAAGGGGACCAGATAGATCATAAAATGGACGAAGCGCCGACTGACCAGCCGTATCGTTTGCCGTGTTCGTGCAAACACCAATAAGCTTAGATTTTGATAACGCATCAGCAGAAGCTACGGATTTAATACCCTTATGCAATTGTGCTGTCGCCGCGAAATCGGCACCTAATACTTTTTCAATTTGAAAACCAGCGTTTCCAAGACCCAATTTTGTGTAGGCGCTAAGTAAATCACCGCCGGCATTTTTAACCACAAAATTACCATGAAGGGCCGCACCACCGCTAAGACTTAACGTCACGAACGGCATCATTGCGGCTTCTTCAGCTGCCATGGCGTTTTGCATTGTAAGAATAGAAGTGACCGCACCCGGCACCGCCATACGCGCAGCAAAGGTGATAATGCCCGCCTCTAAAAGCTCACGACGAGACAGGCGGAGGCTTGAGTGGTCCGTTTTTTCATCCAGGACTTTTTTTAATTTATCGTTTTTCATTTTCCCCCCAATCCCTTTTTGCTACATCACAGAAGATATGATTCAGGCACTGACAACATTCCTGAACACATGAAAATGGCTAATTTATCTGACTCTGCCGCTTTCCCCATCGCTGCAGAATCTAAGGTGCTAAAGTATTCATCCACTGTTTCAGAGAACATGGTGATTTCTTCTTTTGAAGGTTTACGCATCCAAAAGCGATCCACCATCAAAATATAGGTATTGATAGCACCCATTTTCCCGTAAGCCTTAGGGCCTTGGGCAAAATCCAAGTGCTTAAAAATATCTTTTGGACCTTTTTTCTCTTTAGCCACGGCTTGTTTACAAACCACTGCCGCTAAAGATGTCATCGCAATTATCGATGGCGAGTTGATGAGCTTGATATCATTTTGTGGGACAAGTAAATTGCGGCGATAATTAATCTCGTTATTTACTTCCGTCATATTGATATCAGCGCCCGAAAGATTTAATAGCGACATCATGGATTCCAACGTTTGTTTTGCATCTGTCGGTGCGCCATCAATTGGATTTTCAGTTTTTTGGGAAACTGTTCCGGAATCAGTTTGATGATCGCCACTTCCATCACTTAAAGCCGACGGATCTGATGACGCAAAATCAGATTGCTGCGCACAGTTCTGAAACGAAAGAGTCACACATAAAAACGAGAATGTAACACCGATGAAAACACCGATTTTTTTAGTCGTAATCATGAATTACTCCCCATCCTTAATAAGGCCACACACTGGATCTAAAGCGATCTCTTGGTAAAGACCTTTTAAGTTATAATTCAATGCTTCGAAGCGATCACCCAGACGAACTAAAGTCGTATACTGTGTAGATTCAAGCTTCTTTAAGCACACGCTTTCATAAACGCGTTTTGCCATACACTGACTGAATCTGCGGGAATCAGCCAACATGCGACCGAAATCCTTTGGACCATTACCGCCATCCTTATTAGGACCGCGCCAACCGAAGAATGTAGCCTTGCTGCCCAAAGTCGCGTTGTTTACGAAACTATCGCTATTCACAACGAAGCCGTAAGCATAGCTTCCTTTATTCATTTTCGTAGCAACACCGGTGTCTGAATCAAACACGTTGCGTGGATAAAGTTTTAGTTGTTCTTTTGCTTCAAGGTATGGACGGATGTAGTTATTATTTGGCTGACGTCCACGGTTGACTAGCTTACCTAAAAGACCCTCTTTCACCGTTTCTGTAACACCTTTAGCCGTCATCGAATCGTTATAAAATGCATAAAGAACAGACATATCTTTCTTTGAATCCAGGTTGCACTGTAAGAAACGTTGTTCTTGAACGTCGGCAGTGATCGTTGTGTTACCCAAATGATCCAAGCAAGCTTTTACGTAATTAGTTCTGTAAGTCGCGTCGTTACGATTAGTTCTAAAATCGGCAAGAGCCGCGGCTTTTTTAGCGCGATACTCAGCAATCAAAGCCGTCACAATCTTTTGATCGCGGATTTGAATCAAAGACGCATCTAATGTACTTTTTGCATTAGCTGCTGTTTGACCACGCATGATCAAATAGTCATAACGAGTTTTGTACCAAATAGAGTTTTCTTGGTTTGTTTCTAAATCCGGAATAATCGCAGCCGTTGTTGGATTCACAACATCCGCAAGATACTTGTTATAAGCTGCTGCGATATCATTGTTTTTAAAGAAATCACCGTGCATTACAGAGTAAACGCCTGTTGCTCCAGAGTTTGTGAAGTTCGCATAATCCATCTTAGCGAAGGCACCACGCATACCATCCATCACCGAGTGGCAGCTCTTACAAGAAGTAAGATATTTATTATAGTCACCCGCAGGGAAGCGCTCAACGTCGCGACCCACATATTGATCTGAAGCACTTGAATCCGCAGCTTCTGCCATACTAACGCATAGGAATTGTTTTAATGAAAATTCAACCGCACGACGGTTGGTACCGCCACCTAAAGCTCTTTCAGCAAAGGTGCGAGTTGAAAGAACACCAGCTGGTTCTGGGTTGTTCGCCAAAGTCATTAGTGGATAAGATTTGTCTTTTTGGTTGTAAGGAGTGTCAACTGAACTCACAACCATTTGCTGGCGAGGTTTATGAACCAACGCCTTGGTTAAATCCATGTACGTTGTTTCAGCCGGAACAAAATGGCTTTGATTGTAATAACGCGTTCTTTGGTCGTCCTGGTTTGGCACGCCATTCAGCTCATAGAAATAATCCGCAGTTAAAATATCACGGAAGTCTTTATTATCGCGGACAACACCCACGATAAGAGCCGCGAAATCACTGAAGCTCACCTTCACTGATTCATCTTTATTTGAAAGGCGAAGCGCCAAGTTTTTCACTTGCACGTTAAGGAAATCCGGCAAAGTCGTGACATAGCGAGCAGCTTCTAGCTTTTTACCTTCAGCTAAAAGATCAGCGACCTTTTTTAATTCGGGTTTGCTTGAATTGACTTTCACGCCTGTAAGACGCTCATAAAGTTTCTTAGCGTTACGCATATCTGTATCAGATGCGGCTTGCGCATTCACACAAGCAAACGCTAAAGAGACTACAATCAAGTAAGGGCGTAAGCCCAGCTTGTTGCCATTCATATTTTCATTCCCCCAAGTCATTACATTATCGACCAAAAAGGGCGATTATGTGACTGTCAGAAACCTGACGAAGAGGAATTTTCAAGAGGCAAATGAGGGCTTTTGTGCATCCTTGAGACAGTTTTTAGAGGTACTTTGTTCTAAGTAGTTGATGGGACGTAAAAACATGTTTCAAGAAGAGACAGAACACCTTGTAACTAAACGAAAACAAAGTGTTCCGGTTTTTTTAATAAATCGAATTTCAGAAGAATTTTGCTTCAGAGTGAAACAAAAATTCTATTATGAAAGCGCGTTCATAAGTTTGACATAGATCCCATCAAAGCCACCATTGCTCATGATCAAGATCACATCTCCCCTTTTCGCTCTGGATTTTAAAGCAGAAACGATCTGATCAGCTGAATCAAAGTCTTCTGCCGTTACACCACTTTGCTTTAAATCTGCAACTAGCTCATGGGTAGAAAAACGATTTTCTTCATCGATCTTCGATTGATCAAAAGCTTTCGCAAGCAGAACTTCGTGGGAACCTTTAAACGCTTCCACATAATCTTTTTGGAAGACTTTACGACGGGATGTCGCACTTCTTGGTTCAAACACCGAGAACACTTTACGGTTAGGGTATTTCTTTTGAATCCCCTTCACGGTTTCTCTTACTGCTGTTGGATGATGGGCGAAATCTTCAATCACCAAAATGCCATTCGGCTCTCCAAGAATTTCTTGACGGCGCTTAACACCTTCAAAACTTTCCAATGCTTTTTTTATGTTGTGCTGAGAGAACCCCAAACATTTTGAAAGACCAATCACGGCTGTGGCATTTAAGATATTGTAGTCCCCAGTCAAAGATACAAGGTATGGGCCAAGAACCTCACCACCGTGACGAACTTGGAAATTAACACCTTTTTCGTCTTGGCTAAGGATTTCGGCTTGGAAATCACCTTTACCAATGCCGTAAGTGAATGAATTCTTACAACGAGCAAGCTTCCTTAATTCCATTACGTTCGCATCATCAGCACAAGCTAACAAAGTGCCGTTTTCTGGAATAAGGTGCATCAGTTTAGCAAAAGAATCTTTCACTGCTTGAAGATCTTTATAAATATCCGCGTGATCAAATTCTACTGAAGTTAAAATCACGTGCTTCGGCTTGTAGTGCACAAACTTAGGAACTTTATCGAAGTAGGCAGTATCATACTCATCACCTTCGATAACAAAATAGTTTCCTTCTGGATTTTTAAAGGACTGGGAAAAGTTTTTCGCAATTCCGCCGATCAGGAACCCTGGCTTCACGCCTTGAACTTCCGCAACCCAAGACATCATCGAAGTCGTTGTTGTCTTCCCATGGGTGCCAGAGATCACAATACTTTCACGATTCTGGATGATAAATTCACCCATGGCTTTGGGTAAAGATGTGAATGGAATCCCCAAGCGATTTAACTCTTGGGCTTCCTCATTGCTTGCAGAAATAACATTTCCAACAATAACGAAATCTGGTTTCGGATGAAGGTTTTCGGCTTTGTAGCCTTTCATGATGTTGATACCCAAACTTTCAAGTTGAGTCGACATCGGTGGGTAAGGATTCAAATCACTTCCAGTGATCTTAAATCCACGATCTTTAAGTAAACCTGCTAAAGACGCCATCGCCGTCCCGCAAATTCCCATCAGATGAATATGGCTTCCTGCTTTTAATTCCATTTAAAGGTTCCTTTTACTTTATTGAATGTTTCTCACACTGCTTCTGCCTGCGCCTTAAACCCCTGAACGTCGATAATTTTCGACGATCCAGTTGTGTATCTCAGGGCGTAATTTGCTAAAGGCTTTGTTGTCAGAGCCATAAAGCACGCGGTTTGATAAAATGATTACGCTTAAATCCATTTTCGGGTCATACCACATGGAAGTTCCTGTAAAGCCGGTGTGGCCAATAGAATCCAAGCTAAAATAGGTTCCGCAGCTTGCTGAACCCGGAGTTGGCATCATGTAACCCATGGCCCAATCACCTTTGCCTTCAGGTAAAGCGCGCTTAGCAAAAAGCTGAGCTGTTTTTTGACGAATGGAATATCTTGCAATCCCCATCAGATGCGAACGCAAATGAAGAGAGAACCAACCCACGTCATCGATGCTTCCAAAAAGTCCGGCATGAGATGATACCCCACCCAGGCTCCAGGCATTTAAGTCATGAACTTCGCCTTGGATAAGTTTTTTACGAATAGGACACTCTTCCGTCGGAGCATAAAGTCCGGCACGGGTCGTAAAGCTATTGTCTGGGTGGAATTCAAGCGTAGTGCCCAAATAGAATTTATTTTTAATATCTTCCCAGATTTGTAAAAGTGGCTTATCAAAAAGTTTTTCTAGGATGAAACCAAGACACCAAAAACCCACGTCTGAATAAACGGCCGTGTCTTGTTTTTCAACTTTCACTTTTTTTAGAATCTCCTTAAGTTGATCAAACTTTTTTTCGCGGGGAAGTTCGGGTTTGATTTCTTGATAAATCGGCAGCCACCATGGCACCCCGGAACTGTGAGTTAATAACTCAGTCACTTTCGTTGATTCTTCTGGAAACCAAGGAATTAAATCTTTTACCTTTGTTTCAAAGTTCCACTTTCCTTGCTCAAAAGCCCACATCATTCCTTGCACTGTGAAAATGACTTTGGTCAAACTAGCTAAATCATAATAGGCATAGGTATTACCGACAGCGACGTCGCAAATGATTCTTCCGCCCTGATAAGCACGAACCATGACTCCCGGGGTCGTATCGCGAATGTTTTCTTCAAGTTGTTTGATCAGATTTTTTTCTAACACTGAAAATTTCATTACTTTCGTCCTCCGGTTTCAATAACCAAACGAGCCTTGCCTTTTTCCAAGGTCAATTCGCAAGAAGTATTAAATGGCACAGGTCTTTGTACAACAGCGTGCCCCGCTTCAAGCCCCTGATACATAGGAATGTTTAGATCCTGGGCCCAACGTTTAAAAACCAAATTAAAATTATTCTTTTGGGTTGATGGTTCTTCACCGCCAATAAAGTCCCCCAAAATCAGGCCGTGACATCTTTTAAACAGGCCCGCCTGACGGAACTGTTCAAACATTCTATCAATGCGATACCCACGCTCGCCAAGATCTTCGACAAATAATAAGGATTTATCGGTTTTGATCTGCCAAGGGGTTCCCAATGTGGATTGCAACACCGTGAGATTTCCACCAACAATTTTAGAATGAATCTTAGCGGTCTTCTTGGCCGCATCATTCAAAGGCTTTAACTTCTTAAATTCGATCTGATCTTGTTTTCCAAATAGAATGTTGTGAAGTTCCTTTTCGTATTTCGGAGCAACCAGGTTTCGCCCTAAGCGATCCAAGAGTGGCGCATGCAAAGTGGACCAGCCCCATTCTTGAATAAAAAAAGTATGAAGAGATGTAACGTCACTAATGCCGATAACCAGCTTTGGTGTCTTAGGTTTCTTTAATTTCGCAAGCATCGGTACCAAACGATTGCTGCCGTAACCACCTCGCAGACACCAGATCACTTGGGAATCTTTTGATTCAATGGCGGCTCTTAAAAACCCAAAGCGATCTTCATCTTCATGGGCGTGCAGAAAATGCGGCTTAATAAGACCCGGGGGAATGCGGCCTTGCAAATTCCATTTCTTTAAAAAATTCGCAGCACCTTCGACCTCATGGGCTTGGGATGGGTAACCTGGAGCTACCACATCAATCACATCGCCTTCTTTTAAAAACTTCCAATCAGCCACTATTGCACTCGTTTGATAATATCTTTAATGGATTTTTTATGTTTTTTACCGGTGAAGATCTCTTCGATCTCTTTTGGTTTTAAAAGCTTACGCACTTCTGGATCTTGATTTAATTTTTCACGCAAGTGTTCGCCATAACCTAATGAATGACACAGTCTTTGCACCAGAGCATAGGCCTCTTCGCGAATCATGCCTTTTTGAATCAAAGCTAATAACACGTGAGAACTGAAAATCTGACCTTGAGAGCTATCAATATTGTCTTGCATGCGTTTTTTATTCACATCAAGACCTTCAAGCAAGATTGTCATGCGATTGCAGGCATAGTCTGCAACGATAAACGCATCAGGAAAAATCACACGCTCTACAGAGGAATGACTGATGTCACGTTCATGCCATAGCGCCACGTTTTCTAATCCTGCAATCGCGTAACTTCGTAACAAACGAGAAAGCCCCGTAATGTTTTCAGCACTGATCGGATTTTTTTTGTGGGGCATTGCTGATGACCCTTTTTGTCCTTTAGTAAAACCTTCTGTCACTTCCGCCACGTCACTTCTTTGTAAGTGACGAAGCTCAACCGCTAAACGCTCTAAGCCCGTTCCCAACATCGCAAGAGCATTTAACATCTCTGCATGACGGTCGCGAGGAATGACTTGGGTTGCGATGGTTTCGGTTTTTAATTTTAATCGTTTTGCAACCGCCGCTTCCACTTTTGGTGATTGGCTAGAATAAGTTCCAACGGCACCACTGAGCTTACACACATTCATCGCATCTAAGGCTGCTCTGACCCGTTTGGTATTGCGTTTGGTTTCAGCCAGAAACCCAGCCATTTTAAAACCAAAAGTCGTAGGTTCAGCAAACATACCATGGGTCCGTCCAGCACAAAGAGTCTCTGCATGCTTATTAGCTAAAGCCTTTAACGCTTTTTCCAATCCTGCAATAGAGCGCATCAGCACTTCACCGGCTTCACGGACTTGCAGACTAAATGCCGTATCCAGAACATCAGAAGAGGTCATCCCATAGTGGATATATTTTCCGTGGGGACCAACGTTTTCAGCCAGATTAGAAACAAAAGCGATCACGTCATGTTTTGTCTCTTTTTCGATTTCACTGATTCTTTTAACGCTGAACCGAGACTTTTGCGCGATGGCTTTGGCAGCTGCCTTAGGAATGATACCCATTTGAGCTTGAACCGCTGCTACAGCTATTTCTACTTCCATCATTTTTCCAAAGCGATGGTCAGCGTGCCATAAAAGGCCCATTTCCGGGCGAGTATATCTTTCGATCACGAAACGTGTTCCTTTCGTTTTTCTTTTTGCTCTTTAAGAAGCTTTTCTTTCCACCAAGCAGTAAGTTTATTTAAAATCATTTCATCGCGCTCAAAGTAAGCTGTCCAAGCATAGTGAGGCCACACTTCTGGGTTACTCAAATGCAGGTTCTTATATTGAGCCTTTCCGCGACGAGCTTCATGCTTGACGGAAAAAACAGGGAAGCGAGTCGCCCCCAATTGCGAGTAGGTATAATAATATTCTTGCGGAAAACTTAGAACTTGGGGATCAGATAAAGCCATGCGCTGGCTTAGATAATTTTTCATGCGCTGACTGCGCGAAGTCAGGTAATCTTTATTAAATCTTTGGACCGTCGGAAGACGCATCCACACATCAAACTGATCCGCCAACGGTGTTCGTTGAAGAACCATCATGTTTTCGTGGGTCCACGGTGAATTCATATCTTCAATCACTAAAGTATGGGCTGGCAGGCGATCCCGCTCAAAACACTCTTTTAATCCTACACGGTAACGCACCCAAGACCACTCAGGCTCAATCGCACCTTCAGGAAAAAAATATTTCCCTAGACGTTCATTTAAAAAATACGTTTCTTCACTGGAAAGCATCCATACAATTTGTTCAAGACGGAACAAACCCTGTTTTTGTCCTGATAGCTCTAGACCCGTGATCGTCTTTTTTGAACCAAAAGAAACGTCCATGATTTGTTGTGGACGAATGACATCAACACCTTTAGCTTGCAACCATTCCAAAGATTTTTCTAAACCGTTGCGAGTCGCCTGGCGAGTTAGAAAATTAGAAAAAATCGGCAACGCTTCCCCGTCCTGGGCTGACCAAGCATTCGCTTGATAGGTCGTAGCTGCAAACTGATGCGCAAGATGAAGCAACCATGACTGGTCAAACTCCAAAGAGTCCACATTGCGATAAAGGGCGCGGCGCGCTTTACCAGAAACGGCGCCAGCTAAATGTTCTTTTACTTGCGCATCCAGATTTGCTTTTTCAATTTTAAATTTCGTCAAAGGGCCTTTGCATTCAAAAGGTCCATTTTTCATCCACAATGTAAATCCATTGGGAACTTCCTCAAAAGGATCATCTGAATACAAACGCTCTAAATGGGATTCTGATATTTTTTCGTTACGAAAAAAACCAAAGGGGCCTTCAACATCTTCGGTGGGCCATACACCTAGTTTTGAAGAAACATCCACCAACGTAGTTTTGATTCCTTCACTTGCTAATGCTGCCGCCAACCAATGGCCTCGGCCAAAAGCAGAAATCAAAATCAATGGACTTCCCAATTCCATGGTTTTTGGGCTCCTTCTAAATGCTTAAAAATGTCTTCTAAACTGTCTTAATGATTAGAAAATCAGGCTAACTTAAAGTCAAAGGCGCGCGCTGCATCTAAACATTATCAAAACCCTTTTTCTTGTCCTTTCAGAAAAGGACTCTTAGACTCTAGACCGCTTGGGAGGAACCTATGCGCCACTTCATCTTTTTCACTCTTATTTTCGCGGCCCACCTGGTTTACGGGAAAGATGTCACAGCCACTGAAAAACCAGAAAATTTTTTCGAACTTTCCGCGAATTCTCTTAACGGCAAGAAAGTAAACTTCTCTACCTATCGTGGAAAGGTGGTGTTGGTTGTTAACACAGCCTCCCAATGCGGCTTTACTCCACAACTTAAGGAGCTTGAGGAGATGTACAAAAAATATGCATCTCGAGGTTTCGTCGTTCTTGGCTTTCCATCCAACGACTTTAAACAGGAAAAAGGCGACAATAGCGAAGTTCAAAAGTTCGCCGAAAAAGAATTCGGCGTAACCTTCCCGCTTTTTGATAAGCTTCCGGTGAGTGGCAAAGACAAGCAGCCGGTATATCAATTCCTGACTGAGAAAAAGCCAGGGCTGTTGTTCAAAGACGTCAGCTGGAATTTCGAAAAATTCCTTGTGAATAGAAAAGGCGAAGTCATTGAACGCTGGAGTTCGATCACCAAGCCGTCTTCTAGCAGCATCGTCAATGCCGTTGAAAAAGCCCTTGAAGAACCCTTGTAGGTAAAAGCATTTTAAAAAATCTGTTTCAAGTTGAGACAAAGTCCAAGACCTAGCCTTGGTTTTCGTACTTTTTTTTGAAGTTTTGCCCCGTTTTATTCGATAATAAATAAAGGAAAGTGGCTCTTTTAGGGAGTGGCTTTCCTAAGGGGGAACTTGTGAAAACCGCTATTCATTTCGGCACTGCCGCACTTGTGCTGCTTTTTGGCTTGATCATTTCTAATCAGGCCCAAGCACAGTCGGATCAAAAATCATATCTATTAGCGCAAGTAGATCCCGATGAAGCTTACGACCCTTTTACTGATTACAGTGAATTTGATGAAGAGTCTGACGAAGAAGCGGATATCAACTTTTTCCGCAATGGTCGTTTCTTTACGATTGGCCTAGCTGGCGGTACCCGCGGGTTTTCAGGCAACATGGCTGATATCTATGAAGCCGCACCTACTTTCGGAATTTTCTTAAGCTATTTCTTTGATCTTCGTTTAGCAATGAGCCTGGGCTTTCAAACTGGCGACCATGCTGTGAGATTTACGACCAATGATGAAAGTGTTACTTACACTGGTAACGTCTCCGTCAGTTCTATTAATTTTGACTTAAAGTATTACTTGAACACTCAAAACGTAACTCGCGGTCTTGCTGATCTTAATCCTTATATCCTAGGCGGTCTTGGTCAGTTCTATCGTACCTACACCATCGCAGGCCTTGATGGCTTTAGCCGCGACTCTGCCATGGGTGTTGATATCGGTGCAGGTTTAGAAATTCCATTGATGCGTAAAAAAGCTTACTTAGGGATTCAAGGCGCTTATCACTATGTGAACTTTAGTGATGAAAATAAAAACTTCATCCCTTCTGGTGGTGGCACTGAAAAGCTGGATAAAAACATCACCGGGGACTTTTTCTCGGTTCTCGCGATTATCGGAATGAACTTCTAAAAAAAAGCCCACGAAAGTGGGCTTTTTAATTTCTATCTTAAGATGGCGCCAATGATTTGCAGCACTAAGGCTAAGCCAATCACTACTGGCGCTGCCCACTTCAAAGTAAACATCCAATGAGGATACATCGTATAGCTGACGAATTTATCCTTATCGACGAAATTCAGCTCTTTTTCTTTTTCGGAAGTACCAAGGTTGTAGGCAACTAACATTCCTAGTGCCACAATCGGCAAAGCCCAATTGATCAAAAGTGAATCCAAAGACTCAATCAATGATCGGCCCTTCACTTGAAAATCCGCAAACAACGTACTGGATAATGCCGGGAAGGTCGCAAGGCATAAAGCAATGATTCCAGAATACCAGCTGGCTGCTCCCCGCTCCATTTTCTTTTGCACATCCACCCAGTTAGAGACAACAACTTCTAGGAGGCCGATACTGGCGTTCAAGGCTGCCATATAAAGGCAGGCAAAAAAAGCCAAGCCAAACAAAGCACCGCCTGGAATGCTGATTAAATAACTAGGTAACACTTCAAACATCAAGGCAGGATCCGTCAGCGGAGCATTGGTCGCTTGGAAAGCCACCGGGAAAATCATGACAACTGCAATAAGGGAAATAGCCGTATCAACCAAGGTCACGCGGAAACCCGCAGTTGGCGGATGATCTTCTTCACGCATATAAGAGCCGAAAGTCACCATGGTGCCAAACCCCACAGACAAGGTGAAAAACACATGTCCCAAGGCATGATTTAACGACGCCAAATTTAACTTAGAAAAATCAGGATAGAATAAGAAACGCAAAACTTCTGGAGTCGAAGGTAAAGAAAAGGATCGCACGACCAGAACAATCACCAATGCCGCAAACAGAGGCATGGTGTAGCTGATCCACTTTTCCAAACCCTCTTGCACACCTTTTACAACCACAACCACGGTGATTAATAAGTGCGCGCTGGCTAGCATGAACTGCAACCATCCGTTTGACATCAACGAAGCCAGATTTGTTTTTGTCGTCACGGTTTCCGGTGAACTAAATAGCGAGACTAAGAATTGAGTCAAAAAGTGCAACACCCAACCACTGATCACGGCGTAGTAAGATAGAACGACGATACTTAGAATCACCGCAAAACGGCCGACCCACTTAAAGTGTTTTCCGGCTTTTGCACTTAACTGTTGAGTTGCAACGATAACCGATTTGCGGCTGTTTTTACCCAGGATCAATTCGGCAATAAGCATCGGAGCGCCGATGGCTAAAGCCATAAAGACATAAATCAAGATAAAGGCGCCACCGCCGTTTTCACCCACGACATAGGGAAAACGCCATAGATTTCCAAGACCACAGGCAGAACCAATGGCTAAAAGGTAAAATCCAAAGCGTGTTCTCCATGAGCCGCGTTTTGCCATTACTCTGTCCCACCCTTACGAGACTTCATACAGAAAATACGAATAGGTACACCGTAAAGATCCCAGCGATCCTTGATGTTTTTAACTAAGAAACGGCGGTATGAATTAGTCACACCATCTGGGTGATTGGCAAAGGCAATAAAAGAAGGCGGACGTTGATAAGTTTGAGTCAAGTAATAGAACTTCACATTCGTCGTTCCCCAAACTGGAGCTGGTGCCTTGCGGATTGTTTCAAAGAAGAAGTCATTCAGTTCAGAAGTAGGAACTCTGAATGTTAATTGCTGACCGACCTTTTCGATCATCTCAAAAAGTTCTTCCAGACCGTAGCCCGTTTTAGCGCTGGTAAATACGACGTTCACATCTGTGAAAAAGTGGAAAACTCTTTCTACTTGTTCGCGGAAGGTTTTACGATATTCAGGAATTTCTTTTCCACCCAAATCCGATTTATTTGCAACTAAGATCACACCTTTATGGTCTTCAATGATCGCTTGCATGATGCGCGCATCTTGATCAGTAGGTCCCACTGTCCCGTCCACCATAAGAAGAACGATGTCGGCTCTGCGAATGGCTTCTTGGGATTTAAATGCAGAAATAATCTCTAGATCATCTTCACGTTTTGCAGAACGACGCAGACCTGCAGTATCGACCAAAGTGTACTTTGAACCATTATAGATAAACGGCGAATCCACGGCATCAATCGTGGTTCCAGCAACATCAGAAACGATCATACGATTAGAACCTAAGATCGCGTTACAAATGGAGCTTTTACCGACGTTGGGTTTACCGACGATAGCAATATTCAAACCTTCTTTTACAGTGCCCGGATTTTCAGGGATCTGCTTTGTCACCCATTCCAAGATATCGCCAATACCACGGCGCTGCTCAAAGGAAGCAGAAATAATATCAACCCCGAATTCATAGAAATCAGCTTTTGCCATTTCTTCTTCCGTGGTTTTATCTACTTTATTTATAACCAATAAAAACGGCTTACCTGTTTGTTTGGCCACACGGATGATGTCACGGTCTTCAGGCACAAGTCCTGCGCGACCATCCATAACTGCCACAATCAAGTCCACGGAATGCAAGAACTCAGTCACTTGCTCGCGAATCAATTTAGAAAAAATATCACCAGCTTCGGTAATTCCACCAGTATCAATCAAATCAAACTGCTTACCCCAAATATCAACGGGCTCAATCATGATATCACGAGTTACCCCAGCCTGGTTTTTCACCACGGCTTTGCGCGATTCAGTGATAATATTAAACAGTGTTGATTTTCCTACGTTCGGGCGACCGATGATGGCCACCTTGGGCGCAAACTCCGCTTTACTCAGACTTTGTTGCATATCCCAACTCCTTCATAATTCTCTTGTTCTCAAACCACTCTGGCTTACTTTGCACTTGGAGATCCAAGAAAACTTTTTCGCCGATCAGTTTTTCAATTTCTTTACGCGCTTTCATTCCGATTTCTTTGATAACGGAAGCGCCTTTTCCGATAACAATCGCTTTGTGACTATCCCTTGCAACCAAGATCTCTGCATGGATCTTTGGTACTGGAGCTGCGTTTTCATCAAATTTTATGATACGCACCGCTAGAGAGTACGGAACTTCTTGATGAACGCATTCAAAACATTTTTCACGAATCACTTCAGCCACCATGTCGCGAACGTTTTCGTTCGTGAATAGTTCAATATCATAAAGTGGCGCTGGTGATTCAGGAAGCAGCTCTAAAAGTTCAATCAATAATGCTTCACGCTCTTCGCTGTCTTTTTCAGATTCTTTCACTGAAATAGACAACGCTTTTCCACCTTTTTGTTGAATCATGTCTTTTAAGATCAAAACACGGTGGGCTTTTTCTTCAATGTCTGCCTTAGTAATGATGCCCATCCAAGGCTTACCGCTTTTAGCGACCATATCCACGATCTGTTCAGCGTGCTCTGGTTTTTCTTCATCAACGCTCACGATAGCAAGCAATGCATCAGAATCTGCGATCACTTCAGAAGCTTCCTTAGCTAAAAAGCTGTTCAAACCTTTTTCAGCTTTAATCACACCCGGGGCATCAACGAAAACGATTTGCCCTTGGTCTGTGCTCCAGATACCCAAGATTCTGCGGCGGGTGGTTTGTGGTTTTGAAGAGACGATGGAAACTTTCTCATCAACCAAATAATTCATCAGAGTGCTTTTACCCGCATTCGGTTGACCGATCAGTCCTAAAAATCCAGCTTTGTAACCCATTAGTGCGTCTCCTTATACTTTGTTTCTAGAGCGTTTTTTGCCGCTGATTGTTCAGCATTCTTTTTACTGCGACCCCGCCCCTGGGCCCACACGTCTTCCTTTACTTTCACACAGACTAAAAACTCTCGGTCATGGGGTGGGCCTTCTTCAGCCAGAACCTCATACTTCGGAGTTTCTTTTAGCGCCTTTTGCACAATTTCTTGAAGACGCGTTTTATAATCCTTTTCAAAATCTTCAGTTCCACAGACTTTCTCAGTCAGAGCTGCGAACTCGCGACGAATGAATTCCTTCGTCACTTCAAATCCGCCATCTAAGAACAAAGCGCCAACTATGGCTTCAAATGAAGAAGCCACTAAACGCGGCTTTAAAGCGCCACCGGTCAGGGTTTCGCCTTTTCCCAATTGCATGTACTTATTAAGTTCCATGCCGATGGCTAGTTCAGAAAGAACTTCTTCATTCACGATGCTGGCTCTTTTTTTAGAAAGGCCACCTTCCGTGTCTGCGGGAAACTTTTCATACAAAAATTCACCAACTACTAAATCTAAAACGGCATCCCCTAGGAATTCCAATTTCTCGTTATGCTCTGTAGGCGACTTTAATTCATTAGCAAAACTTTTATGAGTGAGTGCCCGCTCTAGAAGTGCTGGATTTTTAAAATTATAACCTAAACGCTGTTCTAACTGTGTCATGTTAAAACCTCGCCGATCAAATGACCTTCCATGTGTTGTTTATTGGAATGGTCATAACCTGTGATTTTTAAATCCACCTCTTGGCCTGCCCAGTGGTCTAAGAAACTCTCAGCCCCGGTGATATCAACGGGCCAGTAATCATGACTTAGACCTTGGCCACCTTTAGCAGCATTTTTCAAAACTAAAACTTTCTTTGTGGCGCCGATTTGTGCCTGAGCCATCATAGTGTAACGGGCCAGACTTAATTCACGAAGCTTGGCCGCTCTTTCGGCTCTGACATGGGGATATACCGACACATCCAAAGCTGCCGCGCGGGTTCCTGGTCTTTCACTATAAGGGAACACGTGAATTTTCGTCCAAGGAAGTTTCGCAAGGGTATTGTAAGTGTCTTGAAATTGTTCTTCCGTTTCCGTAGGGAAACCGACAATCACATCCATACCTACAAACGAACCAGGGACCTTTTCAGCGATGGCGTTTAAAGACTTACGCACATCATCTTGAGTGTATTTGCGTTTCATATGGAAAAGCACATCCGTATTCGCACTTTGAATGCTCATATGGAAATGCGGGCACAGGCGTGGATCTTTATAAAGTTCTAGAAGCCTTTCAGAAACTTCCACAGGCTCTAGACTTGAAAGTCTGAAACGTGGCATTTTAGTTTTAGCTAAAAGCGCTTCGATCAAATCTTCCATCACATATTTTTTGCCGGTGACTTCATCTTCGTAATCACCAATGTGCACACCCGTTAGTACAACTTCGCGGGAACCATCCGCATAAAGATCGTTAATTCTTTGCACTAAATCAGCTACCGGAATAGAGCGGCTCTTTCCACGGGCGTAGGGAATAATGCAGTAGGTGCAAAAACTGTTACAACCATCTTGGATCTTTAAGAATGTGCGCGTGTGGTGCTTTTCAATACCACCGCCCGCTTCCAGATCTTCTTTTTTAAAGATGTTCGACTTAAATACTTTTTCAGTCAGCTCACCACGGAAGTGTTTGTTTAACAATTCTGGCAAACTTGATTTATGAGAGTTTGCGACAACAAGGTCGGCGCCCGGAAGATTTGAAAATGAACCTGTGTCGACTTGAGCTGCACACCCCGTCACAACAACCGTGCAAAACGGATCTTTGACTTTTAATCTACGAATATATCTTAAAGCTTCTTTGGTTGCTTCAGCGGTCACTGCGCAAGTATTTAAAACGTGAATGCGTGCTGATTTATCACCGTGAATAACCGGCATAAAACCATTGGCATTTAAGTTCTTTTGAATAAGTCCTGCATCGTAAGTATTAACCTTACACCCGAACGTATGGACTTGATACTTTACAGAGTGATCCATCCGCCCCCCACAAGTTCTTTATCACGGTAAAACACAGCTGCTTGACCTGGAGTCACGGCTCTTTGCGGTTGTTGGAATTTCAAACGGTAACCACTATCCGTTTTAAAGACTTGGGCAGCTGAACCTTTGTGTTGATAGCGGATTTTCACGTTCATAACCTCGCCGTCAGTGATATCACCAAGAAGCTTTGGTTCAATCACGTCCACTTCATGGGCAAACAAATGACTTTCATCCCCCACCCATACGGTGTTCGTTTCAGCATCAATTTTAATAACGAAAAGCTTTTCATGGTGATCCATGCCTAAGCCTTTGCTTTGACCGATTGTGAAGTTGTGAATGCCTTCGTGCGAAGCCATCACTTCACCTTCAGGGTAACGTTTGATTTTACCGCGTTTAGAATCAAGGATTGTTTTTTCAACCTGGCTTTTAATAAAATTTTGATAACCTTGGTTACCAACAAAGCAAATACCTTGAGAATCTTTTTTCTTAGCTGTGACCAAACCACGGCTTTCAGAATAAGCACGAACTTCCGGCTTTTTCATATCGCCAACAGGGAATAGAAGTTTTGGTACCAACTCAGGATCAATAGTGAATAGGAAATACGTTTGGTCTTTCCAGTCATCAGTTGACGTGTGGATAGAAGCTTTACCTTTGTCGTCATAAACGATTTTAGCATAATGACCTGTTGCCAGATAATCACACTCAAGCTCCCGCATTTTTTTAACCAAGTGGTCAAATTTTAAATAGGTATTGCAGTTCACGCACGGAAGCGGTGTTTGTCCTTCAAGATAAGCTTTTAAAAAAGGATCAATCACCGAAGCTTTAAACTTGGCCTCGCAATTTAAAACATAAAATGGAATACCAAGGCGGTCTGCCACGCTTCTCGCATCATCCACGTCGATGCTTGAGCAGCAAGTGCCGTTTCCCTCTTCGATGTCGCAAGTGGAATAGTCCCACACTTGCATAGTTGCACCGATCACTTCATAACCTTGTTCGACCAAGAGCGCAGCCGCGGCAGAACTGTCCACGCCTCCGCTCATAGCAACAAGCACACGTCCTTTAGACATGGGTTGAATCTCCTTCATCACTTCTTAACGATCTTAATCTATCAACAACGGTTTTTAGGTTTTCAATAAAACCATCCACCTGCTCTAGCGTCGTGTCCCAGCCAAGACTGACTCGCAAACTGTTTTGCGCCTCGGCCCGACTAAGTCCCATCGCCAGCAACACCGGACTTGGCTCAGGATTTCCGCTAGAGCATGCAGCCCCCGTAGAAACCGCATAACCTTTTATATCCAAGGCCATCAGCATAGTCTCCCCGTCGACTCCCTTTAGTACCAATGAACTGGTATTTGGTAATCTCGCCGATTCTCCTGCGGTGATGGTCACCTCTGAAATCTCTGATAAAATTCTTTTTTCCATGTGGTCACGAAGAGCCGTCAGCTCTTTTGCTTTATCAGCAATCAAATTCACGCGTTTTGCAACCACACCCAAGGCGCCAATACCCAAAGTATTTTCAGTTCCACCACGACGGTGTCTTTCCTGTCCTCCGCCATTAATCAAAGAAGAAAAATTAGAACCTTTGCGTGAATATAAAAACCCAGTCCCTTTCACCGAATAGAACTTGTGACCAGAAAAAGAAGCAAAATCCACTTCCAACTCTTTTAAATTTACTGGCAGTTTGCCAAAGGCTTGCACGGCATCCGTGTGAAACAATGCCCCTTTAGCATGGGCCATCTTCGCCATTTCTTTTATCGGGAACAAGGTGCCCGTTTCATTATTGGCAAACATCACGGAAACTAAAGCTGTTTCTTCTGATAAATGCTCTTCAAAAAATTTAAGGTCGATCTGACCTTGGCGATTTACTGGAATAAAATCAACACGTGCACCTAAAGATTTTAAGTGATGCATGGCTTTGATAACACTGGGATGTTCAACAGAAGAACACATGTAGTGAGTGCGACGACTTTGCTCAGGAGATAGAAACGGAGCTGTCTGGTAATATTCAAACAGACCCTTAAGAACAGTGTTATTCGCTTCACTGCCACCGGATGTAAAAACAATTTCTAAAGGACTGACACCCACAGCATCTGCCACGGCTTTACGTGCATCACGCAAAATATTTTTAGGCATTCTTCCACCCCAGTGAATTGAGCTGGGATTGCCCCAAGCCGTTGCCAACTCTGGCAGGGCTTCAAGGACCTCTTTGCACACAGGAGTCGTGGCATTGTGGTCGAAATAGTGGAAGTTCTTGGTTTGAGTCATAGGTGGGCGGAAGGTAGCACATTTCTTAAGTATTGAAAACTCTTATGAATATTTGATGTTTTGGGGTGTCTACTGCGTTAACAAAGCTGGAAAATATACACTCGCTAGAGGTCTAGAAAAAACACCGAAAAATCCTCAAAGTGGTTATTAGGGCCCCACAGACTAGCTAAGCCTAAGGTTTTCCTCCTATTTTCCGATAAAACCATTAATGAGTAATCCAGTTTGGTTTGAACACTTTAAAGAGCAACTTCAAGGACTTACCGAATCTTTTGAAAAGAGCGGTTCAACCTTGAGCCTTTTGGCATTTGCTTTAAAAGGAAAATCTCTCGACTCTGAGAAGTACCTTTCTTGGGCTATGGCTCATTATAAACTACCTAAGCTTCAGTCACGATTTTTTACAGAAACTCCCTTTTCCCAGGAAATGTTCGCAAAGTGGGCGACCCATTTTCATTGGTCTGTGGAGTGTCTGCCTGTGGCGGAGTGGGATGGTTCCCTCATCGTAGCTTGTCTTCAACCGCCACAGGATTTTCCTTCTTCTGCGCCGGTCATTTTTGTTTTGGCCGACTATGAAAGCTTAAACTTATACGCAGAAAAAGCCGGCTTGCACTCACCTTCAGCTGCCACTCCAAGAGCTGTGGCTCCTGCGGCTGCAGCCCCTATGGATGCAAGTGAACTTCCTGAGGGATTTGACTTATCTGTTGTCACTGTTACGAAACAATCTGCAGACAGCTTTTCATTTGATGATCTTGGGGTTCAAGAAGAGGTCGCAGTTGTAGACGAAGCAAGTGAAAAATCTGAAGAAGCAATGGATGGTCTTTTTGATGGACCCACGCAAATTCGTCTTGAGGCTTTAAATACCTCTCAAGAAGTTGCACCCGTTTTAGAACCCATAGTGGCAGAAACATCACAAGTCATCGAAGTAGCTGAACCAGCTGCTCAAGTAAAACCATCAGCTTCAGCGCCAGCCAGCGATGAACTGATTCTAATGGATGAAGCTCCAGCAGCTGCCCCTGCTCCAAAAGCAAAACCAGAATTAAAAGTGGCTCCAACTCCAATCGAGACTGCTCCAGTAATTCCTGCAGCTCCTGTTGCTGCGGCAGAGCCAATAAAAAAACCTTCTATTCCGCCGCCACCGCCGAAAACAGAATTGCCTCCAGCATTTGAAGACAGTTTTGGAAATAAGACCATTCCTATGGCTCCCCGTCCACAGGCGATTTCCCAAGCAAAACCTACGATCAATCCCGTCGCGAATGGGACTTTTGCTTTAGATAAAGTGAAAAAGAAAAATGCGGCTTTACTTACTGAAAAAATCAAGACTACTTTAAGTGAAATGAAGGCGCATTTTGAAAAATCCATGATCCTTACTTTGGATGATCAAGAAACGCAATTAACAGCTTTTGCTTGGGATGAAAACTTTAAAGGGATGAAGGACACTTCAACTCGTTTTCCTCTAGCTACGCCAAGTATTTTTAGCATCGTTGCGAACACGCAAAAACCATATCATGGTTATATTTCAATCAATGAATTAAATGAAAAGTTCTTTGATGACTGGAATGAGGCCAAGATCCCAGACCACGTCACTATCACACCGATTATTGCCAATGAAAAAATCATCGGCATGATCATGGGCTTTGCTGAAAAATCAGCTTATAATAAGACTTCATTAAACTTGGCTGAAAAGCTTTCTGCGGAGTTTATGAAGGGTTTCGCAGCTTAATCTTGACCACTCTACAGTAACTTTAAAGATCATTCGTCTACATTTTAGACAGCCTTTGTGAATTTCTCCATATCTTTAAATATTCTCTAAGCTGCGGATGTTCCATGGTAAATTGCCTGTGAAAATCGGAGGCTGGCTGTGAAACTTTTTAGCTCGTTACTGTTTGCTATTTTCCTTTTGCCATTGGGCGCATTTGCCTTTCAAATTCGTGTTACTGCGGTTCATGATGGCGACACCCTGAATGCTATTGGCGTCAATGACGGAGTGAAATACAAAGTAAGACTGATGGGTGTAGACACTCCTGAAGTTGATTTTTTTGGTAATACCCAAGGCGAAATCGCTTACCAGGCCCGTGACTTTTTACGCTCGTTACTTCCCGTTGATTCCATTGTCGAAGTATCTAATGGCAGCCAAGCTGACAAACATGGAAGAATTCTTGGACGTCTGGTTAAAGACGGCGTCGACATCAATAAAGAAATGATTCGCCAAGGCTGGGGCGTGATGTACTTTATCTACCCATTTGATAAACGCTATGTAAGCGACTATAGCAAAGCTGCAAAGGAAGCTTACGATGCGAAACGCGGCATTTTTGCCTATGAAAATTCAGATGTTGAGCTGCCTTATTTATTCCGTCTAACATCGCGAAATCAAGTTGGCAGAAACCCTGTGGGAGATGCGCAAACTAAAAAACTGTATGCGCCAGATAACTATGAAAAGGTTCCAGTTTATCGTCGTGTGTTTTTCTCTAATGCAGATGATGCAAAGTTGATGGGTTACGCTAATTAGAAGTAAGAAGACATTAGTATGAAATAAAAAAAGCAGCTCGAAAGCTGCTTTTTTTTATACTAATCTGGTGACTATTTTTCTTTCGGTCTCACTGACCTTTTCAAATTTCACTTCTACGCGCTGCCAGTTAAGTGGCAGATAATCAAAGTCCAAACGATTGGCCCATTCGATGATAATCAAAGAATTTTTCTGCGCAAACAGATCCCAGAAACCAGAACTCTCTAAATCATCGTCATCTTTTAGGCGATATAAGTCTAAATGATCCAATGTGCGACCTTGGGCGTTTTCATAACGAAGGTGTATTGCAAATGACGGCGACTGCACGTCGCGCATCCCAAGAATTTCAGCTATTAATTGGACAGAAGTTGTTTTTCCCGCACCCACGTCACCGCTTAACAATAAAATACAGCGATCATTAAAGTGCGGAAGCAGTTCAACCCAAAACTCTTTGAGCGCGCTGAGATTTCTCACCGTTCTTTCAGAGTTTAAGGCAGTTGCCATTATCTTAAGATCTTTCTCATTTTGCGCACAGAAGCCTCTAATCCGTCTTCTAGCGCGTAACAGATCAAGGAGTGGCCAATGTTCACTTCTTGCAAATAAGGCAGCTTATTGATCATTTTAGAATGACCATAATCCAGCCCGTGCCCCGCATGAACATTCATACCCAGGTAGTTCGCCCATTCTGCAGCTTCCACCAAGCGTTTCCACTCTTTTTCTTTACGTGGCCCCGTTAGGTGAACCCATTTGCCTGTATGGAATTCAACGGCGTCGGCGCCAATCTCATAAGACGCCTCTACTTGTTCAATGGAGGGCTCAATGAACATCGAAATTTCAATACCAATGCGCTGAAGTTTTTCAACCATCGGCGCCATTTTCTTAAAACCTTTCTTTACGTCTAAACCGCCTTCAGTGGTCAGCTCTGCACGCTTTTCGGGAACAAAACACACCCAGTCCGGACGATATTTTTTCGCGAAGGCCACCATTTGAGGTGTCGCTGCCATTTCAAGATTTAAAGGGACAGGACATTCTTTAGCTAGCAATTTTAGATCATGCAGCTGAATGTGCCGACGGTCTTCACGCAAATGGATCGTGATTTGTTCTGCGCCACCTTTTACGGATCTTTTCACCATATCCAAGACACTCGGATATGGCGTAGTGCCACCTCTCACTTGGCGCAAAGTCGCCACGTGATCCACATTTACACCCAATCGAATTTTATTTTTCATATTACGACAGCTCTTTTTCTAGGAAGGATGCGATTTCTTCAGCGAACTGATTGATCTGAGTTTTATCCACACCCTCTACCAAAACCCGAATCACAGGCTCAGTTCCAGAGAAGCGAACAAACACCCGGCCATTTCCCGCTAATTTCTTTTCGATATTGCGGATCATGTCGTTATAACCAGGAAGCTCATGAAGATCCGTGCGACGTTTTACACGGCAGTTAATTAAAATTTGCGGCATGTCCTCAAAGACATGGTTTAACTCACTCATTTTTTTCTTTGTTTGCTTCATCACGGCAAGAACACTTAAAGCCGCGATACAACCGTCACCCGTTGTCGTGTGATCTAGGAAAATAATGTGACCTGATTGCTCGCCACCAAGGTTGTAACCGTTTTTCCGCATTTCTTCGACGACGTATTTGTCACCCACACCGGTTTTTACAAGTTTAATGCCTGCTTCGTTCATGCGTTTTTCAAGACCGAAGTTTGACATTTGTGTTGCGACTAAGGTGTCACCTTTAAGAAGACCGCGTTCCTTCATATGCAAAGCACAGATTGCCAGAATACGGTCGCCGTTAACGATGTCGCCTTTTTCATCGACCATGATCACGCGGTCAGCGTCACCATCAAGGCTGATTCCCACATCAGCGCGGTATTGCAAAACAGCTTCAGCAAGCTTTGCTGGGTACAAAGCACCCACCTTATCATTGATGTTCGTACCATTTGGATCATCACCCAATTGAATGACTTCAGCACCTAGCTCTTGGAATACCGACGGTGCCACTTTGTAAGAAGCTCCGTTGGCTGTATCTAGAACGATACGCATTCCATCAAGCGTGTACTCAAGCGGGAACGTGCCCTTAACGTAAACGATGTAGCGACCTTGAGAGTCTTCAATACGGCGTGTACGCCCAATTTCTTTACTTTGCGGTAAAAGCTGAGTCAGGTCTTCTTCAAGCACCAAACGCTCAATTTCTTGTTCCATGGCTTCAGAAATTTTAAAGCCATCTGAACCGAACACTTTAATTCCGTTGTCATGGAAAGGATTGTGGGACGCAGAAATAACGATACCTGCGGAAGCTCTCATCGTGCGAGTCAAATAACCAATACCTGGAGTCGGAAGTGGACCTACAAGTTGCACGAAGATACCCATTGAATTTAAACCGCTGGCAAGAGCCTGCTCAATCATGTATCCAGACAAACGCGTATCCTTGCCGATAACGACTTTACGAGGACCCGAAGTTGAATGAGCTTCCTTTTGCAAAAGATAACCAATCGCCTGACCGATTTTAACAACTGTTTCTGGCGTCATCGGCCATTGATTGGCAGTCCCGCGGATACCATCCGTACCAAAAAGTTTTGCAGGTTTTTTATCCAATTTAGTTACCTTCTTGTTTGTCATTAGTCTGACCTTTCACGTTCACAATCTCAGCTTGAATTTGGTTAGGACGAACCCCCAGAATTCTTACGCCGATGGGCACTTCGATTTTATTTAACGGGATATCGACGTACACAACCCCTTCGCCCTTCTGAGAAACATCCAGTGTGATACTCTGAGAAAGGGAACTCTCCAAGAACTTTTTTAATGAAGAGCGGGGGCCTGAAACTTTCACCTTCACGTGGTCCGCCGTCTGCGCCACGACTTGAGTGCCGGGTGCAGTGATAAGTTCGATATCAATATTTTTACTTAATACGAAATCGCGCCGACCGAGAATGGTCAGCCACAAAATCAGCGAAATAAACAGAGCTACAACTTTATAGCTGAAATTTTCAGTTAAAGCATTGGACCAACGACGTCTCATACGCCCTCCCCTTGCTGTGAGAAGGCTTTATATTTTAAGCCGAAAGTTTCATAAAGGGCTTTGCGGATATCACCCAATTCTACATTCGTAGAAAGGTGTCCCCCTTGTACGATCCCGATAGAGCGATTTTCCTCGGAAACGACAAACACCAAGGCGTCTGTTTCTTCAGTCAAGCCGATCGCAGCACGGTGACGGGTTCCAAGGTTTTTATCTAAAGCAGGATTCTTACTTAAAGGCAGAAAACATCCCGCAGAGTGAATCTTGCCATTGCGGATAAGAACTGCTCCGTCATGCATCGGGCTTTCCGGATGGAAGATGGACGCCAACAATTCAGCAGAGACTTTGGATTCCATCTCTGTTCCAAATTCGATGTGGTAGTCGATCACGATTTCTCGTTCAACCACCACCAAGGCACCAAAGCCTTTTTGTGCAGTTAAAATCACACCCTTGGCAATTTCTTCAATTACTTGGGTTTCTTGGACATTGGAGGAATCACTGAAGAACGGATTGCTTCCGATATGAGCCAAGGCTCTGCGAATCTCGGCCTGGAATAAGACCACAACAATCACGAATAAATTTGAAAAGAATTTTTCTAAAATCCAGTTAAAGGTGAAAAGTTCTAGCCAAATACTTAAGATATAACCGATGGCTAAAACACCAAGTCCTGAAAGCATTTGAATGGTGCCGGTGCGTTTGATCAGAATCAAGATCCGGTAGACCACCATCCACACCAGAAGCATATCGATCGCATCTTGAATACGAAGATGCTGAACGATAAAGATCAGGTTGTCGACAAACTGCTGCAACATCAAGATGCCCCACAAAGCTGAAACCCATTCCGAAGAATGGGTTTATTCAAAGTCAGATTGTTAAATCGTTACTGGCCCGGTATTACCCACCGGATCGCCCGATGAGTCTTTTTTAGCCGCGGTGATAACACCCATGCCGCCATCTTTTTTATTAGTGCGGTATTTTTCGATTTCTGAAATCGCAGCGCCATTTACAAGCATGTCGACTTCATGACCATCGATAGTCTCGTACTCTAGAAGAGCCAAAGCCAAGCGCTCTAATGCATCCTTATAGTCAGTCAGGATTTTTACAGCCAGGGTGTAGCCTTCATGGATGATTTTTGAAACTTCCGCATCGATCTCTTCTGCTTTAGATTCAGAATAATCTTTGTGCGTGTGACCATACTGCATTCCAAGAAACACAGGACCTTCGCGTTTTTCAAAAGCCAAAGGACCTAGCTTACTCATACCCCATTGGCAAACCATGTGGCGGGCAATTTCAGTTGCGCGCTCGATATCGTTTCCAGCTCCGGTCGTAATGTCTTTAAAGATCACTTCTTCAGCAGCACGGCCGCCGAACAAGAACGCGATCATGTTTTCAGCTTTTGTCTTAGACAGTGACACGCTTTCTTTTTCTGGAAGTGTTTGCGTAACACCCAAGGCCATTCCGCGAGGAATGATCGTCACTTTATGAATTGGATCTAGGCCTTCAAGTTTTTTACCTACCAGCGTATGACCCGCTTCATGGTACGCAGTAACGCGTTTATCTTCTTCAGAAATGACCATGGATTTTCTTTCAGCACCCATGATGACTTTGTCTTTTGCTCTTTCAAAGTCTTCCATTTCCAAATATTTTTTATCTGTACGAGCCGCCACAAGTGCTGCTTCATTCACTAGATTTTCTAAATCTGCACCCGAGAATCCTGGAGTTCCGCGAGCAATCTTAGATGCATCCACGTCTGGACCCAATGGCGTTTTGCGCATGTGAACAGACAAGATTTGCTCACGACCTTTAAGATCGGGTTTATTCACGATCACGCGACGATCGAAACGACCTGGGCGCAACAATGCAGGATCTAGTACGTCAGGACGGTTGGTTGCGGCAATCAAGATCACACCTTCCGTAGATTCAAAACCATCCATCTCAACTAGCAATTGATTCAGAGTTTGTTCACGTTCATCGTGACCACCACCCATACCAGCACCACGGTGACGACCGACAGCATCGATCTCATCGATAAAGATCAAGCATGGAGCATTTTTCTTACCTTGTTCAAACAAGTCACGAACGCGGCTTGCACCGACACCCACGAACATTTCAACGAAGTCAGAACCAGAGATTGTAAAGAATGGTACACCTGCTTCACCGGCAACGGCGCGAGCAAGCAAAGTTTTACCAGTTCCCGGAGGACCTACTAGCAAAACACCTTTTGGAATACGTCCACCAAGTTTGGTGTACTTCTTAGGATCTTTTAGGAAGTTCACGATTTCTTGTAAATCGTCTTTAGCTTCATCAACGCCCGCGACTTCTTTGAAAGTAACGCGGTTCTTGTGTTCAGTTAAAAGACGCGCACGGCTTTTACCGAATGACATCGCCTTACCACCGCCCACTTGAACTTGGCGCATGATAAATAAAAACATACCGACGATTAAAATTAGCGGTAACCAGTTCACAAGAAGTGATTGGAAGAATCCACCATTGTCAGCACGCTCATAGTTTGGTGTGATGCCATGGGCTTGAAGGAACTTATAACCTTCATCTTGGGTGTTACCAACAAACGCAAAATGAGTTCCGTTATATTTCTTTTCAAATTCTGGTTTTACTTCACCAACGATTTCGCTGCTATCTTGGCGGAAGGTCACACTAGCCACTTCATTGGCTTTTACAGCTTCTGTGAATTTAGAATAATTCATATCAGCGATGACTTTTTGGTGCTTGCTCTCATAGGCTTGGAATAGAAACACAGCCATAATGATCAGGAAGAACCACAGAGCTAGCGTTTTCTGAGTTGATCGCATTTAAAGTTCCTTTCGGTCAGGGTCAAATCACCCTTCAAGACTAACATGAAAGCTACATCAACACAGAGAGATTTTCTCTCTAAAATCAGGACTGGACCATGATTTGCTGCGCGTTAACTTCCCAATTGCATTTTCCTACTTGGAATGTGATCACTTTTTGCGACTTGTCTAGGCGCTTCTGAATTTCTTCAAGCTGAGATTGAGAAAAATCCCGTTTTCCGAGGGCAAATAAGTACTGAGCCAATAATCTTTTTTGTTCAGTGGGATTCAATGAAAGATAAAAACCTCGCGAAAGGCCCTGTGTCTTATAGTCCTCATTCTGCAACAGAAGATCCCCTTGAGAGGAGCCTTCCAGCTCTAACGCAATTGTTTCTAGAGAGCGTGCTAAGGACGCAGAACTACCCGGTTGTTTTTTTTCAAGAAGTGGCAACCATTTTTGGCGCACCCAATTACGCAAAGGGTCCAGATTCCTATTCGTGGGATCTTGAAGACTGCGCGTTTTTTCAACCCGCAAATAATTTTTAAGCTCAGCCTTTGAAACTTCAAGCAACGGCCTGAAGGTGCCAGATTTGTATTCATGCATAGCTTGAAGACCTTGGGCACCTGTGCCACGAATCAAACGCAAAAGTCGAGTTTCTAAAAGGTCATCACGATGATGACCCGTGGCCAAAACAACAAATCCTTCAGTTTTCATTAAATTCGTCAGCGCTTGATAGCGAGCTTCGCGGTATTGGGATTCTGACTTTAGTTTTTTCGCTGAAGCGAGAGGATAAAAAGGGATCTCCCATTTTTTGCACAGTTTTCTGCAAAATTCTTGGGCACGGTCTCGGTAGTCTTTATTGGAGTCTTCACCATGATGAAAATAGGCTGCCCCGAGAACATTTTTATTATGCACTTTTGATAAAGCGCGTAGTAACGCAACGGAATCCACACCACCTGATAATGCGACCAGGATCTTTTTATCTTGCAAAGCATGAAGTTTGATCTGCTTCCAAACTTGATGATCCAGATCCTGTTTTTTCAAAGTCACAGCTTAATTCCCCAGAGCCACCGTTTTGATATTCACAAATTCCATAATTCCAAAAGGCCCTAACTCACGACCATACCCTGATTCTTTAACTCCACCAAAGGGAATTCTCGGGTCGGATTTGACTTGATCATTGACGACGACAAAACCTGCGTTCAACTCTTTTTCAACCAACTCTTTTCCTTTTTTAACGTCCTGAGTAAAGATTCCCCCACCTAAGCCAAAGGGCGAAGAATTGGCGATTTCCAGAGCGTGCTCCGTGTTTTTAGCGACAATCACAGAAGCTACAGGCCCGAAGACTTCCATCTTATGCACTTCAGGATGATCTTTTTCAAAGACCACCACAGTCGGCGGATAAAAAGCCCCAGCTCCTTGAGGAGCGGTACCACCTAAAACAACTTTCCCACCCCAGGATTTTAATTTTTCAACTTGTTCAATAATTTGTTTCTGAAAACGCGAATGGGCCAGAGGCGCGATTTCAGCACCTTGCATTTCTTTTACAAATTCTTTGATGTAAGCCGCAGAAACTTTTTCGTCGACGATAAAACGTTTTCCCGCAACACAGCTTTGCCCTGCATTCACAAGTCGAGCCTTGGTACTCACCTTCGCTGCTTTTTCAACATCCGCGTCAGCAAGAACCAAATAAGCATCACTGCCACCAAGTTCCAAAACAATCTTTTTTAAATTTTTAGCAGCTTCTAAAGCAACAGCTTTGCCACCAGAACTGCTCCCCGTGAAAGTCACACCTTTTACTCGAGGATCAGCAATGATTTGCGCAGCAACCTCATGATCTACATGCAAATTACGCAATAGAGTCACTGAAGTTCCTAGTTCAGAAAAGATTTTACCAATCAATTCCCCAGCCCCCGCCGTCAAATCCGCATGCTTTAATAAAATCACATTCCCAGCCATCACTGCCGGCGCTGCAAAACGAATCACCTGCCAAAGTGGAAAATTCCAGGGCATAATACTAAAAATAACACCCAGAGGCTGAAAACTAACTTCCGCAGAAGGATAAGTAGAAGGCGAAGCTTTCTGATTCTGCAACATACTGGGCCCCGATTCCGCGTAGTATTCGCAAGTCATAATGCATTTATCAATTTCAGCTTTAGCCTCAGCCACAAGCTTACCCATCTCTAAATGCATCAACTCAGCAAACTCAGCTTTATGCTTACGAAGCCCGTCCGCTAATTTCTTAAGAACATTACTACGCTCAGCAAAAGAAGTCTTACGCCAAACCTTGAAGTCTTCTTCGGCAGCAGCAATCGCTTTTTCAGCGTCATCAAACGAAATATGTCTGTAGGATTTTAAAATTTCACCATTAGCAGGATTTACCGTAGAAAAAGATTTATTATTCATTTGAGCCTCGCTTATAAGGCCGATCAAAAGTGCTCATATGCAAGGCGGAGGGCTCTTCCCGCAGCGGAGGCGTGGCAGCGCCACGTCGGAGCGAGGACAAGACCCGACAACGCAGTCAGATGGGCGCTTTTCATCGGCCTTCTAAACTATAGCGAGGTAAATACCGAGTGAAAAGAATAAACAAGGCCAAGAAGAAACGCAGAGGTCATTGCTCCCCACGCCATAGACTTATAGAACTTGCCAAGCTGCATAGCGGCCCTTGCATACGGGCGTTCGCTTGCTAGCATTGGTATCGGCGTCACAATCGTTTTGATGAATTGATGACAGCAACCGCAGAAAAGTACCACTGAAATGACACTAAGTATTTCTTGTTCCATGGTATTTATATCGGGCAAAAAGCGTCTCAACTTGAGATCGCCCTTGGTCTGGATTTTCTAGGACTTTTTATCTTTTTCGGCAGGATCTTTTTTTATGATGTCAATTTCCGCAGTGATTTTAAACTTGTGGGTTTCTGCGAATTTCGAAGCTTCTTTAACAAAGTCGATCTTTTGAATGATCGAAACAATCTCTTTCGTGACCTTTTGGGTCATTTCGTCTTTGGATTTATTGGCCCCTTGAATCAGCATGTTCAAGGCTTCTTTAGGAAGTTTTAATTCAGACACATAATTACGAAGACTTTCCTCCGTAAAAAAAGCTGCACCCATTCCTGCGGTGAAAACTTTTTTCACAGTGTCACCAAGGAAACCTTTTAAGTCCCCTTGATTGTCTTTTTCATCTTTTTTGTGTGAATCATCAGACGCCATAAAGCTGTTTTACTCTTTTGTGATAGCTGCTGATCATATTCGGAAGATTTACGCTGACCAATGCATTTGCGATGGGGCCGGGAACAAACATACTGAAGGTCGCTTCCACTGTGTAAGTCGCACGGGTCTTGCCAGCTTCATTTTCCAATTTCCATGAACCCACGGAAGTTTTAAAAATATCTCCAGACGCAAATTCCCAAGTGATGCTTGTGGGTGCATTCTCAGTCATCCACAAAGAGTATTTTAAAGACTTGATAACTTGAACGTTGTATTCAACAAGTTTCCTATTGCCTTCGGTTTTAAGCACTTTGCATTGCTTAACCTCAGCTAAAAACTCGTGATACTTTTCGTAGTCAGAAATGATTTTATAAAATTGTTCAGGAGTGCAGTTGAAAACTTCGGTGGTAGATGCTTTTGCCATAGAGTAAGTCTGGCAACTTGTTTAAACCGAGTCAACGAAGGCCTAGACCACAACAGACGAAGAACAATTATGTTACATCGGCGAGAAACTATGTTGGCTTCTTGAAAAGGGCCTCAGCGGCGGCACGAAGAGCGGCTTTCTGATCAACCGCTCCGGTTCCACCTTTTCGTGGTGTGAAGTAATCACAGAAGTTGGCGCGATCTTTTTCGCGCACAACATCGGCTGCTGTTTCACGGCATTCATTATAAACTTTCACGTCATAATGTTCGCAGTTCTTGCAAACGTGGACGTCAGAACGGCAATGAGGACACTCCTCACGCCGCCCGATCAGACCGTGGAAGGTCATTTCCTTATTGCAGTTAAAACAGATCAGCTTCACTTCCATAAAAAACTAAACATTCAAGCTAGGTTTGCGCGAAAGATCATGGAAAGCTTCAATAGTACGGATTGTGCCCGTCGCTGAACGCATAACCACGGAATGAGTTTTAGCTGCTCCCCCAGCGCCAAAACGCACACCCTTTAAAAGTGCGCCATCAGTCACGCCTGTTGCGATAAACATCACAGAACCTGATGCTAGTTCATCGATAGTAAATTTCTTATCAAGGTCAGTGACACCCATGCGTTTTGCACGATCACGTTCTTCTTGGTTTCTAAATTTCAAGCGACCTTGGAAGTCTCCACCCAAGCATTGCATGGCTGCTGCAGAGATCACACCCTCGGGCGCTCCGCCAATACCCAATAACAAATCAATACCAGAATCTGGCCAAGCTGCCGCCACTGCCGCAGAGACGTCACCATCGCCGATAAGATTGATACGCGCACCTGTCTTACGAGCCTCTGCGATCAATGCTTCGTGACGAGGACGATTTAAAATAACAACAGTCAAGTCGCTGACGGGCTTACGAAGAGCCTCTGCGACCGCACGGATATTTTCAGTTGCCGATTTATCAATATCGATTTTGCCTTTAGCCGCAGGCCCGCAGGCGATTTTATCCATATAAGTGTCAGGCGCGTGAAGGAATTTTCCTTTTTCAGCCACCGCGATCACAGAAATCGCACCAGGTCCACCGGTTGCACAGATCGTAGTGCCTTCTAAAGGATCAAGAGCAATGTCTAAAGCTGGTGCATCTTTTACGTTGCTACCGACTTTTTCGCCAATGTAAAGCATCGGAGCTTCATCGCGCTCCCCTTCACCGATCACAACGGTTCCGTCCATATGAACAACATCAAAAGCTTTTCTCATGGCATCGACGGCCGCTGCATCAGCAGCTTTCTCATCTCCACGGCCCATCCAACGAGCTGATGCCAAAGAGGCAGCTTCAGTTACGCGTACAAATTCTAAAGCCAGGTTTCTGTCCATTGTTCTTTCTCCATTGCGGCCTTCATATTAGCCGGCAGTCTTAGAAGTTTTAAATCAGGTCCAAGTGGCACATGCACTGTTTTCGCAACTGAACATACTTCGTTATTACGCCCTCGAAGTCGGTATTGGAAAACGATACGGTTGCCTTCCGTTCTACCTTGCACGTCGATTTCTAAATCATCACCAAAGAACGTGGGCTTGATGTGTTTCACTTGAGTTTCATAAACAGCAAAATGACTGGCAGAACCCGGCTTTTGATATTCCAACAAACCATGGGCGTGGGCCCAAGCCACCCGCGCTTCTTCATAAAAACGAAGATAGTTGCTATGATGGACAATGCCCATCAAATCTGTTTCGTAAAACTGCACTTTGTGACGATGAATAAACATTGATTATTTCTAGCTGCCATTGGTAGGTTAGTCTAGTGCTATTCCAAAATGCTATGAGGGATAAAAATGACGACTGATTTTCAAAAACATCTTCCTATGCGAATCACCATGAGTCGTATTTTTATTGTGCCTGTTATTGTTGCACTTATGTGGCCGAACGAACTTTGGTACAACGTATTTGCTGCAGTTGTTTTCATTCTTGCTTCGATCACGGATTACTATGACGGTTATTATGCTCGAAAGTACAATGCCGTTAGTAACTTCGGTAAATTCATGGATCCCATTGCTGATAAAATTCTGGTCACAAGCGTTCTGACCATGCTTTTAGCCCAAGGCAAAGTGGATGCTTGGATGGTTATTATTATTTTGGCGAGGGACAATTTTATCAGCGGCATCCGCTCTGTTGCTGCGGCAGATCAAATCGTGATAGCTGCCAAACCCGCGGGCAAATGGAAGACAGCCATGCAAATGGTAGCCATCCCCCTTGTAATTATTGGATCTATGGAGCCATATTTGCCTTATTTGGACAAAATCGCCTACGGCGTCTTGTGGATCAGCGTCATTTTAAGTATAACCAGCGGTATCGAATACTACGTTGGCTATCTTAAAAGCAAAAAAGCTTTGGGAAGCCCTATTAACTAAGGTTTATATGCTGTTGCATTTATCTCCAAGTAATTGGTTTTTCATTTTCCTAGCTCTTTTATTGAGCAGTTATTTGAAAATTGCTTCAGCTAAAAACCAACATCCCACGTCTTTTGCGGCCTCATCTTTTCCTTCTTTCGTAGTAACAAAATAAATTAAGGCTTATTTAAAATCTGCGATTTTTCGACCCAGACTCAATTCTAAGTTGATCAAAGCTTCAATGGCTCCAAGTTGCGCATTCACAGCGCCGGCCTGGGCACGGAAAAGATCAGCTTCTGCATCTAAGACATCAGAATTGGTTCTTGCCCCCGCCCTTAAGCCTTCCCTGGAAAGTCTTGCACTTTCCTTGGCCTTCGCAATATCGCTAAACCGGGCATCCACCAAAGTGCAAAAGTAGATGAACTTTCTTTTCCAAAAATCCAAATCTCTTTTCGCCTTAAGCTGAGTCATTCTTAAAACTTTTTCCGATTGGTATTTTTGTTCAATACTTTGTTTTGAGCGAGCAATGGAAAGCAAGCCATCAAAGATATTCCAGGAAAGAGTGACACCGTAATAATAGGCCTCTCGATAATTGTCATAATCATCAAACCCATCGGTGCGATTGTTATAATATTGGTACTGCCCCATTAAAAATATTTTCGGAACCCAGTATTTTTCCGCAGCCTTTTCTTGATAAGTCAAGGCCTCTACTTTTGCTTGAAGGGATTTTAAGTCTGCCCGTTCAGACAGGTTTTCATTTTTTAATTCATCTATCAGATCTTTTTTTAAAACAGGCAGTTCGCCAGCAATGTCTGAGATATCTTGATCTGCTCCAAGGGCTTCGCTTAAACGGGCCTTACTGATTTCAACGTTGTCTGCGGCATTAAGTTCTTCAGACTTAGCTTCACTTAATAAAACTTCGACACGCAAAACATCGATGTTGGTTGAAGAACCGACCTTCCGAAACAAACGCACGTTGCGCAGATGATTCTCTAAGGCTTTAAGATTTTGCTCTGCCACCCCTTGCATCTCTTTAGCCGCTAGTGCGCGGTAAAATAAAAGAGTGATTTCCCGTTCCACCTGAAAGCGAGTCCAATCCAAATCGTTTTTTGCTGAGGCTTCTAAAGATCTTCCTCCACGCAAACGATTGATGCTGCTAAAACCATCGAACAAGGACCACTGGGCTGTCAGGTATAAATTTGAGGTCGGGATTATCTGCGGAATCGACACGGGTAAACCGTTCAAGTCCACGTCCACAAATAGGTATTTTTTATCAAAGAGGTAACTAGCACTGGCTGTTAAAGTAGGAAGAAATCCGGCATAGGTCTCAGCTTTCTTCCACTCCGTTTCACGCAGGAAAGATTCAGCCCGTTGGGTTTTTGGGGATGTGCTTAAACCTTGTTCTATTGCTTCTGACAGGCGCAAGGGCGCAGCTTGCGCTGTATAGGCCCCGTTCAATAGCATAATTGAAATACTTAAAATCCAGGCCGATCCATTCATAAGAGACCATGGTATCTAGGGCGACTCAGGTTTTAAAAAGATTAGAGCGGGATTTGCAGATCTACAGGGCGGAAAGCGCTGGAACACCATTGCGGAATTTCGCGTGACATCATCTGAAATTCCGGTAAAAACCCGTTCCATGTCAAAACACCACTATCGCGATTATATTTTAAAAGAATTAGAACGCAGACAAAGGAAGAATCCTTCTTATTCTCTTCGTGCTTTTGCTCGCGATCTGGAAGTTCCTTGCTCGCGCCTTAGTGAAATCATCAACAACAAAGTGGGTCTTTCAGAAAGCCGTGCAGTTAACCTTGCTACGAAATTAAATCTTTCCCCTTCTGAAAGAGATTTCTTTGTTGATTTAGCTTTAGCAGAACACGCGCGCAGTGCCGTACTTAGAGAGATGGCGCAAAAACGCGTACAAGTTCGCCAGGAAGCTTTTGAAAGAATCGGTGAAGATGAATTCGCCGTGATTTCTGACTGGCACTACACCGCGATTCTGCAGCTTTTACATTTAGATAACTTCGAAACTTCTATTGAAAACATCGCTTCCCGTTTGGGTCTATCAGCTGACACCGTAGAAAAATCTTTAGAACGTCTAGAGACTTTGAAAATGGTTATTAAGTCTGATGAAGGTAAATGGGTCTCGACTTCTCAAAAATACTCTTCAAGTTACGGCGCTTCGTCAGAAGCCGCACGCAACTTTTATTCTCAAATGCAGAACAAAGCCACGGAAGCAATGTGTACGACAAATCGTAAACGTTGGGACATGGGCTGCACTGTTGTTGCAACGGACAGCTCAAAGGCAAAGGAAATTTCTGAAAAAATCCGCAAGTTCCGTTTAGAAATCATGCAAGAGCTTCAAGCTTCGAACAACAAAGACACCTTGTTCGCACTTTCAACAAGTTTCTTTGAAGTGACTGAAAGAAACTAAGATAATAAAAACGGCGGTTCTACCGCCGTTTTTTTTTACTTGAAGTTAAAAACTCTGCACGAAATCTAAGACCCAGTGCCAGGTGGCATCCACGTTTTGACATAGATGTTTCCCCTAAGAACTAAAATGAATTGTTCAGTATCAGAGTTCATAAATGTATTTTTAAATACGACCGACGTGAAAGCAACAAGATAGCCTAAGGCTTGTTCGTAAAAAAAGATTAACAACGGTAAAGCTGACTCCAAAAAATCTTTTGTTATTATTTCTCTTATTTGGAGTCCTATGGGTCAACATCGTCCTGATCACCATGCGCAAAACTCTCAAAGCCCGTTTTCGGGCACAGGGCCCTATTCGCCACACCCCCAATGTGCTAAGGCGATTCGCAGAAATAAAAATAAGATCTTGCAGGAGTTTGTTACTAAAAGCAGAGAGGCTTTACCTGCAGCCAAGGAAAAATCCACAACAGCCCTAGAGGATTCCCTACCTCAGCTTTTAGAGGACATCGCCAAAGCCCTTGAAAATGAAATTTCGCCGCAAAGCCATGAAATTTATCAGGACACTAAAAATCACGGCAAACAAAGAACACAGCTAAAGAATTTCACACTAGATCAAGTGCTTCATGAATACGCCATTCTTAGACGTATTTTATTTAAGCTTTTAGATGACGATCAAAGCTTAGACTCTGTATCAACAGCCATTATCCTAGATTGTCTTCAAGAAGGTGTTGAAGAAGCGGGAAGAAAATTCCTGGAAGCTTCTAACGAAGAACAACTTAGACTGACAAGTGAAATCGAATTAGAGAAAAATCGTTTTAAGACCGTCATGAGCCAAATGCCTGCGGGGGTTATCTTTGCTGAAGCGCCTTCAGGAAAAATTATTTTTGCCAACGAGATGTCTAAAACTATTTTTGGCCAGGCAATAAGACTGTTAAATAATTTCGAAGAATATAAAGTAAGAGAAGGATGGTTCTTAGATGGGACTCCCCTTAAAGCCCACGATTGGCCACTGGCTAGAGCCATTCAAAAAGGCGAAACTGTTGTTGGGGATTTGATAAAAATTAAAAGACCTGATGGCGAAGAAAGAACTTTAAGATTTACCGCAAGTCCTATTCGAGATGAGGCCGGCAGTATCGTGGCCGGTGTTGTTGTCTATGACGACATCACAGATCGTCTGCGTGGCGAAGAGGAACGAAAACGAAGCGACGAACAGTTCCGCACACTCTTAAATAAAGTCCCCGGCATCATCTGGTTCATGAATAAAAATATTGAAATTGAATATGTCAGTCACCAGTTTGAAGAATTCACAGGTCTTAGTCCTGAAGAAGCCGCTTTCGGCAACCGATTCACCATTGTCATGCATCCAGACGACGTTGAAAACAGTTTAAATTCCATTAATGATGCCAAAATTAAAGAGGGCCCTATGGCATTCTTTCAACGCATCAAAAGTCGCAGCGGAGGATGGCGGTGGATGCTTTGCAGAGCCAATCCAATCTTTGATGAACAGGGATCGTTCCGAGGTTGGATCGGGAAGTGGACTGATATTCACGAACAAAAACTGACTGAAGAAGCGTTAAAAGAAAGTGAATCCAAATTTCGTGAACTTGCCAATGCCCTGCCAATGATTATTTGGACTGCCACTCCTGACGGTTATGTCGATTGGTATAATGACTGGTGGTATAAGTATCTCGGTCTTCCCAAAGGCACCAAATGGGATGATACCCAACTACAGCCCATGCATCCCGAAGACGTTGAAAGAACCCAAAAAATTTGGCCAGAATCATTTAAACACGGGAAACCTTTTAATACAGAACAACGCTTTAGACATGGAGCGACCGGTGAATATCGCTGGCACCTCGTGCGGGCCGTACCTGTACTGGATGCTCAAGGGACGGTACTAAAATATGTTGGTGCCAACACCGATATTCATAATGAAAGAGAACACCAAGAAGATGCACAGTTCTTATTAGAGACCTCTCAGATATTCACTGAAACTTTAGACCTAAATACCTCCCTGCAGGCTTTAGCAGAAAAAATTATTTCAAAAGTGGGAACTTGGTGTACGGCTGAACTTTATAATGGCGAAAAGGTCCTTCATCCCGTGGGAATAGCCCATAAAGATAAAGAAAAAATCGATATCATTCGCCGGATGCGCCAAGAGTATCCACACACTGAAGGTAATGTCTTATGCCCCACTGAAGTCGCACGCCGTGGGAAAACGCAATATCTTAAAACAGTGACGGATAAAGAGCTTTTAACGGGAGTTAAAGATGAAAAACTAAATCATTATTTAGAAGAATTAAATATTAAATCTGTCGTGTGCGTTCCATTGAAATCGGATCATGAAACCATTGGCGCCATCATGGTGGTTTCAGAACAGGAAGGCATCTCTGAGCACGATAAAACCTTGATTGAAGAGGTTGCCAACAGAGCCAGCATTTCAATTGAAAAAGCCAGACTTTATAAAGAATTAGAGGAAAAAAATCAGGAGTTAGATCGCTTTGCTGCCATTGCGGCCCATTTTTTAAAATCTCCTTTGATTTCAATCACTCAGTTTTCTGAGCTTTTAGCTGAAGATTTTGCCCATAAACTGGGACCCGAAGGTCAAGAATATTTGGATTTTATTATAAATGCTGGCAATAGAATGCGTTTACTTATTGATCGACTTTTGGAATTCGCACGGGCGGGAACAGCCAAGAAAGACTTTAAAAAAGTCAGCACAGAAGAGGCTGTTGCCACAGTAAGAAAAAATCTATTAGCCCAAATGGAAGAAACCCACACCCAACTAAAAATCAATGCTGCCCTACCAGAAGTTCTGGGCGATGAAATTCAGATCCAGCAACTTTTCCAAAACCTCATCGCCAACGCCATGAAATTCCATAAACCCACTCAATCCCCGCAAATAAGTATTGATGTGACAAGCAAAGGTGCTCACTGGCAGTTCAGCATCCAAGATCAAGGGATCGGAATGGAAAAAAGACATTTAGAAAGAATTTTTGAAATCTTCAGCCGCGCCCATAAGGGCCAATACGAGGGAACAGGTATCGGCCTTGCCGTCTGCAAAAGGATTGTAGAAAACCACGGAGGTCAAATCTGGGCTGAATCCGAACTAGGAAAAGGAACCACCTTTTACTTCACACTTCCTAAGTTACCTCACACCTGAGGCAGGACGCGCCGTAGGAACTGGAACACGATCAACATTTGAAACGCGTTCTTCATTTTCAACGTCGCTATCAATGTCAGATTCTTCACCTTCATCATCAACATCGACTTCATCATCACCAGTATCTGGAGTCACAATGACATCTTGCTGAGATTCCACTTCTGACAGTGTATCGATGTCTTTCGGACGTGGAGTAGGAATTGGAATTCCATTAGGAAAATCAGGATCCTTTGCGATAGAGCCGCGATCACAGGAAGCTATTTTATGATTAGTATTTGGGAATAACTGTGTCGACATAAACTCAAATGCCTTGGGACACTTTTTAACTAAAAGATCAGGATAAACGACGTAGGCTTCAAAAACTTCTGCGAATTCTTCGTTAAATTTAGAAGCTGCATACCCAGTAATGGCACAACGTGTACGCCCCGTATAGTTAGCATATTTCTGATAAACACCCGAGTTCCCCACCCGATGCCCAAGTTCATGCATCAAGCGACCGACATTAGTTCCTTTCGGAGAACCCTTAGGGCGTCGGACATTGATAGTCGTAGGCCCTTGATTCCAGCTTCCCGAAGCATTTATAAAATTAAAATTCTGTCGCCAAGGGCGTGGCAAAGGATCCCCAAGAAGGTTTTCAACTTGCGCTACACCTTTTGCTAAAGCTTCAACCTCCGCAGAGGAAGCATTTCCTAAATATTTAATTCCATTACGACGAAGAACCTCTGCTGGATGTGACCCATGATCAGGAAGACAAGAACCAGAAGCAGCGACATCATAGCGATAAACGGTATAGTGTCCACCAACTGCCTTTTTGCCTTTACCTTTGGCTGCCAAAGCAAGATCTGCTGTAAATATCAAAGCAGCAATCAAAGATAACTTAAAAACGCTCTTACTGTTCACAAGTGCAAATTTCTTTTTCATCCAAGATCTCTCCGTTTGCAGTCAAGCTAACGAAGATAAATCATGCAAGACCCAGTCCCAAAACCAAGTCTCAAAACGAAACAAATGTATTAAGGGCTAAAGTGCAGTTCGTTTACAAAAGATAGACACCCCACCTTACCTATAACAAAATAAATATTAGTTTAATAATTCTAGAGGAAAACAAATGCTTAAAAAAATATTCGGATCTTTAATCGTCATAGCACTCATCGTAGGCTGCACAGAAAAGAAGGAAGATGAGGAAACAACAGATAGCGCAAGTTCATCTGGATCTGATGCACCCAAAGTTTATAACGGATCTCAATATTTAGGAAAGATGCTTGGGTTTATTCCAGGTGGATCGCTGGCTTTCATAACTGAAGACAACATGGTTGTTGGAATATTTGCGCCCAATGGATACCCGATAAGCTTGGCTTCAGAAACTGGAAGTAACGGAACTGATGGTTGTTATTACGTGAGCAATGATTGCTCAGGGACATGTTACGTGCTGGATAAATTGCTATTATCTAAAAGCGTTATCTCTAACGGCGCAAATTTTGCGATAGTTCCACCAGCATCAACAACAGCAGTTACTTTAACAACGAACTCAAAGCGCTCATCATGGCATCCATATTTATGCACAGCTACCGCCACTACTAGTAACTTTCAAGAAGCCAGCGAAACATGGACGCCAAGCTTCAGCTTTCCTTTAACAGATCTAAAATTAGAATATTAGGTCAATTACAAACGCCGAATATTCACCACCGCTTCGGCAGTAAAAAAGTGCTCATTCCAAAATAGAAAAAAACTTAGCGCCTTCTTCGACAATGCCGGAGGAGGCACCAATTAGTTCTTTTTAGCTAGAGGCTTTAAACAAAGTCCCTGCATCAGAATCTTATTTGTCCAAGAGAAAAACCCAAGACTCGTCGTATATTGAGTGGTGATTCCAGACACAGCTCCACCTGGGCAAGCATCCATGAGTTTGTAATAAGCTTGATCAACATAGTCAGTATTCCCCGTAAAGTAGAACACCACAAACTGTTCAGAATAAGCTTTAACCATGGTGCCGCTTTCAATAGGCGCGCTTGGAGTAAAATCCGAGGTATGCACTTCATGAACGGAATGGGCACACGCACCCAAAAATAGAAGGGAAATTAAAAATAACGCTTTCATTATTTTTTCCCTGCAGTAGCCGTTTTTGTCGCAGCGACAGCTGTATTACAGTAGCCAGTCGTTACAACATGCTTTTTAAAAACTAACAGGTAAGCAATCGTTTCATCTTTAGTGAGAATTCCTGAAACCACTCCGTTTGGGCAAGCTCTTTTCAAATCCTCAACCAATGAATCGATATAGTCGTTATCGAAGTTAAAACCTAAAACAATCCAACGAGAAGTTTCAGCACTCACTTTGTGACTGCGGTTTGCAGGAATGGGAGTTAAAGAAACCGAGTTCACGTGGGCACAACCCACTAAGCCTGAAGCCAATAAAGCAACTGAAATAAGAGTTTTAGAAAGGCTTTTGAACATTAGATTTCTCCTTGGAATAAATTAGAATTCATTGTGATTTCAGGGGCTTCTTTTCTAGGTTTGCGACAGAAGCCAGTCACTTTAACAATCTCACCAGAAATAGCCGGATACTTGCGCATTTCACGAACCGACATCAAACCAGTGACATTTCCTGAAGGACATTTTTCATAAATTTGATAAACAAGCTTTTCAGCGTACCGCGGATTATAAGTAGGATTTCCAGTCCTAGGCCCCATCTGAAACATCCCAATAATATCAGCGACAGCCTCAGCATCATCGCCAGCTCGAGAATTAGAAGCTTTTGCCAAAGCACCAATCTCTTCAGTGCTGACTCCAGTTTCGCTCATAAGAATTTCAAAAGGCACTTGAACAAAATCATCACGATTGTCGATTTGCCCCACTTGCACATGATGCAAGACCGCGCACCCCGAAACCATGAAGGATAAAATTCCAAATTTCAAAAATGTATTCAATGTGTTCATGAACAAATCATAAACAAAATGAAATGACGGCAACAAGGAGTTTTTGCCAAAGGCAAAAACGACCACAACTGAACCACTGACCCGAATAAACCGATAGAAAGGGAGTTTTCAGCCGGCAGCTGAAAAAGACAAAACCGAAAACTTAGATTTTGGCGGGAAACTTCAGAAACTACTCCGGCGGCGCCGGAGTGCTAATAAGTACAAATTAAAAAACCGCCACAGGGCGGTTTTTTAATGCGATCGGCGAAGCCGATTGCTCTAACAGAAATTTTCCCCCCAGAGGGAAGTGTAATCACGACTATAACTGGTGGTTGGAAAATTTGGAGCGGGAGACGGGGCTCAAACCCGCGACCTATGCCTTGGCAAGGCATCGCTCTATCAACTGAGCTACTCCCGCGCTCGAAGAGAAGCCAAAATTACAGTTGCCAGAGGTTTATGTCAACGGTTAAAAATCAAAAAATGAAAACTTGGTTGGTTAATCGCATCAAAAAATGGATGTTTTTCGCTCTAATTGGCTGTCTTGCCTATTTTGTGGGCTATAGCTGGGGGCATCGCAACCAAACTTCCCGCTTACCGGCATCTCCGCCTGTTATTCAAGCACCCAAATAAGCTTTAGTCCCCGCAGCGAGCATTAACAAAATCAAATTCGTATAATCTCCCCTTTTAGGTTACAAATCCTAAAAACAACCGGGAGTTTTAAATGCGCTTTTTCAAAGGCATTCTACTATTATGTGCCTCTTTCTCTTCAGCTGCATTTGCAGTTCCTTTTGCGAATATGAAGGGCGATTACAAAATTGTTTCCTGTGAAAACGAAAGCTCCAACCCCTCCCCCTGGGATCGCACCCTATGCAACAATATCCAGGTGACGTTCTATCCTACCCAAACAGGCTCGATGATGTACTTTTCAACTGCTCAGCCTGGGGCCTGGATTCGTGCCTTTGGTTTTCCTAAAGACACAGCAAACCATCCTAAGAGCACCTACTATGAACAAGCCGATTACTTTGCCGCGTACACCAGCAACACACCCGACGCTGGTGGTGTAACGATTTTAAGGAGCCAAGGAAATGGGAGATTTCTTCTTTCCCTTCACCAGAAATTCTCTAAATCGAAATACTTCGATAAGTTTGAAATAGAGTTAGAAAAAATAGCGGACACACCAACTCCACCGCCGCCACCGCCTTTTAGTGGCGATGAGGAAACTGCGTCTTGCGATTAAGCTAAGGAGCACATCATGAGATTTCTTTTTGTATTAGCGACTTTGAATCTTTTAACTTTTTCAGCCCACGCAACAACTTTTTCTGCCCTAAAGGGCACCTATAAAATCCGTTCCTGCGAAAATCAAAGCTCATCACCGTCGGCATCCGAAGTGAAGCTATGTGAATCCACGACTTTCACTGTGGATGTGCAGCCCTATTATACGGGCTTTGTCTTTTTCAGACCTGACTTTAACGGTGGCGAACAAATCCGTTCTTTTGGCTATCCCGCTAAAGACGGCCTTGGAAAAAATGATAAGTATGAAGAAACCCAATCCGAGGCTCTTTATTTTAACGATTCAAAGGGGCTTAGCAGTTTCACACGCTTTCGCAAACTTGAAGGCAACGTTTATCATCTATCACTATATTCAAAAATTAATTTCCCTGCAGCAAAGTCCGAGGACTTATTTGAAATCGAATTAGAAAAAATTTCTGAGGATGTGAAGCCTGTTCCCATTGTGAATGATGAAAATGGCTGCGTGTGCTGCGACTAACCCAAAGTCGTTTTAAATTTTCGCCAGCTTGCGGTGATTACGGTCACCGCCATGGCCGACAGAATCAAAAGATTAAAACTTATTAGGCGCAGATCCCCGCCTTTCAGCATGATATTTCTTAAAAGCTCAATGAAATAGGTCAACGGATTTATCAGGGCAAAAATCCTTAACGCCCACGGCATGTTTTCAATGGGAAAAACCAACCCTGACAGCAACACCGATGGGAAAAGATATAAAAATCCGCCCATCATGCTTTGCTGTTGATTGCGGGCAATAGTTGATATGAATAAGCCAATCCCGACCGTGCAACACACAAAAACAAATGATGAAAGCAAAAGCAGCAATACACTTCCACGCATTGGCATGCCAAAAAAAACCATGGCTATCAAAACAATCAACGGGACGTTGCTAAGACCTAAAAGGACAAACGGAACCGTTTTACCTAAAATCACTTCTTCTGGCGTGACGGGAGCTGAAATTAAAGTTTCAAACGTGCCCATTTCTTTTTCTTTACTGATGGACATACTCGTTAACAAGACCGTGATCAAACACACTAACAAACTCATCACTCCTGGAACCAAAAACATCGAAGTGCGAAGAGCGGGATTATAAAGAACCCGCAAATCAAACTTTAGAGGCGCAATAAGCGGATATTGGCTTGCAATGATGCTTAATAAATATCTTTCAATGCTTTGTGCACGGTTCACGTTCGTGGCATTCACCAAAAGTTGTACTTTTCCCTGCTGTCTTCCTAGACTAGCCTCTAAGCCACCAGCAGGCGCAACCAACACTGCATCAGCTTCGCCTTTTTGAATTTGTTCAAATGGATCGGTTGATTTCGTTATAGCCGGAATAAACCATCCCGAGGCCAGGGCCAATTGTTCTATCTTCTGTAAACTATAATCAGAGGGAGGACCTACAATGCTTAACCGAATATTCTTAGCCTCAGTAGAAAGAGCCACACCGAAAATAGTAAGTTGCACACAAGGCGCTAGAAAAAGTAAAAATCGCATGCGCGGATCTCTTAAGGTTTGCCGGAACTCTTTTTTTATAAATCCCCAAAGTGTCTTCACGGCTCGACATCCTTTTTAAATTTTTTTGTGGCTAATAAAATCATCAATATAAACAACAAACAGAGCGCCGCAAACGATGGAAGTATTTCTAAAAAAGTGGATCCTTGTAAAAACAGTTCGCGGCTGATCTTAATGAACCAGCGCGCAGGCAAGAGCATCGTAAAGTAGTAAAAAAACGTGGGCATATGTTCATTGGGAAAAATAAACCCCGAAAGTAAAATCGTCGGCAGCAATCCCGAAAGCATCGCCATCTGCATGCTAAGCTGCTGCTTGCGGGTCACGACTGATATTAATAAACCCTGCGCCAAATAAGTGCTTAGAAAAATCAAACAAGCCAAAAGATAAACAAAGAAATTTCCACGGAACGGAACTTCGAAGACCACCTGCGAAAGTATAAAAACAAAAAACACCGAAGCTATACCCATGACTGAGTAAGGTAAAAGTTTACCTAAAATAATTTCGATGGGTTTCACAGGCGTGGCGAGCAATAGCTCCATGGAACCATTTTCCCATTCCCGGGCCACAGTGAGGGCTGTCATCAAGATAGAAAGAATGGCGATGATGGCAGCGGCTAGCCCCGGCACGACAAACCACTGCGAATTCAGTTCCGGGTTAAACAGAAATCTCGTTTTGATCTCTATTGGAGACTGAAAACTGCCGAATTCTTTTTGTAATACTCGCCTATGCAGTCCGCCAAGATATCCAAGTATGGAGCCCGCTGAAGAATTATCAGCTCCGTCCACTAATACTTGCACTGAGGCTTGGGAAAAGGGCCGAATATCCTGACTTAACCTAGGTGGAATAATCAGGGCTGCGTGAGCAAATCCCGCATCCAAATCTTTTTGTGCCAACGCAGGACTGACAACGGAATACCCCACAAAATATCCTGAACTTTTAAAAGTTTCGGCGATGGAGCGCGATAAAGGAGTTTTATTGCCATCATAAATTGCAAGCCGGATCTGGCGCATATTAAATTCAATGGCATAACCAAAAAATAAAACCATAATCACAGGCATTGCCAATGCTAAAGCCAAAGTGAAAGGGTCGCGAACTATGTGAAAGACTTCTTTTTTAGCTATGGCTAAAATCGAATGAACTTTAATCTGCCCTCCACTTGATGAATGAAAACTTCTTCTAGGGTAACCTTGCGCGGGTCCCTGTCAGGGAAACTTTGTTGTTTTAAGTTTTTCGGGGAATCTAATGCGATTAATTCCCCTGAACGCATTAGCGCGATACGTTCACACTGTTCGGCTTCATCCATGTAATGGGTTGTTACAAAAACCGTTTTACCTTCTTTAGCGAGTTCACGAATCAGCGACCAAAAACGCTGGCGATAAGCTGGACTGACTCCCGCCGTGGGTTCATCCAAAAAAACAATGCTGGGATTATGTAAAACTGATGCAATTAAACTAACTTGCTGCTTAATACCCCCTGGAAGATTTTTCACCAGAGAATTTTCATCTCCCTTAAATTTAATAAAATTTAAAAGCTTCTCTTTTTGTTTCTGAAGTTTTTCAGGATCAAGCTTACGCAGGGCCCCCGTGAATTCTAGGTTTTCCTTCACCGTAAGATCGTCGTACAATGTAAACTTCTGGGACATGTACCCCACGCAGTTTTTTACTTTAGCAGCGTCTTTCAGTACATCAAATCCGCAAACCTGGGCTTGCCCATGGCTAGGTAATAATAATCCGCATAGCACGCGAATGGTGGTGGTTTTTCCAGCGCCATTCGCCCCCAGGAACCCAAATATCTCTCCTTGTCCCACTGAAAAAGAAATTTTATTAACCGCAAAGTAGTCGCCAAACTTCACACTTAAGTTTGCGACTTCGACAACTTTCATAGACTGTCCACGGCATTATCGTATTGCAAAAACACTTCATCAAAACTTTCACAGCCCTTGCTATTTAAAATTTCCTGGGGATGACCTTCAATCAAAGTCCGGCCATCAAAAAGCAAATGCACAGTCTGGCATTTCAGTGCTTCATCCATGTAAGACGTAGTGACAATAATTAAAATCTCTTCGTTATCTTTAAGTTCATAAAGCAGCTTCCAAAAGTCTCGACGGCTTAGTGGGTCCACTCCATTGGTGGGCTCATCAAGCAAGAGCACCGCTGGCGCAGAAAGCAGTGCGCAGATTAATCCGAGCTTCTTATACATGCCTCCAGAAAGCTGCGACGCCAGTCGGTCCGTTACATCCTCTAATCGTGCCATGGCTAAAAGTTTTTTTCGGCGCTGCAAATACTGCTCGTCAGTAAGCTGGTAAAGTGTTTTAAAAAATTCCAGATGCTCATGGATGCTCAACTCAGGATAAAGGCTTTGCGTCTGGGGCATATAGGCAATCCCCTCGCGCATATTCGCAAAATCAACCAAACGATTTTGTTCTTGAAAAAAAATTTCACCGCTATCTGGATTTAGTAATCCCATGATCAATCTTAATAACGTAGTTTTCCCAGCCCCTTCTGGTCCAATGATGCCGTGGATTTCGTGGGCCTTGAAAGACATATTTAAATCTTTCAAGGCCTGATTTGGTCCCATTTTTTTTGAAATACTTTTTGCATCAATAGAAATCAGCATCAATTTAATCCTTTTTCGCGGCCCATTCTAACGTCATTCCAGGTTTTAAAAGTGTTTCGCTGTTGGCAAATTGAACTTTCACACCGTAAACCAAGCGGGTTCGCTCTTCTCTGGTTTGGACATTCTTGGGCGTAAATTCAGCTTCAGGATTGATATACGAGATGGTCCCTTGAAACTCTTGGTCTTCTAATTCTGGCAAATGGGCTGAAACTTTCTGACCGGGCTTTAAATTGACGATTTCATCATGGGGTAAATAAAAAAAAGCAAAAACGTTTTGCAGATCACCGATGGTTAATAGCTTAGCTCCCGGAGCAACCATCTCTCCAGGCTCAAAATAAGTCGTAATCACCGTGCCCTTTAGTGGAGAGGTAATATCACACCAGCTCAGCTTCAACTCTGTATCAAGCATTTTGTTATTCACCTGATCATAGGCTTCTTGGGCAATGCTTCCGCCCTTATACAACTTTCGCGTTCGATCATAGGAACTCTTGATAAGATCATAGGCGATGCGTACGTCTTCACAAGCAAGACTCACTAATTTTTGCCCCTGTGCCACTGTCTCACCTTCTTTAACAGCCAGGGTTTTTATAACAGATGGGACACGGGCTGGAATATCGACTCTGGTTACTTCGACAGTCCCCGCATAGGAAAATTCTTTTTTAAAGAAAAATAGCTTCACAAGATAAGCAAGAAGCAGAAGAACTAAAACGACAGCGATGGGAAGAAGCTTCTTTTTAGGCATAGGTCCAAGCTTAGCTTAAGACCATGAAAATTCCGATTTTTGCCCGGCGGGCATTTTAAAAAACAAAAACCGGAACCCTGTCAGAAGTTCCGGTTTTACATTCACTTATCTAGTACGCACTAATTACTTAGCAGCAAACCAGCAGCGTGGACGAACACCAATAGAATCGCGAGGCGCATAGCAGGAACCTGCCTTATAGTCATCTTTGCTCACTGGATCAGATTCGCTGACAGTGCAAAGCATACCGGCAAAGTATGTATCCAGGCGACACTGAGTCTCTGGATGCGCATCATTCGTACGAGTTACAGTTCTTTTATCTGGAGTACCAAAGTTTGGAGCTGTTGTTTCTTTACGAAGAGCTTGGAAAAGATTTGCAACCGATTGACCAGCCAATGAAGTTCTTAGGCAGATCAAACGATCTTGTTCATTAGGCCATTGAGCCGTACACGCAGCATCAGCCACTGGATCTAAATCAAGATCTTTTAAGATCGCAGCATTATCATCTTCAGCAAAGAAACGGCGAAGACACTTCAAAGTAGCAAAGTAATCAGATCCACCTTCATTCGTAGCCCAGTTACCCCACATGCTTGCAGATTTCGGAGCGCCACCATTGTGATGACCGAACTCATGACATGCTACCAATGCAAAACCTTCGATGTTAGTCGCTGGATGACGAGCCAAACCACCGTACATGTTTAGGATCTGCGTGTTACCGCTGCGTTGAGCAGATGCATTCACGGTGCCGTCAGACCAAAGACGATTGATTCGTAGCTTGTCGCCCAATCTTTCAACATCTGCCTTATAAAGACGTTCTAAGCGGTCCAAAACATCGTTGAATTGTTTTTCGGTGATACCACCTGTGGAAAATAAGCCTACCGGAATATTTAGATCATTTTTAGGAACAAAACCTGCGCACATTGTTTTTGAATCAGAGACTTGGTGCGTGAAACCCAATGTCGCAACTAACGCAATCCCTGCAAGAACTCGACTTAATGTCGACTTTGTCATGACTACCCCCTCTGTGGTCTAGACTAGAAAAAATCCTATCAACAGGACGCAAACAAACTCAAACAAATTAGACTTGAAATGGGACGCCGCGACTTTCAACAAAAGTGAGTCATTTTAGAAACTAAAGCGATGCGTCTATTGGGTCGATAAAGCCTCCAGCTTCGGCTCTTAACAAGGATTTTGTCATGACAAAATGGATGCGCGGCCTGCGCGGAAAACTCATGCTTTCTGCCATTATTCCCATCATAGCTCTAACCGCTGTGACATTGATTTCTATTCGCTCTACTTCAAAACTTGGCGATAAATTAGAAACAGCCTATGCAGATATTATTCCGAACATGGAAGCATTAAGCACTATCGGAATGCAACGAGCTCGCGTTGGTTATTTCATTTGGGCAGCACTTGCTAATAAAGAAGATTTTGAATCACGCAAAAAATTTATCAAACGGGCGTCTGATGCTTTTGATGAATTGAAAAAAGGTATTGCGACCTACGAAGCCACGGGACTTGATAAAGAACAAGAAGCCATCTACGCAAAAGCCAAAGAACTGAAACCCGCCTTCTTTGCAATGACCGATGAAATTCTTAAGGGGTTAGAAAAAAACAACGCCGAAGCGGATGCAAAAATTCATAAATGGATGAACGGCGGCGAATGGCACGTCATGGCCATCGATATTCAAGCTTCTATCACCGGAAATATGAAATTGGACCACGATCGCTCTATCGTAAATAATAAAGAACAAAAAGATCAAAGAGCTTTTGAAACCCAGTTGCTTATTCTGCTTGCAGGACTTTGCGGCTTCTTGGTTTTCGGTATTTTAACTTGGATGGCCGCTATGATCAGTAAAACTGTAAGCAGTATTGGCAGTGATTTATCCCAAGCTGGAAATCAAGTGGCATTAGCGATCAATCAACTTAGCTCTGCGGGTCAAACCCTGTCTGAAAATTCAACCGACACAGCTGCTTCATTAGAAGAGACAGTGGCATCTTTAGAAGAAATGTCTTCCATGGTAAAAATGAATTCAGATAATGCAAAACAAGCTGCCGCCCTTTCTCAATCTTCAAAAGAAGTGGCGGAAAAAGGCCAGCAATCCATCGATCAATTGATTCACAATATGCAAGACATCTCTAAATCTTCAAAACAGATTGAAGAAATTATCTCTGTGATTGACGACATCGCTTTCCAAACAAACTTGCTGGCTTTAAATGCCTCTGTCGAAGCGGCCCGTGCGGGTGAACACGGGAAGGGTTTTGCGGTCGTAGCTGAGGCGGTTCGCGCACTAGCACAACGCTCTGCATCTGCTGCCAAAGACATTAATACTTTGATTGTAGCAAGTGTTGAGAAAGTTGAACGTGGAGCAAAAACGGCGGATACTTCTGGTGAAGCTCTCGCAAATATTGTGAGCTCAGTTAAAAAAGTAGCGGATCTAAATAATGAAATTTCCGCCGCAAGCTTAGAGCAAACTACGGGCATTTCTCAGATTAGCAAAGCCATGAATCAACTGGATCAAGGTGCACAAAGCAACGCGGCTTCGTCCGAGGAAGTGGCCGCTTCTGCTGAAGAAATCAACAGCCAGACACAAATGATGCAAAAAATGGTAGAAAAGCTGAATCAAATGGTGGAAGGATCAGCTCCTCGCCATGCGGAGTCATCAGAGCAAAAGAAATCAGTTGCGAAAAAGGCAGCTCCGAAACCTACTGGGGCAAAAGCTGCAGAGGTTAAACTTGCGGAAGTAAAACCAATGCCCACGAAAAAACCAGCAGCTGCGGCTGAAATCATTCCTTTTGATGACGACCTTGCCCCTCGTAAAGTTGGGACGACAGACGGTTTTTAATACGTTGCCCCAAGAAACTCCTTGGGCTAGGATAAAACGGCATGAAAATACCGTTTAATATCCCGCCCAAGAGTCAGAACGAAGAGAAGTACATCATTCAAGCCATCGCCAACAAAAAACTGAGCGGCGAAGGTAGCTTCAATAAAAAATGTTCTGAATGGATCAACAAAAATCTTCCGACCTTAATGACTGTGATCACGCCGTCTTGCACCTCCGCTTTAGAAATGGCGATGGTCCTTGCGGATATTGGCCCAGGTGATGAAGTCATTTTACCTTCATTCACATTTACTTCGACGGCGAACGTGGTGGCTCTTTACGGAGCCGTGCCTGTGTTTGTTGATGTCGATCCTCGCACCATGAATATCGATCCCACGTGCATTGAAAAAGCCATCAACCCTCGCACGAAGGTCATCATGCCTGTGCACTATGCAGGTGTGGGCTGTGAGATGGATAAAATTATGGACCTCGCAAATAAACACGGCATCTGGGTCGTCGAAGATGCCGCGCAAGGCATGTTTGCTTCCTACAAAGGAAAAGCCTTGGGAGCCTGGGGCCACATGGCAGCGTTTAGTTACCATGAAACTAAAAACATCGTGTGCGGCGAAGGTGGTGCTTTAACCATCAACGATCCCCGCCTGGTAAAGCGCGCCGAAATCGTGCGCGACAAAGGAACCAACCGTCAGGAATTTTTAAATGGCCAAGTTGATAAATACACTTGGCAGGATAAAGGTTCTTCCTATTTGCTTTCTGAACTATCCGCCGCCTTTCTTTTATCGCAGCTTGAAGAAGGCGAAATTATAACTAACAAGCGCCTAGCGATCTGGAATCAATACCATCAAGGCTTAGCTGACTTAGAAAAAGCAGGCCACTTGCAGCGCATGGTGGTTCCTGAAGGTGCTAAGGCAAATGCGCATATTTACTACATCTTGCTAAATTCTGCTAATGAGCGTGCGCAACTTTGGAGCTTTTTAAAAGAAGGTGGCATTCAATCCACCACTCACTATGTGCCACTGCACTCTGCACCTGCAGGAGTGAAATATGGTCGCGTAGAGGGATTAATGAAGGTTACGGATGATCATGCCAATCGTTTGTTACGTTTACCGATGTTTGCCGATTTAAGCAGTGCTGATGCTTCATTTGTTTTAGATAAGGTGCATGCGTTTTTTAAGGGGACACCATGAAGGGAATTATTTTAGCTGGCGGAGCCGGCTCTCGCCTTTATCCGATGACTCGGGTGATGACCAAACAACTTCAATCAGTGTATGATAAACCATTGATCTATTACCCGTTAAGTATTTTGATGCTGGGTGGGATTAAAGACATTTTGCTTATCACGACACCCGACGATCAGCCGCTATTTCAAAAGCTTTTAGGTGATGGATCCCAGTTTGGCGTTAAACTTTCATATAAAATTCAGGAAAAACCCAATGGACTTCCAGAAGCTTTCGTCCTGGGTGAAGACTTCATTGGTGATGACCACGTTTGCTTGATTTTAGGTGATAATCTTTTCTATGGCGATTTGGACTTCTTTAGAAAAGCCATCGAATCGCAAAAAAACAAAGAAAACAATCTGCATGGCCGCGTGTTTGCATATTACGTTGCCGACCCTTCTGCTTATGGCGTGGTTGAATTTGACAAAGAAACTAAAAAAGTAAAATCAATTGAAGAAAAACCCGTAAAGCCAAAATCAAACTATGCGGTCCCTGGTCTTTATCTTTTTGATAACACTGTTGCAAAACGTGCTAAAGCCTTAAAGCCCTCACCGCGTGGCGAGACTGAAATCGTCGATTTAATTTTGTCTTATCACCGCGAAGATAAATTGGGTGTAGAAATGATGTATCGTGGTCTGGCTTGGCTTGATACGGGGACTCCCCGTTCTTTACTTGATGCTGCCGCCTTCATTGGCGCCATCGAAGAAAGACAAGGCTTGAAGGTCGCGTGCCTTGAAGAAGTTGCCTACCGTATGAAATTTATTAATCTAGAGCAGCTTCAAAAAATTACGTCGGGCCTACCGAAGTGTTCTTACCGCTCTTACCTAGAGAAAATTATTTCTGAGGAAATGTAGAAATGAAGAAGTGTATTTTACTTACTGGCTGCGCTGGTTTTATCGGTTCTAATTTTGTTAAAACCATTGCCTGCCGTGAAGATATTAAAGCTCAATATGACTTTGTTATCGTCGATGCTTTGACCTACGCCGGTCGCCTTAGCAATATCCAAGCGGAGCTGGATGCAAACCCGCATCTAACCTTTGTAAAAGAAGACATCCGCGACGCTCATAAGATGGATCAGCTTTTTAAAAAGCATCAGTTTTATGGAGTGATCAACTTCGCAGCTGAAAGCCATGTAGACCGTTCTATTGAAAGCCCTAATATTTTTGTTGAGACCAATGTGCTTGGTACCTTGAATCTGCTTAAAGAAAGTCTGGCGCAATTTGAAAAAACCGGCAGCTTTAAATACTTGCAAGTAAGCACCGACGAAGTTTATGGGACTTTGCAATTAAATGATCCTGCTTTCACAGAAGAAACACCGATTGCTCCAAACAGTCCTTACAGTGCCTCTAAAGCAAGTGCGGATTTGTTATGTCGTTCCTTCTTTGAAACTTTCAAATTGCCAGTGACGATCACTCGTTGTTCTAACAACTATGGTCCTTTGCAGGTTGAAGAAAAATTTATTCCTTTAATGATTAAGCGTGCTTTAGCCGACGAACCATTGCCGATCTATGGCACTGGGATGAACATCCGCGACTGGATTTACGTAGATGATCATAATGAAGGCGTATGGAAGGTTTTCACGGCTGGGAAAGCCGGTGAAGTTTACAACCTGGGCGGAAATTCAGAACGCCAAAACCTGGATGTAGCAAAAATGATTTTAAAACATCTTGGTAAACCAGAATCTTTATTAAGTTTTGTCCAAGATCGCAAAGGTCATGATTTCCGTTATGCGATCAATTTTTCAAAAGCACAAAAGGAACTGAACTGGCAACCAACAGTTCGTTTTGAAGAAGAAGGACTCGAGCGCACAATCAATTACTATAAGAACCTATGGGCGAAATAAAAGTACTTCACTGCATCCACTCTTTAAGCTGGGGTGGATTAGAAATATACACCACAGAACTGGTGCAAAAACTGGCGGAAGCCGGAGTAAAACAAATGGTCCTGTGTTCAGACCAATCCCGCGTCAGTGATGAGCTACGCATGTCTGGCGTTGAGGTCATTTCATTCCCCGGCGAGAAGATATCAAAGTTGGGCGAAGCAAGGCTTATCAGAAAACTAATCAAGAAATACGGCTTCACTCACCTGCACTCCCACACACGTTTGGATATGTGGGCCTGTGCTTTGGCGTTGTTTGGCAGAAACGATGTTAAACACATCTATAACCTTTACATGAACGCCACACCAAAGCAGGACATGGTCCATAGATGGTTATTTTCAAAAGTAGATGCTTTGTGCAGCTCTTCAGAAAATATCCTACAAGACGTAAAAAAGAATTTCCCCATTGCCCCAGAAAAATTACGCCTAGTTAGATACGGAAGAAAAACCGAAATCTACAAACCCAATCCGGCAGCCAGAAAAGCTCTAAGAGAAGAATTGGCTGTAAGACCCAACCAAATCGTCTTCGGCACCCTATGCAGAATCGATCCAGGAAAAGGCGTAAAAGAGTTGGTTCAAGCCTTGGAATATTTAAACGATCAAGAATTATCCAGAATGCAGCTCTGGGTAGTTGGTGATCCAACGATCATCGGCAAAAACGCCGACGGTACACCCGCATTTGAAGGGCCATCCAAGGACCTAAACGACTGGATCCAAGACAAAACAGAAAACCCAAGATACACCCAACATCTAATCCGTATTCCCTTCCAAAAAGAATACATCCGCTACATCGATGCATTAGACGTGTTCGTTTTAGCAAGCTACAACGAAACATATTCTTTAAGTGTTTTAGACTCGATGATGATGGGTAAACCTGTGATCGGGACCGACGCTGGCGGCACATCAGAACAAGTAGGCCACAACGAAAGAGGTTTATTGGTTGAACCAGAGGATGCTAAATCGATAGCCGAAGCCATGCGCCACTACCTGAAACACCCAGAAGTAATCGAAGTCCAGGGTAAGAAAGCTCAAGAATGGGCTTTAATTAACCACAACTGGGAAAAAACCCAGAACGCCTTTCTACAACTCTACAAATCAGTTTAGAAATTTTTGATCTAAAGGATTACATGGCTGAGGGCTTAGCCTCTAGCCTTGTAATCCGTCACTTCTTTTTTTTAGCAAGATACTAAGGCTGAAGAATCAGCTCAGAGTACTTATCCTGGTGAGTCTGAATGTAAGCAGGAAACGAGCTGTCGATTGCAACAAACGTAGAGTCTAAGTCTTGGTTATAAAGACTTCCGCCTTTGCGGATGATTTCTTCAACCTTTTTAGGATCTTTGAATTCATCTTTATTGTGCTCTTTGTGGGCATAAGCTTCAATTTTCTCGATCACTTTTTTCGCGCCACCTAGGTAACTAAAATGCCATCCTCCATCTGGGATGATGGTGATCTTATCTGTGCTTACTCTATTTTCTCGATACAAACGAGTTTTCTTAATCGTGTCGATGTCTTTATAGTTTAACATCACAGTGCCATACCAAGGCATATAACCATCAACCAAGGGGATTGGCTCTGGGTAGCGCTTAATAAAACAGTTCAAGTAATAATAAAATAACTTTTGCTGAAACACTTTGATTCCAGGCTTGTTTGCAAACTCTTTCACAAGCTCTGGTCTTGGAATTTCATCCACGTCTGAAACGATGACCACGTCATCTGCTTTTGCATTTGCTCTTTTTAAACCCTGGAGTATTTGTTCTTTTTGATGATCGTCATAGTCCCAAGTTTTAGGAACTCTCCACTTCGCAAAAAAACCTGGGTACTCATCAACAATGACGTGTTCGATCTTATGCAGGAATGGTTTAAAGCGTTCTTTATTTTGTTCAAAAAACAATGGCTTTTCTTTTTTCTGAAAGGTGCGGGTTGCTTCAACTAAAACAAAGCGATCCACTACGTCGTTTAAAGTATTTAAACGAATTTCCAATAGATCCATCTCGTTAAAAAATGCAAAACAATCGTAAATCATGAATTCCCCAAAATCTTTTTATAAACTTCAATGGTCTGCTCAGCACAACGTTCCCAGGTAAAGGCTTGAACGCGCGTAAGACCTTTTTCAATCATCGACTTTCTTAAAACATCGTCGCTTAGTATTTTTTCCAATGCGTTGGCCATGGCACTAGCATCCCCAGGATTCACTGCTAAAGCAGCATCAGCGCATATCTCTTGCAAAGCGCCCCCTGCAGAAATAACCACAGGACAGCCCAGAGCCATAGCCTCTAAAGCCGGGATGCCAAAACCTTCATACCATGATGGAAAGAAAAACACGGCGGCTCTTTTGTAAAGCTCTTGAACGTTTTTATCAGGAACATAACTTAAATGGGTGATGTCGTTCTTAAACGGCGACTTTTCAATGGCTGTCTTGATCTCTTCGCCTTCATAACCCCAAGCACCAGCCAGAACCAGTCTATGCTCAAAGCCTTTCGCTTTCAATTTTTCAAAGGCTTGGACAACGCCTAAAACATTTTTTCTTTTTTCTAACGTACCTAAAAATAAAATATATTTTTCTGGTAAGGCTAAATCCTGAGTGTCCTTTTCAGCCTTACGATTGCAGCCCAAATAGGTTACGTGAATTTTATCCTGCAAATGCGGAAAATATTTAAGCACTTCGGATTTGGTAAATTCTGAATTCACGATCACTCCGGAAACCCGGGATGAATTTAAAACTTTGGTTAAATCGCGCATTCCTTTTAAGTAAAACTCGGGACGATTGTATTTTCCTTCAAAGACCACCATGTCATGCACCGTGACTATGCGAGGAAGAAAACCAAACACATTCAGTTTGAAATCAGGCCCGTGATAGATGGACTTTTTCGGCACAAAAATCTTAAAAGGAAAAAGCACACCGACTTTAAGATTTTCCAAGATAGCTTGGATTTTTGCTTTGTTTTTTAGTCTGGAAATTTTAACGACTGGTTCGACATCCACATCTGCTTTAGCAGCGAACTGGCGCAAGAGTTGAAGCATATAGACTCCAACCCCTGTGACTTTTTGCGGATTTAAGGTACTAACATCAAAATAAATCTTCATGGAATGCCTATGAATCTTAAGCCCTGAACAACCAGGACGACAAGAACATAGGCCGCAAGATTAAAGGCAACAAGTTGCGTTATCGCAAACTTCCAAGAACCACTTTCACGGATCTGCACACCCACCGTGGACATACACTGAAGCGCGATCAGGAAGAAAATCATCAGACCAATAACGGAACTTACAGTAAAGATTTTCTGTCCTTGGGAATTCACCGCAGTCCCCATCTGAGTCAACAACGACTCTTGTTGGGTGTCTTCATCCGTATCGGTAATATTAAATGTGACTGCCAAAGAAGAAACGAATACTTCACGCGCAGCAAAGGCTGAAATCAGCCCCACGCCCACGCGCCAATCAACGCCCATTGGCTCAACTACAGGTTCAATCACTTTTCCCAATTGACCGACGTAGCTATCTGAAAGCTTTTGGTAAGGGTCTTGGGCTTTATAATTCGGGAATGTTGAACCGACCCAAATGACCACGGCGAATGCGAATATCACCGGTCCTGCACGCTTAATATAAGAATAGGTTCTGGTCCAAGACTGACGTAACAGAACGCGCATTTTTGGGCGACGATAAATTGGCAATTCCATCATAAAGAAAGAATGTTCCTTACGTGGAATAAACCGCGAAACTACACCAGCCGCCAAGGCCCCTAAAACCACAGAACCAAGGTAAAGAGCCGCAAGTGCCGCTCCTGCCTTCCATGCCGAGTCTCCGTGGAATAAAAAAGCGATACATAAAGCATAGACTGGCAAACGTGCTGAACAACTCATCAATGGCACGATAAAGGACGTAATCATACGATCCTTTGTTGATGGTATGTTACGAGTCGCGATGATCGCAGGAACTGCGCAAGCAAATCCCGATAAAAGCGGAACGAATGAACGTCCACTCATGCCTAAGGCACTAAATGGACGGTCAATCAAAGTTGCTGCCCGGGCCAAATAACCCGTGCTTTCTAAAAGGCCAATACCAAAAAACAAAATAAAGATTTGCGGCACAAACACCATGAAGGCAGCAAAACTTGTGATCACACCATTGGCTAAGAAATCAGTCCACAATGCTTCAGGCGCCAGTGCCACCACCGCTTCATTGGCCGTCGTAAACCAACCATCGATCAAATCCATGAATGGAGTCGCAAGCCAGTAAACGCTTGAAAATAAAGCACCCATGATTCCCACAAATAATACGATCCCGAAAACAGGGTGCAATAATACGCGATCTAATTTTTCAGTCGTTGAAACAATCTTATTTAGTTTATCCTGGGCCTTATCCGTGAATTGATTCAACGCCTTTTCAGCAATCTTTTCACTTTCTTGAAGTTTTGTTTCTTGAATTTCAAAAGGCCACACTGTCGGACGAACTGGCTCTTTAGTCCATTGCAGTTTTTTAGCTTCAGCAACGATTTCTTTTAAACCACCCGCTAACAAACCATCAAATTGTAAAACCGGACACGCCAACGTTTGGCGTAGGTAGTCCATATCAATCTCTACACCTTCGCGGCGAAGTAGGTCGGCCATGGTGATTACCACCATCATCGGAAAACCTGTCTCACGAAGCTGCATCACTAAAGGCAGATGACGATGAATCTGTGTACCGTCGATAACAACGATAACTCCGTCCACTTTTTCTAAACTTGGATTTTCATAAAGGGCTCGCAAAGTCACCCACTCGTCAGCACTTTTTGGGTGCAGACTGTAGGTTCCTGGCGTATCCATCACTTGCATTGAATCATCCCCTAAGTGGGGCGCAAGCTTACCTAATGAAAACTCCACGGTGGCGCCGGGATAATTGACTGTCTTAAAACGTGAACCTGTAAGCCAATTGTACAAAGTGGTCTTACCAGAATTTGGTGCGCCGATAAGCGCGATGGCTTTGCCATCAACAGTTAAGCTTGTTTCACTTGAGCGCATAAAGCTTCCTCATTACGGAGGGCAAGAAAACTATTTTTGAAACGAATCAACAACGGCCCACCGAACGGAGCACGACCTAGAATAGTTAAGGTGATTCCAATACGCAGACCCATTTCAGTCAAACGCTCACGAAGAGCGGGATCGCCGGAAAAACCGACGATTTCAAGCGAATGACCGGGCTTAATTTTTGTATCAAGTAAGTTCATGAAACCTCTGAAAACATTAACCTTCTTGTTAAGGGGACAGCGCAGAAAAAGCCATCCCTTTACCCCCTCTGGGACCAATTGAAAACAAACTGAGAACGCCTAGAATACTCTCGAAAAAACATACATCCTTTCATATTGGATTCATAAAAACGGAATCTATTTTTTGGCCCTGTTTATTCCCCTGCTTAAGTCCTGTTTTCACTGCTTTTGCTTAAGTTAAACCCGACTAGACCGATCTAGGTCTTATGGATTTAAGTAAAGCTTTAATTTACGGCATCATGTTATTTTCTTCGACCTCTCTGGCTTCCGAAGTCGTTTATTCTCCGGGTTTTTGCGAACCTTCAGAATTGACGGTTACGATCAAAAATAAAACCAAGGAAATGCAAAGGGCATGGGGTCAGGTGCGCATCGATGAGGAAATTCAAGAGCAGCACTTCGACCTGGCCGCCGGCGCGCAGATTCAAATTCCTGCTTCGCGCTTTTTAAACACAAAACAAGGATTCTCGTTTAAAACCTGGGACAAAAAAAGTCTTTCAATATTGGCCAGTTGTGCTGGTTCCTTAACTTATCCGTTAAATGAAATCACCTCACCAGAAGTGACTCATTACCTGCCTAGCGGAATCACTACTGTTAAATTGCAACTAATGAATCTTTATCTGAAAGCTCAAACGATCCAACTTCGTGGTTACGGAAGATACGGAAAACTATTAGAACAAAAAGAAATTTCCATCGAGAAGTATTATGATACATCGGCGTTGAAGTGGAATTTTTCAGAAGACGTGATGCGCATAGAAATCCGCGGCGAACAAAGACTTCATTCACTTTTAAGTTTTGATGAAAAAGGGCAAGAGAAAACCAGTCCTGCCCTTCCCAAAACAGTTCCTTTTTCTCCGGCTCCCGAAAAAAATTACTTTTTGGTTTCAACCAAGGGACCAAATCCTGAAGAATCCTTTGTCATTGCTTTAACGGACGCCCAGCAAATTCATACAGCGCGAGAGCAAATTCAAAATAAAGATTTAGAAAAAATCATCGTCGCCCGAATTGAATTAGGCCACGGCGGCTTCAACCGAGCCTTTGCCGCGAAGGACAAATCGCCGTATTCATGGTCGGTATTTTATGTAGATGCTTTTGCTGACTTTGCTCACATCGATTGCGATGGAAGCCCTGACTTAACCGAAGAACGTTTGCCACAGAAATTAAGTGAAGGTGGCGGTCGTATCTGTTTTTGGCGCTACAGAATCATTAAAGAACTTACGGTTGAAGAAGTAGCGACAGGAAAGCTCCGCTAAAACGGAGCTACTGTGGAAGCCCCCTGCCCGCGGGTTTCTTCAACGTAAACTTTGACCTTTGCAACCCCGTATTGCTTAAATTCCCCATAAAAATCTTCAGCCAATAGGCGTGAGAGCTGCTCAACACTAGTGTTAGATACGGGCAATAAAAGAACTTCGCTTAACGGAAAAACATAGAAACGGTCTCTGAAAGTCACTTCTAGCGACTTTTCAGTTTGTTTAAATTTCATATCAGGATGTTCTTTAGGCAGCAGAACGATTTCGTCCCACAAGTCTAAGCGCTGTTTAATGTATTTTTTGAAAACATTGAAATCCATAAAGTAACCATCACCATGAAGCTCTTTATCTGTCGGAGCTTTAATGCCTACGCGCACTTGATAATTATGTCCGTGCAAGCGCTCCGCATGCTTTTCGTCGAAAATCAAAAAGTGTGCGGCTGAAAATTTGAAATTTTGCTTAGCTAAATGCAAGGTGGTCGTGGACATATTTACCTCAAAGTGGTTATATCTTTAGCATGAAATTCGAACTGAAGCAGCATTTTCAAATTGAATCAGCCCGATTCCTTCCTAATTTGCCTAAAGAGCACCCTTGCAGCCGTATGCATGGGCATAGCTTTAAGCTAATTTTAACCCTGGTAGGGAACCTGGATCCGCAACTGGGTTGGGTGATTGATTACAATGATATCCAAGCTAAAATGAAGCCCCTTATTGATCAGCTTGATCATCGGGTGTTGAATGAAGTCGACGGTCTTTCAAATCCTACATCTGAACTTTTAGCAAAGTGGATTTTTGATCGCGTCGTACTTACTTTACCAGAAGTGACGCGAGTGACGGTGTTAGAAACACCGTTCACGGAGTGTTCCTACCCTGCACACATGTTAGCAGGCATGTAAGAAGCCCCATCTTTGTTTGCTATCACGTTCTTTAAACAATTCTAGTGTTTACTTAGGACAATGCTATTTTAAAGCCTTCTTCAGAGAGGGCTTATGCATTGGCTCTTATTTCTTTTTTTTACCTTTTCATTCAGTCACAGTTTCGCTTCTGAATTAGAATTGATTTTTTATAAAGCACCCCGCCCCTTAGATTGGTCAACTCCGGGTTCTTTAGTCCGCTCCACTTTGAAAAATTCATTTATGAAAGTCGATGGCAGAAAGTATCCCCACCCCATTTCCCACGTGAATGTACGTTTAAACTGTGACGGCGAAGAGGAACATTTTGTCGGCATGACTTCAGATAAATCATCAGGTTCATATCTAAAGGATTTTTTATTAAAAGGAATTTCCCTGGATACCTTTTTAATCAACGTTAAAGGTCAATTCATTGAAAAAGAAATGGCTCTGCGATGGCTTCCCTATTTAAAACATAAAGGCTATGTACGCACTTTGAAGCTATTGCTAAATTCTGGGCAGTGCTTGCGCGCGCAACGATATTTGAGAATCTATAAAGAGTTGGGACAGGAAAAAATCTACGGTGGTCTTCGCTCACACCCCTTTCGTGGCGAGGGTGCAGGATGTGCGGCATTTGCCGTTAGCTTTTTGCAGATGTTAAATCTATTTCCTAACGAGCTTGACCAAGCTTGGAGTCGCAGATTGCAAGTGCCCTTAGAACTTTTGTCTTTTCAGTCCCACCGCGCCCGCATCGGTTTTCTTGGCTATTTACGCGGCCGTGATCGCCCTTGGGCCTTTCCCTTTGAGGAACAAATTCAAGTAAGATTTTGGGATCCCGAACTGATGTACAATTGGGTCAGTCAAAAAACAAAGAAAACCACATTAGAGTGGGATGTAAGAAAATATCCCGTCACCCAAAAACCGCTTTTTTCCCACTCACGAAAAACCATGGAAACAACGGTTCAGTACCATTTACGCAATGTCGGAAGAAAACTGAGCCAGGAAGAAGTTCTTAATACTTCTTCCCGTACTTGTCGCTTGTTTAAAGTTTGCCGGTCAAAGGCGCATTGACTCTGACGACAGGACCGAGGTCCATCTTTCCTTCATATTTCTGACGGAACGCCGGTGGATATAACATCACAACCGTAGAGCCCATGCGGAACATACCTAATTCAGCCCCTTTGTGGGTCAGAATTTCTGGAGTGTATTTTTTGTGTTGGAAAATATGGGGGCCTTTTTGATTTCCTTTAATGGAATCATCAAAACTGAGGCAGATGTATCCCACGTTTGTGGCACCTACAAACATCACTCCCACGGGCCCAAGCTCCGTTTGAATTTCAATCAAAACGCGCTCATTCACAGTGAAAAGATCTTTGATATTGGTGGTGCTCCACTCGTTCACCGGCCACAACTGCCCCGGCATGTAGCGCACGTCCGTGATTTCCCCATCAACTGGTGAATGCACGCGGTGGTAATCCGTCGGGCAAAGATAGTAAGTCATAAACATACCACCGGCCCATTTTTTTTCTGCCTCGGGATCTTGAGTAAAGCCTTTAAGGCTGTAGGTGATACCTTTAGCTTGAATCAAAGTTCCGCCATCAATAGCCGCACATTGAGTGATCTTGCTATCTGCGGGATGTACGGCAAAACCTTCACCGATAGGGCGAATGCCGCTTTTTAAACGACGAACAAAGAAGTCCCCGATAGAAGTGTATTCGTTATAGGACTTTTCAGCCTCATCTAAGTTGATGTTATACATTTTGGCAAAGGACTTAATGGATAGACTGGTCCACCACTTAGGACCCTCCCAATGCATGAGGTGCCCCATCCAGCGACTTAGACGACGTTTCGGAAGAATTCTTGTTATTGCTGACATAGAAATCTTTATAACCCCACTTCAGGCCTTTGTCACCCCTCCCGCCCTAAGGTATTATCGCATAAAACTCATTTGGCGTTTAAAAATGCCCGGAGGCCGCGGTTCATGTCCAAGATATTTCAGAATATCGAAATTCCCATTGATCAAGATCTTGAAGAAAAGTTGCAATGGCTGATGCCTGACCATGGCCCCTATCGCATCCTTCGCCAAAGCGTTGATGCGAGACGTTCTCACTCCCCTCACTTTGTGTACTCGGTCGAAGTCGCTGAAAAAGGTGAGACTTTAAATATTCCCGAGTTCAATTTAGAAAAAATTAAGAAACCTCAAGACAAGCCATTGATCGTAGGCACAGGCCCTGCGGGTCTTTTTGCAGCTTTACGCTTTGTTGAACGTGGAGTTCCTTGCGTGCTTTTTGAGCGAGGATCTGACAGTGGCGAACGCATTAAAGGTATTAATCAATTCTGGCGTTACGGCAAACTAGATACACGCAACAACGTTTGCTTTGGTGAAGGTGGTGCAGGTCTTTATTCTGACGGAAAATTGATCACGCGTATTAAATCCCCGCACATTCCCTACGTGATGAACCGTCTTGTGCAATTCGGCGCCCCTGCTGAAATTCAGTGGCTTTCAAATCCCCACGTGGGATCAGACCGTATCCGTCGCGTGATCCCTAAGATGCGGGAGTTTTTAAAAGCCAATGGCTGTGAAATTCACTTTAACACGCAAGTGACCGAAATTCTTTTTGAAGGAAAGCAAGTGACCGGAGTACGCACAGAACACGGCACTGAATTTAAGTCCCCCAATGTGGTTTTAGCGACAGGGCACTCGGCAACCGACATGATCGAACACCTTCACGAGGCGGGAGTCCACCTTGATGGCAAATCTTTTGCGATGGGTCTGCGCGTAGAACATTCTCAAGCCTCTATTAATAAGATTCAATACCGCCAGTTTTCAGAGCATCCTAAATTGGGTGCAGCTAATTATAAGTTGGCACATCATAACAACGATACCGGTATCGGCGTTTATTCCTTCTGCATGTGCCCTGGTGGTTACGTTTTATCTTCCGGCACTGAAGCTGATGGCATCGTTGTGAATGGAATGAGTAACTACAACCGTAATTCTCCGTTTGCGAATGCTGCGATTGTGGTCAGTATTGATCACGGTAAAAACTTTGGTAAAGACACTTTTGGTGGAATGAAACTTCGTCGTGAATTAGAAACCAGAGCCTATCAAGCGATTATTAAGCAAGGTGGAAGTCGCGAATTGCCAGCGCAAAACTTGATGGACTTCCTTTACGGTACAAACTCTAAAACAGGTCCAAGGGCTTTGCGTGCGGGGTCATCCCCGTCAGGCGCTTTAAATGTTCGCTTAGACGAACTGCTTCCCAAAGACATGCGCAATCGCATCCGCGAAGGTTTTGAAAACTTCCAGCGCAGCATGAAGGGCTTCTTAACTGAAGATGCGCAAGTGTACGGAGTTGAATCACGAACTAGCTGTCCAGTACGGGTGACTCGTGATGAAGAAAGTTTACAGAGTATTTCCCACGCAGGACTTTATCCTGCCGGCGAGGGCGCAGGTTACGCAGGCGGAATCACGTCAGCTGCTTGTGATGGTATTCGCATCGCCGAAAAAATCATTGATCTTATCAAATAGGAAAACGAGCCCCCATGAAGGGCTCGTTTTTTAAGCTTAATCGTCCCTCGACGTTCCCAGCAAAGCTCGATGCTGGTTAGCTTAAAGAAGACTTTCCAATTCAGATTCAGTTACTACTGGGATTGCACCGTCTACGATCGGAGTGTAATCCCAACCATCATCCTCAGAAGAATTTTCTTCTGGATCTGTCACTAATTCTTCACCGCCAGTGTTATCACCACCAGTGGAAGTATCACTGCCGTCATCTGAACCAGTTTCTGTGTCTGAACCATCATCTGAAGGAGTGCATGATCCAGTTTCACAACCCGGATTTGCTTGGTTGTCATCACCATCGTCAGTGCCATCTTCTGATTGGTCATCATCCACTACGATCGGTGACTTATAGGCAGATTTTAACTTAAGCACTGGCTTTAACAAGCAACCACCGTTACCTTGAACCACAACTGACTTGTGAGCATCAAAGTCCACAAGAATGTTATATTGGTGTCCGGCTTCAAACGCGATCTTATTAGTTAAGATGATTTTCACCCCGGTTTTTTGAGCACTTGGAGTTTTAAGCTCACAGACTTCATCATTGGTCTTAACCGCATAGTGGCCTTCAGATTTCAAAACCAGACGAATCTGCTGAATTTGAATACCTTCTGGAGCTTCAATATCCTGCAACGGCATAGTCACACCATTTTGCAGTTTCAACAAATCTACAGGTCCTAAGCCTTTAGCCAAAATCAAACGTCCTTGTTTGCCTTTACCAGCTACGAGCACTTCCATATGATCGATATCAACGACTACAGATTTTACTTCCTTATTAGGAGCATCTGTAAGGTTGAATTTAACTAACGCTTTTTCAGCATAATTTCCCGCTGAAGAACTGGAAACATCCGAAGTTCCAGTTACTGATTGCCCAGGTTGGTTACATCCCACCAAACTTGCAACCCCGAACACACCTATTAACAACATTCTCTTGCTCATCCTACCCTCCTGGCAGTTGATTTAACTCTTGAGACTAAAGTTACACCCAATTTGCAAAAAACCAAAAAATACCCTCTATGAGTCGATCAAAATGGGAGCACTGTAAAAAGCTTGGACAATAACTAAAACATTCCCTAGGCAAAAACCGAAAATTTCCGAGCCCATTCCACAACCCATGTTAGTGAGTTTTGCAGAATGAAAAACAAAGCAAAAAAAGAACTCAAAAATTTTCGCTAAGACACTAACCAAAAAAGTGAAATTTCCAGCGTCCCCGACGGGGAGCCAAAAAAGGCAACCAAAAAAAGCGAGCCCGAAAGGGCAAGCCTATAAAATAGCCCAAGAACAAGGAGCGATCAAAAGGGTCCATATGCAAGGCGGAGGGGTTTTTGCGAAACGGAGGCGTACCCGTAGGGTACGTCGGAGAGAAGCAAAAGGCCCTCCAACGCAGTCAGATGGGCCCTTTTCATCGCTCCGTCTACAGGTTGCGGCGGTATTGGCCGCCTACTTCATACAACGCTTGTGTCATCTGATATAACGAGCAATGTCTTGCCGCCGTCATAAGAGCCGCAAAGATATTCCCACCGTTCAATACAGTATCCTTCAATTTCTGAAGCTCACGCTCCCCTTCGGTTGCATGGTTCTTTTGATACTTATGAACGTTATCAAGCTGCGCATTTTTCTCTTCATAAGAAGCACGGGCTAGCTCAATCTTAGGCGGAACATAGTCCGTAGCCATTGTCTTAGGATCTATGAACGTATTCACACCGATGATTGGCAAAGTGCCATCATGTTTAAGTCTTTCATAATATAAAGACTCTTCCTGGATTTTAGAGCGTTGGTATTGAGTTTCCATCGCACCTAAAACGCCACCACGTTCATTGATTTTCTTAAACTCATTTAGAACCGCTTCTTCAACTAAATCCGTCAGTTCTTCCGTGAAGTAAGATCCCTGCATTGGGTTTTCATTCATCGTCATACCGAATTCACGGTTGATGATCAGCTGAATCGCCATGGCACGACGAACCGACTCTTCCGTCGGAGTCGTAATTGCCTCATCGTAAGCATTCGTGTGAAGGCTGTTACAATTATCATAAAGCGCAATCAAAGCTTGCAAAGTCGTTCTGATATCATTGAAGTCAATTTCTTGAGCATGCAACGAACGACCTGAAGTTTGAATGTGGTACTTTAGTTTTTGCGAACGATCGTTACCCTTATAAAGGTCACGCATTGCTACAGCCCAAATACGGCGAGCCACACGTCCTAAAACTGAATACTCTGGATCTAGACCGTTACTAAAGAAGAACGAAAGATTCGGCGCAAAGTCGTCTACTTTTAAACCACGAGCCAAATAGTATTCAACAAAAGTAAAGCCGTTAGAAAGCGTGAATGCCAATTGGGAAATCGGATTCGCACCTGCCTCAGCAATGTGGTAGCCAGAAATCGAAACTGAATAAAAGTTTCTAATTTTGCTATTTACAAAGAACTCTTGAATATCGCCCATCATCTTCAATGCGAAGTTAATAGAGAAGATACAAGTGTTCTGGCCTTGGTCTTCTTTAAGGATATCGGCTTGAACCGTTCCACGCACTTGTTGCAATGTCCAGTTCGCTGTTGCTGCCCATTCTTCTGCAGTCAACTTACGACCCAGCTCTGCTTCTTTCTTTTCAACTTGCTGATCAATCGCAGTATTGAAATAGAAAGCTAAGATCATCGGTGCTGGACCGTTGATGGTCATACTGACTGAAGTATTTGGATTGATCAGATCAAAGCCCGCATAAAGCTTTTTCATGTCTTCCAAAGTACAAATACTTACGCCCGACTCCCCAACTTTACCAAAGATATCCGGACGCTGATCTGGATCTTGACCATACAAAGTCACGGAATCAAAAGCTGTTGAAAGACGATGAGCTGTTTCACCTTTAGTTAAATAGTGGAAACGGCGATTTGTGCGTTCAGGGGTACCTTCCCCAGCGAACATACGCTTAGGATCTTCATCGGCACGTTTTAATTGGAACACACCCGCAGTATATGGGAATTCGCCGGGAACGTTTTCAAGTTTTAGATATTTGAAACGGTCACCCCAGTCTTTAAACTTAGGAACCACCACGCGGCGAATTTTTGTCCCAGATAAAGATTCACGCACCATGGGTTGGCGCAATTCTTTGTCACGAACTTTAAATACCAGTTCATCGCCAGAATAAGTTTCAATCAACTTATCAAAGCCTTGAAGCTGTTCTATTTCATCAGAAGTGAAATCTGCAGAAAGTTCTGCCTCCACTTTTTTAACTGAGTCAGCCGGAGCATTTAGTAAAGGAGCTACTTTTTTTAGACCGCCCAGTTGTGAAGCCTTTTCTGCCAACACCTCTGTGCGTTTTTTATACTTATGAACAGTGTTTACGATCTCTGCTAGATAATTTTGGCGATCTGCTGGAATGATCACATGTTCTTCGGCCGATAGGATATTGGATTTGAAGTGAGGATCCACTTCCCATTTCTTTGGCTGACGGGTTTCAAGGATGTCAGCAAGCTTAAAGAACAATTTGTTCACGCCACCATCATTGAATTGAGATGCTTGAGTCAAGAACACAGGAACTTGTGTTTTTTCATCAAAGATTTTGCGCGAGCGCTTGTACTGTTTAGTCACATCACGAAGGGCATCTAAAGCACCGCGACGATCGGCTTTATTCACGGCAATCAAATCCGCAAAGTCGATCATGTCGATTTTTTCCAATTGTGATTGAGCACCAAAGTCCGAAGTCATGACATACATAGAAATATCACTGACCTCAGTGATAGCCATATTGCCCTGACCAATACCGGATGTTTCAGCGATTACAAAATCAAAGTCCAACTGACGAATGAATTTTAAAATATCCGGCAAGGAAGAAGCGATCTCGCGACCAGAACCGCGGGAGGCTACAGAACGCATGTACACGCGATTGCGCGACAAAGAGTTCATACGAATACGGTCGCCCAATAAAGAACCACCGGTTTTACGTTTCGATGGATCAACGCAAATCACTGCAATCTTTTTATCTGGATAAGCATTCAAATAACGCTGAACTAGTTCATCGATCAATGAAGACTTACCAGCACCACCCGTACCAGTGATACCAAGTACCTGTGGCTCGCCGTTTTTCGCTTTGAATGGCTGAAGGCCGTAAGTTTCTAAGGAAATATCTTTAACGCCATTTTCAATGGCACTTAAAGCCACACCTAATTCAACTGACGGAATCGTGTCACCGGGAAAGATGTTTTTCTTTGTTTTAAATTCTTTTTGTTTTTCTAAGATATCAAAGTCACAACCGCGGATGATCATTTCGATCATGCCTTCTAGACCCAACTTACGCCCGTCATCAGGGTGAAAGATTTGAGCGATGCCGTAGGCTTCAAGCTCCTTTTTTTCGTCGTGGACGATAACGCCGCCACCGCCGCCGTAAATGCGAACATATCCAGCGCCCGCCTCGTCAAGAAGGTCCTTCATGTATTTGAAGTACTCCATGTGACCGCCCTGGTAAGAGCTGATGCACACACCTTGCGCGCCCTCTTGCAAAACGGCTTTTACCACATCACTCACGGAGCGATTATGACCAAGGTGAATAACCTCAGCGCCCAGATCTTGCAAAATTCTGCGCATGATATTGATACTGGCGTCGTGGCCGTCAAAAAGTGCGGCGGCTGTCACGATACGAATAGGATTCTTTAAAGCATATGCCATAGTGATCTATTGACCTTTAAATTGAGGCTTTCTTTTTTCGATAAAGGCAGTAGTGCCTTCTTTAACGTCTTCAGATGTGAAAAGCTCAGCAAAGATTTTTGCTTCATTTTTCTGAGCCTCTTCAACATCCAAATCCCAGGCCTGATTGATAGAGATCTTCGCAGATCCAACAGCGATGGGAGCTTTCGTTAAAATCGCATCCACTGTCTTCATTACTGTTGGAATTAATTCAGCTTGAGGAACAACCTTGTTTACAAGGCCCATGGTTAAAGCTTCTGAAGCTGAAATCATGTTGCCTGTATAAGTTAATTCACGGGCACGGCGTTGGCCGATGGCGCGAGACATTCTGACAGTACCACCAAATCCTGGGATCAATCCCAAAGAAACTTCTGGAAGACCGAACTTGGCATTTTCAGAAGCGTAGATAAAATCACAACCCAAAGCCAGTTCACAGCCACCACCTAAGGCAAAACCGTTCACCGCTGCGATCACTGGAATTTTAAGCAAAGTCAGCTCATGGAAAATGCTTTGACCACGTTCAGCGAATGTCATTGCTTTTTCTTCATCAAGCTCGTTGATTTCTTTAATATCAGCACCGGCTACAAAAGCCTTCTCACCTGATCCAGTGATGATAAGCGCGCGGGCATCTTCGTATGGCATTTCGCCGATTTGACGAAGGGCTTCACCCATCTCATTTAATACTGTTGAATTCAAAGCGTTCAGCGCTTCAGGGCGATTGATGGTCAACATCCACACGCCTTGAGTTTTTTGCTCTAACAAAATAGTTTTGTAGCCGTCATTACTCATAAAATTTCTTTCTTACTTCGCGGCGTAGTTATAAAAACCACGGCCTGTCTTACGACCCAACCAACCAGCTTCCACGTATTTTACAAGAAGCGGACATGGGCGGTATTTAGAATCACCCAAACCATCATGAAGCACATTCATGATCGCTAGGCACGTGTCAAGACCGATAAAGTCTGCCAAGGTCAATGGACCCATCGGTTGATTCGTTCCCAATTTCATCGCAGAGTCGATAGATTCAACAGAAGCAATACCCTCATGTAGAGTATAAACAGCTTCATTGATCATCGGCATAAGAACGCGATTCACGATAAAGCCTGGCATGTCTTTTACAGACTCAACAAAAGTTTTGTCCATTTTTTCGGACAATGCTTTTACAGTCGCAAAAGTTTCATCCGAAGTTTGCAGACCACGAATGCCCTCAACCAGTTTCATCAATGGCACTGGATTCATAAAGTGCATACCCGCCACTTTGTCAGGACGCTTTGTAACGCCAGCGATTTTAGTGATCGAAATAGACGATGTATTAGAAACCAACAACGCCTCCGGTTTTACATTGGCATCTAGGTCTTTAAAGATCTTAAGTTTTAGATCGATATTTTCAGTCGCTGCTTCAATCACGATATCGCAGTCTTTCAAAGCAGCAGTTTCTTGCGCTGTTTTGATGCGACCAAGAAGAGCTGTTTTATCAGCTTCACTCATCGCATTTTTTTTGATCAAACGATCACAGCTGCCAGCAATTGTCGCGATCCCTTTTTCAAGAGCCGCGCCGCTGACGTCCAACATGATGACGTTAAAACCGAAGTTCGCCGCAACTTGTGCAATTCCGTTACCCATTTGACCTGCGCCGACGACGCCGATTGTTTTGATATTCATATACCACCCTGCGTTAGTTAAACTATAATCAACCCATTACCAGTACTTTACTTTAGACCAGAGGTCAAAAGTTCTGGTCTTGAGAGCATCACTTATTAGCCTTCAAAATAGGTTGATGCGGCCCGTATTTTCTCAATTACTTCCATTGCTATTTTTAACGCCTTCTTCATGGGCTGCGTTGTCTACGGATGCAGGTTCTGCGGTCGCAATTTTTAGAGACAAACGAAGTCTTTTCCCCTCTGGCCAGGTGAGTCGAAATACCTTAGAAGCCAAGCTTCTAAGATCAGAGACTGAAATTTCTTATCGCACTTCTTGGGACAAAAAAGAATATCTGCTGCAAGGGTCGCAGATTCTGCGCGACATCCAAGTGGCTCGCTTTGTTGAAACAAAATCCCAAGTTAGCCTTTTAAGCACCAATCGCAGCGATGCACCCATGGTGAAAACTCTAGCCGCTAAGGCAAGTTTAGAAATCCTATCGGTCGATGATTATTGGGCGCGCGTGAAAGAACGAAACTCAAGCCTTCAAGGCTGGATTCCGCTGCACAACCTACAATCCCGTCATGATGACCTTGGAGTTTATGCAAATCTAGTTGAAACGGCGTTACGCAAAGAAGCTAAAATCTCTGCAAAAGCTGTCGTGCAGATTCCGCCACTGACACGAGTGATTCCCCTGGAAGTCACAAAAAGTTTTATCAAGCTTCAGTACAACGGCACCGTCGGATACGCCGACACCACCCACTTTGTTTCCCGAGCTGATTTTGCAAGTCTTGCCTATCATCCAAAGAAAAATTGGATGGCTGTTCTTTATCGAAACAATGATGTGCTGATCACGCAAAAAGGTGAAACCATTCCTTTGTCTGAAGTCCTTGGTTACGTTCCCAACACCCATCGCGGTATCGTCGTAAAACCAGAATCTTCTTTCTATGGACCGCCCTTGCGGGCTCGAGTTGAGATTTTAAAACCTGAAGCGTTAATTTGGGCCATCAGCTCTGTTGATGGCCATGGTGAAGTTTGGTGGAAAAGAAAAAACTTGCTGGTAGAAGATAGCGAAAAAAATGCTCCAGACACCGTGTCCACAGATACTCTGTTAAAAAGGGATATTTACTCTATCGCTTTTGAAAACAAAAACTCTGTAAAAGGTTTGGTGTCATCAAAAGGAGTCTATCGCACGGAAGATGGTTTGACGTGGACTCAGATTCCACTTTTTGGAAAAATGAATTTCCCGGTAAGTATTCATCCTAACGGAACTTGGTTTGTCGGCTCTTATAAAAGCACCAACCAAGGAAAAACTTTTGAGCCCTTTATTCGCTGGGACAATATCGCTGAAGCCATTGAATCAGCCTATCACCGCAACCCTAAAATCTTAAGAATCACTCAAATTGAATCTTTGCCGAATTCCCAAGTGCAAATTCATGTTGATACGGGTGGAAGCTCGGTAAAACTCCGTTCTTCTGTAAATTCCTTTAATTGGAATGTGGTTAAAAACTAATAATCTCGTATTCTTTCGATGAAAACTTTGCTGGCCTAAAAAACACAGAAAAAGTGTCTTAGAAGTAACTCTCTGTTCCTTTTTCCTGGGTGTAAAATCAAGGCTATGAAGATCGTAATATTCGTCTTAACTTTTATTATCTTCATTATCGAACCCAGCTTCGCTGGGAAGACGCGTATTATTGTCAAAGATGGATTACCCCCAGTCACCTTCGTAGAAAATGGCAAAATCCAAGGCCTTGCTGTGGATGTCGTTAAAGAAATTCAAAAACGTTTGGGTTCAACAGAATCCTGGGAAGTTTTACCTTGGAGTCGCGCCAATCGCATGGTGCAGGAGCGTAGCAACATCATTCTGCTGACTTTAGCTCGAACTGATGAGCGTAAAAAGTTTTTGTATTATCTCGGGCCCATCGCTGCAACTGAGACCGCTCTTTTTGCCCGCGACGACTACAATGAGAAAATCCCCTACCTAGAAGCAGTGAAGGATGAAAAGGTTGCCGTGCGGTTTGATACTCACAGTGAAGCCACCATGCTACGCCATGGCTTCGAGAACCTGCAAACCACGACCTCCATTCGCCAAAACATTATGTTGGTGCATTCAGGTCGCGTGCGTTTTATCTGCGATACAGAGATGGAAATTGAAGGCGCGACAAAAAAATACAACCTACCGTCACTTAAAAAAGTTTACGTTGTGGGAACGACGGATCTTTATATCGCTTTTTCAAAAGATACTGACAAAAAGGTCTTAGAAAAATGGAAAAGAACATTTAAGGAAGTCAAAGACGATGGCACTTTCAAAGCCATTTACGCGAAATGGCTTCCCAATGAAAAACCACCTATGGGCGTTGATATCTACCCGCCAGGTCGAAGAATATCAAAGGGCCTAGCGATCACCTTTCCATAGACGTCCCCTGCACATCAGATAAAACATTTTAAAATCACCAATAAGAGACCAGAGGGGATGCTTGAAAGTAGCGGGTTTGTTTTTCTGAATAAAAAAATGCCCGGCCCAGGCAAAGCCATAACCGACTAATGGCAACCACCACAATAGGCTCCACTTTTGATTTAAAATCGCAAGCACCACGATAACATGGACTAAAAAAGTTCCCGCAAAATGAATTCGGCGATTTAAAGGGTTTGAATGTTCCCCCAAATAGAAGGGCCAGAAATCTTTAAACGAATTCATCAAGGACCTTTCAATTCATCGTATTGTGGAAATAAGGCTCCATTAATTTTCTTACTTTTTCCTGCAACTGGGGGCGACTTTCAATAGAAAATTCCAGAGGATTTACAGGCGGCAAAACTTCAATGGTCACAGTTCTTGTCCACACTCCCCAGTTCGGCAAAAAAGAGTGTTTTGGCATAATAGCGGCAGCCCCTTTAACAACGACGGGAACGATGGGAGCTTTCGCATTGATCGCAAAGATAAAAGGACCTGATTTGAAATTTCCTAACTTCTCTTCTTTTTGTCGAGTGCCTTCGGGAGCAAGAGCAAATCTTTCACCTGCTTTGATTCTTGCTTCCGCTGCTTGATAAACCTTAAATACTTCCTCTCGGCGTTCACGGGCGATAGGTAAAATACCAGCTCTTCTCATTGCCGCGCCGAACACGGGAATTTTAAAAAGTTCTATTTTAGCGCCGAAACGAAAACTTGGTAGCCATCCATTCATCGCGAAAATATCAAAGAAACTCGTATGATTAAAAACGAAAAGGCAACCGCCCGCTGGGATATTTTCTTTCCCCTTAACAACGACTTTCACACCAAACATTCGGCACGCATTGCGAGTCCAAAACTCCACAATGTGATCTTCAAGCTTGCGGTTATGAATTGTGAAATTCACAATCACCATAGCTAAAGAACAAAGCAAAGTATGAATGGGCAGAAGAATAACACCTAATAACGAACGGGGATATGAAAGCAGTTTCCAAAACATAATGAACTCTTATTCGGGGAACAAACGCTTGCGAGCGGCATTCCGTTGTCTTTCTTTGTAGGCCTGATGCTCGGAAGGACCAGAAAGAATTTTTTCGTGGGCTGATTGATCCATAATCTGAACTTCAAAGGGATAAAAGAAACTAAAAGCTTCTTTGCCGCCATGGGGTTTTATATGAATCAACTTGCGGGAAATAAATTTAATAAAACGATAGTCTTCGCCAGAAAAGAAATTTTCTTTGCGCAGGAATTTTACGTTCTCACCCTGCTCTGCCATTTTCAGATCAAACGCGGCTTGGATGCTTTTTTCATCCAAGGTGTCTAAACGATGGGCAAGATCATCACACACTTCCATGAACAAGCTAACCGGATAAAGATTGTTTGAACTTTGATCTGGCATGATGTGGGGAAAGCTGATGACGTTTTCACGAATTAAAAATCGCACAACTTGAAACGTATCAAACAGATTGCGCGTAATAAAGCGCACGCCCAGTTTATCAAAAATCTTCATCGCCAAAGCGTCAGGTTTCGCCAGCAGTTTTATCACCGTGCTTGAAGAAGTCTTAAAGGGTTTTACCTCAAAACCCAAAAGCTCAATAGGCGGCAGTTGCTCTGCAGGACTTTTTAAAAAAGTTCTGTGGGTCGTTCCATCATGCCAAATGCAGTCTTGAAACGGAGTTAAAATCTGGGACTGGATTTCTTCAGAAAAAGAACTGAACAAGTCATTTTCTGCATGCACAAATACGTGCATACAACGCAAGATTGCACAGGCCCAGCGCTGCAATTGTTGCTCTTGGGGATCTTGTGAACTTGCATAAACTAACAGTTTACGGATGTCTGACAGGTTTTTTCGATCCAAGAATAATTCCGGAATTTCAGATTCCTGAAAGCCCAACTTTTCAATCATTAAAACCAAGGCGCGGCGGTGGTAGTACCAAAGTTTTTCAGAATCGCTTTCGCGGGAGATATCAAATCCGTAACTTAACAAAAACGAGGTGGCTGCTTCAATGTTATGAATATTCAATTTGGGGATTTCGATGGCCGAATGCCCCCCAACGACGGAATCAAGAATAGAAGAATCAAATATGAAACGTTGAGGCATGCCCCTAGTTTAAACCGGGGCAAGGTCGAAGCAAGACGCAGCGCTTTACTTAAAAAGCGCTGAAACTGGAATTCTAAACGAACCTAAGGTTCCTGACTCTGGAGTGCCATTGTCATAGCGAACTTTGTTTTCATAAACAACATGGCCTTGGGCTTCACTGCCGACCACTTGACCCTGAATGTCAAATGTTCCGAATGAGTCTTCGAAGCGAACTTCAAATGTTTTTGAGTAAGTGTCGTAGTGTCCAGAAACAGCATTCGTGAAGTTGATCTCATAAGGTTTGATCACTTGGCCTTCAGACATTTGACCTACCAAGCTATCAACGATTTGAATAAAGATAGCTGATCCTGATTTCACCACGTTACCATTCGTATCAAATTTGAGAGTCGCACTGAAGTTCGCTTTACAAATTCCCTGGAAATTTTTTGGATCTAAAGTCGCAGAGATTAAACCTAATACTTCAACTTCAGTCGTATAAAGGGTGCCTGTTCCTGCAGCACCTTTAGAGCAGGTCACGTCACCCGTGTAAGGAGATGTGGGTACCGTTGTTTGTGTTACGTTGTTACCACGGCCTGCGACACGAGTCCCAGCAGTTTCTTTCTTAGCACAGCCACTAAATAGGACTGCCGATAAAAGCAAAGCGCTTAAAGATTTGTTAAAGAAAGATGGATTCATAACTGCCTCCTAAAATACATAGAGGCAAGGTTTGGACCAGTTTAAATAAAATATATTGGCTTTAAAAAACAAAAAGCCGTCTCAGAGTGAGACAGCTTTATGAAAGAGACATTTTACGGGCACTGGTGAACAAGGGCTCTACAGAACCTGATCGATGGCTTTTAAGACATCGATTTCATTTTTAAGCCATGTATAAGCACCGCTATCTAGCCAACCTTTATCTGAAAGGGCTTTAGCTACAACCTCTGGATCAACCCCATTTAAATCCACCAAGGGATCAACCATCTTCACAAAAACAGAGATCTTATCAAACTGATGCTGACGGATTAAAGCCTTTTTAAGGTGCATATCAAAGCTTAAACCCTTTGAAGATAACAACGTCGCCCAGGTTGCTCTTTCTAAAGAGTTCAAGAAAGGCTTTGGCACGGTCACTTCTGTTTGCTTTTCGCCAACCTTCACTTGAGATGTACCGACTTGCGCCTGCAGTAAGTCTAAGTAAAGCTGGGCTAAGTCGGCCGTTTCTGGTTCTTTCAACAAACCTTTTGCTAAGACATTGGTGACGACATCAACTTTTCCCTGATTTGTAAGAAGCTCTTCTTTTGGCAATAAAACGCGCATGCCTGCGTGAAGAGCTTTGGAATTTAATGGCACAAGGCTATTAAAGAATCCCAGAATTTTCACCTGTTGGTCATTGGTTAATACGTAATCACGTCCACCTAAAGTTTTACCGCTGACAAAGTAAGGTGCATTTTTTAGCTCATTGATTTGTTCTACAAGCCAGTTTGTGGCGATTGTGCCATCCGGATTTCTTAAAAGTGTATTTAACAATGCGGCATACCCGCCTGCCATTTTAAGAGAGCGCATTCTTTCGTATTGAAGACCGGCATCAGTTCCCATTTTAGAAACAAGCACTTGGCCACTTTTAATACTGTCTAAAGAAGCAAAGCTGCCAATAAGTTCATTGTTTTTTCTTGTTTCAAACAAAAACTTACCAACGAATTTTAATGGTTCAACGTTGATTTTACCAAACTTCAAAGAGTCGGCCAAAACAGTATCGATGTTATTCACAACTGTCGGAGTATCAGCTGGGTAAAGACGACCCAGTATTGAAGCAAAAAGAATTTTAACGAAATTCTTTCTTTCATTCTGCTGCGACAAAACTTCTTGCAACATCGGGTTGTTGCCGGAATCAAATCGGTCACAGCCATAGATTTGCATGCCATTAACACCAGCCACTGAGATGTCATCGTCTGTGCAATATTTAGAAATCTTCTGATCTAGCGCTTTGTCATCCGTTGAGTAAGCCCAGTCCATAGCCATTTTATCGTAAGCAAGCGGGGCTACTTTCAGACGAGCAGCCATTAGGATATTATCAATCCCTGAAGTATAATCCATGATACTTGTGCTAGTTTCTAATCCCGGGTGATTTGGATCTTTCAAATAGGTTTTTGCAGCCGCTTCAATTTCTTGTACAGAAACCTTGGCAGAATAAGACCCAGCAAAATTATGGCGCATGCCTAAAGCATGGCCTATTTCATGGGCCACTGTCGCTCGGACGCTATCACGGGCTAAGCGCAATCTTTGTGAATCACTCGCTTCATTAGAGATTGTCTGTAAGGCTGCTAAGGTTGGCTTTAAGTCACAAGCCACAGCTCCACCTACAACTGGCGAATCCCCGTTTAGACCGACAAGATCAGTACTGCCTACTTTAGTGAATACGGAAGGCATGAACACCTGGGCACGCAAAAGCTCTCCGGTTAAAGGATCTGATTGGCCGATGGCATAAGCAGCCCCTGCATCCAACCAAGGAATCCAGCGGATCATGATACTGCGATCCTGGGGACCTTCCGCGGGATTGACACCCGTTTTTACGGCGATGATATCTTTACCAAAAACATGATTCCAGTAAAGAGCCGCTTCCTTCACTGCATCCAGATACAACGCAGGAACTGAAGAAGAAATTCGCACCGTAATCGGACCCTTTTCAAGGGACGTATCCCATTTCGTGATAAGGTTCACAGGCTCAGTGCTGAATCCTTCTTTAGAAATTTTTGTAACGAAGAAACCCACTCTGCGGGATTTGTCGTATTCTTTTTTTAGGAAGCTAGAAGATAAATTGTAGGCGCGGATTTGAATATTCATCGCCAAGGTTTCTTCGCGATTTTCAATATCCATGGATTTTTCTGACGAAGCTTTGATAACACCGCTGTTGATTTTAGCGATCTGTTCTAGCTCAATATTTTTTTCGTCATATTTGATGTTACGAACAAAAGAATCAATCACCGGCAAAGACGTGAATGAGCTTTCAACCAGATTGTTGTTCTTTCCGCGAACTGCATCCACGTCATAGGACGATTGCAAAATGAAAGTTTTTAATCCTTGGCCCCAGTTGAAGGTGATGGTCTTAGCATCTTCAGAAACCACTTCAAACGTTTGGATCAAATTCACTGTCTGAATTTCACTGTAGATGCTGGTAAAATTTTGACCCAGGATCGCTAGGCGATTTCCCGACTTTTCAAAACTGACAACAAGGGGTTTTAAATCATACCACTGCGGTGTCGCGCCAGAAGTTTTACCAGATGCAATCAGAAGAAAGATTTTACCTAAGGATTCTTTTTGGATGGTGATGCAAGATTCGCAGTTGATCGCACTTGGCGCAAACGTTTCAAGCATATTTAACGGAGCTTGTTTTGCTTCAACGTTAATAGTTTTTTCTTTAATGATGGTTTCTTTGGTGCAAGCTGCGAGACTTAAAATCGCCAATAAGGACGCAATCACAAATGGTGTGTTTCTTAAGCGCATTACAGGGACCCCCCAAATCTGAAAATCAGATAGCATTTATGCCAAAGAATTGTAAAGATCGAAAGGCACCTGAAAAAAAAGTACTTAGTGTTAACAACATCGACACAAGGAGCCCCTATGCAGGCCAATAAAACCTTCTTCGGTCACCCTCGCCCGCTTTTCACCTTGTTTTTCACAGAGATGTGGGAACGTTTTTCATTCTATGGAATGAGGGCCCTCTTAGTTCTTTATATGACCCAATACCTTTTTAACGAAGCTCAGGCTGGAAAAGAAGTTTGGGGATATGCTGCCATTCGTGGAGCTATTGAATATTTTTTCGGGCCTTTGAATAACCAAGCCCTGTCTTCTCAAATATACGGCATTTATACGGGCTTAGTGTATTTTACCCCTTTCTTTGGCGGCCTTATTGCCGACCGATATTGGGGACAGAAACGCTCGGTTTACGTAGGTGGAGTTCTAATGGCCATTGGACACTTCCTGATGGCGGCTGAAAGCCTGTTTTTTCCGGCCTTGTTATTTTTGATTCTGGGGAATGGTTTTTTTAAACCCAATATTTCAACCCAAGTGGGCGGTCTTTACCAAGAAGGTGATTCCCGCCGCGATCGCGCCTTCACTTTGTTTTATATGGGTATCAACTTAGGAGCATTCTTTTCACCACTAGTGTGCGGAACCCTGGGGCAAAAAGTGGGTTGGCATTGGGGCTTTGGAGCTGCAGGCATTGGAATGTTGATATCCTTAGTGGTCTACCACTTTGGCGGTAAAAACCTTCCTGAATCAAAAACCTTCTATGCTAAAGCTCAAGAGTTAAAATCAAATACCAAACTGACTCGCTCCGAGTGGGTTCGCACTTGCGCTTTAACTTTCCTCTGCCTTGTTACCATTTTCTTCTGGGGCGTCTACGAACAACAAGGAAACACTTTACAGCTGTGGGCCGATCAAAGCACCGATTGGAACTTCTTTGGGTGGGAGATTCCCTCAACCTGGTATCAGTCTTTTAATCCCTTCATTATTTTTTTAGCAGCCCCCGTTTTGGATCGTTATTGGGGATGGCAAGCGCGTAGAAATAAAGAGGCTTCAACAGTTACGAAAATGGCCATTGGTTGCGTGATGGGAGCGTTAGCATTGGCAGTAATGCTTGTTGCAGCAAGAGCCGTGGGCGACGGACGCGGTAGTGTTCTGTGGCTATTAGGTTCAACCTTCCTACTCACTATGGGTGAACTTTATATTTCACCGATCGGTTTGTCTTTAGTAACAAAGGTTTCTCCAGCTAAGATCGTTTCTATGATGATGGGGGTTTGGTTTTTAGCGACCTTCTTCGGAAATTACATCGCGGGATACATCGGCAGCTACTATGACAGAATGCCAAAAGAAAACTTCTTTTTACTGCTAGCAGTACTAAGCTTGGCTCCTGCAGTGCTTTTCCTAGTAAGTCATAAGGTACTTACGAACGCCTTAAACAAAGAAGGATTAAGCGCCCCTTCACCCAGTGCACAGCGCACAGTAGAAGTTTAGGTTGTATCTTTACAAGGGATCTTGAATCAGAACCATCCTTGCAATGACAATGTCGTAAAGGATGGTTCTATGGAATGCAAAGTTCATTGTCCTTTTTGTCGCGAAAAATTTTCTATCGAAGTTTTAAGAGAGGATGGAGAAGATCAGGATTTTATTTGGGACTGCGAAATCTGCTGCCATCCCATTGATATCCACGCCCGCTGGGACTTAGACCACGAGCGGTTTTCTATCTCCGTCAGTCGTGGCGAAGGCTATGACGAAATGCCTATTTAATTGACTTTGCAGCCGGGTCCATGAGGTTATGGGCCTATGCAAATCCGGCCACTTTCTAAATCAGATCTGCCTGCAGTAAAAACTTTTACTGATAAGACCATCGGTCTTAATTATTTTAGCCTTCAAGAACTGCAAGAGTGCCATGATAAATCCATTTTAAACGGAATCATGTGTTCGTTTGTTTTAGAAAATGAACACGGCATTCAAGGATTCCGCTTAGCGTACCCACCAGGAACTTGGAGCAAGGGTAAAGGCAGCAAACTGCGTTCAGATCTGTGGCAAGTCCCTTTAGAATCTGTCGGTTATTTTCAAAGTTTATTTTTAGCTGATTCAGCACAAGGTCAAGGTTGGGGCCCGCGTTTATCAGAAGCTTCGATTGATAGTTTTAAAAAATTAAATGCCAAAGCCATCATCACCCACGCTTGGAAAGAATCCCCGAACAATTCTTCAATTCGCTATTTAACTAAATTCGGTTTTCAAAGTGTGGCGACACATCCTGAATACTGGGTAGATGTGGACTATGAATGTGTCCTTGATGGCAAACCCTGCCGGTGTACTGCCGAAGAAATGATAAAGTATCTTGAGGAAGTATGAGCATATCTTATTGGCTGACTCACAAAGAAGAATATAGTTCTTCAAATGCTTCACCAACACATTATGATTTTATTATCGTCGGCGCAGGTATTGCTGGGCTATCAACCGCTTACTGGCTGCTTCAAGAAAATCCGAAATCTAAAATAGCCATCCTTGAAAAACACACAGTCGGCTTTGGCGCCTCTGGCAGAAATGCGGGATTCGTGACTTGCGGATCAACCGAACATTTCATCAAACTTTATGAGCAATTCGGTTTAAAAAAAGCCTCAGAGATTTGGAAGTTTTCAGAGGAAAACAGACGACTTTTGTTAGAACATGTCGTGGAAGACAAAACAGATCATGTGGATTATAGACACACAGGCTCTTGCACTGTAGCGCCAAGCGCGGCTCATTGGGCTAAATACAAAAAGACCGCTGAACTTATGAAGGCCTGTGGAATTGATGTGCATGAAGTGGATCCACAAACTTTAGAAAACGACTATGGTGTCACAGGTTTTGAAGGTGGCATTCAATACACTGGTGATGGTTACATTCATCCGATTAAACTTTTGCATTTATTAAGATCAAAAATCACAGCCGATATTTTTGAAAACACTGAAGTTCTTAAAATAGAATCTGGCTTGGAAGAAACCCTTCATACTTCCCAAGGTTCCTTCGTTGCAGATAAAATTATTTTCACCTTGAACGCTTATTTACCATTGGTTTTAAATAACTTTGCGGACGTGATAAAACCGGGACGAGGTCAAATCTTAGTGACAGAGCCTTTGCCGGCATTTGTAAAAGGACCGTGCTATTTAACGAAACATCTTTGCTATTTTAGACAGCTACCTACAGGACAATTACTTGTAGGAGGCTTCAGAAATCTTGATCTTGAAACTGAAAACACCCATGAAGACCAAATCACTGAACTTATTCAAACGGCACTTTTTGATTTTATTAAGAGCCATTTCAAATTTGGGCCGCAGGCCAAAATTGCCCACCAATGGTCTGGCATCATGGGATTTACTCCCGACGGACAAATGATGATCGGAAGTTTACCTGAAAATAAAAACATTCACGTGCTGGCTGGCTGTTCTGGCCATGGCATGGGGCTTAGCTTTAATGCTGCCCACACCTTAGTGAATTCTATTTATGGAAAATCAATTCCAGATCATCTGGAACTAGCACGCTTTTTAAAGGGCTAGCTCTGGCTTTCTAATTTGCAGATTCCACAGCTGCGCGTAAGTGTGTCCCTTTTGCAAAAGACTTTCATGGGTTCCTTCCTCAGCGATTTCGCCATTCACCACCACGCAAATTTTATCTGCATGGGTTACTGTGGAAAGTCTGTGGGCAATAACGATGGTCGTTCTGCCTTTAGAAACTTCAGCTAAAGATTTTTGAATCACAGCTTCTGTTTCATTATCCACCGCTGAAGTGGCTTCATCTAAAATCAAGACTGGCGGATCTTTTAGAATAACGCGGGCGATGGATAACCTTTGTCTTTGCCCACCAGAAAGTTTTTGCCCTCTTTCGCCGATAACTGTATCGATTCCTTGAGGAAGTTTATTAATAAACTCGTCTGCATACGCTTTTTTTGCAGCAGCTAAAACTTGCTCCCGCGAAGCCCCCGGAGATCCATAGGCAATATTCTCAAAAATAGTCCCATGGAACAAAAATACATCCTGACTAACCACACCAATTTGTCCACGTAAGTTCCGAGGATCACAAGCTTCGATATCATGACCTCCCAAGAAGATCTTCCCTTCTGTGGCTTGATAGAATCTTAAAAGAAGTTTTGTGATCGTACTTTTACCAGAACCTGTAGGGCCCACAATGGCCACGGTTTTTCCAGCAGGCACTTGTAAGTTGATGTTTTTTAATACCGGAATTCCATTAGCATAGGCAAAACTAAGATTTTTAAAATCGATGGACATGTCTTTATGGAACTCGACTGAAGGCTTCGAAGTTTCTAATTGGACCTTCGCAGACAGCAAATCTAAAACTCGATCAGCAGAAGCCATGGCTCTTTCAAAAAGATCCACTGTGTTTGCTAAACCGGTTAAAGGCCACAGCAGACGTTGAGTTAAAAACACCAATACGCCGTAGGAACCCACGTTCAACTCACCATTCAGGGTCATGATACCACCGATCACGAAAGTTGAAATGAAGCCCATAAGAACGGCCATACGAATCAACGGATTAAAGCGTGAAGAAATCTTGATAGCTCGGGAATTCGATTCTACGTAATTAAGACTGTCCTCAGAAACTCTTTTAGCTTCACGAGCTTCAGCTACGAAACTGCGAATCGTTGCAATACCACTGATGTTATTCGCAAGTCTTGCACCAATAAGTCCTGCGCGATCACGGACTTCCAAATACAAAGGGGCCGCTTGTTTTTGGAAATAAAAAGCACCAGCCAAGATAATTGGAATTGGCAGGAACGCGAACATCGCGATTTTTGGAGCAATAAAGAAAAATACTGCACCAATAAGAACCACAGCCGTAAACACTTGAATAAGACTGTTCATGCCTTCATTCAAAAATCTCTCCAGCTGATTGATATCATCATTTAATATAGAAACCAAACCGCCCGTACTGCGATCTTCGAAATAAGCCATATCCAGTTTTTGCAAATGCGTATAAGCATCCACACGGAATTCATGTTGCAATGACTGCGCTAAACCGCGCCATTTAATCAAAAGCAGATATTCAAACAAAGATTCAAAACCCCAAATTGCCAGGGTTAGTACCGACAACAACACCAACTGATGCATGGGGGCTTCAACGCCCCATTTAGCTAGGAATGATTTTTCCTGATTCACAACCACGTCAATCGCCACCCCGATAAGGATCTCTGGAGCGATATCAAAAAGCTTATTTAAAAAGGAATACAAAGACCCAAGATAAAAATCTGTCTTATGGTTAGCGCTATACTTAAACAATCGCGCGAAGGACTTAAATGAACTTTTATGCAAGGCAGACATCGTAAATTCCTTTGGTTGCCGCCTTTATAATAAAGGAAATCCCAAAAGTCATTACAAGGTCAGGAATTAACAACCAACTGAAAGAAAATAAAAAAGGCCCTCTTTCAAGGGCCCTTTTAGTAAAAATAAGAACTCGTCCGCCGTAGCTTTCGCGTAGGTGGAAGGAGGGACTATTTATAGAACTTCGAGTTCGATTTTGCCATATTGCTTAGAGGTACAGAAGGTTTCAAACGTGGAGCTTTTCTGCTAGCTGCATAGGTCGCCAACTGATCAGCCACGTACTGGCTTCCTACCGCATCAGTGTACTTCATGAGGCCGCCACGGAAAGGCGGGAATCCAGTTCCCATGATCATCGCAAGATCCACTTCATGAGGAGTTTCGACAATACGATCTTCAATCAACGCCAACGAACACTCATTCACCATGGCAAAGACCCCACGCTCAATGCACTCTTTAGAATCGTAAGGGTTCGTAGGTTGACCTAAGCCCAAAGCAGCATAAACCGTTTGATCTACATCACCGCGCTTACCGTCTTCAGAATAATGATAGAAACCTTTGCCGTTCTTACGGCCCAATCTTCCTGATTTTTCTAAAGCCACCATGCAGTCCGCTAGCTCAATACGGTCACCGAAAGCTTTTTTGAAGATTTTTAGAACCTTGATACAAACATCAAGACCGACTTCATCCATCAACTCAAACGGCCCCATTGGCATGCCAAATTCTTTTACGTAGGCTTTATCGACCACTTCAATACTCATACCTTCTTGCATTAAGAAAGCAGCTTCCGCCATGTAGGGAAGCAATAGGCGGTTTACTAAGAACCCCGGTCCATCTTTCACAACGACTGGCATTTTACCCATTTTTTTAGAAAGTTCATAAATCGTCGCAATCGTTTCATCAGAAGTTTTCTCGCCACGAATCACTTCAACCAGTGGCATTTTATTTACCGGATTAAAGAAGTGCATGCCTGCGAAATATTCTGGACGTGGATGACCCTTGGCCATTTCAGTCACCGATAAAGAACTTGTATTCGTCGCGATGATCGCATCAGGGCGCATGTTTGCTGCGCACTCACCGATTACTTTTTGTTTAATACCCATATCTTCAACGATGGCTTCTACTACGACATCAAGATTCTTAAATCCTGAATAATCAGTCGTAACAGAAACGGCATCGATCTTTTGTTGATATTGATATTTATCGATGGATTTACGTTTTAATAACTTCATCCACAAGTCGCTTGCATGCTTAAGGCCCTTGCCAAGCGCTTCCTGGTTTAAGTCTTTCATGCGCACTTGAATACCTTTGTCGGCAGCGACATAAGCAATTCCGCCACCCATGGTCCCCGCACCTAAGATACCTAACGCCTTTACGTCGCGTGGTTTCACATCCACACCAGGCACGCCATTTTGTTTTTTTACCATTTCTGTTAAATGGAAAACGTGGATTAGATTTTTAGAAATGTCTGTCGTACCCAGTTCGCAGAAACCCTCACGCTCAATGCGCATTCCGGCCTCACGGTCAGACATGCCGTAGGTTTTCTGAATCACTTCCAAGGCTTTTAATGGTGCAGGATAATGACCCTTCGTTGCTTTAAGAACACCTTCTTTTGCTTTCTTAAAAACGATACCGCGGCCCAAAGGACCTTCTAAAATACCATTCACTAAACCTTGTGGCTTAAATTTCTTACGACGTTTGCGCGCACCCGAAGCGATGATTTCATTCGCCCACTTGATGGCTTGTTCCTGCAATAAGTTTTGATGAACCACTTTATCAACAAGACCGATCTTTAAAGCTTTTTTAGCATTCACTGATTTACCAGCAAGGATAATATCCAAAGCTGCTTGCAAACCCATCACGCGTGGACCACGCTGAGTGCCACCGAAACCAGGCAAGATGCCTAGTTGAATTTCTGGAAGACCGATTTTCGTAGAAGAATCATCCGAAGCAATACGGTAATCGCATGCAAGAATGAATTCACAACCCCCGCCCATACAAGCTCCGTTGATTGCAGAGATTGTTGGCATTGGCAAATCCTCGACTAAGTTCATCACATCCTGACCACCTTTTACCGCAGCATCAAACTGCTCTTTAGTAGTCATGGATTTGATTTCCTCGATATCCGCGCCTGCGATAAAAATTTTAGGCTTATTGGATTTAAAGATCACAGCTTTATAAGAAGAATTTTTAAGCTCACCTAAAACTTCTTTAAGGCGCATCATCACAGGTGTTGAAAATTTATTAACTTTTTCACCAACAAGATCAAATTCAACAATGGCGATTTCACCTTGGGGAACAATCTTGATGCTTTCTTGAATAGACATTTTTGTAAACTCCTAGTTGCGAAATAAATCTGTTCTTTGATTTTTGGAGCAGCTCAGCGAGGAGCTACTCCAGCTTCCGCGGCTTTGCAGCCGCTGCAGCACTGTGGCCTGCCGGCCGCAGCACTGGGGACTCTTGCCCGCTTACCCTTCATTTTCTAGTATAAGCGCGCCACCTTGGCCACCGCCGATACATAAAGTAGAAAGACCGTATTGTACGTTTCTGCGTTTCATTTCTTTAGCCAATGTTAGAACGATACGAGTTCCAGTTGCACCAACAGGGTGACCGAACGCGATAGCTCCACCGTTTACATTCAAGATGTCATCACGGATCTCACCGACTTTCGAAGTTAATCCCAGTTTTTCTTGGGCGAACTTGTCTGAATCCATCGCTTTTTGGCAGGCCATAACTTGGGCTGCGAAAGCTTCATTTAATTCAACCAAGCCGATGTCTTTCATACCAAGCCCTGCACGTTTCAGTGCTAGTGGACTTGCGTAAGCTGGGCCCAAACCCATGCGCTCTGGCTCTAGACCAGCAAAGCCATAGGATCTGATTGTCGCTAACGGCTTGTAACCAAGAGCTTCTGCTTTTTCACGGGACATCAATAACACCATCGCCGCTCCGTCGGTGATCGGGCAAGAGTTACCCGCCGTGATCGAACCCGTCGCTTTATCAAAGAATGGTTTTAGTTTTGCTAAAGCTTCCATCGTTTGGGTGTCACGAGGACCGATATCTTCAGAAACCACTTCTTTAAATTCAGGAGCAAGATAAAGTGGGGTGATTTCATCCTTCAATCTGCCATCTTTCATCGCTTTAGAAGCTAATTGATGCGAACGAAGTGCGAAACGATCTTGCACCTCTCGGGATAAACCCCATTCCTTTGCAAGAATCTCTGCTGTTTGCCCCATGTTAATTCCAACAAATGGATCGGTTAGCCCCAGCATCACAGAAATTTGCGGGAAATATTCACTGCGCATATTTCCTTGTAACAACGCTTTGATCTGATTCATGTCCGCTTTTAAAAGTTTCCACAAAAGAGGCAACGCTTGCTTTGGTCCTTTTGCTGCGAAAAGTTTTTCATAGATCTCTTGATGTTTTTTAGGTGGCAATGTCGGCATTTGGGACATGCTTTCAGTTCCACCCGCGATCACGATATCCATCGTACCGGATTTGATTTTTTCATAACCATTCGTGATTGATTCTAAAGCGGAAGCACAGTTGCGGTGAACCGTGTAAGCGGAAGTCTTTAATGGAATGCCTGCATTCAAAGCAACTACGCGGGAAATGTTAACAGCGTCAGGCGGATTTCCTGTGTTACCGATGATCACTTCATCCACTGAATTCACGTCTAAGTTTGTTTGAGCGATAAGTTGTTTAAGAGCAACTTTTCCAAGTTCAGCAGGATGAACTTTTTTAAGTTTTGTTCCTGCTTTAGCAAACGGCGTTCTTACGCCTTCAACAAGAACTACATCACGTGGTGATTTCATGTCAGATCTCCTTAGCTGTATAAGCCTTTAAAATCATATGTCTTTTCGGCTGTTCCACCAAATACAAAGAGAGCTAAATATGAGAGCCTTCCTCGCTGACGCACCGCCTATATAGTCCTGGACCAGCAGCAAATACCCATGGATGTTAAGATTGACGCGAAGAATAGTATTTTTGCTCTAAATTTGAGGGAACATCGCCTGATGAAAAAATCTTTCTTCTCAGAGGGGGCTTCACCTTCTGTCCCACTCTTCACCACGTCAGAAATGTCTCAATCAAAGATCGTGGGACAAAAACAACACTCTTGATGCAAAAACTTTTTCTGCAAAAGTCATCATCATTTTCTGCATTTTCAGAGCGAAAATGACGTTTTTCATGTGATTGCCAACTGCGTAAACTCCCCCATTGTTTGACCCTTTTTACTCGGCCACTGTAGAGTAGGAAACCTAGAGTTGACCATCAAAGGAGTATCCTTGGATACAAAAACAGAAACAAAGGGCATGAGCACTTTAGATCAAGAAGCTCTCGTATATCACCAACAACCTAAGCCTGGTAAAATTGAAGTCATCTCTTCAAAACCATGCATGACTGAAAAAGACTTAGCTCTTGCTTACTCTCCAGGGGTGGCGGCTCCTTGTAAAGAGATCGCTAAGGACCCATCAAAAGTATATGACTACACAGCCAAGGGAAATCTTGTTGCCGTTATTTCTAACGGTACGGCCGTTCTAGGTCTTGGCGACATCGGCCCTGCTGCTGGTAAGCCGGTGATGGAAGGTAAGGGAATTCTATTTAAACAGTTTGCTGGTATTGATGTATTTGATATCGAAGTTGCAACTAAAAACGTCGATGAATTCTGTAACGCGGTTCGCGTTCTAGAGCCTACCTTTGGGGGTATCAACCTTGAAGATATCAAAGCTCCAGAGTGTTTTGAAATCGAAGAGCGCTTGAAAAAAGAAATGAAGATCCCGGTTTTCCATGATGACCAACATGGAACTGCGATTGTATCTGGCGCAGCCCTTTTAAATGCGTGCGCTATCACCAACCGTAAAATGTCTGACATCCGCATTGTTGTGAACGGCGCCGGGGCTTCAGCAAACTCCTGCGCAAAAATCTTTATCGCATTGGGCGTTCGCCGCGAAAACATCATCATGTGTGATTCCCAAGGCGTGATCTACAAAGGTCGTACTGCGGGAATGAATAAGTATAAAGAATACTTCGCTTCTGAAACGGAAGCTCGCACTTTAACTGAAGCTCTTAAGGGTGCTGACGTTTTCGTCGGTCTTTCAGTTGCAGGCGCATTGACTCCTGAAATGCTCAAAGACATGTCTAAGGATCCAATCATCTTTGCCATGGCGAATCCAGAGCCAGAAATCACTCCGGATAGGGCAAGAGCGGCCCGTCCCGACGCGATCATTGCTACAGGCAGATCGGATTATCCAAACCAAGTAAACAACGTCTTGGGTTTCCCTTCGATCTTCCGCGGGGCTTTGGATACACGTTCTACGCAAATTAACGAAGAAATGAAATTGGCGGCGGTTCACGCTTTGGCAAAACTTGCCCGCGAAGACGTTCCAGAAAAAGTTTCTGCTACTTACGGTGGCAAGGCTTTCAAATTTGGTCGCGAATATCTGATTCCAAAACCTTTCGACACTCGCGTATTAATGTGGGTGGCGCCTGCTGTTGCTAAAGCTGCTATGGATTCAGGTGTAGCAACTAGAAAAATCGAAGACTGGGATTCTTACCGCGACACTTTGGAAGCTCTTCAAGGACCTTCTAAAGTTTTCATCCGCTCGGCTATCAATCGCGTTCATCAGAATGCAGAAGCGAATGGTGGAGAATTACCAAAAATCGTATTCCCAGAGGGAACTAGCACTAAGATTCTTAAGGCCCTAGCAACATTGGTTGACGAACGAATTTGTCAGCCGATTCTTCTAGGTTACCCAGATCGCGTGAAAGAAAAAATTAACGCGCTTGAAATTCATTCTTTAAAAGAAGTGCCAGTCATTCATCCATCAAACCATCCGCAATATGCGAAGTACGTTGAAAGACTGTATTCGCTAAGACAGCGTAAAGGTGTTTCTTTGCGTGAAGCAGAACGATTGATGGCTGATCCGAATTATTTTGCAGCGATGATGGTTCATATGGGCGAAGCGGATGGAATGGTCACTGGATCTTCCATGAACTACGCAGATGCTGTTCGCCCGATTCTACAAACCATCGGCGTTTACCAAAACGGCGTACCAGCGGGTCTGAACTTTATCTTGCTTGAAGATAAATTCCTTGTACTTGCAGACACCACCGTAAACTTTAATCCCACGGCTGAACAATGTGCGGCTATTGCCTTGCAAGCAGCAAAAATTGTTGAGTACTTTGGAATTGAACCACGCATTTCAATGTTGAGTTATTCAAACTTCACAGGTTCTGCGGGGACGCCGGCTAAGATGAAAAAAGCGGCTGAAATCGTGAAGAGTCTTCGCCCGAACATGATTGTTGATGGCGATATGCAAGCTGATACAGCTGTGAATGCTGAGATCATGGAAAGACTATTCCCATTCTCGAACCTTAAAGGTGGTGCGAATGTGTTAGTGTTCCCGAACTTGGAATCTGCTAATATCACTTATAAGTTGATTCAACAAATCGGTAAGGTCGAAGTGATTGGACCTTTCTTGATGGGTGTTCGAAGATCAGCCAACGTTCTTCAGCGCACTACGACTGTGGATGGCATCGTGAACTCCGTTGTGTTCACAGCCCTGGAAGCACAGTTTATCAAAGACGTTTTAAAGCACCGTGGTTGAGCTTTTCTGGCTCTTCCTTAAGCTGGGGGCCACCTCCTTTGGCGGCCCCGCTGCACACATTGCGATGATGGAAGAGGAGTTCGTCCATCGTCGCCAATGGCTGACCCGGGAAAAATTTCTGCAGCTCATGGCTTTAACCAACTTAATTCCGGGACCCAACTCTACAGAGCTTGCCATTCACATTGGCTATCAAAAGGCAGGTTGGCGGGGATTTTTTATCGCCGGTCTCTCGTTTATTCTTCCAGCCTTTATTTTAGTCACGGCCATCGCATGGTTTTACCAGACCTATTCCAATCTTCCCCAAGTGCAGGATTTTTTATGGGGCGTTAAGGCCGTGGTTTTTGCCCTGATCTTGATTGCTACTGAACGATTCCTAAAACAGATTTTAAAGATCGAAAAGTACAAGGAGCTAACTGAATCCTTTTTTTGGTCCCGCAAACAGCGTGTACTTATCTTTTTCATTATCTTCGTCAGCCTTTATTTAGCATCAACCAACGTCAATGAAGTCGCCATTCTTTTTAACTGTGGAATGATTTCGTTTTTTATCTCTCGCCGACTTTCGCCAAACAGTTCCCGCGAGCTGGGATCGTTGTTTTTAATTTTTCTAAAAATAGGCTCGATACTTTTTGGTAGCGGTTATGTTTTAATGAGCTTTCTGCAAAGGGAACTCGTTTTAAATCGCGGATGGATCACTGAAGCGCAGCTATTAGACGCTATTTCCGTAGGGCAATTCACTCCCGGCCCGGTCTTTACAACCGCGAGTTTTGTAGGATACCTTCTGCATGGAGTTCCTGGTGCCACCATCGCAACCTTAGGAATATTCCTACCCGCGTTTATCTTCGTGGCTTTAAGTATTTGGCTTTATAAAAAAGTCGCTGATTCCTTGGTTTTGGTGGAAATCCTTAATGGCGTGATCGCTGGATCTATTGGACTTTTGATTTATACTTTGTGGGTAATGGGACATGATTTTTCAAAAAATCTAAGTTCTGTTTTAATCTTTGTCGTTGCTTTTTTAGTTTTAAAATTCTCCCGGATTTCCTCGCCCCTTTTGATTTTGATGGGTGGTCTTTTATCCCTAATAGCTGCAAAAATTTAACTTTGTGTATGCGCACTGCTATGATAGCCTTTAATTAGACCAAGGGAGGGTTAAGCGTTTTGACTAATCAAGCCCATGTAACAGCCCAGGATAGAGCAATCGTTATCGGTGTCGGATTAAAATCTGAGCCCCTCAGTGAGATTAAAGAAAATCTGTTTGAACTTGAGGAACTTGTATCTGCCGCCGGAGGCGAAGTCGTAGGTTCGATTATCCAGGTCCTTCCCCAATGGAATCCCGCCACTCTTATCGGCACCGGAAAAGTTGAAGAAGTTGCCGAAATGGTTCGCGATAGCGGTGCCAATATAGTTGTGATGGACCACCAACTTTCAGGGGTTCAACAAAGAAACTTAGCCCAAATAGTTAAAGCCCGCGTGATCGATCGCAATCAATTGATCCTGGATATTTTTGCCCAACGTGCACAGACCTTTGAAGGAAAACTTCAAGTGGAACTTGCACAGCTCTTAGATCAAATGCCCCGCATGGTGGGTGCTTGGTTAGAATCCCTATCCCGTCAAGGTGGTGGTATCGGAACTAGAGGTCCCGGTGAAACGGCCTTAGAAAACGACCGCCGTCGTATTCGTGAAAGAGTCGCGATTATTAAAAATAAATTGGAAGGCGTTCGTAAAAATCGCGCGCAACATAGACAGTCCCGCCGTCGCCACGAAATTCCTTCTTTTGCGTTAATTGGCTATACGAACTCTGGAAAAAGTTCGATCTTAAATAAACTCACTGGCGCACAAGTTTTAGCAAAAAACCAAGTTTTCGCGACCTTGGATCCGACCACCCGAAAAATCTTCTTACCTGATGGTCCACCCGCCGTGGTTACAGACACTGTGGGATTTATCCGCAAACTTCCTACACAATTGATTGAGGCTTTTAAAGCTACACTTGAAGAGTCATCAGAAGCTGATGTTTTACTTCACGTGATCGATTTATCGTCTCCGAATATGGAGCGCCAAGTGGAAGTTGTTGAAGCTCTGATTAAAGAATTTAATTGGTCAGATAAAAAGATCATCCACGTCTATAATAAGTGTGATGTCGCGCCTTTAGAACGCCAATTTAGAGTGAAACACTACCCTAGAGTATTCGTGAGCGCGCTTACTGGTCAGGGCATGGAACAGCTTAAAAAGCTTATGGCGACCACCGTGAGCGAAATGCAAACCGACGTGCAACTTTACTTCCCACGCTCTGAAGAATATAAAATCTTTGATCTGGGACGAGAAGCTAACATCATCAGAAAAGAAACAGCGACAGAGGGAACTGTGTGCTATACGCAGCTGACTCCGGCACTTATCAACCGCTGGAAAGATTATCTCGTAAAATAAAAAAGGGCTTCTTAAAGAAACCCTTTAATATATCCTGATTTAAAGTGCTGCTTTACTTTGCTTTGTTGGCCAAGCGCACTTCACGGCGCTTTTTAGCTTCCTCATAACGACGTTTATCATCCTCTGTTTGTAAAGTAAGTTCCGGAATTTCACTGGGTTTACCGTTTGAACCCAACGCTACGAAAGTACAATAAGCCGAAGCGGTATGAAACACTTCGCCGGTCTTGGGATTTTCAGCATCAACTCGAACCCCCACTTCCATGGAAGTTCTAGAAGTATAATTTACGCTCGCTTTTAAATTCACAACCCAGCCCGTGTAAACAGGGGCAATAAAATCCAAGCGGTCGATACTTGCCGTAACGACTTCACGATTAGAGTGGCGTTGGGCACTGATAGCAGCAGCAATATCAATCCACGACATAATAGTGCCACCGAAAATAGTGCCAAGAGAGTTCGTATGTGAGGGAAGTACTAATTGAGTCATGATGACTCGAGAGGCTGCTACGGGCTTGCTGGTTTTCAAGATGATTCCTCCGGTTTTAAAAAAACAAAAAGCGCAGTACCTTTCCAGGCCTGCGCTTTTTTAGAACATTCTAGTTAAAAAAACTAGATGCCACCCATACCAATGTCAGAATTACCACCACGGTTCAATCCGCCACCTGGAAGAGTCGTTGTTCCTGCAACTGTCGCAGATCCCGCAGGGATAGTTTGAGTCGCATTGTTATTGAATGCTTGTGCTGCACCCGCGTTTTGGTTGTTACCTTCAGCGCGAACTTCGGTTTCAACGAAGCCAAGGTGAGGTAAGCACCATACGATCAATTGTGCACGAGACTTCACATTCATTTTTTTATAAATGTTAGTAAGGTGAAATTTTACTGTTTTTTCAGTAACAAAAAGCTGGTTCGCAACTTCCTTGTTGGACAAGCCCTTTGAAACAAGTTCAGCAACTTCTGCCTCTCTGTTTGAAAGACCTTTTTGAATCAGGACATCTCTGAGCATCCTTGCTCCCTCCCGCTAAATTGTTTTTGTTTTAAATCCGTCTAAACCTTGTACGCCGCCTAGGACTCATGTCCAAAATGCAGCACGACCACCTGTAATAAAGTCTGACAAGGTTTTATAAACTTCGCAATACCTTTGGACTCTAGTTTTTAAAAACTAGACCGATACATATGTTGATTTTACACGAACGTCCTTTATCAGGAGATATTATGTTTCCCAGTTCAACACGTTTTTTAGTGGTCGATGACTTCTCAACTATGCGAAAAATCATCAAAAAAGTACTTTTGGAGCTTGGTTATACCAACGTCCAGGAGGCGGATGATGGCAAAACGGCCCTGCCTATGATCCAGGCCGCCCATGATGCGGGCCAGCCTTTTGAGTTTATTATTTCGGATTGGAACATGCCTGGAATGCAGGGCATCGACCTTTTGAAAAACTGCAAAATGGACCCTCGATTTAAGTCAGTTCCTTTTATGCTCGTCACGGCCGAATCTGAGCAAAAACATATTCTTGAAGCAGCAAAAGCCGGCGTTTCTGATTACGTGGTGAAACCATTTAATTCAGCAACTCTTAAAGGCAAGCTTGAAAGATGTTGGTCAAAACACAATTCACCAGTAACTAAGACCGCATAGTCGGGGGAAATTTAAACATGTCTGCTGCTCCAACACCAGTGAACCCCTTATTCGATAAACGCCTGATCACGGCTTTTGTAAATGGAGTTCAAAGAACTTTAAAAGAAATCGCATCAACAGATGCCTCCCCTGGCAAACCATTTATCGAACCTACATTCGCACCGAAAGGTGATATTGCTGGCATGGTGGGTATGGTCGCTCCCCCGATGAAGGGAAGTTTGATTATTTCTTTTAAAAAGCAAACGATCTTTAGCATCATCGAAAACATGCTTGGCGAAAAGTATGAAGAGATCACGCCTGAAGTTTCCGACGCTGTCGGCGAACTTACAAACATGATCTATGGTTGCGCTAAGACGAGCTTAAACGAACTTGGCTATAAGTTTGAAATGGCTATTCCTACGGTGATCTCCGGAACTTTCAATATCACCCACGCTGAAAAAGGCGCCACTCTTGTCATTCCATTTAATGTGACAGACGGTTCTACTTTCCACGTGGAGATCATGGTTCAGCAATAATGAGCCAGTCCGCAGTGACCGTCGACATTCTTGTCGGATCATCACAAGATTCCTTCTGGAATTCGGTTACTGCTATCCTTAAAGGGTACTATCCCTATCAATTAAAGAAATTCGCAGACCCCAGCGATATGCTGGATGAAGACGAAGGGGGCTTTAATCCCCTTCTTGCTTTAATCGATGGTCAGGCGGGGTTTGATGCTACCAATGAGTGGGTGCAATCCACCAAAATGAAATATCCAAAAGCGCGAGTTATCGTTCTGCACGCCTTTCAGCAGCCTTTGGATTTCAATGTTCTTAGAAAAAATGGCTGTGACGAGATTATGCATATCAGCTTTGACCGCGAATTCATTTCAGATATGGTTTTGCAATTAGCACCTATTGAAATGACCGGCGATCACATCCCGATCACGGCTTTGATGCCTGTGGATTTACGCGACCTTGATTCAGAAGTTGAAATCAACTTTGACGTCTTCGTTCACCTGCCAGCAAATCACCGTTCTGTCTTAATTAGAAAAAAAGGCGGGTTGGTTGAAGAAAAGCAGCTTGAAAAATTCCATAATTTAAAACAGCAAATGTACATTCGAAAAACCGAAATGAAAGCGTTTTTTGAATATGCTAGACAGGTTTTAACTTTACGCAACGGCCAATTCCCGATTTCGATGACTGAAAAGTTTCATCGTACCAAAAAATCAATCTATGAAATCATGACTCAGTTCTTTAATAATGCGCCGACAGATTTCCAAGAAGGCCGCATCGTTACTGAAAAGTGCAAAGGCATTATCGCCGAGCTTGAACTGTGCAAAGATATGAGTACCGAAGACTTAGCGAAAGAAATCTTTCGTTATGCCGGAAATTCAAGATCAAATTATCATGATTGCATTTGCCTAGCGGCCTATGGCGCTTTCTTTGCTCAGCTTCTAGGTTGGAGCATTGAAAAACGCGAAAACATTGCCATGGCGGGTTTGCTGCACAATATCGGTCTATCACAAATGCACCCAAGCACTGCTGAAAAAGACTTTAAATTATATACAGCTGAAGAAAAAGAGCAGTACCACTTGTATCCGGATCGCTCCGTCATCATGGTGAAGAGCAAAAAGGTTCCGCTCAATGTGGAAACTTCAGAGGCCATCGGCCAACACCGTGAATTATGCAATGGTGGCGGATTTCCAAAAAAATTGAATCAACAAACCATGAGTGAAGTCAGTAAACTTTTAAGTTTTGCATTCCGATTTCACGAGCTGACGGCACTTCAGGACAAAGTCCAGGCCGCAACTCCCCTTCAGGCATTGGCTTTATTAAAAGAAAATGCAGTCCAAGGCAGTGGCGATGTGGATTTAATTTCAGCCACGCAAATTTTCAAAAAATTAAAAGCCTGATTCCTTTTGTCGCATCAATTCATCTAAGGCTTCTGTATCAACCAAGGCCCGCACGTTTAACGTCTTATTTTTAAAATCAACGGTCTTTAAAAAGCCTTGAGCAGAAATAATTCCTTCGTAGAGATAGAAAAGTATAAACAAGGACCCCACAAACCAGCGAATGCGTGGGCGATTGATGCGAGGATTGAATTGCACCACGCGGGTTTCAGCCACCCAGTCTGCCAAATGAGTGCGATCGTACCTAAAAAAGGCCAAGGCATAAATCGCAAGGGAAAAGAACAAACTTAAGCGTTGCACTAACGGGCGCAACACACACTGCTGCCAATCTAGCTTTTCATAGGGATTATGAAATGGCACTACTTTCAACCCCAAAAGCCACTTGCCTGGTGTTGCCTGCATCATCATTAAAAACACCATTTCATAAAGGGCAGGTATCAATAAAAAGACTGCAAGCTGCAAAAAGGAAATATGAACTTCGTCATCCGTAAAAACTAAAAGATAAAAAACTTTGATAAACGGGAGATAAAAAATCACGCGGATCATTTGATCAATAAAATGTGCAATCAAACGCTTCCACGTACTGGGAACAAAAACCTTATCCATTTGACTCTTTCTTTAAGTAATCCTGCAACCAGTTCAAAGCAGAATCGCGGCTTGTAATTTTAGACTCTAATTGCAAACAATAAGCTTCAGTCAGGCAGATTCCTATGGCCTTACCTTGTAAGCGGCCTTTCACATCTTCTCCTGTTAAAAGCGGTGCAGGCAACGGTCCCAAGGCTTTATATGCTTGCAAAAGATTTTGCATCTCTGTTGCCTTAACATGTTTTTCTTGAATTAAAACTTCAAATGCAAAGGCAATGCCGGGATCTTGCATGGCTTGCAATTGCAACCCCAAACGCAGTTGCAAAAACTCTTCGGGACGTTGAAACGTCGTCCAGGCTCTTAAGATAGCGCGCAAATCCTTGGTCGATAATTTTAGCAACTGCAAACTACTTTGAAGTTCCTGAATTTCAGCTTTTCTAAAAAACAATGATAAAAGCTGCCAGTCTTCGCTGGCGCCAAAAGAACCTTGCCAGCTATTATCCCGTTCGCGAAACGGGAAAAGATGGTGCAGAAGTCCTGAGTCCAACATGACCTTCAAACCTTTAGCAACTGCTTTAGAATTTAAGAGCTTTATCAGTTCATCTCTTAAACGCTCGCCACTGACAGTTTTTACCTCCGCCGCCATGGTCTGCAACGCTAAATATGTTTTATCTTCTAATGTAAAATCCAGTTGCGCTACAAATCGAGCGGCACGCAATAATCTTAAATGATCCTCTTTAAACCTTTGCTCTGCCATTCCCACAGTTCGCAAGGTTTGCGATTTAAGATCTTCCTGGCCATGAACGAAATCCAGAACCTGATTTTTTGCTAAATCATAAAAAAGAGCGTTCACTGTAAAGTCGCGGCGCTTGGCATCTTCTTCCGGCGATGAAAAATGGACTTCATCAGGACGGCGGCCATCCGCATAGGTTCCGTCGGTGCGGAAGGTGGCAACCTCAATATCTGCCCCATCTTGCAAAACCCGCATAACACCGAACACTTTACCCACATTCACGGTTTTTTCAAAAAAAGCCTCAATTTGATCTGGAGTCGCATCTGTAGCCACATCCAGGTCATTAGCAGGAATCCCAAGAAGGGCGTCGCGCACACAACCCCCAGCCAAAAAGGCCTTGTAGCCATGACTATCCAGTTTATGGTAGATAGCCTTTACCGCGGGCCAATGGGGATGGGATTCTAGAAGCTCTTGCACCTTTGACATCCCATTATCTTAAAAAAAGTGCGGCCTGAAAGAAAGAGAAGTTTCGCGTGACGCCACAGGAGATAAAATCTCTTATTGATGAAAATCTGGAAGATTTGGGTTTTTCCCATTTCGGCTTCACTGCTTTAGACAAACCTTTGAGTTTTGAATTTTATAAAAGTTGGATTGCCGAGGGCCTTCATGGCGACATGAAATACCTTGAAGATCATGCGCCGATCAAAGAAGATCCGACAAGCAAGTGGCCCCGCGCCCAAAGCGCTTTGGTTTTTGCCATTCCTTACTATCCCCATCCAGAAAAAAAGACCGACTTCCCGTTAAAGAATGCGCGAATTAGTTTGTACGCCCAAGGGATGGATTACCATTTTTGGTTTAAAGAAAGAATGCTCGCACTGTGCAAAAGACTGCAGGAAACATTTCCTTCAGAAGAATTTTTGCCATTTACCGATAGCAGCCCTGTGCTTGAACGGGATTTAGCAAAACGGGCGGGCCTTGGCTGGGTGGGAAAAAACACCTGTCTCATCCATCCCAAAAAAGGCAGCCTGTTTTTTATTGGCGAAATATATACTTCTTTGCAGCTTAAAACAGAAATGGAACCTCTGCCCGATTTCTGCGGCACTTGCACCCGATGTATTGATATTTGCCCGACGGGGGCCTTACTAGAACCAAAAAAAATGGATGCTCGTAAATGCATTTCCTATTTAACCATTGAATCGCGCCAGGTTCCGGCTGAAGACCTTCGCCCCCTGATCGGCGACTGGTTCTTTGGTTGCGATCTATGCCAAACGGTGTGTCCGTGGAATCAAAAGGTTTTTAAAGGGCAATTAAGTATCGATAAAGCACTACCACTTAGCAGTGAAAGCGAAAATCTTTTAGTTGAAGACTTAAAGTACATTCTGAACTCTTCAGGAAAAAAGCTGACGAAGGATTTCAACGGCACTCCGTTAGCCCGCGCGGGTTCATTTGGATTAAAACGCAACGCTTTGATTGTCGTGGCAAATCGCAAACTAAAACAACTTAGCGAAGAAGTGAAAACCTTGATTGAACATGAAAAACTGGGCGAGCTTGCCCAGTGGACTTTAAAAAAATTGGCCGAAGAGCAGCTCTGCACTCCGACTTCGTCAAAGTAGGTTTATTAAAGACCGAGTTTTTTAAGCAAGTCATCGATATCAGTTTGCGCCATCTTTTGCCCGCTCCCCGCACCAACACTGGCTTTATATTCCTCACTAAATTGATTTGAAACCCATCTAAGTCTTTCGATGAATGCCTCTGGAATATTCTGTTTTAGTTCCGCTGTGCTTTTATCGATGTTCTCTAACAAAACTTCCAAGGTTTCTGTGGCATCAAGAAGCAATCCCACACACACATTAAAAAATTGTTCATTCGCTGTTATTTGCGAAGCCTTGTAGCCAACCGCTTTACAGACAGCGGAATAGTCGGCAATCATGTGCAAAGCATGATCCCCAGTAGCCATCAATGCCAAACTCTTCGCACCACCCATAATGCGGTCTACAAGATTCCCATAGTCCGCAAGTTTTAATACTTGCGTGAAGTCCCCTTCAATACTTTCCAATAAGTCGAGCATCTCTGGAATTAAGGTCTTTGACTCATCAACGAAATCTTCTACAATTGCTTTATCTATAGACATATAAAAACGATAGCAATTGAAGGACACACTAGGCAATGGATTATGTTTCTATTCGTGTAAGCACTCTGAGAGGTGATCAAAAAATTGATTTTAATGCTTACATTAAGATCAACGAGAAAATGGTTCTTTACCTTCGTCGTGGAGATAGCTTTGAGGGCGATCGTTTAAAACGTCTCGTAGACAAAAAACTTCGAAAAATGTACATCCTTTCTGCAGAAGAAATGAACTATCGCGGCTACCTTCAGCGAAATATTGAAGGTGCCTATGATGCTAATTCAAAAAATGATCTCAAGACCCGTGCAGAAATCATTCAAGGATCCCAACAAAGCAACGTCGAAGAGGTTTTTGAAAATCCTGAAAACGTTGAGGCGTATAATTACGCAAAAGACTCTGCGGGAAAATATGTAAACTTTATTCTAACTAACGCTCAAGCTGTTTCAAATATTCTGAATATTGATAATGCGGATAAAAACATCGCTCACCATGGTGTCACCGTAAGCACCCTTTCTGTGGCGTTAGCCCAGAAACTTGGAATTACTGACAGCAAAAAAATGCAATTATTAACCCTCGGCGCACTTTTACACGATTATGGACATCAAGGGTCCGCATTAAATGTAAATCAGCCCTTAGATAAAATGTCAGCGACTGATAAAGACCTATGGCAAAAGCATCCCGTCGACGGAGCCCACAAAGTTCGCGATAAAAAACATTTTGATACAGCAGTAATTAACATCATTGCTCAACACGAAGAAACGATCAATGGGGCGGGCCCACAAGGACTGAAAGAAAAAGATCAAGATCCACTTGCGATGATTGTTTCTTCGGCGAATGCATTAGATCGTTTGATCACTTTTGAAAATGTGGCGAAAACTGAAGCCGCAAAAAAATTAATGTTGGATCACGTGGGTAAACATCCCCTTCAACACATTCAATTTCTAGGTGAAATTATTAAAGGGGTATAGCCCCCTTTTTGTTTGGATTATCGAACTAGGAATCCGCTGTCTACTAAAGCTTGAACTTTGCTGTGCCAGCGGCTTTTATCTAAGGGCTCTGGAAGTCCCTCACTGATCATGGCCGCTTCAATCAACTGATCTTCCGTGTATTTACGATCTTCATGCAAAAGATCGAAGAGCTTCGCTTCATAAATATCCAAAATTCGCTCTGAAATATTCTTCGCATTTTTCTTATAAGCGAGACCGTACATCCCCGCTTCGCGGGAAAGATAGCTATTGTTTACAGTCAACGTTACGATTTGCAAACTGGTGTTGGCAGCAATCAATCCCGATTCCAAAACTTCCGAGTCAAAGGGTTGAACTTCAAGCCAGGCTTGTTCCCACTCCCAGTGGGCAAGTTCTAGGATTTCTTTTTTTTCTGGAAACTTTCTGCGCAAGAAGCCGACAAAATAACGCCAATGATCTTGCAAAAGCCAACTGCTCCAATCCATTTCCTGTAAATAGGTGGCGCAAATTTTATTGGCGGTGAAACCCAAAGCTTGCAAAGTGCGCGGAAAAGTTCGCGCAAACATTTTTTTATGTTCTTCTTCTAAATCAAGATCAGGTCCAATGACAGATTGTAAGGGACGAAGCCATTGCAAAGTTCTTAAAAGCTCAGCGCGGTATATTTCCAAAACCGAATCACTGATCAAGTCTTCATAGGTCTGCAAAATAAATTTTTTTGTTTTTTGCAGCTCTTCAATTTGTTGGCGGCGCAAAGAACCCACGCCCACAACGTCAAGGTCGCGCACAACGAGCACTTCCGAATTCGGAATGGGACCTTGCAGAGGAAAACATAACTGACTTGTTTCGTTATCGATGGACATTTGCCGATATCTTAGTTGCACTTAAGGGACTGGAGCAAGCAATGTCGATGAATCTGCAAGAAAAAACCTGGGTGCAAGTTGAAGATTACTTAAAAACCAAAAAACATGTCATTGTGCCTGTGGGATCCACAGAACAACACGGCCCCACGGGTCTTATCGGAATTGACTACCTTTCATCGTGGGAGATCGCAAAAGCTGTCGGCGAAAAAACAAAAACCTTGGTTGCTCCACCTTTGTGTTTTGGAATGGCCGTACACCACATGGCTTTCCCAGGAACCATCAGTTTTTCACCTCTCACTTACATTCAAGTTGTTACAGAAATCATTCAGAGCTTAGCAAAACACGGCTTTAACAAATTCACTTTCATCAATGGCCACGGAGGAAATATTGCGCCCCTCACCTCCGCTTTCTGCCAGGCAAAACAAGACAAAGAGACCTTTGATATTAAGTTATTTAACTGGTGGCATTTGCCTGAAGTGACGGCCTACGAAAGCAAAGTCTTCGGTAACGAGAATGGATTCCACGCCACCTGCGGTGAAATTTCGCTGACGATGTTCACTCACCCTGAAGCGTATAAAGAAATTCCGGCGATGAGTTTTCAACCCACCAAAGATCGTCCGCATTGGCCCATGGCTCCTAAAGAGTTTCGCGAGGTCTTTCCCGATGGAAGAATGGGTTCAAATCCGAGTCTTTGCTCGCCCGAACATGGCAAAATGCTATTTAATTTAGCAGTTGACTCTATCTGTCAAAAGCTCGAGTAGAAATACTATTGACCCGACTCACGAGCCATGGAACAAGGTGGGGCATGAGACTATTGCTTTTCGTCCTCAGCCTTACTGTTTCAGTTGGTGCTTTCGCATCTCAACCACTTGTTGGGAATGTTGAACGTAGTACCAATGGCCTGGTGCTTTTGAGCACCAATTCTACCACTTGTTATCGTTATACAATCAATGCTCAAACTGAAGATGCTGCGATCAGCATTCGCAAACTTTCTACTGGCGATGCAGTGACTGCTTCTGGCGTTTTAAACGATGAAAGCTGCACAGCTTTTATCGATAGCATTGACTATGTAGGTCTTCGCAAAATGTTGGGTTACTGGTACAGCGATGATGGCATCATCACTGTGAAAGACTTTAACTCTCTTAGCTACTACCCGATCAAACTAAAAGAATTTCAGTTAGGAATTTCATTTAGAACCGCAGATCCGATCAACTACCGTTACAGCGTAACTCCGTCTGTAGGTAAAGAGTGGGTTCTTTTCCTGTCTGATACAAAAAGCACGACCTTTGCGACTATTCAATTCAACAAAGGCACAGCAGTTATGAAGATCTATGATCCAGATAACGGCGAAGTGACTAGAACCCTGCGTTTAGCTAAGTGGGGCGACCTGAAATAATGAGCTGGTTTCATCCCATCGACAAACATCTTCTTTTCACGAAAAACGACAAAGAAGATCCACGTCTTGGTGAATGCGTCCAGGTCCTTCATAAAGGGGACCTGTCTCAACTTTCTCAATATGATTATGACTTTGCGATCATAGGCTTTCCTGATGACGAAGGTATTTCGTTAAATGGTGGCCGTCCTGGTGCCCAAGCGGCCCCCCGTGAAATTCGCACTTATCTTTACAAAATGACTCCGCATTTAAGTTCAACTGCACTTCCAAAAATTTTGGATATCGGTGACTTAGTAGATAAAGAAAAGAAAATTGGCGAGCGCCACGAAAAGGCCCGCGAAACTACAAGAACCATCGCCCAATCTGGCAAACGCTGGATCTCTTTGGGGGGCGGTCATGACTATGGTTACTGCGATGGTGCTGGCTTTTTAGATGTCTTTAAAAATAATGCTGTCTTGATCAACTTTGATGCCCATATGGATGTGCGACCTACTGACAAAGGTTTTAACTCAGGAACACCTTTTCATCGCGTGCTTTCAGAGTTTGAAAACCAAGTCGACTTTGCCGAGGTCGGTATCCAAAATCAATGCAACAGCAAAGCTCACATCAAGTGGGCTGAAAATAAAGGTGCTAGCATCTTTACCCTAGATCACATCAATGAACATGGTCTGCAAAAAACTTTGCAACAGTATATGCAAGGAAAAGAACAGAAGAAAGTTTTCTTGAGTGTGGATATTGATGCCTTTACTTCGAGTGAAGCTCCGGGCTGCAGCCAATCTTGGACCACGGGATTATTCACCAAAGAATTTTTAGTTTCTTTAAACTGGCTTATTGCCAACTTTGATGTGCGTGGAATCGGTATTTACGAAGTGTCGCCACCACTAGATCAAGATAATCGCACCAGCAAATTGGCGGCGTTGATTCTGCATAACTATATCTTTGGCCAACTCCGACAAAATCAGAGTGCAGACCAGTCCCATAGCAAGGCCTAGAACATGAAACGCGGCTTTGGCAGTGACAATCATGCTGGAACTCACCCGCAGATCCTGGCGGCTTTGTTGGCGGCAAACGTAGAGCATGCACCCGCTTATGGCACCGACGAGTGGACGGAAAAAGCCAATCAAGAATTTCGCAATCAATTTGGACCTGAAGCCCAAGTATTTTTCGTATTCAACGGAACGGCTGCGAATGTCACAGCACTAAGAGCTTTGGCCAAACCCCATCAGTCCGTGTTCTGTTCGGACGTTTCCCATATCAATGTGGATGAATGTGGCGCTCCTGAATACATGGCGGGTTGCAAGCTAATTGCCCTTCCTTCCGTGAACGGAAAACTCACCGTTGAAGAGCTTGAAAAGGCCTTCATTCGCCGAGGCGACCAGCACTTCTCCCAAACACAAGTCTTAAGCCTGACTCAACCTACGGAGTTAGGGACGACTTATTCCATGGATGAATTAAAAACTTTAATCAGCTGGGCGAAGAATCGAAAGCTTTACGTGCATATTGATGGAGCTCGCTTGGCGAATGCTGCCGTTCATTTAAAAAAATCTTTTAAGGAATTCACCACCGATCTAGGTGTCGATGCGGTTTCCTTTGGTGGCACGAAGAATGGCTTGATGATGGGCGAAGCTGTGGTTTTTTTAAACAAGTCTTTAAGCCTTGATTTTAAATACATCCGTAAGCAGTGCGCACAATTGCCATCCAAGACGCGATTCATCGCTGCGCAATTTGAAACCTATTTCAAACAAGATCTTTGGCAAAAGATCGCGAATCATTCTTACGAGATGGCCCATTATCTTTATAATGCCGTCAAAGATATCCCTGGTGTTGAGATTCGCGAAGTCCCGCAAAGCAATGCAGTCTTTGCCAAAGTCCCAAGCACGTGGGTAAAAGCCTTGCGGGAACATTACTTTTTCTACGTGTGGGATGAAAACACGTTTGAATGCCGTTGGATGACTTCTTGGGACACCCAAAAAGAGGACATCGATGGATTTGCTAAAATTTTAAAGGAGCTTGCACGATGAAATATCCTCCGGTGCATTATCACAAATATTTGGGCCTTGATGCTTTATTGAACTCGCAACACCCTAAGAGTGTCGAATATAAAAAGCCTGCCCATGATGAAATGCTTTTCATCGTTGTTCACCAAACTTATGAACTTTGGTTTAAGCAAATTATTTTTGAACTAGACGCTGTTCTTAAAACTTTCCAAAAAGATCAAATTGAAGAAACCGAAATGGGCATGGCAAGCTCTCGTTTAGAAAGAATTGTCAGCATTTTGAAACTCATAATTGGCCAAGTGGACGTTTTAGAAACCATGACTCCCCTAGATTTTCTAGATTTCCGTGACATGCTTTACCCCGCGTCAGGATTTCAAAGTTTCCAATGGCGTTTGATTGAAACTAAGTTAGGACTGCGCATCGGCGATCGCCTGGCTTACAACCAGGCCCCTTTCTTTAAGTCTCTAACTGAAGAACAGCAAAACGAAATGCAATCCGTTTTAAATACCCCATCCCTTTTTGATTCATTGGAAAAATGGTTGGCCCGCACACCATTCTTGCAAGATGAGAATTTCAACTTCTGGGATACTTACAAAAACGCAGTGACAACGATGTTTAATGAAGACATTGCCACTGTAAACAACAACACTCGCTTGAGTGATGAAGATAAAAAAAGAAACATCGAAGGACTGACAAATACTTTAAAAAGCTTTGATGCCCTGTTTGATGAATCGGCTTTTGAAAAATTACGCGGTGAAGGTCAATTCCGTCTCAGCTACAAAGCCATGCACGCAGCTTTGTTGATTCAGCTTTATCGCGATCAACCAATTCTGCAGACTCCATTTAGAATCATCCGTGCGCTTCTGGATATTGATGAAACGATGACGACTTGGCGCTATCGCCATGCCCTTATGGCGATGCGTATGTTAGGTCAAAAGATTGGAACTGGAGGATCTTCAGGCCACAAGTACTTGGCTGAAGCAACGGCGAAGCATAAAATCTTTGGCGACTTCTTTAATCTAACCACGTTCTTTATCCCACGCTCACAAGTGCCACCATTGCCAAAATCCATGAGCGACAGAATGAGCTTTCATTACTAATGTTTTGAATAAGTCAGTCGCTTTCAGAAAAGAATAAAAAACGGAGCACTTGATGCTCCGTTTTTTTTTGAATTTGAAGAAATATCTCTACTTCAAGGTTTTGATAAACTTCAACATTTCAGCTGCGTGACCTTGAGCTTTGATTTTACGAAACTCCCCGACAAGTTTCTGATCCTCGTCGATAATAAAAGTGCTGCGCTCAATACCCATCACTTTTTTGCCGTACATGTTCTTTTCTTTGATCACATCAAAGATTTTGCAAAGCTCTTCACTTTCATCAGATAGCAGTTCGAATTTAAAATCATACTTGCAGATAAATTTATCGTGGGATTTTAATGTGTCTCTTGAAATACCATAAACTTCGGTGTTTTGCTTTTTAAATTGAGACAGAAGCTCGTTAAACTCAATGCCTTCCGTGGTACAACCAGGTGTACTGTCTTTGGGATAAAAATACAGCAGAATCTTTTTTCCCTTCTTAGAAGACAAACTAAAATCTTCTCCGTTAGAAGAAGGAATTTTGAAATTCGGAACTTTTTTACCCAATTCAATTTTAGCGGCCACTTGGAATCTCCTCAGTTCCTGGTGGTTGCACCAAAGGAACCATTTCATTATTTTGTCGCTGCATTAATACATCAGGATCCACCCCAGGCAAAGGTGTAATCAAAGGCGCCCCAGTTTCATCCTGCGCAGGATCACCAGGCTCTAGCACAGCAGGCCCCGCATTTTGGTCTTGCTGAACTGGTGGAGGCGGAGGTGCTGGCGGAGGCGGAACCGGACTTGGCGGAGGTGTCACTGCTGGCGTCGCAACGGGCGCAGCCTCCGGTGGATAAAGCTCTGTTTCTAGAACTTTGATTTTCCCTTCTAAAGGAATATCCACTTCAATTTTGCGAATGTCAGAAAGGTGCTCGTAAACTTTGCCGCGAAGTTTGATTAGGTTCTTACCTTCTTTTTCATAATCGTAAACATCCAAACGCACCATATGTTCTTTACTGCGATCCTGGGCCCAGTCTTTACATTTAAGACTGATCAGTTGATGTTTTTCATTACCCTTAAATTCACAGCGTATATTTTTATTTAAAATCGTCGCACCCAGCCCCAAAACTTCTTCTAAGTTTTCAGAATAAAAAATGGCGGAAAAATCAGACTCTTTAGAGGCAAACACCTCAGCAATTCTTTTTGCTTCGGTTTTAGTGCTGCATTTTTCAAATATTTCAAATTTTTGCGGAAAACCTGTAAGACTTTGAATGTCTCGTTTCACCAAATATCGGTCGCAGCTAAAAAGCGATTTGTTAGAAAGTTTAACCCCTTTTGAGGACAATAAAGCTCTTTGAATCTTACCAAAGGGAGACTTCCCCATGGGACGACGCTCATTAGAAAGAACCCACCAGGCTTCACGGTGAATTGCATCGGCTTGTTCAAAGTAACGAGCGAAATTTTCAAGGGCCTTATCGGCAGCTTTTACATCTGCAGCCACGGACTTTGCTGCATTATTAGACAATTCTGCCGACGGAAGCGTAGAAACAGCCTTCTGCTCTTCCTTGGCGGTGCAAGAAAGTAAAAAAAAGACGAACACGAAAGGTAAAACCGCTGAAAGCTTCATTCTCTAAGTCTTACAAATCAAGACTTTGAAAACAAGAATTTCCTTTACCACCTAGAATCCCATACTCTAGACTTTTCTGAAGGAATTAAACTTGTATTTCTGAAGGGGTTAGAAGATGGAAAAAATCTGGCTAAAAAACTATCCAAAAGAGGTCTCTGCTACCACGGACCTTTCTAAATACAAATCGTTGTATGATCTTTACGAAGAATCCGTGCAAATGTTCGGACCTCGCAAAGCTTTCACGAATATGGGAGTTTCCTTAACTTTCTCAAAATTGAACGAAGAGGTTGAAAGATTCGCCTCCTTCCTTCAACACGAATTAAAGTTAAAAAAAGGCGACCGCATCGCCATCCAAATGCCTAACCTTCTGCAATTCCCGGTCGTTGCATTCGCAGCTATGCGCAGCGGTCTCACCATCGTTAACACAAATCCATTGTACACGGCAAAAGAGATGCAGCACCAGTTTAAAGACTCTGGCGCCAAAGCGGTGGTGATCTTAGCAAACTATGCTCACCTATTAGAACAAATCATTAAAGACACAGAAATCGAATCCGTCGTCATCACTGAAATTGGCGATCATTTCCCAGCGCCAAAAAGGTTGTTGGTAAACTCTGTTGTTAAGTACATCAAAAAAATGGTTCCAGCCTACAACATTCCGCAAGCGTATACTTACTTGCAAGCGATGCAATTAGGCGCAATGAAACCATCTCAAAAAATCGAGACGAACCAACAAGACATCGCCTTTCTTCAGTACACAGGCGGCACAACGGGCGTGGCAAAAGGAGCAATGCTTTTACATAAAAACGTACTTGCCAACGTTTTACAAATTCGCGACTGGATGAAACCAAAACTGCGCGAAGGCCAAGAAGTCGCCATCGCAGCTTTGCCACTTTATCACATCTTTGCATTGACGTTGAACTGCTTGGGACTGCTTCGTTATGGCGCCGAAAACGTGCTTATTACGAATCCAAGAGACATCCCTGGCTTCATCAAAGATCTTAAGAAAACTCCATTCACAGTGATGGCCGGCGTAAACACTTTGTTCAACGCTTTGATGAACAATCCTGAATTCACGACAATTGATTTTAGCAAAGTAAAAATCAGCGTCGCAGGCGCAATGACATTGCAAAAATCAGTAGCAGAAAAGTGGATGAACCTAACCAGCTCAACCATAGTTGAAGGTTACGGCTTAACAGAAGCTTCACCGGTTGTCTGCTGCAACCCTATTGATGGCACAGACCGAGTAGGAACAATCGGTCTTCCCTTCCCCGACACTGACGTCAAATTAGTGAACGACGACGACCAAGAAGTACCCATGGGCGAACCGGGCGAACTTCTTTGCCAAGGCCCTCAAGTCATGGCTGGCTATTGGAACAAACCAGAAGAAACAGATAAAGTTCTTACAAACGGTTGGCTGAGAACCGGAGACATCGCCGTTGTAGACAAAGACGGGTTCTTCAAAATCGTAGATCGCAAAAAAGACATGATCCTAGTATCAGGCTTTAACGTCTATCCAAACGAAGTAGAAGAAGCGATCGCCAGCCACCCAGGCGTCCTAGAAGTAGCAGCCATCGGCGTACAAGACGAACACAGCGGCGAAATAGTAAAAGCTGTGGTAGTTAAAAAAGATCCAGCTCTAACATCAGAAGACGTCATCGCCCATGCAAGAAAAACACTAACAAACTACAAAGTTCCAAAACTAGTGGAATTCAGAACCGAACTACCAAAAACAAACGTAGGCAAAATCCTAAGAAGAGCCCTAAGAGACCAAAAATAAAAAGGGAGAAGCGCAGCGATCCCTCCCCAAAGCGACAAAAAAAAAACCCGGAGCGAAAGCGACCGGGTTTTTTATTTTTAGCCAAGTAAAACAAAAACGAGGACCAAGGGTTGGCGAGAAGGGTTCATATGCAAGGCGGAGGATCTTTCGCGAAACGGAGGCGTACCTGTAAGGTACGTCGCAGAGAATCGAAAGACCGCACAACGCAGTCAGATGAGCCCTTATCGGCGACCCGCTAAGCTTTTTTGTTCCAGCTGGTGCACCATGCGTCCGCATACACCAATTTTCCAGCAAAAATAGTACAGCTTCCTGCCTCTTTACCATTGCGAGTCTCTTTCTTCGCATAGAAACCGCAAGTCGCACACTTATTGCCTTTAGATTCTGGCGTCTTTTTATAGTCCTCAACGTACTTTACAGCTTTCGCTACAGAGTCATTAGGGTCTACTAGCGGCATTGCCCCGCCTGTCGCTGCTGGAGCCGCGCCACGCTTTTTCTGAGCTTCTGCTGTTGATGTTAATACAGAGTTAATAACTGTTGGAGCGACCACAAATGCGCCCGCGACCTTAACCAGTGTCGAAAAAAACCCACGACGGTTCATATTAGAATTGTGCATGATGCCTCCATTGAATTTTCAATTAACAATACTATTACCTTTCATTTAGTTTTCAATTGGAAAATTTAATCTCACGCTCCAAAAGCCCCACTATTTTCAATTTCTTTCAAAATGCGGCGCAACCTTCTGTTGCGTTAATGCTCATTTCTTTACCGAAATTAGACTTTTCAAAAGCACTCCTAATAAAAATTTAGAAGCAACAAATGAGGATCAACATGAAAAACATTTTCTTATTAACAGTTCTTTCACTTTTGACGGTTCAGAGCTTCGCAGCAGAAAAAGAGTCTGCAAAGGAAGTCGACAGACAAACCTTGTTTCAGCGTTACGCAGATCAAGGAGTACCTTTGGATGCTTTACGCAGGACATTTGAATTTTTGGAAAAAAATGAGGAAGCCAGTTTCAAAGTGAAGCTTCACGATGAAACCTCAAAAAAGTCGATTCAGAATAAAAATTATGCGGTGATCATTAATTACAACCAGCCGTCTTCAGAACGCCGACTGTATCTTTTAAATTTAAAAACCGGCGAGCTTAATAAATACTTTGTCGCCCACGCCATTAACACCGGTGGCAACGTCGCAAAAAATTTCTCTAATCAGATCGACTCTAAGAAGAGCTCTTTAGGATTTTATATTACTGGCTCTGCATTTCCAGGGAAGCACGGAAGCACCCTGTATTTGCATGGCCTCGAAAAAACCAACGACAACGCCTATATTCGAGACATCGTGATGCATGGAGCGTCGTATGTTTCGTTGGATTTTCTTGAAGCCAATGGCCGCCTCGGGCGCAGTTGGGGGTGTCCTGCTGTTTCAGAAGCCATCGCAGAAAAAGTGATTCCGCTTATTAAAAACGGAGCACTCTATTATATTCATCACGCAAGTTTAATGTCTGTGGCACAGACAGGCGCGGCGATTGAGGACGTGGGCTGTGACCAGCACGATGCTTCCTGCAATGGTGATGACATCGTGGCCGAAGAGGTGCTCCAAGAAATGGGGCGCCACCAATCCACTAGCAACCAAGGTAATCCCTAAAAGTCCCAGGGCAAAAACCTTGATTTGACGGTGATGTTTGTAACCAGACCAGAAAGCAAAGAGACCTACTGGAACTACAAACATCGCCAACAAAAGATGAACCCATTCTTGCTCGAAAAACTCTCCCATCATAGGAGCTGCAACGGCCACCATCGGCGTGGCAATACAATGAATGGTGCAAATACCAGATAGAATAATACCGACCTTATCCCAGCGATCTGTCGTCTCTTCAAATGCTTCATGGGTAGAATGATCCACCTCACAACAAGCTGTTTCGTCATTTTTTGGAGAATCTGTTATCGGATCTAAACGCTCGTCCACGGTACCGCCTTAAAAGCTAGTTGTGTCCTAAATGCAAGTTACTGTCAACTAGGTCTTATCGCAAACTAGAGAAAACCGCTAAATCCGAGGAAAAAACTAATAAAAAAAGGGAGTCCGAAGACTCCCCCTTTTCTTTCCTAGGCTTGGTACCCAGTGAATTTTGCCAATTTGGCTCTGAACCACATTTTGAAATCTTCGATAAATCCAAAGGCCGCTGGCACAATTAACAACGTCAAAAGTGTCGAGCTGATCAAACCACCAATGATAGCAATACCCATGGAAGTACGCATTGCCGAAGCTTCGTTAAGACCAATAGCAATTGGAATCATCCCCGCAATCAAAGCTAATGAAGTCATTAGAATGGGACGAAGACGGGTGCGGCAGGCTTTTAATAAAGCAGCGTTACGCTCTAGCCCCTCATGAATTAACTGATTGGTGTAATCCACAAGCAAGATCGAGTTTTTAGCCACAACCCCCAACAACAAGACGATCCCAATCAGCGAGAAAATGTCGATGGTTTTTCCAAAGATCAATAGAGCTAAGAAAGCCCCTGTCATCGCTAACGGCAAGGCCAAAAGAATCGAGAATGGCGTGATGAAACTTTCATACAAACTTGCAAGCACAAGGTAAATGAAAGTAACACCCAGGAAAATTGCTAAGAGCATATTCGCAATCAACTCTTTAAAGTCATCGGCCTGGCCTTGGAAGGCGTATTCCACACCTTGCGGTGGCGGCAAATCTTTTTTGACGATATTTTCAATTTCAGTAGAGATAGAACCTAAGGCTCCGCCTTTAGCGATATTTCCTGAAATCTGAATGTAACGACCTTTGTTTTGACGATTGATCTGTGAGTAACCAAACGCCTCTTCACCTTTTGCTATTCTAGCTAAAGGAATCATATTGTAATTAGAGTTTGGAACAAGCGTCGTCGCAAACTGGTTACGCAAATCTCGATACATCTCTTCAAAACGCACACGGATTTTATAATCGACTCCTTTTTCACGGTATATCGCCTGCTCGTTACCTTCAGTACGGTTACGAAGTTCCGCACCTGCAGTCACCGTTGAAACGCCTAAAGCCTCCGACTTCTGGCGATCGAAGACCACATGGAACTCTGGTTTACCCGAACGGAAATTCGTATCAACATCCACCAGACCAGGGATCTTCTTCATTCTTTCAACAAGTTTTGTCGCATAGGCATTAAGCTCTTCAAGATTTTCACCTTGAATGTTTAAGTTCAAAGGCTTCTGTCCTGAGTTTACAGCATCAATATCACCAATGGAAACGATGGCCTGTTTTTCAAATTCCTTTAACTTTTCACGCACCGACTCTTTATAATCAGTCGTCGTCATACTGCGGTTTTTACGTTCAACTAAACGGACGAACAAAGAAGCTTTGTTAGATTCGTTGTTGGTATTTCCGATGATGGCAAGAACCATATCTACCGCGCTATCACCCTCAAATAGCTTTTCAACTTTTTCCGTAAAGTTGCTGGTCGCAACCAAAGAGGAGCCTACTGGCAATTCTATGGTCACCGCGAATTCTCCGTTATCCGGCGACGGTAAGAAAGTTTTTGGAATAAAAGCAATAGACGCCATTGATCCAAAGAAAATCACCGCACCGATCAACAACACCTTTTTCGGATTATGCAAAGTGTACTTCAATGTTTTTTCATAGAAGTCTTCAAGGCGTGTCTGGAAGCGGTCAAAAGCTTTCAACATCCGCCCGATAATGCCATTTCCTTTATCGTGCTCATTGGGATGGGCAAGATAAGCTGACAACATTGGCGCCACGGTAAAGGCGTCAAACAACGAAATCAACATTGTAAAAACAACGGTTAAACCGAACTGCATAAAGAACTGACCGATAATCCCTTGCAAGAAAGAGATCGGACCAAACACTGCAATAACAACCAATGTGGTGGCAATAACCGCCATTGCAACTTCTTTAGTGCCGTCTAGGGCTGCATCTTTTGGCTTTTTACCCATTTCCAAATGCCGGAAAATATTTTCCCGCACGACGATGGCATCATCGATCAAAAGACCTACTGCCAACGACAGAGCCAAAAGCGTCATGATGTTGATGGTAAAGCCCATGGCATACATGATCACAAAGCCGCCTAATAATGAATTCGGCAAGGCCATGGCAGTGATAAAGGTCGAGCGTCCCGAACCTAGGAAGAAGAACACCACGATCACGCAAAGAATAATACCGATGATGATAGACTCTTGAACGTCATAAACGTTCATACGAATCGGAATCGAGGTATCACGAACCATCGTGACTTCAGCTTTAAGATTTTTTTCTTGAAGGAACTTATTCACCTTTTCGATGTTCTGCTTCACACTGTCAGCAACAGCCACGGTGTTGGAACCACGTTGTTTATACACGTTCATCAAAAGAGCTTTTTTACCTTTGATACGGCCCATGGTTTTCTGGTCCTCAAGACTTCTTACCACACGCCCCACATTTTTCACCTGTACAGCTTTATCAGAACCAACAAAGCTGACATTCACATCAGAAATTTGTTGAAGGTCTGTAAACTCGCCGGAAGTTCTTAGTGTGGTTTCGCTCTTGGGATTTTCAATTTTCCCGATAGGAATGTCCTTAGAGGTTTCAATGATTCTTTGAGAAACCTGAAGCATTGAAATCTTGCGATCTTGCAGCTTATTCTTATCTATAAGAACGTGGATTTCTTGCTTACGTCCACCAAAGATATCAACCTGACCGATGTCGTTCAGACGCTCAAACTGAGGCTTAATAAGTTCACTAGCGATGTCGTAAGCTTCGCCCTCAGGTAAATCTGAAGTGACGGCTAAAGTAATTACTGGCTGATCGGCTGGATCAAAACGTCTAATCACCGGCTCGTAAATATCCGCTGGCAAATCTCTGCGGATATTGCCGATGCGGTTACGCACCTCTTGTTCCACTTCCTTGATATCCGTCCCCAACTTAAATTCCAAGATGATAACTGCGACGCTATCTAGATTGTTTGAAGTTAAGGTTTTTAGGCCGGAAATACTTCCGACTTCGTCTTCAATCGGTTTAGAAACTTGTTTTTCTAGATCTAAAGGCGAAGCCCCAGGATAGGTCACTTGGACGAACAATACGGGGAAGGTCACATCTGGAAACATATCCACTGGCATTTTCTTTAAAGAGAAAAAACCCAGGATCAGCATCAACAGCACGATACAGGTAATAAAAATAGGTCGTTTAATCGATAGACTAGGCAAATTCATTTTTAGTTCCCCTCAATGACGACAAACATTCGCCCTTGAGCCTCCATCTTTCTTTGTTCTGATTTCAAACGTGTCAGCATTAATTCTGCTTCAGCGGCATCTTCTTCAGCTTTAATAACATTGGCAGTGATTGAGCGGCCCTTGTTAAAAAGATCTGCTTGAGCTTTTGCTGCTGCCACTTGTAATTTTGCGATCTCTGTGGCTGTTTCAATTCGCTTGCTCATTTCTGAATAACGGCGATTCAACTCAATCCAGGAGCTTTCGCTGTCTAACATTTTTCGTTCACTTTGCAGTTTCGCCGCCAAGGCGTCTTTTCTAGCCGCTGACTGCGCAGAGCTTTTGACGTCAGTATCAAAAGTATAAACGAGATTTAGTCCCACTCTCCAAGTTGGTAAGGCCGTATCCGTCCACTTTGCTGTGGCATCAGAAATGGTTTTATCCTGCTGCAGGTTGTTTGTATTATAAGAGCCCGATAGAACCACATCTGGACGATAAGCATCTTCAATTTCCCGAGACGCCAAAGATAAAGCTTTGGAATTTAAAGATGCAAGATAAGCATCCAATGCCAGAACCTTGCCACCTTTGCCATTCACCATGGCATTTAAGTTCCGTGCTGAAGAAATATCGCCGCTTATTTCAGGAAGACTTTCTGAATCCGATAGCTCTAGAAAATCGCGAATTCTTCTTTTTGCCGCAGCAAAATCATCTTCTGCAGAAATCACCGCAAGCTGGCGTGCGCCTACTAAGGCTTGGGTTGACAAAAGGTCAGCGCGTTCGCTGATTCCATCGTTCACGCGACGTCTTGTCCAAGACTCAATTCTTTTAGCGCGGTCCAATGAAGTGCGACCAATTTTTAAATATTCATCTAAGTAGATATAATCCCAGTAGGCTTTTTCAGCTTCCACCAACAAAAGTTTTTTATTTAAATCAAAACTGCCGACTTCAGCTTCCATGGCTGCGTCTTGACGCTGCCAACGAAGACGTGTGGCACGACCAAAAGAGTCCTTCCAAAGGGATTGAGAAATTCCCACCCCTAAAGTGCCGAAAGAAAACTTAGTAAATGCTGGAACAAAAAGAGTTCCTTGGTTTTCAACTTCGTTTGCCGCTGCGTTCACGCTGATCGAAGTTCCGGTAGAAAACTTTTTCGCAAGACCTAACTTAAGATCTTTCGCGGTCGTTTCCGTGGCGCCTAAAGTAGCAAACTGTCCTAACGGACTTTTATCACTTAGATAACCAACTCCTGCAGTTAACACAGGATTAAGTTCGATATCCATACCCGTTCTACGCTCTTGCGCAGCCTCAGTGGATGCCGAAAAAGATTTAATGGATCTATGGTTGCTTTCAACGGCCTTTAGATACTCTTGGAGATTCATCGCAAAAGTTGGAGGTTGCCATAGCGCTATAAGTAGTCCTACAAAGGCTCCCTTTTTCATTTTAATATCCCTTCTACAAACAACAATGATACTTGCTTAACAAACTGATCTTTTTTCTGCGGCAAACTATAAAGCTTGCTGTTCCAGGTACACTGGCAATCAAACATATTGAAATAACCCAACAGTCCTTCCACGAGATAAACCATGAAAAAATGTGGATTGATGTTCTTATTCACTATGCCCGCTTTCTGGCCCTTAGTGATAATCCTGATCATTTTATCGCCCGCATTGGTCAGGATGTTTTCCTGAATCTCTCGACAAAACGGCAGTCCTTCTAATTTTTCGCGGGTCATGATCTTGGCCATATTGGGATTCGCCACGCGCATGTCGATAAAATTATTAATGAGGGCAACGATGGCGCGCTGAATGGATTTCGCGCTGACTTCATCTTGTTCAAATTCGTCGGTGACTTCTTGAATCTGGGCAAAAATTTTCGCACTGAATTCATGAATGGCGGTTTTGTAAAGCCCTTCTTTGCCTCCGAAATAATAACTTATGAGACTAAGATTTAACCCCGAGGCTTTGGCAATGTCTCGGGTGCTCACGCCGTGAAGGCCATCGCGAGCAAAAAGCTCTATGGCCGCATCCATGATTTTTTGTCTAGCGCCCAACTCTTCGGGGCTAAAGGATTTGTTGGAATTCATGGCATTAACATTATGTCAGGGAAAAAAGTTAATCAATTGATTAAAACAAATGATTAAATATTATACAGATTCCTATTTATATGCGATCCCAAAAAAAGCCCCTTTTCATGGGGGCTTATAAAAATTCACATTTTATTTTAGCGAGATTTATTTTGATTCAGCCGCGCAATCAGCACAGGCTTTTCCGGTCTCACACTCCCCAGAGCAACCCTTTTTTGCAGCCTTGTGTTGTGAACAATCACAGCCTTCATGACCTGTATGTTTATGCGCACAAGCACCCATCATAAATACAGCTGATGCTGCTAAAAAAATCATTTTAAAGTTCATGCCTTACTCCTTGTTAGACATCAAAAGCTTACCGAAGTGCTAAGGTTTGAACAATAATTAGAATGTTGCACCCTGCCTTTTTTGGACACCCCGGGCCTATATAATGTTCAATGCTTAAGCATATTTGGCCTTCCTAGTGGACTTAATGCAGAGCCCGCGATGGTAACCAAACCCTAACATAATGATTTGTTGAAACTATCCTTGAACTAAGGCTTAATGGCTTCGATTCGCGGAGGGGACCGGAATGAATAAACTAACGGGTTTGATTTTATGGGGAGTGTTATCAGCACTGTCCGCCTATGCCCGCCCTTCTGATACAGCCCATGTGGCCCGCCCAGCTCCGGTTTATAACGAATACCTAACAATAAACGAAAAAACTCAGGCAGAGCCCGATTCAAGAAAAAGAACTGCAGAGAATGCTTTTGATTACTCAGCGGAGTTTGCTGTTGAGCAGTTCGTAACGACAGTTAAAAAAGTAATCAGTTTATTAAATTGGCATCTTCATAATTTAAAGCGCCCGGTACCAGATGAAGCGTATATTCGCAAACTTCACTTCGGCCGTTGGATTAATGATCCTACCGATGACACTTGCATGAATACCCGCGCGAAGGTGTTAGTTCGCGATAGCGCAGAAGAAGTCACTTACCGTGGCAACAAGCAGTGCGTCGTGGACATGGGTCGGTGGACAGATCCTTATTCTGGGATCGAGACTACAGATTCCCGCGAAATCCAAATTGATCACATGGTTCCATTAAAACATGCTTATATGGCAGGTGCTTGGAAATGGGACTATAAAACTCGCTGCCTATACGCGAACTATCTTGGATACAAAGATCATCTGATCCCGGCAACTGTTCACGAAAACACGTCTAAAGGCGATCGTGGCCCTGAACAATACATGCCGCCAGAATTAAGCTATCGCTGTGAATACGTAAAAAACTGGCTGATGATCAAGCTTATCTGGGGTTTAAACATGACCATGGACGAAGCGCAGACGATTCACGAAACCGTTACTAATTACGGCTGTGATGCAGGTCGCTTCAAAGTCACCAAGGACGAACTTTCTAAGCAACGTCAATACATTCAAGACAACCTTGAATTCTGCATGATCAACAAACGATGAAGTTTAAAATCCTCTTTGAGGATGATTACTTCCTCGTCGCAGAAAAACCGTCAGGCCTCCCTTCACAACCCACCGTTGATAAACGCCGCCCTGATTTTTTCACACAATTAAAAAAACAACTGACTGAAGAGCGTGGGCCCAACTACCTAGGCCTTCACCATCGCTTGGATCGTGACACCTCAGGGCTTATGATTTTTGCGAAAACCAAGGAAGCCAACGAACCCTTGGCGAATCTTTTTAAAAAACACCTCATCCAAAAAACCTATCTGTGTTTTACAAAAAAACAAAAATGCCCGGATTCTTGGGAAGTAAAAAACCACTTAGCCGAAACCCGCGATGCTGAATTAAAAAAAATGAAAATGCATTCTGTCCGCTCGGGCGGAGACAAAGCCCATACGCTATTTAGAAAGATTGCAGAGTTTCCCAAGGGACTGCTGATTGAAGCAAAACCTTTAACCGGAAGAATGCACCAAATCCGTGTTCACTTAGCCGAACAAGGTTTAGGAATTTTCGGCGACGATATCTATCCCTCCCCACAAAAACCAACAGCACCAAGGCTTATGTTACATGCCTTACGCTTAGAATTTGTGCACCCCTTCACTCAAGAAAGCTTGTGTATCGAATGCCTGCTTCCTGCAGACATGGAAGAATTCAAAAAATCCTTGAGTTAAAGCCACTAAACGCGGCTTGGCGAAGGGTCAATTCATTGACCTTTACCAAAGAAATGATTAATTTTGTTCTTCACGTTGTGCCCCGGTGGCGAAATTGGTAGACGCACAGGACTTAAAATCCTGGGCTTCCTTTACAGGGGCGTGCCGGTTCAATTCCGGCCCGGGGCACCATCTCTCCAACACTCATCAAACACGTATTGTTTGAAGAATTCGTTGGAGCATATAATCTCCTCTTTATCTCATAAGCTTAATTTCGATAAACTTAATCAGCCTGGTACAGATCGCCCGTTGATCAATATTGGAGATAAAAAGAAGATTAGATTTTTCTGGTTTTCGGTCCTTCCCAAAGAAAATCTCTATAATTTCCAAATAAAAAAGGAGCACTTTTGAGGGTGCTCCTTTTCTATTACGTTTTTTTGTAAGCAGAATTATTTGCAGTCCATTTGGTCAATCGAAAGCCAAGCTTTACCTAAGCTGTCATTTAAAAAATTAAGAGCCGCTTTTTGCGAGCCATCTTGATTAGTAAGAACAGCAACTTCGCCACTGATGCTTGAACCATTAGTAGCAACGCCGTTTTTAACTTGATAAGAAGCTACCGAACCAGCATCCACTGCATAAGTTTTATTGTCGTAAATTTCGAATACTAAGTTATTGCGTGACGCCCTAACATTGAGTGATTTTGCATCTTCATCGATTGTAATAGTAATGGTTTTACCTAGGTTCTCACACGTTAATACTTTTGGTGCTGCAGAAGCTTGAATTGAAAGTGCGCTCGCTAAAAGAGCAACTGTGATAGCTGTTTTCATAAAATCCTCCAAATAATATTTAACTGAGTTCTAAAGTTCGAGAACAAGATATCACAAAAATTAAACTTTTTATTATTTGTGTGCACTTCAAAAAAATAGCGCAGAAAATATACTTGATCGTCAAAACTCTAGACGCAGTTCCAACCAAAGAGAGGCCCTTCCTAACTTAATTAAAAACATTTAGTGAAAGCTTTTTTTCTAATTGCCTTACTGAAGGATTCAGTCCGCGTCGATGGAGGCAGGCGATGGGAGGACCTTTGGAATTAAGTAAAGGATCGTCTAAAAAATCGACAGATTTTATTTGCCTTAAATTCCACTAACTTAATAAAAACTTGTCTAACCCTTACACGGGCCCCATTTCTGGGAAAGTAAATTTTCCATCTTTTACAACTGCCCCCAAAGATTTTCGGGTATAACCAGCTTCATGAAAAAACATTATACTTCACTCATTATTGCTATGGCCGCCCTTCTTACTGCTTGTGCTCCTGGGGCTGATTATTCAACTCTTGAAGTGGACGGAAATTCTTCTGCCATCATTAATGGGACGAAGGTTACTTCCCGCACTAATGACGGATCCCGCGGAGTGGTGCTATTTCTTCCGGTGAATGGCGTGGGCATGGCTATGGGAATTTGCACGGCCACCCTTATTAGTGATCGCAGTGTTTTAACAGCCGCTCACTGTTTTGATAAATCTAGCAAAACGATCGCCGGCTTTAAAATTATCTTTGCTGACCATAAAGGGATTGCGACCCGCGATGCTTATAAACGTGAAGGGCGTAAAGAAGACGTCATCATCCATGAAAATTTCCGAAAATCTAAAATCGGCTTACTAAATGACGTCGCGGTCGCTTTTTTTGATGGTGGCATTCCAGAAGGTTTTGAACCTGTAGAAATTGAACGCGATAAAACAATCAATTATCAAAACAGCACTTTGAACATTTACGGATACGGCAAAAAAAGAGATTCTCGCGAGATCTTTGCAATCGGCCATGGTAGCGCCGGGGACCTTCGTAAAGCAGTGGTAAAATTAAATGGCTCTTATGGATTGATGCAGGATCGTTATCAGATCATGAGCAAAGGAAATACCCAATTCATTTGCAGCGGAGATTCTGGTTCTGGTCAATTCGTAAAAGTGAACGGCAAACCCCGCGTGATCGGTGTAACTTCGTTTGTCACTGGCGTAAAAGATGTGTTCGGACACGTTCCTTGTACAGAAGGCCGTTCCACAGCGATGAAGGTTGCGTATTTTGCTGACTGGATTGATGAAGTTCACTCTAAGTACAATCAGTAGTACTAACTTACTTCAGTAAAAAATAAAAAAAGCCACTTCTTGAAGTGGCTTTTTTTTATTTCAAACTGGTCTGACTGCTTTCTTTTAATTTAAAGACAGCTCTGTTTTTTGGAATGTTTCTAATCTACTTCTGATCGCCGTTAATCTTTGCACTAAAGAATCTGCGCTATGTTCTAACGTTTTGATTCTTGATTCTTGAGCGCTTATTCTAAGCTCTTTTGCTTCCTGAATTAAAGGCTCTAATTGCACGTCAAAATCCGTCAGACGCTTAGAAAGGTTCACACGGTCTTCAGCTGTCAACTCAGCGCCTTCTGGACGCTTTAAATCGCTTAGTGAAAGTGTTAGCTCGCTGACTTTTTCACCTAGAATGCGAAAGGCATCCATTTTTTGTTGGTGTTCGTTGTGTCTAGCCTCAAGGATCGCAGCTCGCTCTGCAACCTGTTGGGCTGCTGCTTCTGCCTTGGCTCTGGCTTCATTTAATGTTTGCGATAGGTGAACGACTTGATCAGAAACACCCTGCCCGCATTCAGCAAAACGACTCATCAGTTTTTGTGCTTGCTCGAAGTCGAAATCAGATTTTAAATCCATAGTTTGGATTTTATCGCCAAGGCGGACGATCTCGGAAAGATAACCATCTAATCTTAATACGGCTTCTACTAATGGGGACGGGTCTTTGATTTTGTTTGTCATGGCAGACATATGTCACAGACGTTGTTTTGCTGTCATGGGATCTTTCATTACAACTAGTTAAAAAATAAAAAAGACCCGGGCTCGCTCCGAGTCTTCTTTAAAGAAGTCTAACAGTTTTTTGATGGCCCCAAAAACTATCTTCCGTCAGTCAGAGTTTTTAGGAAGGCAATAAGGTCCCTCTGCTCTTGTAGAGTCATCTTAAGGTTGCCCAGCTCCTCAATATTTTTATTTGCAGCAACTTCTGCACGCGGCCAGCAGTTTTGCTCTGTGGCCTCTTTCGCTGTTAAGTTTCCTTTACAAACCGGTTTGACATCACGGGTGTTATAGAAATCCACGATCTGTTCTAACGTTTTAAAATAGCCGTTATGGCCATACGGAGCTGTAAAAGCGATATTTCTAAGGGTTGGCACTCGGAAAGCACCTTTGTCTTCTTTACGCCCCGTTGTGGCCGCTAATCCCACATCAAGAGCAGAGTGACCGAGAGACTTCAACTCAGGATTTTTTGGAATACCTAAATTGTCGTAGGTAAAATCAGTAAACAACGCTTTACCTGCTGCATTTTGGGTATCAAGCACGTGGCAGGCTGCGCACTTTCCTTTGTTTTCATCTTGGAAAACTTGAAAGCCACGCAATTCCTCTTCCGTGAAAGTGTCTTCTTTAGCCATGACCCGATCAAACTTAGATGCAAAAGGAGAAAAGAATTCTGTCGATTCAAAAGTTGCGATGGCTTTAGCCACGAGGTGATAGACTTTTTCGACTTTAGCTTCCGTCCAATTTTTAGCGCAGGCGTTTTCGCCGAACACTTTTTTAACTAAATCACCGTATGTAGGGGAAGAACACACTTGGCTCACCACGTATTCCTTGGTGGATCCCATTTCTAAGTGATTTAAAAAAGGTCCCTTGGCTTGCTCAGTAAGATTGTTAGCTCTGCCATCCCAGAAAAGTCCCCCGATGTAAGACTGTTCGCCTTCTTCTTCAATCAAGGTTAATTCAGGAACAAACTTAGCATACATCGCCGAAGGTGCATTCCGACCGCCGAAGTTAGATTCTGTCGCTCCTTGGGATACAGGAAATCCACGGCGAGGATCAGAAAAGGCTGCTCTAGGATGATGACAACTCATGCAGGACTGCCCCTGAGGTGACGACAGTCGTGGATCAGAAAAAATGCGAGCACCGAGAAGTTCTTCTTCCGTCAAAGTCACTTGCTTTACTGCTTTTGATGGAGCTGCAACGACGACAGAACCTATGAACAATATTAGAAAAACACAGGAATAATTTTTCACGGCAAACCTCGCTTACTTTGGAGTCATAAGTAATGTAAACAAAGGTGCGGGTCAAGAGAGGCTGTAGCGATTATCGCCCCGTCTATTCTATAGACAGAAGATAGACTTGGTTAGCAACCGTAGAACTTACTTCCGTTGCACTCCGGGAATAGCTTTTGTTTCCCTGTTGAATTTCCCTGCTAAGACATCAACTCCCTCTTGGGGCTTGGCAAACTTAACGAGATCTTGGCGCTCGAATCTCTTTTTGTTTGTATCTATGTTCATCTTCTTTTCCATATTGCTAATCAACTCAGGAATAGCTTCGCCGTCTTTGTTAAAAGACCAGGCCAGCATCGGTTCCCCCACTGGCAAAGAATTCCCTGGCATTCCTTGATGTCCTGTATCCCACACATGCCAAGTTTTCCCATAAGAATTCATTTTCTGTTTAAGGAACTCTTTCTCTGCAAGTTTTGGGAGCCCCGGCGCTACTAGTTGACCAGAAAGGATTTCATAATTGTGCGGATGCCAGTACTTTTTTTCTTCAGCTGGCAACGTCTCAAATATTTTTTCTGAGATGATGTATTCAATTCCGTTTAATTTAGCTTCTTTGGTATTGCCATCAAATAAAGCGCATTGTGCGAAGTCCTCGTTTACTTGCCGGCAGAAATGGTGAGCCTCCATCTGTTGCGATGGATTATTTTTCATAGGATGAAATCCAACGACATAAATATTCATTTCTGCAAACGGAGCTTTCCTTTGGATGATCCGCGAACCTGTCGCTAATGCTTTTGTTTTAGAAGTGATTTCCTGTCCTTGCACTATTTGTCCTGAACCCGCGTGCTGGGAAAAAGCGGACGATGCCAGAAAAATAAAGAAATGCGCCATCAATCCATACATTGCCTTCTCTCCTTATTTGCTCAAGGTCGAAGGAAGTCTTGCTCAACCCTTGCCTCATGTCAGGATGTATAATCACATAGTAGAATCTTTACTGTCAGGCACCTGGGGAAAAAACTTTTCATCCGCTAAGTGGCAGTGAAGAAGTGGTTCATAAGTCCTAGAAAGGATTTTTTTAGTACTCAGTTTTCACAAATGAGCATCTAATAAATCCCAGGGATCACGCGCGTTGTTTTGCTGAAAGTATGCCTTGCAATTTAAGGAGCGCTTATGCAACTCAATTTTTTGAATAAAGTTCTTTGGGGCTTTTTAGTTCTTTTCGCACTTGGCTGCTCTGATTCAGGGCTGACTGAAAAAATTAATATCGGCACAGACAATCAGTCTCAGAATAATCCGGATGCCATTTATCCAGAGGGAATTTCTCTTTCACTTAACAAAGTGGAAGAACTTGATGAAAAGCAAAAAAACCTTTCAGGCTTTAAGAACAATCTCAATATCTACGAAGCCATGATTTCAATCCGCAAAGAAAACTTCACTGACAATCTTGAAATTCGCCGCAGCTTTAATGCTGAAGAAGAAAAACCAACCTATCACGTTTTATCGAAATCATCCGCGCAACTTATTAAAGGTTATTACGTGATTAAAGAAAGACTGAATCTTTGGGCGAAGGATCTGAATAAAAAAACCGTGAGCTATATTCTTACTGTGAATGGAAAAAACATTGTTGAGCAGCGTGCGATCTTAGTTCCTGATTTAATAATTAAAGACGGCGCTTCACTTTCATCGCTGGGTTTAACGAATAAAAAATACGAATTTGACGATGTGGTTTTTGAAAAAAACGCGAGTCTTAGAACCCATGGTTCCGATATAGAAATCATCGCCACGCGGATTTTTGCAAACGACGGTGCCATTGAAACCTTCTCGATCTCTGAGGCCGAAGCAACCCCTTCAGGACAAAATGGCAAAAACGGGGGAAAAATACTACTTACAGCGGAAACGGGTATTGGCAAACTGACAGTGAATCTTCGCGGCACAAAAGGTGGCAAAGGCACCAAAGGAACTTCCAGAACACCCTCTGAAAGGGGCGCCGACGGAGCTAATGGCACAAGTGCTGAATGGCGTACAGAATGGGGATTTCCTCCCCGCCTTGTTTGTACAAAAAAAGCCACCAGTGGACTGCCTGGAGAAAAAGGCCCCAATGGGGATCCAGGCCAAAACGGAGGTAACGGCGGAAATTCCGGAGCAGCCTTTTTATTCTTTGAAACCGTCAGTAACTTTAATCTCACAGTCAACCGCTATCCGGGCCGAGCCGGCGAAGGTGGTGATGGTGGCGACGGTGGACCTGGTGGTAAAGGTGGCGCCCCAGGGTATGACATCTTTGAATGTTCAAGCAACGTCACAGCTGGCGCTGACGGACCCCCAGGCGATCAAGGTGCCCGAGGGCTAGATGGTAAACCAGGCATGAATGAAAAGAGTTCGGCCATTGTTTCTGGCAAAGAGATATTGTAGCTGTTAAATCATTATTCATTGATGAAAACCTTTCAATGCATTTTCAGCATAATAGTTTATCATCTTTAAATTTCCAAAAATTCCCGGTTTAGCTGTATATCTACCTCCATCAAATGATCCACTTTTTAAAGGAGAATTCCATGAAAGCGACAGTTTTCACTTTTGCATTTTTATTATCGTCTTTGGCTTTAGCAAACGACACGTGCCTTAAAGACGCAAAACTTCAAGCACGCATTTTCTCTGCTCAGGAAAATGGCACCGGCGTTTCAAAAGTGAGAGTAACTGATTCTTTCTTTCACAGTGAAGAATCTGGCGTTCTTTATTATGGCATTGAAGTGAATAAATTTGAAAACATCAATGTAGGTTTGGATAAAGAAACCTGCGCTTTAGTTGAAATCAATTACGTTACCGACGAATACGACTAAGCTTGAGCCAGATCTTAAGTCAGTTTATTCTTGGCTAACTTAAGGTCTGCAATCAATTGAGTTCTTTTTAAGTCACTGTCTTCCAAGTCATATCCGCGCAAAATAGCTGAGGGATGCCAGGAGATAATAACCGTATCTCCTGTGTTTTCATCGTGAATAAGCTTTCCTCTTTCCGTCGTTATCTTTGGTACTCGCCCCAATACGCTTGTCGCCGCTGTCGCACCAAGAGCAAGAATAATTTTGGGTTTTATTGCCTCCATTTCTTTTTCTAACCACGGATGACAAGCTCTGATTTCAGTAAGGGAAGGTTTTTGATGAAGCCTTACCTTTCCTGCAGGCCTCCACTTAAAATGTTTAACGGCGTTCGTCAGATAAATATCATCAATCGATAATCCCGCTTCCGCAATACAGTGACGTAAAAGCTCTCCAGCTGGGCCCACGAAAGGAAGCCCTGCAAGATCCTCTTTATCTCCCGGCTGCTCCCCTACAATCATGATTTTAGCTTTTTTAGATCCTTGCCCGAAGACAGCTTGGGTTGCGTTCTTATATAAATCACACCCCGTACATTCCTGGGCAGCTTCAGCTAGTTTTTTTAAAGATGTTGTCTCTGGCGGGCGCGCCTGCCTCTGATTTTTTTTGGCCATTTATAAATCACGATCTAAAGACTATTGGCAGACAAGTTGTTTTGCGGCACCTTCGGTTGAATCTTCCAATGCTCTTTCATTTCAACACAAAAGTCTTCAAACTTTCTTGGCGCTTTTCCAAAGGTCGAACTTAAAGTTTCCGACACAGATTCAATAGCACCTTCTTTAGCGGCTTTGTGCACACTCATCATAACATCCACAACCCAAGGTTCGGGTTGAGATTTCAGCATCTTTTTAATCGCGGTCTCCTCAGTCACAGGAACATAGGCTAAGCGTCGCCGCACTTGATGGGAAATTAAGGATATGGCTTCCGCATTTGAAATTGGACGTTCGCCGGTAAGTGTGAATGTCTTTTGAGCGTGGTGCCAAGGATTCTGTAAAATACTAGCAGCCACTTCCGCAGCATCCCGAGCATCCACATAAGAGGTTCGCCCCTCGCCTTGAGGTAAAAATAAAACTCCTTGGCGGATGGCATCGCCAAAGGATTTTACAAAACATTGCATAAAGATATTTGGTTTTAAAATAGCAAAGGGAATTCCTGAGGAAGCAACAAGTTCATCCACTTCACCTTGAATTCTTTGATAGAGATAAGCTGATCTTTCATGAGCACCTAAGCCTGAGACTCTTACAATAAATTCCACACCGGCTTTACGGGCGGCTTTAACTATATTTTCTGCTTGGGCCAGCATATTAGGTTCAAAGGGCTGGGACAGCAATAAAACATCTACGCCTCGTAAAGCTTCTTGCAATAAAAGTGGATTGTTATAATCAAGCTGCAGACCTTTTACATGGGACGGAAGGCGTTCTAAAGAGCGCGACACAGCGATAAACTGGGCCCCCGCCCGATGAAGAGCGCCTACGACTTCTTGGCCCATTGTGCCACCGGCACCGGTGACCATGATTTTAAGTCCCATAAGACACCTCTTATACTTAATATTATGCCGTTTCTCAGGGCGCTCGGAGATCTGTTTCTTGGCAAGAGTCCGCTTGACTGCCCTTATTTTTCGCGATCTAAATACTTAAGTGAATTTTTTTGCAGAAAACCTGAAGGTTTTTAAAAGAATCTTTTTTCCGTTATTCGCTTTAGTGGTCTTGTCTAGTAACCTTGACCAATACCTCAATCTACATATTGAAAATGCTTTGCGAGATCCCAGTGGTGCCCAGAAACAGGTGCTGTTTTATGGATTTTTTGCCATTTTAAGTAGCATTTTATTTCCAGTGCTTTTGATCGGTTGCTGCCTTTATGCGCTAAACAGTCTTTACAATTGGGCCGACGATCTTGAGGCTTTTTTAAAAAAACACCTGAACCAAATGTATATTGAAAGTCTGCGAGCTTGGGGAAAGACTTTACTCTGGTCTTTGCTCTTTATTTTGCCGGGCTTTTGGAAATACCTTCAGTACAGTCTTGTTCCCTTCGTTGTCACTTCCTCGCAACGCTATGACTTGGGAAAAGAAGACGCTCTTCAACGATCCGCAGAGGTGGTTGGCAAGCACTGGGGTAAAATTTTAGGAATTCTTTTTTTATTCCATCTTTTTATTCCGATGATCATCACAACTTTGTTTGATTCCTATCGATTGATTTGGAAAACCCCAGTGCAGAGTTTAATGCTTTCAGCCCTGGACACTTATTTGCTTTTGGTATCAACTCACATTTTGTTCAATATTTTTAAGCGCGAGGTAAAACAACATGACGCTCATGTTTAACTGGAAAGATATTAAAAACCGCGGCCGCGGATTAACTTTTGATGACGTACTGATCGTCCCGGGACGTTCAGATATTCGCTCGCGCAGAGATCCGCATTTAACCAGCAAGATCACAAAAAACGTGACGCTGGAATTGCCGATCGTAAGTGCTAACATGGACACCATTACTGAGCATGACATGGCTTTAGCTATGCACCAGCTAGGTGGATTGGGAATTCTTCATCGCTTTATCACTATTGATGAACAAGCTGATCAAGCTCGTCGCCTCAAAGCCGCTGGCGTAAAAAATATTTCTGGCAGCGTGGGCGTGGGTGAAGAACTTAAAGCCCGTGCGAAAGCTCTGGTAGAAGCAGGTGTTAACATCATCACGATTGACATCGCCCACGGCCACTCAGTGCAAATGATCGAAACGATGAAATGGCTAAAGGACACTTATCCAAACGTAGACATTATTGCGGGAAATCTTGCAACTCCGGATGCAGCTCGTGACCTGATCGAAGCAGGTGCTGATGCAATTAAAGTGGGCATCGGTCCTGGTTCAATGTGTACAACAAGAATCATCACAGGCTGTGGTGTACCGCAATTAACGGCTGTAGCACTAAGTGCGGAAATCGCTTCCAGCTACGGAGTTCCTGTTATCGCAGACGGTGGTATCAGAACTTCGGGGGATATGGTGAAAGCTTTCGCTGCGGGCGCAAGCTGTGTGATGCTTGGAAGTATGCTTTCAGGAACGATTGAAACTCCAGGGGAAATCAAAAACGGTAAGAAACACTATCGTGGTATGGCTTCTCGCGCGGCTCAAGATTCTTGGCGCGGTGGCGTTCCAGAAGGTATGGCGCCCGAAGGAGAAGCAACTCAAGTAAATGTTAAAGGTCATGTGAAAGACGTGATCTTAGAAATTTCGGGCGGCATCCGTTCAGGAATGAGCTACGTTAACGCATCCACTATTGCTGAAATACGTGAAAAAGCACTCTTTATGGAAATGTCTGCAAACGGAGTTGCCGAGTCACGTGCTCACGGGGTAAAAAATTAATAATGTCGAAGGCGGATTCAAGACCTATTGGTGTTTTTGACTCTGGAATTGGCGGGCTGACTGTTTTAAAAGAACTCGCTCTCCAATTTCCTCAGGAAAGTTTTCTGTATCTCGGAGATACAGCGCGCCTTCCCTATGGATCAAAGTCACCTTCAACAATCCGCAAGTATTCTGAACAGAATATCATCTTCTTAGAAAAACAAAACGTGAAGGCTATTGTCATTGCCTGTAACACGGCTTCAAGTCAGTTAACTGAGCATGAATTCGATGGTCTTCCGATTTACAACGTGATTGAGCCTGGTTCCCAAAGAGCTTTGGAAGTTTCTAGTTCCAAGCGCATCGGTGTTCTTGGCACCCGTGCCACTGTCAATTCCAAAGCCTACACAAAAAAAATCATGGAGTTTGATTCTAAAGCGCAAGTTTTTGATCAAGCCTGTCCGTTATTTGTGCCCCTTGCAGAAGAAGGTTGGGATTCAGATCCAGTCACAAATTTAATTGTTTTTAGATATCTCACTCCGCTCTTACAAAATCATATTGATACTTTGATTCTGGGTTGCACTCACTATCCAATTTTAAAGAATTCTATTTCTAGAGTGACAGGCTCCTCGGTAGAGCTTGTTGATTCAGGTGAAGCCATCGCACGATGGTTAGATCGCGATATGAAGGAAAATAGATTGGGCGCAAGCCCTGGGGTTGAACCACGTCGTATCGAAATCATGACGACGGATCACTCTGATCATTTCACTGAAGCAGCAATGCGCATTCTAAAGCCCGTTAAAGCCGATGGTTTTAGAGTGGTTGATCTTTAGATACAAATCTCTAAAGGAAGTTCCTGCAAATTATAGACACTGGCCATGGAATAACCATAGGCGCCCGAATCCATCACCGCTACAAAATCCCCTTCTTTAACAGAACCCAGGCTTCTATCTTTAGCAAAGAAATCTGATGATTCACAAATAGGACCCACAATATCCGCCTTCATGTTCTCTGATTTTTTTACTAACGGCAAAATCATGTGATCGGCCTCGTAGAGGGAGGGACGGATCAGATGATTCATACCTGCATCGACAATAACAAACGTTTTTGCACTGGTTTTTTTGATGTACTGTACTTGCGTGATAAGGGCTCCGCAATGACCAAGCAGCCATCGTCCTGGCTCTGACTGCAATTCACAATCCAGATCACTTAAGATTTCTAGAGTGATTTTTGCATACTCTTGTAAAAGAGATTCTTCTAGTTCCAAATCCAAGCGGTCATAAAAAATCCCCAGGCCACCACCGAAATCAAAACGCTTTAACGTCGCAAAATCTTTTTGCAGATCTTTGAAGACTGGTTTTAATTTTTGTAATGCTTCTTGATAACCCGTGAACTCAAGCATCTGTGACCCAAGATGCAAACTGATACCGACAAGTTCGATGGAATCAAAATAATTCTTTAAGCAATTCTTTAAGTCAGGAACAAGAGAAAGCTCCATTCCGAACTTATTGTCCTTTAGCCCCGTTGCAATATAGGGATGGGTCTTGATATCCACATCGGGATTTAAACGCAAAGCTACGTGGGCCTTCTTTCCTGCTTCACGGGCTAACTTTCCGATTCGTTCTAGTTCCGGCAAACTTTCGACATTGATTTGATAGATCCCTAAGCGAAGGGCTTCATTGATCTCATGAACTGTTTTTCCAACACCGCTATAAACAATATCTTGAACAGCGAACCCTGATTCCAAGGCGCGCTTAATTTCACCTAGGGAAACAACATCGGCCCCAGCCCCTAAAGTTTTAAGTCTTTGTAAAACTTCTGAGTTGGGATTGGCCTTCATCGCATAGAATAAACGCACACCTTTTAAAGCTTTCGCCATGGCTTGAAATCTTTGCGTCACGAAATCCAAATCATAGACGTAAATAGGTCGCATATAGTTAGCACATAAGGGTGCGAGCGGCTTTTTTAACGGACCTAGGCAAAGCTCATTATTGATGTATTCCATAAAGACCTCGTGCTAGCATCATCGCCCAGGAAGGACTGTTTGTCATGAAAACTTCTATTTTTACTTACACGTCTAAAGGCATGCCTGTTGTTGCTTATGAATTTAAGAACGGCGGGCCTGAAGTATTAATTCTCGGTGGAGTTCACGGCGATGAGGTTGAAGGTGTGATCGCAGCTCAAGAGCTGCTTAAACATTTTGCTTCCGCATTTCCGTACAAACTGAATCTTACTTTAGTTCCCCAGTTTAATTTTGAAGGAGTGATTTTTAAAACCCGTGGCAACGGCAACGGCGTAGACCTTAATCGCAACCTTCCTACCAAGGATTGGTCCCCTGAAGTAAAAACTCCTCGTTACCACCCGGGACCAGCCGCTGGCAGTGAAAGCGAAAACAAAGGGTTGATGAAATATCTAGATGAAAAAAAACCTGCATTCATCTTATCACTTCACTCCTGGCACCCCGTCTTGAACGTTAACGGCGACTGCCGTAAAGTGGCTGAGATCTTAGCCGCTAAAACAGGTTATAAAATCGATGATGACATTGGTTATCCAACCCCAGGCTGCTTGGGCACCTACACCGGGCTTGAGAGAGGCTATCCAACAATCACTTATGAAATTGAAAGAGGCCTTTCAGCAGAAAAGATCATCGAAGTACACGTCCCTGCTATTATGGAATCTTTGAAAGCGCTTGAAGTTTAGTTATTAAAAAGGACTTTGAAATGCAAAACGACGTAAATCAAATTTACACTGAAATTCAAAATGGGAAAACCGTAGATCAATTAACCACAAATGAACTGAAACATGTTCTTGAAGTGATCGAAGGTCTTGATGCGGGTCGCCTGCGGGTTGCTGAAAAAACCGCAAATGGTTGGGTTACAAATGACTGGATTAAAAAAGCGATCCTCCTTTATTTCCGAATTCAAAAAATGGACGTGATGAAGGCCGGAGATTTTACCTACTGGGATAAAATTCCAGTAAAACAATGGAGCGAAGAAAACGGCGTTCGCGTTGTCCCCCATGCTTTAGCAAGAAAAGGTTCTTTCATCGAAAAAGGCGCCATTCTAATGCCTTCTTATGTGAACATCGGAGCTTACGTAGGTTCCGGAACGATGGTTGATACTTGGGCCACAGTGGGCTCTTGTGCTCAGATCGGTAAAAACGTGCATCTTTCTGGTGGTGTGGGAATCGGTGGCGTTCTTGAGCCCGTGCAAGCTTCTCCAGTTATCGTAGAAGACAATGCTTTCATCGGCAGTCGCTGTATCGTGGTTGAAGGTGCGGTCATTGAAGAAGGTGCTGTACTAGGTGCTGGTGTGACTATCACCGCCTCTACAAAAATCATTGATGTGACAGGTTCTTCCCCAGTTGAATACAAAGGCCGCGTACCTTCAAACTGTGTCGTGATTCCTGGCACACAAATGAAGGATTTTGCTGCAGGCACTTACGGTGTTCCATGCGCATTGATCATTGGTAAAAGAAAACCAAGCACGGACCTAAAGACTTCTTTGACAGATGCTCTGCGTGACTATCAAGTAAGCGTTTAGTTATTTCATTCTTAAGGCGTCGGATGGTTCTACTTCCGACGCTGTTCTTGCCGGAATATAAGATCCAAACCAAGCTATCAAAGCACTGACAATCAAGACTCCTAAAACCAAACCATAATCCACCAATGCGGGAATGGAAGGGTCATAGTAAATATCGGATGTTGCTAGCTGAATAGGATTTGCTTGAATATAAAGACTGATACCGGTTCCTAAGATCACTCCCGATAAAACACCCACTGAAGCTAGAATAAACCCCAGTTGCGTGAAAGTTCGCACAGTTTGTTTGGCTGAATAACCGATAGTTCTTAAAATCGCGATGTCGCGTTTTTTCTGCGAAAGCAAAAGAGCAAGCACTGTTAAGATGGAACTAGCGGCAATTATCCCAGCTAATCCTAAGAATGTTCCGATAGTCAGCTTTTCTAATTTCAAAGCATAAAGCAGCGCCGAGTTTCGATCCATCCAAGTTTCAACATTAATGTCTTCAAACTTAGAAAGATCTTCTTTCATATTGTCCAACTGAGATTCATCAGCCAGCCACACTTCAATACCTAAGGTCTTTAATCCTTCCACCGCTAAAGAACCTAGAGCTTTACCGCGTTGATAGAAGATGTACTGTGCATCAATATCAGCAAGACTTGTGGTCATGATCTTTTTAATTTTAACTCGCTCAAACCGTGGAGTCTCCCCTGGAGGCAACAACAATCCAGATGGCGAAACGATGGTGACGTAATCCCCTTCAAATACTCCCAGAGCCTGGGCTAAGTCCACGCCCATGATAATTTCACCTTCAGCCGGCACATCCTGCGGATCCCAGAAATAGCCTATGGAATCCTTGTCAGACTTCTTGCGATCCATATTCTGAAGCTGCTCAATAAAATGCTCTAAGGACTCTTTTGAAACTCCCCGTGCGATACCGCCGCGGAACTGACCGTCTTGGCTTCTCACGATGATGTCTTGAGTTTCATAGACATAGGCTTTGTTTTCAGGTTTTTCTTTAATTCGCTGAAATACCGGGTGGGATTCCAAAGTCTCAGCGGAGGTCATCGTTGGAACTTTCACATACAAATGAGGCTCAAGCCCCATGATGCGCTTTTTAATGCTGGCGTTCATCCCATTCATCACAAAAAGAACCACAAGGAAGGCCGTCACACTGATACTGATGCCAATCATGCTTAACCATGAAATGCGCTTGATTAAAGCGCCAGCTCTTTTAGAGAAAATAAAATGACGAAAAAGATGGCCCACCAACATGTCCATTATCATAAAAGGACAAAAGGAGGATTCAAGTGAAAACCCTCCTTGGAACATGGCACATGGTAAAATACTTTAACTATTTGCTATTGGCAGGAACGCGCTTGGACTCTTCTTCACGAACCTCTTCGACGTTAGAGCGCATAAAGAAGCTTTTTTGCATGGCTTTAAGAACAACAACCGTTTCGTTCAGAGCTTCCACTAAACGAACACTGGCGCCTGGAAGTTCAGCTTCAACATGTTGCACCGCTGGGCCTAAGGCTTTCGTCACCGTAGCTAAGTTCTGAGTCATAACAGCCAGGTCTTTTGCAAGCTCTGGATTTTGATTATTCAGCTCTGGTAAAATTTTATTAATCTCTGTTGTCGTCACAGCCAAGTTGCCAACCAATTTTTGCACACCATCGTCTTTTGTGGCTTGCTTAGAAAGCTTGATAACCTCTGTCGACATAGTATTTAAATTCTTCATTAACGGATCTAAACGGTCAATAACCCGAACCATGCTTTCCGCGCGGCTTTTATCAGCAAAAGCGTCGACGATGACTTGCATACTTTCTAAGATACCACCCAATTTAGATAAGTAGTTGTTCATGGACTTACCACTCATCAGCGTCATTAAATCCACGGTCTCTACTGACTTCACATGGGCTTGATCAGGAAGCGCCTGAAATTGATCACTTCCCACGGCCACTTCAAGAACTCGCTCACCGATAATGAATGGACGAATCAATTGCACAGTGCTGTTTTCACGAATTCTATCTTGGAATTTTCCTAAAACGTGAAAACCCACACGGATGCGGTTGTCACTTTCTAGTTCTACTGAGTCTACGGCACCTGCGCGCAGACCTGACATTTGCACCAACGTACCTTGATGAATCCCATCGGCATTTTCAAACGTCGTAAAATAGTGAACCTTCGTTTCAAACCAGCCTTGTTTAATAGCCGCACTCAGCGCAGTTAAAAGAACTCCGCCAATCGCCAACAATACAAACAGTCCTGCGACTCTTTCGAATTTATTAAACTTAACCTTCATCATAGATGAACTACTCTTTTCTCAGGATCTACCGCTTGGTAATAAAGCTGACCCTCATCTAAATGGATGATTTGATATTCAAAAAGATTCATAAATTTTTCATCGTAAGAACTGATGAAAACATGCTTAAAGAAGCCTTCTTTTCTAAGACGATGAATATGATCGACAAACAGATAAATGCTGTCTTGACCAAGACCCACACTTGGATCATCCAACAATAAAACCTGCGGACGCATCACAAGCGCTCTTAGCAAACATGCAAGTTTACGAATACGACCTGGCACGTGGGCCGGTCTTTCATTGGCAAATTTTTCTGCACCAAATTCTTTAAAAAGACCGTCAACTCTTTCTTTTGCTTCCTTAGGTGTAACCACATGATGGTAAAGCAATGGCAACATTAAGTTATCGAACAAAGTTCTGTTGCTTAAAAGTCCGCCATAATCAAAGGAATACCCGATTTGAAGTCTGTACGGCAAAAATTCCTCAAAACTCATATCAACAACGTTTTCACCGTTGATCGTGTACTTTCCTGACTGAGGGATTTGCAGACCTGCAAGAATTTGTAAAAGCGAGCTTTTGCCGGCGCCTTCTTCAGCCTTAATCCAAAGAATTTCATTCATTGGAAAATCAAATTCAACATTCTGTACGATGGGATCTTGTCCATCATGGCTAAAAGACACACCCTCAAATTTAAGACTCTCGATTTTCATTACAAGACCCCCAGACTGCGAAGTTGATTCAAATAAAACAAAGCTGAAACCATCAAATTGAAAATCACCACGAAGATGATACTGTTCACCACAGCTTGCGTAGTGACTTGCGGCACTTCATGGGGACTGCGCTTCACTGAAAGCCCCTGATAGCACGACACAACGAAAATAATCATGCCGCTAAAACCATTTTTTAGAGCGAAAATAAGAACGTCTTCCTTTGCAATCGCTTTCATAAGTGAGTCTGTATAAAAACCCAAAGGCATATCTTGAAGGAAGCGCGTGATGAGAAAGCCACCAATTAAAGCGATAAAGTTAAAATAAAAAGCCAAGCCTAGGACACTAATGATCCCACCGATAACCCGAGGGAACACGATAAAACTTAGTGGATTAATGCCCATGCTTTCCAACGCTTCAATCTCGCGATTTGCACGCATGTTACCAACCTCAGAAGCCACCGCAGTTCCCGATCTTGCAATAACCACAAGTGCCACTAAAAGCGGTCCCGCCTCTCGCAACACCATCACGATCAGGAAATTCCCGATCATCTGCGTTCCACCAAGCAATGTTAAATTTGAAAGAGATTGCAGGATCATGATCGACCCCACGCCTAAAGCAAGAACAGATATCAAAGGTAAAGCCTGAAACCCCGTAAAATAAATTTGCGCGGAAATAACCCCGAAGATCTGACGGAAACCTTGGGCTTTATCAAGTAAAGTCGCACGAAGAGCAAGATAGACCATAAGGAGGACACGCGCCGTGTACTCCAAATTCTTTGTAACAGATCTTCCTAGCGAATCGATGTGCGCCAGTAAAGAAGTCATAATTAAGCCCTCGTTTTCTTAAAGGACTTATCGGTTTGCATATATCAAATCTGCTTAGAGGAAGGTCCTGATTTAGTAGGCCCACACAGAGTAAAACAAAGATTTTAGGGCCTCGAAGCTTGCTTCCCAGACCAAGGACTCGTAGCGACCACCAATGATCGAGTGTTTTTGAATGTAAATGTTTTCTGGAAAGGTCGCACGGAAAGTGTGATAGGCGCGATACATATGAAGCTTCGAGGTGACAAGTAAGATATCACGACACTTTAGGGCTTCGACAATGGGAAGACTCTGCTGGGCATTTCCGTAGGTTGTTTCAGAGCGACGATCTAAGACCACGTCATTCTCAGTGAGATTTCCATAAAAAGGCCACACCGGCATGATCTCACGCAAGCGAGCATTGGAATAGACGCCAGAGATGATTAATTTTTTAACTCGTTGATTGGCAAGAAGATCAAACCCCTCTCGCACCCTGCCCGGCCCACCTGTCAGAACAACAGCGCAATCTGCCGCAGGAGTTTTTAACCACGACTGAACAACTTCGCTTTGTACTTTTTTATATTCATCATAAAAGCGATAAACGACGATGGCGCTGAAAAGCGCCATCACCCAAAAAGTTTTAGAACGAAGCAACGCTCTAGCGATGCGCAATGACTTCAATCTCCACGTTAACACCTTTTGGCAAAGCTGCTACAGCCACTGTCGAGCGAGCTGGCGGAGCTTCTTTAAAAGATTTCGCATAAACTTCATTCACAGTAGCAAAATCATTCATGTTCGTGATGAAGATCGTTGTTTTAATAACGTTTGAAAAATTAAGACCGGCTTGAGTTAAAACTGCATCGATATTTTTCATAACCATTTCAGTTTGCGTTTTAATATCGCCTGTAAAAACCTCATTGGTTTTTGGATCAATAGAGATTTGCCCAGAGCAGAACAAAAAGTCGCCCATTTGCACAGCTTGAGAATAAGGACCTACTGCTTTAGGAGCATTGTCTGTGTGAATTACTTTTTTCATTTTTAAATTCCTTTATTAGAAGTAAAAAACAATTCCGGCACTAAATGGGCCATTACCAATAGTCTTGAAGCGTACGTCATCCAAAGAAACTACGCCAACGCCACCTTCGAAAGTGAAACCAAGATTCTCTAAGCCAGGAAAGAAGAACTCAGCACCAAAAAGGGCATTGATTTCAAAACCGCTTTCTTTTTCGCCTGCAGTTTCAAGATTCACAAGGCCCAAAGCGCCGCCCATGTAGAAATTTAAGTTGTCTTCTTTAAAAACGATACGGCGAACGCCCGCATTTGCGGTGAACTTAGAATTATCTTTTTCAGTGTCGATACCTAATCCGCCCACGACTGCAAGCTCTGATACCGGATAATAAACCGCAGCCAGTTCTGCAATCCCAATAGAAGCGTTTGATTTTACGCCCACGCCCAAACGGTTGGTCAATTCTTTGGCTTGCACGGTGCCTGCTACCAAAATCATACAAACTAAAACTGCGATATTTTTAAGCACTTCTGCTCCCTTTTTTTTTACTTCGCTCAAGCGAAGTATCGACTTAATTATTGCAGATTCATTAAATGCAAAAGCGTCATTATGCGCAAAAAGATTCTGCATCTTACGAAGGGTGTCATAAGCCACCTTGATAACGTTAAATTTTTGTGAGACTGATCAGCTATGTTAAAGCTTCTTATGATCGTCTCCGCCCTGCTTTGTGCTACTGTCTCTTTCGCTGTTGGTCGAACAGAACACTATGAATACCTAACTCCAGCAGAAAAAAACTTGTTAGAAAATGGCATCAACGAAAGCACCTTAGAAAGCCATTGCTCTCGCACGGCTGAATATGCACAGAAAGCTCGCTGGGACGCTCCGCTTAAAGAAAAAGCAGATTTCCTTTTAGTGGATAAAAAACGTCGACTCATACACATCATCAATCAAGAAACGGTGCTGGCAACTTTTCGCATTGCTTTGGGAACAAATGCCATTGGCGACAAAATAGCTGAAGGCGACTCGCGCACTCCCGAAGGTGTTTATTTCATCGACCTAAAAAACAAGAAAAGTGAATTTCACCTTAGCCTTGGGATCAACTATCCGAATTCAAAAGACCTTGAAGAAGCTAAACAAAAAGGCATAAACAATCCCGGCAAAGACATCATGGTCCATGGCCTTCCAAATGCCTGGATAAAACGCAAACTCATTAAGCACCCGCGCGATTGGACAAAAGGATGCATGGCCGTGCGAGATTATGAAATCGAGTACATCTTCGCAGCTGTGGACCTCGGCACCTTAATAGAAATCTGTCCGTAAAGTTCCTTTAAAAAAGGATCCCTTCAGAATTAAGAAAAAATTGTGAGTGAGCTCATCCAGAATAATAAGTTACAGAGTAAACTTTAGTACAACTTGTAATCACAATAAATTTCCACTCGAATATAGATAAAAAACTGCGAGAAAAATCAAACCAAAGTATCAGCGATTTTATCAAGAAATTCGGGGCTGAAATTTCCCGGATTATTTTTTTCTTGTTCCCAAACTTTTTCTCGTTGGAAGCGGAAGCCGGTCCCGGTTTCTTTAAGTTTTGTTAAAGCTACTTGATCAATTTTTTCGGCAAACATAATGATCTGCGCCTCAATTGGAAGCATTTCTGATGGGACCTGATTCGGGAAACCTTTTTGATCTGCCCTTTCATGGGTACAAACTAAAACTGACTTTACGGCGTCTTCAAGAGGAAGCTTTTTAATTAATGCACGATTCAAAGATAATATCGGATGCTTTTCAAACTGAGATTTTTGAGTGTCTAAAACTTTTCTTTCAGAAGAAAAAAGAAATTCACGGGTCACACTGTCTTCAAGATCATAAATCCCTAGATCTGAAAACAGAGCCGCCATGAACACCACCATCGGATCCCCTTGATTACTCTTTATCGCGATCAACGCAGAATAAGTCGCAATCCAAGGCCCGCGCCAATAACTGGCAGGCTCTTCTTCAAATGCTTCTCTAAAAACATCCCATAAATCCGCATCGCTTTTTAAAGCCTCAAAAAGACTTTCAACTGATCGCTTTAAATCCTGATAGAGCTGGCTAACACGAGTCTCATTGGGCGCTGCCAAGTCGAATAAAAGAATGTCATTCATCTGAAGACAGTAATTATATATGGCTAAGAAGCTTGCACGCGCTCTTTTAAGCATACTTTTACCAGAGGTATCAAAGTAGTTCTTAATATACTCAAGATATTTTTCTGAATCTTTGTTCTGAATATAAAGGCCACCCTCCGCGCTGACCAAGCGCTGGTACCTGTCATCTGATAAAACCGTCTTGCTATAAACCACGGCGAGATAACGCTGATTTAAACTTAATCGGATGAACGCTGGAAATGTCATCGAAGTCATAGGGAATAAATCAGAGGAACTGATTAACTGATACTGACCACGACAACGCAGAAGACAAAGATATTCAAACTTCAGTGTTTGCAAAAATTCAAAAGAGCTTAGTACTGATACGGATGGTGGAGCTTCGCTCCACTGAAATCCCGGTAAACCTATCAAGAGCATTCTTGATCTCGGAAAAAGCTTCAGTATTTCAGCCGCGCGCCTTATAAAGAGGTCAGAATTTTCACCCTGCTTTTGCGAGACAATAATTAACTGGGCGCGCAGCAATTCACCTAACGAACCTGATACTAGGTCCTTAGAATTTACGGATTGAAAAGTGAAATGGTGACGAGAGATGACTTGCTTTGCCCGGTTCAACACTTCTTCGGTGCCGTCCACAATCAGCAGTTCAAGCTTTTGTCTAAAAGGGTTTCTGGTATTGTCACTCATTGCTTCTTATTGAGCTTAAATTAAGGCCTTTTGGCTGCCAACAAAACTTTTCTAAGTTGACAATAACCCGCCCCACGCAAATCCTTTTATTGAAAGAACGGAAAGGAATTCTTATGAAACACATTCTAGTCGCAACTTTGGTCACCTTGATGGCCTCGGTATCAATGGCTGCTCTATTAACTCCTTCTGGAGCGGGCCCAAAAGTCGAAGGCATTTCTTTACCAGCCACCGTATCAGCAACGACTGAAGGGCAAACTTCTAGTTTATCATCTGTCGGCGCTGGCTTGCGCAGCAAAAAAGTTGTTTTCGTGAATGTGAAAGTGTACGTAGGGCAACTTTTTGTAAGCAATCCGGAGTCCTTCAAAAAATCTGACGCCGAAGCTTTAACATCACTTAAATCGCAAAAAGCGGCAGCTATTCAGTTGCACTTCCTAAGAAATGTTGAAGCAGATAAAGTTCAACAATCTTTTGCAGAAGCCTTCAAAGCAAACAAAGTAAATACCGACGATGCAGGAGTGAAACAGTTCCTAACCGCAGTAACTCAAGGCGGAGAAGCAAAGGAAGGCAAAGCCCTTACGATTCTAGGAACCAAACTTGCTGACAATACCGAAGTCATTTCTTACGAATCAACAGCTGGAACGGTATCAGAAATAAAAGGCGGAGCAGGCTTGATCGAAAAAGTATTTTCAATTTGGTTAGGAAAACCGTCTGACGACGGCGTCGCAGATCTTAAAAAATCAATTTTGAAGTAATCCTGTTTGCAGCTAAAAAAAAGAAGCCACAAACGCTGGCTTCTTTTTTACCAAAAAAATTCAAATCAAATTATAGAATATCAATGGCTATGATCATTTGAACGCGTAAAATCTTGATTGCCGATGAAGTCGTCTAAAACATCAAATGGCGATTCTTTTCTAGAGGCAAAACGAAGAAAATCTCCCAGAATGTCATTTAGTTTTTCTACTTGCTTAGGATCTTTTAGCTGATCTTTCTCATCAAAGGCAGTATCTGAAAGAGCGACGCCAAAATAATTTGGATACATATAGGCACCAAGAATATGAAACGGCACGCGACAATGAATATTTCCTCTGACTCCACCCAGTCGCTCATCAGAAGCCCCGATTAAACAAACATATTTTTTTGCCAGAGGGTTTGACTCAAGCATCGATAACCAATCAATGGCATTTTTCAAAGTTCCAGGAATACTTCCGTTATATTCCGGAGTCGAAATAATAACAGCATCAGCGTCTCGAATTTTATTTCCAAGTTTGATTACTGACTCAGGAATTCCGAACTCTTCAGCAATGTCAGCGTTAAACATCGGCATCGGGAATTCATTAAACTCACTAACTCCGACTTCGCAAAACACATGTTCGCTAAGCAGCTCTGCTGCAATTCGAACGAGTTTCTTATTGTAAGAGCCCTTACGTAACGAAGCTGCGAAAAGAAAGACTTTCATTCCCACCTCATAGTCATTGTTTGCCGTATAAAATTGCTTGAGAAAGGTTTTCAGATTCTTATTTCTAAAAACATCGGGCTCGATGTCAGCTTACAATAAAGAAAAGGCCCTCCAGAAATACTGGAAGGCCGACATTGAATTATAGATTTGAATAAAGTTAACCAGCGTTTTGATCTTGATAATGTGAAGTAGGTTCTTCCACCACTACGTTTTTCTCAGGAGAAAGACTTGAAGATTCGATCTTCGCAACTTGCTCCACTTTTTCAGACTTCGTGTCAGCAAAGTTCAACATCACCACACCGGCAATGATCAAGCTTGTCGCTAAAACTTTTTGGATTGGCAAAGGCTCATTAAACATAAATAGTCCAATGAGAGCCATCACCGCGGTTCCAACACCTGCCCAAATTGCATATGCCAAGCTGACAGGTAATGATTTTAACGCCACAGCGAGCGCCACAAAGCAGATTCCATGACAAACCACGGTGAGTATCACTGGAAGCACCTTTGTGAATCCCTCTGAATATTTCATTGTTACAGTACCAAGAACCTCAAAAACAATTGCCATCGCAAGATATAGATATGCCATAGCCATAAGACACCCTGTCGCATCTCGACCCTTTCCTACTCGTATTTAATTTTTTCATCCCGTTTCTCGAGCGAAGCCCCGAGAGAATCTTTTTTTGATCAGTCAAAAATAGACTTAAAAAGCTCACAGGAAGTGATTCCCGTTAATTGATATGATTAGAATACCACAGCCCCAAAAAAAAAGCTCTAGCCACTCGACTTCAATGAGATTCCCACGTGATTACAATAACATAGCCCTGAGACATCGATGTTTAATTTAATCTAAATACTGTTTAATCACACAGCTTTTAGTTTATGAATTTTCCATTTTTGAAACAAAAAATCTGCCAAACACCAGTCCCCAAAAAACCTCGCTCAGAATTTTTATGTAACAGAAAGCGATGAAGAGCAGCGCTATACTCCATTCAACATCGAGACATTCTTCCCTTCCCAGCAGCAACCACTCAGATTTCAAAAGACCGAAGGGGATTTTCAAACGACACCGACACAGCGCAACCGCAAAAAGAAGCAGGCACCTTCAAAGCAAGAAATGCCGAAGGCATTGCGAGCGCAACCGCCAAAGCGAGAAAATGACCAAAGGGAATTTTTAAGCCAGAAAAAAAACCAAGAACCAAGGTTGGCGAGAAGTGGTCAGATGCAAGGCGGAGGATCTTTTGCGAAGCGCAGGCGTGGCAGCGCCACGTCGGAGAGAAGCAAAAGACCGCACAACGCAGTCAGCTGGCCGCTTATCGACGACCGCGACCGAAGAGAAGGCAAAAAAAAACCCGGATTACTTTCGTAACCCGGGTTCGAGTAAAAAAGAGCTGGCATCGTGCTACTCTCCCACATGGTTGCCCATGCAATACCATCGCCGCAAGAGGACTTAACTTCTGAGTTCGGAATGGGATCAGGTGTGGCCCCTCTGCTATAAACACCAGCAAAGCGTTTTTCTTATACAATTCGTTCTGTGAACAGGCAACCAATCCAAATGGTGCTGTTCTTTTTTTATGATAACTGAATGATTAATTTAACTGATTTTTAGCGATTAATGGTTAGTTCCAATTTATCACTCTCTTACTTATTCAGAGAGCTAGTCTCTCGTTCTTTTTTCAAAGAAGTCTTAGAGACGAAATCTTCGTTAATAAAATTAAGAAGAAAAAATTTAAAAAAGCCTCACGACCTATTAGTACGGATCAGCTGAATGTATTACTACACTTACACCTTCCGCCTATCAACCTCGTAGTCTCCAAGGAGTCTTTAGGGGGCCGAAGCCCCAGTGAGATCTAATCTTGCAGTTTGCTTCCCGCTTAGATGCTTTCAGCGGTTATCAATTCCGAACATAGCTACCCTGCATTGCCGCTGGCGCGACAACAGGAACACCAGAGGTTCGTCCATCCCGGTCCTCTCGTACTAAGGACAGGTCTGCGCAAATCTCATACGCCCACAGAAGATAAGGACCAAACTGTCTCACGACGTTCTGAACCCAGCTCGCGTACCACTTTAATTGGCGAACAGCCAAACCCTTGGGACCTGCTCCAGCCCCAGGATGTGATGAGCCGACATCGAGGTGCCAAACTCCATCGTCGATATGGACTCTTGGATGGAATAAGCCTGTTATCCCCGGAGTACCTTTTATCCGTTGAGCGATGGCCCTTCCATTCAGAACCACCGGATCACTATGACCTGCTTTCGCACCTGCTCGCGCCGTCACGCTCGCAGTCAAGCTGGCTTATGCCATTGCACTAACCTCCTGATGTCCGACCAGGATTAGCCAACCTTCGTGCTCCTCCGTTACTCTTTAGGAGGAGACCGCCCCAGTCAAACTACCCACCAGACACTGTCCGCAACCCGGGTAACGGGTCCACGTTAGAACATCAAACATTAAAGGGTGGTATTTCAAGGTCGGCTCCATGCAGACTGGCGTCCACACTTCAAAGCCTCCCACCTATCCTACACATCAAGGCTCAATGTTCAGTGTCAAGCTATAGTAAAGGTTCACGGGGTCTTTCCGTCTTGCCGCGGGTACACTGCATCTTCACAGCGAGTTCAATTTCACTGAGTCTCGGGTGGAGACAGCCTGGCCATCATTACGCCATTCGTGCAGGTCGGAACTTACCCGACAAGGAATTTCGCTACCTTAGGACCGTTATAGTTACGGCCGCCGTTTACTGGGGCTTCGATTCTCAGCTTCGCTTGCGCTAACTAATCCTCTTAACCTTCCAGCACCGGGCAGGCGTCAGTATGTATACTTCGTCTTGTGACTTTGCACATACCTGTGTTTTTGATAAACAGTCGCTACTCCCATTTCTCTGCGACCTAAAAAAGCTTGGGGGGGCAAGCCCTTACACTCTCTTAGGCACACCTTTTCCCGAAGTTACGGTGTTAAGTTGCCGAGTTCCTTGACCAAAATTCACCCCATCGCCTTAGGATATTCACCCCACTCACCTGAGTCGGTTTACGGTACGAGCTAACAAATCTAAATTTACGAAACTTTTCTTGGATGCATGGCTTTTCACACTTCCGGGACAAAGTCCCTCGCATTCACACCTCAGAGTTACGACCAGCGGATTTGCCTACTGATCCTCCTACATGCTTACACCTCAATCCAATAAGAGGCTGTGATATCCTACACCGTCATTCCTTAAACACAATCTGCTAGGTAACGGAATATTAACCGTTTTGCCATCGATTACGCCAATTGGCCTCATCTTAGGTCTCGACTAACCCTGGGAGGATTATCCTTGCCCAGGAATCCTTGAGTTTTCGGCGCCCGGGTTTTTCACCCGAGTTCAACGCTACTTATGTCAGCATGATCACTTCTAGTTCGTCCAACTGTCCTACCGGTCAATCTTCATCCTACACTAGAACGCTCCCCTACCACTAAAATATAAAATATCTTAATCCAAAGCTTCGGTAACACGCTTAGCCCCGTTGTATCTTCCGCGCAGAGTCACTAGACTAGTGAGCTATTACGCTTTCTTTAAAGGATTGCTGCTTCTAAGCCAACCTCCTAGTTGTCAAAGTAACTCCACAACGTTCTCCACTGAGCGTGCATTTAGGGACCTTAGCTGTTGGTCTGGGCTCTTTCCCTCTCGACTCATGACCTTATCACCCTGAGTCTGCCTGCTGAGGAACATATCTGTGGCATTCGGAGTTTATTTGGGTTTGGTAATCCGGTAAAGACCCCTAGCCCATTCAGTGCTCTACCTCCACGATACTTTTTACTCAACGCTATACCTAAATATATTTCGGGGAGAACCAGCTATCACCCAGTTTGATTGGCCTTTCACCCCTAATCACAGCTCATCAAAAGAGTTTTCAACCTCAACTTGTTCGGTCCTCCACGGAGTGTTACCTCCGCTTCAACCTGGCCATGATTAGATCACCGGGTTTCGGGTCTATGCCTGCATACTAAATCGCCCTATTCAGACTCGCTTTCGCTACGGCTCCACCTGCAACGGCTTAACCTCGCATGCAAACATAACTCGCTGACTCATTATGCAAAAGGTACGCTATCGCCCATATAAAGGGCTCTAACTGCTTGTAGACTTACGGTTTCAGGTTCTATTTCACTCCCCTCTCGGGGTTCTTTTCACCTTTCCCTCACGGTACTTGTCCTCTATCGGTCACTAAGGAATATTTAGCCTTACGAGGTGGTCCTCGCAGATTCCCACGAAATTTCACGTGTTTCGTGGTACTCGGGATTCCACTAGGGCTCTTGAAGTTTTCGATTACGGGGCTATCACCCTGTTTCGCCAGACTTTCCAGACTGTTTATCTAACTTCTTAAGTCCCACATTGTGGTCCCACGACCCCTCAATCAAATAAATGATTAAGGTTTAGGCTGTTACCCGTTCGCTCGCCACTACTAGGGTAATCTCGGATTTGATTTCTCTTCCTGAGGGTACTGAGATGTTTCACTTCCCCTCGTTCGCTTCAAACACCTATGAATTCAGTGAGTGATACCATAAATGGTGAGTTTCCTCATTCGGAAATCTTCGGATCAAAGTGTGTGTGCCACTCCCCGAAGCTTATCGCAGCTTACCACGTCCTTCATCGCTTCTTAGTGCCAAGGCATCCACCGTAAGCCCTTTGTAGCTTAAAAAAATGGAACTAACCTCGCTAAAAATCAATTAAATCAATCTATTCAGTTGTCAAAGAACGAAAATCGTTCGAAGCAAATTCTCTCTCTCATTTCCCTATCAGGCTGTTGCTGATTTGGTGGGCCTGGGATGACTTGAACATCCGACCCCACGCTTATCAAGCGTGTGCTCTAACCAACTGAGCTACAGGCCCGTGTGGGATTTTCGAGTGAGAAATCACTCTTTCAAAACTAAATAGCTAGATGAGATTTTTGGGACTCACCCACTCGGGAAGAGTGAGTTGACCTAAGATTGGGTCATTTTAACTTATTAAGAACAAGTCTTAATGAAGATTGACCGGATAATCCTTAGAAAGGAGGTGATCCAGCCGCAGGTTCCCCTACGGCTACCTTGTTACGACTTCACCCCAATCATCGACCATACCTTGGGCGCCTGCCTCCTTGCGGTTAGCGCAGCGACTTCTGGTACAGCCGACTTTCATGGTGTGACGGGCGGTGTGTACAAGGCCCGGGAACGTATTCACCGCGGCATTCTGATCCGCGATTACTAGCGATTCCAACTTCATGATCTCGAGTTGCAGAGATCAATCTGAACTTAGATGGCTTTTAAGCGATTTGCTCTACCTTGCGGCTTAGCTTCGCTCTGTGACCACCATTGTAGCACGTGTGTAGCCCTAGACATAAGGGCCATGAGGACTTGACGTCATCCCCACCTTCCTCCGGTTTAACACCGGCAGTCCATCTAGAGTGCCCAACTGAATGCTGGCAACTAAATGCAGGGGTTGCGCTCGTTGCGGGACTTAACCCAACATCTCACGACACGAGCTGACGACAGCCATGCAGCACCTGTGTACCGACCCTTGCGGGCGACGGCATTTCTGCCAGTCTTCCAGTACATGTCAAGCCTAGGTAAGGTTCTTCGCGTTGCATCGAATTAAACCACATGCTCCACCGCTTGTGCGGGCCCCCGTCAATTCCTTTGAGTTTTAATCTTGCGACCGTACTCCCCAGGCGGGATACTTAACGCGTTAGCTTCGTCACTGAAGGGGTCAATACCTCCAACAACAAGTATCCATCGTTTATGGTGCGGACTACCAGGGTATCTAATCCTGTTTGATCCCCGCACTTTCGGGTCTGAGTGTCAGTGTCTGGCCAGATAGCCGCCTTCGCCACCGGTATTCCTGTTGATATCTACGTATTTCACCACTACACCAACAATTCTACTATCCTCTCCAGCACTCAAGCTACGCAGTATCAAATGCACTTCTAGGGTTGAGCCCTAGGCTTTCACACCTGACTTACATAGCCACCTGCACCCGCTTTACGCCCAATGATTCCGAACAACGCTAGGATCCCTCGTCTTACCGCGGCTGCTGGCACGAAGTTAGCCGATCCTTTCTTACAGGGTACATTCATTGTGTTATTCCCCTGCGACAGAGCTTTACGACCCGAAGGCCTTCATCACTCACGCGGCGTCGCTGCATCAGAGTTTCCTCCATTGTGCAATATTCCCTACTGCTGCCTCCCGTAGGAGTCTGGACCGTGTCTCAGTTCCAGTGTGACTGATCATCCTCTCAGACCAGTTAAAGATCGTCGCCTTGGTGAGCCATTACCTCACCAACTAGCTAATCTTACGCGGACTCATCTTGAAGCGAAAAACCTTTGACCCCTTGAACCTCAGTTCTTGTGGTCTTATGCGGTATTAGCTAATCTTTCGACTAGTTATCCCCCTCTTCAAGGCAGATTATCCACGCGTTACTCACCCGTGCGCCACTAGTACTCACCCGAAAGCTTTCCCCGTTCGACTTGCATGTATTAGGCACGCCGCCAGCGTTTGTTCTGAGCCAGAATCAAACTCTCCAGTTATAATTCTGTTCTCTAAGCAAACAACTAGCTTACGCTGTGTTTGTTCGAATATATTTTTTGAAATTGTGAATGATAATTACTCATCATTCAAAGAGCCCAAAAATCTATCATATCTAGCTATTCAGTTTTCAAAGAGCGAATTACTCGTCGTTAATGTTTCGTAGCGACGAGGTGGAAGTTGTATCGAAGGCCGTTTGCCTTGTCAACACTTCAGAAAAACTTTTTTCAAAAAAATCTTTTTTAAAAAAAGTTCCCATCTCATTTCTTCCGCGATGCAACATGACTTCCTCTATTTGAATACAAATCAAATTTTGGAAGGTGTTACTGTTTGAAGTTCAAACGTATCGCCGAAGAGATTACGGTTTATAGTGGGGAAACCTTGAGTGTGCAAGGTTTTTTATTGCTAATCTTCGCAGCACCACAACGGATATTATGCTTAATTTTTAAGCATAATCAACCCCGTCCAGGTATTTTTTGCTCGATTTCTTAAACCGACCGTTAGTGTGCTGCTTCACTTAGCACAAAATAATTAGCCATTTTTTTAAATTGCCCCTCAAAGAATCTCTTCAAACGCATTTTAAACAATATTGAACGTTATATTCGAACGGCACTTTAGAAACTCTCTCAAAAAAGTCTTCTATATATGAAGTGGAGAATTTTAAAAAATAGATCTTATTTTCAAAATTAAAAAGAGTTTCAATTTTTACACTTCTTAATTCGAGACTCTTCACTCGCTCTGTTGTTGTTCCTTTGAAGACCTCTAGTTAGCTTCTTGAACTATTTTATCTCGATCTTTCTTTGATTCATTTATCAAATGAATATTTCACTCCTTCAAAAAGCACAGAGAGCCAGCATATTCCTATGCTGACTCCCTATTCTAAATACTTAATTTAAACTTCGTTCTTAGTTACAGCTTTTACCCCAAGTGTTTGCTAAGCGATCTCCAACTCCGATGTGTAAAGAAGCACTACCGTAGTGACCGATGGCTCTGATGCGTTTTTTCGAACGCATTTTGCAAAGTTCACGGAAGGCTTTGTTTGCTTCACTTTCGCTACCGAAGCGAACGTCTACAGATGTTCCATATGGATGACGACCTTTAGCTCCGCCAACGTTTTTGTTGTAGGGCTCTGGTCTCCACCAATTATAGATATGGCTGATTTTGATTCCCTTTGCAGAAAGATCTTGAAGAACCTTAACTGCTTCAATTGGGTACTTCCATGTGTTTTCGTCTGGATGAACCAACTGGTGAGTTTGTGATGAACCGTAAGTACATCTGAAAGTGCTCGAACTGCGTGGATTCGGACGAACTAATTGTGCACAATAGAAAGAGTTGTTTGTTTCTTGAGAACATTTTTGCAGGAATTCATCTTTTTTAGTGTTTCCAAGATTGACTGCTGCTTTTTGTGAAGAGCTTGCTCGAACACAGCCAAGGCTTTCAATCTCTGAATCCAATTGCGTCTCTGAGCTGTCGTTGTGAATGTGGTCTGCGATATCTTCTGAAGCACCATCTTCGATTGCTGAATTAGTTTGTGAAGAGATTGCTTCGTTTGTTGTTCCTTCCCCTGAGTCGCCTGGTGCACAACCTGCTGCCAGACCTAAGGAAAGAACGATCATCATAGTGTAAGCGTTAAACTTCATTCCATCTCCCTGTTAGAAATTGCGGTAAAGAGTCGCTAGGTTGATGGATTGCAGTTTTTTAATCTACCCTTGTGGGGCGACAACTAGAGGTTTGGCGGATAAAAAATAAGACTTTTTCAAAATGATCAGTAAGAAAAAAGGATGAAGGTCTGAGAGTATACGAGAATCCTCGTAAAGAATCGGAATTTTTTTGGGAGAAAATATTTGTTTAAAAAATGAAGCAAAAAGAAAAGAGCCCCACACCAAGTATCTTGTGGGGTCTTAAGAGAAGAAAAATGTAGAAGTTATATTTATTGTGGAGTTAGTTTCCAGATAGTGCCGTCATCCAGAGCCATATAAAGGTTTCCGTCGGGACCCTGAACTATCGAACGTATTCTTTCGCTTGGGACGTTCACTGGGGTTACGGAAGCCAATCCATCTTGTTCATTCACCTTGATAGCCAAAAGCTTCTCGGATGCCATCAGACTTACTAAGAGTATGCCATTCCAATCCTTCCATTGGTCTCCCCTCACAAAGCTAGCAGCACCCATGCCTTGGGAATCAGGCATAACGAACAAGGGTTTCAACGCTTGGGGGAACTTATCCGTGTCCGTCATCGAAGTTAATTTACCGTCTTTTCTATTAGATATATAACCGCAGTAGTTATCAGGACAGTTGACGCCGGAATCTGGTTTTGGATCCCAGCCCCCGTTTCCTCCAGGCGATAGAGCCGTTACTTCATCGCTGTGATTGGGGCCGTGCTCGGCAATGAAGGGTTTACCGCTTGAAGGCTTAAAGGTCAGACCTTGGGCATTTCTAAGCCCATACACATAAATTCGCGGGTCTCCACCAGAGGGAGTGTTATTGCCGGGAGCAGCTTTTCCATTGGTGTCGATTCTTAAGATTTTTCCCCCTAATTTGGATAAATCCTGGGGTAGAGGGCCGTTGTGATTATCACCTGTAGTGACATAAAGAAATCCGTCGGGACCAAATCGGATGCGCCCTCCACTGTGGGTACCGACTCCTCCCCAAAGATTTCTGCGATCTTTGAACGGAATGTCAGTGACGATATCAGTTCTTTCCGAGACAGATGTGAAGTTCGCTGCGACGACCAATCTTACGATGCGGTTGGTGCGCGGGGAGCTAAGTTCTGAAGGCATAAAGACATAGATGCGGCGATTGCTTGAGAAGTTCGGGTCTATCGCCACCCCGTGCATCCCGGATTGTCCTGCACAAAAGAAATCTGGAACAAAGGTGCTATAACCATTTGCTCCGAAAAGTTTGGTTACTTTTCCATCGGGAGTGCGAACCGAGAGGCCGCGGCATTTTTCTGTAAAGAACATCGTGTTATCAGAAGTAAAGGCCATGTCCCAGGGATCATCGAGATCTCTCATGAAGTCAGTTCTAGCGAAGTCAGGGGTCGCCACAGGGACTTCTGGTTTTTGAGCCAAGGGAGGAGTTAGCGAGGTGGTATCATCGTCTCTGCATGCTACGAGGACGACCACTGCAATTAGGACGAGAAGAAGCTTTGCCATTAAGAACCTCCCAAAGCTGCAGCATAAACAATACGATTTTGTTCGTCAGGTTTTCTTTTTACAAAGGTGTGCGTTCCAGCATCTTGTAGTAATCTTCAAGGTGCTTATTAAATTCGTCGTAGGAAGAATTAAAAAATGCGACAAAATCTTTTGGAACGTTTTTCTTTTTTAAGGCTAACTTATACTTTTCTATTACGACAGGTTTAGGATTGAGCTGCAACTTGCCACGGTATTGCTTAAGAGCTGGATCTGAGGCCATGGTGAAGCGGTAAACACCTTTATCAATGAAAACAAAATCGACCCTGCCTGTTGCTAATTTTAATAAATTATTTGTTTGCGTCGATGTTGTTTCTAACTTCATACCCTGTTTCACTAAATCTTCTATTCCCGGGCGTAATTCCACTCCTTGTACGTTGCCCCCAGTGTATCGTTTTAGGTCCTGCAAATGTCGAAACTTGATGGGATTGTCTTTTCGTTCAGCGATACTCCAAGGACTTTCAAACATGACGTCTGTGAACATGAAAATATCTTCGTTCTCTATAGTTCTGATAGGAAAATAGGCGTCGATTTCAGGTTTCTTAACAGCGTCCATTTTAGCTCTGATCCAAGATGGAGCAAAGACCACTTTCAAGCCGTAGTTTTTCTTTTCTAAGACTTTTTTTAAGGCATAAAAGATGGCCCCTCCGTCGGGAAGTTTTTCTGCCATCCACGGAGCAGTTTCATGGGTGATGACTGTGAGTGTTTTGTTTTTTGCTGCTAGGACTTGCAGGGCAAAGAAGCTTGATATCAATGTCAGTCCGAAAATTCTATACAACGACCTCACGTCAACCTCCCCCAATCAGGCGTACTTCACCTTTGAGTAAAGGGTCAAGTTACAGGGACATTGGCTCAAAGATTGAATCGTCTAAGCTTATGGCTTACAGAGATGCGTACAAATCAATTGAGTGGTCTATAGAGCAAAGAAAACATAAATCTTTGGTCAGTCGTTGGCGTAAATTGTTGATGGATCTCAATTTGAGACAGTGGATGCTTTCTGCACTTTTCATTGCGCTGTTCTTATTTTTAAATTCTGCCCAAGCACAAATTCGCTGCGAGGATCTTTTCAAAGAATTTCCTCGCCCTGCGACTGCAACCATCACAGATAAAGTTGCAAAAAACAATTTTATCACGGACCGAACGCTGTGGGACTACACCCACGATCTGCATCCGGACTTTGCTAAAGCTTTAGAAAGAATGACTCCAGAGAGCCATTGGATTGATATGGGAGCCGGTAAAGCAAAAGCGCTTATTGAGTTTATGAAGTCCCGCGATTCAGAGAACCGTCCGTTCACCACCGCTGTCGCTTTTAAAATTGATCGATGGTTCGGTATGCCTACTTTTGAGGGAAAATTGCAAACCCATGAAGGTCTCTTTGAACATCAACCTACCAACCAATGGCGTAAGGCTGACGTTATTACAGATGTTATGGGTGTATTTTCATACACTACTGATTTAAGCACTACTTTGCAGAAAAATTTTGATCTTTTAAAAGTGAATGGCGAGCTTTATATCAGCACCAGTGCCTATGGCTCTCAGTTCCGTGTTAACGGTGAGACACTAAGTTTGGAAGCGTTCTTAACTTTAATCCCAGGTCTTAAAGTTGAAGGGAAATGGGGAAATATCAAAATCACTAAGGAACAAGAAAATATAAAAATTCCTGTTCTTGAGTTGGAACGCTATAAGGATGAATCTCCGCCGATTCGTTTATTTAAGGTTCACTTCGATAATTAGCCTCTGCGCCATTTTTTAAACCTCAAGGTTAGGTCTTGAACGCGCGTTGAAGTCTTGATCTAATTGCTAGGCAAACTGTTATAAATAAGGAAATTTATGACTAGCCTCGTATTCCTAGCATTATTGAATTTTGGTTTTGCAGCGGAAACTTCTTTTGAGCGAGTTCTATTGCTCGGCGACTCCCATGCCTATGGAAAATATGGGGAGGTTTTAGATGCACACTTTCGAAAAGGTGCTAACGACGTAACGTCTTTTGCAAGCTGCGGTTCTTCACCTTCCACCTGGATGACGAGCACTGCAAACTTTAAAACTACGAATTGCGGGTTCTGGCAAAAAAACAGTATGGATCGCGAAATTCGAGTTAAAAGCCACAAGCTTCCCTCCTTTGATCAAGAAGTTCAAAAACTAAAACCTCAACTTACTGTCATCACATTAGGTACGAATATTCTTGGCAACACTGGAAACATTTCTTCAGAGAAAAAGCACATTGAATCAATGATGAAGTCCATTCGTGCGCAAGGCTCGGAGTGTGTATGGGTGGGTCCCCCTGACTTAGCAAAGGATCCATTTAAGAAAAATCTGAATCTGGGAATAGAAACTTTAAAGACGTTGGCTGAAGAAAATAAGTGTCATCTCATTGATTCGACCTCGATCACTAAATATCCCTCGGGCAAATCAGATGGCATCCACTACGGACCTAAGGATTCTGCAGCTTGGGGAAAAGCGGTTATCGAAAAAATCAAAGGCTTGAAGTTGAGTCCCGCCGTTGGAAATAAGCAAAGTCCACAATCAAACCCTAAGCCTTCAGGAGTACGCTAAGTGCCTTATAAATGCCAAAGCACAGGCATTATAGAGTGATTGTTGTCCGAAATACGAATTGATATTTGATGTCGTAGAAGTGTCTTGATTTGTTTATGAGTTACAACTTATTGGTTTGAGCAACTTAAACTTCAACAGGGAATAAAAAATGAAAACATCGATTCTTTCACTGCTGTTCCTTTTACTTTTTAATATTTCTTCCTTTGCGGCTTCCTATCAAGACGGCGATATTATTTTTCATGAAAGTCAGGGGATGCAGTCTAAAGCTATTCAAGAAGCTACAGGCTCAAGATGGACTCACGTCGGAATGTTATTTTATAAAGATGGACAGTGGCAAGTGGCTGAAGCCGTTCAACCAGTCCGATATACTTTGCTAAACTCTTTTGTGTCGCGCGGAAAAAACAAAGCTTACAGAATTTACCGCGTTCCGGGTTTAACCAAAGAGCAAAGAATTGATCTGCGCACTGAGGTGAATACCTATGTCGGGGCTGATTATGATGTGTTTTTTGAATGGAGCGACGATTTGATTTATTGCTCCGAGCTTGTTTACAAAGCTTATAAAAAAGCGACCGGCATTGAAGTAGGACAAGTTCAAAAGTTTCGTGATCTAAGACTTGACGGGCCCTACGTGAAAGAATTGATTCGTCTTCGTTTAGAAAACACCGGAAGAGAACTCGATCTTAACGAGCCTATTATTACGCCGGTTGCGCAGATTAAAGATGCAAAATTAAAGTTGATTGACGAAGTTAAGTAGGATTTTTTTGAATCACTAAATAAAGAAGGCAGCTTCAAGGCTGCCTTTTTTTATTTCGATTATCTATTAAGAGAGAAAATAAAGAGAAAAAATTGGGGTGACCGACGGGGCTTGTCTGACCGAAGGTCAGCTTCGCTGACTGGGTTCAAGCCCATGGAGCTTATAAAAAAATTGGGGTGACCGACGGGGCTTGAACCCGCGACACTCGGAATCACAATCCGATGCTCTACCAACTGAGCTACGGCCACCACAAAGGAAGGTCCGTTATAGAGCCTTGCCAGGGAAAGTGCAAGCAGGATTTAAACCTACTTTTTAAGAATTTTAAAAAAGTTAGTAATCACAAGGAGCTACGACAGGCTGCGCCTTACAAAGGGTGCTTGCTTTTTCAGCATCTACAGCCGTTTCTTCGGCCCACTCCCCGTTGGCGTTGCAGCGTTTTCTTACACAGGAAACGTCTTTATTCGCTACGAGGCACTTCCTTTTTTCTTTGAATGGATTGTTAAGACAAATCCACGCACACTGGTTGAATTTACCCAACGGGCCTTGGCAAATCATTCCGGCTGCTTTGGCCTTAGCTTGATCCTCCGAGGATTTAGCTCTTTGCTTGGCAAGCTTGTCCTGGCGTTTTCTTTCAGCCACCGCAGCTTGTTCTGCCTTGGATGCTTCAATGCTCTTTACTGGAAGCAGCTTTCCTTTTGGAATTTTCTTCCCCTGCAAAAGAACATCGTAGGCAATCTCATCACTTTCAATCACGCCTTGAAAGCCCGCTTGTTGGCCAGCTTGAACTTTCACTGATTCCTCAAAATTAAGCGCAGAAAACTCGATACTGCCGTTTAGAACCTTTACTTCAGCGTAGGCCTTCTCAGGGTCAATTGAATAAATAAAGTCCCCAGGAGGTGCGATAAATTCGAAAAGATCAGATCTTAGAGCGACGTTGTAACGCCCTTTGTCCTCTAACTTTTGTAGCCAGTTTAATGATCCTTTTTTTAATAACAGTACGGGTGCTTCCCCACTTTCCCAACCGATTACCGGCAAGGTCAGGGAGCTTTGCGCTAACAGAATCACACTTCTTTTTTCATCAAGGGCTACTTTAACTTGGGAGTTAATCCCTGTCTCTAACAGTGCTTTTTCGCGAAGGATCTGCTTTCTCTTTACAAGATTACGAACGCCGTCTTTGCCAGTCACCCAAGCTTGACCTTGCCATTCTTGAATTGCGGGATATTTTGGGGGAGTCGGCTCCCCTGAAAAAGCCAAGAGAATTGGAGAAAGTAAAAGTAAAACTTTAACTAACCTGTTTTTTTTGAACACGTTCCATCTCCCACAGTTTAGCGAACTTTAAAAATAAGGAATAAGCGGCACCCACAGAGATAATAAATCCGGGCAAACCATCCTTGAAACCTGCTTTAAAAAAATAAGTTTCAATAAACTTACCCCAAGGCTTAAAGATCAACTTTAAGTATGAGAACTCAGCGCCCTTAGCGGCAAGCTGTTGGGCACCCAGTGTAGAGTATCGATCATTTGTGATGACTTGGTCACTAAGACTATCAAAAACCCAATGATGCAGGTCTTTTTCCATTTTCAGCTTTTTACTGACTTCGACTTTTTCGTGCAAATCAGCGGAATTCCACTGTGATTTACTTTTATTAAACAGTCTTAGTTGATAATCAGGATACCACCCGCCGTGGTCAATCCACCGACCTAAATGAAAAGATCGACGCGGAAACAAATAACCGGCCTGGTCATCAAGTGAACGGAATTTAGTGATTAATTCAGAGGCAAGTTCTGGGCTTAAAGCTTCATCAGCATCTAAAGAAAGTACCCATGGATTCTTTGCTTGCTCAGTTGCAAAGGCTTTTTGCGGACCAAACCCGCGCCACTTTTCTTGGAAAACCCTGGCTCCGCAGGCTTTGGCAATTTCGACAGTGCGATCCGTCGAAAAACTATCTACCACCACCACGTCATCAACAAAAGGGGCTGAGCGAATACAACGCTCGATATGGGCTTCTTCGTTCAAAGTGATAATCACTAAAGATATGGGCAATTTCGTCACTCTTTCAGATTCTCTTTGGATCAAGGTCTTGTCAAACGATTCGCAACTGGATACCATTTTTTGAGCTGAAAGGTTTTTATTCATGAATTTTGCTAAATACTTCGTTTTAGGTCTTTTTCTTACTTCTAACGCCCATGCCTATCTAAGCATCGCTGAATCTGGCGAACTTGTTCCGCAGGGGAAATATCAAGTGGGAGTTGAACCGCAACTTCTTACTAATAAAGGTGGCGGCGCGAACGTAAATGTATTCATTGATACGGCTTTGAGTGAATCTTCAAGTGCTCGCATATCGATGGGCGCAGGAGCTGTGGATTTTAATGCTTTCGGTAGCTTTAAATACATCCCTTTTCCTGATGTTGAAAACCAACCCGCAATGGGCTTCCGCGCTGGAGCAGGCATTGCCCGTGATGAAGAGACTAATCTTTTGCAACTTCAATTTGCGCCGCTCGTAAGTAAAAAATTTGATACAGAATACGGGTTGGCTGTTCCTTACTTGGCTGTGCCGTTCACATTCCTAAACACCAAAGAAGAAAATCTTGTTGCGACAAATTTGTCCATCGGCAGTGAATTTCATTATGTGGATTGGGATCAAGTGACTCTTGGCGCAGAAGCGGGAGTAGACTTGAATAAATCTTATTCATACATTTCAATTTTTGCTACTTTCCCTTTTGAGAGCCAAAAAGGATTCGGGAATTAATATGTTTTCATGGTTGTTTAAAGACGATGCCGGAACCGCCGCTGACCTTTATGTCGATTTAGGGACCGCAAACACTTTGATCGCGGCCCGCGGGAAAGGAATAGTTCTTAATGAGCCTTCTTTGATCGCTTATCAGCAAACAAGTCCTGGCAAAAAAAGAGTGATCGCGGTGGGTAATGACGCTAAGGAAAAATTGGCGAACAACCCAGGAAGTATTTTTCCACAAAAACCGATACGTGATGGTGTGATCGCGGACTTTGAAACTTCAGAAGTGATGCTTCAACATTTCTTAAGCCAACCTGGCGTTAGAAGTGCTTTTTCTCGCCCCCGCGTGGTGGTTTCACTTCCTTACGGGGTGACTGAGGTTGAAAAGAAAGCTGTTATTCAATCCTGTAAGGCGGCTGGAGCTAAGGAAGTATTCTTAATTGACGAACCGATGGCAGCGGCGATTGGTTCGGGACTTAATGTGAAGTCAGCCCAAGGTAACATGATCATTGATATCGGGGGTGGGACGACGGAAGTTGCTGTGATTGCTTTAGCAGATATCGTTTACTGTGAAGCAGTTCGCGTCGGTGGCCATAAAATTGATGACCAGATCATTGATTATTTCCGCAAATATAAAAAATTGGTTATTTCAGATAATACGGCTGAGTATTTAAAAGTAGAAATCGGCACGGCAGTTCCTAAAAAAGACATTCGCACTGCGCAGATTTCTGGCCGTGATGCTGATACTGGAATGAATAAAACCATGGAAGTCAGCTCTGAAGATGTGGGCTTAGCGATGAATAACTGTATTCAAGAAGTTATCAACGCTATTCACAAAGCTTTGGAACACACTCCACCAGAGCTTGTTTCAGACATCATTGAAAGTGGCGTGGTATTAGCCGGCGGTGGCGCTTTGATTCGTGATTTTGATTTGCGCATTCAGAACGAAGTTCGCCTGCCCGTGCGTGTTGCTGAAAGTCCGCTGACAGCAATTGCTAAAGGCGGCGAAGCTGTATTGAGTGACCCAGAGTTGTTAGATAAAATTCAGTTGGAAGTTTAATTCCAACTGATGGCTTATACTACGACTTCGTCGATATGATAAATAGGGGTCGCCTTTGGCCCCTCTTTCATATCTGCTCTTAAAAGTCTTAGCATTTTTTCTGCCACGGGGCCTTGCTTACCCGACCCGATTACTTTTCCTTCGTATTCAGTGACCGGCAGAACATCTAAAGTTGTTCCAATCATCATCACTTCTTCGGCATTAAGAATATCGCTTTCGGTCAGGTCTTTTTCGATCACCGAATTTAAATGACCTTCTTTCACTAAATCTTGCGCTAATTCAAAAGATCGCATCATCGTGGTGCCTTTAAGAATGTGGCGCAAATGAGGGCGAATGAGATTTTTGTTTTTATCTATAAGCACGATGTTTTCAGTGCTTCCTTCAGTTAAAAAACCATTGCCGCAAACACCGATTGTGAAATCGATTTTTCTATCGACACTTTCTTTTTTCATCAGAACGTTTGGCAGATAGTTGCAGGTCTTAATTTTTGCAAGCCATGGTTCTTTAGGTGGAATTTGGCTTCGGCCGATTTTAACGCCATTGAGATACTTTTCAGCCGCTATTGGCGCATAGGAGGTCACTACAAGGTAAAGTTGAGATGCAATCGAGTCATAGGGATTTGTCGTGAATCCACCCGGCCCACGGGAAATGTAAAGACGCAGGATCGCGTTTTGGGCACCAGTTGACCTTGTGGTTGTCATGATTATTTCTTTAATTTCCTCAATAGACATTGGCATCGGAAGTCCGATTTGAGCTGCGGAAATTTCAAGACGCTCCAAGTGTTCTTGCAACAAGAACGCTTTTCCTTCGATGACTTTGATCGCTTCAAAAACACCGTCACCGCGATGAACAAGATGGTCATCGATCGGTACCACCATCATGCCGGGATCTTTAACAATTCCGCCCCACCAGGTGCTATACATAGCTAGGTAAGTCTTTTGCGCAGAATAGTTTCTTTCCTGAAGTTTAGCTTGAATCTCTGAAGGCGATAAAACCGTGACGGACATTGGTTTCTCCTATGACTTTTCATTCTAAAGAAAGCCGTAATCGCAAAAAAGTTTTTTCCTTTTTAATTTGACCTGCCTCGATGGAGGTCCTGACAATAGAACCACCCCTGGAGGAGGCAAAATGTTACGACTTTTAATAATGAGCTTAGTTCTTTTATCAGTGAGCGCTTGTTCCTCATTACGAAGAAGCCCCTCCCAAGACGATACTAAAGTAATGCTGAAAGACCAACAGGGAGATAAAAAAGAAGCCCCTGAACAGGCAACTAGCAATGATGAAAAAGGGATCACGCGCATTTCTTCTAAGGATCTTGACTCAGAGGCACAAACTAAAGAGCTCAAAGAAGCGGTTGCTGCTGCCACTCAACATGTCGAAAAAGGTTCGGAAAAACCTGCTCGTCATCCAGGGCCGGTTCCTGCCGAAAAAGCCATGGGATGGCTTAAAAACGGAAATACACGTTTCGCAAAAGGGCGATTCCGCAACGACGGAGCTTCTGGGGCTGACCGTTTGCGATTAACAAAGGGGCAAAAACCTCATTCAGTGATTTTATCTTGCAGCGACTCCCGTGTACCACCTGAGGTGGTCTTTGACCAAAAACTTGGTGAGGTTTTTGTGGTTCGCACAGCTGGTGAGGCTTTGGATAATAACGTGGTTGGCAGTATTGAGTACGCGGTAGAGCATTTAGGTGCGAATCTGGTTGTAGTCATGGGTCACGATTCTTGTGGAGCTGTGACAGCAAGTCTTGCCTCCTTGCATGGGTCTGGTTTGGGAAGCCCTGCACTAGAAGCTTTGGCTAATGATATAAAGCCGCGCATTCAGAAATTCGCGAGCTTAAATCCTTCACCGGGTTTGGTGGATGAAGTTTGGGCAAATACGGATGGAGTGGCCGCTGACTTGATCGGGCGCTCAGCAATCCTTCGTGACGCTATAGCGTCGGGGGATGTAAAGATCGTGAAAGCCATGTATCATCTCGATTCTGGCCAAGTTGATTGGCGCTAGAAAGGCAATTCATGAATCAGAACCGCAAAATTTTAATCACCTGTGCTCTTCCCTATGCCAATGGATATATCCATCTTGGTCATATGATGGAATACCTTCAAGCTGACTTCTGGGCACGTTTTCAAAAAATGCGCGGTAATGAGTGCGTGTATATTTGTGCAGACGATACCCACGGGACACCGATCATGGTGAAAGCCCGCGAGATGGGTATCACTCCAGAAGCATTGATTGCCAAAAGCTTTGATGAGCATTCAAAGGACTTTGCTGACTTCCAAGTTGATTTTTCTTTTTACGGTTCTACGAACGCTCCAGAGAATAAAGCATTGTGTGAACTATTCTATCAACGCATGGTTGATGGTGGTCACACGAATGTTAAAGCGATTCAGCAGCTTTATTGTAACTTTGATAAAATGTTTTTACCGGATCGCTTTGTAAAAGGAATTTGCCCTAAGTGTGGAGCAAAAGATCAGTATGGCGATTCTTGTGATGTGTGCGGATCTACCTACTCCCCTGCCGACATGAAGGGCGTGCACTGTTCATTGTGTGGCAACACGCCGGTGATGAAAGAAAGCCAAAGTATTTTCTTTAAGTTGAATGACTTTAAAAAATATTTGGAAGAGTGGATTCCTAAGCACTGTGCTCCGGAAATTTCTAAGAAGATGCTTGAATGGTTTAATGAGGATTTGCTGGATTTAGATATTTCCCGCGATGAGCCTTATTTTGGTTTCCCTATTCCAGGCACCGACGGCAAGAAGTTTTTCTATGTGTGGGTGGATGCTCCAATGGGGTATATGTCTACAACGGAACGTTGGGCAAAACAGCAAAATCTATCTTTGAAAGATGTGTGGCAGGACCCTAGCCGCGAAATTTATCATTTCATCGGTAAGGACATCGCGCGCTTCCATACGATCTTCTGGCCAGCGTTTTTAAAGGCTGCAAACTTCAGATCTCCGAATCAAGTTTTTGTTCACGGGCACCTGATGGTGAATGGCGAAAAAATGTCTAAGTCTAAAGGGACATTTATTGCTGCTCGAACTTATCTAAATCACCTAAATCCAGAATATCTTCGTTATTACTATTCAACGAAGTTAAATAGCTCTGTTGATGATATGGATTTAAATCTTGAGGATTTTGTCAATCGTGTGAATTCAGAACTTGTGGGTAAAATCACAAATCTTGGTTCCCGCGGCGGACAAATGCTTAAGAAAAAAATGGATGGCATGATGAGCACACCTGATACTGAAGGCCTGCAGCTCATTGAGCAGGCCCAGGCGCGTGGTGAAGTTATTGCTGGTCATTTTGAAGCCCGTGATTTTGCTAAGGCCGTGGGTGAAATCCGTTCTCTTGCCGATGATGCGAATAAATACTTTGACGAAAAAGCTCCGTGGAAAACTTTGGAGTCAGATCCTGCAGGAACTAAGAAGGTTATTACTACGACCTTGAATATGTTCCGTTTGCTGGCGATTTATTTAAAGCCAGTCCTTCCGCATTACTCTGCGAAAGTGGCAAAGCTTTTGGGCGAAAAAGATTATCAGTGGTCGGATATTGAAACGATTCTTACTAACCATCCTATCAATGAGTATGAGCATATCGCGACTCGTATTGAGGCCGATAAAGTAAAAGCCATGGTGGAAGAAAGCCGTAAGATCAATGAAGAGATTCAAGCCGCTAAAGCTAAGAGTGGCCCTCAACCTACAGCCCCTGCTGACACTAAAAAAGCAGGCGCTGAAGATAGAAATGCCGATCGTCCGGCTGAAATCGAGTTTGCTGATTTTGAAAAAGTAGATTTGCGTATTGGTCAGGTGATTGAAGCTGAAGAGATCAAGGAAGCCGATAAACTATTAAAATTAAAAGTCGATATCGGTGGTGGTCAGGTTCGCCAAATCATCGCTGGGATTAAATCAGCCTATAAGCCAGAACAGCTTTTAGGACGTAAGATTTTAGTTTGCGTAAATTTAAAACCACGCAAAATGAAATTTGGTATGTCTGAAGGTATGGTTTTGGCGGCTGGCAGTGGCGGCAGTGATTTGTTTGTTTTAGCTGCAGACGATGGCGCCCAAGTGGGCCAGCGCGTGAAATAATGGCATTAAATCCTCAGGATAAAAAATCCCTCGAAGAAATTCATAGACTCTTTTTAGAGCTTGAAAAATCCGCGAGGGATTTTTCTTTTAATGCGGATTCTTTAAAAAAATTAAAAAATAAAATCTTACAATTAAATGATTCTGAAAATCCTGATGTATCTCGATTGGCTGATTTGCAAAAGCACTTAGTCGAGGGAATGAGTCTTAAGCATTTCGTTAGCTTTGCTGTTCCTATCGAAAGACTTCTGCATAAAAACCTGCAGGATGATGAGTTTTTAATCGTTGAAAACGACAAGTCTGAAAACCGCTTTGAAAAAATTCCGTTGGTTTTTGTTTTAGATAATATGCGTTCAGCATTTAACGTGGGTTCTATTTTTAGAACGGCGGAATGTCTGGGAGTAGAAAAGATCTATCTTTGCGGCTATACGCCCACACCAGAACAATGGAAAGTTGAAAAGACCGCCATGGGGACTGAGCAAAATGTTTCCTGGGCAGAAGGTGGCAAACTTTTAGAGTGCCTCGAGGAACTTAAAGACGAAGGTTATCGTGTGATTGCCTTAGAAACGGCCGCTAGTGCTGTGGATCTTTATCAAAACTTTGAACCGGAACCCACGGCTTTTGTTTTTGGCAACGAGCGCTTTGGCTTAGATCCTGAAATTTTAAAAGTGATTGATGAAGTTCGTATTATTCCTTTGCGCGGAATGAAAAACTCTTTAAATGTGGGTGTGTCCGCTGCTGTAGCAGGATTTGAATGGATGAGACAGTGGCGTCAGCAAAAATAGAGATCTCCCCTATAGGTATTTTTAAGACGGCGCAGGTTCATCCTTACGAGGCGGGTCGCCAGCCTGATGAATTTCATTCTGAAGGCTATATTGAGTTAAATGCAGGACACAACTTTGAACAGGCGCTTACGGGCCTTGAGGGTTGTGAGAGAATCTGGATTATTTTTCAATTTCATCACAATCCTGATTGGCAACCGATGGTTCTGCCACCCCGAGGGAGTGACAAGAAGCTAGGTGTTTTTGCTACCCGCTCACCCTACCGTCCAAACGGTATTGGCATGAGTTGCGTGCAGGTTTTACGAATTGAGAAATTAAAGATTTTTGTATCGGGTGCAGATATTCTAGATGGCAGTCCCGTGCTTGATATTAAGCCTTATGTGGCCTACGCCGATTCGTTTCCTGGAGTTGAGCCCGCTTGGTTAAAGAATGCTGAAAAGTATGCGATTACTTTTTCTGAACGGACTGAAGAAAGTTTACGCTACCTTGAAAATCACGGTGTCACCCAGCTCCGTGGATTTTTACTTCATCAATTAGAGTATGAACCAACAAATTCCCGTAAGAAACGCGTGAAAGCTGTTGGCGAGGAGTATGTTATCGCCTATCGCACTTGGCGTGCGCGGTTTACGGTCGAAAAAAATCAAGTACAGGTCTTAGAGATCTTTTCTGGATACAGTCCTTCGGATTTAGAAAATACCGATGATCCCTATGCAGATAAAGCTTTGCATGGGAAATTTAAGAAGCTTTTTCCGCCTCTGTCGTAGTCGTGGGTGGTGTTAAGGCCATCTGAGCTTTGATATAGCGGTATAGTGGGATAAAACCTAGGATGCGCCCCACACTTCCGATGATAAATAGCCAATAGTAGCCAGTTAAGTGTTCACCTAATAGCCACAGGAATTTACCGCCCAAATACGTTCCTAAGATAATCGCTGTCGAATTTAAAAGATTATAAACAGTCAGCATCGCGACTTTTTCATCTTGCTTGATATCTTTAAAGAAGATCAAGGAAAGACCTACTTCAACAAAAGCCCAGGCAAGACCACTGATAAGTTGTAAGAAGAAAATATAAAGATGACTGCTGCTTAAAGCCCATAGTGCCGGAAGTGGGGCTACTGCGCCTGCTCCGAATAATAATAAACTAAAACCTGAAGCAGACTTACGGAATTTTTCAATCGCTGTGATGGCGGCGATTTTTCCGATAAATAAAATGGCGATGGCCACCATATATGTTCCGTAATCCATCTTTGCTTGGGCGAGCATGTAGGGAGTTACAAAGGGCGAAGATATAAATACGGCTGCCTGAAATGGCGCTAAGAAAAAGAAGAATTGCCGTTTTGAAGTGTTACTCCAAAAGACATTCCACGATTCCCTGAACCCCAATTTTTTTTCATTGATCCAGGCTGGATCGAAATACTGATTAGAAAGAATGTATGAAGAAATTAAACGGCAGGCGAAGGCAAATGCGAAAAGCAAAGTGAAGACGCTTGTGAACGGCCCAATCTCTACTTTGTTATGAAGAGCAACCCCACCAGCCACAAGACCAATGAGAATTCCCAGTTGCGAAATCTTGGTTCGTTTTGAAAAGAAGGTGTTTCCTTCTTCCACGTTTACTAGACGCCCCATCCACCAGTTCCATGCAAGACCTGATGAAAATCCTGAACCCCAGTACAACGTGAGAATAAAGAACAATGTCCAAAAGTTTGGTGCGCGTGTCGCAGAGAAATAAATTAGCGGAATGAATGTGAGAGCCTGAAGAATTGCTGAGGCCACGACCCAGTGTTTATGGGACTGAACTTGTTGCAAGCCTCTTGGTGTGATCAGCTGCAAGATGGCGCCGCTAACGAGCGGTAAAGATGCAAGAATCCCTGCGAAGATTTCGCCCATACCAATAGATAAAGAATAAGCTGGCAAGTACGTCTCGCCAGCTCCGATAACTAAGGCGCTTAAAAAAGCGTCGATCAAACTAAGTCTTAGACTTCTTTCTCTCAAAGAGGATCCTTATTTACCCTTGCGCGCTGCTTTTGCGCTTTCGATTTCTGCTTTGCATTCTGCAGAAAGTTTGTCTTTGTTTTCTTTCATGCATTTTAGGACTCTGCCTTTACCTTGCTCTACACCACCGCAGAATTTTTCTTTGTCAGCTTGGCAAGCTTCTTTCATGTCCTTCATGTGCTCTTTCATTGTTTCAACGTGGGCTTTGCATTCTGCTGAAAGTTTTTCTTTATTTTCTTTCATGCATTTATGAAGACCTTTTCCTGGCTCCATGCCCGCGCACAAAGTTTCGCGGTCTTTCGCACAAGCTTCGTGTTTTTCGTGGTTATGGGCATTTGCAAATGAGTTTAGGCCAAGAGTTAAAGCAGACACTAAGATGATTCTAATCATTGATGAATTCTCCTTTTCACTCATTCTAGCAAAGGAGTTCTGAAGCATTCAAAATTTGCGTGGTCCAGGGACCTAGGGCGTAGCAAACAGGATAGCGCCAATGGTTAACGTCGTAAAAAAAGATGCGACTAAAAAACACCACAGGTAACTCGCCAGAATAAAAACCCCGTCTTTTTCCATGTGGCCAATGGCGCTTAAAATAATTGCGATCACTGGCACCGTATTAGAAAAAGGAATCGGCAGTGGCAGGGATAATAGGGCTGCGTTTGCTACAATAGTGATGAGATTTAATAATCGAAAGAACCAGTGGTCATGAAAAAAAGACCAACGCTCTTTAATGACTTTGGAGGCAAAGGTCCAGATGCGTTCAGCGACGTTGGAAACCTTTAAAACGACTTCCGAGGAAATCTTGTGATTTTCAAAGCGCTTGGGAAGCTGCGGTGGTTTTCTTAAGTAAAGAAAAATGGCCACCAAAGCGATCATAATTCCTAATGGCGTCGAAAGACCTGGGATCGGGATTGGTTGAACGAACGGAAGGCAGAAAAAGATCATGATAAGTGCATGACCTTCCTCCCCAAGGACCGCAAATACACGATGCAAAGTAAGATCTTGTTTGGAGGCCTCAGCTTGCAAAAGATCCATCGCGGAAATAAATCGACTTTTCAAACTTGCCTTCCTTGGGTGGTGACTTTATCAATAATGACATCAATTAGTTTAAAGGACAGTGGGAATGGATTGGAAGATTTTTGCGAGCACATTTATAACAATTTTTTTGGCTGAAATGGGAGATAAAACCCAATTCGCTGCGTTGGCTGCATCTTCACAGACAAAATCGACTTTAACTGTTTTGTTAGCAGTGGTCTTGGCCTTGGGCCTAGCTGGTGCTTTAGGGGTTATCTTCGGCAGATTCCTGGGAACTTTGTTAAGCCCGGTTATTATGAAGTATGTTTCTGGATCCTTGTTTATTCTTGTTGGGATTTGGGTTTTAGCGGCGAAGAGCTAGTCTGAAATCTTAGAACTCGATCTCACAACGGGGATGGAGCTCTTGAAAGTAACCTAAAATACGTTTTATCGCTTTTAAAAGTGGTATAGTAACTGAGATTGGTGGCTCGTTAAAGGAGCTATCAATGAAACTAATTCATTTAATAATTATTTTTGCTTTTCCTACCTCAGCTTATGCGCATTCAGCTAGTTCAGTATATAAGGCCGCAGAACGCTTGGCCGACTATGCGAAATATAAAGATCCAGAACTAAACACATCTAATCTCTATTATCAAATTCTTCAGAACATTGAGACTCGGGGGCTACACAGTGGTCTACGGCAGCCCACGGAGTTTGAAAGACGAACTATCGATCCAAACGAAATTGGGAAAAAGAAAGATATAGTTATTAATTACGGACCGACTGGAAGGGGTTATAAATGAATCTAAGTAAAAAACTTGAACTTCCTTTGTGGGTTTTTTTCAGCGCAATTGCAATTCATTCAGTAGCTCCCGCAACAAAGGACTACGCATGGTTTCTTTTAATAATATTCCTTCTAGAGAATTTTCTTACAGTTAACTCTAATTCAAAATTCCTTAATTATTCATGTACAACAGTCATCTGGACCTTAAGAATATTGTGGATTGTTGGTTTTGCGATAGAGCTTTTAACTTAAGTACCTGGGAAATTAATTTAAGATTCCTAAATCAAAAGCCGCAGTATTGGGCTCGGTCTGTGTTCCAGGTTTGGTACGCCGAAATGACTCTGAACCGAGCCTTTTTTCCTATTAGTTCTGCGGAGTTTACCGGCGAAGTATATTGAAAATCCAAATAGTACTTTCCTTGCCATGATTGAACTTTTCCTTCACCGAGATTTTCGAATTGGATAAGTCCATTTTCCGAATTGCTAAAATAGCGACCGGTGAAATTTGAATCAAACACCGTTGTACCTTCTACATCTTGGAATTCGCGATATCTAATTAGGTATGTTCCATTTTTTGATAAGAATAATTCCGACTGGGCCACAAGAATTTGTGCTGGGTCGGTCCACAGGCGCGTTCCCGCGGCTACAAGATAGTTGAATGAAAGATCTCCATTTTCGCAGTCCCCTTGAGTTTGATAAATCAATTCATCTGGAATCCAGGGAGATAAACTTTCTAAGCTAGAGTTTAATTCTCCGCAGGAAGTGAGTATTAAAAATAGAAACGTGCTGAAAATACCAGGATGAATACGCATAAACATATTGTTATGTTTGCGCACTGGTTACGTCATAGGATTTGTTTTTGATTCGAGGCTCTTGTCGAGGCTTCAGAAAAAAACAAACCCATAGTCTTGTGAACTATGGGTTTAGTTTTATCGAACTAATTTGGTAATTGCCCTACTCCAGCAGAACTGGAGTATAGACATAAGAAGTTAGCCAATTGTTGCGATCAATTGAGCGATCAACAAAGATACGACAGACATAACTTTGATAAGGATCGCGATACCAGGACCAGAAGTATCTTTGAACGGGTCACCTACAGTGTCACCAACAACGGCCGCTTTGTGAGCGTCAGAACCTTTTGGATGACCTGGCAATCCACCTTTTTCGATGAATTTCTTAGCGTTGTCCCATGCTCCACCAGCGTTCGCCATATATAGAGACATAGTCGCACCTACTGCCAAACCACCTGCAAGAAGACCTGCAAGAGCTTGAGGTCCCATCGCAAATCCCACTACCACTGGAGCAAGAATAGCGATCATACCTGGAAGGATCATCTCCCAAAGAGCTGCTTGAGTTGCGATATCAACGATTTTCGCTGGTTGAGGCTCTGCCTTACCTTCGCGAAGACCTGGGATATCTTTAAATTGACGAGCAATTTCAGTTACGATTTTTTGAGCCGCTTTACCTACCGCAGTCATTGTTGTTGAACCAACAAGGAATGGAAGGATTGAACCGATCAAGATGCCGATCAAAACGCCTGAAGAAGTTAAATCCAAAGACATTTTAACAAGGCCCGCTTTTTCACGCACATGGTTTACTTCCATGTTGAATGCAGAGAAAAGAGCAAGAACTGTTAGGATCGCAGAACCGATCGCAAAACCCTTACCGATAGCTGCTGTTGTGTTACCAACTGCATCTAGTTCGTCAGTGATGTCGCGAACGTTTTTGCCAAGACCTGACATTTCAGAGATACCACCCGCGTTATCCGCGATAGGACCGTAAGCATCTACAGTCATAACAACTGCAGTACCTGCAAGCATACCTACTGCTGCCATGGCGATACCATATAGACCCAAAGCTTGGTCAGCGATGTAAGCTGCACCAACAACGATCAACATTGGGATTGCAGTTGATTCCATACCTACTGCAAGACCACGGATTACACCAGTACCAGCACCAGTCAAAGCTGCTTCAGCAACTAGACGGATTGGACGATGAGCTGTGTAGTACTCAGTCACTAGACCGATCAATGCTCCACCGAATGCACCCGCAGCCAAAGCCACTGTGATACCTTGGTTCAAACCGAACATTGGCATCAAGATGTATGAAGCGATTGTTAAAAGAATTGGTGGGATGATCAAAGCATTGCGAAGAACAGTTGCAGGTTTGCCGTTTTTAAACGCGCGCGCTGCAAAGATCACGATGATTGAAATCACAAGACCCAATGTAGAAAGAAGAAGAGGCAGAGTTACACCCGCAAGACGAGTTGTCTCAGCATCAGCACCTGTCATCAATTGAGACAAGCCTTCTACTGGAATTGTAAGAGCGATTGCCATTGCAGAAACGATGGCAGCAACCATTGATTCATAGATGTCAGCACCCATACCTGCAACGTCACCAACGTTGTCACCTACGTTATCTGCGATAACGCCTGGGTTACGAGGATCGTCTTCAGGAATGTTTTCAACAACTTTACCAGCGATGTCTGCACCTACGTCAGCAGCTTTAGTATAGATACCACCACCGATACGCGCGAAAAGAGCGATTGATGAAGCACCCACTGCAAACGAGTGAAGGATAGTTCCTACTTTTTCATGGTCATCTTTGAAAACCATGTACAGGATTCCAAGACCAATCAAACCAAGACCTGCCACAGAAAGACCCATTACAGCGCCACCGTCTAAAGCGACAAGTAAAGCTGCAGGCTTAGATCCGCCAGCTGCTGCTTGAGAAGTACGAACGTTGGCATAAGTTGCCGCCTTCATACCAAAGAAGCCCGCAAGCAAAGACAAGAAAGCACCCAGGATGAATGATCCTGCTGCGATTCCGCCTAATGCGAAGAAAAGAGCCGCGCCTACGAAAACTGCGTAGACAGAAAGAACCTTGTACTCACGTACAAGGAAAGCCATCGAACCTTCGCGCACGTAACTCGCGATGCGATTCATTGTCTCGTTACCTGCAGGTTGTGCCTTCACGCGAAGGTACAAAGCCACAGCCACGAGCAAACCAACAACCCCTGCAATTACAGGAGACATTAGCAAAGAATTACTAAACATTGTTGCACTCCGTGTTTGTCCCTCTTCCGATCTGTTCGGAAAAGTTATTTATCGTTTAAATTACGAAGACTTAGGGTTATCTTATTTCTGCGCAATTAGCAATCGACAGGAAAGATTCGCGAAACAAAATTGCAGCGCATTAAGCTCGCAAAAGGTTTACGCAAATGCCCTGCGTCAGAAGTTTTAGCTCTTCAATTTAAGGCGAATTTCCAAGGGAAAATGGTCAGAACTTAAGATGGTGTGGTGAACTTGGGCTTTAAGGACATCAAAGCCGCGCACGAAAACGTGATCTAATTTTAAGAGCCTTCCGTCGTTTTCTAAATCGAGATGTTCTAAGCCTAAATCGCGAAAAATACTTTTCATGATCATGTAGCGTTTGAAATTCCAAGTGTTGAAATCGCCAGCAAGAACGATCGGACCTTTGAAGTCGGCCATTTTTTCGGCGATCTCATACAGTGAGTTGGTAAAGGCATTTAAAGTCACAAAATTAAGTACGTGAGTGCAGACGAATAAAACCTTAGTGCCACCTATGGAATATTCAGAGAACAGCGTTAGCTTCGGTGTTAGCCAAAAAAATTCACGGGTTTTTGAGCGAATGAAATCCACGGCTTCTGGGGCGATCTTAGAGCCGATGGCGACACCAGTACTATGCAGATTTTTTTTATAATGAAAACTCTGGGCTACATGCCACTCGTACGGCGCAAAATCATTTTTCCAGATGTTTGGCATCTTATCGTCAAGCAGGGCTTCTTGAATTAAGATAAAATCTTTATCACTGCCAAGGGCGCAAAAATCTTTTTCAAAGATGTGAGCCTTTTGGCCCTTGAAAACGTTCCAGACAAAAATATCAAACTCGTCAGAGGGGCGATGATCTTTATTCACCTCTCCGATTTTAAGTAAGACTTTGTCTTGGGCCGGTACTATAAATGGCATAGGTTTATTTTACCCGACTTAGATAACTTTCTTCAACTGTTGATACACTTAAATTCTGCGCTTCTTGCCTTTCTTGTTCAGCAAGCAAGGTCGAAAGATATCTTTCCGTCGAGCTTGGGATGACAGTTACAATAAGCTTTCCTTGGTTTTCTGGTTTAGCGGCGATTCTTAATGCGGCAGCAACAGCAGCGCCAGAGGAAATGCCTACTGGGATGCCTTCAAGCTTGATGATATCTCGGGCAGTTTTTAGTGATTCTTCAGAGGAGACTTGCTCTACTCCATCCATGATGGATTTATCCATCACACTTGGGATGAAGCCAGCACCAATACCTTGGATTTTATGGGGGCCCGGTTTTCCGCCTGAAAGCACGGGGCTTTCTACGGGCTCTACTGCGATCATCTTGATTGTGCTCTTTTTGCTTTTTAAAAATTGGCCAGCACCCGTGATTGTGCCTGACGTTCCAACGCCACTTACTACTATGTCCACTTTGCCTTCGGTATCTTCCCAGATTTCAGGACCTGTAGTTTCGCGATGGATTTTTGGGTTTGATTGGTTATCAAATTGTGACGGCATCCAAGCGTTTCTGTTTTTTTCTGAAAGTTCCATCGCTTTGGCGATGGCGCCTTTCATTCCTAAAACACCGGGCGTAAGGATAATCTTTGCTCCGAGCAGAAGTAACAAAGTTCTTCGCTCCTGGGACATTGTTTCTGGCATGACCAGAGTTATGGGATAACCTTTGGCTGCTGCGATGAACGCTAATGCAATCCCGGTGTTGCCACTGGTTGGCTCAAGTATTTCCATTCCTGGCTTTAGGTGACCATTTTTTTCGGCATCTTCGATCATCGCTTTACCGATGCGATCTTTGACTGAAGAAAGTGGATTAAAGAACTCGAGTTTCAGGACGATTTTGCCGGGAAGTCCTTTGCCGATTCGTTGCATTTCTATCAATGGAGTTTGGCCGATTGTTTGGGTGATATCAGAATATATTTTCATAGATTTCAATCATACTCCTTTAGAAAATATTTGCAAAAAGCGGCTTACATTGTGATGGACCCGGAAGTTCTTAACACATGTCAGGCGGCAACTTCGTTGGCTATGCAGATGCCAAAGAGTTGGATTTTTTGTTAAGGCTTTTGACAGTGAAGTGACTTTGCTTGAAACAACATTTTAAGAAGCTATGACAGAACTTTTTAATCACGGCATAATGTTTTACGGAGGAAACTACATGAAGAAGTTTTTTGCCTACCTTACTCCGCTAGTGATGCTGTTGTTTTTTCAGACTGCTAAAGCAGAATTCGCAGTGGGAGCAGTTCTTGGTGATCCAACAGGTCTATCAGGCCGAGCGGCCATTGATGGCCAGCATTCTGTTGATGCCGCTTTAGCGTATAATGCTGGAAACTATTCGGGCTTGCATATTCATATGAGTTATTTGCGTGACCGCGCGCGAACTTTCGCGACCACAGAAGGTCCGATTGAACTTTACTATGGATTGGGTGTGCGTGTGATCGCTGTCGACAAGGGAAAGTATGATGGTGATACTATGATCGGTCCTCGTGCGCCGCTGGGACTTCTTTATAATTTTAAAAATCCTAACGTTGAAGTCTTTGGCGAAATTGCCTTAGCCTTAGATGTAATCCCTCGAACTGATGTGGACCTAGACGTAGGAATTGGTGTCCGTCTGCGTTTTTAAGACATTCGTGCGATAAAAACTGCGTTCTAAACAATCTGAAAACTAAAAGAGCAAAACTGTCTCAAGGTGATACGGTTTTGCTCTGATTTGCTAAATTAATTAACAAATCCTACCGATAAATTATTGGGCACTAATTGCTGAGGTAGGCATTTGAAAACACTAAATATTCTTCTACTTATCACCTTCCTTTTGGGAACTTTAATTTCTTGTACGCAGCAAGGAAAAGATTTCGCAACTGAAGCATGTATGCGCGAAAACTTAAACTGCGCAAGTCCAACGACAACGATTGATCTTGTGGGTGGTGATGATGAAGATCGCGAGAGCGTGAGTGCCGATGGCTCTGGTGGCGATGTTGGTGCAGTCACAGTAAAAAGCATTCGTTATGGTGAGAATGCAGTTATTGAATTCCTAATTAAGAATCCTCGTTTCAACCCGCTTAAAGATTTTGAATTAACCATGGATCCAAATCACGCGGCTTTCAGTGTGATTGATGGTATTTCTTTTGAGTCTTGCGCCGATAATGTTTTAACTTACAACGAAACTTGTTCTGTGGCGATTAAGTATGCTCCAGGAAAAGTTCCTCCGGGAATTATTGAACTTACTTTCTTGTTTAAAACCTTAACTGGTTCTGATTTTATTTTTAAAAGTTCCTTTGACCCAGCGGTTTTGATTGCTGATTTTTACATTGATGAAAACGAATTAGATCTTGCTACGACCATGGTTTATTCGGGTGCCGCGGGGGCAGTAAATACTGGTGACATCGTTGTTGAAAATACAGCAAGTACTGTGGGTGAAAATTTAACGATTTCTAGCATTGATTTCAAAGCTGGTAGCAGCTGTTCTCTTGTAGCTCCGACAGGTGATCAATGTATCGTAGGTACAGTTTTAACTGCGCAAAGTGCCGATCCTTGTAACATCAAAGTTGCGTTTAAGCCGACTGAGACTGGTGTTAATTCTTGTATCTTAGAGATTCTTGCGACCAATGGAACTTACAGAACTTATACTTTCTCTGGCACTTCTGTTGGCTTAACTTCGACAACTAAAACTCTTGATTATGGAATCGTTAAGACATCAAGCGCTGCGGTTCCAAAAAGCTTAACTGTCGCAGTCGGAACTGATTCAGTTCCAGTTGATGCGAGTTCTTGTACAGTGACTTTAGACCCTGTCGATGCGGCTTTCGCTATTACCTCAAATGCCAATCCTGGAACTGTGACAGCGGGAAGCAATCTAACGGTGGATGTGACTTATAGTCCTGCTGCGACGGTGAAGTCCCATACGACTGAATTAGTTGTTTCGTGTGACTCCCGTGGTGGTGAATTGCGTATCCCAGTAAGTGCGGCTTCGACTGAATCTTTGATCACTAGTAACACCAGCAATCTTGATTTTGGTGATGTATTAGTCGGTGATTCAGCAACCAAGACGATCACTTTAACGAATAGCTCTACGACTGAGACTATGACTGATGTTTTGAATAACCTTTCTACTAGCATGGGTGAAGGTTATAGCATTACGGGTGGCACTTGTACTGAGACTCTTGCTCCTTCTGCTTCTTGTACTGTTCAAGTTACTTTTACTCCGACTGAGTCCGGGGTTTCGCAAAATAATTTATCTAACACAAGCAGTGATGGGTCTTTGGTTCCTTCGATTGCTGTTACCGGTCAAGGTAAGGGACTTACGAGTTCTCAAGAATCGGTGGATTTTGGTTTTGTAAAAACTAAAAATGACCGTCCCGGTGCTCCTATCATTGTAACCAATGAAGCTTCTGGAACCGCTACGGGTTGTTCGATTTTATCTAGTTCACTGCAAGGTACTGGATTTTCACTTGATGAAGATTCTACGTGCTTAGATGCGACGAGTTTAGCAGCGAATGCTAGCTGTACAATTGTGCCTCGGTTTACTGCGAATTCAACCGTGGGTGCGCGTTCTGCTAACTTGCAAATGACTTGTACTAAAGGTGGCACACTGACTATTCCGTTAAGTGCGGAAGTGACTGCAAGCTTGCAGTTGGTGCTTGTGCCGCCAACGGAAGTGAACTGGTCAGATCGTCTTGTGGGTATTTCGGAAAACGTTGAATTTACGTTTATGAATCAAGACTCTACTGCCCTAGCAGGTTTTGATCTTGCTAATTCTGGCGTGAATGCTCCTTGGAGTGAAACGAGTGATGCTTGTACGGTTTCACCTTTGGCAGCAGGGACTTCTTGTAAGTATGTTTTAACTTATGCTCCTTCCGCGGCTCCGGGTGCTGAACAAACTGGTACGACTTCGGGAACTGTTACTGGTTCTGGTACTGGTGTTAATAATGTTGTAGCCAGCTTTTCAGCTACCGCTAAAAAAATTACTTCTAGTCAGCCGACTTTAAGTTTTGGCGAAGTCGCTAATAGCACTGAGGCTTTGGCTAGTACTCGTGTTTATTTCACGAACCCTTCGACTGTTGATACCGCTTCAACTTGTGCGCTTTCAGCTCCAGTTAACTTTGAAATTGCTGATAGCTCTTGCGGTACGGAATTAGCTCCAGAGGGTGATTGTTCTGTATTAGTTAAACTTCCAAATACCCATGCGGCTTCTGCGAATCTTTCTGAAGCTTTAAATTACACTTGTAGCGTTGGTGGACGTGCTTCTGTGACTTTAACTGCGCAGATTAGAAAAGCAGCGGTTCTGGCTTGGTCAGGGACTGCGGCATATGGAAACGTAGATATTGGTCCTACAAAAACTGAAGTCTTCACTTTAACTCATACCGGTGCGGGACTTGATTCTGCGGCGACCAATGTGTTGATTGATTTATCTCCTGGTGTGGGTGCTTATTCTATTACTAGCAACAACTGCCCGACTTCATTAAGTGCTGGTGCAAGTTGCCAAGTGAGTGTGCGCTTTAATCCTTTGGTTGAAGGGGCTGCGGCTGCGACTTTAACTGCGACTAGTAATATTGCTCCGGTGAGTGTGAACCTAACTGGTACGGGTGTGGATCCGGCGAAGCGTATTTCTTCAGATACGACTTCGGTGGGAATTGCGACAGCACTTGTGGGTTCTACTCATAATGAAGTCATTGTGATTGAAAATGAAGCTTCAACTGGAAGCAGTGGTGCGTTGACTGTCAGTGCTTTATCTGCGCCCTGGTCTTCGGCAGGTTGTGCGGGAACTAATTTAGCAATCACCGATACTTGTAACTTAACTGTGACTTACTCCCCGACATCTGTGGGAACTTCTACGTCTAGTGTTACGGTGACTGCAACTAATGCTAATAAGTCCTTCCCGCTTTCGGGGACGGCTACGAAAATCGCGGGTCCTTCAGAGTATAATTTTGGTGATGTGCCTTTAAATGGGGTTCGTGATTCAAGTGCCATTGCCATTAGCAATCCTAGTACTTTGGATGATGCTTCTGGTTGTGTGCTTTCTGCGGAAGCTCCTTTCACTGTGCAATCTGAAACCTGTACAACAGCTTTAGATAAGAATGACACTTGTGATGTGGTGGTGCGTTTGACTGCGCCAGCAGGTGCTATTGCGTATACGAACAAAAAACTGACTGTGGCTTGTACCGTTGGTGGTACTGCGGAAGTTTTATTAAAAGCGAATGTTAAAGACATGCCTTTAGCAACTATGTCGGGTGATCCGCAATTTGCTGATTGGGATTTGGATAATGGCACTTTAACTCGTACTTTCACTATTACTAATAATAATGGTGCGACGATTAATATTGGAACGCCTGCGATTACCGGCTCTAGTGCCTTCACTATTACTGGTACGACCTGTGCGGCTACTTTAGCTGATGGCAACTCTTGTACGGTTTCTGTGGCGTTTGATCCTTCTTCGTCTGGTAGCCAAGCTGGAACTTTGACTGTTCCTGTGGATGGCAGTGGTAAAACTGGTAATCTTGCGACGAATCTTTCAGGTACGGGTACGATCATGGATTTGGATGTCACTCCGGTGGCTCTGAATTTTGCGATCATTAAAGTTGGTGATGCGGATACGGAAACGAAGGCTATTACTATTACTAATAATGGTAATAGAACTGCGAATCTTACTTATACTGCGTTAGCTGCACCTTGGACTACGGGTGGTACTTGTGGTGCTACGCTGGTGGCTGGGGCTTCTTGTCAGTATGAAATCACGAGTCATGCACATGGCTCAGCTGCAGTTCATGATACAACGTTTGTGATTACTGAGACCCAGCAGTCTGATACAGATACGACCAATGTGGCCCTGACTGGTGCTACTTGGGATGCTCCGCTTTTAGCTGTTAAGGATAATCGCGCTCAGACAACTTATACTTCGAGTGATATTGCATTAACGGATATTACGGGAGCCATTGACGTTGCTGCTACTAATATCGTGGATTTAACGCCGGCTTCTCGCTCGGTCACTTTCACGGTTAAAAACAATAGATCTCCGGCCTTCCCGCTTTCGAATTTATCGTTGAATTTAGTTAAGAATTCTGGAGCTGGAACTGCTATTGCGATCTCGACAGACAACTGTACTGGTGTAGAGCTTGAGCATGGTGAAGAATGTACTGTTGTTGTGACTTATACTCCGCAAGCTGTTCGTGAAACGGCTTCTAACTATACTTTAACTATTACTGGTGAAGATGACGGCACACCAGTGGACCTTGAGGTGACTGAGATTCGTGGTCGCTCTTATAAGGGTGTTGATTTAGTTGAAGACTTTGTTGCAACTTCTCACACGTTTACTTTATTAGAAGCGGCTTCGACTGAAGAGACCGGAGTGATCACTGTTACGAATAATGGTGACATCACGGCGACTAGCTTCAGTCTTGATTTCAGTGCGACACCTACGAGTTTTTCTGCAAGCGCAAATACTTGTGCTGCGACTTTAGCTGGTGGAGCTACTTGTAGCTTTAAAGTTAAGTTTACTCCGGCGAATGTAGCTGTGGCCCATGGCCATACTTTGAGTGTTAATTCGACTCAAGATAGCATCACTGCTTTTGCTACGTTTAAAGGAGCTTCGTATATCGATAACCAAGGGGATGCTGTTGTAAACGATCCTTATGATGGTATCGAGCCAGAGATTGCTTCTGATTCAACAAAGTTTGTTGTTGCGAGTAAAGTGATGGATTCTGGAGAGACTTACCAAAAACTTTCTTTGCAGATTTGTGATAAGACGGCAGCTACTGGGAATATTAATACGGCAACTTGTGGTTACAGTACATTGACTGTGGCTGGTGAGCCTTATTGGGCTGGTGCTTTTGCTGGTTATAAATTAAATCCGCAAATCACTACTAATAAGATTCTAGTGGCGGTTTCGAATCAGCAGAACGATAAGACTGCAACTAATACGGGTATTTCGACGGTTTTAGTTTGTAATAAGAGTGGGATTTCGGGGGCGAATACGATCAACTTTACGTCTGATTGTGCGGCTGCGAATATTCATAGTGCTGCTTATAATGTTGATACTATTGCTCCTATTACGAACTTAGGTGCGTTTACTTCTATGTTTGTATATGGAAGTAAAGTCTTTGTTGCGTCGCAAACTTCTACCGGTTACTCGATCACTTCTTGTAACTATGATGATTCGGCGGCGCCAGCCTCGGCTATTAGTAGCTGTAAAACACATTTTAGTGCAGCTTTAGGCGCTAACCAGGCTGAGTATACCGATATCGCTTACGATGGAACTACACTTGTTATGGCGGCTCACCGTTTGAATACGGGTCTTTATGCAATCGCTTGTACTGTGGGCGGTAGTAACGCTTTAACATGCGGAAGTTATACTTCAGTAGATACTGATTCGCTTGTTACTGGTGGAAATACGATGCTTCCGGGTGCGCATCCTTATATCGTCATGGATTCGTCTGGAATCTTAATCGCGAGTCAGCAAGGTGCTGCGAAATCTCAGAGGCTGCGTTTAGCGAAGTGTTCTGTGTCGGGAACAACGTTGACTTGTAATGATAAGAAAACTGTAGCGACCGCTGCTGCTACTGCGGGCTTTGGTTTAAATCCAAGTATGAAAGTGGTTCAGCGTGGCGCTAATAGAATTGCTTGGATTCAGTCGGTTGCGTTTAATAACTATGAATCGGTTGCGGGTGGTACGAAGGTGATCTCGCTTTCATACTGTGACATTACGAACTTTGCTAATGCTTGTACGGCTTACTACCAACAGACCGTCAGCAGTGATGCTCCGATTTATGCTCGTGAAATGGATCTGAACACGACGAAGAATGTGATTACGATTCCGTTCACAGCCGGAGATAATTATCGTACCGGCTTATTCTCGATTGGACTGTTACCAGAGTTATAATTCAGAAACGGCGCCGGAACCAACACCGGCGCTTCCCATATTTGTATACGCAGAATTTAGCGTCACTCTTACGTACAAATATCTTCCTGAGATACCGGTTAAAGCTTGTACTTGGGCTTTTGTTAATCCTGTTTGCGAGTATGAAGGAGTTGAAGCGTCAGAGCCTGCCCCGATGGAGTATGTGATTGCTCCTGGTTTATCGTCATTAGGATCTTCAGAGACGTCGAAACTTGACATGTCCCAGGTGATGTCTGCCCCACCGTCTACGATCCAATAGCCTGTGCCTGATGCGTGATAGGCTGGGACTACGAAGTAGAAGTATGGTGTTGCGGAATCATCACTCCAGGAGCTTCCTGTGTTTGAGGAGTTTTGTAGAACGTCGAAGTCGCTGCAATCGCTGGCACCATCACCCATACGCCAGTTGATGTTGTTACTTCCATCCACTGTTCCAGAACCATTTACTCCGCTCAAAATGAGAGAATAAGTTGTTGAAGCAGTTAGTGTTGGAGGACTTGCAAAAGTAAAAGTCTGATTGCTTCCTCCAAGCCCGGTGATTCCTGACATCGCCACTGTAGATGAAGTTGCTAAAGATGTTGCTATTGTAGGCGTTCTACCCGAGGCCGCTGTGATATCTACAATCGCATTTGCAGTGGGGTTACTATTTTTCTTTAAAAGAAGAACTGCTGCTGTGGGACGAATATTAAATGGAAAACTAAAGCTAATAGCCATCACGTTAGTAAATGCACTTAAACCCATGGAGTTGTTCGCAGAACCCGATCCTGTCGTCGGCTGGCCGTCAGCACCCGCCGTACACCCCAGATTCGCTGTCGAGTTTTGTTTAAGCTTAAACTCCCCTGATGCAATTTCAGCTGTCGCTGCAGTTTCCACTGTTAGGTCATTTACGCTAAAAGTAAAATCTCCCGCGGGGGCGTCTTCTTCCGAAGCGTAACGTTTTAAGGAGTATTCGCAGTTTGAAGTCATCAAAGCTACTAAAAGAGCTAGTGAGGTTTTAGAAAAGTTCATAGGAAACTCCAATCATTAAGTCTACGCCGGCTCCGGCAGCTACTTCAGAATTTTCAGAAGGCTTTTCTGTGAATTGCAATTCGCGAATAGGCTTTAACCATACGCGCGCATACATTGGGAAAGAGAGACGGCCTTTGTAGTGACCATGCCATCCTCCTCTGAAACCGATCAGCGTAGTGCTTTGACCGTTGAAGCCAACTTCAGGCGTACCGCTAAGGCGCATGCTTTCCATACCGATCAAGAAATCAAAAAGAAATTTTTTATTGATCGGACCAATGCCAATGTAAGGGGTCATGAAGTCCAAGGTATAATCACCTGTATCCCCGTCAGTCCAACGAATGTCGACAAGCTTAATTTGTGGAGTGTAGGCGTAACCCAGAGTGATGTTCATGCTTTTCGTTTTGTATCTCATCGAGACATCAACGTTGTAGTGATTGAAGGCTGAAAAGTCAGAACCTTGGATGCCTGAAAAAGGCGTGTTGGTATATCCGCCAGCCAAGGCTACGGAAAATCTTTTTCCCCCTTCTTGCGCGAAGCTTGAAATGGGAAAAAATAATACAGCTAAAATCCAGAATTTAATAAAATATCTACGCATTTATATGATCTTCAACTACCCTAAGTTTATGATACCTTTTAAAGAAGTTGTTAGACGACTTTTTATCATTTTGTTGTTTCAATTCTGGACGTTTCAATCTTGGTCACAAGACGCAATTGAACTTGCTGATACTGATGAGGTTGTTGAAGCTCCCGCATCTCGTCCCTCCGCTCTTATTCCTAAGCAAGAAGGCTTTTTAGGGTATAAAAAGAAGCATTCGCTAGTCTATGGTCTGGTGGGGTTTGGTAACGCCTCTAAGGCGCTTTCTGATAAGACTCAGCACTTGGAAATTGGTTATGAAAAGTCGCAGACTCCTTCTTTCAAGTGGGGCCCTTATATCGAGCAGATGACTTCCACTTTGTCCGAGTCATTCACCTACCCTAACACTGGTTACTATGAAAATCGTGAGAGCAAAGTGACGATTCGCAACTTCGGAGTTGCGGGTCGTTATGGAGTTATGCGGTACATTGATGTGCATGCGGGTGTGGGTTTATCTACGACGACGATGGAAGTGACGAGTGTGGATACCGATGCACCTGCCGCTTCCACTGCTGTTGGTTTTTCTGAGAATTATCCGATGGGGTTAAGTTACCGCTTGGGGATTATGGCGAGTAAGTCTTTTGGTTTGGGATCGAAGTATGGGGTTTCTGGGGAGTTGATGTACCAGGAATCCGCTTTGGGGCAGGCGCATTCCGTGGTTAGTACTTCGTTTAATGTTATTGGAAGATGGTTTTATAATCGGTGATCAATGCACCTTTTCAGCTTCTTGTTCTGATGGCTGATATTCTTTCACAAGTTCTTTAAGAATATCTTTAACATTTTCTGTATTTCCAATTTCGCACTCTGATTTCATTTTTTCTAACTTAGGAAATAAAACAGAGGATTCAATCATTCCTTCAACCGCTCTCATAATGCGAGGATGATGGGTGTATTGAACATCTTCACCGATGAGTAACTCTTCATATAATTTTTCACCTGGGCGAAGACCACAGTATTCAATGGAAATATCTCCAATGCCGGTAGAAGGGTCTCGCACTTCAAGTCCGCTTAGTTCAATCATCTTGCGTGCGAGATCTACGATTTTTACAGGCTCACCCATATCTAATACAAAAACGTCCCCGCCTTTACCCATCGCACCTGCCTGCAGTACCAACTGCGCTGCTTCGGGAATGGTCATAAAGTATCGGGTTACATCAGGATGAGTTACGGTGATAGGCCCACCCGCACGAATTTGATCTTTAAATAAAGGTACAACTGATCCAGAGGAACCGAGTACGTTACCGAAACGTACCATCGTCATTCTAGTTTTACCGGCTCCGGTTTTGGCAAGAGCTTGAAGTACCAACTCAGCAAGGCGTTTTGTTGCCCCCATAATGTTTGTAGGTCGCACTGCCTTATCAGTTGAAACTAAAACAAAGTTTTCAACTTTACCTGCAACTGCCGCATTCGCAGCATTCAAAGTTCCGAATACGTTATTGAGAACGCCAGATATAATATTTGCTTCAACCAATGGCACATGCTTATAGGCGGCAGCATGGTAGACCGTCTTCACATTTAGATCAGTAATGATTTTTAATAAATGATCACGATTTAGAACATCCCCCAAGACTGAATGGATTTTTAAGTAAGGGTGATGACGTTGCAAATCCTGTTCAATTTTATAAAGCGCATATTCACTTTGTTCAAACAGCACTATCATTTGCGGCATGTTCTGGGCAATCTGTCGGCAAAGTTCTGAACCTATGGAGCCACCAGCTCCCGTTACAAGTACCACTCGATTCTGAATACAGCTTGAAATCAAATCGCCATATGGTGGAACTGGATCACGGCCCAAAAGGTCTTCTACACCAACCTCCCTGATATCTTCGATTCGAACTCTGCCATCGACCAACTCACCCATTCCCGGAAGAGTTTTTAAAATAAGATTTTTACCTTCGAATTTATGGATGATTTCTTTTCTACGTGCTCGTGTCGCTGACGGCATCGCAATCAAAAGCTGGTGGCAATCTTCTGCAGCCATAATTTGTAAAGCTTCGTCTGGATGAAATACGCGAATACCTGCTACACTGGTTCCCTGCAGTTCTTTGTTATCATCGAAAAACGCGATCGGGGTAAACTCAGGACCGGACATCAACGCCAAAGCCGTTTGCAAGCCAGATCGGCCTGCCCCATAAATGGCCACTCTTTGCCTGCGATCACCACGATGTTCAAGCTTTCTTAAAACTCCGCGGGCTAAAAATCTACTTGAAGCAATATACGCGATAGCCGTAATCCAATAAATAACAATAGAAGATCTTGGCAGGCCCTCTACTCTTGCCATCACAACAGCAGCAAGCAAAAGTAAAACTGATAAGCTGACCCCGTAAAATACCGTAGCGATAATTCTGTCATCCATAAAGCGAATGACCGCGCGATAAAGACCTACCCGAACAAAAATAGGAACAGAGAAAATCGGCAGAACGATAAAAAGCCAAAAATAGTTAGAAACATCTGGAAAAAAAGTGCCGTATCGTAAAGCAATGGCAGAGTAAAGAGCTAGAGGCAGCAGCAATACATCACAAAAAAGCATTATTAAAATTTTTAGTTTTCTGGGAAGGCCGGCTATTCGCAAAAACATCGAAATCCTCTATAAAAAAGGAATAATTACATAGACCTTAGATTTCTACAACACTAGTGGCGACATCTGTTCGACGCAGCGACATATTGACTTAAGAGGTTATTTTTCCTCCAATGAATGAGCATGAAAACTAAGATTTTTATCGTGGGCGCTGGCGGACACGCGAAGGTTGTCTCCGAGATCATTCAGATGCAAGAAAACTATGAAATAGTCAGCTATATCGACGAAAGCGGATCTGTAGCATCATTTTTAGGAAAACCAGTGTTTCGAAACCTGGATGACCTAACTGCCAGTTTTCCGAATATACTTCACGGGTTCGTTGCCATCGGAAACAATTCTGCACGCAAAAAATGGCATCTTTTTTTAAAAGAAAATGGCTACAACATACCTTGGTTTGCCCATCCAAAATCAGTTGTCTCATCTAGCTCAGTTATTGGAGATGGTTCCTTAGTTTGCGCTAGCGCCGTTGTTGCGCCCTCTGCACAGTTAGCGGAATCAGTAATTATTAATCACGGTGCGATCATTGATCATGACGTGCAAGTTGGATCATTTACCCACATCAGTCAAAATTCTGCGATCTGCGGAGCGGCCCGAGTTCAAGAGGAATGCTTAATTGGGCCGGGAACAATGGTTGAAAAAATGGCTCTTGTCCCTGGTTTTACCCAGACTGGCAGCAACGCAATTTTTTGCAGCAGCGCAGTAAGATAAATCATCCCAAGTCTTCATCTATCCCATTTCTAAAAGTTTGTAGTATTGTAGGCATTCATGGCTAAACGTATCTTCGATTTAATTTTAAGTAGTATTGCTCTTTTAATCCTAGGCATTCCTTTACTCGCAGTTTTTATAGCAGTGCGTTTGACTTCAAAAGGGCCAGCTTTGCATTGGTCAAAAAGAATAGGTCAAAACAATGAGATCTTTCTTATGCCTAAATTCAGATCTATGCGGATCGATACTCCTCAAGTAGCAACGCACTTATTAACTAATCCTGAGCAGTACCTGACTCCTATTGGGGGCTTCATCCGCAAATCCAGCCTTGATGAGCTGCCTCAGCTACTTTCCGTTATTAAGGGCGACATGAGCTTTGTTGGGCCACGCCCAGCCTTGTTTAATCAAAATGATCTGAAGGAACTACGCACACAATTTGGAATTGAAAAACTGAAGCCTGGAATTACAGGCTGGGCCCAAGTTAATGGCCGTGATGAACTTCCAATACCAGTAAAGGTTGAATTTGATCGCTACTATCTTAATCACAAATCGGTTTTATTCGACGTTAAGATTATCTTTCTTACCGCACTTAAAGTCGTAAAAAGAGACGGCGTTAGTCACTAAGGAACCAATGGGCGAAAGAGTTTTAGTAACCGGATCTTCAGGTTTTATTGGCGGAAACTTTATCCGTCGCCATGGACAAGATTTCACAATCGCAACCGCGAGTTTGCGCTCTACATCAGTGGAAAAAATTGATTTTAGTTCTGTAGACTCCGTACTTCACTGCGCAGCCCTAGTTCATCAAATGCAAGGCGCGCCGGAATCAGAATACTTTAAAATTAATTATCAACTTACTAAGGATCTTGCGGACCACGCTAAAGCAAGCGGTGTAAAGCAATTCGTTTTTCTAAGTACGGCCCATGTTTATGGTGACTCTGGAAATTTGTATAATCATGACGAGCGCCTTTTAGAAAACTCCTCCTGCCGCGCAAATGATCCTTATGGTAAAAGTAAAATCGCTGCTGAGGATTATTTACGCTCTATTGAAAGCCAGACATTTAAGGTCGCGATTATCCGACCACCGATGGTTTATGGAAAAGGAGCCAAAGGAAATATCCTGAGCCTTTTGAAGTTGGTTAAAATGTTCCCGGCGTTGCCGTTAAACTTTAAAAACAACCGCCGAAGTATCGTTTTTGTAGGAAATTTATGCCAACTCTTGGCGCTTGTGATCCAAAAACAAGAGAGTGGAGTTTTTTTACCTCAGGACGCTAAGCCGCTTTCAATTTCAGAAATTGTTAGCATTCTTGCTGAAGCTGCAAACAAAAAAGTCTTTCTTTTTTTACCGCCAAAATTTATCCTTATGGCACTCTTTAAGCTATCACCGAAGACCGCACTTAGACTGTTTGGAACACTTGCGTTTGATAATTCAAAAACTAAAGAAGTTCTGGATTATCAGCCCAAGTATTCAACTCTTGATGGCTTTAAAAACCTTGTTGGCTAGTTCAAACTTGAAAATAAAGACATAAGTCGTTCGGTTTGCGACTTCATTTCAAAATGCTTTTCGAAATATGTGAAGCCTTTTTCACCCATGGCAGATAGCTGAGCTGACTCCATTTCGTAGGCAGCGCGCAGATTTCTTGCTAGTTCTTTTGCATCCTCCGCAGGACCGGCAAAACCACACTGAGCATCCTTTATGATATTTGCACCTTCCCCGTTTATGGCAGCGACAATTGGTTTTTTTGCAGCCATATAGGACTGAGTTTTCCACGGCAACGTATAGGTTAGAATTTCGTCTGAATTTAAGGTCAAAAGAAGAACTTTAGCTTTAGCGTACATGGGAGGCATAAATGAAATATCGAATCTTCCCAAGCATTCCACATTGGTAAGACCATAGGTTTTAATTTCATTCTGAATCCAATCAAGCATACTTCCGCTACCAACAAAGACGATCTTAAAATTGTTCAAGTCGGTTAGCAATTTTGCCGCATTAACGATAGTTTCAACCGATTGCGCTTTGCCGATGTTGCCAGCAAATAACGCGCAGAAGTTATTTTCTAAAAGATTAGAGATATTATCCGAAAGAACCGGCCCTTTGTTATCCTGTAAACGTCTAAAGGAGTTTGGATAATACTCTATGGCTGTAGAGGTTCCGATTTTACGAATAGGCGGAATAAATGCGCGGGACTGAACAAGAAGCAAATCACACCCTGCATAGATCCATTTCACCAAATATTCGACCGCCTTGAGTATGGATTTGTTTTTTACAAACTTGGTTGCAACCAAGCTTTCGGGCCAAAGATCTTGCACCCATAAAACCAGTTTCGCTCTTTTAAAGAATTTTAGAAAGATAGCAGGAATTGTTTGTGTAATAGGAGAGGGCGCAAAAACAAAGATCACATCAAATTTATTTTTTCTTAAAATCCAAGGCCCCAAAATAGTGGCACTCGCAACAAAAGAGATATAATTTAAGGCAAGGTTGACTGCGCCGCCTCGTCCCCGTGGACGTAGTGGCACTCTAAAGATATTGATATTCTTCCCGAACTTCTCTGTCTGAATACCTTTTACTTTATACCCAGGAAATACTTTTCCGTCTGGATAATTGGGTTTTCCAGTGAGAACCGTCACCTCATGCCCCAATAGTTCCATTTCCAAGACCAGCTCATTGATAATAAAGGTCTCAGGCATAAAATACTGGGACAAGACGAGAATCTTCATAGTCTTCCTATTTAGCTTTTCTTCCACACAGTGCGATTCACATAATCTGTATAACTATGGATGATGCGCACAACCTTATCAGAAACATTCGGCATCGAATAATCCGCCACCAGGCGCAAAAGACGATCTTCACCTCTTGGCTGATCATTTAAAACTTCCAATGCTTGAAGCACCCTATTTATCTCAAGTCCCACGAACATCACTGAGCCTTCTTCAAAGCCCTCTGGGCGCTCATGAGCCTCTCTGATATTCAAAGCAGGGAAATTTAAAATCGACGATTCTTCTGTGATAGTTCCGCTGTCTGACAAAACCGCATGGGCATTGAGCTGAAGGTTATTGTAGTCAGAAAAGCCCAACGGTTTTAACAGACGTACATTTGGATGAAATGAACTTCCTCTTTTATTGATTCTGTTCTGAGTGCGCGGATGGGTTGAAACGATCACTGGTTCGTTGAATTTTTCAGCTACTGAATTCAGGATATTAACTAATTTATCGAAGTTAACATCAGACTCGATGTTTTCTTCTCTGTGGGCGCTGACTACAAAGTACTTATGCTTTGTCAGTTGGAGCCTCGTTAAAACATCGGACGCCTCAATTTTGGCGCGATAATGATTTAAAACTTCGAACATCGGGCTGCCGGTCTTCATAACCCGATCTGGTGGCAGGCCTTCACGAAGAAGATATTCTCTGGCAATAGAGCTGTAAGTTAGGTTGATATCTGCAGTATGATCTACGATCTTGCGATTTGTTTCTTCCGGCACTCGTTGATCAAAACAACGGTTTCCGGCTTCCATGTGGAATATAGGAATTTTTTTTCGTTTAGCAGCGATAACGCTTAAGCAGCTATTGGTGTCGCCTAAAACCAGAAGTGCTTCTGGCTGAACAGTATCCATCGTTTTATCGACTAGCTTAATGATATTGCCGATAGTGTCTGTAGCTGAATCCCCAGCCGCATTCAAAAAATAATCAGGCTTACGAACACCTAAGTCTGTGAAAAAAATTTCGTTAAGTTCATAATCATAGTTCTGCCCGGTGTGCACCAAGATGTGGTCACAATACTGATCAAGCTTCGCTAATACGCGAGATAGGCGAATAATTTCCGGACGGGTTCCAAGAACTGTCATTACTTTCAACTTTTTCAAATTACACCTCGTGCCCGATAGTATCTGGTTTTGTTCGGTCAAAGATTTCATTGGCCCATAACATGACTATCAACTCTTCGTTTCCGATATTAGTGATGTCGTGGGACCAACCAGGAATGGTTTCCACCACACGAGCCTCGCTGGCATCCACATCGAGCTCATAGAACTCTTTTGTAACGATATGTCTGAAACGGTATCTTCCTTTACCTTTTAAAATAAGGAATTTTTCAGTCTTAGTATGGTGGTAATGCCCGCCGCGCGTGATACCAATTCCTGCCGTAAAAAAAGAAAACTGACCAGACTCTTTTGTTTTGAGCATCTCAACAAAGACGCCGCGTTGATCGGCATAACGAGGTAAAGAATAAGCAAATTGCTCTGGCCTTAGGAAACTAAGATAAGTTGCGTGAAGAGCTCGATCGAAGCCCTCACCCACGTGTTCGGTGATCAGATTAGTTCTACTGTCCTTGAACTTTCTTATCTTTTCGGCCAGTTCTCCAACAGTCACCTGATAAACCGGTGACACTTTTTTAAATATTTCTTTGTCTGTCTCACCAGCAGCATAACTATCTAAAATAGAAATGAAACTTGTAACGACATCGTCGATGTAGACAAGGCTAACCATGGCTTGTGGATCATTAATAGTAATTGGAAGCTCGTTCGCGATATTATTGCAAAAGGTAGCAACCGCAGAGTTGTAATTGGGCTTACTCCACTTTCCAAAAACATTGGGAAGGCGGTATATAAATAGTTTTTCTGCAGGAATTTCTTGAATTAAAAAATCTTCGGCCTGTTTTTTACTTTGGCCATATGGGTTTTCTTTTTCAGCCTGAATGGAAGAAGTGTAAACCACCGGAATGCTTTTGCCGCTTTTTTTAAGAGCCTTGCCAATATCACCGGAAAGCGTGGCATTGCCCGTAACAAATTCAGATTCATCCTTAGGCCGATTTACGCCCGCCAAGTGGAAAACAAAATCAGACTGTTTCAATAACTCTTCAAGATCATTGTTATTAAGACCATGATGAAATTCTAGAATTTTGAATTTTTTAAGCTCTTTGAGCCGCACAACCAAATTCTTACCGATGAACCCCTGGGATCCTGTGACCAGAATTTTCATATTACTCCTCTGGGTTGACTGTGCGACCTTCTTGCGTACCGCGGATAAAATCTAACTTAAGAAGAAGCTTTTTCATGCCTTCAACATCAAGTCTTTCGGTATTGTGAGAGTTGTAATCCTCAGCTTTAGAAATTGCGACTTCACCTTGGTCGACGAATTTTCCATAGTTAAGATCGCGCAGATCAGGTGGAACGCGATAATAATCACCATGGTCCTCAGCTGAAGCCATTTCCTCTCTGCTTAAAAGAGTTTCGTAAAGTTTTTCACCATGGCGTGTACCCATGATGTTGATTGGATGGTTTTCTTTACGCAATAATTCGCGCAAGGCTTTGGCCAATACTTCAACCGTTGCCGCAGGAGCTTTTTGCACATAAATATCGCCGTTTTTGCCGTTCTCGAATGCATAAAGCACTAAATCCACGGCATCTTCCAAAGTCATCATGAAACGAGTCATGCTTGGATCTGTGATCGTGATCGGCTTGCCAGCATTCATTTGCTCAACAAAAAGAGGAATCACAGAACCACGTGAAGCCATGACGTTACCATAGCGGGTGCCTGAGATAACGATCTCCGCGTCATTCAAACCACGCGATTTAGCAACCATGACCTTTTCCATCATAGCTTTTGAAATACCCATGGCATTAATTGGGTAAACGGCTTTGTCCGTGCTTAGGCAAACTACTTTTTTAACTTTCGCTGCTATTGCAGCTTCTAGAACATTTTCTGTACCTAAGACGTTAGTTTTCACGGCTTCCATAGGATGGAATTCACATGATGGTACTTGCTTCAAAGCAGCCGCATGGAAAACAAAGTCAACACCACGGATTGCGTTTGAAATGCTGTTAAAATCCCGAACGTCACCAAGGTAAAACTTTAATTTAGGGGAGTTGTATTTCTTCCTTAGGTCATCTTGTTTCTTCTCATCACGACTGAAAATTCGGATCTCGCCGATGTCGGTACGAAGAAATCGAGACAAAACTGCGTTGCCAAAAGAACCAGTGCCACCAGTAATAAGTAAGGTTTTGTTCGTAAATAGCACTTTTATTCTCCTGCTATAATCTTAAAATCAAATTCTAAAGTGATGTATTCAAGGACGAACGAATTAAATCGTCCTTTTGTTTCGGAGTCGGATAATTTATTAGAACCGCTCTAAGCGCTCCTTTAAATACGAACAAACTACCTGCCGCGACTCCAACAACCCCGCAGTTTGCGATAACTTTTCCAATATCGTCTAACGATCCAGCCCCGCCCATGACAGTGATCGGAATCTTAACTAGCTCACGAAGTTTTTTTACTAACTCAATTTCATAGCCGGACATCTTGCCATCGTTATCAATGGAGTTTACTACTATTTCGCCGGCCCCTTTAGCTGCCATTTCAACAGCGACATCTAAAACATTCTTTTTGGTGTTTTTAGTTCCGTTATGGGTAAAAACATCGAAGGCGCTACTTAGCATTCTTTTTTTTACGTCAAGAACGATAACAACGCTCTGTTTTCCAATCTCTTCGGCAATTTCCGTAACTAGTTCAGGACGCTCAATTGCCGCTGCACTGACTGCTACTTTTTCTACTCCTAAGGAAATGATCTTTTTTGCCTGTTGCGCGGTCTTAATTCCACCACCGTAACAAAGAGGCATTCGGCATTCAGCTGCTAAGAAGGCAATTTGCTTGTAGTTAGGTTCGTTGTTCTTAGCCGTTGCATCGATATCAAGAACTACCAGTTCGTCGGCTTCTTTCTCGTTAAAAATCTTTACGGCGTTAATCGGATCGCCAACGTACTTCGGATCTTTGAACTTAACTGTTTTAACAAGTCCGCCATCCTGAATTAAAAGACATGGAATAATTCTTGGTCTTAGCATTTTTATAATTCCGCAAAGTTTTTAAGTAGCGTAACACCAAAGTGATGGCTTTTTTCTGGATGAAACTGCACTCCAAAAATATTGGATTTCGCAACTACACATGAAAAGTTCAATCCGTAGGTAGCAGTTGCTGCGATGTCCGCTGTATTTTTCGCTTCAAAAAAATACGAATGTAGAAAGTAAAATCGAGGATTTTCTTCGATACCTTTAAACAAAGGACAACCGGCAACTGGGGAAACGTCATTCCAGCCCATATGCGGCTGTGGCAGATTTTCTAAGTTTGGAATCTCTTTAAAAGCACGGACTCTGCCTGGAATCCAGGATAAGCCGGACAATACACCTTCGTCGCTGCCGTCAGCAAGCATCTGCATGCCAACGCAAATTCCAAGTACTGGCATGCCGCCTTTAACCATGTCAGTCACTTTTTCTTGCATTCCCGAAGCTGCAAATCGTTCCATGGCGTGATCAAAAGCCCCCACGCCTGGCAGAATCAATTTCGTGGCTTGCGCAAAATCGTCTTTAGTTTTAGCAACTGCCACCGGGATGTGAAGCCTCTTATAGACGTTCACGAAGGCTTGAATGTTGCCAAGTCCATAGTCGATGATTGTAATCATCTAAAGAGCCTTTTTTCTAAGCCCATTGCACTCATCGCGCGGGAGCCAAGACCAATCAAGAAGCGCTTGTTTTTATAATCCATGCACGTCTTGTTTTTACCGTTAAAGATTTCTTGAAGTTCCTCAACTGTAAGGTCAAGTTTGTTAGCTACAAACTCAAACTCAGATTTCAAAAACTCTTCGCTCAATTCAGGTTTGGAAATACGTTTTAAAGCCTCGTCGCGAGTCATTTGTCCCGTCATAATCAAACTCGAAAAATGGGCGCGGCGTTTTTCGTATCCAAACTTTTTCGGCATCCAATAGTCTTCATAGAAGCGAGTGAAACGGGATTCATGATGCTTGTGTTGAAATTTCTGCCAACCAAACAAAGTTTCCAAAGTTTTTTCAGCTTCACTTTTAATGTAAGGCACTAGGTTCAGTGGTCTAACGACTTCCATTCCAAGCACATAGCGATAGTAAATTTTGTATGAAAGAACATCGATAATTGGGAAAGTTTTTAAAGTGCGCTTTCCGAATTTAGAATGAATATCCTTGATTAAGGTTTTGTCGATTCCAGGATAGGCACCCCACTCTTCTGGTTCACGGCAACATTCCGTCGAGTAGTTTCCGCCAGTGACAACATACTTAATTTTGTGAGCTTTGGCGAATTTGTATAGAGCTGAAAAGAAAGCCGTGTCTTGGGGAATGTCTTGGTCAGCAACTTGAGCTTTTAAAAAAGAAAGCTGCACATCCTTCATTTCTTCCCAGTTGATCACTTCTGTATAAAGATCTAATCCCAAACCATCTACTAGCTTTTCAACGTTACCTACAGCTTGATCAGTGTTCCAACCAGCATCAACGTGAAACAATAATGGGCGCAATCCCATTTTTTCTTTAGCGATATAACTAACGTAAGAACTGTCAAGACCACCACTCAGACCGATGATGCAATCGAAGTCTCTGCCCTTGCCATCTTTACGAATTTTTTCGGCAAGTTTCTCTAGTTCTTCCTCGCCTCTTTTGTCAGTGTGCCAGTTTGGCTGAATATTTTTTTCGAAATTGTTGCAGTAGTCACACCAGCCGCGTTCATCAAAAGAAATGTTTGGATCGCTGGTGTCCATGATGCAGTGAGAGCAAATTTTGTAAGTAGTACTATTCATACCCGCCACATTAAATTTCGAGAATGAAAAACACAACAAAAAGATTGAGATTTCCACTGGATAAGAGATTGCCTTACATGGCCAAAAACTATAGCTAGGGACTTTTTATCGCAGGGCAAAATGCTTTTATATTTAGCGTTAAACCTAAGGCCCGGTTTTAATAACTCTGTCGTCGTAAAGTTGAGTGCTAAAAGGGAAGGGCATTGTTTTTATAATAGAATCTTACGAAGCCGTGACGATAACATAGAATCCCTGTAGTAATAACTACCGTTAAAGAAGATCAAATCATACATTGATCCAGGACCTTTATATTCTATAACCTCGCCGTCCTTAAAGTAGACCTCAATAATTTCGCCATCTGTGATCCGCCTAGCTTTGGTAAAATTAATTTCACCCAATTTTATAACTGAATAAAACTCTTTTAACTTTAAATTCGAACTATTCATTACTGGAGTAATTAATCCTGTCTGAACATTGAGGGCCGCAATCACATATCCTTTTTGGATGTATAACTTCTCCTTGTCATGAAAAAGATAGGAAAACCTGTGATATTTGGCTTCCTCACAAATTCTCTCCTCCTTCATTTCTGAAATATTAGAGCTGGAAGGAATATTTTTAAAAATATCAACAATCGTCCATGCCTTGCCATAGTGCGAATCATCAATTTCACCGCAAATTCTTCGCTCTGGCAAACGCCACAATACCGATCTGGCAATAATATCTTGCGGGACGCCCTTTATATCCAAGAAATCTCGATCCTCCACTTTCCCCGGAGCTTCGTATTTACGATAGGCCCCCTTTATCTCAAAAATAAGTGTCTCATTATTTAAATTTAAAAGATTAGGCGTTTCAAAACCAGTCGTTTGATACTCGAGAGTTTCTCTTAAGTTACCGTCTAAAGAGTAAATTCCTTTATTTTTCGGTACGTCTTTTATCACATAAAATAATTTATTTTTGAAACATGTTAGTTTTATTGGATAGGCTGATGTCAGACCAGGTTCATGATCAAAAAATGTAAATTCCCCAGATGATAAATCCAACACCGCCAATTCGCGCCCTCGATTAGGAAGATCAGCAGTGAAAAAAAGCCTTCCCATGCAACGGGTGAAATAAGCTGGAAAGGATCCCTTTCTTCCTGGAAAAATATCTTTGAAAATTTTAGGACCGACTCCGTCTACATAGGACCACAGCTCAAAGCCAACCTGCGAATTCGCTGCGAAATAAACGGTGTTACCTACAACAAAAAACTCTCGCGGCGAAGACGAGTTTATACCTGGATAAAGATCATGACTAAAAAGCTTACCATTCTCGTTAATGACAGATAATTCAACTCCATTTTGCCAGCTGTGTGAATTAAAAAGTGCTGTACCGTTTATTTCTGAAAAAAAACTCTTCGGAAAAAAAATCCTAGCAAAGAAATTGGATCCATAACACACAGACGCAGAGATCATAAGAAAGATAAATAAAAGCTTAATCATTTGCAGTTAACCTTGTGTCTATAAAAAATTTAGCGGCACCAGCAAAAAACCAATACTTTAAATCCACGAACATCAGTGCCCCAAAAAAAGACCCCAAGAAATACATCAAAAAAACATTAGCATAGAAATTAGATCTTAAGCTCAAGGCCTTAATAAAAATCTTTAAATTGAAAAGGAACACGAAGACAGCAAAAGGAAGACCATAGATCAAAACCAAATGCATTGGACTAAAGTGTGAATAATGCATTCTCCAAAATGAACTCATTTCGCCAGAACCGATAGGTTCCCAAAAATAGTTGCCAAACCCGCCACCAATTAACCACTTCATCGGTGACTCATTAAGACTGATTACTGCATAAATAAACTCTGCACTTCTACCAGCTGTTATATTGTAAAGATTCTCAGCAGTATCCCATCCTTGAGAAAACATATCGGTCATTCTTTTCAAGACCCCTAGCCTCTCAATAAAAATTACGGCGAAGGTTACAAGTACCAATGTTATAAATAGTTTCATAACATCCCGTTTTCTATTATTCTTTTCGCGAAACAAACCGCGCATAAAAAGAAAAATCATAGGCAAAAACACTACCATAGATTGAACGAGAACAACCCTTTTTCCAGATAAGAGGATGGCAACAAATGCTAAGAAAACATGAAGGTATTTTTTCCTGGCAAAAAAATAAGCAAGAAAAAGCGGCAGTGTTGATGATAATCCAAAATAGGTAATAACTCCAACTTTAACGAGAGTGAAATAAATTACCATGAAGCCAAAAAGAAAATAAAAAACATAGAAGAAAAGCTTGTCGATCAATGCATCGACTTGAATTTCAGCCTTTTTGAAAACTGTGTAGCCAAAGTAAAAGCCTAAAATCGGAACAGTGGCACCATAAATATGGCTAAAAAATATGCGATCGTGATGATTAAAGAATAAACCTTGAACCAGTCCTATACAGCTAAACAGTATAGTGACCTTTAAAAACAATGTTATTTTATGCCGGTTAAAAGCAAAATAGGTAAGCGCTAACAAGTTCATAGCCAAGAAGGGCACCTTAAAGAAATGTGCGAACCGTGGATGAAAAAGATCGGCAGCTACAAGACTTAAGGGAGTAAAAAACGCATCCACAAAAAAGATGCAAAAAAATATCACGAGAAATGCATAACTGTTGCGCAAATTTAGATTTATCTTCAAACTTCGGATCACAAAGAATTTCCTTTAAATAAGCGCGATGCGCAAATAGCCATCAATAAAAACGACACAAATCGTACTAGAATAAAGGAAAGTGCGTAGTATTCTATCCCTGCCCCGTACAAATAACAGATGCTGAAGCTAAGAACTAAAAAAACTAAAGATATAAATGAAGTAATTAATGTTATTCGTTCCTTAGAAAGAGCCATAAAGTACCAATCTAAAAAACTCGTCATTAGATAAAAAATTGATGCCCAATAGACAATATGGGACATGTATAAAACATCTTTAGAAAAATATGCCCCAAAGAAATGCTCAAGTATGGATGGAAAGAAAATATAGAAAGGAAAATAAACAATGATCCCTAAACCAAAAACAATCGCCATGGTCTTCGAAATGCTTCCGATGAGTCTCTTTGAATCCAAAGAACTAGAATACAATTGAAGCCATTTTGGTCCAAGAACATTTGTTAAAATTCCCCCACCTAAAACTGCAGATTGGTAGATGATCATGACGAAAGAATATTTTCCAAGAACGATTAAGCCCAAAGCAAAAGATATGAAGTATCGTTCGACGATCAAAGCAATATTTCTGGTCATAAACACAAGCATGGTGGCTATTCCGTGTCTCGCCATCTCGTGGAACTCTAAGGTTAAAGAATTTAATTTCCCGGATACGATGTTATTTATGTTCAGAAGAAAAACAAAACCTACAATTAAGACAAAGCTTATGATTTCAGAAGCGATGGCTGCCTTTAAGCCGAACTGACCTGTAAAAAAATAGGCAAAGATTAATAGCGCTGCCGATTTAGAAAACATCATCGCAGAAAAAACCATATGTTTCTGGGTGCTGCGATAATAAGAATCCAATACGTTATATGCCACCGCCGGAACAGCAATCAGACCTGACATTAATAGGGCATTCACTAGTAAATCGCTACCAACAACCATAGCAATCAGAACAGCCCCAGCTGAAAATAAAGCAGTCGAAGCAGTCCCATAAAAAAGCGAATTCAGCCGTATCTGCAATAGTTTTTCGTGCAAATTCTGAGAGAACGCAATCGCCCCAGCCTTCAACATGTATTCGTTAGCACCAAAGCTACCTGCATAGATAAGAAATACGTATGAGGTCATCACAAGACTGTATGATCCAAAATCCCCCGCGGTTAGAGCCTTTGCAAAGAATAGTGATTTTGAAAATGATAGAAAAGCGGCCCCTACCGTTAAGGTCAGATATAATAAATAACTAGACCGTTTATCGAACATTTAAGGATACTTTCCAATTAATCGCTTTACGTATGGCGAAAGACTTTTCCCTAAATTCAAGGCTTGCTCCACATCAGCCGCCCTTGTAACATCCCACGTTCCATCTACCCTGAAGGTACCCTTTACTACTCCGGATAGAACGTGGCGGACCATCTCTTTCTTAACTTCCGTGCTCAAGTCTTTATCAGCACTCGCTATGAAGCTTTCAATCCTCTTTGCGTCAGTTTGTAGATCGATAAGCAAATAGTTTGGACCGACCGTGTGGTAATAAGGGGTGGCTAAAGTGAGAACTGGCTTTCCCCGTAGTGCACATTCGAAGCCCACAGTTCCAGTCCAAACCAAAACGGCATCATAGAAGTTAGTTAATTCGTTCGAAGGAAGACTTGCTGGGCACATTGTTACATTAGGTTTTTTAGTGAGTAGATCGTAAAGTTTAGGGTTTCTAAATCCTAAAACATTAGGATGTTCTTTAATAAGGAAATGAAAATCATCACGGTACTTGTCTAAGAGTGCCAACAAAGTTTTGTCATAATCAATCACAGCTAAAGATTGACACCAATAATCCACTGTTGCTTCGGGAACAAATTGCAGTGGTAAATAAATGATAGGCTTTTTTGCTTTCTTTATTTTTTCCTTCCAATCAGAAGTTCCTGCTTCAAAACGAGGAAACAAATGGAACCAATTCCATGAGACTATTAGGGTTGCCCAGTAATGGTAGTTGTACTTCTCGCCGGAACTCATTCTCTTGAAGATGAAATAAGGAACTTTAACGATGTTTCTAATCCATCTCGTAAGAATTGCCTTCCTCGGGGACGCCTTAGCCTCACTAACGAATGATGGTAAGTAAGCACGATCTTCCAACATCTTTAAGGTTTCATCGACCTCAGATTCTGCTGGCTGTCGCACGTGATTAAATTCGCCCCTTGCTGAAATTCGCACGTAACCGTTTATAAAAACGGTTACTAAACCTACGAAAGGAATCTGTCTCTTGATGCATTCGAAATACATAAGGTCCATTACATAGGCATCTATAGTTTCACTCAATACAAGGTCAGGCTTTTGCGCGTCATACATCTCCACAATGGCGTCACGCATACTATTTAAGTGGAGGAGGGCCTTTTCCTTTGAGAGCGCTCTCAGCAACCGGCACCGCATTATAATATCAGTGTCTTGCTCACTTGCCTCAAACTTTTTGCCAGCATTGATTTTCAAAAAATCGTAATACCGACGGCTCATTCCAGTTTCATCCACCTTTTTATGAGCACTAGTGATGACACATTTAGCAGCGGGATTAATCCCTTGAATAACATATTTTAAGTAGGTGTCTGACCAGGGTCCGGCATGACAGAGGATATTCATTTTCGCGATCCACCTTTTGGGCAATTATCCAAGCTTATATCTTCGCTAGCTCTTAATAAATCTTCTTTACGACCGATATCGACCCAATAATCGAGCAATCTAAACATTGCGCACGGGAGTTTTTTCGAAATTAATTTTTCAAACAGCGTTGTCATATTGTAATAAGTATTCTCGGGAACATGTCGCAATGCCCCCGGGTTCATTACATATATTCCTGCGTTTACATCGAATGGATAAATGGGCTTTTCCTTAATTTCTTGTATGAATTGATTTTCATTACTTGTGACCACGCCATAGGGAACTTGATGTTGAAACTGACGCACACACATAGTGGCTACTGAACCTTTTTCTATGTGATACTTAAGTGCTTCGTTGAAATCCAGGGATGTAAGTACGTCGGCATTAACTACAAAGAAAGGCTCAGTCAGCATTTCTTGCCGAATAAGACTGAGAGCTCCCGCAGTTCCCAGAGGTTGATTCTCCTCAACGTACTCTATAGAAACACCAAGTTTTTTTCCGTCACTAAAATATTCTCGAATAATCTCTTTTTTATAATTTAAACAAAAAATAAATTTTGAAAAACCTTGATCTCTAAATTGCTCAACCAAATGTTGAAGCATTGGGCGATCCCCAATTTTTAACATCGGCTTAGGAAGGTCCTTAGTTAATTCGCCCAAACGGGACCCTAATCCCCCAGCCATGAGAACGACGTAATTGTTGCGAGATACGAATTCGATTTCGTCTAGCGAAAACACTGAACAGAGTTGATTTTTCTCATTTACCAGTGGCATGTGACGTCGATGCAAGGATTTTAAACGAGAAACAATATCTCTGTTTGAGGAGCCAAACACCATGGTCTCCGGGGTTCGATTAATAATTTGATTAATATCCGAGGTTTTTCGCAGAATACTGCGCCGTAGATCGCCGTCGGTAACGATACCTAATAGAGAATTATCGCCATCCACAAATGCAAGAAAGCCGATGCCCCCTGCGTCCAATGCCTGAACAACATCCTGTAAAGTCGTATTACTAGTAAGCAGAATTGAATGTTTCACATTTTTTCTTTCATTTTTTACAGAATGAATGCCCTTTAAACCTCAGCATTATACTTTTCAATAAACTGAAATCCCTGATCCCTCTGCATTTTCACAAACTCATGATATTTCATGCGACTGCCACCTGGTAACTTAATCTCCATATTTGGAGAAACTTGATCCAATAGATTCAGATTCTTTAAAATATCTTTTAGATTTATATCGCTCATACTTCTTTTGCCAATTGCCTGCAGTAGTTTCTTACAACGATCAAGATCTTCCTGATAGTCCACCGTTAAGCTATATAAACTTAAATCAACGCCCTCATACTGAACATCAATACAACCTTTGCGGGCGCCACGATAAAGCGCTACAAACCAAGCGAGATACTCGGAATCGTTTGGATCTTCCATATTCTGGTAAAGCTTCTGTAGAAAACTTGTTTTATAGTATTCGGCAGACATACCTAGCGGAAAGTTTAATGCCCTTACATAGTCAAGATCGTTATTGATAGCAATTTCAGCCATTTTATCCATCAATTCAGGATCTGCGAATGGCATATCACCGGTCACTCTAAACACACCACCAGCCTTTTCCATTTCAGCTATATCAAGAAGTCTATCGACTACAATTTCAGGATGACCTCTATATACTGCTATCCCCCTCTTTTCAGCCTGAAGAACAAGTTCGTTATCAGTATCGAGGTAAGAAGTAGCAAGTATTGTTTTTGATGAAGACCTTGAACGACCTATATAGTTAATTAAATCAAAAACCATAGCATCATTATGGAAATCCAGAAGTGCCTTACTTTTTAATCGCGTACTTTTCAGTCTTGCTATTACTGCAGTAACAATTTTATCTTTGGGATACTTTTCGTAAATTTGCTCATAGTAATCAAGACCACGATCAGCTCGTACGACTTTTTTTTCTGGGCCATCACCAATATACTTCTTATACATTGAGTTACGCATTCTCACTTCTACTGAGGTTGGATGCTTTATTTTTCGTCCAAAGACTCTGCTAAACCTTTTGGTTTGCGCAACCAAGACAGCAAACTCCTCTGGGGACAGTGATGGCTGCCAGTCGTATCGTCTATCATTTCGTGAAATTGTTATGTGCTTTTCTAACCATGATACGCCCATCGCCATGGCCATCATAGGAATGACTGTAGTATCCGTGCTGTGATCTGCGAAACCAATTGGCAGTCCCCATTTTTCTTTAATAAACTCAAGGGCCGATAGATTTAATTCTTCTTCCTCTGTAGGATAATTGCTGTAGCCATGAAGAAGACATTCCACTTTATCTTTTCCGATTTTAGATAATGCTACTTCAATATCCCTTTCTGTCGCTAATTGGGTCTCAACTAATATCCGAACATCAGATCCAGCAATTACCTCAAGCATTGGCATGTTTAACAAATCAGTTCCGTGCAACTTTAATAATTTAAATCCTTCAGATATACAAAACTTCAGACTCTCTAAATCCACTGCGCACGGAATAAAATTTAGACCAACTTTTTCACATTCTTTAAAAAAAGCTTTCCACTGCTCAAAACTGAAAGCAATTTCCTCTACCAAATTTCTTTTTTCATAAGTTGGATCACAAAAGGAGTCGATTTGTAAGATTTGTGCAGTGAAATAGTCAGCACCAGAATTTTTAGCTGCATATAACAATGCAACTAGATACTCATAACTTCCCTGATGATTGGATGCAGATTCCGCAATTATCTTCATTTTTTTTTCTTTAAACACTTCATTCTCCAATTATTTTCAATCAGGGATAACAAAATTCGGAATACCTTTAGCAGACTGACACATCCTCGCTCGAAATACACCTACCCCCGAGAAAACAAGAAATCTGCGTACTCAAAATCTTCGATGGTATCAATATCAATGGAACGCGATCTTGGCATGATGTAGACATGTGTATTTTCTGAACTGTACTTTCGCTTTCGCAATAGATCCATTTTGAAAATATAGACTGCACCATTCGGATAATATGACTTCCTCAAAGATTGCCTATTTTCCAACAAGTCAGGAAAAATCGACTCTAAGGTTAAATCTGATCTAACATACTTATGCCATAATATTGGATGATGTTCTTCTGTGTAACTTATAACCGAGTCAGACTTGTTCTGTTTAAATAATTCAATTGCGTTATCAATGTCGGCGGACGTTCGCAACGGAGAAGTTGGTTGCAACACAACAATTTGCTCAATGTGCTCGTTCGTTTCGTTTTGAAGTCGATCGACCGTATACAAATACGTATCGACAACTTTAGAGTCATCAGTAGCAAGGTGCTTGGGACGTAAAAATGATGGGTGCGCACCGTATTTCAAACTAATGTCATAAATTTCCTGGCTGTCCGTAGAAACAATTACCCGCGTTACATGCTTTGAGGCTAGCGCAGCCTTTATTGTGTGAGCAATTAAGGGCACCCCACCGAGAGGCTTTATGTTTTTCCCCGGTAATGCTTTTGAACCTTCTCTAGCTGGGATAATAACTAACATTTACACTAAGTCCTCAAGTGTAAGAATATGATCAAACTTGCAGTCTTTTTTCAAAGTGCGACCAATCACAAACTCAGTCATGGCTGGTGTAATTCCTGTACCAGGACGTTTAAAGTCTAAATGTTCTTCTTTAAGAACTGTTCCTTTAGGCAAGTCAGAAGTTAAAACGATACTTCTTCTAAATTCTGCCTTTTTCTCCGCTGATTCAGGAGCTGTGATTCTGTAAGAACCCATAGAAGTAACTACACGTTTTGCGTTTTCAACTAATTCTTTCATTTCATCTGGCGTAGCAGAAACCTTATGGTCCCAACCTTCCATGTTTTTATCCAAAGTGAAATGCTTCTCAATTAAACAAGCGCCTAATGCAACCGCAGCTGTTGGTATTGTTGTGCCTAAAGTATGATCAGAAAAGCCTACTGGATAATTCGGATAATTCATCATAAGAGTTTTGATGTTATTCAAATTTACATCTTCATCTTGCGGAGGATAAGTAGAAACACAGTGAAGAATTACGATTTGCGTATTTCCCTCTTCTTCAATTGTCTTAACCGCACGGTCAATTTCATACAGCTCACTTAAGCCTGTTGAAATGACCATTGGTTTTTTCTTTCTGGCTAAGTAGCGCAAGAATGGCAGGTTGTTCAAATCCATTGATGCTACTTTAATGAAAGGAGTTTCCAAAACTTCCACGAGGAAATCAGCTTCTCTTTTACTGAATGGAGTTGAAGAGCAATCGATTCCTACTTCGTCAGCAAATTTCTTCATATCAAGAAGTTCTGATTCAGAAATAGAATATTCCTCTACGATCTCTTCTAAAGTAAAATCAGTTCTGTCGCGATAATCGTCAGCGATGAAATAGTTATCTTCATACTTTTTACGCGCGAAAATTGTATCTTTTGACCAGCTCTGGAATTTAACGCAATCAGCACCAGCCGCTTTTGCTTCGATGATAAGCTTTTTTGCCAATTCCATATCGCCATTGTGGTTGGAACCTAGCTCTGCAATGATGTAGGGCTTTCCACCGTTAAACACTTCAACTTTTTTTGTTAATTTCATTTTTAATTATCCAATATTCTTTTTCGTTAAATATGTTCCACCAAAATGGCGTCTTTTTACTTTTACTGTCGTTAATAATTCTGTTTGCGAGCGATACGTCTTCCAGATTCTCACAAAAATCCGACACCGCTAGCAATAAAGATTTATATTCTGCTGCGCGGTTAACCATAAGCGAATAATGGTGTTTTTTCACCTTTATTTCATTGTGCAACTGCTCTACCGACACTTTGCCAATATTTGAGAGATTATGAGAATGTTGCCTATAAAAGGTTTTGCAACGTCCCGTGAAAATGGCACCTTTTTTTTCGGCTAGCAGACTAGAAAAAAAGAACCAATCTACAGCTTTCAGGCCAGAATCAAAATTTACTCGGTTTAAATTATCCAGGCGCACCGCCGTATTGGACATTCCAAGAAAGTTTGACTCTAGAATTAGCCCTAAATCTACCCTCTGCCCCTCATTTAAGAAACCGGCAAAATGCCCTTTGGGCTGGACGGAGGCACCCGAAAAAAGGATTACGTCATTGACTACAATTACTTCGACATCTAATAGCGCGGCACTGATTTCGATTCGATTTTCTGAAAGACGATCATCAAAATCAGCAAAAACCGCCTTTGAATATCCCATTTTGATGGCTGAATTAATTAACTCTTCGCGATTTTTTGCGATATTATTTTTGCCAGGTATTTGAATGACATTTAAAGTTGAGTATCTAGAAACAAAACTTTCCAGCCCCTCTGCTCCATCGTCTAAAAGCAACAAGTCAAAATCGGTTCTAGTCTGATTTTTTAGTGACTGGAAAAAGTCTTCAGTAAATGACGAATCCTGTCTAAATGCCGTTGTCAAAACGACGATATCATTTTGCTTCATAGTTAGGCTTTACTTAATTTTTGCTGCTGGCACTCCGACCACAGTGCCTTCGTTTTCGAAACTCTGAGTAACAACAGCACCTGCTCCGACCTTCAGCGATCCGCCTAGAATTAATTTTTGACTATCATTACCCTGAAGAACCACTGCACCAGATCCTATATAAGCTTTGGACTTAATAACAACATTTCCGGATATGTGAGCACCTGGCATAATGGAAATATACGATTCCAGCACGCTGTCATGTCCGATAGTTGCGTTCAGACTAATGCAAACAAAGTCCCCAACTTTAATGTTGGACATGAATCGAACACCTGCGCCTACTACAAGACCCTTGCATTTATCTAATTCCTTACGCTGATTTCTTCCGAAGGAAGCGGCTGGATGGATTAGGTTTACAAACTTTAAGTCGGTGTATTTGGCAGATATTTTTTCTTTTATCTGAGGATTTGCAATTCCAATGGCGAATTCATACCCTTGTTTCTGCAAGTCGGGAACTTTTGATTCACTGACTACCGGGATTCCGTTCTTCGCTGCCCCTTCCGATGAGACTTCGGAAGAAATAAAAACTATATCTTGGATTGCCAGGGAATCACAAACATCAGCAACTTCGGTGGCAAACCCGGAGGTGCCGAAAATTCCAATCTTCATAAATTTTCTACCGGGGTACTTGGAATGTTTAATAATGTGGCGGCCATCGCCTCAGAAGCATTAAGAGAATCCCGCATACAGTGTTGATACATGGGCAGAGTGTGCATCAACTGCCACACCGGTCTACACATCACTCCGTTTGCATTCAACTGCGTTAAATATTCATCTCTAGCGTTCTTATCCGGGCAAACAACCGCATTTAGCCAGTAATTGGACTTAGCATAAGAGGGCTCTGTGATGAATTGCAAGTCAGAATTGGCAAAGAACTGCTCATAGTGTTTTGCCAATTTTCTTTTTTGTTCAATGAAAAGCGGAAGCTTTTCCATTTGAGCACAACCCAGGGCTGCATTTAAATTTGGAAGACGGTAATTAAATCCCGGTTCGTCATGATAGAACTCGTATGAATGCGGGACCTTTGCCGTTGTAGTAACATGTTTCGTGCGTTTTCCTTCTTCAGGGTCCTTGCACAGAACCATACCACCACCACCTGTAGTGATGATCTTATTTCCGTTAAAACTCAATGCCCCAAACTGTCCAATCGTGCCTGTGTGTTTACCTTTATAGTAAGAACCAAGACTTTCCGCTGCATCTTCAACAAGAACAATATTCCACTTCTTACACACAGCCTCGATCTCGTCGAGACGCACGGGATGACCGAAAGTATGCATTGGAACTACAGCGGCAAATTTTCTGCCAGATTTCTTCTCAATAGCTACACCGTCAGAATTTAACACCGCATGCTCTTCAAGAAAATTCGCCAAAGCCTCTGGTGAAAGGCCCAATGTCTCTTTATCTATGTCTACGAATACCGGTTCTGCGCCCATGTGAAATAAAGCGTTGCACGTAGCCACGAAAGTTAATGCCTGGGTGATTACCAAATCACCACTTCTTACGCCCGCCATGTATAAGGCTGCGTGAAGGGCTGCCGTGCCGTTAACTGTGGCGACGGCTCTTGAAGTACCAGTAAAAGTTTGCATTTGACCTTCGAATCGATCTACAAACTGCCCGACACTGGAAACAAAGGTGCTTTTTATTGTTTCAAGGACATAGTCTGATTCGTGAGCTGTAAATGTAGGAACATGCAAGGGAATGAATTCCTTGGTATTGTAAGTATCGCGGATAAATTGAATCAGCTTATTATACATCTCTACATCTTACCGTCTAAATACTTACCGGTCTCTTTATGGTTGGCAGCAAAACTTGGAATCATCTTGAAGAATAACTCTACAATATCACCTTTGGACCAGGCCATACGCTGCTTCAAAGACTGCACCTTCTCAGAAAACATGTTTAAAAGCTCTTCGTTGTAAACACGTTCATTTTTGATCACACCAAGACTTTTGAAGGTTGTCATATCAAGAGTTTCGTTTTCCGTGAAAAACTCCTCAAACTCTTTTTCACCTGTCGTATCACTGGCCGTAAACAGACATGGCCACTGACCTGTTTGAGGCAGAGTTAAAACAAGTTTACGCGCTTCATCTTCGTTAGAGCATAAGTATGGCTTGTATCCTAAACCGGCCAGATACTTTATTGCGATATCAGAAAACGTAATTAGATGGAGATCTTCACTTAGTTTTGGGAAAAAGATGTCTCTGTTTTCACCTAAAAGGCAGGAGATCAGACACAGCTCACCAGACTCTTGAGGCGTCACAAAGTAACGCTTGATATCATTTGGCGCAACAATTGGCTGTTTATTTAAAATTCTTTGATTGAAGCCATGCAACAGCGAGCCATCTGAAAATGCCACATTTGCAAAGCGCGCTGTGGAAATACTGATCTTTTCACTACGACGCATCAAGAACATTTCCATGATACGCTTTGATGCACCCATCATGTTTACTGGATTTGCAGCTTTATCGGTGGAAACGCAGAAATACTTCTTACTTCCCTTCTCAATAGATTGAAGAAGAGTTTTATCAGTATTGAAGACATTTACATCGATCATACGCATCAACGTGAAAGGATCTTTCTCGCTCCTTACATGCTTTAATGCTGAAAGGTTTAACACGTAGTCAAAATTACCGTCAGCTTTAATAAATGCATCATATTCAAGTGAGCCGATATCAAGAGCAAACGTTTGAAAGTCACCATTTATATATCCGAACGAGCTACGAATATTCCTAACTAGTTCAACTAAATTATTTTCACTAATGTCTACGACATGAAGTTTTTTGGGATTACGCTTAAATATTTCCTTGGTAACAGCTTGGCCAACAGACCCGGCTCCACCCAAAACCAAAAATGAAGATTTAGATACTTTATCGGAAATTTTAGATTCGATGGACTCGAGATCCTCTGTGAATAAAGGCTTGTTTCGACCGATAAGGCTTAGAATATCTGACATCATCTGGGCAATTTCTTCCTGTTATAAATTTAATGAACGATAATTTTTATCGTCTCGTGAAGAAATCTGTCAATGCAATTAGTAGTACTCATAGAAGGTAGTCAGAGCACCTAGAGAGAGTAAAAAATGATCAATAAAAAGAACAATTGAAGAGGTCGCACGATTTTTAAGTTCCGCAATTAGATGGAACTAATCATTGCATATAGGTTCATTTATCAAACAAATAATACTCTATTAGCACGCTTCGACATAAACGTCCCAAAACGGTCATTTGCAGACTCAAACAGCCCATCGCGCAAGGCATTAAAATTCTCTGACGCTGAAATTTGCGATACTAGTATAATTAATCTTGTTACTATTAAAAAAACTTTCAACGTAAAAATGAAGATAAAGACTTTTAATAATTTCAATAACCCTACATTTTGGTCGCTATTTTTTTGCGGAGCCGTCGCACTGAATATTTTCAGCTATCGTGCTTTGGATTACATTTTTGGGCTCTCATTTTTAATTGGTATACTTTGTTTAAAAAGTGACCCCATCCGCTTCAGACCAAAGTTTTTTCTTAGCAAAAATACTTTTAACGTGCTGATCGCTTTATTCTTGATTTGTAGTTCGATTGGATATTTTAGCGGCAATTTAAATTCTATAAACTGGGATGATATCTGGGATCTTCGCTGGATTTTAGGTCTGTACATGAGCTACTATGCTGGCTTAAAACTGAAATTATCCAGTGGAAAAATACAGCAGTTTACCTTAATCGTACTATCCGCAGCATTGTATTTGCTTATAGATTACTTCATAGATTTTCGCGGACAAATATTTTCGCCTGCCTTTAGGCTGCAAGGTCTCTACGCAAACCCAAATCACCTAGCACACACAATTCTTCTTATCTTTGCATTCTATTTGGGGCATCTCTACAATTCGAACAACGAAAAACTCAAATTTTCTGTCGCAACACTTTATACAGTCATCGCATTAGGCATCGCGATACTTGCTACTTATTCAAGAAGCGCTTGGCTTGGAGCCGCTGCGGCTTTTATTACGTTCGTAATATTAGCCAAAAATAAATATATCTATTACACGGCTTTGGGAATGTTACTGTTAGTTGGAACCGTATTTCTAACGAATACATTTGGTGTAAGTGATCGCATTATATATTCTATCGATATCTCAGCGGCAGGCGCTCAGGGAACGCGATTAATTGCCTGGAAAGTGAACTGGAACATATTTGTCGACAATCCAATATTCGGCGTTGGAATTGAAAATGCTAGGAGCTTATACCCTGCGTATTATGAGCAATTACACGTCCCAAAGGGCACTTTAATATTAGGCAATGCCCATAACCAATTTCTACAGCTATTATCTGGTACTGGGATAACTGGATTTATCTTATACTTAATTATCTTCTCGATTGGCTCAAAGTATTTTTACACATCATTCAAAAACAGAACTCTCGATGAAGAAAAGAAGATTGCATTAGGATCCCTGTTAGTTATCGTAGCTCTGATGTTTAGTTCACTTACAGACACCCCTTTTCGACTTCACGAATGTCGCAATTACATTTTGCTTATACTTGGCTTTTCATTCGGCTACCTTTCCCACGTTCCAACAAAAACGGATGAAAAAGAAAAACTTTTTCCTAGAAAGTTCCAATGAAATTTATTTTAGGAGCTTGTTTTGCCGCTATAGTTTTTATGTATGGCCTTTTTAATCCTGCCTATAATTGGGATATTATTGGCTACGTCGCAGCCTCACACTATAATCTTGGCGTCCGCGGCGAAAAATTAAGAGACTTTACATTTCAAGAAATAAAGTCCGTTGTCGACGACAAAACTTACGCTGAGCTTGTAAGCGCTACTCCTTACAGAGTAACTGTTGCGACAAATCCAGAGTCGATTACTCAACAGATGCCTTTTTATACAATCCGGATGGCATATCTTTTTACTTTGAAAATAACATCGGAACTACTTAATATTACATTTGCCGAATCAACGTTTATTGTAGCAAGCCTATTTGCGGGACTTTGTGTCGCAGCTCTTTTTATTGGATTCAACTCAGCGAACTCATTCTCACTCATTACCTTCCCGATCATCATATTATTCAGTGGTTTTCCAGATATAGCTAGATATTCAACACCTGATACTATGGCGGCTTTTTTTGCTATAATAAGCTTTTTCTACTTCAGAAAAATTTGGTGGATTGCTATGGTAACCCTGACAGTGGCGACCGTCGTAAGGACAGATTTCGTAATTTTAGCTGGTCTCTTAGGACTTTGCGCAGCATACCGTCGCAAACTTGTACCAGCACTGAGTTTTTTAATCGTTCCAGCGATAGCTTATCTTTTAGTAAATCGCTTAAATGCTAACTATGGCTACCTTAAAATTCTTAACTTTACCCTGATTCACAACGATCCCTTTCCTGAAACAATGTCCATTGCAACAACAATTGCACCATATTTAAAAATTTATGGCGATGGCTTTTCGGCGCTATTAGGTCACAGACATTTTCTTGCCTATATCGCTCTTGTTTTTGTTTGGTTTAAGAACTTCAGAAAAATGCAAAACCCAGTAATAAACGAAAATGTTTTCATCATTTTGGGCTTCGTTTTCTTGCATATGCTTCTTTTCCCAGCTTACTATCCACGATTTTTCACGTGGTGCGCAGCCCTTGCCGGCCTGGAATTGATGCGCTGGCTTTCGCAGATTTATTTCGAAAAGAAAAGCTATAAGCTAGCAAGCGCAGGGAACAATTGATAGTATCTCGTCATGTCTCAATATTTAGTCTGCGATTTAGATGAATGCCTGATTAAAACGGATGCCCTGTACGAACAATGGATTGTTCTGCTTAAAAAAAACCCGCTGCTATTTTTGCTAAGTTTTTTTTGGATTCTTAAAGGGCGCGCTTTTTTCAAACATCAGATCTCTAAACACACTTCGTTTAATGCGGCGATTTTGCCTTACCGTGATGAAGTGATTGCTTATATCAAAGATTATCGCAGCTCCGGTAAAGGTTCAGTGATTTTAGCCTCTGCAAGTCCACTAGCTTGGGTTCAGGCCGTTTCAAATCACCTGGGTATTTTTGACCAGGTTATTGGCAGCAATGAGATTCATAATTTAAAATCAGATAAAAAGCTCCAAGCCCTACAAGAAAAGATTGGAACAGCATCTTTTAGCTATATCGGCGATCATTTTGCGGATTTGCCGTTATGGAAACAATCTGAAGAAGTCATAGCCGTAAATCCAAATAAACCATTAGAAATAAAAATTCGCAAACTTGGAAAACCGGTTATTGTAATCAAAGACCTTTCGCATCCATGGAAGCTTCTAATCAAGCAGATTCGTCCCCATCAATGGGTGAAAAATGCATTAGTTTTCCTCCCTGCTTTAGCCGGCCATAAACTATTTCAAGATCAGTATTTTCTAAAGTGCTCCCTAGCCTTTGTTAGTTTTAGCTTAGCCGCCTCTTTTGTTTACGTGTTGAATGATATACTGGATTTATCGTCTGACAGAAACCATCATACAAAAAGAAAACGTCCCTTTGCTTCGGGGAATTTGCCAATTAGATGGGGACTGTTCTTATTACCCATCTTATTGTTAGGCTCATTGGCATTTGCGACAACTCTTCCGATGCAGTTCGCAGGATGGATTGCGACTTACCTGATTCTGAATCTCGGCTATTCTTTCTATCTTAAACAAAGTGTGATCGTAGACATCATCATTCTGTCCTTGATGTATACAATGCGTATTTTTGCGGGCTCAGCGGCAAGTTCGGTACCGGTCTCTGAGTGGCTTCTAAGTTTTTCAACTTTGTTCTTCTTTAGTTTAGCGTGTGTTAAGCGCTATACAGAAATTAGTCGCAGCAAAAATAAAATCACTTTAGATGGTCGCGGCTACAGACAAGTTGATCACTCCATGGTTCAATCATTGGGCGTAGGCTCTGGCTTACTTTCAATTTTGATTATTTTGCTTTATCTGCAAGGGGCTGAGGTTCGCGCGCTATATTCAAATCCTCAGGGCCTATGGTATGCGACGCCGATTTTACTATTTTGGATTTCAAGAATCTGGCTACTTACAAACCGTGATGAAATTCACGACGATCCGGTTGTTTTTGCCGTAAAAGATAAAGTCAGCTGGGCGTGCTTGATTCTTTTAGCCATTGTTTCGGCGGTGAGCCTTTAATGGATTTGCTAAGCTGGGGTATGTTTCCAAAAGTGTTTAAGCAGGTATTAATAAACCTGCCTTACCGCTTTTCTAAACTGCCTGAAGCAACGCAAACTCTATTACCCCGAGGCCTAGGAAGATCTTACGGAGATTCTTGTCTTAACGACTCTGGAATATTAATCGGAAGCCAGCAACTAAATCACTTTATTGATTTTTCCAGATCGTCTGGTGTTCTACGCTGCGAATCTGGAGTCAGTTTTGATGAAATTTTAAAACTTGTGGTTCCCGAAGGCTGGTTCCTGCCAGTGACACCAGGAACGAAGTTCGTAACCGTCGGTGGTGCCATCGCCAACGATGTTCATGGGAAAAATCATCATAAGGCTGGCAACTTCGGTCATCATGTCATTCAATTTGAGCTTTTAAAAAGCACTGGCGAAAGAATCATTTGTTCTAGAGAACAAAACAGCGATTTATTTTATGCTACCATCGGCGGCTTAGGTCTGACTGGCTTTATTACTTGGGCAGAATTTAGACTAACCAAAATTCCTTCTACGTGGATTGCTCAAGAACAAATTCAATTTCAATCACTTGATGAATTTTTTAAAATTAATGAGGCTTCTGAAAAAAATTACGAATACACGGTCGCTTGGGTTGATTGCGTAAGCAGTTCTAAGGACATTCGTGGAATTTATCTCAGAGGAAACTTTGCTTCGGTCAAAGATTTTCGACTGCATAAATCAAGTGGCTTTAAAACCATTCCATTCTTTTTCCCTTCTTGGGTTTTAAATAAATTTAGCATTAAAGCCTTTAATGCGCTCTACTACCGAAAAAACCTGACCAAAGTTAAAACCGACATCGTTCACTATGATCCGTTTTTTTACCCACTCGATTCAATTCATCAGTGGAATAAAATCTATGGAAAAAATGGTTTTTTACAGTATCAATTCGTTATCCCTTATAAGGGGACTAACTGGCAGGCCGTGAGCAAAATCTTTGATATCATCAAAAGTTCAGAGATGGGCTCTTTCTTAGCTGTCTTAAAAACCTTCGGTCCCATTGAATCTGAAGGAATGCTTTCATTCCCACAAGAAGGGCTTACGCTGGCATTGGATTTTCCAAATTACGGCGACAAGCTTTTTAAAGTTCTTGATGAATGCGATGAGATAGTAAAAAATGCCGGCGGCCGCGTTTACCCGGCAAAAGATGCGCGCATGAGCGCATCAAGTTTTGCTGTGTTTTATCCTCGCATTACTGAATATAAAAAATATGTGGACCCCTCTTTCTCTTCTAGCCTCTGGAGACGTGTAAAATGAAAAAAGTATTGATCGTTGGCGCCACATCGGCTATTGCCCAAGAAGTAGCGCGCGTATACGCAGCTGAGAAAGCCAATTTATTTCTATTAGGTCGAAATCGAGATTTTCTAGAGATCATTAAAGATGACCTACTATCTAGAGGAGCCTCTTCCGTTGATTATGTAAGCCATAATCTTAATGACCACGCCTATCACGAAACCTTAGTGAACAACGCCACAGCATCATTAGGCCATGTGGATGTTGCTCTTGTAGCCCACGGAATTTTGGGCGATCAGGAAAAAGCAGAAAGTGATACGACTGAGCTTTTAAATATACTAAATAGCAATTTTGTCAGTCATGCTTCGATCATTTCTAAAATTGCCCAAAAGATGAAAGAGCGAAAGTCTGGCACTATTGCCGTTATTTCGTCTGTTGCTGGCGACCGCGGTAAACAATCAAATTACATTTATGGATCTGCTCAAGCCGCTAAGTCTGCATTTACGGACGGCCTTAGAAATCGATTATTTCCCTACAATGTTCAGGTTATTACTTTAAAACTGGGCTTCGTGGATACACCAATGACCAAAAATTTTAAAAAGGGAGCTTTATGGGCTTCGCCATCGGCCATTGCTAAGGGAATCTGTGAAGCCATTGATAAGAAAAAAGACTCAGTCTATCTTCCCTTTTTCTGGCGCTACATCATGATGATTTTTAAATCTGTGCCTGAGGGCTTATTTAAGAAATTAAAGCTCTAACGTCTCGTTAATGATTTTATAAAAATCAGGCAGAAGATTGGCAGCACTGAAGTCTTCTGCCCTTTTTAACGACAACGATTGCGCTTGCACTCGAAGCTCTTCATTTTGTGTCAGGGCTTGGATAGCTGCAGCCATCTCAGCAGAGTCCTCCACAGGAACTAACCAACCAAACTTTCCGTCTTCCAAAATTTCTTTCGGACCAACTGGACAGTTTGTTACCACGACAGCTTTACCTAAACCCATGGCTTCAACAATGACCAGTCCGAATCCTTCAATTTTTGCAGAATGAACGAACATAAAACTGTTCTTCATCCAAATGTACGGATTGATTCTTGCCCCTAATAGGACAATGTCGTTTTGAAGTTTAAGATCCATGATGCGGGATTGAATTGCAGTTCTGCCAGGGCCATCACCGATAATATAAAGTTTGTATCCGACATTTTGGTCTTTAAGGATTTTGTAAGTATCAATCAACGTCTGATAGTCTTTTTCAACGGCAAAACGACCAACAGCTAATAGATAAGGCTTTTTAATTAGCTCTTTATCAGTACGTGAAAGCTCACTTTCATCCCCCGCACTTGCTGCAATTCGGCCGAAATCAAACGGATTATAGATGCATACAATTTTTTTACTTACATGGGGAAGAAGATGCTCAAGTTCAGTTTTTAAATGCTTACTAACGACGGCAACCCGATCATAGCTACGCAGACGCAAAGAAAACTTTTTTAATTCTGCAGGACCCATGTGGGATTTAGGACCATGAATCCAATAAATCTTTTTATAACCTGGAAAATAGTGGGCCTGTTTTAATAGAACAGACGTGAAATCCAAAATAAGGTCGCAGCCACCAAAATCTTTCAGCGCTTTTTTAATACGAATTGTTAAATCTAATTTTGGAAAGAAACGCTTTCTAAATCTTGAAAACCCAGAAATATTTTGAGCATCGTCCTGGCGATAAATAATCTTAACCGCCACATCCTTAGGAACACTCTCAAGCAGATAATTTTCAGGAACTTCATCACGAACGATCAGAGAAACTTTGTACTTAGTCTTATCTATGCAACTCAGGTACTCAACCAGAGCTCGTTCTGCGCCACCAAATGATAAATGCTCGGTCAAAAATACTAAATGCTTCATACCCTGTTGCTGCTGCTAAAAATAACTCTGCGCAGAAATTATTACTACCAAGTCGTAAGAAATTAACACTAATTGAGGGTGTTAATTAAAGCAAATAGTCTTTGATCTCGAATAACTTTCGCATTAAATTTCTGCGCAGTGAAAACAGTAGATCTAGGTTGCGGCCCCAAAAAACATCCCGGCTCCTATGGAGTAGACATTCACCCTTTCCCTGGCGTTGATAAAGTCGTTAATTTTAACGCGCCTGATTGGGAAATTCCGGACAATGAGTTTGATGGCGCTAGGGCCGTTCAGGTCATTGAGCACGTAGGGGATACGAAGATCTTCCTTAAGGAAATCCACCGTATCTGCAAACACGGTGCAGAAGTGTATATCGAAACACCCCATTTTTCATGGATTGACTCGTGGAACGATCCTACCCATCTATGGCACTTTTCTAGCGGGTGGTATAAATGCCTTTTAAAAGGCGAATACCTAAGCCAAGTTGTCGGTGAATTTGAACTGGTAAAAAGCGAAATCGAATTTAATAAGACATTCCGCAGCCTGATTCCCCGTCTGCTTGCAAAACTGATGGGAGATGAATCTTACGAGAAGCATTATGCTTTTATGTTCCCAGCAAGAAATATCAGAACTACGCTAAGAGTTATCAAACGATAGTTTCCTGAGCAGTTGCGCAGAAGTTTACTTAGCAAACAAAACGTTTCCGTAAACTTCTTCTTTGAAGACATCTTTTAAGATTTGCTTATCCACTAACTCTTTAGGCGAACGCTCTTCGCAAGTTTGACCTAAAAAGCCATAGTACTGACTTTTTAATTCAACGTGATTAGCGATGATACCTGGTAGACAGTAAATGGGACGATCTTTGATTTCAGTTGAAAAGCTTTTAGAGAAATCAATAGCGTTAAGACCGACAGCTTTTACATATAAGGGAACGCGTCCATAAACGACCTTCTGAGAATCGCTTAATGAAGCAAATTGGAAAAAGTCCCGCTTCGTATCCACTGATTCAAAAAAATCATCCTTAAACACATGACGCTTATAAAAAGAAATCGTCATCGCCGGCTTATGATCACCAAAAACTAAAAACACCACGGGACGGTTTTTTTCTTTAGCTAGCGCAAGAACCTTATTTTGAAAGTCCGTGAACTGAGCCATAGAAGTCTTCATCTTCTCGATATAATGAGCTTCACCACCATCATCGTTCACTTCATTGTAAGGACCGTGCGTATGGATAGTAATAACAAACGAGAAAGTTTTTTTGTTTTCTTTTAAGTTCTTTTGATACTCACTAAAAACTTTATGGAAAAGAATATCGTCTTCAGGAAAACCCTGACCGAAATCACCCTTCCAATTCATATCTTCAATAAAAAATGACTGCTTAAAGCCAAAGCGAGGATGTACTACATTCCTGCGCCAGAAAGACCCGACATTGTTATGAAAAGAATTCGTGTGATAGCCACTATCTTGAAAGACACGCGGAAGTGCCTGTGCATTTTCAGAAAAACGCTCCGCAAAATATTGATAGTCCACACCTTTAAAACGCTGGCTTGGCAACCCAGTCAAAGATTCAAATTCTGCTTCCGCAGTTAAGCCACCATAGACCGGGGAAACAAGAGTTGTGTACGTAAAGCCCAATTGCTCTAAAGAAGAAAGCGGAGTTACGAAATCAGATGGGTTTGTATAACAGGACTCGCAAAGAACCAAAAAAACATCTGGAGATTCTTTTATAATGTCGTTTTGCCCCTTAGAAGTAAAAGAAACAGGTCCCGGCCGAGGCACTTCAAGAATAGGCAAAGTCAAAAACAGGTGCCCCAGAATTCCATTTTCCTTCACGTCTTTTGGAAAATCCCAATCAACATAAACAACCTTGGCTAGTTTAAAAAGTGAACCAACGGCATTCCATTTAGCTTCATTTGATTTGCGTTGTTGAACGCATGAAATAATAAGCACTACCAAGACTGGCAAGAAAACGAGCTGCTTTTTCTTAAACGATAAACCTTTAATGAAAACTGCAACTAAACCAATAAAAAGAACCGGAACCCAAAAATCAGTATAACCTTTTAAAAACAGGGCCTGCTTCCATTCAAAGATATCTGCTGCTTCAAAGGCAGAATTAGTATGAGAAAGCTTTAGAATATGGATTCTTGCAAACAAACCTTCTAGCAATAGGACAAAACCCACCGCAAAATACGGGCGTAGAAAAACTAGACACGAAAAATACAAAATCCAGGGAAGTAATAATTTAACCGGAAGAATATAGTGAAAAGCATAAGACTGAAGAATAAGGCTTAGTACAGTTAGAAAAAGAAGGCCGTACAGAGTTTGATAATTTTTTGGTAAGTTCAATTTCACTAAAAACCTCTAAGCACAGAACAAATATTAGCACTATTTATTTGGGCTCAAAATAAAAATCACTGAAATGACTTAAGTGCGGAATCAAGCATCAATACCTCCGAATAGCAGGTAGGATGAATGCCGTCTTCCCAATACTTTAATCCACCATCATCTCCAGGAATCCCCCCTGAAAAATCAAGCACTGTGACCATATCGCTTTTAAGTCCGGAAAGTCTATCAATCCACGCTTGAATTTTTAATTTGCTCGCCGGCGATTCGGCGAACAGGCGCTCTTCAAACTGAGGATGATACGGAGAAACATTAATAATGACCTTAATTCCCCGACTTTCGAACTTTCTAATCTGCTCTTCTAGGATTTTAAAGTAGTCCTCATTTTGGTCCATTTTTAGAAATTCGTGAACGCTCGGATAAGACGTCTGAAGTTTTTTATCCGTATCGAGAATTGGATTAACACAGATCTCGGGATCAATTTCGCTCCCGTTACCCGTCTGGCGAAACTTTTCAGCCTTATTAAGCGAAACAGCTGCTTCTAACGTATTATGATCAACTAAAACTTTGATTGTTCTTAGGGCTTTTTGAAATCCATCTAAGCGCACAGTACTACTAACTTGATTATATAATACGGGAGTCAAATGCACTTTCGTATCAGTCGTATGGGGCAAAAGCTCAAAGTAATCTGCCATCCAAATCACGAGTTTTAAATTTTTATGAGACTCTAAAGCCTGATTTGATAGAGCAACTTTCAATATTAAATCCGCACCCCCTTGAGAAAGGTTGACGGTCTTTTTAGTGGTAAGTTTTTCCACCCACTTTGGAGCAACTCGTTCACCGCGAGAAGAACCTAAAATTAAGACCTCAGCATCGGGGTTCGCAGCTAACGTCTGGGCCGCTTGGTAATAGACATTATGGGTTTGCTTATTTAGATCCACCGTTTCGCAGTGGAAATAACATAAAGGATCTCGAAAGTAATTAAAGCCCGCAATCGCAATCAACAAACCGACGACCAAAAATGGAAGCAAGATAATATAGCGAAAGGTCTTCTTTTCGATATTCAAATTATTTCCACCCCTGCACAAGTCCATCCATCATCATGATCGAAGCCTTGCAAGTAAAGTGAACCCCATCATTCCAATAAGCAGGTGATCCATCATCGCCAGTCAAACCTTCAAAGAAGTCATGAACCACTAAACCATTTCCCTGCAGAGACTTCACTTCAGTAAGCCAATGCTGATGACGTTCATAAATTTCAGGGCGTTGCTGCTTAAGACGAGCTAAAAATTCCGGATGATAGGGAGTAAGTACGACATGGATCTCTACACCCTTACGAGCTAAATCAGTAAGCTCTCGCTTAAAGTCACCTAAAGCCTCAGTATTCTGCTGAGCAACGATAACCGCCGTCGTATAACTTTGGTAAAGCATGTCGACTTCGCGCTTTAAACTTTCAACCGTCTCTTTACCTTTAAAATCAGGATTTAAACAGGAAGCAAAATCGATATCACTTCCTGCACCTTGAGTGATTTGCGTTTTATCTTTGTTACCAAGGAAATGAAGTGAAGCCTCAAGAGTATTATGGTCAATAAGCCCCTGCACTTCACGCAGCTTCTGCTCTAGACCGTTATCAAGACTAACACCCTTTAAATAACTTCTTAAAGCTGGAGTATTCTTAATCTTCGCATCCGCAGTCTGACTAATAAGTTCAAAATAATCGGCAAACCAAATGACTTTTTTAAGCTGAGTCTTTTGTTCGGCAATCTTTAAAAAGGCAAGCTTCGTCGCAAGCTCTGCCCCTGAAGCAGAAAGATTCAAAGTCTTAAGACCACTAACACTTTCAACCCAAAGAGGCGGAGTATTCTCCCCACGGGAAGAACCAAGAATCACAACTTCAGCCTGAGGATATGCAAGAATCCTTTGCGCCACCTGATAATAAGTATTCAAAGTGCGCTTATTCAAATCTAGTTCGTGACAGCGATAATAACACTGAGGATCCACTGAAAAATTCAATAACGCGATCCCAGCCAAAAAAGCCACGATAGCCGTTATTAAAATATAAAGAGACTTCAAAGCGCTCACGATTTACCCACCTAGAACTGGAAGTAGAGGAAAGGACTTTCCTCACCCATATAAGACAGACATATCACAAAGAGGAACGCCAGAAGTAAAGCATTTTTTGTTGAGGGTTTAAATTCTCTTTCCCACGTGTTCTTAGCAGTGAAGGCAATCCCCAAAGCAATAACAAGGGCAGCGAAGAAACGATCTTTATGTTTCATCGGAATCATCACGATGTCCCAAGAGATGTCAGAATTAAGTAAGAAGATCTTCTGCAACCAAATATTAGCTACATGGAAATCTGGCGCCCTAAAGAACACCCACGCAATACAAACAACAAAGAACGTTAACGTCCACTTAAGATACTTAAACCTTAAAACATCCCATCCACGATCTTTAAAGAAACGTTCCCCAGCTAGAACCCCACCGTGCAAAACACCCCAGGCAAGGTAAGTCCAGTTGGCACCATGCCACAGGCCACCGATGGCCATGGTTAATAGCAGGTTTCGGTAAGTCTTAACTTTGCCTTCTCTGTTTCCGCCCAAAGAAATGTAAAGGTAATCACGCAGCCACGAAGACAAAGTCATATGCCAGCGCTGCCAGAATTCTGTGATCGATAAGGATTTGTACGGAGAATTAAAGTTCATCGGGAACTGAATATTCATCATCAAGCCTAAACCTACAGCCATGTCAGAATATCCACTAAAATCAAAATAAAGCTGCATAGTGTATCCCACCATCGCAAGCCAAGCTTCACCGTTTGATACTGTCGCCATGTTGCCAACAAGTGGATCAATCACCACCGCAATACGATCGGCAATCAGCATTTTTTTACTGAGACCGAAAACAAAGAAGTAACAGCCGCGCCAGAAATTATCGGCATGAAACTTATAGGTATAATTGTTTTCTAACTGCGGAACGATCACGTTATGTCGAACTAAAGGACCTGAAATCTGATGGGGAAACAACGTCACGTAACCCGCAAACTCTAAAAGATGCGCATGGGCATCGGAAGTTCTGCGGTAAACGTCGATCACGTAAGACATCGACTGGAACGTGTAAAATGAAATCCCGATAGGCAAAATCAAATTCAAAATCGGCAACGCACCTTCACTACCGCCACCCACTTTGATTAAGCCATTGAGCGAACCCGCAAAGAAGTCATAATATTTAAAAAATCCTAAGATCGATAAATTTGAAACTATCGAAATCAGCAAATACAGTTTTCGCATTTTCTGATTTTTCGCGTAGTAAATGGTCCGTGCTAAATAAAAATCCAGGACCACGGTGAACATCAAAAGAAAAACGTACGTGGTACTCCAGTAAGCATAAAAGAAAACACTTGAAAGAAACAAAAACCACAGCTGCAAATTCTTTTTTGTGATCAGGTAATAACCAAGCAGTGTGATTGGAAGAAATAGGAATAAAAAAGCGTAGGAATTAAAAAGCATTACTTTGAAATAATTTACCCGCCGAACTTTGTCTATAAAAGCGCGGTTTAGCTCAAGTTTACGCTACGCACAAGTGCACTAAAATACCTTCACTAAAGTGAGTCTTATTTGATGGGAAACACTCGTGCCTGATTGATAGGCTTTATACCAAGCTGTGATCTCTTTTAAGGAATCTTCTAAACTTAATCTTGGTTCCCAATCGAAATCGTTTTTTGCAAGTGCACTTTCTAATCGACCATGAACTGATGGGCTGCCTGACTCTGGAATGTCAGCTAAAGGAGCCTGCCACTGCCGCGCAAAACTATTTACCACTTCACCAACACTTGCGAAGTTTTTTGCGCCAAGATTATAAGTCGGTTGCGCCTTCGGGCCTTTTTCAAAAAGATGCTGCGCTAAAAGTAAAATCCCTGACACTTGGTCAGCAACGTGAATCCACGGACGCATTGACTGAGGATTACGCAACTCAAGAGCTTTATTAGCAGTGAATGCTTGAACCGATTCAGCAATCAAAGAGCCGGAAGAAAAATCTCCACCACCAATCCCCGATTCAATTCGCGCACTACCGATTGCAACTTTGTGTTTATTATATTTTTCGGGATTAAAAAAACTGTGGCGATAAGAAAGGGCTACTAGCTCTGAACAAAGTTTAGCTGTCGGTAGAATATCACCAGCAGAAACGGCGTCACCTTCGGTGAATGGTTTATTATCCTGTCCCCCATAGACTTTATCGGAGCTTACAACCACAACACTTCGAATCGTTGCAGTTTCTCGTAAGAGTTCCATTAAGTAAGTAGTCCCAAGAACTGACTTTGCAAAACAATCTAAAGGATGTGATTTTGCTTCACTTAGCAAACCCATTTCCCCAAGGTGAATAACGATATCAGCCTCAGCAAAATTTAAAACCTGACGAAACGTTTGCAGATCGCGAAAATCCCCATAGGTCATGGAAATTTCATTTCCCAGATTTGCAAGATCAAAAAGACTGGGAGAAGTCGCCGGTTGATCGGCGTAACCAAAAACCTCCGCACCAAGAAACTTTAAAGCAAGCGCCGTCCATGCCCCCAAAAAACTTGTGGGATTGGTTAAAAAAACACGCTTACCTTTATAAAATTCCTGAGCAGACACCATTAGTGAGTTAATAAGGCTTCTTCAACACCCTGATGACGATGTTCAGGATGCACCCAATGCGCCAAGACTTTGCCACCAAGCTTCCAGTAAAAACCCACAGGATCTGCTTCATAGATAGCTACACGAAGTTCGCCGACATTTTCTGTTGCTTTCATTTTTAACAGCGTCTGCGCTAAGGAGTCCTTATTGAGGTTTCCGCTTTGAGCAGCCGGAGTGCAATGCTCTTCATAAAGTCGGGCAAGCAGGGATAGCTCAACAAGGTTGAATAACGATTCGCGAACAAAATATTTGTCGTTGTGGAGTTCTTTCATCTCTTAAGCCTAACAGAGCAACGAACGAGGTCATCACGCACGTGGTCACTAAAGGCCTTATTCTTGCCCCTTCCCATTTGCGGGTTCACAATCCCTCTATGGAAGAAATCAAAATCCAAGCTCACGTCAGCGATGAACGCCGCAGCTCAGGCACGGTAGAGGTCGAGTATTTCTCACCACGCCAACGCACTCAAGTCGCTTTAAAAAAGTTATTTATGTTCTGGGGTATCGCTTTAGTCAGCGTTTTAATTCCGATCTTCCACTTTGTCACAGTCCCATTGTTTCTGGGCTTGGGTCTTTTTTTCGCCCATCGCAGCTATCAAAGCCGTGGACAAGTGTTAACAGGCGAAACCCACTGCCCTCATTGCCAAGACAAGATCGTTATTCAAAAAGCAGAATTGCAGTGGCCCTTAAGTGAAATCTGCCAAAATTGTACACGTGTTGTGCGAGTAGAACCGACCAATGAAATTAATTAAATACATCCCACTCTTTTTATTTGCCTACACTTTAAATAGTGAGGCCTTTGAGTTAACGGCAGGACTTACTCCGCCAGCACAGCAAAAGACTTTCCTTGGGCTTTCTGGGACTTTCTATGAGGCATCAGACTTCCCCACTGAAACTGCGCAAACAAAAATAGAGTCAGCAGATATTTCAACTCCAGTTTATAAAACGGATTCAGAATCCTACACAGTCACTGCTAACTATTCGCAGTTTTCAATCAATCCCAAACAAAGTTCATTTGCGCATCTTTATGATGTGAAGATCGGAGCCGGTTATACTCGAGTCGTGGATGAACAAAGAATGTGGTCCGTGTTTGCGCGCTACGGATCAGCAAGTGACCGACCTTTTGAAGCAAACGATGTCAGCACCTTAGGCGTTACTGGCTTTTATTCAGTTCCATCAGATGATCCTGCAGGTAAGTGGCTTTTATTAGTTGATTACTCTAATAATCGTCCAATTTTAAATAATCTACCTCTGCCCGGTTTTGCTTACTTTTACACTCCCTCAAAAGAATTCCGCGCAGTCTTAGGAATTCCCTTTGCTTCCGTCAACTGGACTTATTCAGAGAAATACACTCTTGAAGTATTCACTTTAGTCCCCTGGATTGTAAAGGTTTCTACTAGTTACGCTGTAACTCCATTTGCAAAGCTTTATACCGGCTTTAACTTCTCACAAAGCACTTACTATCTATACGGCAGAGAAGACAAACAAGAGCGTCTGTTTTACGATGATAAAAAAGTCTTTGTCGGCGCAAAATCTCCAATCAGCAAAACCATATTTGCGGATTTGGAGTTAGGCTATGCCTTCGACCGAGCTTTTTTTGAAGCGGAAAACTACGAAATAAGTCCTGATAATGAAACCAAGATCGGTAACTCCGCTTACGGTCGTCTTACTCTAAGATTTATACTTTAAGATTTTTATTTGATTGCCTAAGAAAAAGACCTTAACCTTTTTCTTGAGGTACTCGCATGCAAGTAAAGACCACTGGAAGCAAATACGAATTTTTTCTAGAAGGACCTATTAGCGAAAAAACAGGCCTTTACGATTACGTGATTAAAAACGCTAGCGAAATCGTAGTCGACATGGATAAAGTGACCTTCATTAATTCTATCGGTGTAAAAAACTGGATCTCGTGGATGACTAAAATTCCAACCGGGTGCAAGCTACAACTTACCCGCTGCCCGTTTGTGATTATCAACCAAATCAACATGGTTCACGGTTTTTTAATTAAATCAGCTACCGTAGAGTCCTTCTACGCACCATATGTATGCGAATGCGGAGCGGAAGCAAACTTACTTTTCCAGCGTGGCAAAGAATACGAATACCCGCAAAATGGAGAAAAAGAGAGACTGAACTTCCCAGAAACTTCTCCGTGCAAGAAATGCGGAAATAACATGGAGCCTGATTTCATAGAAAAGAAAATCTCAGGCTTCATCAATCCACCAGCATAAAACTATCCAAAGCGGCCAGTAATATAATTCTCAGTTCTTTGGTCTTTTGGATTTGTAAAGATCTGATCACTTGCGCCGAATTCAATCAGATCACCCAAGTACATGAAGGCGGTGAAGTCAGAAACACGGGCTGCTTGATGCAGACTGTGAGTAACAATGGCAATAGTAACGTCTTTACGAAGATCTTGAATAAGTTCTTCAATGTGACGAGTAGAAATGGGATCAAGCGCTGAGGTCGGCTCATCTAACAACAAGATCTCTGGCTCTGTCGCTAAAGCACGTGCAATACAAAGACGTTGTTGCTGCCCGCCTGATAAGGCTGTTGCTGAAGAATGTAAACGATCCTTCACTTCTGTCCAAAGACCGGCCTGCTGTAAAGAACGCTCTACACGCTCCTCGATAAAGCTTTTCTTTTTTACTCCGCGCACAGTTAAACCGTAGGCGACGTTTTCAAAAATACTTTTTGGAAATGGATTTGGTTTTTGAAAAACCATCCCGATACGCATGCGGACTTCCATCGGATCAATATCTTTACTTAAGATATTGCGTTGATCTGGATGCAAAAGGATTTCGCCCTTATAAATGGCATTAGCATATAGATCATGCATGCGGTTGAAACAACGAAGAAGGGTCGTTTTGCCGCAACCTGAAGGACCAATCAAAGCCGTCACACGATGTTCATAAATAGGCAAAGTAACGCCGTTAAGAACCTGTTTTTCCCCGTAAGAAAACACTAAATTTTTAACTTCTGCGCGCAGTTGTAATTCCATAGCTATTACCACTTCATTTTTTTACGGAAACGGGAACGCAAATAAATCGCCCCACCGTTCATGATTAGAGTCATCAATAATAAGACCACGCCAGTTGCAGCGGCGTTTACGTGAAACTCTGGCTGTGGACGAGACAGCCAGTTAAACATTTGAATTGGCATCACCGTAAATGGGTCTGAAAGCCAAGTAAAATTAATATAAGGGAAGTGTCCTTCCACCGGAGGTGTCGGTAAGAAAGCAATAAAGGTCAATGCACCAATCGTGATTAATGGTGCTGTTTCACCAATCGCGCGAGATAAAGAAATAATCACGCCCGTTAAAATACCACCCGAAGAATACGGTAGGATGTGATAACGAATGGTTTGCCATTTACTAGCACCCAACGCATAGCTCGCTTCACGAATCGTGTTTGGAATCGTACGAATCGCTTCACGGGTCGTCACAATGATGATCGGTAAAACAAGCAAACCTAAAGTTAAACCCGCAGTCAAAATGCTTTGGCCCAGCTTTAATTTATAAACAAACAAACCTAAAGCCATAAGGCCGTAAGTGATCGACGGAATGCCGGCAAGATTAATAATGTTAAGTTCAATTAACTGTGAAACCCAATTTTTCTTAGAGTACTCCTCTAAGTAAACTCCTGCAGCCACCCCTAACGGAATCGCACACAGAGCCGTCGTAATCATAATACAGAAAGAACCCACCCAGGCCGATAAAATCCCCGCTCGTTCAGCAAAACGCGACGGGAAATTAGTAAAGAAACTAGCATTAATACGAGGCACACCGGTAGAAGCTAAATCGACGATCAAAGCAAGCAACGTGACCAAAGCAAAAAGCAAAGACAGCAGTCCTAACATCGCAAACACAAAGTCCCAAAACTTGCGCTTTTTGATATTCGCTAAAATATCGTCCACCGCAGGTTTGCTGAAAGTATTTGGAGTTGAAATTTCTTGAGACAAATCCACTACTCTTTCTCCTGAAATTTCTTGCGCAGATAAAGACCAATGATATTAAAACATAAAGTCAGAACTAAAAGGCTTAAACCCGCGACATAAATCGATTGGTAACCAATAGAACCGTGGGGAAGATCCCCTAAGCTGACCTGTACGATAAAGGCGGTGATCGTGGCAGCAGGCTCTGTGGGATTTAAAGTTAAGTTCGGCTGCATACCAGCAGCAATCGCCACCACCATGGTTTCACCTAAAGCGCGGGAAATACCTAAAATATAAGCTGAGGTAATACCAGAAAACGCCGCAGGAATAACAACCTTAAAAGCTGTCTGCATGCGTGAAGCACCCACTGCAAAGGAAGCTTCGCGCAGGTGATTGGGTACAGAGCGCATGGCATCTTCACTAAGACTGCTTACGTAAGGAACAATCATCACACCTATCACTAAGCCCGCGCTTAAAACGTTAAAACCACTAAGGTCTGGAATCATTTTTTGCAAGAGTGGCGTAACAAATAACAAAGCGAAGTATCCGTAAATTACAGTTGGAACTGCCGCTAAAAGCTCCAGCAGGGGCTTTAGAATTTCTCTAGCTTTAGGGCCTACATATTCACTTAAGAATGCAGCAGCTACTGTTCCCAGCGGAATTGCGACAATCAAGGCGATGATAGTGGACAAAAAAGTGCCAGCCAGCAAAGGCATGATCCCATACTTCGGATTTTCAAATAACGGAGTCCACTCGGTCCCCGTCAGAAACTCTTTGATTGAGACATGTGAAAAAAACGGCAGACTTTCAGTCACTAAAATACCGACGATTCCCACTGTCACAAAAACAGAGGAAGCTGCGCAAAGAAAAAGAACCGCTTCAATCGCGCGTTCTCTTAAACGACGCATCCGCCGAACAGGATGGTCGGCGGATGTAAATTCAGAAAGTTTTTTAATTTGGCTTTTAGTCACGAGATTAAACTACAACGAACCTTCGCGTTTCATCAACTGATCAATTTTAAGACCCACTTCAGAGTGGCCACCGAATACTGTACCAAGCTTGTTTTTCTTAACATGCTCTTTGCCAGTTTCGTAGGCTTTCGCTGGAAGTGGAACGTACTTAACATCGGGAACAATAGTCGCAGCGTTGCTTAAGTAAAAGTTTACGAAATCTTTGATCTCAGCTTTTTTCATGGAAGCTTCGCTAACATAGATGAAGATCGGGCGAGATAAAGGGAAGTAAGTACCCGCTTCAACTGATTCACGAGTTGGCATGATAGCTTCTTTCTTAGGAGCTTTATCACCACCTACAACTGGAACCACTTTAAGCTTTGCTTTGTTTTCAGTTGCATAAGCAAGAGGCACATAACCTAAAGCATATAGGTCCGTCGCAACACCCGTCACTAAAGTATTGTCATCTTCGCTTGCCGTGTAATCACCGCGAGAAGATTTCGATTTACCAACAATAGCCTCAGTGAAGTAATCAAAAGTTCCAGAGTCAGATCCAGCTCCGTAAAGCTTTAATTTTTCTTTTGGCCAAGCTGGATTCACATCAGCCCAAGTCATAACTTTACCTTGCGCTGCTGGTTCCCACATTTTTTTAAGCTCGGCAACAGTGATTGATTTTAACCATGTGTTTTTTGGATTTACGACAACTGCTGTTGCATCGTAGGCAATTGGAAGCTCGACAAATTTGATGCCTGCTTTACGGCAAGCTTCAAGCTCTGCTGTTTGGATAGGGCGAGACGCATTTTGCACGTCGATTTCACCACGGCAGAACTTTTTAAATCCGCCACCGGTACCAGAAATACCTACCGTAACGCGGACTTTTCCTTTTTGTGCTGTTTGAAACTCTTCAGCCATAGCTTCCGTGATTGGGAAGACTGTGCTGGATCCATCGATTTTAATGACAGGTACTTGAGCGTTAGCTGCAAAACCAAATAACAAAGCTGCTGATAGAACAATTTTAAACATATTCACCTCTTGTGATGGGCTAAGATCTAGCACCATTATGCCGCCATGTATTGTTAGGGTTTTATTTAGATTTAGCTGTTTCGCGTCAGGGAAAATATGGGTAACATTTGGAAATTATGGATAAAAACTCTCCCATTGCACCTGAAGCGCTTATTGAAAAACTCAATAACGCCATAGCAAGTACGATCTACATCTATGACCTTAACGAAGGGTTGTTGTCATGGATGAATCACTATGGTCAAGCAACCTACGGATACACTCTGGATGAGATCCGTAAAATGGGAAAAGAATATCAAATTCGCACGGTACACCCTGAGGACCTGCTAGGTTTAGCGAATCTCATGGAGCGCATTCGCGACCTAAAGGACGGAGAAGCATTAACGCTGGAATACCGCCTCAAAGACAAATCTGGAAACACACATTGGGTGAGTGACCGCATCACAGTTTGTTCAAGAAATGACAAAGGCGAAGCCACAGCATTTTTGGGAGTCGCCAGCGAAATTGATCAGCGCAAAGCCCACGAAGAGACCCTCCAAAAAAATATCGATAAATTAAATTTTTCTTTGTCAGCTGCCAATATGGGCATGTGGGAGTGGAAAGTTGGTACCACGGATGTCATTTGGGATAAGCGCATGTACCAAATCCATGGGATGAAGGAAAAAGAAGATATCGCTGCCACTTTATTAAAAGTGATGGCGCCAGAAGACCTAGAATCAGCACGCACAAAAATCAAAGAATCCCTGACTGAAAAAAAAGATCTTTATCTTAGCTATAAAATCCGACTTAAAAATGACGAAGTTCACCACATTCGCTGTTACGGAAAACTTATCAATGAATCGCAAATGTATGGTGTGGCCTGGGACTCTACTGAAGAAGTGATGACGGAACAGCAAATCTCTGAAGCCCGCGCGAAGTTAATTTCCGCGACAAAAATGGCAGCGTTAGGTGAAATGTCTGGCGGTATCGCCCATGAAATCAATAATCCCCTCACCGTTATACAAGCGCGTTCCTTTCAGCTTTTACAAATGGTGGATTCCGGCAAAGTCGATAATGCAAAAGTGCGCCAGGCTGCCGATAGCATCAGCCGTACTGCTGATAAGATCGCAAGAATTATTAAATCCCTAAGATCCTTTGCAAGAGAAGGAACCCACGATCCATTTGAGCTAGCTCCCATTCGCCAAATCATCGAAGAAACTTTGGAGTTTTGCCGCCAGCGTTTTTATAACCACGGCATTGAAATAGAATTATCAGAGATCGATCCTGATTTAGAAATTGAGTGCCGCCTTATTCAAATTGAACAAGTGCTTTTAAATCTACTAAATAACTCTTTTGATGCGATTCAGGATTTAGAAGATAAGTGGATTAAAATTTCAGTAAAAGATTTTGAAAAAAACATTGAAATCCATGTCACTGACTCGGGTCGCGGCATTGATCCTGCCATTGCTGAACAAATCATGATGCCGTTTTTTACTACTAAAGAAGTGGGAAAAGGAACGGGCTTAGGATTAAGTATTTCAGCTGGAATTTTACGCAGTCACGGTGGTCAGTTGCTGCTTAAAAAAGATGCGGCTAATACGACTTTCGTAATGCAGCTTCCGAAGTGGCAAAAGGAAAATTAATTATTGGCAGCGCGAACAAATGCCAAAAAAATCCAAACGATGGGAAAGGTTTTTATACCCCATCGCTTCAACTGTTTTGATGTGCGCTTCTAAATCACACAGATGAATGGGCTCGACTCGTTGGCACTGACGGCAAACGACGTGATGATGGTGATGGCCAGATTCTAAAGTGAGTTCAAATCTAGCAACACCGTCACCGAACTCTAAACGTGAGACAATCAAGGATTCTTCAAATTTTTTAAGAATGCGATAGATAGTAACAAGATCCATGGCTTCGGACTTGCCATCGTATTTTTTAAATATCTCGTCAGCTGAAATGGGTTCAGGATGATTTAAAAGCGTTTTTAAAATCTGGGTGCGCTGGGAAGTTAACTTCATTCCCGCCTTACGAACTCGTTCGTTAAGAGTTTCAATATTGATGTTTTTGCGCTCTTGACCACATTTCATAAGGGGAACTTATATCAGGTGCTTTTTGCTAAATCTAGCTTCCTTTAACCCCTGGCAAATGATTCAATAAGCCTTAATATGCTTAAGACCATTCATTTATTTCGCCACGGACAAACTGACTGGAATATCAATCGCCGCATGCAGGGGCATTCTGACATCCCTTTAAATGAAGAGGGTCGCAAACAGGCCCTGGCTTTACAGGCTTATTTTGCTGAAAATCCGGTGGAGTTATTTATTTCTAGTGACCTTATTCGCGCGCAGCAAACGGCAGGGATTGCCAATGAAAAGTTAGGCCTCCCTTTAGAATTTCATGCTGACTTTCGCGAAGTTTATTTAGGTGAACTTGAAGGCATGACCCAAGCTGAAGCCCATGAAAAGTTCGGGGTTGAATCCTGGGATAAGTGGACTTCGCTTGATCCCATGCACTTTGGCTTTACTTATCCGAAGGCAGAAAGTGCTTTGGTGGCCGTTGAGCGTTTTTCCCATGCTTTAAAACGTTTGTGTTCTGAGAGGTCATTTTTAAATGCCGGTCTTTGCACCCATGGTTTGATCATGCGTCGCTTTCTGCACTCACTGCGCCCGGAACTGCAAGAGGCCTTACCGATCCCGAACTGCGTAGTTTACAAGATCACCTGGGATGAACAGAGTGGAAAGTTCTCGTTTGATTTTAATCCCCCAAGCTAAGAGCTGCCGAACAACAAAAATTCACATTTGAGACGCATCCGTCTAAATCCGAGCTGCAAAGCCTTAATCCATTGCTTCATGGGTCTGTGGCAGCTATTCTAGTTATGACTTTGAACCCTAGAAAAGGATTCATCCATGGAAAAAATTCCGTTTCAAACTGTGCAAAATTCAATCGACGTTATCTGCAGTATTGCTGAAGAAAGTGATTTAGAAAAAGCTTCTAGCCATCTTTTTGATGTGCAACCTGATCTTGGCGGATTTTTTATGGAGTTTATCGAAGACATGAGCGAAGGCGCGCAAGACCTTGGCTTTATGATGGCTTTGATTTTACAAAAATCTTTTGAAGATCAATATAAAGTTCTTCGCAAAATGAATGAAGAAGAAGTTGTTGAGCGCTTTAATAAAGCGGAAGCGGAGTTACAAAACCTGCTTAAAATTGATGATGATGTAATCGCTGATCTTCAAGACAAAGCGGCAGCCAACGGTCAGCCAGAGATCATGAACTACATCATCGAAGAACTTTTCATGTCGCCAGATCTAGAGCCAACGCTTGAGGCGAACGAACAAGTTCACTTATTTATCATTTGCAAATTCTTTGTTGATTGCTTAAACGAGCTTGCGATGGAAAAAGCTCCGGAGTTGGTTAGGCACTGAGCTCAGTGCTTTTCGAACTTGGCTAGAATAAAAAAAGCCCATCTTACGGTGGGCTTTTTTATTTTCTTTTTCATCTAGCAACTAACTATTCAGTTAAAGGAATTCCTAACGGAGAAAACTTCTGCAATCTTTTTCCGAAAGCTTCTCCAACAAAGATATTTCCTTTACTATCACCAGCTATTCCCGTTGGACCATTTAAATCACCAAGTCCGAACCCCGCTTGTCCAAAAGAAATAATCAAGTTTCCTCCGCTGTCGTATTTGTTAACCTTATTCCCCATTAGATCTGTGGCGTAGATATTTCCAGTAGTATCAACGTAAACCCCGTACGTGGCTGGATGTGCAAAGCTAAAGACGAAAGCTTCATTTTCATCATACTTATAGATTTTTAAAGCAACCTGATCAGCAACATAAAGATTTTTTTGTGCGTCGATGTAACAAGTTGATGCCGACGTAAGATCACCCGGCCCCGGAGTAGTACCAATGACACCTAAATACGCACCATCCGTATCAAATTTCTGCACATCCCCTCGTTGTCCATCCGTGATATATAAAACTCCATCACGATAACAAAGCCCGCTGATCGATTGGAATTCTCCAGGATTTGGCCCTACTTGACCCGTTCCGATCAATTTAACAAAGTTTCCATCCTTATCAAATTTTGAAGCTTTATTTGCAAACATGTCGGTCGTATAGATATTGCCGTCTTCATCTACAACCGAAGCTACCGCATACTGAAGTTGCCCCGGATTGGTTCCGTACTCTGAATACCGTGCAAGCTGCTGACCGGAAGAATTAAATTTATAAATATACTGGTTTGAGTTCGGCATATAGCCTTGAGTGGTATAGATGTTGTCATCCGCATCGATGAACACTCCCAAAAGACCACCGAGCAAAGAAGATTTATCTAGAGTTTTAATATAATTTCCGTTCTTGTCGATAACTTGAATTACTCCGCCCAGAGTAGATGTTGCATAGATGTTGTCGTTTTCATCCATCTCGAAATCATAAAGCTCATTAAATGGAGACGCGGGATTCCCGGTGTAATACCCCACCAAAGTTCCATTCGCAGAATATTTAATAATTTCATAGCGAGTTCTTTCAGACACGAAAATATCACCCAGTGAATTCACCCGAACTCTGTAAGGCCAATTCAATTGGCCAGGATTTGTACCAGCGGTGCCAATGGAAACGATCGTATTATCGGCTTTAAAAATCTGCACCCTTTTGTTGCCCCTATCTGCAACGTAAACATTTAGATTTTCATCGACGTCAACACCTGTTGGGAATTGCAATTGACCAGCCCCCGTCCCCCCAGAGCCTATGGTGCGATTATAAGATCCATCGGCATTGGCCACCAGGATTCGGTGATTTGCAGAGTCGCAAACATACATAAGACCGTTTTTATCAATAGCAATATCAGTCGGATCATCTAATGTATTCGCACCAATACTTCCAATAGATGTCAGATAATTTCCGGTGGAGTCGAAAACTTTGATTTTATCCTGATAGCGTTCAATGACTAAAATGCGACCTGACGGATCTTCGATAATGCGTTCAGGGGCATCAAATTGAGTATTCGTGGCGTTATTATTTCCAAACTCACCAAAGCCGAAGATAAACTCACCCGTCGCTAAATCATACTTCTGCACACCCATAGCTAAGTCTTGATAGCCAGTTACGAACATCTTCCCATCGTTCGTTAAATGTATACTCATTGGCAGCGTGTAAAACGCTTTAGCGCCACCGATAGGGAAAGTATTATGAAGAGCTGGCGTTACGGGTGTTGGGTCGTCCTGCGAAGGCGCTTCCACTGATTCAACGACATCTTTAAGTATGGAGGCATCAATACTGCATCCAGCACTTACAAGACTAAGAAAGACTAATAGAATTTTTATCAATGTGACGTACATAAAATTCCTATGTCTACATGAATACTTAAACCACAGGTCATTCCGTCAGCGGAATTCCTAAAGACGAAAACTTCTGAATCCGTTTCCCGAAGACCTCTGCGACGTAGATATTGCCTTTACTGTCGCCGACTATCCCCGTCGGGCCGTTGAATTGACCTGACGCAAACCCTGGCGTTCCAAATGATGTAAGCAAATTTCCACCGCTATCATATTTTTTCACCACACTTCCCATGAGGTCGGTGGAGTAGATATTCCCGGTTGAATCAACATAAATTCCATAGCTTGCTGGATGCGCAAAGCTAAAAGCGAAAGTTCCATTCGCTTCATACTTAAAAATGTTCCCGCCTTGGTCGGCCACGTAGAGGTTATTATTTGTATCCACATAACATACAGACGGCATGGTTAATTTACCTGGCCCAGCCACTGCACCAACGACTCCTAGATAGTTTCCATCGTCATCGAATTTTTGCACATCGCCGCGACTGGCATCAGCCACATATATAACACCGCTGCGGTAACAAACTCCGCCAACACTGACGAATTCTCCAGGACCGGTTCCCGTCGACGCTGAACCGACGAATTTAATAAATTGACCGTCTTTATCAAATTTAGAAACACGGTTAGCAAGCATATCTGCGGTATAGATATTTCCCTCATCATCAATCGCTGAAGATACGGCATACTGCAGTTGTCCAGGATTAGTTCCATATTCAGAAAAACGTCCCAGCTGCTGCCCTTGGCTATCAAATTTATAAATATACTGCGCCGACCCTGGCAAATAACCTTGAGTCGAATAAAGGTTGTCTGAAGAATCAATAGTAAGTCCTAAGACCCCACCAAGAATTGATTCTTGCTTATCCAGGGTCTTAACGTAATTTAGATCTTTATCTAAAACTTGGATCGTTCCATCAAGAGTGGATGCCACATAAAGATTATCATCTTCATCAATTGCAAAATCATAGAGCTCATTGAAGGGATCCGCAGGATTACCTTTTGAATAAGCTAACACTGTACCTGTGGAAGAATATTTAATGATCTCAAAACCATTAGCTCCCCCTTCCCTATCAGATACGAAGATCTCTCCTTGAGAGTTGACTCTGACTTTGTAGGGGAAGAATAGTTCACCAGGATTTGTGCCTATCGTTCCAATGGCCACAACAGTGTTGTCAGGTTTAAAGATCTGCACACGCTTATTTAAACTATCAACGATATAGATATTTAGATTTTCATCAACGTCAACACTTGTCGGTCCATTGATTTGACCAACAGCAGACCCACTGCCGCTGATATACCTGTTGAACGTTCCATCAGCGTTAAATATTTGAATTCGGTCATTATCGAGTTCTGTGACATACATACGGTTGTTTTTATCAAAGGCAACATCTGTCGGAGCGGCAAAGGTGCCAGCGCCCGGGCCTAACCCCACAATCGAAGTTACATAGGTGCCACTAGAATCAAAAACTTTAATTCTGTTTTGAAATCGCTCTACAACCAAGATCCGACCCGTTGGATCTTCGATGACGCGCTCAGGGGCCTCGATTTGAATATCAGTGGTATTTCCATAGGGACCAAATCCCATTTCAAATTTTTCTGTCGCCAAATCATACTTTTGCACCGACATGGCTAAATCTTGATAGGAAGACATGAGTAACTTTCCATCACTCGTGATATGCAAACTCATTGGCAACGTATAAAAAGCTTTAGAGCCACCAATCGGAAAGGTATTTTTTAAAACGGGAGTCACCGGAGCGGGATTTTCCTGGGAAGGTTCCGCAACAAGCCCAGAGACACCTTCAAGCAATTTAGCATCTATAGTGCAGCCTGCACTTATGAAGGTAATAAAAACTAATAGAATTTTAAACCAGCCGACGTTCATAAAATTCCCTTTAGGCCTATAAAATACTTATCGGAACTAAAGGGACCTTGAATTATTACAACAACGTAAAGTTTTCGCTTCAAAATGAGAAATCACCACTACAGGTTTCCTGCGAAAAGAATAAGGAACACTCGGAAAAAAACTAATGGGCCCGAGCTTTAGTTTCATCTCTAATAATCAAAGCCTCATACCAGCTGCGCATGAAATTGAGATGTTTTGATTCATTTAACTCAGCTTCGCGGAACTGTTCTGCCAATTCAGGCATTCCTACTTTTTCACAAAGCTGAATAAGAACTTTCCACGCATCATTATCTGCAAGCTCTGCGATAAGAATCGCTTCAATACATTGAGGCAAAGTTGTACGTGGATCTGTAAGCACTTGCATTATACCCATCCCCAAAACTCCAGCAATGTCAGCTCCCGGAGTCACTGCTGTTGAATCACCACCGAGGGATTCAATCGCATCGCGAATAAGATCAAAATGTCTAGCCTCTTCTTCGCGAAAATCCCTGACGACATCAAGAGTGTCGGTTTCTCCGAAGGCCATGCACTTCGTCAATAGGGCATCATACAAACGAACACCGGTGCGTTCAAATGCAAGTCTCTCCCCTAATTGATCAATTAAAATTTTAGGATCGTTCCCCTTTATCACTTGCAGTCCTGCACTGATGGCTCCTTGCGGAGACATTGGCAAGGGCACAGAGCCCACATCATCAGATCCCTTAATATATTCTTCGCGCATATCCATCGCGTCTTTACTTGAATCTTCAGGCTCACGGTTTAGCTCTTCGTGTTCGCTCAGCATTTCCTTTGATAGAAAAGGTGCAGCTTTCATTCCGGTTTTATTTAATCCAAAACTTAATTTTTCCTTCATAGAGAAGCTCCTCTATTAAATTCTTTTTTATAGTTTTTAGCAAAATTCGCGCGATGATTTAGTTCTCCACCCGGTGTCCAAATATAATTTAAGGACACTATTTCCGAAGGCACGCCATCGCGGTGAACCTGTTGGCGGTACATTTTTGTTTCATTGCTTTCTTCACTGCGATCGACGAATTCTTTACCCAAGGCACTCATATTCACTTCGTTTTTCAAAGTGTCGCGCACAAACTGGCGTTGACTTGCAAAATCAATGGGCTCTGGAAGTTCTGTAGGAATGATTTCCTGCGGGTCACGACGTTCAGATTCTTTAAATAAATCTGCCACCATGTGGAATTGACCAAGTTCATAATCCAAGAATCTTTCCCAGTAGGCTCTCAGTCTGGCATTTTTTTCTGAAGCGACACAGCCATAGTAGTTGTAAACTTCGTTAGCTTTATGCAATAGCAGTTTTTCCATCCACGTTTCTTTGGTGTCGATAATGCTTTCATACTGCGTGACGTGCTGTTCTTCGATGGAAGCAATTTCAGCATAAAGTTGACGCGCTAAAGGGTCGGCAAACAATGGTCCGATATTCATATAGTAGTTCCACGTCTGCTGTTCAGCAGCCATGATAGTAAGGGCATGCATTTTAGAAATCGGTGCAGCAGTTTCTTTATCATAGGGATGACGTAAATCATCACTCGGTGATCGATGTTCATCAATCGTTGGACGCCCAGGAAGGATGTCAGTATAAGACTGCAAAATATTATTCGCATCTTTCCCTTCTAGACGATCCATCAAAGCGGCATAGCGATACATGTGATCAAAATCTTCAAGGAGTCCAAAACGATAGGTTTGCGCTAAATAAGGATCAGGCTCGTTTTGCGCCACCGCCGCAGTGATTTCAATAGCCACCTGTTCATAGGCAATCGTTGTTTCTAATGGAGAATGATCCGCCCCCAAAAGCCAATTAATTTTTGTGGCCTGCTGTTGATCCACCCTGCGCATTAAAGCCAAAGGCAGCTGATATTTAGAATTCATGCGCGCAAAGCTGTGTGAAAACTTGATAGATTCTAGCTCAATTCCATTCATTAGGATGATTCGCACGCGGCTAAAAGCATCGTCATCCATTTTACTGATGGGTTCAGCGACCATCTCTTTCCAACTCATGATTTGTTTTTCTAAAGGCACACCTTTTTCTTCGTAAATCTTAAAGCCCATTATCAACTCCTTTTCATCACGCCCGATGACTGTGCGGCTAAAAAAGAGGGGCTTCAACGACAGACCAAAAACCCTGCCCAAATGCAGGAAAAGAAGAAAAAGAATCCTTCAGCCAACACAGAATGAAAATGTTGAAATAGAAAGCTAAGTCCTGCTGAAGAAAATTAGACAAAAAAAACCCGGATTCACCGGGCTTTGGAATTATTTAAAAAGTTGGCGAAGTCTTTGAATGTCGCCGACTAAGGCGTCGATGGAATCATGGATATTATCGATGCGCGTGTAAACTTGGTTCATGTCTTTTTCTTTTCTGACATGGGCCTTTAGTTCTTTCATCGCGTTTCTTGCGCCTTCAATACTGAAGCGGTCGCGGTGAAGAAGTTTACGGATCAAAAGCGCATTTTCAACGTCTTTACGAGTGTACATACGTTGATTGTTAGAAGCTTTTTTCGGGCGAAGTACTTCAAACTCAGTTTCCCAGTAGCGAAGAACATATTGTTTGATGCCCAGGATTTCAGCCACGTCACCGATTTTAAAACCCATTTTATCTGGAATGGCTTTGATCTCTTCTAAAAGCTTATCATCACAAAGCATAGCCGGGATCGAGATGGGAGCTGACGCCATCAATGGCATGCCTTCTTCCATCGCTTCGGATTCAGTAGTTAATTCGACGTGATTGTCACCTAATGCAAGCTCCGAGCTTTCTAGCTCAAGAGCTACGGGATCATTCATTGTCATCGTAGTCATCATCATCATCCTCATCAGTTAAGTGAGCATACTCTTCGCCATTAAGCATTGCTTTAAGCACTTGCGACGGGCGGAAGGTAAGTACACGGCGGGCAGAAATTTTGATCTGCTCCCCTGTTTGCGGATTGCGACCGATGCGTTCGTTTTTGCCACGAACAACAAAGTTACCAAAACCGGAAATCTTAACTTTTTCACCGTTTTGCAAAACATCCTTCAAGGAGTCGAAAACAAGTTCCACAAGTTCAGACGCTTCTTTTTTCGAGAATCCGATTTTTTGATACACGTTCTCGACGATATCGGCCTTAGTCACCGTTGATTTACCTAAGTTCTGGCCAGCCATAGCGAAATACTTCTCCTAAAAAATTAAATGCACAAAGAAATCGTAACAAGCTACTGAAAACAATCAACAATTATTATCTAACGCTCAAATCAAAGTTCTTCTTGAGACTTTCAAGAACCTTTGTTGTCGTCTCGTTGATTTGATTTTCTTGCAGCGTTCCATTCTTATCTTGAAGCCACAAGCGAATCGCTACGGATTTCTTGCCTGGCTCCATTTTTTCGCCTTCATAAAGATCGAAGACATCCACGTTCAATAATAAGCCACCCGCTGCTTTGCGGATGTCTTTAAGAACATCACCCACTTTAAGTGTTTTCGGCATCACAAAGGCAAAGTCACGCTCTACCACTGGGAATTTTGAAACACTTGAAATGCGGTACGGACGAGGTTGACCTTTATAAAGTAAATCTAAATCAAACTCTGCTAAAGCCGCAGGAACACGGATCTTATTGTCATCAAGGAGCACTGGATGAAGAGTTCCGATGAAACCGACTTTTTTACCTTCAACTAATAATTGCGCGTACTGACCTTGATGCAAGAACGCTGGAACTTCGGCTTTATTCGCTGGAGTCACCCACGTGTAAGCAGAAATATTGAGGCTTTTCAGCAAAGCTTCAACCGTTCCTTTAAGTTCAAATACGATCGGGAAATCTAGGGACTTATTCCAAAGATTCTGAGAGCGCCCCCAAACCGCCATACCAAGGCGACTTGATTCACCGTAACCACCGTCTTCTTTTACGGCAAAGCTTGAGCCGATTTCAAAAAGTCTTCCGTTCATGTTGCCATAATGGAAGTTGGTGTTCAGGTTCTTGAAAAGGCCATAACTTAAAGTGGATCTCATCACGTCCATTTCTTCGTTTAATGGATTCATGATGCGGATTTCTTTTTCAGAGCTTGCTAGACCTGCTGCTTTTAAAGCTTCCATCGGACCCAAGAAAGGCTTTTCACCTTTTGAGCCTACGAAGGCAAAGTTGAAGGCTTGTTGGTAACCTTCAGCGCGCAATAGTTCGCTTGTTGAGCGATTTAACATGAACGCTTTATCGTGGTGTGAAGGCATGTTTTTAAGAACCGGCAAAGATTCAGGAATGAATTCGTAGCCGTTTAGGCGCGCGTATTCTTCCACTAAATCCATGTCTTGTTCTAGGTCAAAACGGAAAGTCGGAGGTAGGATTTTGTATGTCTCCCCTGTTTTTTCGATCTGACAACCTAGACGTTTCATAAAATCAACGAACTTGTGTTCTTCAGCTTGGTACCCCAAGCGATCCGTCACAGTTTGAATAGAAATTGAAACCGGAGATTTTTTAACTGGGTTTGGATAGAAGTCATGGTGATCACCATAAGCTTCGCCGCCTGCCACTTCTAAAATCAAAGCCGTTGCACGATTTAAGCCGCGCAAAGTTCCATCTGGATCTACACCGCGAGAAAATCTGTAAGCCGAATCCGTATCAATACCATGAAGGCGAGAAGTTTTTCTTGCGCTCATTGGCAGGAAGTAAGCAGCTTCTAGGAAAATAGTTATCGTAGAATCAGATACGCCTGAGTTCTTACCCCCCACAACACCCGCTAAGCACGCTGGATGTTGAACGTCACGGATTGTAAGCTCTTCGCCTGTTAAAGTTTTTTCTGTGCCGTCAAGAGTGATGAATTTTTCACCGCTCACTGCGCGATCCACGATCACTTTATTGCCAGCAATGAAAGCGGCATCAAAGGCGTGAAGAGGCTGACCTAGCTCCATCATCACATAGTTTGTTACGTCGACGATGTTGTTGATCGAGTTTAAACCCACAGATTCTAGACGGTGTTTTAACCATTCTGGGGAAGGTCCTACTTTTACATTTTTAATGTAGCGACCTGTGTAGCGTGGGCAAAGATCAAAAGCTTTCACTTCTAGGCCGATTGCTGACTTCGTAGAATCAGATGAAGTTTTTGGTTCTGCTTTTGGTGCTTTTAATTCTTTTCCAAATAGACAAGCTACTTCGCGCGCTAGACCAAAATGACTTAAGCAGTCTGCTCTGTTCGGCGTCACTTTTAATTCAAAAGTGATATCGTCATAACCAGCGTATTCTGCGTAAGGTTTACCGATGGGTGCGTCTGCAGGAAGAATTGCGATACCTTCAGACTCTTTCGCAAGACCTAGTTCTTTAAGCGAACAAAGCATACCCGCAGAGTCGACTCCGCGAACCGCTGATTTTTTAATTGCGAAGTTGCCTGGCAAAACTGCGCCTGGCAAAGCCACGATCACACGGTCACCCGCTTTATGGTTTTGCGCTCCGCAAACGATTTGATGAACTACATCGCCCGTAGAAACTCGGCACAAAGAAAGTTTATCAGCGTTCGGGTGTTTATCCTTCTCTAAGATGTGACCAACAACAACGTTGTTAAAGTCTTTAGCGCGATTGGTGATTTCTTCAACCTCAAGTCCTGCGCGAGTCAAAGCCTCCGCAAGCTCTTCAGGTTTTTGAAAGAACTCTGTCACATCAACATAATCGTGGAGCCATTTTAAACTGATCTTCATTTTACAAACTGCCTTAAGAATCTGACGTCATTTTCAGGGAATAAACGAATGTCTTCGATGCCGTATTTGATGATGGCCATACGCTCAACACCAAAACCGAACGCGAAGCCTTGCCATTTTGGATATTCGATTTTTGCTGCTTGGAAAACTTTTGGATTCACTAAGCCGCAACCACCAATTTCAATCCAACCTGATTGCTTACAAAGACTGCAGCCTTTGCCTTTACAAATTGGGCAAGAGCAATCCACCTCTGCAGATGGTTCTGTGAATGGGAAAAAGCTTGGGCGGAAACGAGTTTTTAAGCCCGGACCAAAGAACTCACGCACGAAGAAACTGATCGTGCCTTTAAGATCCGCCATAGAGACTTTTTCATCTACGCACAAAGCTTCGATTTGGTGGAAGTTTGGTAAATGCGAAATATCGCTATCGCAACGGAACACGGGGCCCGTGCCGATAACTCTTAGTGGAAGCTGTTCCGTTTCCAAAGAATGAATCTGAATTGGCGACGTGTGCGTTCTTAGAACGTGGGTCTTATCAATGAAGAAAGTATCTTGCATATCACGAGCTGGGTGATCTGCAGGAATATTCAAAGCTTCAAAGTTATAATAATCTTTTTCAATCTGAGGCCCCGTGCGCACACTGTAACCAAGGCGGCTCATCACAGTGAAGATCTCATCGATTACGATGTGCACTGGATGTTGTGAACCCTTAGGTTGACTGAACGCTGGCAAAGTAAGGTCGATTTCTTCAGCCGCCATTTTTGCTGAGATCTCTTTTTTCTTAAGACCCTCTTCCGCCTCAGAGTAAGCACCCTCAAGAAGCTGCTTCACCTCATTGACCTTTTTACCAAACAGAGGTTTTTCCTCTTTTGGCAAAGAAGCCATTTCTTTCATAATCTCAGTCAGCTGCCCGCTTTTACCAAGATACTGAACTTTCAGGTCATAGAGGTCTTTTGAGCTTGGCGCTGCCTTAAAGGCTGCCAAAGCCGCATCTTTAATTGAATCAAGTTTGGTCGTCGACATAGGCCCCCATAATCACCTCAGAGGCTCGTATTTTCAAGCATTTAGCTTTTACACACGGCGCAGAAAACACTTGAGGTTCTGGGCCTTTCCACCTATCGTGCAGGACCCCTATGGCACATAAGAATAAAACCAATTATAGCCCCTATAAAGCCCGCCAAGAAGCTCGCGGGTCCGCAGCACCCACTTCGAACATGGGTCGCCATAAAAAGCCTGAAGTTATTTATGAGCTTAATGAGGCCAATGATCGTTTGGCCGATGTCTTTCGCAATCACGGTTTTGACCTAGTTAGCCACGAACAACGTAAGCAGTTGGCGCATTTTTACCGTCTGTTGATGCAAAACCAAGAAAAAGAAAACTTCACTCGTTTGCTTAAATTGCGTGATATTGCGATCAAACACTTTATCGATAGCATCATCATCATGAAGTACACCGATCTTAAGTTTCCTTTGCTTGATGTCGGCACAGGTCCGGGCTTTCCTGGTATTCCATTAAAAATCATGTTTCCAAAAGAAAAGATTTTGCTGGGCGAAGGGGTTCAACGTCGCGTGGAGTTTTTAAAACACGTGCGCTCTGAAATGAATCTGCCGAATCTAGATATTCTTGGTCGTAACATCAATCGCGATTGCGTTTATCCAGTGAATGGCGCAATCACTCGCGCGGTGGAAGATATCGGCAATACTTTAAATAACGTCATGAGTTGCTTGCAACTCGGTGGTCGCGTTTATTTTATGAAAGGACCTGGCGTAGGTCCAGAGATCGAAGCCGCGAAATCTAAATGGGGAGAATACTATAAGCTTGTCCAGGACGTGGCTTATTCATTGCCAAACACTCCCCACGAGCGTCGGTTGGTTGTCTATGAGAAAATCAAGCACATGCCTTTACCTGATCACGATGAAGGTGAAGAGTTATTGATGGACGAGCTTTCAAGCGATGAAAAACGCCGCTGGGCTCAATACAAATAAATGAGGTTGTTGTGATTGATATTAGCTCTAAAACCAATGACCACTTCAGACGCTGGATGGATTTATCTAGCGCCCGCGGAATTAAAAAACATAACGAATTTATTTTAATGGGCGATAAGCTGATCGCTGAGTTTTTGGAAAACCCGTCATTCAAAGTAAAAGGCGAAATCGTTCATGAAGAGTTGAAGTCATTAACCATGACAGCACCTTCTTTACGTGGACAACGCATTCCTGTTTTCAAATTACCTAAAGCCTTATTTAACGAAATTGATGTGGTGGGAACTCACTACAATCTTTTAGTGTTAGAACCAAAAGAGATTGCTCCTCTGACAGAAACCGCAGCGAAGGGTTTAGAAGTGGTATCCCCGCTTGGCGATCCATCTAACCTTGGAGCTTTAGCACGATCTGCTTTAGCTTTTGGCGCTTCGAAAATGATCCTCACCGAAGAAAGCTGCAATCCGTTTCACCCGAAAGCCATTAAGGCTTCGGCAGGTGCTTTGTTGAAGCTGCCTTTATTCAAAGTCGGAAAATTCGCCGACTTCGTAGCAGGGAACGAAGAAGTTTTCGCTCTAGACATGAAAGGCGAAAACGTAGCCACATTCAAGTGGCCAAAAAACGTAAGACTCGCCATCGGCGAAGAAGGCCCAGGCTTCAGCGGCCTAAAAGGCTTAAAGCGTTTATCTGTAGCCACCCAAGGTGTTGAATCCCTCAACGCCACAGTAGCAGCCAGCATCGCCCTCTTCAGCTACGCAAATTCAAAATAAAAAAAGTGCCTGGTTCTTAATAAAAAAGTGCCTGGTTCTTTTTACGGTTGCACCGCAACATTCTATAGGAAATTGGGACGCCGCAACCGTAAAAAGCAAAAAATGCCAGGAAGGCATTTCTTCGCGTCAGCCCCGAAGGGGTTGAGGGCAGGAGCCCGAAACAACCAGGCACCTTTTAGCAGGGGATTAGTTTTTGTTGGATTTCTTTTGGGGGTTCTTTATCCCAAAGAGATAAGACGTAACCGCCGCCGCCGGAGCCCGTTGTCTTAACGGCTTTTGCTCCGGAATCTCTGAGCCACTGGATGTGTTGTGCTGGGGCACCCTCGTTTAAGTTCCATTGTTCAAAGCAGTTACCGGCTTGTTCGATGGCTTTTACTAAAAGTGGAAAACCTTCTTTATCATCAAGCTTTAATGCCTGCTCTGATAAAGCTACGGCTTCTTTCATTTCATTATCGATCTTTTCGCCGAGCTCTGGGTTTTGCAGAATCAGATCTTTTACTTTGTTAACAGCGTCGACTGTGACTCCGCGTTTACCAGAATAGGAAATATACCAGTTTGGCTTCCATGCGGTTGTTAATGGCTTTCTTTCGCCATTACGAACAAATCTTAAGCCTTCACCGGAAAGCGCTACCGCAATGTCTACCCCACTGCTTTCGCCGTGGAAAAGGTTTTCTAAGTCGCGGGCAAATTCATAAAATTCGCTGGCGTCAACATAACCAAGGTAACCAAGCCAACGAGTCAGCGCTACGCAAAGAGCTGCGGAAGCCCCCATGCCTGCTCCTACTGGAATGGAACTTTCTAACAGCAAATGACCTTTAAGATCATGGCGCGAAATCTTTTTAAGTGCGCAGGCCTTTTCTAAAACCCCCCACACTAACAGCTGCAAATCCTTACCGTGATCACCGATCAAAGTAAGCTCAAGATCTTGCGGACCATTGGAGTAGTTCAATTCTAGGTTTCTTGATTGAATGGGAAACACAATAGCTGGCACTCCACGCAATACCGCGTGTTCGCCTGCTAAAATCCACTTTCCAAAGGAACGACAAGAAAAATCAATGGACATTATCTTTGTAACCTTCAAACGCCAGAACTTTAAATTCTTGCTTAAAATGTTCGCGATATTGTTCAAAGGATTTCTTCTGATCATGGCGGAAAAGCATGTGCACGTTCGCTCCGGCGTCCATGGTCACAAGCGGGCCGTCTTGCCATTTATTCCAAAAACTTTGGCAGTCCGCTAAAACTTTTTTAGAACCTTCAGTCATGTATGTAAATGCAGGTTCACTTGTTTCAAACAATCGATGCATATCGATAAACTCATCCCAGACAATCTGTCGAGCCATGTGCCAGTCATTAAATCTTAATGCGTGTACCAAGTCTTTTAAGCGAAGCTCCGCACGGTCCACACGACCATGGAATCTTGGGCTTGTGGTAACAAGCTTGTGAGCATCAGAGGATGAAACAGCTTTTTTAGAATCTTCGACCACAACCACGATGTGATGCATGTTCGTTACTTCCAAACCCATTGGCTCAGCAAACTCATTTTGCCACAAAGCCCACGGAGTAAATAAAGAACGGCAAGATGATCCAGAACCCTGACGAGACAATTCGGAAAGATATTTTTTATCAGCGCCCCAAAGTTGCGGCGAGATCTGCTGAAACATTTCTGCTGCTGCTAACGTTAAAGCAGCAAAACTTGAAGCCGAGCTCGCTAGGCCACAATCAGAAGGAAAGTTGTTTGCAGACTCAACTAGGAAGTTTTCTTTCACTCCCCACTTCGTTTTCAAATTTTGTAAGTGCTTTAAGAAGCGCTCTTGGCCTTTTTCCGAAAGATCGATTTTTTCTAAATCTTCGCGCACCAAAGCCTGCCAGCGATCTTTTGGTTCGTTGATCTCAGTCAAACGAACATAGGTTCGTAGATTTTCTAAAGTGTAGGATAAAGAACCATTCGTCGGCTTATTTCCCGTTCCTTCGATTTTTCCCATGTATTTAATAAGCGCGATATTAGACGGAGCCGAGACCAAAACTTGCTTCATAGAGTTCCTCGAACTTGCAAACCTAGAGAAATCTTATCCACCGAAGATAGAATCGGCAGATGGTGTGTTGCACAGAATTTTCCGAAATCTTCAGTTTGATTCTTTTGCGTCACCGCTAAAATTACGTCAGCCCCTAAAGCGCCACAGCCCTTTGCGGCTCTAACTCCAGGGACCTTACGCATTTCTTCAAGAATTTGCAGAGTTTCTTTGCACGTAAAACCTAGTTCTTTTAAGTCATTAGCATAGGAATCAATTCCTTGAATGAAATGTTCGCTATTTCCAATCTCAAAAGATTCTTTAATTAAATTAAAACTTTTTTCTAAGGATGAGGCATCAAACTCTTTAATGGATTTTAGATGCTCATGGGTAGCCACTTTGTTTCCTGTGTGAAGCAGGAAAAATTCCAAATCATCAAAAGGCCAACTTTTAACCGCAATTAAACCTTTGCGTTTTTCAAAAAAGGTCATCGAACCTTTGAATTGACCGACTAAATCAGCACCACTGGGTCTTTGACCTTCACCACTCCAAGCTACTTGATAATATTCTTCAAGCAGATGTTTTAGGTCTAAGACCTTTTCCATATCCTGTTGTTGGGATGTTTTATAAAGCCACAACGCAAAGGCCGAAAGAAATTGCGCCGTTGATGCGCCAAAGCCGCCTTTGCCCTGGTATGGATCGCGGAAAGTTAAATCAAAATGGGAGAAATAGTCAGTGTGTTTACGGATAAACAAACCCGCCGGGGAATCCGGATGAACTGCCTCAACATTTCCTTTTCCGGGTTTTGCTTCTAACTCAAAACAAGGTTGAGATAAAAACACCAAAGCAGGTCCCCCTTGAAGAGCTAAATACTCTCCAGCAAGGAAGGTTTTGCCTGGGACCGAAAAGATTAAAGACAAGGCCGACTCCTAGGAAGGGTGTTGGGTTGTCGCAGCTACCTTTGAAGAGCGTAACTCTTTTAGTACGTCGATGGCATTACTTAAGGAAATGCGTTTTCGCACGGCTAAGATTTCCTCTAGTTTCTTTTGGACCAAAGGAATTTCTTTTTCTTCAGCTCCAGCACCAAGTGCTAGATTTTTTGTGTGAAGTTTCATGTGACCTTCAATGATACCCACTGTGGTCAAGGCTTTTAGAGCGCCTAAGTTTTGCACAAGACCAACGGCTGCAATGACTCTTGAAAGTTCATTTGCAGAAGTTGTGCCCAGCATTTTCATGCACATCATTGCAGTTGGATGAAGTGTTGTCACACCACCAACAGTTCCAACGATCAGCGGAGCTTCAAATACGCCCGTCAAACCACCCTTGCCGTCTCTGTACCAACGAGTGATGGAGCGGTATTGACCATCGCGAGCTGCATAAGCGTGAATGCCAGCTTCAACCGCACGCCAGTCATTACCAGTTGCGATCAACACGGGGTCAATACCGTTGAGCACACCTTTGTTGTTGGTTGCTGCACGATAAGGATCTTGCTGGGCAAACAAAGAAGCTTCTTCAATTTTTTCAGCTAATACAGAGTCGATGTCATTGATTTGCACAGTGGCTCTTGTGATTTTAGAATCCACAAGATTTGAAAGAATACACATCGTCACTTTTTCGCCCGTGAATTGTTCGATGGGTTCTTTTAAGAATTCACAGACTTGGTTCATAATGTTTGCACCCATGGCATCACACGGATCCATAAGCACATGCACCACTGCCATATCAGAACCATCCCCACGCGGTACGCGACGAACTTGGATATCGCGAACTCCACCGCCACGGCGAACTAAACCGAAAGCGACTTCGCGGTTTGCGATTTCAATAAGATAATTTTTTTGCCCGTGGATTTGTTTTTCAAAGTCAGCGAAGTTTTTAATTTTCGCGCATTGGATCTGGCCGATGATTTCTGCACCGACAACTTCTGTTGTGATTGATCCAGATTCACGAATCCATTTTGCAGACTTACAGACGGCAGCCACGATAGAGGTTTCTTCTACCGCCATTGGAATGATAAAGTCTTTGCCGTCGATACGGAAATTGGTCGCAACGCCTAACGGAAGTTGAAAGTAGCCAATAACGTTTTCAATGAACTTTTCACCGAGTGACGTATCACGAAGTCCACCTTTAGCGATGTACTCCATATCAGTGTCATTAAGTGCGCCCACTTCCATCAGGGCTTTCAATCTTTCTTCACGAGAAAGTTTAGAGAAACCTTTAAAGATATCTTGAAGCTGTTTGGTCATGACATCACCCACTTCGTTTGAAGGTCTTTAAGTGTTTTAGAACCCGTACAAAACATCGCAATCTTAAGCTCGAGTTCCAATTTTTGCAGCAGATTTTCTAAGGCTTCATCTCCTGCCAAAGCCGCTTCCAGGAATGGTTTTGCGATCCCCACCTGACTTGCACCCAAAGCGCAAAGTTTTGCGACTTCCAAGCCATTTCTTACCCCACCTGAAGCCCAAAGTTGATAACTAACTTTAGCTTCTTTGGCATTAAGCATAGACTGTAAGGTGCTTACACCCCAGTTTGAAAATGTTTGGGCTACTTTATAAAGTAATTCTGATTCGTCAGAACGGTATCCTTCAACACGGCCCCAGTGAGTTCCGCCTTTACCGCTGACGTCAACCGCGAAAACACCGGCGTCTTGAAGGCGCTTTAAAGTCAAAACGGAAAAACCGCAGCCGACTTCTTTTACGATCACTGGAATCTGTACGGTCTTAACAAGATTTTCAATCGCCTGCAGGCCTTTGCGGAAATCACGATCTCCCTCGGGCTGCAAAGCTTCTTGCAAAGGATTTAAGTGGATAAATAAACCCACTGCTTCAGTGGATTCAATCAGACGTTGAACCTTATCGATGGGAGTATGAATGAGCTGAGCGATTCCAATATTGCCGATGAGTTTTGCGTTCGGCGCTTGTTTGCGCACGGCAATCCATTCTTCAGCAGCATTGGAATCTTCCAGTTCACGACGTTGCGAACCGACACCCATTAAAATTTGGTGGCGATCACTGAGTCTTGCGAGAGCTTGATTGATTTCACGGCCTTTTTCATGTCCAGCCGTCATCGAGGAAATAAAAATCGGAGAGGAAAGAAGGATTGTTTCCTTCTTAAAAACAAAAGAGGTCGAAATATCGACCTCTTTAAAATCCATTTCAGGCAAAGCCTCATGAACTAAATTGATCGAGTCCAATCCATTTTGACCTTCGGCCTGAGACCGGGGATCCAGCGCGATTCTGATGTGGTCGCGCTTTCTCTGTTCAAACTGCGAGTTGGACTCGTTCATTGGGGTAACCCCTTCAAACTAGCTTTAGCCTATGGCAAAGCGTGTTTGCAAAGTGCAGAGAATGCTGCCGCATCAGTGATTGCAAGGTTAGCCAAGATTTTTCTGTCAACTTGGATACCAGCTTTGATCAAACCACCGATTAAACGAGAGTACGTAGTACCGTTCAAACGAGCAGCTGCATTGATACGTTGATTCCACAATGTGCGGAAGTTACGTTTGTTAACTTTACGATCGCGGTAAGCGAAAGCCATACCACGGTCATTTTTCTCTACCGCGTGGATGTACGCGCGAGAACCTGCTGAATAATAACCTTTTGCTCTTTTAAGAACCTTTTTGTGACGAGCACGATTTGTTTTACCACTTTTTACACGAGCCATTTTATACCTCTAAAATTTATACGAGAAAGACAATGTTAATAATTAGAATACTAAGCAACGACGAGCTTGAAGCATGTTTGCATCTTCAACGTATGATGTCTTACCTAGTTGTCTTTTCGTCTTAGAGCTCATGTGAGAGTTCAAGTGACGCATGCGAGTGCTTTTTTTCTTAACTTTACCGCTTGAAAGAACTTTCATGCGTTTTTTAGCGCCTGAGTGTGTGCGCATTTTCATAGATCTTACCTTCCACCGATAAGGCGTCCTTTCCGATAGGAAAAGCTCTTAACCATTGCCTTAGACAGTCATAAATACGGACTCATGGTTTTAGGCCGATTGATGTCTAAAGGCAAGCTTTTTTAAGGGCTTAGGGGGATTTCGGGGGAATTTGCCGATCCCCATAGTCATCGCAAAATCCCTCCTAATTTCGGTGATTTACAACACAACCCCAAGATCTTTGGCGCTTTCGTCGAAAAAAATTGATAGCTTAAATTGCTTAAAAACTAGGCTCACCAACCCTTAGCAAGGAGAGTTCTTATGAAGCAATGCCTTCTGCTTTTAGCCCTTAGCTTTCTAACTTCCATGGCCTTTGCAGAAACCCGCGATTACCAAAAGACAGGCCCGATGACAGCACAAGTATTAATTATCACGGACACCAAAGACTCTATTCAAGCCGCAAGCTACATTGATGGTTTGGAAATTAAAAAGTTTATTGGCGAATTGTTGATGGACCCGGATTCTTCATTAGCCATCGCCAAAAAAGAAATCGAAATTGAAAACTGTGGCGAAGAGGCCAGTCCTGCAAATAACAATCTCGCCAACTGCGGAAAAGTGATGGCTACGGGGTTTGTTCAAACATCTTTTGGCAGAGGTGGCTGGATGGAATGCGGAGCTTCTTACACTTTCTTTTTAGGTTTTCAATCTACAGGAAGTGGAAGATTTTTTGAAGCAACACGCATGGCGCAGATTCGCGAAGAAGTTTCAGCCCACGTGGATGAAAATTTAAACTACACGGGCCAATTGACGAAATCCTTAAGCCTAGAGAATATTGAAATCATCAACGGTCATTTAAATTGATCTGATTCACAGAGAGTGCAAGACTTCCATTTATGAAAACAGAAATCTTGCACAATCTGCGCACCTACGATGTTAAAAACTTCCAAATCGAAACTTTGCGACTTGATAGTAGCATCTTAAAGAACAATCCCCTCGGTGATTCTGCAACTCGCTTTAATCCTGTTTTAATTCCCGCAAATTCTAATGGACCGTGGCCTGTGGTTTTTGTTTTAAGCGGCTTTACTGGCAATGCACCTTTCTATTTTAATTCTAAATTTAATGAAGCCAATACCGTTCAAGTGATTGACCAGGCTTTTTCACGAGGCGAAGCGCCTGAAGCCGTTTATGTATTTGTCGATGCGCTGACAACCTGGGGTGGTTCGCAGTTTATTAACTCCCCTGCCACTGGGAATTATGAAGATTATATTATTCAAGAGCTCGTTCCGGTTATAAAGAAGAAGTATTCCTTGTCTAATAAGCCTTCAGATTGGTGTGTCACTGGCGGATCCAGCGGAGGCTACGGAGCTCTTCATCTTGCCTCGAAGCACCCAGAAATATTTGGTGTGATGGCGGCAGTGGCACCGGACTGTTTTTTTGAAGCGAGCCTTTTACCAGAGATCTATCAAGCTTTGCCACTGTGGGAAAAATATAAAGGCAGCTCTTCGAAAGCTTTAGAAGATTTGCGCAATGGGAAACTAACCAAGATGAAAAACTGGCATAACCTATTGAATGTTTTTGGAATGGCTGCCTGTTATGGCGCTAAAGGTGAAAAGGGAGAATTTGAACTTCCGCTAGACATGCATACGGCTGAAAAAATCCCAGACCTTTGGGAAAAGTGGTTGGAAAAAGATCCTTTACACTTTTTAGAAAAGCGCATGAAAAATCTTAAACACTTGCATGCAATTTATATCGACGTTGGCACAAAAGATAATTTCCATCTGCAGTATGGATCCAGACAGATTTCAAGACTTCTTAAGAGTCACGGCATTCTCCACGACTATGTAGAGTTTGACGGCAATCACTTTGATATCGGTAATCGCCGAATTGAAATTTGGAAATTTCTAGCTTCGCGCTGGCGCTGACAGAGCTAGATCTCGAAAAAAGATAGAGAAAATGGAAATTTAGGTTTCGGTGAATTTTAATCCTAGAATTCCACCGATGATCATTGCTAGAAATACTATTTTCATTAGCGACAGGGGTTCTTTAAAAACCACAGCTCCAATAACAATAGCGCCTACGGCACCGATCCCCGTCCAAACGGTATAGGAAACACCAATGGGCAGGACTTTCATTGATAGCGAAAGCAGATAGAAACTTATCCCCATTGTTATGATGGTGAAAATGGAAGGCCCAAGCTTTGTGAAACCTTCCGAATATTTTAAGCCTGTTGCCCAGATAAATTCTAAAATCCCTGCGACAACAAGAACGATCCATGCTGTGGTATTACTCATAGCAATTCCTTTATTCTTTTTGAAAGTCGTTTGGGTTTTATATGGGAGACTTTTTATATCCCGGTCCGTGACGGATTTAAGCTCATTATAATGATCATTCGGTCTTATGCAAATGAAGAGTGTTTCGTTTTAAATGAGGATTTTTTGTTAAATCCTGTCTCATAATGAGAATTCAAACCAAAATACCGGATTATTTCGGTGTCGGTAATTTAATAAAATATCGTGAAAATCCGATAAGATGACTATGAAACAGCTAATCACTGGAACGACCTTTGTTGGTTTTTTGATATTCATTGCGTGCTTTGCCAATGCTTCGCCGCAAGAACTTACCTATCAAGGTCGAATTATAAAATCTGATGGGACTCCGCTTGAATACAATCAAGTGAGTTTTCAATTTGAAATCACTAGTCCCAACGGACACTGTGTGATCTATCGCGAACAAGTTGACTCCATTGACATGACTAATTCTGGTGGCGTGTTTGATGTTCCTATCGGTGGCGGCTCGCAAAGTTATCCTAATACGGGGACTTTCAAACTTTTAGATTCTTTTAATAACTCGGCTTCCTTTGCTTGTGATGGTGGGTCTACTTACAACGCCGCAGCTGGCGATCTACGTCGTTTGCGCGTGCGCTTTAACGATGGCACTGGTTGGAAGACGATTTCCCCTGATAACGTGATCCGTTCTGTTCCCTATGCGGCCCATTCACTTTCTTCAGATAAGCTTGGCACTAACTCTCCTAGTGATTTTGTTTTGAAGTCTGCGGTGACGACATGTCCTGCGAATAGTTTTTTAACTTATGATGGCACTTCGTTTTCTTGTGCCGGCGTTGCGGGTGCAAGTGGTGGTACGGTTACGAATGTTACTTCAGCGAATGCTTATGCGACTGTGACGAATAACACCACTTCACCTACCATTACTTTGAACGTGGGGACTGCTGCTAACACTTTGGCTGCTGGTAACGATTCAAGATTTACCGATGCTCGTACTCCGACTGGAAATGCGGGTGGAGATTTAAGCAGTACATATCCGAATCCCACTGTTGCAAAAATCCAAGGTGTTGCTGTTTCTGCGACAGCTCCGACCTCTGGGCATTTTTTAAAGTTTGATGGTACTAACTGGTTATCAGCGCCTATTGCCATCGGTGATGTTACAAATCTGACTGCGACCTTGGGAACTTACCTTACGACTTCAGCATTTAATACTGCAGTAGGAAGTGCGAACTGCGCTGCTCACCAAACTCCTTATTGGAACTCTGTGGCTGGTGCTTTCCAATGTCAGGCGATCAACGTATCTGTTGCTGGCGACGTCAGCGGTACGATCGGAGCGGTAGCTGTAAATAAAATCAAAGGCATTGAAGTCGATACAACTGGATTAGCTAATAACCAAGTTCTGAAATATGATGGAACTAAATTTGTTGCCGCTAATGATGTTTCTTCGGGTGGAACCGTAACGAGTGTTGCAACTGGTACCGGCCTTTCTGGTGGACCTATTACTGGAACTGGGACTATCTCATTAGCAAACACCTCGGTGACTGCAGGTTCTTATACACGTGCAAATATCACTGTAGATGCGCAAGGTCGGTTGACTGCCGCAAGCAATGGCGCTGCAGTCAGCTTAACTGCGGATGTTAGTGGAATTCTGCCGGTTGCTAATGGTGGTACTGGTATTTCTACCGGCGGCAGCGCGAATCAGGTTTTGAAATGGGATGGTGGCACTAGCAAGTGGGCTCCAGCGTTTGTTAAATTAAGTGAACTTACCAATGCTCTGGGTGGCAGTGCTTTCAACGTTGCTGGTTGTACAGCGGCGCAAACCATGAACTGGAGTTCTATCACTGACAAGTTTGAATGTCAGAGTATCGCGATTGCCAATACTCAAGTTTCAGGTTTGGGAACTGCTTCAACGAAAGCTGCTGGTACGGCAGCAAACGAAGTACTGTTATTAGATGGCAGCGGAAGACTTCCTGCCAGTGCACTTCCTTCTACATTGGGGCAATGGGGTGTGTCTGGTACAAAACTTTTTTATGATGATGGTCCTATCGTTGCCGGTGGCTCTGCCACTACTTATACAGGAACTGGCCATCCGTTCATCGTTAAAGGTGATGCTGGTCAATATGCGGGACTTATTATGGATCGTGGTAACAGTCTTGCTACCATGTACACGAACGGTTGGGATTTCGGGCTTGGTGAGTGTACTGACACCACTTGTTCTGCGGCGACGGATATTCTTTATACCGACATGACGACCAATCGAATCGATCTTGGTATGGGTGGTTCAAGCAATGAGCTTACGATCTTGGCTTCCGGGAATGTGGGTATTGGTTCTAACTCCCCTTCTTTTAAGTTAGATGTGCAATCATCAGACGCTTTTCAACAACGTCTTTTCCACGCTTCAAATACGGCTTCTAACGGAGCTGCTTTGATGATGACTCGCACCCGAGGAACTGTCGGGACTAACTCGGCTGTACTTTCTGGTGATACGTTAGGTGGTATTTACTTCCGTGGTCATGATGGTTCTGGAACTGGCACGACGACGGCGGCAATTGAAGTTACTGCTGAAGAAAATCATTCTTCTACCAATCGCGGATCTAAAATGATCTTTGAAACGACTAAGAATGGAGCTGCGACCCGCCTTGAAAGAATGAGAATTGATTATAATGGACATCTGGGGGTTGGAACCACTGCACCGTATACTCAGCTTGAAGTTGCAAATTCAAACGATACGGCCACATATCCTTATATTACTATCAACAACAAAGGCACGGCCACAAAAAGAACTGGAATTACTTTTAGAGCAGCCAACGTCCCTCAATATGAAATGGGGATTGATGCAAGCACCAACAATTCTCGTAACTTTTATATTTACGATTCAACAACGTCGACCCATCGGTTTAATATCGACGAATTAGGGCGAGTCGGTTTAGGTGCCATGCCTGGAAGCATGTATGACAAACTGACCGTGAACGGTGGTGTTCGTGTTCTAAAAGGTCAACCTTCAGGCGATGATGGTGGTGCTGGCTTTGCTTTCCAATCAGATGGCGATACGGGAATGTTCGCGATCGGCGGTAACGCGAACTCAGGTAGTGATGTGATCTTTAAAACAGATAACTCTGAAAGATTAAGACTTTTCTATACGGGTGGGGTTCAAGTCGTTGGAAGTCTTTACCCTTCTACAGATGGCACCGTCACCTTAGGTGGCTCGGGCAATCGTTGGAGTGCGGTTTATGCTTCTAACGGAACTATTCAAACTTCTGATGAGCGCTTGAAAACTGAAATCCAAACTGTGGATTTGGGTTTAGATTTCATCAACTCCATTTCGGCAGTTAAATATCGTTGGAAGTCAGAAGGTGCTGAAGGAAAAGTCCACTATGGATTTATCGCGCAAGATTTAAAAAAGAACATCGAAGAAAAGACCCGCGAGCCAGCGACCGCTACAGGCATCTTAGATAAGAGCAGCGAATACTATGGCGTAAGTTACTCAGAACTAATTTCACCCGTAGTTAAAGCGATTCAAGAACTATATCAGAAATACATTTCTCAAGAAAATCGCCTCAATGCTCTTGAAAAAGAGAATCAGGAGTTAAAGTCTTATCTTTGTCAAAAAGACAAGGATGCTCCGTTCTGTAAATAAAAACAAAAATAAATCCAAGTCATCAAATCAGGGACTGCCAACACAGTCCCTTTTTTTCGGGTGCCTGCTTCTTTTTGCGGTTGCACCGCAACATTCTATAGGCAATTAACACGCCGCAACCGTAAAAAGAAGCAGGCACCTTTTTAGTGTCTTGGATTGAGACAGTACTACAAATTGCGGCGGTACTTGGGAATTTTTATTTGGCGACGAATTGGGGCACTTTATTGCGAGTGTGACAGTTTGTACTTCTCAAGTTCGTTCGCGTCCTATAGCCCCTCCTATTGCTTTAAATCGTAAAAATACCGGTCTCTTGCAAATAATAAAGAGCTGGCGACTTTTTTGGGCCTTCGCAAACATCGTTCTATTTTTTGGCATCCTCATTGCTCCTAGAACCTCAGGATTAAAAAAACCGTGGAGGTTATATATATGGAATTCTTATTATCACTTGGTCGCGGCTTCACTTCTGCTGATGCTATTTGGATGTGGGCTATTTTAGCGGCACAAATCGTTTCTATCGCTATTATTGCTGAGCGTGCGATGGCTCTTTATGGTTCCCGTAAACCGAACCAAAAAGAAATCGCGAAGGTTTTAGCTGAAGATATTAAAGCTGGTAACCTTGAAAAAGCTCTTCGTCGTTCATTGCAAATCGGTGCTCGTGAGCCAATGGGTGTTGTTGCATCTGCGGGTATCCAAGCAGCTATCGATCTTGGCGGCAAAGAAGAGATCCAACTTAAAATGGATGAAGTTCTATTAGAAGAAGCGACTCGCGTAGAAAAGCGCATCGGTTTCCTTGCGATGTTTGCGAACGTTGCAACTCTTCTTGGTCTATTAGGTACAATCACGGGTCTTATTCACTCTTTTGCGGGTATCTCAAACGCCAACCCTGCTGAAAAAGCGACTATTCTTTCTCAAGGTATTTCTCTTGCGATGAATACGACAGCTTACGGTTTGATCGTGGCAGTTCCTGCATTGATTATGTATGCGGTTCTGCAAAACCGTGCGACTCGTTTGACGGATGACCTTAATAAAGGTGCTTTGAACATCTTTATCCAACTTGGTTTTCATTACGAGCCAGTTTCTAACAAGAAAGATGTTTCCTCAGTTTCTGGGAGATAATTATGACTAGCGGTAGCGGCAACGATAAGTTGAATTTTGAATTAAACATTCTACCGATTCTCGACATTTTGTCGGTTCTAATCTGCTTTCTATTATTGACTGCAGTTTGGATTCAAATCGGGACCCTGGATACAAGACAGGCCATCGGCGACAACTCCACGGCGGGTGCTGTTAATCCCCCGTCGCTATGGATTTCTGTGAACACGCAAGGTGCGGTTCAACTTTCTGCCCGCGATCTTCCTAATAAGAAGACCTATGAAGTTGAGATCAAAGCGTCCAACAACAAAGTGAACTTGGATGCTTTGGCTGAAAAACTTCAAGCGCTGAAAGAGAAGTTCCCAGATTTGAAAACCGGCGTGGTTCGTCCCGAAGCGCAAGCTTCTTACGGCGACGTGATTCGTATCATGGATAAACTTAAACAGTTTCAATTTGAAGGAGTGGGATTATCCCCACTTGGGTAGGTCTTATGAAAACCTCGTCCTTTACAAAAGTAAATCAAACTCGCTCCCCGCTTTCAGACGTACAAAGTTTGAAACCAGGGATGAAGTCTAAAAAAGGCAAACTTCAGGATTTGGCTTTAGCATTGCCTTTGACTTCTTTGATTGATGCTTTCTCAATCATCGTTATTTATTTGCTTATCGGTACTCAGAACTCAGGGATGGAAACCACTATTCCTACAAAAATGAGTTTGCCGACGGCTTCACACAGCGTTGGGATTGAAAAAGAAACTCCGATCTTGAGCATTCAAAAAGGCGTTTACCGTTTGAATGACGAGGTAGTTCAAAAGAAAGACCTTGGACAAAAGCTTGCTGAGTTAAAAAAGAAATCAGAAGAAAAATCTGTAGAACTCTTGGTTCAGGCCGACCAAGAGATGGCGTACGAAGACTTGGATCCTTTGCTTAAGGCAAGTTCCCTGTCTGGTATCGAAAAAATGAAATTTGCGGTAGTGCCTGCACAATGAAAACACTAAACGGAATCCTTATCATTGCTCTTTTAGGTGGATCTTTGGTCACATCGTCGGCGTTTGCCGAGAAAATGAATGCAGAGACTCAGGATCTCGTTATTAACAAAATGGAACGCGTCCTATCGACTTTGGAGCGTTCTGATTCAGCTTGGCTGCCAAGCCAGCAACGTCTAGCGGATTTGCTTGCAGAGCGCGCTCGTACGCGTTTTATGCTTGAAATTGAAGCGAACTGTGAAGGTTGCAAAGGATCTAAAGACGACCGTCTAAAAGCCGTTAAAATCTATGAGAACTTACTTAAAGAAGTAAAGTTAAACGAACACGGTCCGATCCTTTTCCAATTGGCCCATCTTTATGAAATGGCTGGCCAAACGGATAAAGCTATTAATTTATATGAAGAAATCATCCGCGATGCGAAGAAGAAGTCTATTCTTCCTGCGATCGTGTCCCGTTCCCACGCGAGCCTTGGAGATTTGTTATTCTCTAAATCTCGTTTTGCTGAAGCTAAAACTCATTACCAAATCGCTTTAAAAGACGCGGGTCTTGAAAATCGCGTTTTGACTATTTACAACCTTGCTTGGTGTGAATTCAATCTTGGTAATTTAAATGCTGCCATCGTTATCTTTGAAAACCTTTTGAAAGATCCATCTAAAATCGTTCGTGATACTGAGGAAGGCAGCAAATACGATGCTCCTTTCCATACGGATGTTTTGCGTGATCTAGCTACTTTCTATTCTAAAAAAGACATCACCAAAAAAGAAATCGATACGTTTGAAAACTTGGCTCCGGCTGACAAACGTAAAGGTTTGATGCTTTATTTCGCTAAAGAAGCAGACCGTATTGGTCAAAAACAAGCAGCCCACGATATCTTAAACCGCTATTTGGCTGATGTTTCTTTAACTAAAGAAGAGCGTATCGAAGCCTCTGTGCAGTTAGCGCAAATCAATTATGACCGTGGACAAACTTCTGCATCCATTGCTGAATTTGCTAAAGCGGCTACGGCTTTACAAAAAAGCGGTTGTTCAGAAGACAAGTGCGCTGAATTCCAAAAGACGATGAAGCGTTATGTAACAGAACTTCACCGTTCCAAGAAACTTAAGCCTGACCAAGATTTGATGAACGCTTATCTGACTTACAATAAGACCTTCCCGTCTGACATGGAAATGACCCAACGTGGGGCTCAGATCGCAATGGATCTTGGTAACTTCGCAATGGCAGTGCAATTGTATCGCACCGTCAGCGAAAGCAGTTCGTTCTCGAAAAAAGAAAGACAAGAAGCTTTGTTAAATGAAGTGGCGGCAGCAGAAAAGTCTGGCAACCCGGCTTTAAAGCGTGAAGCTTACTTGCACTTTATCGATGAAGCTCCAAAGGGCGAAAAGTCTTTTGAAGTTCAATACCAATTGGCTTACTTAGCTTACGAACAAAAGCTTTATTCTAATGCAGCGGCTGATTTTGAAGACCTAGCTAAAGATAAAAATGGGAAAGCGGATCTTCGTAAGAAAGCAGCGGACCTTTCTTTGGATTCATTAGCACAAATAAAAAATGAAAAGACTTTAGAAGAACTTGCTTGGGATTACTCTGAAATCTTCCCATCGGCTCGCGCTGAATTTGAAGGTATTGCTCGTAAAAGTCTTATGAACCGTGTTGCTGCGGTAGCCAATAATCCTAAGTCATCAAAGTCTGACTTAAAATCGGCTTTGAATAGTTTGGATACTCGTAAACTGCAGAACGCTTCACAACAAGAGAAAATCCTTTTCTATAATAACCAAGCCGTTCTTGCAAAAAAGCTTGATGAAGAAAAGGCCTATGTTGGCGCGATTACTTCCCTATTAGCTGTTCCTGGTATCAGCTCTGAACTTCGTGAAAAAAGCCTAGAGCAATTAACTGGTTATTACGAGAAGAAATTAGACTTTAAGAACGCTTATGTTACAGCGTTGCGTTTGCAAAACTCTAAGATCTCTGAAAAAGAAAAAGAATTCCGTCTTGGTACACTAGCGGACCTTGCGGGCCTAGATGCTTCTAAACACTATAGAAGATCCCTTGATGCAGGCCTTCGTGGAGAGCGTTCATTAGTAGTGCGCACTCGCCTTGTTTTGACTTCCGCAAACCCAGTTCGTGAGTTGAAAGCACAAGCCTCAGAGTTAAAACAGAAGCCATCTCTTTTAAATGAGACAGTTCTTTTGGTATATGCCCAAAATGGCAATGCGGATGGTTTGAAATCAGTTCTTGATCTAAAAGAAATGCGCAAACAATCTGCAAACTTGTTCATCAAAAAACAAGAGTTCTACACTTTATTGCAGAATGAAAAAGCTAAGATTGCTAAGCATGAGTTAGATTCCAGCAAAGACCGCTTAATGCAAAAGACCATCGAAGAGCGCGTGAAAATGCTTAAAAAAGCAGACCGTCTTCAAGCCGACAGCCTTGGTTATAAAGATGTGACTGCTCAGATGTTAGCTTTGAACCTGGTTTCTAGTGAAAATGAGCGCATGGTTAAGGACCTTGCTTCTTTACCAATGCCTCAGGGTTTAACGAAAGCTGAACAACAACAATACATCTCTATTCTTAAAGGCCGTTCTAAGCCGTTCTTGTTGAAGGCTCGTTATGCGCAACAAAAACAACAGGAAATTTGGAATCGATCCTTAGGTCTATCTCAGACTCTTCGCGATTATAAAATCGCTCGTCCAGAGATCCGTAAACTTTTAGCTCGTGAATTGAATCTATTAAATTCAATCCCTGGCAAGGGTCCTATGAAGGACGCTTTAGAGGACACTTTAGACGAGAGACAATTATCGGCACGTGATTTAACTGCCGCGCGCAAGGTAGTGGCAGAAGACCCTGCTAACGTGCGCGAAATTGAACAATTGAAACAGATTGAGACAAAAATTGGCCATCCACTTATGGCCACTTATCTGGAAGCGCGTATAAGCCACTTACAGAAGGGAAATAGCCTATGAAATCAGTAATTTCTTTGGCCCTTGTTTTGCTGGTATCAGTAACGACCTTTGCCGGTGGTAAGAATTCACAAAGCGTGAATCCTGCTGCAGTAAAAAGAGCGAAATTGGGTACTTCCTTTAAGTTTGATGGAAGCGCACTACGCGGAAAATACCAAAGCTCGATGAATACAGCGGCAACGGTCGAAAATGATAAGTTGCTTGAAGATCTTCTTAAAGGCCGTACGCAGTTTGAAGATCGAATCAACGAAGAACTTGAGAGAAACTAATTATGAGCGCAGCTAAACTTCTAATATTAGAAAATACTTTAGGCCAGAAGGTTCGTACTTTTGCTGTTCAAGCAGAAGCGTTGAACCTTGTGTACTTAAAAGACTCGCGCCGTGTAGAAGCTTTTGCTTCTTTAAATGAACTTGATGAAAACAAAGTGAACTACACTTTGTTGCAACAAATTCAGCTTTCGCAACTTTCTGAAGAAGGTCAACTGCTTCAAGGACTTGGTCGCCTTCGCCTTTATCCAGTTGAAGTGAATAACAGTCCTACATACGAACTTCGTGAAGAAGAAGACGAAAAGACTTTAACTACATTAATTAAGAAAACTGGTATCGGTCACTTAGTAGCAGTGCTTTTATTGGTGGGTGGATCTTGGATCTATAACCAATATTTTGCCAAAGCCGAAGAACCAGCATTGGTGACTATCACTATTCCTCAGGAAATCGAAAAAGTTCAGCCTGAAGCTCGTCCCCATGTGAAAGTGTCACAAACTAAGATCAAACAAACTACTAAGAAGTACAGCCCGAACGCCAAAAAACTTCGTTCAAAACCTTACCATGTTAACACAGCTAAAGCTAAAGACGTACGCCGTGTAGGTGCTCTTGCAGCTTTAGGTGGTTTGTCTACAGGTGCTCGTGATGCTGAAGGTCTTGATATGAGATCTTTAAAAAATATCAGAGCTGCAGGCACTGGTGCAGGCGGTGGTGGTATCGGTAATGCGGGCCGCGGTGGCGCTCGTGGTTACTTGCCAGGTAGCGGTTTGATCGCTGGAAGCGCTGGTGAAGGTGCCCGTGCACAAGGCGCAGGCGGTTACGGAACTCGTGGTTCTGGTGGCGGCCGTGCTGGTTATGGAAAAATCCCAATGGTTGGCGGAACTTCAGCTGTGAGTTTACCGATTGATGATGAAGCGACTGTTGAAGGCGGATTAGATCGCGATCAAATCATCGCTGTTATCAACCGTAATAAGGGTCAAATCATCTATTGTTATGAAAAAGGCCTGCAAGCTCAACCATCTATCGGTGGCCGTGTAGCCGTAGCTTTTGTGATCGGCGCTTCGGGTCGAATCACCACTGCTAACGTAGCAGAATCTTCATTAGGTTCTAGAACTGTTGAAGGTTGCATGTTGTCTAAGATGAAAACATGGCAGTTCCCTCGTCCAGTTGGAAAAGTAAATGTTGATGTTCTTTATCCCTTCGAACTTATGCGCGTGAGCAGTCGCTAAGAGGAGATGAATTTATGAAAACGAACCACGCATTGATCTCAATTTTATCCGTAAGCTTGCTGGCTGCAGGCTGCGGTGAGTACTCTAAAAATCCAGTTCAGGATTTAGCGGCAATGCGTGAGAACGCACGTTTGGAACTTAAAAAAGGTCCAGACTCTGTGCGTGAGATCACTAAAGAAGTGATCGTAAAAGAAGACCGCATCGTTAAAATCGAAGAATCCACTATCAATGGCAGCTTGCTAGTTATCAGCGCTGATGAAGATATGGATTTTGAAGAAGGAAAAACCAAACAGTATAAAATCCAAGCCCGCGTTTTGGATCCTTCAGTAGAAATTAAATTAAACGTCGAAGAAAAACCTAAAGAAGTTTCTATCGAGAAATCAACGAAGGAAGCCAACGTTTATATTTTGACTTACACTCCAGCTCTTTACACAGTTCCTGCGAATAAAAAGAAACAAAAGCTTAAAGTTGTACTTAAAGCCGTTGTAACTTCGACTAAAAATGCAGCGGATGCAGCTAAATACGAAGGGCTTGTTCGCACGAAGGAACTTGATTTAACTGTATTTAGAACTGAAGACGCTCCTTCTGAAGTTCAAGTTCTAGGTTTAGGAACTCAAGTTTCTGAAGGTACAATCACCACATTCTCTGTGACTGCAAAAGTTCCAGGGACAGATGCGAATGCACCTCAAAAGCCGTCTTTGATCGTGACTGCGGATGAAAACCAATCAACTGCGGGCCAAAACTTTAAGGATTTAGATGGTTCTCGCCACATTCCTGCAGACACTAAAGTTGAATACATCAAAGACTCTGTTTGGAAGTTCACTAAGACTTTCGATACACAAAACATCCCTGTGCAACCACAAATTGGTAAAACGGGTGCGATTTTGCAAAACGTAGATGGAACTTTTGTCCGTGTTGCTTTCCGCGTAGCTTACGATGGCTTGCAAACAGCTCCAACGGTTCAACGTATTAAGATTGCTTACACTAAACCTATTTCAGCTCCCCGTTTTGACCTGACTTCAATTGGTCAAACGGGTTTGAAGGCTTCTCCAGGTAAAACAGTAGTAGCTAACTTCACTGTTACTTCTGCGGATGCGCAAGCTGAAGTGAAAGTTGAAACTCCAGTGACATCTTTAGATGTGAATCCATCATTGACTTGCGTTGATGCTTCAACGGGCGCTAACAAACAAAATTGTACTCTTTCTTTGAACGTTTCTTGTGACACAAAACTTGAAAACTTAAACGGTGATATCACTGTAAATGCTTTAAGCGTTGTTAACGGTAGAAATTCAAATCTTGTTGCTGCAAAAATTAAAGTTGTTGCGACTCAAGATGCGACTCTATGCTCTGCGGAGGCTGCAAAATGAGAACTCTAACTCTTCTTTCATCTGCACTTGTTACCTTTAGTCTTTTTGCAGCTCCGGCTTTTGCTTCTTCTACGAAGTCAGCAAAACAAATCAATGCTAGCCAAGATATCGACTCTTTAGGTGGCAATAAAGACCTTATGGACATGGCTACTAAGATTAAATCTGAAAGCCGTTCACGCATCGTTCAACAACGTATGGTGGATCGTAATAACACGCTAGAATTCGGTCTTTCTTACGGAAGCGTATTTAGCGGTGATGCTTACTTAAAAACTCAAACAGTCGGTTTCCAGGTTGACTACCATATCACTCCTCGTTGGTCTTTGGGTGCTCGTTACCTTGATTTCGGTTCTAGCCTTTCTTCTGAAGGTAAAAGAATTTTTGACGACGCTAGAGCGTCTTACAATGCTGGTGGCCGCGCGACTATCGTAGATATCGATGCTCCACAAAATGCAACGATGGCTGTGCTTAACTGGTACCCAATTTACGGTAAAACTTCTTTCCTAGATATGGGCGTAAACCAATTTGATCTTTACTTGTTAGCTGGTGGCGGCTCTATGAACCTTTCTAGCGGCAGCACTTCGCTTTTAACAGCGGGTGTTGGTATGGGCGCTTGGATCACAAAACACGTTTCTGCCCGCGCTGAAATTCGTTTACAAAAATATGAGGACCAACTTGTGACTGGCCCTCGCAGCCTTGACACTGTTGTAGGCAGCCTTGGTTTGGGATGGATTTTATGAGTAAAATCTTGTTAGCTCTTGCTACCTTTGTTTTAGCTCTTGTTGCTTTTCACTCTCAAGCAAATGCTGAGACTGTATCTGCGACGGCTTGGGCTAAGGCTTGGGTTAAAAACCTAGAAGACAAAAAGACACGTACTTTTGATACTGAAGATGTTGAAAAAAGCATCGTTGCTAAATGTGTTGATTGCGATAGTAAAGCTAACTTGAAAAATGCCCGCAAACTTTTTGCTAAGGGTGATTTTGATGCAGCTCTATCGGCCTACAACTCTATTCCCCGTGGTGAAGCCAATTGGTTGGCGGCCGTTGAGGAAAAAGGCTGGGCTTACTTCCGTAAGGAAGACTACGAAAAAACTTTAAGCCAAACTAAGACTCTTCTTAGCCCGCAATTTGGTGAGATCGTTAACTCTGAGGCTTATTTGTTACAGTCTTTAACTCAGTTAAAGATGTGTGATTATAAAGGTGTGTTTGAAACGCACACGAAATTTAAAGAAAAACAAAAATCCCGTGTCATGGAAATCCAGAATCTTGCTAAAACTGGTTGGAACGACGGTCTTGCAACTGTCATTGCTAAAGCTGATAAGTTCCCAATGAAATTAGAAGATATGACTGATTCAGTTCAGAAGCTTCCGCTTTTGACTTACAAAGACGTTGAATTTCAAAAGCAACTTTTCCGCTACAAGGCTTCTTTGAAAGCCATGGCAGCGTTAGATGGCCGTCACGACAAGGTGGTGGCTTCACTGCAAAAGATCAATGCGAAAAGTCTTGAGGCTTTGAAAAACCGTCTGCAAGAAATCGCAAGTGCTGAAACAGAAAATAACTTTAAAGTTATTCAAAAGTTGAACCTTGTGGAGGTTGAAGCCATCCACCGCGTTCACACTGACTTAGAATTAAGTCAGTCTTTGTTCAAAAAGGGAAATTTCAAAAACGTGGATGACGACCAACTAGTTTTTATGGATGACGGTCTGCCATGGATTGATGAATTGGATAAGTTTGAAGTTGCGGGGAAAGTGTGTGCTAAGGGGATTAGGAGGAAGATGTGAGAAATCTAATCATCGCTGCTATCTATATCGGCGCTTTTCTTTTAGTTTCTGCCTGCAGCCCAGAGTCAGTCTCATTGCGTGCTGAAAAACCTTTGCATGACGAGTTGGTCGTTGTTCCTCAAATGGAACACGTGCCTGAACAGACTTTTGAGTGGATCACTGAAGATGGTGGCCAAAGCCAGCTTGAGTTCAATCCACGCGTTGATATTCTTTTTGTGGTTGATAACTCAGACAGTATGAAGTCAGCGCAAGAAAATCTTGTTAAAAACATTGATGGTTTCACTGCGAGAATCACTAAAAATAAAATGATCGATTACCATATTGGTGTGATGTCCGTATGGGATTCTTCAGAGCGTTATGCTAAAGCCAATGCAAACTCGTACCAAATTGGTGAGCTTCGTTTGGTTAAAGGTGGCAGAAACCAAAACTATCGTTTTGTTACTAAAGCGGATGGAAAAGGTGTTTTAGCCTCCACATTAAATATCGGTGTTGCACCTTTTGAAAAAGGTGGCCCTGAAGTTGAAGAGATGTTTTCTCCGTTAGCCGCTGCCATTGAGAAAACAGGTCGTGGTGCTACAAATGAAGACTTTTTCCGCGAAGATGCTCAGTTAGTGGTTGTACTTGTAAGTGATGCTGATGATGGAACTAAGGATTTAGATCCTGAGCAATTGGCACAAAAGCTTGTTGAATTTAAAGGTGGCAACGCGAATAAAGTTTCAGCTTACGGTGTATTGGTTCGTCCTGAAGACGGCGATCAACACAAAGACTGGGCATTAAGAATTCATCCTAAATATCATCCAGAGTGTTTCGTTACTGTTAAACAAACTCAAAGAAACAATGGAACTTGTACTGGTTTTGGTCCAGAGCGCTTAGAGAAATTCATCGTGAAAGCGAATGAAGGCCAAGGTTTGACTCCGACACAAATCAGAAAAAACCGCATCATGAGCATCGTGAGCCCTACTTTCGGTTCAGACCTTGCTAAGATTGGTTCTGACATCACGGTTAAAACTTTGGAAAAGAAAATTTTCTTAAGCCAACGTCCTCGCGCTGAAAAGAACGGTAAACTGCAAGTTAGAGTTCGCTACGGCAATCAGCTGATCCCACAAAGTGCGAACGGTGGTTGGTTGTACAATCCTGAAGACAACTCGATCCACCTTTCAGGCGACATCGACTATCAATATGTTGAAGGCGCTAGATTCTCTGTTGATTTGATTCCGTTGAATTTGAAGAAATAAGTGGCGTAGGCCAAAGCAAAATTAAAAAGCCCAAGTTAATCGCTTGGGCTTTTTTGTTTTTACAGAGCGCTGTAGACCCAAAAAAGAAGCCGGCACCTTTTAGGTTTCGATGATGAGAGTTACTGGGCCGTGGTTTATTAGGTTTACCTTCATGTCGGCGCCGAATTCTCCGCCTTGGGTTGGGACTTGCTCTGAGCTTAGCTTTAAGGCTTTTTCGTAGAGGGCTTTAGCTCTTTCTGGGAGTTCGGCATTGATGAAGCTTGGACGATTGCCTTTGGAGGCATCACCTAGAAGTGTGAATTGGGAAACTATCAAATGCTCCCCGCCTACATCTTTGAGGGACAGGTTCATTTTGCCTTCTTGATCGGGGAAGATTCTTAGCGCGAGGATTTTTTGAATGAGCTTATTTAATTGTTCTTCGGTATCGCCCTTAGCGACTCCGAGCAGAGTTAGGTAGCCTTTGCCGATTTGAGAAATAGTTTTTCCGTCGACCATAACGGAAGCTTTAGCAACTCTTTGAACTACGGCTTTCATGATACTCCTGATTTTTTTAACGCAGTGGGGACCGAAAAAAGAAGCAGGCATCTTTTGAAAATACAAAGCCCACTTTCGTGGGCTTTATATTTAGATTCAGACTAAGAGCGGAAGCTGCTTCAGCCTACGCGACTTTTCTACACTCCGACTTGGTCGGAGCACCGTCCGTCGCTACGGCTCTGCCCGCGTCCGCGGCTGGCCGCTACTCTTCGTCTTCTTCTTCGACTTCTTTAAGTTCAGCAAGTTCTTTAGTGTCCTGCTTAGAACCTTTCGGGTGAAGTTTTTGGTATTCTTTGATTTTAAGTGGATCAGGTCCCAACATTAGGAACATGTTTTTACCTTCCATCTTAGGTTGCGATTCGATCAGCGCCAAATCTTCAACGAAAGCGATACACTTTTTCATTACGTCCATACCAAGCTCTTGATGGGCCATTTCACGACCCATGAAACGCAATGATACTTTCACTTTGTCGCCTTCAAGAAGGAAACGACGAGCGTGGTTCATCTTAGTTTCAAAGTCATGTTGATCCGTACGAGGACGCATTTGAATTTCTTTGATCGTCACAACAGTTTGTTTTTTACGAGCTGCAGTGGCTTTCTTCTTATTTTCGTACTTCCACTTGCCGTAATCCATGATTTTACAAGTTGGAGGTGAAGCTGTTGGAGCAATCTCAAGAAGATCGAGGCCTCTATCTTCAGCAATACGTAACGCCTCTGGAACAGTCATCACTCCAAGCATGTTACCTTCATCATCGATAACACGGATTTGTTGTGCGCGAATTTCGCGGTTTACTCTTAAAGAGTCTTTAGAGTCTTTCTTACGGTCACGGTCAAAACGGCCGCCGCCACCACCTCTAAAATTGCCTTCAAACTTGCTAATGGGAAACCTCCAATGGTTTTCGTTTTAATCACCAAGCGACCGGTTATTCGGTCTTTGCCTGGCTTTCGTTAGTTGTTGCAGCCTTCGCAAGTGAGGACTGCAAGTATCGTTCTTTAATATCTGTCGTAATTAATTTTAAAAGGTCATCCACAGTGATGCCCTTGTGCTCAGAACCGTCACGTAAGCGCAATGAAACTGTTTTATTTTCAGCTTCTTTATCACCCACGATGATCATGTACGGGATCTTCTGCAATTGAGCTTCACGGATTTTATAGTTCAGCTTTTCATTGCGACGATCAAAGTCCACGCGAACTCTGTGCTCTTTTAAAAGCTTCTGTAAGTCTTCACAGAATGTATTCACGCGATCAGTAACATTTAAAATAGCCACTTGGGTTGGGCACAACCATGGAGGTAAGTGACCCGCAGTGTGCTCAATGTAAACACCAATGAAGCGCTCTAAAGAACCCAAGATCGCTCTGTGAAGCATGATCGGACGGTGCTCCTTATTGTCTTCGCCTGTGTATTTAAGATCGAATGCTTGCGGCAGATTTGGGTCTACTTGCAATGTACCTAACTGCCAAGGGCGGTTAAGGGCATCAACGAACATGATATCTAGTTTTGGCCCGTAGAACGCACCATCGCCTGGATTGATCGTGTAAGGCAGATTTAAAGTTTTCAAAGCTTCAGCTAAAGCACCTTCAGCTTGATCCCAATACTCTTCACTGCCCATGCGGTTGTCTGGACGAGTGGAAAGATAGATTTTGTAGTTGCTCATGCCAAGCTTATCGTAAACACGATTTAAAAGCGTCATGAACTTCGCAATCTCTTCTTGCAACTGATCTACGCGGCAGAAAATGTGGGCGTCGTCCTGACAGAACGTACGAACACGAGTCAAACCGTGCATAGCTCCCGATTTTTCGTAGCGGTGTAAACGACCGAAATCGGCCATTTTGATTGGCAAATCACGATAAGAATATTTATCAGAGTTAAACAACAAACAGTGCGATGGACAGTTCATTGGTTTGCACGCGAAATCACGCTCGTCCACTTTCGTGAAGAACATGTTTTCTTTATAATTTTGATAGTGACCTGAAGTATGGAACAGGTTCACGTCAAAAATTTGCGGTGTGATCACTTCTTGGTAACCAGTTTCAAAATAAAGTTCACGCAGGAAGTTTTGCAGTTCTGTGTAAACAGTCGCGCCCTTGCCTGTGAAGAACGGTGAACCTGGAGCAAGTTCATTAAAGTGGAAAAGGCCAAGCTCTTTACCCAATTTACGATGATCGCGTTTTTTAGCTTCTTCGATATTATGAAGGTAAAGATCCAGTTCTTTTTTATCGCCAAACGCAGTTGCGTAGATACGCTGAAGTTGCGCGTTCTTTTCATCCCCTCTCCAGTAAGCTCCCGCCACTGAAAGAAGTTTAAAGGCTTTGATCTGGCCAGAGCTTTGGATGTGCGGTCCACGGCAAAGGTCAAACCAGCCAGTACCATTAAAGTAGATACCGACAGTTGTTTCGCCTTTTTTAGCTAAGTCTTCGATCAACTCGACTTTGAAGCGCTCATTCATGCCTTTGAAAGTTTCAATGGCTTTAGCGATCGGCCAGTTTTCACGGTGAATTGGCAGATCCTTAGAAACCAGCTCTGCCATCTTCTTTTCGATTTTTTCGAAATGCTCTTCAGTGAAGGCAAACGGAGAATCAAAGTCGTAATAGAAACCATTTTCGATCACAGGACCGATGGTGACTTTCACTTCTGGCCAAATTTCTTGTACAGCGTGGGCCATGATGTGCGCGCAAGAGTGACGGATCACTTCCACGGCTTCAGGGCTTTTGGTGGTGATTAAAGCGATTTTAGACTGATCTTTAAGCGGCGTGCGCAGGTCAGAGATCTCTTTAGAATCGTTGATTTTTACGCCCAAGGTTTCTTTAGCTAAACGAGGACCAATAGACATCGCCACTTCGAGCGCCGTTGGTTCATGGTCGAACACCTTGGTAGAGTTATCCGGCAGAATAATAGTAATTTGTGACATTAGCTTGCTTGTCTTGATTTTACCCAGGCGGCACTGCCGGAGTAGATAGTGACCGCAGAGTTGCGACCATCTGTAGTAATTAAATGTGATGAAGAAATATGCATTTGCATCACATAATTAGTAGCCCCCAAGGCACATGGGGTCAAGCACTCACCGCAAGAAATTGCACACCTATAATTTGCTCCCCTGCACTGGTCGACACGACCCAGCGTACTTGGGATTCAACTGAGACCCACTGACCAAAACGGTTCTGGTACATTAGGCTTAGGAAATCTCGCTCCCGCACACCACCCTCGCCAACACTGATTTGGGCACCGCCTTGGGAAAAGTCGTTCATTTGCCCCTCGCGCAGAAACTGTACGCCGGCCCCAGTTGGGGAATGGTTGGCAAAAATGGACTTCTTAAGCATGACCTGGGATTGCACAGCCTGGCGTTCTTGGCGACGGGCCTTCACAATTTTACCTTCAAAGAATCGTTGAATAAGTAAAGTAATTCTTGAACCTTCGTTTTCCAGCAAAAAGACCATCTTTAAAGAACCTTCAGCCAACTGAAAGGCTGAATTTTCAATAGTTTGCGCAATAAAGATAAAGCGTAGGCGAGCACACTGATAGGCCCACTTAGCAAAGGCTTTCACTGTTCGCAAACTTAAAAAATCAGCTCTAATGATCACTGTAAGCTCCCCATTCTGAGAGTTGATGAAATGCTTTAGCTGTTCTGCAGAGGAGGTAAAATTCCAATGCACTCGCTTTAAAGCCTTTAAATAATCAGGCAGCGAGTGACTCGAATTGAGATAAACCACATTCCGCAAAGGCGCTTTTGACATACGAACCTTCATTGCAAACTCGAAGCCTGAGCCCATTTGGAAATTAAGAAGGTTTTGTTGTCAAAACCGTGGCCAGACGTACAAAAAGGTTTAAACAACATTGCTAAATTACTGATTTACCTCAACAAAATCTCAAATCACCATAAATAGGTAATGAAATGTCAGCCCTAGGGCTCCAAACAACAAGGAGAGACTATGAAACTTATTATGATGGCAATGATCGCAACATTGGCTTTCGCTCCAGTTTCTTACGCAGATGATACTGTTGGTGATAAGACAGAATCCTCAATGGACTCTGCCACTGACAAAATGAAATCAGCCGGTAGAAAAACCAAACGCATGGCTAAAAAAGGGGCTCACCGTGTTGAAGAAGCCGTCTGTATGGAAGGCGACCTAGAGTGCGCCGCTAAAAAAGCTGGCAACCGAGTCGAAGAAGGAAAAGACACGACAGTTGATAAAGTGAAAGATAAGACTGGCTACTAGCCTTCGATTGGTCCGCCGTCGCTGATAGCTTCCGCCGACGCTGAAGCTATGGCGAACGAGATGGCGGGACAAAACTCGCAGATAAAGATAAGGGAGCTTCCGCTCCCTTTTTCTTTATCTGCATTGTCTTGCAATATCGTGCAATTCAGATAGCTCATCACAATCAAAGCGAGAAATCCGCGAGCAAACATAGTCGATACAAGAAACATCAAATAGGCCTCGACACATCCCCGTCACTTCAAACATCTCTGACTTTTCATCACAGGCAAAACGACTGACCCGACTACAAACCGACTTCACACAGTCCGCCGAGACATTCCTGCATTCATTGGCAATATCCAAAAGATCATCCCGATCATCACAATCAAAGCGGCTAAGTTGCTGACAAACTGCCTCTACACAATCCCCAGGCGCAGGCCGACAATCAATCGGCCCAGGATTAGGATTACGTCGAGGAGGAGGTACAGAAGGCTCATCTTCAGAAGGATCAGGCAAAGGCCGCGGCAAAGAATTCTGCGGCTTTTTCAGCATCACCGCCCACAGCGCCTTTTGCTGATAATAACCATTCACAAGATCTGAAACTTTTGGCGATGCTGCCACTGCGAAATTTGAAAAGATAAACACCGCTAAAAATAAAATCGATTTAGCCATAGATCCCCCGATGGCTAGATCGTCCAAAATGAAAGGTCCACCTTCAAGCAGCCCCCCAAAAATACAAAAAGGGAGCCTTTTGAGCTCCCTTTTTTGAACCATTCGCTTTTAGTAAGCTACGTGGTGATTGATCGCTTCGTGTATACGAGGATCTTTTAGTGGCACTAGCGAGTGCTTCGCCCAGAAAGCCATGATGGTTAACAAGAAGATTCCCGCAAAGCCGGCAAAGATACCAACTTCCCAGAAACCAAATGTTACGTGACCATCGAAGAAGTTCGGGTAAACCATCCAGTAGATATCTACGTATTGGAAGATCAACACGATTGTAGAGATCGCCAAAACTGTAGAGTCATTTCTTTTCGCTCCACGAGGAAGCAATGCCAAGAAAGGAACTACGAAACGGAAGATCACTAGCAATGCAGAAATTCCCAACCAGCCGCCTTGGGCGCGCATGATGTAGTATTCTGTTTCTTCAGGGATATTCGCATACCACATCAACATGAATTGAGAGAACGCGATATAAGCCCAGAAGATCGAGAAACCTTTAAGGTATTTTACTACGTCATGTTGGTGTTCATCGGTCACATAACCTTTTACGAAACCGTGTTTTTTCATCAAAACGATAACGATGGAAAGGAAGGCCATACCAGCTTGGAACATACCCGCGAAAGTATAGATACCAAAGATTGTAGAGTACCAAGTTGGAAGAAGTGACATCAACAAATCAACGCTAAAGAACGAGAACGCCAAAGCGAAGAAAGCGATGAAACCAACTGCAGGGCCTACGTTTTTCTCTGTTAAGTGCGCATCACCTGTTTGATCTTGTTTCAAAGAGTTACCAACGATCACCCAGCGGAAGATCAAGCAACCTACTGCAAAGATGAACAAGCGAACTACGAAGAACCCTGTGTTCAAGTAAGCAGTTTTAGCAGCGATCACTGGACTATGAGCAACAATCTCTGGGTTTGCCCACGGGAAAAGGTATTTAAAACCTGCAAGCAACACCAAACCGCCGATAAGAATACCAGGGATGAATGAAGCTGTTGCTTCAGCAAAACGGCGCACCGTCACTGACCAACCCGCTTTAGCTGTATTGTTGATAGCAACCCAGAAAAGTCCGCTGACAGCCATTGCAGAGAAAAAGAAGAAAGCAACTAAGTACGAAGTCCAAAGTCTTTCTTGGTTTTTCATCAAACCAACTACGAAGGTCAAAAGACCAATCGCAATCAAGGCGAAGCACAAAGTCTTTAACTTTGCCGGAGCTTCGAATTTAGAAACATGTAGATTTACGTGTTTATGTTCACCCATATTAAAACCTACTTAGATTGCTTCTCTAGGAAGCGAATGTAGTTAACAACTTGCCAACGATATTGTTGAGGAACGTGAGAAGCGTAAGGGCCCATCACACCCTGCCCCATTGTGATCACATGATAAAGGTGACCATCAGTCCAACCTTTAACTTTGTCACTTACAACTGGAGGTGGTTTTAAAGCCATTTTTTCTGCAACTGAAGATTTTGCTTCAACGCCGCCTTCACCTTTAGAGCCATGGCAAACAGTGCAGTTTGTTTCGTAGTATTTTTGACCTACCATCAAAGTGCTTTGTTCCATGTCACCAGCGATAGGGTTCTTCATTTTCGAAGCGCCCTCTACGTCAGTCGCATATCTGTAGGGTTCAAAACCTACAGGTGCAGTTCCTTCTGGAGGAACGCGCATGCCGCTGCCATTTGGTGAAGATTCGTCATACTCCTGAGCTTTGATCGCCGGAGAGTCCATCATATCTTGGATGATTTCTACGTTGGGTTTGTTGCCGCGAGGACCACAGCTTGTTAAAGCCAAAGTCGCTAAGCCCGCTGCCGCCATTCCAATCGTTAAATTCACAAGGCTTCTCATCTTTTAGTACTCCGTCTTCTTCACTGAAGTTGCGCCCAGCTCTTTAAACATAGCTTCGATTTTTGATTCATCATAATTCACATCATTGTGAGGAATGAAAATCGCAAATTTGTGAGAGCTTAGATCCGGATCAATGATCGGTGGATCGATGCGTGGAATGCCACAAGCTTTAAACAACGCTACCACTGAAGAAAGCGCTGCAAATAAAATAGTTAATTCGAACATGATTGGGATGAAGGCTGGTAAAGAGAAGAAAGGTTTACCACCCACGTTCACTCTCCAGTCCACTGCTGAAGTCCACCAAGTTAAAAGCAAACCAGCAGTCAAACCTACAACACCCATTACGAAAGTAACGTAAGGGATCCAAGATCTTTTGATACCGCAAGCCTCTTCCATTCCGTGAACAGGATAAGCAGAGATTGCTTCAAACTTTTGAAAGCCCATTTCGCGAGTTTTCGCAGCCGCTTTCAAAATCAAATGCTCATCTTCCCAAATTCCGGCAATACCTTTTACGATTTTAGCCATTAGTGGTGCCCTCCTTTTTCGTCATAACCCACGTGCAATACGGGCTTCACTTCCGCGATAGAAACCGCAGGGAACAAACGTAGATACAATAAGAACAAGGTCAGGAACATACCGAAGGATCCGACAAGAACCCCAGTATCAAACCATGACCAATGGTACATACCCCATGAAGAAGGTAAGAAATCTCTGTGCAATGAAGTTACAGTGATTACGAAACGTTCAAACCACATACCGATGTTTACGAAGATAGAAACAACGAACATCACAGGGATTGAACGACGCATTTTCTTCCACCAGAAAACCTGTGGAATGATTACGTTACACGTTACCATCATCCAGTAAGACCAACCGTAAGGACCGAAAGCACGGTTTACGAATACGAAACGCTCGTATTGGTTACCAGAGTACCAAGCGATAAAGAACTCTGCAGCGTACGCGTAACCAACTAACATACCTGTAGTCATGATGATTTTATTCATCACTTCCATATGATCTAGAGTTACGTAGTTTTGGAATTCTTTGAAACCGATACGTACCAACGTCATCAAAGTCACAACCATCGCAAAACCAGAGAAGATCGCACCGGCAACGAAGTATGGAGGGAAGATCGTTGTATGCCAACCTGGCAAGTGAGAAACCGCGAAGTCGAAAGATACGATCGTATGTACTGAAAGAACTAGCGGAGTAGAAAGACCCGCAAGGATCAAATACAACATTTCGTAGTGCGACCAGTTTTTAGCAGTTCCACGCCAGCCTAAAGAAAGCGCACCGTAAACTGTTCGACGCAATTTATTTTTTGCGCGGTCTTTGATGGTAGCAAAGTCAGGAACCAGACCGATGTACCAGAACACCATTGAAACGGTCGCGTATGTTGATACCGCGAAAACGTCCCAAAGAAGTGGCGAACGGAAGTTCACCCAAAGTGGTCCACGTTGGTTTGGATATGGGAATAACCAGTAATCAAGCCATGGACGACCCGTATGTAGCAACGGGAAAAGACCCGCTGTCATAACCGCGAATACCGTCATCGCTTCGGCTGTGCGGGCAACTGATGTTCTCCACTTTTGGCGGAAAAGGAAAAGTACCGCAGAGATCAGTGTACCGGCGTGACCGATACCGATCCAGAATACGAACGTCACGATCATCGTTCCCCAGAAAACCGGATTGCTCATACCAAGCAAACCGATACCCACACCCACAACTGATGCAAGGATAACGATATAGAAAAGTAACAACGTCTTCGCACCTAGGAAAAGACCCACCCAACCTTTAGAGGGGAATCTTTCCACTGGAGCACAGATGTCATCTGTTACGTCTTTAAGTGTCTTGTTACCAAGGACTAATGGGTTGCGCTTAATCATGAGTGCTCACCTTGTTTTGCAGTACCGTGACCATTGTGGCCACCAGTTGATTCTTTATCATTGTTGCGGATCTTAGAAAGGTAGCGAATGTTTGGTTTCGCATTCCACTCTTCAAGAACGAAGAAACCACGCTCGTCATTTTTGAAGATTTTGTGCACTTCACTGTTTGGATCGTTCAAGTCACCGAATACGATACCGCCTGGAGGACACGCTGTTTGGCAGGCTGTCTTCACATCGCCATCTTTCAATGCACGTTTTTCGTTACGAGCCACAGTTTTCGCTTCCTGGATTCTTTGAACGCAGAAAGTACATTTTTCCATAACCCCGCGAGTACGCACACCCACTGAAGGATTTAGAGCCATGTGAAGTGGTTTTTCGATTTGTTTAGCAAAGTTGAACCAGTTGAAGCGGCGAACTTTATAAGGACAGTTATTCGCGCAATAACGAGTACCAACGCAACGGTTGTAAACCATGTCGTTCAAACCTTCATCGGAGTGAACCGTTGCTAATACCGGACATACTGTTTCGCACGGAGCATTGTCACAGTGTTGGCAAAGCATTGGTTGGAAAACCGCTTCTGGATTTGACGGATCACCGTAGTAATAACGGTCAATACGCAACCAGTGCATTTCACGTCCCATAAGTACGTACTCTTTACCTACTACAGGAACGTTGTTTTCAGCTTGGCAGGCCACCATACAAGCAGAACAACCAGTACAAGTATTTGTATCGATTGCCATACCCCATTTGTGACCAGAATACTCATGACCACTCCAGATAGACCAAGTGTGGTGTCTGTGAATACCAGCATCTTTTTTCTTATTATAATCTTTCAAAGTCGCAGTCGCTACGATGTTTCGGCCTTCCATTGTGTGGTGACCTTGCACGTTTGCTAACTGATACTTTTTAGAAGTTTTCGTGAACGTCGCAGTTTGACCAGAGAAGATCATTTGACCGTCTTTGATAGTTGCAAGAGCGAAGGCATTTTTACCTACCCCGTTACCAACTTTACCTGCGCGAGTGCGGCCGTAACCGACAGCGATGGCAAGAACGTCATCATGCATACCTGGCTGGATATGGACTGGAAGTTCCACTTTTTTATCACCGATCGTGATTTCAACGACAGTAGCTTCTTTCAAACCGTGCTTTTCAGCCGTGCCCAAAGAAACACTGACGTAGTTATCCCAAACGATTTTTGTAACTGGATCTGGAGTTTCATGAAGCCATGAAACGTTCGCCAATGATCCATCACCCATTTGTGAAGTTGGGTAAAGAACAACTTCAAAACCTGTTTTAGCAGTAGCAGGTTTGATCGAAGTGAAAGCGTCAGTTTTAAGTGAACGAGCAGAAGCTCCGTTTGCCATCTCCCCTACGAAACCCGCTTGCAAAGTCGCTTGCCAGAAATCTTCGAAATCTTTGCCTTTACCAACTTTAGGTAAAATGTCTGATTTCCAGAATACGCGTAGGTAGTCGTAGAATGTTTCATAATCACGAAGACGCGCAGGACCTCGGTTTGCAAGGTAAGCCCACGTCATCAATGACAATTGGAATGAACGAGTGTCGTACATAGGACGGATCGCTGGTTGGCAGATCGCGTACACACCGTTTGCTAGTTCGATATCGCTCCAAGACTCTAAACCATGATTGTCTGGAGTTACATAGTCAGCGTAAACACCTGTTTCATCAATACGATCGCCAGTGTAAACAACCATGTTTACTTTTTTGATCGCATCAGCAAAACCTGCTTCAGCTGGCAATACGAAAGCTGGATTGACTCTGTGGATGATCAAAGTTTTCACTTTGCCATCTTTCATATCTTTGATCAAAGAAAGCATATCTGTGTAGGAAGCTTTCAATGCAGAGTGACCGCGGCCTTCAACGGTTTTGCCGTCATTTTCTAATACTGAGTTTAAGAAGTTTACTGCGGCTTGAAGTTCTGCAGATCTTTCTGTCAATGTTTGCAAACCACCAGCAACAACTAGGGATTCACCACGAGCAGCCCAAAGGTCCGCCGCCACTTTCGCAAACAATTCAGGCTCGATTCCCAAAGACTTCGCCACATTCGCGTAAGAGCTTAGTGCAGATTTAACGCCTGCGTTGCCAGCATATGCAGAGTTGCCTTTGTTAACTACGATTTCATGGATCAAGCCCATCACAACATCAAGTTGTTGAGAAGGTTTGATTTTCATGCGGATATCCGCATTCGCACCCGTCAAAGAGTAGTGTGAATCAAATGAAACCAAACGGCTCATATTTTTGATATCACGGCGACCTTCTGTAAATTGCGCAGTGTAAGTCGTTGGCGCAATCCAAGTTCCCAAGAAGTCAGCATCAACAGAAACGATCATTTTCGCTTTGTCGAAACGGTACGTTGGAACTACGGCTTCGCCGTAAGAAGCTTTTTGCCCTTGTTGAACTTCTTCATTAGCAAACGCATCCCACACCACGTGTTTAGCATTAAAGCCTTGAGCGAAGTCTCCAATCACAGCACGAGTCGCTGGAGAAGCAACCGGGCCCGTTAGAATGACAACGTCACCTTTTTGAAGTTCAGCAACGATTTTTTTATCTAGATCTTCCCACTTAACATCAACAACTTGGCTGTTTGATTTTTTCTCGTTGAATAGGTTGCGCTTAGGACCTTGCAAACGTTCAGGATCATAAAGAGCCAACAAAGCAGCTTGAGAGCGGATGTCCAAACCACGGCTAAATGGCGTGTTGTTGTTAGCTTCGATCTTAATAGGACGACCTTCGCGAGTTTTTACCAAAGTCGCAATTGGGTCAGAACCATCAAAGTAAGCTGAAGAGTAATAGTTAGCGATGCCAAGAGTTACTTCTTCAGGTTGTTTATTATAAGGAACGATTTTTTGCACTGGACGGCGGATACAGCCCGCAGAAGCCATCGCAATAGATGCACCCATAAGTTTTAGGAACTCACGACGTGCCCAACCGTCTTCACCGTCTTTTTCTTTTAGCGGAGAAGATTTGAATTCAGTTTCGGCCATTGCCATGAACTCAGGATCGTTTTTCCACTGCTCAAGGCTCAACCAATAAGTATTATCACGCTCCACTTTCGGGCGAAGCGCTTTTTTCATTTCTAATTCGTGATCAGTATGTATTTCAGACATTGCAACCTTCCGAAACCTTAGTAGTGACAAGTTGAACAGTTAAGTGGCGCTTTATTTTCTGGCTGACGGTGACAGTTCACACACCAACCCATAGATAGATCAGAGAACTGTTCTACCTTCGCCATTTTTTCCACTTCGCCATGGCAAGTTTGGCAGTTTACGCCTTTAGCGATGTGCGCGTTGTGATTGAAATGCACAAAATCCGGAAGCATATGCACGCGAGTCCATTCAATAGACTTACCAGCATCATAAGCATCACGTAATTTTTGAATATTTGGTTTATCCGTTGCCACTTGAAGATGGCAGTTCATGCACGTTGAAAGTGCCGGGATATTCGAATGCTTCGTTCTTTCCACTTGGTTGTGGCAATACTGACATTGAATCTTGTGAGTTCCCACGTGAAGAGAGTGATCAAAAGGAATTGGTTGCTCTGGAGCATATCCCTTATTGTATCCAAACCCCGGTTGAAATTTACAACCTGTGAGAAGAGTTGTTGATAAGATGAGCGCGCCTACCAACGCGATTGCGCTCGCCAACGTTCTGCTAAATACCCGATGCATAATCATCCTTCGCTAGCTGTCTATGTTTGGGCCAAAGACAAACGAATGCTGTCCTAAATTTTATTTTGCTCTAATTTAATGGTGGAAAAGTCCAGTTGTCCATAATCTTTTTGCAAGCTTAATGAAAAAGAGGGAGACTCGCTCACTTACTGAGCAACTCCCAACTTTTTAGTTTAGCGCTTTAGCTGCTTAACTTTCTTTTTCCGCTGCGAATCACAGACACGTAAATAACCAATAGAATGTGCGCTGCCACAAAAGCAGACACATATTCCACTCCACCTGCACCAAATCCGTAGGAATGAAGCCCTGCGCCAAGAACAAAGTTCACTCCGTACCAAGCCATAATCACAAGTGAAAAGGCTACGATTGATGTCACAACCATACCGAAATGTTTCAACATACCCGCGTAGCGCGCATGAAGAACGGCTAGATATCCTAGCAAGGCGATCAGGGCCCAAGTTTCTTTTGGATCCCAGCCCCAGAAACGTCCCCACGAATAGTCTGCCCAGATACCGCCAAGAATAATTCCCGGAGCTAGGAACGCGACACCAATTTGAATCGCGCGGTAAATTCCTGTGACGATGCCTTTGATCTGCTCTTGGTGTTTTTGTTCACCACGTAAATAATAATAAAGACCAATATCACCTAGCCCGAACGCTAAGAAAAACGCAGCGTAACTGATAGTGATAGTCATCACGTGAATCGTCAGCCAGTAGTTGCTTCTTAAAACCGGTTCCAGCGGCTGCAGACTAGGATCTAATACGGCTGGAGCAAAATCAGCGATAACCAAACCAAATGCCGCCACCAAAGTTCCGGCAACCAATATAAGTCGGAATTTATAGATAAGCTCTAAGATCGCCGCAAAAAGAATTGTACCCCACGACACCCACACCACTGTTTCATACATGTTTGAAACAGGGGCGCGCTCCATGATGTACATACGCAGACCAAACCCGTAGGTGTGTAACACAAAACCAAGGGCCATCAAAACCCACACGCCCTTCATCAAACTTTCCTTGCGCAGGGTCCATACTAACAACAAACCGATGAAAGCTAAGAAATAAAAAATATAAGCCCAACGGAAAGGATGAAAACTGTTGTAGTGAACTTCTGCCTTGATTCGAGAGTCGACATTATATAATGCCGGATTTTGTGCGCGCGCGGCTTCTTTAAAATCCTCAACGGATTTATCTAAATCCTTTGCAGACTGCTCGGTCGACTCCCCTTTAGCGACATTTCCAATATGCGTAACGAAGCTCTTGGTGATGTTCATGAACTTTTCTTGAAATGCCGGCTCAAGATCAGCGATTGAAAGCCATGTGTCGCCCTCCTTAGGCGGTAAAACCTTGAGCATGCGACCTGAAGCGATTTCTTGAAAAACGAAATACTGATTTTCAAGACGCTGCAAGGCTTGGAAGTAAGGATTTAGCTTTTCCTTGGTTTCACGTTTTGCTTGAAGCTCTTGACGAAGAAGCGTGAAGCGATCGCCAGCGAATAATTCTTCACCGGAAAAATAGCGCTGATCTTTTGGCAAGTTTAAGGCCGTCAGCACTTCGTGATTGCGCACCTCAAAGATTTTTTTATCATGCCAAGCCTGCGGGGAAAGCATCCAAGTTAAAACGATTTCGGTGGCTGCTCTGCCTTCAAACTTGGATTTGCCGTAAACGATTTCTAGCATTTCGCGAGAAAAACTATCGTAAGGCTTGATTCTGCCACCGTCTTGAACCGGCAGGGATTTTAAAGCGTCACCGTCTTTTGCCGAAGCTGAAAATGAAAACGCAAAAAGTGAAATTAAAATTAGAAATAAGTGTTTCATGCATTATCCCCGTCGTTTTTACGTGTTTTACCCAACTTGAAATCAAGGTGCTTAAACCACATCAACAAAACAATTCCCAAACTGATCACAAGTGAACCTAAATATTTTAAGAAGCGGCCCGGATCATGGTTGATTGAAAAAATAGAAGCCACCGGCTGACCTTCCTCTTCTTGGAAGCTTGCTTGGTATATGGTCAAACCGTTATGTTTCAAAGGCTCGTTCATGGAAATCAGGTGTTCTCCGACCTTGGGCACTTCCACCAAACTTTGGTAAGCAGCCGCACGCATGGTTCCTTGATAGCGAGCCACTTCAAACTTGTGCAGTTTGATAGGAAATCCAATATCAATACGGCGGTTGCCATAGGTTAGAAGATAAACAGAGTTGTTAGTGAATAGTTTCACCATATCGTTAAGCAAAACCCAGTGCTCTTTGTTTTCAAAAACGATCTTAATCGCCGAGGTTGTCAGAGGTGTTGGCGCTTCGGTTTCTTTCAAATCCCATTCTTCAAGGGCTGCTGGCAAATAGCGCAGAACACGAAATGAAAGTGCCATTTTAAATCCTGGATCGAAAACATCGCCCTCTTTTACAAAACCTTTCTTCAACGGCTTTTCAGAATCTTTTTGAAAAACAATGTATTGAAGACCCTCTTTTTCAGGGGTTAGGAAAATTTCATTTTTACCTCGCCCCTTGACCGGAGCTGGTCCCAAGAAAATCTGTGCAGGGCCGAAATTCTGACTTGCCAAGGTGTTTGGTTTTTTCTGCACCAACCATTCAACCACATTGACGTTGGGGTTTTGCAACTGAAAACGAATTCCCGCGCCGGCCTTACCTTCTTCACCAGGAACAACTTTGCGTGAAGGCAAAACATATTTTTTGTAGTCGACGATTTTAATCTGACCTTCGTAAGTTGGAATCGTGAAAGGCTTTTCAGAGCTCGGTGGTTTTTTAAAGAAATCCACTTCTTGCTCTAAGGTTTTTGAATAGCGATCCCCATCAAACGACGTGTAAACGGTTAAGTCAGTTTCAGGAACTTGCACGAGGTTATTACTTTCGCCAATACCTACGCGCATCGAACCATCAAGTCCATAGTGAGCGGTGATGTAAGCTCCGGCTAACAAGATAATGATACCGATATGAGCTAAGACGAACGAAGCATGGCGCTTTTTCCACGGCCAACGATCCAACATCACGGCGGTTAGATTGATAACCAAAAGTCCCATGATGGCATACATAAACCAGGTGTCATAAACGAGCTTTTTAGCGGCATAGGCATCATACTTTGCTTCAACAAAAGTTCCAACAGCTGTGATAACCGCAAGAGAAATGATAATAAAAACCGCAAGCTTTAAAGACGCCAGCGGCTTATTTAGCCTTTTGATAAGATTTTTTTTGGGCGCAGAAGCCTTATTCAAGAAGATGTCCTCAATCTATTAGCTGTTCAAATACCGATAGGTATCAATTATTTAATACAACTTCACGGACTATCTTCTTAGCATTTCGACGCCTTACATTATATGCATCAAATTGCTGCGGATATAGTTCAGCGCAAAAAGGACTTTATCCTGAACTTTCTTCGCCTCTTCAGGCTTTAACTTTTTAGTCTTTTCGTCCATGTAAAGGGAGCGATTCATTTCAACCTGCAAAGTATGATGTCCTTTGCTTGGATCTCCATATTGCTCTGTGACACGCCCTCCAAAGTAAGGCCAATTATAACCAACTTTAAATCCAGCCGTCACGTAAGCTGCAATAACGAGGTCTTTAAATCTAGGATCGCAGCTTTTCCCTTTACTGTCGCTGACAACGATGTCGGCACGATGTTCCCCCGGATCGCGGTGCTCGCTTGTTCCCACCGAAGGCATGCTGTGCGCATCAATGTGAAAGATTTTTTTAAAACCTTGATCACTATATTTTTGGAACTGTTTTTTTACTGAATCATGAAAAGGGACGTAAACCAGGTCCACAAGTTCTTTGTGGGTTTCAGGACTCATCGGCTGAGGAAGCAACTGATGTTTGTACGTGGTGATCACCCAGTGAAAGCCACGATTGAAGGAGCCAGCAGGATTTTTGTTACCAATCACCGAAGATGAATCCACATCTTCAGGAATTCGATTTAAGTCCGCCGCATAACGATGCCATTCAGTTTTGACTAGTGGAATTCTAAGTTTTTGCAAAGCCGGCTCGTAAAGAAAGTCCACGTAACGGTCGACATCACACATAAGGATCTCTTCAGGCAATCCTTTAAGCCATGGTGCTTGAGGAGGAATTTTTTCGCCGCTATGGGGAATGGTCACCAGCAATGGGATATTTTCATTTGCAGTCATGGGCTCATCTTGACCTCTTAGCTTTAAAAAGCAAGAATTACTTATCTTCACTTCGGCTTCGCCGGAGTATGGCATACCGAAGGAACGATGATGACTGATGCTCCGAAAGCCAAGATTTATACACGGACTGGTGACAAAGGGACAACGCGTCTTGTGGACGGCTCTTGTGTTGAAAAATTCAATCCCCGCGTGGAAGCCTATGGGACCGTGGATGAGCTTAACAGTTATCTGGGAGTGGTTCGCTCAAGTTTGGTGAATTATACTGAGCTTGCTTCGTTGGATACACCTTTAGAAAAAGTGCAAAATGAACTTTTCAATATCGGCTCTTTATTGGCTACGGAAAAAGACGAGGTCTTTAAACTTTTGCCAGCCATCACTGCTGAACAAATTCATTTTCTTGAAAAAGAAATTGATCAACTGACGGTGCAATTGCCAGAGCTTAAAAATTTTATCTTACCAGCTGGTCACCCTGTTGCTTCCCATCTTCATGTGGCTAGAACTTGCTGTCGTCGCAGCGAAAGACGTTCTGCGGAAATTGCCGTTAAAGATGAACGTTATGCCATGGCCCTACAATATTTAAACCGCTTAAGTGATTATCTTTTCGTTGCTGCCCGCTGGGTGAATGAAAAAACCGGTCACAAAGACGTTTTGTGGAAGAAGACTTAATGAAGTTAGAAATCGCAACACCGCAAGACGCTGCTAATCTGGCTGAATTTTATAAAAGTTTTCCAGTCCGTGGGTTGGTTGAAATTAAAATCGATCGCGAAAAGGACTTCTTTGCCCCTTATTCAATTCAGTCTGACCGCTATCTGACTTACATGCTTAAAGATGAAGACAAGATCGAAGGTATTGCAAGTTTCATCACTAAAGATGTTCTTTTAGAAAATAAAGTTCAAACTGTGGCTTTCGGTCGCGATTTACGTATTTCATCAAACCGCCGCGCCGTCATGGAATGGTCTAAACACTTTTTGCCAGCCATGGAAGAAGTCTTTAGTACCTTTAACTGCAAATATTTATTTTCAATTTTAAGCATGGCCGAAGTGCAGGCTTTGAATGCCTTCGTTCGTCCGCGCACCATGAAAAGGCCCCTGCCCCACTATCATCTTTTCCGACGTTTTAATATGGTCTCTGTCCATGGACGACTGCCGTGGGCAAGTAATCCCTTACCTCATTTGCGTATTCGCCGTGGCAACCAAGGAAATGTGGATGCCCTGATCGCGTATTTAATTCGTAAGTCCCGAGAAAAAGATCTTTCCACGGTGTGGGATGCGCAAAGCTTCTTTGATAAGTTAGAGCGCTGGAAAGGCTTAAGACTGGACGACTTTCTTATTGCTTTAGACAAAAACGAAAACGTAATCGGGTGTGCCGCCCCGTGGTCGTCAGGGGGTTTGCAAGAATACATTCCGATGCAGTATTCGTTGCGCGCCCATAACTTCCGTCAGTTTTTAAAGTTTGGCAACAGATTGGGATGGACTCGCACCCTGACAAAGCCTTACTCGCGCCTAAAAATGGAAGCGAGTTTTAACTTTAAATATTTAAATTTTTTAAACGCCGATAACGCTGATATTTTTGAAAGTCTTTTGTGGAAAGCTTTTGATGAGGCAGATGAAAACGAGTTCATCGTTTACGGGCAAACACGCAGTGAATACATCTATCGCCCGCCTCGCACGTGGGTTTCCGGAAAAATGCCATTTGGAGTTTATCTTCTTTTGCCTCCGGATCAGGAAGCTCCGACATTTATGCATCCCGCAAATGAACGGCCCATTGAGATTGAACCCTTCTTTGCACTTTAAAATTTAGTCTCCGGATTCTTCATCTTGGAATCTGTCAAAGATTTCGCTGTTTCGGTGCTCAAGCACCGAACGCATCATAAAGACGACGAAGAAAACAAGACTCAGAATTGAAAACTTTAATAGTGCGATGAAAATTTGTTCATTCACGTTGCTATGAAAACCGTGGATTGCAAGTTCACTGCTTAAAACTGCTAGGACGCAGGCTGCGAAGTTGATGAACATAAACGTGGCATTAGCGACTTCAAGCATCGCCACTGGAAACACGGCGATGTAAATAAAGACCAGATTCACACTCGGACCTGCCGTCGGAAAAATCACGCTAAAGCCGACTGAAGCAAACATAGTCAGGGTTTGCAGAAGAACTGCGGGAAAATTTTTGCGTTTATAAAAAAGGTAACTCGCACCGATACCGATGAAACAAATCGCGAATAAAACAACTTGCTTCCACAGATCCACACCAAAAACAAAGTGAAACATTGAAAGCATCAAGCCCACAAGCCACCCGCTTAAACTTAAATAAAAACCCATGAGATTTTGATCCAAATGCGCCGGCTTTTTCATTGGTTTTACCATGACTTAAGCTTGAATTAGGAACTGCTGATTTGCAATTTATAATACAAAATATGTCACCCTTGTCAGGGGGTAACAGCTGCTGAAGCGTTTAAATAAATAAGAAGCAGGTCTCGATTTTGCTCCCATTTACTTGCTATGAAGGCCTTTAAGCAGCGTCTCATTTTTAGACACATGAATCTTATCCTGTTTATATGCGGGATAGCATTCACTTTTTCCGTGGGTGCCGCAGAGAAAAATACCACCGAGAATCAGATCACGTCGGCAGACCGCATCGCTTCGATTTTGATTAACACTCTTCCTGAATCCAGCACCAAAAACGGTCTTAAAAGATATTATGAGATCCTTGATCCAAGCTCCTACGCTGACGATCACGAGGTCGCAGTATCAAATTCAGGTGTTGCTAATTTCTTTCAACACCACTTTAAGAAAAACGCCTGTTTTTCTGAAGCAGCTTACCGCTTTTATGCGGATATTCGCAAATCCACACGCAGCCAACAAAAACGTTCTGCTGAGGAAGTGAGAAACAACCGCCCTTCCTTGGGGGATAAATCAGGCGTAAATCGCACCGATTTAGCAGCAGGCTGGCTTTATGAAAAAGCTTTAAAATACACAAACGGAAATCCCAATGCTGCATTGTCATTGATTGGTCTTTGCGGTCACGATGACGTCAGCCAAGGTGAATACACAAACCAAGATGTGGAAGCTAAACTTCTTAGCGAAGGTCTTCAGTGGAGTGAACTTTTTGAACCTCGCGGTGAAAATGATGACAGGGAAACTGAAACCCTGTGCCCCGCAAAAACGGCGGACTTCTTTTTACCAGGATCTTTATCTGCTCAAGCCGATATTTCTGATTCTTTAAAAAGAAAAGTCCTTCGCACACAGTATCCCGGTAAAAAGCCAGAGCAAATTGCAGCTAAAAATTATCACGTCCTTGGAGCCGCCTTCATGACCTGTCAAATGATTGAAGCTGGCATGAATCCCCTTTTAGCTATCAAAGTAGAATCCATGTCGGCGAATATGTATCGAGGGATTCGCCTTTGCCAGAATATAGAAATTCCTGCGCAATTATTTTTTAAATTACAAAGACACCGCGATGTGATCTTTAGACCCATGGGCGTGAGCTTTGAAGAACGCATTGTCTCTAAGGCACTTGAAAGAGCAAAGAATAATGCCTGCGTCAGTGAAGCTTCTAAGAAAGACGCTTTATGTGAATTGCTAAAAACTGTGGGCGCGCCGATGGATGTTTCGCTTCCCCGCTTAGAAGCTCGCGCGAAAACTCAATTAGAAAACTATATGGCTAATATGGTAGCAAGTGGACTGTATGCAAGCTGGCATATCAGTGGTGAAATCGCCGGCATCAGCCTACCTTGCTCGCGTGAACAATTATTCGGGCCTAATCCATTTATGAAATGGCTCGTGGCAAATGCCGATGTAAGTTTAAATATTTGCGGAAAAGGATTAAGTACTGAATCTTGCAAACGCGCTGTGAAAACAATCACGGCTTGGGAAGTTGATTTTGATTGGACAGTTTCCCAACACATTGCCGGTGCTCAATTTGCTGCGAAAGTTTGCAAGCCCCTTGCAAAAGGTGCCTCAAGTATGGATTCTTTTTGTTCTAAATAAGAGGACTTTCGCTATGAGCAAAGGTCTCTTTCACTTGCGGCCAGAACCAGTCAAGCTGAGGATCTGATGCAATCACGTCCTTAACGGTCACCTTTACATCACTGCGAACCGAAATTTCTTTTCTTAACCACAGTTCTATTTCATCGTAACCAGGACCGATAATAGTGATTTCGATTTGATTGAAAAAATGCAAAAGATGCAAATCTTTAGTGGCGACTCCACGCCCCTCACCTTTAGCGCGAATGGAATTTAACACCTCATTTTGAATTTCAGCAAAACAGCGATGATTGATTCGGCGAAGGATTAAGTCGGCTCTGTGATCTTGATTTGTCCAACGCTGATGAAGTCCGCGTTGAACAAGATTGATTAAGAAGGTTCTCAATACAGAAGGAGTCAGACGAAAATCTTCGTCTGACAACGACATCACCTGCATCAAATCAACGTAGCGAGCCTGTTCCTGGCCGCGACGAAGGGAGGTGAGTACTTCTGGAATACGCAATAAAGATTCGCGTATACCGAGAAGATCGATTCCTGCTCCATCCGTGAAGTAGAGAATTCTCATATCCCTATCATGACCTATGTTTCGAGAATGTGTGCAGAAATTTACATCTTCACGACCATGGTCCAGCTTGTATTTTTTAGTGCAGACCCCCCGCCTTTTTGATAGGCTTACAGAAGGCCCAAGGACTAGGCGCGTATCTGGTAACACCAGGTTAAAACACAAAGGATTGTACAGCAGTGATTTTCTCGAACTCGCGAAACTCGAAGAACCAACGTCCGCCATTTGAAAAATGGTATTCCTATCTTCTTTTCGTTTTCATTGGCTACTGCATCGCTGATCTTGCCATTCTTGCTTACCGCGATCGCATGTTACCGCAATCCGCTCCAGCAGCCCGTCCTAAGGCACCACCTATCGATACCAGCGTCAGTCGCGGAGCTTATAACAGCATCACAACTCGCAACATGTTCGCTTCCAATGGCGAAATTCCTGATCCTTTAGTTGATAAAACGAAGGGACCTGAAGCACAAAAAGAACAGGTGCCTGTGCCTTCGCAACTGCCGTTAACTTTGATCGGAACTTTGGTGCACTCTAATCCCGATAAATCCCTTGCGGCGATAGAAGTGCGAGGCAAAAACCAGGTGATCTCTTACACTCCTGGAAAAGAAATTGAAGGCATGGCTTCCATCGTTCGCGTTGAAAGACAAAAAGTGATCTTCCGTAATCTCAATTCCAACCGCATGGAATATATTGAGATGAAAAAAGATGGCAACAAAGTGGCATTCGGCGCCTCAACTACTGGCGGTTCAGGCGGAAAAGAAGTGCAAAAGGTTGATGACAACAATTTCGTTATCAAACGCGCTGACCTGCTAAAATATACGAATGATCTATCTAGCGTTTTGATGCAGGCCCGCGCGGTGCCTAACCGTGAACCTGGAACCGGGAATATCAATGGCTTCCGTATTTTAGACATGCAGCCAGGAAGTATTTACGAGCAACTCGGATTACAACGCATGGATGTCATCAAGGCCGTTGATGGCACTCCTGTAGATAGCCCTGCAAAAGCAATGGAACTTTATAATTCTTTGAAGAATTCTCCGAAAGTGACTCTGCAAGTAGAGCGCAACGGCAAGAACGAAACAAAGACTTACAATATCCAGTAGCGGCGAATGCCGGCACAGACTGGTGGCAGCTTTAGTACGACATTAATTCCTCATGAAGAGGAGAGGGACACATGAAAAAAACCGTCAGCATAGGACTTGCTTCATTGATGACAGCGCAATTGGTAGCTAATACCGCAAGCGCTCAGTTCGAGGACTTCCCGCCTCCACCACCTCCTCCGGATTTTGGTGACTCAGGTGGTGATATGGCAAACCCTCCGCCACCCGATTTTGATGTCCCTATGGAATCTCCTTCAACTCCATCAATGCCGACACCTTCTGCACCTTCAATGCGCTCTGCGCCTTCAGGTCCGACGGGCTCAGCACCTCGTGGTGGCAATGAAGTTTTAGACAAAAAAGCAAAAGATCGTTTCGCCCAAGCTCCGATTGAAGATATCAACAATCAGAACTTCCCTGAAACGATTGAATCCTTCGACTTCCCGAATGTGGAAATCACAGACGTGATCAAAGCGATTTCAGAGTTGACTGGAAAGAACTTTATTATTGATCCAGGTGTGCGTGGAAAGATCACAATCATCGCGCCGTCAAAAATCACGGTGGCTGAAGCTTACAAGGCGTTCCTTTCGGCGCTGGCAATCAATGGCTTTACCGTTGTTCCATCTGGCAGCTTCTTAAAAGTTAAGTCAGCAAGAAATGCGCAAAGAGATAATATTGAAACCTTCTCTGGCGCTTACTATCCAAACTCAGATCAAATGATCACGCGAATCATTCACTTGAAACACATCAGTGCAGCGCAAGTGAACAGAGACCTGCGTATTTTACCTTCTAAAGATGGTGAAATGAACATTTACGAGCCAACTAACTCGATCATTATCTCTGACTACGGCTCTAACATTGACCGTGTCATGAAAATCATCAGCCAGTTGGACGTTCCAGGATTTGAAGAACAGCTTGAAGTTATTCCTATTAAGTATGCGAAAGCTAAGGACTTAGCGGATCTTGTGGATAAAATCGTAAATAAAGGAAGCAAAACCCAAGGCGGCGCGCCGGGCACATTCACTGCCGGTGTTCCAAGATTCTCTCGTTCTGCGGGAGCTTCTAGCCAACAAGGTGCAAGCTTTTTTATGGCGATCCCCGACGACAGAACAAACACGATCATCGTTATTGGTAATAAAAGCGGTATCGTTCGTATTAAAAAACTTATCGGTCAATTAGACTTTAAAATTCGTCCTGAAGATTCAGGTGGCGTTTACGTTTATTACGTAAAAAATGGCGATGCAGAGAAAATCGCTGCGACTCTTCAAGGTGTTACTAAGGATGCAACACCGAAACCAGCTACTGGCGGAAGCATTCTTTCTCCGATCGGCGCTGGTGGTCAGATGCAAGCTCCGCAGGAAATCTTCGGTGGCGATGTTAAAATCACTGCCGATAAAACAACAAACAGCCTCGTTATCACTGCAAGCAAACAAGATTACGAAGTGGTTTTAAATCTTTTAGCTAAGATTGATATCCCTCGTGACCAAGTGTTTGTTGAAGCGATCATCATGGAGATGAGTGCTAATGACGGTAACACTTGGGGTATTGGTTATTATCAATATGGTGAATCTGGTTATGGTAAAGTAGGTTTCAACGGTGGCGTGAACATCAATGACTTCCTAAGCCCTACTGGCGGCACTGGTGCGGTGATTGGCTTCGGTCAAGGCAGCAAAGTGACTGTGACTGATCCGGTTTCTAAGACGTCTCTTGAAATTCCTAGCTTGATTGGTTTCATCAACTTCTTAAAAACCACTAAAAAAGCCAACATCCTTTCAACTCCTCAGATTATGACTTTGGATAACCAAGAAGGTGAAATCGAAGTGGGTGATAAGGTTGTTACGGGCTCACAAACGACGACTCCTACAAATGGTTCGCCAATCACAACACCTACGTTTGACGATGCGACTATTAAGCTGACTTTGAAACCGTTCATCTCCCCTACGAATAAAACCATTCGTATGGAGATCAAGCAGCAGGTAAAACAGCTTTCAACAGCGAGTACTCCAAAAGCGTTCCAAGATTCTACTCAGCCTTTAGCAAGTCGTAACATTAAAACAGTTATTAATGTGAATGATGGCGACACCGCGGTTCTGGGTGGCTTGATGAAGGAACAGGATGTCGAGTCAGTGACGAAAGTTCCACTTTTAGGTGATATCCCAATCTTGGGTTGGTTGTTTAAGTCACGTACCATCGTGAAGGATAAAACGAATATGGTTGTGTTCTTAACTCCGAAAATCATCCGAAATAATACGGACACCAATTCGATTACTTCAAAAAAACTGGACGAACGTATCGAATTTGTGAAGTCTCAAGGCGGAATTGACCCATTTGGTAAGAAGATGGATGAGATTCATCGTAAAGCAAAGGGCACTGCAGCTGTAGACACTTCAGCCCCTACTGTAGAAGAGGAATAAAGCAAATGGCGTCCGTGGATATTCAAACGATTTTATCTAAAGCAACTTCTTTGACGAAAGATCAAATCAGATCCGTACTCAATAACCAGTCGGTGGTAAGACCTATCACCGTTGGAGAGGCTTTGGCTTCGAAAGAATTTTCCACGGCGGATGAAGTCGTCGCAGATCTCTGTAAAGAATTGGGCTTGGATTTTATTCGAGACATCCCAGTCAGCGATATCTCCGTCGACTTGATCCGTGACATTCCTATCAACTACGCAAAACAACATAACATCCTGCCTTATAAAGAGGATCAGGAAAACCTTGTAGCCCTGACAAGCAACCCTGTGAACCTAAAAGCCTTAGATGACTTAAAGGTTTTATTTGGTAAGCGTGTTCGTCCCCTCGTCACGACTTCCAGCCGCGTGCAGGATGCGATCAATAAAGTTTATGAAAAAAGCACGGCGAATCTATCTGGTTTAGACGAAATCGATGAAGAAGATTATGACTTGGATGATCCGATCGTGGATCTTCTTGAGGCTGGCGAAGATGATGCGCCGGTGATCAAGATGGTTAATAGCCTTCTATTCCGCGCCGTAAAAGAAAAAGCATCAGATATCCACGTTGAGCCCTATGAAAAAGATATGGCTGTGCGCTTTCGTACGGACGGTATTTTGTTTGACGTGTTTAAACCACCTAAAAAGCTACAAAACGCGATCACTTCCCGTATCAAAGTTATGGCCAATTTGAACATCGCTGAAAAACGTTTGCCGCAAGACGGACGTATTCCATTGAAAGTTGGTGGTAAAGATATCGACATCCGTCTTTCTACCGTGCCGACTCCTTACGGTGAACGCCTGGTCATGCGTATTCAAGATAGATCTTCTATCGTACTTGAACTAACTCAACTTGGTTTTTCTGCAGAAAATCTAGATAGACTTGATGATCTACTGGCGCGCAGTTACGGGATCTTTCTTGTAACTGGTCCGACCGGTTCTGGTAAATCAACGACTCTGTACGGTGCTTTATCAAAATTAAATAAACCTGACGTGAACATTCTGACCGTGGAAGATCCAGTGGAACAACGTATCCACGGTATTGGTCAGGTGCAAGTGAATGCAAAGATTGGTCTGACGTTCGCTGCGGGCTTAAGATCATTCCTTCGTCAAGACCCTGACATCATCATGGTCGGTGAGGTTCGTGATTTAGAAACTGCAGAACTTGCGATTCAAGCGTCACTGACAGGTCACTTGGTTTTATCTACGCTTCATACCAACGACTCTGCAGGTGCCTTCCCGCGCTTGATTGACTTCGGTGTTGAGCCCTTCTTAATTGCGACTTCAATTCAAGGTGTGGTGGCGCAACGTCTTGTGCGCGTGCTTTGCCCGCACTGCAAAGCCCCGTACGAGCCATCTGATTTTGAAATCCAACTATTGGGCGTGACTCGTGAAGAAGCGAAAAATGGACATGTTTGTCGCGCAATGGGTTGCAATCACTGCAATCAAAAAGGTTATTCAGGTCGTACCACGATCAGTGAACTTTTAATCGTGACAGACGACATCCGTTCTTTGATCATGCAACGAAAAGATGGTAACACTATTAAAAGACAAGCTGTGCAAAATGGAATGAAAACATTCCGTGATCACGGTGTACAAAAAGTTTTAGCTGGTATTACTACAATTGAAGAACTGACTTCAAATACTCAGTTAGATATTTAGGATAGATACAGACAATGCCAATTTTTGAGTACAAAGGCCTTACCCGAGACGGAAAAAACGTAAAAGGTGTCGTTGACGCTGATAATTTACGTGCGGCTAGAACTAAGCTCAAAAAAGACAATGTTTATGTCATCGACATCCGCGACAAAAAGAAAGTCGACCCTAAGAAAAAATCAGGCTCCGTACGCACTACAAAAAAAGTAGGAGTCAAAGAGCTCTCTTTGATGACCCGTCAGCTGGCCACTTTGGTGAAAGCCAACATTCCGTTAGTTGATGCTTTGACCGCAGTTTCTGAGCAAGTTGAAAACCCAGTTCTTTCTGAAGCCCTGGCTGACTGTAAAAACATGGTCAACGAGGGGGCGACGTTGCATAAATCCTTGGCAAAGTACCCGAATATCTTCACGAATATTTATGTTTCAATGGTTGAAGCCGGTGAAATGTCAGGAAGCTTGGACGTGATCTTAATGCGTCTTGCAGAGTTCACAGAAGCTCAAGCGGATTTAAAAGCAAAAGTCAGCAGTGCCATGACCTACCCGATCATCATGATGACTGTGACCATTGGTCTTCTTGGATTCCTATTTATCTTCTTGATTCCAAAAATGGTAACGGTATTTGAGTCAGCTCCTAATCTGGAACTTCCCTGGTACACAGTCATGATTATTGATGCCAGTCAGTTCATGGTGAACTACTGGTACTTAGTTGTTGGCGTGGTGCTAATCACTTATTTAATGTTTAAAAATTGGAAGAACACCCCTGCAGGGGCAAAACAGTGGGATGCGATTTCTTTAAAACTTCCGATTGTGGGCCCGACAGTAAGAATGGTTGCTGTGTCTCGTTTTACTCGCACGCTAGCTACTTTACTAAATGGCGGTGTTCCAATGTTGGCCGCTTTAGATATCGTGCGCAACGTAGTTTCTAATCACGTTTTAGCTAAAGCCATTGATGAAGCGCGCAGCAATATTTCCGAAGGTGAATCCATTGCAGGTCCCTTAAAAAAATCAGGCCAGTTCCCACCGATTGTCATCCACATGGTGAACATTGGTGAAAAAACAGGCGAATTAGAAAATATGCTTTCTCAGGTTTCTGATGCTTATGATTTTCAAGTGAAAACTAAGTTAGAAGGTCTAACAAGTTTGATGGGCCCTGTGGTCATCGTGCTTATGGGATTTGCTATCGGTATGATCGTGGTTGCGGTCATGGTACCTATGTTTGAAATGGCTAATATCGCAGGCTGACGCTGTCGCATCCTCCGACGCTACAGCTCTGCCTGGCCCCGACCCTTTACGTCCCCCTACTTCCCTGCTACGCTTTATACCTGTATTAGTGAAACAACTAAGGAGTAAACATGTTTGTTCTTAGAAACCGCAAGGGTATGACTCTTATCGAGATCATGATCGTACTTGCGATCATCGGCAGTATCGCAGCACTTCTTCTACCCAACATCACGGGGCAATTGGATAAATCCAAAGTGAAAGAAGCTAAAATTCAAATGACTCAAATCGTGAATGCTCTTTCAATGTATTACACTGATTGCGGCAAATACCCACAAAGCCTTGAAGGTTTAGCAAAAGCAGATGCTGATTGTTCGAACTGGGGACCAGAGCCTTACTACAAAAAAGATCTTAAAGATCCATTCGGAAATGAAATCGTTTATTCAGTTGAAGGTTCTGAATACGATCTTAAGTCTTTAGGTAAGGATGGCCGCGAAGGCGGATCAGGTAACGACAAGGACATCACTTTAGACGACGTTCAGTAGGTCTAAATGAAATCGAATCGGGGCTTCACGTTGATTGAAATCATGATCGTGCTGGCGATTTTAGCAGCACTGATCGTCGTCGGGGCCCCCCGCCTTTTACGTAAAGAAGGCAATATCAAGAATGTTGCCCGCAGCTTCATCGTTCTTAGTAAAGAAGTGCGCAATAAAGCCCGTCTCACAAATTCCACTTATCGCATCGTAATTAACATGGATCCCCAGGATGAAAAATACTGGGTCGAGCGCGCCAGTGGTCCTCAGCCAGTTGATCCTGAAGCTTACGAGAAAGCTCAAGAAAAAAGTCAGGATAAAGATGAGGATGCTCCACCTCCTTTATTTCAAATCGATAAATCCATCGGAAAAGAAAAATCTTTACCGGGTGGTTTAAGATTTGGCTCTGTAGAAACCATCAATATGAAAAGTCCTATGACATCGGGCACAGCCTATGTCCACTTTTTCCCAGAAGGATTTGTAGAGGCTGCTGCCATTCAAATCACCGATGGAAATAAATTAACTTGGACTCTTGTTTTTAATCCTTTAACGGGTCAAGCTGATATCATAGAGAAAGCTCAATCGTTAAAGGACATCCAACGGTGATAAGAAAGAAAAACGGTTTTACGTTAGTAGAAACAGTGATGGCCATGGTCATCCTAGCCTCGGGACTTTTGCTTTTGTCAAATTCCTGGAGCGGCAGTTTCATGCGCGTAAAGAAAACCCAGCTTTCCACCGAAGTCGCAGCCCTATTAGAACGCAAAATGATTGAAGTCGAAATGGAATATGCGGGTAAACCGTTAGATTCCATCCCTGAAGAAAAAGAAGACGACTTCGGCGAACAGTATTCGCAATATTCTTGGAAAATGACATCTAAAGAATTCGAAGTCCCGGATTTTTCAGCGACCTTAGCCGCACAGACTGAGAACACAGATGAACTGACAATGACCATCATGAAAGCACTGACAGAACATCTGAGCAAGTCCATCAAAGAAGTTAAAGTGACGATCATCTACAAGGGTGCAAAGAAACCTTTGGAGTTTTCCGCGACTCAGTATTTTGTCGATTATAATAAAGAACTGCCTATGCCAGGAATGCCTGGGGGAGTTGGCATGTGAAGCGCTTCACATCCCCCCGCGAACGCGGCTTTACTATGATTGAGCTTATGATCGTAATCGCGATTTTAAGTACGCTTACGATCTTGACGGCGCAGTCTATTTCCCAGGCCATTAAAGCTAAAGTAAAACTTCAAGATCAGATCGATGACGTTTCAAGAATGCGCGATGCGGTTCGCTTGGTTGAGCGTGACATCAATCTCGCATTTCACTATCGCGATATTGAAAAAGAACTAGAACAAATTATAAAAAAGAAGAACACCAAAACTCCGGCCACACCTCCGGTGCCTGGAGAATACCCGCCGCAAACTTTAGAAGAACCAGCTGAACGCCGCGAAGTGCCGCGCCGTGATCCTGTGACACATTTTATCGGCAACGAAGACAACGTTAGCTTTGTGACGATGAACAATGCACGCACCGTAAGAAACGTGCAACAAGCTGACTTTGTTGAAGTGGGCTATTCCCTGAAAGAATGTAAGTCAGTCCGAGAAGACGGCGGCACTTCAAAATGCCTGTGGAGAAGAAGCTCCCCCTACGCGGATCTTGATGTCACTAAAGGTGGCGATGAAGTCGTTCTTTTAGAAAACGTCACAGAATTTAAATTAAAATATATCGGCAAAGGCAAACAGGACTGGGTTAATTCTTGGCGCACAGACGCCCAAGGCGACGGTGCGACCAAAGGAAAATTCCCCCAAGCTGTTGAAGTATCCATCACGGTAGAGAAAAAAGAAAAAGCCAAGGGCAAAAAATATTCAATGCAAGTTGTAGCTCCCATTCATTTCCCTAACAACCCTGAGGAAGGAGGATCATCAAATGGCTTACAAGGCTCTCAAGGCACTTTCCAATAATCTGCAACGCCCTGTAAAAAATGAACGCGGTATCGCTTTGATGATCGCCATCGCCTGCCTCATGCTGATCATGTATTTTGCTATGGAAGTAAGTTATGATTCCAACGTTGAGTATTTGGTCAACTCTGCGGGCGTGAATCGCGTGAAGGCTTATTATGCTGCAAAATCCGGAATGCAGCTCAGCCTGCTAAGAATTAAAATTTATCAGCAAGCGCAAAGTAAGCTTGGGGCGCAATTGGGTAATAGCCCGTTATTAGATCAAATCTGGAAGTTTCCATTTGCTTGGCCGTTGCCGATCCCAGCAGAACTGAATGCTGTCGACAAAGACAGTTTTAAAAAAATCTTTAGCGAATCCAGCATGGATTCCAGCTATCTTGTAACGATTGAAGATGAAGGGTCTAAAATTGATTTAAACGATCTCAACTCCCCTTCTAAGGTTCTACAAGAATCTACAAAAAAACAGCTGATCAATATCTTTGAACAAAAAAAATTGGAAGATGAAGAATTCGGCCGCGTTTACGGAAACTATCGCTTTGAAGAATTAGTGAATAATATCGCCGACTGGATGAGCCCAAAATCACAATCTTTAAATGGCGGCGACAAAAGATCTAAATTCAACGATCTGAATAACCAGGCGCAAACTGACTACTTTCCACCAAACAGAAATTTTAGAACCCTGGGTGAACTGCACATGATCCCTGGGATGACAGATGATCTTTATAACTTAATGCTTCCGCGGGTTACCATCTACGGCATGAAGGGCATCAATCCCAATCTTGCGACTAAAGAGGTTTTAAAGTCTTTAGATCCAGGCATGACTGAAGAAATCGTTAACGACATTATCAAACGTAGAGAAACGGAAGCCGAAGGCGGTCCGTTTAAATGTGATGCTAGCGGTGGCAGCCAAGATTTCTGGAACTTCGTTCAAGGCCGCAACGCCCGATTGATCGGCAATCCGCAAGACATTCCTATGACCTGCGACACAGTGATGAACTTTAAGATCATCAGCACCGGAGAATTCGCAGGAGCCACCCGTGAAATCACCGCTATCGTCATGGATTTAAACAAAGCCGCTTCAAAAATCAAAACCTTCACGGATAAAGAAAAGAAAGATCAAGAAGGCAATCCTGGCGAAACCCCAGAGAAAAAAGATGAAAACAAAAAAGCCGACCCCATAGCCAAAGGACCTCCGCGCATCGTCTTTTGGAACGAAAGATAAAACCTAGACCAACATCCAACCTGTCGTCATTTCAGTTTCAACTATACTTACGTGTCGGGCTCGTCTAAAATCAGACGTACAGCTCGTTCTATGGATGGAGGAGTAAGTTAGTGAAATCTCTCGGTATCGACATTGGTTCTAGCAGTATTAAGATTGTCGAGGTGCAAAGCACTTCAAAGGGATTCATTGTCTCTCAATATTTCGAAAAGCCTTTGAATATAGTTCCGGGCGCAGATCAAGAACTTGAAATCATTGAGTTCCTTCGCGACTTCTTACTTCACTATGATCCAAATCAAACCCGCATCAATCTAGCTCTTCGCCAAGACAGAGTCGCGATTCGTAACAAGTTTTTTCCCTTCAACGATCGCAATAAAATCGCTAAAAGTTTGGCTTTTGAATTAGAAGAAGATCTTCCCTTTTCATCTGACAATGCCATCTTTGATGCAAAAATAATCCGTACCGTTGGAGGTGGCGCTGAAGTTCTGGCTTGTGCCGCTCCGAAAGTTCATGTGGCTAATGCCATTCAAAGAGCCGCAGATGCTGGAATTGACCCATTTATCATTTCCGCAGAAGGAACAGCCTTGGCCAACGTATTTGAACGTTGGAACGAGGCTCCTCCGGCGGTCACTCCCCCAGCTATTTCTTTAGATGATGAAGAAAACAAACCCGTCCGTCATATCAATTTAGTTTTAAATATGGGTCACACCCGCACCCTGGTCAGCGCATTTGAAGGTAACACTTTAATTGCGGTTAGATCTATTTTGTGGGGCGGAAAAAACATCATCGAGGCGATTTCAAAAAAATACGAAATCCCGTTCCTAGAGGCAGTTAAAGAATTAGAAACCAAAGCCTTTATTCTTACCAACAAACAGGGCGCTACTTTTGATCAGGTGACTTTTTCTGACACGATTTCAAAAAGAGTTCGTGAAATGTCCCGTGATCTACAACTTTCAATTTTAGAACTGAAAAGTGAGTTTAACGCCCACATTGATAGCATTGGCCTCACTGGCGGGGTTTCGCAGATTCAAAATGTGGGACCTTTTTTAACTCAAGCTCTTGAAGTTCCGGTCAATCGCATTTCAACTTTTGATTTAGTTCCGAATGTGCAGTTTGAACGGAATGCTGCCAATGGCGCCAAAGCCGGCGTTGCATTAGGTCTTGCTTTTGAAGGCTTTAAAAAACCGCGCAACCCACCTCTTAATTTCCTTCGTGGGGAGTTCGCAAAAGAAAACCAACAGTTCAAACTTTTCTGGGAAAAATGGAATCATACCATCAAAGTGGCAACGGCTGCTTTGGTTGTGTTATTTATCTACACGTCTTTGCGCGAAAGTTTTTCCGTAAGTTTAGCCGATCGCACCCAAGAAGTCTTAAAGAGCCAAGCCAAGTCCGTGGCGGGCCTTAAAGGTCGTAACGCTTCAGAAAATGGTATTCGTAAATATATCCGCGAAAATAAAAAAAGAGCCTCTGATTTAAAAACATTGGCAAGTGTCGCGAATATGAACTCCGCATTGGACATTGTTAAAAAAATCAATGATGCGACACCTGGTAAAAACGCGGTCACCTTGGATATTCACCAGCTTAATGTGCAAGATGCGCAAGTTTCTATGCAAGGATACGTGAATTCTCCGCAGGAACTTAGCGTACTTCAGCAATCGCTAACAAATATCACGTCAGATGGACAAGTGAAGGCGGCACGTTCTTCGCTTTCAGCTTTGCCAGGCAAAACAGCTTTTTCATTCAGCTTTAACGTCGACCGCGGTATTCAAAAGGTGACACGATGAATTTTGATGATTTAAAAGATAGATTTATCACTGATGCCCGTTCTACTTGGGACCGAATCCAAGATAGCAGCGCTTATAATCAGTTGCGCGATCGTTACGAAAACATGACTCCGGTTATGCAAAAAGTGACTATCGCAGGGGTTGTCGCCCTGGTTGCTTTTTCCATACTGTCCATCCCCTACGGGGCTTTTTCGACATCCCAAGAACTTGTTGGTGAATTTGAAAGTAAACGCATGACGATTCGTGAGCTTTTAAAAGTGAGCCGTGAATCTTCAGATGTTCCGCAGATTCCCCAAGCTCCGCCGCTAGAAGTGATTCGCTCTAATATCGATAACCAATTGCGTGCTGCAAACCTTTTACCCGAACAAATCAAGGGCACGGAAGTTCAAGACAGCGATTCTAAGATCATCCCGCAAAATCTGACAGAAGGCGCCGTGCAGGTCAGTCTGGCAAAATTAAATCTGCGCCAAGTTTTGGATTTGGGTTATCAGTTTCAAAGCATCAATCCAAGTGTTAAATTAAAAGACCTTGTAATCACTGCCAACCGCGAAGACACCCGTTACTTTGACGTGGTTTATAAACTTGTCGCATTAGCAGTTCCTGCCGCTCCGGAAGTCGCTCCAGAACCTCCTCCATCCAGGGGTTCACTTCGTGACCGTCTTAAAAAACGCAACCAGGAAAGTGAAGGCGGAGAAGAATAATGGAACAACTGCGCAGCTTTTTAAAAATTATCAGAGAGGGTAAAGCCAAAATCTTTGCTATGGTTTTGTCAGCTTTGGTTTTTTTATTCTTCCTTTTCCCGTTTGATGACTTAAGTGATTTGATTTCTTCACAAGTCGCGAAGCTTTCAAACAATTCGGTTTACGTACAATTTGAACGTTTGAAAATGAGCCTGTTCCCAACCCCAGGCGTAAAGATGGACCATGTGTATATTGAATCCATCCGCACCCCTGCTTTATCAGCGGAAGAACTTGTTATTACTCCCTCTGTGGCCGGTATTATCCAACAAAAACCTTATGGTCACGTCGCTGCCAAAGGCTTACTAAAAGGTGATGTGGACGTTCAGGTTGGCAAGGGAACGAAAACTGAAAATGGCGTTGAACGCCACAAAATCGAAGTCTCTGCAAAAAAGATATCTTTGCACGATCTTCGCGAAATGGCGAATCTACCGGTTCTTCTAAAAGGCCAGTTGGATTTACAAACGACAGCCCTTGCTGATCTTTCTTTTCAAGAACAGCCTGATGTTGAAGTGGATATGGTTATTAATAAGTTTGAGTTGCCACCATCAAACGTGAATACGCCGATGGGGCCTTTGACCTTGCCCGATTTAAAATTAAGCAGCGTAGAACTTAAAGGCCGTTTGGCCGCGGGTCGTTTTGTTATTGAAAACGGGACAATTGGTAAACCTGGTGATGAAGTCTACGGAACCATCAAAGGAAATATTGGTCTAACCATCGTGAACCGTGGCAATGGTTTTGGCCAACAAATCGGCGCTTATAATTTTGAAGTGGATTTAAAAACTAAACGCAGCTTCCAAGAAAGAGCCGCTTTGTTTTTAACATTCATCGACGGCTACAAAACGCCAACTAGCGAAGGCGCTCAGTACAAGTTTAAAGTTTCTGCGACAAATCCAATGATGCCTCCCAATATTGGGGCCGCGCGTTAGTCCGATCCTCGCATCGCATCTAAGACCCCTGTTAATTTAAATACAATCAGGGGTCTGCCTAAGAATTGCTCACCTTCCCTAGCAAAATAAATCGAGTCTGAAGTTTATTGACTTCACTCTTAAACTTAATAGGTTAGTCACCTGTGGTACTCCAACGACGGTGTTGGAGTTATTTGGAGGGAAATATGTCTGGAGTAAATAAAGTTATCCTAGTTGGCCGCTTAGGCGCTGATCCTGAGGTTAAAGCTATCGGCAGTGGCAGCACTGTGGCTCGCTTGAACTTAGCAACTAGCGAAACATGGGTTAAAGATGGCCAAAGACAAGAGCGCACTGAATGGCACAGAGTTACTGTGTGGGGCAAACTTGCTGAGATCTGCGGTAAACATCTTTCAAAAGGTCGCCAAGTGTATGTTGAAGGTAAACTTCAAACTCGCTCTTGGGAAGATCAACAAGGTCAAAAGCGTTATACGACAGAAATCGTAGCAAGCACTGTTCAATTCTTGGGTTCTGCTGGAGCTGAAAGCGGTCAAGGCCGTTCAAACTCTGGTGGCGGTAACGATGATTACGGCTTCCAAGATTTCGGCCCAGAGCCAAGCTTCGATTCCAACGACGAAATTCCATTCTAATTGCTTGTCCGCCGTAGCATCGCAAGATGCGAAGGAGGACGCGTCCAAAGCCCCGAAAATCTTCGGGGCTTTTTATTTATTTAAAATCCCATCAAGCATCCCCTATACTAAATACCTATGAAGTGCATTTTAGTATCTACACTTTTGGGAATAATACTGAGCGGTTGTACCGTTTATCGTTCTGATGGTCGTAAACAATTTGAATCTGAAGCTCCTAGCAAAGTGGCTGCTGCTTCTTTTCAACTTCTTAGCTGCAAAAAAGAAAACAAACTTGAAAGCTGGCTAAACGAAGAATTTCCTACACACAGTTACGAGCTTGTCGTTGCCGATTCAGATTTAGAAATCTGGCGTACCAACAAAAACAATAGAATCGAAGTTAAAGCTATCCAGCGCTCTGAAAAATCAACTCACTCTTGCATTTACGAATTTGCCAGTGATGCCGTTTGGAATCAGTACAAGGATCATTTCATCCGCGAACTTGAAAACAACGTCATGACAGCAGAATAGGATTAAAAGCAGATGAATTTTAAAACTTCCCTATTAATTGCATCTTTGTGCTTCTGGAGTTTTTCAAGTTTTGCTGCTTCAGTAAATGCAGTTAAGGGCCAAAAAGTTTTAATCGATCTGCAGGGTGACGAAGTCACTGAAGGTGATGAATTTTATCTTATCAATACAGCCTCAAAGAAACGCACCGGAATTATTCGCATTAAACAGGTAAAGGGAAATAAGGCTTTAGCTGAAATCTTAAAGGGTAAGGCCGCTAGCGGCTTCACCTTGCAAGCCAAAGCTCCGTCCCAGATGTCTGCAGACCCCGCTGATGAAAGCTCGCCAGAAGAGCGTCCTAGTCGCGACACCAGCTTCCATCGCACTTTAAAAGACGCGTTCGGCGTTTTAGGCAGTTATCATTTAAATTCTATGGATGCAGAGGTTTCCTCCACCGTTTTGGGGATTCCTGTCACAGCTTCAGCTGCCATGGTGGGTAATGGATTTGGGTTAGCTGGATTCTATGATTATGTCTTTGCTAGAGACTTTATTGGCAGAGGTATTGCCGCCATCGAACAATTTAACGTAGCCGGGACAGCTAATGCCGCAGCCTGCGAAGGTAGCACGGCCTGTGACGCAAATATCAATTATCTTTCTTTATATGGAATGATCAAATGGTACCCGGTTCAAGGCAAATACCGCATCTGGCTTGGTGGAGGCATGGGTTATCTTTTAGCTCTTTCAAAATCCAGCACGGCACTAGATGAAGGAGCGATATCAACTAATCAAGTCGGCACCGCTGCCATCGGAACGGACATCCAAATGGATCGAAAAAACTATATTCCCGTCAGTATGGAATACAGTATGTTCCCGCCTTCTTCCACAGTGAAAGCCCATATGATTGTGATTCGCGCTGGCTTTGCTTGGAATCTATAATTTTAAACGTTTTCGTGATCCGGGAACCACAATACAAATCTTGTTTCATGGTGAGCTTCATCTAAATAAAATTTCCCTTTATGGGATTGCATGATGCCTTGGCTGATACTTAGCCCCAGGCCCACGCCCTTACCTACTTCCTTCGTAGTAAAGAATGGTTCCATGATTTTGCGACGAATATCTTGAGGAATCCCCGGCCCGTTATCAGTAACAGTGATTTCTATGCCGCCATTAATTCTTTGCGCGCCAATTGTGATCTTCTTGCTTTCCTGAGTGCTTAAGGCGTCAGAGGCGTTATTTAATAAATTAATTAACACTTGGGTGATTTGGACAGGACGAATCTTCAGTGTTAGATCTGACTTAAGAAGAATGGACAAATCAATGCCTTCGCTTTTGAATCTATCTTGGCAGAATACCAAAGTATCTTCGATCAAAGTTTCAATTCCTACTAATTCAGATTGGGCATCATCAGAATCATGAACGTAACTGCGCATTCCACGGATGATCTTTGCAATTCTATGAATCACGATTTCCATGGATTCCACTTTTTGATAAATATCCTGGTCCGCAATGCCTTTGCGGTTCATCAAACGACGAATCATTCCTAAATGGCCCGACATGATTGTCAGTGGATTATTAATCTCATGGGCAATACCGGCCGCCATTTCGCCCAAAGAAGCCATGCGCGAGGATGTCAAAATTTTGCGTTCTTGTTCTTTAACTAACCGCTCTTTTTCCCGAAGAAGAGTTACGTCTTCACAAACCGCAAGATACCCCGTAGTCTTGCCTTTTTCGTCAAGAATTTCACTGGCTGCTGTAACCATATTGAAACGCTTGCCGGATTTGGAAATAAAAGTCCATTCAGTTGATTTATTATACCCATGGCGGAAGCCCGTTTTAACTAGGACGGGATTGTAATTTTCAGAGTCGGCATCGACATCTAACTGAACGCTTTTTTCTTTTTCCATTCTTGCTTGAAAGGATCCTACTTCCTCAGGATCAAGAAACGTGAAGAACGATTTTTTATCTTTTAATTCATCAGCAGAATATTCTAAGAGTCTTAATGCCGTCTCATTAATTTCACGAATGATTGTGTTTTCATCGGTAAAAATAATAAGCATCGGCATGCTATCCATCCCCGCCTTTGTCCATTCGATGGCGGCTCTGGAATTTTGCTCGGCTTCCTTAGACAGATAATAAAAATTTAAAGCGATGGCTAATAAGATGGAAATCGAAAACCCGAATACCAAAACGGCCATGGGCAATGCAGAAAGATGGCTTCGCAGAACCGCTGTTGTCGGCACCACCATGACGGTCCAATTCGCGCCAAAGTTTCGGTAATCACTGTGCTCCTTCCATTCCTTTTGAAATGAAGATTCGATCCCACCTTTGCTAAAAACGGTTTCGTTCTTTTCAAGAATCGAAAAATTATAACCCTCTGCTGGCGAAAGATGAGAAAAGAAGGCATCAATCAAAATGGTTGCACCTACGGCGCCGACATACTTTTCATCTCTAAAAACTGGAACCAATAACACCGAGATTTTTTCTCCGCTATGACGTTCAAACACCTCTGTTATAAATGCCGACTTATGATTTTGGATATTTTGAATTTCTACCCTTAAAGCTTCATGCCTTTGATTAAGATTTACATTTTTGGGAGTATTATCTTCATCAGGATATCGCCACTTCACGGTCGAGTTTTTATCGGCAAAAAAGACCCTGACGACACCTTTAAAGTCCTTCACGAAGTGTTCAGCTTCAGAATTCCAGTGGGCAATGTTCTTTTCATGGGCAACGTGGCGTGCCAGGTGCTCTAGTCCTTTTTCAATCGGAATGAGCGTTTTATCGATATTTGATTTTAGTTGTTCTGCCTGATGATCAATCATATCACGGCTGCGCTCTTGATCGCGCAAAACTAAAAGCTGCCAAATCAGGACACTGATGATGACTCCAAACCAAAGAACATAACCTGGAAACAAAGCAATTTTTTTCGAAGATTTTTTACGAACTTCAGCGCGTATCAACCACAGATTCGCTAACGCTAAAAAGAAAAAACAGATCGCAACTTGCATTGCAATTCGCCCAAAGCTGCCCCACCCGAATTCAGGGTTGTAATCAAAGACATAGCTAAAGGCACAGATCAAACTGATTCCTAAAACACCGGAACTCAATCCCAAGCGCAACATCTGGCGCACAACACCTGCGCCAGAAAACAGACCAGCAAGCGAAAGCAGCGTAAGACACAAGACGCTGCTAGCTGCCATTCTGCCTGGGAATATAAAGCTATCGGAAATAAACGGATGAACAAATAGTGTGTCGATTCCAATATCAATGTTTAACGGAATTTGCAGACCTGTAGTCAAAGCAAGTATCAGAACTATGCCATGGAATAAGAAACGCGTATTCTTGCATTTTAAAAAATAAGTGACGGAAAGAAGAGTAAAAGCCAACGCCGTATTGAACTTCATCAAGCCGGTATTCGCAGACAGCTTAATCAACTGGGGCGATTGAGAAATCCAACCAGCCATGGTTAGCAAACTAAAAAACAACGTAAGACCCGGAAAGATCAAAGGGAATTTTTCTGGAAGTTTGATTTTGTTATTAGTGAATAACACGGGTCACACCAATGATACCTTTGATTTTTTGAATCTCATAGATAGCTTGGTTGAGTTGGCTCGCATCCTTAACGCTCACTTCAAAATGACAGACGGCTTTTTTATCCTTAGTGGTGCGGATCTGGGCTGTTTGAATATTAATCCCTTGCTGAGCGAATGCCTCAGACATGGATTTCAATAAGCCTGGAATATCCTGGGAAATGATTTTTAAGCGCACCACGCGCTCTTGGCCGTCGCCGGCTTGTTTCACATTCCAGTTCACATCCACTTTGCGCAGCTGATCGAATTCGAACGCTTTACGGCAGTCACTACGGTGAATTGTGATACCGCGACCGCGGCTGATAAAACCGACAATTGGATCCCCTGGTATCGGATGGCAGCATTTTGCATAATGCACTAAAACGTCATCCATGCCGTCGACACTGATAAGGGAATTTGTCTTCCGTGTTTTTTGAGTCGCTGCTCGCATGACCCGTTCCATAAAGGTGGTGTCATCGGTTTTCGCAGCTTCTTTAGCGATATTTTCTGGCGTCAGTCTTTCAACTAAAACGCGAGTTTCAACCTTTCCGTATCCGACGTTGACGTACAGTTCATCCACATCTGCCAGGCCATGATCTTTAAGATACTGCTCAAAAGCAGGGCCTTTCATGTATTTCACTGCCGCCATTCCGAATTTACGGAACTCTTTTTCAACTAACTCTTTTCCAAGCATGATCGCGCGGCGACGCTGCTCTTCTTTCACAAACGCACGGATTTTCGATTTGGCTTTATTGGTAACTACGAACTTAAGCCAATCTTTGGAAGGGACTTGGGTTTTAGATGTCATCACTTCAACGGTGTCACCGTTCTGAAGTTGATATTTTAACGGAACCATTTTGCCGTTTACACGGGCACCTACGATGCGGTTGCCTAATTCCGTGTGAACAGCATAGGCAAAATCCACGGGTGTAGCGCCTTCTGGAAATTCACGCACATCCCCTGTCGGAGTGAAAACGTAGATTTCCGTTTCAAATAAGTCGGTCTTAACCGTATCAAGAAACTCATCAGGGTTGCGGGTTTGCTGGTGAAGACTGACTAAATCGCGCAACCAGTTGGCTTGTTGGAAATCGGATTCATCACCCATTTTTCCGCGCTCTTTATACTTCCAGTGAGCCGCGATACCGCGCTCAGCGACCAAATGCATTTCAGAAGTGCGAATTTGAATTTCAATGCGCTCCCCGCCCGGACCGATCACCGTTGTATGCAGTGATTGATAGTTATTGGCCTTGGGCATGGCGATGAAGTCTTTAAATCTTCCTGGAATTGGCTTCCATAATGAGTGCACCAATCCCAGCACAGCGTAACATTCAGCAACGTTACCAACGATCACGCGGAAGGCAAGAACATCATAGACTTGATCGTAATCGATGTTACGGGATTGCATCTTACGATAAATCGACCACAAGTGTTTTGAACGGCCAAACACTTCGTATTTAAAACCTGCTTTGTTTAGCTCTTTAGAAATTAAATTTTTTACGTCGTCGATGTAACGGTTTTGCTCAGCTTCCGTTTTTTTGATCTGCTGAACAAGTTGGTAGTACATGTCAGGGCGATAATACCGGAAACACAAATCTTCAAGTTCGGTCTTTAGCGAACTGATACCCATGCGACCTGCAAGCGGAGTATAAATCTCTAACGTTTCAAGTGCGATGCGTTCTTGCTTTTCAAACGGCATGAAATTCAATGTGCGCATATTATGCAAACGGTCCGCTAATTTCACCAGCACCACGCGCACATCTTTACCCATAGCCACGATCATCTTGCGAATGTTTTCGCCTTGTTTTTCGTGGCTGTTTTTGAATTTCATCTGACCGATTTTTGTAACACCGTCTACCAGGTGTGCGATGACGTCGCCAAATTCACGGCGGATATCTTCGAGAGTAGCTTCAGTATCTTCGACAGTATCGTGAAGCAAACCGCAAGCAATCGTATCCAAATCTAAATGAAGATCCGCAAGAATTGCAGCAACGGAAAGTGGATGAGAAATATAGGGCTCACCACTGCGACGGATCTGCCCTTCATGGGCTTTTTCAGAAAACAGGTAAGCCTTTTCGATCACTTTTAAATCCGCATTTGGATAAAAGCTTCGAATGCGATTCAAAAGATCCTCGCACGTCTTCACAGGTTTTTGGCTTACAGCGGTTTCTTTAATAAGCTCCATTCCTTATAGGATACCCGAAGGCCCTGCGGTCTCCAAGGAGCATTTCAAAATGGACTCAAATTTCTTAATAATATTAGGGGTTTGGACCAAAGTCGACAAATGACATTTTGATGGTAAAAGTAGCGCCAGGGCTGAAGGAGTATTTAAGCAATAAAAAAGGAGGCATATAGCCTCCTCTTATTTCTTAAGCTGAAAAAAACCAGTTAATTACTTATTAAGGTCTTTCTCGATTTGCTTAATAGCTTCTTCATTTGCCATAGCTTCTTGGTAACCCACGTTTCCGATAGCCACTTCACGAAGAGCGCTCACAATATATTTATTACTACGAGTAGAAACTGTCGCTTCTGCACCTTTAAGAAGTTGCTTAGCTCTTTTAGAAACCATCAAAACTAGAGCAAATCTATTAGGGACTTTTTCCAAGCAATCTTCAACAGTTACACGAGCCATTTCGCCTCCAGGCAGATATCTAATCCGGCTAAATTACCGCTAAGCTAGCAATTCTTCAACGATTTTTTTAAATTGGGCGTAGGAATGTTCAAAGTTATCATTCACGATCTGATAATCGAACTTTGAGGCCTCTTTGATCTCTTTTTCGGCATTGGCCATACGAACTTCAATGTCCTTAGGGATCTTTCCATCGCGCTTTTCGATCCGGCGACGCAGCTCATCAATAGATGGAGGAAGAATGAAAATGGTCTTTGCGTCCTGAGGGAATTTGGCCTTAAAGGTCGCAACTCCTTGGATATCGATATCCATGATGGCGCATTTACCCTGCTCCCAAGTATCATTGATGGATTTATAAGAAGTGCCGTAATAGTTCGTGTGAACTTTGGCCCATTCTACGAAAAAGCCCTCTTTCACCTTTGCTTGAAAGTCTTCAGAAGCGATGAAGTGATAAGGGTGGCCTTCAGACTCCCCTTTACGCATTTCCCGGGTGGTAAAAGTAATAATGTCGACCAAGCGAGGATCTTCCTTGCTAATCTTTTCGACAAAGCTACTTTTTCCTGCGCCACTTGGAGCGGCGACAATAATCAACCGAGTCTTCATTGTACGTTTTGTACCTGTTCTCTAAGTCTTTCAATAAGGGTTTTAGCTTCTACCACAGCCTGGGTGATCTTGGCTACCTGAGACTTTGAGCCAATCGTATTCACTTCGCGCAGCAGCTCTTGAGTATAAAAATCTAGCTTCTTACCTTCCGCCTGCTGGGAGCTGACTAGCTGGCGGTAGTTTTTAATATGCTCGCTTAAGCGACTAAGCTCCTCGTTGATATCGGCTTTTTCAAGCTGAATCACGATTTCCTGAGATAAACGAGCCGGATCAAGATCATTGCCTTTTAAACGAGCGCGGATTTTTTGTTCAAACTTTTCTTGAAGCTGAGTATTAGCTTCTTCGCGCAACTCACTGATGGTCTTCACTTGTTTTTCTAAAGAGATCAAAAGCTTTTCAAGATCTTTTCTTAAAGCCTTACCTTCACGCACACGTTCGCGGTCGCAATTTTTACAAGCTTCTGCGAAGGCTTTCTTTAAGATTTTTTCTTCACCAGGAAGAAGTTCGTAGGTGTCTTCTACTTTAATCACGTCAGGTAAACGCGCTAAAGCCTCAAGGTGAACTTGATATGGCAATGAAAGTTCCTTGGATAAATGCTTATACGCGTTCACGTATTTTTTCGCCAAACCATCATTTACAGTCATCACAGCTTTTGCTGCAGAACTTTTCACACGACGGGAAACGAAGATATCGATTGTTCCGCGATGCAGACTTTGACTAAGAGTTTTTTTAAGTTCCCCTTCATGGGCGACAAATTCACGGGGAAGATGAAAACGAGTTTCTAAAAAGCGGCCATTCACCGCACGAATGCTCACTTCAACAGTAACGTCTTTAGATTGAACTCTCGCGGTGCCGTAACCAGTCATGCTTCTCATAGTCTCTCCATTGTGCTTGGCGCTCTAATCTGGGGTCAAGAGTTCAGAAATTTCTCGACCATATCTCGGGCTTCTGCAAACCCATCACTTCCTGAAAACCAGTGAATATCTTTGTCACGCTGAAACCAAGTGCGTTGTCTTTTTGCTAGCTGTCGTGTGTTTTTCGAAATTTCTTCGAGCAAATCCTCGGATGAGAGTTGACCCTTTAAGTGCGCAATACTTTCTTTGTAGCCAACGCTGCTCATTGGCGCCCAAGATTCCAAACCTTGGTCTAGAAGCGCCTTTACTTCCTCTAGCAACCCCTGCTGTAACATTTTTTTTGTGCGCAAATGGATGCGGTCTTTTAAAACTTCTCGATCCCAACTTGGTCCGATTTTTAAAAGTGGATACGGGAATTTTTCTTGAACTTCAGCGAACTCTTTTTGAATTTGCGTGACGGTTTTATTTTGTGAACGCATCAGTTCAATCGCACGCCCAATACGGTAATAATCGGAAAGATGAATTTTTGCACCGTATTCGGGATCTTTGGCCATTAATTCCTGATGAAGTTTTTCTGCGCCACCATCGGCTAATTCATCAGCAACTTGTTTTTGAACTTCCGTTGGCACGGGTAAAACGGGATACATGCCTTTTTCAATGGCCATAAAATAAAAGCCCGTTCCGCCGACGACGAACACTGGTTTATTTTCTGGGATTTCTTTTAAACAATCAAAAAAATCGCGGTGATATTGTCCCGCCGTCATTTCTTGTGGGGGTAAGACGTAATCAAACAAATAGTGCGGAACCAATTTCATTTCTTCCTTCGAAGGTTTCGCAGCACCAATATCGACATACTTATAAAGCTGAATTGAATCGCAATTGACGATGACACCATTGTATTCCTGCGCAAGCTTCAACGCCCACTCTGATTTTCCAGTGGCCGTTGCGCCGACAACAAAAATCACTTTCCTAGTGGCCTTCATCACACGATTCGTCCAAAATCTTTTTCTAATTTATAAAACGGATATTCAACACTAACCGGTCTGCCATGGGGGCAGAAACTTGAAAGTGGGAACGTGTCCATATCACGTAACAAAGTTTTCATTTGATCTAACCCCAGCGCTTGCCCGGCGCGAACCACAGAATGACAGGCCATCGTCGCGCAAATGTCACCGACCACGCGCTCAAGTGAAAAACTTCCGCCCTGTTCAACAATCTCGTGGGCCATCTTATCCAGAACATTTCCCAAGATGGATTCTTTGATCATCAACGGAGCCGCTTTTACACCAATCGTCCCAGGTCCCAAGGCTTCAATGAAAACTCCCAGGCGTTCAATTTCTTTTCCTAGGGTTAAAATCGCTTCCACCTTTTCTGGCGACATATCAATAGCGAGCGGAAATAAGAAATCCTGAACGTCGACCTTACCACCCTTCCAAGCGCTCATCAGTTTTTCAAATACGACCCGTTCATGAGCCGCGTGTTGATCGACGAAGATAATTTTATCGCGGCTCTGGGTCACAATATAAGTGAGGTTCGCTTGGCCAAGGACTTCCAATGAAGACCAATAACCTTGTGGCTCTTGAGTTTTCTCTGGCTGAACTTGCGGAGCGGTTGCTTGATGCGCTGGCGTGCTTTCAAAAATTTCTCTGGCAGCCGCTGCATCTGCCAAGGATTGATAATTCAATTTAGGCTGCTGCAGGTTCGCTGATGGAAAATGAAAATCCTTTTTTTGAAACGTCGTCGTATTTAATGACGAATCTTCAAAGCTGAGGTTTTCCTTTGGCGTTACTGAAGCAAAATTGGGAAGACCTTGAGTTGATTTGTAATCGCCCGGCGAAACACCTTCAAGCGGCGCAGGACCTGGCTTCGGAGCATTTGCCCCTAACCATGGTGCTTGCTCTAAGGTTCCTCGTAAGGACGCTGCAACAGCCCTAAATGCTAAAGAAGCATTCTGAAACTTCACTTGTGATTTCGTTGGATGAATATTCACGTCCACACAATCTGGATCTGTTTCAACCCATACTACTGCTATCGGATATTCCCCGTGCATCAGCAAACTGCGGTAAGCCTCATTCACTGCCGCTTGCAAACTGCGATCTTGAATCCAGCGATTCTGCGCAAACAACCAAATATTTTTCGCAGTCTTTGCAACGTTGTGAGGATCAGCGAACACGGCATAGGCTCTGACGTTTTCGCGGGACGCCTCACCTTCAAACAAAGGTTTGATCTCTAAAATTTGTTCAACCCGTTCTTTACGGGATTTACAGGCCGGCCAAAAACTAACTAGCTTGCCATTTTCCTGAATGCGAATTTCCACATTGTAGTGGGACAAGGCCATGGCTTTAAGAGTCGTTTTAATCGCGCCATTTTCCGCCGCATCAGATTTTAGAAATTTCAATCGTGCTGGAGTATTATCAAAAAGGTTTTCCATCAAGATCGTAGTTCCTTGGGAACCACCGACCTTATCAATCTCACGTTTCTTCCCGTATTCACAAACCAACTGGTGGGCTTGATCGTCACCTTCGCGGCGAGAAGTTATAGTGAGCTTACTAACCGCTGAAATACTGGCTAAGGCTTCACCACGAAAACCAAAAGTTTTTAAACTCCACAGGTCATCGGTTTTTGAAATTTTGCTGGTGGCAAATCGTTCTAAGGATTTCGGTAAATCCTCAGGCGCCATGCCTTTTCCATTATCGATGACTTTGACGATTCTTCCACCGTCAAAAAACTCGATGTGCACGCGCGTAGCACCTGCATCGATGCTGTTTTCGACAAGTTCTTTTACCAGATGCGCGGGACGCTCTACGACTTCGCCAGCGGCGATTTGATCGACTACTTCAGGAGGCAATACATGGATTGACATAGAGGGAATTTGCCGGAAGGAACCGCGCAAGTCCACTGTTATTCAGGCTGCGCACAATCCTCAAATTGCTGGCATTTCAGAAGCTTCATTCGCAGCTTTTTTAACTCAGAAAGATTTAATTCCATTTCAGCATCAAAGCCATGGCGCACACCTCCAAGATCAGAAAGAGACCGATAAAGAGTTTTGCCATCGAATTGATCTGCTTTTAAACGCAAATCCGAAAAGGTTTCAAAGTTCATCTTTTTTGGGAACTTCGCAAGATTATATAAAAAGCGCTGTCGTTGAGATTTTGCCTTCTCAAAGGCTTGTTTTTGATTTTTCCAGCATTTGACCTCAGAAACTAACACAACCTTTTGTGTTTTACGGTCAATGATGACGACATCAAGCTCCCCCAGGGTCAGTTCACCGGTAGAGTATTCAATTCCCGATGTCAGAATATAATCACGGGGCGGATATTCTTGTGCATATTGCAGCAGCCCCACCATCTCACAGATGGCCCCATCGGGTTCGTAATTAACGCGGGATTGTTTTAAGGCTTCAAAGTAGGGTTCAATGTCTGCAGCGGCAGAATTAAATGAAAAAAACAAAACAGCTACGGAAATTAGAACACGCATCGAAACCCCTTGATCTCTCGGGGTCAGATCTACATCAAAATGGACATTACATCGAAGAAAATCGCGCTGCGTTAGAATTCATAGCCTAGGCTTAGACCGTAACCGTAGTACTTCGTACGTTCCCAATAGTATCGAGCGTCTGTTTTTAATGAAAAAGCGCCGAAGCGGAATGCCAATCCCAAATCAAACACGGCCCCCAGGGTCATATCATCGGCAGAATACGTGATCGTATCCCCACCATCGGGAACATCGATATTGAAGTGTGAATATCGGAACATGGGTCCAAAGCCATAATAGAACAAGTGGGTTTTACTTTGCGGAAGAACTGTTTGCAGTAGGAAGTTTGCCATGAAGATGTAACCGTCAGCACCTTTGCCAGTATATTCTTCGTAATATCCGGGTGCCCCGAAGTGAAAAAGAATGCTCGCATCGGTGTAGATTTCCCCATCAAACAAAGTGTTTTCGCCACTAAATTTGAAGCCAAAAAAAGGAATCATTTGCGAACGTTCCGTGCGTAACGTGTCTTCCGTATAATTGATAAAATCAATAACAGGACCACGATAACGAGTGGCGTGGAAAGGTTTCTTGCGTGTGTCTTTCTTGTCTTTTTTTGCTTCTTTAGGTTTTTCTAATTTCACAACACCCAATTGTATGTCGGTGTCTGAAATCCAACCAAGGCTTCCCGGTTTTAAGCGAATTTTATAGAAAGCGCCTTTTTTATTTTTCGAGATACTGTAAACAGCGCCTCTTTTGACGGTGTTAATGACCGGAGAATCAAAATCAGGATCTTGATAAATCAACGCGCCATCAAGAACGACAGTCGCTTGCTGGGACTGCGCCCAGCATAAGAATGGAAAAAGGAGTGTGATGACCAGAGCGGCAAAAGCTCTACTTAAAACGCATGATCCAAACACGATAGAAGGCCTCGATGACGATTTTTAATGACATTTTACTTTGGCCGACGCGACGGTCTTCAAACACGATTGGTGACTCGGCACCTTTGAAGCCTTTTTTCATCGCTTTGTATTTTAATTCAATCTGGAAACTGTAGCCGTTGGATTCAACTGTAGATAAATCAATACCGATAAGAACTTCTTTTTTCCACGCGTTAAACCCGCCCGTCCAATCATTCAACGGATAACCTAAAATCAAACGTGCATAAATCCCGCCACCGCGCGAGATGATTTTACGTAAAAGACCCCAGTTCACGGTTCTTCCACCAGCAATATAGCGAGAACCCACTGCGAAATCATGGGTCTGAAGTTTTGAAAGCAAAGGACCTAAATCTTCTGGGCGGTGAGAAAAGTCCGCATCCATTTCGGTGATGGCTTCATAACCGTGATCCATTCCCCAACGGAAACCAGCGATATATGCTTTTCCTAGGCCCTGCTTTCCAGGACGGGAAAGCAAATGAAGTTGAGGAATTGTTTTTTGCATTTCGCGCACAATAGCGCCCGTTCCATCAGGAGAGTTGTCATCAACGACAAGAATATCCACGCCTAGGTTTTGCGCCAAAACTGCCGGAACAATAGCTTGGATGTTTTCTTTTTCGTTATACGTCGGGATCACTATAAGTGTTTTCATGCCCGGTTAGACTGACACAAACCCGGTCGTTAGGCAAGGAAGATGGCCTTGATTACGAGATTAGAAAATTAGATAGAGCGAGAAACGAGCTTACCCTTGCCTTTAGATTGCAACGCTTCCGCTTTTTGCTTAGGTATTGCAGGCAAATTCAATGGTTTCGCTAACAGATATTTTGGATCTTGCTTGCGGATATCTAATTGCTCTTTCACCTTCTGCGCCGCAGTTTCAGGATCCTTAAGATACAACACCGGATCAAAACCGCAGGCACGGCAAACGACGGAAAGTCTCCAACGGATTTTCACGAAAACTTCCGAGATCGCAAGGCATACGACGAAAGCAATCATCACGCGCGGATCATACTGCTGCCAAATCGCGAACATCACGACGACCGATGCAAAAGCGCTGGCAATAATATTCATAAACGAAACACTTCGCTTACGATAAATGCGGCGGGGGCTTTTGCAAAAGGCACAATAACAGTTATGACGTTCTTTAAACATGGCAAACATATATCTAGTGTGCCGGATTTGAGGTCTAGAACGAAAGATGAATTTTTGAAAAATGACATGGCCTTGCTAGAATTAAGAAATGCAAATATCAAAAACAATCCAATTCGTTCTGATCTCTTTAAGCTTATTTTCCGCTCCCACCTTGGTCCAGGCCGCAGGCACTGATCATGACGGTGACTATGAAGAAGTGAGCTACGACGACCTTCTTAACGAGTTGAATGCCAAGAAAAAGAACCTGGTGAAAACTTCCACAAGTTCCTTTGACGACGTTCGTTTGCATGCAGGAATTGGTTACGTAAATTCATTTATGAATATCGCCACGAATAAACAAAACTTCAACCGTCACGCCAGCGGTATCCAGCTTTCCATGGGCATGGATTTGTTTTCTCCGAATTGGTTTGCTGAAGGTGTGTTTAGAAACTACGGAGTTACCGATTCTGGTTCTGAGGAACTAACTATGCGTGAAGTTGATTTAAAAATCGGTCACTCTAATGTTCTTGAATCCATCTGGAATTATTCAGTCAGCGCCGGCCTTTCTAATCGCTTTATGAAATTCCAAGATCCTACAAGAAATATTGACGTAAATGATACGACTCCATCTTTGGTGGTTTCAACGGGCTTCCATGCACAAGTTCACAAAAATCTTTCTTTAGGAGCCGAGGTCAGCGCCCGTAACGCTGTCATCAGTCGTACTGCAGATAAAAACTCCTTTGACTTTGCCTTTCGCTTAAACACTTCCCTATAATTGGGAAGTGGATTTAATAGCATTCATTCTTAGTCTTTCCGTTTTCATTTTAGGCCTCGCGGTTTTCGCAAACCGCGCAAGAAGCCGCAAAGATATTCCCTTTGAGCTGACTCCGAATTGTTTGCTGACCCGTTGGCCGATTCTTTTTGTAACCGGTCCCCGTTCGATTTTTTATTTCAGCAAATTTTGGAATCTGCATCCCGTGTATTTAACCGAACACGGATATGAGGTTTTTACAGTCCATTTGCCGTGGAAAAATGCCGAGCAAAGACGTCAACGATTTCAGGAATTCTTAAACCAGCAGGAAAACCACAAAAGACATTTTCATCTTGTGGTCGATAGTCCAACGCTGTCTGAACTAGAATCTATTTTACGCAACCGCCGTTCCAGCGCTATTAAAAGCATCACTGAAATGACGGACACGTCCTCTAAGCAAGAGTCAAAGTCACTTTCCGCCCTGCCCGTGCCCTTTGCGGCCATTGAATGCCAACCATCAAAATCAGAACCAAAACTTTTAAAGCTATCTTACTGGCTTCACAAAAGCATGGTTAAGCCGATTCGGCCGGCAAGCTTAAGCACGTTGGGTGCAGTTGAGGAAACCGCGATTTCGAATTGCCAGTTACTTTTGGAACGAGCAAGCACTCTTGCTGAGATGGATTTGCGCGAAGAAACTTAAAACAACACTCAGGCGATTTTATTCACGCCAAAATAGAAGTGTTGCCTCCGAACTAGACTAATGTTGAAATAATCCCATGACAGATTATAGAGACGTTACGAATTCAGCGAAAACCCACCAAGACACCGCTAAAGAAGTTGTTACTTACTTATTCAACTTCCTGAAACACCCCATTGAAAAAATCAAACATCTTCCGGATTGGAGCTGGCCGGTTCTGATTCTAACTCTGGTCGCAGTATCGATGGTTTCTGGCGTTGCCACAGGATTAGTGCCACCCAACTTCTTCAGAATCATGGGCGGCATCATCATCTCCCCAATCGTAGGCGTAGCCACTACCTGCATCGGCGCACTTTTCATTTATTATTACTTTCAAGTCTTCGAAAAAAGAACGTGCTCACTTCGCAAGATTTTCACTTTGATCTTACTCGCGAACATCCCATTCTTTATTTTTCAAATCGGCTCTGAAATCATCCCGCCCATCAGCCTGGTAGGTTTTGCTTTCACAAGCATGTTGATGGCAGTAGGCCTTACAGAAAACTTCCAAATGCAAAAAAGAAGAGCGATCCGCTTAGTTTCGATCATCTTCGCCATCGTATTCCTACTATGGTTATGGAACCGCATCGACATCAGTCGCTTAGAGAGACTCGGCTAAAAGGTGCCTGGTTCTTTTTACGGTTGCACCGCATAACCGATGCGGTAATAAAAATAAAAAAAGCCTGCGATAAGCAGGCTTTTTTTTACTCCCCCTCTACCCAGAACCAAGGCGAATCAAATGGGTCCAAGCGCAAGGCGGAGGGTCTCAGGCAGGAGCCTGATACATTGGGCGCTTTTCATTCGCCGACTTAGGCGCGGCCGGTTGAGCCGAATCCACCTGCTCCACGTTCTGTTGAACCCAACTCATTCACAACTTCAAAGATTGCTTGGTAAACTGGTGCGATTACCAATTGTGCGCAGCGCTCTTGGTCGTTGATTGTAAATGGTTCATTGCCAAGGTTGATTAAGATGATTTTTACTTCACCACGATAGTCAGCATCGATGGTGCCTGGAGTGTTTAATACTGTCAGACCATTTTTCGCTGCCAAACCAGAACGAGGACGCGCTTGGATTTCGTAACCCAATGGAATTTCGAAAGACAATCCAGTTGGGATCAACGCTTTTTCGCCTGGATTTAAAACAACAGGGCCCGCTAGTTGCGCGCGAACGTCAAAGCCACTGGCACCGGCTGATTGATAAGCTGGCAATTCGCCATGGAAGTTTTCTAGTTTTTTGATTTTAACTTTAAGTGTTTGCATCCAATTCCTCGTGCTAGCTTTTTATAAAGAAAGATTTTCCCACCAATGTTTTAACTCGGTCACTCCAGGTCCTAATAGAACTCCAGAAGTTTTATCTAAGTTAATTTCGTGGCGAATATAATGATTTACTGAATCTACCGATACTTTCTTGATTTCATCAATCACTGACTCAACAGATCTAAAACGGCCAAAAACCATTTCATTCACGGCCAATGAAGTCATACGATTATCAAGATCATCAGAGCCTAACAAAATGCTACCGATGACTTGGGTTTTAAACATTTCCACATCGTGTTTTGAAACACCTTGCTTACGGATCTTTTTAAACTCTTTAGAAATCAAATCCCCTACTTTACGGGCATTCTTAGCTTCTGTTCCCGCATAAATAGTCATCATGCCTGAATCGATGTGGGTATTAAGGCTAGAACCAATGGTGTAAACCAAGCCTCTTTTTTCACGCACACTTTGATAGAGCTTAGAGGTCATGCCCCCACCTAAAAGTGTGTTCGTAATCACAGCCTCAAAGCGGTATTTATCTTTAAAGCTAGCGGTTTCAAAACCCATCAACATGTGAACTTGTTCCGCTTGCTTTTCAACGACATGACGACGTTCTAACCAGCGCGGCACTTTTCTTTTCGATTTCAAATTGGATTTTTTCTTATGAGCCAGGCGTTTATCAATGCCCTTCATAAGCTCATCGTGATCCAAACAGCCTGCTGCACTGATGATGATGTTTTTACCAGTGTAGTTCTGTTTATAATAATCCATCACTTGGTTTTGCTTCATCACGGCGATGGATTCAGGCGTTCCTAAAATCGAACGTCCGATAGGATGTTTTCCGTACACTTGATCATAGAAAATATCGTAAACGATTTCTTCATGACTATCTTCTGACATCGCGATTTCTTGTAGGATCACGCTTTTTTCTAAAGCAAATTCTTTTTGCGTCAGGTGCATGTTAGAAACTAAATCCGCAAGAACATCCAAGGCTTTTTCCCAGTGGTCTTTTAAAACCATCGCGGTATAAACCGTGTATTCACGAGTCGTGTAAGCATTCAAATCCCCACCAAGAGCCTCTAAGGATTTGGCGATCTGATAAGCCGAACGAGTTTTTGTGCCTTTAAAAACAAGATGCTCTAAAAGATGAGAAATACCTGCAACTTCAGGAGTTTCATCACGGGTTCCAGTTAAAACCCAGATACTTAATGAAACCGCGCGGGATGCTGGGTGAAGTTCGCTGACGACGCGGATTCCGTTGGATAATTCAGTTTTATTGAACTGAGTGCTCATTGTGCTCCGGATAAAAAAAGGGCGCATCTGTGGTTAAGATGCGCCCTTTAAAATAAAAACTATTGCAATAGAGCTTTGCGAGAAAGCTTAACGCGACCTGAACGATCTACTTCAAGAACTTTCACGTCGATAGTCTCGCCCTCTTTAAGGACGTCAGTCACTGCGCGCACTCTTTCGTTAGAGATCTCAGAAATGTGCAGAAGACCTTGCGTATTCGGAAGGATTTCTACGAAAGCCCCGAATTCAGCGATCTTCACGATGCGGCCTTTATAAACCTTGCCCACTTCTGCTTCAGCAACGATGTCGTTGATCATGCCGATTGCTTTTTTAGTCGCTTCTGGATCCGCAGACGCGATGTGGATTGTACCATCATCTTCGATTTCGATCTTAACACCAGTCGCTTCAGTGATTCCGCGGATAACTTTACCGCCAGAACCGATAACCTCACGGATTTTATCTGGTTTAATTTTGATCGTCTCGATACGAGGAGCAAATTCAGAGATTTGACCACGCGGAGTTCTGATCACTTTTTCCATTTCAGCAAGAATGTGGTTACGGCCATCTTTAGCTTGCGCCAAAGCTTGTTCCATCACATCAAAAGAAACAGAGTCGATTTTGATATCCATTTGAAGAGCCGTGATACCCGCAGTTGTACCAGCAACTTTAAAGTCCATGTCACCCAAGTGATCTTCATCACCTAGGATGTCAGTCAATACAGCAACGCGGTCGCCTTCTTTAATAAGACCCATTGCGATACCCGCAACGTTTCCTTTAATTGGTACACCGGCATCAAGCATCGATAAAGTTCCCGCACAAACAGAACCCATTGAAGAAGAACCGTTTGATTCAAGAACTTCAGAAACGATGCGGATTGTGTATGGGAATTTCTCATGGTCAGGAAGAACGGCTTTTAAAGCGCGCTCTGCCAAGTTACCGTGACCGATTTCACGACGACCTTGACCACCAAAGCGACCCACTTCACCTACAGAGTATGGAGGGAAGTTATAGTGAAGCATGAAGCGACGTTTTTGTGTTCCTAATAGAGCATCAACCATCTGTTCATCATCACCAGTACCCAAAGTCACTGTACCCAAGCACTGAGTTTCACCACGAGTGAATAGACCAGAACCATGGGCGCGAGGAAGAAGACCTACTTCGTTCGCGATTGAACGAACAGTTTTCACGTCACGACCATCAATACGAACTTTTTTATCAAGAATCATAGAACGGGCTTCTTGATATTTTAGATCTTCAACGATGGCAGAAAGTTCTTTCTTACGTTGTTTAGCAAGGTCTTTATCAGTGATAGAACCCAACAAAGCCGTTTCTGCTTCTGCAGCAGCTGCAGCGACAGCGGCATAACGGTCTTGTTTAATTTTAATAGACAATGCTTGTGCGATTTTAGATTGAAGCATGTTCACAGCTTGCGCTTTGAAATCAGCATCAATTGTTGGCGCTGTGAAAGCACGTTTTGCAGCAGAACCCGTTTTTTCACGAAGTTCATCTTGCGCATTCAACAATGGCATCATGGACTGGTGACCGAATTTCAAAGCAGCCAAAACGTCTGCTTCAGAAATGAATTTCGTTTCACCTTCAACCATCAATAAACCGTTGCGAGTACCCGCCACGATCAGATCCATGTCTGATTTTTCAAGTTGTTGCGGAGTTGGATTTGCAACGAACTGACCATCAACACGCGCTACTTGGATAGCTGCAGTTGGGCCGTTAAATGGAATGTCCGAAACATGAAGAGCGGCAGAAGCACCAAGGCTCGCCAAAATCTCTAGAGGGAATGCACCGTCAGCTGAAAGAACTGTCGCCACAACTTGAGTTTCGTTGCGGAAGCCTTCAGGGAACACGGGACGAATAGGACGGTCGATCAAACGCGCGATAAGAACTGCATCTGTCGTCGGCTTACCTTCACGTTTAAAGTAGCCACCAGGAATTTTACCAGTTGCATAGAATTTTTCGATGTATTCAACAGTCAGAGGAAAGAAGTCTAGTTCTGATGCTTTTTTTGACGAAACTGCAGTAACAAGAACCATGTTGTTACCGCTAGAGACAAGCACTGATCCATCTGCTTGTTTTGCCAAACGGCCTGTTTCGATGGTGATCTGTTTTCCGCCCACCGATGTAGTTACAGTCGTTTTCATTAAATCTCCTTGAAATGTGCACAGAGCTTTTTTGCTTCTGTTCTTTTATATATTTTTGCTTATTTATTTTTTTTGATTCTGAATCAGGATGGCAGTTATTGCAACAACCGCCTTAAAAAGCTGAAGGGGCCTTGTGGCCCCTTCGCAACTGCATTACTTACGGATATCAAGAGCTTTGATAAGCGCTTGGTAACGAGTACCATCTTTACGATGCAAGTAGTCCAAAAGTTTTCTTCTTTTGTTAACCATAGTCACAAGACCGCGACGACCGTGGTGGTCTTTTTTGTGAGTAGCAAAGTGTGAAGTCAAATCATTGATTTTAGCTGTCAAAAGAGCAACTTGAACTTCTGGAGATCCAGTATCTAGATCCGCAGTTTGGAATTTTTTAACGATTTGCCCTTTAGTATCTTTAGTGACTGCCATTAAAGTCTCCTTATTTTTGAGTTTCTTAAACTCAGGTTTTTATCATCACCCCATCGGCCGTCATGGCTGACAAACCGCAGAGTTTTTTAAGTTCTAAACTTCTAACTATAATTAGGTAGTACGTCAAGCGGGTTCAGCGAAGGCCCCGGGGGTCCTTTGCTCTCCGGCCTTCCGACCCTAATACTTAAAGACCCTTTTAAGGGCAAAGCCCTTACCCGGATCAAGGCCAATCAAAGCCAACAACTGACCGCCATCCTGATCAATAACTTGAATATATTGATCCTCAGCGGGCTTAAAAGCAGTAATGAGCTGGCTGCGCAGATCGTGGCTGATTTGACCGTTGGTCAAAAGCACTCGATCCTGCCCCTTTACACGAATTCTTTTGACCTGGGGTAAGGCCAAATCCATAGGAACAAAGGCCGCTCCGGCTCCCCCGCCCTTCACAGTGGCTTCAATTTCCTCAAGAGTCTGAGCCTGGGGAATTAAATAGGGAGCTGACCATGTGCGACGCAGGGAACTCATAGCCGCCCCACATCCCAAGGCTTTCCCTAAAAGATCCACCCAGGTACGGATGTAACTGCCCTTTGAACATTTAATATCAAATTCAGCCCAATCCGGGCCTACATCCACAGGGGAAATATCCCAGAACTTCATGAGTTTTTTAGGCACTTGAACTTCTTCTTCACCGCGGGCGTATTCGTAAAGCTTTTTACCTTGAACCTTGATAGCGGAATAAATTGGAACTTCCACTTCCATTTCGCCCTTAAGTTTTGCAGCCTCAGAAAGAATCATTTCTTTGGTCAAATCCACGGGCTTTGTTTCTAAAACTTGCCCGGTGGTATCTAAAGTATCCGTGCGCACCCCAAACTGGGCGCGAACGCGATAACCCTTATCGCCTTCAAGAATATATTGGCTTAGTTTCGTGCCCTCGTTGATTAGGCAAACCATCAAGCCTGAAGCCAAAGGATCTAAAGTTCCAGAGTGTCCAACGGCTTTGGTTTGCAGAATGCGACGCAAACGCGCCACCACGTCATGACTGGAAATCCCTGAAGGTTTATCAACCAACAAAAGACCATTAAATGTAGAATTATTCGTCATCAGATTCGTCGGTACTTTCACCATGAGCTTTTCGTTCAATCTCCAGCTCATGAAGAATTTTTTCCACTTTCAAAACCTGATCCGTCGTGTGATCCGCATAGAAAGTCAGTTTCGGGCAATAGCGCATTTTTAATTCTTTACCGATAAAGTTTTGAATTTCAAAAGCGCGTTCTTGCAAAATTTCAATAGCTTCTTCTTTTTGTTCATCAGAGCCAAGAACACTGATGTACACCTTGGCAGTACGAAGATCCGCAGGCATACGCACCGAAGCTACTGTCACAAGACCTGGCAACGGGGATTTAAAACCGCGGATCAAAAACTGGGCAACAGTTGCTTGAATCTCTCTTTCTACGCGAGCGACTCGGCGCCCATCACCCATATTCTTCATTACTCACCTGCGCCCAATTCGCGAGCGACTTCTTTTTTGATATAGGCTTCCATCATATCGCCGACCTTAACGTCGTTGTAGTTTTCAATGCCGATACCGCACTCGTAGCCTTGAGCCACTTCTTTAGCATCGTCTTTGAAACGTTTAAGGGAAGCGATCTTACCTTCGTATACGATTTTATTTTCACGAAGAAGACGGATCATGTTGTTACGTTGGATCTTACCGTCGATCACGAAGCAACCTGCAATAGTTCCCACTTTAGGAACGTTGAAGGTGTTACGTACTTCCACGCGACCCATAACTTCTTCAACAACGTCAGGGCTTAATAGACCTGCCATCGCTGCTTTCATTTGATCAATCAATTCGTAAACGATGGAGTATGTTCTTACGTCAACACCCATTTGTTTCGCTTTGGCTTGTGCACCCAAGTCCGGACGCACGTTGAAACCAAGAACGATACCTTTTGCTGTGTGAGCAAGAGTAATATCACCTTCGTTAATACCACCTACTGCAGAGTGAATAACTTTCGCTTTCACCTCAGGAGTAGAGATTTTTGAAAGCATGCCGTTGATCGCTTCCAAAGAACCATGCACGTCAGCTTTAAGCACGATCGCAAGTTCTTTCACGTCACCTGACTTCACTTTCGCAAAGATATCTTCTAAAGACATTTTCGCGTTCGGAGTCGTAGCAGCTTTCTCAGCTTGTTCTTTTCTTAAAGTGGAAACTTCATTTGCCGTATCTTCATCTTTTACGATGTCGAATTTATCACCGGCAGCAGGAACAGCTTCAAGACCCAAAACCTCAGCTGGCAAACCAGGACCGACAGATTGGATTCTTTCGCCTTTATCATTCGTCAAAGAACGAACGCGGCCTTTCATAGTACCAGCAACGATGTACTGACCTACTTCCACAGTTCCGTCTTTAACTAGAAGTGTGGCAACTGGACCTTTTCCTTTTTCCATCTTCGCTTCGATAACGATACCAGTACCAGAGCGTTTCGGATTGGCTTTCAATTCAGCCACTTCCGCAAGAAGTTTTACTTGCTCTAGCATTTCTTTGATACCTGTTTTCTTTAAAGCAGAAACTTCGCAGAAAATCGTGTTACCGCCCCATTCTTCTGGGACGACTTCAAGTTCAGTTAATTGTTGTTTAATACGGTCTGGATTTGCACCTGGCTTATCCATTTTGTTAACCGCAACGATCATCGGCACGCCCGCTGCTTTCGCATGGTTCACGGCCTCTTGAGTTTGCGGCATCATTCCGTCATCTGCTGCCACCACGATGATCGCGATGTCAGTAGCATTCGCACCACGGGCACGCATAGCTGTGAAAGCCTCATGGCCCGGAGTATCTAGGAATGTGATCAAAGCGCCGTCTTCAAGCTTAACACTGTAAGCACCAATGTGCTGAGTGATACCGCCGGCCTCACCTGCTGCTACATCGGCATTACGAATAGCATCAAGGAGTGATGTTTTACCGTGGTCGACGTGACCCATAACAGTCACTACAGGAGGACGAGTCACAGCTTCTGCATTCAATTCACCGAATGCTGTTTCTTCTGCAACTGCATCCGCAGTCTTAAATACGTTTTGCGCTTCCCAACCGAACTCTGGAACGATCAAGGCAATCGTATCGAAATCAAGATCCATGTTCATGTTGGCCATAACACCATTCTTCATCAGAACTTTGACCAATTGAGGAGCTTTTAAGCCCATCTCCATCGCCAGGTCTGACACTTTCATGGTGTTATTCACTTTCACCACGCGTTTATGCGCAGATGGTGTCGTGATTTGAGTTTTCATAGCCTCGCGGTCTAATAAACCCTTTTTCTTCTTAGGTTGGAAGACCATTTCACGTTTACGGAATTCAACCGCGTTGAATACCGCTACTTCTTCTTCCTTCTCTTTTTCTTTTTCACGTCCGCCTGCAGGGCCCGCACCACCGATAGCTGGGCCGGCTTTCTTACGACGGTCAAAATCTTTACGGAAATCACCCGTATCCGGCATCGGCTCTGGAGGAGCTGATGCTACGAAACCCGTACGGATGTTGCGTGTTGGTGCACCTCCCGCTGGACGATTGAATCCACCTGGACGAGGTCCACCGAAACCAGTGCCCTGTCCTTGAGGACGATCACCACCACCTTGACGACCTTGATAACCGCCACCTTGTGGGCGATCACCTTGTTGGCGTTGCGGAGTTTGTGGTTGCACGCGAGAAAGGTCCATACGACCGATAATATTTCTTTTTACAGTCGTCGCCGGAGTTGAAGAACTCGCAACACCGCTTGTTCCAACCACAACTTCTTTTTTACGAGCTTGTGGTGCTGGAGCTGCTGGTGCGGCTTGTGCCGGAGCCGGTGCAGGAGTTTCTTTTACTACCGCAGGTTCCGCTTTTTTAGTTTCAACTGGAGCCGCTGCTGGAGTTTCTTTAACTTCAGCCGGCGCCGCTGGCGCTTCCTTCACTTTTGCTGCCGGTGCTTTTTCTTCAACCGGAGCAGCCTCTGCTGCAGGCGCTGGAGCGGCTTCTTCCTCTACTTTCGGAGCTGTCTTTTTAACAACTACGCGAGCTTTTGGAGCTGCAGCTTCTTCACCAGCTTCCGCTGGAGCCGCTTTAGCTTTAGGCGCTTCTTCTTCTTTTTTACGGCGAATAACTGGAGCCTTAGCCTGAGGAGCTGGCGCTGCTTCACCTTCAGCTGCTGGAGCTGCGGCTTTTTTCGCCGGCGCTTTACGAGTAGCTGCTTTTTTAGGTTTAGCTTCTTCAGTTGGAGCGGCACCACCGCTGAGTTTAATTTTAATTTGCGCAAGCATTTCTGGCTCAAGTTCAGCCATATGACTTTTCACCGGCAAATGCCATTCACGGATTTTGTCCATGAGAGCTAGCGGGGTCATCCCGATTTCTTTTGCAAATTCAAAAACCTTTGGATTACTCACTCAGTCTCCTGTTATTCTTCGTCCGCTTCTTGAGCGTCGAGTTTTTTCAACTCTTGTTTCAGAAGTAAATCAGCTTGTTCTTTAGCAGAAACATTGGAACCTTTGTCTTTTGAAGCCGTAGGTGCAGTTGGAACTGGCACGCCATCAGCTTCATATTTAGCAACAAGGGTTTTTGCTTCTTTCATTAATTTTTCAGCTTTATCTGGATCGTCGTATCCAGGGATTGTCATCAACTCTTCCACTGAAGAGTTAGCAACAGATTGGAATGAACCGAAACCAGATTGGAAAATATTTTGGGCCATAGTTTCGCTCATGCCTGGAATCAACATCAAGTTGAAAATAGATTCCGCAGTACGAGAAGCCGCTGAAGACTCAGAAATAATGTCTAATTTCCAGCCAGTAAGCTTAGCAGCTAAACGAACGTTTTGACCGCGTTTGCCGATTGCCAAACTTAATTGGCTGTCAGGCACTACGATTTCCATTTCACGATTTGCATCATCCAAGAATACGCGAGAAATTTCCGCTGGAGCCAAAGCGTTGCACGCAAAACGTGTAACGTCTTCATCCCAAGGAACGATATCGATTTTTTCACCACGAAGTTCTTGTACGATGTTTTGTACACGAGAACCCTTCATACCTACGCAAGCGCCCACTGGATCAACAGAGTTGTCTTTAGAGCGAACTGCGATTTTAGCGCGTTGACCTGGCTCACGAGCCGCAGCCATGATTTCAACTACACCGTCATAGATTTCTGGAACTTCCATTTCGAAAAGTTTCATCAAATAACGCTCGTCCGCGCGAGACATGATGATTTGCGGACCACGAGTGGTTTGACGAACTTCAGACAAGTAACCTTGTAAACGGTCACCTGGTTTGTACTGCTCACCAGGGATTTGTTCACGAGGCGGGATGTACGCTTCTGTACGGCCCAAGTCGACAACGATCGCGCCTTTTTCCACGCGACGAGCGATACCAGATGCGATCTCACCTTTTCTTTCTTCAAATTCATTGAAGATGATAGAGCGTTCAGCATCACGGACTTTTTGCATGATGATTTGTTTTGCTGTTTGTGCAGCGATACGACCAAGATCAGAAGCCTCAAGCTTGATACCTACAGAGTCATCAAGTTGAACGTTCGGATCTAATTTCACAGCTTCGTCGTAAGGGATTTCAACTTCTTCATCGATGAATTTTTCACGAGGAACTACTTCTTTAAACTCAAAAAGTTCAACTTCGCCAGTTTCTTCGTTATAAGCAGCTTCAATTTCACGGTAAGTACCGTATTTTTTACGAGCAGCTACAAGCATACCTTGAGTGATTGCATCGATAACCACTTGCTTATCGATACCTTTGTCTTTACCGACTTGATCAATCACTTTGGAAAGATCTGAAAACATATTTTCAGCCATGATTTACCTCTCGTTACTTTTTCTGACCTTTGGTCATTTCAAAAATTACTTTAGCTTTGTCGATCATTTCGTAGGGCACGTTCAGCTCTACACCTTTGATGACAAATCGGATGCCCTTTTCATCAGCCGACTCCAAAATGTCTTCGACTGTTTTACCGGCCTTCCACTTTTTGTCTGTTACGCCAGCGCTTTCGAAAGCCTTCGTGGTTTTGACGTAAATTTTCTTACCCACTGCTTTTTGAAAGTGCCAAGGTTGTTTTAAGTGGCGCTCAAGACCCGGAGTTGAAACTTCTAAATTGTAGGCTTCACCCGGAATTAGATTTTCATCGGCATCAAGGAATTCGTTCAACGCTTTTGAAACATTGGAACAATCATCGATTGTGACGTTGCCATCTTCTTTATCAATAAAAACACGAAGAGTACGGCCTTTACCAAGACCAACAAATTCTACGTCATACAGTAAACAACCCTCTTGAGTTGCTGCTGTTTGCGCCATGTTTTTTACAGTTTCCATCCACGATGGGGTCTCTGACATTTAAGACAATCCTTTATAACATACACTGCTCCTGGACGGGGTCCAGTTTCTCGAAGCTCGAGGCACTGCATGTTTGCCGGATCTAACGGCATTGCGACCCGTCCGGGTAGCAAAAAAAAATGGGCCTATCGGGCCCATTGAACGAACCTGAAACTAGCAAGAAAAATCAACCATGGCAAGGGTTTATCTCTGTTCTCAGCAGCTAACGAAGAAGGGGCCTAGGAATGTGAGTACAAAATAGCCGTCGCCCCGTCCTTATAATAACGAGGTCGCCTTCTGGTTTCTTTAAACCCCAATTTTTCATAAAGTTTTTGGGCCGGGACGTTCTCTTCATGCACCTCCAGCCACAACTCTTTATCCTGACCCTTAGCGGCAATTAAATGCTCAAAGAGCTGAACCATCGCCCCTTGGCGGCGATGTTCAGGGTGGCTAGCGACCAAGGAAATCTCCCAAGCTTGGGGCAGATCGCGATAAAGAACGAACCCTAACAGCAACTCCCCTTCAAAAACACCAATGGCTTCGGCGGTTGCAAGCTCAGCCCCCAAAAGTTCTTTCGGCCAATAAAACTGAGGCAGCAAGCCTTGGGCTTCATGTATCGCTTCAACTAAAGCGCGCATCGCCGGTTTATGCTGACTAGAAAGAGGTTGAATCTGCATTAGTTAATAAAGTTACGGACTTTGTATTTGCGCATGATCACTTCAAACCAAGAACGAATCCGCTCTTCTAACTGCTGCTGCGCCAAGTAGGTTTTAATATTATCTTTGAATGATGCAAACGGCAGGCTGCCGAACTTCACGCGATTCTTTTCATAGTACATCTGCGCTTCCTGATCCGTGATAATCCCTGACATAGAGTTCGTCTTAAACTTTAAGAAAGCCTTGGAAGTCAGTTTACGGGAAATAACTTTTTGCAATTCTGACTCTGAAACTTCCAAAGAAGCCCAATAAGCCTTCCCCGCCACCGCTTTTTGCACCGTCGTCATGGCATTCTTGATTTCTTCAGGGGTTACGTTCGCCACATTGAAGTTTTCAGCCTCCAGCGCCACCACAGTCTCAAGCAAAATATTCGTCACAGCTCCTTGAAATTCCGGCGCACCAGGTCTGATTTCATAAATCTTAGGTGCAACGCCTTTTGCTGGAAAAAGAATATGCTCGGCCACCACAGCAATCTGAACTTCCCGAGAAGTAATAACATAATCAGATACCTGCCCCACCGTTTCAGTAACGATAGTCGCAGCAAAAGCATTTAAAGAAAAAATCAGACTCAAGAAAATCCCCATAAAGAAACTATGGAGCAATCAAACAACGAAGTAAAGGATTCCCCTATTTCAGATACGTCGTCTGAGGCTGATCAAAAGGGTCCAAATGCAAGGCGGAGGATCCTTCGCGAAACGGAGGCGTGGCAGCGCCACGTCGGAGAGAAGTGAAGGACCGCACAACGCAGTCAGTTGGGCCCTTTTCATCAGCCGGAAAAAAACAAACCCCGGATCATTTCTGATTCGGGGTTTGTAAACCACTGAGGAATTAATTAACTTTTTTGATTATGTTAGAAGTTTGCGCGAGCGACAAGCGACATCACATAATACTGAAGTTTTTCGATCGGAGTTCCATACTGAGGTCCAGTCATCCAGTTGTTTGTAGCGTTCACACGGCTGGAAAGATTGAACATATAACGGAAATCCAAACCTAAAGAGTACTTTGGAGAGAACTCAAGGTCAGCACCCACGATTGTACCGATGTCGATCGCGTGAGAGTTAGCTGTGTTGCTGTTGTTTGCATAGCTATAGTTGTCGTTAGCCCAAGCAAATGTTCTGTAAGAATAAGCAACCACACCACCGATAACTGGTTTTACGATACCACTGAACAATTGAACCTTCGCAGCCAATGAACCCGTGTATTGGTTTACGTCGATATTGTTCGGGATGTAGTAACCGCCGTTGTAAGCATTTGGATAGTAGTTGTTATTATTGATGTTTGAATAATAACCGTTGTTATCCAATGTGTAGTTTGAATAAAGGAATGAACCTTCGATCACGAAGTTGTCATATTTATTACCGAAAGCCACACCCAAAGCGTAGTTACCTTTTACGTTGATAACATCTGGATAGTCTCCGATTCCAAGGATACCACCAACATATTTAGTTTCGATCGGAAGAATAGCTGTTTCTTCTTCAACTTTCATCGCGGCTGCGATTTCTTCACGAACGATATCACGAGTGTTTTCTTTTGGTTCTTCAACTTGTTGAACTTGTACTTGCTGAACAGGGATAGCTTGTACAGGTTGTTGTTGAACTTGGGTGTTTTCTAATTGATTGAACTTATCGCCAAAAAGAACGCCCGCTCTTTTCTTTTCGTCTTCCATACGGGATTGTTCAAGTTTTTCTACGATTCTTTGTTCAGTAGCCACTTCCGCATCTTGACGAGCGCGACGGATTTGTTCTGCACGAGACTCAGTCAATGGCGAAGCTTCAATCACAGTCGTAGGCTGTTTTTGAATTTGTGATTGTTGCAGTTGAGCGTTTGAAGTTGGAGTCGCCTGATTTAGAATATAAATCGGCTGACCGCTCACTGGGGCTGTTGAAGCGATAGCTGCTTGAGCTTGTGGTTGCGCCACAGGTTGAGCTTGAACGTTGGAATACATTTGATCCAACTCAGCATCAACATCGCTTTCGATGCTTTGAGCAAGGGCGAAGTTAGGCGCCATGCTTAAAGCCGCAAGGATATAGATATACTTTTTCATAAAGTCTCCTCAGGGTTCTGGTTTTAAACCTTTAGTCACTAGGCGCTTAGAGCAAGCCTGATGCCAAGAGCGCCGAAATTCGTCCTCAGTGTCTAAGTCATTGATATCTAAACGATCCTGGGATTGACCCCTTAGGCATGGCATCCACCGTGCAAGCCCGATTGTGACAACTTACAATACGCTTTATGAAAGCCTTACAAAGCGGAGCCATTTTGCCCCTGAGCATCGGTGGCTGGGTTATACCCCTAGTAGCTTGTCTATATATAAGGAGCCGCTGTGACCTCTTCTGCTATTAAACTTTCTGTGACCCTGGTTTTCGCGACCCTTTTAGCTGCCTGCGCAGAAAGATCCGAAGATGCCATGAAACTCAGTGCCGCAGCGGCTGGGGCCCTAAAGTGCCAAGCGGAGGCATCTATTAGAAATGGCATTGTCGGCGGATCCGTATTAACTGATGGAGATTTAAGCTCCTCTACCGTTTTACTGATTACTGAACTAGATGACGGCACCTCAAGTATTTGCACTGGCACTTTGATTTCTGAAAATAAGGTTCTAACTGCTGCTCATTGTATTAAGAAAACCAGCAAGAAAATGTATGCGTCTTTTGCGAAAAACGCGGCCTGCATTAACTCACTAAAAACTCTGCGCGAAGTAACCCACAAGGCTTTAAAAACTGACCACGACTTCACGCAAAGTGTCCCTATCGATAAAGCCCAAGATGACATCGCAGTTGTGCGCTTTGAAGGGAAAGCGCCGAAAGGAACTACCATTCGCTCTTTGCCCGGCCCCCAATTCACAGCGACTGAGGGTGAAGACTTAGTGATGGCGGGCTATGGAACCACAGGGATGGGTGGTGCTGATGGGGGACTTTTGCGCCATGTGACGGTCCCGGGGAAACAGCTTGTAAAAAGCTTCTATGACCCTAGAAACAAGGATTATTTCGCGGTTTTAAATACCCACATTCTTTTGCAACCAGAAAAGGGCGTCTGCGTGGGAGACTCTGGCGGTCCCCTCTATGTGAAAACCTTTGAAGGGCTCGTATTATACGGAGTTACCTCGATGGGCTTTAACCCGAATGATGAAGATAGCTCGAAAACCTGCAATGGGATTTCTCTTTTTGCGGACGTAAGATACCATTTAGAATGGATTAATAAGCAGATAAAAGAGCTCTAATTGGTTAATTCTTAGGCAGAATTAACTTTTTTAAAAAAAGACCTTGTGTATTAGCCACAATTTCTTTAAAAAAGTTCCTCACGCGGGTGTGGTGTAATGGTAGCCACGAGAGACTCAAAATCTCTTGGATTCACGTCCGTGGGGGTTCAAGTCCCTCCACCCGCACCAAATAAAAAACCGCCCTTCTGGCGGTTTTTTTATTTTGCCTGTCTGCACTTCGGCTTTGCCGAAGTAGGTTCTGAAGTTTCCCGCTTTATTCGATGTTCTTGGATTTGTCTTTTTCTGCCGCCGGCAGAAAACTCCGGTCGTTTTGTGTTTGGAAATTGTTGGTTTCTCTTAACTCAAGCCTGACTTGAGTTGGTTTGTTTTGTTCATCTATAAGAAGCTCCTCATTTGAAAGGAAACCTCTTTATGAAAATGTTTTTACTATCTGGAATTTTGTTCGCTTCTGTTTCGGCTTCTGCTGCCCATGTTTTTGTTCATCCGAATGTATATTTGGCTTCTGGGCCTGCTACTGCGAATTACTTTTCTAACTTGGGTGTTCTGCAGAAGGAGTTTTCTAAGGTTTCTTCTGTTGAGATGGGGAAACTTACTTTCAATGGGGCTTCTGTGAAAGGTGAATCTGTAGTTTATAATTTCCATAGACTTGAATCTGACACTGCTAAAGCTACTTGCTGGTCTTCTTTGACTTTCACTCGCACTGGGACTGAGCAAGCTCCAGTTATTACCGATGTAAAAGCTGAGTTGAATTGCTACGCAAACCAAGACTAGGACAGCTTGTTTTCGAATATAAAAAAAAGCACTGATTTTTTGTCAGTGCTTCTTTATTTCGTTTCGAGTTCTGAAAAAATTTTGTGAAATACAATGACCAGTCGGTGGCGCAAATGTCGAAGGCTAAGCCTTCCGTTGCTTTCACTAGCTTTAAGTACTCTGTTCCTTTGCGAACGCCGCAGGTGTTCGATCCAGATAGAATGCTATATACTTTTGGCAAATTTTCTTTTGGGAATTCCAGTTCCAATTGCTTTTGCATTGTGCTTGCCGTGATGTAGGTTCTATTTTCGTTCGCTGCTGTTCCAGCTGCATCATCATCGCTAACGAAGATGAAAACCTTTTCGGAATTTGACCTAAAAAACGTATTTAACGTGCCGAATACGGTCTGATACTTCCCGCCTGCAAAAGAATTACAAAATGCATCGTTACTTGGCGATTCACACAATGAAACGGCTGTTAAAAGCAAAGCTTCAGAACTTTGCACATTGTGGGAAACCTGCACGCTATTCAATTCTGCTGGTAATGAGATAGCAGTTCCTTCGCTTCCTCTTTTGGTTATTAATGCAACCTTTACGTCGCTCTTAGCAGCTAGTTCTTTTACAAAAGGACCCAGTTTTTTTCTAAGAATTTCAGCACTTGATGCCATTCCTCCGGAATTATCTACCACCCACACCATATCGATAGTTCGTTTAGCGATCTCTTCTTTTTGAACATCTGATTTTTCTGGAGGTGCGGCCATCACACTAACTTCTGGCGTTGTAGAAGTAGTTTGAGTGTTTTCTGAGGTTGGAGCTTCGGTACTTTTACTGGTCGAATTTGTAGTCGTCGTACTACCAGAGTTTTGTTCAGTGGTTGGCGCACTTACTTCGTTATTAACAGCGGAAGGCTGTTGTGAGCTCAAGTTCGTTGCTCCTTGGGCATTTAGCGTTTGCGAAGTTTGCGAGGCTTCAGCATTTGTTGCTGCTGCTACTGTTGCAGCAGGTGCCGGAACATTCGTATTGTTGTTTGCTCCTGGCTGTGGAGTCGAAGTCAAAGAAGCCGGAGTTAGTACCTCCGCCGTTTCCTCTTCTGAGGCCGGCGGAGCGCAATTTTGGAAAAATAGAGATATACCGAGAGCCAGAATAATTAACGATAAGTGCGTTTTCATTTTATCCTAAACGTTCAAGTGAGTGCCAATAATTTCAAGAAGTGCTATTCAACTTGAATAGCACCAGTCTTATCGAACTTCTTTACGTTATTGGCTGTGCCGTCAGCGATGAAGATGTCGTCGTATTTATCAATCATAATGCCGATTGGCTGAGCAATTGAAGCATGGGTGAAGGTAGTTAAGTAAGTTCCGTCACTGCCAAAAATGACAACTTTTTTAGCTATCACATCAGAGACATAAATCTTTCCCGTAGAATCCGTTGCAAGGTTATAAGCAATACTCAAACCCGACCCTGCAACATCGAACGTCGTCGCTGCAAGTGTACCATCCGCATTTAAGCGTTTTGGCGTTGATTGGGCGACTCCATCAAAATCAAGAATCACAAATGTGCCATCTGCTTGCGGCGAAATTCCAGTCACCATAGTGAAAGTACCTGCTCCGAATGGAGCTGCAACTTCTGTATTTACCGGAACTTTGTAAAGACCCGCGATATCGCTGACGTATAAATTGTTTTTGTCTTTATCAATTGATAAGAACATTGCCTGCCCGGCACCTCCAAAGTTGATCGTGCCTAGAGCATTTCCATCGAAATCATATTTGTAGATCAGTCCTGGAGTCGTCGGATCGACAGCATACAAAGTGTCGTTGGTGGCAGTTAAGCCATAAACCATTCGGCCGGACGCAAAAGAATCTTGCCATTCACCTTTAGCGTTAAATCTGTGAATACCATTTCCAGCACCAACAAAAAATGTTCCGTTATCAAGACGGAAAGTTGCTGCGGCACCACTTAGCATTTTAACGTGCTGACCACTGAACGTGCCATCGCTGTTATAGATAACAACTTCATCTCTAAAACCCAGATAATACTTATTGTTGTATCTAGTTAATGACATCATATTGCTGTCATAGGTTGGGTTACCATTTGGAATTGGTCGCTCACTTCCGTCCTTCACCCACGTAAGCACCCCAGTACTTGAAAACTTGGTCACTCGACCATCTGCACCCATTCTCTCAGTAACTACAAAGCTTCCATCAGATTCGCGAAACAAGCCTGCTGGAATACTATTGGCAACCTGTCTTGGCCAAGTGAACTTACTAACAAAGTTTCCATTGGCATCAAACTTTTGTAGGCGAGATGTCCAAGTATCGACGACATAAATGCTACCGTCTGTTTCCACATAGAAAGTGTTTGTCCCGTTAATTTCTCCGTCATTGGAACCCTGAGCTGTTCCGATAGTGTCGAGTAAAGTAGTACCACCCGCACCAGAGTACTTACGTATTTGTTCGTGATTACTAACGTAGATAGAACCGTCGCTTGTTATGACAGGATTCTCTGGACTAAAAACAATGTACATCGCTGGATCGGCAGGGTCTTCATCGGTGAAGGTTGCAAGCTCACTGATGAAAGTTCCATCTAATTCATACTTCTTAATGAAGCGAACGTAGTTATCCGTCATCTGATCGGCATCCGCATCATAGTGACCAGTAATATAGATCTTATTGTTACTATCGACCGCGATACCCATGATCATGTCGACGTTCACAGGATCAAATTGGTGAAGAACTGTTCCCGTATTGCTTGCCACAATCACTTTGTGATCAAAGGTGGCAAATACGATTTTTCCGTCGGCTGTCGCAGTAATGTAGTTTTTAAATTCACCAGTGAAAGCCGGATCTCCCATTGGAAAAGTTCCCTTAACCTTAGTCACCGTAGTGTCATCACCGTCTTCAACTGGAGTTGTTGATGAATTATCAGACCACCCAAATAAAGAAGCGTTGAAAGAACAGGCTGTTTGCGAAAGAAGCAGAATCGTAATTAGTGACTTATAAAGTGAGTTCATAAAGACCTTCCTGGTACAAACTATCGGTTTTTTAATAATTCCCTGCAGGACGTTTAGCTTTGCTGAACAAAACTTCTTAATTGAGAAACATTTTTTTCGTCTCATAATGAGAATTCGCAATTATTTAATTGAGTGATTCTTTTATCTGCCGTGATTTTTCTCACGACACTCCCTCAGCTATTAAAAAAATTTGCGAACCCTTGGTCTTAAATAAGTCTAGAACTGGCCGAACGGTCTTTTATGTTACACGCGGGTCACCTAACACTCGAGGAATGACAAAATACAAAAGACAAAAACCTTTTTTATTCGTTGGAAACCTTAACCTTAAACACCTAGCCGGACTGTTAAGTCTAGCTTTCTTAGTAAGCTGTGCTGGAGCAGATGATGGAGAATGGGCCTCAGGAGAACCCGATTCCACAGAAACAGTCAGCGAGACACCACAACAAGATACGGCTCCCTCTGAAGACGATGCAGCCGCCGCTATCATCGCCCCTGACCATACGCTGCACTTTTCATTCTTTGAAAAAACCGTGAAGTTAGCCCATGGTCCTGGGAAGACCTGGAATGGCTGCGATCCTCTTGCAATGGTGCGCGGCGGATATAACAGCACGAAGTGCGGTAATGGCACAGTTCACCCGAACTATGCTGAACATCTTAATAAGTACTTTTTTGGATGCGTGGAAAAAGGCGCCAGTGTCGCAGGATATGCAAAACCTGAACGAGTGTTTATCTCTCACTATGGAACCTATGCTAACCGTAACGCGAGAAACTCTACTAAGTTAAGCATGCATGCCTATGCCCGAGCGATTGATATCAAAGATTTTATTCTTTATGATCGCGATAAAAAGACGACGAAAGTAAGTACGAACGTCAAAGACTTTAAAGGCAGCACGGCCAAGTTTTACAATGCCTTTAGGCAATGTTGGAAAGACACTTTACCATCTAAGTGCCGTCCGGGCCAAAGAGAGTATAGTGGTTCAATAGGTATTCCGGGATCAGCAATGGGAGGCAACAGCCTTCATAACGATCACATCCATCTTTCATTTCCACTGTGTGCGGGGTAATTATGAAAAATAAAAAAATCTTTTTAGCAGGAATTTTACTAGCTGTTTCATCAGAAGTTTTCGCCGCAACGGATGTTGTGGGGGAAAAAACCATTCAGCTTAAAGATAGCAAAGGCGAAGCGATCGTGGTGACACGTGAAAACGATGAAAACATCGGCCGCCCCTATACAATTGAGCTGCGAATGAATTGCGCAGGAACTAAAGGCAAATGGGAAACCTTGCCAGTAGTTGCTACAGAGTCTGTGTGTGACGTAAAACCACGTTCAGCAAGATTAACTGGTGACGGAAAAAGTGTTGCGATTATGGTTCGTGAGACTGATTCTGATGAATACAACCGTTTATCTAAAACAATGGACCCGGCAGCTATGGGTGAAATGAAACCTGTTTGTAAAAAGGCCGCTAGAGAATTGAGATTTTCTTTAGAAGGTCTGTGCAAAAAATAATCTTTAACCAGAACAAAATAAAAAAGCCCCACTTTTTTGGTGGGGCTTTTTTATTTAAATTCTGATTTCTTAAATTATTGCTCTTCGAAAGACTCGCCGTTGTTCCAATCGCGTTCAGCTTCGGTCAAAGTCAAATTCACGAAGGAGTTACCTACGATTTTACCTACAGTGCATTCTGCAAGGATTTCATCAAAGTTTGCATTTTCATCTTCCAGCGCTTCATAGTCCACGTCGCAAGCGCCTGTATCCCAAGCCTTCGCTGAATAAACGATTCTATAAGCTACTAAAGACTTTCCAGCATACACTGCTTCAACCAAGTCTAGGACAACGGGCTCACCATTTGAAATATAATCTCCCTCAAGGATCGTGTCGCCCCAGATCCAAGATTCTTTTTCAGCCAACGCTGACATTTGAGTCCATTGTTTTGCAGTAAAAGAGCTCTTTGAAACTTCAACAAGGGTGTAGTTATCAGGATTAGCTGAGATGTCAGCTGCGAGGTCGTTTAGGGATTTCGCATTTACTGATAAAGAGGTCAAAATTACTGCACCCATTAGAATAAGCTTTTTCATAAAGTTTCCTTGTTAAGTTGTATGCAGAGCTTGTAGCGCATTTCGCCGGGAAAACAAAACTTATGACTGTTAATTTGATATGCATAAAACGAATACTGCAGATTTTTCCCGGTTGTTGCGAAACAGAGCACTGCCAATAGCCTTAACTAAGGAATGTATCCCCGCAAAAGCCATCGTCCCGTTTTTACAAGGCCCTTTAGAAGGTTTATTTTGAACTATCTGTAAGGAGCAAAAATGCCCGAAGAAAAAGATAAAAACCAGAAGGACGTCCCAAAACCAGTGAAACACTTTTTAGGGGGAAGTCTGGGATTATTTATCCTGGGAATAATATTGGCTGCTTTAGGTTATTACACTTTCGTGGTGAATAAATAGCCAAAGCTAGGAGGCGTATGGGACTTTTAAGAGCTATTTTACTAATATCTGCAGGCGTCGGTATCGGCGTTATTGCTGCTACCACATCAAAAAAAACGGCCGCGACTAAGGAACGCCGTGGCCGAGTTGAAAATTTCGATGAAGCATCTGATTTAATCGAAGAAAGTTCCATGGAGTCTTTCCCCGCAAGCGACCCACCTAGTTGGACGCCGTCTTCGAAGGACCCATCTAAGTATCACTAAAAAGAAAAGCCACCTTCATCAAGGTGGCTTTCTTCTCTAGGTCTTATTCCTAACTAAGGAAAAGACTGTTGAGGTCGCTCAGCTGGCATAGTTGGGACTTCGGGATAAAGTCGGCTACGCAAATCATCGACGCTGACTAAATTTAAATCCTTAGCAATTTCTTTAGATACCAGCGCCTTAACTTCTCTACCAAGAAGATTGCGCAAGCGTCCTAGAAACTGCGGTTCTGCGATCAAAATTAAATCATCAAAGTTCTTTTGCAAAAGGCATTCATTTAAAAAGTCTGAAACCTTGATTGCAAATTCTTGGGCCACGCGATCCGTAGGCCCCTCTTTCTTTTCTTGTCTAGAGCCATGGGATAGCAATGTGGCGAAGACTCCCCATTTATCAGCATTGATATCTTGAGCTCTCAGACGCCCACGGGGGTTATCAAGTTTTGTCACAAATTCGATGCCATCGCCTCGTTTGTTTGTGCATGCAAATACCTTCGCTTGAGTTCTATTAACGACAACAATCCAGGTTTTCATGTAAGCCTCTCTTCGCGTCGGGTTAATATTACTTCTCTATGATATCGGGGCTTCCTAACTGCTCGCAACATGACCCCTCACACTGGACTGTTAAATGACTTTTTGAGTTCTCCATGGCGTCGCGAGATGATTATCCTTTCCTATGAGGTATGTATGCTCGAAAAAATGACTCACGAGGATCTATTACGACTCACCTCTGTCCAGGATGGCCCTTGCATTTCGATCTATATTCCCTCTATGCCGGCAAAAACCTTAGAGCTTGAATATGAGGCCTTAGTCCGTCGTGCGAGCTACCTGTTAAGCTGTGACCCGCGTAAAGACCAGCAAAGAGAAGAAATGCGCAAAACCTTGTTAGAAACTCTGTACAACTTCGATCCCACAGAACTTTTAGGCGGACGTGAACAAGGAATCGCACTTTTTGTAAACAAGCACTGGCGCAGCTATTTTTTAGCCGGTCATGAACTGCCGTCTAAAGTCGTTGTCGCTGAATCTTTTCACCTAAAACCTTTAATTGAAGATATCCAAGGTGAACATATCTACCACATCCTCACTTTGACAGGGGAAGAAGCGGTTTTATTGGCCTGTGATGGTGACACTGGAAATGACGTTCATACTTTCCTATTTCATCAAGGCTCCCATAGCAGCAGTATTCACTGGAAACACGGCGATGACAGTGAAACTGCACAGATTCCGCATCTGAAATCGACTTTGCGCGGACGCGGTGCTGAAGATAATAAGTTTAAAAAGAAAACCAGTGTGAAATTATTCTTGCGCTGGATTGAAGCAAAAATCAGTAAAGAGCCCGGTTATAAAACCCATCCGCTGCTGATTTTCACCAATGAAACAATGTTTCATGCTTACAAAGAGATTTCCTCCCACCCTGCTCCTGTCTTTTGTAAGATAGATCCAAGCAAAGGTGTACCGCGCATCGATGCTTTGATTCATCAGGCTAACGATTATATTAAAAAGAATATTGCCCAACACAAACATCAGTCAGCACAAGAAATTGAAGAGGCGGCACGCCAGCGAAGAGTGATTGATGATCTTGTTAAAATTTCTAGGGCTGCTTTAAGTGGCCAAGTGCGCACGCTTTTTTTACGCAACAATATTGAATTGTGGGGGCAATTTCATCGCCAAAGTGCTCAGTTCACCTTGCATCCAAAACAAATGGATGCAAAAGACGATGATATCTTAGATGACATTGCCTGCGAAGTGATCCGCCATGGAGGTGAAGTCATCGTCGTTAATGATAAAGACATGCCTTCGACTTCACCGGCGGCGGCTATTTTGAATCAATAGTGTTCGAAGTCCCAAGCCTCTTCCGAACGCTCTAAATATTCATTTTCCTTTTGCAGCATTTGCTCTAGGTCGGCACGGGCTTGTTTGGCTCGAGAAATAGTCTCATCCTGGTTTCCCCGAGTTAAAAAGAGATCTTCAACCATCTTGATATTGTGATCACGGAAAATATTTGCAGCCACCACACTTTGATAGGCTGGCCAACCTAATTTTCGCAGAACTTGAGAACCCATGCGCAAGGATGATTCAAAAGTTTCCCGCTCTATCACATTTACCTTTAATTCCATCAAAGAATGCATGTGCGCTAAGTTTCGGGCTCTGGCAAAGATCTGTAGGTGGGGAAAAGCTTTCCTAGCTTCTTCGACCAAACGTAAACTGTCTTCAACATGATCGATAGCAACGACAAGAATACTCGCTTTTTCTGCACCTGCAGCAATGAGGAGGTCTATTCGGGTCGCATCACCATAGTAAACCTTAAAACCAAATTTTCGCAGCATTTCGATTTGTCCAGGTTCGTGATCTAGGACCGTGGCGGAAACTCCGTTAGCGTAAAGCAAACGACCTATGATCTGACCGAAACGACCAAACCCAGCTATGATGACCGAGTGTTCTTGGGATTCAATCTTATCTGGTTCCATATTTGGTTTGCGGTCCATAAATCGAAGAAAAAATTTATCATAAAGAAGCATCACAACCGGAGTCATTAATAGCGAAAGTGCGACCACACCCACTAAAAATTCGGAAGTGCTAGGATCTAGAATGCGTAAGGTTAAAGCTGTTCCTACTAGGACAAAGGCGAATTCCCCGACTTGGGATAACAGTAATGCAAAAAACAAAATCTGATTGCGCGGGATTTTAAATAAATGTCCTAGGCCCATATGCAATAAACATTTTAAAATGTAGACTAAGATTGCCGCACCGACAAACAGACCGGGCTCGTTAAGAACACGCGTGATATTAACCGACGTACCCACTGAAATAAAAAAGAGCCCCATCAGCAAACCTTTAAAAGGCTCAATGTCCGCCTCTAAAGCGTGACGGTATTCACTGTCAGCTAATAGTACTCCCGCAAGGAAAGCACCTAGGGCCATGGAAACGCCAAGTTCGTGCATTACGTAGGACATACCGATGACTAAAAATAAAGCAAAGGCCGTAAAAATATCTCGTAAGTGTTGTGTGGCGATCCACCTTAATACTGGCCTTAAAAGGAATCTGCCCCCCGCAACCAACGCTGCTAGAATCAAAACAATCTTAGTGAATTCCCAAATGCTATTTTCAGAAGACTTTTCCACGGAAGTTGTCGCGAGAAGCGGCAACAAAGCGATCATCACGATCACGGCAATATCCTGAAATAACAAAATGGAAAACGCCGAGCGTCCACCGCTGGTGTTCATCTGCCCACGCTCTGATAAAATCTGCAGACCCATGGCAGTTGAAGAAAGAACGAAGGACATACCAACAATGATGGCAGCACCAATATTAGAACCGAAATAAAGACTCGCTACGAAAGCGAGCAATACACCGCCTAATAAAACTTGCAAACCTCCAAGCGCAAAAATGCTGGTGCGCAAATCCCAAAGTTTGCGGGGCTCTAATTCTAAACCGATGATGAACATCAAGAAGACCACACCAAATTCTGAAAGGTGCATAAGGTCCTCGACCCGGGTGATGACCTTGAGCCCAAAGGGCCCCAGAATTAATCCAGCCAATAAATATCCAAGCACGGAGCCAAACCCCAGGCGTTTACAAATCGGCACACAGATTAAGGCAGTGAGCAAGATAACTGTGCCGGTGAACAAGTAACTTTCATTCATGGGTAAACCTCGCCCAGGGATTCAGAAGAGTAATCTATCAACGTTTGTTTTATTTTTTCCGCATGACGAAGAATTTCATCATTGCTGGCCCGCCCCGTTCCTTCCATGATCATGGGTTCAAGCCAATCCATCCCGCACAGGGACACCGTTCTTTGATAGGGAGTCAAAAACAGATCAAGCCCCGGAACACCGCCAGGATCGCCGACCCCGCCCGTTGTGACTGATAACAAAAAGTCTTTGCCTTGCAACTTAGAACCGTTTGGACCGTAGGCAAAACCACGGCGTAAAACTTCGTCGCACCATTGCTTCATTAACGCAGGCATACTGAACCAGTATAAGGGATGTTGCCAAACAATAAGATCATGTTCCGAAAGCAGGCGCTGTTCTTGCTCTATATTTATGTGAAAATAGGGATACTCTTCATAGAGGTCGTGGATATAAATATTTTCCAGACCCCTTAGTTGCTCCACGATGACTCTATGTACTCGGGATTTTTTAGATAATGGATGAGCGAAAATAACTAACACTTTTTTCATTTCACCATCCTAAATGACTGCGTGTAAGAGGTCAAACGGGGCAATCTTCCCAACGTGCTTGGGCAATTTGACCTCTCTTAATTTCTTTTTTCGAGTACGCCTGTGATGGAGTTGGCACTGTTTATGCTTCTCTATGATTCAGAAACATAAATGCTTCCCAACAAAATACACAAAGGAGTGGAAACATGGAACCGACACCCAACGATTTCAAGCGCGACCTTGGCAACATTAAAGAAAATCTAAAATCTGGCGCAGAAAGTGTGCGAAAAAACGTTAAACAAGGGATTGAAGAAACGAACTGGAGAGAGAAATATGAAGATCTCCAAGAGCAAATTCAATCACGCGCCAGCGATGCGGTAGATGCTTCAGAAGACTTTATCAAAGAACATCCGTTCTATACAGTCTTAGGGGCTGCTGCGGTGGGTTTGGTTGCTGGATTGTTGCTTCGTGGTGGCAGAGATTAAGCAGATCTGCGTTAGCAGACTGAAGTCGATTAACAATCAGGAGGTCTTGTAAAAGAGATCTCCTTTTCATCTTTGAGGAGTACCGGAACATGCATTGGTTAGGAATGATCGCGAAGTTTCTTTTTTCACGAATGAGCAGCAGTAACCGCCACCATAAGTCCTTAAAAGATTCAGCGGTTGAAGTCTTTGAGGAAATCAGCAAGAAAAGCCGAAAAATTGTCACGCTTTCAATTATGGCAATCGGCGGCGTTCTACTTTTTGTCGCTGGATTTTTTATCGCGCTACTGAATCTAACCATGCAATATGACCGTGTAGGTTATGTAAGCTTTACGGCAACCTTAGGGGCTGGCGTAGGCTTAATGGTTGTTGCAGCAGCCATGTTTGCTTGGATTTTCTTAGGAGCTTGGCCTGGCGCTTCTGACACGAGAAAAGCCATGAAAAAAGCGAAAAAAGAGGTCAAAGAAAGAGTCGAAGAAACTCCGAATACATTAGAAGGTGCTTTGTCTTTGCTGGTACTTGATTACGTCAAGGAACGCCAAGAAAAACGTGATATGTATGCAGCAGCCCGCGCTTCACGGGTTTCGACTTTATCAGCTGAAGAGCGCATGAATATTCACGAGGAACCAGGTATCGAAAGAGAGCCGCACCGCAACTCTCCTGATGCTATTCACTGAACCCGGCACTGAATTTTGCGATAAAGGGTCTTGCGATCAATCCCAAGATCCTTTGCCGTTTTCTCTCGGGCTCCGTTATTAACCTGTAAAGCATAATCAATATAGTGATTGCAAACCTCTTCTAAAGACAGAAGACGGCCTTCTTTTTGGCATATTCTTTCAAAGATTGATTCCATATTCACAAATCTTCTTTGTCCACCGTCTAGATCACTTACTGTGATGACATCACTCATGGATAAAACCACAGATCTTTCAATGGTGTTCTCTAACTCACGAACGTTGCCAAGCCAAGAGTGTGAAAGCAGATAAGCAGGAACATCGTCGGCAAAACGTTTTTCACTGGCATGATGTTTAAGTGAATATTTTTTTAGGAAATAATGGGCTAACGGCATTATGTCTTCCGTTCGCTCTCGTAGCGGAGGAATTGCGATAGGTACTACGTTTAATCGAAAATATAGATCTTCCCTGAATTTTTTGTGTTGCACATCTTCGCCTAAATCATTGTGGGTGGCTGCAAGAATGCGAATATTCAGAGGCCGATAGTGATTTTCCCCAACCCGTTTGACCTTTTTTTCCTGCAGTACGCGTAATAACTTTGCTTGCAGGTGTAAGTCGAGGTCCCCGATCTCATCTAAAAACAAAGTCCCCCCATTGGCTTCTTCAAATAACCCGGCTTTAGCGACCGCAGCCCCAGTGAAAGCTCCTCTGGCAAAACCAAATAATTCTGATTCCAGCAATTGATCAGGAATCGCTGAACAGTTAATGGGAACAAAGACCTCTTTACTGCGGGGGCTTAAATCATGAATATAACGGGCAACGATCTCTTTTCCAGTACCACTTTCACCTGTGATTAAGACATTGGCTGAGCTAGCAGCCACTCTTTTTGCCACATTCAACACTTCTTTAAAGCGAGCGTTGTGCGCGATAATTTGTGATGCATCCATCTAAAGACCTCGATGTTCTTGGCTAGAGCTTTTCCAATCACACCAATTTTGTTCAGGCAAACTGCGCCCCTCTTCTTGAAACTGCAAGACCTCCACAAGAGCCTGTCCCAATGCCTGAGCCGAAGCGGGATTTTGTCCCGTTATAAGTCGACCACTTTTAACGACGTGGCAAGTGAACTTGGGCGCAGACGTGTGATGGGCTCCACGCTCTTTAAGTTTTGATTCTAAAAGAAAGGGAACAACTCTTTCCATACCAACGGTGACTTCTTCATCATCAGTGAAGGAAGAAATCTCATGGCCTTTCACCAGGTAACTGCCGTCTTTCAGCTTTAAATTCACAAGACCCGCAGGCCCATGACAAACAGCTGCAACAATACCGTTAGACTCGTATATTTCTTCCGTGATTTTTTGCAATTCTTGATTATCCGGAAAGTCAAACATGGTGCCATGACCGCCAGCAAAAAATATCGCGGCATAGTCTTGGGGTTTTATTTGCGAAGGCTTTAAGGTCTTTTCTATTTTTTCTAAAAACTCTTCATCGTTCATCCACGTGGCATTGATGGGATCATCCATTTTCACCCCGTCTAAGGGAACTTTTCCCCCTCGGGGACTTACCATATCAACCGAATAACCAGCTTTGGTAAGTTCCTCATAAGGATGGGTGATTTCAGAAAGATAGGCACCGGTTTTGTGACCGGAAGTTCCTAGTGTATCAGTACTGGTAAGGATAAAAAGCACCTTATGGCTGGGCATAATTTCCCCTTTGATGTGTAGACATTTTCAGAATGAACTACTAAAACCTTGAACTCAAATTTTTGAAACTTCATTTGCAAATCAACATCGGACATGACTAGACTTCCTCTATGGCTAAAGAATTTAAAGATCTCTTTTCAGATAAATCAAAAGACTATAAAAACTTTCGCCCGACATACCCTTCGCAGCTTTTTGACTATTTAGCAGGTTTAGTAGACGAACATGATTTTGCCATCGACATTGGCACTGGTAACGGACAAGCAGCCACCGAGTTAACAAGACATTTTAACAAGATCCTAGCAACGGATCCTAGTGCTCAACAAATTTCCGAAGCGACTCCCCATCCAAAAATAAATTTTGAAGTCGGAACCGCGGAAAAAATAAATGCGGCGGATAACAGTGCCGATCTTATTACTGTGGCCCAGGCCTTTCATTGGCTTCAGCATGAATTATTTTTTAATGAAGCAAAAAGAGTTCTAAAATCCCATGGTATCTTAGCCATCTGGATTTATGGGCTCTGTTCCATCTCTCCGGAAGTAGATCCGCTTGTTTTAAAATTGTATGAACAAACACTGGGACCTTACTGGGAACCTGAACGAAAACTGATTGAAGAAAATTTTAAGAATATAAAATTTCCTTTTCATGAATTTTCCGCACCGAGTTTTGCTATGGAAAAAAGATGGAGCTTAAATGATTTTATTGGTTATCTTTCAACCTGGTCAGCTCTAAAAAAGTATCAAACCATTTCTGGCGAAAATCCACTCGTTCAACTTAAAGTGGAATTATTAAAATATTGGCCAACTGATGAAGTCAGACCGGTTCATTGGCAGATTTTTCCCCGTGTTTTTGCCGTTAAATAAAACTTCGGCGTCCATTTGAAATCACCTTAAATCAATTCGTTATGAGACGTTCTGCGAATGGAACAAAGTTCCTCGCATTACAATCTGCCGTTTAAGTCTCTTTTGAGGTCTAGAATCAAATGTCCCTTTATCAAGTCAGTAATTAGAAAACCGATCTGAAAACTACCACCGCCAACAATTTGACAAGGGAGTTTTCATGACAATAAAGCTATTGTCAGTCATCGCTAGTTTATTCTTCATCGCCCCTGCTTTTGCTCAGAACCAAGCGCCTCCTGTGGATCTTTCAAAGTATGATTATGTGGATCCAAAAAGAGAGATTCCAACTCAAGCATTAACCAAGGCTCTGACTTATTATGATGTTTATTATAACCGTATCGCTAATAAGAATTATTTGACGGTGATTGATTTCACAAAGACTTCGGATCAAAAGCGCATGTTCATCGTTGATATGAAAACGGGCTTAGTGACGCGTTATCTGGTGGCCCATGGTAAAGGCTCAGATCCAAAACACAGTGGAATGGCGAAAAAATTTTCTAATGTCGAAGGTTCGCAAATGTCATCCTATGGTATGTACGTGACTGGTGCAGAATACAGTGGTAAACACGGTCGCTCCATGCGTTTAGTCGGATTAGAGAAATCCAATGATCAAGCGATGAGTCGCGCGATCGTTGTGCATGGTGCCTGGTATGTCGACCCTCAGTATAAGCCCCTGGGTCGCAGTCAGGGCTGTCCAGCGGTGGAACAAAAGCACATCAACACCGTAGTAAGTCAGCTAAAAGGCGGCAGCGTTTATTATATTTGGGCTGGACAACTTTAGGATCAAATGGAACTGCTTTATCGGGATGAATACTTTATAGCCGTGAATAAACCCTCCGGCTTTCACGTTCATCCCCATGAAAACGTTCAGCACCGAGTTTCGCGCGATAAGATCTGCCTTTACCATGCTCGCCGCATGATGAAACAGCATGTATATCCTGTCCATCGCCTGGATGCCGCCACAAGCGGCGTCTTGCTTTTCGCTCTATCTTCTGAGTCTGCTAGCAAAATCTGCAAACTTTTTTCAGAACGTTCCCCGCAAAAAACTTATAGAGCTGTGGTGCGCGGATTTGTTAAAGAAAGCGATCGAATTGATATCCCGTTGGAGCTTGATTCTACGGGGGACTTGGTTGAAGCCAGCACCTCCTATCGCCGTTTGGGAACCAAAGAATTTCCAATTGCTGTAGGTAAGCGTTTTCCCACGGCTCGTTATTCCCTGATCGAAGCCACACCACATACTGGTCGCTATCATCAAATCCGCCGCCATTTTAATAGGATTTCACACCCCTTGTTAGGTGATGCCGTCCATGGGGATTCCCACCATAACCGCTTCTTTAGAACCGAAGTAGGTATCGAGGGACTTTGTCTAAAGGCGCTTAAACTTGAATTCACTCACCCCTGGAGTGGTGAAAATATCTCTATTACCGCCCCTGACTGCGAAAAATGGAATAAAATTCAAGAATTGTTCAAGGTTTGACCTCTCCAAGCGGCGGGCGTAAAAAAGTCCCGCTTTAGAGGTTATCTATGTCCAAGTCCCAGGCAATGCACAAGTTAATGATTGTGGTTGGTTTACTTTTAATTTTGCTCGTTACGATGCAAAGCCACGGCAGTCCTTTACATCACAAAATGCAGGTGGAAGTTCATCCGGGCTTAAAAATGATCAAAGCCACCGTGACTGTGAACTTTCCTAAAAATAGTCCTCGCAAGTTAAGCTTTTTAATTCACAAAGACCTACAGATATCTTTAACGAGCAAAGATGATTCGCTTGTTTTACTTCACGGCCCCACCACCAGTGCACCCTATGCCGAATATGGTTTGGCTTTAGGTAGCCAGGATTCTGCAGCAAGTTTTCATTATCAAGGAATCATCCACGATCCCGTAAAACAGCAAAAGTCCGAAGGACTTATTGACCCTGAAGGCGCTGTGCTTTTTGGAAGTTCCTACTGGTACCCGGTTTTCTTGGATGCTCCTAAGAGCTTTGATCTTAGCATTCAAACACCGGCAGAGTGGCGCTCCCTTTCTCAGGGACAAATCACTTCTACGGAAGTGCGTGGTAATACACGGGTGACTCGTTTTGTAGAAATCTATCCCCAAGATGAAATCTATTTGGTTGCGGGCCCGTTTTTTACTTATGAAACAGAATCTAAGGGTGGCAAAAAAATTCAAGTTTTACTTCGTAAGAATGACCCGTCTTTAGCGCAAACTTTTCTTTCCACTGTTCCGGGTTACATTGAAGAGTATTCAAGCTTAATTGGTGACTACCCGTATTCCAGCTTTACCGTTGTAGAGAATTTCTGGGAAACTGGCTATGGCATGCCGGGCTTTACTTTGTTAGGGCCTTCTGTGTTACGTTTGCCATTTATTTTAAACTCTTCACTGCCCCATGAAGTTTTGCACAACTGGTGGGGAAACAGCGTCTACGTTGATTATGAAAAGGGCAACTGGAGCGAAGGTCTAACGACTTATATGGCTGATTATTATCAGCAGGAAAAGCTTGGGAAAGACAAAGACTATCGTCGCTCTGTTTTAACTAACTATGAAGATTTTGTGACTGCAAATCCGGGCCGAGATTTTCCAGTTAAAGACTTTAAAGGTCGTCACAACCAAAGTTCACAAGCTGTGGGTTATGGCAAGACGATGATGATCTTCCACATGCTAGAAAAACGTTTCGGTAAAGATTTGTTCCTAAAATCTTTGCAGAGCTTTTATAAAGAAAACGTTTTTTCCAGAGCTACTTTCGCTGAAATTCAAACAAGCTTTGAAAAGACCACAGGTCAAAACTTGGAAGCTTTCTTTAAACAGTGGCTTGATCAAAGTGGTGCACCTCAAATTGAATTAAACGACGTCAAAGTTATGCGCTGGTTAGATGGCTCTTACAGCAGTACTTTTTTAATTTCGCAAAGTCAGAAATCTATATATGACTTGCAGATTCCCGTGCTGTGGACTTTAGAAAACGGCGAAGAAATAAAACAGCTTGTTCAATTAAATCAAGCTTCGCAAATCTATTCCTTAGTAACTAAGTACCGCCCTACTAGAATTTCAGTAGACCCAGGTTTTAATATCTTTAGAAAGATCTATACCGAAGAGCGCCCGGCGACCTTGTCAGCGGTGTTTGGCAGCAGTGATGTTCACATCTATTTTGACCCAGCTCAAAAAGGTGTGAATGACTTTATCCAAGTCTGGAATACAGCATTAGAGGGAAAAAAACATCTTCATCCCATCAAAGATGCATTTCAGTTGGAAAAAAACGGCGCAATCGTCTTTGTCGGTGAAAAAGAAGCTTTTCAAAATTTTGTGAAAAACGAATTGCAGGGTCAAAACTTTGAAGTGACTTCTCAGACTATTACTATTGAAGGCCAGAAATACAACTTCACAGAAGCCAGTTCAGTCATCACTTTGCGCTTAAAACAAAACTCTCAGCAAACCCTGGTTTGGGTGCGCTGGAGTCCTGATAACACCCCTGCTGATTGGGCACAGCGGCTCACCCACTACGGAAGTTTTGGATTATTAATTTTCAAAGGTCGCCCGGCAGTTTTAAAAAGTCATTGGCCCACTTTGAATTCTCCTCTGCAAAGAGAGCTGCAAAAAGCTTTGTAAAGCCACACAAACCCGCTGGCGCTGAATTTGCTTTCTAAATGACCATAGGGAGTAGGTCCTCTTTATTTTTTCAAGGACGAGAAAATGGGAGGATTTATGCCCCGTAGTCATTAAACAGGGAGGAAATATGCAACGCCTGAAAGACGAAGCAGGAAAGATCGGCTGGATCTTGTTATGGGCCCTAGGAATTCCGATTCCAGTTCTGATTGTTCTATTCCTAATCCGCGGCTGCACCTAGGGCGGTCGTCGTTAAAGACCAACCTTGTTCTCCGTATTACTTGAAGTCTGGATTAAAAAAGAAAAGGAGCTCTTTTGAGCTCCTTTCCTTTTTGCCGCTTTTGTTTTTAGGAAAATTTTCTTGTTTCTTCTTCTTTGCTGGTTTTATTAGATGTGGTTCTGCATAAGTTAAGATTCTTAGAGGTTTTTTTGTGAAACAAGCTGATGTTGTTAAAGTTTTGGGTGCGGTTCTTGATACCACTTCTGTTGATGGAGTTAATAAGGCTTTAAAGGCTAAAGAGAACGCTCATCTTAAGTTTAAAATTATGGGTAAGTCTTTAGGATATCTGGGATTTACAGGTCCGGTTAAAGCGCTTACTGACGTGGGCGTTAAAATTGTTAATGTTAATAAAGTTTCTCTGATCAAATTTTCAGATATCGAAACTTTTGAAAAAGCAAAACCAAAGACAGAACGTCATTCAAAACCGAGAACGACGGCTGCAAAACCGGTCGAAGAAGAAATTGAAATCCCAGACGACATCCCAGAAGGAACGGTCCTCATCTTTGACGAACCCGGCGAAGGCGAATTCGCCGATTTAAGAGCAAAAAAACACAAACCAAAAAAGAAAATGATCGGCAAATCAGGAAGCAAATTCATCCCAAAACCAAAATAAAAAAAAGGAGCTCAATGAGCTCCTTTTTTTTTCGGCAGTCGCTTTATAGAGCTTCTGCGCGTTTCATAACCATGTAGGCAACTTGTTGATCATTCAAAGAAGCTGCTTCAGCCACTTGTGCTCTTGCTAAGAAATTTCTTTCGTAGTTCATGGCTTGTGCTAGGGCTGGAGTTGGTTCGCCACCTTCTGCTAGAAAAATCGCTGCGTCTTCATCAGCATTTAAATAAACAGCTTCAGCATGGTGCGCAGTTAGGTCGCTGAAGAACAAAGTTGCTGTTGATAACAACAAACCAGCGATAAGACCGTCACCGAAATCATCGCTTCTATGATGTCCACCGCGGTGGTGACCACGTCCTGCCAGTGCAGAAGATGCGCAAAAGCTCACTAGTAACAATGCTGCCATTACAAAATTTTTCATCATAACCTCCTACGGTTTGTTAACAATTCTAAGTTCTGTTTAATACCTTTTAATTCCTGGTCAACGTTCGGGAATTTTTTAAGCAGAAGATCTTGGTACTGACCTCCCCACTTTCTGCCCTCTTGAACTATCAATTCTACTGCTTCATCAGAAAGAACCTCAGTTTGCAAGGGCACCCCGTAACCACCCTGGGCCAATCGCCATGGCAGACGATCTTGTGAAGCTTCCACGAGCTTGTCAATCACTTCCGCAAGTGACTCATCTCGGTTGTTTTGCAAACTCGATGAGATTAATTTTTGCTGCTTTCTTTGCTGCACCAAGGCCACATACTTTTCGATTAAGTAAGCGCGTCCAATTTCTTGGAATGCATCAAGCTGTGCATAGATATTTCTTCGCTCGGATGCCGTTGAGTATTCTGCGAATTGCTGAAGTGATGAGTAATTCGGAAAGTGAATACGCATATTGCTAAAAGCACGGTCCAAAGACTCTTTTTGTGAAGGGAATAAGTATCCTCTTCGCTGTGCATCTTTAGAATCATTGACCAGTTGCGAGTCAATCACGTTGTGACGAACCAAGTTTTTGTACATGCCTTTCGGACTTGCAGCGTAAGTATCTTGATAGGGATGATTTTTACTTAAAGCAGCACGCACTAGTTGGTCAGTTTCAGAAGCGCAGTTGTTCGTTAAAAATTTATAATCCCCGGCATAACTCCAATAATGTTCTAAAGCGCTTTGCACCAAAATATTTTTCTGCGCTTCACTGATTCTTAACGGCAAGCTGATTAAATCGCGCCACTGCCCGCGAGTGTATTCATCAATCACCTCGGGCATTGAAAAAGCCATCAGTTGAGAAGGGTACTTCCCCGTAAGCCCATCCCAATAATTGATAATCACATCATCAATATTAGCGCGATAACTTAAAACCAAATGAAATGCGACATCCGTTAAACACTCTGGGCCTACAGTTGTGCGAAATGGAGCACACACGATCAAGCGAAGCATCGAGTGCCCCCATCGGCTCATCATTTCCTCGCCTTTAGATGCATACAGAAAGTGAACTTGGTAAACCTTTTCTGGCGCGATATCGATCTTCCAGGCACCTGTACTCGTGAAGATATGAGATATCCCAGAACAGCTTCCCGATGGATAAGGTCGACTGCCCGTTAATCCCACAAAAAATGCATGGAATGCTGGTTTACGGCATTCAAACTCGGGATTTAATAGAAATTCAGAAAAATGGATGGCGAAATGCTCGCGAGCGGAATCTGTTTCATGCTCATTTAGCAAGCGCAGAGGCAGTTTGTTTTTACTGTGCAGCCTTTGGCCTTTGTAGTCGGAAAGATTGCGATAACTGGCAGAGCCAGAGACTCGATAACGATTTTCTAAATAATACTGGCAACGCAAAGAAAGTGGCGCTTTACGATCTTGCTGATGCTCACTTTCACACTGCGCTAAGGCCGCTTGGTCTGCTTTGTTCTGCCAATGAACTTGAGATTGGTCATAAAGACTAGCCACTTGGAAAAGCAAGGCCTTCCTGGCAAGCTCATAAGCTGATCCGTAACCACACGGTAACCTCTGGTTGGGATGAATTTTTAGATAAATGCGCTTTTTTAAACCTAAAAAATCAGTTCTTACTAAGCTATCTAAATTCACCTGGGAGTTACAGACATCATCAGGTAATTCCCTGTCTGCATATTCTACTTTGTAGGATTTTATTGCGGCTTTCACTGACGTGGGAATTCTTGAATCCACGTCTTTGATGAATTGGTTAAAAGACTCCGAAGATGATTTGGGACCTGCCGACAGGGTCTGTGCATGGGCGCTCATTGAACATACTAAAGCCACTACTAAGAACAACAATTTGTGAAGCATGTCTCCCCCCGGGAAATTGGCTTTGATATATGCGCGTTTACAGATGGAAACAACACCAAACTAATAAGGTTTTTTCACCTGTAATGCTGCTGATTTTTAGTTGAAAAAAGTCGCCGGGGCCAAAATGCCTAAGTCGTTAAGATATTTTTGCAAATTGCATCTCGCCATAGACTTTAACAATCATTTGGGTTTATACCTAACCCCCACTTTGGAGAAATAAAGAAATGACAAATGTTTTACTTGTTTTAGTCTTCATTCCGCTCTTATTAGCTTTCGCTCCGACTTCATCATTAGAGGGATACAGCAAAGTTGAAAAGGTCATCGACCTCACTGAGATTGGTGGCAACCTTTCAGGCATTACTTATAACCATGACACGCAAACTTATTTTTTGATCCAGAATAATTACGGTCATATTTTTGAATACGACAGCTCCTTTTCAAAACCGTTACGCGTGATTGCGATGAACAATCTTGAAGACAAGGATACCGAAGACATCGTGTATTTGGGCCAAGAACAATATGCGATTGCCTCTGAAACCAACAAGATTTTGATCGTAACAATTAAAGCTGGCCAGACTGAAATCGACATGGATGCTTCGCGTGCAGACGTTCAGCTTTTCCAGCTTCCTGAGCCGAGCAAAAAAAATCTTGGCCTTGAGGGCATTTGTTATTCCAAACAAAGCAATCAGTTTTTTGCTGTTCAGGAAGACAAACCAAAACGCCTGTTCCGTTTCACGAAACCAAACGATAACTTGGATTATCGAGACGCAGCCACTTTGAACTTTGATGAACCCTTTGATGCGTTTAATAAGTCTGGCTTTTTTGATATTTTCAAAAACAAAATGGCCGACCTTTCTTCGTGCCTTTTTGACGAGCGCACAGGGCATTTGATTTTAATGAGTCATGAGTCCTCTCGTCTGATGGAACTAGATGCGAAAGGCTCTATCGTTAGAACCTTGGACCTTTCGACAGTGGTTCCCCAATACGAGGGAATGACCATTGGCCCCCAAAAAGAGCTGATCCTAGTGAGCGAGCCTAACAGTATCGTGATCATGAAATAGGCAAAAGCCTGTATCCCTTACACCCTCCATAAGGCAGAGAGTTTATAAGCCCTCTCTGCCCGGCTTCCCTCGAGGGTCCTGTTGATATTTGGCCCCATTCAGAGTATCTAATCTCCCATGATTAGCACTTCAAATGTCAGTTTAAGATTCGGTGGAAAAAAGCTATTTGAGGACGTAAATGTGAAATTTACTCCTGGCAACTGTTACGGCCTTATCGGTGCGAATGGTGCTGGCAAAACCACTTTCCTAAAAGTTCTTTCTAAAGAAATTGAGCCTAATACCGGGGAAGTAATTATTCCCGGCAACTTGCGCCTTTCTGTACTAAAACAAGATCACTATGCGTTTGATGAAATCACGGTTTTAAAAACCGTGTTGATGGGGAACCAACGCCTTTTCAAAGTGATGGAAGAAAAAGATGCGCTTTACGCAAAACCTGATTTTTCAGAAGCCGATGGCGAAAGAGCTTCTGTATTAGAATCTGAATTTGCAGAGCTTAACGGCTGGGAGGCTGAATCCGAAGCCGGTGTTATGCTTGCGGGACTTGGAATCCGTGATGAACTTCATCAAAAGCTGATGAAGGAATTAGATCCCGGCGACAAAGTAAAAGTCCTTTTAGCTCAAGCCCTTTTTGGCCAGCCAGATATTTTATTACTGGATGAGCCGACGAATCACTTGGATATCTATGCAATCCAGTGGCTTGAAGAATTCCTTTATAACTTTCAAAATACCGTGATCGTTGTATCCCATGATCGCCACTTCTTAAACAAAGTGTGCACACACATGGCTGATATTGATTTTGGTAAAGTGACTATTTATTCCGGTAACTACGAATTCTGGCGCCAATCGACGGAATTAGCACAACGTTTGCGTTCTGATCAGGCAAAGAAAAACGCTGATAAAGCTGAAGAACTTAAAAGTTTCATCGCACGCTTCAGTGCCAATGCTTCTAAATCCCGTCAAGCTTCATCCCGTCAAAAACAACTAGAAAAGCTGGATCTTGCCGACCTTCCGGTATCCACACGTCGTATGCCTTTTGTAGGCTTTGATCCGAAACGTGAAGCTGGTAATGATCTGTTAACCGTTCAAGGACTTTCAAAAACCATCAACGGCGAAGTGCTTTTAAAAAATCTTAGTTTCACAATTAAAAAAGGCGACAAGGTCGCTTTAGTAGGCCGTAATGACGTTGCGAAAACCGTTCTGCTTGAAATATTAGCGGGCGAGATGGAACCAGACTCGGGCAGCTTTGCGTGGGGTATTACAACAACTCGCAGTTACTTCCCCACTGATAACTCCAAATACTTTGATACCGATGCTGCAAGCCTCGTTGATTGGTTGCGAGAATACTCTGAAGACAAAGATGAATCTTTCTTACGTGGCTTTCTAGGTAAAATGTTATTTAGCGGCGAAGATGCCTTGAAAAAACCACGGGTTCTTTCCGGGGGCGAAAAGGTTCGCTGTATGCTTTCAAAAATGATGTTATCTGGCGCCAACGTTTTGTTATTAGACGGGCCCACAGCGCACTTGGATTTAGAAAGTATTTCTGCCGTGAATGAAGGTGTTAAACGCTTTAAAGGCACAGTGCTATTTACTTCCCATGACCATGAGTTTGTGCAGACTGTTGCCAATCGAATTATTGAAATTGATGGTGGCGTAAAAGAAGATCTTAGCGTCACTTATGATGAATATCTTGAACTTAAAAAGAACCAGCTAGAAGGAGCTCGCTAATGGAAGATATTAACGAAGCAAAACCGTTAAATGCTGTTCTGGTAAACGTTCAACTTCCGAAAGTTTCAGACCGGGATCGGGAAGCTTCTTTAGATGAACTTGCACGCCTGGTAACCACTTTAGGCTACAATGTCATCGGTCGCACTTCACAACGTCGCAGCTCTGAACGCAGCGCGAATGTTCTAGGGGATGGAAAACTTAAAGACCTCGCAGAGTGGACTGGCGGAACCGGCGTGGTTCAGCGTTTTGAACCAAAAAAGAAGCATAAAGCGGCTCTACGCTTTGAAAAAAACAAAGCTGAAGAAGAAGATGACGATTTTGAAGAAATCAATGAAGAGTTCATTGAAGAAACAGCTCCTGAAGATACTTCGACTATCACCAACGAAAAACATGCTGAAAAAGCGCAGATTGTGATTGTCGATTGCGATCTATCCCCGTCGCAACTGCGTAACTTAGAAAGTGCGACAGGTGTACCTGTTTTAGATCGCACTGGTGTGATCATTGAAATCTTCAGTCGTCATGCCCGCACGCGTGCTGCGCGCCTGCAAGTTGAAATTGCGCGTTTAATGTATGTGGCTCCGCGTTTGCGTGAAACCGGCGGCGGTGAAGACCGTGGCGGTGGCGGCATCGGTGGTAAAGGTGCCGGTGAAACGACTGTTGAATTAGATAAGCGTAAAATCCGCGATCGTATTAAAGAACTAAAACAGGAATTTGCTTCCATTGCCCGTGAACATGATACCCGTCGCGCCCGCCGTGAACAGGAAATTTCCGTAGCCTTGGTTGGTTATACGAACGCTGGTAAATCTTCATTGATGCGCGCTTTAACAAGCAGTGATGTCTATATCGCTGATAAATTGTTTGCGACTCTCGATACGACTGTGCGTGTACTTTACCCAGAAACCAAACCAAAGATTTTGATTTCTGATACGGTCGGATTTATTAAAAAACTTCCCCACTCTTTGGTTGCTTCCTTCAAATCCACTTTGGATGAAGCTTGCAATGCTTCGTTATTGCTCTATGTGGTTGATGCGGCTGATGCGACTTTCCGTGCACAACTTGAAGTCACTCGCTCTGTATTACGTGAAGTTGGCGCTGGTGAGGTGGAAAGTCTTTTAGTGCTAAATAAAGTCGATCGTTTGGCGCCTGAGGAACTTGAAGCCTTAAAAACAGAGTTTCCAGAGGCGATTTACTTATCAGCTCTAAACCCCGATGATGTAGCGAATCTTCGTTTGCGCCTAGTAAAACACTTTGAGACTGCCATGGTAGATACAGATGTATTTATCCCTTACGATGTGCAAGGGGCCGTCGGTGAAATCCGTGCGAAATTAAAGGTTTTAGGCGAAGAGTATGACGGACGTGGGGTGACATTAAAAGTTCGAGCCCATCAAGATGACATTAATCGCATCAAAGCCCGTTTCGGAATTTAATAGTTAGCAAATCAAACGTTAATAGTCAGAAAGGAAGCAAAGAACCGTGGATTCCGGTGCTTTGCTTCTGATAAAAAAAGACCTTCTACATCAACTGGAGGTCTTATGAAATTATGTTTTGGCATTATGTTCGCTTTATTAGTTTCCTTTTCAGCAAACGCTTATGCCGTTGCTATCAGCTCGTGTGAATCTGAATACGAAAACTGGAAAATGAGCTTAGAGCAAGTTAACGATGATATTCTTATCACTCTTACAAATAAAGATTTCGTGAAACAACCCGATCAAAGCTTTGGGAATGAGCCTAAATTAAAACTTGGATACTCAGAGTCAGGCACTTACAAAGTTTATAATACAACTCTTCACGACTTTTCTAAATTGAAACAAACTCCTCGCGAAATCGCTTTCAGACTTTTGCTTGGCAGATTTGATACTGCGGGTGAAGAAGATATGGCTAGCGCCTACGCGAGTTCTTTAGTTACCAGATTGAGCTGCAAATAGGCCGACACAAGGCACCCAGCCTACTGATCCCCCAAAAAAAAGAGAGTCCAAAGGACTCTCTTTTTTTTGCTCTAAGATTGATTCGCAGCACTGGTTAGTGTGTTGTATCCAACATCTTAACTACTTCTTCGATATGCTCTGTTTCCATTCTAACCATAGAACGAATCAATTCTTCCAAAGCCACATCGTCGCCGCAATGTTTTAACACTTCTTTATATTTTCCTAAGGCTGCCTGTTCAAAATCCAAGCTTTCTTTAAGGATATCTAAAACTTTGTGCGTTTTCGTTTCAGGAACCGGCGCTGTTTTTAATGAAGGGTGACCACCTAAAGATGTGATTTTCTCTCCGATGATTGAAGCGTGTTGATAGCCTTCATTAGCCTGTTCATGGAACCATTTAACAATTGGAATGCGGTTAGGTCCTTTGATCATTAAAGCATAGTGAAGGTAACGAATAACTCCAGATGCTTCCATTTCAAGGATCTCATTTAAAAGAGCGACGACTTTTTCATTTTGATTTGTCATGTGATTCTCCAGGGCCAAAATCAATTGGTTTTCAATTACCCCTTAAGCAGACCATTTGTTGTGATTTACCTCAAGTCAAAATTGCTATTTTCCAGCCTTGGCGCCAGGAGTTGCACGGCGTGCTATGTGGTATCTCAAAAAAAGAAAGAGGAGCCGATGGCTCCTCTTATTATTAGTCTTAATTTGTCACAAGGCCTATTCGTCGTCTAGTTCATCATCACCGACAACGCCAAGGTTGTATTTTTCTATGCGATATCGCATAGATCGGAAAGAGATGTGAAGTAACTTCGCAGCCCTTTTCTTTACTCCGCCCGCGGAATGGATGGCTTTGATAAGCAATTCTTTTTCGATTTGCCCCATGACTTTATCTAAATCAACACCATCATCACCAATTTCGATTTCATTTGATGAAGCCATTTTTCTACCTGAAGAAGTGTTAACCATTGGCGGTAAAGATTCAGGTAGAATGGTTGCACCACCTTCAAGGGCCACAGTGCGCTCGATTAAGTTTTCAAGCTCACGCACGTTTCCTGGGTAGTCGTATTTTTTTAAGATTTCCATGGCTTCAGCACTGATAGCGCCGATGTTCTTATTTAAACGCTCATTGTACTTTTTAAGGAAGTGATTTGCTAACAAAGGAATGTCTTCGCGACGCTCACGTAAGCCTGGAGTTTTAATATTGATAACGTTTAAGCGATAGAACAAATCTTGACGGAAGCCGCCTTTTTGCACCATCTCTTCAAGATTTCTATTTGTCGCAGCAATGATACGCACATCTACTTTATGGTCTTCTGTCGCACCAACTCTGCGGATCACGCGCTCTTGAATTGCGCGAAGTAATTTAACTTGAATAGTTAACGGCAACTCACCTACTTCATCCAAGAAGAGAGTTCCACCGTCAGCCACTTCGAAAAGACCCGCTTTATCAGCAACTGCACCAGTGAACGATCCTTTTTTATGACCGAACATTTCTGATTCCATCAAATTTTCAGGAATTGCACCGCAGTTCACTGTTACAAACGGACGATCCTTCAACGGCCCATTATAGTGAATTGCTTTTGCGACAACCTCTTTACCAGTACCAGATTCCCCAGTGATAAGCACGTTTGTCGGAGTTTGCGATACACGTTTCACCATATCAAAAATGGTATGCATCGCCGGAGAGTTCCCGATCATGTTCTGGAATGAGTATTCCTTAACAAGTTCTTTTTTAAGAGATCTATTTTCTACTTCTAAGTTACGTGAACGAAGAGCATTTTGAATGTTCAAACGAACTTCATCGATTTTAAATGGCTTCGTCAAATAATCGTAAGCACCCATCTTCATCGCTTCTACAGCGGTTTCTGTGGTACCAAATGCAGTGATTAGCATGAATACGATATCTGGATAAGATTCTTTGACGTGCTTTAAAAGCTCAATACCAGTCACATGGGGCATTTGTAAGTCAGAGATAATCATGTCGAATGATTTTTTAGCTAAAAGATCTTTAGCCTTTTGGCCATCCTCAGCCAAAGTGATCTCATAACCTTCTTTTTTCAACATAATCTCTAAAAACTCGCGAATTGATTCTTCGTCATCGACAACAAGAATTCTCGACTTCATGTATACGCTCCCACGTCCTGTGTTAAACTATTCTCTCAAGTAGCTCTTGGGAAAGTCAAAATAAACTCAGTGCCCACGCCTACTTCACTTTCGACAAAAACTCGTGCACCGTGACCTTCTAAAATCTTATGAGTCACAGCTAGACCTAGGCCTGTGCCCTTTGGCTTCGTCGTGTGAAAAGGTTCAAACATTTTTCTTTTTGTCGTTTCATTCATCCCACAACCCGCATCACGAATGCGAATCTCAATCTCTTTTTCTGAAGTCAAAGCTTTCACCGACAACTGAGGTTTTGTTGCTTCGTTCATCGCTTGATAGGAATTAATCACAATATTTAAAAATGCTTGTTTTAGTTTGTCTCTACGGCCAAGAATTTTCAAACTTGCATCAAACTCTCGCACCTGCTCGATATCTTTGCGCACTTGATTGTTAACGAGCATGGAATCAAGAACCTCTGTTAACAAAGAACTTAAATCCACTGGGTCTGTTGGCGGAGTTTCCGGGCGCGCATAATCAAGGAACTCTGTGATTAAGTTATTAAGGCGATCAATTTCCCTTAAGACGATTTTCATGAGCTTACGGTCATCGTCATTATTCACGGTTTGAGAAAGCATTTCGATACTACCGCTGATTCCCGCCAAGGGATTGCGGATTTCATGGGCAATACCAGCTGCAAGACCGCCCACGGCTGCCAACTTTTCATGTTGGCGGGCTGCGAACTCAAGCTGGCGAATGCGTGTGAGGTCTTCAAATAGAGCTATATACAATGGCTCCTGCAACTCAGGACTGTAAATTTTTGAAACCGTTAGCCCCAGGATTTTTTCAGCGCCATCCGCAGATACTTTCACGTCACCTTTGCTTAAGGTTTGCTCAGAATTGACGTTGAAAACTTTTAATGGATCGAAGTTAGAAAAATCCTGTTGCGCCAAAATTTCAGAAGCAGCCGCATTGGCACGAATCACTTCACCAGCTTCAGTAAAGGACATCATTCCCGTCGGAATATTTTCCACAAGAACATTATTAAGTTCTTGGGCTGAACGAAGGCTGAGACCCGTTTTTTTAAGCTCACTGCCGACAGTTTGCAGTTGTTCACTTAAATAACCGGCAAGTCCCGCCACAGAAAAGAAAGCCACATTGTTTAAAGCTAGAAGGAAAAAGAAATTAAGGGCTTTCATTTCAGGTGAAAACAAAGCCGCACCGGAAAAGAAAATGCTGGTGAAAAAAGCTACAGTCACAGCACCTACACTGCGGCAGGCTATCCCCGCCAGCAGAATATTCACAAGATGCAGGAACATGAACAGGGATTGATTAATCCCCGAATAGTAAATTAAAAGCGAAATAAACAACGAATCAAGAACGAATCCAGATAACAGCAAGGTAGGATGTTCTAAGACTTTTTCCCATTTGGAAAACCAGAACAAATGAAACGAAAATGCCACAGTCAGGATGGTATAAAACGGTCCTAAGATGGACCAATTCACAAAACCTTCCTGGGCAACACTTGAAACAACGCTAATAAGAAGAACTAAAACAAAAAGACTGAGGCGGACAAATTCCACCAGCAGTCCATTTTGTTTATTGTTCTGCAAAGCAAAGCTTAAACGCATCTATTGAACCACGTCCGCCATGCTGAAGATTGGTAAGTACATCGCGATAACTAGGACTGCGATAATACCACCTAAAACCACCATTAATAATGGCTCTAACAATGAAGTCATCGCTTTCACTGCCGTTTCAACTTCATCTTCATAGAAATCGGCGATCTTACCTAACATGATATCCAAGGTACCCGACTGCTCCCCGATAGAGATCATCTGCACCACCATATCCGGGAATGCTTTTTCTTTTCCTAAAGGTGCTGCGAAAGTACGACCTTGGGTGACGGATTCTTTTGAACGTAGCAAGGCCTGTTCAATAACGATGTTACCTGCAGTTTTCGAGGAAATTTCGATCGCATCAATCAAACCCACACCGGAACCTAACAACGTGGAAAGGGTTCTTGTTAATCTAGCGATCGCTGATTTTTGCACCACTTCACCGAATACGGGAGCTTTCATCACGAATCGGTCAAATGCATCTTTACCTGCTTCAGTAGATATCCATTGCTTAAAAGCGATGGGACCAATCACTGCGACACCGACATAAAGATACCAATTGGCAATCATTGAGTTACTAAGCGCAACAACCGCCGCCGTTAAAGCAGGTGGTTCTTTTCCTGATGAAGAGAAAAACTCCATGAATTTAGGAATAATGAAAACCAAGATACCCGCGATAACGATCATCGCCACAATGATGATAACCACTGGATATACCAGCGCCCCTTTTACTTGGGCTTTAAGTTTTTCTGATTTCTCCATGTAGCTTGCAAGACGTTGCAAGATTCCATCAAGGATACCGGCTTCTTCCCCGGCTTGAATCATATTCACATACAATTTATCAAAAACATTTGGCACCTGAGCCATCGAATCGGCCAAACGACGGCCCCCTTCGATGGAAGTCTTAACTTGGGCCGAAGCTTCTTTTAATAATCCAGGGCGTAAACCTTCAGAGAGAATTTTTAATGAGTCCACCACCGGAATACCGGCATTGATCAAAGTTGCGAACTGACGAGTGAAAACTTGCAAGTCTTTCCCTTTGACCCGCGGAGCAAAAAGGCTGGCACTTTTCCCCGCAGAGGCGCGTGCGGAACCAAACTGAACCACCCTAACAGGCAAAAGCTGCTGAGCACGCAAGCGAATGATTGCCTCCTGCTGATTTGCAGCTTCAATTTCCCCTTGCACCATCTGGCCCGTGGCATTTTTGGCCTGATATTGGAATTTTGCCATCTTAGATACCTACCTTCTTTAGAAGCTGATCAAGAGAATCTGGATCGCGAGAAACCTCAAAAGCAGTTTTCAAATCTACGCGACGTCGAATCAAATGCTGGAGCAATGATTGATTTAGCGTCAAAATTCCCGAATTTTCTAAAGAACTCGTCAATAACGCTTCAATGTTTTTAATATCTTCTTGTTCAACGAACTGACGAACCTGTGGCTTCATCAGCAAAACTTCATGGGCAAAGATTTTTTCACCAGCAAGGCTTGCCACAGGATATTGTCCTGCTGCCAGACTTAAAACCTCAGCAAAGCGCGCAGCACCGTGTTCCGCGTAACGCTCGCTTAATACGGACATGCAACGTCTTAATGCATTCGTTACCGAAGGTGCCTTCATTGAATAGATAACAAATAAACCTCTTTCAGCTAAAGCCATAGCTTCGCAGAAAGATTGTTCATCAGAAAAACCATCAAACACCACCATGTCCACGCCCGCCATCAGGTTTTCCTGATCTTCGGCTCTGGCAAAATCGTGGTTATGATATAAATAAACGGCTTTTGATTCTTTTACTTGGGGAAAGGCTTTGCGCGAATAAACGACGCCTACAAAAGATTTTTCTTCGCTCATCTTTTGTAAAATTCTATGAAGTGCCCACACTTGCCCTGCTTCGCCAGGTCCAGAGAGAAGAACCAAACCTTTCATGCGTAAGCAGGTCTCCATCAATGACGGAGGAAGCTGCACTTCCTGTTTGCCGCCATCAAGGTTCATATCAAGAACGGCCTTCATGGTGCTATCTTGTTGGAAAAAAGAAAAACCGATACGCACGCTTTCAAAGGAAGCTTCACCGCTTACCACCCCGCGCGTATCTAAAAGGGCTTTTTGTTGGTTACTGAGTAAACTTTGTTGCAAAAGATTCCATTCAGTCATCAAGGCCGGAGACTCTCGCAAACTAGTCCAGCCCGAAGGAAGACGAATGCGCGGCTCACTGCCAACGACGAATAAAAATTCTTCTGCTTTTTTTGCTTTTGCGCTTAAAAGAAGTTCCGTCAAACTCATTATGTGTCCTTCACTGATGCATTGAGTACTTCTTCAATTGTGGTGATACCACGCTTTAATTTCAACAAAGCACTTCGGCGCAGGGTTCTCATCCCCTGTTCGCGGGCAAGATAACGAAGCTGTCCCGTGGAAGCTCCTTTTAAAATCGCCTCTTTCATTTTCTCGCTCATATACATGAGCTCGTAAATTGCAGCACGGCCTTTGATGCCTGTATTGTTGCAGTTAGCACAACCCTTACCGTGGCAGATTTTGTAATCCGGCACTTCATTCGGTGGCACACCCAAATTCAACAAAGTCTGTGGTGGCACTTCGATTTGCGCCTTACAGGATTCACAGATTTTACCCACGAGACGCTGAGCTACGATCAGATTCACTGTTGAAGTGATGATATACGGAGCAACACCCATCTCAGTTAAACGAATCACTGTGGATGGAGCATCATTGGTATGCAGAGTACTTACAACCAAGTGACCTGTGGATGCGGCTTTGAATGCGATCTCAGCAGTTTCATAGTCACGAATCTCCCCCACCATGACTACATCCGGGTCCTGACGAAGGAATGATTTCAAGGCACTTGCGAAAGTGAGATCAATATCAGGATTCATTTGCACCTGATTGATACCTTCTAAGTTGAACTCCACGGGATCTTCTGCTGTAGAAATATTGGTGTCAGGCTGATTTAATTCAGCCAAGGCAGAATAGATTGTGGTGGTTTTACCAGAACCAGTGGGTCCCGTGATAAGCACCATTCCTTGAGGTAAATTGATATTGGATTTAAATAATTTTAAGTCATCTTCTTCAAAACCAAGCTTCGTCATGTCTAACTGAAGATTTGATTTATCTAATAGACGAAGAACGACTTTTTCGCCCCATAAAGTTGGCAGAACGCTGACACGAAAATCCATTTCCTTCCCTTTGGAAGTACGAACTTTCAAACGACCATCCTGGGGACGGCGTTTTTCAGCGATATCAAGCTTAGACATAATTTTAATACGTGAAGCAATCGCGGCGCCCGTTCCCGCAGGCGGCGCTGTGGCTTCTTGCAAGTTACCGTCTAAACGAAAGCGCACGCGGTATCTTTTTTCATAGGGCTCAAAGTGGATATCAGATACTTTTTTACGGATGGCATCAGTTAAAATCGAGTTTACAAACTTAACGATGGGCGCATCATCCATCACGCCATCTTGGTCAATAACTTCCGCCGATGGAGTCCCGACACTGAATTCTTCATCAGGATCGGTATTCATACTATTTAAGCTCTTTGTACTGATGCTTCCACCATAGTATTTTTCAATACCTGATTGAATGGCACTTTCCGTTCCCACCACGGCCTGAATACGGCAACGGGTGATAAAGCGTAAATCTTCTTTCACAATGATATTGCTTGGATCAGCAAAGGCCACTACCAAGGTAGTTCCGGCTTTTTGCAAAGGAATCAATGTGTTCTTTTCACACACGTCTTTTGGAATAAGCGAAATGACACTTTGATCGATTTCAAATGTGTTTACTTCAACACCTGGAACCGCAAAATGTTTTTCTAATGCGCGAAGGATTTGATTATCTTTAAGAAAACCCAATTGAATGATGGACGAAGTCAGCTTCTGACCCGTCTTTTTTTGTTCTTCAACAGCCAAAGATAATTGATCAGGTTTTAGCAAACCCTGCTTAACTAAGATTTCACCTATTTTGAGTGAAGACATTGTGGCTCCCCTAGACTCACTTTACTCTAGGGTGCCATTTTTTGTAACTAGACCGAAGAAGAGTTTTCTTTCAAAAACTGCATCCAACTTTCGCAAAGATCTTCCAAGGTGAGGTAGCTTCCAACTTCCAAGCGATCCAACCACTGTTTTACTACTCGCGCGTATAACGCTTGCGGAGTCAGAGTTTTTAATTCCGCTTTTGTCGCTTCAAGAAGCAACGGATTTTGCAGCGGTAACAAATTAAAGTCCAAAACGTAGCCATCGTTGCGCATAAAATTGAAATAGGTCAGATCACGCATGAGCTCTTCATTATCAGCTAAATCAACCGTGTTAATGATGATTCCGGCGCTGACCGCTTGAACAGTTAAATCTTCCGGTAAAACAGAGTGAAATTTGATCCCCAATAAAGCGCGCATCAGTTCGTGGCGAAGTTCCTCACCTTCAGCACTTTCACCGACCAGATAAATTTCCGACACTCCAACTTCAGCTAAGACGTTTGCAGCCACTCGGGCAAGTTCCCCAGTGCCGACGACAAAGGCAGGCGCCCGGTTATTAAGATCGCGGGCCTCTTGCACCAACATTAAGCGCAGTGCTTCAGAAATTAACAATCTTGGATACCACGTGCTTTCTTCTTTAAAAAAAGAATCAATACATAAAGAGCTGCGCGTTTCCGTTGAATGCATTTTTAATTTTGGCAAAATTTCTTTTGATAATCTTGTATCCACGTAAGCGGCGGTGGCTCCGTGCAAAGCATCGAGTGAAAAATCCGTGATCGTTTCAAATTGCCAGTCCCAGTTCTGCTCTTGAGCAAGGAACTTTAAAAATCCCACCACCAACCCTGGCTCGCCAGAAGTAAACTCAACGATTTTGTGATTTTTCATGAAAATACCTGCGCGCCACAGTGACGTCCTGAAGAATTTGATGCTTCAACTCTTCGATTCCTGAAAACTTCATTTCATCACGGATGAAGTGTAAAAGATAAACCTCCACTTCAAGACCATAAAGATGGGCATCAAAATCAAAAAGATGGGTTTCGATTTTAATGGGCCCTTTGCCATTTTCCGTGAAGGTCGGATTTACACCAATGTTTGTGATCGAAGGATGCATGTGACCACCGAACTTGGTGAGCGTGCAATACACTCCCAACCGTGGCATAAATTCTACGTCTGGATGAATATTTGCCGTCGGCACACCAATCGTACGCCCGCGCTGATGACCCTTTTCCACGTGACCGCGTAAGTAATAAGTTCTTCCTAAAAGTTCATTGGCAGATTCTATATCTCCGTTTTTTAGGCTTTCGCGAATACGTGTTGATGAAACAACGGTTCCTTCATATTGAAACGGCGGGATGATGATCAGTTTTATGCCTTTTTGTGCGCAATACTTTTCTAAAAAAGGAATATTGCCAGAACGATCCGCTCCGAAAGAAAAGTCATGACCGACAACTAAAGTTTTGGGGCGTAGCTGCTCGAAAATATATTTATCTAAAAAATCCTGTGGATTGATTTTAGAAAAATCCTTAGTAAATTCTTCGATGATGACATTCTCAACTCCCCTTTCGGCAAAGCGTTCCTGCTGATCTTTCAGATCAAAAAGACGGTAGGTCGCTCGCTCTGGGTGCAAAACCTTCACGGGATGGGGATGAAATGTATAAACCACAGAAGGTACGCCTAAGAATTGGGCTTCGCGAACTACGTTATCAACCAACTGCTGATGACCCAGGTGAACTCCATCAAAATTCCCAATAGTGACCACCGAAGAGGCCAAGGGAGAGTTCATCTGTTTAATACCTTTATAGACGTGCATATTTTTCAATATACCTAATTCTTCGCGCCACCGTAAGTGCTTTTAATAGTTGATATTTTTAATAAATTTGCTATGTTGCAACGCGTGCAAAAAGCCTCATTTCAACACCTTAAACTGCGCCTTGAAGTCCTGCTGCGATTTTTTTCCCGACGTCGGGGATTCTGGCTTCGCTGTTTGTTGTGTTGGGGGATTGGCTGCCTTGCCCTTTCTAATGACGAAATCAATGCCTACGACCAGCGTTTTCAATTGCGTGGTGACCAAAAGGCCTCTTCGCAAATCGTTTTAGTAACTATTCGCCAAAGTGATTTTGCAACGATTTATGATTCGCGCACCAACTTTTTAGATAACATGAGTGAGGTCACTGACATCACCGACAGTTATTTCTGGAACAAGCGCGTTTGGTCTGAATTGTTAATGCGAGTTCTAAGACAAAATCCCAAAGCCGTGGGTGTGACACTTTATTTCGGTGATAACATCGGGAAGGTTGCCCTAACCCAAGAAGAGCAAAAACTTTTCTATGACATGCGCGTCTTCTGGTCAGCAACGACGAACAACTTAGACCGAGTTTTAAATCCAGCGTTTACAAGCCGAGAACTTAACAATATCGGAAGCAATGAAGTACGCCGCGACGAAGATGGCGTAGTTCGCAGAGTCTTCCCGCAAAGAGCGGAACTTCCACACCTAGTTGAGATGATCACTGGCAAGAAATTCCCGACGACCCAAGCGGGACTACCGATTAACTTTAGAGGTTCCAACAAAGTATTCACGCAGTATTCATTTAGCGAAATCATGTACGATGAAGTGCCGTTTGATGCCTTCACCAATAAAATAATTCTTATTGGTGCTGAAACTTCTTCCGGTCCGGTTTACATGACTCCCATGGGAACTTTATCGCGCACCGAGATTTTAGCCCACACGACAGATACTGTTTTAGGCAATAAATGGATTAAACGCCTTTCAAACAGCTGGTACGCAGCGGGCTTTTTTGTTCTGATGCTAATTGCTGTGTTCTTGATCACTACTTACCCACAATCCGTGGCCTTGTTCTTTATTCTGTGGATTGGAACATTGTTAGCGGCTTTATCGGCGTGGGTTTTTGATACTTTCTATTTCTGGTCCCCTGCTTTCTCGCCGTTTGTTCTTCTGGGTGCTTCGTGGATTATCTTTATCGGGTACCAAGCAAGTAAGGTTGAACGAAAGAACTTCCGTTTACAGCAAGAACAACAATACCTGCAGGAACTTGAACAGCTTAAAAATAATTTCGTAAGCTTGATTTCCCATGATTTGAAAACTCCGATTGCGAAGATCCAAGCTATTGTGGACCGATTGTTAGTTGAGCATCAGAGCAAAGATGAAAGCTTAAGCCAGGATCTACAATCGTTGCGATTGTTTGGTGATGAGCTGAACCGCTACATTCAATCTATTCTTAAAGTTCTGCGTGTTGAATCAAGGGACTTTAAAATCAACACGGAAGTCGGCGATATCAACGAAGTGGTGGAAGAAGCCTTGCAACAGCTTCGTCCTTTGGCCCGCGAAAAACAGATCACAATCAACACCAGTCTTGAACCGATGTTTTCCTTAGAGTTTGACACAACCCTTATTAAAGAAGTTGTGATCAACCTTGTTGAAAATGCGATCAAGTACACCCCAAAGGGTGGAAGCATTGAAGTGATCTCGCAAGAGGAAGATGATTTGGTCCACGTGATCGTGAAAGATACCGGCGAAGGTATTAAGCCCGAAGATATGGAAAAGGTTTGGGGCAAGTTCACTCGCGGGAGTGATCAAGATATGAGAACCAAGGGAACTGGTTTAGGTCTTTACTTAGTTAAATATTTTATCGAACTGCATGGTGGTAAAGTCAAAATGGAAAGCGCTGTCGGCTCTGGCACAACGGTTTCATTTACTTTGCCACTTGATACTGAAAGTGAAACAGAGGTGTTAGCATGATGAACAAACTCCACACACTTATTGTTGATGACGAGGCGGAATTACGTCGTTCGGTCATTTCTATTTTAAAATCAACAATGCCTGAAATTGATTTCACCATTGATGAGGCTTCCACAGGTAAAGAAGCCTTAGATAAAGTGAAGCAACAACAATGGGATCTGGTTTTGATGGACGTTAAAATGCCAGAGATGAATGGTCTAGAGGCACTTACCGCCATCAAAGAACACGATCCTAGAACCTTCGTGGTTTTGATGACAGCGCACTCAAATTTAACTGACGCTGTCCTGGCAATTAAAGAAGGCGCTTACGACTATGTTGAAAAACCGGTGAACCCACAGCTTTTAACCGAGATCGTTCGTAAAAGCTTGGAAGCTCGCGATCTAGTTTCAAGCCTTGCGATGTCGAATCCAGTTTTTGATGATGATATCGAAAGTGAATTTGTCGGCGACAATTCTAAAATGCGTGAAGTGTTTAATTTGATTTATCGCCTGTGCAAAGTGGATACGACAGTCTTAGTGCGCGGTGAAAACGGAACAGGTAAAGAGCTTGTTGCGCGCGCGATTCACTTTAACTCCCCTCGCAAATCTGGAAGTTTTGTTGCTATCAACTGTGGTGCCATTCCTGAAAGTTTGATGGAAAGTGAACTTTTCGGTCATGAAAAAGGGGCCTTCACTGGCGCCCATGAACGTAAGATCGGTAAGTTCCAAATGGCCAATAATGGCACCCTATTCTTAGATGAAATTGGCGAACTTCGTCCTGATATGCAAGTAAAGCTTTTACGCGTTCTTCAGGAGCGTAAGTTCACTCCTGTTGGTGGAACCCGTGAGGTAAAAACCACGACACGCATTATTGCTGCGACAAACAGAAACCTTGAAAAGATGATGGAAGAAGGCACCTTCCGCGAAGATTTATTTTATCGCTTAAACGTGATGCCGATCTTCTTACCACCTCTTCGTGAACGCACTGATGATATCGAAGCCCTGGCTTCTAATTTTATTAAGAAGTTTTCTAAACAACACGGCCGCGTGATTAACGGTGTTACTCCGGAAGCTTTGCAATTGCTTAAGAGCTATCGTTGGCCAGGTAACATTCGTGAACTTGAAAACATGATTGAACGCGCCTTTATCGTAGAGAATTCAAACCAAATCACGATTGATTCTTTGCCGGATTCTTTAAAAGCGGCAGCAGCTAAAGAAAGCACTGATAAGACAGCGAACGTTGGCTATTCAGGTCCTTTGGATTTTGATGCTTTCAAAGAAGAAATGGAAAAAGAATTTATCATGAGTGCGCTTAAAGCTAACAACGGTCGTATCAATCAAACCGTGGCTCAAGCAAACATTCCCAAAAACACCTTGCTTCGTAAGATCCGTAAATACGGAATTAACGTAAAAGATTTTACCGAAGAATAAAGCCTGCGGTCTTTAAGACCTCTTCGGCTGAGATGTTTTTCATACAGACATGGGTGCCTATCGGACAACGATGGTGCCCATGCTTCCCGCAAGGACGACACTTTAATCCCGCCTTATGAACAATATAACTTTCTGCGGACCAAGGACGAAACCCAAATTCAATAATCGTCGGTCCAAATACGGCGATAAGTGGTGTTTCACACACAGCTGCTAAGTGAGTTGAAGCAGAGTCATTACCAATCACTAAAGCCGCACGCGCGATCAACTGAGTTGATTCAATAACTTTTGTCTTCCCGGCTAAACAGATCGAGCTTGGAATTTCTTTAGCTACGGATTCAGCTAAAACTTCTTCACCTGGCCCACCCATCACATAAACTTGGTAGCCCTTTTCTTGCAACGCTTTGCCCGCGTTAATAAAGCCTTCAGCAGTCCAGCGTTTCGTTGCCCACACACTGCCAGGGAAAAGTAGGACGACTTTGCCTTCGTCAAATCCTGGCAATTGGAAGCGTGATTTCAGCGACTCATAAATTCCTGGCAATCCTAAAACTTGGGAACGAAGACTCATTGAAGCCCACGCCGGTGGCGCTGAAAGTTTCCCTTGTGCATCTGGCAGATACGGTTTTTCTTCTTTTCTGAAGGTCTCAAGGTCATTCGCCAAACGCGGATTGATGTTCTTTAATAAACTAATTTGCCGAATCGGATCTGGAAGTTTCAGGTCTTTTTCGACACGGGAGTTATAAAAAAGAAAGTTCCATGGTTTTGCAAAACTGATTTTCTGACGGGCTTTGATTTTAGAAACCAAAAATGCTGTACGTAAAGATTCGTGGGGTGAGATCAGATGATCCACCTCAAATGCTTTTAAATTCTCAGCGATTTTTTGGTAGCTGTCGGCTTTGCCTTTTTCGATTTCAAAGACTTGATGAACCAGGCCCGCTTTTATAAAGAAATCTCCAAAACCTTTGCGACAAACAAGTCCGAGCTGATGCTCAGGCCACATCTCACGGCATTTTTTCAGCAGCGGGATGGAGAGCAACAGGTCTCCCAGAAAGGCTGTTTGCACAACAAGATTTAAGGGCATGAAGAACTTCCTCTAAAGAAACCTGATCGTAGCACATAATGCTTTTTTCACAAGTCCTCTTCCAGCAAGGACTGCAAGGGCTTTTCGTCAGAATTTTAAAGCCTCTTTCGTATAAATCTATCTCGTGGGCGCAGGTAGGACCAAACCAGGCAATGACTTGTTTTTTTTGCGAGATAGCCATGTGCATTCCTAAACTATCACCCGTAACGACAACGTCGCAGGCAGCAATACTAACAAGCCCATCGCGCAATCCTGACTGTGTCTCTGAAGAGATGACATCCAGGCCTTCAGCAATGGCTTTATTGCGCTCGGTGTCTTCTGGTCCGCCCAACAAAACGATAGAAGCATTTGGGTAGGACAAATGAATATGCCTAATTAAAAGGCGATGGTATTCCACCGTCAGTTTTTTATGGGCAATCACATTGCTGCAACCTGTGTTTAACCCGATTAAAATTTCTTTTTTATCTAACCATGTGGCGCGACGTTCTTGAGATTGAAATTCTTCGCTTGCTGTTAAAGGCAACCAGTATTCATCGCGCTGAAACTCGCCAAGCTCTAACGCTTCTATCATCAGCTGCGTTTCGGGCTTTTCGTTGATAAAGAATTTTTTGTGATTATCTAACCCCAAGGACCACAACTCTTCTGCCGCAGGTGTCGCTGGAAGAATGGCACCAGTGCGCGGATCATTTACAAATCCATAGATGAAATCCACAGTGGTTTTTTTAATCACCCCTGCTGCTTTTAAAGATTTATCAATAACGAACGCTGCTTCAAATTCTAAAGCTGAAAGCTGCAGCAGATCGCTTTCGGAAGTGGTTAACACTCGGTCGATAGCAGGATGATTTTTTAATAGCTGATGCGCCGGCGCGTCCGTCACCCAAGTAATCATGCATTGGGGAAATTTTCTTTTAATCGCTTTAAGTAAAGAGGTACTTCTGACCACCGCCCCTAAGGCGCCTAAATGCACAATCAGTATTGAACTTTGCGGAATATCCTTACTAGGGCACGACGAATCACAACTGCTATTTTTAGCGCAGGGTTTATAGCCAGAAAAGTGTCGACAGGCAGAGATGGACATAGGCTTATTGTAGAACAAGGGCCTTTTTTGATAGAGACGAACTTGGCATTTAGGACTTAAGGAGAGTATACCGCCAGGCAAATTTTTCCGATATTCCTTCTGGTATGAAGATAGAAAAAGAACAGGTCCAGCTCAGAGCCATACAACACCAACCCCAACAATACGGTGGGGTGCTCAAAGTGCTTGGAACAAATAAGACTTATCAACTGCGTGGACTGCAATATTCTTATTTTGAAGTTTTGCAAAATGCGGGAAGTATAGAAGGCGTCGTTAATTTCTTCATGGGCCAAGGTTGGCTGATCAGTTTTCGCGAACTTTGGACTCTGCTTGATTTCTTAGTTGAAGAAGATCTTTTATTAAATCCCTCTATTCGGAACTACTTTTCTAAAAAAGAAGTTTCGGGAGTTCACTTTCAACACAGTCTTACTTTTACGCCAGGTCAAACAAGGATCCCACAAGCTTCTTCCCTGCCCTTTTTTCGGTCTTTAGAGCCCCAACTAGCTCAGTATCTGTTGCAACAAGCAGAGTGCTTAAAGGTGCCCGCGGGCGTCCGCTTAATCCAATCCGGCAACAAGGACCGCGATCTTTATATTATCCTTCAAGGCAGTGCCTCTATTTACAAAGTTTATGATGAAAAAAGACGCCAACTTGTCTCGTCGTTGGGCGCGGGAGCTATCTGTGGAGAGCGCGGATTTCTATTAAACCAGTCCCGCACTGCAGATGTGGTAACGACCTCCCCGTGTGAAGTGTTACGCGTGAAACACCTTCCTGATTTTGATCAGCTCATTAAGTCAGATAAAGCGCAAAGCTTACAACATCGCTTTTGGGTTTTGCAGGCTCTGCAAAGTTCAAACTTTTTTAAGGATTTTCCAGGTGACAGTTTAGACAGTCTTATTTTTTCTGGGAAACTTTGCCAGGCCCCTGCCAATCAAGTTTTATTCCACGAAGGCCAACCCGGGACGACTTGTTATATTCTAGTTCAAGGGAACGTCGTCATTAGTCAAAAGGGTCAAAATATCAATGTTTTGAATCAAGGCAGCTGCTTTGGTGAAATCAGCTTACTCATGAGCAGTGGCAAACGAACGGCCACCATCAAAACGCAGCAGGATTCTATTTTATTAGAGATTCAGCAGCAGGATTTTTATCGCATCCTTAGCCAGAACTTATTCTTGGCTAAGGAACTTGAAAACTTGGCAGCGCAAAGACTGATTAACGACCAAAAAAGAAACTAAGGTTTACCTGGTTTAATTGAAACAACTTCTGAAACCAGAGTTCCGATTTTAATTTTAGATTCAATTCTAAGAATGTATTTGCGATCATCATCTGATAACCAAATGAAGTTATCACCGATGGGTTTAAACTTTCCTTTAAGGACGATATTAGGTTGCACCACGATGGCTTTCATCGGGCCCAATTTCGTCTGCAGAACCTCACGGCGCAAAGCTTTGCCCGAGAACACTAGATTCTCGTTATCGTTGGCGACACGGAAAGAATACTCTTTCCCCGTTTCCCAAGCGAAGTTTCGCATATAATAGATGATGCTATAAACGTTTTGTGAATACGGAAGAATTTCCCAGTGTTGCTTTTTTTCTTCTTCACCATGGTCTTTAGTCACTTTCTTTTCCCAGAAAGTAGCGGTGTTTTTCTCAACATCGAAAAGCATTTTTGCTTCACGTAATTGATTCGTTTCTTTGACGTGAAGTTGATAGACACGGGGAACTAGGTCTTCAAAGTCTACAAAAGTTTCCGCCCTGTCATCGACACTGTAAAAACTAGAAAATAGCGAGCTTGTCGCGATTTCAATCGCAAACGTGTAAGACTTTCTTCCATTCACTTGAGCGAAATCTTCTACTTTGAATTTTAAAGTACCTGCAGAGACCTTAAAATAATGAACATCGTGTAGGACTTCCTCCCCCACTCGGAATGGGTCTACTAAGGGTCTGCGAGAAGTTCCAAAGCCCGTAGCATCTTCTATGTCTGGTTGACGACGCTCAGGAACCTTTGGAGTTTCTACTTTTGCTTCTTCTTTTTTCTTTTCAGTTTTTTTAGCTGCTGGTTTTACTTTTGGCGTTGCAGCTTTTTTAACGGGCTTTTTAGAATCTTTGACTTCAGGTGCGGGTGTTGCTGGTGCTGGAGTCGCTGCAGGAGTTTCTGGGGGAGCTTGAGTAGTAGCAGGCTGCTCCCCAGGTTTAATGATTTCTACAGCTTTATCGAACTCATCGATTTTTTTTAGTTCACCTGACTTTTCATACTTCAATGAAGAAGAACAAGCTAACAGAGACAAAAAAACGAGTGAACAGAACAAGCTTGGGAATTTCACTAAAAGTCCTTCCACCTTCGATGCACCCACATCCATTGTTCAGGGTGTTTGCGCACAATCTCTTCAATTTTGTCATTGAAGGATTGGGTTAAATTTAAGGTTGTTTCATCTTTATCTTCAGTCACATAACGTGAAGTGTCTATAGCTGGCTCGACAACTACATGAAGTTTTTTATCTTTTCCCTCATAGGTATAAACAGGCAACACCGGAGCTTTTGATTTTTGTACGAACAGAGCTAGACCATAGGCTGTACCAGTGCGTTTGCCGAAAAACGTTGTGGCAATACCGAAGGGTTTTCCCATGTATTGATCTAACACAAACACAACAGCGGCATTTTTCTTTAAAGCTTTTAGAATTTCAAAAGCGTTATTAGCAGCATGGGCATCGATGTACTTCACACCTTTTGCGCCACGGATTGAAAACCACAAGTCGTCAAACCATTTTGTTTTAAAGCGTTTTGAGATAAGGTAAAGATCTTGCCCGTTGAGAGCGATGGAGTTTGTAGCCACATCTGCATTTCCTAAATGCAGGCTTAAAAAGTACATGCCTTTTCCACCCTCGCGGGCCTTTTCGACATTTTCCCAGCCTTCAAAAACCACGTGTTCTTTCAACCATTCTTGATTCATGTGGGGAATGTGGAAAAATTCACCGAAGTTATACGCAAGGTTGTAAACTGAATCTCTACCGACTTGGCGTTTTCTTTTTTCATCCCATTCTGGGAAAGCAATGTCTAGGTTGCTATTGATGATTTTTTTACGAAAACCAAAAAGATCATACCAAAGAAATCCCAGCCACGAAGCTGATTTGCGCAAAACTTGGCGTGGCAACAGGCCACTTACAAAAACCATAAATTTAACGAAGTACTTGATTAATAATCTCATGCAATCGTCCCTTCTTCCCTAACTCTGAAACTTCCAGTGGAGCACTCCAAAGCAGTGAGGCATCTTCAAATAGCGGGCGCAGTTTGACTGCATCCTTTTCCGTCGTAATTAAAAAGTCAGCCTGGGATTTTTTGAACTGGTTAAGAATATTTTTTATGTCTGATTCTGTGTACTGATGATGATCGCGATAATGAAGGCTGTCTTCACTGACTTCGCCTATTTCATTCATCATCTTTTCAAAAACATCGGGTCTAGCTATGGCAGAAACCAGGAAAAGTTTTTTTCCGGACAAAGCTGTCGTGTCTTTAACTTCCCGAGTCTGCAAGTTGTGAATTTTGTGGATACCGTAACCGCAGTAAAGAACTTCCTTATTTTTTGGCAAACGGTTTTCTAAAGCTTTTAGATCAGATTCTGAAGCTAAGTTTGCTTTAGAAACGATAATGAGATCCGCTCGATCCAAACGATTAAAGGATTCACGGCCTCGCCCCTCCGGAAGGACTTCGTAGTTATCAATATTCTCGGTCGCATCTAAGATCACGATATTAAGGTCCCGGTGAAGCTTTCGATGTTGAAAACCGTCATCGACAATCAAGAGATCAAACTGTTCTTTAGTGACAGCATATTGAGCGGTTTCCCACTTTTTAGGGCCTACAAAAACCGACACGGCAGGATTGGCTTGGGCTAACAACACCGGTTCATCACCAAAATACCTAGCAGCAAACGGATGGGAGACATCCACTTGGCAGGCATTTTCGGCATCAGCGCGGTAGGAACGACTGATGACCGCGACTTTTTTCCCGTTGTTAACAAGGTTTTTTAAGCACAAATCCGTTATGGGTGTTTTACCCGTCCCGCCCACTGTCAAATTGCCGATACTTACGACCGGAACCGGTGCTTGATAGGATTTAATAATGCCTCTGTCATAGAGATGATTCTTCGTCTCTACCAATCGATCATAGAGAAATGAAAGAGGCTTTAAGTAGAATTTCATTTCGTCAAATACTCATCCAAGGACTTCACAACTCTTTCAGTAACGCCTTTGTTACCTAAGTGGCTACGAAGCTGAGCAAGGTCACTGACGACACTGGCTTTATGCTGAGGATCAGTAATATAGCGATCTAATTGCTTAGCTAAGTTTTCAGGATTTGCCTGGCCTTGGAAATTTTCTGGCACTGCAAATTTATTTAAAATCAAATTCACAAGACCAAAGAATTTTGAAGTCACAATCATGCGTGCTATCAAAGCTGTTAACCAGTTCACACGGTACATGATGACCATTGGTTTATGCAGCAAGCCCACTTGCAATGTCGCAGTACCCGAAGCCACAAGCATCATGTCTACCAAGTGTATCATGCGGAATGGTTCATCCTTAAGAAGGATGTATGGCAAACGGAAATCCTCAAGATAATCCAGCATCTTTTCTTTGCTGAAGTTAGGCGCTGTCAAAATGACGACTTTGAGGTTTTTGTGCTTTTTTGCCAGGATTCTTGCCGTATCAAGCTGCACTTGGAAGTGTTGCTTTAATTCCTGACGGCGACTGCCGGGCATTAAGCCTAAAACAATCTCATCATCACGAATGCCGCATTGATTGCGGTGGGTTTTTAGGTAAGTCGGATCTAAAAGTTTTTCATCCATTTCGTCTAATAACGGATGACCTACAAACTCTACTGGCACCTGGTGTTCTTCATAAAATTTAGTTTCAAACGGAAACAGAACCAGGACCTTTTCGCAGTATTGTTTGATGGTTTTTACGCGGCCTTTTTTCCATGCCCATACTTGCGGAGAAATATAATAAACCACCGGGATTTTCATCTCGTGCAGCTTTTTAGCAAGCATTAGATTAAATCCAGGATAATCCATAACCACCGCCACTTTCGGTCGGCGCTTTTCACACTCTTCAACAATGCGGTTAAAAACTTTTTTTAGATCACTGTAATGAGAGATCACCTCAGCAGCCCCAACCACAGCCATTTCTTCAGACTTACCAAAGCGTTCAAAGCCCAGGTCTTCCATTTCTTGGCTGCCAACACCGAAGGCATGAATCTTACGGCCTTGTTTTTTCCAAAGCTCTAGGATTCTTTGTGCATAGGTAACGCTGGATGCCTCTGCGGCGATCATCAAAACTTGATCCATCAACCCTCAATTAGTTTCTGTACATCTTCGATGGCTTTAAGTGCTTTCAGTCCATCTAAGCCAGTCACTACTGGATTTTTATTATTTAAAACGGCATCGATAAAGGCATCCGTCTCTTTTTGAAGAGCGTCTTCTTTATTCACAGTCCATTTCGTGATTTTCACCAGTTCGTCAGGTGTGCCGTTACCCTTTTCAACTTTTTCAAGTTCATGGGTGCCAGTTAGCGCAAAGATCGTGTTGTCTTCCTGGATGACCCGCACAGAGCGCTGCATTCCAGAAGAAACGCGGGATACGTTAATGATTCCAACCACACCATTTTTCATTTTGAAAGTCACAGACGCAGTATCAAGCTCCTTAGAGACAAGTTTTGAACCTGTTCCGATCATGCTTTCAATTTCACTTCCAGAAAGGAAGAACAACATATCAATATCGTGGATCATAAGATCATGCAAAACACTGACATCCGCTCCGCGAGTTTTATAGGTCGCCATGCGGTTAAGTTCGATGACCTTTGGATTTTTAAGATGTTTTTTAACTTCCAACACTGAGGGGTTGAATCTTTCGATGTGGCCCACTGCTAACTTAAGGTTGTTTTTTTGAGCTAAGGCCACAAGCTCTTCAGCTTGAGGGACTGTGGCAGTGATTGGTTTTTCAACGTTGACGTGAACGCCATTTTGCAAAAACTTTTTTGCCAGTTCGTAGTGGCTTAAAGTGCTGGCTGCAATCGTTACTAGATCCACTTGGCCTAAAAGATCCTCGGGCTTATGGAAGCTTTTAACTCCCAGTTCAGCTGCAATTTTATCAGCTTGTGCTGGAAAATGATCACAGACCCCTACAAGTTCTACGTTCGGGTTGTTTTTGTATTTTTGCGCATGGAAATTACCAAGGTAACCTACACCGATCACCGCACCTCTAAGCTTAGTCATCGTCTTGCCAACCTTTCGGGCTTCTGTCGACAGCGATACCGCGCTTTGAGCTCTTAATGAAATTAATAAAGTATTCGATGTTAGGGCTCATTGTGCATTCAGCTTTAATGCGCTCAATACCCTCGTCCACAGTGTGTGAACCCATGATGATAATACGAATGGCTTTATGCACATTCACAATCTCTTCACGTGGGAAACCTTTGCGCGCTAAACCAATTTTGTTAGTCGCACGGATAGTCGCGTAAGTACCTTGCGCACGGGAGAATGGAAGAATGTCTTTATTAACTACAGAAGAACCCGCGATGAATGCGCCACGGCCCACTTTTGTGAACTGATTGAATGCGCACACACCACCGATAGTCACTCCATCCTCGATTTCACAGTGACCACCCAAATGGGAGTCATTGGCAATCGTCACGTTATTTCCAATTTTGCAATCATGACCCACGTGAGTGTACGCCATGAAGTAGCAGTTATCTTTGATCTCAGTGATCAAGTCACCTTTGCTTGTCGCCAAGTTTGCCGTGGAAAACTCACGGAAGGTGTTGTTGTTACCGATGATTAATTTTGTAGCTTCAGTTTTATAAGAGTGATCTTGTGGGGGGCCACCGATTACGGCGCCTGGAGAGAAACGATTATTTTCCCCGATTTCTACGATGCCGTAGCGAGAACCGATGGTCACGTGACCTTCGATGTAAGTACCTTTACCAATTTTTACTTTACCTTGAATCAAGCAGTAAGGACCGATTTCGACGTCATCGGCGATTTCTACATCTGGAGAGATAACACTGCTTGGATGGATAATATATTTTGCCATTTTTATTTACCTTAAAGGATTTTATGAGAATACTTTGGAACTTTTACGGGACTTAAACAACAAGGGGCCTTTGAAGGCCCCTAGAGATTCTTACTTTTCGCTTTCGTAGGCCTTGATCACTTGCTCTGTCAAATCAGCATCTGGTGTTGCATAAAGCACCATTTGCGAATTTTCGATAACCATTGTGTAGCCTTTGTCTTTCGCAAGTTTTGCGATGACTTTTTTCATTTTTTCCAAGATTGGAGCAGTTAGTTCACGCTCTTTCTTTTGGATTTCAAGTTGGCTTTTACCAACTACGTCACGGTAGCGAAGCATTTCTTCTTGGAATTCAGCTTGTTTTTTGCCAAGAGCTTCTTCAGAAAGAACAGACTTTTTCTTTTCCAAGTCTTCGCCCATTTTTTTCAAATCAGCTTCTTTCTTTTCCAGTTCTTTTTTCTTTTTGTTGAATTCGCCTTCAAGCTCAGTCTTTGCTTTTTTACCAGCAGAAGTAGACTGAATGGCTTTTTGCATATCAACGTATCCAACTTTAGCGTCAGCAGCGTGTGCGAATGATGCCGTCATGAGCATGCTTAGCACGATTAATAGGTTCTTCATTAATAATCCTCCTTAAAGGTTTTAAAATTCAATCGAATAAAATAAGTCCAGCCTACGCGCCTGCCGGCGCTTCGGCCTCCTCGGCGTCCGCCGTTAAAACGATGGTCCGATCGAGAATTCGAAGACCGTCGCGTCTTGGTAAAGTGGATCGCGGTTTAATGGGAAGCCCCACTCAAATCGCAATACACCAATTGGCGAGTACCAACGAATTCCAAAACCGACGTCAGCAAAGAAATCTGTCTCTGACAATTCATCCTCAGCCGCACCGACGTCAAAGAATCCAGCACCCATGATGCCAGCTTCTTTTACCAAAGGGAACTGTAATTCTGTTTGGTACATAGCCTGCTGAGTTCCCCCGTAGAAACGCATGGATCTGCGGCGGGCCTCTTCATCTGAAATCGTTGGAATTTCGGCTTTGATCTCATTGAAAATCTTTTGAGAGAATTTCATCTTACCGACGCGATATGAACGATACCCGCGTAGTGAGTACGGTCCACCAAGTAAGTAAAGCTCACTAAATGGCACATCCTCACCTTCCAGTGAATCAATGCGTGCGTATTGAATATTATTTCTCCACACCACATCCCAGAAGATATTTTTATAAAAACGGAAGGAACCGTTCATGCGCGAGTATTTCAGATCCCCACCCAAGCCTGCATATTCATAGGAAGCACTGGTGTAAATACCTCTTGTCGGCATTTGACGGTCATTTCGAGTATCGTAATCAACCGTTCCCGTCACTGAACTTGTCACCCCTGAAGCTGTATTCAAAGGGAACAAATCAGTGTCGGTGATTGGCAGGCCTGCGCTATCGTACTTAGTTTCTAACTCTGTATCGTCGTATTTATAGCGAATGTAACCACGTGTGTATTCTGCCAACGGATGACCAAAACGAATCGCTCCACCTTTGTGGTTTTCGTTATAGTCCGCACGGCCGGAGTTGGCGCTTTGGTATAAATCCGCGCCCACTGACCACAAGGTGTCTCTGAAATACGGCTCAGTGAATGAAAGACTATAGTAACTTCCGGTGTTGCTTAGATTCAAAGATGCACCCAGGTTTTGACCGCGACCCAAGAAGTTGGCTTGGTTCACAGAACCTTGCAAAGTGAAACCTTGAGAAGTTCCGTAACCAGCTCCCAACTGAATTTGACCGGTGTTACGTTCTTTAACCGCGATGTCGACATTCATGATCTCGGTGTTTTCAGGATCGATGGACGTTTTGAAATTCACTTCTTCAAAGAAACCTAGACGCTGGATATTTTCTAAAGATTGGCGACGGCGAGTTTCGTTGTAAAGTTCCCCTTCGTGAACTTTCAATTCACGGCGCAGAACCTTATCACGGGTTTTGGAGTTTCCGATAACGTTGATCTTACCGAAGTAAACTTTTGAACCCTTGTCGAATTCGAACACCAAGCTTACTTTTTTCTCTTTAGCATTGAAGGCAGTTCTTGGAATAACGTTGGCATACGCATATCCAAGGTCACCGTATTTCGCAGTTAGCTCACTGATGTCTTTTTGTAATACATCGTAGGCAAAAACATCATTGTCATCGATCTTGATGGCTTCATGAAGTTCTTGTTTCGGGAAAAGAATATCGCCGGCAAAATCCACTTCGCCTACGTGGTACTGCTCACCTTCTTCAATACGGATCGTAATGTAGATGTTTTTCTTATCGGGGGTCACCGTCACTTGCGGACGATCAACCTTGGCTTGCACGTAACCTTGATTCCAGTAAAGGAATCTTAGGATTTGCACGTCACGCTCGAACATCTCTTGCTTGTATTGACCTGAACCGCTTAGCCCCGAGAAAAATCCACCTTCTTGGGTCAGCATTTTTGATTTCAGCGCGCTGTCACCCATGTGCTTGTTACCAAGGAAGGTGATTTTTTTGACTTTCACTTTATCGTTTTCACGGATTTTGAAAACCAGACGAACTGTTTCATCTTTTGTTAGATTTTGTACTTCAGCTTCCACTTTAGCTAAGAAGAAACCTTTGTCTTCGTAAAGCTTTTGAACTTTCTCAACCGCTTCTTTAACTTTCGTCATGTTCAAAAGCTGATAGGCTTTCAAACCTGTCGCATCGGCGATGTCATCAGACTTAACTTCGTTGTTACCTTCGTAAGTGATCTCTGTGATTGAAGGTTTTTCTAGAACTTTATAAGTTAACGTCGCGTCTTTGCCAGAAACTTGGCGATCGACTTCGATGTTGTTGAAAAAACCAAGTTTAAAAAGCGCCTGAACATCTTCTCGCACGTGGGCTTGCGAATAAACCTCGCCCACTTTTGTTGTGATCTTGCTTAAGATCGCATCTTTTTCGATTTTGCGATTTCCAACGACTTCAATTTTTTTAACGACTAAAGAAGAAGTTGCAGTTTCTGCCGGAGCCGCTTGAACCGTTGGCGCTTTTTGATTGCGACGAGGTGATTTCTTTTTTGCCTGAGCAAAACACAGCGACGAACTTAAAGAGGTAATTAACAAGGCACAAAGAAGCTTACTCAAAGTTTTGATTCCCCATCATCAGGCAGCGCCCGAATTTTTAAAAATCTATAAGATTTCTCAATACTTACAATTTTATTGGGGAATCGTAACTTAAGACTAAGGTCCTGTCAAAGGAGACGCGCTGCATACGTCGCAAAGGGATTAAACTAGAACGCTTGAAAATACGTCAGATCAAGGCGGACTTGTCCAAAAAACGCGCAGGCGTACTTAACGAAGAGCTGGTGGATTTGCAAGCGTGCGGGTTAAGCCCACTGACCGTCTTTCATTCGGTAGACCTTAGGAAACCGTGTTGCGAAAGTAAGGTCGTGCGTGACAATCACAAGAGCTAATTTCATCTCTTCTTTCAGTCGGAAAAACAGATCCTGAATTTTTAAACTCGTGTGGGAATCAAGATTTCCTGTAGGTTCATCGGCAAAAAGAACCTTTGGATGTCGCACCAAGGCACGAGCAATGGCTACACGCTGCAACTCACCGCCAGAAAGCTGACTTGGATAATGATTCGCGCGCTCTGCAAGCCCCATGAAGTTTAAAAGGTGCATGGCTTTTTCTTGAGCAGCCTTGGTTGATTCTCCAGCAACACGGCACGGGATCATGACGTTTTCAACTGCTGAAAATTCACTCAATAGGTGATGGAACTGAAATACGAAGCCCATTTCACTGTTGCGAAAACGCGACAGTTCTTCATCGTCCATGGCTAAAATATTTCGACCTTCACAGAAAAGTTCGCCGCGATCAGGGCGATCCAGGGTCCCCATGATGTGTAGGAGCGTGCTTTTTCCGGCACCGCTAGATCCTAAGATCGCAAGGGCTTCACCTTCTTTGATTTCCATGTTGATTCCACGCAGGATTTCTAACTCGCCCGTCCCTTGGGTATAGGATTTATGGATATCAACCGCTTTTAGAAAAACATTGCTATCACTCATTACGAAGACCTTCTACGGGGTTAAGCTTTCCACCTCGGCGTGCCGGCGCTAAAGTGGCGATGAAACAAATCAATAATGTCGCAACCATAATTGCGATGGAATCAATCAATCGTACATTCACTTCGATGGAGTCGATGCGATAAACCTCGCCGGAAATTAGACCAAGTCTGCTTTGTGCGAAACTGAAAGCCACGCACAGGATGAGACCTAATATGAATCCAAAGACGATGCCGATCATGCCCATGAAGAGACCTTGCAACGCAAAAATCTTGATGATGTCCTTACGGGAAAGGCCGACGGTTTTTAGGATGGCAATATCTTTATATCTTCGGACGACGTTTACGAAGAGAGTTGATGAAACGTTGAAGGCCGCAACGAAGGTGATCACCAGCACCACCATGAAAATACCAGGGCGCTCTACACTGACCGCTTCAAAAAGATTTTCGTTGGCGTCGCGCCAGTCGCGGATCCAATAAGGCGTGCCTAACACTGCACTTAGGTTGAAGGCGGCCGTTCTTGCGTAGTCTACGTCTTGGAATTTTAAAATTAGACCTGAGTATCTGTCGCCGATGTCAGCGATGGTTTGGCTGGCCTTTAAGTCACTGATGATAAATCGTTCATTCCAGTCGTATTTGCCTAAGTCAAGAATACCTTGAACTTTGAATTCGCCTAATCTTCTTTGAAACTTTGACGGGTCCACGGCGTCGGCAACAGGCACAACGACGCGGAAATGATCGCCGACTTTGAGGCCCATTTTGTTGGCCAAGCCTTTACCAATCAGGGCTAACGGCGTTTCGCTTTCTTCTTGCAAATTGTCAGTGCCGCTGACGATGCGGCTTTTAAAATTTAAAACTCTACTTACTCGGTCTTTATCTACGCCTTGAATTAGTACGCCAGAGATTTTTCCTGAATGCGCAAGGACAGCTTCAATGAACACGAATCTAGTGCTGCTCTCAAGAGTGGGCTCTGCGACTTTAATTCTGTCTTCGAGTTCTTTCCAGTCATCGACGAATCTAGAACGTTTAACTACTTGAGCGTGACCGGAAACATCGGCCATGGCGTGTTTAAGAGTTGATTCAAATCCACTCATCACAGCCATGGATGCAACAAGTGCTGCAACACCAAGAATTAGACCCAGCATCGACAATGGAGCTGATCCACCGAATAGAGTTTTTCGGGAAATCAACAGTCTCCAAGCTATCCACGCTAGGGATTTATTCATGAAGGTTGGCCTTCAGTGGTGATTTGGGATTTTAAGTACGCCATGATGAAGCCAGTGAGGTCTCCGTCCATCACGTCATCGACTTGATTGGTTTCAAAATCGGTTCTGTGATCTTTCACCATTTGATACGGATGCATGACGTAAGAACGAATTTGCGATCCCCATTCGTTGGCCTTTTTAGAGGCATTCATCGCGTCTTTTTCGGCATTGCGCTTTTCAATTTCCATCTCATAAAGACGGGCTTTAAGCATCTTCATCGCCTTTTCACGGTTTTGAATCTGCGAGCGTTCCATTTGGCAGGATACAACTACGCCCGTTGGGATGTGGTACATACGCACGGCAGAGTCGGTTTTATTGACGTGCTGACCTCCGGCTCCGCTTGAGCGGAAAGTTTCTACGCGGATGTCTTCGTTACGAACTTCGATATTGATATCGTCGTCGACCTCAGCCCACGCAAAAACAGATGCAAAGGACGTATGGCGACGGGCATTTGAATCAAATGGCGAAATGCGCACAAGCCTGTGCACGCCAGATTCAGCTTTTAGATATCCATAGGCATAAGGGCCTTCAACTAAAAGCGTGCAGGATTTAATTCCGGCACCCTCGCCTTCAGTCATCTCAACCACTGAAACTTTGTAACCTTGTTTGTCAGCGTAGCGCGTATACATGCGCAGAAGCATTTGTGCCCAATCACAAGACTCAGTCCCGCCCGCTCCGGAATTGATGGAAACATAGGCGCTGTTGGCGTCAAGTTCCCCGGCAAGGACTCTTTTTAGTTCTAGCTCTTGACCGAATTTTTCTAGGGCTGCGACTTCGGACTTAACTTCACTGAAACTCTGTTCGTCTTGGGCTTCCATGGCCATTTCAAGCAGAACATTGGCATCGCTCAAGCGATTAGCAAAACCGTCGAACTCTCCCACCGCTCTTTCAAGCAGGGTTTTTTCTTTATTTATTTTCTGCATTTCTGCGGGCTTTTCCCACAGCGCCGGGTTTTCGGCTTGGATCGCAAGCTCGTCTAGGCGTTTTTTCTTTTTATCAAGGTCAAAGATACCCCCGAAGTTCCTTTGAGAAACTCTCTAGGGCATTAATGCGGCTTTTAACTTCGGAAGATTCCGTAATAATCGACATGGGGGTAGTTTAGCCGGGAGTGTTGGGCTGTCAAGGAAAAGGCCTTTTGGGGATTATCCCTAGTATGAAGAGCGCTTAGTATTTCTTTCGACTATTCGCAGTATGAATGATCGCTGAGTGAAGATTCATAGAATTTCACTTCGACGATCTGCTTTCCAAAATCGCCTATATTTTAATCATAATGAACCAAAGTTTGGAGACGCTGAGAAATTTAATTGTGAACACGGAATCACCATAGCCGGTGGTGTATAGATGAAACTAAAGAAACGATTTTTAGAGAAATAAATATAAGAGATAATCTCTTACTTCCCTACCAACTTCTCAAACACCGCATCCTGAATACCAAACATCTCCGCAGCGTCTTTTTCGCTGGTTTCATGATCATAACCAAGTAAGTGCAAGATCCCATGAAGCAGCATATACCCAAGCTCAAGCTGATAAGTCAGCCCGTGTTCTTTCGATTGGCGCTTAAGAACCGCAGGACACATCACTAATTCCCCTAACGAAGTCGGATCCATGGAAGCAAAGCTCAACACGTCAGTGGCGTAGTCTTTATCGCGGAATTCTTTATTTAGTTTCTTTGCTGCCTTCGGCTCCAAAAACACCAAAGTCAATTCCTGCGCCGAAGACTTAAAGATCTTCTTCTTCTTAAGCTCCTTAACCACAGCATCACAGAACCCAGTAATAAACTTACGAGGCACAGGGATTTTTGCTTCATTCACGATTTGCAGCTGCATAGAACCTACTAATTAAACAGGAGTGTGACCGACATCGCCCAATCCCCCGCCAGCACTGCGTGGATAGTCGATACGTTGATGGTAAATACCAAGTAAAATTCGCACGAACGCAGCTTCTACTTTGGAAATGTCTTTCAGAGTTAAATTACACTCATCCAGCTGAGCATCAGAAAACTTACGCTGAATGATATTACGAACGATGTTTTGCAGACGCGCTGGAGTAGGCTCATCCAGTGAACGAGCCGCTGCCTCAATACTATCAGCAAGCATACACAAAGCGGCCTCACGGAACTGAGGCTTCGGACCTGGATAGCGGAAATCATCATCGGCAATCTCGGGATCTTCCTCTTTTTTAAGATCCAAAGCCTTATTATAGAAATAAGAAATCAAAGTCGTACCGTGATGCTGGATGATACCATCAATAATCGGCTTACCTAATTTATAAGTCGTTCCCATCTCAACCCCGTCTTTCACGTGGGCGACAAGCAAGGTTTTACTCATAAATGGCGAAATATGATCGTGGGGATTCTGCCCCGGCTTTTGATTTTCGATAAAGTAGTTAGCGTGCTCCATTTTACCGATATCGTGATAGTAGCACATAACTTTACCAAGCAATGGATTAGCACCAATTTCTTCAGCGGCGGCCTCCACCATCGAACCCACCATCATCGAGTGATGATATGTTCCTGGAGCCTTCACGATCATTTCTTTTAATAAAGGATGATTCAAGTTACTGAGCTCAAGAAGTTTAACGTCGGTTGTATAGTTGAACACAGTTTCTAATAACGGAATAAACATCATCGCAACTAAAGCACTAAAAATACCGCCTAAGAAACCTAAAGGTATCGAGAATAAAATTTCTTTTAAACCACCCGCTTGATCGTATTTTGTCATGGTCAGAATAAATGCGATCATTAATGCATTGATTGCACCCGTTCTTACACCCGCAAAATACAGATCATTACGCGTTTTGCAGTTATAAACCCCGCGGGCCGCAGCAATACCACCCACAAGACTTATAAACATAAAACTGAAATTATAATCAACCATGATCCCCAGGCACACCGACATAAAGGCCGTGAAAAGCCAGACGATCTCGCCATATGAAATCAAAAGACCCACAAGCATTGGCGCCGCCGCCACCGGAGCCGCAAATAAGAACGCCGTTGGCGGAATCAAGTGCCCAAGTTTAGAGGCAAAAGCAGCATCAATCATGAAAAGATAAATTTTCGTAAAAAAGACGACGCCAAAGGCAATTAACATCATCACAGATACGTCTTTAAATTCGATGCGAACTTTGTTGATGGTAAAACGCTTTAAGTAAGAGAAAAACACCATGATCGCCACTGACAACATCAGCGCCATGGATAAAGCCATCAGGTCTTTACGCTTATCTGTACGGATATTTTCGATCTCACGAATCACTGCCATTTGGAACGGCTGAATCACAGAACCTTGAGAGATGATATTCTGATTCTTCTTAATAGTGATAGTGACAGGGATGACCGCATCCCTCGCCGCTTGACGACGGGAAGCTGTTTCCTGCTTATTTAAAGTTAAATTCGGAACCATAAGTGACCGCGCGAAATACAATAAATTCGCCTGATCACTTTCAGAGAAACGATTTAAATCTTTTTTATCTGTGAACTCAAAATTCTCTGGTACCTGCAGATCTAAGATCTCACTACGAGAGATCGGAAATTCCCGGCCCAGATTGTTTTTATGAACCACCCGACCCAGAACATTCATTTGATTAAGCGGAATATGACGGTCTGGTGCTTCAGCAATTTTTCCGTTGTACCAGTTTTCAAGGTTGCGCATGACAATAAATTCAATCTTAGGACTGAACTTAAGATCAATCAGCCACTCAAACATAAAATCAGAAACACCAACACCCAGCTCTTTTTCAAATTGCTTCTTATGTTGAAAGAATTCTTTTACCTTCGCACGATGTTCAGCTGCATTCTTTGGCCATTGAGTTTCGCGGTAATAAGCGCGCATCGAACGGAAGGCATGCATTAAGTTTGTCGAGACACGTTCAAACACGCCTGTGTCATAGTCGTAAACGACAGGAACAGAAAACTCGGACTTTAAGCGCTTTTCTTCCGTTGTAACTTCATCGATCATTTCAAACGCCAACGGAGAGCTGACATCAAACTGAGCCACATCACCGACAGCGAAGTTATACGGAACATCTAATTCATAGAAAATTGTGTAGGATAAAAGAACGCAATAAAGAAAAATCAAAGCAGCGCGACGAATGAAAAACTTTTCTTCCATGAATTGCACGGCACGCCCGAAAAAAGTCTTTTCCAAACCAATGGAATCAACCCAGTCCAAGAATTTTAAACTGTGATCTTCATAGTTAACGCGAGTCGCGGGACTCTCGCCTTTTTTTGTGTGTTTTCCTCGCTGCATATCAGTTATCTACCGTATCAAGTTTTGCAAAAGTTGTCGAAATCACTCTGCAATTGTGCTAGCAATAAAGAGTTTCCATCAGAAAGTCGAGGCTCCGCATGGCACAAACTCCAAGCAACTTACGTCAAATTGAGTCCTTAGTCGAGATCGTATCGCGATTACGCGGCCCGGATGGATGCCCTTGGGATAAAGAACAGACCCACGAGAGTTTGACTCAGTACGCAATCGAAGAAACCCACGAACTTGTGGAAGCCTTAGAATTACCGCAAAGCCAGACTAACAAAGATCAGAAGATCAAAGAGGAACTGGGGGACGTTCTTTTTCAAGTCATTCTTCACTCTCAGCTTTCCAAAGAGCGCGGAGCGTTCGGCATCGAAGATGTTATCGAGTCTATCTCTGAAAAATTAATTCGCCGCCATCCCCATGTCTTCGGTGACACAAAGGTTGCTGACACAGCCGAAGTTATCAAAAACTACGACGTGATTAAGAAACAGGAAAAAGCCTTATCTCAATCATCGCCCTACTCTTCGGATGTACCACCACTTCCAGCACTGCAGCGAGCCTATAAAATCGGCAAACGCACGGAAAAACTGCAATTCGATTGGGATGATGCTGAAGGTGTGATGGTTAAAGTCGAAGAAGAATTCGAAGAACTAAGAGAAGCTTTGGAGGAAGGCAGTGAAAAAGAAATCGAACATGAATTAGGAGATGTTCTTTTCTCTCTTGCGCAACTGGGTCGTCACTTAGAAATGGAACCGGAACAAGTTTTAAGAAAAGCCAACACACGATTTGAAACTCGCTTTGCCAAAATGGTAGAGTTAGCAACCCATGATAAAAAAGATTGGGCACATCTAAAGCTCGAAGAGAAAGAAGAATACTGGCAAAAAGCGAAAGCTCTATTGAAGACGAAAACTTAATTCTACTCTCTCAAAACTACACGTCTCAACTCGACAAAGGATTTAAAAAGAAGTGCACAAAAGTTTTTCGCAATCGTGCAAGTTCTCAGAGTTGCGCATACTTAGCGAGAAATTCGTGCTTCAAGTTTCAAAAAATTGTCAAAAGTCTTGGCGGAAGAAAATTTTTGAAAAATAGTGTGATTTAGCAAACGCCAGTACTTTCAGCCACTTACATTGCTCCATTTTAAGACTCGTTTGAAATAAAAAAACAATTCTAGGTACTTACCCCAAATTTCATTTTTCACACGGTTTGAACGACACTGACTTCACACAAAGCTGGTGGGGCTCAGGGAGGGCAAACCGTATGTTTAATCATGTTGCACGCAAAGCAGTTACATTCGCTTCCGCGGTAACGCTTCTAGCAGGATGCCAGAAGAGCACTGATTCGTTCACGCTCTTAAAAGATGGCTCTGATTATAAGCAACAAGCTGTCTTCATTCCTAAGAAGATTGATATTCTCTGGGTGATCGATAACTCCGGTTCAATGGATACTTCGCAAAATAACTTAGTATCTAACTTCCAATCTTTTATCTCTCGCTTTAATCAACAGAATTACGACTTCCACATGGCAGTGACAACAACAGAAGCTTGGGAAAAACAATTCAATGCGAATAGTTTAAAGGCCCGCATCAAGGACGGCGCGGTACTTCAAAACAGTCCAAGAGTTGAAACTCATTCTGGCGTGTTTGTTATGGATAAGAACACTCCTGATTTGAGTAACGTATTTGCTACCAATATTAAGCAAGGAACGCTTGGTAATGGTGACGAAAGAGCTTTTGAAAGTTTCAAGCAAGCCTTGAATGAACCATGGAACGTGGCTTTCCGTCGTGATGACGCTTTCTTAGCTGTGATCTTGGTGAGTGACGAAGAAGATTTTTCTCACTCAACTTCAAGCTTTAAAGAAGACTATAACAATCCAAACCTTTACACAGTTCAAAGCTATGTAGACTTCTTGGATACTTATACAAATGCAGCGGTTAACGGCAAAAACTATTCAGTGAGTGTCATCACTGTGCCGGATACGGCTTGTCGCGATCAGCTTTCTTCTGATGGATTCCAACGTAAGATCTCTACCCGTCTGCCACAATTGGCGGATCTAACTTCGGGTGTAAAAGGATCTTTGTGCAGTAACTTCGGTGATACTTTAGAGTTGATCTCTGACTCTATCATCCAACTTTCTGCAGTATTCAAATTAGCCCGTGAACCACAAGTAGATACAATTAAAGTTATCGTCGATGGAGCTGAAATTCCTAACGATGCTACCAATGGATGGACTTACAACGCTAGCGACCTGACGATCACCTTCCACGGAAGTTCGGTGCCGGGAGCTAACTCAAACATTCAGATCGACTACTATCCGACGTCGGTCAAACTCTAAAGGGACTTAGTATGGGTGGGGTACAAACAGTCAAGTCGGATCAATGGTACATTCTTCGTGGGGAAATGAAATACGGTCCCTATGAATACAGTGCCCTGATCCGCATGATTCAAATGAGTGAGCTGCAAGACTACAACTATGTCTGGGCTGCTCACTTAGAAAATTGGACACAGGTGGGAGATCTGCAAGAGTTCTCTAAAGACCGTCTGTGCCGTTTGATTGAAACTCAAGATCACTTGTCTGGTGCTTTCATTGAAAGAAAACACCCGCGCGTGAATCTTGAAACTCCGGTATATGCTCATAATGAGCAGGCTTGTTTTGATGGCCAAACACTCAGCGTGAGTGAAAACGGCGCATTGGTTTTATTAAATGATCCTTTGCTTCAACCAGGTCAAAAAATTCTTCTTCATTTCAGAGCCTCTGAGGTTAATCCTCAAGGATTCAATGTTCTTTGCGAGGTTATTCGTAAGAATTTCTCTAAGCAAAGACTCAATGTAAAATCAGGGCTGCACTATGCTGTTCGTTTCCTCCAAGTGCAAGACCATGGCATCACTCAGTTAACAAAATGGACACGCGGTGGCGTTTCCAAGGAGGAAACAAAAAATGGCATTCTTAAACTTCATGAATGATTCCGGGTTCGTCGGTTGGTTGATCCTTATGGTAGGGATCGGCTCGCTAGTGCTTATTGGGGAACGCGCACGCGCTCTTTATAAGCTCTATGGAATGAATGTGGAAGAGTTCACTAGCAAAGTTCAAAACTTGATCCTTGCTAAGAAAACAGATGAAGCTCTTTTGCTTTGCGCTCAGTTAGAAAGCAAGCCTTTGGCTCGCGCTTTCAAGACTATCATTGAAAAAGCGGATCGCGATGACGATACGATTTTCCAAGCACACGATATCGCGTTAAGTGAAAACGTGCCGTTCTATACTAAACGCCTTCACTATCTTTCAATGCTTGCGAACGTAGCAACGTTGTTAGGTCTTCTTGGTACGATCCACGGTCTTATCCTTTCGTTCCAAGCGGTAGCGACTGCCGATCCTGCACAAAAGCAAGCTTTGCTTGCGCATGGTATCTCGGTATCGATGTATACAACTGCATTGGGTCTTGCGGTGGCAATCCCTGCGATGGTGTTCTTCTCTTTCTTGACTGCCCGTCAAAACCAATTGATCGAGCAATTGCAAGAGAAGTGCTCTAAACTAACAGAGCTTTTAACTAGCGCACACATCCCGAACTTGACTCGTCAAAACGTATTCCCTGATCAAGCTAAGGCGCCAATGACGCCTCCAACTCCAGGCTCTAAGGTTTCTTAATCTTAAGCAGGAATTGATTGAAGACACTCCGGCAACAAAACCGGAGTGTTCACCAAATGGATGGGTGGGACTATGAGACGCGCAAAAAAAATTAAAATTAATCATCATAGTGAGTTCGAGCTCGATTTAGCTCCGTTACTTGCGGTTATGGTTAAACTAGTACCAGTACTACTTGTATCTTCGGCCTTCGTGCAAATGATGGTGATCGAAACTGAATTGCCTCAGGTTGTGAACGAAGCTATCCAACGCCAGGAACAAACTCCACTTCCTACCAACGTAGCCCTTGAGGTTGACGCAAAAGATGGCATTAAGATTGTCATCACTGAAAAAGGTCAGGAAAAAGTGGAAACTATTCCGCTTAAAAATGGCGCATTTGACTTTGAAACTCTTCACCAAAAGTTAGTGGCGGTAAAAACAGCGCATCCTGAAATCTTTAAGCTTGAGCTTAATCCGGATGGCAAAGTTCCGTACAACGAGATCGTAAAAATCATGGATGAAGCCCGCCAGGCCCGCGACATGAAAGTGAAGTTCCCGGTGTTTGATACCAAACAAGGTAAGAACGTGGAAACAAACTACATGTTCCCGGAAATCATTTTCACCAACACTATGGAAGGTTAGTTCTATGTCACGCCGTACACGCTTTGAACCGAACTTAAATAAGAACTCAACCTTCACCCTAAACATCACGTCAATGACGGACATGTTTACGATCATGTTGGTGTTCTTGTTACAAACCTACTCTACTGCAGATGTGCAAATCATTCCTGCAGACAAAGTAAGACTGCCTTCTTCGGCTTCGATGACGAATCCGACAGAAGCCATCAAGCTTTCTTTGTCAGAAGATGCTTTAAAGATTGATCAAACGAAGATCGCTGACGTTAAAAATGCCGACTTTCTTCCGCAAGATCTTGAAAAAGAAGACACAAATTTTATCAAACCATTATTTGATGAACTCGATAAGCTTGCTAAAAATTCAACTGAAAAGCATGTGAAAGATGGAAAAATCTTACTACAAGCGGATAAGGATCTTCCTTATGCGACTTTACGTAAGGTGATGTACACAGCATCAATGGCCGGCTTCCCGCAGTTGAAACTTGTCACCATGGTCGGAGAATAAGTTTATGATCAGAACAGTGATTCTGCTTCTAGCATTTCATCTATTTTCAATTTACTGTCTTGGCGCCGATAAAAATGCGAAAGGACTTTTACCTGAAGTTCGCATGAATTCAGGCAGCGAAGCAGATAACGAAAAGAAAGCCTTCAGCAGTGAGATTATGATTACTCGCTCTGAAAACAAGGCTATTGAATCACTGCAAGGTATTTTAAAAAAGAAAAAAGGCTCACCTGAAGAAGTGGATCTTTGGTACCGTTTGGCGGAGCTTTACATGCGCCGCTCTAAATCGGGCCGTTTCTTTGACCTTCATCAAGATACAAAGCTGATGAAGCTTTCGCCGTTTCCAGTTCCTAATGAAAGAGGAGCGGATGCGGTTAAACGCGCTATTAAAATCTATACTAAGATAGAAATGGAATTTCCGTCTTTTAGACAGATGGATGCCGTTTTATTTAATAACGCTTTTGCCAACCAACAAATCTCTCAGTTCAAAGCCTCTGAAGTTCTCTACCATAAACTTTTAAATCGCTTCCCTAAGTCTCCATTGATTGCTGATGGTACTTTGGCAGTAGGTGAACTTCTTTATGACCAAGGTAAATTTAAAGAAGCCTTGGAACATTTCCTTAAAGTCGAAAAATACCCGCACAGCCGGGTTTACTCTTACGGTATGTACAAGGCCGCTTGGAGTTACTACAACATGCGTGACTCTGAAAACGGGATCCGCAAGTTAGTCACTGTTGTAAAATCAAACCCACCTCTTCAAGAAGGTGAAGTACCAAACAATCGCCACAACCTACGCCGCGAAGCACTTCGCGATTTGACTGTATTCCTTGGCGACACTTACGAAGCTGATAAGTTGTATTCATTCTTTGAAGAAATCACTAATGAAGAAGAGCTTGGTCAGGCGATGACTGATTTAGCGAAACTTTATGACTCCCACAGTAAATATAAAGAAATGAATATTTTCCTGGGTGAATACCTTGAAAGACGTCCTACTGGATCTGATGTTGTTAAGTCTCACCTGCTCTTGGTTAGCGCCAATGAAAGCCTAAAGAAAAGAGACAAAGTCATTTCCCACATGCAAACAGCTAGCGACCTGTGCCGCAAAGACTCTACTTGGAGAACTTTGCAAAAACCAGTTGACGCAAAAGTTGCCTGTGAAGAAGATTTCCGCCGCGTCAGTCTTGATATGGCGAAAAAATGGTGGGAAATCTGGCTTAAGAACAAACAAAACATGGAATTCTCTGATTTAACGCAACAATTGTTCAAGCTTATTTTGGATAATGAAGATGCGGCTAAGCCAGATTTAAAAACTCGCTATGCTTATGCCGAGCTATTATTCCAATTGCAAAAGTATGACGAAGCCAGCGTCCAATATAAAATGGTGGGCGACAAAGCTTCAGAACCTACAATGCGTCATGATGCAAACTATGCGTCTTTATATTCAAAAGAGAAAAGCTTAGAAAAAACTAAAACTCCGCTGAAAGAAGCTGAACGTAAAGAACTAGCGACTCGTTATTTAACTCTGCACCCTACTGGCAAATTTGCGACGCTGGTTAAATTTAAAATGGGTCATATCGCTTACGAAGAAAGCAATTACCCGGAAGCAGAAAAATGGTTAACTCCATTAGCTTCAATCAAAGGTAATGACGAGATCAAAAAGAAGTCTGAGGATTTGATCTTAGATATCTTAAACATCCGTAAGGACTTCACTGGTATTAAAAACTTCTCTAAACAAGTGATGGCTTCAAGCTCTGATGATGCCCGTAAAAAAAGCATGGGTAAAATCCTAGAAGAAGCTCACTTCACGGAAGTTCAAGAGTACGCAAAAACGGGCAATAAAACGGAAGCTGCCAACCGCTTGGTTGCTTACGCAAAAGAGCACGAAGGTTCAAAACTTTCCCAAGATGCTTTATGGCAAGGTTTAAGCCTTCTATATGCAGAAGGTAAAGTATTTGATGCGGCTGAGTTATCAATGAAATTCGTTTCTAAGTATCCAGAAGACAAACGTAACTTGGATGCTTTAAAAGAAGCGGCAAAAGCCTATGCTGATGTTGGTCAGATCTCAAAATCAGCGCAAACTTTGGTGAAAATTGCGGACCTAGACAAAAAAGGCCGTAACACTCACCTTGAGATGGCTGCTGACATCTATCTGCTTGAAAAGAAAACCAAGGAAGCTCGTTCTGCTTATCAAGGTATTCTCGCAGCTGCAGATTCTAAAACTTTAGAAAGAATCTATGGCAAGCTTTTGGATTCATATAAAAATGAACCAAATTCAAATGAGCTTGAAAAGTTACAACAGCAGATCCTTGCAAAAGGTATTGAACCTTACACAACTCAAATCATCATTTCTCGCGCGCGAAGACTTTTAGAACAAGGTAAAGACACTCAAGCTTTTGATCTTGCGATGAAAGCTAACGGCCGTGATGTAAGTGCTGAGGTCCGTGCTGAAGCTCGTTTAATTCAAGCCCGCATATTAGAAAAAGAATTGGCTAAACAAAGTGTAAAAGCCCGTGAAGAAAAATTCGCGATGGTTCTTTCGCTAAAAACAGAAAAGCTTGATAAAGCCCATACCGCTTACTACAGCACTTTGAAAATGAGCAAAGATCCATATCAACAGCTTGAAGCGATGCGCGGTATTGACCGTGTTTATGGAAACTTCATCGAAAGCTTACAGAGCATGCCATTGCCTGCTTCATTAAGCCCGGCAGATCAAGATGCTTTAAGAGCTGAGATCGCAAAGATGACAGCACCAATTCAAGACAAGAAAAATGAAAACGAAGCGAAACTTAAAGTTCTTGCGGCTTCTAAGGGACAAGGTGCTAGCACTGAAAGAACTTACGCCAACATCCGTGCGGATCAAACAGTGGTTCCACAGGTGCAATACCCGGCTCCCGAAAAAATGACAGCGTTCCTGCCTGCTTCAGCTGATTTTACGATTGGCAAAGTGTCTCAGTTTGATTCTCGTACAGCGAAGGCCTGCAGCAAGACTGCTGTCGCGGCTAGAAACTTCACAGCTGCCTCAGCTTTGGAAATCGCAGGAAATTGTTATTCTTCTAGACAGTATGAGACTGTAGAAAACCTTGGTCTAGAGCTCGCTAAAGCTCCTGAAACCCGCGCCCTTGGACTTTTCTACGCAAGTCTTGGTGCCGAGTCGAAAGGCTACACAGACAAAGCTCTTTGGATGATTGAAGCTTCATTGAAGTTACAACCAGAAGCGGCTCCGTTCGTGTATCAGAAAGCAAGACTAGTCTATAAGGAAGACGGAATCACTGTGGCGATGCCGTTTTTCGAAAAAGTTCTAGACATGCAAATGCCTTCGACAGAAATGAAAACTTTCGCTGCGGTGAAAGCTTTCTCAGAGGGAGATTTTACGAGTGCAGTTGAGAAATTTTCTGCACAATCAAAAGAAACTTTGTATACTTTGAATGTAGGTATCTTGTTAAGCGAGGCTTACGCGCAGAAGGGTGAAGTTGAAAAAGCTCTAAGCACAATCAAAGATTTGCTTGGAATGAAAAAAGACAACACCGACTTCTTGTTGCAACAAGCGCACTTGCTAGAAACGTACAAAGGAAGCCCAACGCTTGCGTTGGATTCTTATGAAAGAGCTTTAAAATCCAGTCAGCAGATTGAATTGCGTGATTGGTTAGGTAAGAAAATACAGTATTTGAAAACACAAAACAAAGTCGGTCAGCACGTAATCTCGGGAGACTTGTAATTATGGAGGATTCAAGTGAAAAGAATCATCGCAGCGATGATCCCTTTCCTTCTTCTGAGTGCTACGACTGCCTTTGCCAAACAAAGAACAGTCCGTAAAGTTCAAGAAGTCAATTTCGGTGACATGAGCCTCAAAGGAACGATTCGTAATCCTGACGGCGCCTACCTTGTGCAAAAAAGAGGTGTGAAATTCATGCCTCTTTATGATGTGCAGAAGGATATGGACGGCCGTATTCGCGAATCCGCTCTTTATTTAAATCAATAATCTGATTTGGGGTTTAACATGTTTACACTGATCGTACGCCAATCCCTCAAAGATGGGACGGCAAAAAGTTGGAAGCTTCGTCCCGCTAACACAACTCACACCTTCGGCTCATCTCGCTTGGCCGATGTGATTTCCATTGCACCAAAAACGGAAGGCATTCAAGGCCTCTTTGAATTCCGCGACAACCGTTGGTGGTACATCAATATGAATATGTCGTCAGCTCAAGGTTCTGCAATGCCAGCTATTTGCTTGGATAAGGAACAAACAATTGAGCTTGCTGATTGCACTTTGACCCTGACGCCGATTGAAAAAGAAGCAAATCTATATTTGCGTCTTGAAAAAGCCGGTCAAGAACAACGTGAAGCTGGGAAACAATTCCAATTATTCATTGTTCGCCAGGGCGGAAAAGTCGTTGAAACAAAAGTTCTTCCGTTAAATAAAAAATTTAAACCTTCCATGGCAGTGACTCCGGTTGCGATCGCGAGCACTCCGACCCAGGAATGGAAAAAAGAAACTGTGGGTGATCTAGAAATCAGCCAACGAACTGTGTCACTAGAAGACGCAGCTAGATGGGGCTATATCACTGCAGACCAACTTGTCGATGAAGAATCTAAGCGTGGCGTATTGCTGGTGCTTGGCGCTGCCCTATTCCTTTTAACTGTGGGGATTTTTGCTCCAAAAAAGGAAATGGAAGTAGTAGCTGCTCCACCAAAAGCCGCTCAGAAAATCATTGTTAAAACCGAAATCAAACAAAAACGTAAAAAAGCAGAGACGACAACTCCAACTAAAGTTGTAGTTAAAGAAAATCCATCTGCTGCAGGTCCTAAAAACGAGATGCCAAATGGTGGTGGTGGCGGAAGCCGTGTCGCCAACATGATGAAGTCCCTTCAAGGCGGAAGAGTGTCTCAATTGATCGGTAAAGTTTCCGCACAAGCTGCAAAAAGCAATAACGTGATTTTTGCTAACGGCACGAAGGCAGGCACAGGTGCTTCAGGAAGAGCGCTTGCTGCGGTTGGAAACATCGAAAGATCAGGTCGTAACTGGGGCACTGAAGGAAATGGCACAGGCGTGACTATTTCTACTGCAGGTCGCGGTGGTGGTAAAAATGCTTCCGGCATGGGTGGCCTTGCTGCTGGTGGAACTGGTAGTGGTGGCGTTGGTTTGATTGAAGAAGAAGGTGAAATCACTGGCGGTCTTGACCGTGAAGTGATCGCTCAATACATCAAATCAAAATTAGGACAGATTTTATATTGCTACGAACGTCAACTGAGCGCGAACCCGGATCTATTCGGTAAAGTGGCGGTGAAGTTCACTATCGGACCTACAGGTCAGGTAGAGCAACAATTAATTGGGGACACAACACTTAAGAATGCGACCGTTGAGGGATGTATATTGAATCGGGTTGCAGCATGGAAGTTTCCTAACCCACAAGGTGGAACTCGAGTGCTAGTGACATATCCATTCTTATTCAAGAGTACAAACTAAGGCGGGGGTAATTATATGTTGAAGAAGACACTCTTAATGATCATCTTGACTGCATCTCAAGCGTTCGCACAAACGGCTAGCGACACTGCTAACATCGCGAATAGCGACCAAAGAGGCAGCGATAAATTAGACATCAAGAAATTGGAACAAAAATACTGGGCGGCAAAAGATGACGACTTTAGCGTTGTGCAAAACCGCCGTTACACGAAAGCAGAAAGATATTACCTAAATGTGTCTGGCGGCGTACCTATTAATGACCCGTTCGGCACTGGTACTATCACTTCCCTGCAAGTGGGTTATTTCTTTAATGAACGCGTGGGTGTGGATTTGAACTACACAAAAGCGGACATGAAGAACAATGACAACACCAAACAGTTCATCGACGAAAACGGCGTGGCTCCGAACTATAACTTTTTTGATTCATCAAAAACGTTATCGGTAACTTACGTGCCATTGTATGCAAAAATGAGCTTCCTAGATAAACACATCATCTATTTTGATATGGGTATCTCTTTAGGCGTTGGTACTACTGATTACATCATCAAAAAAGAAGAAGGTGATGAGTCAGGAAGTGCCTTCAGTTACCAAATCGGCATCAATCAGCAAATTTTCTTCAGTGAACACTTTGCGATCCGTGCTGACTTTATTAATAAATTTACAAACGAAGATCGTTTTAAATACAGCACGATTGCTCCAAGCCGTGACTTGGGTGCCAAGGTCGTCAACGACACTCAACTTTTACTAGGTTTGACTTACTGGCACTAAAATCTCCAAGGTGGGGGACATATGTTTAAGCATTATAAGATTATAATTGCGTTGCCTTTTGTGTGTGGAGTGGCTTTGGCTAACTCCGCACTAACTGTGAAAAAATCCGGTCGTCCAGCGGCCTCGGGTTTAAAAGTAAAATCAAGCATGGTTCCAACCTATGACGTCTACACTAAAAAGACGGTCAAAGGTAAAACTGAAATCACTAAAATCAAATCAATTCCTTTGTTGGATTTAGGTGAAGAGCGCCAGGTGCAAGCGGGATCAGTATCCCCTTTACGCCTCCCCGCTTCCCAAGCTTTGAATTTACAACCTTTACGCAGCAAAACGGCGGCACCGGTTTTACAATTCAACATCGCTCCTTATAAAGCCGTTGTTGAAGCTCCAAAAAACATCACGTCATCGGATGCTTTCAAAAAAATTCCAGATGTAAAGATGTTGCCTCATATCGCTGACGCTAAAACTCAAGATCCTATTGTGAACTTGGCGAAAATTGATGAGATGAAGCCTAACGATTACAAGCTTCTTCAAGCCATGATTTTCCTTGAGTACCATAAGAACTATGAGATGGCGATGGGCCTATTTGCTGAACTTATGGAAGATCCAGAGCACCGTCTTCAGTCTTTGTTTAATTACGCAATGACTGCAAAGGGCTTAGGTTTAAATTCTGAGTTCCGCCAATACATGATCCAAGTTTCTCAAGAAACAAAAAACAAAGAATGGCAACAAAGAGCGACGGCTGCCTTAGCTGAAAACATTTCTTTATTGGAAGTTTCTGATATCGCTATGATTGATCCTCTTGTGATCAAGTTTGAAATTGATGTCACTAATAACGATGACTATCAATTGACTCGCGCTAAATATTACTCTGAAAAAGGCCAATTGGGTCTGATGGAAGACGCTTTGATTTTCATCACTGAAAAATCAAAACGTTATCCAGATGCTCTTTTATTGATGGCTTTAAATAATTATCGTCAAGGTAAAGTGGATGAAGCTATCGGTCATTTAAACCGCCTGATGGACGCTACCGACGGAGACAAGTCTTCTCAGTTACGTTCTGTGGGAGCTTTGACGTTAGCTCGTATCCAATTCCAAAAAAGTGATTATAAAGACGCTTTCCAATCTTATTTGAAAGTTGAAAAGTCAAATCCTCTTTGGTTGCAAGCAATGATAGAAAGCGCTTGGACTCAAGTTTTGAGTGAAGACTATGAAGGTGCTGCGGGGAATATGTTCTCGTTACACACCGACTTCTTTAAAAACGCTTTTGCTCCGGAATCCTATGTGGTTCGTACAGTAGGTTACTTAAACCTTTGCCAATACGGTGACGGCGTTCAAGTTTTGACTGAAATGAACAAAAAATATGGTCCGACGAAAAAGAAACTTGAAGAGTACTTAAAATCTCACAAAGACCACTTGAGCTACTATGAAACGGTTAAGAACTGGGTCAAAAACTCGGATCTTAAAGAAGTGGACGGTTTACCTCGCGCATTCATCGTGGAGATAGCCCGCCACCCGGCTTTCATGAACAATCAAAGACAGATCAATACCTATGAAGATGAAATCCAACGCTTCAACAAGATCTCTTTAACTCTTGTGACTTTAGAGCGCCAATTCATCGCACGTCAAAGTGAAGCCAATGCAGAGCTAGCAAAAGCAAAAGGCTCTAACAAAGCCGGTTCGTCTGCAATCACTTCTGCGGAAAGAAAATTGTTAAGCGCAAGAATCCAGTACCACATTGCTAAAAAAGCCCGCTTATCTATTAAGAACTTACGCGAAAAAGGTATTGCTCGTATTGAAAAAGAAAAAGGTGAATTGCGTGTAGCCGCTGCCAAAGCTTTGAAAAACCGTTTCGCTGATATGTTTGCTTCATTAAGCAAAGTATTAGATCAAAACGATGTTCTTCAGTATGAACTTTATTCTGGTGCCGGTGAACACATCCGCTATCAAATGGCTGGTGGTGAGCCAACAGATAAAGAACGTCCAGAGTTAAAGGTTGAAAAAGAGAAAAGCCTTAACTGGAAATTTAAAGGTGAAATTTGGGAAGACGAAGTGGGTCACTATCGCTCTTCACTTAAAAATGTATGCCCTCAACAAGACAATGTTGCAGGTTTGGTTGAACAATAAGGAAGGGATTTCAAGATGAAACTCAATAAAGCAATGATGACTTTAACTTTGGGTGTTTTAATGAGCCTGCAAACAACAGCTTTCGCACAAACAACGGCGAAAGAGGGTTTAGAGCGTATTAAGACAAATTTGAACAATTCAAAATCAAATTTGAATGAGTACGAGAAAAACTTAAAAGTGGTTGAAGGCAACATCACTGAAGTTGGTAAAGTGAAATCCCAAGTTGAAGGACAACAAAAACAAGTCCAACAACAAATGGATGATAATAACAAGGCCATGGGTAAAATCAGCACTCAAGAAAAAGACCTGCAACGCTTGATCGCTGATGAACAAAACAAAATGGCTTTAGAAAACGCGAAAATCCAAGAATTTGAAGCTGCTATCGCTAAGATTAAGGAAAACCAAAAGAAACGCGAAATGAACATCAGCGACTACCAATTGCAGATGAACCAACTGCAAGAGGAAAAGAAAATCTGGAGTTCAAGAGCGAACAGCCTAAAAGAACAAAATGCCGAAGTAAGCAAAAAACTTCGTTCCGTAGCTAGCGAAGAAAACGAATGGAAAGCCAAACAAAAAGGCTACCAAGGCGAAGTAAAACGCTGGTCAAAAGAAGTTGAAAGACAACAAACTATCAGCGAAAGCTACAACTCTTTAGCTGAAAACAAATAATCGAAGGTGCCTGGTTCTTTTTTACGCCCCTAGTGCGTCATTGGAATCTAACAAAACGAAAAGGCTGCTCTAATCAAGCAGCCTTTTCGTTTTTATGAAAATAGCAGATTAATTAGCTCTGCGGTAGCGCCAGTCCATAACTCTCCCCTGCCCGTACCACACCATAAAGATAAAAACTCTGCTGAATTCGCTGCCACGGAGGCGCTTCTCAAATCTCTAGTGAACTTATTCTGAGCTGGAAAAGGAAGAATGCTTGAAGGATCTGTATCTATCTCATTCATAAACCGGTTCTCTATTCCTCTTGCAAGTCTTCCCGAAAATGCTCTGGTAAGTTTGGTTTTGCGGTCGGCAGAAGAAAGCAATTTGTTTCGATATGGTGAAGACGTACCCGCTTCCTTCGTCGCTAAGAATGCTGTGCCCATTTGCACGGCGTCTGCACCTGATTGAAGAACGGTCGCTACATCAATCTTATTCATAATACCGCCAGCTCCAATGATCGGAATTTTAGTTTTACCCCTGACTTGTTTTATTAGATCAGCCAAAGAAATATTCGGGTCGTCAATATTTGGATCAAAAATTCCTCTATGCCCACCAGCTTCAAATCCTTGCAGCACAACTGCTTTGACACCGGCGTCTTCTAATCTTTGACATTCCTCAGCGGTAGTCGCTGTACCGATGGTGTAGATACCTGCTTTATGGGCGGCGCTTAAGTATTCATCTGGAGGACATCCAAATACGAAACTAAAAACTGCCGGTTTTAGTTCAAGAATCATTTCGAACTGCTTATCGAAATCCTCTTCATAAGGAGGCTCTAAAGTTGGAGCCAACGAGTTAAATTCATCTCTATACTTTTGCGTCTGTTGAACGGCCTTAGCTAACGCCACATCTGAGATTTTTGGGAGATTACTAGCAATAAAAAGATTTATCGCTAACGGATTTTGCGTTTTAGCGCGAACTTTAGAAACAAACTCCTTGATGGCAGTTTTATCTAAATAAGCTGCTCCCACGGACCCTAGAGCACCTGCCTCACAAGATGCGATAACAAGCTCCGGCGATGAAGGACCGCCCGCCATCGGTGCTACTATTAACGGATATTTTAAACCCAAAATCGCTGAAAGATTTTTTTTAGAAGAAATCATTTCAATAGCTTTGATTTCCGTATGACCGAAGTCAATCCGCTAGAAGGCCCATCATTAATCCAAGTTAATAATTACCGCCGAAGCGCATGTGAAAGTGATGGTTAAGCAATCTTCGTCCGAAAAGTGTCCGCTCCCCCATATGCAAAACTTAGCCAAATATAAATGAATGGGTTCGAAGAAAAATGACTTGCCGCAACCGCAAAAAGAAGCAGGCACCTTTTAGTTTTTGTTGCGGTGTGGGCGTAAAAGGGAAGTAGGCACCTTTAGGATGTGGGCAATTGTTAGGTAGGTTGTTGCCGCTAGTAGAATTGTTAGGGTTAGGGCTATTAGTTTCATGCTGCCGTTGGTCCACGCGAGGAAGGCTTGGTGGAATTGAATTGCTAGGATTAAACCTGCGCTGGCTATAAGGAATTTTGTGATTGCGATAAAGAAGTCTTTACTTATGAAGGATAAATTCCATTTTGGTAAAGCAGCAAAAAGGAGAAAGAAGTTTAATAACGCCGCAAGTGTGCTTGAAATGATAAGGCCTTGCAGTCCTCGTTCTTCCATCCAGTATTTGGCCATCCCGATGTGCAACGCTAAACTTAGAATTGAAACTGCTGCCGGGTACCAAGTGTTTTTCACTGAATAGTAGAGCGGCATTAAAACTCTGCTACTTGCGATCAAAACCAAACTTACTGCGTAGATCTTTAATACGGCGGCTGTTGAAACCACGTCAGCAAAGGTAAATCTTCCACGCAAGAATAAAACTTCAATGATTGGTTCTGCCAAGAAATAAAGTCCTAAAGCTGCAGGCAAAGAAAGGAAAAGATTCATTAAAAATCCATCCTGAGCTGTGGCTAAGAATTTTTCTTTATCTTTTGAAGAAGCAAAATCACTTAAGGTTGGCAATAGAGCTGCTCCCAAACTGACTGATACTAATGACAGCGGCAGTTCCAACAAACGATCCGCCCAATAAATATAGGAGATCGATCCTTCAGGCAGGCTGCTGGCGAAATATAAATTAATCAAAGTAGTAAATTGGGTAAGTCCCATGCCGACTAAACCTGGTACGAGGTTTCGAAACACAGCTTTTAGATCAGAACTCCAACCAGTGAACTTAAAGCGCGGCAAATGCCCGGTGCTTCTTAATGCCCACCACACAACTGAAGCCTGCAAAATTCCACCAACCAAAACTCCCCAAGCAAGCCCGTCCCCTGCTCTAGGGAACCAATGTGCTGGCATGAAGGTGAACGCTAGCATTGAAACGTTCAACAATGCTGAAGCCACCGCTGGGAGACCGAAACTCCCCAGCGCATTTAACACCCCCATGAAATAGGCATAGGTGCATATGAAAAAAATGAAGCCAAACATGATGCGCCCCATGCGCACCGTGAGTTCCCATTTTTCGGGGCTTGATAAATAGGTGTCGGCCAAAATCCATTGAAAGATCTGATCCGCAAACACGATTCCTAAAAGAGTCAAAGCACCCAGGAACACTAATAATAATGTATAAAGCCCGTTTGCGAGATTCTGGGCACGGGGACCATGGGGATCTGCGGCCTTAGCTTCGATAAAAACCGGAATAAAACTCACGGAAAGGGAGCCTTCACCTAATAAGCGGCGAAAGAAGTTAGGAATACGGAAGGCTGCCGACCAGGCATCGGTGATCATCCGGTCAAAGAGAGCCCCTAGCGCCATATCCCGTAAAAGCCCCAAGATGCGGCTAGTTAAGGTCCCTGACGCCATAGAAAAGGCTCTTTTAAAGACCTTTTTGCGATCTTCTTTTAATACCCTTGCTTCCTGAGACACCCTATGTTAATCCCTTTGGTTCGTTTTAGTAAAAAAAGATTACTGTGGAGGTTATCCCTTGGCAAATCATAAGTCTGCAGCAAAAAGAGCTCGTCAATCAGTTCGCAAAACAGCTGTTAACAACGCACGCAAAAGCACTGTAAAAACAGTTGAAAAAAACTTGGTTAAAGCTATCCAAGCAAAAGACGTTAAAGCTCTTCCTGAGTTGTTGAAAAAGTTCACAGCTCAAGTAATGAAAGCTGCAAAAACTGGCGTTATTAAGAAAGAAACTGCTTCTCGCAAAATCAGCCGTCTTTCTGTTCGCGCTAACACTGCATCTAAATAGTTCGGCTGACGCCGGCAGAGCCGAAGCGGTCTTCGACTGCGCAGGCTGAAGCAGCATCCGAATACAGATTAGCTAGCATCTGCTCTGGCAGAAACGTAAGAGCGAATTTGACGTTTGATTGAGAAATCAATCTCGTTAAAGCTCAAACCATGGGTGACGGTATCGTCACCCTGTTTTTTTTGCGTTGATACAATCGTACCGCGCAAGAACACGAAGCTTCCGTTGGGAACTTGAAAGCTTAAAACAACCTGATGGCCTTCGGTCAGAATGTATTCCGAGCGAATAGACATTCCCCCCTCACCGATTTCCCGTGAATCACAAACAAAATAACTGCCGTCGCAAAGGACTCCTATTTTGCGCGAAAAATCACGTCGTGGATATTGGCGGCGGAAACTGCCACTTTTGTCTTCGTATCTCATAGGGAACTGATCGGATTTTCTTAAGGAAAACTAAATCACATGGCGTGGGCTGAAGTCGTCCCACAGGTCTTTAGAACCATGTTTTCAAGCCAAATGTGGCTAGACAATGGTGAGGATTTTAAAGCCTTATCAGTCTCAGACAACACCACGAGGGTTTGTTCAAGCTTTTTCGCAGTCCAAAGTCGGGCTTGATCAAGATAACTTTCAAGGAAGTACGGCGGCACTTGAGCGTAGTGTGCAAGCTTCGCCCCATGTAAGCCTTCTTCCATACCGCGCTTTAAAGTAAGCAAGATACGCACGTGGCGGGCCACCAAAGAGATGATACCGATCTCGTTCTGCCCCTGATCCAATAAATGAACCAAGTGCTCTAAGGCCTTCACACGATCGTTTTCACCGATGGCCTTAGTAAAATCAAAAACGTTTTCTTCTTTAGAGCGGGAAACCGCTTGTGCCACATCTTGAACTTCAATGCGGCGATTGCCACCAACAAAGTCGCCGAGTTTTTTAAGCTCTGCTTCGATTTCAGTAAGGTGATGACCCACAAGTTTGTGCAACAAGTGAATCGCATCGTTACTAATCGTTAGACCCAAGCTTTGCGCGATATAGTTAATCCAAGAAGGAATCTGATTTTCGTAGGGCTTTTTAAATTCAACGCAGTCGGCTTTATCAAGCAGCTGTCTAATTTGTTTTTTACGTTTATCAATGCGTGAAGCAAGAATCACAAACACGGTGCTATCCACCGGTGTTTCAATCAAAGAATCAAATTCCGCCCATTCCTTATCAGTCAGTTCTTGGGCTTCTTTTAAAATCACCAAGCGGCGTGGAGCCATCATTGGTAGTGTTTCAACTGCATCACGAACCACGACAACATCAGCGTCGCTAGCGTAAAAAAGACTGTAATTAAAATCCACAGCTCCTTCGGTAAGAACTGCGTATTTAAATCTTTCAACACTTTGATTTAATAAATAAGGCTCTTCACCAAAAAGGAAGTACAACGGCGCCAGCTGACCTTTTTCAAGATCTTTATAAAATTTTTGAGCATCAATCAGTGCCATCTTTGCTGCATTCATATTTCGACTGGGATCGAAATATGGCCCTTGTACAAATTAGAAATTTTCAGTGATACGGTCATGCGCTTCAACCATAATGTCGTTCGCCATGACGTCAATGTTTTGCCTTCGCGCAGAAAGATTGTAAAGAGGATTCACGGAGTTGACGCCCGCTAGCGTTACTTGAGGTGCTGCATAAGTACGCTCTCCACCGAAGCTGCCACTCCAAAGTTCGGTGCCATCGGCTTGACGAACAATTTTAACAGTGACTTGCACAAGAATGCGATACTCTGACGCGATGACTGTTCCTAGAGGGAGATAAGGCGTTGAAGAGTCACCGGCAACACGTTTAGCTCCAGGATAATATTGAACGGAATCAATCGTTCCAATCACAGCCACTTCAGATAAAGAATTGTCCACAACGCGAGCAATGCGCGAACGCTGAAACTCTTGCGCAAGGGCGTTGGTGAAAGAAACTTCAATCCCCGTCTCTTGCGTTTTATTTTTGAAGATAGGCACAGAGATTTGTTTGTAACCCCCAGGCATACTTCTCGTCGCTGCACCTAAACGATAGGCACAGCCGGTAAGAGAAAGAGTCGAAAATGCTGCTGCTATTAGCAGGGCTTTAAAGATTGCGTCCACATGCTCAGTTGAGTATAAATTTAGAAGGAAGTCATCTCAAAAAAATGGGAAAAACAATGACGACATTTGATGCCAAATACAGCTTATTAGCTCCGGGCCCCGTGAACCTTCACCCTGAGGTGCGCAAAGCTTTGGCATTGCCGATGATTCACCACAGAACTCCTGAATTTGATAAAATTTTAAAGAAAGTTTTAACGGGAATTAAAACAGTTTTTCAGACGACGCAAGAGGTGTATCTTTTGACTTCCACGGGATCCGGCGGGATGGAAGCTTTGCTTGTCAATACTCTGTCACCGGGCGACAAAGTTATCGCAATCAATTCAGGAAAATTTGGCGAACGTTGGGCCGAGATGGCAAAAGCCTATGGCGCTGAAGTCATCACAATTGACGTTCCTTGGGGAAAAGCCGTTGATTTAACTATTGTCGAAGGCACCTTAAAAAATCATCCAGATGCTCGCGCGGTTCTTTGCCAAGCTTGCGAAACCAGTACAGCAGTTGCCCACCCGATTGAAGCCTTAGGAAAAATTATCAGTGGTTACCCGGATACTTTATTCTTAGTTGATGCGATCACGGCTTTAGGAGCTTATCCATTACCAATGGATGCGTGGAAAATTGATGGATTGGTGGCGGGCTCACAAAAAGCTTTCATGCTTCCGACCGGAATGACTTTTGTTTCTTTATCAGAAAAAGCTTGGAAGTTTGCAGAAAAAGCGACAACGCCAAGATTCTATTTTGATCTACGCAAAGAACGAAAAGCCAACCAAGCAGGAGAAACTTTCTATTCGTCTAATGTCGCGATCATTCGCGCCCTGGATGTTGTTTTAGAGATGATTCAAAAGCAAGGTTTAGAGCAGCTCTTTAAATCCATCCACCGTAAAGCAGAATTCACAAGAGTATTTGGACAAAAATTAGGCATGATGCTTTATGCTGACTCCCCGAGTGATTCGGTAACAGCCTTGTTAGTTCCACAAAAAATGGACGGTCAGAAAATTCGACTGCACTTAGAAGAAGTTCACAACATCACGATTATGGGTGGACAAGATCAGGCTAAAGGAAAAATCATTCGCATTGGTCACATGGGCTATATTCCCGATGAAGACATGGTGCGCTTAATTGAATGCCTAGGTCACACGCTAAGACATTTTGATCCTGGTTTCTTAAGCCTTGACCATATTTCGATTTTAACTGACGAAGCAAAACTGTGGCTGGAGCAACATCCATGAAAAAGAAAATCTTAATCACCGACAGATTTGCGCAAGATAGTTTTTTATATCTGCAACAGCATTCGCAGTTTGAGGTCGTGCGCAGCGATCACCCTCAGCATTTACCGCTAGAGCATTTAGTCAGTGCGCATGCTTTGTTAATTCGAAGCCGCACGAAAATTGACGAAGAGCTTTTAAAAAAAGCCCGTCAGCTACAGCTTATCATCACGTGCACCAGTGGCTTTGATCACATTGATTTAGAGGCGACTCAAAAATGGGGCGTGACAGTTATGCACACTCCAACAGCAAATATTGAATCCGCCGCACAACTCACGTGGGCGCTCGTTTTAAACTGCGTAAACAATATCCATCAAGGTCACAAAATGGTGAAGGCCGGTGACTGGCAAAGAGATCTTATTACGGGGATAGAACTAAGCGGTCGCACTTACGGCATCGTGGGCTTAGGAAGAATTGGTTCACGAGTCGCACAAATTGCTCAAGCCTTCGGCATGAATGTCGTAGCCTACGATCCTTACCAAGACGACGAGGTATTTGATCGTCTTAAAATCCCGCGCTTAAGTTATGAGGAAGTCTTAAAAACTGCCGACGTTTTAAGTTTCCATGTGCCGAAAACTTTAGAAACTGAACATATGTTAAACCGATCGCAGTTTGAATATCTTCATCGCGGTATCGTTTTAATTAACACCTCCCGCGGTTCAGTCATTAACGAAAATGATTTATGCGAAGCTCTAGAAAAAGGTTGGCTGCGCTCCGTCGGACTTGATGTTTATGAAAAAGAACCTTTAAGCAGAAATTCGAATCTGCTTTCCTATAACAACGTGGTTTTAACTCCGCATATTGGAGCAAATACGGAAGATGCCTTCTTTAAAGCGTCTCAGGTTGCAGCTAATAAGTTAATGGCTTTCTTCATTGATGGCTCCACTTCTGACACACTTCCCCCAAGAGCTCCGTGGTATGGAGCGGCTCCTTTTAAAGGAGAATAAAAACAAAACAAAACTTGCCTGATTTCAACCTTTGAGGGACAAATTGTACGTACCAGGTTGTGACACCGGTACATGAAGGGAAATTTCATGGCAGGTATTGTTGTTGTCGGGGCCCAATGGGGCGATGAAGGCAAAGGTAAACTCATCGACGTTTTTGCAGAGAAAGCCGATATGGTTGTCCGCTACCAAGGTGGCGCCAACGCAGGACACACTCTGGTAGTTAACGGTCAAAAAACGGTTCTTCACTTAGTTCCCAGCGGAATTCTTAGACCAGACACAACGTGCGTGATTGCTTCTGGTGTCGTTGTAGATATTTTCTCAATCCGTGATGAAATCAAAAAATTAAAAGCTGCTGGATTTTTACAGAATCCAAAACAGCTTATGATCTCTGATACAGCGACGATCATTCTACCTTATCACAAAGCTTTGGATGCAGCCCGTGAAGCCTCTTTGAGCAAAGGTAAAATCGGTACAACTGGAAAAGGGATTGGACCTGCTTACGAAGACAGAGCTTCAAGAAGAGCTGTTTTATTCGGTGATATCTTTGATCGCGAAAATCTAAAAGCTAAGATCGAGTTAGCTCTGCGTGAAAAAAACTTCATGCTAGAGAACTACTACAAAACAACGACCTTCAAATTAGAAGAGTTGTTAAATGACGTGCAAAGTGTTGCCGACGAATTAGCTCCTTACCGCGCAAAAGACACAAGTCTTTTCATCAACAGAAATTTGAAATCAGGAAAAAGAGTTCTATTCGAAGGCGCCCAAGGAACGATGTTAGATATCATGCACGGAACATATCCGTTCGTAACTAGCTCTTCCACATTGGCATCAAATGCGTGCGCAAGTGCAGGTATCGGTCCAATGAACGTGAATAAAGTGATCGGCGTATTTAAAGCCTACACAACTCGCGTGGGAAGTGGCCCTTTCCCAACTGAATTGCATGATGAAGTGGGGCAAAAAATCCAAGCTGACGGTCACGAGTTCGGCTCCACAACAGGCAGAGCAAGAAGATGTGGGTGGTTAGATCTTGTAGCGCTTAAGTACGCAATCCGCGTAAATGGTATTACGAATCTAGCGATGATGAAATTAGACGTATTAACGGGCCATGAGCGCATTGGCGTGTGCACAGCGTACAAATTAAACGGCGAAATCATCACCGAACTTCCGACTTCTCCATATGAATTAGAAAAAGTAGAACCAGTGATCGAGTGGATCCCTGGATGGACGCAAGATTTGACGAAAGTAAAAACACTTTCGGATTTGCCTCGTCCATGCACGAACTACATCGATTATTTAGGTTCACAATTGGGAACTCCGATCGACGTAATTTCCGTGGGCCCAGGCCGCGAGCAGACGCTGTGGGTAAAGCCTTTGTTCAATAATTAAGCAAGGTTAGACATTTTCATAAGGGCGTTGCTTAGCACATGAGCAGCGCCCTTTTTTTTATAAAAAAAACGCAGATTTTTTTAAAAAACAGTAAGAAATCGTATTGACTTTGGTCCCGTGTTACTACAAATTAGCACTTCCTAAACGGACAGTGGTTCGCTAGCTCAGCTGGTAGAGCACTTCACTTTTAATGAAGGGGTCGATGGTTCGAATCCATCGCGAGCCACCATTTTCCTACTTCTCTTTCGCAAGAGAGATGAAGAAAGAAAATAGTCTGTTTAACTCTAAACGTTCCCATCGTCTAGGGGCCTAGGACACCTCCCTTTCACGGAGGATACAGGGGTTCAAATCCCCTTGGGAACGCCAATCTTTTCTTGTACTTAGATCGATCCGGGTATTTCAAGTAAAACGCAACTGTCCAAAATTGCCCACTCGAAACCGGATCTGTCTTATCCTTCCCTCCTGAATTCAATAACTCTTTCTTTCGAAACTCTTTCTAAAGTCTTACGAATCTCTGGATCTTTTCTGTGCGTATAACCTTGAGTGGTTGCGATGTTTGAATGGCCCGCAAGTTTTCTTGCTGCTTCAATATCTCCCCCACGCGATCCGTCCGCAGATGGCGCAACGATTGCGTCAACGAACGAATGGCGGTATCCGTACAGAGTTTTTCCTTTGAGTCCCATGATCTTTGTAACGCGGGCCATCTCTCTTGCGAGTGCCTTCGTATCGATTTGGTTGTAGGTCTTTGAGTGAAAAACAAAGTCCCTATTAACCCCGATCACAGGTTTTGATTTTGCTTGAATCAAAAGCTTAGCGAAGAATTCATAAACGTCGTCGGTCATTGGGATCCAACGAGTCTTTAAAGTTCCGTCGCCTTTCAACGCATGAACCGGGAAAACCCGATCAGCCATATTGATTTCATGCCACTCCATGCGCCTTGCTTCACAAGGTCGAATGCCAGTGCGAGCAATCAAGAAATAAACTTCGGCTGCCCATTCATCGGCAAGCTGAATTGAAGTTTGAATATCATGATCATTCCACGGGCTGCGCCTTTTACTTTTACCTTTTAGGGGTTCAAGTTCTGCGCATGGATTATTTGATCTCCACTTCCATTTCTTTGCCTGATCAAAGAACGCAGAGATTGAACAGAAGTGACGATTCACAGATGTTGCTGCAAGGCCTACTATTGGTTTTGGCTTTTTGGCTTTTCGCGCGTCTGAATACGGTAACTTCTCCCAAGCATATGTTGGGGGGTTCTGCTTTTCTGGATCATTGTCAGCTAAAGAATTCCAAATAATTTCGGCAAGCAATTCCCGTTGATGGGAGTCTTGAAGAAATGTTTGGTATTCATTTAAATGGATCAGCTCAATTTCTTTTAAATAATTCAGACCTAAGATCTCAATCGCAAAATCATAGAACCCAGTTAAGAAAGTTTTCTCGTCATTCTTACAGGCCTTCTTTACGGATTCGATTCGATAGTAAGTTTGAATTGCATCTTCAAGAGTCCTCCCCTTGTCGAGCGATTCATCCTTATTGATATCGATTCCGACTGTGCGTTTATAGAGCACAGCCTTTTCGAATTCTTCGGCCTGCTTTTTGGTAGGGAACTTTTTTCTTTTGCGGTCAGTTGGGCTCAGCCTAACATCGGCTAAGTACCAACCGTCGGATAATTTCTTTACAGACATAGTCTTCTACTTTCCTTTCTCTTTTTTAGAGACGAAGGAAGACTAGTGTTTTTTCTTTTCTTTTCGATTTTCAAAGAGCGTTCCGTATTAAGGGAGCCACTCTTTATAGCTTTAATTGTCGCGGGGCAATAGCAAACAGGATAGCCCGAACCGTGACGTGGGATGTTTTCGTAAACTTCTGATTCAGATCTTGATAAAAACCAAGCAACTTCAGAGGGTTTTAGCAGTCGAGCCTCTTCATTAATAATGCTTAACAGATTGTGTCTAGCTTCTTTATTAGAGTCGTAATCGATCTTAATTGCGCCCATAGATTCCCCTAGAAATACTTAATCCCCGAATCGCGAGCACAAGCTCGGGGAAACACTTGCCTATGTCTGCAGGGGGAACCGCGTCTGTATCTCCCTATAGATCTCGACTTTAAGTTTCAAGGGATTCTCCCAGTTCGACCCAGGCATCTTGCAAAATGTTCGACAGTAAACTGATACAGTTCTAAGCTCGGGCCGCTAACGCCGCCACATCTAAGAGCTATCTATATCGCACCAAGTGCGCACTCGATGATGCTACTCCGAAAAAATCCATTCAAACTGAGACCAACAGAGCGTTCCGACTCCCTTGCTTAAGGGGAAAAGATACATTTCTCTGCCGCATTAAGATGGCCGTCAGCTTCGCGTTTAACCTACTGTCTGACCTTTTACGGATCCCCCACACAGCGGGCACCAACATTAATGCTTAAGTCTCAAAGAAATGATCATCAGCATCGTTAAACCCGCCCAAGCTGCACGAGGGGCTTTCGCCACGGTCTGCGTCCTTCGGATGTCTAGTTGCCACCCGACGGCTCGCCACCTTCGGATATCATGATCACTTCGTTCAAACTCCCCCGGCGCTCGTTTCAATAACACGGTTAAAAGTTATTACGCCGGGGGTACCATAACATTAAGAAACTAGGCGGATTGAATCGCGCTTAGATTTAACAACTCGAGCAAACTTTGCTTCAAGGTCTTGCTTCACATCAACCAAAGTGCACTCAAGCAACTTATCGAAAAGTTCTTGTGCATCGATCTTATAAAGCACGCTTAATTTTTTAAGCGACGAAACAGGCGGATGAGAAAGTCCGCGTTCCCAGTTAGAAATAAACTGAGGTGTTGAATAGCCCATTTGTTTTGAAACTTCCTTTTGAGAAAGTCCTGCAGCCATTCTTTTTGATTTTAGAAATTCGCCCATTGGCATGGTTTACCCCTTGTGTTCTTGCTTTTTCTTGTCTTCTCTATCTGTTAGATAGATTTTAATATCCGGATCACCCGGTTTTTTATCGATCGTATAGAACGCTATAACGGAAGCATTGTTTAATTTTCCCGTATAGATTGTATTGCCTAGCCTGTCTTTTCGCCCCCACAAAGCTAGGAACTCAACCTTCATTTGCTTTTGTGGTGCAGCTGCAGGTTTTTCACCTTCGTTTTCAGAATCCCTAAACATTAGAGCCCCCCGCCCTTAAGTCTGATAATCTCTTGGTTGTCGTAAACGGAACTGTAACGCTTCATTAATGCGGCAATGTTTTCTAAACCCTGCATGTAGCGGGCTCTTCCCATTTTCAAAACAGGCTCTTCATATTTAAACACAATTACATCGGGAGTTTCATTTCTGCTCACTGCCCACAGATAAGTTTCTGGACATCTGCACCCGCCGATCTCTAGGGTATCCCCGTAATATGCGAGCTGAGACTCGTAATGATACTGGTCGGCCTTATCTGAGAAACCCTCTTCGCTAGCATCCCCAGTTGTTTTCACGTCAACCAAGGCTCTTTGAATTAGGTAAATATCAGGTCTAACTTTGCGAAGTAATCCAGTGATCGGGCAAACTGCAAAGAAGGTCACTTCAACTCTGCGCTCGATCTTCGGATCAAAGATACTGCCAGCTGCCTTATGTGACATCAAAGCTTCAAGCATGGTTAAAAGCTGATAGTACTCTTTCGATGAAAGAACCTTTTCGCCTTTGCCAAGAACTGTCGTGCCTGTTGAATTAACAACCTTGTATTGCGCTTCAAATAGTTTTGGCTCAAGCAAGATTGTATGGAATGCAGTACCGAACTCCATTTGCGGAGTCGTGAAATTGGAAGATAGAAGATAGTGAACAGCCGAACGTGCCGCGTGCTTTAGATCAGTTGAAGAAAAACCCGGGCAAAGAGGATGATGATAAACGGTATTGCTTACCCCTTCCATTACACCCAAAAGTTTTCCATCGATCTCTAGCTGGATCAGCTCGATAAGCTTGGCCTTATCTGCAGTGGAAAGATTTTGCACCTTATGCGCAAGAATCAATCTTCTTTGTGGCGGTAACAGCTGCAGCTTTGGTTTCACAAAATCCCCTCGTAAAACTTTTAAACAACTCTAAAGACAATACAATGCACCTAGAATCCCTTTTGGAATTCTCGTCAATGGCTTTATATCTGTCTGAGTTTTAAGCGAAAGTCCCCTCGACTTTTAATGCAGCCCTTATCCTGCAAGATAAGAGCTCCTTTAAAACTAGGATACCTTTTGCTCCCCGTCTGCAAACGGGAACAATTCGTCCTGTTCAACATCGAATCCTTCACAGATCTGGATTCGAGTGTCTTCTTTCACGATTCGCTTATACGTGCCGTTAGCGAGTTGAGAAAGAATGCTTTTGCTTTTGCCTGTGAGGTCCTGTGCTTTTTCCAATCCGCCAGCCTCGAAGACAAGTCTCTTAAGAAGTTTCTTATTCACCGTACGTCTCATGAACAAAGAAGTACTCGCAGCGGTTACTTTTGTCAATAGGCAAGTTATCAAAGTGTAATCTTGCCGGTTACCGCAACGGGATATTCTAATAATTGGTCTTTGTTTATTACAGAGGGAAAATGAGAGAAAAACCGGTGAACATTTTTCAATATAACTTCAAGCGTCTATTGGCGTTAAAAGGTTGGGACTTGGCGGATTGCGCTGCCCACTCCGGTATTTCTCTAGGCGTTCTAAAGAAGTATTCAGCCGGTTACCGTGAACCCGTTCCCGAATTCCGCAAGATCCTTGAAGATACATTTGAAGTTGAAACAGTAGAATTCTACCGTCCGATCTCGGGAGAGATTCCGCCACCCACACAAAAGCTCGGCGAACTAACCCAAGGCGATTTAAGAAAAGTACTTCGCGAAGTTCTCACTGAAAAACCAAAAGATCACCTGACCAAGCAACAAAAAGAACTGTTAACTATCGCAGAAAAGATACCAGCTGAAACCTTAAAGTTACTATCCGAAGCAGGCGATACGTACATCAATTCCCTACAAAAAGAGCTGGAGATGCTTATCTCCAAACGAAGTGAAAAGCGAAAAACCAATAATCGCTAAACTGCCTTTAACGATTTTAAATCTTTCACGGGCTTTCAAAAGCTCCCGCCTTTCCAGCTCCATATGAGCCTCAAGTTTTGCCGATTGAATCGCCTGCATTAAATTTGACAACTCTTTGTCAGTGTAAAGCTCTAGCCTCTTTAGATAGCTATCTAGCAACGTAAATTGGAAAAATGTTTTTTCATTTGTATCAATGTCCATAAACGATCCTGTAAATTGGCCCCATGCATACAAAATAAATTGGAGTTTGTTAAATAACATTTAGCTTAATAACTAAGCAAATATTGGTTTATTTACATGGGTACTCGCGTTTTATCGAACAAATGATCGGTGAAAGAATTGTTAAATAATCCAGTTAGTTAAGACCTAATCAACAAAATTCCTTATGGGAGTCGAACAAATCTATTCGTGTTTTGAGTCCGAGCTTTCCCTCACAAAACAATGAAAGATTTACGAACGTAGCACGTTCGTAACTTTTAGTTTTCAGCCGATAGACAATTCCTTAATGACAGATATGCATAAAGTATTTTGCAAAAACCTTACGCTTCTTAGAAAGAAGAGAGGCCTCACACAAGAGGCTTTCGCGGAGAAGCTAGGAACGTCTGTCAGATACGCGCAATATCTGGAGTACGGATATAAAGAAGGAATCAATTGGCCTTCCCCTTCTAAATTACGACAACTCGCTCGTATCCTTAAATGCGACACTTCGGATTTTTTCAAACCACTTAAAAAATAATTGGCTAAAGTTTTGCAAGTTTATATCCGACAAGTAAACAATCCCTTGTTAGGAGGCTAACTTGAAACCATTAATCTTCTTATCGCTCTTGGTTTTAACAGCTTGTGCAGGAAGTGGTAACGGAAGTACCGATAACCAAATTGAGTCATCTGATCAAACTCTATACGAACAAATGAGTTTAACCGGCACTTGGCAAGGTACTATCAATGGGCAGCCTGACACTATGGTGATTGATGAAAACGGGGCTGTAACAAGCTCTTACTGCGGATCAGGTTCAACGCTTGACCTTTACACTACAAGCTCAGATTGCAACGGCGAGCTTTCCTGTGGAACTGGCAGAATCACAATGAACACCGGCAACAATAATGCTGGCTGTATTCCTACTGGTTCCCATGTTGATTGTTCTTTCCACGTTCAATCCGATGGCCAAGCTTTGTTTTATTTCTGCGGCGGCAACCAGATAACCTACACTAAGTAATTCTAGAAAGGGTTATCTCAACCCTTTCTTTCTCCTCCCCAAAAATCTTTTCAGATCCATCATGGGAATAAATCAACTTATCATCTTTTAAAACATGCAGTTGTTGAAGCAGGTCTTCGATGCCCTGGTAGGCATTGCTCAAGTCAGGCTCATGCATATGATCTTTAAAATAGAACTTGCACGTTAGGCGGACAGGAAAGTCGATGGGCTTTTTCAAGACATTAGCACGAGCAATGAAGCATGAAGCGTATAAAGCCCATGCCTGGTATCGATCGTTTGTCCCTATAAAGGGACGCTTGGTTTTCCTATTCAAACGGATGGCCTTCCCGTTTTTAAGAATTCTAGCGCGTCCGGGGATGACGCATTGAAAAAGAATTTCAGACATAAGCAGGTTGGCTACCTGGAAGCAGATGATCCCTAAGTTCAATCGGAGTAATTAAATCCGCAGGCCCGAAATAAATACCTAGAACGTATGTCAGAATATTTGCACATAACTCGGAGCAAATAAATTTTCTAGTTCCGTTTTTAAATATCTTCCATTCGATACCTAACCATTTTGATATGACGATTCCCAATAACTGAGATTGGGAATACTCTTTACCGATACAACCCGCCACGTAACCTTCAAGTCGTAATCTTTGAACATCGGTCAAAGTGTAATGGACCTGCTCAGTGATAACATTTTCTTTCAAGAACAAATCAAGGGGCATTGTTTCGACGCCATCATTGACAGCCTGAAAAACTACCATGCCATTCAATATGCAAAGGGCATGGGACATTTGCGACCCGCCCTGAAACCAACGGATCATCTTAGACATGATCCCCTCTTTACCCTTTATTGGTCTTGAAAAAGCAATTGTTAAAGTGAACATATTAACCGCAAAGTCCCGTTTGACGAACCTTAGAAATAATCTTTTCGATTTGTTGATATCTTCCGCCGTCTTTAATCACTGCCCAATAAACACCGCTTGAAAGAATCACTTTGCCTTTGTTCTTAATTTGGTTTGCTAGGATTCTCATACCGCAATCTAGATTGATAATTGGATTCAAGATTGTTTTAGAGGGATCTTTACCAGATAGGTTTTTATCCTTGGCCCAATTGAATTGGCAATATGGCGCCCATTGGATGTCCTGATATGAAAGTTGAAGCAAGCCTTCTGAATAAACTGCTTTCTTAGTGATAGGATCAACCGGGTTCTTTTTTCCTTGGAGGTTTTTTTCAACCATTCTTGAAGTCGGATCCCATGTACTTTCATGATATGCCAAAGCAGAAATGAATTCAGTCCAAACTAAAACTCTCTGTTCTTTTGAAAGAGTTTCGTATGACGGGCAAATTCTTTTTACGTCTTTCGCTGTATCGTAGGTATCAAGCAATTGTGCTTTCAATAAGTCAGATACAAACGTAGTCCATACCTTTCTTTCGGGATGCCCTTTTTCCCAGCTGACTAGAATCGGTGCAGCCTCAATTGGCTTTTCAACCGGGGGAGTAGAAACTGTTTCCTTAATTGGAGCCTGGGATCTAGCGAGTGCTTCACAACCAATGCCACACAGAAGGATAAAGAAAATAAAAATAAATCTCATGCTAAACTCCTATACTTTGTAGTTACCGGCTCTTCGCTCGGTTTCGTTTATCAATATGTAAGGGAAAGTGTTTTGCTTGAGTCTTTGGGTTTCGGAATAACCTAAGCCCTTGAATGATTCCCACTGTATTGGTGGGACAGTTTGGCAACCAAGGGAGCTAGTCCCAAAGCCACCGCGATGGATGTTAATACTTGAATCTAGTGAATCCTGGTAAGGACCCGCAATGCCATCTCTTGTGATCTTAACGGGAGCTGCTTGTCTGAAAGCTTCATGCGGAATTTTTCCGTAATGTACACCGCGCTTGTAAAACCAAACGCCTGTATTAAGAGAAGCCATCCCCTTTGCAGCACCCGAACCAAAACCCTTTTGGAATTTTGATGGATCGGTATTGCCATTGAAACTTGCAAATACATTTGGTGTCACCCAAAAAAGAGCGTCATCATAAATGCCCCGGTCATTTACCTTTTCGGCCCCCATTGAATCCAGGTAATAACCACGGATACCAACAAGCACACAAGGGAACTTTGTTCTATCAATTCCGTTTGCCTCAATAATTTTATTGATCTCATCAATAGTAGCTTGGGGCTTTGAACTTGGAATCATGGTACCGCCTGAATTAAGGTATTATGCTCAAGAGTTTTTAAGTGACGCTTGAACCATTTGATCTGAGGAGCAGAAATATAAATTCCCGAAGCAAGGATTTGCCTGTCTTCTGTTTGGTGAAGTTGATATTCAGCTTGGTTGTTTTCTTGAATTTTGCGAATCAATGCATCGATATAGTTTTGAATCGACTCCCAAGTTTTAGGATGAAACATTATGTACTTGTGAGTTTTTTCAATCGGCACTGCCGCGCAAGGTTTAGCTGTTTGAATATCAGAACAAACTGCAACGCCCTTAGGTTGATTGTGAATCAGGAACTCACCCGTTGGTGGCTTAGGACTTTTATGCCCGCAACCACTAAGGATTGCGACCAAGATGACCGGCAAGATCATTAGCAGAATCTTGAAGCTCTTCATCTGTATTTGCCTCTTCTAATCTTTCTCGATTATCACGGTTAGTTTTCTCATCTTCTTTTTTGCCAAAGTAGGCGGATAAAAGATCGATAAGCCCTTGCTTAATAAAATCAATAAGCAATTGGATAAAAAACTTTTTGAACATTGGAATCCCCGGAATAAAGGCCCACGATGGGGCCTCATGGTTTAGGCTGCTTTTTTCTTAGCAAGTTCGGGAAGATATTTTTGAAGGAAGTATTTACCAGCAACCGACCAAAAGCCGACAGCGGTAAAACCAGAAAGAAGGGCCATTCCAATTGCTTGCGGATTAGCTCCCCCGGAAGCAGCAATTGCAGGTCCGACTAGTGCACCAAGAAAAATGGAAACCACAGGACTCCATGCTTTTTGAAGTGTCGTAGGGATAAACCATTTGTTAAGGCCAAAGACCAACAGAAGGGTTACGATCCCACCGAAAACAGTCCATTGACCATTTTGTGCTGCCGACAAAAGAAGCGGCAAAAGCTGGAATGCATCTTCAATATTCTTTGGTTCACCCAAAGATTGCGCCAATGCCAAGAAAGGCAAAGCAAGAATTGCAATCACCAAAGCTAAAATAGCGTGGTTTAAATTAAAGTTCTTCACGAAAAACCTCCCTGGTTTTTTTTTGAAAAGACATCTCATCGCGGACATCTTTAATTTCTTCTTTTAAATCTTTATTCTCTTCGCGGATTAAGCCGATTGCCTCCCCGTGAAACTCTACAGTTTTAACGGTTTCGGCCATCGTGATGGATAAGTTACCGACAGATGTCGCAAGTCCGGTGATTGTGTTTGAGATATTGTTAAGTATCCAAACAATCAAAAACCCAATGATCGCCAATATGATCGGCGCAACGATTGCGACAACTTCAATACTCACTATTCCCCCGCCAAATAATTTTGAATCTTGTTAATGAAGTATTGCTTTTCTTCGGCAGGTAATTCCGGAAGATCCATTTGCTGCATTTCTTGCAAAGCAATTTCAGTTGTTGAATTAAGCATACGTCTTTGAACTTGGGCCATCTTGGATTCGACAGATAAGATATCTGCAAGAGTTGTTTGGCCAGCTTTTAAACGACGGACATTTCTTGTTGCAAGCTCAGCAAAGACTTCGACCGCGAAGTTAATACGATGAATTCTTTTAATCATCTCTCTATCGTAAGCAACTGCTTCGGTAATATCTTCGACATCTACCGTGAAACCTTCTGGAAAGTTCCATTCGTTTTTTTCCAAAATCAGATTTTTGTGGGCTACTGCTTCGGATTCTAATTCAAATGCAGGAGCATGCAGAACAACGCCATCTAAGTTTTTAACAACTACCTTAAACATAAATTCTCCTATCTAACGCCGATACATTGAATTGAGAAACGGGTATTGACCGCAGCACCAGTATTCGCAACAGCACAGTTCACTTGAGTTGATGAAACACTTGATGTGGTAGACATCTGGCAAAGATGATTTGAAGCTCCCCTAGATGAGCTTACAACACAGACAGGAGCTACCGAGAAAGCTGGCGAGAAAGTTACATCATAAGTACCAGTAGCATTCCAGGTAACGGCAATGCCTGGAGATGTCGTCACGTCAGAAGCACAAGTACCAGTCGTGCAATCCGATGAAGTCATTTTATAGTGTTCTACTCTTAAAGCTCCGTTGTAATTACTCGTAACACTTCCAACAAGAAGAGGGGCTCCTTGTGATTGTCCCCACCCAACAACGTCGATTGGGCCAGCCTCCCAGTAAATAATATCTCCTGAAGCCCAAGTGAAAGGAGCAGCCTGAGTAATGCTCTGCTCGGCGTTGTTTGTACCATTGTAGGCTGATAGGTAAAGATAAGTGGAAGCCGCAGAAGTGATATCGGCTCGGTAGTTTCCAGTCCCTGTATCTGTTAACCTAACAAAGGATTGAACAGGTCCAACAGTATTGAGCGTTACCCCAGTTGGGACAGGGATTCTAATCCCATTCCAAGTTCCCGTCCCAGTGAATGTAATTTTCCCGCGCAAATATAGCTTTCCACTTGCTCGCTTGTGTTCAAGGAAATTTACTGTATGAGAAGGGATTGTGCCAGTGTCTGATACTACTGCTACGGAATAAGTTGTCCAGTCATAATCAAAATTATTTGGTGAAATTGTCGGCTGGATAAAGTCGCTACCTGCACGAGTACAAGTGATATGTGCGATAAGATTTACTTTAGAACCGCCACCATTTGTTCTGAATTTAAGAGTTGTCGCCGACATGGCGGAGTCATCAATTATCGCGGTATAACTCGTTGTTGTTGCATCCCCCGCCACGGAAACATTAACAGTACAAATCGGAAAACGCGAAAATTTTCCAGTAATTAAAGTACAAGTATAAAGTGAGGTATCGGTAACTGCGCAGTTACCGTTAATCCAATCCTCATTTTCAGAGCCAATCGTTCCCGCGCTATTCATGTATGCAACGAAAGTATTATTCGGGATTCCCTTCCCAACATTAGTAGCTAAACCATAATAAAGCTTACCAATATTGATTACTGGTGAAGAGCCATCCGTTGTTTGGTCGATTCTCACTTTGCGAGAGCCAGAAGCTGCACAAGGATAGTTAACTGAAAAATCGCGCCATTCATAGGTTAAGGTAGCTGGGTTGTAGGTATTAGAGAGAGTTACGGCATTCAGTACGTTGCTAGATCCATCAAGAATCTGAGCGGAATACATTGTGCCATCTCCCTTATATACGCCCTTAAACTCACAATTTTTAGATGTCGAATTGGCTGGAGCTGTAACTGTGTATAAGTCAAACTCAACATAACCGGCGTTATTAGTAGTTTCAAAGTTGTATGAAGCAATTCCATCAAGTGCATCTGCCGAATCAGTATCCCTAGAAATTGAAGATAGAGAGGCTGTGATTCCAAGAGTTTCAGTTTTAAACGCCGACGGATTTTTTATGTAATTATGATAAACATCTTTATTCTCAATTACATCGGGCCTAATAATCGCCTTTTGTGCGAAAGAAACTTGAGTAAAAAATAGTAATATTAAAACATAGAATGCTTTATTGAACATATACCCACCGTGAAATTGAAGAGTAGTATCTAAATTTTGCGATTTGATATTTAGATAAAGTAATAGATTCGAAATTGCCGACACACCCATTCGATGCATCGTTAAAATTAATAGTTACTGGATAAACATCGTTGTTACCAATCAAAGTAATCAGAGTTAGATTTTTTGGTGTACCTGAGAACGGAGTGTTTGAAAGAGAAACTGCAGCTGATCCCCCTTGCACAAGGAAGCTTTGGTCTGTCGAAATTGCATCAATAGCAATTGTATCGGAAGCTGTTAGCGTTAAGTCACTAGACTCAATTGCAGATGAGCCTGATCCAGATCCCCCTACTACTCTCCAAACTCCGGCAACTGAATCATAAATAAGCCAAAGGCTTGATTGATCGGCGAAATTAATATCCCCACCGGTTCCAGTCACAATTTTCTGTCCGGAGGCAGCCGAGCCGCTATTATTTTTAATAAGGGTAGCGCCACCTGATTTATTAGTCAGGATTAAAGCTTGTTCATCAGTAACTGCTTGAATGCCAGCAAGGCTTGTTAAAGATGCAGTTAAATTAACAACCAACGTTACTGGGGCTGAAAGAATTTGATCCGCACCAGTTAGACCACTATCAGTTTTAGAACCAACTATCATCGCTCTTGCAGCGGCTGCCGCAGTTGCGGAGGTTGCTGCAGATGTCGCTGAGTTGCTTGCATTGGTTGCTGACGTAGCTGCCGCAGTTGCGGAATTTGCCGCGTTTGCCGCGGAAGTTGCCGCAGCAGTCTGGGAGGCCGAAGCCGCCGTTGCTGAGTTCCCTGAATTCGTTGCAGATGTAGCCGACGAAGTGGCTGAGTTTGCTGAGTTTGTTGCAGATGTTGCCGCAGCTGTCGCCGAATTTGCTGCCGCTGTCGCGGATCCCGCGGCATTTGATTCAGATGTCGCAGCCGCAGCCGCAGAATTTGCTGCCGCAGTTGCGGAGTCAGCTGCATTTTCTTCTGATTCAGCTGCCGCCTCTTGAGAGGCGAGGGCCGCAGCCGCAGAATTTGCTGCCGCCGAAGCGTTAGCTTGTGCATTTGCAACGTCAGCCATTGTTGGACCTGCTGCAACTCCGTTGCCTGTTCCATTAACAATCAACGTGGCACCTGGCTTTAACGGGATATCAGAAGGTAGAGACGGATCAAATCCCTCTACTGTATCAGTAAGTTTTAAAGAACGATCCGCGATATCTTGAAGTTGCTGGATTAGCATTACAGCGCGGTCTAGAACGTCCTCAATATCTTCCGGGAAAAACTCCCCTTGATTTCTAAACTCTGTTAGCTGAGTAAGGCTAAGGTTACGCTTGATAATGATTTTAACACCGCTTGCGAGCGGAGCAGGAAGGATAACATTCTCATCGGTAATTTCATAGTCACCTGGGCCTAAAGTAGTTTCAACTCCAAGAGCCGATCTGGTTTTAACTAGAATGTCTTCGTCTTGAAAGAAATCAAAAGTGATCGGGAATGTATCAGTAGATCCGTTACCAACATATGAGTTACGAAAAACAGCTGAACTAATCGACATCTTTGATCCCTCGTTACTGGCAGAGTAACAAGGGACCTACATCGATTAAACGCAATCTTTCGTTTACGGCTCCCCTGCTTTTCCGGTCGCAAGGCCGCGAGCAAAGTCAATCGGACCCGACGGTTCGGCCTCCCCAGACTTAACATCCATCATGTATCCGATTGGTTTTCCTAGCGGGCCCATCGGTAATCCGGTTGTAAATCCTAGAGTTGAAAGCATTGATTTAATTTCGTTACCTTTTAAATCTTCACCCGATGCTGCTTTGTAGGTTACGAAAGCTGTTCGTCCTACATTTTCAATTGCTTGAAGTGCCGGGGATAATGAAAGGCGATCATCAAATCTATCATCTGTAAACTGACCGATGAGCATGTTTGCTGCTTGGCCCACCATAGGGATCAAAGCAAATAGACCCTTATAAGTTGAGGTTAAAGTCATCCATGCTAAGTCATCGATAATTTCATCGTCGCCGTCTGAATCCCAGTTTTTACCGGACATCATTTGCGCGATAGCTTGGGCTGCAAGTCCCGGCAATAAATAACTTGAAAGATAAAAAGGAAGTAACGTCGGAAGAGCTTGATACCAACCCACCTGACGAACTTTCTTTGCCGTCTCAGTTCCAATTAAATTACCCTGCATATTGAAGTAGCCATAGAATTGAGTGAAGAGTCTTGACCAATGAGTCCCCTCCTCAACCGATGAAATATCTTCGGCGTTAGCAGAACCTTGAGTTAGGCGAACTTCTTTGTCTGCTCGTTTGATGGCTTGGGCTTTTGTCATTCCTTGATCTAATGCTTCGGAATAAGCCCCCTGCCAAACAGAGATATCAACTACCGCTTGGAACATTTCTGAAAGAATCATTCCATTTCTTTTCGCGTAGTCGGATGCCTGCTCGAATTTAGAAGGGTTAAAGAGAATCTGATTAATATCGTCATTAATCTTAATTGTGCCCTCACCGAGGCGCGTACGCATCCAAGGTGATAAGTCCATAACCTCTTCTTTAGTGACGTTTGGTTGGATTGCGTAGTTGCCAAGAGCCTTAACCAAGTACTTTGGATGAACCTTAGAACTCGCAACCAATGTACCTGTAAGCTGCTGCATGGCATTTGAAAGATTCCCGCCAAGGATTTGAAGCCCTGCACTTGATCTAATAAACTTGGCAACGCCGTCAAATTTTTGATAGGTCGGTGACTGCGAAGGTTGAACAACTCTTTGTTGTGCCGATCTTTGCAACCATGGATTTAAAAGGTTCGTACCTGCATACGGATCGTACTCGCGCAAAACTGCACGGTAGTCTTTCTTATTGTTGACCTTCGCCACTTTCTTGATTGTAGGTTCGATATACGTGAAGCGCAGAACTTTATCAAAGTGTCCAGCCACCATATTCATATCTAACAATAAAGGCGCATTGTATTGCGCGACACGGGCTTTAGTGAAACCACGGCCAGTTGTAGGGAACATGAATGAATTGTTATTGTTCAACAATGCATCCTGCTCTTGTCTGATTCGTTGATCTTCTACCAAGAACGAATCTGTTACCGCTGGCATATATCCGCCGCGATACTCCCCGAAAGGGGTAACTAGTTTCTTGTGCGTGATCTCGTCAAAATAATGACCGTACATTTCTTTGTGGGCCTTTTGGGAATCAGTCTTAATGGATTCGTTTAGGTCCCAAATCCCTTGGATAAAGTCCCAGTCTGCTTTAGTAATGATCTGTTCGCGGTGCATACGATCGATAAAACGATTCCAGCGAGATGGATCAACCGTCGCCGTATCTTCGTCAACGTCTCCCCATTTTCTACCAGCAAGTAATTTAAATAGATTTGAATCGTTACCTGTATGTAAAAGAGCCGCAAGCAATTCAGCTTTATCTTTGAAAGTATAGTTGATCTCAGTTGCTAAGATGTCTTTATGTTCAAGTGAAGACTTAGGCATCTTTTCAACAAGTTCTTTATATTTGTTTAAAAGGTCAGCTTTCTTAAGTTTGTAGTTAACGACCGCTTCCCTAACTGGGTTTAGAATAAAGGTTTCAAACAGCTTGTTAGGATCACCGCTATCAACCAAATCAACCCATGACTCAACCCTTTGCATAGATGATTTAAAGCTCATGAACTTATCAATGCGACGATCCGCATCTGTTACGGCTTTATTTACACCCGGCGCATATGGTTTAGTAGTGATCTCTGTTAAACGATTTGTTAGCTTTTCACTAACTTCATCAAGGTCATGTTTCACACCCGCAATTTCTAATTCCCTAGAAGATTTAGAAAGACTCCAAATAGCTTCCACGTCTTCAAAGAACTCCGAGAATTCTTGAACAGAAAGTTTGCGGTAGTCCTTTTTATCCATAAGCCATTTACTAACCAATGGTTTTAAACCCTCGAACGTGTCTTCGTCGTACTTTTGGATTTGTTCAAGGTAATCTGTAGCTGATTTAAAATCTCTTTGAGTTACACCGAACTCGCCAAGTAAAACCCTTGCCACCGATACCATTGACCAATCGCGCTTGTCCGCCTGATCTTGAGCCGACTTCTCAAACACTTTTTTAGACCAATCAATTTTGTCATTGATCATTTCTTTGGCGCGTACTGATTCGCGGTAAAGATAATAATTCAGAAGCTCGCGCTGTTTAGCATCGAAGGCTTTCTCAAAATCACCTTTGGTAAAGTATTCGGCCGCTTCTCTTGCAGCCTTAACCTCTGCTCTTTGGTAAATGAAAGGTCTGATCTCACCGATTGATTTCTCTGAAATGATTCTTTCGGCTTTTGTCTGCATTAATTTATCTTTAGGCGGTCGGCGGGCAATCTTGCGGATTAAACCTTTAAGAGTTGCAAGGTCTTCGCTCGCAAGGAACTCAAGTTCTTTACGAAGGATCTCTCCTCTTTTGTCGTTATGTACTGCGTTTTCAACGACCTCTTGGAGTTTCTCCATATCGGAGAAAGTATCGCCATAGTCTTTTTTCATTTGCTCTTCTGCCATGCGCAACGACAATGCATCGATGTCTTCAAGCTTAGACATTTCTTCATTAAATTGATGAACGTCTTTAAAACCCAATAGGTCCGAAATGAAGGTAACGTCTGCACCTTCTTTCGCGATCATGCTTCTGTTTGCCCACTCTGGGACATTGCCGAAAACTTGTTTCAAAGATTCACGGCTTAACTTATGAGCTCTTGGATCGGTTAACTTTTCTTGGCCTGGTAGCGCACCAGTTTTAATAAAGTTCTGCGCAACGTATTCACGTTTCTTTGCGAGCTCATGTCTGAAAAGCTCTTGGATTTTTAACGTCTCATTTTTCCACCACTTGCGGCGCTCCTTTGTATGAGACTCCATAAGTTTTTCGGTAACCGATTGAGTGGCCTTGATTTTATATTTCTCTAGAGTCTTTAAATATTTTGCCTGCTCTTCGGTTGTCATCGTCTTGATGATGGCATCGTCGATTAAAGGCTTATATTGGTTTTCAGCTTTTTCTAAAAGGTGATCACCAGCAAAGACTCTATCCATTACTTCTGTAATCTCTGGGTTTAATTCAACCCCAAGTGCGGCCTTCGCATCGATATAGATTTTTCTAAACCACATTTTCATGCGGGCCATGACGCTAGACAATTCATCCGATGGGACTTTGCCTTCGTACAAATAAAGCTCAATGGACTTAGCCCATTTTTCATGGTGCTCAGTTTCGATCTTATCAAAAGAGTCGATGCCTAAATAATTAAGGACCTTTTTAGAATCATCTTTTAACCACGCCGGGGCATTCTCAAGTTGAGACGACTTTCTAAATAGCTCTAGGTAAACGTGTCCCATCTCGTGCATAAGGCTTGTGGGATCTGCACCTTTAAATAAGTCGATAGATATCCCGTACTTATCAAAATTAACGACGGCGCGTGGGTTCTGCTCGTCCTGGAACCAAGACCTATTAGACCGAATATTGTTGATTAATTGAGCAAAATCACCTATCTTGATAGTCGATGCCCCACTGTCGGCGGTCGAGTGCTCCGTAACCTTGGAGTCTTTACCAGTAGTCCCTGTGGGGTTTTCATTTTCCACCGCAACTTCAATATAAAAACTTTCTGGCTGACTCTTAACTTCTGACTTTTGCGTTTTAATTCTAACGATATAATCTTTGCCTCCGATTTGAATCGGAGCATAGTACCTTTTAAACGCAACCAATCCCTGCTTTTGTTTTCTTACAGGCTCATGCGCATCGAAAACTGCAGACTCTAAAAGTTGATCTATGTACTTTAAAGCAATGGTAGAGGCGTGAATTTCTTCGGGAGTGGAATCTGTTTTGCCATTGTTATCTTCGAGATTGATCTGCATCTCGTTTGTTTTAAATGCAGTTTCTTCAATTCCTTTTTTTGCAACTTCAATCTTCCCGCCATTTTCGCGAACGACCAAACCTCTGAGATTGTCGAGGGCAAATTGTTTTGCCTCTTCGATTGAAATGTTTTCATCTTGAACCTTAAGAATTTTAACTTCTTTAGGCATATCTTGGCGGACAGTGAACTTTCCATTTTGGGATTGAAATAAACGGAGCTGTTCGCCGATCTTGATGTTTTGAAGTTCTTGAGGTGAGGCAATTGGCAATTCTTCGGTAACACTTCCCCAATTAATAATAGGATTTTTCCAAGTTAATGAATCAGGTGTAAGCTCTTGGCGCTCGGCATCGGATAGATTCTTTCTACTCTCGACGTTGCGGGCCTCAACTTCTCCTAAAGTATTCCAATACTTTTCCTTCCCATATACACTACGGCCCATCTTTGCGCCATTCGCGAAACCTTCGATATGTTGGATCGCGTGCTGAATCTCATGCAAAACAGTATTTAACTCTGCCTCCGGCAATGTCTTCGGCGATACCTTTTTTACTTTATCGAATTCACGCATCAACTCGTCGTAACGCTTACCAAGTTCCGTTTCTTTCCAAGCTCTATAAAGTGACCTTTTAACTTCTTTGCTATTTGTCGCCCAATACTTTTCAGAGAATTCTTTAAACTCAGGAGTTTGTTTAATGTTGGCGAACTCAGCTTGTTCGGATTCAAGCACGCCATCTGGAAATTTTCGATCAACCAAAACCTCGAGAGTCTTAGTCGCTCGACTGTATGATCCAGCTCTTTTGCCTCTTGCAATGCCTAGTACAACTTGCATCTCGCGCAATCCTGGATAGGCATTGAAAAGCTCTTCGTGCTCTAGAATGTCGGCAAGTTTATATCTTTTGCCCGAACCAAATTTAACTATTTTAAGTTTGGCGTTCTTATCACTTATCTCATATCTCCAACGCTTATCAGGCCCCATAAACCAACCAGTTTCTTTTCTGATTGTTTCAATGTCGGTACCCGCCTCAAACATTTGGTTGGCTTTTTGAAGTTGTGGAATTGGCGCAGCCTGAGATTGCTGTCCTGCAAACTGGAAGAACTCCCCGCGATTAGTCTTTTCTAAAGCGGCAGCATAAAGATCCTCCAAGATTCCTTTTTGTTTATCTGTAAGCTTTTCGCCTTTAGATTGTTTCTCCAGAATCTTAAGAGTTTCTTTTTTCGTATAACCTTTATTTTTAAAGAACTCTGGGAATGTTGAAGCAACCCCCCATGAGCCAGTCTGATTCCCCGACTCGTCAACCTTAGCGCCTTGCTCCCCGGCTGATCCTGTTTCAATCGATCTCTTTAACGCACCCAAAACCCCAGTGTCAAAAATGCGATTTCCTTCGGCATCGAAACTTGGGATGTTTTGAGGCTGCTGTTCTTGCATCTTTGAATAAAGCTCAAGTGCAGAATCAACATCATTAGCAATCGATTCGGCAGCTCTTTGTGTTTTAGATTTGTATACATCCCCGGCTTGAATCTTTAGATTCATGGAATTTAGAAGCTCCACAGGGGATACATTGTGGGCAGCTGCGAAGTATCGCATTGGCCTTGCCATAAGCTCGACCTGATCATTAATCATCTGATCAGTATAACGACCAGTTGATTTAAGCTGATCCGCAAGTCTAGCGCGAATCTGATTCATATCCGATTCGATTTTCTCTTGCTGCTCTTTTGTTGCCGGATCATTGAGTTTTGCCAAAGCATCTGCTTCGGCTTGCTCGTAAAGGCCTTTGATTCTGGAATTCTCGCGGTGCTCTTCGTTCTTAGTTAGAGCGTCTTGATTAAATTTGATGTTATTTTCTAGGCCGCGAAAGTGTTCGGTCTGACCAACCTTTTCAACCCAAGTAGAAAGAGGCAGCTCCACATTGCCACCAGTTTCTTTCGCCGCTTGATATTCTTTAAGCAATCCAGAGTCGGACATAAATTTCGTTGGATTGATTCCTTTAGATTGGAAATACTCATCAACCCCTTCAACTGGCATATAAACAGTTTCAATCGGTGTTCCTACGGTCAGCTGCCCTACAACCTGTTTAAGCTTCTCTGGTGATCTTTTACCCAGGTTCGATTGCTGAATAGCCTCACCCAAAGCGTTGTAGGTTTGAACATCTTCAATCTGTTTGTTTTTACGTTGTTGGATCTCAAGCGCCGCCATTGGGGTTGTCGAGATTGTTTGAGTCACTCCGCCCGATCCAATACCAACAAGCAAAGAATTAACCCCACGATGCCAGATACCATCCAAAGCGTTAGGGTTTACATCCTGGGAATAATCAAGCAGATCATGAGTAACGCTCGTAACGAACTCTTCGATTCCCTCTTCCCCGGAAGTTTTCACAATATTCTTTACGCTGGCCTGAATAATGTCTTTAGCGGTAGCAGGCCCCAGACTCTTCACAATCTGAGTAATAGAGTTTTTAAGGGGGTTACCGCCGATACCGCCGATTGATTCAATCCCGGCCTCAATACCGCCCGTTAAAAGGGCATTAGACTTAGCAACCTCCGGATCGATTCCTTTTTCGAGGTTGTCGGCGAATTTCTCGCTGGCACTTGATAGGGCTAAAATTGGCAGACCAGCACCACGAGTTGCAGCAACCAGCCCAAGCTGCGGAAGATTTGACGCAATCTGTAAGGTTAAACCACGGATGGCTTTAGTATAGTTTCCATTGGTTGCTTCCTTCAAAACGTCCGCATCGATATCTTTCGGCGCTAGGCTTTGAGCTTTTGCATCTAGGTATTGAGTTACCTTGTTGTCGTAAAGTTCTTTTGGAATTCCCTTTTCGAATTCGGGAATAGAATTTTTGATTTGGTACTGATAGTCCTCCATGCCCACCGGTAAACCGGCAGCTCTGTCATGCGCAAGAGCTGGGGACTTAGCAAGACTCGAAACCAGATTGACCGCGCCGTATGCAATACTATCAAACAGCTCCCCAACAAAAGAGGGTTCATTAACGATTGAATCAATCTTTTTTAGATTGTCTAAATCATCTTGGGCAAGGGTTGCGTTTTCTGGATCCTTCAAAAACTCAGTTAATTTAGGATTGGATTTAACCAAACCTTCATAATCGATCTCATTGAGTTTAGATTTTCTTTCAAGCTCCGCAGAGTTTTCTGCCGCAAAGCTTGGGCTCACTCCATATTTTTGAGCAATCTTATTATGACGTGTGTATTGGTCCGGATCTCTTTGGGTTGCAACATACATAGATTGGCGAAGCTGACTTGCTTCGCCTTCAACGTGGGACTTTAAAGCTTCTTCGTAATCAGGACCGTCATCTTGGGGTTGTTGATTGTAAAGTTCATTCGACAACTCGTTCAATTGGTCTTGATTTAAATCCACTTTTTATCCCCCTGTTTTTACCCGCTTCTGTAATCCTTGGCGGTAAAGTTCGCTAACTGCCTTTTCAGAGACGGCAATATTCTTACTTCGTAGGAAGTCCGAGATTCTGATTTTCTCTTCTCTCGGGATATCGTCGTACTTAATAAATTGAATCTGATCTTTCACTGGATCTAATTCGTATACTCTCTTAGTTGTGTCCCAAATGAAACCTTTGTCAGTCACAACCTTTGTCAATTTTTCGTTTACAATCTTGCGTAACTCATCATTGTTTTTCGGTTGTTGGCGAGTCACCTCTTGATCAATGATCGCCATAAATTCAGCTTGCATCTTTTTATCTTTGATACCAGCTTCGGTCATCGCACCTTTAACGACTTCTGAATCTTTCATGAAGCCATCGAGCAATCCTTTTTTTCCAGATTTAATACCGGTTTGAAGATCGATCATCGATTTGATATCGGCGTTTGAAAGCTTATTTTGAAAATCCAAAAGGTTTACTTTTTGGAATGCGGCAGGATCCTTGCCCGCCATTTCTTTAAGGTCGTAATAAGTTTCCATGTCGGTCTTCTTATCTTCGCCTCGGGCCTTTCTTCCCATGTATGACATAAGCCCACTGCGACGGCCGTCATCAAGCTGGGCCCATTGGTCAAGTGGGACCTCTTCCCCTTTGTCGATAAGGTTGAGTGCATTTAATTGAATTCTTTCTTGGCGTTGTGTTTTAGCCTGTTCTTTTAAATTGTTCATACGAACGAAACGATTCTCAACCTCTTCGCGAAGTCTTGGATCTTCAATCTTAGATGCTTCCTTTAGTCCTTGATCAAGAGACATATTCGAAATTGAATCGACGATTCTCTGTGATTGACCGCGATAGCTTGATTCCTTTAAAAGGTTTTCAGCCCTTGTTTGATCATCGCCGGTCATCTTATCTTTCATTGCATTGAAATACTTCGTCGCCTCCATATCCATTTGGCTGGATACCATGCGATTCAAAATACTCGAATGAGTTGAGCTCGTCTGTTTTAAGACTTCATTCTCAATCATTTCAGGTGTCATCCCGCGACGGGCTCCCGCTTCCCTAACAATCATTTCTTGCTCGGCTACGTTCTGAGCAATCTTATTAGGATCGGTAAAATCCGTTTGCGCACGATTCATTAAAGTTTCAAGGGATGATTTAACAACCTCCCCGTCGTGCTTTTTGATTTGTTGGGACATATGGATTTGAAGACGCTGGAAAGTATCGTCATCTTCTTTTCCAACAAACTGATTGAAGAGCGCCTTTTGTCTTTCGTTCTGTAAGCCCCCGCCGATTTCTTCCTGAATCTCTTTTAGCTTTTTTGTGGTTGGTTCAATAATGCCGAAAGCATTTTTACCCTCCGCCATAAGAGCGCCATCTTTAGGATTATAAAGAATCTCGCTCTTCCTTTTGGAATAAACGGTACTTACTTCAAGGGCTCTTAAACGATCTGCTTCGTCTTGAATCTTTGAAACAGTCTGCCCCATCTGCTCAGCTGCATTCATGGTCCTGTCAACTTGCTTGATAAGAGCTTCATTATTTACTGAATTAGAAAACTTAACTGGTGCAGCTGCAGCTTGTTCTACCGCTGGACCTTGTCTAACTGGTACTTGAGGCATTGGTATCTCCTATCCTGCTCCGCCTGCAGCAATCTTTTGGGCCATCTCCATACCACCTTCAACCATAGTCATTCTGTATTGAAAATCAGTTGTGGCTCTTTGGATTTCTGCTTGTTCGCGCAGTTGAACTGCTTGCATTTTATATCCATATGATTCTAGGAAAGCGTTATTACGAGTGGTTAACTCATCCATCGCTCCCCAGTAGTGAGAATCCTCTTGAAGTTCTGCAGCTGAATCAGTGTTTACATCAATCCCTTGTGCTGCAAGTGCGGCTCTTTGTTCCCCAACCAATTGTTTGGTTTTGCGATTGATTTGATCCGCTTGCTTTTCACCACGAACAATTGCATCTGCCGCAGCTCTTTCAGCTTCGGCGGCATTTAAACGGGCTTGCTTTTCTTGGTATCGGCCTTGGCCTAATATCAAGTCGCCCTTCATCATTGCAGCAACGCCCTTAGCGCCTGCCTGTGCGTAGTCGCCTGCAGAAAGATTACTTGAACTCCAACTAGGTGCCGTTGGCATATTAACCTCCTACTTGCGGAATCAATCCGCCCGGTGTGATTGCAAGGATTGTCATCGGTAATGGATCGGTTTGTCTGATAAACATGCGGCCACCCGACTTCCAAGTACTCATGATCGTAATAGGCTCAACCCCCGTTAGCGTTGAAATTTCATTGGACTTACGGGTTTTAACCTCGCGCAATCCCTCGATAGGATTGTCACCCTCTGGTTCTTTTGCACCGATAAACACACCGCGAGTCTTCTCAAAGAAGATAGAAGCTTGATTAATAAGCATCTTTTTATCCATCAATGATCCATTTACGGAGTCGATATCAAGTGTTTCGATATCTGAGTTATATGGTAGACCTACATGAATAATTTTATAGGTGCGTTTTAAAGTGATCTCGCCACCGACAACCGTAACCGTATCGTATGAAGGGTTGTTAGGGTTCGCGATTACGTACCCGTCAGCAAAGATAGAAACGTCATGACCTTCTAAATGATCAAGCCCTGTTAAGGTTTGCGGAGTCGCGCTTGCCGCAACATTGGTAAAGGTCTTCGCAGAATCCATAAAGATTAGATTCTTCTGATCAGCATTGAATCTTGACGTTAGCTTCTCTAAATATCGAACTACCGAATCATCCGGCAGCGTTCTTTTAACGACGATATAAACTTCGTCTTCGCTCGAATTCGGAATTGAAACTATATTCTCAACTACGCCACCGAAGTTATGTTGGTGCCAACCGAAGATTTGATGTTCTTTAATATAGGTAAGACCAAGCACAATCCCGTCGCTTCTCACTGCCCAAATGATTGAATTCGGAGTTTGTTGAAAAACCCAGTCAACAATCGTTTGGCCTTCGAAAAGATGGGAGGCATAAACCGTTAAGTCGTTCCCGCGATATCCATCCGACGCCATTTCATAGGCTAAGTCTCTGATTACGGAACCGCGACCTTGCATATAGAGGACGTTACCGTTAACTGCCAGAGGCGGAATATAAGAGGATCCGTTATAAGAAGTCTGCTTTAAATTGATTGATGTTGGCGTGATCGCCGCACTATCAGAACCTTGCGCTACCCACTCCCCACCGGAAGTAAACATGACTAAAGATCCTGCATCGATTAGATGGCGGACTTCATTGATTTGTTTTCCGGCTGCCGTAAACGTAATGGAGTCATCTGATTTAATCGGTGAACTTGCTGAAAAGTTATTGAACTTTCCAGTACGGGACATCCATACCGTTTCATTTTTCTTGTTTGAACAGGCAAAACAAAGTCTTTGCTGAAAGTATCCAACCACTGCCGGATAATCATTTACTGCATTTAAAATGTTTTTATTTTCTGGTGGCGTATCACTGGTTCTAACTGTGGCGCCAATGTCACTATAAACCGATCCTGCACCCACGGTTGCAAGGTATCCATATCTGCCATTCTCTTTTTTATAGACGGCAACTTCGGGATAACTAGTACTCGCCGGAATGTTAATTTTAATTGGCGTCGTTGACGTTGGGGCTGCGTAGGTTCCAACTAAAGCTGCCGAAGGTAACGACTCCTCTTTATTATTTGGATCGATATTGCCGAAAACATAATCATGAGTTAACGCCCCGGCAGGTCCGGTATTAAAAGTAAAGCCAGATGGCGCTGGGGTTGCGGGAGTAAACGACATATTGCCGATCGTGAAAGTATAAGAACCGATTGTCCCGGTCCTCTTAATTTCTTTTACTGGATACTCCCTGTGAGTAAGTGTCATTACATCCGCAGATTGAACGAATTGAATTCTAGATAAATGATCTTGGGCATATGGTGAAACTAAAGTTTGAACCAGTACACCCGCTTGATAGATCTTAATCTGTAGGTTGGTGAAAACTAGAACGTATGAATTTTCAGAATTCACAACAAATGGAATAAGGCGAACCTTATCCGCATCGATCTCATCAATAAATAGAGTTCCCGGTCTGTTTGTCACACCACCATGGCGCTGAACCATGGCATTTCGGCAAAGGCGAAGACCAGTTGAATACTTATTTAAATCTGTTCTGGAATAAACTGCCGGAGCAATTTCGCCACCGGCAAAGTTTCTTTGAGCTAATAAACTCATCGGCGGCACCTTTCAAAACCAGATTCATCATTTGTATATGGATTGCTTTCATTCTGAGATGTTGCAAGGGCCCTAGATACGTGACGATCAAAAAGAGTATTGCACCTTTCAGTGATCTTAAAGACATCCCCGCCCGTAACTCTTGGGGCAATCAGAGTTGCTAACTTATATGAAAGTGCCAGCGTGAAATCGAAAGGGAAGAATCTTGGATCTGGATCGTTGATGACATATTCAGCTTGAGCATTTGGTTGATTTGTATAAATCAAAAGGCCCGAGTCATCATGAGAGATTACATATTTAATTCTGGTTTCAGGTGTGTCAAAGGTTTGACCAGAGATAAGTCTCACTAAACGAGCGCAATCATTCGGCACGCGGTAGCTATAGCCCCATTCGATAGTTGGATCCTCTTCAACCAAGGCAAGGTTAATGGTCTTTGAGAAGAACGGCCAATGATAGGTGCGAAGCATGAAGCCAAGAGCGAATTCGTAATTCAGTCCGCAAGCCTGTGCCTCTTCTGTTTTCTCGGTTTGGATATTTGAAATAGGCGTACCGACGCCAAGATGGGATAAAGCTAAGTTACAAATCTCTGTAATTGAAGACATTGAAACACCTCAAATCAAAAAAGGGGACTTATTCAGTCCCCTCTTTAGAAAGTATCAATTGAAGAAAGAACTACTCAATTTCTTGATCATTTTTTCTTTTATTGCCTTTTTTAGCTTCCGCTTCTGATTCGTCTTTTAGGTCTGAATTTTCATCATTCCCTTCCGCTTTATCAGTAGCCTTGCCTTTTTTAGGCGCAGCTTTTTTTTCATCGGAAACTAACTTCATCCATTTTCCAGGTTTGCCATTGAACTGGAACTGTTCACCTTTTTCGCGAATTACGATTCCATCATGACCACGCTGAAGAGCGATATATAAAGCCACAGAACACCTCTATTAAAGAGCGTCTGGATACGCGATATTCTTTTGAACACCATGTACCAACGCAGCGGTAAATTTACCGGCAGTTAATGGACCTGTCGCAACTTCAAAGTAAACACCAAGGTATCTCTCATCAAGGCCCATAGGGACTGGTAAGAAAATTTGGTGGCCAGCTACAAGCGTAGCTTTAGGGATAGCTGCAGTTTGGATTACTGTCTTCGCAGAACCAAATGCAGGATCGCTATCACATTGAAGTTTCATTGTAACAGTTGCAGCGCCTGCAGCAGTTACTGTCTCGTCGACATTGATCATAAGCTGAAGATTTTCGCTAAGACCGATATCACCAGCAGAACCCATATCGATTTGATCTTCAGACAAAGCTGAAGTAGTTACCGCTTGGGCTGCACAAAATTTATTTTGAGCATCGATAATCATTAATAATTCCCTTTCTTTAAAGAGCTCAGGTTATACAACCTGAGCTTCAGTGTTAAGGATCGCGTCCACACGTTTAACCGGTACACCGTCGAATGCTACAACCGGCTTACCCGCTACAGTCTCAAGGGTAAGGTTCATGTTTTTAGCATTCTTGATTTGACGGCGAAGGTAAGAGCGCACTGTTCTATTGCAATAGAATACTGGGTGCCCAGCAGCTGCGTAACCCGGAGGCAACAACTCAAGAGCTTCTGTAAACTTATCAACCAAATCAACGCCAGATGCTGCATCTTTTGTAAGAGCAGATACGTCGATATTCGCTAAACGAACAACATAGCGCCAGTCACGAACAGTCAAACCCGGATCCCATTTATAATGAGAGCGATAGCCTTGGTATTTTCCACCGTCAGCATCTTCAAGAGTATGCTCACCAAGATCGCGCATCTGAAGACCTGCTTTAGAACCTTTTGGATATAGGCCGTGAGCAGTTTTTTTACCCCAAACCACCAACCATACTGATGTATTGTCTGAGCCTGTGCCGCCGCAGTCGATGATGTTTTGACCATTTTCTGCAGTCAATGAGTTAAAGCGCGGGGCTAAACCCATAAACTTTTGCGGATGAATCGCAGTGTTTCCATAGATAACAGTATCCATGAAGCCCTGATTCATTGCTTCGATATGTGCTGCATCTTCAGACATACGGAAGTCCGCAGTATTGCCGTTCAAATCTGCCAAAGCTTTATCAATCTCAGCATACGCTTCAAGCATACCTGTAGCATCTTTGATTTGCTTTGTTTTGGATTTGCTCGGTTGAACACCGTAGTTTAGTTCACGCCAAGTTGCCTCAGGTAAACCTGAACGAATAGTTGTCTTGTGACTTGTGCCGTCGTTACATTCGACAAAAGTCATATCTTCCATCATCTCGTTAGTCTCAGCTAACATTTCGATGATTTCTTTCTCTACAGAACCGTCAACCATACGGCTCGCTAGATCAAGCAATGTAGGATTCTTAGAAGCCTTTACTGCCATTTTAAAACCTCCGGTCCCTATTTATGGGACAAAAAAAGTTGTTAATTTTCTTACTTCATATTCGGATAAAAAACGGATGCACGATCTCTTTGTTGACCTGCAGGTCCGCCTCTTTGGAAAGAGTCTTCCGAAGACTCTAATCCAAGCTTGTAAAACAATCGAACAACCTCCGGATGCGAGCCATAACCTGACTCGTTAAGGATCTTTTTTAATTCAGGGGTTGCCACTTTTTCGAAACCGCGTTTAGCGACTTCCATATTTTGTGCGAACTTTTCGCCGCCCAAAACTGTGTCTTCCTGAATCTGTTTTTCCCAAGCACCAATCTGATTATCTAAATTTGCTTTCGCAGCTTTTTGAGAATCAGCAATATACGCATTGTCTCTATCAAGAATCTTCTGCGCTTGTGCCGGAGTTAAACCATTTTCCTTCGCAAAATCGATTACCTTCTGAGTGTGATCTTTTGGAAGACCAGACCCTTCTGGGAATTTTAAATCAAAAACCGCCGCAGCTTCGTTAGTCGCTGGGGTTGTAGTTTGATTTTGAGTTTGCGCCTGCCCGCTTTGCTCTGTTTGAGTTTGAGCGGACGGAGTGTTTGAATTGTTTTCTTGGGTTTGACTTGTGTTTTGAGTCCCGCTTGATGTACTTGGTGCGGGATTATTCGTTTGCGTTTCCATTAAATCGTCTCCCTGTTTGAACTACAAATCAACTTATTTTAAAGTGGCGATCGAAATACTTCTGGAAGAAAGTACGATCTGCCTCTGCAATATCTTTCCAGATAAGTTTTCCAACTTCGCGCATTCCTTCATTAAAGAAGGTGTGCGAGTTCCCCGTCATTGAAGAATCGAAATACTTTGTGGAATCGATAATCTTTGAAAGAACATTGAACCCCTCTTCGGTATTTAAAACCTTCTTAAGGTCTTCAAGTTCCTTCTGTCTTTTTTGAAGCTGCTTCTTTTTCGCTGCCTCTAAATCCGGATCGTGAAATGGATCATATCCCATTAAGGTACCTGTCCTGTTGCATCGCCAGCTCTTGCGTTCTCGAGTAACATATCTAATGCGTTACCCTCTTTAGTTTCGATCTGACTCATTTGTTGAGCTGCATCTAACTTAGCTTGGGCCGCTTGAGCTTGTGCGAGTTTTTGTTGTTGGGCTGCGCGAGCAGCACGTAATTTTTCAACTTTGTCATCGGCTCTAACCAGAGTCGGCGGAATTCCCATGTCTGCCGCAACAAGATCAATGAATTCATCAAAGTCAATTTTGTCCATCGACTCCCCATTGACTCTCATGACATTTGTAACGAACGCATAGAACCGCTCCATAGTAGAAATGCTTACAGCTTTTTGAGCTTGTTCCATGATCGACTTGTACTCGACCTTTAATTTCTTACCAGCAAGTTCTTTTGGAGGTTCTGGCACGCGACCTTGGCGAAGCATGATATCAAATGTGATATCGATTAAAGGATTTAAAAGATCCTTATTTAACTGCTCAAGAACTGGACCGATAACCAAAAGTTTCTCTTCACGACGTTCCGCAATCTCGCGAGCAGTGATGTTTGCTCTATCCAAATTGCTGATCATGCGGAAAGTGTTTTCATGAAGAATCTCACGGATGCGAGTACGCACCTGCTCTTGAGACGCAATCAAATCTGCCAACGAAATGTTTACTTCATGGGCAGGTCTAAAACCTCTTTGACCTTCGCGAGTATCTTCAAAGACAGTATCGCCCGGAGCAATACTAACCTTTTGGTTCTGCAAAGAAGTTGAGCCAACCATTGGCGGATTGATTTTCTTTTCGATACCTTGAAGCTTTTTCTTTTCACCATATTGAAGTTGCTTAACATCTCCAAGCGCAAGCATTCCCGGTGAGTCTGTACCGTAAACATCGTTACCATAAACAGACCATCGCGGAGCTAGAACTGGGAAGTAATCAAAGCCGGATTCTTTTAGAAAGATATCATCTGCGACACCGTGGTTAAGTTCAAAGGTGCATGAAAGAAACTTTTTAAACTTTGCGCTAATTTTCTTAGGCGAATAGTTCTTGTTTGGATAAACAAGATGGCCAACCCTAACTTCGTTTTGTTCGTTCCCACTTTCCCACGCATCTTTAATTGACGGTGATAACTTGGTCCAATTGATCTTGCCAGTTAAAGGATCCATCCCGTATTGCTCAACGATTTGTTGAACAGTCATTTTAAATTCACGATAGAAAGTATTAACTCTGCCTTTGTGATCTTGGGCAATCCAGTACTCACCAATTGGATAATGGGAGCCACGGATTACATCTTCAAGGTCCTCTTCAATAGAAAAGGTTGAGGTCGCAAATAGGCCAACATCCTGGTAAGTTTTTGCCAAGACGTTATAAATGTTAGACTCCGAAAAGACTTCGGCCATTTTAACTGTGACTTTATGAAGCCACTGCTTAACCTCTTCTGATTCTTTAATCAGATCATCTTTCAAGTCTAATTTAAACCAAGGACGTGACGGACTTGTTAGGCCGCCCATCATTCCAGAACTTAAAGTACGTAAAGAAATAGTTGCCGTGGAATCTAAAACCTCACCATATTTTTTATGGCCTTGGTTCTCATTGTCTTCATTTAAACGAACAGCTGCCGGAAGAACTAAATCCCCCAGCTCTTTCCATTGGCTTTCAAAAGAAGTGCGGACCTTTTTTAATTGGCCCACCAAAGATTGAATTTGCTGTCGTTTATTTTTGATTTCCACTAAGCCCCCAGAATAGTTTTACCGCCACCGGCACCTAATGAAGTTGAAGAACCTGAATTGAAACCAGCTGTTAAAATAGTTCCGGATCTACCGGAAAGAGCGTCTGCCTTTGCACGTCTGCGAGCTTCGCCCTGCATGTCCTCTTCTTTGGAACGAGCAAGTTGATTTTCTCTTTCGATTCTTAGGCGCTCAGATTCAGCCTTTGCTCTATCAGCTGCATTAGCCATAGTTCTTTCGTAAGCGTTCTTACCGGTAAGTTCTCCAAGGCCACGGCCAATTTCACGACCTGTCTTATCGATACCGTTACGGATTGCAGCTTCGGAATCTTCAAGTCCGTTTTCAATTTCGCGAAATGATTTATCAACCACGCCCACAGCTTCACGGCCAAGATTTTCGGTTGCGCCGATCCCATCTCTTACGCCTTCGGTAACTGTGGTGACTGTGTCTTTCACACCCTCAACCGCGTCATCGACAAAATCTTCTACTGCTTGAAATGGATTACCGCTGCTCATTTGGCCCCCGTGTGTTTGATAAAGAGAGTTTCTTTAGGTGCATACCCGTTGCGAGTAAGTGTTCTTGACCAGTCTTTTTCGACGTTAGAATTGCGAAGAATGTATTTAGCGCCCAAAGAAACAAGGTCTTGCTCGACAAAAACAAAAAGCTTCATTGAACTTACGCCTCTGAATTTAGGCAAAACGAAAAACGAATCTTGAAAAGCAACTAAATCGTCGCCGTAGTGGGGATGCTTATCTAAAATAAAAGAAGAGTACCCGATTAGCTTACCCGCTACATTTCTCAAAGTCGCAAAATGCAGCTTCTCTTTAGATTGCATTTGCAGGTATCGCTCTTTGTTAGGCTTAAAACAAATAGACTTAAAACCCGTCTCTTCAAAGCAAGCTTGAAGCAAAGGATTTAATTCGTCCCAGATGTCTTTTAGAAGCTCAACCTTGCAACGCATATTCAATTTATCGCAGCAATGAAGAGCTTAAACTACGCAATCATTCGTTTACATTTTCATTGGATCGTAATCGAGGTTGATCTTTCCACGCTTACTAACGCCAAGTTCCTTTTCAAGTTTTGAAAGTCTTGGGAAGTCTAGTTCTGCAAAGGTAAGAGCTAGTGCATCCGCCAAATCCGGTGACCTTCCTAATTCCTTTTTAATAAGGTCTTTTGGTTGAAGCTGAAACTTTCCGTTGCTGAAAGTATAAGTCGGAGTGGTTAACTCCCCAACGATCTCGGGAATATTTGGAAGGGCTCCCCCAGCTTTAATCCATTCAGCCATTCTAAACCACATTTCAGCACGACGGTTGAAGTACCTTGGATCTTGGGCTTTGCCGGACATATTGATTCCATGAGGGGCATATCCGGATTGGATCATTGAATCGATTACGCCACCGCCATACCCGCCGGTATCATCAATGTAAATACCGTCGTAATCCCATTTGTTTTTGATCTGAATGCCGCGAGCTGCGATATCGTTAGTTCTAGCGTTACGCATTTCAATTGGTTTAAATGCAAACAAACCTTGGCGCGGGAAGAAAATGGTTCGGTCATCCCCGAAGCGAGCAACGTCAAGTCCCACTTTGCGGCAGATTTTATCAAGCCCTTTATCATCCGGCTCCCTTCTCATTGCCGCATTCACTTCATCCACTCCTAATAAAGTGTTTAAAGAATTCGGCGGGAACTGTCCGAAGACGTTGACTAGAACCCATGGATTATCCCGGCCATACTTTTCGATCTGTTCGCGGGCCCATTTCACGGAAACACGCGGAGTACGTTTAGGGCTGTCAGGATCCGAACTAATCTCGATTACGTACCATAAATGACGCTCCGAAGAACAAGCTCGGTAAAGCGGTCCTGATAAATGCGTAGGATTCCCAGCCTGTACAAGGACACCTCTGGTCTCACTTCCCCCATGATCGTTGGCTAGAGCTGCTTCTGCGGCTGCCATAACCGCATCCGGGATCCCGCCCGACTCATCAAGGATAAACATGATGTAGTCCGCGTGAAGACCGGCAAGGGTATTGGCTTGCTGTTCTGCGCTAGAACCTTTGGCCCAAGCACGGGCCGACATGAACCAAGTTTCGGGATAATCCTTTTGAAAGATGCGGCTCTTAGTCCAAACGAATTGCGCTTTAAGGAAGGGGCTTTTTTGTTGCCACTTGGACATCTCAGACCACAAGCCGTCGGCTAAGTTGTTCCAGCTGATCGATGTTGCAGCAACCTTAGCTTGCGGATAGCAGGTCATGAAATGCCAAGCAATCCAAGCAAGAACGCACGTCTTACCCGGACCTTTACATGCCTTCATGGCTATACGGTTTTCTACCATATAAGCCATTAAGACATCGACCTGCCAAGGATCTGGCTCTACCCCGAAGTTGTCGCGAACGAATTGAATTGCTCCGTCTTTATGAAACTTCCAGCGGTAAAGCTTTTTAAGCGCCGCCGTTAGACTCATCACTCATCTTTCCGACCTGCGCTAAAAGTCCGGCAAGAGTTTCATCGGCGGAGACAACAACCTTTTCTTTTAACACGCCTGTGTGTTTGGCGAGCATTTCGGTGCACTTAAGCTTAGACATGAAGTGATATTTTAAAACTTCGCCGGTGAAAGGATTTCTCTCAACATCGACGATTATCTTTCGTATCTCTTCGGGGATATCTTTTAATTCTTTTAGTGATCCATCGGGTTTAAGCAATGGCAAAAGATCAAGATCCGCTGCAGCCTGCAGTTTATTTAAAACGTAATCGGCACTGATCTGTACTCTTTCAGACCTTGCCTTCTTAAGTTCTATAATACGTTCTTGGATTTGAGGTTTGGTTAACAATTCAGACGCAATACTTCGGCTGCTTTTTTCCGAGTACTTAGCACGGATTGCAGCTTGAGTTGCGTTTAAATCGATAATGTACTCCTCACAAAATCTTTCTTGTTGGGGAGAGAGCTTTTTCATTCAAGCTCCCTCCCGAAGATTAGATCGTCAGAAGTTACATCGATTTTTAATTCTCGAGCCCTCGTTAAGACTTCCTTGTGTTTTGCTGCCGGGACTGTCCCAGCTTCCATAAGTTTTCGAGGCCTTAACCAATTCTCGAGACACTGCCTTGATATTCCGAGCTTCCTTGCCGTCTCTGCTTTTGATGGCCCGAAACGAACAATGAGAAACTCTGCGGGAGTTAGGTGTCTCATGACTTTATTTTGTCCATATTTCGGCGGCATTGTAAATGAATTGCTACGGCAATATTTCGTTTACAAATAACAGCAATTTGTTTAAGAAGGGCGCCAGAAGGGGGTTTTATGACAACAGAAAAAACATACGCCGAACAATGGCTAGAATATTTTAAAGAAGCTTTAGAGGCAGTTCAAGAAAACAATCCAGATTTGGATGGGGTATCGCAAAACTTTGCCGCTACAAATATTGCAACCGGCAGAGTGGTTGATCCGCTTATAGCTCGAATCAGATCTTTAGAAGAAAAGGTTGCAGCTCTTGAATCCAAATAATGTGATTCAAAGGACTATCGAAAGTAAAATCGATGGCTTTACTAATACGGCTATCTTCTTTAGAGAATTTGATATCAGAGAGTTTTCTGATGAAGACTTGTTTTATTTATATTGCAAACTTGCCGAAGTGGATTCGACTTTTAAATTAAGATCATTTGTTGATTTTGTGCGGGACGAATTTGCAGATAGAAGGCAGGATAAACTTCATCAAGAAAATAAATGGTTATCTATCTGTGCAATTGTTGCCGCTGGACTTGCTGCAATTGCAAGTATCATCCAAGCAATCGCAGCATTTAAGGGCCCTGGTTAAGGGCTTCTTATTTAATTTCATTAATCATTTTATCAGCAATAAGATTCGCAAACCCTGCAACCTTTGTAGCAATCTCTTCACTATTTAAAACTTTCGCACCGACATTCTTAATTGAATCCATATACTTATCATTTGATAAAAGACCTTGCAGAGCTGCCGCCGCGTAATATTCTTTTTTTGATAAACCTGCATCCGAACTAACTGGAAATGCTGATTGTTTTTTATCTGCCATTTGAACTCCTTTGCCGCTTTATCGGCATAAATAATATTTACTTTAACTCCCTATGAACAACCGATGTTAGGTTTTGTCAGGTGGTCTGTTTGATCGCCTGAATTCGTCCGTTGATTTTCTCAAAACGATTCGGGCTTTTTATTTTTTCCATGTAGAAATTCAGAACATTCAAATACTCTTCGTTCTGAGTAACAGCTTCATAAAATGCAGCGTTGTGGGATCCGCAGATTCTTCTTTTCGCCACGCTGATCGAATCGTTTTTGTGCTCGATTAAATCTTTTATTTCTTGAACTGCCTTTCTGATTTGAACTGAATTAAACTTCTGTTTTGTCTCGGAAAGAATATGTGAGACACAAGCGTCCCATCCGGCTTTGAAGCTATCTATTTTTCCGCGAGGATTATCCATAAGTTTATAAATATCCTGGGACTTTAAACATTCAACCCCACGAGAATCAATATACGAAGTTACACCTGCATACATCTCGGCAGCTTTATCTCTTGCTTGAATCACGTAGTTTACTCCCAGATTTACAAAGACAAATATACTTTTTGGTTTTACCCGGTGGGGTTACACCAAAATACCAACCCCTATTATTGCAGGTTATGCATTTCATATGCGTACCTCTTGAGATTTATTATCGGTGACCTTTCCAAAAGCCTTTTCATTGATCATTCTGGCAAGTCCGTACCTCATATTTGCATCAACACCCATAGCGCGACGACGATAGTTTTCTGTATCTTTTGGGTTAATGTCTTGATTCATCCAATGCATTTGCCACTCGTCGATAACCTCAAGTAAACATTCCTTGGAAAGGATTGTCTTAAGTCTCGCATTTTCTACGACAGTCTCGTGATCTAAAACCTTAAGAGTAAAGTTTCGCAATCCTTTTAAATAGTGAGTTAAGATCATATCGCATATCTTCATAGCCGTATCTTTGGTTTGCCCATAAGCGCGCCCATAATAAACGACGTTTAAATCTTCTTTCATTTCTCCACCCCATGTTTTGCAAGCACAGTCTGTGCTGTTTTACCTTGGTCAATCTTAAGCCTTGCAGTGACTTCAAACGATTTGGATTCAAAAGGCTCCTTCAATTCAACCGGAACACTCATGCCTTTTTCTTCATCGTATCTGCTGGCAAAAATAACATCCTTGGTGGGGTCTACAATTTTGCTTTTCATAAACCATTTATTCTTATCAGCATAAAACTTCAACGCCTCCACCAACTCACGGTTTTGCTGTTCGAGGGATGACTTATCGTCAAGAGCTTTATCCAATTGTCCTTTAGGCACGAACATGTCATACGCATTAGGGAAAAGGTTTGGCTCTGTTACGTCCTGGTATCCACGCCAAAGAGACTTCGCAAAAAAGACAATTCTCTTTTTATAAATTTCGCCTTGGTCATATGGAAACTTCACACCGCTATTCATTTGCGCACTCCGCAGCTTCATAAGTCTTTTCAAAGATGTCTGGCTTGCATGGATAAAACTCACCATTAACGCCTTTAATTATCCAATCGCCAACGCTCGCAAAAATATTTCCCTCTAAAGTCTTAATCTGGAGCAAAGCAAGATTTGAAATTGCCGATGATTTTACAAAATCAGATCCCCAGGATTCATACATTTCATCGACACTAAAAGGTCCCATGAATCTAATCGCTTCAATAACTACAGGCTTATTTCTAAATTTCATTACTTCCCCCCTCGGTGATTTCTTCAACGGTTACGAGAACACGTTTTCCTGCTAGGTTCTTTCTTTTTGCCAATTCAATAAACTTTTCACTGGTAATATCGCAGGAATAAAACTCCACCTTCACAGGCTCTTTCTTAATCGGCTGGATGCAGACTAGGCGGGCTGTGTGAGTCATCTTATCACCAGTTGGATTTTCACAACCCATCCACCCTTTCGGTCTATCAAGTTCATTAAAGTGTTGAATCTTTACTTGCACAGCCCCCTCTAGGGCTTTTTCGAGGTCGGAGGCTAGAACATAGTCAACATTAACAATCGCAGTGTAGGGTCCGGCGCGCTCTATTTTTGGTTGTACTTCAATCACCAGTCCCATCGCTTCAATCAAAGGGAATTTACTCATTTACCACCAACCATAAATGCGGCCAACGTATGGAAGGCTTAAGGCTGTTGCTATTACCCAGTCTCTCATTGAGTGTTTTCCTATTCTTGGTTTTCCATCGAGAATAAAGCTAACTATTAAAAGAAGACATTGTATCGAGATCAAATACCATTGAACCCAATTCATATTAAACATCCCTTCGGATAAATGATTTTTTTAGTTGGCGATCTGAGATCGAGAAGTCTAGGCCGTCCAATGCAGACAAAGGGATCGACAAAGTTTTAAAAAGCTTTGCGATATTTTGAAGACGAAGATCCGCTTTGCCCCTAAGCATTCTGCAAAGCCACACGTTACAAACATCTGCACGTCGTGCAACTTCAGCCTGGGATAACTTCAACTCTTGTATTTTTTCGGTTACCATTTCGCCGATTTGAATTTTGAAATTCATAACAACTCCATTAAGCCCCCTCTCTCAAGGGGGCTTTGTTTTTAAGCTTGGCTCGTGCCCTCAACCCCGCGATTGATACGGTTTCTGGTTCTAGCCTCTTGATGCTCTAACGCCATTTGAAGATGATGGATCGTGTTTACATTTTCTTCGCATGGAAATTTTTCGTTTAGCTTTTCAAAGATGTGTTTAGCAACGGCAACCATATCAGTGACCTGACAACCATTCTTGCCAACTTCTTTGATAGGTCCATTTTGAATTCTAAACGAGACCATGTTAACGTCGTGATCAACATAGATTGGCTCTTCTTTTCGAAGCTCGTCGAATTTCTCCCAATCAATTGAACCGTCCTCCTTTTTAGGACGATCTTGCATTATCTTTACGCCGTTAATCTCTCTTACGTTTTTTAAAGTTTCTAATGCCATTATTCGTTTGTTCTTTCTGCAACGTGATCAACCATAGATCCGCGCTGAATTTGATTGTCGCGAATAGCTTTTCCGCAACATGCAAAAGAAATTTCTAAATGGGTTAAAGCAAGTGATTGGTATCGACCAGCCCCCAGCTTTTGAATCTTTGCTTCAAGCTGCTCGCATAGTTCTTTGATTTCTTCACTCTGCTTAATTGAAGTCTCATCGTATTTAATGTACGAAAATGTTTTCGATTTCGCCGGTGTAACTGCTTCGTTACTTGTTGATGCCATCCATCTCTCCTTTGTTAACCTTCCAAAAAATAAGAAGGGTTATGTTACGCAATTTCCAAAGCTCTAGTTGCCACGTCTAATGCAAGACCTGGTTCATTTAGGCTTTTTAATTTTTTAATAATTTGAATTAGCTCGGCATTCTTTGTCGTTTGGGGAGGGGCGACGGGAGATTGCTTATCCACTAGAACTTTATCGAGCGTATGGGTTTCGATAAATCGATCATAGGGACTTAGCTTTAGATATTTCTTCCAAGCCTTCCCGTGGTATTTAACTAATTGACCTAATCGAATTGCTAGGGAGCGACGTATTACCTTCTCTCCGTTAACAAATATTGAAGGCACTAGCTTTGAACGAATCCAGCCGTATAAAGTTGATTCATTCACTCCAATAATTGCAGCTGCCTCTGGCACAATTACATTCTCTGTAAATTCCGTTTGTTGATTACTCACTCGATCCTCCTTCATTGATCTTTGAGTCGTAGTTAATTTCGTAGTGTGGTTTTTGCTTGGGTTTTAAATCTCTATAAGCTGGATGAATCAGCTTGGTTTTGTACCCCGTCTTAATGGGATACCAACCTAGCTTCTGTAGGAACGCCCATACGTGCGGGTATCGACCAAAGAATTTCTTTAGGTTTCGATGCCACGCCCATTCGGCTTGCGTGTGATCGTCGGTACAAAGGGGCATGACATTCCAAAAGTCATCCCCGCCCTTAGCGTTCCCCATCCCTTTTGGTAGGATATGGTGCGCCTCAACCGAAATGATTGTGCCGCAAGCGATACATGGAAGTTTTCTAACCTCGCGCAAATAAGCAGGATCTTGAGTGGGCATTAGGCCACCGCCGACGTTTTAAGTTTAGACATTAACTCTAAGAAATTAGCTGCCCCATAGCGGGCTAACATCTCTTGCCCCGTCTCCCCCTCATGGTTTTCCTGAATAGGGGGAGTCCAATATTTTGTTGGACCTTTTTTAAGAACCTGCGGAAGCTCTCTAAAAAGCCACGCCGTAATCGTTTCAGACCAAGGCTCGGTAGCATCCGCCCCCGCAGCGATGCGCTTAAGGACACACTTCTCAGCTGTTTTTAAAACGAATGTGGAATCCCACCGATCCAACCAAATCTCTTGGATCTTCTTTGGTACGACAGTTAAGGCAGATAAAAGCAGGGGTTCTTTAGTTTTTGCCAATTCATCAACTGCCCCATATTCAGAATCAAAAAGAGCAGCAGTCCCTTTACTACTGCTATTAGAGTCAGAGTTAGAGAAAGAGTTAGAGCTAGAGGTTTCGGTATGATTACCTTTCGTTTCGGATATGTTAACAGATGCTTCGGTGCTGTTACGGCGTTGCTTCGGTTTTGCCTGGTTCTGTTTTAGATTTTTTGTTTTGTTTGGGGACTTACTTGCCCCACCTTTTTTACCAGCGGCGGACTTAGCCTCAAGAAATTTGCACTCCTCTTTGCTCCCCGAAACGTAGATAAACTGTCCCGAATCACGTGTTTCGATGCGGGCAAACTTGAAGTCGATTAATGGTTGCAGGTCAGACGGCCACTTGTCTGCAGGTACTCCACGATGCGCTAACCAGTGGTCTTGCGCAAGCTCCCATGCCGTAACTAACATGCCCTTTGCTTTGTACTCACAAGCCAGATGGATTATTAATTTAGAGTACATCGGATTCCGATAAACCCTACTTTCAAAGTTGATTCTCAAGCTGCCCCCTTGGCCTATAACGTCCAAAAATCCATTTAAAAATGTGGGGGGAGGATGACTAAATACCTAAAATTGAAGTGTCCAAAAATGCCCAAACCGTGTGGAGCGTGTGGAATCAGTGGAATCCATGGAAAATATGGAAGTTTTCTAAGTGGTTAAAATCGTTTGAAAATCGAAAAAACACTAGTCTTCCATATGGTTATGGATATACCCTGTGACTCCCTTTCACGGAGGATACAGGGGTTCAAATCCCCTTGGGAACGCCAATTTTATCTAAAAATAAAAAACCCGAATCGAAAGATTCGGGTTTTTTATTTTTACATAGCTCTGGTTTTCCCAAGGGGCTTTGAATCGTAAGGTCGGCACCCCAAAGTCTTCACTAAATTAAAAAAATGAATTTAAAGGTGCCGACAACAGGGGTTCACTCGACGACGCAGGATGCGTCCTCGAGGGCGCCGTAGGCGGTCGCTACGCGACCGAGGGCCACGACGGCCCGAGCCCCATCCCCTTGGGAACGCCAGCGCCAAGACTAAAACTCCGCATAGAAATTGACCCATTCTGCAACTCTTCATACTCAAACTTCAATTCATCCGCAGAATCCGCCGCACCCAAAACATAATGAAGCGGATAATAGTGCTCCATCGTCGGAATACTCATCCGCCCCGCCTCCGTCCGATGGAAATCATTCAGCACCGCAGAGAAATCTCGATCCAGTAATCTCGCCTTCAACCACTCATCATATTCAACCGCCCAATCATAAGGCTGCGCATTCGGCTCCCAACGAATCGTTCGCAAATTGTGAACAAGATTTCCACTACCTAAAATTAAAATCCCCTTATCACGAAGCTGCGAAAGCTGCTTTCCAAGTTCTATATGATACTCGACGGGCTTTTCCATATGCAGACTTAGCTGCAGCACCGGAATGTCTGCTGCTGGATACAAATGGCGAAGCACTGACCAAGTACCATGATCCAATCCCCACATCTCTGTGTCTGCGTGAATTCGCGGATGCTGAACACTGTCGCGAATGAACTTAGCTATTTCAGGGCTGCCCGGAGCCGGATATTGAACGTCGAATAATTCTTGAGGAAATCCGTAAAAATCATGAATCGTTTTTGGCTTTGGCATTTCCGTGATCCATGAGCCTTCCGTCATCCAATGAGCCGAAATAACTAAAATAGCTTTTGGTTTCGGAAGTTTTTCGCCAAGGCTATTCAATGTTTTTGTATAGGGATTTGAATCTATCGCATTCATTGGTGAGCCATGACCGATGAACAAAACCGGCATTCTTTCGGAATTGGGACCATTCGTTAGCTTATCCAACATAGAAGACCTCAATAGTTTATAAATTGAAAACCCCATCGCCGCACAACCTAATGTCAGAATAGCTGATCGACGATTCATAACGACTTAAGCCACTTTCTTGCATCGGTAATAAGCTCAGGGGGAACGGAATGATCCGCTGGGTATTCCTTATAGATCAAATCCAAATCTGCCGAACGAAGAATTCGTTCGGTATGTTGGGCAAGAGCTACTGGAAGTTTAGAATCATGTTCCCCGTGACCTACAAAAATTTTCCGATCTCTGTAATTTGCTAAAGGCGACTTTTCAGAAGCCTGTGCAAATTCAGGCAGAGTTCGCCCAGAAGATGCGATGTACTTTTCAAGCAGAAGTTCTGATTGCAAAGCCAGACCGATAGTCATGATCGCGCCTTGGCTAAAACCAAAAATAGAAATCTTCTCTAACGGGATTTTCGTTTTATCAGAAAGATCCAACAAAGCTTCTTCAATAAGTTGCAAACTCTTTTTCGCTTCATCCCAGTTATGAATCGGCCCTTGAGCTGTGAATTGAAAATGAAACCACGCAAAAGCATTGGCGCCCAAAACCAGAGGGCCTCTTAAAGAAACGATCAGGCGGTCTTCAGCAAGCATCGGCCCAAGCTCTAGCATATTTCGCTCATTACTGCCGACGCCATGAAGAAGAACAAGAGCTCCGTTTGGATTTTCCGACGGAGCTAAGGTTAGTGCTGAAAGTTCGCCAAAGTTCTGCGTGTGCATTTTCGGGCCTCCCCCGCTAATCCTAAGTATTTAGTTCTAATGCGCTGCTATCACTATGTTATTACCAAGCTAAGGCTGTTTTCCGTCAATAATATCACCTGACATAAATATCGATCACTTTTTGTCGGTTGAATAGATGCCTAAAAGTGAATACAGTGTTTCCCGATGGAAACGGTCACGACAAAGTTCGAATTTGAAGACTTCAGAAGCCGCGGCGAACAATTCTTCCAGTCCCTCATTGATGCTCTGGCAGCCTTAGGTCTACCAACCCACTTAGCCTCCGACCATCTCTGCTTCCGAGTCGCAACGACCGAAGAATACCAAGAATATAAAACTCACTTATTAAATCATGGTACGCTACTCACTGAAGCCCACGTTAACGGCCGCCCTATTGCCACATTTAAGTTGCACACGCCTTTTAAAACAAAGACCCACGAGATTCCTTTGGTAGAACTCCCAGCACCAAAACCAGGAGCGAACTACGCATCGGGCTTTGAACACGCAGAATTCATCATCGAAGAAAGCTTTGAGACATTCGCAGCAAAATTTCCAAAAGTGAAATTTGAAGAACCAACAAAGAAAACAATCAACGCAGAAATGTGCTTAAAACTTGAAGGCAAACAAGCAAAGTTCCATCATCAATCGTTAGAGAGAATTATCGAAATGGAAAAAGGCGAATCTTAATTGCCCTTCCCCTCTTCGCGCTTAAACTTCCTGGTAAAATAGAAGCCAGTAATATTCGCGATCAACAAAACCAAATTCAAAACCGTAAAAACCCAGTTACCAAGATTATAAGAATAAACAGCAAGTCCAAGGCTAGCTACAATCTGCCCAGCGAAAAGATAGATCGAAACGCCCTCAGCCGTCCGATCACGAATCTGCTTTCGCACCTGATTCACAATCGTAGCAATCAAAATCAGCGAAGCCGCCCAACCTAGAAGATCGTTAGAAGACATGCGCCACCTTATGTCCCACAGAAAGTTTGATAGCCTTCATCATTAGCGGGTCTTTTGAATTCATCGCCATCCCCTGGTTCTACAAACGGGTTTCTAACAATATCAAGTAACCGCTGTGCCACTGAATAGTCATCCTTTTCGACTGCGGCAGCCAAGGCTTTTTCAACCATGTGATTGCGTGGAATGACGGCGGGGTTACGGCTCTTCATTAATTCCAAATCAGGATTCATAGCCTGCCACGTCTTGCGCCACTCTACGAATTCACCGTCTTTAAATAAAGGTTCATCCAATATCTTTCCTTCAGAAAGAGCACGGAAGGTATTCGTGTAGTCGGCTTGATTTCTTTCCATCATCTCAAGCAAAGAGTTAAAAAGAGACATGTCATCTTCACCCTCTTTCACGAGACCTAATTTTCCACGCATGCCAGAGACCCAATAACGCGAAAGATGTTCTGCGTACGTATCCAAAGCTGCTTCCGCTTTAGCAATAGCCTCTTCTTGATTAGAACTGAATAATGGCAATAAAGTTTCCGCAAACCGAGTTAAATTCCACTGCCCAATAGAGGGCTGCTGGCCATAGGAATATCTTCCTTGGGTATCAATGGAACTAAAGACAGTAGATAAAGAAAAACGATCCATAAAAGCACACGGGCCATAGTCAATCGTCTCGCCTGAAATTGTCATGTTGTCTGTATTCATCACACCGTGAACAAAACCGACTTGCATCCATTTGACGATCAGGGAAGCTTGACGTTCGATCACGGCTTTTAAAAGACCTACATAGGGTTCAGGCTGGGACGCTAACTCTGGGTAATGACGTTGAATAGTGTAGTCAGCAAGTTCGCGCAGGTATTTTCCTTTTTCAACTCCTGCCGCATATTCAAAGGTTCCAACCCGAAGATGACTGCTAGCAACTCGAGTGAGCACCGCTCCCGGCAAAGAAGTTTCACGAATAACCTGTTCACCCGTTGTTACAACCGCAAGACTTCTTGTGGTCGGAATATTTAACGCAAACATCGCTTCGCTAATAATGTATTCGCGAAGCATAGGACCTAGAGCGGCTAGGCCATCTCCCCTTCTTGAAAATCGCGTGCGACCTGCCCCTTTTAACTGAATGTCAAAACGCTGACCTTTTGCAGTCACGTGTTCACCTAGAAGATTCGCTCTGCCGTCGCCCAACATATTAATATGTCCAAACTGATGGCCGGCATAGGCTTGCGCCAAAGGCTCTGACCCATCAAATAGACTGTTACCAGCAAAATAATTCTGACCTTCTTTAGAAAGCGCAGAAACATTCAACCCTAGCGTGCGAGCCAGATCTTCATTGAACATGACCATGTGAGGGGAACGCGCCGGAGTCGGATTTATTCTTTCAAAAAAAACATCAGACAATCGCGCATAGGTATTATCAAAGTTCCAGCCAAATTGGTTTTTATCGTCACTCATAACGATGGACAGTAAGACAAAAGCGAAGCACCGTCCAGATGTAAAGGCTCAAACAACAACAGTGTCTCAATTTAAGAATATTTACCTGCACCCCATACTAAAAATGCGAGGACTCACTCAAGGTAAACATTTGTAAGAACTAAATAAATTCCAGAATAAATTCCTGTAAAGATACTAAACATTCCGTAGGATTCCGCCGAAGAGACAACTATGATGTCTAAAGCCAGTTCGTACTACACACACATCACAACTGCTCTATTTGCTTTGTTATTAACAAGCTGTATGGACGCAACGCTGGCTCCTCTATTAAGCGAAAATCAAGTCATGAGAAAAATCACAGTGGAATCTGGCACTGCTGTGTCCCTTGATGAAGGTATTGGCCATCAAATTACCTTAAGTATTGAGACTCCGGTTGTTCCAGGCGTAATTCTTAAGAATGAAGATCTGGGTTGGACATTAAACGACGAAAACGGTGACTTTGAAGCGTCCAATGGAACACTTATCGTACAGCCCGGGGTCACTTCGATTAGCTTCATCATCAAAGCGACTCGTGATGCTGAAATTGAAAGTGATGAAAGTTTTCAGCTTCGCTTCACTGGCGAGAAGTTCGAAAATCTTGATACAAACCAAATTTCATTTGTCGTAAAAGATAAAACCACGCGTGCGAAAGTAACATCTTCAGCAAGTCTTGATTTTGGTCCGCAGCTTAAAGATACGGTGGTTGAAAAATCTCTGACTTTTTCAAACTCAGGGGATGCGCCAGCACAAGGATTCACTCTCGGTGCGTTGTCGGCTCCCTTTGCATTTAAGGGTGGAACTTACCCTGGTACTGGCGGCACTTGTTCTGGAACAATAAATGGCCATGCTTCATGTACGGTCGTTCTTACTTACAGTCCAACAGAGGTAAATACCCATTCGCAGAATTTAACTTGGAACTACACGAACCCGGACGTTGCCGACAATGATAGCTTAGGCATTTCTGGTTTGGGAGTCGAAGTCGCTGCTGTTCTAGGCGGTCGACCTGCAAACCCAAGCAACGTGAATGATCTAGATATTACGGTTTCTGGTACTAACGTCACTCATTACCGCTACAAAATCGGGCCGCAAGCAAGTACGGATTGTACAGTAGCGACAGGTTATTCTTCTGAAACTGCAATTAGCTCTAAAATCGTAGATGATCTGACTTCTCTTGCTAATCAAAATTTAAAAATCTGCGCTGTCGGAAAAGATTCTAACAATTTCTGGCAACCATTCACAGCCGCAACAAGTTATATTTGGAACTTCGACACAATTCGCCCAAGCGTTGTGATCAGCCAGAAAACAGGACAAACAGATCCGACGAATTCTTTGCCAGTAAACTTCTCTTTAGTTTTTAGTGAAGCAATTGCTGATTCGTCGTTAACTGATTCTGACATAAGCTTTACGGGTTCTGCTTTAGTTAGCAGCCACACATTAACGAAAATTGATAGTACTCACTATGACCTCACTGTTTCTGCCGTTGATAACAATGGTGTGATTCAGCCAGTGATTAACTCTGATAAGTTTTCTGATCTTGCGGGAAATCTTAATACCGTTTCCACGGCGAGCGACAATCAAGTAACTTATGATACGGCCGTCCCTGCTCTTCCGAGCGCATTAACTTGGATACAATCCTCCCCTTCCAAAGCAAGTCCTGTGACTGCGCAATGGACGCTTTCAACTTCAACGGACATAGCTGATCAAAAAATCCAGTTCTATAAGGATGCGAGTTGTTTACTTTTAGAAGGCTCAGCCATTTCACTAGCGACTTCGGCAACCTCTCGCACTTTCTCTGGGGTGGATGGTGAAACTTATACTTATAACCTCACCTTGATTGATACTTCAGGAAACGTCTCTGTATCTACCTGCTCTACAGCTTTACTGTTAGATCGCACAGCACCGACGGTGGCTTCGTTTAATCCTGCAACGAGTATTCGCTCAAGCTTACCGACTTCTGTAACTGTAAACTTTAGCGAAGACATGCTTTCCACCTCGATTGAAAATTTAAGTAACTGGGCTATCACTTGTTCAGGTAGTGGATCGGCGTCAGTGGCTGGAGTGTCTGCTGCTTCAACAACGTCAGCTGTAGTAAATTTAACTGTGTCAGTTGCGCCAGCCAATGCAGAAATTTGTACATTGACTGCAAAAGCGACTTTGACTGATTTAGCTGGCAATGCGCTGTCTGCAGCTGGAACTGTTTCTTATACACTAGATTTACCGGGTACTGTGGCGTCAGTGACTTCTTCTTTAGCTAATGGAAGCTACAAAGCCGGTCAAGTAGTACCGGTGTCAGTGCAGTTTAGCGAAAACGTGACAGTGGCAAGTGGCTCTCCGCAACTTTTAATTGAAACTGGATCTACAGATCAAATCGCTACTTATGTCAGCGGCAGTGGATCAAATACCTTAATCTTTAATTATACAGTTCAGGCCGGAGACAACTCTTCAGATTTAGATTTTGAATCAGCGAATTCCCTGTCCTTAAACGGAAGCACTATTAAAGACAGCTTTGGCAATGACATGATTTTGACTCTGCCAGCTCCGGGTGCAACTGGTTCTTTAGGTGCTAATAAAAATATCGTGATCGACACGCAAGCCCCAGATGCCTTTTCTATCTCAGGTGTTACTGGTGGCACTGATGCAACCGAAGATGAATGGCTGACAAATGGCTCGACTGCGACGGCTCATTGGGTCGCAGCGGCTGGTAGTACGCAGTATACTGTAGAGATCCGTAACAATGATGCTTCAGCTTCGATCTGCGCTGAACAGACTGTGGCGACGACATCTTATACATTTGCAAGCTGCAACTTAGTGAATGGCACTCAGTACACTTTAAGAGTTACTGCCAAAGACGCCGTTGGCAACGCGACAGCGGCAACGAATAATGATTTTGTCTTTAACGTAAATACATCAGCGGTGATCGCGACAATCACGGGACAACCGACTGGTAAAACCAATCAAACAACACTTAATATTGACGTGGCCGGTGCTGATATTCAGACCTATCGTTATAAGGTCGGCGCTGCGGGCACTACGAATTGTGCGGATGTCACAGGTTATTCGGCTGACATCGCTGCTACAACCAATATTACCAATTCAGTGAGCGGACTAGGTAACACCGACATTAAAGTCTGTGTGATCGGTAAAAACTCTGCTGCTGTGGAACAAGCTTTAACTTCAGCTACGAGTGTCACTTGGACTCAAGATCTAGTGGCGCCTACTTTGACTATCAATCAAAAATCAGGTCAAGCAGATCCAACAAATACTTTACCAGCTGAGTTCACAATCGTTGCTAGTGAAGCCGTAACCAACTTTGCAGTTGCAGATATTACCCAATCAGGAACTGCAACAGGCATCACATGGTCACTCACCACTTCAGACAATATCACTTGGTCTTTAAAAGCCACGGCCATCACTGGCACTGGGACGCTTATTCCTTCGATCACTGCCAATAAACTGACGGATGTGGCTGGTAATAACAACACAGCAAGCACTAGCACGGATAATCTAATTACTTACGAGACAACTAAACCGTCGTTAACTATCAATCAAGCTTCTGGCCAAGCGGATCCAACCAACACCTTGCCGATTGAATTCACGATCGTCTTTACGGAAGCTATCAATCCAAGCACTTTCGTTGCTGCGGATATCACACAAGGTGGTACAGCCTCTGGTATAACTTGGAACTTATCGACATCTGATAATATCACTTGGACATTGCAGGCAACAGCAATCACGACGGCAGGAACTTTGATTCCTTCTATTACGGCAGGCAAAGTCAGTGATCCTGCTGGCAATACGAACAATGCATCTACAACTACGGACTCTACGGTTACTTATGATATCACTGCTCCAGTAAATGCAGCGTCTCTGGCTTGGCAGCAGACAACTCCGACGAATACGACTTCACTTGTAGCCCAGTGGACTAAATCAACCAGCAGTGATCTAGCGTCACAAAAAGTGCGTTTCTATACCGGGGCTGCTTGTAACACGTATACTGGGACTGAAAACTCTGCTTCAAGTTCCGCAACGACTTCGAATTTTACTGGGACTAACGGTAATACTTATACATATCAGGTTATTTCCACGGACACGGCAGGAAATTCCATCACTTCGGCGTGTTCTAGCGCATTATTAATCGACACGACCGTTCCAACGGTGACTAACGTCACTTCAAGTAAGACAGACGGCGCTTACACAGTGGGCGAAGTTATAGATGTTCGCGTCACGTTTAGCGAAAATGTGACTGTCACTGGCACACCGGTGATCGCATTAAACACGACTCCTGCCCGTTCAGCTTCTTATGTTTCTGGCTCTGGAACTTCAACATTAGTATTTAATTACACGGTTGTCGCGGCAGATACGGTTGCCGACCTAAACTATGCAGCAACGACTTCATTAACTATTCCTTCTGCTACCATCAAGGATACGGCTACAAACAATGCCACCTTAACTTTACCTGCCACCGGCGCTGCCGGTTCACTTGGTACAAATAAAAATATCGTTATTGATACGACGGCACCAAGTATTACTGCGTTCTCGGTAACGAATTCAACGCCAACCAACAGTACAACATTTAATATCACTTCTACGATCAGTGGTTCCCCTGCAACTTATTGTATAATAGAAAATAGTACGACCGTTTCATCGTGCACTTGGACGGCGGGTGCTACATTGCCTGCGACATTCACAGTGAGCACGGTGAATGAAGCAAAAACTTTGTATGCGTGGGTGAAAGATGCCGCCGGTAACGTTAGTAGCATGGCAAGTTCTGCTTCGATTACTTTTGATAATACACCTCCGACAGCGACTCTTTCTGGACAACCTACTGGCAGCAGCTCGAAATATGCCTTAAACATTGACGTCAGTGGCAGTGGTGTTGTCGGCTATAAATACAAGGTCGGCGTATCAGGATCCACAGATTGTTCTGTAGCGACGGGCTATTCCGCTTCCGAGGTCGCTTACACAGTGAACATCACCGATAATATTTCGGCTCTTGCTAACGGCACTATAAAAGTGTGCGTGGTCGGTAAGGATGCTGCCGGCAACTGGCAGACCTATGCGACGGCGACGTCGGCAACGTGGACTAAAAACTCTCCGGCAATTCAATTTACGGCGACGACATCTTCTGTTTCTGAATATAACGATCCTACTCATAACGTGGCTGTCAGCATTCCAAGTGCTGTTGATGTGGCGGTCTCGGTATCTTATACATTCTCAAATGGCTCGGCTCCATCTGCGACAATGAGCAATGACTATACGGCAACAAACGGGACTGCTACGATTGCGGCTGGTAGTACTTCAGTTAATATCGCGATTCCAATTCTTGATAACACGACGGAAGAAAACTCTGAAACTTTCAAACTCACTTTAAGTTCACCAGTCGGTGGATCGCTGGGTACGAACACTGTGCACACAGTGACTATCACTGATGATGAAGCGCCACCATTAGTAACTATTCAAGACGTTTATGTTTCTGAAGGAGCTACAACAAACTTAATGGCCACCCTCTCGCATCCGACGGATAAGGGTGCCGTTGCTATTAATTGGACAAGAGATACTTGTACTGGCGTTGATTGTGCGACGGCTGGCACTGATTACACAATGGCTGTGACTTCAGGAACGGCTTCAGTACCGTCAGGTTCAACGTCCATCACATTTGGAAGTCTAACTACGATTGATAATGCGGCAGATGAGCTTTATAAACGCGTACCAATTAAAATCACCAGCATCACCGGTGGTACATCTTATATTTCTAACGCGGATATTTTTATTAGCGACAATGACAGTCCTGCAGGTAAGGATGCTGTGGCTATTGGTGCAGGCGACAATCACACTTGCGCTATGACTAGTAACGGAAATGTTTACTGTTGGGGTTTCAATGGTAACGGACAACTTGCGCAAGGTAACTATTTACCGTACTCGTCTCCACTTCTCATGTCTCTTCCGGCACCGGCCACTGCAATGTCAGCGGCCTACAATAACGTCTGTGCGCTTTTAAATACCGGTGCTCTTTATTGTTGGGGTCAAGGAAATCACAACACTTATCCAGGTGCGGGTTTAACTGGAACAAGTAGTACAGGCAACAGATTGACTCCGACCTTGGTAACTGGGATGAGTTCTGGCGTTACTCAAATCACCGTCGGTTACATGAACTCGTGTGCAATTCAAAACGGCGCAGTTTATTGTTGGGGCGCTAAAGAGTTCGGAATTCTTGGCGATCCTGCGACGGTTTCTTCGACAACGGCTCCAGTAGCTATTCCAAGTTTAGCAACAGGTGTTACAAAGATATCTAAGGGTCAAACCCATGCTTGCGCGATCAAAGCAGGAACTTTGTACTGCTGGGGATATAATACCAATGGTGAAGTTGGAGTCGGTCATATGACTCTAGTTCCGACCCCGACTGCAGTCCCAGGTCTTGGCACGGTTACTAACGTGTGGACTGGCTATTACGGCACTTGCGCTAAGAATAGTTCAAACCAAGTCTATTGCTGGGGAAATAATGCCGACAATCAACTTTTAAGTAATAGCACATCAGATCAATCATCACCGGTATTAATGACTGAACTTGCTGGTGCTACTGATATTTATTACGGCATTCAATTCTGTGCGGTTCTTAGCGGTGACCTGCACTGTAAAGGCAAAAACTATTTTGGTGAAGGTGGTATCAATTCACCTACCGGAGTTTCTAACATCCCATTAACTCCAGTTGTTAATGGCACTGGTGGAGTCACGGCGGTTGCGGGATCCACGGGTGCTCACACTTGCTTTATTCGCAATAGCCAAGTTTATTGCACTGGTTTTTCAGGCTGGGGTCAGCATGGTGATACGCAACCGCTGCAATCCAATGCCCATGTGTTAAGTCCTAAATTTAGCGGTGCAAGCAGTCTTTCGATCTTCGTTGAACATGCCTGCGGTATTTTCAGTGGCGCAGTGAAGTGTTTAGGAGATAGCAACTACTCTAAGACCGGAAATCTTTTAGTCGATAGGATTTATCAAGTAGTGACTCAGGTGAAAAATCTGACTTCTGGAGCTACTAAGGTTGTAACTTCAAACACAGGAAGCTGTGCTATTGTTTCTGGTGCAGTTCAATGTTGGGGTCGCAATTATCTCCGTGGATCAAGTTCAACTTCAGGTAATCCAGCAACCCCTGCCGGATTGTCGACAGGTGCGACGGATATCGCGGCAAGCTTTGGTGATGTCATGTGCGCCATTGCTTCTGGTAAACTGTATTGCTGGGGCAACGTCGACATCATTCCATTCTTTGATATGGAGATTGGCACTTATTATACGCCCGTGGAAGTCACTGCGGCAGGTTCTGATAACGTGAGCGTGCGAATGGGCCGTTATCACGGTTGCGTATTAAAAACAGACAAAACTGTATGGTGCACAGGCTACAACCTTCATGGTCAATTGGGCCTGAACGACAATACGGATCGTATCAGCCTAACTCAAGTGCCGGGTCTAACCAATGTTGACGAAATCTCGGCCACTAACTATGGAGCGTGCGCCCGCATCGGAACGACTTCAATTAAATGTTGGGGGCAATACCCAGGCAACGGCAGTTCTAGCAATCAAAAAGTTCCTGTGAGCACAGGAACATGGACTAACGTTACGAAACTTGTTGGTGGTAACTACAACCATTGTGCTATCCAAAACGGAGCAGCTTCTTGCTGGGGATTTAATCGTTATGACCAACACGGGAACAACGACTATTTAACGAACGAATATCATCATTCTCCGACGCTTTTAAGTTCGCTAAATGCTGTTGGCACGGTCACGGACGTTGAGGCCCGCGGCACTAACGGTATATGCGGAAAAGTCGGAACTAACTGGTACTGTTCTGGAATCGATACTAATAGCGAGCTTGGCACAAGCCGTAAGCCATTCAGATTGGCGCCAGTTTCGATGGGACCATTCCCGAATTAATATTCTTTGCTAACTGCGGGATCCAGTCTAAAATCAGTCATGACTTATTTTTTATTAGCTGCTGCAGGCTTAACTGGAATATTTCTTCGCTATCACTTAGACAAAACCACAGCCTTCCCTGCAGATCAGTTCAATTGGACCACCTTTGCAATTAACGTCTGCGGTTCTTTGATCGCGGGATTGATCTTTGTACTTTCTGAAAAACAACAGTGGCCAAAACCGGTGCAAACAGCTTTGCTTGTGGGCTTGTGCGGTGGACTTACGACGTTTTCAACATACAGTTTGCAGACTTTTCATTTGATGGATTCAGGTAAAATCTCTACGGCACTGCTTTATTGGTTTTTGTCACCCGTCGCAGGATTGCTTGCCGTCACAGCGTCTGTGATTTTATCCAGAAGACTTTTATAATATGTTGTATCGCTTTCAAATTGATTTATCAGATATCGATCGCGGAGTTTACGAAACTTTGGATTTCCGCGTGGCCCAGCACCCATCTGAAACATATCCTTACATGCTAAGCCGAGTGCTCGCCTACTGTTTAGCTTATGAACAGGGACTTGAATTCAGTCCTGGCGGACTTGCTGATCCCGAGGCCCCGGCCCTTCGCAAAGAGGGATTACACAATTCCATTGAACTTTGGATTGAAATTGGCAACCCGTCTGCCCGTAAACTTCATAGGGCAAGTAAAACCGCAAAACAGGTCACCGTCTTTACATATAAAAACCCGGAGGTTTTGCTAACGGAAATTCGCAATGGCGAAGTTCACCGCGCTGACGAATTGCAAATTTATGCCTTTGATCCAAAGTTTTTAGATGGTGTTGCTGAAACCATCGACAAGACCAATCGTTGGTCCTTGCTCATCCAAAATGGTCAATTGGATCTAACGAATAAAGATCAAACTCAAAGTAGCGAAATTAAGAAGATAGAATTGTAAAGCCGAACTAGTGCGCTTCAACGTACTTCTTAAAATTATTCAAGATAGCTTGCCAGCCATTCTTTTGCATTTCTTCTGGATTCATCTTTTCAGCATCAAACACAGTAGTAACTTTGGTTTTACCACCCAGATCCTCAAAAGTGGTCGTTGCTACTCGCCCGTCTTCCATGGTGTAGGATATTTTTTTCTGATCGACCACTTCATTGTAAATGGCATTGAAATCAAAACCAAAACTTCCGTCTTTAGCTTCCATTCTTGCTGAATATTTTCCACCCACACGCATATCATTTTCAGCTCGTGGGCACTGCCAGTCATCAGAAGCAAAGTTCCAGTTCGTAATATGTTCAGGCTTTGTCCAGTAAGACCATACTTTTTTAGGGTCTGCAGATACTGTCGCTTCAATTTGAATTTTTGAACCAGCCACTTTGCCTCCATTGGGTTTAAGCAAGATTGAGATATAATCTTTGTACTTTAACGTTTATTAATCAACTGTGAATTTGAAGGATCACCTTGCCATGGGCCTTACCAGTTTCGTTCAATCTCTGAGCCTCTGCCGCTTTTTCCAGGGGAAGCACATCTGAAATCCGCACCGTTAACTTTCCATCAGCCACAAGTTTTGCAATGGAAGCAAGATCTTTGGAATTCTGATTATTTAAAAAGAACTTTCCTTCCACACCTGTTTCTTTGACTAAATTTTCTGGGGGTTGAGAAACCGTGCTAATGATAATGCCCGCTTTTTTTACGCACTGGAAAGACCGGGTCAGGGTGTCACCGCCGACAAGATCGACGATGGCGTCAAGATTTTTGCAGGCGTTTTCAAATTTCTGAGTTTTATAATCAATGACTCCAGTAACGCCCAAATCCTTAAGAAACTGTTCATCCTCTTTGGCGGCAGTTGCATAGATGGTCATGCCATAGGACTTTGCCACTTGCACGGCTATCGAACCCACAGATCCTGCAGCCCCATGAATTAAAATCTCTTTGGCGCCTCGGTTTTGAATATTGTTTGCGATAATTTGATAGCCAGTTAAAGCCGGAGTTGGCAAAGATGCCGCCACTTCAAAACTGACATTTTCAGGAAGTTTTGCGATATGGGAGACATCACTGATTCCATATTCAGCATAAGCCCCTTGCGTGAAACCAAAAACACGGTCGCCTTTTTTAAATTCACTAACGAGGCTTCCGACTTCTGCAATTTCACCGGCAAAATCATATCCCATCGTCAGCGGAAAATTTGCCGGCATCACGTCCTTCATGTAGCCACGTCTTACTTTCCAATCAAAAGGATTCACGCCCGCATCAAAAATGCGCACAAGAACTTGGTTTTCCTTTGGCTTTGGATTTTCCACGTCTTGAACTTTTAGTTCATCAGCTTCGCCATATTTATTAATTTGCACGGCCTTCATGGTTCCCCCTGGTAAGGTAAAGTTTAGAAACCATTTCTAAATAAACCCTGGGAAGCAGAAGCTCACTACCGTCTTAAAAAATACATTTAAATTTAACAGAATAAATAATTGCGCCCTCACTTGTGATGCTAAAGAGCAAAGAACAAAGAAGCGGGCACTACTTTTTTTGATACCAGTCGTGACTATTAAATGGCTTCCCAAACTCAAACCATTCACCCACTTCCGGAGTGATCACTTCCGCATTCTTAGCTTTGGCGGCAGCCAGGGTGCGCAAGATAGGTTCGTCCCAGGCATGATAAGAAAGATCAAAAGTCGCCCAGTGAACAGGAAGCATGATTTTCGCTTCCATATCCTTATGAGCTAAGACGGCAGACTCTGGATCCATGTGAATATCAAGCCAGGTTTCACCGTAAGCCCCGATCTTCATAAAGGTCATATCGATAGACCCATATTTTTTATGAATTTCAGAAAAGTGCCCAGCGTAGCCCGTGTCACCACTAAAATAAATGGAATGGTTGGGCCCTTTAATCAGCCACGAAGTCCATAGCGTCGAATTATCCATCGCCTTACGACCTGAATAGTGCCGCGCAGGAGTACAAACAATCTTTAAGCCTCTAAATGGAAATTCCTGCCACCAATCCATTTCATGAATTTGATCAGCTGGAATGCCCCATTTTTCTAAGTGCGCACCGACACCAAGACCAACAAAAAAATGCGTGGCTCTTGTCGCAAGATATTTCACTGTTTCCATATCAAGGTGGTCGTAATGATCATGGGAGATCACGACAAAATCAATTCCGGACAATTCTTTCAGTGGAATCGGTGGAGCATGAAAGCGTTTAGGCCCTATACTTTGAAATGGTGAAGCTCTTTCAGAGAGAACCGGGTCCGTCATGAATCGCACCCCATCAATTTCCGACAACACCGTGGCGTGCCCAAACCAGTTAGCTCTTAAACCTGGAGCCGGTGCTCTTTCAAAGACGCCCGGAAGGACACGATTCACTGGGATTTCTACTTGCGGTTCACGGACGAAACCTTGACGATAAAGTTTAAAAATTTTTATCAGCGAATTATCAGTATTTTGTTTTGGATCATTTTCAAAACGGCCATCGTGGTATTCAGGCGACTGTTTCATGCGCTCTAGTCTTGCACCTTCAAAGGAGCCACCGAAAGATGGAAGACGAAATACGAAGAAGACTGCGACAGCTAACAAAACGACCAGACCTAAAATGCCTGCAAGAACCTGTTTTGCTCGTTTCATCGACGGCCCTCCAATGTATTAGAGACTAATTATGCTTCTCCGCCAGCATCTTCCTTCACAGCCGGAAAGTAAACACCCTTCGGGCCAATTTTGTGGCCTGCAGGAATTCCCGTTCCCAACTCTTCCGCACGCAGTGCCGACTCCGGCAGATTTAAAGATTTTCTAAGTGCGTCCACAGTCTCAGGCACAAACGGAGCAAGCATGATCATCAAGTTCTTTAAAACATAGAAACAAGTGAACAAAGCATCCTTACGTTCAGCTTCATTCGCACGATCGTCATGGGGCTTATACTGCGTGAATAAGGAATTAATTTGTCGCGCATAATTTTCAACCTGACCAAGCAAAATAGCATAATCGCCTTTTTGCATTGAGCGCAGATACATTTGCACGAGCTTTACAGTCTCAGCTTCTGCCTTGCCGATCAGCTTACCATCAGGAACTACGCCGTTAAACTTACCATTACAAGCTGAAATCGGTTTTTCAAAAGCGGCGTTCATCGGACCTGCTAAAAACTTGTTACGTTCCGCAAAGTGGTCAAAATCAAAATTGGAAGCCTTCACGGGCAGACTTAATAAAGCCAAATAGTAACGAACTTGATCCGGAGAATATCCCATCTCAATCAATTGATCGCCAGAGTAGAAATTCCCCTTCGACTTACTCATCTTTTCACCGTTCACCATCAAGTGATAGCAGCTTAAGATTTCAGTCATTTGCAAATCACCTTTTGCAGGTAACGCCAATGCATTGTCTTTATGACCCAACCACATCGCCCCTTGCATGATGACATAAAAGAAAACGTTATCCTGTCCTAGGAATTGAACTACCGTCGCTTCAGGATCACACCAGAAATCTTTGTAAGCTTCAGGCGCGCGGCCTGATTGTTTCAAAGCAACTTGCGTAAATACGATCGGGGCAATCAACGAGTCTGGCCAAACATACAATGTTTTACCTTTCATCTCTGGATCAAGTTCTGCGGGAACTGGAATTCCCCAGGAAACGTCACGAGTGATAGGACGGTAACCCCATTTATCAGTTACGGCCGAAGGAATCCCCGCAGCCTCCAATGTTGCTTGCGCAGTTGCCAAATCCACTTTGGAATCAAAAAGGCATTCCACCTTCTTCCCAGCGACATAGCGGGATTTATGCTTTGGAAGGGTCGCTTTGATTTCTTTATATTTTTCTTCGAACTGATTTTCAAAGCGGCAACCAATTAAAACTGTGTTCGTCACTTCTTGAACTACAGCCGTACGCCATGCCTTTTGTTTGGTATCGATCCAAGTTTTTAATGGATCTGCCACCTTCCACATATCAAGCCACCAGTGTGCGGTGTCTTTTAGTTCTGGTTTAGCGTCACTTAATTGACTGCGTGGGTTTTGCAAAGTGCTAGGATCAAACTGCGTGCCGCAAGCATCACACTCATCCGAATAAGCTTCGGTGTTACCGCAATTAGGGCAGGTTCCGCGAACGAAACGATCTTGAAGGAAACGATTCATTTTTGGATCGTACCATTGCTTTGTAATACGTTTTTCTAAAAGACCGTTTTTAAAAAGACGACGCAAAAAATCTTGAGAATACGCTTCATGCAAAGGGTATGTTTCTGGACGAGATGTACCGGTGAAAATATCCGTTTGGATGGAATACTTTTTTAAAGTCTCTTTTTGTTTGTCATGAATGGTATCGATGAACTCACGAATGGTTTTGCCAGCTTGTACTGCCGCCACTTCACTTGTAGAGCCGTGATCATCGTTACCGTTTACGAAAAGAACATTTTCAGCGCCAATTAACATGCGCATCCAACGCGCATAGATATCTGCTGGCACATGGGCCCCAGCCAGATGTCCTAAGTGCAGGGGACCGTTCGCGTAAGGCATGCCCGCTGTGACCACCACCTTTTTAGGTTTTTTAAACATTGTAAGAACAGACTTCACATCTGTCGGTGGAGCGAACTTATTTTCTGGCTTTGATCCCGGCTGCATATATACCTCTAAAGCGTTTAATTTAGCCAAAATACGAGAAAGTGGCAACGACCTCGGGACATTTCCTTTAAAGCCCTCAATGCGCCGTATCTACCTGAAATAACTTATTTTTAATTACGGAACAGAGCTTTCGACCAAATATTCTAAACAAACTCAAAACTTCTACCGAAATGAGCCTAGATTGTTAGAATGGAGTTTATGAAAATACAGATCGTTGTGACATTGTTCATTGGCTTTTCAATTTTTAGTTTTAAGGCGCAGGCAGCCCCAATCACTTGTAACGCTAGGCAGTCAGCAGCCACGTGCCTTTTATGTAACTGCTATCATGAAACTCGTGGCGAATCCCGGGACGGAATGGTGGCAGTAGCGAAAGTCGTTCTCTCCAGAGCTGACTCGGGTGTCTTTCCATCAAGCATCTGTGGCGTTATCTATCAAGATTCTCAATTTAGCTGGACCCAAGACCGCATTAAGAACAATATCAACGCCACATCTGTCGATGACAAAGCGGCCTTGAATGAATGTAAGGGAGCGATGGCTACTGCCAACTCTGAAGGCGCCAACGGTGTGCTTTATTACTACAATCCCCATGTGGCTAGTCCAGCTTGGGCTCGCCACTTTACAGTTTGCGGTACAGTTGGTAATCACGTCTTTTTAACTCCGCGATCCAACTCCTGCCCTCGAAAATTGGGTGCAACGGGTGTTCGTCCTCGTCAAAGACCTGCTAACAGCAAAGGTGTGCGCTAATGAAATCTTTTTTAGCACTTCTTTTAATGACCTCAATTTGTAAAGCCGCTCCTATCGCTACTTCCTCAAATGGGTCTGTAGATATTAAAATTAATAACGGCGAAGTCGAGATTGCACTTCCTGCGGAAGCAAAGACCGCATTGAAAAATTGGAATCCTGAATTTGTTGTGTTCAACCTTAAAGACTACAGCAAATCTGTTTTGGATCTTTTTAAAGATATTGATCCCAAGGCTGTTCCGGTTGGATTTATTGCGGACCTTGATGGTAATGGTGAAAAAGACGTGGTTCTTTTAGGAGCCGACCTGCGCCACCAATATGCGGTGGCTTTATTGAAAAAGAATAAAGAATGGATTCCAGTCAAAGTAAATTCTTGGACCCTCAAAGACATCAAATCCACTTCACTGCCTTCTGCTGCGGATCCTAAACAAAAAGAAATTGGAATTCCAATTTACGTACTACCCGCACAAGGTGAACACGCCAAGAAGCTTGGTCAAAAAACCGGAGTTCAGGTAGAAACCTATCTTGGTTCTGCTGAAGTTTTTGAAATAAAAGACGGCAAAGCTGTGAAGTTTGTTGTTAAGTAGCGCAAATAGGGGTACGAATTCCGTATCCCCCTTTGTGGAGTCAACTTTGCAGTTCAAGAAATTAAGAGAACAAGCAAGCCCTAACAAGTTTTGGCAAAAGCAATTCCAAACTATCTTCGTTTCTCTTTGCTTAATTCTAGTCATATCTGCTTTATTTGCATTAAGTAGCATCTTCACCAAGAACTCCTTAAACCTTTATCTTTCAATCGGCTTTATAGTTCTGATCCCGATTCTGGCATGTTATGGGTTAATAGCTTTTAACTGCGCAAAAAATGATTTACTGACGGCTTCTGAAGAACACGAAAAAATTTTAGCGCGGCTTAAGGAAGTTGAAAATTCGCAAGTAACGCTGGATCGGTTTTTATCCATTTCAAGTGATCTTATGGCCGTAGCCGGTACCGACGGAAAACTAAAAAAAGTCAGCGCTTCATTAATTAAAACCTTGGGATTTAGCGAAGAAGAGCTTTTAACCCGCCCGTTCTTTGAGTTCATCCACCCCGAAGATCGCGAAGCGACTAAAAAGAATATTGAGCTATTGCACCTTGGTTTTCGTTCAATAGGTTTTGAAAATCGGTATATCACTGCCCAGGGCACCTATCGCATTCTAAGCTGGAGTGCAGCCGCAGATAATGAAATTGGCGTGCGCTATGCTTCTGCCCGCGACGTGACCGACGAGCGCGACTTTCAAATTCGCATGCAACAGGTTATTGATGCAGCACCTGTTTTATTAGTAGTGAAAAATCGCGACGGACGTATTACCAATTGCAATACTGCTTTTGCAGCTTCCCTGGGTCTGCAGCGCTCAGTGCTTGTAGGAAAAAAGTTGGATGAGTTTCTAACGCCTATTTATGGGCAACACAGTCTTCTTAAAGACCAGGAAGTTCTGCAGTCAGGGCAAGCACTTACATTCGAGGAGTTACTGGTAAACAATGGTGCTGAAGAGTGGCACTTAGCGACTGTCTACCCGATTCGCGATCAATCCGGTGATATTGTATCCATTGGCAAAGTGGCATTAAATATCCATGCGCAAAGAACTTTGACTAAGCAAATTGACGTGGAAAGAGGCCGCGCGATGTTGAATGCAAAGCTTGCCTCCATCGGTGAACTTGCAGCCGGTATTGCCCATGAAATCAATAATCCCCTTGCGATAATTGAAGGTCAGATGTCACTTTTAGACCGTCACATGAACGAACCCGAAAAATGGGCACAAAGGTCTGCAAGTATAAAAAAATCAGTCTCTCGCATCAGCCACATTGTGAAAGGTTTAAAACATTATTCACGCACGAACACCTCCCGTGTCAGAAAGCTTGAATCCTTAGCCCATATTATTTCTGAGTCATTAATTCTAACTGAGTGGAAGGCAAAAAAATTTGCCGTCACAGTGAATGTAGAACTTAACACTGTAGAGATGATTCACTGCGATCCCATTGAGATCGAACAGGTGTTAGTAAATCTAATAAACAATGGCATTGAAGCAGTCAAAAATGAATCCGTCCGCGAACTAAAAATTGAACTTACAAAAGAAAATAATGACCTCGTCGTTCGTGTCATTGACTCTGGACCGGGTCTATCTGTTGAAACAGAAGAAAAAATGTTTGATCCATTTTTCACTACAAAACCGGTGGGTGAAGGCACTGGCTTAGGTCTTTCCATTGCCAAAGGCATTGTCGATAATCATGGTGCCTCGCTTAGTTTAAATCGACACAACCCTTCAACATGTTTTGAAATCCGCTTTCCTCAGGCCTAAGCTTGGGGTTATGAAAAAATCTGTTTTCTTCATCGTTTTTCTTATCTTTTCCTTCCAAGCCTTTGCGACTGAAACTTTTCACCTTCGTTGTCGTGGCGGTGGCAATCACGAGTTTCAACTTTATGCCCAAGAATATGGAAATTGGTTAACGATGCATTTTAAAAGATCAAAGACCACTTATATCGCCCCCGGGGAATGCAGCTGGGACGACCGTCCCGTCCGGGATGATGAACCAAGCCGGGTTTGCCAACACTCAAGCTACCCCACTGGTAAGTTTGATATTTCCTTTTTCGCCCGTTATAATCAGCCCGCAGTTCTGCTTCCAGTTTCTGCGAACGTAAAATGGATTAGAAAGATGGCGTATGATTATGAATACCAATCTTTTTATGTTGCGAACAATCGATCTCTACAGTGCTTAGATATTCATGCATTCGACTGATTTATAAAAGGCGACTTCTGGTCTAGGACTTCGTTCATACCCTGACATCCAAGTGTTGAACTGCTAGCCTTAGCATCATGACAATCAAGGGCCTCCGTTTTTCAATCATTCTTACGACCCTCTTTACTACCCAAGCTTTTGCCATTGGCTATCCGGAATCAGCCGCGTTTGAAATGTCCATGGAGGCCGCTGGACAGATTCTTTCATCACCTGCTTTGCCTAGTTTGGATAACGATGGAAAATCTCTTTCGCCACTCATTGGAGTTGTCACAATAGAAGGAGTTCGCGAAGAAGCCACTCTTGGTAATGGTGATCCCTTAGTCATTGATAATTCTGGAACCGTGACGGGCAAAGTTGCAGGTTTGACTTTTAATTATTCCGGTAAAGGAGATTTGGGATTTTTCGGCTTGCTAGGCTATAGCAAAGTTGAAGGTGATATAAAATCTGTGGTAAGCACGTTTTCCTACACGACAGATGTTCGCGATATTTCTGCACAAAGCTTGGTGGGTGCAGCAGGTTTGACCTACCGCCTGATTGGAGATGATAAATCCACCTTCACAATGGGTATTTTTGGTGGGCCAGCGTTTATCAGCTCAGATGCCTCTGCAAATATTCATCACGATACCGGCGTTACCAAAGTGACGACGAAACCCAATATTTCTGGAGTGTATTTTGGATTACAACTGGCTTTGCGCTTTGGAAAATTCAGAATCAACCCTTATTTGAATGTTCTAGGAAACTCGGACCCGCAGTGTATTAAACCTGAATATTCTGGTGACACCTATGCGACGGCTCAATACAACCGCTGCGATAATGGCGAGGCCGGGGTGATGACTTTTGCAGTGCTTGGTGGAAACGGCATCAATATCGGTTATGGCCGCTTTCAGTTTGGATTAGTCCAAAGTGGCGGGACTGGGCAACAGTCCCTTAAATCCACTCCGGTTCTATTGTCATTCCGTGCGAGTCTCTAAAAACTATTTGGCCTTTGTTGGTAATGAAGCCACATAGGACTCAGGCAATCCGGAGGCTTTTGCGCCGCGAACCAAGGCCTCAAGATATCTTTCGCTAACAGGTCCATCCAGACTTTGACGATTCGGTGAAGTCACAAACACGGTCGCTTCAAAATCTTTTCCATCAACAGTCACCGTCAACGTTTTTTCCACCGACATGCCCGTTACGACACCTTCTTTATGCTGAATGATGGGCCATTCTTTTACGGGGATTTCAAAAAGTCTTCCAAACACCGAAGAACCAGGTTTTTCAGTAAGACCTGCAACCCTTCCGCCCCACCAACGTGATGGGAAATCAAAAATTAAATCGACACCTTTAGCTTCTGCCACTTGGCCTTCAGGTAACTTAAAAAACTGATAACTGTGCTCTTCTGCCCAAATCTCAAAAGCCTGTCGGTCTAACACACCAGAGTAAGCGAAATAAAGTCTGCTGCCTGTGTCTTTAATTTGATCTCTTGCTTGCATCACTTTGCCATAATGAGCGTCCATACTGATTCCTTTGTTATGCACCTGTATGTATCAGACTTTAGCTCTTAAAACGAAGATTTTTAAGCAATTCTTCCTCTTTGCACCCAGAGAACATTCCAGGCGATGTAAAAACTGATTAATGCCGCAAAGAAGCACCAAATAGAAGTAGTGGCTTCGCGATTTATAAGGGCTGCAGCCACCATTCCTAAAAACACCAAGGCTCCTGCGATTTTTACTGTGCGCAGGCTTGATACAAAAAATGGGACCATAGTGGGAATATCGTATAAAAGAAAGTCGATGCTAGCCGGCCAGAACCGTTTCATGTTGTGAAAAGTATAATTCAGACTGTGACCGGTTGAATAAGCATGAACTTCTGCGCCAGAAAGCACCCAGGCCGCAAGACAGGAAACGCCAAGTCCCATAATACCAATGGCCTTTAAAATCTTTTTTCTTTTTTCATTTTGTTCAATTTGATATAGCGACCACGGAAGCCAGCTCGGCCAAATCACCAAAGCCACCGTCACAAAAAGCACACTTCCAAACTGTCTCATGAAAGTGGCAGAATCATGACCTAGGGTTTGCCAGACAATTCCTTCAGCTGCTTGCTGCAAACCAAAAATAAACGGAATCGCAGCCACCATCCTTTGTTCCCGGGTCTTATTCGCTAGTGTGGTAACGGTTCCCGTTGCTACTAATACGGCCGCGGCGCCATAACTGACTGAAGCTGAAAAACACATAGGCCTTGCCTCCTGCTTTAATAAAAAACAAAAGGCATTGTAAAAGTATTCTTTTTTGAAAATCATCAGTGGGAGGATTAAATCTATAAAAGGTTACGAAAAGAAAATTTAAGCCCTCATTAACACTGGCAACCTGCGCCTATGAATTAAGCTTTAACTCCATCTGAATATTGCAGCGCTCGTAGGGTGTCGGCGGCCCCACCACTTTTTTAAAGCCCAACTTTTCATAAAGCCGAATTGCTGGTTTTAAGATCGTATTGCTTTCTAAAAAGACCCTGTCAGCTTTTAATTCTGCAGCTTTTTCTATACAGGCTTTTCCAAGAAGAAAGCCAATATTTTTACCTTGGGCTTTGGGTGACACGGCCATCTTGGCTAGCTCAAAGCATTTTAAATCATCGCGTTTAATTAAAGCGCAAACACCAACGGGTTCCCCATCCATAATGGCTACAAAAATGGCCCCACCCTTGTCTAAAATATAACCCTTGGGATTTCCCAAGGCATCGCGATCGGGTTGCTCCATTTTAAAATATTTCGTAATCCACTCTTCATTAAGTCGGTAAAATGCGTCTTTGTATTTTGGCTTATACGTTTCAATTTTGACGTTCATGGATTCCCGCTGCTTTTTCTTCTCAATGACTCTTTCTAATAAAGACTTTTGCGCTAAGAAATATTCCCATTCTTCAATCGCAGCCCAAAGATTGTGGGTCGTTTGCGCAGAGATTTCTTCGATGGCAGATTCCACATCTTTGATCTGATCCTTGATATTCAAAGCGATGGCTTTGCCTTTTTTTGCAAGTGACACTTTGGTTTTTCTGCGGTCTTTGCTGTCAGTCTTTTCTAAAATAAGACCGGCTTTTGACATTTCAGCTATGATTTTACTGACCGAAGCATGGGAATGTCCCACATATTCAGCAATCGCCGTCACCGTACTTTCGCCATTGGTTGATAAAGCATAAAACACTGGAAACCATTTTGGCTGAAGGTCATTATCATAGGCCCTATAAATTTCGGCCGCATCTTGGGTTATTTTATCACCGAGGAAACGAATACGTGTCCCCACTGCCATTTTTCCTGCTTGATCAAAGAATTTCATATGGCGGCTTTTATGTAACCAGTTACGTAACCTGTCAACAAAAAATTCCCGTTAAGCTGCTCTTGCCATTTTATGCAGGATTATAAGATTATTAAATAACGTAATAGGGGAAAATATGGATGGAATCGGAAAAACATCTCTTCTGGTAGCGGCCATGCGAGCTGCGGAATCAAAACGACCTGACACTGAAGGTCGCCTATTTACGGACCCTTTTGCTGAAAAACTTGCTGGGCCCGAGGGCTTTGCACTTTTAAATAAAGCCATCGAAATTTCTGGTGACCAACCCGCCATCGCCATTCGCACTCGTTTTATAGATGATCGAATCAAAGAGGCACTTAACAATGGATACCGCCAAATAGTGATGCTTGCCGCCGGTATGGATGCGCGAGCTTTTCGTTTAGACTTCCCTGCTGGCACCACTCTGTTTGAAGTCGATCGCAAAGAGGTTTTAGATTATAAAAAAGAAAAACTAGCTGAGGCAAAGCCCCGCTGTGAACGCCACACCATTGCTAGTGATCTGCGCCAGGAATGGAAGAATATGCTTTTAAATGCGGGATTTAAGCCCAAAGAAAAAACCATCTGGATGACTGAAGGTTTATTGATGTACTTGGATGAAGCTGATGTGCACACTGTGATTGAAAAAATCACTCAACTCGCTGCTAAGGACGACATCTTACTATTTGATATTTTAAGCCGAACTTTATTAGAAGCCCCTTTTATGAAAAACCAATTGGAGTTTTTAGCTGGCATTGGTGCCCCATGGCTTTTTGGCAGCAATGATCCAGTGGCTTTTATGAAATCTTTTGGTTGGCAGGCAAAACTCACCCAGAATGGAGAAGTTGCTCCTGATCGCTGGCCTTTTCCGGTGATTCCTTTACATGTTACAAACGTGCCCCGCGGCTTTTTTGTTCAAGCCACTAAGTTATAAAATAAAAAAACCCGAACTTTTGGTTCGGGTTTCTTTCTCAATTTTTAAAAAATTACTTCCCAATGGTTCCGGGAATACCATCAAGCAAGATACCAATCGTGAAATACGATCCTGACAAATCTACTTCATCCATGCTGGCATTCACCGATCCTGCGCGAGTAAATCCAGAAACTTTGTTTACTTCCATACCACCTTCAAACATCAAATAAACTTGTTTGAATCCGACCCCAGCTGAAACGCCATAAGCTGCATAGGGAGTTGAAAACCATCCTTCCGCCTCTTTACGCGTGTACTCGCCGTCTTGGGTTGCTGATTTTATGGTGGCAGTTGTATTGGTACCGCCGAATCCAGCGAAAGCATCAACACGGAAAATTCCTTCACGCACCAATGGCACACGGCCCATTAGAAGAATTCCGTCTTGATCGATCTTCGCGCTGTGTTCAGTAAGGATATTATCTGGCTCTTCATTGTTGGTTTGCGAGTGTTTCGTATAACGAACACCGATGTCTAAATATTTTATAACAGGATAGGTAATCTCAACCCCGTACTGCATCACCGATTCAAATTTCTTTAAACCTTGTGCTTCGACAGCTGTGTTTAACTGTTGTGGATCTACAGTAGAGTTCCCAAAAAACAATCTAGCCTGCACTGGAATCTCTTTTGCTTCAGAAATATTTGTATGAAGAACAAAAGATAGAAGAGTCAAAAGACTTAAGCGATATTTCATTACAACCTCACTCTGCATTATTAAGTATGGCGAATTAAATCCAAGCTTCAAGTCCATGACTATGTCTCGACAAAGTATCAAGACTAAAGTTTAATTGCCCCTAGGAGGACTAATGAAAACATTATTAATAACGACACTTTTTATCCTTGCTGGCTGTGCTAGCCCAATGACGAAGTCGGGCGCCGCACTTTGGAATTCAGTTAAAGAAGCGGGAATGGTTACAGAAGCTAAAGAAGCTACAAAAACCGGGACTGCTTGTCAGAAAAATATTTTGGGTATCGTGAATGATGGCGACAGCTCCATCGAAGCGGCGAAAAAAGAAGGTGGCATTGCTACTGTATCTTCTGTTGATTATGACATTTTTAGCGCTTTTTTCCTTTATGCAAAGGTTTGCACAACTGTTAAAGGAAACTAAAAAAGAAAAGCTACCCGGTAATTCGGGTAGCTCTTTTTTGAAATTATATCCAAGAAGAACGGTACTCTTTTGCGTAGTTCTTCATTGTTCGCGGCTCTCGACCTAATATGCGCTTTACTCCATCGGTAATACCGGCATTGTAGCCTTCTTTTAAAAATCCTAAGATCATCAATAGGAAGTTTGAATAATCTTCTGGCATACCAGCAACGAAAAATGCTTTTCTTAAGTCCTCGGGAAGGATTTCTGAATAAACGATTTTTCTTCCAGTAGCCTCAGTAAGAAGTGCAGCCACTTGATCATGATCTAAGGCTTCAGGACCGGTGATATCAAATGCTTGATTATTAAATTCATCTGACACCAACAGTTTTGTAACTACGTCTGAAATATCTTTCGCATCAATGAAACTTGTTTTCGCGGTTCCAACCGGCAAAAGAATCTTTCCGTGTTGTTTTATTCCTTCCACCCAGAAGGTATTAAAGTTTTGCATAAACCAATTCGGGCGAACGATGTTGTAAGCCAAGCCTGATTTTTCTAATTCTATTTCAGCTCTTCTAAAAGGTGCTGTTTCTACAGCGTTTGCTCCGAGCGCAGTCATCAATACGACCTTTTTAAGTCCCCGGCGTTTGGCCTCTTGAATCAGCGGAGAAATCGTTTTGTATTGATCCGCATAACCCGGAGGCGAAAGAAAAAAGGCACGGTCAACACCCTCAAATGCGGCATTGATGCCTTCCCCAGTTGCCAAGTTGATGTGTACTAAATCTTCGCCACTTGCTTTTTTGCTAGTTGCGGATTTTACAGTATAACCTAGGCCTTTTAATGAATTTACAACTTCTGAACCTACGGTGCCGGAGGCGCCAATAACTAAAACTGTCTCTTTTTTCATAATTAACTCCTTATGAACACGTCTAGTATCTCTCATTCCTGCATTGTTGATAAGATGCATAAATTGAAATACACTGTTTCCATATAGAAACAATAGGAAGTGCTTATGAACTTAGAATTGACTCGTATCTTTGTCAAAGTGGTACAGAACTCAAGTTTTTCTAAAGCAGGGGAACTTTTAAAGGTTCCAAAGTCCACCGTCAGTAAAGCAGTTACCGCTCTAGAGAAAGAAACTGGCACTAAACTTCTGATGCGAACAACCCGCAGTCTCACTCTTACTCCAGCTGGTAAGGCTTTTTATGATTCATGCGTTGGCCCTATCCAGACACTGGAAGATGCACAGCGCTCGTTACACGGTCGCGACAGTATTGTTTCGGGTCTGATCCGTATAACAGCTCCTGAAGATTTAGGGTCCCAAGTCATTGCTCCGGCAGTGGCACGCTTAGCACAAACCCATCCTGCCTTGCAATTTGACTTAGTTTATACAGACGAAGTTTTAGATTTGGTAAAAGAGGGCTTTGATTTAGCAGTTCGCGTAGGCCGCCTGAACGAAAGCAGCTTGAAGGCAAAAAAAATTGGTGAAGTGATTTTAGTTCCCGTTGCATCCCCTAGCTATTTAAAAAAGAAAGAAAAAATCCGCACACCTAAAGATTTAGAAAATCACGATTGCTTAACTTTGAATGAACAAAACCTAATTTCAAAGTGGACCCTGAAAAACGAAAGCAAAACGGCTTTATTAAAAATAAAACCACGCATTTCAAGCAATCAAATGACGAGTCTGTTAAACATGGCCATAGCTGGGGCTGGTATTGCCCTTGTCCCACAATTCATCTGTCGCCAAGCGGTTCAAGACGGAACTCTAAACTATGCTCTACCGGGATGGAGCAGTTCAGGATTGCAAGTGCATTTGGTTTCACCTTTATCAGTCAGTTCCTCGGTGAGATTAAAAATGACAGCGGATCTTTTATTTTCTGAAATTCGTGAGGCGTTAAATTCAAAATAATTTTTGCGTGTTCACTATAATCGCAGAGTAATGCCTTATAATTAGAAATTTAAAAACCGGGTCTTATGACGACCCTTTTTTTTCTAAAGACTTTGTTTTAATTCCACGATGACTTTATCCATCATCATTTCAAGCTTTCCGCTCCATACATCAGGCTCCATGCGATAGCTGTGATAACTTTCTTTGATGCGCAAAGCATTGGTTAAAGCCGAATACGCATTCGGGATATTTCCTAAAAAATACATTTCTTCTGCCAAATGGGCCCAAGTTTCTCTTTCCCTCGGAGCAAAAGCGACCGCCTTTAACAAAGATTCAACAATAAGATCCGGCGAAGCATTCAACTGGCGATAGCACCAAGCTTGTATACGATAAGAAAAAGCTCTTTCGGGAGTATCAAGGTTTGGCAGATTAAAATATTTTTCCAACGTCGACAGGCATTCTTGGTACTTACCTTGATCAAAAAGATTTCTAGCTAAGTATTGTTGATAGCGTGGTTCTTGAGGTTCTAAGATCGACCACTGACGAATAATCTCGATGTAGCGATCATTGGACCGTTCTTTCAATTCTCGGTGCTCAATCTTAAATCCTTGAGTGAAAACCTCTTGGTGCTCTGCCAACGGTCTTAGAATTTCGTGAATTGCATACTGCCAGCGATAGCCATCGCGTTTATGGACTTTATGGCCCCAGGTCATCTGAGAAGGCCGACCGTCTTTATGAAATGCTGTGATAAAAGGATAGCGAATCATTGTCGTACCCGGTAGCCACGCTTTTAAAACTTCTTCGCGCCACCCCGGACTTAAAACTTCATCCAGATCTAGAGAAATACAAATGTCGATATCTTCGGGAATTAAATCAAGGCTGCGATTGCGAGCTTCATCAAAGCGCCAAGGGGAAATTGTCGCACTATGCACTTTCACCCCATTGGCTTTTAAAATTTCAACAGTGCGATCACTACTGCCCGTATCAAGCACTATTCTGACATCAGCTTCCGCGGCGCAGGCTGCCCAACGAGCTGCTACGTTTTCTTCATTCTTCGCGATTCCATAAACTGCAATTTTTAAAGCCTTCATACCCATATTAAATTCTGAAGGCCCTCTTTCGTCAAAATCTATCCGCGATAGGCACTTTCAAGTCCGGCTATATCAAGCTTTTTCATTTTAAGCATCGCCGCCATCACCCGCTCCACCTTTTCTGGATCTTTATCCTCCATCATGCGGTTAAGTTGTTCAGGAACGATCTGCCACGAGACTCCGAATTTATCCACCAGCCATCCACACTGCTCTGCCTTGGGATCTGCACTCATTTTTTTAAATAACTCATCCACTTCGGCTTGAGACTGACAATTCACCATCAAAGAAATCGCGGGAGTAAATTTAAAAATGGGCCCGCCATTTAAAGCCGTGAAATATTGCCCTTCAATTTCAAATTCAACCGTCAGAACGGAGCCCTGGGGCATGCCCGAAACCTGCGCCGCAGATGGACCGTAATAACTTGTTCTGATGATCTTGGAATTCTTAAAAAGAGAGGTGTAAAACTGGGCTGCTTCCTCGGCTTGATTATTGAACCAAAGGCAGGGAGATATTTTTTGCATAGTGGCTCCTTTTTAAAGGGTTTTTATGAATTTTCTTGGCGACTCAAAGCATAGCTTTTAAAGCCAAAAAGTCATGATTTTAGAGAGAAAATTTGCTGAACGACTGGAAGCTAGGCAGCACCTCAAAAATCTCCCTATTTCTGCCCCCAAATTTACGCGAATAAAAATTGACACCAGAGTGCCCGGCATGGTTTTTGGATCACCGGCCGAGGTGGCAAAACAGGGTTCCGGGATGGGGCCTCTTTGACACTGAGTCCACGGGGGAAAAATGAAAAAAAATCTGTCAGCACTTGCACTATCAGCATTGTTTATTTCTGGCTGCACCAACTCTAAACCAGGTGACCTTCTAAACCCAGAATTCTATCAAGGTATCTTCAGCAATCGCCCTTCTGTTGAAGAACCATTTAGCGCCATTTTAAAACTTCAATACCCGGCTCTTTTGGAAACGGCCCAAAAAGATGAAAACGGAAAGCTTGTTATTGATGAAGAACTTCTTAAAGCGATTGAGGCTGAACAAGCTGCAACCATCGAAGAACTTCAAGCTCTTTCATCAGAAATCAAAATCCTTGTACGCTATAAACTTTTTTTAAACGGCATCGCGATTTGGGCTCCCGCGGATGTTTATGAAAAAATCAAATCCATCCCCAACGTGATCTTGACTGAAAAGCCTGTGGGTTTTGGCCGACCTCAAGCTTTGCAGGCCGTTTCGCAAAAAGCCGTTCTTAACGATAAAACATCCGTTCGTTTTATTGGCGTTGAAGAAGCCTACAAACAAAATATCCGTGGTGAAGGCATGAAGGTTGGTATCATTGATACTGGCATTGACTACACCCACAAGATGTTTAATGGCGAAGGTACGGCCGAAGCTTATAAAGCTATTGATCCAAGCAAGCCGACTTCAGCTTTCCCTAATAGCAAAGTGGTGGGTGGAATTGATCTGGTTGGTTCTAAATACCATTCCGGTTCAGATAATGTAGAAAACCGCATACCAGTTCCTGATTCAAATCCTTTGGATGAAGCCGGTCACGGGACCCACGTTGCCGGAACTGTGGCAGGCTTGGGTGATAACGTAAATACCTATGATGGGGTGGCGCCTGCAGCGGATTTATATGCCATTAAAGTATTCGGCGCTGACGGCAGCACAAGTGATGAAGTCGTCATCGCGGGTCTAGAGTATGCCATTGATCCCAATGGAGATCTGCAGTTTGATGATAAGCTTGATGTTGTGAATTTATCTTTGGGAAGCAACTATGGTAGCGCTCACATCATGTACAATCATGCAATCCGCAATACAGTCAAAGGTGGCGTGGTCGTCGTTGCCTCTGGTGGCAATTCTGGCGACAAAAGCTACGTGGTAGGCGCACCTGGTGTTTCAGATGAAGCTCTTTCCGTAGCCTCAAGCGTAGATAACTCTGATCTGAATACATTGTTCGCCGCGGTTGAGTTCAAATTCACGAACGAATCTTTAAAAACAGATATGGTTGAAGGCGCGGTGACGAAGCCTTTAGCTGAAGTAAACGCCGCTCAAGGCGAATTGATTTACCTGGGTTTTGCTGATGCTGATTTTGATCAAGAATTAAAAGACCAAGTTAAAGGTAAAGTAGCTTTCATCGATCGTGGTAAAGTCGCATTCACTGAAAAAATTCAACGTGCCGTCGAGGCAGGAGCTATTGCCGTTGTTGTTGCAAATAACGCTGACGGAGACGCTTTTGTTATGGGTGGTGATGGCAAATTCGATATCCCGGGAGTGATGATCACAAAAGCTGCCGGTGTTACTATTAAAAAGCATCTGCAACAAGGTGTGGTGATTGCCGACTTAAAACCAGCCTTTAAAATCGAAAAACCGTGGTTGATCGATACGATTTCTGATTTTTCTTCCCGCGGCCCAAGATCGGAAGACGGAAAGATTAAACCTGAAATCTCTGCTCCAGGTTCAAACATCATTTCTGCAGCAGTCGGCGGAGGAGCTAAGGGCGAAGCGATGTCAGGAACCTCCATGGCGGGGCCTCACATTGCCGGGGTGATGGCTTTATTGAAGCAAAAGTTCAAGACACTTAATCCATTAGAGCTAAAATCCGTAGCCATGGGCCACGGCAAAATTATTGGTGATGAAAAACAACACCAGTACACAGTCAGTCGCCAGGGAGCTGGCCGCGTGCAAGTCGGCGAATCCCTGAAAGCCCAAGTCGTTAGTATCCCGGCAAGTCTTTCTTTTGGTATTTCTGATATTGAAAAGCACAAGACTTTGAAAACGACTGTGACACTTAAAAATATCAGCTCTGAAGTTTTAACTTTAAAACCTGTGTGGAAAGGTTCTGCAGCCCTACAAATTTTTGCACCGGCTGTGACTTTGGCTGCAGGCGAAGAACAAATCCTTACAATCACGGCTAAAATCAATGGCACGTTAATGAAGAATGCTGTCGATGAGCTTGACGGTTTCCTAAGTTTTGAAAGTGACAAAGGCAGCCTTTTACAAATGCCGGCCCTTGTCGTAGCTCGCCTGATTTCACAAGTTAAAGCTAAAGAAGTGATTGTGCATGCGACTTCAGCTGCCGATGCTGCCGGAAGCACGGCTGAAGTTAAAATTGAAAACAAAGGACTCAATCCAGGAACTGCTCACCTATTTAATTTGCTTTCTTTAGATGGACGCAAAAAAGATGCGAAACCAGATCTTGCCCACAATCGCTATTGCGACTTGCAGTCCGCGGGTTACAGAATTGTCGAAAAAGACGGCGCTAAAATTTTGCAGATCGGATTAAAACTTTATGAGGGTCAAACGACTTGGCATAATTGCGAAGTGAACGTGCAAGTTGATAGTGATCACGATGGTATTGCAGATCAAGAGATTGCCGGTACGACTCAAGATAGTTTACCAGGCTTAACTGGCGATACCTTTGCGAGTCTTTTATTGGATGGCAATAAAGCCCGTGCGATCAGAAAAAAGTTTGAAGACGACACAAAGGCTGGAAAAGAAAAAATCGAAGAAAATTACGTTGAAGCTGTTATTGATCAGCGCCCAATGAAAGTTTTCGATAATTCCACTTTAGCCATCGTTGAAGCTGATTTATCAGCCCTAGCGATTGCTGACACTGGTGAATTAAACATCAAAATCTCAACCACTCACCAAGTAGGTGGTGCTGTGGAGTATGACGACTATTTGGCTTCTGACCAAGCAAAGTATATGAAGATTTCTACGGGCCCTTTAGGTCAAGCATTTGATGGCATCCCTGAAGAGGTCACCGTGGATGCGCAAGGTTCTGTCACAGTGGCTTTGCAAAAAGGCTATGGCGCTAACAGGCTTGTATTGTACTCGCCACAAAATAAAGCAGTACGTGATGTGCTGATTGAAGATTCTCAATCGCAATTAATTCCTGTAAAATATAAAGCGGAATAAAAATTTTTATTTCTTAATATAATTAAAAGCCCCGATGATTATCGGGGCTTTTTTTATTCCAAAATTTTTTTTAGCTCTTCACGATCTTCGGGTGCGGGAATGAGCCACTCGGGTGGAACGTTTTCAACAACATAGGCCCAGGACGCCTTGACCATTTGTTTAGCCAAAGGTTTTTGATGCAGATCTTTTAATAATTGCAAGTGTCGCAATAGAATCGTTCTTGTGGGTTTATAAAACCCCTCTTTGTCTTTTCCGGCGTTAGTTATCGTGTCGGATTCTTCGACTCGTTGAATTAGATCTTGAAAGAAGACGGATAAACTCATGGGAATCATTTCATCAGTATTAGCCCCCTTCTGCCAAGTGTGTATTTTAGCGCCCTGGCTTTCTTAGCACTTTAAGATGAACGTAAAATGGCCACTCACATAGGAGGCATCCATGGATCGAAAAGCCAGTGCTATCTGGAGAGGGAATTTAAAAAAAGGCAAAGGTGAACTGACAACCGAAAGTGGCGCATTAAAAAATGTTCCCTACACATTCTCTAACCGCTTTGAGGATGTGCCTGGCACCAATCCCGAAGAACTTGTTGGTGCGGCCCACGCAGGATGTTTTTCAATGTATTTAGCCGGTGCTTTAGAGAAAAAAGGGTTTATTGCTGACAGCCTTGAAACCAGTGCTGTGGTGACAATCGAAAAACAAGGTGACGGTTTTACTGTGACTTCTTCAAAACTTAAATTGCGCGCGCAAGTCCCGGACTGTGATGCAAAAACTTTTCAAGCCATTGCGGAGGACTCTAAAGCCAACTGCCCGATTTCAAAATTATTAAATACGAAGGTCACCTTGGATGTGGATTTTCATTCGCCACTGCATGCTTCTAGCACTGCACACTAGCGATAGGCTTTACCGCGACCATTGTTCCAGAATTTAATTCCTATAGGAGCATTGACATCAACACCTGATGCTGAAGTGAAAGTCAGTGCTCTGCTATTCACATCACTATCTGAAGCGACTGAGAATAAAAATACTCCGCTAAAGTCGTTCCATACGCATCCAGCAATTTTACTAGAAAGGCCGGCTGTGATATCAATGTTTATGTCACTTGGCGAATTCACACTGGTTGGCACTTCAATCGCAGCGCCCCCGTTACCGCCATTATAACCATTAGTATCCGTGTTCACGTTTCCGCCGTCTTGATTATCTGCAAGCCCCCCGGCCCCACCGCCGCCACCGTAATATCCACCGGCGCCACCGCCGCCATAACTAGTAGAACAAGCTCCGGCTCCCCCACCAAAACCTGCGCCGAATCCGCCACGACCGAAATAAGCCTCACCGGCATTATTGCCTAAAGCAGTACCGATAAGACAGCTCGAACCACCTTGGCCCGCCATGCCGTCTGTAGGTGCAACACCATTTGATGGCATATAATCAGCTGCTGGAGTTGTGCCAAAACTTAGATTAGTTCCTTTGTTTCCGCCAGCACCACCTGCTGAGGCTCCAGCAATCCCATTCACGGCAGCAGTAGCATCTTCACCGCGCCCACCAGCTCCGCCAGCGCCGGCATCGGAGTTATCAGTTCCGCCGCGACCGCCACCACCACCACCGCCAAAAATATTTCCTTCGTTAATAATATCCACTTGGGCATACAGGGCTTCAATTTTAAGAGCTGTTCCACCATGTTGCCCCATTCGTTGCACCCCAGTTGCTCCTGCAGCAGCACTTCCGCCCGCTCCCGCAGCACCAATAATAGAACCATGATTGATCAATCTTATTCGGGCACCTGGTACTAAAGAGCCCGTGCGCATCGCTGGCAAACTGGGATCAGCACTAGAGACAGTAACACCTGCATTTACGGTCACAACAAACGTTCGCGTTGAGTTCGCTACTGCAGAGCTATATTGGGCCACAGCTTGATTATAGATATTATAATTATTGGTGTTAGACGCTATCGCACTTAACACCACGGCATCGGTGATAGAAACATTGATCGTTGCAACAGAAGATTCATCAGTACCACCACCGCTGTCTTTTACTTTCACTGTCACAACTGCCGAAGTATCAAGACCAGCTGTTGCTGCAAGTTGGACCGTCAAAACTCCGTCACCAATGCGTGTTTGTGTGCAATCCACAGTTAATCTAGAAGTGTTTGAGTTCGTACAAATTAATTCCAAAGTCTGACCGTTTTCGTTTGGCGGTCCGATATCGACAGTTAAGTCAAATGATGAAGATGTTGATCCACTTGGATTAAGTAAGATCTCATGGGTCGTGGGGATGGCCGTGATTTGGGGAGCATCATTCACAGGGTCAACCACAAAAGCAACCTCTTTGGAATCAATAGAGTTCCCAGCACCGTTGCCGTCGTCAAACTGAATGTTAGCGTGACAAGTCCCAAAGTAATCTGCTTTTGGTAAAAAGCTCACTGCACCACTAGCTGGATCAATGGTGAAATCTGAAGGAGCCGCAATAACTAAAGCATCGTTACAAGCAATTCCTGAGAGCCCAGAATAATCAAATGAATAAGTCCCGTGACCTTCATCAAGTGAAACCACTTGAGCAGCAGTCAGGACTTCTTTTGGTGTTGCCTCTACATCTTCAACTAGTGTCAGTGGCGAAGGAATCGTAAGTGTCGGCTCTGCATTATTCACCACGACGGAAATAGATTGCATATGATTGGCAGCTAAAGGATCCGTGGCTTCAAGCGCTAAAGTGCAAGTGCCGACGTGGCTATCATTGGGAGTTCCTGAGAAAGTCACTGTTCTATTATCAGCACCATAGGTTTCTGTTATCCAAGAACAGTCATCTGAAGCATGGCGATTGATGGTGAGGACTTCGGGATCTGGCTCAGTAATGGTCACTGTGCAAGTGTAGGCAATGTCTTCTGTCGCAGTCCCTGAACAAGGAGTTAAATTTGTTGCGATAACGGGGGCATCTTGTTGGTTATTAACTTGGATCGGAATATCAAGATGCCCTGTCGACGGAAAATTATCTGTTAACGTAACACGGATATAACAAGTGCCCTGGTAATTGGCTTTGGGCCTAAAGCTAACTTCACCTGTGCTTGAGTCGATGGTTAGATTTGTAGCTAAGGGTGCAGCCGCATAATCTTCGCAAAGATCACCGGAAACCGAGGGTGTTGCTAAAGCGTAGGTACTAGAACCACCTTCTTCGATGGAAGATATATTTGCGCCTGGAATCACAGTCGCTAGCGCTGCGTCTTCATTAATAGAATAAGGACCGCCACTTAAAACAATGATCGGAGCTGAATTTTCAATTGCTAGGTTCCAAGCAAAATGCAGGCTTTGGCCAGCAACATCATCTTCAGCATAAACATCGACCGCGCAAGATGTTCCGACATCAGATCCTGACGGAGTTCCGCTGACAACTCCCGTACTTGCATCAATTGTTAGCCAAGGCCCACAAGTTGTTGCTGGGTCTAAATGATAAGATAAAGTCAGTGGTGATGGCAGATCCACATCTGTTGCATTAATAGTACAAGAATAAAGAACGTTCTCACCCGCAGTTGCCGCGCAAGCCAGTGTAGTAATCACTGGTACGTCATTGACAGGTTGAAGGTCAAAGTTCACCGTACCGATCCCAGACTCGTAACCCGCCCGGTCCACAATTTTATAGGTCAGCTGGTCATCAATATCATTATCGGCATTCGGCGTATACACGCAGTGAAGAAGAGCGCCGCCATCTGTACAAACAGTCAGATTTCCTTTTGCAGGCGCTGAAACAATCTTTAATGTGTACTGATCATTTTCTATAGGCACACTGATATCAAAAGTTTTCACTGCATCTTCGGTGACTGCGATGGTTTGATCTGCACCCACGACTGGAACTTGATTATCGATAAAAATAGAGCCAAGCACATAACGCTGTGACGTTCCTTTAATAATAGTCACCAGCGCTACTTTATAGTTCTGTGGCAGCAATGGACTAAGATCCCAGTTATAGGAACCGGTATCTTCGATTTTCTCTTTAATCAAAGTCCAAGTGGCTCCTTCATCCGCGGAAACTTCGAGCTGCAAATATTCTGGAGCGTATTCACCGCTAGAAGGCTCCCACTCCAGAGAAATCACGTCCGTTGTTTTATACGCAGGCTTAAGTGTCGTTTTTATTTTGAGTGCAGACGATAGGGTTTCAAAGCTGCCATTCATGCAACCCATCAAGAAAATCAAAGATGTGATCAAAAAGGTACGTGCAAGCATCACAGTCTCTTTATCGGAAATTACCGAAAAAAACTGGATTGTTTATGTGTAAAATTCCTGTCATGATTTTTAAATCATGAAGGCCATCGGAATTTTCGGAGCTACTTTTGTTGCCTTACTTTTCTATTCGCAAATTACGCTAGCTAATTTGCTTAGCCCCTCTGTGTTTAGTGGTCAGAAGCATAATGAAATGATCTATGATGAGAAGCCATTGGCATTCTCTCAAATTATTAATGCTTCGTTCATTCACTCCTCTTTCATTTTGAATCACTGGCAACAAATTTCGGTTAAAAATAGTTCGTGGGTAAAATCAAAACTGATAGGCACAAAAATAATTTCTACCTCAATAGAAGACGTGCAATTTACCGATTCTGATCTTTCTGGAATCAAATGTTTTCATTGTGAAATTAAGAATACAAAATTTGAAAACGTCAGATTAGATGGCAGTCGCTTTTTTCATAGCAACTTTGAAAACATCGAATTTGTAAACGTCCATTTCAGCCGCGCGGACTTTATTTCTTCCACATTTAAGAACTGCACTATTGATAATGCCTCGGCGAAATTTCTTCCCGCCGACTTTATAAAGAAAAATAAAATCTCTATAAGGCCAACCCCGTGAAAAAATATTTTTGCAAAAATATTTCAGAGATATTTTCCTCCCGGGCTTTAACTGTCTTTGGGACGTTACTGGCACTAAGCCATGTTTTGAGCTCTTACTTTTGGATGGAGAACTCTTTACGACTGGTAAGTGAATCGTCTTCTTTATGCTGGCCGACGGCTCCGCACTGTGAATTCTTCAGATTTTCTAACAGCGGTCATGCGGCATTGTTCCTTTATTTCTATGCATTTTTGGGACTGGTCACGGCTGTCGCATTCTATTTAAGACGGCAAAATGCCTATTTCCTGTTAGGCGGTCTTCTAACCTTAAAAGCTTATTTCTCAAGCCTAAGTTATGGCTTGATGGGAAATTATCATTACATGGCTTTTATTGTGCACCTGGCGTTTTTATTTTTGCCGCACAAAAAGCAGCTTATCCCATTTATTATAGGAATCTTTTATTGGGGCGCGGGGCTGTTAAAATTCAATCCCGAATGGCTTAGCGGAGTCGCCCTGGTTCGGCCCAGCTTCTTAAGTCCTCTTCTTCAACATATCAGCTTAATATATGTAGTCATTCTAGAGACTATTTTGGTTTTAGCCTTATTTAGCAAAAAGCCTTTTTATCGCCATTTGGTACTGGGACAATTTTTTTTATTTCATTTATTTTCATGGCACATCGTGGGTTACTTCTATCCGCTCACCATGTTTTTGCTATTGGGTTTATTTATTTTGATTCCACTATGTCAGGAACCCTGGGAAGCCTATCTTGATCAAAGCATCTTTAAGAATAGAACCACAGTGGCGGTTCTAGGAATTCTGATAAGCTTACAATTTATCCCCTATGTTTTTGTTAAAGACACAGCGACCAGCGGCGCTCCCCGACTGGTTTCCTTAAACATGCTTGACGCCAATGTTCAATGTGAAAGTGTTTTACTTAGAAAACAAAAAAATGCAGTTGAAATTTATGATCCATTCATACGTCCACCGTCGACGCGCACTCAATGCGATCCGATAGTGTTTTTAAATCAGCTAAGTAAGATTTGTAAAAACGATGACAGCCACTTTGACTTTTGGTTGCAATCCCGTCGCAGTACGGATTCACAGTTACAAACCCGTTTGCACATCAAAGACGTCTGCAAGAAACCATTTTTAGCTCTTCTTTGGGCGGAAATCCTATGAATAAAAAACTAGGTCTTGCCATTTATTCAGCTGTGATTCTAGGTTTACTTGCTTGGGCCGAATATAAAACTTTGCCTTTGCTTGCTGCGGATTTTAGTTTTGAAAAACTAAATGCACCTGTTGCCGGCACATCTTTGCAATATTCTTTGGCACAACCTTCAGAAGCGAGTTCTATGTATCGCGGTAATTCCAATCGCTGGGGGCGTGCCGATATTCCAGAAAAAGACTTATTTTCTGCTTTTGCCTTAAAGTGGCAAGTTAAAGATCTAAATAATGGAATTCATCGCGCATCAAAGAGTTCGCCAGCTGTTGATAACGATGGCTTTTATATCGCGGACGACACGGGATTTCTTAGAGCCTATGACTGGCAGGGAAACCTAAAATGGCAATTCTATAGTGGCGTGAGTTCACGGGGATTCCATTCGACCCCCCTCACGGATAAAGACAGCATCTATTTTGGGGACTATGCCGGATATATGTACTGTTTAAATAAACATGACGGCAGTACCCGCTGGGTGACTAAAGCTGGGATGACCATTGGCTCTTCGCCACTTTTACACAATGGCGTTTTATATGTCGGTGTTGAACTGAATGGACCTGATGGTTTTTTACTAGCACTTGATGCTAAAAATGGTAATTGGTTATGGAATTCGGCTTTCATAGGAAATCATCCGCATTCCTCACCCGCACTGGATTCTGCCAGCGATTTACTATTTATGGGGTCAAACACAGGAATGCTACAAGCCTTTAACCTTAAAGACGGTAAAGAGCATTGGTCTTTTGCAAGTAAAGACGACATCAAATGCAGTCCCCTAGTGATGAATGATTCCGTTTATTTTAGTTCGTGGGATGGTTTCATTTATTCACTGAATACGAAAAAGGGCACGCTAAACTGGAAGACGGCTTTAGACGGCGGTTCCATGTCTTGCCCTTCTATCAGTCGGGATGGAAAAACCATCGCCATCACTGGGGCAAAACAAAACTTTGTCCTAGAATCAGAGTCAGGAAAGATCCGTTGGGTTAGCGGCATTGAAAACATTCCCAATCGCGCTCAATCAAGTCCGTTAATTTTGAGTTATGAAAAAGAAGAAACTGTTGTGTTCCTGTGCGATCAACAGGGATTGTGTTTCTATGATTTGCAGTCAGGAGATTTAAAACAGGTCATAAAGTTAACCGGAGGTTTTTCAAGCTCCCCGGTCTATTATAACGGTCATTTATTTTTAGCGACGTCGGGAGCCGACGGCTTATTGGTCCTTACTCAAGAGTCGAACTAACGGGTCCGACGTATAATTTCCAACCACGGTCTTCAGCAACCACTTTGCCGTAAGAGGTTCCGACAGTTCCTGACATCTTCCAACCTCGTGGATTAGAAAGTTCCTGCATTTCGCCGCCCGAGGAACCGATCACCGTGGTTTCTTTTACTGGTGAATCAAAAACCAATTCTTTTTCAACTACAAAGCCGTTAAAATTTGTGAATCTGATTTTCTTAACCCCCGAGTCCGTCGACTTGATCGGGCACATTGCAACACCAAAGTTATCGGAAGCTGTGCACGGTGCTATGATGACTCCTGTGCCGGTGACAAGTTCTAGCTCAGGCACGTGCCCCGCAACCACAGTATTATCAGAGTTCATCAAACGAACCACTAGCATCAGTGGCGTTTCACCATCTGCCACACCGTGGGATCCGACAAAAGCTTCACTTAATAAAAAATCTGAAGCGGCTGCATCTGTCACAACACCAGAAATAGGACGAGTAGGTAAGTTCACTCCGGCAGGAAGTTTCGGAGGAGATGACAACGCATCTTTCAGTAAACTATCAATATTAGCTTCGAGGCTACAGGCACTCGTTAGAAGTGTAAAAGGCAGTAGCAGCACCCAAAGGTTCCGAAACATGCTAACCTCCTCATGACATATAATTTATCGGCGAGATTGCTTGAAGTATTAAATAGGTACTCAAAGTAGATTTTAGAAAAATTAAAAAATCGCCGAAGGAAATCAATATGCAAATCCGGAACGTCTTATTAATTATATTTGGTATTGTGGCCCTATCAGTGGCTTCCAGTTTCATTACATTTAAGATACTTCAAGATTCTAAGGAAACTATTCAAACAGCTTCCACTCAGACACTGAACATTGAACCAAACCTCAATTCACCAATTCCTGGTACGCAGAATGTAGTTCCCCCTCCTCCACCACCACCGAAACCAGAGGTCGCTGCAGATACGAAATCTGAAGGTAAAAATATAGAGATGGTGGATCCATCCTTATTTGAAATGCCAGCTGAACTTGATCATAAGAAAGATCATCGCAAACCTTTGACTGCAACCGAAGCAAAAGAAACGCTTTTAAAAAATGCGAAGGCTTGTTGGGATGATTATGAAAAACTGTGCCGCAAAACTCGATTCTTTTCAGAAAGTCCTTTGACCTGTTTAAGACATAAGAAAGAAGAAATTTCGGGGGCCTGCGCGAATCAGGTGGCCGCAATTCAATCTGAATTTAAAAAGGATTGTTCCTCTGACATTCAAAAATTCTGCGCAAATCAGAAGAGATACTTCGCTTGTTTGCGGGACAAATTACCGTTGCTGACAGAGTCTTGCCGAAGAAATATTTCAGAATCGTCACGTTAGGTCTGCTTAATTTCGGACTCCTACCTGATCTCTACTTGGCGCATCTTTATCAAATTTTTTTAATAACACGTGAATGCTCTAAAACGCAGCACACATAAGTCCGATAAGAATCTAGTAGCTTGGTTTTCTTTTACTGAACGTCTTTTAAAGGAAACTTTTATGAACTTAAAAAGAACCTTTGTATTGTTGGTAGTTCTTTTAGCTTCGCTCAGCGCCCAGGCGCAGATGGAACTGACAGAAGTTCCACAAGGGCTGAGCCTTCAAGGTCGCATCATTAAACCTGATGGCCTTCCGTTAGAAGACGCCAGTGTCTCTTTTAATTTGAAAGTCCTATCACCGAATGCTGAATCCTGCGTGCTTTGGGAAGAAAACCGCACGGTGAACATGACCAACTCTAAAGGTGTCATTAATTTCGTGATCGGTTCTAGCGAAGGGACCAAGGTCAACGTAGGACATTCACTCGCGATTCATCAGATTCTGAAAAATTCGAACCCTATTTCTGGTCTTAGTTTCTGTGATAGCGGAAACAGCTACACTCCAACTCATGGTGATACTAGAAAAATCCGGGTGAGCTTTACTGTAGGCACTGAAGTGGTTACGCTGGCTCCGGATTTAAATCTGCGCTCGGTTCCCTATGCTATGGAGTCAGAAAATGCGATTGCATTAAATGGTAAAAAAGCTGCCGACTTTATCCAAAACTCTGCGAATGTGACGCAGACTAGAGTTGAAACGTTGTTGTTACCATCTAACTTTGATGGCTTGCTTGCTTTATTAAATCCAACGGCGAGCACCGCGACGACAACCGGGGTTATCGGGATTCCATCTTCAGATGGTTCGACCACGGCTCCCCCACGAGATGGTTTAATGAGATATGATGAAGCCACTAAAACTGTTCAGGTAGCAGCAAATGGCCAATGGCAAAACATTGTTACGAGTTCTACTGGCATTACCACAAATGATCTAGCAGACGAAGCGATCACAGAAGAAAAAATCTCAGATGAAGCTATTACGTCTGAAAAGATTATGACGAGTGCTGTGACTAATTCAAAAATCGCTGATGGCGCGATCACCTTTAACAAGATTGCCAACGGCGCAGTCAGTACGATTAAGATTGTCGATTCCGCTATTACTACGGCAAAGATTCTAGATGGAACAATTAATACTGTAGATTTAGCTAACAATGCGATTACGACAGCAAAGATCTTAGATAGTAACGTCACAACAGCAAAAATTGCTGACCAAAATGTGACGACTGCAAAAATTGCGGATTCAAACATTACGACAATTAAGATCGCGGATCAGAACGTGACAACTGCCAAGATCGCAGATGCAAACGTCACAACAGCTAAAATTGCAGACTCAAATGTAACAACTAGCAAGATTGCTGATGAAGCAGTCACCACTGCAAAAATCGCAGATCTTAATGTGACCACCGCCAAACTTGCAGATAACAGTGTTACGACGGCTAAAATTTTAAATTTAAACGTAACAACTGCAAAAATCGCTGACCAGAACGTGACAACAGCGAAGATCGCTGATGGAAATGTAACAACAGTTAAAATTGCTGACGGAAATGTTACTGACGCTAAAATCGCTTCCGTTTCAGGTTCCAAAGTCTCAGGAAATATTCCTGGAAATGCGGCGGGCTTTTATGGGGCCCTTGCCGGTGACGTAGTGGGTGGACAAACTGGAACCACAGTACAAAGAGTTCAAGGCCGCTGGGTTGCGAACGTCAATCCAGGTGTGGGTCAAGTTTTGAAATGGGATGGCGGCCAGTGGGTACCACAAGCGGATAACAATTCAGGCGGTACAATCACGCACGTGGGGCCAAGCACGGGACTTCAAGGTGGTGGCAGCAGTGGAGCTGTTTATCTTGGACTTACCAACACAGGTGTCGGTGCTGGTTGGTACGGAAACGGCTCATATATTCCACAATTCTATGTCGATGCCCAGGGTCGCATCACAGCAGTTAATAACGTCGCAGTAGCTGCTGCGGGTGCAGCTTGCGGTGGTAATCCCCATGGATATGTTTGGTTAAATTCAGGAGGTTGCGGATCTGCAGCTCTTTACCAATGTTTTAACGGTTCAACGCGTAGCCTTGGAAGTGTTTCCGACGGTACTTCGTGTGATGGCGATGGCGATGGCTTTTAATGGGAACGGTTAGAACTTATTATTTTCTCTTGCTCCTTTTTTTGGTGGCAACTCAACTCTTCCCTCAGGGAAGAGTGTTGTTTCCAGCGCCCAAGGTAAAGTCCCTTTACTTTCCAGCGCAGGACCAAGTGTTCTCTCCGTCATTTCCGGTTTTGAACCCTGGGACCGAGCCACTATTTCCGCAAGCAAACGTTATTTTGCAAGAAAATCTGTATGCCCCCTTTTCAGTACTTAATAGTAAGGATCTTTCTAAATTGAATTTAGAAAAAGCCCATTTGGGTTTTGCTGATCTACGCAATACAGATCTTAAGAATACGAATTTATCAAAAGCCCTTCTTTACGGTGCGAATTTAGATGGCGCCACTTTTAATGCTGATACACGGTTGCCTTTTTCAAAAGATACGGCGTTCGCCCTAGGCATGAAGGAATCGCCGTGAAACAACTCCACCTCGAACTGCAAAAATATCCGGCACTAAGAATTATCGGGGTAATATTCTGTCTTGAACACCTTCTGACAATTCTTTTTTGGCTAACTGAAAGACCTTTGCATTGGATTTTATCCTCTTCCAACACTTCGATATGTTGGCCGTTTTTTTCTGGCTGTGACGCCGTTAAACCTACGCCGTTGGCATTAAATATTATCCTAAGTGTTTATGGACTACTTGCTTTGGGTGGCGCTTTAGCTTGGTGGCGAAAAAAAGACACGCTAGCTGCCAGTGTCCTTTGGGTTTTAATTGGGATAAAAGTAAGCATCATCGCTTTAGATTATCGTTTGACTGGCAACTATCATTACCTTCCTACGATGCTCGCCATGGCTTTTCTTTTAATTCCGGAACGAAGATATTCCCTCACCGTTTCGTTTTTCATTATTTATTTTGCGGCGGGCTTACTAAAAATCAACCCTCAGTGGCTTAACGGCACAGCTATTAACGATCACATAATGCCAAGTTATATGACGACATTGGGTGTTTGGTATGTGTTGGTGCTTGAGCTCGGATTGATTTTTTTATTGTTCGCCAAGAAAGACCGTTGGTTTTACTTTTTATTTATTCAACTTGTTTATTTTCATTTATATTCGTGGCACCTGACGCGATTCTTCTATCCAGTTGTAATGCTATCTCTTATAGGAATGCTTTTAGTTCTAAGACCCATGGTCAAAACATGGAGTCTTAAGGAATCGTTTCAAACGGCCTTTAAATCGAAAAAAGCACAGGTTTTACTTTTAGTTTTTCTGATTCTTCAGCTCCCCCAGTATTTAATCCCGGGAAATTCGGCATTAACCGGTGAGGGTCGGATGTATGCGATGATCATGTACGACGGACGCGTTCAATGCCAGCCCCATCTTTCGATCTGGAAAAAGGACGGCAGCAAAGAGGAACTTTCCTTACAACCCCCTTGGCTTATGACGCGAACTCAGTGTGATCCGCTCATCTACTGGCGATTGGCGCAGAAAGCCTGTGAGTGGGTCAAGAAAGATGGCAACATTATCCAAGTGGATCTTGCAATCCCCATCCGTAATGACAAACATTCTAAGTGGCATCCCTTGGTTTCTGCCTTAGATGTTTGCCAAAAAAACTATGCCTACTACAGTTTCTTTCCTAACTCATGGATTAATAAATTAGATCCTAGCCCCTATAAGGAGGCCGTGGAGTCAGGGGACGTGCCTGAAGGCGCCGGTGAAATAGAAGCTTTAGGAGATTGATTCATCTTTCTCTCAAATGTTCGAATGATGTCTTTCACCGCATCGTCATTAAAATGCGCTAAAGCTTCTTCAACCATCAGACTTTCCATATCACGCCCCACAGTGAGTAAGGCCGCAATTCGCTGGTCTTCATAATAAGCCACGGCGAAATTTTCCGTGTTCATATCACCAATCACATCCATGCGATCAAAGCGATCAGAAAAGCCAATGTATCCAAACGTAATTCCATAATGCGTTGTCCAGAAGAAAGGCACATCATGAAAACGCACCCGATCCCCTAACATATTTAAAGCTGCGACCTGACCTTGACGTTCCGCTACTTCCCAGTGCTCGACTCGAATAGGTCGTGCACTTCGACGATCCGGCCAGCGTGCGATATCACCAGCAGCAAAAACTCCTGGAACACTGGTTTCTAGGTATTCATTTACTAAAACGCCGTTATCAATCCAACATCCTGCTTGTTCAGCTAACTGAACATTAGGGCGAATTCCCGTTCCTACGACGATGAAATCACAATCAATAGTTTGTCCTTCATCAAGAATGATACTGCGTTCGCGGATTTCCTTTACCGCATGACCTAAGTGAAAATGCACACCGTTTGCTTCATGCAATTTTTTGATGTGACTGCCTACATGCACACCCAGTTGCTTCATCAGAGGTTCCCCCTCTGGCGCCACCACGTGAACCTCCATATTCCGCATTCTTAAAGAGGCTGCGACTTCTAAACCGATAAAACCGGCACCAATGATGACGACCTTATTAGCCCAGGAAGTTCTCGCAATAATTCTACGGGAATCTTGCAGCGTCCTTAAAAAATAAACTTTATCCGTGTTGATACCTGGAATTGGCGGAACGATGGGCGATCCCCCCGTGGCAATCAGGCACCGGTCATAGCGCAGGGTTTTCCCATTGGACAGATGAATATTACGGCGATGTGGATCCACTTTATCGGCTTTGGTTGCAAGCTCTAACTCAATCTTATTTTGCTTATAGAAGTCTTCATCATAAAGTGGAATCCAGCTTTCTGGCGCATTCCCCGCTAAATAGTCTTTAGAAAGATTCGGTCGGTCATAGGGAGGATTTTTATCTTCACTGACGATGTGAATACTTCCTTGAAAACCTTGACGACGTAACATCACCGCCGCTGCTGTCCCGGCTGCGCCGCCACCAATAATAACGAATCGTTGAACCTCGGTGCCAATACGGGGCTTCACCACTGGGGCTTTTTTGTCAGTGACAAACACTTTCCCTTCACAGATTTCTGCGTGCCAGGCCGCAATCGGATTCAGAGCCGGAGCTTTTAGCGCCTCCCCCGTACGCAAATCAAAACAGGAATGATGCCAAGGACAGTGGACCGTTTCCCCTGTAATCAACCCTTTTTCTAAAGGACCGCCATAGTGCGAACACTGGGCACCGATGGCATGGAACTCGCCGTTCTGGCGAACTAAAAGCACAGCTTCATCGCCGACATGTCCCAGTAGACTTTCGCCATCTTGAAGAATTTCAATCTGCACGCCCTTTGTGAAATCCGGTCCGCTGGTTTTTGCACTGATTGCCATGGTGATCCTCCAAATTTAAAAATCATAAAACCATTCAGCGCTAGCCGCAGGTCCAGTCAAAAAGTTATGCAGAAAAACACCAGTTCCAAGATGAACGCTTGTGCATAAACAAAAAATCCCGCATTGAGACACGGGCTTGTCACACCTTAGCTTCAGCGAAGACGGAAGAATTCCGAAAAGAAAGTAACTAGTTGGAAGCGCCGGAGGCTGTCTTTTGAAAACGTGGATGAAAAAACTTGTCGAGCAATTTGATATGGATTGGGGTACTTCACCGGAAGGTAAAGATTCTCCTCCACCTATATTAACTGAAGATCGCGCGACGTTGTTATATATCTTAGATGTTTACAATAAGCATCTCTTTGAAATTCAAAACCACTCCGTAAGAAAAGTTCGTAACAAACTAGATACGTTCGCTAAAGAACTGGTTCAGCCCGATTCAGAATCCACTGAAAAGACCCTGTTTAAGCTGCGCCAATTTATTTCTAGCTACCGTATTGATGAATACACTTATGTACAAAACACTTTTGATGATTTTAAACGTATCATTTGGGACTTTGCTGACCACTTAGGCGAAGAAGCCCAGGTAGAAGACGCGGCTCAGGGCGATATCAATCAAAGCCTTGAACAGCTTCGTGAAGCGGTGGAATCAAATTCCATTGAAGACTTGCGTGCTAAGTCCCGTGAATTCATTAACTTCTATTTAAAACACCAAAGCAGCAAAGATGAACGTCGTTCTAAGCGCATGGAGTCCATCAAAAAGAATTTAACTACGGTTAAAAAACAGTTGATGGAAGCAAATCAAACCATGCGTCGTGATCACCTGACCGGCGCCCACAACCGCCGTAGTTATGATGAACAAGTACGCCGCTATTTACAGCTTCATGAGATCGATGGCGATCCAATGAGCTTGATCATTCTTGATATCGACTTCTTTAAAAAGATCAACGATAACTATGGCCACGACATTGGCGATTTTATTCTTAAGGAATGCGTGCGCCTTTTAGAAGAGGCCTTCAGTCGCGAGGAAGACTTTATTGCCCGCTTAGGCGGTGAAGAGTTTGCGGTGATTCTGCCGGGTTGTAACGAACAAGCTGCGATCAAGATGGCTGAAGAAGCCATGAATCGCATCCGTAAGGAAGTTTTTGTTCACGAAAATGCTGAAATCCGCTTTACCGTTTCCATGGGTATTGCAGAAATCACGAAAAACGAGTCCGCTGACAACTGGTATAAACGCGCGGATGAAGCTCTTTATGAATCCAAGCAAACAGGTCGCAACAAACTGACCTTAGCCAAAGCTCCAGGAATGAAAAGAGTCGCCTAAGGACTCTGTTTTCAGAGGAGAACTGTCAAAACTTTAGACAGCTGTACAAAGCTTAAAACTGACTAAAAAAGCCTGAACACCCGTTCGGGCTTTTTTTATGTTCAGAAAAAAATGATCAGTCTGAAAATAATTTCAGACGGAAAGCATTTTACGAACTGCTGAGCCTGGTCCCATCATTGCTTTGTGTCTTAGTCATGAAGACGACGCAAAGCTTTTCAAAAAAAATATTGCTGCTGATTTTCCTAATTCATTTTTGTGCTGTGATGGCGGCTCAAGCCGAAGAAAACCGCGACATTGTTGTGGCGATTATAGATACCGGCGTAGACACCACTCACCCACTTATCAGAAACCATCTGTGGGTGAATCCAAAAGAAAGTAAAAACTTAAGCGATGATGATGGCAATGGATATGCCGATGACCTCCATGGATGGAATTTTGTTTCTAACAATAGTGACCTTTCCGATAATCACGGTCATGGCACCCATGTGGCGGGAATCATTTTACAAAAAGCGCGAACTGGCCGGGTGAAGTTTATGATTTTAAAGTACTTTGATCCCGACCAACCGGGTGAAGAGAATCTTTTAAATACAGTCAAAGCCATCCGCTATGCGATTCAAATGAAGGCTGACATAATTAACTATTCTGGTGGTGGGGATTTCAAAAGCCCGCTGGAGGAAGCTGCTATTCGGGATGCACAAAAAAAGGGAATTCTTTTTGTTGCAGCGGCCGGTAATGATGGGCGCAATACTGATCGCGTCGGCTACTATCCAGCGGGCTACAGATTAAGTAACATACTTTCGGTGGCGGCAATGGACTCGCACAAAAAACTTTTGGAATCCAGTAACTATGGTTTAGAAACAGTGGATATCGTGGCACCGGGTAAAGATATTCACTCTTCGCTGCCTGGCGGGAAATACGGATCCATGACGGGCACCTCCCAGGCCACAGCGTGGGTGACGGGTTTAGTCGCAGCGCTGATGGTAAAAACAGAGCGCACGTGGAAACCTGAAGATATCAAGAAGTTTTTAGATAAAATTGCGGTGAAAGATCGCCTGCTGTCTACGAAAGTGCGCAGTCACGCAAGAATTTCGAACTTAGCAGCTTTAAATAACATCCCGTAGTTGACCCTCGCCTCACCGGCCCAGTAGGCTTAAAGCATGAACATCGTGATTTCTGCTTTAAGTCTTTTTCTTGCTTCCTGCCTGGCGCAAGCCCAAACAAGTCCTTGCAAACATGACGATTCGACTTTTCGTTGTGTGAAAGTCTTAAAAAATTATGATGGTGATACAATCACTGTAAATATTCCTGATGTGCCAGCCTTGATCGGCAAAAATATCTCAGTCAGAGTGCACGGCATAGATACGCCGGAAGTAAAAACAAAAGATCGCTGCGAAAAAGAGGCCGGTAGAGTTGCTAGAAATCTTGTCTCGACCACGTTAAAGAACGCAAAATCTGTAGAGCTTCACAACGTTCAACGCGACAAATACTTTCGCATTCTTGCCGATGTAATGGTTGACGGAAGATCTTTAAAAGACATTTTGCTAGCAAACAACCTAGCCTATGCTTATGACGGTGGCACTAAAAAGCATCCAGACTGGTGCAAAGCTTTACGTCGACCAGCAAATCATTAAAGAGCTGCCTAGCTACAAAATAAACTGTGAAAACTTGCGCCACTGCGTCCTTGCATCAGAAAATACTGGGGGACCTTTAAAAAAGTGGGAGCAATTTGATGGAAACTGTAAAAATGGCGCCGACTTTTGATGAAAAAAAATGGTTTGAATTATTCAATAATAAAGCCCGCGTGCTTTATCCCCATACCGATCCTGCCCATGATTATTTGCACGTAAAAAGAGTTGTGAATACAGCTAAAAATCTTTGCACATTAGAAAAGGCGGACTGGCGTATCGTTATGCCGGCTGCCTTCTTTCATGACTATATCAATGTCCCAAAGGATGACCCTAGACGCCCCTATGCTTCCCAATTATCAGCAGAGGCCGCGATTGAATATCTGAAGACCTTAGGTTACCCCGAGGACACCTATGAGGCCATCAGACACGCAATTGAAGCCCACAGTTATAGTGCAGAAATTCCCGCGACCACATTAGAGGCTAAAATCGTTCAGGACGCCGACCGCTTGGACTCCCTGGGTGCCATAGGCATTGCCCGTTGTTTTGCAACCAGCAGCCTTATAGGACGTCCCTTCTACTCTGGTGAAGACCCATGGGCCGAATCACGGGATCTGAATGACAAGCACTATGGGCTTGACCACTTTTTCCAAAAACTTTTTCGGTTGGTGGAACACTTAAATACGGAAAGCGCAAAAAAAGAAGGCGAACACAGGATCGCCTTCATCAAAACTTACTTAGAACAGATAAAACGGGAAATTTAGTCTTTGATTCCAACGATGCCAGCTGAATTCACAAACTCTTTCATCAAAGATGCAAGCATTGTGGTTTTTTCTTCTGGCATTTTTTCTAGCGACAAGATCATTTGATCTTGAACGGTGTTAGGAATTGTATTGAGGCGATTCATACCTTCGTTAGTTAGAGAGACAACAACCCGGCGAGAATCTTCTTTAGAGATAGATCTGCTGACAAGTCCCTGCTCTTCTAATTTTTTTACTACGACGGATACAGAACTTTGGTGAGTGGTGGTTCGGACGGCAAGGTCGTTAATGGAAAGACCTGGCTCTTCTTTTAACTTTTGTAGGACAAAAATCTGCGCCGCGCTCAACCCTAATACTTTTTCGAGATGACTCGAGGACACGCGCAGGGCCTTAAAAATATGGCGAATGCAGTCCATGAATTCGCTAATTTCTTTTCTACTCACTTGATGACCAATACCACTAACAGGATTCATGTTAGTTATTTAGGCTGATTAAATATTATTGGGCAAATAAAATATTATATGCGTACTCATACATGATTAGCGAAGTCAGAAAACTAAAGGAGAACTTCAATCTCCACAGCGGGTGGAAGCCCTAACTTCTGTGCTGATGGCGCTTTAGAAAAATCGATTTTATAAGCACGAAGTGCGATTGAATTTTCAGCATAAAAAACAGTCGAACCATAAAGTGCATCACCTAATATTGGAAAGCCATGACGACTTAACTCGTATCGCAGCTGATGAGGTCGACCAGTCACAGGCTGAAGATCCCACAACAAAAAATCTTTAGAGCTTCCCAAAAAAGTCGCCAAAGTCAGACTAGGCTTACCCTGGGGGCTTTCGTAAGTACGCTTTTTCCCTCGTAAAAGTTGAGATTTCCAATGAAGAGTTTCATTTGCTTTTGGCTCAAAAGTAATTCGCGGGTTGGAAATGTTTGCCGGAATATGGGAAAAATTCTGAGGTGTCGTCAACGCCCGATAGGTCTTTTGCACAAGTTTGTTTTCAAACCAACTGTTTGCCTGGCGATGAGCTTCGGCGTTTTTAGCAAACATCACAAGCCCTGAAACTTCAAAATCCAAGCGGTGGACAGGATAGATTTGTTGCTTCATTTCCGCCTGTAAAGCAGTTCCCAAACAGAGTCTTGGATCATTGTCTTCAAAGCGACTGGGAGTTGTTAGAATTCCAGAAACTTTGTCAACCAACACAAAATTGTCGTTCTCGAAGACCCGATGAATGATCATTTTTTACTGATACCCACTAAAAAAATCTCTTTCGAGATCTTGCGAGTTGAGTCGGGCTTCACGGCTTCGAACTTATGAAAGGTCTTTTTGATCTCATCACGGAGCTTTGTGAAGTCGTCACTGTGGAAGAGCTTACATACGAAATGTCCGTCTTTTTTTAAAAAGCGGCGGGAAACATCAAGAGCCAACTCGCAAAGCTCCATGGATCGAGCTTGATCAGTCATGCGAATCCCCGTCGTTTTTGGCGCCATATCGGAAAGAACTAAATCAAACGGAGGTTGGAAACCATGTTCTTTGAAAATTTCTTCTAAATTAAGATCGCGGAGATCAGCTTGAATAAAAACGGCGTTTTTTAGCTTTACTGTGACGGGACTTAAATCGACCCCCAACACCCGGCCCGATTCGCCCACTTTTTGCGAAGCATATTGGGACCATGAACCCGGCGAAGCCCCTAGATCTAAAACCGTTTGGCCTGGCTTAAATAGCTTGAGCTTTTTATCGATCTCTTCAAGTTTAAAAACAGAGCGGGCCGCGAAGTTTTCTTGCTTGGCCTTTTTAAAATAGTGATCCCGTGGATTGTAAGTCATATTAAAGGGTTATCGGGCCAATATAGGGCATTGTCCAACACTAAGTTTTAATTCCCTTTGGCGCTTAGTTATTATAAAAAAGATTCATTCTTTCCAAGGGGTTTTTCATGTCATTGGTTCTTACTATGAGCATCTTTTTCATCATAGTGACCCTCATTTTCATAGTGATCGCTGTTTTCCTGCCAGAATGGATGGGCATCACAGGGAAGAAAGCAAAAAAGATCATCGAAGAACAACAAGAAAAGAGCAAAAAATCAGACGACGAAAAGAAGCATTAAGAAGTTTGCGGGCCAGGTTCCTTCACCCTGGTCAGAAGGATTCCTCCACTAATAAATAAAATTAAAAGCCCGACCATGCCGATGCGGGAGCTTCCGGTTACCGTCACACCGAAGGCCACAACCAAGGGTCCTAAGATGGAGGCAAATCTTCCGACCAAGTTGAAAAGACCAAAGTACTCGCCACTTTCTTCCTTACGAATCATGCGCCCAAACATGGAACGGCTGAGAGATTGAACACCCCCTTGCACAAGTCCTATGATTGTTGCTAGCAAATAAAAGTGCCAAGCTTGAGACATGTAGGTCGCAGCAATAACCGTCACAGAGTAAACACCGATACAAAATAAAATCGGTTTCTTAGTTCCAAATCGACCCGTCACCTTTCCAAAATAATAAGCGCACGGAAAGCCAATAAACTGAGTTATCAAAAGCGCAGCTATCAAGTCTTTTGCTTCAAAACCAATGGAAACTCCAAAATCCACAGCCATGGTCATTACGGTGTAAACCCCATCGATATACAGCCAATAGGCCACCATAAAATAAAGCATATTCTTTTCATGAATCAGAGATTTTAACGTTTGCTTTAGAGTCTTCAAACTTTCCTTAGAAAGAGAAAAGAAAGTTCCCTCCTTCACTTGAACAGCGGGCTCAGGAATGTTTTTAGCAAGTGGAATTGAAAACACCAACCACCAGGCTGCCACCATGATGAACGAAATGCGCACGGCAAGAACACCATCACTTATGCCGAATTTTTCCGGAAACAAATACATCAGCACATTTAGCGCAAATAAGACACCGCCACCCAAATAACCAGCTGCGTATCCAAGAGATGAAGCGTAATCCATATGCTCGCGACGGGCCACGAAGGGAAGCAATGATTCGTAAAATACGGTCGCAGCATTGAAGGCCATCATGGCAATTCCATAAGCAAGAATTGCGTTCCACCAATCCCCGGCTGGAATGATTCCCATCCATGCACAGGATATGACCCCGATAAAAGTGAACAGCAAACAGAAAAGTTTTTTAAAACCTTTTAAGTCGCCAATCACTCCAAGAAAAGGACTAAATAATGCAATAACCAATGAGGAAATCGAAATTGCGGTCCCTAGTCGCGCCGTTGTTACGACAGCATCTGTGCCCTGACTCCAAAAGTTTTTAAAGAAGATAGGAAAAAAACCAGCCATGACCGTGGTGGAATAAGCGCTATTACCGAAATCGTACCAAGCCCAGCTATTGATTAATTTCTTTTCGCTCTTCTGCATACTTTCCCCTGCCTTGATCAAAGAAAACACGGAAAGCGTTAGAACGGAAGAAGAAAATCAGCCCTGATAGAGTCATCAAAAACATCAAACTAGAAAGGGCATTTAATTTAGGCGTAATTCCCATTTTCATGGAGCTATAAAGCTTCACCGGTAGTGTGTCCTGCCCGACGCCGTTGACAAAATAAGTGATTAAAAAATCATCAAAGGACAAGAGAAAACTTAGAATAAACCCACCAAGAATCGCAGGTTTTAAAAGTGGCAAAATGATTTTTCTATAAATTTGCCAATCACTGGCGCCAAGATCTTTCGCTGCTTCTTCAAACGACAGATCCAATGTTGAAAGGCGCGCTAGCACTGTCATCATAGCAAAAGCCAAAGTGAAGCTGACATGGGCTAAGATCACGGTGAAAAGACCCAATTCCATTTTTAATACAAAAAACCAAGACAGTAATGAAAGGGCAAAAACGATTTCAGGAAAAATCAAAGATAAAAGCGACAACCCATGCACCAGGAAAGTCATGGCATTTTTTTGACGATGCAGCCCTAGTGCCGCCAAAGTTCCAAGGGTGGTTGCAAAAAGGCTTGAACTTAATCCCACAATGAAACTGTTTTTAAGCGCATCCATCAATGATTCATCTTGGAAGACTTCAATAAAATATCTTAACGTAAAACTCAACTCGCCTTCCATGCGCACCAAAACTGCACTTAATAGCATCACTGCAATGGGCACGTATAAAAGGAAGATCACAAAAATTAAAAGCGCCGTCGCTAAAGGTGGCGCCGCGGGTCTTCTTTTCTCAAGAGCCATATTTAGTCCTTTTTCTTAAAAGAAAGACCAAGGCCGAAAACAAAAGAAGAATCGACATCAGAATCACGGATAAGGCCGACCCCATGGGCCAATCACGGGATTTTAAAAACTGCTCAGTGATTAAATTTCCAAGCAACATGTTTTTAGCGCCCCCCAGAAGATCTGGAATCACGTACTCCCCAAGTGCTGGAACAAATACCAAAATCAAACCTGTGCCCATGGCTGCTTTTAAGTTTGGAAGCAAGACTTTAAAAAAAACTTGAGCAGAATTGGCGCCCAAGTCTTGAGCTGCTTCCACTAAATTGAAATCAAACTTCTCAAAAGCCCCATATAGCGGGAAAACCATAAAAGGCAAATAAGTCGTCACCATCCCATAAAGAACTAAAACTTTATTTTGCGTGAAGGAGTAGGGATCAAAATCAACGCCCAATTGGGTCAACATCACCTGCAGCGGCCCATCAACTCCGACAAAAAGACGAATGGCATAAATACGGATAATAAGATTCGTCAAAAAGGGCAATGCCAGTGCCATCACGTAAAAAGAACGAAGACCCGCATTGGCAGTTGCCATGGCCCAAGCAATCAATACGCCTAAAACCAAACAAATCAATGAAGTCACAGAAGCAAGCTTCAAGCTTTCAATCAAAATTCCAGAATATCTAAGATTAAAAGCGTTAAGATAGTTCTGAACGCCAAAGGTCCACTGAATAATTCCGTAGGGCCCCCGTTGCGCAAGACTAACGATCATCACAATGATCAGCGGCACTAAAACGAAAAAAGAAAACCACAAAAAAGGAGCGACTAGCAGCCGTGGGGCTAATCTCATTTATGGCGCTCCCCAAAAATCATAGCCTTATTTACAAAAGCATCAAGACTCATTCCTAAACGCAAATCCTGGGAAGACATATTGGTTTTACTTTTAATAAGACTGCCATCTCCAAGACGAATGGTAACAAGATCCGCACTGACTTCAACTAACTCCCCACGCAGTTTTGAAGTCGCTTCAACAAACTGAGCAGAAAAAATTGAATCCGGTTTTTCGAAAATTTCCCGAGGCGAACTAACTTGTTCTAAAACTCCATGGTTCATGATGCCGATGCGATCAGAAAGCGCAAAGGCCTCTTCCTGGTCATGGGTCACGCAAATAAACGTTAAACCTAGTTTTTGCTGCAACTGACGAAGCTCTTTTTGCATATGTTCACGCATCCGGTAATCCAAAGCAGAAAGGGGTTCATCTAAAAGGAGGACTTTAGGTTCATTCACCAAGGCCCGCGCTAAAGCAATACGCTGAGACTGCCCGCCGGATAAAGTTTCAGGCATCCTGTCACGAAATGCTGACATATCAACCAAAGCAAGAACACGGGCAACCTTCGCTTCGATTTCTTCTTTGGGTAAAGACCTAATCTTAAGACCAAAAGCAATATTTTCAGCAACACTCAAGTGAGGAAAAAGAGCGTAACGCTGAAAAACCATATTAAAGGGCCGCTTCTGCGCGGACAAATGATCAATGGGTTTTCCATCCAAAAAAATCTGCCCTGTAGTCGCTGATTCCAAGCCAGAAATAATCCGCAAAAGCGTGGTTTTACCACAGCCACTGGGGCCGAGCAGAGAGAAAAACTCTCCCTCACCAATCGAGAGATTCACCCCCGTTAAGGCCGTTTGACTGGAAAAAGTTTTACCGATATTTACTAGCTCAAGCATGTTTTAAACAATAAAAAGGATTTAAAAAAATGTCGAGAATATTGATCCTATCTTGCCTTCTAATTTCATTCGCCCTAGGCGCCTGCACAAAAAAAGAAGAAACAACGCAAACAAAAGAAAGCAAAGAAGTGAATCTTTCCATTTGGGGTAACTATTTGTCCCCAGAAATGAAAGATGCCTTCGAAAAAGAAACCGGCATTAAGATCAACATCTCAAACTACAGTTCAAACGAAGAACTACTAGCAAAAATCCAAGCCGGAGCCTCTGGCATCGACGTAGCAGTCCCATCTGACTACATGGTTGAAGTCCTAGCAAAAATGGATCAGCTTGAACCATTAGACATGAACCAAATCCCGAACAAATCCCAAATCGACGAGAAATTTCTAAAACAAAGCTACGACCCAGATAACAAATTCTCAGTCCCCTACACCTGGACAACAGCGGGCATTGCCGTCAATAAAGACCTATACAAAGAAGAAATCAAAAGCTGGAAGGACTTACTTGCCAACCCAAAACTAAAAGGCAAATTTGCGCTATTAGATGACGTACGCGAAACAATGGCTGCCGCCCTAAAAATGAACGGCCATAGTGTTAACACCACAAACGAAGAAGAAATCAAAAAAGCCAAAGCCGTTCTGCTTAAAACAAAAAAAGACGTAAAAATGTTCAGCAGCGACACCATCGACATCTTGAACAACAAAGAAGTAGCAGCAGCTCAAACGTATTCATCTGACGCCCTACAAGCAGCAGCCAAAAACAAAAACATAGTCTACATCTTACCAGCCGAAGGTGGAACAGTAGCGATCGATAACTTGGTCATCCTAAAAGGCAGCAAAAACAAAGAAGCCGCCCACAAATTAATCAACTTCCTGATGAGCGAAAAAGCCGAACAAAACAAAGTATCCACAATCTTCGCTGGCCCAATACTTAAGAACACCAAAACCACTCTTGCTGAAGATTTAAAAACTAACAAGGCATTGTTCCCAGAAGACACCAGCAAACTAGAAAGCCTAAAAGATTTAGGCGATAAAACAAAACTATACGAAGACGCCTGGACAGAAATTAAAACAAACTAAAATCCAGCGAAGCAAAAAAACTAAAAGGCCCCAACAGGGGCCTTTTCCATATTCGCATAAGCGCAAAAGAACAAAGTCTTTAAATTTCTTTCATTTGAATAGATTTGCAATGGGCAAGGGCCTTGGTGATTATTCGGAGTAAGGCCTTTGCCGGCGCCACGATGGCGCGAACCGCAGCAAAGCTGCGGCGGCAACCGAGCCCGGATGGAGTGCCTCACGCAGAATAACCACCAAGGCCCTTGCCCATTGCAAATCCCTCGTTCGAAGCCAAACAAATTCAAAGGTTCTAGACGGCACAGGGTTCACTGCCGAGCTTTGGAAAATTCCCCCAAAAGGCCGTAGGCCAAGACCCGGCGAAGCACCACCCTGTGTCCTCTGGAACCTTTGATATATTTCTAAGATTATTTTTGCGCGGGCTCGACAGCCAATGTTTCTGCCGCTTTCTGACTGCGTTCTGCACTGACGGGCTCTAAATGGAATCCCGAATACAAGCACGCCATACCGACGACTGTGAAGACAGCTCCAGTCGCAAGATAGAACAATACACTCTTTCTATCCTGTTTAAACAGGAAGTAACTCACACCGATTAATAATAGAAGCGGTCCAAGGACCACAGTTGACGACAGCACTTGCCTTAGGGCAAAGGAGCCAAGCTCTATACTCATAACCACCACCTACGTTCAAATATTTTGGTTATTCTGTAGAACTATTCGGCAGAACCTTTAGCCAGCTAAAGTATTCACCTCAATCTAATGGGACTTGAGCAATTTATTTTGTGAACTAAAGAAAACTCAGTTTCAAATGACCTATTTAGAGACAAAAAAAGGGGAACTTATGGTTCCCCTTTTTTTACTAGCGAGACGCAAGCTCTTCTTGTTTCTTATGGGAATAGTACTCGTAGTTACCTTCGTAAATACGCAGTTGATTTTTATCCACCTCAAAAACTCGAGTGGTGATTTCACGCAAGAAGTGACGATCATGGCTTACAATCATCACAGTGCCTGGGAAATTTTTGATCGCTTCAAGCAAGACTTCTCTAGATTTGATATCCAAGTGATTCGTCGGCTCATCCAGAATCAAAAGATTCACTGGCTGGGCTAAGATGCAAGCAAGCACCACGCGGGATTTTTCACCACCGGACAAAATTGAAATTTTCTTTTCTGCCTCTTCGCCGGAAAACTTAAACGCTCCTAGCAAGCTGCGCACAAAGCCCATGCCTGCGTTGGGAATGCGCGAGTGCACTTCATCTAAGATTGTCGCTTTTGGATCTAAGACATCTAACGAGTTCTGAGAAAAGTATCCCACATTGATGGAAGCACCTAAGGTCGTTTTACCCTTGGTGGGCTCAGTATGTCCTGCGATAATTTTTAGCATCGTGGATTTACCAGCACCGTTCACACCCACAACCGCGATACGGTCCATGCGTTTAACTAAGGCGTTAGCTCCAGAGAAGACTAGCTTCTCTTTACCATCGTCACGGTGCCAGATTTTAGCCAGATCTTCGATTTTAACAACCTCGTCGCCACCACGGGGAGGCACAGGCCATTCAAATTTGATCTCTGCCTCTTCAGGCGGAATTTCAATACGATCAATTTTTTCTAGTTTTTTCACCCGAGATTGAACTTGCGCTGCATGGGAAGCACGGGCTGCGAAGCGCGCAATAAATTCTTCTTCTTTTGCAAGCATGTCTTCTTGGCGTTTCGCTGCGGCGATCAATTGCTCTTTGCGGATGTCACGTTCGCGCTCATAGAAATCATAGTTACCACCGTATACAGTGATGGTTTTGTTTGCGATCTCAACGATTTTTGAAACAAGACGGTTCATAAAATCGCGATCATGCGATGTCATAAGGATCGCACCTTTGAAGTTCACTAACCATTCTTCAAGCCACACGATAGATTCCACATCCAAGTGATTCGTCGGCTCATCCATCAAAAGCACTTCAGGATTTAAAACAAGGATTTTGGCAAGAGCGATACGCATCTTCCATCCACCCGAAAAACTTTCAGAAGGACGATGGTAGTCTTCAGGACCGATACCAAGACCGGTTAAAATTTCAGCAGCACGGGATTCAAGGTCATAACCACCCAAACGTTCAAACTCCGCTTGCAGTTCACCGTAGTGCTCAAGAATTTTATTCATTTCATCGGGATCTAAATCAGGATCACAAAGCTTTGCTTCAAATTCCTGCATGCGAGCTTGCATGTCACCGATATTGCCGACAGCTGATTTAACTTCTTCGATGGCTGAGCGGCCCTTCATTTCTTCGATATTTTGCGAAAAATAGCCAATCACAGTGCGATCGGATTTTGAAATCGTTCCACCGTCAACACCCTCTTCGCCAGTGATGATTCTGAAAATAGTTGTCTTACCGGCACCATTGGGACCGACCAGACCAATCTTTTCACCTGCGTTGATTTGAAAGGATCCGTTTTTATAAAGGATCTTGTTACCGTGTTGCTTCGAAATATTCGATAAATGGATCATGAACTTCCTTACTACTTCAGTTCCGAGGGCTGATGGCCACCGGACTTTTATATAGCGTGAAAAAACCGAAGATGCGCCAAAAATTTTAAAATTTTTTGCCTAGTTTGTATGCACAGAAAAGAGTGTACACAAAAAATCGCAGAATCGCGAATTTTGGGGGGAATCAAGACGTAAGGATTTCAAATACTTCCACGAAGATTAGTGCGCCTCACATGGCCTTTGCGTTGCTCTATAGGCTCTGCGGGGGTATTTACATGATCTTAAAACAGAACCACAACACGTCAAACGCAAGCCTGTTCGCACTGACAGCGATTTTTGCTTTAGTCCTGTCGACAGGATGTGCGAAACAAGGGCAATTCCCGATCACTTCGATTGATGATTCCAACCAAAGTTCAGGTGCTACTCCAGACACTGGTACGGATGAAGGAACAACTGAAACTCCGTCAGAAACCACGCCACCAGCACCGATTGAAAACGCTTATAAGATGCAAGCTTTGGCTTGGGAAACACCAACCAAACCTGAGCGCAAACAATGGTCCGAGCATCTTCAAAAAATCATTCTAAATGAATGGAGCAGCCTGCTTCCAGGAGCCGATGACATCACAAGCTTCTGCCCACGTTATAACCAATTAGACAATAATGAACGGGCCAATGCATGGGCGCAGATTTTTGTCGCGATTGCGAAATTTGAAAGCGCTTATTCGCCTGTGTCCCGCATGCAGGAAACGACAATGGGTTCAGACCCTGTCACACGCAAACCTGTTTACTCTGAAGGGCTTTTACAGCTTTCTTATCAAGATATCCAGTGGGCACCCTGGTGTAAATTTGACTGGAACAAAGATAAAAGCCTAGGCCCTACAGATCCAAAGAAAACTATTCTTGATCCCTATCTAAACCTGGATTGTGGCGTTGGGATCATGGCTTTGCAGATCAAAAACAAAGGTCGCATTGTGGTAAGTTCAGGGGTCTATTGGGCTGTAATCAAATCTGGGGGTCGCTACCAACAGATCAGCTCTATTCAGAGTATGGTTAAAGCACTTCCTCTGTGCAAATAGTTCATACGCATTACAGGGTTAAAATATAAAGAGCTTTTGCGCCCAAGATCGTTTATCTTGGGCGCACTTATTTTTATATTGGGCCTTGCGACCTCGGCGTTTCTGACCGACTTGATGGGCCCTTCGAAAGGTCCCTAATGACTCCAATTACAACTGTAGATTCGTTTGAAAGCTTTGGCCTAAGCGCGCCCGTTATGGCGGCTATGCAGGACATGGGCTTTACAACGCCGACTCCTATTCAACGCCAAGCTCTTCCGCTTCTATTGGCTGGCGCCCAAGACTTTATCGGTCTTGCTTCAACAGGCACGGGTAAAACGGCTGCCTTCGGTATTCCTCTTGTTGAAAACATCGATTCAACAATCAAAGACACTCAAGCTCTTGTCATGAGCCCAACCCGCGAACTTGCATTGCAAGTGGCTGAGCAATTGACTCTTCTAGGTAAGAAAAAAGGCATCCGCGTAGTTACAATTTATGGTGGCGCTAGCTACCGCACGCAAATGGATGGTATTAAACGTGGCGCGCACATCGTAGTTGCGACTCCAGGCCGTTTGGTTGATTTCATTGAACAAAAAATCATTAAACTTCAAAACGTAAAAACATTGGTTTTAGACGAAGCCGATGAAATGTTAAATATGGGTTTCAAGGAAGATCTTGAAACGATCCTTAAAGCAACGCACCCTGATGATCAGGATTCACACAGAGCTGCTTGCCGTACATGGTTGTTTTCAGCAACGATGAGCACGGAAGTTCGCCGCATTTCTAATAGCTACCTTGAAAATCCAGAAACTGTGCAAGTTAATAAAGCTGGTGGCACTGCTGAAACTATTGAGCAAGTGTACTACACGGTGAAAGATTCTTATAAAACAGAAGTTATCTCTCGCCTTTTACAAACTCTTCCAGAGTTTTACGGCATCATCTTCTGCCAAACTAAAATGGAAGTGGCAGAACTTGCTGATATTTTGACTCAACGTGGTTTCCCTGCAGATTCTTTACACGGTGATAAGTCCCAAGCGGAACGTGAACAGACTTTAAAGAAATTCAAACAACGCCAAGTAAAAGTGATCGTTGCAACAGACGTTGCAGCCCGTGGTCTTGATATCAAAGATTTGACTCACGTGGTGAATCACTCTTTACCATGGGACGCTGAATCTTATGTTCACCGTATCGGTCGTACAGGCCGTAACAACCAAAAAGGAACTGCCATCACTTTGGTCAATCCTGAACAGCTTCACCTTCTTCGCCGTGTTATGCAAAGCACGAAAGCTGTGATGACGAAAGGTGTAGTTCCTTCTGCGGATGAAGTGGCTGGCTTAAAGATCAAAGACGTTATCGATAAAGTCGGTACGATGAAAGCGGACAATCCACAGCTTCAACTTGCCAATGATTTGATTACGGATCTGACGCAAAGTGAAGATATCAATCTTAAAGATTTCTCTAAAGAAGAAATGCTAGCACGTTTCATCGTGGCTTACTTCCCTAACGTATTTGTGAAAAAAGACATGATGCTTGATTATATGGGCGACAAGATCCCGCGCGAACTTCTGCCGCGTGATCCAAACGACAATCGCTTCACCCGTGGCCGTAGTGGCGATCGCGGTGGAGACCGTGGTCCTCGCCGTTTTGGTCGTGATCGCGGACCTCGTCGTGATGACCGTGGTGATCGCGGCGACCGTGGTGGTGACAACTTTGACCGTGGCAGCGAAAAATTCGCAGAGCGCCGTGGTGCTTCTGGTGTTGGCGGCTTCCGTTCTTTCCGCAATGACGAGCGCAGCGAAAAACCATCGTTCCGTTCAGAGCGCCCTGAGCGTTCAGAAAGATCAGACCGTTCTGAAAGATCAGAAAGATCTGCTAGACCGGAAAGATCAGAGCGCAGCGAACGCGGTTCTGGCGAACGACGTGAACACAGCGGTATCAAACGCTTCCGCCCAAGTGCGAACAGCTCTAAACGCGCTCCTCGCGATTAATTGAGCATAGTTTAGATCAATATATTAAAAGCCAGTGAGCAAACTCACTGGCTTTTTTCATTTCAAAGGGCCTGTCTCGCTTTGAGACAGAGCGCATTTTTGGCTTTTCATCGTTAGTAAGTTCGACAGGTTTTTTCCTGAAACCAGTTTTATTTGAATCTCATTATGCGGCATCATCATTGCTTTATAGGTCTTTTGAAAATGGAGAGAGATCTATGAAAAGCATTCTTTTAGCGATGTTGTCTTTAACGATGGCTGTTCCAAGTTTTGCGAAGATTCATAAACAATCAATGACAGAAGCTAATGCTGCTTGCGTTAATTGTGCGAACACAGAACATAAGACAGTTCAACAACTTCAAGAATTCAGCGCCATCTTAGTAGCGGGTGGGAATGTTCAAGAACTTTCTGACGCTAATAAAGAAATGGGCTTTGCTCCACGCTGTGAATTTGCAAAAGGCGATGATCTGGGTCCTTGGGGCGAAATCATTGTCACAGAGATGCGCACAAACAAAAAAGAATACTCCCGCCTTTATCAAGGTACACCTGATCTAGAGGCTGATTGCCCTCGTTACTCACGTCTTGAAGACAAAGATAAAGAATTAGTGTGGGTGATGATTTTAAATACCATGTCTCACCTTGAAAGCACGTGCAACCCAACGGTTCAAGCCCGCGGAATCAAAGGTCGTACGGCAATTGGTTTATTGCAGCTTCATAAGGACAATGAAAATAGAAATGGCTGTTCTCGAGGCGATGGCCGCTCTGCTGAAAGAACCTTGGAGTGCGGATTAGATATGTTGGAATCCCAATTGGCTCGTGAAGGAGAGTTGTACGGTGAGCGCGGTGAAACATACTGGGCCGTTCTGCGTGGCGACCAAAGCAAACACAACATCATCCGTAAAGCGATTCGCAAGCTTGAGTTCTGTTCTGCCTCTTAATTTAAGCTGCGATTTTCACGAAACTCATCAAAGCGGACTTGAGGTCTTCAGCGACCTCAGTCCCCCGAACCACACCCATTTTAATAAATCTTTCTTTGCAGTTTGAATTTAATGCCACCAAGCGAACTTCGGCCTTACGCAGGCGTATGTCTCTTTGTATTTGCGCAATCCATGGTACGGCATCAGAACTAATTTCAGGTACACCTTGAAAAAACAAAACAACTTGGCGCACATCTGATTTCGAAAATAATTCGTGCCGGCAAGCTTCTAACGCAGGCAAAACAAAACCATTCATTTCACCTGACAAGGAAACAACGACCATTCCATTTTTTTGGGCAAAGGAATACTGAAACGACTTCTGCTCCAACGTACAACTCCTCGAAATCGACTCTTGAATAAAGATTAGCATAGGCATTTTTCTTCACAAAAAAATTCTCGCTGCGCATTCCCGTCGTGAAACACTTCTAGACAAGAAATTTTTTAAAAATAAGAATGAACCTTATTTAGTAAACCTTAAGGTATCATAACGAGGTGATTTATGCGCACGCGCCCAGTGTTTGTTTCAGGAGGCTTAAGAACTCCCTTCGTAAAATCAATGACGACATACATGGATGTCACTAGTTCAGAATTAATGTCGGCCACTCTGCAAAAGCTAGTGCAAAAATATAAATTGGAAGGACAGCTTTTAGGTGATGTAGCTTTTGGGGCTGTCATGCAAAGTGCTTCTGATTGGAATTTCACCCGCGAAGTTGTGCAAAATTCAGGATTAAATCCCCACACGCCTGGATACAACGTGCAAAGAGCTTGCGGCACCAGTTTAGAAACTGCGAATCACATGGCTCTTAAGATTGCTGCTCATCAGATTGATATTGGTATCGCCGGCGGCGTGGATACCAACAGTGATTTACCGATCATGGTTTCAAAAAGTCTTTCCCATAAGTTGGTTGAACTGAATGCTGCTAAAAGCGGAATGGAAAAAGCCAAAATTTTGGCATCATTGCGCCCTTCCGATTTAAAACCCCAGCTGCCTGCTGTTGTTGAGCCACGGACCAAACTTTCGATGGGAGAACACACCGAAAAAATGGTCAAGGAATGGATGATCAGTCGCGCCGAACAAGATGAGCTGGCATATCAAAGCCATCAAAAGGCCGCTAAGGCTTACGATGAAGGATTTTATAAGGACTTAGTTTTTGAATTTAAAGGTTTAAGCCGTGACGGTATTCTTCGCGCCGACACCACGATTGAAAAATTAGGAAAACTGAAACCATCATTCGATAAATCAGAAAAAGGCACGCTGACCGCGGGTAACTCTACCCCTCTGACTGATGGATCTTCTGCGGTGATAATGACTTCGGAAGAAGCGGCAAAACGTTTGAATCTTCCGTTGTGGGCCCGCTTCGTGGATTGCCAAGTTTCAGCTGTTAATTATGTAGCTGGAGAAGGTTTATTAATGGCACCGACCATCGCCGTCAGCGAAATGCTGAAAAGAAATAATTTAAGCTTTGATGATTTTGATTATTTCGAAATCCACGAAGCCTTCGCGGGCCAGGTCCTTTGCACTTTAAAAGCGTGGGAGTCCGATGATTATTGTAAAAAAGTTTTAGGTCGATCCATGGCTTTGGGGCCTATTGATCGCACTAAAATGAATATTAAAGGCGGCAGCGTGGCGGTAGGACATCCGTTCGGTGCCACTGGCGCTAGGATTGTTGCAAGCTTATCGAAAATGCTACACGAAAAAGGCAGCAAAGGCCGAGGATTAATCTCGATTTGCACAGCCGGCGGCATGGGTGTAGCTGCTATTTTGGAGTCCGTATAGTTTGAAGGGGGCCTTGCAAGGCCCCCTCCTTGACAAGGGGCCTTCATCCTAATAACTCTTATTGCGTCCATAAATGGAGGAGGGTCCTTTTATGAAATTTCTTACTCTGATTTTCACAGCGTTGTTAACTGCATCTTCGGCGTTTGCAGCGCCCAAAACAGTGGTTGTAAACCCTACTACTCTGCGCACTCATTACCTTAGCCGTAACGTCGGACTTGCCATTGCCTTAAACGACGTTCAACAAGCAAAAGTGCAAGTCATTCAAGCTAGAGCAAATCTTTTACCTTCAGTAAATTTGGGCGGAGTGATTTCCAGCGGCGCTGGTTTTATGCTAAATAGCGTCTCCATGCTTTTGCCGTTCTTGATGCCTAGCAACTGGATGGACCTTAAAGAAAGCTCGCACCTTTTAAATGCTCAAGGCACTTCATACTACCTTGCGCAATTAAATGGTTATGCTTCAGCTTATGCGATCTACCAAACAATCGTTGGTGATATGCAGTTGCGTGCGGCTTTGTTTAAGCAATACCAGAACTTTAAAGCCATCGAAGAACAACTGCGCTTGCCTGCTGAATCTGGAATCATTCCAAAAGAAGATTACCTTCAAGCTCAAGCCCAAGCACAAATGGCTTTAGTGCAAGTGTCACAAATCGACGAGTTACTTAAAAAGGAAAAAGCGTCTGTACGCCAGATGTTAGGTTTAGAACTTGATCAAGAAATCGTTTTTGAACCAAGTCGTGTGGCAAGCTCTTCAGCTGAATCACAAACTCCAGTAGCGTTGTTAGAAAAAATCCATGAAAGCTCGCCAGAAACTCAGCAGATCAAATCTTTGATCACGGCAGCTCAATATAACAAGTTTAGCAAAGGGTTCAGTTTCCTAAATGGCGCTTCCCTGAATTCAAACCGAACTGGTGGATCATTTAGCTCTATCGCAGGTTCGGGCTCTGTGAACTTGGGTTTTGGCTATTTCCCAGCTCTGGAACTTAGCAACTTGCACATTGAACAAATGCGTTTAAGAAAAAAGGAACTGCGTTTAGATCAAGCGAACTTGATTGAAACAACTTTAGGCTCCTTTGAAGAGGCGCAAAAACAATTACAAGCTGCCATCATCGCTGAAAATAATTTGCGTAAAGTATACGACGCCGAATTCATGCGTTACCAAAACGGTATCACAGATATCTTGCACGTCCTGCAAGCTGGTAACTCATTAACAAATTCTATCGTGGCAAAGGTTAAAGCCGAAACAGCCGTAGATACATTGCGTGTTAGTATGCATCGTATGATGATCAGCGATCAGTTTGCAAAAATCGAAAATTGCAAGATTGAACGTCAATCCGGCGGCGGCATTAAAGGCAAATTGGGTCGCATCTTTAAGCCCGAAAAATACAAAGTCAGCTTAGATCAGGTCTGCGGAAACTAGTTCCACAGACCTTTACTTGAAACCTATCTTACACCGCTACCTTCCCTGTCTTCCGGTGGCGGATCATGGTGCCCGGAAGTTTCCCGTTCTTAAACGGGATTAAAGACGAGATTTAAGTTTAATTGCAGGCTGTCGATTCAATAGTGTTTCCATGGTTGGTCCAAACACCAAGCTAATGCATAATTAAACAAAAAGGCCCATTTATGAAAAACACGGTGTTGATAATTTCCCTACTGCTCTTGGCTGGTTGTACTACAATGCCAGAAAAGCAGAACACCAGTTTACCTAAACCATCACGAGCTGATGAAGAAACGACCTCATCAGTTGATTACCAGGCTTTGCAAAATCACTTAGACATGGATCGTGATAAAGAATCATTGGGTTATAAAGAAAAAGCCTTTAATACCTGCGAAGTGGGATATGGTTTTTCGCCGTCAAAGGATTGTCACAAAGAACAATTCGTCGTCATTAACTTCCGTCTGCTGTGCCGCGAATCCGAGGGTACCATTTCAACTATACTTACTGATGAGGACTTAAGACCCTTAGAGCGCAGAAACGTTCGCTGGAACTTAAAAGGCATTCAAGGTGTAACTTATACCGACAACGATGGTTATGCGCAGATTGTAACTTCATCCCGCCTATCACAAAATGGCCAAAGACTTCGACTTGCCATCGGTAATGAGTTTCTTTACATGCGCAGTAATGAGATCAAGAAAGTCATCACTCCGCATTCTTGGTGTGATGAATACTAATTATTGAATTGTTGATAATTCGTCCGCTTTTTCCCTAATGGAGGCTTCAATATTTTTCACTCGATTGTTGGCGGCCTCAAAATCCCTTTGCGCGCGGCTAATTTGATTTAAAATTGAATTTCTAATGGTGCGGGTTTGAGTTTGTTCCCGTTCCAAGGCCAGAATATTCTGGCGAAGTTCATTAATGGTTTCCTGAATGGCTTGTCTTTGCGCCGCTATTTCACTAAGGCGCTGTTCTTTTTCACTTAAGATCGCCTGATTACTTGCGACAACCTGGGATGAAACCAGTAAACGTTCCTGGCGCATTAGTTCTAACTGCTCTTGCTGTAAACTAAGTAAGGCTTGCAAATCAAGGATGCGGGCTTCCCGTTCCGGAGAATATAAAATCACGTTGCGCCAATAGTTTAATTGTTCTTCGATCTGGCGGATGGTGACTTCTTGATTGCGAATGTTTTCGTCCATTTGTAGGCGTGTTGCTTGGGCTTGGCTGTCCTGCAATTTTAAAAGATCTTCAGCGCGGCGGTTGATTTCAAATTCACTTCGGTCGAAATTTTGCAAATCGACGACAAAGTTATCAATCTGCATTCCCGTATTCTGCACTTGGGAGGTAAAGTTTGCAGGAGTTCGTTGCTGTTCAGTTTGCGCCTGTTGCTGAGAGCGGAAACCTTCAAGAACTTGCCGTCGTTCTTCGCGGGCTTCACGGGCCGCCGCCAGCTGATCTTGCAGGGCCAGGATTTCGGTGGCAACTCGTTCTTTTTCGGTGCTCGGTGTAGCAGGAGTTCCTGTGGTTTGAGCGTTACTTACGATTACAGGCAATCGCGTTTCTCTTCGCGGAAGATTTTCAGCTCTTTCAATAAGAACATTCTGAGTTTCTTTCATTCCGCGATTGACATGGTAAAGCCAAACGGAAACTCCGATAATAAAGGCGATTACAAGAAAGAACAGATTTTTTCTTGTCATAGCGGCTCCCTATTTAGGTTAGCCACTAGTTTCGGGAGTTTCAGTGTGTTATTTGGAACCAGTTAAAAGTCGGATGCCCCTATCTTCAATCGCAATTAGACGTTTTTTATATAGCCCGCCCAATGCGATTTTATATTTCTTTTTACTGACCCCAAAAATTTTATAGATCTCTTCAGGATCAGTTTTATCAGTCAAAGGCATAAAACCGCCGTGAGACTTTAAAGCCTCTAGGATCTTAGTACCAATATCATCAGCACCCTTATGTCCAGTCTGTTGCAGACTAAGATCGATCTTGCCATCCGGGCGCATTTTTTTGATGTAGCCCTTGATTTTTTGACCATGATAAAGAGGCTCAAAAACCTCATTGGCGTAAAGAATGCCCCAATGCTTGCCATTAATAAGCGCTTTAAATCCAAGATCAGTCTTAGAGGCTATGAAAAGATCCACGGCTTCACCTTCCGTGTATTTTCCGGGCTCTTTATCGACAAAACGATCTAAGCGCATGGAAGCGGAGATGCGATCGCTTTTATCAAGGTAAACATAAACTACAACGTATTGGCCGACTTTAAGTTCACGGGTTTGTTCGCTGTAAGGTAAAAACAAATCTTTAGGCAAACCCCAATCCAAAAAAGCACCGACGCGCTCGATGGCTTTGATCTTTAGGTGAGCAAACTCCCCTACTTTGGCAAAAGGCATTTCAGTCATTGCCACCAGGCGGTCCTCTGAATCAAAACAAACGAAGACTTCGACCGTGTCTCCGGGTTCACATTGATCAGGCATATACCGTAACGGCAAAAGAATTTCGCCATCAGCGCCCCCATCCAAAAAGACACCAAACTCAACATGTCTTAAAACTTTTAATTTATTAACCTGACCAATTTCGACCATGGGGGGACCCTTTTTAAATACTGCTATTGAAGGCCCGCAGACTAGCGTAATTAGCCTTAAAAAAGCAGGAAAAACTACATTCTAAGCCTAAGCCCGTGACAATACTCACGTCACCGCACAATATTTACCTTATGACAACGCCGCAGACCTTTGAGTTTTCTTCACTTCAAATTTCTAGTGAACTAATCACCGTCGCTCAAGAATTGGGCTTTAAAAACCTGACGCCGATTCAGGCGGCAAGTATCCCTTATTTACTCCAAGGTAAAGATCTGATTGGCCAGGCGCAAACCGGCAGCGGAAAGACCGCTGCTTTTGCTTTACCTATTTTAAATAACATCGAGCTAGAAAATCGCCAGGTGCAAGCTTTGGTTCTTTGCCCAACCCGCGAACTAGCAACCCAAGTCGTTGCCGAATTTAGAAGATGGGGCCGCCGCCATAATGGGTTACAAGTTCTAGCTCTCGTAGGCGGAGTCCCTGGCCGGGAGCAAGCAGAGGCTTTAGAAAAAGGTGTGCATATTGCCGTAGGCACCCCGGGCCGAGTGATGGACATGTTAGAGCGCGGTCGTATGGATTTAGATTCTTTAAAAACCTTAGTTTTAGATGAAGCTGATAAAATGCTGGATATGGGTTTTGAGACGGAGATCAAAACCGTGATGAAGTACGCCCCGGTTCAACGCCAAACCGTATTTTTTTCCGCCACCTATCCTGATTCCATTCAAGCTTTAAGCAAGCGTTACCAAAAAGATCCAAGATCTGTGGTGATTGATGAAGCTAAAGACGGCGCAGAACAAATTGAGCAGCTCATTTACGAAACAACCCCTGATGACAAGCACAGTACTTTAATGCGCATTTTGCAGCAGCACCCGGCTGAAACCACCTTAGTTTTCTGCAACATGAAAAATACCGTCAGTGAATTAGCGCAAAGTATTGAAGAACAAGGTGTCAGCTGCGCGGCTTTACATGGTGATTTAGATCAAAGAGCCCGTGATCGTATCTTAGCCCTTTTCCGAAATGGCAGTTACCGCATCCTCATTGCCACCGATGTTGCGGCCCGCGGATTGGATATTGAAAACCTAGATCTAGTTGTAAACTATGACTTCCCGCTGACACCAGACACCTATGTTCATCGCATCGGGCGCACTGGCAGAGCAGGTCGTAAAGGAACGGCCGTAACAATGTGTTATGCAAAGGACACATTAAAAATCCTAGAGTTAGAAAAAGCGGCCGGGGCCAAATTCTTACGTAAAAACTTGGGATTTAAGAATCAGCACGGCTTAGGAAAATCATTTCAAGAAACAGCCATGAAGACCTTGGTTATTTCTGGGGGGCGCAAGGATAAACTTCGCCCAGGGGATATCTTAGGTGCCTTAACTGGGGATGCCGGCTTAGAATCCTCTGATATCGGGAAAATCGAAATTCAAGATCGATTTGCTTATGTGGCAATCAACTCTAAAAAAGTAAACGAAGCTTTAGAGTATCTGCGTGTTGGAAAAATCAAAGGCAAAAAGTTTCCAGTGAAGCTTGCTAAGTAACTAGACACAGCTTGACTCTGTAACGAGGGTCTCGCATAACTAACCACAGCTAGGGGTGTTGTTGGATATTTGATTTCCAACATCTGAGAAAAACCCTTTGAACCTGACAGAGATAATGCTCGCGCAGGGAAGCAGTAAAGACTCTTTTTCACCGTGACTCGTTCACATCTTAAAAGGGTCCGCCATGCTCCTTGCCGGCTATAAGGATGGAACATGGTAAAAAGAAAAAGCCCGTCAATCTTGACCGCGCTATTAATCGCCTCTTCAAGTTTCGCCAATGCGCAAACATCTGAAGAATCAACTCTCAACACGATTTCAATTAAAGATAGCAGCTACCTTTCTGATGTTGCTGGGTTTGGCGATGCCACCAACCAAGAGCTTCCCTTGGCTGCAAAAGTGATCACAGCAAAAGAAATTCAAGAAAATCGCGCCCACCGTATGGCGGATCTATTGCGCTTAGATGCTTCAACTACCGACAGCTACAATGCTGCTGGCTATTGGGACTATATTTCCATTCGCGGTTTTACTTTAGACAACCGCACGAACTTCCTGCGTGAAGGTTTACCGATCAGCTCTGAAACCTCGATTGCTTTAGAAAATAAAGAACGTGTGGAAATCTTAAAAGGTTTAAGCGGGATTCAAGCTGGCACCAGTGCCCCTGGCGGTATGGTGAACTATGTTGTAAAAAGACCTACACAAAATGATTTAAGAACGTTGCGCACGGACGTGACTGACAAAGGCAACGTCTTGGTTGCTGCGGACGCTGGTGGGCGCTTTACGACAGCTCCCCGATTTGGCTATCGCTTTAACGTGGCCCATGAAGAACTTCGCCCCCACTTAAAGTCAGCAAATGGTTCGCGCTCACTGATCAGCTTAGCGAATGATTGGCAAATCAACTCTCGTTCGGTTTTAGAAACAGATATCGAATGGTCTTTGCGTTCGCAACCGAGTCAACCAGGTTTTAGTCTATTGGGTAACACCCTCCCTGATCCGGTTGATCCAACAATCAATTTAAATAATCAAGATTGGACACAGCCTGTGCGTTTTGAAGGATTAACAGCAACGGCTCGTTATTCTTTGCAAGTGTCAGAAAGTCTTAATTGGTCCACTATCGTTGGAATTCAAAATCTTTCGACTGATGATTATCTAGCGTATCCATACGGCTGCAGTGCTGAAAATAACTATGACCGTTATTGCTCAGATGGAACTTTTGATATTTATGACTATCGCAGCCTTGATGAAAGCCGCAAAACCAATTCGTTAAAAACAGGCTTACAATTTAATGCGCAAACGGGCGAAGTTCAGCACAAACTGAATGTTGGTATTTTAGCGAGCAGTTTAAAAGAAGACAACAATCCGCAAGCTTACAACTATGCAGGTGTTGGCAACGTTGGCGGCACTGCCAAAGTTCCAGCAGCCCCTGCCATGACAAACGAAGGCACTAACAGAGAATCTAAAGTCGCAGAGTTGTTTGTTTACGATTCTGCTCAATTAGGTGCTTGGAAAGGTTGGCTAGGGCTTCGTTTCAGCGATGTTGAACGCAGCAGTATCGAAACGGATGGTGGCGAGGCGACGAGCTTCCATAAGAACTTCACGACACCATGGGCAGCCCTTTCCTATGACTTTGATGGCATCACTTCTTACATCAGTTACGGTCAAGGCGTAGAGGCGTTCGTGACTCCTAATAAACCAGGATATACAAATCCTGGTCAGTTCATCCCTGACGTCGTAAGTAAGCAGCTTGAAGTCGGAGTTAAAGGCGAAACGAATTTCAGATGGAGTGCTGTAGCCTTTCACATCACTCGTCCCACTGTCACTGATGCGGAACCTATTTATCGTATCGACGGCGATGCAATCCACCAGGGCATAGAATTGACTGGAGCAAAAGATTTTGGAAAATGGGATATCGAAGGATCTGGTATGTACTTGCAAGCCACCCGCGAAGGTAGCACCCTAGCTCCGCAAGCCAATGGCAAGAAACCGGTGAACGTTCCAAACTACACATTACGTGCACAGACGAATTATCAAATTACGCAAATCACAGGACTTGCACTTAATGCTCGCCTCACTCATGAAGGTGAACGTGCTGTCGTGGTTGATAACACTATCATGCTTCCGGCTTGGACCAGATTGGATGCTGGGGTCAGCTATAAGTTAAACACTGAAAAGGAATCTTCATTAAGGTTTGCAGTGGATAACATCGCAGACACCCGTTACTGGAAAGAATCACCAACTCAATACGGGCACATCTATCTGTATCCAGGCGAAGAAAGAACATTCTCTTTAAGTTACTTTACAAATCTATAGAACAAAAAAAGGGAGTCAGATGACTCCCTTTTTTATTTGGAATTTTTAAATTGCTTATTTCAGCAAGTAATCAATAACTTCAGTGGCTGAGTATGAAAGCTGACCCGGTTTTAAGATACGGCCTAGCAAATTCAAATCATCCCCTGCAGTTAACATAGGCTGCTCAACCTCGCCGCCAGCTTGAACCTGAGGCATACCGATGTCCGCCATCAAAGCATTACACAAGCACTTACGGCCAATGGTATCTTCAAGCTTTCCGCCCTTTTTAACGTAGTCATCAACAGGTTCCGCCGGACAACGTAAGCCCACAGTGTTATCTGGTTTTTTATAGGCATGGCGAAGATATCCTAGATCACAAATACGTTTACGTTTTTGATAAATCTCTTTATCAGAAATCGTACGACCTAAACGGACCGCTTTAAATGGGAATCCTGTCGGTGAAGACAATGGATCTGTAAAGATAAGTCCTTCTGGTGGTACATCATTTTTTGCGATCAATTGCACAACTTCATCGCGGATGCTGTCAGCAAGGCCAGACTCTTTTGCAAAAGCAAATAAAGTTCCCGCCTGGATACCAACCGCCCCTTGATCTTGAACTTCTTTAAGACGTTCAGGAGTTGCATAGGAGCCTGCCATCCAGAATGGCAAACCTAGGGCTGCCATTTCTTTTAAATCAACAACGTCACGTTCACCATAAATAGGCTCACCACGTTCATTTAATTTCATTGGTCCACGCGGAGGAGCATTGTGACCGCCCGCTAAAGGTCCTTCAACCACGAAACCATTCACTTCGCCAGTTGCTTTCTTTTTCAAGTTCGCTGCAAGCACGCTTGAAGAAACAATAGGGAAGAAGTAAGGACGCTTCAATTTTGCTGGCATCACGTTGTCCATGACTGCCGCTGGGTCAAGGGAAGTGAAGGTCTCTTCACCTGTCACTGCTCCTTCGACAGGAACTTTCAACGAAGCCACTTTATTTTCTGCTAACAAATCAAGTGCCCCTGGGATTTCACGAGGAATACCCGCGCCCATGATGACGTAATCTACGTCAGCCAATAAAGCGCCGTACAAACAAGAAAGATTTGGCAAAACTACTTTTTCAAGCAAATTGATGCCCACAGGATTTGAATGACCTTCTTTTGCCAACCACACTTCAACGAAGGAAGCCATGATATTTAATTGCAAAAGTGCCTTTGGAGAATTCACAGTAAACATTGGAGGGCGTTTGTAAGCTTTAGTAGCCTCTTTACCACCTTCAATGAAATAAGTAGCAAGAATTTGATCAGCGATAGCTTGATTTGGGAAAGCCTTCATAGCACGACGAGTGTCGCCGTCTTTATCGCCATCTTGAAGTCTACGAACTAAAACTGAATTGATTGCCGTACCAGAAACAACGCCAAGTTGTCCTGTTAAAGAAACTGTTTTTGCAAGCTTCCAACTAGAAACCGCAATACCCATTCCACCTTGAATTATGATCGGATGTTTTTGCATAGACATTTATTAATTTGCTCTCCTACCTATTACAAGACTTTAACTTACAGAACCTTTATCTTTGTGGTTTTTCCTATAGTGCGTCATCGGTCTTAAGCCTTTATTTGGACATTGGTTTCACAAATAAGGGCCAAAGCCTTGTGAGATTTGACAGTGTTAGTCTCCAGGTAAACCACTAAAACACTGCACCCAGTACGGCGAACCCTTAGAGTCCAGCGCATATCCAACACCAAGTGATTTATAGTAAGTGCTGACAATATTCTTTTTATGCCCTGGCGAATTCATCCACCCTTGCATAACTTCGGTAGCGGTCAAATAGCCAGAGGCGATATTTTCGCCCCACGAGACACCTGATAAACCGAACCGCGCAAAGCGCTGGGCTGTGGTCTCATTACGTCCGTCATGGGAAAAATAACCATAGGTCGCCATATCTTGAGCGTGGTATTGGGCCTCGCTGATGCATTTTGAGTTTGCTAATAAAGAGGGCAATCCGAGGGCAGCCCTTTCCTTATTTGTGATCGTCAGAACCTGACAGGCCGACACGTTCATATCTCCACATAAAGACATATCCAAGACCTCTTCTGGAGTTTCAGGAGGTGTTGCGGGAGTTTCCGTCACTGGATCAGCGGGCACTGATTGGCTTGAATTTGTTGAATCAAGATTTTTCGCTGGTACAAAAGAATTGCCGCAGGCTGAAAGAGAAATACTGAAAGCAAAACTTAAAAGTACTCGCATTTTAGAACGTCGCATTGATGTTCCTCCATGAAAGTACTCTAAGTAAAAAAGGCTTTATTAGAAGGCCTTGAAGTTATTCTCTGGCCGTTTGACAGGATAAAAGATCACGAGAACTCAAGGATCATTTTAATCCCAGCAAAAGATCAAAGTCTTCCTTAGTTAAGGCACCACTGCCCGGTCCAATCTCTGATTCTTTTTCTGGAGTGGCAAAAAGAGATTTAAACTTTGAATCTTTACGATTTTTTAGAAGCTCAATTTTTTCTTCTAACGATTCATGCATGATGTAGCGGAAAACCTGAACGGCTTTGTTTTGACCAATGCGGTGGGCTCGGTCTGTGGCCTGATTTTCAACTGAAGGATTCCACCATGGTTCTAAATGAAATACGTAGCTTGCTTTGGTAAGATTTAAACCTACGCCGCCGGTTTTAAGAGTCATTACTAAAACGGCTCCGCCTTCGACTTTGTTAAAGTCAGATAAGACTTTCTGGCGTTGTTTTGTTGGCACCCCGCCATGTAAAACAAAGACAGGGATGTTAGCGGCTTTCAGAATTTTTTCAGTGTGCTCTAGGGTTTGCAAGAACTGCGTAAACACCAAAGCACTTTCACCAGAAGAAACAATTTCTTCTAATGAGTCCATCAAAGCCTCTAGTTTCGGTGGCACTTTGTCGTAACGAATATTTGGCAAATTCGCCGGATCTGAACACGCCTGACGTAAACGCAACAAAGCCGTGAGCATTTGCAGCTGCACAGCCGTTTCCCCTTGAGTTAAAAGACTGTCTTGGACCTTTTGGTTATAAGCTAAGGCGATGTCGCGATAAATTTCTTTTTGCTGTTCTTCAAAAGCAATACTGACTTTGGTTTCTTGTTTTTCAGGCAGCTGATCTAAGATTTCTTTTTTCGTGCGACGTAAAAGCAAAGGTTTGATCTTAAGTTTAAGATCTTCAATTTCTTCGCGACTAACAATATCGGTATTCACAAACTGACGACGGAAATCTTCAATCTTTCCTAAACTGCCTGGTACTAATAGATCCACCAAGGAATAGAATTCGCCATAGTGATTTTCCATCGGCGTACCAGTTAAGCAAATTTTAAACTGTGCTTTTAAAGATCGCGCCGAACTTGTGCGTTTTGTCGTGATGTTTTTTAGGTTTTGCGCCTCATCAAAAATAAGGATCTGCCACTGGTATTGCGACAAGAACGCTTCATTTTCCATCAGCAAACCATAGGTTGTGATGACCACAAGCTCTTCTTTAAGCTCTAAGCGGCGTCCGATTTTATCCATGTCTTTACTGGAAAAGACTGTCAATGGAATTTGAGGAGTGAATTTTTCCACTTCCGTTTGCCAGTTAAAAATCAGAGAGGATGGAACCACGATAAGAACCTGACGAAGTTCTTTTTTAGCCCTTAGGCTTTCTAAGAAAGTTAAAGTCTGAAGCGTTTTACCCAAACCCATGTCATCAGCTAAAAGGGCGCCGAGTTTCAAATTATATAAATCTTGAAGCCACTGGAAGCCTTGAGCTTGATATGGTTTTAGATCCGCCTTGATCGTCTTTGGAACTTGAATGGTTCTTTCTGATTTACCAAGCTGATCATAGAAATCGCAAAGCTTTTTCCATTCCTCATCACCACGAATGCCGTACCCAGAAGAACGTAAAGCTAAAAGTTCAAGAACTTGATGCCGTGGCAGATGGTAAATCTTTTCGCCCCCAAATTTTTGACTGCTTTCTTTTTTACCTTTTTGAAGTTTACGCCAGAAATTTTCTAAGCGGCGCAATGAAGGCATTTGTTTACGTGGAACTACGTAAAGCTTGCCATCATGCTCGATGACTCCCCCACTTCCGAAGTTGCCCATTTCTTGGGGATCAATTTCTTGCCCCTTAAGGAAGAATCTTGGATTAAGTTCAAACCAGTTGAAATGGCCTTGGGACATATTGCTTTGCAAATTAAAATCGACTTGGAAATCTTCATCACTAAGCTCTTGCAAAGCCTGCCCTTTAAAGAAGATTTGAAAGTTTTCCGTCAGCAAACCTTGCATCATCTCTAAGGTCTCATGAACCAGATTGACATCCTCATCTTTAGAGCGAGGCAAATGAAAAAGTCCCGAGATCAACATCCCGTCATTTTCAATATCCCCGGTCCAAATTTTTGACAACAAGGTTGTGCGGGATTTTTTAAAAGCTTCCCCACCTGTGGAAAGTGCCAAGTATTTTAGAATTTCATAAAGAAGTCTAAATTCTCTTTCAACCACACCTTTTAAAATCACTTCACCTTGTTCAGAGTAGAATGATTCACTGCTATTTAAGCTTTCCAGGGTTTTTGCAATGAACTCTTCAAAGTGAGTAAGAACCGATTTTGAACACAGTTCACTTAATGACATATCGCGGGCTAAAACCACCCCGGTGCCGCTCACTAAAAGTTTTTGGATTTTTTCCTGAAGCAAAGGAAAAATATCTTTCTTATCAACAATTCGCCCATCTGTCAGCGCACCATCAAAGTGATAAGAGAGTGTTTCAAGGAAAAGGTACTGCAAGATACCTAGGTGCTTTAATAATTTCAAATCCCAATCACGCTTGCCACGGGCCCGTGAAGCGACGTCTTTAGCTTCGCTATTTAATAAATATGGCAAACCGTCGCTCAAAGTTTTTAAGAATAAAACCGTGCGCGGAGTCCAACCTCGGCGCACGAGATCTTTTTGACCCAGGATGCGGGCGCGATGGGCAATAAAAAATAAACCCGTTTCTTCAAGATTCAAGTCGGTCTGACTTTGTTGGGGCTCAAGTGTAATTGACTCACCCGTGATTTTCACAGGAATCGTGCGTGCCCGTAAATGCTTTAACAATGACTTCGCCTCAATTTCGCCTTCAACACGTAATGTCGGCGTTGCGCCACGCTCTAAGTGGATGGGACCAAATTCCGGAGCAATTTTGTTAAAGACGGTCTCAAGCTCTTTCCATTCACGCTGCCAAGGATGAACTACCAGAGTTCCTGTTCCAGGATCAAAGGCAAAGGATTCAAAGAAGGCATAATCGCGTTTATTTGAGTTAATCAGTTTTAGCTCTGTGATAAGCTCACGCTTTTCTACAAACTCTACTCGCCACTCAAACTCTACAGCCGCATCAAAAGAAATGTTTTTAACTAACAATGCCCCTTCACGGGAATTCTTTGACTGCAGATAAAGTGGCAATCGCCCTTGGCGAACTTGAGTTGCGATATTTGCAAGGAGCCCTTGCATAATAAGTTCCAACTCCCGGATATTCTGACTGACAAATAGATTTCCCACTTGCGAGGTCAGTGGCCATTGAGAAAAAAGTGAATTCTGGGTTTTTGCTTGCGGCAATAAATGGCGCGGCACACTTTTATGCAGCGGGTGACGAAGGATTTCTTTAGCGCTGATCTGACTGCCGTCACTGAAATTATAGCGCACCAATCCCGCCAAACGGTTTTGTTCATTCACTTCATTAAAATAGTGTTCAGAATAAGCAGAAAGTTTACGGCGAAATACTTCAGGCATATTCCATAACAAGGGCGAAAGCGCTTCCTGCTCTTTTGAAACTTCTTGAAGTTTATAATGCCCTAAAGATTCTGTGAAAAGTGATGTTAAAGATTCGCCACCCAGAAGTGGATGATCTTCTAAAAACAAACTGATTGATTCTAATTCACAAGGCTTTTCCGTAGGTGTGATGTTACTGCCTTGATGACTGGAACTGACGAACAATGGACCTTTTAGATCCTCAGCCAGGTCCCTCATTAGTCTTGAATCACCCAATTCTCGCAGAGTAAGCCCGCGCCAGATAAGAGTAAAAGCCGCCCACTGGTGACGACAAGCTTCGGGCGTGAATGCCGATGTCTTACAATTTTCGCAATAAAAGTGAACTGCACCGCCCTCTTCGACTTCAAAGGCTCTTACATTCAGATTCTTTTTTAGACCGGAATCAAGCAGCGTGATTTTAAGCTGCAAAGCTTCGCCCTCACCAGAGCTTTTTTCGAATGACTTAAAGGCGCCATCCTCAAGAAGATTTAATCCTTCTGCAAAAGCATTTCGTTCCCCCAACGGCACCACTTCATCGGGTTCGCGAAGGTGGGAAATATTTAATAGCGTCAATGGCGCAAAAAACACGAAAATTTCCTTTAGCTAAGCTTTAAAAGGCATCCGGTAGAATCGCGCACAATCGTGGAAAAGTCACGAAGAGAACTGAAAAGAAAAGAGCAAATAAATAGGAATTTCCTTATGAGTCTTGTTGACTTTAACGAAGACGAAGGTCTTAAGAAAATCGAGTAGGTTCACAAAGCATATTCCAAAGGTCTTAATTTCGCCTGGCAACCCTTTAGTTTCCGCTGTGAAGGAGCAATATAAGGCCTATGCCAAACTTCAATTATCAAATCGTTCAATTACACCATGTTTGTGAAACCCAAAAAGACCTAGTCAACCAAATCTATGAGATGTGGACAGAGACATTTGATCAAGTTTTAACCGATGCCGGAGCCACCCTGGATCACGGAGATTTTTTTAGATCCCATTCCGCTGGCGTGCTGCTATTTAGGGATGAAGTCATTGGGTTTAATTTGTTTACGACGTTCGACATGCAACTTGCTGCCCACCGCAATCATCACTACTTTAAAGAACTAGATCCCACTCTTTTTAAGTGCCCTGCGGGGAAACTGAGGAAAGTCATGACCATGGAATACTTCACTGTATCACCAAAATGGCGTCGTCAGTGCCAAGAAGTCAATTGGGGTGAAATTCTGGCTGGATTGGGACTGAACTACTTTGATAATTCCAATGTCCACTTGGGCCTTGGAACGCCTCGGGTTGATGTTAAAGTCGACCAGATGTGTAAGCGCCTGGGCGCCAGTGTCGCGGGTCATATAGAGAAAATGAACTATACCTGCGCGGTTGTTCTTTTTGATAAGAAAGATCAGAGAAAATTCCAGGATCCACTCACCCACCACTGGGTAAGTAAGCTTTGGAATAAATATCACGACCGCAATGAGAAAAAAGTGTCGCCGCTGGCCGCTGTTCACGAAAAAGCAGTGCCATCTCTTGCGCCAAACTTTGCTCACGCCTAAAAAAAATAAACTCTTAAATTCACCCTCTAAAGTCGGGCCGTTACTTAAAACTTATTAAGGAACTGGCCCGAGTTTTTTTGAACTCCCTGGTATCGCGTACACTGATACAAAGGGAGGCTTTTATGAATACCATCCTACGCGGAATTTGGGCCAGCGTTATGGCTACAGGTTCGATGACTTTGACTCTGTTTGGATATTTTAAAAAACTTCCAATGTTTCAAAAGGCTCCGCTTCCACCCGCTTTGTTAAGCGAGGACGTGGTTGAAAAAACCGGAATTTCAAAATTCCTTAATTCGCAGAAACAACAACAAGTCACCATGCTTTCCCATTTCGGATATGGAGCTGCGGCAGGTGTCGTTTACGCTTTTCTTGCTGACAAAATTCCAGGTTCTAATCCTTTAGTTAAAGGTGCTGCATTTGGCTTAGCTGTTTGGGCTGCGAGCTACTACGGCTTAATCCCTGGATTGGGCCTTGCTTCTGCAGGCACACGAATGACTAAACAACGAAATTTAATGATGGCTGTGAGCCACGTGGTATGGGGCTCTAGCCTTGCTTTTGCTGAACAAGAAATTCGCCATCGCGGAAAAGATATGCTGGATGGTCGACAACATCCGCTGCGAGCGCATTAATTAGGAGGATGCCATGACATCAGAAAGAGATCACACACCAATTCCTGACTTCACTCAGTCCACAAAGGGTGAGCCAGCAGAAAATACATTTGATGAAAATGAAATTCTGAATGACCAGGATGTGACACGTAAACTCAATCCCCATCGTGACGATGAAAATCTCGGTGCTAAGTCCCTATCGTATGAATCGTTAGAAGATGAACCCGGTGATTTCATGCGCGGAGAGGTCGACGTTAAAGAGCAAATGGATCGAGCTGCTGATGCCATGGAGTCTTCTATTTTTGGCTATCAAAACCAATCTACTGAAGACAGTCCTCGCACAGAAATCGGCGCATCCTTCCAACACACACCTGGTGGCCTAGAAGAAGTTGAACAGAAAACTGATGAATGGCTTGCGACCCATAGCAAACCCCGCAATCGTCATACGCGCGACAGAGAAGATCTTGACCGCAGTAACGAACACACCGGGGAACCAGGAGGTGAAACGGGAGCGTACACCGATATCGGCGCCGGGCGTTCTGGCGTCACACGCAGAGTAAACCCGGATGAGAAAAACCATTTACGGTAAAAGATCGAACGAATGTTGGAGCTAAAAAGCTCCAACATTTCTATTTTGTATTTTGACATCCAGAATATCCATAAATTAAAACTTGTTTCATGCCCTCTCGTTTGTCCCCAGCGGATTTATTAATAGATGTACTGTCTTCATCATCTGAGTCATCAACACAGGGACAAGCATGCTATTTAATTAATCAAGGCGGCCGAATTTTAACTTGGGACAATGGCGCAACAAAGCTTTTTGGGTATGAATCCAAGGATATCTTAGGCAAAGATGAAGGGATTCTTTTTGTTAAAAGTGTGTCGGGCACTCTAGAAAATCCTAGCTATGATAGTCAGGGTTGGCGCCTTCGTGAAAATGCCACTTTCTTCTGGGCACGGGAAATCAGCTACCCGATTCTTGGTAAAGACAATCAAATTGAGTTCTATCTAAAAGTTGTTAACGACATTTCTGAAGAAAGAGTCTTAGAACAAAATCTAAAAAAATGGATCGCGACCTATGAAAAAGCAGACTGGGGGGTCAGTATCTCTGCAGGCATGTCTATGATCATGGGTGAAATGAATCCTGCCTATGCCAGCATGCATGGCTATACTGTAGAGGAAATGAAGGGCATGCATGTCAAAGACTTCGTGGCCCCTGAAGAGTCCGTGGGCGCCTCACAAAATATTCAAATGATTTGGGCAAAAAGCCATCACATTTTTGAATCAGTCCACATCAGAAAAGATGGCAGTCGTTTTCCGGTGTTAGTAGAAGTTGGGGTTGTCAGAGATGAAAATCACAATCCTTTGTATTGTGTCGTTCATAATCGTGACATCTCTAATCTTAAGCACGGCTTAAAATAAAACCTGTCTGTATTGCTACAAGCCAGACCTTGGCGTTCTTGAAGTCTTCCTTTTCTATCGCTGAAACTAAATGAAGTGTAGAAGAGGAGGGAGCGATGACAAAGAATTTTATTATCGGACTCTTGTGTTTCTGTCTGACATTTTTTAGCGCAACTTCAAGCCTTGCTGGACTCGTGACACTTGAAGAAATGCACCAAAGATCGCGAGCGCAAGCTCCCCTACAACAACGGCTGTTAGAACAGCTTGAGCGCCCAGAAAGCCAAGAGCAGTTGGCAAAATATGGAATTACCAAAGAAGAAGCCAGAGCTCGTTTGGCGGCGATGAATGAACAAGAACTTAAAGATTTCATTCAATCTAAAAATTTAAATCAAGCTGGCGGCGACATCGGTATTGTCACAGTTTTACTTATCATCATTATCGTGATTCTTATTAGATAGGACGCTTTGTGCACGTTGTTCGTTATCCTTTGCTGGCGGCATTGATCGCATTGCTTTGCAGCTGTATCAGTGCCCCTAAAATGCATTTAAAATCCTATGCTGATAAAGAATGGGACGCGCAGAAAAAATTGACTGTGGAATTTGTGCCGCAAAAGAAAAATCTGTGCGGTCCTAGCGTCATAAAAATGGCAGCGGAGGTTTTTTCTCCGCCACAGCCTTTAGCTTCGTATCAAAAAATCACTTTCCGCGAAAATGTTCAAGGAACCTTTAAGTCAGACATCCTATCTGCGGCTCGCCGTCTGGATTTAGTTCCCTATAAAGTCGATAGCATCAATGAGCTGATATCTGAAGTACATGAGGGTCGCCCGGTTGTTGTATTCCAAAATCTTGGTTTGGCTTGGTTGCCACAATGGCATTTTGCCCTGGTGGTGGGCTATGATTTAGACAAAAACATTTTATACTTACATAGCGGCACAAAGGCCTATGAGGAGTGGAACCTTGATCACTTCGTTTATTCTTGGCAAGGTGGCGGAGCCTGGGCCTATATCCTTTTGCCACCAACTCAATTGCCGAAGACTGCAACTTTTGATGAGGTCTTAGACAATGCGATGTTGTTTGAAAAAATAAAAAAGCCGGATATAGCTAAAACAATTTTTAAAACGATGACCCAAAAGTTTCCCGACCGATACGAGCCGCATTTGGGGCTGGCGAATCTTTATTATAACGAACAAAATAGGCGCCTGGCCATAATGCAATCACAAGAGGCCTTGAATAAAAATCCATCTGAACCCGCTTTGCTTTTTAATCTAGCAATCCTTTATCACGAAGACGGCCAGTACGAGAAAGCGTACGAAATGAAAGATCTAGCCCTTGTCGCGACTCCGGAAGAACTAAAATTGATGTATTTAGAAAAACTGTCCTTTTAAGACCCTTCGTCTTGACAAAAAGCCACGGCTAAAGCGAATCTAGCGCCGTTTAAAGGGCTTTGTTTCAATGGAAATCATTTATAAAGACGATTATTTTTTTGCGATTAATAAACCCTCTGGTTTTTTCGTACATCCGCCTGAGCTTTCGCCCTATCCTGTTCCACCAGAAAAAATTTGCCTCTATGTGCTGCGCGATCTTTTGAAGCGGGAAGTTTTTCCGGTTCATCGTTTAGATGCCCCGACCAGTGGATTAGTTTTGTTCACAATGGATAAACCGGCAACCCGTGAACTAAGCCGACTTTTTATGGAAAGAAAAATCAAAAAGTCTTATTTGGCTGTGGCCCGTGGACACTTACCGGCTGAAGGACACATCGATATTCCATTGGAAATCGCAGGTTTTAATGAACTGCAAGACTCACTCACCACTTATAAAACTCTGAAACAACTTGAGCTTCCCTTTGCTGTAGGCAAAAAATATTCAACTTCACGCTATTCTATGGTTGAAGTGAATCCCGTAACCGGTCGATGGCACCAAATTCGTCGTCATTTTGACAGAATAGCGCACCCGTTAATTGGTGATATCGAGCATGGTGACACCTATCACAACCGATTCTTTAGGGATGAATTACAGATTCCAGGTTTATGTTTGAAAGCGCAAAGCCTTTCCTTTATTCATCCATGGACCCAACGGGAAATAAAAATCGAAGCACCAGCGTGTGATAAATGGATGAAACTAGAAAAATTGTTTTCATCTGTTGGCGTTTAACATCAAGATTGTTTGCTCTTTATTCTATGTCCGTTTTCTAACTTAATTCCTTGATTAATCTTTGGTCCAATATTCTTCATGACAAAAGGAGTTGTTAATGAAATTGGAACGTCGGAATTTTATTAAGCTGGGTTTAGCTCAAGCTTTCGTACTTGGAGCTGCCAACAAAGCCTTCGCACAGAACCCACCCAATTTCGTAAAAAGGCAGACCGGGCCGTCTATTTTACAAGGTGCCACGGACGATTCAAAAACCCAGTTTTCAATTGTATACGATAGAGTAGTTCCGCTTAAATTTCTTGTCACAAACGGACAAGAAAAAAACTGGCAGCCCCACGACCAGCGCACAATCACTTTTGCAGATCACGACCAGCAAATTACCAAAGTCTTTTTTAAAAACCTGTCACCCGAAGATAATTATTTTTTGCATGTGATTGATGAAAGCACAGAGCAAGTGATCGACGTTCGTGAATTTAAAACGCTGGATCTAAATAAAGAATCGGTGAACTTCGCCCTTTGTTCGTGCATGCATGATATGGATCACAAACCTGAAATATGGCGCCATTTAGTTAATAAAAATCCCGACGTGATCTTCTTTATCGGTGACAGCGTTTACCTCGATTCGGGACTTGTGGGCGGCGGCGGTGTCAATCCTGAGCACATGTGGAAACGTTTTTGCGAATCCCGTAAAACCCTTGAAATCTACTATAGTAAAAAGCTCATCCCAATTCTTGCAACTTGGGACGATCATGATTTTGGAAAAAACGACACCAATTCCAAAGACTTTCCGTATGTCAAAGAGTCTCAAGACAACTTCTTAAGCTTTTTTGCCCAGGACACAGATTATTGCGATCTACTAAAACGCGGGCCCGGAGTCAGCAGCGCCTTTCACTTCCGCCAACAACTATTTTTATTGATGGATGATCGCAGTTTCAGGGAAAGACGTGGATCTCGTGAACGTTTCGGACATTGGGGGCAAGAGCAAGAAACTTGGATGTTGCAACTGGTGCGCAACAATCAGGGCCCAACATGGCTATTTAATGGCAGTCAACTTTTCCCCAACGTGCCTTGGAAAGAGTCCCTTTCCGGGGACCATCCAGTTAATTTTGCCGAAGTGGTCAAGGAACTAAAGACGGCATATTCAAAGGTCATTTTCGGATCTGGGGATGTTCATTATAGCGAGATTTCGCGTATTGAAGCCTCTTTTTTGGGATATCAGACCTATGAAGTCACATCGAGTTCTATTCATAGTCGAAACATTCCAGGATCTCCAGATGTGATTCCCAATAATCGCCGTATTATAGGCAATGGACAGCGCAACTTTGTCCTGGTGGAATCAACGGCTAAAGCGAATGGAGCCTCTTTTAGTGCCACAAGCTTTAGCGCCAATGACAAAGCGGCCTTTCAGTTGCAATTAAGTGTTTAAAATAGAAAAAATTTCCCTCACCTTGAATTAGAACCGTGGATACAGGATAGTGCCACTACTAATTCAAGGTGGGTTTATGAAATTCCTTTTGTGGGTTCTTTTATTGATGCCAGTTCTAAGTCACGGAAAAAACCAGGTTGTATTTTTAGTAAACACCAAAGAGCACGACATCCGCGGCGCAGTGACAGCTCCTTATCTTGATGAAGCGGCAGACCGCGAAGTCTGGAAAAACCTTTATCCCCATGCTCACCTTTACACCATCCGCGCTAACACCATCGAAGAAATGAGAAAAGGACTTGAAGTCGCGATGGCCAATCCCCCAGAAGACAAAGAAGTCTTGGGACTTTTCATCCGTTCCCACGGCGTAAAGATGAAACTTTATAATGAGCAAGAAACCTTTCAGCTCAACTTCCCTGAAGACATTCCCCAGGCGTTTGGTCCCATTATCGGCCGTTTTTCTAAGGATGCGCTAGTGGCTTTTAATGCCTGCTCTGTCCTTGAAGGCATGAATGAATCCCAGGCGCAGTTGGCTTTAACTCAGATCACTTCAGCACTGGGTATTAACAGCGGGCGAATTTATGCCAACCGCACTCCAGGGTACGAAGGCTTAAGAAGTGCGATGAGAGTAGATATTCGTAATAAAGACATTCCTGCGCTTCAGCGGGGCATTGCTGGGCTGTTCTACGTCGCATTCCCCATCACAGTGCCGGTCGCATTTCTTATGGAAAAGGGTTTTAACCGCGGCTACCTGATGGAAATCGACGGTACCAACGCCAAAATTCAAAAAGCCGATTACTTTACAGTTTTGAATTTCTAAGTTTAGATAAGCAAACTGGCTAAAACTTCGACAAAAAATGATTTTCGTTTTTTGAAAAATCCTCGTGCTAAACTGAGTTTCATGATCAAAGAATTATGGAACTCTTTCCCGCGAATTCTAGAACAAAAGATCAATGCCTTATTGGATGAGGCAGAACCTAGCCCTACAAAAGCCTTTCAACTTTATAAAACCTGCCAGCGGGAACAGGCTTATTGCGGAACCTTTGAAAAGTTCGCTGAACACTTGGATCATTATTTTTCCATTGCCAAAACTGACCGCCGCAAAAGTGACATCGATCACCTTCTGGACCGCCCTTTACACAGCAGCGTTTATCTCGAGTTTCATTTAAACTTCCGCACAGCGCAAGTCAGCGCTTTATCAGTTTCAAATATCGTCAGCTGGGCCCACAATCTTTTGCGTTTGAATTATCGTTCCAATTCGCCAGTGATCTCAAGTGATGTGATAAATAAAACTTTGCAGTATATTATCAACCCTCCCCTTTTTGAAAAAGCTCAGGATATTAGCTTTTCTGATTTTTGTGAGGCTTGGAAAAAAACCGTCTTTAAACTTTTCGGCAAACAGTACGACGGCGAGTTCACTAAGATAATCAATGAGCTAAAATGGCTGGATAAACAATCCGCAGAAATAGCTGACGCTAGCAGTAGCCACCTTGAGTCCTTCATCCCGACAATTTATTTAACTCAAACAGAAATAGATTGGACGGAGTCGGTCCACCGCGCGGTCTTCTTTCATCAACCTGTGCCAAAGTTTCCCCTGTCAAAGGGCCCACAGAAACAAAGGCTCATAGATTTACAACGCGCCATCAGCCTTTACAAAATAGTCCAATCAAGCAAACTTCCAGAGTTTGTTAAACACCGGGAAAATATTCGCACGACTATTCTATCGCGCTGTGAAAGTTTACTAAAAGAACGCGCCCGCTAAGTGCTGAAACGCCATTTGTCTGCGCGCATCCAGAGGAGCTTGCTTGCTTTGTACCTGTCTTTGCGACATAACAAAGCCACAAATTTCAGAGGAGCGCATCCATGCCAAAAAATCTATTTGCCATTATGGCAGTGATTCTGTTTTCAGTTTCAAGTTTTGCTAAAGAGTATGTAGAAGGTGATCTTCACAAAAATGACAGCAAGTGGTTCCAGTTTAATATCATGCAAAGTATCGACAACAAGATTCCATTCGATAATCAAAACGACACTTACTTTGAAATGGAATTTGGCGGTCGCTCAGGAATCTTTGATCTTTACGGTTACCTCGATGTGTTTGATGTTTTTGATTCTAAAGACAGCGATCGTCATGGCACAAACACCCAAAACGAAGATAATTTCTTCTTTAAATTTGCTCCCCGCGTTTCCCTTGACGCTGTTACAGGAAAAGACCTTAGCGTAGGTCCGTTTAAAGAATTTTATATTTCAACGTTATTCAATATTGGCGAACAAGATTTGTTTGAAGAATTCGTGGGCGTGGGAACGGACCTTGAGGTTCCTTGGTTGGGAATTATGGGTGTCAATCTTATGGCCCGCTACGTGCGTGAAAACTTCAATGCTGCCAATGAAGGTCGTTGGGATGGCTACGTCCTTGCGACAAACTGGTTTAAGCCATTTTATTTCTTTGCAAATGGAAGCTTCCTTACTTACCAGGGCTATTTGGATTACAAATTTGCAGCAACGCAAATTTCTGATGATGTGAATCGCACAGACTCTTCATTAGAATGGTTTAACGGACTTTACTGGCACTCGAACCGATATGCTGCTGGATACGGATTAAAGCTGTATAAAGATATGGCTTTGTTTAAAGACGGTGGTTTCGCTGGAGAGACTTCTGGCTTCGGCCACTATTTGGCACTGACCTATAAGTTTTAGTCGTAAATCCAAAGACTTTGACTTTAAAAACCAAAGGCTATAATTCCGAGCTTCATTACGGGGGCCCTTTATGAAGTTCATTATAGCCTTTATTATTAGTTTCTCGTTTCTTCAAGCTCAAGCTTCTGAAAAAATCCAAATCAAAAGCATGCAAGAGGTTCTGCTAAAAGTAGAACAGTATCAAAAAGTTTATTCTCCATCACAAATCCTTTTGGTTTTTGATATCGACAACACAATTCTGACTACAGAAAAGGACTTGGGCGGAGATGCCTGGTTTTCTTGGCAGGAGGAAAAACTAAAAAACAAGGACACTGCGGATCTTGCTGCTCCTGATTTTGATAGTTTGCTGCGCGTTCAAGGTTACCTTTTCACTTTAGGCAAAATGAAGACACCGGAAACAATGACCCCGGCGCTTCTAAATCATTTTCAGCAACAAGGCTTCCCGCTATTCCTTCTTACATCCCGTGGTGCTGACTTCCAAAACGTGACGCAAAAAGAACTTGCCCGCCATGGTTACAATCCTGCTTTGACTGCCCCAGGACCTTTAGGAGGCTTTGCGAGCAGATTTACTCCGATCAACGTTCAGCAACCTTCTGAAAACTGCCTGACTCCCCAGGAACTTACTTTGTGGGGCATCAAAGATTCACGTCCTTCCGTTTACGAGGACGGAGTTTTCTATACGAGCGGCCAACACAAAGGCGCGATGTTAAGAGCCATCCTTTGCAAAGTTCGCCAAGACTACCCTGTTATCATCTTTGTTGATGACCACGAAAAGCATGTGGATCGCGTTTTAAAAGCTTATGAGGGTAGTACCGTGGACGTTGTTTCCATGCGCTACGGTGCGATGGATCCGCAAGTAGAGCGCTTTAAAAAGTCCGATAAACAAGAAGTTATTAGCGAATGGAATAAAATCAAAGCTGTTTTAGAAGAAGTCTTCGGGGCTTACTAAGACCTCGTCCCTATGGTCTTGCGTCCATTAAATCAACTCAAAGCCCGGGCCGCATCAGGCAATTCTTTTGACTCGTTTCTTAAAGAATTTTAGCCTTAAACACGGAGGGCTTTGAATGTTTCGCAAAAGTTTAATCGTTCTACTTTTCTGCTTCATTCACTCCCCGCTTTTTAGTGCCTACGGCCATATGATCTATATCTATCACCCGCCAGAGTCTGAAATGGACATGCGCTATAACTATCACTGGGATATGTTAAAAGCGGCCCTGGAAGTGACTAAAGATAAATACGGTGAATACACTTTTAAGCCATCCGTCCGGATGACTGAAGATCGCCAAGTCCGGGAACTTAGAAGCAACAGTAAAAAATTAACTGTGATGATTCGTGAAACATCCATTGAGCGAGAGCAGGAACTTGAGCCCGTCCGCATCCCAATAGATAAAAATCTAATCGGTTACCGAGTTTTATTGATCAACAAAAAAGATAAAAAGACCTTCGATAACATAAAGAACCTCGACCAGTTAAAGAAAATCCCTATGCGCCAGGGTGAAGGCTGGGGAGATATCGCGATTTTAGAAACTGCCGGTTTTAACGTCATTAAAGAAGTTTACTACGACCGTATATTTGAAAACTTAATTTTTAGTGATCATACAACAGCGTTCCCTCGTGGAGTTACTGAGGTTCAAGATGAATTCGCGGCCCGCAAAGAACGCCTGCCAAACTTGGCCATCGAAGAAAATATAATGATTTTTTATTCTTTGCCGACTTACTTTTGGTTTCCGAAATCAGAAGAAGGTAAAAAGCTTGCACAAAGAACCAAAGAAGGTTTGGAAAAGCTAATTGATAACGGCGAGTTTGATAAAATGTTTAACAAGTATTACGGAAAAGTTATCGACGATCTGAAGTTAAAGAAAAGAAAACTTTTTAAGATTAATAATCCCTTTTTGCCGCCCACAGTTCCCGTCGAGAACAAGAAACTGTGGTTTGATCCGACAAAATAATTTACTGACAAACTTTTGCAGAAATTGATTTGATATAGCTTCTGATTTGCGTCTCGTTAGCTTTAAGGCGGTTTAGATCTAAAAGCTCGCCACCAGCAATGATAAGATCGCGGGTTGAATGTGCGATCACTCTTTCAAAAACAAGTCCCTTTTCTTTAAGGCGAGCTTTACAAGCATACCCCTCTGGTCTTTGTTTGCAATACTGAAGGCGGGCTAAACCAAATGTGAAATCTGTTGTTGTGGTGATGTTGTAAGCACCTGCTTCAAAGCTTGAGTAAAGCTGAGATAAAAAGTACGGAGACGTTTCTAAACCCTGGCGAACGCCAACGTAATCTACAAAGTCCCCTTCATTAATTACTTCTGGAACTTCTTCCTGAAAAGCTGTGGCTTCTTCACCGTTAACTTCATCCGTGAATTGGGCTGTAACACCGTTGCTTGCAAGTTCAGAGCGAATCACTTCTCTTAGTTCACCCTTAAATCTTGAACTTACTAAAAGACCGCAATTTGCCTGGGCAACCACGGAAGTTAAAATTAACAACGAAGAAACAACAGCTGCTTTAAACATCTCAAACCTCAGTTTCAACTTAAATTAGTGGCAAAAAACTCCACCGATAGTAGCTGGTGCTAAAGGTGCGATTTGTTCTTGTTGGATTTTTCCTAAAAGGTGACCAGTAACACCACGAGATAAAGTTACTAACACTCTGCCGTGACCACCGCGAGCTTCGATACATTTTAACTCTGGGCTGTTGTCAGGAGTGTACGAACCTGATTCAGGTTTACAAACAAGGTTCAAAGTATAAGCTTCTTCGCCCTGACCGACCTTTAAAAGACCTTGCTGGCGAGTTTTAATCGCCATTTCACGAATTTGTAGAATCACCTCAGTTCCGCCTCTTAAATGGCCTTCACAAGTTGCATAAACAGCAGGAGCCGGATTTGCGTTTGCAGCGACAGTTACGAATAGTGACAACAAAGAAACGATGATTGTTTTCATGGAAATCTCCTTAAAAAAGTTCATTTATAATATGGGACTATTTTTAGACGATCGGCCCCCGAATTTTCCAGTGACAATTTGTAAAGTGAAGTTCTTATCTGACTGTCAAAAAAAACGACAATCTGGGTTTCAAAAAAGCCATGTCTTACCTTTTTGAAAACAGCGATTTTCTGTAAGCCTTTCCCTTAAATTTCAACTATATAGAAATATCGAGGTGCTGCATGGGAAAATTATTGGTTGTCGTGACGTCGCTGGTTCTATTTTGGGTTCAGACGGGCTTAGCTGATACTACGGGCTGCTCCCCTATGTTTCGCCAGTCAAAATCACTTACGACCCAACAAGGCCTTCAGCTCATTGCTTCCATTTTACGGCCGCCCCGTCAGGATTGCTGGAACAAAGATAGCTCCGCAATTCTGATTGGCTATGAATGGCACCAAGTCAGCAAAGAGCTTCCAAAAAACGAAGTATTATTTTGGATAAACGTTCAAGGGCAACAGCAGTTTATTTCTGCCGACGTCATGTGTTTTGCAGCGAAAAGCCTCTTTGATAAAAACACTTCTTATGAAGATTTATACCAATGCAAAGCTAGCGCCCAGCTTCGACTGGAACATTTTGGTTCTTTTATTTTAGAAATTGCACCGCGCTTAAACGGAAAGTGGGACACCCACGGTTTTGAAAGAAACTACATTTTTAACTTTTAGATAGGCTGAACCTATTAGGAATCCCCAAAGTGCAGCTACACACTTTGGGGATCAGTAGGCTATTTACGCGGTTGCCCTGGACGCTTTTCATCAACGTTACCTTCTTCATTGCGGTGATCCGCCGAGTGGTCCATTTGCTTATTACGTGACCGCTGATGTTGGAGTTTTAAATCCCCATCATACTTTTTGCTTGTCTGACTGAATCCCTTGTTTTTATTTCCAGACATGACTTGCCTCCTTGCTTCGCGACCTTCTTAGTTTAGCAAGTGAACGCACTTCTCTGGGTTTTGTCTTTGCAATTAATCAGACTTTAGGCTTTAGAAACTACTGCTGCACCATAAGGCTCTGCTCGATAGCATAATGCAGAAGTTGAAAGTAATACGAATCAATCACTTCCTTACTTTTAAAAGAGCCTCTGCTTTCTAGAAAACCTAAAGCCGTAGAATAATCTGTCGCCATGTTGATACCGGCCTCGTACTTTTCGCGGGAAACCAGGGCTTCCAAATCTTGCTCTTTTTTGGTGATGGCAGCATCTTCACACGCCAAAGTCTGTGAACGACTCGAAAGGCTGCCGCAGATTTCTTCTAATGAGATGGGCTCTCGCAAAGCTAGGATTAAATCTTTACGATTGCTTTTATGGTCAGCCAAAAAATTATTTAAAGATTTGGTGACGTTTGAAAACTGACGCAAACGACAACCTTCAGATTTTCTACAGATGCTATCCACAAACTGAAGATAGCTGCCACTGAAGCTTAAAAGACTATCCAGAATCGCAGTTCTGACCTCTTCGTCATAAGAAGACGTCAGCTGAGACGCTTTTTCCATCACTGGACCATGAATCAACTCTTGAAACTGATATTGAGACTCTTCAGCCGCGGTCCGGGCCTGAGAATTTACGGAAAGGAACAACAGCAGTAAGGTTATTGATAGGGTTTTCATGAAGTGATCCTTGGTTAAGAGGAAATAGGTCTAACATAGGTTGTGCTTGTTCCTTACTTACAATGACGAAAAGGCTAAACGGCAAGACTCGATAATGGCCCAGCCATTCAGTTGCAGAGTGGAATGACACAAAGTCTTTGGTACGCTTAAGTTTCTATGTTGAATACAAAATTGCTTGGTAAAAAATTTGCGGATCACCAATTACGAAAACTCGATGATGGCGAAATTCTGTTTCGCGAAGGTGACACCAGTCGCGAAATGTATGTCATACAATCCGGACGCATTGAAGTTTTTAAAAAAGTTGAAGGCAGCACCATCGTGCTTGATTGTATTGAACGTGGAGGCATCGTTGGCGAAATGTCGATGCTAGAATCCCTGCCCCGGTCTGCTTCAGCTAGAGCGATAGGTAAAACCACACTTGTAGCTCTGGACACAGGAAGTTTTTTATTAAAAATTCGCAGAGACCCCACTTTTGCTTTTGAGTTAATGAAGCAACTAAGTGGACGCATTCGTATGACTAACGAAAAATTAATCATCATGGTCAACAACGAACAAGTTACAAAGGCTAAGCTTAAGGAAGTAGTAGAAAACAATCTATGATGATTGATATCTCAACTCGAAAAATGGTGGTTATTTCCGATCTTCATTTGGGAAATCCCTTCTCTAGTGCAAAAAAAAGTGTGATCGACTTTCTTTATTGGGCTGCTGAAAATAATTATGATGTCTGTGTAAATGGTGACGGTCTTGAAATTGCTCAAGTTTCTTTCACTCGCCTGGCTGAAGATGTTCCTGAAGTTTTTCGCGCCGTGAAGGCCGTTTCAAAAGCTGGGAATCGTGTTTATTATGTCGTTGGTAACCACGACATTGTTTTAGAGAATTTCCTCGAGGACTGGGGTTCTATCATTCTTGCTCCGTTTTTAAATGTGAAATGCGGCGAAAAAAGAATCCGCATTGAACATGGTCACCTTTATGATCCGTTCTTTGTTAAGTATCCCCGCCTTTATGAGTTCCTAACTTGGCTTGGCGGCTTTCCTTTAATGGTAAGCCCCAGGGTCTATAAAATCTGGATCAAATTTGAAGAGCTGAAATCCAAGCTGCGCAACTCTTTACGTACCTCAGGTGAGGTGCCAACCTTGCCTGGTGAACCACCCGATTTTGTGGTTGCTGCTGAAGAGATTTGCGCCCGCGGTTTTGATTCGGTGATCTTTGGTCACACCCATCATGCTGGCCGTTTGGTCCTGCCAAGTGGTGAATATTTAAACAGCGGTTCTTGGCTTATCGAACCCCATTTTATTGAGATCATGCCAGAGCAAGTGCAAATTAGAACTCATATCACAGAAGTTCGTAAATAAGATCCGCTTCATCCAGTTTTAACTTACAAGTTTTACTTAGCTATCCAAGGTGACTTAAAGTTAAAACATGAGTGCGCAACGGGATTCCCAACAACTATGGCTAAAAGAAGTGATTCAGCCCAAGCTTGAAACGCTGTTCGCACTTGGAAATGGCACTGCTGGTTTTGAACAGGTCCCTGACGTTCCAAAATTTTTAAAAACTTTATTGGAAGACCTTGAACATTTAAACCTTGATAACTCGACAGTAGAACTTTACGTCGAAAAAATTATCGATGGTGCTAGAGCCTTGGAAAATCAGGAACTTCGCGCTGTTAACGAAGAAGTTCTAAAATCCTATGCTCTAAATTCTTTGGTTTCTGACAGCTTCGACCGGTTCTTCTATTTGAGTTATTGGACAGAGTACCAACCACTATTGCGTCGCAATCCAGAGCTTAATCACGGCAACATTATGAACGCCTTTCGCATGAACTATCACTTGAAAGGCCTAGCTAATTATCTATTGAATTCCTTAAAGTCGCACTTTGACTTTTACATCGAATAGAAAAATTCTTCCTTCACAATTTTTCCGTCCTTAACTGAATACAAAGCGACCTCTTCAAAATGCATTTTCTGATTGGATTGTTTGTTGGTGGCATCAAATTTATATAATACCGCAAAACGGTCTCCTGCAGGAAAGGGCCCTTCCACCTCTACGGAATGAACAACGTTGTTTTCAGCCCAGTCTTTGTTTTTCTTTTTGATGTTTTCAATCCCCCTCATTTGCGCGGGATAATTTGGCATTTCTTCAGCTTCAATGCTTTCGATGTTTGAATCATAAAGGCTTTCGACCGCCTTCATGTTTTCACCACGCTTACAGAAGTCGACAAGCTTTTGACCAACTTCCATGGTTCCTTTTTCCATACATCCTCCTTGAAATTTTATTTTCGAAGAGTTTTGAATTCTAAGGCAGTTGTAATTAAGCACCAGTCCACGAATTTGCATGGAACAACGAAGTTCTGTTTTGCAACAAAGAGCCTGGTTTTAAAAAGTCCAAGCCTCTTTAATTTGGAAATCAAAAATTCGAACTGGAGATTAACAATGAAAAAAATAATTTCGACAATGCTTTTAGCAATAACGCTTTTAGGCTCCCTGACGGCCTCTGCCTATCAGGGCGTCTTGGTTGAAAACGATAAAGGCGTCTCAGTGATACAGACTTTAAAGCAATATTGCGAAGACTCCCCGACGGATGAATATTGCTTCCCACGTTCGGGACGTTGTCCTGACGGTTGGGCTGATGCCAGCAAGTATTGCTGGGGTGGATGGAAGCGCGGCTTTTATCGCTGTGGAACTGCTTGCCGTGATAAACGCCCCTGTGAATGGGGAGATCACAGTGATCGCTGCGGTGGGAATGGAAGCTAGTCTAAAACCCATTTAATAGCTTTTAATAGCCCCTGCGTGTAAAAGCGAAAGGGCTATTTTTTCATGGCTTAAAATTCAGTTGGCAGTGACCAAAGCCCTTTAGTAAGAATGGGTCCTTCAAAAAGCATATATGGGGGATTCAATGAAATTAACTTCTACATTAGTCATAACATTGTCGGCTTTATTTATTTCTGCTTGCGCTCAAAACGGCGGTGGCGACGGTAAAAAAGGTGCTATCGTTAATAAACCAGGCACCCCAGGCAATAAACCAACACCCAATGTTTCAGCTCATAACATCAACCAATGCCCTGTGGTGGATGGCTCTTACCTAACAACCCAAGATGGCAGAACGTTCCGCATCCTCATCACGACTGCAAAATTTGATACGACTATGGAGTTTGCGGCTGACATCGACGTCGCTGAGGGCTCTGACAACAAAACTTCATTGCGTTACACAATCGATGGTAAACCCTATGAAGAGCAAGGTCTGACCTACATCGCTGCTTGCAATAAAAACCAAATTGGCATCGCTTTTTACCAAAACAAAAAAGTTATCACGACTTACAGAATTTCAGTAAAAGGCAATGTTCTTACGACGACGACAGTAGATGACAAGGGCAAGACTGAAAACCTAAATTGGACTAAAGAAAACTAAGAATTTTTAAACAAAGAAAAAGCCCCAGCCTAAAAACTGGGGCTTTTTTTATTTCTAATTATCCCAAGGTCTTTGGGCTTGTTCCATCAAGTAGCGCAAAAAATGCTCATAATTTTCTAAAGTAGCCGCAGTCAAAGCAGGCCCCGTATTTCCATCCACCATCGCTAAAGCTTTCGCGTAATTTTTTAAAGCCTTAGAGCCAAACGCAGCCCCATTTGGATGACTTTTTGAAATTGAATCAAGATCCTTTTCTAAACGATTTGCGTAACAGGTCAAAAACTCTGTGTTGGTTCTGGTTTTTTGACACTCTTTAGCTCTTGAAACAAAGCCCGCAACTGGAAAGTAAATGGCATTAATAGAATCACCATTAGAAAGTCTTTCAAGTGAAACACTGGCGCTGTCAAACTGGTATATTGCGCAATTCAAAAGGTTGCGCTTATTACGCTGGCAGATATTCGCCGCATAGTTAGGATAGTTTTTATAAAACTCATTCATCGCTGTAGTGACCGCCTGGCGAACTGTTGCATCGCCTTTGCTGCGTTCTAAAAGAGAATTCAAAGCCACCTGCCATGAAGAAACAAATCTTACTTGCGCGCGCTTTAGCGGATCCGTTGGTGGCGCTGGTTCTTCTGGAGGAGCCGGTGGCGCCGGTCTTTCAGGAGGTGCTGATTGCGGCGGAGCTGGCTGTGGAGGCAAAGGTTTAGTGCCATTTTTTAATACATCCGCGGTGCGCGCGCATTCTGGAATTTGCAGGCAATCAGCAAATTCAATGCTGTGATTATTTAAATCCATGAAGTTTTCTAAGAGTGGGTTTCCGTTAGTGAACATTTTTACGTAAAGATAGTTATTGCTCGTCACTCCTGCATTGAACTCAATAAAAAGTTCCACAGCCCATGTGGGTGCGCCCTCATTAGCAAGATTGAATTTGTACCAGCCGTAACCTTGCGCCAAACCGTTCGCGCAGGAACCTGAGAAAGAAGCCTTTGCAGGTTTTCGCCAAGTCAGTGTAGACGGATGTGACAACACACAACCTTCATCGGTCTTTACTTGATCAGAAGAACTTAAAATTTCAGGTGTTCCTTGCATCGCAAACACGGGGGTCGCAAACAGAAAACAAAGTAGCATCATTTTCATGGTGAATTTCCTCCTGGTTTTATGGTCTGGGTTTTTATACCAAATCACTTTTGAAGAATGCAGAACCATTCGAGCTAATTATTGAAATGTAATTGCCAAGGAAATCTCAAGGGAACTTGCTCACTTTTTTTTGCGCAACAACACTGCGAAGCCCACGCGATTATCAACTTAAGACATGATTCCGGACCACGAATTTTCTTTATTGTGATTTAACTATAATTAGATTTCGTAATTATCTCTAGGCTCTGATAAATAATCCATAAGTACAGGCTGCTTTAAACTGAACTTGTTCAGAGAAGGCCAGATCATCGTATACAATGTGTGTTTAGGCTCAGACAGCAACGGAAGTGAAGGCCACCTATGATGGAACCGATCTACTTCCGTAGGTAATAAAGGTCGAAGAAAAAAATCCTAGCGACGCCGTTAAAACCGCTCTAATTTTTAATGTCTTGGACTTTTTTCGGGGTTAAGATCAAACATCGCTTTGTCAGTTTCCATATCTACGGGAACAGAGTTGTTTTCATGGATGATAAGCCACTTCCCGTCGTGTTTTTTTAAACCCGCCGTATAGCGTGCGTAAACGTTCATGGTTTGACCTTTTTCGTCGGCGAAGTTCATGTGAGTTACTGCAAAAAAAATCGCCAAGTCCCCACTGACAAATGTTTTCTGATAGATAAATTCATACTGAACGGCACCTTGGGTGTATTGTTCAAACATTTCCCAGTTTTTGCGATACTCTTCAGCACCTTCTATTTTCATTGGTGGCATAAGATCAAAGGCAACAACATCAGGGGCGTAACAAGCTAAAATTTTATTGATGTTTCTTGAACGAATGCCTTCGGCGAACTGCTCCATAACGGCGCGCACTTCAGCTTCCGCAGAAACTTTGGATTTATTCATATTAGTTTGGTGATTGGTTTGTGGTTCCAAAGGGGCCTCCCGGTTTTCGGTTATGATGGCAGGAAAACAGTGATGATCAATTGACCTTGGAAAAAAGCAGAACTTCTACTTTGCAGTCCTGCAAAACAATTATTTAAATTTAATGGATCCCTTCCATTGCGGATCTCCGGTCCAAAAGAAACTAGTGAAATGAAAATTCATTTTATCGCGTAAGGCTTCCCTGCTTTTTTTGTTCGCATCACTCCACGCAAAACGTAAAAAGTTTTCGTTGTGGGTATCAAAATTTCCTAATACGAAGGCAACATCCAGTCCATGAACCGCACCAAAGACTTCATTCCATGGATAGGGTGTTTCATCCCAAGCAAAAGTATAACGATAACTGGGAGTGAATACTTTTGCACCTAAGTAAAGTTTGAACAAAGTATTTTCCAGTGTCAGCGAGCTTGATTTGGTTACAGCTTTAAATTGCCAAGGGTGCACGGACAAAAAATCTTCCACCTTCAAACCCTCAGGGGAATTTTGAATCCATTGCCATAATTCTTGCTGCGTGGGTTTTAGGAGGGTATTTCCAACCATGTAGGTGCCTTCATCGTCAGTTAACCCAAGAATCAATGGTACGCGATGAAACTTTCCTAGCGCTGAACCCTCTAAACCATGGGGAAAAACGAAGCCATCGTTAATATGTTGAATAGGAATGGTAAAGTCCTGTGCTTTGACTATTTCTTCGGTGCTGCGGGAATATAAAAACTCTCGCAGATAGCTTGCACTTTTAGATTTGATAAAATCTTCGGCCGTATCTCTATTATTAGCAAGCCCCGCATTGACGATAAGGTTTTTTAAAAAATCATCAGTCCGATACTCCGCAACTTTTTGAGGATAAGAATTTGGAAGTCCTGAAGAGCATATGGCTTTATGAAATAAACCTTTTGATAAAGGCGTCTGTAACAAACCCCAGACATTCATACAACCCGCAGATTGGCCCATGATAGTGACGTTATCTGGATCTCCACCAAAAATCTGAATGTTATCTTGAACCCACTTTAATACTTGGATCAAATCCAAGGTGACGTAATTTCCGGATTGGTCGTATTTATTTCCAACGTTTACTAATTGTGAAGACATCGCGCCAAGCATACCTAGGCGATAATTCATGCTTACAAATACCACCTGGCTTTTCGCAGACAGGTAAGCACCATCATAAATCGCATCCGATGCCGTTCCCTTGAGGTTTGATCCGCCATGAATCCACAAGACAACCGGAACTTTCTTTTCCACTTTATGCGGCTTCCAGACATTTAAATAAAGACAATCCTCTTTGCCCACGGGCTTATCAAATTCTGAAGACGGAACACGAGAAAAGAAATTTCCTTTTTGCGGGCACGCGGTGGCAAGTTCTTGGGTTCTTAAGACTCCCTGCCAAGGTTTCACTGGGCGTGGTGCTTTCCAACGTAAATTCCCAATAGGTGGCGCTGCATACGGAATACCTAAAAAGGCCTCGGTGTTTTTTGCATGGCGCCCCTCAATCCACCCGTCTTGAATTTTGACTTGCGGATTTTCTAAGCCGTAAGCGATCGTAAAGAAGAGGCATAGAGTTAATGAACTCAGAAATGAAATAAGTTGCATATTGGCCCCCAACCTGGGGTCCAAGATAGACTTGGTTTCGGGAATGATTCAAAGAAAACTAACTACTAACTTGTTGTGTTGTTATGCCGCATTTAATTTTTGCAGAAATATCCATCAACACTTGGTTATATCCAATGAACTTCAATCACTGGCTGGGTCTGCAATTCTTTTTCAGGTCGACGAATGGGTTTTACCGCACGAAGCTCGACATGCAATTCTGCGACAACATTTCTAAAGTGCCTGATGCGATGAAAAAGCTCCGGTTGACTTAACTGACCATGCTCAGCTTGGGAAATAAACAAAGTGATTTTTTCGGTGCGCCAGTCACCCTGATAGCCATAATCAGCACGCCAATAATAGGGTTGGGAAAAGTATCCAAAGCTACCAAGATAGTAAGGGCGTACATGGGTTGGATCCTCCCAGGCATCATCGCTTGTTCCATAGGGAAGGCGAAGGGTCAGCGGGGCCTCAGGGATTGCTACACGATGTAGCTCTTGCATAAGCGGTAAGGTGTTTTTGATATGCTCAAGGACGTGCTCCATTTTAAATTCGCTGATCGACGAATTTTCAAATGGAAGAGATCTTTCACTACAACTGTCTAAATCGAATTCAACATCTATTCCCGGACCTTTCCTTAGATCTAAATTAATCCAACCTTCTAAAGGGAACCTGCCGCATCCTAAGTTGAGTTTTTTAGCCAATGTCGTCTCCGTTGCTGCTTATAGGTTATTACAGACCGGGGGCCGCCTGAATGCAAGTTTCATAGTTTTGGTAACCAGGAACGTCACTTTTTTAAAACATCAACACAGAGTGGCCCTTATTAGCGAATTAAATGCCTTCCGGCCGGGTAAGACCCTTGCATTATAACCCAGCGAATTTTAAGTCGGAGGTTCTATAATGAAAGCCCTAATTGCAGCATTGGCTATGACCCTTTCCTTTTCCCAAGCTTTTGCTGATGGATATCTTACGTGCACAGCTATTGACCCTGATAGTGGCCAAAGAGACGACATCATGGCTATTGAAGCTGATATCGCTTTTATCTTAACTGAAAGCGGAGATGACGGTGTGCTTTCCTACATTGGTGAAAAGAATGGGGTTCGCAATTTCTCGAACTCTAAAGTTCAAGTTATTATGAATAACAACGACCGCACTGTGACTGTTATCCAAAGAGCAACCGGCGCAAGCAAAGTCCACACAGAACTTAAATGCTTGGGATCCGGTGATGATATTGAATAAGAAAAGTCCCTATAACGGGCTTTTCTTGGGGCGGATGACCGTTTATGACGCAAGTCCATTCGATTTTGGAAAGGCATCTAAAATTCTTTCATTTCTGACACGATTTTTGCCCTTCCAGTCTCGAGACGGTGTACATTCGTAATACCACGCCCTAAGAGAGGTTCCAATGTCAGCAAAAACTTCACCCCGTGATAATGTTGATGAGAACATAATTGAAGAATTCATGGCCGTCGCCTTAAGCATCTCTGAAATGCTTAAACCCGAAGGCAAAACTGTGCGGCCTTTCCTTCCAGGCATCCCTTACTTTTCAAAACTAACTGCGGAAAAAAAATTGAACGTTCTTCAACAAGTGCGCTTCTACCAGGAACTTTGCCAAAGCCACATTAGCGAAGGATACAAAATCAGCGACAATCTTTCTTTTACTTGGCGTGCGTTTCGAAAACTGGGATTGACACCAAGTTCAGATCTTTTCAATTACGTTGAAAAAGAAGATATCGTAGAGATTTACTCGAAAGACCAAATTCAACTTTTCAGAAACTTCAATTTCTTTGACTGCTGCTCTTACACTTTAGAAGAGTTGCACACTTTGGAATGGTGGACATTGTTTGCACGCGATGCCCAGTACAATCAGATGATCTTAGATGAAGCTCTAAAGGCTATTTCTGGTGATGTTCATGATGCCTTTGTACCCAACGTTCCATGGCACCCAGTTCGTGAATCACGCTCAGCAGATAAATTGACAATGCATATGGGAATTCGCCGTATGGCTCCGGTCTATAAAAACAAACGCGTTGAAGGTTTGATTGTTTTAGAACGCGCGACTTTGAATCCACAACAATAGGTACAGCACTTGAAGAAGATTCCTAAAAAATATCAGCCTAAAGGTTTTGAAATCCTGCATGAGGATTTAGATGTTATTGTCGGCAATAAAGCACCCGGCATTTTGACTGTTGCTGCGAAATGGGAACGTGAAAACACGGTTCATGGAGTTTTAAACCAATATATCCGCAAGGGCAATCCCCGCTCTACCAAGTCCGTATTCGTCGTTCACCGTTTGGATCAAGCCACTTCCGGAGTTTTGATTTTTGCAAAAACCGAAGAGGTTCAGCAGTTCTTAAAGAATAATTGGAAAGACACCAAGAAAACCTATTACGCCATCGTTCACGGCAAGATGGAAAAAAAATCCGGAAGAATTCAAAGTTACCTGACGGAAGATGAAGACTACGTTGTTCATTCAAGCAAAACATCTGAAGAAGGTAAGCTTGCGATCACTGAGTATGAAGTTTTAAAAGAAACTGACAAATTTAGCTTGGTGAAAGTCAATTTGGTGACTGGCAAGAAAAACCAGATCCGCGTGCATTTCGCAGGCGAAGGCCACCCGCTTGTTGGTGACAGCAAATACGGTAAACCTAATACTAATTTTAAAGACTTAAGGCTGCACTCTGCAGAACTGGAATTTACCCATCCGCATTCTAAAAAACGCATTAAGATCAAAGCCCCGGTCCCAGCGTACTTCCGGAGCTTGATCGATTTTGAATACTAGGACCTACTGGTAAGGCAGAGCTACGAAGATGTCTTCAACGAAAGCCTTAAATCCTGCGAACTCAAAACCTGTTCCCGTTAATTCGTAAGCTACATCTGATGGAACTGTGCTTGGATCAAGATAAGAAATTTTGCTGATCTTGATCGCATCAAACTGCTGATCGGCGGGACGATTGCGGTAATCTATCCATGAATTAACCACGAAAAGATCTGCTTGGTTTTCACCCCAACCGTTCATTGTCGCGTAACCATAAAGATTAAAGAAGTGGCCGCCGGTACGTTCCCACATATTGCTGGCAGGATTAAATTTGTACCAGCCAATGCCCATCAAGATGCCTGCTTGGTATTTTAAATAGTACTGAATCTCTGAAAGTCTTAGTACGTGTTGCACTGATTCAATCGGACTTCCTGGCGGGGCATTCACTGAGTGAGGCCCAATCATGTAGGTCCAAGAATTGTAATTACTATGCTTTATGAAACCATCCATGCAATTGATGGCTTGGCGATAGCGAGTCCCTTCATTTTTATCTGTCCCACAGGCTTGATAAAAATAACGAACTCGATCTTTAAACGTGTCTTCAACCCCATCACGGTCCAAGTCCGCCACTCGCGGCAAGTTTTCAAAACGCGGATTGCGATAGTTCTTTAAAAATTCAAAGGCATGGGTCATTGCCATTGGTGCACACAGCTGGGACCCGTTGCTGCCAATTAAATCTGTGAGCTCATAATCCAACATTGAAATGTTAAACGCAGGGGCAAAGAAAAGACCTTCATCGTAGTTTTTGGCATTTAGAACAACGGCAAATGAAGTTTGCGCGATTAGTATCAATGTAAATAATAAACCAATAAAACGCATTTTCTCCCCTTAGTCATGAATACTAGAGAAAGAAAACATAGCCCCCAAAAGAGTTCAATAACTTTAGAAGTTATGCAGAGTATCTAGAGATGTTTTACCCAAATCTGCATCGATAGGAACAATTCTAATCAGCTTTTCGCGACCACGGCCAGCGGCCCTCGATTTCCACTTCTAAAGAAAAGCTTAAGAACGTTCTGATGATAACAATAAGCGCGAGCACACCTAATGACACAAAGGTTGGTTCTACGGCGACAGTCCCGATGATATCCCCTGCTACGAGGAATTCCAATCCCAGCAAAATCGCTTTACCTAGTGAGCTTCTTAAGTTTTCGTAGGCGTGTGGGTTCTTTGCAAAGTGTTCGCGCACGTAATTCACAGTGGCGATCAGGCCACCAATGACAATGACTAAGACTCCCCATACTTCTATCACTTTAGCGAGGACATCCAGATTATGATTTATCGTTGAAAGTAGTGGCGACTCCATTTTGGTATGGTAGCGCCTATGCATGATGCCGTTAGAGAATAAAGTATTTCTTTGCTAACTATCATCAAAAAAAAAGGCAGTCTTGATGACCGCCTTTTTTTGAATTCTCTTTTTTCGGAGATTATTATTGGCACTGATCTTTAAGTGCTTTTTGAACGTTTTGGTAACGTGCATAGATCTCTTCGTATTGATCCATGTACAACTCAATTTTATCTTCATTCATTGTGCTGTTCATCTTTTCCTGAATCCAAGAAAGTTCAGCAGCAAGTTTACCTTTGTAAGAAACCAATTGACCGCAAGAAAGAGCGGCTTGAGATACAGAAGCTGACAAAAGAATAGAAAGAGCTAAAATACAAGTTTTCACGATTTTCTCCTAGGTTGGGCTATTTTCAGGCGCAACCTATGATAGAGCCTCGAAGAAAACAAATGCTTTTTGGTTATTTTTCATTTATCGGCAGAAACAGAGCTATTTTTCATTATATAACAGATTTTTTTAATTGGAGATGCTTAGCTTCTAACTGTTAGTAATGGAATTCCATGCCCTTAAATTTGATCACGCGGCGATTTTTCTCTGCCACTAAATGGGCCCAGTTAGGAAGATTAAATCTTTGGGGTGCAGCGATTTCATAGATTTTCTTTGTTCGCACGTTTCGAACTCGCAGTGTGTATTCATAAGCGATTGTGAACCGCATGTATTTCTTTGTTACACCAATCACTTCAAACTTGCTATAGGCCGGTATTTTTTCATTATTTAAAACTGTCGGAAATGTATTGATCACATGATCGCCGACAAGACCGCGACCTGTTTTTAAAGTAGGACTCATGGAAAGCTGATCTTTGATTTGGCTGAAGTTACCAACAACAGTTCCAGAAGATGCCCGGACTCCAACTTTAACGCTGACGCCTGTGGGATAAAGGTTTTCATCTAATTCTTCTAAAACGATGTTGTAAACTATGTCGTTGATCTTTCCTTCTTTCATGTCATAGGTCTCAAAAGAGTTCGCGGCACTTATGCGATAGTACTCACCCTTTTTAATCATCTTTTGTTGGTACTCAGTGAATTTTAAATCAACCTTTGCGTCACCAGTAGGCATCATGTATTCCGGATATTTTTCAACTGTGTAAACATCAGCTTCAGCGACCAACAACAAACGCGAGCGAAGTTCGCCGAAGGTGACGGGCTCACGCTTTTCTGCGAAAGCCATTGTGCTGATCATTAGTAAAAGTCCGAATAATATCTTGGCCATGCCGTTGGCTTTGCAGAATGTATTCCAGTTCATTAACAAATTACGTGTTTTTAGGGCGCTGCTGGATGTTGAGGCTTTTGACAGGATTCCCATTGGTGTCACTGCATTTTGGGAGCCTATTTATTGGCCTGTATAGTGCATTCATTCTTAGGAATCGGTTAAATGCAATCTATTGAAGAAGAGGGCCTTTATATGAAGCTAGTGCTTGCACTTTTAAGTATCCTGACAATTTCATCGACAGCCATGGCAAACTCCCGAGAGGTTCGGGCCTGCGGAAAAATCAAGCTGGTTGCTGACGGAGTTCTGGGAATTAAATCTCAACAGGGACTTTTGGTTCTTGATGCCTCCAATTCAGATTTGAATTTAGAGCAAGCACGACAATCAGCACAGATCATCGATGCCATGAGTATCCATCAGTATGTGTGTCTTGAGGGAGTTGTTGATTCTTCAGGAAAGTTATTTAGCCCACTTCGTTAGTTTTTATTCAAACTGTAAATTAAAATGGAAGGCAGCTTAACGCTGCCTTTTTCTATTTCAGGTGCGACTCTTATTGTATGGTTGAATTACTAGATGATTTTCCAAAATATGTTGTTGCCTATAAAGCTTCTGGCAAAGTTTTGCAGGAAGAATACGAACGAATTGTAATGGCCAGGGTCGACGAAGTCGCCAGTCAATATGATGCCATCAATCTTTTAGTCCGCCTTGAAACTGAAATGGAAAACTATAGTGTTGCAGCTCTCATTGATTATTTAAAAATAAGCTTCAAGCACATTCACCGCTGGAATCGTATGGCGATTGTTTCTGACGAAAAGAAAGTTCGACTGTTTTACGATGCCATAAGTCCCTTGGTACCCGGAAAAGTCATTGGCTATGAATTAAAAGACTATGCGAAAGCAAAGGCCTGGGTTTCTGAGCCCTTCTTAAGTGATGAAAACTGGTTAAGTCCAAGAGAGCCCTAAAAGTCTGGGCCTTTTCTCAACGTCCTTTCAATTAATGAGAATTATTCTCTACTAATAGCCACGGCCTAGAATCTCCCTAATCCTATTTTTAGAACTGCTCCGACAAAGACGGAGTATTGACTGGGAGGACTCAGTGCGTATCGTTCATTTTGTATCTGGAAGTGAATGCCATAGTACCTTGTTGTCTGTTCAAGCCATGAATGTGCTGCAAGCACTTTTAAATAAGTCTACAGACGCAAAAGAGTTGGCGCGCCTGTGCTGTAAGGCCGGGCTGTGTCCCCTTGTTTTACGCGATAAACTCCGAAATTGAAATTTTAGGAAGTTCGTACTAATTTTGTTTCATGGCAAAAGAACCCGGCGAACTAAAATGGATTGAAGATTTACTTCCTGAGCATCGCTACCGTCGTAAATCTATGTTCGGTGGTTTTGCCTATTACTTTGATGAAAAGATGATGCTTTTGATTTTTGAATCAAAGGACCAACGTTGGAACGGCCTGATGTTTCCCGTGGAGCACGAGTTTCAACCTCCGATACTTAAGAAATTTCCTGAATTATCGCCGCACATGATTTTACCTAAGTGGCTTTATCTGCCGGTTTCCACTGAAGGTTTCGATGAAGTAGCGGCTGCCGTTATTCGCGAAGCTTTACGCCCTAATAGCGTTTGGGGAAGCATCCCGAAGCCCAAAAACAAAAAGGGCAAAAGCAAAAAGCAAGACGAGGTTTCAGAGAAAATCGACACTCGCCGCCCGCGAATGTTTTCTGATGAACCTGTGGAAGATGTTTTGAAAAAAGCCAAAAAGATTTCTGATCTTAAAAATCTGGGTGAGGTTTCCGAACGACAGTTCGCGCAAGTGGGTATCACCACTGCTGCTCAATTCATCAAGCTTGGCTGGAAAAAGACGATTCAAAAGCTTGCGGCCCATGATCCTAAGCACCGCCACTCCCTTTATGCCTATGCCCTGATTGGGGCCTTAACCAATACGGAGTTTTCACGAATTTCTGATGAAGAAAAGGCCGAAGCCCGGGCCTTCGTAAAATCGCTGCCTAGGGAAAAAAAGGGGCCTAGTAAGAAGAAAAAAGTGTCTAAAAAGTCGACTAAGAAATGAATAATCTTAAAGAATTTTCCTTTTCTTAGGGGTTATTCAAGTTCCCTCTTGCGCCCTAGGGGAGGAACTGGCTAATTACTGCCTATGGAAAATCAAAATTTAAAGCGACCTGAACTCCTGCTTCCTGTGGGCACCAAGGACATGGCCCTTGCTGCCATTCATAATGGAGCTGATGCAATTTTTATGGGAGTTCCCGGCTTTAATGCCCGCGGGCGCAGCCATGATTTTCAAATCGAAGAGGTTAAGGACATTATCGATACCTGCCATCTTCATGGCGTAAAAGTGAACCTTGCTTTTAATATCCTGATTTTCCAAAACGAACTTCAAGGTGCCGTGGAAGTTTTAGAAAAAATCCTTCCCCTAAAACCCGATGCTTTTATCGTTCAGGATTTGGGTTTGGTGCGTTTGATTCGTCAAATGGCCCCTTGGCAGCGCGTGCATGCCTCAACGCAAATGAGTGTCACTAATGCTGAAGCCATCCAATGGCTGGATGACTTAGGGATACAGCGTTTTGTACTAGCCCGTGAAAACTCAATCAGCGAAATCACCGCGATTAAACAAAATACCTCAAAAGAAATCGAAGTCTTCGTTCATGGTGCGTTGTGTGTGAGTTACTCGGGACAATGTTTTACCTCTGAAGGTATCGGTGGACGTTCAGCCAATCGCGGTCAATGTGCTCAAAGCTGCCGTTTCACTTACGAAATGCACGTGGATGGTGAAAAGCGTGACCTTAACGGCAAGTCTTTCCTAGTTTCCCCTCAAGACCTTTGCGGCATTAATGAAGTTCCTCAGCTTTTAGCGGCAGGTGTTGATTGCTTTAAAGTTGAAGGTCGTCTTAAAACTCCTGAATACGTGGCGACAGCGGCTCGCAGTTTTGATGAAGCCATCACATCAGCGCAAGGTGGTCAGGCTTTAGCCAATCCGATCCTTAAGAAAAAACAAATGGCTTCCGCTTTTTCGCGTGGATTTTATAGCGGCTGGTTCCATGGTGTGAATCACCAGGAATTGGTTGAGGGTACTTTCAGTGCTCACCGTGGTTTTGAGTTTGGTAAAATCACTCGGGTTAATGGCAACTCCTTAGAAGTGGAATTAAACCCTGCTGCTTTCTTGCAAGGTTTGAAAGCAGACTTTATTAAAGCTGGTGACGGTGTATTGTGGGTTTATAAAGATCGCTCAGGGCAAAGTGCCGAAAAAGGTGGATTCGTATTTGCGGTTAAGTCCCTTTCTTCAAGCAAATTTGAATTAGAGTTTTCTAGAGAAATCGCGATGGATGGGCTTTACCTAGGGGCTCGCGTATTTTACAACCACGATAAAGATCTTAAAAAAGACGTTTCATTAAGTATCGAAGATAAACAAAGAAAGAAACGTCTGCCTGTTTTTATTCGTGCTCAAGCTACTTTAGGTCAACCACTGACTGTGGAATACACTGACGGCACTTACACAGTTTCAGCATCCACTGAAAACGTGTGCGAAGCTGCTAAGAATAAGGGCTTAAATGCGCAAGACCTGCAAGAAGAGCTTTTTGCTTTAATGGGTAGTCCGTTCCGCGGTGAAGGTTTTGAGTGCATGCTTGATGGTTCCACTCCCCTTTTCTTACCTCACCGTCAAATTAAGGAATTACGCCAACAGCTTGTCAAAGAATTGACTGAGCTACGTATTAAAAATGGCGCAGCTCCAGTTATTCCTGCGCGACCTGAGGTCATGGATTGGATCGCTAGTAAAAAAATCCCTAAGACTTCTTCACAACCTGGTTTGAAGCTGAACTTGTTATTGCGTGATAAGCATCAAGTTGAAGATGTTGCTACTGCGATTAAGAATGGCGAGTTGACTCCGGCTGGGATCAATTACTTTATCTTGGATTTCGAATTCGGTTTGGATTTTGAACCGAGCTTGAATGTTTTAAGGGCGCAGAATTTAAAAGTTGCTTTGGCGACGACACGTATTTTGAAACCCAATGAACATCGCAATATCAAAGCTCTATTAAGAATGAATCCTGATGCGATCTTAGCTAGAAACTTAGGTGCAGTTCAGTATTTGCAAGCCAATGGCTTTCAAGGAGAAATCCTTGGCGACTTCAGCTTAAACGTCGCCAATCACCTAACAGCCCAGTATTTGCTTGATAAGGGCCTTACAAGCGTTTGTTTGGGTTATGACCTTAATCACGTTCAGGTCAGTGAACTAATTCAAGCTGGCCAAGCTGAACGCTTTGAAGTGACCGCTTATCAATACATGCCAAGCTTCCATATGGAACACTGTGTGTTCGCGGCTTTCCTAAGCAAAGGTACAAGCTTTAAAGACTGCGGTAAACCATGTGAAAAACATGAAGTGAAATTGAAAGATCAATTCGGCAACTGGCATCAAATCAAGCCTGACCAAGAGTGCCGCAATACCATGTATAACGGAACTTCGCAGTCTGCGGCTCGTTACGTGAAAGAGTGGGAATCGTTTGGTCTTGGTTATATCCGCTATGAAGCTTTAAAAGAGCGTGGTGCGGAATTAATCACGAAAATCCAAGCCCACTTGGACTTTATCTCTGGAACTAAGAACCTGGAGTCTTTGATTAAGGAACTAGGCAACGTAGAAAGTTATGGTCTTTCAGAGAGTCATTTCGGCAGAGAAAAAGAATACCAGAGCAGAAAGAAGTAGTTCTTAGTCGCTTCGGCGAAGCCGAAGTGTAGACCAGCCGGAGAAGCCGAAGTGTAGAACAGCTTACTTCTGCGTAAATTTCGATTTTAGGTAAGTTTCGTATTCTCTTAATAGGGAGTTCATCACGCCTTTAAGAAGCTCATCAAATTGTGGGTCTTTTTCCTGACCCGCATTCAAAGCGACAAAGTCTTTAATAATCTGAGCTTCGCGTTCGGCATTAAAAAATGGCTGACCTTCTGCTTGTTTGATCTTCCAGATGGCCATGGTTAAATCACGACGACGCACTAAAAGCGCATGCATCTCTTTATGAACCTGATCGATTTCCTGGCGAAGGCTGGCAATAGTGTTCATAAGTCTACCTCTTAATCCAAACGGAAAAGTGCGAATTTTAAATAACGAAGTTCTTCCATCGCTAACGGATACGGATGGTCTACGGGTTGTCCACCCATATAGACCAGCGTGCCTTTCTTACGAGCTTTAGAAAACGCTTCTTTACAAATTTCCATGAAGGCTTGGGTGGAAATGTGGCTAGAACAAGAACTTGCCGCAAAAAGACCTTCTTGGTTCACAAGCTTAATGGAATTAGAGAATACTTTGGCGTAAGCGGCTTTAGCTTGTTCTACCGATTTTTCATTCGGTGCGAAGCTTGGTGGATCTGTGATAACGATGTCGTATTTTTTCTTTTCGGTATTTAACTGTTCTAGGTAGGCAAAAGCATCGGTCGCGACATCATGGTGAACAGTGTTTAAATTGTTGATTTCGAAATTACGTTGGACGGCTTGAATAGCGACTTTGGCGATATCGACGCTGGTCACTTCTTTAGCGCCACCTTTAGCAGCAAAAATAGAAAAGCCGCCAGTATAACTGAATAGATTTAAAACCGTCTTCCCTTTAGAGAAATGCTGGATCATTTTGCGGTTATCGCGCTGATCTAGGAAAAAGCCGGTCTTAGCAGCATCACGAATGTTAGAGGCAAATAGAACGCCATTTTCTAAGAATTGCACCTCAGGCGCTAATGTCCCGATGATGTTTGTCCCTTTTTCATCTGCATCATTACGGCGTTTAAGGTAAACGCACTTGATCTGTGGAAAGGCCTCTTGGATTTTTTCGCCAATAACTTTAGCGTTCCAAGTTTTTTCCATAATGGCGTGGTCATGCTTAATAACCGCTGTGTCGTTATAGATATCAACGATCAGACCCGGAAGACCGTCACCCTCCCCGTTAATCAAACGGAAAGAGTTCGTCACTGAAAGATCAAAAGTACGGCGGATTTCAACAGCCTTACGCCATTGGTTTTCAAAATAAAGCTCTAAGGTGCGCTTCACGCTGTTTTTTCTAAAGATAGGCTCTTCAGCAAGGACTAGAACTCTAAAACGCAATTGCGTATCGTTTTGCCAGATTCCCAGAGCCAAAGTTTCGCCCTTGTAGTTTAAAAGATGGATGCCTGACTTTACAGAACGACCCTCTTCAAAGCAGTTTGCAAATATCCAGCGGTGGCCTTGCTTCAGATGTTTGGTTACATCACGCTTAAGCTCGAGTGTCTGAACGGATTCATCAAAGGTCACAGCTGGGTTCATTTAGATTCTCCAAGGAGGTAAATATTTAAGCTAATTACCAAGGGTCCACAAGGCCTTAAGGAGGCTTCGTGAAAGCCCTTGGCGAATTTACAAGGCTGTCTTGACTGTAGAGGGTTTCTAAAGGACTCTCGCGCCCATGAAGTCTTCTAAAACGCCTGTATCCCCTTTAAAGCCTATCCAATTAGATCAAAAGTTTTGGAAGAACTTCGCCACGAATTATTGGGAAAAAAAGCCCTTAGCCCTTAAAAACGTCAAATCCGGTCTATTAGAAATGAGCGCCGCAGAGATCTTTGATCTTTTGGTCCTTTACAGCGACCGCTGCCGTAAGCTCAACGACCCAGAAGGCTTTAAATTCTATATCGATGGCTTTAAGGCCGATGCGGATGATGTCCTGCAAGTCCTGCCGGTTAAGACCGACAAGTCCCTGCTAGGATATCACGCCCGTATGGAAGCGGAATTTTCAGATTACTGCCTTGTGTGCGATGAGCTTCTTAAAGTAAATTTAAAAAAGCAGCACCTGCTGACTGATTTTACGGATGAGCTTTACCGCCACGTGGGTTTCCCGAATCGTTTTTCTGAAATGGGCCTTTATTTGGGGAACTACCGTAAGACTCCATTCGGGGTCCACGTAGATTCTTGTGGTGTATTTAGTTTCCCTGTTGCAGGAACTAAGACCTTTCGTCTTTGGACACCTGAGTTTGCAGAAAAGCATCCAGATTTGGATCGCGCGTTTAAATACGATAAATACAAAAAAGATTCTTTGGTTTTAGAAGCTCGCCCTGGTGACATGACTTATTGGCCGTCAACTGCTTGGCATATTGCCGAGTCGGATGGTTCTTTCAGTGCGACATGGAGCTTGGGTGTGTGGGTGGATCAACCTCACAAAAACATGTTCTCCGATTCCTTAAAAGAGCTTTTAGATTCCAAGTTAGGCAAAGCGTCACTAAAGCCGACGACTTCGTTTAAAACTCTGCACGGCAAATCTGGGGAAGTGACCGAACTGCCTCAAGTTTATCGTGACTCAATGAGCGCCCTGCAAAAGTTGACCGAACAAGAAATGCATGAGGCGTTTTTAAAATCTTGGATGAAACACATTTCGCTTCAAGGATTTAAAACCGTTCCTAAAGCGAATTTTAAAATTTCTGCGAAAGCAAAGATCAAACTACGTAGCGATCGATCTTTAATTTTGTGGCAGCAAGGTCTTACCGATAAAAAAGTTTTTTATTTTAGCTTTGGCGGTGTCTTAGTTGAGTCCACATCAAGTGGTTTGCTAAAACTAGTAAAGGCATTAAATTCCGGTGAAGTCTGTCAGGTAGGTACTTACCTAAAAGGTGCACGCCAGACAAAAGATCTTAGCACCTTGCAAGCTCTGGCAGATGCAGGCGCTCTGCAGTAATTTGAACAAGTTCATTCTATCTTTTCAACTTTAGGTATTCTCTAGGTACGGCATCCTTGTAAATGGGCTTTTCATACCAGCTTTTTAGAATTTCTTGGTAGCGTCCTGATTTACGAAGCTGCGCAAGGCCTTTGTTAAATTTGTTAATCAAGTCTTGGCCGTGTTTGATTTTTTTGGAAATCACTAAATGGTATTCAGCTCGGTGAATATAATGATCATTGTGCGTAATTAGATTCGCTTTTTCGCCATAAAGTTTTTTCGCAAGCACATAACCCACCTCGACATCACTGGGAACAGCTGCGGCTCTTTTGGCCATCAACATATTGAAACTCTGGACATCCGATAGCAAGCGAAGGACCTTTATAACCCCTTTTTTCTCAGCCTCGATAAATCTATCCCCCATCCCGCCAAAGCCTATTGTTGAGGCGATAAGTTTATCCTTTAAATCTGCATAATCGTTCCAAGAAAAAGGAGTGGACTTAAGGTGAAAGAAAGCATAGTGCCCGACGTAAATAGGATCACTGAAAAGATAAAAAGGTTCACGCTCTTTCAGACGTACAAAAGCGATGGTCCCATCCCACTCTCCAGTTTTCGAAAACTGGGTCGCGCGTGCCCACGGAAAAAATCCGTACTGAACATCCACTCCCTTCACCGCAAATGCTTCTTTAGTGATATGAGCAAGTATGCCTTTATTTTCAAGATGTTCTGAAATAAAAGGTGACCATTCCCCCGTAGAGATTCGCACCACTTCGTTTGAAAACGCGGTTTGACCAAATAGAATCAATAAAAGAAACAATAGCTGAGCTAACATAACAAATTATAATAGCATGGAAGCGGTTAAAGCAACCGGAGTGGAGGTCGTGTTATTCGCCAATGTTTCAAACCACAGACGAAGCCCCGGCAAAAAAAAAGGACCGGTACTCCATTAAGTCTCCCGGTCCTTTTCGGAAATATTTTAGATGTGAGAACCTAATTCCTTACTCATAAACCTTTTGCGCATCTTGATTGTGCTATTTGTTTCCATCTTTCCAAGTCTGCGTGTAATCAGATCATTTTTAGATGGTTTTTTAGTCAAAACTTCAGTTGATGCAAAAACTTCTACGCCAGTATCTAGCGATTCATAAATTTCAAAAACATCGCAGGCTTTTAAATACTCAGTGCGTACGGATTGATTTTCAAAATTTGTATAAGTGTATTGGCTGTATTCTTTAGCGTCTTTTTCAGCCGCTTTTACTGCCGCAAGCGGAGTTGCTGCTTGAAACAAAACTACACGCTCTTCAAGCAATTCAGCAAAGGCCTGTTTGCCTTTTCCGCTGGATTTACCCACAGCACGAGTTATATAAAGCGTTTTTACGGCAAACCATCTTTTATTTTTCATTGTCTCTTCCTATACATAGTTCAGGTCACTCAAAACACCTAAGAACTATAGTACACAGTTGTTTTAGAAACCACGAATAAAGTCTTCAAGCTGCCTTTTTTCTTTTTGATCCAATGAAAATCCTAAAGGAGGCATGTGACCTCTTTGTATCAAGGCGCGAATAGTTCCTATTTGCTGACGACGTAAAAAACCACGCGCGAAAATTCCGTTTTCACTATGGCACTTTGTGCAAGTTGGGACTTTTAATAAACCGTTATCTTCTGCTGACTGATACGAAAAAGGGACAACTAATTTAATATCTTCCGCATCATGTATTGGATCATGGACAATTCTGCCGTAGCTTTTAATTCTTAAGTTCCAAGCCTGGATTTTTATTCGTTCAGCCCAACTTAACTTAGCATTCTGGCTATCCACCACCGGGCGAATCGCTCGCGGCCCATTGTTATGGCAAATAAAGCAACTGGCACGATATTCAACTCTTTTTCCGATAAGGTTTTCGTTCCAAATCAGATCACCAGGTTGCAATTGGTAAAAGCGCGCAACCTTGGGAGTTTTAGTCTTATCAATAACGATAGCCAATCTTTCCCATTGTGACGAATCAGCGTCGGGTCCGTGATGACTTTGATTCATCATCCATACGTCTTGGTCCATCCCCCATTGCCAGGTGATTTTATTAAATACCGGCGTTATGGCTGCGGTCTTAGATTCTTCGGACTGGATCGTGATCGCTTGGCTATCATAACCAATCCAGGCAACTGCCAAAATTAAATAGACTAAGAAGTAAAGCCCCTTTTTGAAAGGGGCTTTACCTTTTTCCGAGCTTAGAATGGAGGACATGTGAAGTTCAATTCCTGACCCTCGATTTGAAGTTTTGCATAATAGTCTTGATAGCCCGAGCCAGGCTCGCAACGTCCACATCTGCCACCGTAGGTTTTAGGGTAAGAGAAAGTAAGAGTGGCGTTTTTGCCCGTTTGATCAGAGGTTAAAGCATAGGTAAATGGAAGTTCTACCAATTGCCAGCCCGAGAAAGTTTCTATTTTTGAATCGCCACCAGTCACGACAGCTTTAGCCTGTGCTGGGCGCGCTTGAATGACTGTTACGTCTAAGGACTCGCCAGCTTCGTTTACGCAATGGTGATTTGCTAAAACCACTTGTTCTGGAGTCGTTGCCAAGGCCAAAGTGCTCGATAATAAAATAGAGATACATACAAAAGTTTTCATAACACGTCCTTTCAAAGCTTGATTGCTGATCCCTTAATTAGCTCCTTCCGTTAAATAATAAAAATTAATTGTTTTTATATATCCATTAGAATAATTAATATCTATGAGGATATCGAGTTTAGGGCTTTCCGCCTTCTTACAAACTGCTAAAGACCTTAACATTACCAACGCAGCTAAAGAGCTAGGTCTGACCCAGTCTGCCCTGTCACAGCGTATTTCATTGTTGGAATCCGATTTAGAAGTGACATTGTTTGTGCGCGAACCTCGCGGTTTAAAGCTCACCGAGGCCGGTGAAAAACTGCTGAAATTTGCTAGCATTCAAATGCAATTAGAAAATGAACTGCTTGGAGATATCAAAGGCTCGCAAGAAAAAATAGCGGGGCACTTTCGGCTGGCAGCCTATTCATCGGTGTTACGGTCGGTGATTATTCCTTCGCTTGCGGGGTTAATGCGCGCCCATCCGGGGATAAGCATCGATTTTCAGTCTTACGAAATGTACGAACTGCCAGATGTTTTAAAGTCTGCAAAAGCGGACCTTATTGTCATGGATTACAAATGGGGTAAAAGCGGACTGCTTGAATCGACTTTGGGTTATGAGGAATTCGTGGTGATCGAAAGCGTAAAACACCATAGCCCTGCGGAAGTTTATTTAGATCACGGTCCGATGGACAATGCGACTGAATCGTTTTTTAAAACTCAATCCAAAGTTCCAAAAGTCATTCGCCGCTCTTTTATGGGGGACGTTTATGGCATCATAGATGCGGTTGAATTAGGACTAGGGCGTGCGGTGATGAGCCGTCACTTAATAAACGACAATAAGCTTGTGAAGATTGTGCCTGGATACCAGAAGTACAAGCGTCCTATTACCGTCCATTTTCACGAACAGCCGTTTTACTCGCGCTTGCACAGTTTGATCTTGACGGAGCTTGAGAAAAAAGCTCCCGGGTATCTATAAAAAAAGGCAGCCTTCAGAGCTGCCTTTTTTTATTTAGTTATGTAATCGTAAAAATTAATTAATTTTACGATACTTCTTACGGACAGCATAAGCGCCGTCAACAGCTGCCTTCGCGTTGACCAAGCCCTTGCCTGTTTGGTTCGGAATATCAGTCTTAATTGGGGTTGCAGTACCATCCATGATTTGACGGATCTTCCAAGACGTGATGCCTGGAACTACGGATCTCATTAGTGCAACAACGCCTGCTACATAGGGTGAAGACATTGAAGTGCCGCTGAACTCTGCGTAGTCAGCAGCTTGAATTTCAAACTGTACATTCACTGATGAAGAGTTTGCTAAGTTGGCAATTAATTCTTCGCCCGCGGTTTTTTCAACCATAATTACAGGAATTTGGATTTCGTTTGGATCTTCGCTTAATGATCCACTTACTAAGGCTGAATCGTTATTGCAGATGATTAAAGCAGAAGCGCCCGCTTTTTGCGCGTTTTTGATTTTATCAAGCAACGGCAGGTTTCCACGCTTAACTACTAGAATTTTTCCTGTGGCATTCACTTTAGCTAATTCATCTACCGTGCCGTATTCACCGAAAATCGAAGACTCATTTAATGATGTCGTTGGCACACCTACAAACGTAACACCTGGAAGAACTTTCCAATCGCCACTTTGAGTTTGAAAACTTGAAAGCGCAGCTCGACCCATTCCCAATGGTACAGTGGAACGAATGCCTACACCTGGCGCCATTAAGTCTAAAGCTGGGCTCCAGTTAGAAAACGCTGCGCGCTGCCCGTTCATATCAACGGCACCTACTGCTGTTACGGAAATATATCCCGCAGGCAAAGGAGTCGCTTCCATGCCGTTATTACCCATTGCCGCAACAACTGGGATTTGTTCACCATCTAATTGGTTGATCATGAATCTTTCAGTAACGCTTCCGCCGCCACCTAAAGACATATTCACAACATCGACTTTTTCACGAAGTGCCCAACCCAAAGCTTTTGCAATTGCATCACTCTTACAGCCTTTAACGCCGCACACTTTAGCAATGAGTAGTTTTGCTTGAGGAGCCACACCTACTGCTTCTTGCGCCGCTTGAGCCGCGATAATACCTGCTACGTGTGTTCCGTGACCACCATCATCTTTTGTGTTTTCAGGGCCACCTTCATCTGTGAAGTTTTTCATTTGCTCAATACGGCCCGCAAAAGCCGGATGGTTTTGATCAATACCTGAATCGATCACCATCACACGCGCACCAGCGCCACGGCTCATAGTCCAAGCTTGAGGTACGCTAATCATTTTAAGCCCTTGGGAAACTGGCACCTGATTGTTCATCAAAGTCATGCGCGGTAAATTTGAAACCGGCGTTGGAGCAAGCTGCACCCGAGGCGCACCATAGACTTTTTGTTTTTCAATGAAACGAAGGTCTTTTGCATCAACAAAATTAAAGATTTGATTTTGGTTTTGCGCTTCAACGATCAAGACTTGCAATTCAGACAAATCACTATCAAGACGAATCCCTGAATTCTTCTGAATGGAAGATTTGAAGGCTTGCACTTGATTTTGATCTTTAAATGAAATTAAGAATTTTTCCGCACCCGCTGACGAGGCGATAAAAGACAAAACACCGACTGCGATAAATGAAGTAAGTTTTTGACGGTTCATTTCAATTCCTTATTTTTTGGTGCAAATATATATGTGACGAATGTTCATTGGCGCTTTATCTGGGCAAAGCAAAATCGTAACATCATCCATTTCGATTTGATTTCCAACCGGCGTGAAGATCGTGATTGAATCCACAGCTAAAGGTAATGAAGGACAAATTGCAGAAGAAACATGGGTCTGCATTCTTGCGCGGAGTTTTTGACCTTCACAACTAGTTGTATAAGTCGTTGGGAAACCGTCACCTTTAGAACGAGTCACTGGAATTCCATCAGCAATCAGTTTGGTGCCGTTGATTTGATAGATAACTTGGCCTTTTTCGTAGCCTTTACTGATGCTAAACGAAGTGATTGGGCCAGACTCAGATGTGCACTCAAAGTTGCCTGATAGCTCCGGGCAAGCAAATACAGGAACTGAAACCAGTAGGATAATCAGATTTAAGATAATTTTTTTCATCGCAGGGACTAAATCGCTCCGTCTATTGCTTGTCAATAAATGTGCGGAGATGGCGCAATAGGCGAAAGGATTATCCTGCGTTAAATGAGTTACTCGCAAGAAAAGAAGCTTCGGACATTAATTTTCCCAGAACGCCCCGTAACACCCGCCTGTTTTACACATCACATCTTGATGCTTAACAATTTGCGCTGGTTTTTAGTGAAGGGACATTTCGTTGACTCACAAAACCTCCATAGGTTGCTGAATGCAATTCAATGAGAGATTCAATGAAGTTGCCACGGAAGAAATGAGCCGTTGCGCAGATACATCAGGGTTTGCAACCCAAGGTACTGCAAACTTGCAAGATCGTTCTAATAACTGATTTTGTGATTTTACTTTCGCTCTTTTAATCCATGAGTGATGATAATGGTGATGGAAAACAAAAACGAGATTCAAATCTTTATCGATGCAGATGGCTGCCCCGTTAAAGAAGAAACCTACAAGGTCGCCGCACGCTACAAAATAAAAACCTATGTGGTAGCTAATAAGTATTTAAATGTGCCACTTGATCCACTGATAGAAATGAAAGTTGTCGCAGGAACTTTCGATGCCGCAGATGATTGGATTGCAGAAACTGTTACCCACCGTGATATTGTAGTCACAGCTGATATTCTTTTGGCTGAACGTTGTGTAAAGAAAAGGGCCCGTGTTCTAGGACCTAAAGGTATTGAATTTACCGAAGACAATATCGGCTCTGCTGTTGCCAATCGCGAACTTATGCAAAACCTTAGACATATGGGTGAAATGCGCGGTGGCCCCGCCCCTATGGATCAAAAAGCACGATCGCAATTCTTGGGTAAATTAGACCAAATTATTCAAGCTCAGAAGAGGGTATAAGGCCGCGGCCCTGCAAAGTGGCAGTGAGTTTTCTCTGATACAAACCGAGTAAGCTGTCGCCTACTTCTTCGCCTTCAATGATTCTTATGGCAAGAGCGATGGCTTCTAATGTCGCTAGCCCCTCACTGAAATGTTCCTTACGCAGATGATAGCGTGCTGTGTTTGCGGCACCGATTTTAACTCGTGGTACATGTGCTAACTCTGGATGGCGCGTATTTAACTTACTTGCTTGGCGCCAGTTGCCGTCAGTCACAATAAGTTGAATTGGTTTTTGCGGTTTGATGTCTTCTAAATTCACTGCATCGTCAGATGGAAATAGCACATAGGTTTCGTACTCAGGCACAAGTAACAAATTAAGATCCAATCGCTCTGTTGAACCACCTCTCACGTACATCTGCGAATTAGTTAGCGCATGTAAGGCAAGGCGACCAGTGTTAGTTGTGCGCTTCAGTTCTTTAGCGTGAATGATAAGGCTCACACGGGTTTTCAAATCGTGCTTTGGAATAAACGCGCAGATACAGCGATCACGATGTAAAAAGCATGTAGGACAAGGATCGATGGTTTTTCGTTTGCGGGTAATGAGGCTATTCACTTTAACTCATGACCCTTTAGTGATTCTGAAATTGAAGATATTCAGCGTATGAACTTTCATAAGATACAGATTCCATACTTTTACCGCGCTGGTAAACATAAAAGCACACCAAATTGAAATTGCTGTCCTCCCAACGGAGGACAGCAAAAGGGCGAGATAAGAAAGAAACTTAAACTAGCGTTTGCAGGCTTTGCTGTCGAAAACTGGATATTCTCTTCTGTCAAATTTGATCGCCATTTGAGAGCCATCTGACATCTGAAATACCGCGAATGTAACATTATACAATCCCTCTATAGCTTGGTCCACAGGCACTAAGTTATACGCGCGACCAGAAACTACTTTTCTATTATTTTTGCTGTTAGAAGCTGAAAAGTCGCGGGCACTTTCATTTTCCATGTCATCTGTTTCTCGAACACTCACTATTTCACGGGTTGAATCATACCAGGTGCCTCCAATAACCTGCGAGACAATCAGCTTATTGTCTTCAGCTGCAAATTTGAACATACTACGAGTGTTGAGCTCACAAAGTACCTTTGTTTGACCCTCAACCGCAGAGGCTTGAACCACTCCCAAGAAAATCAATGCAGAAATTAAAAGCTTCATTAGAAATCTCCTTTTTTATTGTTTGCACGAACCTGAGGAGCAATCGCTATGCCCACCTACGGAAAGTAAGACGATTTAGCTTAGCTTAAAATAAAGGGGTTTCTCAGGGGTGTTCCGTTCTCTTTAGAAGGAACATCCGCAACTTTTAAGTGTCGAAACGTTGGTCGTTCCCTGCGGGTTTCGTCGGGAACTGTTGAACTGGAAGGTTATACTTAAGTGCTATAGGAAAAGAGTAATAAAAAAATATCGGAAGGTTTTGGACATAAAAAAACCGAGAACTAAGCCTCGGTAATTTTGCCCTTATCGTTTGTGAGGATCGCCATTTTCGCTTACTTCGGTAAAGCCGAAGTGTAGATAAATGGCGGGGTGGACGGGACTCGAACCCGCGGCCTTCCGCGTGACAGGCGGACGTTATAACCAACTTAACTACCACCCCACATCGATTTGGAAGGTCTTTTATAGCCACTCTGGCCCCGCAAGACAACAACAATTTTGCAAAAAAACTTAGTCATGGCGCCCAATGCCCTCTTTTTGAGCAATCTAGCGTCTTGGAAAAGCTATTTTTCGGGTATACTGTAGTCTTCAGATACCTAAAAGGAGTCCCCGATGAAAAAAGCCCTAGTTTTAGCGTCATTATTGTTTGCTCAAATCTCTTTTGCTGAGACCACGACATATAAAGTGGAAGGCATGCACTGCGGTTCTTGCGCTAAATCCATCAAAGCCCATGTTTGCAAGATGGAAGGCATTGAAAAATGTGAAGTGTCTGTGGGCAAGCTTGTGATCTCTCCAAAAGCGGGCGTTGTGATCCCTCAAGAAAAAATCCAAGCTGAGATGTCTAAAGCTGGTGAATACAAAATCACGGGCTCTGAAACCTCGAAATAATTCTTAACGAGCGTTTGGCTTCCTAACTAAAAAACTCCTTGTTCTTGTTGCATATCAAATGACGAGGAGTTTAGCTTCTGCCATACTAATTATCTAATGAACGCTGAATCCTCCCCTGAAACTAAAGGGCACTTGTTAATTATTGATGATGAACCAGAACTTCGCGAAGTTTTGGTGGCTTTGCTTGAAGACATCACTTCAGAAATCTCTCAAGCGGCTAACGGTATTGAAGCCATTGAACTTTTGAAACATAAACGGTTCGATGCAGTTTTATCTGACGAAAAGATGCCGAAAAAATCAGGTTTGGACGTGTTAAAGTGGATGCGTGAACACGGTATTAACACTCCATTCATTATGCATACTGGGTACGGGCAAAAAGATATCGTTCGCGAGGCGCAAAAATACGGAGCCCAGGCTTTCATTGATAAACCCTGGGATGAAAAAACATTGATCCGCACGGTTCAAGACGCCTTGATTCGCGGTATGCAGCAGGACAAGCATTAAGCTTTACTTGTCTGACCTTACCCAATCCCTCAAAATAAGATTTTCGGGCTTAAAGCCCTAGAATAGGATTCGTAAATGAATAAGCTTTTTTGGCTCGACATGGAAATGACCGGACTTGATGTTGAGAAAGAAGTGATCATCGAAGTGGCAGCCATCGTCACGGATTTAAATTTTGCCGAACTTGATACTTTTGAAACCGTGGTTAAGCAGCCGCAAAAATATCTGGATGCCATGGATGCGTGGAACCGCGAGCACCATAAAAAATCAGGCCTGACTGCCAAGGTTCCATTTGGAATGGAGCCAGATCAGGTAGAGGCAAAACTTGTCGACATGGTGAAAAAGCATTTCCCAGATCCAAAAGACCGCCCGGTATTAGCTGGGAATTCGATCATGCAAGACCGCTTGTTCATCGATAAATATATGAAGGATCTTTCAAGCCGTTTGCACTATCGTATGGTGGATGTGTCGTCTTGGAAGGTAATCATCAATAATAAATTCAATTATTTCTATCAAAAGGCGAACAAGCATCGGGCTTTGGACGACATCCGCGAAAGCATCCAAGAACTTCGTCACTATACTGATAAGATCAATTTTAAGTAGTTAGTTAAGGATCATGGCCGTGCCAGCAAAAAACCAAGCCACTGAAGAGTCCGCTTTTAAAAATTGGATCAATGAGGACTTGGTAAAAAGGACGGCCCATCATATCCAGTTCCACTACCCTACTTTTGCTAGCAAAGAATTCATTAAAGTCAGCCACGAACTTCCGGCCTTGGAATTAAAACCAAGAATGCGCCTGATTTGTGATTTTCTTAAAACTCACCTGCCATCAAATTATAAAAAGGCGTTGGCGATTTTGATGAAGGCGGCGCTAGAGCCTTCGCCAAAAATGAAACCATTAACCGGGTTTGATCTTTGGGCCTTCACCGAATTTATTCAGCGTTATGGCTTAGAAGACTTCGACGAATCGATGGCGGCACTTAAAGAGTTAACCTCTAGATTCACCGGCGAGTTCGCGATCAGACCGTTCTTGATAAAAGAAGAAAAAAGAACACTTAAAGTACTACATCAATGGGCGAGAGATCCCAACCATCACGTGCGAAGATTGGTTTCTGAAGGCTCAAGACCGAGACTTCCCTGGGGTGAACAGTTAAAGCACTTTATTAAAGACCCCACGCAAACCATAGAACTCTTAGAAAAATTAAAATACGACGAAGAGCTGTACGTTAGAAAGTCAGTCGCTAATCATTTAAATGATATTTCTAAAGATCATCCAAAACTTGCAGTTCAAGTAGCTAGCAAGTGGCTGAAAGAAGCTCCGGAAAAACATAAAGTAAAGATAAAGTGGATCGTAAAACACGCTTTAAGGACTCTTTTAAAAAAGGGCGACAAAGATGCACTTAACCTTTTGGGTTTTGAAAACTCAGCCAAAGTGATTATCCAAAACTTCAAACTTAGCAAAAAGGAAGTCAAAGTCGGCGACTCTTTAGAGTTCAGCTTTGATTTGAAATCCCCAAAAGACTGCCAAGTCATGATCGATTATTTAGTCCACCACCAAAAAAACAACGGCGAAACCGCCCCCAAAGTTTTCAAACTAGCGATCAAAAACTTAAAAGGCAAAGAGCCCTTGGCCCTAAAAAAGAAACATTCATTCAAGCCGATAACCACAAGAACCTATTACCCCGGCACCCACTTTATAGAAATCATGGTCAACGGAGTGCTTTTAGCCAAAGCGAAGTTCGAGCTAAAAACCAAGTAACAAAAAGTTTTATGTTACATGCGAACTTGCCCCCAAACTCTTCATCACCGATTCGGTAACGCAGCACAACCGCAAAAAGAACCAGGCACCTCCAGCGCTCTCGGCAGAGGCACTAAAGTGCTGAGGTATTTCAATTGGATATTTCCGGCATGATAACTAACGCAATGTAGACCCAAAAAAAGAAGCAGGCACCTTTTCTCCCCGATCCGATTGGCGTGCGATGCCGAACAATTCCAGCTTTCGGGATGGGTAAAGGGGGCAGCTCTGCTGGCAAAACCGAGTTCCGCAGCGCCCGAAAAATCTGCAGTAGTAATCAGAAGAAAAAGGCAAAAAAAAGGGAAGCCAGTAAGGCTCCCCTTCGCGCGAGGACTGTCTGAGCGTTTTGCCAGCAGAGCAGCCCCCTTTAACCAACCCGAAAGCGGGTCAATTAGTAACGGTAATGTTCAGGCTTGAACGGACCTTGTGGAGACATATGAAGATACTTAGCTTGTTTAGAAGAAAGCTTAGTCAACTTAACGCCAAGTTTATCCAAGTGAAGTGCCGCCACTTTTTCGTCTAGGTGTTTTGGTAGACGGTAAACAGCAAGCTCTTGGTACTTATCACGGTTCATGAAAAGTTCCATTTGCGCCAATACTTGGTTTGTGAAGCTGTTCGACATAACGAAGCTTGGGTGGCCAGTAGCGCAACCAAGATTTACCAAGCGGCCTTTTGCAAGGACGATGATTTGTTTGCCGTTTTTCAAAGTGTGGATGTCCACTTGAGGTTTAACTTCGCGGATTTTTGAATTCTTGTTCAACCAAGCCATGTCGATTTCGATATCGAAGTGACCGATGTTGCACACGATCGCGTTGTTTTTCATAGAATTGAAGTGTTTATCAGTGATGATATCGCAGCAGCCAGTCGCTGTTACGAAGATATCAGCGATTTTCGCAGCTTCATCCATAGTCGTAACTTCGAAACCTTCCATCGCTGCTTGCAATGCGCAGATAGGATCGATTTCAGTGATAAGTACACGAGCACCAAGTCCACGAAGTGAATGCGCAGAACCTTTACCTACGTCGCCGTAACCAGCAACTACGCAGATTTTACCAGCAACCATCACGTCAGTGGCACGTTTGATACCGTCAGCTAGTGACTCACGGCAACCGTACAAGTTGTCGAATTTAGATTTAGTTACAGAGTCATTGATGTTGATTGCAGGAACTTTCAATTTTCCAGCTTTCAAAAGAACTTCCAGGTTATGAACACCAGTTGTTGTCTCTTCAGAGATACCGATGATCTTTTTCATTTCTTTTGCAAAACGTGGTTCATGCATCATGTTCGTCAAATCACCACCGTCGTCAAGGATCATGTTGAAGCCTTCTTTGCCCCAACCAGTGATAGTTTGTTCGATACACCAGTTGAACTCTTCTTCAGTTAGACCTTTCCAAGCAAATACTGGGATACCAGCAGCAGCGATAGCTACAGCCGCGTGATCTTGAGTAGAGAAGATATTGCATGAAGACCAACGAACTTCAGCACCAAGCTCTACTAGAGTTTCAATAAGAACCGCAGTTTGGATTGTCATATGAAGGCAACCAGAAATGCGCGCACCTTTAAGAGGTTGTTGTTTTTTATATTCTTTACGAAGAGCCATCAAACCTGGCATCTCAGTTTCAGCGATTTTAATTTCTTCACGGCCCCATTTAGCCAATTTTTCGAAAACTTCTGGGTTTTCCATCGCTTCTTTAACTACTCTGAAATCTCCAGTCACAGCTTTCGATTTCAATTGAGCTTTTGCAGCAGTCTTTGCGTTTTTTTTCATAGCGGATTTTCCGTTCGTCGTCGTTAATGACATTGATTTATCCTTACGTTGTTACTTATCAAAACTAATTCAAAAGAAGTTCTAAGGTAAAGTCAGAACTTCGTAGCCAGTGTCAGTCACAAGCACCGTGTGCTCAAATTGCGCTGATAACAAGCCATCAGCCGTGTGATAATATTTAATACTCGATCCATGGATTGAATATTCAATAATCTCATCGGTACCTTGATTTACCATAGGCTCAACAGTGATACAATGGAAGGGAACAAGGCGATCCCCTTTTCCTTTTTTACCGAATGAAGGAACAAATGGTTCCTCATGGAAAATACGGCCCACACCGTGTCCACCGATTTCTTTAACAGTGGTATACCCCTTACGAGTCACAAGCTTGTTGGTTTCAAAACCAATATCACCAGTGAAGCCATTCGGAGTGATCATCTCAATCCCCTTGTCGCGGGCCATCATCGCCGTTTCCACAAGGTCTTTAGCTTCATCAGAAACATTACCGATCATGTACATCTTTGAAGTGTCACCGAAGAAACCATCAATCCAAGCAGTGACATCGACATTGATGATATCACCATCTTTAAGGATGGTCTTATCATCAGGGACCCCATGACAAACGACCTCATTCACTGAAGTGCAAGTGTACTTAGGGTAACCATGGTAACCCAAACAAGCGGACTTCGCTCCTTTAGTCATCATGAAGTCATTGGCCAACTTATCAATATCGTTGGTCGTGATCCCGGCTTTTACGTACTTATCAAGATAGGTCAATGTATCGGCTGCAATACGGCAAGCACGAGTCATCTTTTTGATTTCTTCTAACGAAAGAGGCTTTATTCCCATAGACCGACTTTATAGCATGGGTCTAGCAGCTTGGATAGGCCGTAAATTCCGGAAAATAAGAGAGAAATTTCACTCTAAGCATCAAAATCAATAAATGAGAATTGAATGGTCTTCCATAACAAGCCTGCCCCAAAAACAGACCAAAGAAAGCCTGAAGCAGTCCCATAAAGCCACGATTAAGTTAAAAATGAACAGTCACCGCGAACTCGAAGGCGACCATCCCCGTAGCGACGACGAAGTGGAGCGTCTCCCCCACAACCCAAAGCAACATCCAGGTTGATCAAAAGGGTCCAAGCGCAAGGCGGAGGATCCTTCGCGAAACGGAGGCGTGGCAGCGCCACGTCGGAGAGAAGCGAAGGACCGTACAACGCAGTCGATTGGGCCCTTTTCATCAACCGTTAGGCAAAAAAAAAGCCTGGTGTTAGCCAGGCTTTTTTTCGACTTAGTTAATCCTAAGGCCTATTTAAGGTGCTTAGATACTAGTTTAGTCATGTCAAACATAGAAACAGTAGTTTTTCCGCCGAAAACTTCTTTAAGTTTTGCATCAGCGTTGATGTTTCTTCTGTTTTTAGTGTCTTGAAGGTTGTTCTTTTTGATGTAAGCCCAAAGTTTTTTAACAACTTCAGTGCGTGGAAGTGGAGAAGCACCAACAACTGCTGCCAAGGCTGCAGATGGAGTCAACGCTTTCATGAATGCAGCGTTTGGTTTACGTGCAGATTTTGCTTTTGGAGCAGCTTTTTTAGCAGCTTTTTTTGGAGCAGCAGCTTTTTTAGGAGCAGCTTTCTTCGCAGCAGCTTTTTTTGCAGGAGCAGCTTTTTTAGCTGCAGCTTTCTTAGTAGTAGCTTTCTTAGCTTTCGCCATTCGTAATTCCTCCGTTAGGTTTTTAGTCTCGTTTTTTATACGAATGAGCTTAGTGTGTATCTAAGTCCAGGCGTTTGTCCAAAAAAAAATGCAGGTAAAATCATTTTTTTTTCTACACCTTCAAGGGGAAAATCCCCGAAAACAGCCTTTTTCCCCTCGGAAAACCTGTTTTTTCCCTAGGAAAAGGGCTGTTTTACCTATGAAAAAGGCCTATTTCTCTAGGGAAAAACGCTTCTGGACTGAGGGAAAACCCACCTGAACCGATAAGTTCAGCATGAGTTTTCAAGCAAGTTTTAAGCAGATTCTTAGAGAGAAAATGGGTGAAAGCACCGCTTTTTCCTCTGCTAAAATGGCTGATCCCTCTTTGAACGACCCTGCTCACATGGCTTATTTACTAGGGAAAATCAGTCGCTTGGACTTGCAAACTCCCCGTGGACAATATCCTGCGCCGAAGGTACGTCCACAAAGAAAGCCCCATACTTTCAATCAAGCTCAACGCCAAGCTTATGAATTCATGAAGACGTGGATCCACGATCTTAACGAAGGATTTACTGCAAACGAATTGAAGAGGGCCTTCCGCCAGGCTGCAATCATTCTGCATCCCGATCATGGGGGGAATACCGAACAATTCATAGATCTAAAAGCTCACTATGAGACACTCAAAGGTCTAACTTCTTAAATTTCTTTTATAAACACAAATATATTAATATTACCTTAATGAAATTCCGATAGGTCAGTCATGCGCGACCTTGAGTTTACATCAGATGAAGCATTTAAAAAGCGACTCACCTACTTTAAAGTCATCTATGCATTGGGTGTTTCCGTCTGCTTAATCTATTTAGTAAAGTACAATTTCGAATACAAAACCTCAGAATACAATCACGTCTTAATCCCCGGTTGGCTTGGCTTCGCGTTGATACCGCCTCTAATAATGAAATTCACCCGCAACTTTTTATGGTCTGCTTTAACTTTGTCTTTCTTTGCCATAGCGATGTTGACGTACCTTTTATATACAGCGGGAGGAGCGGAAGCTCCGGGAATTTTCTGGCTAGCCGCCGTGCCTTTGGTTCTTGGTGTTTTGATAGGATTGCCTGGTTCTTTAGCAGGGTACATCATAGTAACTATCATCATTACCTGCTTCTGGGTGCTGCATGTTTCAAGCATTGGTCCCAACGTGATTACGGATTATGGGAGCTATGAAAAGGAAAAGAGCTTTAACCTGATCACGTTCCTGCTTTTTTCGTGCTTTACCACCCATCAATATATTAAGAGCGAAGAACGGCATCTTAAACGCCTGCAAAAGCAAAACAGCGATGTGGAAAACCTGTTAAGGGTTCTTATTCACGACGTTGCCAATACACTGACTGGAATGACTTCAAATTTGTTACGTGCCAAAGAAGGCCCCATGGCTTTTTCTAGTGTTGAGTTTGAGCGTATGGAAAAAGCCGTCGACGATATTCAAAATCTACTTTCTCAAGTGCGACACCTTAAGTCAGTCAAAGATGGCAAGGCGGAGTTACCATTAAAGCCACTTTCTTTAAACCTTGTCCTGAATGAGGTTTATGAATCCACCCTATCCCAAGCCCAGCGTAAAGGTATTAAGCTATCTTTAGAAATCTCTCGCGACCGCATGATGATTAATGCCGAGCGGACAATTCTTAGCAACGTCGTTTTATTAAACCTAATGAGTAACGCCATCAAATTTTCTCATCCCGGGGCCCGCATTGATGTGCGCGCCTTTCCTCAAGACGACGGCGTTATTATTGAAATCCAAGATTATGGTATAGGTATTCCTGCTGATATCTTAGAGCAGATCTTTAGTCTGCAAGCAAAAACCTCTCGACCAGGCACCCAAGGGGAAAAAGGCACCGGCTATGGTATGCCGTTAGCCAAAGAGTATTTGCAGCTTATGGATGGCAATCTTGAAATCCATTCGCAAATTGAGCCGCGCCCCGAACGCCCCCGCGGGACCCTTGTTCGATTAAAACTTCCTTTAGCCAAGGTCCAAGCAGAGCCGTCTTAATTTGAGAATTAAGAACGTTGGACTCTGAAGAATCCTGTTAAAATTCCGATAAGTTATCTATGAAAAAACGGAACGTATCTGCCGCGTTAATTCTTCTTTTTGCGCTTAATGCCTTTGCTGTCCCAGGTTCTTTAACCTATCAGGGTCGCATTAAAGATTCTCAAGGTCAGGGCCTTGAAGTGAATGGTGTTGTTTTTGAATTCACCATTATGAATCCCACCGGCTCCTGCGCCCTTTATCGCGAAACTTCCAGCGCCGTGGATATGCGCAACTCTTCAGGTGTATTTGATATTCCCATTGGCACTGGCACGAAGAACTTCCCTGCGGCTGCAGGTTTTAAACTTTTAGATAGTTTTGATAATAGCGCTGCTCTTTCCTGTGAAGGTGGCGGCACTTACACTCCGGTTGTTGATGATAAACGTATTTTACGAGTGCAATTTCATGATGGCACTGGATGGAAATTAATTTCTCCTGATAGTGAAATTCGTTCTGTTCCATTCGCAGGCCATGCAAAGCTAGCGCAGTCAGCGTTAAAGCTAGGCAGTAACGTAGCTAGTGATTTCGTCGCAAAGGCTTCATTGCCAGTGTGTGCGGCGGGTGAATATCTTCGTCACATTGCTCCCTCTGGGACATTCGTGTGCTCTGCTCCGAGTGTTTCGGGTGCAAACGTCACTGGGAATATCGCTGGAAGTGCAGCCGGCTTTACGGGTTCACTTGTGGGAGATGTATCAGGAACTCAAGGTGCGACGAGTGTTGATAAGATCAAAGGCGTGACAGTTGATATGACTGGCATCGCCTCTGGGAAGGTTCTGAAATACGACGGCACCAAGTGGGCTCCTGCTGATGATGCAGGGACTGCGGGAAGTTTAACAGGTCTGACTGGTGATGTGACTTCTTCTGGAAGTCCGGTGGCTACTGTCACCTTAGCCAATGGCACGGTAGCTACAGCGAAAATAGTTGATGGTGCGGTTAACTCGGCGAAAATCTTAGATGCAACCATAGTTGATGCGGATATCGCTGCGGGTGCTGCGATTGTTGATACAAAACTTGCAACTATTTCTACTGCTGGCAAAGTTTCTGGAAGTGCCATTACCTCAGGAACTATTGCTGGCACTACTGCCATTAACACCAGTGGTTTGATTCAAACTTCCAATGGTTTTCGCGTTTATCAGGGGGCCAATTATGTTGAGCTTAAAGCTCCGGCCGCTTTGGGTGGTGATTTAACTTTTAAACTTCCAGATACTCTTGGTACGAGCGGTCAGGTTTTAACAAATAACGGTAGTGGGAATTTGACGTGGTCGACTCCGGCTGCGGGATCGGTAACTTCCGTTTCAGCCAGTGCGCCTCTTTCAAGCACTGGTGGTGCTACGCCGACGATTTCACTTTCAGATACAGTGACTGCGGGTACGGCTACTAAGATCACTTTTAATGCAAAAGGTTTGGTGACAGCAGGCGCTTCGTTGGCTGCGGGCGATATTCCAAACTTAACTGGTGATGTGACTTCAACGGGTGGTGCGGCTTCTACGAAAGTCGTCAAAATTCAAAACGTGGGTGTTGTCTCTACGACGCCTTTGACGGGACAGGCTTTTCTTTTTGACGGTACTAATTGGGGTATTCAGTATTTTGGTTTCGGGCAAATGCGCTCGACGACGACTGGCAACTTGCAGATGCCGACTTCCTGTTCGACTGCTGACAAAACTTTGACGTGGTCAGCGATCACAGACACTTTTGCTTGTACGACGATTGCTATTGCGAACACGCAAGTTTCAGGCCTTGGAACCGCTTCCACTAAAAACTTTGGTACATCTGCAGGTCAACTAGTAGAACTTGATGGTGGCGCTAGAATTCCTGCTTCCTTGCTACCAGTCGCTGCTGGTGGTGTGATAGTGGATGGTGGTAACACGACAGGAGCTGCAATTTCGATTGGTACTAACGATGACCATAGCATGCTTTTTAAAACCAATAACGCGACAAGGGTTACTATTGCGAACTCAGGAAATGTTGGCGTCGGTAATGGCAACCCTGCAGTACAATTAGACGTGGCAAGCAAAGCGCGCGTGGTTGATGCGGCGACAGCGTATTTAATGATCAATGGTGATAGTGGAAACACCCAAGGGGATGCCGGTGAAGTGACTGGTGTTCTTGGATTTGGATCTGATGGCGCTAATACTGCTGGTGTTCCTGCCAATGGTATGACCTTAGAGCACTTAAATTTTGCCGGCACCCATGCTTTGGCTTTTAGACATTATAATGCAAGTACTATGGTTGAAAGAATGCGCATTAATAATGACGGCAAAGTCGGCATCGGTACCACCGCCCCTATTGGTACTTTAGATATCGTGGCAAACAACAGCAGCTATCTTCGTATTCAACAATCTTCTGCTGACACCAATGCACCAGCTGTCGCATTCGCTAAATCTAGAGGAGATATAACGACTCCTGCAGCGGTTCTTTCTGGTGACCGCATTATGGGTCTTTATGGTCAGGCTTATCATTCCGGCAACGCTTTCACCGCTAATATCGCTGCTATTCAATTTCTTGCAGCGGAAAATATAACGGCGTCAGCACAAGGTAGCTCTATTGATTTTGGCACAACACCCATCGGCTCAACTACTAGATCAACTCGCATGACCTTGGGACCAAATGGTTACTTGGGGATTGGACAAAGTTCGCCCGTAGTTCCATTGCACGTAAGATCAGCGCTAGCTACCTCAGCCGTTCATCCTTATCGCGCTGGTATTATAGCTGAGGGCGAAGGAACAGATGTGACAGGTCGAATCGGCTTAAAAACTTCCAGCACGACTGAGTCGCCTGTTCTTTTGGGATATCGATCACGAGGGACTATTGCTTCCCCTACCACACTCTCTGCGGGTGATGTGGTTTTATCCATCGTAGCAAGTGGCTACGATGGCACCGGTTGGTCTGCTGGTGCTAATAGTGGTGAAATGCATTTCGTTACGACGGAAGCACACTCTGCGACAAATCACGGTACTGCAATATTGTTTAAGACTATCGCGAACGGAACAAACACAAATTCCGAAGTGATGAGAATCGATCACAGTGGGAAAGTAGGTATTGGAACAAGCTCCCCAACTTCAGCTCTAGAAGTTACTAAAGATCAAGATGGAAACACTAATATGAGAGTAAGCAACTATCACAACTCTGGTACTACTGCGTACGCAAGTACAGCAGCAGAGTCTGACGGTTCAGCGATTGAAATGGTGGCTTATTCTACTACTCACGCTGGGACATTTGGTACTGTTCCGATAGCAGACTCTGTAGCACTTCGCAGTTGGGCTGGTAAACCGACAAGCAATATGTTTGTGGGTACGGGATCCTCGGCACCACTGCATCTTGGAATTGCAAATACCCCAAGATTAACGTTTGCTACAAACGGCTACACTGGCCTTGGTACAACGACCCCGAATGGCCAACTTGATTTACAAGCTACAGGAGCCCACGAAATTAGATTCGGCAGCACAGGCATGAGTTCTACAAATAAAGATTTCAGAATCGTGCAGGATAATGCGGCTAACTTCACGCGCCTTTCAACAGGTGGTGACACTTACACTTGGATGTCCTTCCAAATGGATACAGGCTTTGTTGGTATCGGAAATACAAGTCCGCAGTATACCTTAGATGTTACAGGAAACTTCCGTATCACCGGAACTCCATACCGCAACGGTGGTGATATCGCATGGACTGTTCCTTCTGATAAACGCCTTAAAGATGTTACCGGCCAATACCAATATGGCTTAAAAGAAATCGCAAATCTTGATGTCATCCGCTTCCGCTATAAAAACGGAAACGCGATCGGCGCTGAAACTGACAAAGAATTCGTGGGGGTTTTAGCTCAAGAAGCACAAAAACAAATCCCTGACGCCGTGAAATTGGAAAAGAACGGATACTTAAGCTTGAACAGCTCCCCTATTTTCTGGGCCCTAGTGAATTCAACAAAAGAGTTGAAATTCCGCTGCGAATCCACTGAACAAAAAGTAGAAACTCATTCACGAATGATCGCAAGCCTGGTTGAAGAAAATAAAGAGCTAAAAGCGAAAGTGAAGAATACTGAATCAGAAATGCAGAAGTTAAAAGCGGCGAATGATGATTTGAAAGCTCGTATGGATAAGATCGAAAGAATGCTTCTAAAGAAGTAATTTCTTCCGGTCTTACTCGCGTGGTAAAACCGCAAAAAGAAGCGCGCACCTTTTAGTCTTAGCGGAACTAATCGAAGAAAAAAAAGCAGTCTTCTCAGACTGCTTTTTAATTTTATTCTCTTAAAAATTTATTTTTTTGATCGTTCGTCGTGGGATTTCCTTTGGCCTTAGTGCTTGGGTATCCCGGAGGTCGCCCCTCTGGCCCGCCACGATGGCGTATAAAAGGCCAGTGAGGCAGGATGCCGCGGGCGACCGGAGCGGATACCCAAGCACTAAGGCCAAAGGAAATCCGCACCGAGGACTGCCGATCAAGAACTAAACCATCTTGAAGCGAATACGTTTTGGCCCAGCATTCTCACCAAGACGACGTTTGCGGTCTTCTTCGTACTCAGTGAAGTTTCCTGGGAAGAATTCGATTTTTGATTCGCCTTCAAACGCCATGATGTGCGTGCACACGCGATCCAAGAACCAGCGATCATGCGAAATCACCACTGCAGATCCACCGAACTCTAGCAACGCTTCTTCAAGCGCGCGCATCGTGTTTACGTCTAGATCATTCGTTGGCTCATCCAGAAGCAAAAGGTTCGCACCTTGTTTAAGGATCTTAGCCATGTTCACTCGGTTTCTTTCTCCACCCGATAACTGACCCACTTTTTTCTGTTGATCAGAACCAGAGAAGTTAAACCAAGAAACGTACTGACGAGCATTGATTTCGCGAGTGCCTAACTGAATCACATCCGCTCCACCAGAAAGCTCTTCGTAGATAGATTTGTTCGGATCCAAAGTCTCACGGGTTTGATCCACGTAAGCGATTTTCACCGTTTCCCCGACTTTGAAAGTTCCTGCATCAGGAGTTTCTTTACCGGTGATCATGCGGAACAATGTCGATTTACCAACACCATTCGGACCGATAACACCCACGATTGCACCTTTTGGAATGTTAAAGCTAACATCATCCAAAAGGACTTTGTGGCCGTAGGCTTTTGTAATCCCCTTAGCCTCAACCACGATGTCACCCAAACGAGGTCCCGGCGGGATGTAGATAGACATCTCTTGGATTTTTTCCGGAGACGCTTCTTTAAGTAAATTTTCGTAGTTAGAAATACGCGCTTTAGATTTAGCCTGGCGAGCTTTAGCACCCTGGCGAATCCAATCCAACTCTCTTTCAAGAGTCTTCGCTTTACGAGCTTGGTCTTTGGCTTCGTTGGCCTGGCGCTTGTCTTTTTGTTCAAGCCAAGATGTATAGTTCCCTTTCCAAGGGATACCTTCACCGCGATCTAGTTCAAGAATCCAGCCAGCAACGTTATCTAGGAAATAACGATCATGCGTAACCGCGATTACAGTTCCAGGGAACTTAGAAAGATATTGTTCAAGCCAAGCCACAGATTCCGCATCCAAGTGATTCGTAGGCTCATCTAGCAATAAGATATCTGGCTCAGACATAATCAAACGAGCCAAAGCCACACGGCGCTTTTCACCACCCGAAAGGTTGGTTACAGGCAAATCGCCATCTGGACAGCGAAGAGCATCCATCACGATTTCGATCTTTTGATCGACATCCCAAGCTCCCAGGGCCTCCAATTTTTCTTGGATAGCACCCTGTTTTTCGATCAGCTTGTTCATTTCATCCGGATCCAAGTCAGGATCGCTGAACTTATCATTGATGGCGTTATATTCTTTCATCAACTTTGGAAGTTCACCCATGCCGGCAAAGATGTTTTCTTTGACCGTCAAAGTCTCATCCAAGTGAGGTTCTTGTTCAAAGTAACCGACCTTCATCGTCTTTGACGGGAAGGCTTCGCCTAAGAAATCCTTATCTACGCCTGCCATAATTCTAAGCAAAGTGGATTTACCAGAGCCGTTTAGACCCAAAACCCCGATTTTGGCGCCATAAAAGTAAGAAAGATAAATATCCTTCAACACATATCTTTGTGGAGGATATACTTTACTTACGCCCTTCATTGTGTAGATAATCTCTTGAGACATGATGTCACACTCCTAAAAACGGTAGTTTTACCAGGGTAAAAATACTTGTCAAATGGAGTTCATTTTATCACACTATCGCCCTTGTGCATGAAGCACTACGATAGAAAATTACGGCAGATAGAATTAGACAACGAATGAGTGACAGCATCTTAGAGCAACAACCCGATCAGCAGGAACAACTGCCGAAAAAGAAGGAGTCTTCCAAAAAGCCTCTTTTTGGGAACCTCAATCAAGATCTTAGCCACGCATTAAATACCTGGGATACCCTGACCGAGCAAATGACGAATAAGATATCTCCAGACGAAGAACAGCTTCTGGAAGTAAAACGTCTTCTTGGCGAATTAAAATCAAAATTAAGTGAATTTAGCGAATAAAACCTAGAGTCAAGGCCTAGCACAGCTACGTCGGAACGAGGACAAGAGGTTTCCAACGCGTCAGATGAGCCCTTATCGACGATCCGCTTTGTCATGTTTCGAACCACCCAAGCACTCAGGGGATTCAAAGTTTAATTTGGCTTTTTGGGTTTCCCATTCAGCGGGCGTCAAAGTTTTTTGGGTCAGGGCATGCAATCCGCTTTTCAGCTCTTCTTTAAGCAAATTATTGATGAATCTTTGGCGGTCGATGCGGGAAAGGCCTTCAAACTTTTTTGAAACCGCCAAAACTTTGAAATGAGTTTCACTATTTGGCGGCACAGAATGCATGTGGCTCTCGTTTTCGATCTCTAAGTGAACGGGTTCAAGAGCCTGATTTAAAATTTCACTGATTCTAGAAGCACGGGACATTATTTAAGTGTTTCTCTTTTCGATTTTGGATTTGACGTAATCTAATCCCATTTTCGCCATAGTGATAACACCTTTTTCTTCCAATTTCTTTTCTACATCCTTGGCTGTGCGTAAAGCTTTCGCGGCCGCGATCTGAGCAATTGGATTTCCCACCGGAAGACCTTCGAAATTGCCGTCATGCATCCATTCGTCAGCAACTGTATCAGCAATCTCCATTACTTTTGGCGCCTTTTGACGAAGGATTTCGCTGCCATAAAAATCCAAATGAACTTTTAGGCGTTCTTCACCGATATCAGCGCGATCTGGGTGACCGTGATTTGTGTCTTCCTCAGAAATCACTTCTGCGACGAAGATCTCTTCTTTAGTGACACCTTCATTAGCAGCTTCAGTATTGATGGCTTCTGTATCCTCTAAAACCGCTTCAGCCAATTTTACGGTTTCGTCTTCATGGTGGCGTTCAGCAGCCATATCATGATGGGGACGACGTTTTTTAGCAGCATGGGGCTTAGAGTGAGAAGCGTGATGACTCCCCTTTTTTGCTGCATGGGTTTTTGTAGAATGTTTTTTCTTACCGTCATAATGTTTAATTTCTGGCATGGTTTTCCCCTTAAACGAAGCCTAACATTTCTCGAGTGACAAAATCATAATCCGCTTTGACAGGCGATTTTCCGGCGAAAAGGCTTTTGCCGGAACGCACGGTGTTCTTCACCTCGGAAGAGGTTCGAATATAGCCTTTCATCAAACTATCCTCAAAAGAATCAATACACTTTTGTAGAAGCTCATGGCTGGTATTTTCGCGGCCATCAAACTTCGTGAATAGGATTTTTCGGCGGAACTGCAGGTTGAAATCTTGTTTAATGTCTTCCAATTCGCTTAGATTTTTTTCTAATCCAAGGAAAGCGAACTTATCTGGGTTCACTGGCAGAACGACTTCATCTGAAGCTACTGTTACCGCCGTATTCACAGCACTCAGCGCTGGCGCTGTATCAATCAAAATTAAATCGTAACGATGACGAATTTTCTCTAATGGAGCTTTAACCACTTGGGCCCAGTTGCGGTTGGAATTCATTAAAGCTCTGTCTAAGACTGAGTTGTTCAATGATGAAGGGATAAGATCAACGTGGGGCTCAACAAAACGCACGCATTCCTCAATGCTTTTACGTTTTTCGACGATGTCCACCCATACTGGCAAAGATTCATCTTCAACTCCCAATGCGAAACTTAAGTTCGCTTGCTGATCCAAATCGATGAAAAGAACTCTTGCGCCGTACATGGCAGCTCGTAGACCTACGTTTAAGACTGAAGTGGTTTTTGCAACTCCACCTTTTAGCATTTGTACTGAAATAACTTTTTGAGGGTATTTGTAGCCAGAAGCTAAAAGCAGTGTTCTTACTTCTTCGGGCATGAGCCAAGGAGACTTTACTTTTTTATTTAAAACAGCTTCTGCTTTCTTTTTTACTTCAGCTGGAGAAATCTCCATAAAAGAGGCGAGATCACTTAAGGTGATGCAAAACTCCTGCGTTGCCAGCACTGACATAGAACCCTCCTTCGCTAAAGCTTCGGCGGATAAACCGTGTACGTTTAGGAAAGCCTACCTAGCAGGCGCGACGAGCGCAACAACGGCGCACAGAGTTATGCATTAAAGTCTTCAAGGTGGGCCGCTTCATCCATTAGAAGTTCCCTAACCTCTTCGATATTATCTTTATAGGACCAGAGCAACTGCTCGCGCATCTTTCGTAAACGCCAGATTTGCTCTTCACTGAGTGGCTTTAAGGAATCCACCATATAGTGAAAGTGCAGATCGACTTCACGTTTGAAATCGCCATAGTCCTCATCGTCTTCGCGATCCAGAAAATCGATAAATTCTTGCACAGCTGGATTCATAATCACCTCATTCCACATTTTGCTATGCCTTGCCTGCATCTTAAAGTGGCGCCCCTGACAACTTGCTAAGAATCACAGGCAAGATTATAGTCGAGCCATGGCACCAGAAATGGCAGTGGGATATATCATAGGCTGGCTTCCGTCTGCGGGAGTAACGGTTGCACACATTTGGCTTCACCGTAAAAAAGTGAAGTCCGCCCGCTATCGCTTGTTACAAAGCAATCTGCAAAAGGTGCAATTGCAATGGCGTGAATCCCGTTCGGACCTAGAACCTTTTGTCGAAGGAAAAGAAGAACAAGATTTAAAGGCCTATGAAAAAAATCTTCTTTTCATGGGAATGTTCTTTTTATTCTTAAGCTGGGTCGGATTTTTCTTTAACTTGATTGTTCTTTTTTCGGTTCATTCCCTTGCGATTTCGCGTAAAGAGCAGAAGGTTTTTGCCAGTAGCTTGACTGAACGAAATTTAAGTCCTGCCGAAGTTGATGTTGTTGTGAAGGAGCTTTCTTGAATACGGAATTAAAAATCATTGAGAAAAATAAGCACTGGCTGGTGATAGATAAACCAGCTGGGATTAGTGTTCACAATGAAGTGGGCGACGTTAAGAGTCTTTTAAAAAAGCAGCTTCAAGCCGGATCTTATCAAGATATTTTTTTAGTTCATCGTTTGGATAAAGAAACTAGCGGGCTGATGCTTATAGCTTTGGATCAAAAGACTGCGGCGAGTTTAGCTGATCTTTTTCAGACCCATCAGGCCGAGAAATTTTATTACGCAGTTTTGCGCGGGCCTATGCCTGTTACCGGTCAGTGGCAAGAGTGGAATCAACCAATCTCTGACAAAGCGGAAGGGCGCAAAAATCCACAAGGTCTTAGCAAAGATCGCATTGAAGCTAAGACTCTTTTTAAAGTTGTTAAAGCCAATCGATATTTTTCCTTAATTGAAGTGCGCTTGATGACCGGGCGCCAACATCAGATTCGTAAACACACGGCCATGGCTAAACATGCCATTGTCGGTGATTCCCGTTATGGTGATCCTAAGTACAATTCCAAGATGGCGGGGATGTATGGGACTGATCGAATGTATTTGCATGCATTTAAGTTACGCCTTCCGCTAGAGGGTAAAACCCATGAATTTTCGACTGGGATTCCTGAAGAGTTTGAAGAATTAGTTAAATCCACTGAAGAACTGTAAAAATCTCCCTCGGAAACCACCTGTTTGGTAAGAATTGCCTGTCAAATTTTCTGACAGTTTTCAAAGGCCCCGTGAGCGGAATATAAGACTCCATGTTCGGGGGTTTTATGGTTTTAAAGTCTCTCTTAATTACTGTTTTAGTGAGCGTTTCCGCTAGTGTCGCTTTCAGCCAAACGGCGGCCGTACAAAAAAAGATTTTATCTCAAGGCGTGCCTGCTGATGCGTTCAACCGTTTAAAGAAATTTTTAAACAACAATCAAGGTCGCAGTTACACCATAGATACATATACTTGTGATGGTCGTGATGAAGACAGCGTTCGTCCTTGCGAAGAAGCCAAACGCAATCGCAGCAGCAAGCGCATTACTGTAGTGAATCCTCAGTATGTGGCGATTGTAGATTTCACGGCTCCATCAACAACAAGACGCTTTTATTTGATCAATTTACGAACAGGCGCAGTTGAAAAGTTCTATACGGCCCATGGCATTGGTAGCGGCAAAAGCAATTATGCCTATGTTTTTAGTAACACCAAAGACTCACGACAAACCTCTTTAGGATTTTATGTGGCTGGTGAAGTCTATACGGGACACTATGGTGACACTCTTCGTATGTATGGTTTGCAGCGTTCAAACGATGAAGCTTATAACCGCGACATCGTTTTGCATGGCGCTTGGTATGTGGGTGAAGACTTTATTAACTCCATTGATCCAAAAACAGGCAAGGCTCGCGGCCGCTTGGGTGTAAGCTGGGGCTGTCCGGCAGTTTCAATGTCAGTTGCACAAAAAATCATTCCTCTGCTTAAAGGTGGCAGTTTGATTTATCACTATCATGCTGACATTGATGATGCGGCATTAAGTGGTGCTGAAATCAGTTTACGCTAATTAAAATTGTTTTTTGGGTGGTGGCAATTTGCTATCAAGTTTAGATAGGAAACTTGCCACTAGATCTTCACGCTCTTGCCCTGTCACGGGACGCGCCCCCAGTGGGAATTCTTTATAAAGTTCTTTTGGAATCTCTAACAAAAATCTTGAAGGGGCCACCGGTCTAACAACGCCGTTTTTCTTGCGCTGTTGACAGCGAGACATCACAAGTTTCTTTTTAGCTCTAGTTACACCTACGTAGAATAATCTGCGCTCTTCATCGATGTCCGAACCCAGATTCTTGTGCGGCAATAGATCTTCTTCAAGACCGGCTAGTATCACCAAAGGAAATTCCAAGCCTTTAGACGCATGCAAAGTCATGAGTTGAACTTTGTTTGGTTCTTCCTCTTCATCCGACATGTCGTCTCTTAATAGCATAGAATCAACAAAGGATTTGATGTTTTCTACGTCATAAGAACGGCGGCCCAAATATGAATCTAGGATGCGGCCGAGGATTTCTACGACCATCCATTTTTTCTCTGCACTGGTTGGATCTGCGGCAGTTCCGTAAACATATTCGCGGTAGCCGATGTTTTGGAAGATCTCAACCATCTTAGCTCCAGGAGATGATCCCACTTGGAAATCTAAAATGTTTGTTGGAAGGTCTTCGATAAACTTCATCAGCTGATCGATGGACTCACCGGCTTTTTCTTGCACTTCAGCTTCTTTCCAGAAGCGGCAGGCGTCGACGAAGTTGATGCGCTTTTTTAGTGCGAACTCGCTTAGCTTTTCAATTGTCGTATCACCGATTCCGCGCGTTGGAACGTTGATAATGCGTCTTAGGGAAACTTCGTTTGGAGCTAACGACTGCTTTAAGTAAGCCATGAGATCTTTGATCTCACGACGGTCAAAGATCGAAGTGCCACCTGAAATGTTATATGGGATGTTGGCTCTTCGTAAAGAAGCCTCAATCAAGCCGCCCTGGGTGTTTGAACGATATAGTACCGCGAAGTCTTTGTACTTATACCCTTGCCGTTGCCAGTGCAGAATTTCGCTCATGACGAATTCGCACTCGTCTTCTTCGCGTTCTAGTAAGAATAACTCTGGCAGCTCGCCTGTTGATTGCGCGATTTCCGCTCTTAGGATTTTTCCGTGGCGATTTTTGTTTTTTGAAATTGCAGCATTTGCTACCGCCAAAATTTCGGCACTGGAACGATAGTTGCGTTCAAGCTTAATAACCTCACAGCCTTTGTATTCTTGTGGGAAGTTCAGGATGTTTTTTACTTCCGCTCCACGCCAGCCGTAGATCGACTGATCGTCATCACCCACCACGGTGATATTTCTGTGGCTTGCAATCAGTTGCGCGATCAGATCCATCTGCATGCGATTGGTGTCTTGAAACTCATCCACCATCACTTGGCTGAAAGAGGCTTGCACTTTTTCTAAGATATCTGGATTTTCTTTAAATAACTGCCAAGGCTTAATCAGAAGACCTTCAAAATCCACCACGCCAAGATGTTCTAAGCGTTTTGCGAATTTTGGCGTCAATACTTCGACCATCTCGTGATACTCGTCAAAACCTTCGGTTTGCACCGCTAAGCCTGTGCGACGGTCATTGATCATCGTCAAAATCTTGTCGACGTCGAATTTGTCTTTACCGGAATTTTTAATATCCTTGATTAGATCTTTTAAAATCGAATTACAGTCAGATTGATCTACGATTCCAAAGTAAGGCGAAAGGTTCGCGTGTTTGTGAAAACGACGAAGAATCTGCAAACCGAAAGAATGGAACGTTCCCGCCCATAAGCCCTTACCGGTGTTACCAAGTTTTGCTCCCACGCGATGCTTTAATTCGCGCGCAGCTTTGTTCGTAAAAGTCAGAACGCAGATTTCATTGGCCTTTGCCACACGCTCAGAAATCAATCGCCCTGTGCGCGATACAAGAACGGTCGTCTTACCCGACCCTGCTCCGGCTAAAATCAGCAGAGGACCAAAATTATGCTTAACAGCCTTCTGCTGCTCAGGGTTTAACCCCTTTAACCAATCCATCACGAACCTTTTTGCGTCTAGAAAATGGAAGGATAGACAAAGCAAAATAGAGTTGCAAGCACGCAACCAAACACACCCATAACGCACCATAGACCTAAAAAAGAAGCAGGCACCTTTTTCGTTCTTTTGCCCGCGGAATGGGCATTTCCGGCTGAAACTAAAACTTTTTTCGTATTAAATTCGTGTTTCGGAAAATTCGTCTGGGGAAGTTATGAATTGACAAAAAAAGGTGCCCGGCACTTTTCGGAGTTACCACCGATGCGGTGGTAAGTATTGCAGATTCATAACTACCGCGGCGCAACCGTAAAAAGAAGCAGGCACCCTAGAATATTTATTAACGCAGTATGGGCGTTAAAAAGAAGCAGGCACCTTTTGAATTTGTTAGGCTGCGGTTCTGGGAGAACTTTATGAAAACTCTTTTTGTTTTGATGTTGTCTCTTTTTACAACGATCGCTTTTGCTCGCACGCCGGATACGGTGAAACCGGGTGAGCCTTTGTGTTATGGGCGAGAGTATTCTGAAAAGCACATGAGCTCTCGTCCTAAGCAAACTGTGAAGATGATGAAGCTAAAGTTTTATATTACGGGCGAGCCGCCTTACACGAGTCTTGCGTTGGCGGTGGATGCAAAAATTAAAAGACCGGTTAAGCCTGACCCTTCTGAAAATTCTGAAGAGACAACAGAGTTCGTTTACAAAGATTATACGACTTTGATGTTTTGTGAAAAAACGGGATCAGGGAAACTTCGTTGCGGAGTTGAATGCGACGGAGGAACAGCCGATATTCGCTGGAGCACAAGCAATCCGTCAAAGGGAGCCACTCTTAAGAACAATGGCTTTGTTATGCACGGTGGCTGCGGAGAGGAAGATGATCCAATCTATCTCACTCCAACACCAAAAGGCGACGACGTCTTTAATCTTGTTCCACTACCAAAAGAATTCTGCCAAGAATAAGCACTACCCACAAAAGCGAAAAGGTGCCCCTAGGCACCTTCAGCAAGAAACAAAACCGAGGAAGAGCGATCGCTCAAAATGGGTCAGGCGCAAGGCGGAGGCCGGGGCCCGACAACGCAGTCGAATGCCCCATTTTCAGCGATTGCGGCACTACTGGCGGTTGTGGATTAGCGTTCTTACTTCATCTTCGAATACGACTTCGATTTTGTCAGTAAGCGCATCTTTCACAAAACCCATTCCAAATTTTGGATGTTGAAGTTTTGTGTTCTTTTCGAATTTACCCTTCATGTTGTAGCTCGCTGTTGGAGCTGCGTCGTTAGACATCAACATTTCATATTCGTTGCGGTGGCTTGATTTTCTTGAGCTCAGTGTTTGCTCGCGTTTTTTCGCGGCAGCACCCGTCAATGGCTTGCCCGTTTTAGTTTGAGCTTTAGGAAGAGAGTACGTTTTTTGTGACCCGCAGATTTCGCATTTGATTTTTGCTGAAGTTGCAGAAGTGTGAGCTAAAACTACGTGGTATCTGTCAGCATCGCACTTTTTACAGAACGCAAAAAACGATTTTGCTACTGGTGGCAGGGTATTCATTGTCATCTTTTCTTCCTATCTACTATATTGTTGTTTTAAGCTATAAATCATTAGTTTTTCATCAAGCTTCTTGTGGGCGATTTCACTCGCACTCAAGTAGTAAGGGCCTTTGCCCGCTTCGATCTTTTTCTGAAACTCAAGCATGCTGTGTTCATCTTTTGGATCGATGTAAGTATCAGTGGGACCATAATTTTCTAAGAATGCTAGATCTTCTTCTTTATTAAAGAACTTTTCCCAGCAGTGAGTATTGACCGAAACACGATAAGTGATGGTCTTAGCGTGGGAGTGAACCGGTGCATAAGCTCCGATCACTTCAAGGTGACCAAAGTGCGAATGAAGTTTTAAAGCAGGGCTTCCCCACTGAGTCATGCCAGAGCATTGTTCGACATTCGCGTACCAAAGACCGAAAGCCTTAGAAAGGAAACCTAATCCGTAAAGACCTTGTCCTTGCGGAAGTAATGAATTCACTGAACACAGATTGTGGGCAATCCACTCCCCGCGATGCATGGAAGGAATGATGATGAATAATGACAGTGGAACCCAATCCATCTCATCTAGTGACGTCACTTCCTTCATCACTGAAGAAGTTTTAATCGGTGAACCCGTCGCAGGGAAAACTTTTGGATCTAAGGCTGCGCGCATTTCTTTTGAAAGCGCTGAGGGACGAGCGGCAAAGCCTGCCACGAATCCCGGCATCACCGCGCAATCGTAAAACACCCAGCGAGGCATTGCCATATTTGATGGACCGAAAGCTCTTTCTTCTAACGAATAAATGCGATCGGCAAAAGCGATGTTCTGAATGTCTAAAGGATCTTTGAAAATAGGCTGTTTTTGAAACCAATCTAAACGATGAACTGAACCCGGCAGAGCGATTTGATTTTCTGGACGAACAAAAACATAAGGGCGAATATCATCGCTTTCCATCCAGTTCGCTTTAGTCAGCAGCGGGTTCATGAGTCTCCTAAGGGTTCACCATCAGTTCAGGTTTTACTATCTTATCAAACTCTTCGCCAGTGAGGAGTCCAAGATTGATAGCTTCTTCGCGCAGTGTTGTGCCATTTTTGTGGGCAGTTTTGGCAATTTTAGCTGCGTTATCATAACCGATATGGGGATTTAAAGCAGTCACTAACATGAGTGAATGCTCCAGATGCTTACGAATTTGGTCCCTATTGGCCTCTATTCCGACTACGCAATGATCTGTGAAGGACTCACAGGCATCGGCGAGCAATCTAATGGAGTTCAGCACGTTAAAAATAATCACGGGCTTAAAGACGTTCAACTCCATGTGACCTTGCGAACCTCCGACGCTGACCGCCACGTGATTTCCCATCACCTGGGCACAGACCATGGTCATGGCTTCACTTTGAGTCGGGTTTACTTTCCCCGGCATTATCGAACTGCCCGGTTCATTTTCTGGGAGTCTTAACTCACCTAAGCCACAGCGAGGTCCAGAGCCAAGCAAACGAATGTCGTTCGCAATCTTCATTAACGAAACAGCAACACCGTTTAAAGCACCGCTGACTTCAACTAAAGCATCATGGCTTGCCAAAGCTTCAAATTTATTTTCAGCTGAAACGAACGGAATTTTAGTTTCTGCGGCAATAGCCTTCGCCGCTTCCACCGGAAACTTCACATGGGTATTAAGCCCCGTGCCTACTGCTGTGCCGCCAAGAGCCAATTCATACAAATGCGGAAGAGTGTTATTCACACGCGTGATGGATTTTTTAATTTGATTTACGTAACCAGAAAATTCCTGACCCAATGTCAGCGGAGTCGCATCCATCAAGTGAGTGCGCCCGATTTTCACAATGTCTTTAAATTCGTTTTGTTTTTGTTCAAGCGCTTTGTGAAGTTTTTCAAGCATCGGCAACAAACGATGATGGATCTGTTCGGCAGCTGCGATATGCATCACCGTTGGGAAGGTATCATTCGAGGATTGGCCTTTATTCACGTCATCGTTCGGATGAATTTCTTTATTTGGAAGAGTCAGCCCCATCATATCCATGGCACGATTGGCGATCACTTCATTGGCGTTCATATTGGTCTGCGTGCCTGATCCTGTTTGCCACACTACTAAGGGAAAATGAGCATCCAGTTTCCCTGCAATCACTTCATCAGCCGCTTTAAAAATATAATCTGTTTTTTTAGCGTCTAATAATCCGAGTTGCTGATTGGTTTTCGCCGCACACTTTTTTAAAATGCCAAGAGCACGAATCATCTCGCGAGGAAAACGATCGCCGCCGATTTTAAAGTTTTGCAAAGACCTTTGGGTCTGTGCTCCCCAGTATTTTTCTGAGGGAACTTGGACTTCTCCCATGGTGTCTTTTTCAATGCGCACTTTATTTTCAGCCATCAGCAAAACCTCTGTGATAAATAATTATTTTTACACTTTACGGGCGACTTGTCCTACGTGAGCTTGATCTGTTGGGTAAATGACAAGTTCTTGAATATTCACATGCGGTGGGCGCGCCACGCACCATGCAATCGTGTCTGCAATGTCCTTAGCCTCTAGTGGAGTCATGCCCTCGTAAACCTTATCGGCCTTGCTTTTATCCCCTAGGCGCACATAAGAAAAATCGGTGTTGACCATACCGGGCTCGATATTGGTGATGCGGATTTTTGTACCCAAAAGATCCATGCGAAGGCCTTCAGATAAGGCACGCACAGCAAATTTAGTGGCGCAGTAAACTCCACCACCTGGATAAGTCCATCTGCCTGCGACCGAACCCAAATTCACGATGTGGCCCGAGTTCTTTTTAATCATGTTTTGAATCACTCCGCGGGTCATGAACAGCAAACCTTTGACGTTAGTATCGATCATGACTTCCCAATCATCCAAGTTTGCTTCCTGCATTTTTTCAATGCCCTTCGCAAGGCCTGCGTTGTTCACTAAGATTTCGACTTGATCTAAATCTGCAGCGTGAGCTTTTAAAAATTCGCTGACTTCGAAACGGTCTGAAACATCAAAAGCCGCGATCTTAACGGCAACATTCGTATGGGTCTTTTTAAGGGCTTGCTCTAGCTCGACTAATTTTTCATAGCGACGACCTGTGGCCAGGATGCCATAGCCTTGGGCTGCCAAAGCAAAAGAAGTTTCCCATCCAATTCCGGAAGTGGCGCCGGTGATTAAAGCCCATTTCGTCATAAATTCTCCTAGAGGGAAAAGAATAACAGCCTCAAGGGCTTACTACCAAGCCTGCCGCCTCGCGCAATGCGTTCATTTACTTACTTCGCCACCCGTTTTTTGGTAGTTCTTGGGCCCTATGAAATGTCCTTGTGGTTCAGAAAAAAATTATTCTCAATGTTGTGGTCTTTATCATTCAGGTGCTGAAACAGCGCCGACGGCTGAAGCCTTAATGCGTTCCCGCTACAGTGCCTTTGCAAAAAATCAAATGCAGTACTTGCGCGACACAACCGATCCACAAACTTTGGACTCCATCGATGATGAAGCCAATAAAGAATGGGCTGAAAGAGCCAAGTTCTTAAAACTTGAGATCATCAAGGCCGAAGAAAAAGGTACGAAAGGCACAGTTGAATTTAAAGCTTTCTACAGTGTCGACGACGAAGATTTCATTCATCACGAAGTGAGTACTTTTAGAAAACAAGCTGGCGAGTGGTTTTTTAAATCCGGGAAAATCAAGGCGGAGAAAAAATAATGAACTACTGGTTGATGAAATCAGAGCCTGATGTTTTTTCCATTGATCAATTAGCGAAAGATAAAACCACGTGGTGGGAAGGTGTTCGCAACTATCAAGCGCGCAACTATATGATGAACGATATGAAGGTCGGGGATCTGGTATTGTTTTATCATTCTAATGCCGAACCATCTGGTGTCGCCGGAATTGCGAAGGTTTCTAAGGTTGCTGAACCCGATAAGCTTCAATTTGATAAAAAGTCAGAATACTTTGACGAAAAAGCCACCAAAGACAAACCTCGTTGGTTCTGCGTGGAAGTTCAATTCGTCTCAAAGTTTAAACATCTCGTGAGTCTGCAAGACCTCAGAGAAAATCCAAAATTAGCCGATATGATGGTGTTGGCAAAGGGCTCACGTCTTTCTGTTCAACCGGTTGATAAAAAGCACTTTGATATCGTTAGTAAACTAGGCGGCTAATTTAAATGAAACTGTTCCTGGCCCCGATGGAGGGCGTTGTAGACTGGGTGATGCGAGACACGTTAACGCGTATTGGAGGAATCGACCAATGCGTGACGGAGTTTTTGCGCGTCACTGATAAGCTGCATCCGGAAAGTGTGTTTTATAAAAACTGTCCTGAGTTAAAAACGGGATCGCGCACTCGTTGGGGAACGCCCGTGTTTGTACAGTTGCTTGGTGGGCATGCGGAGCCTTTGGCTTTGAATGCTCAGCGTGCGGTGAAACTTGGTGCCTTGGGAGTTGATCTAAACTTCGGCTGCCCGGCTAAAACCGTGAACCGTCATGATGGTGGTGCTTCGCTTTTAAAATCCTGCGATCGTGTCTTTAAAATCGTCGATACTGTTCGTAAAGCTGTGCCTGCAGAAGTTCCAGTGACGGCGAAGATTCGTTTGGGTTTTGATGATCCGACGAAATGTATTGAGATCGCGCAAGCGGTTGAAGAAGCTAATGCCACTTGGCTTACGATCCACTGTCGCACAAAAACTGATGGCTATAAACCACCCGCTTACTGGGAATGGATTCCGAAGATCAAAGAAAAAACCAAAGTGAAGATCATCGCTAATGGTGAAATCTGGAATGTGGATGATTTCAATCGCTGCGTTGAAGTCACTGATTGCCAAGATTATATGATCGGCCGCGGAGTGATGAGTAATCCATTTATCTTCCGTCAGATTAAGCAAAGCCTAAATCAAGAGCCTATTGAGGAAATGACTTGGGAAAGAGCTAAACCTCTTCTTCCACAGTTCTTTGAAGCAAGCACTCTATACATCAATGATTACTTCGCTGTTTCAAGATCGAAGCAATGGTTGCGAGCGCTTTCTTTAAAGTGTGTTGAAGCTAAGCCAGTGTTTGATGAATTAAAGATTATTAAAAAACCTACCGAGTTCCGTGCCACGTTAGAAAAACTTTGCACCTAGTTTCACCACCGCTTCGGTGGTAACTATGAAAATTCAGCAATTCCCACAAAGCTTCGGCAGTCCCAAGCATTAGGATTAAAATTTTAACGAAATTAAATTTTCTGAAGAACCCAATAAGGACTCTGCGCTTTAAGCACTTTCAATTTATAGGTGCTAGCGATCCAGTTCATGCTTTTTTCAGAATAGAAAACCACATGACTTGGATCACGGCGGTAATGCCAATCATGGAAAGTCGCTTCACCACGATGGGCAGAAGTCATCACTCCAATCAAACCACCGGGTTTTACCAAGCGCAGGATTTTTTCGATTTCTTGTTTGGGATTATAAAGATGCTCCCAAACTTCTGTGCTTGTGACAAAATGATAGGTACTTCTTAAAGCGCTTTGATCAGGAAAATAATAAAGATCATAGTGACTGGTGCGGTACCCACGATAGCTCAAAAGCTGTGATAAAAAGGCCGTCGGCCCACAACCGAAATCCAAAGCTGTAAGTGAATTTGCAACTTGCCCTGCCGCCTTAAAATGATCATCGATATATTTCACTAAGGGCTCTAAGAATGCCTGATAACCAGAGCTGCCTTCGTTTTCATGCTGATCATAGCGGCGCTTTTCATCTTGGGGACCTAAGCGCTCTACTGGATTCATAAAGATCAAATCGCAAGCAGCACAGTGAAAATAACTGCGCTGTGGATTCTTTTCCACTTTAAATGGAGCTGGGTTAGAAGCTTGGCAGAGCAAACAATTCATATCACTCAGATCCTTGTCTCTGAGCGGTTCCCATGTCAAAATGAATTATGGCTAAAGTTGTAATGTACAAAAAAAATCCCTGCCCTTTTTGTGACCGCGCTGAAAACTTCTTTCAAGCAAAAGATATTCAGTATGAGGTCATCGATTTAACCAACAAACCTGAAGAAATTGACCGCATTAAGAACGAAACTGGTTGGAGAACCGTCCCCATCATATTGATTGATGGCAAGCTGATTGGTGGCTACAGCGACATGAAGGAACTTGATGAGCAAGGTCAGCTCATGCCTTTACTAGGAAGAGCTTAATTACTGTCTAAGCTCCGTGCGCAGACTCATCTCCACGGAGCCTTCAAAAAATTTCTGAACTCCCAAAATCATTTCATCAACCGTGCGAGCCTTTGCACAGACTCCCACTAAAGTATTTCCAAATGGCAGCCACACCGAGGTTGTGCGCACATAAAAGCGCACTTTTCGCATCGCTAGGTCTTCGCCAAAATAATGACGACAACGATCGATAAGTTTTAATAAAACTTTTCCATACTCAGCACCTTCTTCTTCAGAAGTGCGGGGCGCACGCAAACCTTCTTTACCTGCCGGAGGAGCAAAACCTAATTCCTCCCCCACTTGCCACATCATCCAAGGACGAGCTGCTAAACCGCGACCGGCCATCGCCATGTCACAGCCTGTTTCTTTAAGCATCAATAATGCATCTTCAGCGGTTTGCACGTCCCCGTTACCGATCACCGGAAAATCTACAGCCTGATGAAGTTGTTTGATTTGTTCCCAATCAGCAGAACCACGACGCTTTTGCGCCGCTGTTCTTGGATGCAAACACACCCACGCGGCCCCTGAATTTCTTAAGCCACTGACGAAAGTTAAAAGATCATCGAATTCTTTGGTACTGCCAACCGCACGCAATTTCACGCTGACCGGTATCGAAGAATTTTTCACCGTCATGCGCACGACTTCAGCAGCATAATTAGGATCACCCATCAAGGCGACACCATAGTTATGTTTTAAGGCTTTCTGCACCGGGCAGCCCATGTTGATATCAATGGCTTCGGCTCCCCATTCAATTAAGCGCTTCACACTTTCAGCAATAGGGATTTCTTCGTTTCCAAGAATTTGCGGCACCAAACCTGGTTCATAGGAAGCCCGCATAGTTTCAGGAGTTTTCTCAAGATTTTCACCAGGAATACGGCGCGAGTTTAACATCTCAGTTGGCCAGATAGTATAAGCACCTTCCGGCAAATACTCGCGCATCACCTCACGCAAAGCTACATGGGTTAAGCCCACCATTGGAGCTAAACACAAAGGGAAGTTGACCTTCCCGTCTAAGATGGGGCGATGCAGACCAAACATTAATTAGAAACAGTAACTTGCGGAGCGAATTTTCTAACGACTTCATAGCCGCCGAAAAGAACGCCAGAGAAGAAAAGGTCGCCGTAGATTTGGTTATCAAAAAACGGAATCGCAGCAACGTAGCAGTTCACTAGGCCTGCGAAATCTGGAGTGTACATGCCACCCATGATCCAAACACCGAAGTTTGAAACTAGGAAAAAGATCGAACTAGAAACAAGCGCGAACGTTCCCACGCGCACAACGCTTCTGTTGTCACGAAGAGCCCAACCCAAGATCACGATCGCAAGAAATGCGAAATAAACGAAAACCATTGTTGAGTGTAAACCAAGAACTAGATCGCTAATAAATAAAGCTGCGATCGGAAGAATCAAAGATTGTTTTTTTGACGGGAACATCGCGCCACCGAAAAGAGCCATGGCACCGATTGCTGTGAAATTCCAAGGGTGGGGAATAAGTCGGCTAAAAGCAGCTACTAAAACCATCATCACTAAAGTAAAAACTTGGGTCATATTCCCTCCCGAAATACCTATTGCATAGAGTCACAAAACTATCATTTGTTCATGCGATTGTCCACCAGTTCTTGGACGACTCCAGGCTCAGAAAGAGTCGTGGTATCACCCAATTGATCAGGTTGATTTTCAGCGATCTTTCTCAAAATTCTTCGCATTATTTTTCCAGAACGAGTCTTTGGTAGGCGCGGCGCCCACTGTATTAGATCTGGCGTTGCAATAGGTCCAATCTCTTTACGCACAGTTTGAACCAATTCTTTACGAACCTCATCACTGGGAAGCTCTCCGGCCTTTAGCGTGACGAAAGCATAAATGCCCTGCCCTTTGATGTCATGGGGATACCCGACCACGGCAGCCTCGGCCACCTTGCTATTAGCTACCAGTGCGGATTCTATTTCTGCTGTGCCAATTCTATGACCGGAGACATTGATTACATCATCGACCCGACCGGTGATCCAGTAGTAGCCGTCCTCATCACGTCTGCAGCCATCACCGGTAAAATAATAACCCGGATAACTTGAAAAATAAGTATCTTCGAAACGCGAATGATTTCTGTATACAGTTCGCATTTGACCTGGCCAAGAGTCAGCAAGGACAAGCACACCATCACCGGCACCGTGAACTTCTTTACCTTCCAAGGTCAAAAGTTTTGGTTGAATACCAAAAAAGGGTTTTGTTGCTGAGCCTGGTTTTTGCGCAATAGCCCCGGGCAAAGGAGTAATCAAGATGCCGCCTGTTTCGGTTTGCCACCAAGTATCGACGATAGGACAACGCCCATCCCCAACTACATCATGGTACCACGCCCACGCCTCAGGATTGATCGGCTCACCCACACTTCCTAAAACCCGTAATGATTTGCGCGAAGTTTTTTTCACGAATTGATCACCTTCACGCATTAAAGAACGAAGCGCTGTCGGCGAAGAATAGAAAATAGAAACTTGGTGTTTATCAATCACTTCCCAAAATCTAGAGGGTGTAGGATAAGTTGGAACACCTTCAAAAATCAAAGAGGTCGCTCTATTAGCAAGCGGCCCATAGACAATGTAACTATGGCCCGTCACCCAACCCACGTCAGCGGTACACCAATAAATATCGTTATCGTGATAATCAAAAACATATTGGTGAGTCATACTGGCAAAAACAAGATAGCCTCCTGTTGTGTGCAATACGCCTTTGGGCTTTCCTGTAGAGCCTGAAGTGTAAAGAATGAAAAGCGGATCTTCGGCATCCATCTTTTCTGGCTCGCACTGCTCAGAAACTTTTTGAACTTCTTCGTGGTACCAAAAATCGCGACCCGCTTTCATTTCAACATTGGTATTTGCGTATTTCACGACAAGAATTTTTTTAACGTTATCAGACCTAACAACCGCTTTATCGATATTTTCCTTAAGATGGATCACTTTGCTGCCACGGTATCCTGCATCGGCCGTGATCACAAATTTGGATTCACAATCAGCAATACGATCCGCAATAGAGTCTGGGGCAAAACCACCAAAAATCACCGAGTGAACTGCTCCAATACGCGCGCACGCCAGCATAGCAAAAGTGGCTTCTGGAATCATCGGCATGTAAATCGTGACGAAATCACCTTTTTTAACACCCATGTTTTTCAAGATGTTCGCAAACTTACAAACCTCTTTATGTAATTGTGAATAGGTGAACTTACGAACTGCTGATTCTGGATTGTCTGGCTCCCAGATGAATGCAACCTTGTCACCATGATCTTTTAAATGGCGATCAATACAATTGTAAGAAACGTTAAGTTTTCCACCCAGGTACCATTTTATCGAAACAGGTTTAGTGAATTGCGTTTCTTTGACTTTATTCCACTTGCTGTACCATTCAATGCGCTCTGCTTGTTTAGCCCAGAACTCTTCAGGATTTTTGATGGACTGTTCATACATCTCTTTGTACTTGGACTCATCAATCCAGGCGTTTTTCACAATCTCAGGTTTCACTGGGTACAGGTCTTTGTGCATAGTCACCTCAAATAAAACGTTATCGTAATTCAACTTAAATTGACGTCAAATAATTAACCGCTTCTTGAATGTTTCAATGTGTTAATTTATCTTCGAGGGCAGAGGTAAACATGGCCGTCCAAGTACAACACTTTTTTGATAAAGCAACATCGACACTTTCTTATGTGGTGCATGACGAAAAAACCTTGGATGCGGTTATTATCGATCCTGTTTGGGATTTTGACCCGGCATCGGGTGCTTTAAGCGAAAAAAGCGTAGAGCCCATTGTGACCTACATTAAAACCATGAACCTGAAACCACACCTTGTTTTAGAAACCCACGCCCACGCAGATCACCTTTCTGCCTCTCAAATTCTAAAAAGAATTTATCCCGAGATTAAGGTGGCTATTGGCGAGCGGATCAGTGTTGTTCAGAATACCTTTAAAAATATTTTTAATATGGAAGATTCTGAGGCCAGCACCAGCGAATTTGATATTCTTTTAAAAGAAAATGAAACGTTTCAAGCTGGGTCCTTAAAATTTAAAACTCTATTTACCCCGGGCCACACCCCTGCCTGCGCAAGCTACTTGATTGAGGACTGCCTGTTTGTCGGTGATGCTCTTTTTATGCCTGACTCCGGAACTGGACGCTGTGATTTCCCAAATGGCAGTGCAGAAACTTTGTATGAATCTGTGCATGAAAAAATTTATGCGTTACCGCCTGAAACAAGAATCTTCGTTTGCCACGACTATCAACCTTTAGGTCGAGAATTGAAGTATCAAACCACTGTGGGCGAAGAGATGGAAAAAAACATCCAGCTTAGAAAAGCAACCACAAAGGAAGAATTCGTGAACTTCAGAAAAAATCGCGACGCTACTTTAACTGCACCGAAGCTGCTTTTACCAAGTATTCAAGTCAATATCCGCGCAGGCCACTTACCGAAGCCGGAAAAAGATGGAAAACGTTTTTTGAAAATTCCACTAAGCTAGTCTAACACTGCGGATTCAGTGCTGGCGCATTCGGAACATAGCGCTCTAAATCCAAATCAAAACGCAATTCTTTTCTCTCGCATTTTCCTTTTAGAATTTGCCGAGCTTCCTTGGCGTTGTTCAGCAGTGACTGAAAACTTTTATCTCCAAAAAGAAGTTCGGTTTTGAAATATTCTTTTGCTTCTGCAGTTTGCAGGGTTTGTTCAAAAGCTAAGAACTTTCGGTAGGTGCGGTAACTAAAATGATTTACTCGTTGAAGCACTTGCAGTTTGCGCATCATATTGGTTTTAGTGACTCCGCAATCGTTATCCTTAAGTACCATCTGCTTAACAAGGGCTGCTTGTTTACCAGCCATCTCTGCTTTTTCAGCTTCAGGAACAACTAAAACATTGTCTTTCCACTTGGCCTCGGATTTTTGACGATTTAAAGAATTATTACTTGGATCCACAAACATCCAATAAAACTTGTAGTGAATGTTTCCGATGCGATCTTGTTGGTTCAACAAAGTGTCTAACAAAATCATGTCAGCGATATCTTTCATCTGCACCACTGTCTGCGCGACTTTCGCAAATTCGCTAGATCCAACGATATCCGTGACACTTCGAGTTTCAGTAAGCCTTAAAAATGGCGGTAAGGACAGGAAGCGCGTGTAGCGAGTACTATAACTCCCCTTGCCGCTTATTTCGGTGTATTTTTCTTCGTTCTTCACGTTATCCGACAAAGCACCGTAAATCTGTGTGTGCGTATCGTCTATTAAGGCAGGATAGTCGCGAGGATTGAGATGTACTTTTTCCATCATTTTCCAAGTGATCTCAGTATAGCGGCCTGAGCCTTTTAAATATTTGTTTGCTTTATCTACAATTCGTCTGTGGATGCCAGCATCCATCGTGCGTATCACTGATACTGGGATTTGGTTGATGTCACCAAGAAGTCTTGAAAGTTGGTAGTAAGCTAGGATCGAGGGAGTGGATGAACAGGTGAAGGTCTGTTTAAACTTTGCTTCGGTCTTATAACCTAAAACGTCGACATCACAATGGGAAGAATCAATCGTCGTTTTAGAATGCTTTGAAGTCGGTTTGATAAGTAGGATACCGGGATTGGTGGAGGAATACTTGGGACAAATTCCCATGTTCGTATAGAAGTCAAAGGTGCAAAGCTCGACTTCTTTTTTAATGTCACCGTTTTTAAAATCCCCACCCTGCCATTTTTTAGGAACAACACAAAGCTCATAAAGCCTGTTAGGGGACGTGAACTGCTGGCGAATACCTCCATGCAAATCACTAAGATTAAACGCATTAGCGGAACTGCAAAACGCTGTGAGCGACAAAACCCCTAGGACCCATAGACTTTTCATAAAACCCCCATTGCCCGTACCTACGTTTAAGTATGAACAAAGGGGCTTGAAACACCACTAGACATGCCCACAATCAAAATAAAAAAGCCGGACTGACATTCATCAGCCCGGCTTTAAATTTTTCTATCTTAACAACAGATTAATTTACGTCCTTATAGTCGGCGTCGATCACATCGTCGCCGCTTTTATCAGACTTTGGCTCTTCTTGTTGTGGTTGACCTTGTCCGTCGCCACCGCCAGAAGCACCTTGTTGTTTGTAAATCTCAGAAGTCATTTTATGAGTCAAAGCTTGTAGTTTCTCAAACTCTGCCGTCAATTGAGAGGCTTCTGCGGATTTATTTTCTAATACTTTTTTCGCTTCAGCGATTGCATCGTTAGCTGCTTTCACCTCAGACTCTGGAAGTTTAGAACCAGAATCCTTAATCAACTTCTCAGTTTGGTAAACCAAGTTGTCTAGGTTGTTTCTTGCAGTCGCTGCTTCTGCTTTCTTTTTATCTTCGTCAGCATGTCCTTCAGCATCAGCCACTGCGCGTTTGATTTCTTCTTCAGAAAGACCAGACTGCGCTGTGATCTTGATTTGTTGAGATTTACCAGACGACATATCTTTCGCGTTTACATGAAGGATACCGTTGGCGTCGATGTCGAAAGTCACTTCAACTTGCGGCACACCACGTGGAGCTGGTGGAATACCCACTAACTCAAAGCGGCCTAAAGTTTTGTTGTCAGAAGCCATCTTACGCTCACCTTGAAGAACGTGGATGTCTACGGCTGGTTGGTTATCCGCAGCTGTAGAGAACACTTGAGATTTCTTCGTAGGAATCGCTGTGTTTCTTTCGATAAGTGTCGTCATAACGCCACCCAAAGTCTCGATACCAAGGCTTAGAGGGATAACGTCTAAAAGAAGAACGTCTTTTACGTCACCAGACAATACGCCACCTTGAACAGCGGCACCTACTGCCACTACTTCATCAGGGTTCACTGTGCGGTTTGGTTCTTTACCAAAGAATTCTTTAACTGCTTTTTGGATAGATGGAATACGAGTTGAACCACCCACCAATACTACTTCGTCGATCTCAGAAGCTTTTAAGCCCGCATCTTGAAGAGCTTTTTTGCAAGGCTCAATAGAGCGTTTTACCAAGTCTTCAGTCATTTGATCGAATTTTGCACGAGTCAAACGAGTTTGAAGATGCTTAGGACCTGATTGGTCTGCTGTGATGAACGGCAAGTTGATTTCAGTCTCTTGTGCAGAAGAAAGTTCGATTTTCGCTTTCTCAGCGGCTTCTTTAAGACGTTGCAACGCCATTTTGTCGTTTTTCAAATCGATCGCTTGGTCTTTTTTGAATTCAGCAATCAACCACTCTAGGATAACAACGTCAAAGTTATCACCACCCAAGTGAGTGTCACCGTTTGTTGAACGAACTTCAACAACACCATCACCTACTTCAAGAATGGAAATATCGAATGTACCGCCACCGAAGTCATAGATCGCGATTTTTTCGTCTTTCTTTTTATCAAGACCGTAAGCAAGTGCGGCTGCCGTTGGTTCATTGATGATACGTTTAACATCAAGACCCGCGATACGGCCGGCATCTTTAGTTGCTTGTCTTTGAGAGTCGTTGAAATAAGCAGGAACAGTCACTACTGCTTCAGTTACTGGTTCGCCAAGATAGTCTTCAGCTACTTTTTTAAGTTTTGCTAAAACCGCAGCACCGATTTCTTCCGGAGATACGTTTTTACCTTGAACTTTGAACGCACAGTCGTTGCCTTTAGCAACCACAGTGTAAGGAACAAGTTTGATCTCTTCAGAGATCTCTTCGTATCTGCGGCCGATGAAACGTTTTGCAGAGTAAATAGTGTTTTCAGGATTTGTGACAGCTTGACGCTTTGCAATCTGACCAACCAAACGGTCGCCATCTTTTGTGTACGCAACAACTGAAGGAGTAGTACGTGCGCCTTCCTCGTTGACGAGAACTTTCGGCTCGCCGCCTTCCATGATTGCGACGCATGAGTTCGTCGTTCCTAAGTCGATACCAATAATTTTGCCCATACTTCTTCTCCTAATAACTGGTCAAAAACGTGATGTAGATTGGATTTACAAGGTAAATGTGGTCACGAACAGGACTTCGTCAAGGTGGCCGAATTGAATTTTTTATGACAAAGTTTTAACAAATGAAATCAATAAGTTACGGAACTTTAACTCGTGTTATCACGCAAATATATGCATGATGAGTCTTCGCTCCTCTCTTAAAGAATAATGTTTACCCCTCTAGGCCTCGGCGCAAACCCTTCAACGCCGGGGCCTCAATTTTTTGCGCTCAGCAAAAAATTAAGAGAGATAAAACAGTTATTTCTTCTTACCGAAGAAACCACCGCCACCTTCAGGAGAAACTTTCAGTCCTCTAGCTTTGGCAATATCTCTTAAAAGTTTTTCTTCGTCTTTATGTAATTTTTCAGGGAACTGAACGTTCACGCGGAAGTAAATATCACCTCTGCGGTTGCCTCTGAGAGAAGGCAATCCTTCACCAGCCAACTTCACTGTGTCGCCAGGCTGAGTGCCTTTTGGAATGTCCATCTCGACTTCTTCTGTCACCGTCGGCACTTCGATTTCAGCACCTAATAACATCTGAATATACGGCACTGAAAGTTCGCCGAATAAATCATCGCCTCTTCTTTCAAAGTGCGGATGTGGCTTCACGCGGATTTCTACGAAGAGATCGCCTGGAGGACCGCCCATATAGCCACCCTCACCTTCTGTCGCAACACGAAGACGTGTGCCTGTGTCGACACCAGCAGGAATGTTTAAGCGGATTTTTCTGTGTTCAGCCACGCGGCCTTTGCCTTTACATGACTTACATGGATTTTTGATTTGCGTGCCTTGGCCGTGACAGGTTGGGCACGTTGAAGCCATCGCAAAGAAACCTTGCGAGCGTACGACTTGGCCTGAACCACCGCACATCGTACAAGTGACGACTTGCGAACCTTTTTCAGCACCCGTGCCTTTACAGTCATCGCAGTTTTTATCAGTTTCAAATTCGATTTCTTTTTCTAGGCCTGTGATGACATCTTTCAGTGTCACTTCAGTGACGTATCTTAAGTCAGAACCACGGCGTGGTTCATTGCGATTACGACGGCGCTGCTGTTGCTGGCCACCACCAAAGAAGTCGCCAAAAATATCGCCGAAGTGAGAGAAAATATCTTCCACATCTTGGAAGCCCTGACCGCCGCCACGACCACCACTGAAAGCCGCATGACCGAAACGGTCATACTGGGCACGCTTTTGTGGATCACTTAAAACTTCATAGGCACCGGCAGCTTCTTTGAACTGCTCTTCGGCTTCTTTGTTCCCTGGATTTTTATCAGGATGAAATTGCATCGCAAGCTTGCGATAAGCTTTCTTAATCACATCTTGTTCTGCATCCTTGGGAACGCCTAAAATTTCGTAGTAATCTCTTTGTGCCATTGAAGTATCTTATCCGAATTCGTGTGTATAAGTAATAACCTGAACCAAAATAAGAGTTCGAATACAATTCCGTCAACTTATCGCTAGAAAAAATACTTCTGGAGGAAAACTCACACAGGGGAAGGTGTTGGACGCAATGCTTCTTGTAAAGGAATTCTTAAGACTATTTGCCAGCAGGAGCTGCTGGTTTTGATTTCATGGAGTTGATTTTGTCTTCAAGTCTTTTGATAAAAGCCGGATCTTGCTCCGCCGCTTTCATTTCGGCGAGCAAAGCCTCTGCTAAGTCCAAATGACCGGAATCACTATATAGACGGCCTGCCAATGAAAATACCCATTGTGGAGCGCCGTTTTCACCAGCTTGAATGAGAAGCTCGGCAGCTCTTTTTTTATCCTTCACTTCATATAAATAATGATAGGCAGCTCGATATAGAATCGGCCAATCATTTGGAAAAGCTTTAACACCTTTATCAAAGATTTTTGTAGCACCATCAATATCAGTGATTATCACAGTCAGCGCCAAGGCGCCAGCCGCATAAGGAATGCGGAAATTCGGAGATAAATCAGTGATTGCATCAAGCATCTTGTAAAGCCAAGAGTTGTTCGTACAAACTCGTTCTGCAATTTCTTTTTCGCAGTAATCAAAGTCTTGAATTGCTCGAATCCACAAACTATCCGCAATGACTTCCTGAAAACCAAAACTCATATGCTGAATCATCGGTGGTGGCGGAATTAACTGATGGTTGATTTCTGAAACAGAAGACCTTTTTAGCTGCGAGAAAGTGATCAGTACCAAAGCAAAAATCCCAAGTAAAATACTTGGGATTTTTGAAGTGAATTTGTTTTGAACTAATCCTTGTTCGAAACTCACGGTCAAACCCGAATTAACGGATACCTAACTGAGAGTTAAGAAGAGTTTTGTTGCTGTCGATTTTCCAGTGATCCGCCGGAGCACCACCACCAGATTGAATAACTGCACCAGCTCCAGCCTGGAATGAATCACCGTTGGTCGTACAACCAGCAGCGATCGGCGCACCACCCGCTACCGCAGGACACATAGCTGCAGAGATTGCCGGAGGAGCCGCATTCGTCGCACCATTTAGTAACGCACACTTATTGGCGTTGATGGCACCTGCAGCACCGCAATACGCATTGGCTGCGATAATATTCGCAGGAGGAGCTGAAGGTTGATAACCGTTAGTAACGCCAGCTTGAGTACCACCGTTGAAACCGATATTGTATCTCAAAGAACCTTCTGGAGAGTATCCAACAGCACCGAAGCGGTTGTCGTAAACGTTGTATTCTGAGTAGAAAGCTTTTTCAGCTGTATACAGAGAAGACAAGTTTGTTTTCGCTTCAGACTGACGAGCCTTAGCCATATATTTATTTACCGAAGGAACGGCAACAGCAGCCAAAATACCAATGATCGCAACAACGACCATCAACTCAACGAGCGAGAAACCGCGCTGAGAATTCTTAGATGAAAACATTCGAAAACCTCCATGGTTCTTTTTTTTGTTTACAGGCATAAGTGTGTCAAAAATTAATAAGGTTTGCAAGACAGAGTCCTGAAGGAATATTCGCTTCCGTTCCTTATATTCCAAGTGTGCCACACTCGACTGATCAAAAACGTATCGACTTAAAACCAGCTTTTCTTTAGACCCTAGACTTGCCATATCTGAATGGATGATCAAATTGAGGCATAAGGTAGAATAAAGACATGGGTGAGAACAACAATAATAATAACAGCAACTATCCCTTTTCATCTCCAGAAGGAGAAGCCGGGGTCCAACTAGTCCCAAAACTAGACACTCCGAAGATGTATAAAGTGATTCTTCTGAATGATGACTATACCCCGATGGATTTCGTGGTCCTTGTATTGCGTCGTTTTTTTGCGAAAACAGAAGAGCAAGCGACCCAAATCATGTTAGATGTACATAAGAAGGGGGCTGGTGTCGCCGGAGTCTTCAGTCTAGAGATAGCGGAGATGAAAGTGATGCAAGTGAATCAATTCGCACAACTCAATCAGTATCCGCTAAAAAGCACACTGGAGGAGGAAGCATGATGAGCCGAGAACTTGAGCGTAAGCTCGCAGAAGCAACCGAACTCGCGAAACGCCACCATCACGAATTTGTGACCTTAGAGCACATACTCTTAGTACTCACAGAGTCGCCAGTGATGGTTGAAATTCTTGAAGCGTGTGCCGTGAATGTGCAAAAACTCCGACAGGATTTAAGAGATCATTTGAAAGTTGGGATACCAATGATTACCGATGATCAGCTGTCTTCCTATGGCGGCTTTGAATCTTGGACTCCGGAGTTCACATTGGCTTGTCATCGCCTTATCCAGCGCGCTGCCATTCAAATGAAAAGTGCCGGACGCAATCAAATCAGTGAAGGAAGTTTGCTAGTGAGTCTCTTCTATGAACAAGACTCCCACGCGACTTTTGCCTTGGCTCGCCAGGGTCTAACACAATTTGATATTATCAATTATATCTCCCACGGAATTACTAAAGACGGAAAAGAGCATGATATCCCTCCTGCATCGTCTTCTTCATCGCAAGCTCCGCGAAATGAGTATCAAGGTGAAGCTTATGAGGAAGGCCGAGGCTCCCCGCTTGAAAGTTTCTGTGTAAACTTAAATGACCGTGCTCGACAGGGTAAATTGGATCCATTAATTGGTCGCGAAGATGTGATCGAAAGAACGATTCAAGTCCTTTGCCGCCGAACTAAAAACAATCCTCTTTTAATCGGTGAACCGGGCGTTGGTAAAACGGCCATCGCTGAAGGCTTAGCACAAAAAATTGTGAAGGCCGAAGTTCCAGAAAAACTAAAAAATGCTGTGATCTATTCCTTAGATCTAGGTGGTTTGTTAGCCGGAACTAAATTCCGCGGTGATTTCGAGGGACGCTTAAAAGCGGTCGTAAAAGAAATTGGCAAACGACCGGGATCGATTCTATTCATTGACGAAATTCACACTATTGTCGGCGCTGGTGCCACAAGTGGTGGTTCGATGGATGCTTCTAACCTTTTGAAACCCGCTTTGGCTTCAGGAGATATTAGCTGCATCGGTTCTACCACTCACACTGAATACCGTCAGTACTTTGAAAAAGATCGCGCTTTAAATCGTCGTTTCCAAAAAATTGATGTGAATGAACCTTCTAAAGAAGATTGCATTAAGATCCTAAACGGTCTGCGCAAATCTTATGAAGAATTCCATTCTGTGACCTTCACTGAGGATGCATTAAAATCCGCCGTGGAACTTTCACAAAAACACATCCATGGGAAACTACTTCCAGATAAAGCAATCGACGTTCTGGATGAAGCCGGTGCCCACTTCCGTTTAAAACACCAAGGTGAAGACACTGTGCAAATCGATTCAGCTGAGATTGAAGAGACCATTGCGAAGATGACAGGTCTGCCAATTGCGACCATTTCTTCAAGTGAAAAAACACAGCTTAAAGATCTGGATAAAAAATTAAAAGCCCATATCTTTGGACAAGACGAAGCCATTGACCGTTTGGTGAATAGTATTAAGTTTGCGCGCAGTGGTTTGGGCCGCCCTAATAAACCTATTGGCAGCTTCCTTTTTACTGGACCTACGGGTGTTGGTAAAACCGAAGTTTGTAAACAACTGGCTCAAATCATGGGTGTGCACTTTGAACGCTTTGATATGAGTGAGTACATGGAAAAACATGCGGTGGCACGCCTAGTCGGGGCGCCTCCGGGATACGTGGGGTATGAAGAAGGCGGTCTTTTAACTGAGGCCGTAAATAAACACCCTTACGGAGTCATGCTTTTAGACGAAATCGAAAAAGCCCACGTTGATGTCACTAACGTTTTACTGCAAGTGATGGATGCGGGTCGTTTGACTGATAGTAATGGTCGAGTGGCTGACTTTAAAAATGTGATCTTGGTGATGACTTCCAACGCCGGCGCTTTAGAAACTTCTAAAGGTACGATCGGAATGGTTGATGAAAGCCGCAGTTCACTTTCAATGGATGCCATAAAAAAAGCGTTCTCACCTGAATTTATCAATCGTTTGGACGCCGTTGTTTCCTTCCGCGATCTTTCAGAGGAAATGGTACTAAAAATTACTCAGAAATTCGTGGATGAGTTAAAAATGACTCTACTTGAAAAACACGTTGAATTAAACGTGTCTCAGGATGCGATTAAGTGGCTTATGAAAAAAGGCTACGACAAAGTTTACGGTGCCCGTCCTCTGGCTCGATGCGTGGACGAACATTTGAAAAAAGCTCTGGTTGACGAACTGCTTTTTGGACGCCTAGTCGATGGCGGACGTGTAAGTGTTGAACTAGAAAAAGAAACTTTGAAGTTCCATTTTAGCACCACTTCAAGCGGAACCGGCCAAAAGAATCAAAAACAACCCGTCACGACGTGATGTGCTGGCATTGACATTCTCAATTGAGATATCATTATTAAGAGGCGGCTGTTAACTCAGCCGCTTGATATTGATTTCTAAAGGAGTGTCATTCTATGGCATGGTTTAAACGAATCGGTTTATTTATATTAACAAACGTTCTGGTGATGGTGACGATCGGGATCGTATGGACTCTGGTCAGCAACTTCCTTGGACTTGCAGGTCTTAATTCTTACATCCCATTCTTGATCGCGTTCTGTGCGGTTTGGGGTATGGGTGGAGCTTTCGTTTCATTGCTTATGTCTAAGTGGATGGCGAAGATGTTCCATGGTGTAAAAATCATTGAACCTAACAATCCAAATCCAGAGTTGCGCAATCTAGTAAATAAAGTTCATGAATTTGCTCGTCGCGCACAACTTCCTAAAATGCCTGAAGTAGGTATCTATGAATCTGTTGATATCAACGCATTCGCAACAGGACCTTCTAAGAGCAGATCATTAGTGGCTGTTTCTACAGGTCTTTTGCAAAGAATGAACGATAAAGAGATGGAAGGTGTTCTTGCCCATGAAGTTGCGCATATTGCGAATGGCGACATGGTTACAATGACTTTAATCCAAGGTATCGTGAATGCCTTTGCGATGTTCTTCTCGCGCATCCTAGCTAATCTTGTAGCTTCAAACGTGGATGAAAAATTCCGTGAGATCGTGCGCTTCGGTGTCACAATCCTTGGCGATATCGCATTCACATTGTTGGGTTCAATCGTCGTGAACTACTTCTCTCGCCGTCGTGAGTTCCGCGCGGATGCGGGTGGTGCGAAGTATTCTTCTCGTGAAAACATGGTGGCGGCTCTACAAAAGTTGCGCTCTGTTTATGAATTACCAATCCCGCCAGAAGAAGGCATGACTTCAACTTTAATGATCTCTAACCGCGACAAAGGTGGAATTGCAAAATTATTCATGACTCACCCACCGTTGGAAGTTCGTATCGAGGCTTTACAACGCGGACGCTTTTAGTCGCAATCTACTGAGACGACTTGTTCTTTCCTTTAAAGAGGCATAACCTAGTTGGGTTATGCCTCGTTTTATTATTACACTCTCATTTCTATCTGTGCTTATGGGTTGCGCGACGATTTCGCGTTTAGATACCCGTATTGATAAACGTTTAACTCCGCCGATTCCTAATTTTTTAGCTAAATGGAAAAATGCGCCCATTGACGAACTTGAAAAACTTCAAGTGGGCGATAGCGAAGATAATATTCGCTGGTGGAAGACTTACACTTTGGCATTGGCCAAAAAGGAATCAGCACCTGCGCAATCTTGTGCTGGATTTAAACAGCTTTCGCAAACTGTGGAATTTCCGCTTTTTGATTTAGCGTTGCTGCATGCTTATGAGGTTTGTCCTAAGAATGAAAAGTTGGGGCCACTTCCGAAGAACGTCGCTAGCTGGTATCACGATCTATATGTCGATATTAAACTTAAAGAGGCATTGGAATCGTCTGATTTAAAAGATGACGTTGAAGCATTGGTTGATAAAGCTAAGGCAGATACCAATAAAAAGAAAAAAGAAGATTATTATTTGCGCGCTTTAGATGTGGCGAAGAAAATTCCTGTAGGTGAAGAAGAGCTTAAAGGCCTTCAAAATTCGCTTTATAAGAACTCTCCCCGCTTGATGCCTGAGCCGACGTTAAAAGATCTTAGCTCTGTGGCTGGCGACTATCGCTTTCACCGGGATTTTGATTCTGCTTTAAAGGTTTATAATCAGATTCTGAAGAACGAAGAAAGCTCTAACGACGATAAGTTTTCAGCTTTAAAAAATATTCGCCAAACTTACAAAGTAGCGCAAAAACGCAATGACTACATTCAAGCTACTGCGGAGCTTGTGAATTGGACAAAAAAACAATTACAGCAAAACAAAAAAGATCGCCGGGTTATTTCTCGCTATCATGACGCCCAAGTTTTGTTTGCTAAGACTTTGTGGACAGAAGATCAGACTTCGCGTGCTGTGAAGGTTTTAAACGAAACCCACAAGCTATTGCGCAATCTTTATCCCATGGATGAAGTGTTATTTATTCTTGGCCGTATCGAAGAAGAAAAAGGCAACTACGAAAAGGCCTTGGAGTATTTCGAAGCAAGTTACCGTCAGCCCGTGAGCCTTGCTGGTTTACGTGACAAAATCGCGTGGTTAAAATCATGGAACTACTATAAATTGCAGAAATGGGATCAAGCTCGCACGAGCCTTGAAGAAATGAAAGATCTTGTTAAAGATCCTTCTGATAAAGCTCGGGCTCGTTTCTGGCTTTCTCGTTCGCTAGTTAAGCTGAACAAACAAGAAGAGGCTCAAGCGGAACTTCAAGACCTTATCAAAGAAGATCCATTAGGCTATTACGGTGTTTTAGCTGTGCGCGAGCTTGGACAGACGTTTTCTCCTCTTAAAACTGACAATAAAGAACTACAAAGCTTAAGCCTGTTAGGCGTTAATGAGCTAGCTCCGGCTACGCGCTTAACTACGGAGTGGTTGATTGCCGTTAATGAAAAACCTTACGCCGAGAAATTGTTAAACTCAGCCGCTGAGGATCTTAAAAAACGCAATGTGACTTCAGAGCAAACGTGGCTCACGATGTCTTCCGCGTTTGCGCGCACGGGCCTATATCTTCCATTGTTTGCAACAATTGGAACTTTGCCTGCAAACGTAAAGGATCAGCTTTTAAAAGATCATCCTGATTTGTTATTTCCCCAAGCCTACGGTGATATTATTGCTGCGGCTTCTGAGAAAAGTGGAACTCCGCAAGAGTTTATCTTTTCAATCATCCGTCAGGAATCAGCATTCAATCCCGAAGCTCGCAGCCCTGTGGATGCTTTTGGTTTGATGCAGCTTTTACCAAGTGTTGCAAAAGTTTTGGCTAAGGAAAATGGACTTCCATACGAAGAAGCGCTTGATTTGATGAAGCCAGAGATCAACGTCCCATTGGGGGCTTTTGAATTAAAGAACCTGATGAAAAAGTATAAAGGCAAATTCATCTTAGCGGTTTCCGGATACAATGCGAACGACAGCGCGATTCGCGGTTGGTTAAAAACCCGCTTTCGTCCTGACAGTGTGGAATTCATCGAAGAAGTTCCTTACGAAGAAACCCGCGCCTACATCAAGTTGACGATGCGAAACTACGTTTTCTATCAAAGACTTTTAAATACAGACGCTCCAACACCATTCCCCGAAAACCTACTAGCCCTCTAAAAGGCATCCCCCCAGGAGTGCCTGCTTCTTTTTACGGTTGCACCACGTCATACCAGGAGTGCCTGCTTCTTTTTACGGTTGCACCACGTCATTTCAAGGCATTTGACACGGGGCAACCGTAAAAAGAAGCAGGCACCTTTCGGTTAGCGGTTGCAGAAGGTGTCGTTGGTTAGTGAGGTTGGATTTACTTCAGAGTATTCTGTGTAGGTGACGTGATCTACGTTGGTGAGATCAACCTCTTCTGATTCTTCAGTGTATTTTATTTTTAAGGTGTCCGTGGAAAGTTCAGTTAGTTCGTAACGTTTTTCTACTGGTGTGCCTAGAGCTACGCCGTTGACGTGAGTGATTGTTGCTACAAGCTCGTTACCTACTTCTGATGTTACATCTGGGGTTGGCGTTGCCCATGTTCCCGTTAATGTGCATTTGATTCCTGAAGTAGGGCTAGTGAATACTGCTTCGCTTTGTTCGAAGTCGTTATTGGCTTTCAATTCAATTTTTGCATAAGAGTATTCTCCGTCAACTTCTGGGTTTTCACTTTGCGTGTGATAGCTGACGTCGTTAGTTATGCTCCCTAGATCTGCCGAACCTGAAGTTCCGTTGCTGTTGCAGCCTGCACTTAAAAGAATCATCGCTGAAAGAATAATATATTGTTTCATATTTTCTCCTATCGGCTTGTCTTTATTATATTTAAGGCGCCGAGAACTCTCTAGGCTGGCTGAGCACTGTAATCTCATTTTGATACAAGACCATGGCCCACAAACTCGTGCTCCCCTTGCGAAAAGTCTTATGAAGACCTTTCTAAAAACCGATAAGTCGTGGTGGAGAAAGGGGAAATGTTCATGTTTTCTCGCAAGATTTGGATTACAGCTGGCTGCTTAGGTTTAGTCTTCTTTGGTGGACTGGGAGTCTACTTATTTTCAACCGAAGCTTCATCCCCTTTACGCACGCAAAGTTCGAGCAAAAAAGATGGAACTCGTGCCTTGGAAAATTCCTTCATCACTTCACAAACTGACAAAGTCGTTGATGAACCCAGTGCCTTATTCAATGACCCAGCAATCAGCCAAGCTTGGGGTTTGAAAAAATCAGATGCGGCTCGTGCTTGGTCTGTCACTCAAGGCAGTCAGGATATCGTGATTGCTGTTATCGATACCGGTATAGATATTTTCCATGAAGACTTAGCAGAAAATCTTTGGAAAAACCCAGGTGAAACTGGCAAAGATGCTCTTGGTCGCAACAAAGCTTCTAATGGTATCGATGATGACGGCAATGGCTTTGTTGATGATACCCATGGTTGGAACTTTGTTTCTAACAACAACAAACTTGATGATAATCACGGTCACGGAACTCACATTGCCGGTATCATTGGTGCTAGAGCTGGTAACGGCAAAGGCATCACGGGGATTGCTCCGCAAGTGAGCCTGATGATTTTAAAATACTATGATCCGAAGGTGGCTGGCACCGACAACTTAAAAAACACGGTGGCTTCTATTCGTTACGCTGTAAAAATGGGAGCAAACGTTATTAACTATTCAGGTGGTGGTACCGAGTTTTCTCAAGAAGAACACGATGCCATTGCAGAAGCTTCTAAAAAGGGAATCCTTTTCGTAGCGGCGGCGGGTAATGAACGTTCAAATTCAGACCAACATCACTACTACCCTGCGGATTATAAACTTCGCAATATTATCTCTGTAACGGCGATTGATCCGGCGACACAAGTGTTAGCCTCTTCAAATTATGGCGTAGAAACAGTGGATATCGCGGCTCCCGGCCAAAACATTCTTTCTTGTCTACCAAACAATTCCTATGGCTATATGACTGGCACTTCGCAAGCAACGGCCTTTGTTACTGGAGCTGCAGCGTTGGTGATGGCACACAAACATTCTTTTAATGCTGAAGATGTTAAAAAGTACATTCTTGCTACGGGGGATGCACAAAGCCAGCTTGCTTCTAAAACTCGCACTTCCCGTCAGTTAAATCTCTATAAAGCCCTCACGATTTTGGACCAAGGGGTTTCTGCTACGGGGGTTATCGCTGTAAATACCCAGTCGATGAGAAACTTCACCTCTGATCCGAACGATAAAAACTCTCGCGCGACAGCTGCGGAAGATGGTGTCGATGCAACTGCAAAAGAGATGAGTCATTTCGGTCGTTCGTTGATTGATGCCATGGGTGCCAAACCAAGACCTTCTAAGTTAGGTACTAAACAAGACAGCGAAAACTTCTAAGGTTTAAACTGAATTTAAAAAAAGCGGCTCTTTAAAAGCCGCTTTTTCTTTTTCTAGCGAATCAATTTATTTAAGTTAAAGCGATAGCTAAAAGTTAGATTGAACTGTGAAGCTGTGGTTGGATATGACTCCACATCTTTTGCTCCTTTATTGCGGGTGAGCTGATTTCGTCCGTACTCAACACCAATTGCCAAATCTTTGACGCCAAAGGCGTTTCGACAAGCCGAACCTACGGTCCAACCTTTAACGGCGCGCACTTTTTCAGGAGACAACTCTCCGTCTTGTCCGTCTGAATCAAACACGTGCTGGTTATAATAAAAATCCCAGGAGCAATGCTTTGTTTCGATGTTTCTTAGCGCTACTTCTACACCTTTAGCGTCTGAGTTGATCTGAGGTCCGTGTCGACCATTGCCGTCGCCCATTTTATTGCGGGTAAAGTCGGATTTGAACACGCGAACTTCAGCGTCTCCCCATTTTGATGTGAATACATATCCAAGATAAGCAGTCATATCATCTTGAGTTCTTTTTTCCCCTGGGTAGCTGCCGACATCACCATGGGCACCGGTTACGCCCACATAAAGATCATGATTTTTAAAATGCGGATGCGAGGAATTAAAAATTTTGCGAACCGCGTTTAGAACTCGAAGTTCCAATGTGCCTGCGTAAGCTGGATAAGAATTCGCGCGGGAATCGAAAGGATCAATGCTGGATTCACCTTTTAAAGTGTCTCCGTCAACCACGCTGAATGAAGCTAGAATCACGCGATCCAATTCTTCTTTGAGTTGATAGTTCATTTGGATACCTTTGTCATAACGAACAAAGATTCCATACGGAGCTGTCATATAATAGCGGCTTGGTTTTCCTTGAAGAGGATCCAGGCCACTAGCTGGAAAACTTCCTGCCAAAACCGTGACATCCTGGCTGTCAGTGATTTCGATGTTAGCACCAATATTTGCGATCATCCACGGGCGGTCGACGTAACCATCAGCACGGATGCGGTCTTTGTTGTGATAGTTTTGCTCGGCTTTTTCATTATAATTTAAAACCTGATCCTTCGGGATCATGCTGACGGATATAAAAATATTTTTGATGCGTGAATGATCGTTGGTTCTTGTCACCTTCACGGAACCTTCAGTCACATGATCACCCACAGAAGTTTCGTTACCACCGGATTTTCTAAAGTCATTATGCAGAATCGCTGCAACTTGTCCTGAGGCAGACGCTTCAATGCAGACGCCGTTAACATAGACTCCATGGATGTCCATGCACTCGCTCTGTTGGCGATCTTTGCTCCACCAATAGTTTGCAGGGTCCCAGGAAACATCGGCAAAGACCGAGGGGGAAAGGCTTATTAAAATTAAAAACAGTCTGAACGCCATGATTAGCTCCTATGAGTTATTCTTCAATGCAGGCGCGAGTTCTAAACCGATTTGTTGAGGGAATTACAGTTAAAAACTGGAAACAAAAATATTTTTCCGCATGTTTCGTCAGTTCGGAAAGTGAACGAACGGGAATCGAATGGTTTCCGCAATTTTCCGTAGGAAAAACTAATGGTAGTTGAGGAACAGGGATTTGGTTTCACACGAATTCAGATTCTTGAAACGCATTCTAGGGAGTCGAGAAGAAAGGGTGTCACCAACCTAATCAATAAAATCTGAAAGCGAAATTCGCCCCTTAATCATCACAATCAAACCAGCAGCCATGAACGCTAGCGCTACGCCTGTACCAATCAGATTGCGGTGACCTAGGTTCACCATGCCCAACAAGATCAACAAAGCGCTTAGACCAAACGGGCCCCAATACAAGTACTTCTGCCACTTTGGTTTTACAGCTTCTTCTTTTTTCGCGCCCAGCACAGGCTTCTGCGACAAACCCACCATCATCAGACTGTTAATTCTGGCAATCATCAGATCACATTGTGGATCGCCACCTTGGGCCGCTTTTAATTCTTCGTACTTGTAAATAGCAAACCGAAGAGCATCCAACTCATGACAAGCCATGATGAACTCTTCATGCAAATCTTCATTGTCGAAGTTCTCTACCAAGTTTTTCCATTTGCGTACCAAACTAGGTTGCGCTTTCAAACTTGGGTCCTTCGGAAGACCGTCTAATTTTTCAAAAAGAACGTGGCAAGAGTAACACTCCTTAGCACGACGGCCGTTCAAAGCCGCACACTTCGGGCACGCTTTCATTTCTTGCGACACCTTTTCTGCAACCGGCTCCTCTTGATGCTGAGCATCACCAGTGTCAACGGCATTCAACGTCACCATGAACGTCTGCACATTCGCCAAATCCGTTGGAGGATATTCAAAACTGAATCGACTTTCACATGAAATGCACTGAAACAAAGGAGTTTCAGAGTGAATATCATCACTCGCAACTTCGTACAATTTAGCACATGAAGGACATCGTATCTTCAATTTCACTGTGGACTCACTCGCTCTTTATGTTACTAATACCATGATGAAGAGAGTGATTCAATTTTTCAAGCAGAAAGCCTACGAATTTCGCTGGGCGATTTTGTCAGGTGTTTTAGTCGGAACAAGCTATATCCCTTTTCCTCCGTGGGCACTGATCTTTTGTTACACTCCACTTTGGCTCTACGCGGTTGAAGACAGTCGCTCTGTAAAGCAATCATTTTGGGCAGGATGGGTTACACAATTCATTCTGAGCTTGATCGGTTTTCACTGGATCGCGCACACCGCCCATGAGTTCGGGCAAATTCCTTGGGCACTTTCAATCATTGCGTTGCTACTTTTTTGTGCGGCAATGCACTTATACATCCCAATGGCTGTGGCTGCAGGAACGTGGCTGCGCTACAAGTTTTCACTCTCTCAAGGTCAAAGCCTTTTTACGCTCGCCCTTCTGCACGCTTTGTTAGAAAGAGTTTGGCCCGTCATCTTTGACTGGCATTTAGGTTACACTCTGCTTTGGGCGAAAATCCCTGCGTATCACTTGGCTGATATCATCGGCTTTTTTGGTTTATCGGCCATCGTGCTTTTGCTTAACGCTTGGGTTGGATTTATCTGGCTAAAGCAATCTTACCTGAAAACGGCTCTGACTCACTTAAGCCTGCTCACTTTGACATTTGCTGCATTAGTAGGCATCGGTCATTTTCATGGCAAAGAATGGAACAGGTTTGACCGCGAAGTGAAGGCCACGGTTATTCAAGCCAACATCGGAAATTTAGAAAAAATCTACGCAGAGCAAGGCCGCGGCTATCAAGAAGTGATCACCAAAAAATTTCTAATGCTCAGCCGCCAAGCATTATCCAAATATCCAGATACGGATGTTCTGGTATGGCCTGAGACAGCGTTTCCTGATTATTTAGATCAACATCTATTGGGTAGAAAAAACACTTTGCTATTGACCCAGGAACTGGCAGCGATGAACGTGCCATTGATCACGGGCGCGTATTCAAAAGATCCGAAGACTGACGAAAACAAAGACAATAGTACTTACAACGCCCTTTTCCTTGTCGACCCTCAAGGCAATAACCTTGATAAACCCTATCGCAAGACGGAGCTCTTAGCCTTTGGCGAGTATTTGCCGTTTAGCGAAACCTTTCCGGTGTTATTAAAGCTTCTGCCTTTCGTTTCAAACTTTGGCCGTGGTCATGGCCCTCAAAGCATGGCCTGGAATAATAAAAACGAAAAGGTCAACTGGGGAGGCCAAATCTGTTACGAGGGTCTTTACCCGCAATTCACTCGTGGTTTGGCAAAAGCTGGCGCTGATATTTTGGTGAATGTCACAAATGATTCCTGGTTCGGAAGACCATCAGAACCACAACAACATTTATATATGACCTTAGCCCGCGCTATCGAAGTTCGCAGACCCCTGCTTCGCTCGACGAACACAGGCATCAGCACTGCGATTTTAGCAAACGGTGAAGTATTACAGAAATCCCCGCTGCACCAAGAGTGGTATGGTCAGTATGTGATAAAGTATTTAAAAGACGCGCCACAGACTATTTATGTTCAATACGGTTATCGCGATTGGATGGTGCTGTTCGCAGCGCTGATTGCAATCATTGTTACAGGAGCTCTTCATGCAAGATCTCGTCGTCCTTGATTGGACGGAAATCCTAGAAAAAATCCGTTCCCACGCGACCAGCGAAGCCGGCCGCGAAGCCATCATGAAAACGGGCCCGCTAAAAAATCCCCAGGTAGCCTACAAAAGCTTTCAAGAAATTTTCAGCGCTGGAGCCGTAGTCAACCAAGGCATTCGGCCCTACATGCAAAGTCTGGATCTGTATTCGACCTGGATTGCACGTCTAAAAAAGAACGCCGTTTTAAAAACTTTAGAAATCAAAGACGTAAGAAGCTTCTGTCTTGAAGCCCTGGCTCTAAAAGAGGCGTTAAATTCAGTAGAAAACGAGTGGGCTACTTCCATTGCTTCAACGCTTTTCCAAGCTGAAGAACCACTGTCAGCCATTGATTCAATCATCACACCTGGCGGAGAAATCCGCAGCGACGCTAGCGAAACTTTGTATCGTCTTTACCGAGAAAAAGAACGCCTTGCCCGTGAAGTACAAACAACACTGGATCGTTTGGTGAAAGATCATCAGATGGAAAACGTGTTGCAGGATAAATACGTCACCACCCGCGATGGGCGCTGGGTTTTACCAGTGCGCAGCGGAATGCAACATCATCTGCCTGGCGTGATCCATGGGTCATCCCAAACCAAACAAACAGTTTTCATGGAGCCTGAAAAGGTCATTCCAACGAACAACCGTTTGCGCCAGATCGAAGTTGAAATCGAAGATGAAATTGAAAGATTACTGACAGAACTTTCGCGCTACCTTTCTTCAAAAGCGACAGAGATTGAAACCGCTAGACAGCTTATGGAAGAATGCGATGTGCGTTTTTCACAAGCACAGTTTGCTGCTTTAATCGAAGCCCATGCCATTGAGTTTTCAGAAAACTCCTTAGAACTTATTGACGTTAGACACCCACTTTTACAACTTTCTGGTAAAAAAGTAGTCTCTAACTCAGTGGTACTTGATGGCGAAAAAAGTATTTTACTTTTAAGCGGTCCCAATGCCGGTGGTAAAACGGTACTTCTTAAATCCATCGGTCTAGCAGCCCAAATGGCAAGATGCGGTCTTCCCATCTGCGCCAGTGAAAATTCAAAGCTGCCGTTTTTTACGGATGTCCTCATCGGTATTGGCGATGCACAAAGTGTGGATGAAGAATTAAGTACATTTGCTGCGCACTTAAAAATCCTAAGCCGAGCAGCAACGCTTAAAAACCGCCAAAATCTAATTCTTATTGATGAAATCTGCGGTTCCACTGATCCAGAAGAAGGCAGTGCTTTAGCAAGAAGCTTTATTGAAACTTTCTCTAACAACAACGTCTTTGGAATTATCACTTCCCACTTAGGCCCGTTAAAAGCTGGCTGGGAAGAAAGCCGCGTTTTGAATGGAAGTTTGGAATACGATCCAAAAACAGGCAGACCAACGTATCAATTCATCGCCGGCATTCCAGGAGATTCCCTCGCGATTCAAACTGCCAAACGCGTGGGGGTAACTCCGGCCATCGTGCAAAGAGCCATGGACGTATTAGCACCTGCAACTCGTGCGCGCTTAGAGGGCTTAGAGCAAATCGAACAGCTTAAAAGTGACATCGCTATTTTGCAGGATCATCTTAAAAAAGAAACCCACAAGGCAAATGAGACTCGTAAAAAATACGAAGGCCTTTTAGAGCAATTCAACAAAGATAAAGAAGAGTGGCTGCAAAGAACTTTGAAAAAGGCTGAACGCAAGGTTGAAGAAGCCATTGCCCAAGCTAAGGTCACTGAAACTTTCAAACGTCACACGGCTTTGCAGGAAGTGAAACACAAACTTCCAGAGATCGTGAAAGCAAAACCAATCACCCAACCTGGTGCCCCTGAAAACTCTGAAGAATTCGCGAAAAAGTTCCCACCAGGCTCAAAGGTATGGGTACCAACTTTAAGTGCTGATGGCATCGTGCAAAGCACCCCTAATAATAAAGGCGAAGTTTTAGTTTTATCGGGCTCCGTGCGTTTGCAATTGCACTGGCAAGATTTAAAACCAGCAGGCAAACCACAAAACCCGACGGCACAATTGGTTCGTCAAAGTTCGCCATTTGCGGCAGCTATTGCTGATGAAGATCGCACCTTGGACTTGCGCGGAAAAACGGTGGAAGACGCTTTATCCGAGTTAGAATTAGCATTAGACAAAGCAGCAACTTCAAAAGAAGACAGAATCAAGATCATTCATGGTCATGGAACTGAAGCTTTGAAAAAAGCCGTGCGCACTTATTTATCAAGATCCATTTACGTCAAAAAATGGAAAGCCGGCTCCCCTGAGGGTGGGGGCGATGGCATCACTTGGGTCGAACTTGGTGAGGCATAAAAAAAATCCCATCACGAAGATGGGATTTTTTCTCCAAAGCTTAGTTTGGAGTTGGATCTTCAGGAAGCGGTCTTTCTGGCATACATACGAAGCCGCATTTCACATGACAGCCGCGGAAAGCATCCCAGCAGTATTTCGCAATCATGCGATACCCTGTTGAACAACGATGAGCCGTTGGCTCTACCACGAAAGCCTGTTGCATATCTTCAAAACTCGCTACTTCATTCGCCTGTGCTATCGCACCTGACATTGAAACCACAGCAAAAATTGCTACAATAAATGTTTTCATAAGTTAATTCCTCCTGCAAAGGAGCGTATTTAGGCATATAAAGAGTTTCCAATAACTTTTAGGAAATGTGTGGTAAGTCAGAATGTTTACGGATCTTAATATTTCTAGCTGGATACTTTCTAAGTCATTAAGTCTTTCTTACTTCATCGCGTTTTTGTCTTTGCTGCCGCAAGTTTTAGGTCTTTATGGTCAAAATGGAATTCTATCTATTGATCACCTTTTGAATCTTTTAGATAAAGAAATGCGGGCAGAAAGATTTTATCATGTCCCAAGTTTGTTTTGGCTTCACTCTTCAGATCTTGCACTTAAAGGAATGTGTTTTATCGGAATGATGGCGGCGTCGCTTTCATTTTTAGGTTTCAGCCAAACCTGGATGCTATTGATTTGTTTTCTGGCTTACTTAAGTTTCGTCAGTTGTGGTCAGGTATTCTTAGGTTATCAGTGGGACAGTTTACTTTTAGAGTTCGGCTTCATCGGTCTTTTCTTTGCCCCTTTAAAGTGGGAATGGATTCCGTTAGGCACACACGCCATTCATCCGCTGATCTATGTGCTGTGCTTATTCTTGCTCTTTAAATTGATGTTCTTGTCAGGGGTGGTAAAACTCACCAGCAAAGATCCTGTGTGGAAAGATCTCACAGCGTTGACCTATCATTATTGGACACAACCATTACCAAATCCAATTGCATTTTTTGCTGATAAACTGCCACTTCACTTTCAGCGTTTTTCGACTTTAATAATGTTCTTTACCGAACTCGTTGCGCCGTTTTTTATTTTTATACCCGGACCTACTCAAATTTTAGCTGTGATTTTTTTGGCGGGCTTGCAGATTTTAATTCTGCTCACTGGTAATTATGCATTCTTTAATCTTATCACTTTAGGACTTATTTTCGGAGTTTTGCCCGATTCAGCGTGGGGATTTAAAATTAATTGGGTGGAACCTGCAACTATTCCCACTTGGGCGGCAGTCTTTGCGGCTGTGCTGCTGATTCCTTCTTCCGTGTTTTGGATTTACAAAAGTATTTTTGAAAACGACAAGAAACTTGATTTCATGCTTCCGCTTTTAAGACTGCTCTACCCGTTTCGCATATCCAATCCCTACGGTCTTTTCGCAGTGATGACGAAGACTCGCCCGGAATTGGTTTTAGAAGGAAGCAACGACGGGATCCACTGGGAAGAGTATGAATTTAAACACAAACCCACTTCCTTAAAACGCATGCCGCCCATCGTAGCCCCTCACCAACCTCGTTTAGATTGGCAAATGTGGTTTGCCGCCTTAGAAACGTTTAACGACAACTTATGGTTGCAGAATCTTATGACTCGAATTTTCCAACAAGCTCCAGATGTTTTAGCGTTGTTTGAAAAAGATCCCTTCAAAGGCAAAGCCCCCAAGGCTTTACGATTAATCAAGTATCACTACAAATTTGCGACCTGGGAGCAATGGCGCAAACAAGGCATTTGGTGGCAACGAGAAATGATTGGCTTTTACGGCCCCACTTTTCAAAGTGAAGAATTTCTTGAATAAATAAAGTCTTTTGACGCCATCGAAGTGTAAACAGTTAGCGAATTTCTGTCCGCAAGATTTCGGGTCTATTTTCTGTTGCAACATCTATAAATGTTTGTCTGCAAATAATTTTCCTCCTACCATTTTTAAGTAACTGTTGGAGGAAATGTCGCATGTCTAATGAATCCCTAGATCTTGAACGTCGGCATTTCCTTGAATCCGTTGCAAAGGGTGTGATTGGTTTATCAACCACTGCCTTTTGGACGAAAGCTTCTTCTTTAGGATTATTAACGCTGGTTCCAAACACGGCCGATGCCCAAGCCATTCCCCATGGCCTATGGAGAAAAAGAAGTGCGGGAAGACTCTATTTTGCGTGGGGCGGAAACTCGCAATTCGTATTCGGAAACAATTCCTCTATTTCCAGTTCCAGCCCGACGCAAATCGGTTCAACAGGAAATTGGGTTCATATTACTGGTTACACAAATTCCGCGTTGGGAATTAAAGCCAATGGCTCGTTGTGGGCGTGGGGCTTAAACGATCAATCCCAATTAGGTGATGGCACTGCCATTTCAAAATCATCACCCGTTCAAGTCGGAGCTGAAGTAAATTGGCAAACTGTCGAAGCCGGCTTAAGTCACACCATTGCTGTTAAAACCAACGGAACTCTGTGGGGCTGGGGCTCCAACAACATGGGCGAGCTTGGAATTTCTTATGCGTATCCAAACCAACTTACCACCCAGTTAAATTGGAACGAAGTTGCCTGCGGGCCGAATCATTCAATGGCAATTAAGACTGATGGAACATTGTGGGCTTGGGGCAACAATAGTGCCGGAGTTTTAGGTGACGGCACCACCGTTACAAAATATTCCCCAGCGCAAATTGGGAACTTAACTAACTGGGCAAGAATCACTGCAGGAGTCAATCACTCGGTCGCTGTGAAGACCGATGGGACTTTGTGGGCTTGGGGTGGTGGCGGCGGCGGGGCCCTTGGGGATTTATCTGTTACAAATAGATCTTCCCCTGTGCAAATTGGTTCTTTAAATAACTGGTCTAAAATTTCTGCAGGTTCTTCCTACACTGTTGCAGTAAAAACAGATGGCACCTTATGGGCTTGGGGTTATAACACGAATGGACAGCTTGGGGATTTTTCACTTTTAGCAAAATCAAGCCCTGTGCAAATTGGCTCACAAACAGATTGGATGGTTACATCATCTGGAACCTCCCACACACTTGCAGTTAAAACCGATGGAACTCTTTGGGGCTGGGGCTTTAATTCCACGGGTCAGCTGGGCTTAGGCAACACCACGACGCAATCTTCCCCGGTTCAAATTGGCAGTTTAACAGGTTGGTCGCAAGTCGCTTGCGGAAATACTTTTTCATTGTGTTTACGTAGCTCAAATAATTTATTTGCGATGGGCGCAAATGGCGCCGGTCAACTGGGTGATGGAACTGCTATAAATAAATCATCTCCGGTCATGGTGGGCTCAGCAGTTTGGACGAAAATCGCAGTAGGCGGGTCCCATGCTCTGGCATTAAAAACAGATGGCAGCTTATGGTCTTGGGGACTGAACAACACAGGTCAACTCGGGCACGGAACTGTGACTCTAACTAGCACACCCACACAAGTGGGCTTAGCAACCAACTGGTCAAAAATGGCAGCGGGTGCTTCCCATACGATTGCAACTCGTACCGACGGAAGCATCCATGCGTGGGGACATAATGGTATTGGTCAGTTAGGTCTTTCATTTAAAACACCCACTCAAATCGGTACTCTGACGAATTGGTCTATGATTTCAACTGGCAACTCTCACACGCTTGCGATCAAAACGGATGGCACATTATGGGGCTGGGGGTTTAATGGAGCGGGTCAGATAGGTGATGGCACCTCTAACAACGTGACAACTCCTTATCAGATCAGCGCGGGATCTTGGCTTCACTGCTCTGCTGGAGCCGATCATTCTTTAGCAATCAGATCTGACGGAACTCTTTGGGCGTGGGGTTATAACGGCGAAGGACAGATTGGCAACAACACCATCACCAACGTTTTTTCACCCTTGCAAATCGGAACTCAAACTAACTGGAGTCGAGTGTCAGCGGGCGCCAGCCATTCGATGGCTCTCAAGTCCAATGGAACTTTATGGGCATGGGGAATCAACTCTGCGGGACAGCTTGGTGATAACTCTATCGTCAACAAGTCATCACCTATTCAAGTCGGCACTTCGACAGATTGGAAAATCATTAGCGCCGGCGCCTATCATAACGTGGCTTTAAGAATGGATAACTCTTTGTGGGCTTGGGGCGATAACTCTAGCGGGCAATTAGGTGACAACACGGCTGTCAGCAGAAGTTCACCTATGCAAATTGGAAGTTTAAAATACTGGGATAAAGTCGTTGCTGGAGTTTCTACAAGTTTCGCACTTACGAATTAAAGACCTGGCATCCAAGAAACATACACGTCTGAACCCATCACTAAAAATGTGTACAGCGTGTGCTTGGTTGCAATTGTAGCTCCGTGATCTGACGGCATATGGACCGTGAGTGCTCCCGTGCCTGCACCACTGAATGCATTAAACGAACATGTGGCTGACGTTGCCCCCTTCACCGCAAAAGTGTACGAGCCGCCATCCTTCATATTGTTCAACTGATAAGCCATGCAATTATTCGTGGTGTACTGCAGATTTCCCATCGCAAAATCAATAGTTCCCGCCACTGTAGAAGTTGATTTCATCAACATCGTCCCTGTTAGACTGACCGTACCTGCAGAATCAATAGCGACTCTGCTTGTGGCATTCGTAATTAGGTTTAATGTTTTCGGAGTGTCAGTTCCAATATTTAAATCCACTGCTGGCGAATTACCGCCATCAAAGATGACTCCATTAGGTAATTGCGCCGCATTCAAGGTGCCTGACGTAATTAGTCCCGCCGAAATATTAGAAATTCCAAGATTGCCAGCTGTTACATTTAGCGGAGCAGAAACACCTAACGCCGTATATGCACCCGCTCCCGTGCGCTGGACAATTCCAGTTAAGGCAATACCAGCAATGGCATTTAATTCCGCACTTGCGTTCTGTTTACCATTGAACGTCGACCAATCACTTTGCGACAAATAACCATCTGTAACAGCCGTTGCTTGACTTACATTTACCACTGGATCCGTGGCTGTTCCAGTGACCGACAACGGAGCACTTGCACTGACCGACGTCACAGTACCACCGCCGCCGCCACCAGCCGCCGCACACACCCAGCCAGTTCCCGTCGTGTATTTCAAAGTTTCATTGTTATTACAGGCAACCCCATTGGGTTTATAATCAAAATATTTTCCAGCAGCACTGATTAATTTATCAATTGAAAGTCCCGCTAAAAATCCATCAGCCACCGAGTTAGAACAAGTCACCGTGGTGCCATCAAAATTAAGAATAGAACCAGCAGCACATCCCACTGCTGGTTTGCTTAGAATGTCAGAGGCAGACAACTCCCCTACTTTACCCGCGCGATATGCATACATAGAATGCCCGACAGGTCTTAACGGAATTTTTGAAGTGAACGCTCTCCAGACAGGAGTTGCTTCCGTTAAATCATAAAATTGAATTTTTAAATAATATGGATTTGTGCCAGCTGGAGTGTAAGTTCCACCACCTTCACAAGGAAGGCCTGTCGAGGAGCTATTAAAAATATCTAAGAGACTGCCGCCAAAACCCACAAGTCCGGTTCCTAAGGCATGTTCAAATAAACCATCAGAAGATGTAAGGTTGTACCCGCTACTGACTTCACGAAATAGAATGCAAGTCTCACTGGGATCATAAACAGAAAATTCAAAAGTAATATTGGCAGAATTTAAAACAGTTCCATCAGGCTTCATCAAACGGCCACTGATCGTCATAGAGTTCGCAACAGCAAAAGCTGAAGATGCGAAAACGCTGAATAAAATGATGGTTAATAATGCCTTAATCACATTAATTATTTCGGCATCAAAAATGTTTTTCTTAACGGCTAATTAAAGAGAAAGACTGCGGATTTCTAAAGAACAATTGTCAGAGGTTTGCAGCTTTGAAGCCTCCGCTCCTGAATGAATAAGGACCTGGCTAGAATACCCATCAGAAGTTGTCACGGTCTTATTGGCACTAATGCCTGCCTGAACAAATGACCTGTCAGCTGGCTTTGGTTGTGATGGCAGAATCAAGAAATCAACCTTGGGCACGGCTTCCGTGCACGCACTTAGAAATATCATGATGAGACAAAAACCAATTACTTTGCCAGCCATGATTTCTTTTCGGTGAATCTTGAATAAAGCTCAACAGGACACCTTTATTTCGCCACCTTGTAATTCCTTTGACGTACCAGAGTGATAACGTTTCAAGAAGAGATTTTGCTCGCCCGTAAATACCTGATTTTCAAAGCCATTTTATTTTGTACCAGACTGAAATATGGCACCGCGCTTGCTTTAGTGATCTGTATAAGAAAATTAATTCCGGCAAAAGCTGGACTATAAATAGAGGCTTTAAATGAAAACATCAAAACAACAAATCATCAATGTTCTACTAACTTTGACTGCTGCGGCCCTATTAGTTGGATGCTCGAAAGGCGCTCAAGTAGGAAGCGAAGACTTTTCTAGCCGTGTGACTGAATCTGACATCACAGCTTCCTCAGCGAAGCCTTTGGCTTACTGCAACCAAGCTGTTGGAACTGAAATCACTTCTAAGATGAAAGTTTATACTGAAAACAATGCTGTTCGCATGGATCTAGTTTACGTGCGTATGACTGCAGTTCCTGCCTCATTCAAGAATGACCAGTCCTATATTTCTATGTGGAAGTGGTTATCGAATTCAGCAGGTAACACTTACCTTGATTCCTCTGCTTTAGAGTTTATTTTAGTAGATGCTACAAACAACCAAGCCCTTACTAACTGGAAGACAACTCTTAAATGGAGTGATGTTGCGGCAGCCGCTTCAGGCCTTGGCATCACTGATCCAACCACTTTCTTTAACCGCGTCAACATCTTGGTAAATCTTAAGGATGCTCAAGGTGAATATGATGCTTTGAAGATCACTCACTATAATCTATCAACTCACAAAGCCATCAGCCAAACAGATGGATTGCTACCAATGTTCTATGCTAATCCTAATGACTACGCGACGGAAGCTTCCGGCCAAGCTCGCGCTGAAGTTCTAAAAAACCTTCACCCGTTTGCTAACCAAGTAGGCCAAGGTTTTTCTTCAACTCAGTTCCAATCGATGGCTAACGCATTCTGCTTCTAGTGAGCAGATTCTTGGGAGACTTCTTCAGCTTGAAGATTTTCTCCCTGACGGTAGCGATCCACTAAACTTTCATCAGTCGTCGGGAATGAAAACAATAAAGAATGCACATTAGATTCTTCGTCTTCTTGAGTCACAGCTATATAAGTCAGATCCTTTGTCGTTTCATGATCAGGATATTCCTTAATAAAGCAGACTAACACATTTCCATCTAAATCATTTTTGCGCCAAATTTCATCGGCATTTTCAATGGTGTCTTCGCGAAGGTTGGCGAACTCGGAAAACTTGTCTTGAGGAATGTCTTTTTCACCACGCACTTTCAGCATGGCAAGATAAAGTCCCATAGCTAAAGGATCGCCTTCACCTAAGGCATCACCTTCAACCGCACCGCCCGATACTTCTTCAAAAGTTTTATCGTAAACAAGCTCCCCTTTTTGGAAAGCTTCGACCATTTTCGGGTCGCGGGTTGGGAAATGGATGAAAACAAAAGTTGGAATTTCTTCCTCAGAAGAAACATAGGCGACTGCCACATATGTGAACTGTTCATCGCCTTCTTGAATATTTTTAATGAAGTGGTAAACGGCAAAGTCTTCAAAAGTCTTATCGTCCATCCATACTTCTTCAGGTTCATCCAGGGTGGTTTCGAGATAATGCTCATGGGCAATTTGCTCTTCGTCAGAAAAATCTGATTCTGTGCGCAGGGACTGATACTCGTGCTCCATGTGGTCGATGGCTTCTTCAAAGTAACCAAACAAAGCTTCTTCAGACTCAAAAATAAGTCCTGCCGCTTCATCTACAAGAATGTACTCTTGTTCAGACGGACCGGATGTTTTTTTCTTAGCACGGGTTTTCGTTTTTGCCATATTTTTAGCACCCCTCACACTTCATTATCGAGACAATCTTATCCCGCAAACAACTTAAAAAAAAACAGACTCGACAAGGTTCGTCATACAGTCATTTTTCATGTTGCAACGGCTGCGCTTTTTCCTCACCATCTGAATTAAGATGTCGCAAGGGAGGCGCCTTGGCCAATATCGAAGAGACAAGTTTAGAAAGAATGGAAGCTTTGTTGTCTCATTCCGCTTTGGGTGTTCATGTTTTATTTGAAAACAAAGACATCGCGGAAGTTCTAAAAGAAGTCAAAGACGACAAAGATTTTTACTCGTTTGAGAAAATGAAAAAGGTCCAAGATGTGATGACCGAACTCATCACTAAAAAATCGTACTTTGAAAAAATGGCTTACCTTCAAGCCCTGGATTCAGAGTCCTACCACATGTTGGTGCGCGCTTATTTTCACATCGTTGAAAACACTGTTCGCGCTAATCACGAACATCACTAAAATCCGTCACGAAATTCTGATCAAAATTTCGACGCTTTCTTTGACTTAAGCAAAAGCCAAAGAAAGCGTCCAACTTTTGGAGTTTTAATTCGACACCAACTAAAGATTTTTTCTGCACAGCGTTGATAAAGTGCTATTCTAACTTTCGTAGAGCAAAAAAACTGTAAGAGCAAGAACGCTTCTTCAGGGGGGACAAGGATGTTCCAAAATTCCTCCCAAAAACACCAGAGACCAAGGTTGGCGAGAAGGGTTCAAGCGCAAGGCGGAAGCCTCTTCCCGCAGCGCAGGTGTGGCAGCGCCACATCGGAGCGAGTACAAGAGGATTCCAACGCAGTCGATTGGGCCCTTATCGACGACCGACTTTTGACTAAAGATTCCCACCGCGAAGCCGATAGGAATGCTTGTGAAATATCGAGTGTTCTTATCGGCTTTATTTCTTATTTTGATACCGGGACTGAGCTTTGCTGAGTACCGCGTCTTCGTTTTAAAGATCACAAAGAAGGCCGCTGCCGCCGCCCCTACTGAAGGCCGCGCTCCTGCCTCCGCCTCACAAGACTTCCGTCTGGTGGAAAGCACCTTAGATCCAACTCAGTACCGCTTTTATCACCAACTTGCTCCTGACGAAGAAGTAACCTATATCGACACTTGGCGCTGCTACGGACGCACGGGAGATTTCCAAGCTCTGTGCCCCAACCCGAAAGGCCAGATTCAGGAAGCTGCAAATCCCTCACCTTAATGTAGCTGTATCTTTTTGATACACTACATTTATGTCGTCGATTGAACGTAAATCCCAACAAGCGGAACTTGCTGAACTAAACGCCGAATACGCACGCAAAAAAAAGAAGCTTGTCCAAGACAATGAAGAACAGATCAATGATCTGAAGGAATACTACGGCGAAAAAAAAGACGCTGTCAGCGCGCAAAATGAAGCCGCTATCAATCACATCCAAAAACGACAAAAAGAAATGAACCTAAAGGCGACCGAAGAGCGCGACAGGTTGAACTCCAGTTATAAAAACAAAGCCCAGGCCATGCAGAAGACTTATGATGATAAGCTTGCTGCCACCCGTGAAGGCCGTGAAGCTCAGATTCGCAGAGCTCAATCTTCGACCCACGAAAAGGTTCGTGAAATTGAAAACGATGCACAAGCTCGGATTGAAGATGTCAGACTTCAAAGTTCTGTTGAATTAGAAAAAGCCAAAGGCAAATTCAACAAAGAGATGAAACAAATTAACGAGTACAGTGAAAAACGCCTGGATCAACAGCGTCAGATGAATGATCTAAGCCTTAAGGGCGAAATTGAACGCGGTCGCGAAGTTCATGATGAAGTGCGCGCTCGTAACGAAAAAGAACACACCGAACTTCGTCAGCGCGGCGAAGTTATGATCACAGAAGAAAAACAAAAACAGAGCACGCAGCTGCAAAGAATTGATGAAACTGCCGCCCAACGCCAGGAAAAAATCGAAAAGAATTGGGCGTCCCGTGAAGAAAGAGCCAACAAACTTTATTCACAAAAAATCGCTGAAAATAAAAAAGCAAATGAGGACCAGCTGCGCACTCAGAGCAATCGCTTTCAAAGTCTTTACGCCAAGAATGAATATGCTCAACGCGAAAGTTTGGACATTCAAAATCAACGCTACCTAAGACAGCTTGCTGAAACTCGCAAAGATTTCGTCAGAGCTTCAGAAAAATACGCAGATAAAGAAAACGACCCCTTCTACAAGGTGGAAGATCGCGGTAGCCGCATCAGCGAAAGCCCTAACTTTTATGTGCTAAAAGCATTCGTTCCTGAACATGAAAAAGATGCTGTGAAAGTGACGATTCAAAACGACAAGGCCACTGTTTCAGGCCAGCGTTCTTTTAAAGACAAAATAGAGGAAGATGGAAAGATCACGAGCAGCGCAAACTATCAAACTTTCCGCGAGGAATTTCCATTTGATAAGCCGGTGATCACAGAAGGAATGACCCGCGAACGCCAAGGCGACTGGGTCATTTATCAAATCCCTAAAGGGAATCTGACCCGTTTCGATCGAAAGGCTTAGTCAGAACTTCAACTGGCGCAGTTAATAAATGCTCCATGAAAAATGCAGAAAGCTGATGACGTCCGTCGACTGCTGCTTTCTTATATAAACTTAAAGCTTGCTGACGAGTCGTCGTTTCCGTCGTCCCGCGCTTACCCGCAATGTCTCTAAGGCTGAAGCCCTTTAAGATCATCAGAGCAATTTCACTTTCAGTTTTAGTGAAGTTCCATTTTTCGAAATGCTTAAAAACGTATGACTGGAAATCTTCTGGCTTAGACATATATGAAAATTAGATCGCGTTTCACAACACATGTCATGCAACAAATATTTGAGGCCAGAATAATCCACCCTAGGTTTACTAAACGAACATTTGTTATAAACTTAAACTTTCATTAGATAGCGGACTTCTCTCATTAGGAATGAAAGGCGGCCTGAAAGATCCGTCAACATCTCGATGTTTGCGTGCAACTGAGCCAAACCATCAGCTTCAACTACCGGACGATCTGAAAGTTCGTGATATGACTTATGTGTGATAGGAGCAGACTCAGCAAGAGGCGCCAAGAAAGCAGAATCTAAATTAGAAACTTCTGTTGCTTGGTCTTTGTTTAAAGTGATCACTCTCATCTTGCTCTCCTTACGCTGCACCCGTTGGCGCAGAACTAAAAGTCTATTTGGAATTTTCTTATCAACAACTTAAATAAACTTACATTTCTTTTTTACACTGCACCGTTCTTACATCGCCCTAGTATTCGCACTGGAGGGCCTTTTCATCGGTTGGAGCGACATTTACTCGATCTTCTCCACTCGCTAAAAAAGTCGCCATTACAGAATCTTCCGTATCTTTATGTTTAAGGCCTAAGACGTGACCCATTTCATGAAGAACCAGGGCTTCGATATTCACTGCCGCTGGATTTGATTTCGTTTTTGCTGCCGTAGAGATGATGTTGCTCTGATTTCCGTAATAGAAACTGAAGTCAGCACCGTTTAAACGGATATCAGCTTCCTTAATAAGATCACCTAGCCAATAAAGACTTGTGCGACCCTGTTCCGAACTGCGATTAGCTTCCCAGGTCGTCATAAAATAGATGATGTTTTTTCCGTCTTTGTGAGGAGAAACCGATTCTGGCGTGCGCCCAACGATATTAATGATTTTACGGCCTACGATTTTCTGCCAGCTATCAGCAGCAGCAATAATGGCTGGCTCCATCTCAACGGGAACGCTTGAATGAATATACATATTCACTGGAACATCACTTTGCCAAGAGACGCGTTCGCCATAAACGTTTTGTACGAATCCGCAGTCTTCTTGAGACTTCGGCGCACAAGCTTGAATTGTTAGGACTGTGAAAAGGATTGTTGTAATCCCAAGCCAGTTTCTAAATCGCGCGTTCATGGATGCGACCTCCTGCCCTTGTCTATTACAAAGAAAAGACCAACGGGTTGGCCTCTAACTTAGATATGTAGGTACTTGAAATAACTAGACTTTATCTTTAGAGCCCAAACTGCCCGATAACACAATAAACGCTTAATAGAAGTGTTAGATCTCACAACACTTGCGGGGAAAACCCTTAAGCTATTGAATTTCGTAGGCATCTTCCCTGTAAAAGAATCGAACACCCTCGCGCCGCAAAGCGAAACCAAACCAGGAGCAAAATGGCTCTGAATGAGCTGGTCCGAGCCTTGCTTTAGTAAATAGTACGGTCTCATTTTGAGACAACCGGGCTCAAACCCACATCTGGGTGACCACGAAGCCCACCACACCCATCCCACATCCTACCTTACCTGGTAGGGAGTTTAAAAAAGCTCCTCCTGCCAGCTCGCGCGTGATAAGGAAAAGTCATTCGAGAAAGGCAAAACTGAAATGACTAATCTAACTGTGATTCCTGGTGACGGCATCGGACCTGAAATTATGACTCAAGTGGTACGTGTACTTCAGCACGTAAAAGCCCCTTTTGAATATGAAGAACACCAAGCAGGTGAAGTGGCCCTGCACACCGTGGGCGAGCTTTTGCCAAAAGCGACGATTGATTCAATCAACAAAAACAAACTTGCGATCAAAGGCCCTACGACAACTCCAGTCGGTGGCGGTCATAAATCCATCAACGTAACTATGCGCCAGCTTTTTGATCTTTACGCCAACGTGCGCCCGGTAAGATCTTTACCTGGAGTCAAATGTGTAGCGCCGGATGTGGACTTAACCATCGTGCGCGAAAATACAGAAGACCTTTATGCCGGTATTGAGCGCATGATTGATGACAACACAGCTGAAAGTATCAAGCGTATCACACGTAAAGGTTCAGAGCGTATTGCGCGTTATGCTTTTGATTTAGCTCAACGTACGGGAAAATCGAAAGTCGCGGTTGTTCATAAAGCGAACATCATGAAAATGTCTGATGGTTTGTTTTTAAAAGTAGCGCAAGAAGTGGGCTGGCAGTACCCTTCTATTTCAACTAAAGATGTCATCGTTGATAACGCTTGCATGCAGTTAGTAACGAAGCCCCAGCAATTTGAAGTGATCGTCACGCAAAATCTTTATGGCGATATTCTAAGCGACCTGTGTGCGGGTCTTGTGGGTGGTTTAGGAGTTGTTCCTGGCGCTAACATCGGTGAAAAAGCAGCGATCTTTGAAGCGGTTCACGGTTCAGCACCAGACATCGCTGGTCAAAATAAAGCCAACCCTACAGCGCTTTTACAATCAGCCGTGATGATGCTTCAACACATTGGCGAAAACACAAAAGCTGATGCCATCATGAAAGCCTTGATTGCAGCTTTGTCTGACGTGAACGCGCGCACCGGCGACCTTGGTGGTCACGGCTCTACAACGTCTTTCACTGATGCGATCATTCAACAGCTAGGTTAATCCAAAATGAAGAAGTCCCTGACGATAAATCCAGTACAAACTTCCCTTTACCGTCAGGGTGAAGATTTAGTTGAATTTATTCTTAAAAGTATTCCAAAAGAAGAATGGCAAGATGGTCTTGTTCTTGCCATCACTTCTAAGATCGTCAGCCTTGCTGAAGGCCAAGTGGTTCCCGCTGATTCCATCACTAAAAAAGAGCTGATGCAAAATGAAGCCGATATCTTTTTAGGAGAGATTGGCCACGGTGTAACTTTAACCGTAAAGAGTCATTTGTTACTAGCAGGTGCCGGTATTGATGAATCCAATTCTGAAAATGGCGATTACATTCTTTATCCCGTTGATCCTTTTAAATCGGTTGAATTTATCCGCCGTGGCTTACAAGCTCGCACAGGACTTAAAAATCTAGGCGTGATTTTAACGGACTCTAAAACCGGACCTTTACGCTTGGGTGTCACCGGTGTTGCCATTTCTTTTGCGGGCTTTTCACCATTGAAAAACATGATCGGCGAAAAGGATCTTTTTGGTCGTCCGTTGAAAATGACAAAAATCAACTTAGTCGACAGTCTTGCTTCAGCGGCCGTCCTGATGATGGGTGAAGCGGCCGAACGCTGCCCGCTTGCTTTGATCAAAAATGCGCCGGTTGAATTTTGCGATCACCCAGAAAAGTCAGATCTTTTAGTCTCCCCTGAAGAGGACATGTACTTTCCCTTGTACCAACATTTGATAAAATGACTTGGCCAAGAACAGGTTTAAACATAAGCTTGTTCTATGAAATCAAATATCCTTTTGCTCCTAATTTTTTCGCTACTTTGTGGATGTGCAACTAATCAGAAAAGCAGAATTGCAACAACAGTTGCTGGCTTTGCCGCTGGTGCCGCCATTGGTGCTGGCACTGCACCTGAAGACGAACGTACCGAACTTCACGCTATGTACTGGGGCGGACTTATTGGCTTAGCTAGTGCGGTTGCTTCTAATTTTTATTTTAATGATGAGCGTGATCTAGAAGTAATGCGCTTAGAAAATGAAAAGATGAAAGCGCAACTTGATTTCTTCCAAAATGGACCAGCGACTCTTCTAAAAGATACAACTGGAACTGCGGATAAAAAGTTTTTCCAATCAGGTAAAGCTCGAATCAAACTTTACAAAATTGATCAGTGGGTTGATGAGGGTCCAAATAAGAAATATCACCGCGATCAGATGATTGAAATTACGCCGATAGAGAAAAACTAGTATGAAAACAAAGATTCTTGTTCTGCTTTTGATAGTGACGACAACTTGGGCTTCCGCGGTGACCTATTTTTACTGGAAACTAAAGAATAACCCCCGAGTTATCGCCATCACTATGGACAGCGGTAAAGAATCATTGCAACAAGTGCACTTAGGCGAAATGGAAAAACTGACCTTTCTTCGTCAGTACCTAGAGCGTTACTTTAATTATAATTCCAATAACTTCTGGCAATCGCAGACTTCGCTTGCAGCTTTAATGACGCCTGAACAAGGTAAAAAACGAATTAAGGAAGTAAGCCGTCTTAAGGAAAAAACCGAGCAAAAAAATCTTTCGCAGTTGGGTCAGCTCTCTTCTCTACGTCTGTTGCCTGACGGAAGTTATGAAGCTTTGGTTAATTTGCAGATCAGCGAAGAAGCAAAGACCAATCAAAACCTTTTTGTTAAAACAAACTTAAAGATCCATGTGACGGAAAGATCATTAGAAAATCCATGGGGCCTTCTGGTTGAAGAAAGAAGTTTTTCTTCTTCCCCGTCAGCTCCGCTTTTACAGGCTGCTATCTTGGTCCAAAAGAACATTTCAAGTTTCGTGAATGTCCCTTGCGTGGTTGAGCAGATTGAAAACCCTTCAGAAAAAATCAAAATCAAAACCGTGACTTTGAATAATTCAGAATTGCAAATCACTCCGGATAAAGATGCACCCAAAGATGTGACTGTGAAAGCAAAGTGTAAAGACGTGGAATTTACCTTGGCTTTACAACAAGATCAAAGCAAGCGTGATATGTATGTGTCTTTGCCAATTGAATCTTCTGTGGCGCGCCCTAAAGAAGTAGCTCCGCCAGTGAAACGTAAAAAAGATGCCTACGATAAAACCATCGAAAATGTTTTAGGTATTGAGCTAGATAAGTAAGTCTACACTCCTGCTTGGTCGGAGTATGTGCATTAAGAACTTAGCTTTGGGAATACTAAAGAGATCTGGGTTCCTACGTCGACCTTCGAGCGAATCTGTAAATCCCCGCCAATGCTTTGTAAGGTCTTGCGCGCATCAAACAAGCCTAAGCCGTGCCCATTGTCTTTGCCGTGGCTGACACCTTCTTGCGCTAGTTTTGGCAGGATTTCTTCTGGAATGCCTTTACCATTATCCATGACTTGCAATAGCCAGTGATCCTGGCGCTCCATTAGTACCAACTGAATCGAGGCTTCTTCTTTAGGTAAAGCTTCTAGGGCGTTGTTTAATAGATTACTGACGATACGTTGAATTTTAACGGCATCTAGTTGGACTTGTGCATTTTCAGAGTAAAGATGCTGAGTAAATGCAAAGTTGACCTGCGGGTGCGAGAATTTATATTCCTTTACTAAAGGTTCAAGCATTTTTGCTAAGTCGTGACCTGGTGAAACTCTTACGTGGGAAACTCCTTCTTTTTTTTCATTGTTCGATAAAAGGTCATCAGCAATTCCACGAATGCGTTTCACTGCTAGATCCAAAAGCTCCTTACGATCAGGGGCCATGTTGTGATCAAGCTGATTTAGGGTGGTTAACGCTGTCAGTGGGCCACGGATATCATGGGCAACTTGACGTGAAATTTGTGCGATCTTTTTAGAAAGTGCTAGTTCCGCTTCAAGTTTTTGTTCTTGCAAGCGGTTCATGAATTCACGACGTAGGCCTACACCTAAAAAAATCATACCTAAAAGGATTCCCAGCATGAAAAATGGCGACGCTAATGCACTTAAACTTAAATCCACTAAATTAAAACAAACGCGAATGCTTCCGGATGGCAGCGAATGGTAAGTCAAAGGCACATCAGTAGAAAACCCACACTGAAGCTTTTCAGGATTCTGAACTTCCGTCGCACCAACAGCTGAATGAACTTCTTTAAGCTGTTTTAGGATTTTATTTTGAAGGCTTTGATCACCTTGGAAAAGCTTGGCTCTAGCAATGTCGTCTTCCCAGATACCAACGTAGTGTTCAACGGAAGATTTGGCGCGATAGGCTTCATAAGTAAGGCTCAAAATAGCCACGGTCAGGCTGATCCCGACGAAAAAAGAAAACCAAATGAAGGGCCGCTTTCCTAAGCCGCCTAAACCTATTTTATCCACTGGTGTTTTAGTAAGCAAAGGACACACCCGCCTGCTGCTTGCTTCAATAGGAATAGGACTGTCAAAACTTTCGACAGTGCCTAAAATAGTTCGCCTAAAGTCCGATAAGAAGACTTGGAGGATTCTATGAAAAATTCCCGGTACCTTCTTGTATTTTCAGCACTGATTTTATCAGCTTGTCACAGTCTTGAAAGAAAACCGGCGGCTCTTTTTCATATGCCCCCATCTTTAGAAAAACTTTATGAAAATGAATTGGCTTTATTAGATAGCCAAGAAAAACTTCGTCTTGCGCAAAAAAGCCTAAGCCAATCTGAAGATGATTGGGCACAAAATGTAGCGGATTTAAAAAAGAAAAAGTTTAAACTTGAAGCTCAAGCTATGGGTTTAACAGCACAGTCTGCGCACGGCGATGCACCGAAGACCTTTGAGACCTTGATGCTTCGTCCCTGGGGAGTAAAAAACGAAGCATATACTCTGGCTGATCTTAGTTATTACGAAAAATCAGCCAAGACGCCGTTCTTTTCCATGTCCAACCATAATGCTGAAAATTACGAACTGCTTTTGCGACACGAGGTTTTTTATAAACAAACTGGTGGCGTGCCGACACGAACAGAAGAAACACCCGAAGCACAAAAATATTTAGAAGCGACTTTAAAATGTGACGGAAGTTTCTCGCTTAAATCGGGAGTTTTTAAATTTGATCATTATAAATCCCAAGAACTTGCAAAGTTTCATTGGTACGATGGCAACTTAAACGGTCAAAAGGTTCGCTTCCGCCCGTCAAATGAAGTCAGAAACTGCCAACTGACTTTTAAAAATCCTTGGGGTGATACAAGAAAAGAATATGCCGTTCAGTTTAAAACGGAAAAAGAAAAACTGGGTTTCCTTGAGACCCTTGCGAAAAACTATGAAGCTTGCGTGTTACCGTCGACACAAGGACTTAAAAAAACGCAAAGCTTTTTCTTAAATAGTAACTATGGTTATATGAATTGCCCACTAGAGGCTGAAAAGATCATAACCTTAGAAGAAGCTGAGGACGGATTACAAGCCAAAGCTGAAATGCTTTTAGGCCAAAGACTGCCAGCAAAATTTCTAGCGGATAAAAATCCGTTTGCGCCATTGGACTTCTCAAAAGCTCCAAAATTAGACGGCATCTTTGTTTCTTATTTGGTATTTAGAAGTGATTTTTACGGAAACATCTTAGCGCGATTGATGAAATATCACGCCGATCGCGGAACTCAAGTCAGAATGCTTATTTCCGACGTAATCAGTCTTGATAAAGATAAAATCCTTTTTGAAAAGCTGATGGCTGAAAACGGAAATATTAAAGCCATGCTTTACCGATATGACAACGATTCAAAAAGCGGTGGTAAATTCCATGAGTTGCATCGTACAAACCACGTTAAGATCTTCTTAACTCTATCATCATCAGATCCAAAAGCTAACAAGGTGGTCCTTGGTGGTCGCAATATCCATGATGGCTTCTTATTAAGAACGGTCCCAAACCACTCAAAGTATCCTTCGCTCATTAACTATCCAAAAGACGAAGCATTCGTGCACTGGCGTGACTTTGAATTCACTGTCGAATCAAAAGAATTCACCGAAAAAGTGGCTAGCCAGTTCTATTCACTATGGATGCAAGATACAGACAGCTTCCACGTTAGGCCGACCACTGTGCAGCTAAGCTCTCCAAACCGTCTAACGTCAAAATACTTTGAAACAGCCAATGAAAAACCGTTGGTAAGACATTACCTTTCCATACCGTACAAAGATAATCAGACCCTCGAAGATTTCTACGCAGATTTAATCGACAGTGCTCAGAAAAAAGTATTGATTTCTACACCCTACTTCCGCCCGCTTAAAAAAGTCGGTGACGCTTTACAAAGAGCAGCCGATCGCGGAGTACAGGTTACTCTGCTCACAAGATTAGACTTAAAAGGTGACACAGCAGACTTAATCTTAAGTGCGGTAAATAAAGACGGTGTAAATAGATTTAAAGATACGTTTAAAGTTTATGAATACACCGAACCAAAAATAATTCTGCATTCAAAACTAATCATGATCGATGATGAACTGAGTTTCCTAGGCTCTGTAAATCTTAATAAAAGAAGCTTCATCCACGATATGGAAAATGGGGCTTTGATCTATAGCCCAGCCCTCGCAAAACGCATGGAAAATATCTACAAAGTGTATTTGCAACAGTCCCGCCCAATCACCGAAAAGCAAAAGGTGTGGTTATGGCAAAAATTAGTGATTGGGATTTTCGATTCAGAATTTTAAAAAAAAGGGAGGCCCCGCCGTCGCTAAAGCTGTGGCGGGCAAGCCCTAGTGCATGGATTCTTTATGCACGCGATCTTTGATGGAAGAAATCTCTGCCACGGTCACCACGTAGGGTTTGCCGCAGATTTGGCAAGTGACGTTGGCGTCTTCTTTTTTGGTGATCATATCTTGCAGTTCTTCTTCGCCTAAAGTTTCTAGTGCTCTGATTACACGTTCTTGTGTGCAAGGACAGTAGTATTCAATTGGGTAATCGTGAGGAAGTTCTTCAAATTCGATGCCTTCCATGAACGGTTTAACCAAGTCGATGGGCTGCGCACCATCTAACAACATTTTTGAAATGTTTGGTTTTTTCTCGTCGTAATTTTTTTGAATTAGTTCAACCACGGATTCTTCAACCCCTGGCATTACTTCGATTAAAACTCCGCCGGCTGTTTCCACTTTGCCGTTGGTGTCTAGGTAAACACCTAAAGCCACAAGCGAACGAATTTGGTGGGATTGGTGTAGGTAGTGGGCAATGTCTTGACCAATTTCACCGCTGACCAATTCTACTGTTCCGTGGAAAGGTTGTTTTTGGAATGGTTGATGACGAGCAACACTTAAAGTTCCGTTACCAAGGGCTTCTTTAAGGCTTAAACCGTTATCGTAGTTTGGTGGTTGGTATTGTGGGTTTGGAGTGTAACCGCGAACGTGACCTTCAAAAGAAGCTTCGGCGTACACACTTTGCAATGCACCATTACCGCGGAAAAGTAAGCCCACCATTTGACCATCTTTAAGCTGTGAGGCCATCAAAAGAGCCCCCACCATGCTGCGTCCCACCGCCACTGTCGCAAGTGGATATGTATTTTGCAGGCTCTGCATGTGCTTAACAACTTCAGAAGCATTCACCGCGGCAATTCTCAACGTAAGATCTTTAGAAACAAAACGATGAACACGTTCTTTACTCATGACAAACTCCCGAAAACGGTGGAAAACTATGAAACTTAAATGGGTACTGGCAACCTAACAAAGCCCCCGTTGAAATTCAAGCAGAGAGAACTTAAGAATGAAGATCTACCTCTTTCGACATGCGCAAAAAGCCATGGATTTTTCTGGCGATCCTGATTTAACTGCAGAGGGACACGCCCAAGCTTCTCGTTTGCTTGATAAAGTTCTTAAAGGGGAACTGCCGCGTCCTATGGAACTATGGGTTTCGCCGAAAAAAAGAACCCACAGCACCTTCCGCCCGCTTTCACAACATTTTGATTTGCAAATGCAAAGTCATGAAGGTTTGCTGGAACAAAAGGGCGACGAAAATTTGACGGAATTCCGAGAACGAATCGCCAAACTTTTTGCAGAAGCCGCGACCCACGAAGACTCGGTGATTTTCATGTGTTCACATTACGACGTGGTGGTTGAAGCTATGGTGGCTGTACCGTGTTCGTCGGATTTAACAGGTCCGGAGTTTGCGCAGTGGTATCCGTGCCAATATGCGGGATTTCAATCAAATCCTGACGGAGTTTTTGATTTCATTGAACTTAAAAGGATCGCTTTATGATTCAAAATATTTGGGCCGTAGGCCGCAACTATGCTGACCACGCTAAAGAACTTGGAAACGATATTCCGACAGAGCCTATGATTTTCTTAAAAGCCGGAAGTACTGCAAGTTTAGCATCAAAAGATTTGCACTTGCCAAGTTGGGACAGCGAAATTCATCACGAAGTTGAACTAGCTCTGCAATTTGATGAAAACCTGCAAATCGATGAGGCTTGCCTTGCTTTAGATTTAACCGATCGTAAAAAGCAAAACGAACTGAAAGCCAAGGGTCACCCTTGGACTTTGGCAAAAAGCTTTAAAGACTCTTGCCCCCTATCAAATTTTTTCCCAGTGAATGATTTAGAGGAACTAAAAAACTTAGAAATCACACTTAAAATCAACAACGAAGTCCGTCAAAAAGGCAACACCAACCAAATGATTTTTAAAATCGAAGACCTAATAAACTTCGTGAAAAAACATTTCCCAGTGATGCCTGGAGATTTGCTTTTAACAGGCACACCATCCGGAGTGGGACCGATTAAAAAAGGCGATATCCTCGAAGCAGAAATCAAAACAAAAATGATGCATACTTGGAAAGCCCAATGATGAAAATCTTTATTTTCCCTAAGTTTCTAGTATCGGTTTTGTGCTTAGCGACCCTGGCTGGATGCGCTTTGGGTCCATTAGCAAACCACGAAACCGCAAGAACCGTCGGCAAAGGAATGCATGAACTTTCTTTTGGCGCCGGAAATGCTCCACCGTTTTTTAAATGGAATTATGGTGCGACAGAAAATTTTGATTTAGGTCTTCACGCTGAAGCAACCAGCATCGGTATCCGCGGAAAATATTCTTTCATCAATCAAACCCAAGGTGTTTCATTTGCCGGCGCACTCGGCGTTGGAAATTCCGTCGGTGGATCGCACCAATATGGTGATCTTTTAGTCAGCGGAGTTTTTAACTGGTTTGAACCCTATGGAGCTCTCCGTTATGCCCACGTGAACACTGATCCTTTTGAACTGAAGGACAAAAACACCGGCAACGTTTTCTTTAAAACTGACGAGTACGAATACAACTATGCCCAGGTCTTTTTAGGCAGCCGCTTTTGGTTTACGCCTAAATGGTATATGGGGCTCGAGTTCTCGGCAGTTAAACCCATTTCCTCTAAACTTACTATCGGCGGAACAAGCCTAATAACGGTCGGTTTAGGAGTCCGCTTCTAAACTGTTAACGCAGACGGCTAGATTCTTTGATCCTAGCCGCCTTTGATCCAGCAAAGTCCTTGAGTTTTACCACTTCCAGAGGGAATATGCGGCCCTCAGTTTGAGGTAAAAATATGAACGATATTCAGTCGCAAATCGTCGCCCGTGGCGAAGAGATTTTGAAGCGTATGGAAGGCCAATCTAAGGCATCCATTTTTTCTAAAGATTTCTGGTATGGCTCCATCATGGAATGGAGTATGAAAAATGAAAAATTCAAAACCAATATGTTCCGCTTCGTGGACGTACTTCCATCCATCAATTCTGGTGATGAAGTTTCTCGTCACTTGAAAGAATATTTCTCTGAAGACGGCGGAACTCTTCCTCCAGTTTTCAACGTGGGCTTGGGACTTGGTTCCTTAGCGCCAGGCTTGATGGCGAATGCGATTAAGAAAAACGTGATGGGCATGGCGAAAATGTTCATCACTGGTGAAAGCCCAGATGAAGCTTTGCCGGTTCTTAAAAAAGCGCGCAAAAACAAAATGACTTTCACAGTCGACATTTTGGGTGAAGCGACTCTTTCAGAAAAAGAAGCACAAGATTACACCAATCGCTACATGGAACTTATCACGTGGTTAGCAAAGGACGCGCAAAACTGGGATGAAATTCCTCAACTAGATCGCGATCACGAAGGTGCTATTCCTAAAGTGAACGTGTCAGTGAAAATGACAGCTCTTTATTCTCAAATCAAAGATTTGGCTTGGGATGAATCTAAAAAGATCCTTAAAGATCGTATGCGTCCTGTTTTCCGTTTGGGTATGGAAAAAGGTGTCTTCATCAATTTGGACATGGAGCAACACTCGGTTAAACACTTAACACTTGAAGTGTTCACTGAGCTTATCAACGAACCAGAATTTAAAAATTATAAATTCTTTGGCGTTGTGATCCAAGCATACCTTCGTGATTCATTTGAAGACTGCAAAGCTTTGACTGAGTTTGCGCAAAAACGTGGTACCCCATTCTGGATTCGCTTGGTTAAAGGTGCATACTGGGATTACGAAACGATTGATGCTGAACAACGTGGCTGGCCAGTTCCGGTATATACTAACAAAGCCGAATCAGATGCTAACTACGAAGCTTGTGCAAAGTACTTACTTGAAAACATCAAAACCATCCGCCCCGCTTTTGCGTCTCACAACGTAAGATCTTTGGCAGCTTGTATGGTTTACGCCGAAAAATTGAACATCCCTAAAGAGGCTTTGGAATTCCAAATGCTTTACGGAATGGCTGAACCCATTAAGAAAACTGTTGTCGACATGGGCTACCGTTTGCGTGAATACGCTCCGGTGGGTGAACTGATCCCAGGTATGGCCTACCTTGTTCGTCGTTTATTGGAAAACACTTCCAATGAATCTTGGCTTCGTGGGAAATTCGCTGACGGTAAAACGACGGCAGAGCTTTTAAAGGATCCTGCACAAGGTTTGACTCCGACTTCACCAATCATTCCGAAAAAACCAGGGAAGTTCTATAATGAACCTCTTTTAGATTTCGCAGTGAAAGCTGATCGCGAAAAAATGCACAAAGCACTCGCTGACCTGAAAGCGTCGTTGCCAGTCAACGTGCCAGCGATGATCAACAATAAAGAAGTCCGTTCAGAGAAAATCTTTGAACGCGTGAATCCTTCTGAGGCTTCTCAAGTTGTTGGTAAAATTTCAATGGCGACAGTTGAGCATGCAGAGCTTGCGATGCAGGCAGCCCACACCGCTTACCAAACTTGGAAGAATGTTCCGGCTGATCAGCGCGCAGCTTTAGTTGATAAACTTGCTGACATCATGGTTCGTGACCGCTTTAAACTTATCGCGACACAAGTTATTGAAGTGGGTAAGCCTTGGGCTGAAGCTGATGGTGACGTCGCTGAAGCCATCGACTTCTGCCGTTACTATGCTCGTCACATGCGCGAATTGCAAAAACCACTACGCGTGGGCGGACTTCCGGGTGAAGTTTCCCACTATATTTACAAATCTCGCGGTGTAACTGCGGTGATTGCGCCGTGGAACTTCCCGCTAGCAATCCTAGCTGGAATGGTTACAGCAGCCGCTGTTGCTGGTAACACAGTCGTGATGAAACCTGCTGAGCAATCAACTGTAGTTGCTTGGGGATTAATGAAGATGATCCAAGAAGCAGGCTTCCCACAAGGCGTGATCAACTTCCTTCCTGGTTTTGGTGAAGAAGTTGGTGAATACATTGTTAATCACAAACACACGACGACTATTGCCTTCACAGGTTCCAAAGCCGTTGGTTTGCACATCCTTAACAGAGCTTCCCAAGTTCAACCGGGACAAACCCACGTCAAACGCTGCATTATCGAGATGGGTGGTAAAAACGCCGTGATCATCGATAACGATGCGGATCTTGATGAAGCCGTGGACGGAGTTCTTTACTCTGCGTTTGGTTATGCTGGACAAAAATGTTCCGCTGCTAGCCGAGTGATCGTGCTTGATGAGGTTTACGATCGTTTCGTTGAGCGTTTGGTTGAAGCGGCGAAATCCATTGAGATTTTACCTGCGGAAAATCCAAAAGCTTATATGGGACCAGTGGTTGATAAAGAAGCCTATGACCGTATCCTTGGTACTATCGCTGAGGGCGAGAAAAACCATAAGCTTTTATTTAAAGCACAAGTTCCAAACTCAGGTTACTTTGCGCCTCCAACTATCTTCGGTGATGTACCTGGTGACGCAAAACTGGCGCAACAAGAGATCTTTGGTCCCGTTGTAACAGTGATTCGCGCTAAGGACTTGGATCAAGCCCTGCAGATCGCTAACAGCACAGAGTACGCGCTAACTGGCGGTATCTTCTCTCGCAGCCCTGCTAACATCGCTCGCGTTAAAAACGAGCTAGAGGTTGGCAACTTGTACGTGAACCGCGGTATCACAGGTGCCATGGTCGACCGCCACCCGTTTGGTGGTTATAAGATGTCTGGTGTCGGCTCTAAAACCGGCGGCCCTGATTACTTAAAACAGTACATGGAACCTATTGCTGTGACTGAAAACACGCTTCGTCGTGGTTTTGCGCCAGCCGAAGACTAGGGTTTTATTTAAAATGAAATAAAAAAGCCTCCTTCCCCTGGGGAATGGAGGCTTTTTTATTAGACACCCTTGCAAAGTCTTCATGGCCCTTCCCCGCCCCCTTTTCGATTTAAAGAACTTCGGATAAATTCCTCCCTATCGAGGAATCTATGAAAATAGTCGTTTGTGTCCTGACTTTGATTTTTGCTTTCCAAGCCCATGCATTAACAGCGGAAGAATTCACTGCTGATTTCGTTGAACAAACAAATCATCGTTTGAAATTCGTGAATGAAGAACGGACTTCAAAAAACAAACAAGCTTACTGCGCAGAACTTTCTCAAGAACAAATCACTGCGGTTCATAAGTTGGCGACGACAACTGAAATGACAGTGGGAAAATTCCTGGAAGTTCTTTCTAAAGATTTAAAATGCTACCCAATGTTTTGGGCACCATGGGGAACAGAAAATCTTGCGGGCCTAGTGTTCAACAGCAAAGCCTCAATGATGGATCTGCTTTTAATTAACGACGTGTTGATCGACCTTAACGAAGGATCAGCACCAAAAAGTGAAGAGTATCTTTTGAATTCCTACAGCCGTTTTCCATTTAACTAAAGCCACCTTAAGAATGCCGCGGGATTGCTGATGCCGCGGCTCACTTGACTTTAAATCATCACGCTTCATACTTTCTAGTGTGAACTCACCTCAAATAAGAATCCTTTTAGCTGAAGATAATGAAACCGATGCCCTCATCACCGAGCGCACTCTTACTAAAAGCGGGTTTTCCGTCACCCGAGTGAAAAATGGCGTAGAAGCCCTGCAAGTCTTTCGCACAGAGAAGTTCGATCTTCTAATCACGGACCTTTTCATGCCTGGTAAGAATGGCATAGAATTGATTGGTGATTTGCGCAAAGATGGCACTCCTTTTAGGTCAATCGTCCTTACTGCAAGTAAAGAAGACGAATCGCTTTTAAGAAGTCTGAATGTGGGAGCAATGGACTTTATCCAAAAGCCTATCAATCCTCATATCTTTTTAGCAAAGATCCAGCTGATTTTAAAACAACAGCCGATTTAATGCCCCTAATTGGAGAGCCTATTAGTGAAATTATTGAACTTGGTTCTGGCATTTTTATTCATTTCAGTCTCAACTTACGCATCCATGGATGTGGTCGCTAGCCTTTCATCTGAAGAAACTGTGGAAATCTATAAGGGCTACCATGTAGATGCGGATTTTTATAAGTCAGTGGACGATAGCGTTCTTAGAAACTTACGCGCCGGGCTTCACTATCTTGGTGGCAATTATGAAAACAATGGGCTCGACGTTTCTAATTTAACAACTTCTTTAGGCTTCACCCTTGCGCAAGATACTTGGTATTGGGAAAACGATCTTGAAGTCAGTCAGAATGATAAACGCAAACCGTATTGGGCAACACAAACCCAAATATTCACCGCATTGCCCTCTTCTGAACTTGGCATTGGCTACCGCGAAGCTAAATTCACAGCTCAGGATCTAAAACTCTTCTTACTGACTTATCGTTACTATTTAAGTGATAAAAGCTTCATAGCCGGTACAGCTTATCTTTCAGCTTCTAATGATGACTTGAATGCTTACCGCATAAGCATGAAATTAAGTCCTCTTTTGCAAAGATTTTTTACTGAAGCATCTTATGCTTGGGGCCGCAGCCTTGAGGATGTCGGAGTAGAACAAGATTTTAGAACTGTTTATGTGGGTGCAGGCCTTTCTGCAACTGATCGCTTAGATATCAGTCTTAATTTCACCCGTTCGTGGGGAGAGCTGATCGATCAGAACTATTACGGTGTCGTGGGCTTGTGGAAATTCTAAAAGTTCTTACTGAATCTCATCACCTATTTTTAACGCTGCTGATCTTATTAGAACTGATCGTCGTCGTATTAATTGGTATCGTGATTCGGGTTGAACGCTCGCGCCGCTTAAGCCTGCAAAAAAAGAGGCAAAGCTATAAAAACCATTGGATGGAATGTCTTGTCGATCTTTCCTTGGGGTTTGATTTTCCAAAAGAAACCTTGGCGAAAATCTCCTCCCGTCGTTTAAAAAAAGAATTTCGCGATTGCATCATCATCGTTGCACAAAGCCTTTCGCCAAAAGCGCGACCTGCTCTCGTATCTCTTTACAAAGAACTGGGATATTTAAAGATTGACCATAAAGCTTTGAACTCTTTTAGTTTTGCTAAACGCCTTCGTGCCATGGCAAGAATTGAGACTATTCAAGACGACAGTTCTTTGCCGTTATTAGAAAAACTTATTACTGATCGCAATTTCTATATTCGCTTTTCTGCGATCAAGTTTATCGTGCGTAAGAATTCAAATCACATCCCTGCCCTTGAACAAGCTTTGCAATCTGTGATGGATGAAAAGCGCAAAGATTCTTTATTGGAAATCTTAATCACCCTTGCATCTTATCAAAGAGAGTTCTTTGTAAATTCCTTTAGAAAGGTGCAAAAAAACGAAATCAAAAAGATTTACCTTAAAGTCATTCATTCCTTTAAAGTAAGCGAATGCTTACCGGCAGTCCGTGAGTCATTAAATAAAATGATTCGCAACGATGAAGATGACACTTTGTTTTTTAAAAGCCACTTGTTATGCCTGACTATCGAACCTGATATCGAGTCAGAAAAACTTTTGGATAGTCTTAGACAGCATAAGAAATTGGAAATTCGCTTCTTAGCTATGTGCTCGTTACTGGTTATTCGCCCTGAACTTAAAGAGGAACTTTTCCAGTCACTGAATAAGGAAGAGGTCGTGGGCTTGCAAGAAGCCTTTGAAAACTTTGCGATAAATATGGGAGCGGGGGCTTATGGATAATGTGTACGAATCCCTGCGCCACATTTTCATTCAGTACGGTCTTCCTGGAATTGAATACACGGCTTACTATTTTATAGCTGTGAATAGCTTCTATATGTTGCTATTGGTTTTAGCTTTGTTGTCGGTTAAAAAACGTAAGAATCTAAAACCCTTCACTGGGCAAATGGATCACTTAAGCTTTTCCCCAGCGATCACCATTTTAGCGCCTGCCTTTAACGAAGAGCGTTCGATTGAAGAATCAACCAAAGCGTTATTACACCTTCAATACACGCGCTATGAAGTTATGGTGCTTAACGATGGCTCTAAAGACGGGACTTTGGAAATTCTTAAAGAGAAATTCTCCCTTTACCAGGAAAACCTGCCACGGTGGTCACAGCTGGGTAAAGGCGTTGTGCGTGGTACTTATAAATCTAAGATTTTCCCGAACCTGACGGTGATTGATAAATTTAATTCCGGCAAAGCTGATTCCCTCAATGTGGGAATCGATTACGCGTCTAAGGAATTAATCTGCTGCGTGGATTCAGACTCCCTTTTAGAGCAAGACGCTTTGATCGCCGTCACAGCTCCATTCCTAGAAGATCCAACGACGATTGCTTCAGGTGGTACAATCCGCGTTATTAATAGTAATAAGTTAGAGAACTCAAGCGTCACAGAACGTCGTTTCCCTAGCGAGTTTCTACCAGCCATTCAGTTATTAGAATATATCCGCGCATTCTTCTGCGGTCGCGTTGGCTGGAACTCCTTAAACGCAACGATCATCATTTCCGGAGCCTTCGGTGCATTTAAGAAAGATGCCGTAGTGACTGTTGGTGGATATCAAACCGACACCCTAGGTGAAGACATGGATCTTGTCGTGCGCCTGCACGCTTATCACCGTCTTAAAAAGATTCCTTATCAAATTGTCTTCTTACCTGAGCCAGTATGCTGGACCGAAGTTCCAAGTGACTGGGGTACATTAAAAAAACAACGTCGTCGTTGGTCGATTGGTCTTGCACAAGTGTTATGGAAGTATAAGGGTTTACTAATGAACCCACGCTATGGCACTGTGGGCCTTATCGCCTTTCCGTATTTCTTATTCGTGGATTTATTAAGCCCATTCATTGAGTTCTTTGCGATCTTTTTGATAGTAGCTGGCGTGTTCTTTGGATATTTCGGCCAGTATGCGGAAGTTCTGCTCTTCTTTATTAGTATTTTCTACGGCAGTATCGTGACTTATGCCGCCGCGATGATTGACGACAGCTTTGATGAAAATCGCCGTCACTTTCCGTCGTTACGCCGAATCTTTTTGTTTTCGATTTTAGAAAACTTCGGCTATCGCCAAATTCACGCCCTCTGGAGAATTGAGGGCGTGCTAAAAGCCTTTAAGAAAGATCACCGCTGGGGATCTATGAAGCGCAAAGGTCTTACCAACGGCGGATAATAGAAAACATCACCACATAGTTTTTAGTGTCAGAGTTTCTGCGATCCTGATACTCAAGGTTTGTTTCTACGTACCAGTTATTTGAAATCTTATAGGAGCCGCCGACTCCGTAAGTATTGCCTTTAAGCTGACCAACACCGGAATCATAGCTGTGGGCATAGTGTTCAACACTGTTAGCGTAATAAACCCACACGCGGTTGTCGTCAGTGATGAAGCGAACATACTTAATCATGCCTGTTACAGAACCCGCATCCTTTGCCGTTGCAAAATCATCGCGAGATAGGAACACACGCAAATAAAGCATGTCTTTACCGCTGACATAGTATTCGGCAGCTAAAGAAGCTAAATAATTCACAACATCAGCTTGTTGGTAATCGGAATAACGGAAAGCTGCATAACCCACTAATTTATCAGTTAAGGGCGTAACGTACTCGGCCTCTGCTGTGCGCGAAGGAAATAAGGTATTGCGGCCTGCTTCTGTGATTTCAACTCTCACCGCTTTTTTATCCATGTGATAGATAGCGCCGCCACCGACTCTGCCATCTTTTAGGTCATATCGGTCCATGCCTTCCATGATGGCGATCACGGTCCATTTTTGTGATACACGAGATTTATAAAGAACTAATAGCTGGCCACCATCGCCCGTAGGAACATTGGATTGATAACCAGTAGAATCCAAACGAAGTTCGTGACGGTTACCGACGATCTCTTCTGCTTTTTCAGGAGTCGTCACTACGACCTGATCATCAGCTAAAGCCACTTGAACGTGTTGTGGCTGGCTCTTAATCCACTCTGAATAAAGAACCGAACGGCCGTCAGCGAAGGACACTGAAGACATCAGCATTGCCGAAAAAAACAGAAACATTTTTTTCATATAAACCTCACGGAAAATTCGTGGGGTATTTATAGCACTTGTGGGATTTATTGCAGAGACTGCATCTATTTCTTTGAAATATATAAAAGACTGTCTAACGGCTGCACAAAAAATTAAGGCCCGCTTTGCAGCAGGCCTTATTTTAATTATTCAAAAATAGAGGTGAGAACATCATGCTCCCCGAGACCTTCCTTGGTATCACCCCTCCCGTAAAAATGATTGCAGCATAACAAAAATCGGATTGCAAGAAGGTAATAACAGATTATTTAAGATTTTAATAAAAAAAGCCCGCCAGAAGCGAGCTTTATTAAATATCTCTAAGAAAATACAAGGAATTAGAAGTTAGAGATGTTATCGACGATCTCAGGGAAGTCGATAAAAGGGTTTCTGTTGCTCTGCACCTTAAAGATTTCGTTATTTCTGCGCATTTCTTCATCATCCACCGGGTCTTCGACATGCCATTTGCGCAAAATCTTCTCTTCATCACCGGTGATCATAAGGTCATAACGGACAGAGAAATAGAACAGAGCACGAGCTACGTTGCCTTTATGCTGTTGAGGTGGCTCAAACACGTCTTCTTGGCCCGCGGAACCCACTCCGAAACGAGAAGCGGGGCATTTTAAATCGATAAGGTCGGTTGTCACTTCACCAAAAAGATTGTTCCCACGAATAGCATTGATCTGGGAATCTGTTGGGAATAAGTGGTGAAGATCCGATTTTTGAAGATCATCAGAGAACTTACGAGCAAATCGGCTTTGTGGCCATGTATGCTCTACGTTGATCACTTTATTATCAGGAATAGTATCAGGCTTAGGGGCTTGTTTACGGAAATCACGGGCAGGTCTTTCGACGTTACAATAAACGTCTTTAACCGTGTAACCACCGGCACCGTCCGAGTGAAGATAGAATTTCCCCATAAGGAACTTTCTAGCTTCGCCATAACTAATTGGCGTGTGCGCGTAGCAAGGACCGCCTTTTTGATCTAGACAAGACTTCACGATCAAATCGGGTTTTCCATTTTGTTTTACGTGGTAACTGCGAAGAACGGCTTTGATTTTATAAACCAAAGTTTCATCGCTATCGCCGGCTTTTAAAGCGGCATAGAATTCTTCCCCATAGTACGGAATCACTGGAGAATTTTGTGCAGCTTGCGCAACACAAACAAATAAACTTGAAAGAACAATCACTGACTTAATGAGCTTGGTTAGCTTCATTCGGGTCCGCCATTTCTGTTGGTGGGTGATGTACAGCCTCTGAGCGGTAATGTGACTTACCAGTAATAATACGTCAATGGGGGTATAATTTTTATAGGAGGCTTAAGGCACAACGACAGAAGGTCGGCGTAAACGAAATAGACAGCCTATAACGGCGCCAAAGACGGTTCCACCAAGATGAGCAGCATAAGCGACCCCTCCCCCTAACCCCTCAGGGTTTGAAAGAAGGCTGCCCAGATCGACCAGCAAAAATAGCGGGATAATCAAAAGAGTTGGCAAATAAATCGGCCCCCAGTGCCCAGGGAGGGGGGATAGGAAATAGATAAAGCGAACTCGCATTCTCGTTTCAGCCACACAATAAAAAGCCAAGAGTGCGCTGACCGAGGCACTCGCCCCCACCATCGGCACAGTCCCTTGACCCTCTAACCAAAGAAATCCAATGGCACCAGCAAAGCCCCCAAAAAGATAAATGAGGAGGACCCCAAAACCACCAGCCAAGGTTTCAACTGCTGCACCCATGACGACTAAAAAAATCAAATTGGAAATAAGATGAATCCAGTTAGAGTGAGAGAATTGATAAGTAACCCACGCTAGAGGACTTTTATCGGTAGAGCTAATACCAAAACGGAAAAGAATTTGTTCTTGATACTTCTTTTTAAATTCTGCGAGATCCATGCGCCATTGAGCGATCTGAACCTGGTCGCCTTTAAATTCTATTTTTTCAGCGTTCGTAACGAATTGGGCGTCTCTTAAGGCATAGGCTCCTAAAACCCCCACTTGCTCTGGATCTCGGCGATTGATTTGTTGAATCCATGTGGGTTTTTCAGTGCGGCTTTTCTCAGGAAGCGATTCAAAATATTGAAAGTACAATCTTCCTGTTAAAGTTAAGCTCTCGCGGTTTAACATGGATGATGAACTAAGAGCCGATTTGTTGCCACTAAAGATCAGAAGAAAAATAAAGATATTTAATACCGCCAAAGTCCACGTCAGTGGAAGTCGCGAAAACTCTTTAAAATTATCTGGGCAAGGTAGAATCATTTAAATTCATACCTTTCTTTAAAGGTTTCAAGCCACGTGCGCTTGTTTACGCTGGCTGGACTGCGGCCTGATGCCTTCGTCGCTTGAGTTTCGTTTAAAGCCCATACCGAGCGAACGAAACGTTTTTCCAAAGCTGATTTTAAATGCGGATGTTTTTGCAATTCATCAACGACCGTCAGGCTGGCATTATAATTTTTCTGTTCATAAAGCTCTTCTGAATTAAAAAACTTCACTACTAAAAGATCTTGGTCGGCTTTGCTAAGTTCCTTATTGTTACCACCTGCGCTTAGGTATTCAGCCAAAGCGCAGTTCTTGGATTCTTCACTGCAGATTTGTTTTAAATATTTTTCTTGGTTTTCTTCATCAGCCAAAACGTATTTTGCCACATAGGCAAGACCTTGCAGCTTTTCATCACTACCCCATAAAACGGCTTCAGCTTCTTTGTTTAAGCATTCAGAACTGACGGCTTCTAAGAAATATAAAGTCAAAGCTGAATCAAGACGAGCTTCAGCAGAAAGTGTTGCATCTTTAAGCTCAGCGCAAGCGTAAATCGAATCACTTCCTGAATCGCGATACCCGCCAGCGACTAAGGTGTTATAAGATTTAAAGAAACCAACAACACCGAATAGAATTAATAGCAGAAAGCTAAGTCGCATCCATGAACCAATAAATCTTGATTCAATAGGATGAGGTCCTTCATCAGCTTCTCTTTTTAAGGTCACAACCATTGTATCGGAAGCGCGCTCATGGAAAGCTCTTCTTAGTGGATGACTAAGAACTTCTAAGAATGGCAAAGCCAAACCAAAGAAACTTGCGCACCAAAAAAAAGAACGGCTTACACACTGATTTAAAGTTAATCGTTCTTGATGGCCCGGATACGCCACCACCCGAATTTGACTGTAAAGCTGTCCCGGGGTCGCCTGCCAATAATATAAAAACACCGTTTGCAAAACTGTGATCAAAGCCAGGATCATCACCAGAATTAAAACAATGCCGATGGAACCTTCAGTTGAAACTGAATTTAAAAGGAAAAACGTTTTTGTTTTTCGCACCATGCCTGCGATGAACAAACTGATGATCGGAGAAAAGATTAAAAAATCCAAAAGCAGCGCAAGACAGCGATCCGCCACTGAAACAATGGCAGGCTTTTTAGAGTTTGAAGATGCGGGCTTAATTTCTGGAGCCGATAAATCAGGAAATAACATACTAATCGTATCGGCTTGGGACAGATGGTACTAAAGCTTATTTTGTGTGGTTTACTCTAATTATTGAGTGAAAGCGATTTGCTGGACTCGACCTTGTTCATCTACTGTGAAGCGAGCGTGTCCAATAATCTGCTTTTCATCGTTAATAAGGCTGTACACTTCTTCAGGGCCCGAGTTTTGTGCAACTCGGCTGACCTCAGCGTATTTTAAACCGATAGCGTCGGCGTACTTATTTAGAAATTCGACTTTATCAGAGATCGCCATAGGCTGTTCACCGGCTTGGGCGTCAATGAACTCTAATGTTTCAATGCGGCCTTGCGCGAGCTTCATGCCGTAACGGCCCTCTAAGAACCCGAAAATCAGTTCATCACGAACTGTAGGGCTTTCTGCAAGGCTGCCCGTCAATTTGTTTTTATCAGCAGCTAATTCCTTGGCAAGGGAATGTTCCCATTTGATGTCTTTCGCAAAAGCATTTGGTTCAAAGCTTGCGATATTACGTGATCCGCCTTCTGCAAGACTGGAATCAGTCCCGGCAGAAATCCATTGATTTAAAAAAACTGTGGTAATTAAAACTGAAGCTAAAGATAAAACCAAAGCCGCTTTGCGATCTTGAGCTTTGTCTTGAAGCGTTTTTCTAAATGACTGAGATTTAGGAAATTCGATCACTGTCGCAGTCCTCATTTTTTACCCCTCGCCCCGACATCGTCGGCATAAAGACTCCAAAGTTAGGAGTAGCGAAAGGCGTGCCGTTTATAAGTTTAATCTATTCTCTTTGAATGCAAAAGAGATGAACACGCGAACAAAACTTGTTTGACGTATTAAAATGATCATCTCATTTTGAATCACAAAAATCTAAAAGTTGCGGGTCTAGTCGAGGGCCTGTTTCACCCAAGAATCAACGCCCGCCTGCATTTCAGGGAGGTGATAATAAAGCACCTTATCCAACTGCACCCCATTACCCTCAATGCGATGATTTCCGTGACTCACGTAAAGTGCCTCAGGAATGGAAATCTCTACCCCCGGTGCGACTTCATCTAAGGGATACCACACCCCCACTAACAGTTGCCCCTTGCTGGGGGCCCCTAAAATGCGGGCTTTTTTAAATTCCTTTAAAGCTTGCGCCACCAGTTCTGCCACAGAAGAGGTTTTCCCATCAACAAGGACTTCGATTTTTCCTTTGTAACATTCATCTTGAGGAAATGTTTTAAGCAACACTTCCTTGCTACGATCTAACACGGCAAGCTGCTTATCATCAGAAAGTTCGTTGGGTAATTCTTCAATTTTGTCAGACTTGGCCCGGGGATGAATAAGTCTTCCCACTTCTTGAGACTCACAAAGTATAAAAGATAGAAATCTTAATCCCGCAACGAAGTTTCCCCCGATATTACCCCGCACATCAACGACCAGACGCTCAGTTTTAGAAAGTTCTTTTTGAATATCCGACCACTCAGATCCTTTAAAGAATTCCGCGCGGAAAGAAGGAATTTTTATTTGCGCATGCTTAGCGCCAATTTTTTGCAATTCTAATTTTTCAGTGCGCTTTATATCTGCTGCTTTTAAATTCAAATTAAGTGCTTGTCCCTTTCTTTCTAGGACAAACTCCCCGGATTGGCTTTGCGCTTCCCACGGGTTGGGTTGTTCACCATTAATGGTCTTAATGACGTCACCCATTTTTATTCCCAGCTTTTCAGCTGGGGAATCTTTGTGAACTTTAAAAATTACCAACTCACTATCGACGAATTCACTTTCAATACCAGTTTCCAGACTTTCCCCCTTCCAGATTGTTTTGACTTCCGAAGAGTCGAAAACCTCTAGGTGGGATACATTTAAAATATCCAGAACGTTATTGATGTCTTTTAGAATAAGTTTTTTAGGTGAAAACGGCGTGACCAAGTGGCTGCGACTTAAGCAAGTGCGCTTCCACGGCAGAATATCGTTATCATCAAGATATATTTTTTCAGCGACGATGTCACAAACGACGGGATACGGGTTCACAAAACTTTGATGCAAAGTAAATTTGTAGCCCACGTAGGCGCAGAATGTTGCAAAGACTATTGCAGATATTCGCTTCATGTTTTTTATGGTTTAAAAAGAAAGAACCGAGTGCGGTCGACACTCGGTTCGAATTCCAATTTTCAAAAGGGTCTTAAGCAGCCACTTTCTTCTTGCGAGCTGCAGAAGGATCGATGTGGTATTGCTTAACTTTGCGATATAAAGTTGCGCGACCAATACCCAAAGCTTTAGCAGCTTCAGTAAGGTTGCCTTTGTATTGCACGATAGCGTTTTCAATAGCATGAGCTTCAAGCTCTTCCATTTTTTGCACGCTAGATGCAGACGGCGTTACTGTAGGAAACTGAATTACGTTTCCACCAACATCAGAGTTGATTGGGCTAGAGCCCGATACCAAAGCTGGTACACCCGCCATTAGTTGTTGTCTGAAAAATGCATTATCAAGACCATCGCGCCATTGTGACGACGAGTATGCTTGAACTGTCACATCATGGTTCTCCCAGTACTTCTTTGCGTTTTCGATAGTTTCCTGGTTATCGCTGACCACGATCATTACTGTGCGTGACATGTTATGTCCTCCCCTTTTGAAACATTAACAAAGCCTAATTGACTCACTTTGTACCTATCGGCGTATCACCGTGAGAATTTAGGGCTAGTTGCAAATATTTTTTGAGACACTTTAAAAGCCCTGAATTACTAGACTTTTAGGGAGAAAAAAGAAGGCCTTGCTTTTTTAAACGGAAAAGCAAGACCCCAAATCAAATCTATTCAAGAAGAGAACGAAGCATCCAAGCAGTCTTTTCATGAAGCTGCATACGTTGAGTTAAAAGATCAGCACTGGCTTCATCACCGGCTTTTTCAACTATAGGGAAAATAGACCGAGCCGTGCGCACCACAGCCTCTTGCCCTTCCACAAGCTGCTGAATCATCTCAGTAGCCGAAGGCACACCATCGGGTTCTTCAATAGAGGTAAGACGAGAAAACTCTTTATAAGTGCCAGGCGCAGGCATCCCCAAAGAACGAATACGCTCAGCAATCAAATCCACAGCCGCAGAAAGTTCTGTATACTGGCCTTCAAACATCACATGCAAAGTCTGAAACTGCGGCCCGGTCACATTCCAATGAAAGTTATGGGTCTTAAGATAAAGAGTATAAGAATCAGCCAACAACCGAGAAAGCCCTTCAGCAATCTTTTTGCGATCCCCTTCTTTAATACCAATATCAATATTCATGTGAGTTTTGGACACCTGAGATTTAGACGACGATTCTTTCTGCTGATCTTTCTTCTTAGCCATATAATGAACCTTTCAACGAATTCAAAAAATTGTTATCCGCACCTAAAAGCCTAATCCAAAAGAAACCCAGTTGAAAAACTCTTTCGCTTTTTCCAAGCTGCACAAAGAACAACGGATCACAAACTGTGTTAATTGAAACTAATTTAAAGATTCCCATACAACTGCTCAGTTAAAGCATTGAGTAAAAGTAAGAAGCAAAAAAAAGGAAGCACTTGATCTCTCTTGCGAGGTTTCAAAAGTGCCAAAAATATCAATTTAAAAATCTCCCAAGAAAATCAAACTATCAATCGAAGTTAGTTTTCGGGAACCTTCACACAGATTTGGGTTCTGGGCAGGGCTCTTTGCTTAGAACTCGGAGAGGGCCTTCGCCGGCGCCACGATGGCGCGAACCGCAGCTTCGCTGCGGCGGCGATTGAGCCCGGACGGCGTGCCCACGCAGAGGTCTAAGCAAAGAGCCCTGCCCAGAACCCAAATCCGTCGTTCGAAGCCGTCCCAAAAAGAAAAAGCCGAGTTATTAGCTCGGCTCTTTCGGTGGTTCAGAATTTAAAAAGGAAAATTATCTGCGACCAGATTTGATCTTAACTTGAAGTTTAGAGATCAAGTGTACAGCCATTTTTTCTTGAACTTTACACATTTTAAGTTCATCTCGGCGGTATGAACGTTGAGAAGGAGTCAAAGTTCCAGTCTCAAGTTCCATTTCGTAATCAAGTTTAGAAGAACGGATGCCTTCCAACTCTTTAGTTTGTTGTTTGAATAGTTTTGTTACGCCAGAAAGAGGAGCGACTTCGATCCACTCTTCTTTACCGCGATACCAGCTTACCATTCTTAAGAAACGAGCTTTGTTTTTAGCCAAAGTGAATTTTGGATAACCTTGGTCGTTCAACTCTAAGATGTTTTCGATTTCATCAAGGTTCAGATCGTCTTCTTCGCCTTCCATAAGAAGGTTGCCAGGCATTGTCGCTAAAACAGCTTCAACTTCTGAGTCATCCATGTCTGCTTCAAAGGCAGACGTTTTCTTCATCTCTTTTTCGTTTTCTAAGTCCAAGTCTAAGTCAGAATCGATTTCTTCCACTTGCGTACCGTTGCCTGGATTGATCAAAGCGAGCCTCCCCAAAAAGTGCATCAATAAAGATAGTGATTCAAAGTGGGCACAGTTATATCGCAGTTTTTAAAATGACACAATATGTTACTTTCGATGGAGGAAGATGTAAAATTTGCCTAGATAAATTCGCACGGAAAACTGCACCTAAAAAACCTAGTTTTTCAGAGGGAAAATGCAGTTTTTTCCTGCGCAAAAATCGCTCCGCTTTTTCACAGAAATAAATTTCATGGAAACACTTTAGACAGATTTTAGCGCAGCAATTTGATTATTTTTCTACCACAATATCGACCCTAAAATTCCCTAATTTCTTCCAAAATTTTGAGGCCGAAGCGACCACTTCAATGGAGTGAACAGGGCGTCCATTAAAAACGGCGACGCGAGTATAACCTTCTTTTAATTCTCCCGGCAAAACCTCGTCAGGCACGACGGCACTGTAATCGGCGTAATGAACAAAGACCTGCTTAATGTCGATGTTGTTGCGCAGGCCCACGATGCGAATTTGCGTCACCTGATTAAAATCAGGGCGCGTGTAAAAAACATTGCGACGGGCCTTGAAGCGACCTGTATCACCTTCGCCCAAGGAATAACTATAGCGTTCTTTAGGACGAGTCTTATCATCCGGAGGACGAGGGGCTGGAGCTGGCGGAGCCGGAGGATAGGGATCCCCTTCGCTAGGATTGTCTGGTAGGGGCCGAGGAAGCTGTGAATAACTTGGAGTTGCCGAGAAAAGAAATAAAAGTACTAAGAGCCACTGAGCCATACAGGTCGCCTTTCGTTTTTTTTAAACTAAGCGACCTGTAGGTTATTTTAAATAATTGTGCAAATGACGTGTAGGAAATCAATCCCAACGCAAATGCTTCACCGACTCCCCAGAATCGCGTAACTCACGAAGGGCATCAATACCGATGCTAAGGTGCTTGTCTACAAAGTTAGCAGTGACACGTTTATCACTTTCCTCTGTCTTCACTCCTTCAGGGATCATCGGGTTATCAGAAACTAATAACAAAGCTCCGCGGGGAATTTCATTCACAAAACCGGTAACGAAAATGGTCGCAGTTTCCATATCAACTGCCATCGCTCGGGTTTTTACCAGGTAATCCTTGAAAGTCTCATCATGTTCCCATACGCGACGATTTGTCGTGTACACAGTCCCCGTCCAATAATCACACTGATGTTTTGCAATCATGGAAGACACTGCTTTTTGCAAACGGAAAGAAGGAAGAGCTGGGATTTCTTCAGGAAGGTATTCGTTACTGGTTCCTTCACCGCGGATTGCCGCGATCGGAAGAATAAAATCACCTAATTGGTTTTTCTTTTTTAGACCACCACATTTACCTAAGAACAAAGCCGCTTTGGGATTGATGGCAGTTAATAAATCCATGCAAGTGGCAGCAAGAGCACTACCCATACCAAAATTCATAATTGTGATGTTTTCAGCCGTCGCCGTTTGCATTGGTTTATCTTGACCCATCACCGGCACGTTGAATCTTTCAGCAAACATTTTAACGTAGTTACTAAAATTCGTAAGCAAGATGTACTGGCCAAATTCTGAAAGTGGGACCCCGGTATAACGAGGCAGCCAGTTATCTACAATTTCCTTTTTCGTTTTCATTTTAATCCTTCAATTTTCAGTCGATAAATCAATGATCCAAGGTAACACGTCTTTTTCGGGAATAAAAGGCCCCTTAATATTTGTTCGGCGCAAAATAATATGTATGCACTCACTTAGGACGTACGCCGAAATGGTGACAAATTCTGGCTCTGTATATCAATTTTTTCCCACTCTGGCTCATCAGGAGACATACATTCGTTCCTAGGGTCAAAAACCGATGGCTTAATCCTCGCAAAAAGAGCGGGTGGAAAGAACCGGAGGACACATGAAGCACGTTATTTTAGCTGTTTTAGGAAGCGTATTAGTTTTTTCAGCAACATCTGCTGTCGCATCCCCTGCTGATGAGGCCTCTACTTTATATCTTGAAACTAAGAGACAGACTTATGTTTATCTTCCTAAAGATTTAGGTGCTGGAATTCGTGCTCTTGTCCCAGCGATGGTATTGCCAGAAGAATCAATCATCGCCGTTGATTTGCAAGTCCTAGAGAAATCTGTAGAGCTTAATAGAACTCAGCCAAACCGCATTAAATACCCATTTGTCCCACCAGGAGAAACAAAGGCTATCGTGCCGGCCAGTGGCTGGGTGTGTGGCGCTCGTATCGTGGATATAAATGATGAAGAATTACGTGAACTAGAAGACGCTGATCGTCCTGATTTCTGTTTTTCTATCTCTAGCTTACGTGAACTTGAAGCTTTAGAAAGTAACCACGAAGCAACGATTGCTTCTTTTAAGCACTTCCAAAAAAAGGGCGACACCGGTTTACTTTCAGCTTTAGTGCAAAGAATCCGTGATATTCGTTTGAATCAACCAAATTTAGAACTTGTAACCGCTACTGCTCTTGTCAGTCCGTTAAAAGATTGCTCTGTAGGTTGCCTAAAAGCCACTTCCGAATTCGGCCCGCGCAAACATCCAGTTTTAAAACGTAAACGCATGCATAAAGGTATTGATCTTCGTGCAGCTACTGGAACAGAAGTAGTTAGCGTATTGCCTGGTAAGGTTCTAGCGATCCGAACTGAAAAACGTGGCAAGAAAATCAAAGGTTATGGCCACTATATTATTGTTGTGCATCCTTCAGTAAACATTGAAACAAAGTATGCCCACCTTTCACAATTCAAAGTGAAAAACGGTGCAAAACTTGATCAAGGACAGTTGATTGCACTTTCCGGAAGTTCTGGAATCGGCACAGGACCTCACTTGCACTTTGAAACTTTAGTTCCAAGTGCAAAAGGTTATGCGCCAACAAACCCTCGCAGATTCCTTGTTGGATTGCTTGATACAATTGCTACTTTCTTTAACTTCTTGTCTGTGAAAGCTTAGAGCGCAAACCACTATACATAAGAAGTGGTAATAACAACGCTAAACATGCCCACCACATGGCTGAGCCATTTGTCGGTGGGTTTTGTTTTATAAGCCCACACCCTAAAATCGGATCTCCAGCAAGTTCATCTTTTGGATAAAGATAACTCATACCGTCCATATCATCTTGCGCAAGTCCCAGGGATGTTTTTAATGTCGCATCGTAATACATCAATGCAGTTGAATCCCCAGAGTGGCCAAGCCCTAAGATATGCCCGATTTCGTGGGCCAAGATGATCAGTAACTTTTCACGATCAAATGAGGCGATGTTCGCGGCGCCAGAGGAAGCATTTAAAATCAATGCGCCTCCAGAGATGACTCCGCCCACAGTTTGAATGGAGGCTGCCCCGGGAATACTGTCTTGATCTCCAGGAAAGTTTGTATCGCAGTAAACTGTCGTAGGATTTCCATAGGTGGTACTTGTCGTTGTCGTACCATAACTGACTTTCACGTTACTGGTTGGAACATTATTCCACACTTCCGCTGCTTCAGAAATGATGGCAGGCACATCGATGCCGGCAGGACAGTTTGCAGTGTTCACATCTAATTTGACATTGCTACTAGCCCATCCATACATGTTTGAGTTGTTTGAAAGCATGAGCGTGAAAGCCTGGGCAGAAGGAGCCATCAATAGGAATAGGATTGTTAGCACAGGTTTCATTAAAATCCTCCGAACAAATAGGCGTAACTAAGAAAAAAGTTTTGCGAACGTTTGTCTGAGCTTAAGAAATTTTCAAAAATAATATCAAAACCCAAACGACCTTTTGTCAGTTCATAGCCAACTCCACCTGTTACCGTGATGGAATGAATGGCAACAGATCTTCCTGGCAAAGCGAAGGTCGAATAACCATTGCCGTTATTAAGCTGTTTAGAACCGCCATTACCTTTGATGTCCTGGCGTAAGATTCCAGGAGCAATAGACCACTCCCAATCATCAGAAAAATTCTGACCGAAAGCCACGTTGATATGAGTAAGTGTGTTTTTCGCGGCTCCATCGGTGGAGTCGCGCGGAATGATAGTGTAAGAAAGCTGGGGACTAAAAAACCAATTCGAAGCAAAGGACCAATCCTGCTTAAGAAAAATTGGATAACTGGTGGTTCCGAAAAATCTCGTCGAGCCTGTGACACTGTTGACAGTGCGATTAAAAGCGTTTTGCGAATAAAAGCCGACTCCTAAATAAAGTCCACGATCTTTAAAGGCACTGGCTGTGCAAAGGGAGAATACGATGCTCCCAAATAGAAAAATAGGTTTAAACAAGCCCTGCTCCATCCTTGAAGGTTTTACCCATGGTGATTTTCTAAGGGCTTCTAGGTCAAGGATAAAACATTACAAAAACTTATTCCAAAATTGCAGCCATTTTTTAGGACTTTCCTTGTCAGTATCCCAATGAAAGTTTATGTAACTGGCGGATCATTAACCGGGAACTTGCATGAAATTTTTAAGTCTTCTAACTTTGGTTTTATTGTTCGGCTTGTCTGCGTGGGGTTATAACTGCAAAGACCTTTACGTTAAAGGCCATGCCGATCCGCGATTCCCCGCGGGGCTTGACTGCAAGCTTGAAAAGAACTTCGACGTCAGCGGCGTCCCGGTTAATATTTATCGTTACACTAAAGATTTTCCCCAACATCCTGAAGATCTGCAGTTTACATATCGCGCGACACAGGTATTTCATGATGTGTATAACACCATCGTTCGAGTTAACCCTGAGCTTTATCCTCGCTTAAGATTTACTGGTTTAAATTTCATCCTGACCGATCACCCACCTGAAGACACTGAAATAGCCAAAGTACATATCGGACACGCCCAAGAAGGCGAACTTTGCCCAATCATTGTTTATGCATCCAATCTTCGTAAAGAATCCCCGGACTATCAAAAACAAGAACTTGCCCACGAGATCTTTCACTGCGTTCAAGATTTAATCTGGCAGGACAAGATGAACGTTCCTAAACCGATTCGCTCTTGGTGGTCAGAAGGCACTGCTGTTTGGTTTAGCAATCTGGTCTATCCTTCCAATAATCAAGAGTCATATTACAACGCATCTTTCAGCTTTGATGATAATTTGGTTGAACAGAAAGAAACCTATTCAGCCTACTTATTCTTTCAATCCGTGTCGCAATCTTGGCTGGGACTGCAAGGTGTAATCAGTCTGATTAAAGACATGCCCATTTCAGGTACTTCCGATGATCAAGCCAAAGCAGTCTTAGACACTCCTTCAATGAATCTACTTTGGCATACCTTCGCTGAAGAAATCACAAGCAGCCGCATTCTGGATTTCAACGGCAAACACATTGAAACATCTGTGATTGGTGAGCCGGAAGAAGAAGATATAGAAGAAGGCGAAGATGTTTTAGAGTGGGATCTTGCTCCATTAACCATGCAAGTGACAGAACTGAAGGTTCCCGCGCAATCAATCACCTATATCGAAAATCTGAGTGAAAGCTATAACAACCCTATTTCTTTACGTAACTCTGGCGCTGGTATGTGGGGGCAATTATTTCCGAACTGGCCCTATGCGATTGATACATCATGCAAGAAGAACACTCATTTCATCAACCTGCTGTCATCCTATGCCGGTCAAAACGATTCGGGTGTGCCAGAAAATTTCAAAGTAAAAATCAAATCGCAAAAAACCGAATGCAAGTGTGTTGATGCCGAGCAATTCGATCCATGCCTTTATGGCAATTACAAAATCGATCCAAAATCCATCGACAATATGTTCAGACGTATTTTCCAAGACAAGAAATTCACCGTTGAAAAGTCATCAGGCGGATATGACCTCATGATCACAGGAACTCAGCGCTTTAACTTCACACAAACTGGCTTCACGGCGGCGGTCATTCTTCACGACGAGGACCACGGCGATATTAGGGCGAGCGTTTCGTTGGACGGAACAACGGATGCCATCGGCAAACACCCTAAAAAAGGCGAGCTATGTTTTTCTGACATCGGCGATGAATACAACATCAAGATCCGCGTAGAATTCCCACAAGGAGTCGCTGAATCCGAACAGCCTTATTCGCACTTTCAAGACTTAGCTGCAGATGGCCCACTGAAGTACACTTGCAACTCTAGCGAACTAACATTGCTTCGTCCTCTTCCAACTGGCGAAGACGGTGCCACAGAATGGATTCCAATCATCTTCAAACGTAAATAGTTACGGGCGAATCAAAAGTACCCATATGATCGCCCTTCGCCGTCTTTGGCGGAACATTGAGAACGTTCGCGGAATCTTTGTTGAATTGCCGTAGCGCATACCGAGTTTCTTTGAAATGTTAGAGTAAATACTTGTAGTTTATCCCTGCTTAGCCTACCACTTGCAAAATTTTCACGAGGGGAAGTAATGGTTAAGCGCGCGGTTCTTATTCTAGCGACAATGTTGATGACTTGTCTTGCATCAGCAGAAACAGCACCTGAAGGCTTTTGGATTTATCAGGATCCAGCTGAAATTCAGAAACAAAAAGACATTCTTGCGCCGGGACCTTTCAGTTATAAAGCACCTACTCCATCAAGCCCCCTAGAAGGTCTTCATGGCATCATTCGCATTCATTTTAATGACGTTCGCGATGTACCAGAAATGTATAGAAAGTTTTTGCCTGGTGAAACTTTTGATCGTCCTCGCGGCATCACTCTTTATTTCGCAGTATCAAACGACTATAACGTTTTAAATCCTTTAGCTGTGGGTGCAGATACCGATGACCATGGTCACACCCATGGTGCCAATATCGCTATTGGTGGCTTTTTACCATCAGGCCACTATTTAACTTTTTCTTACTCTACAGATCTTTACACTCATCCCATTGATGGCACTGCAAAACAATTGGAAGATGGTGGTCGTGAAGTGGCGCAAAACTTTACCACTGAAACAGTTTTAAAATTTGTTTTGGATAATATCGACAATGCCCGCGCACAAACTTTTTACTGGAAAGCCGAAGCAGGATGGCATCAACTTAAATCAGATAATCCAGGCGGCTTTTTCCATGGTGCGACCCACCAAGAAAAATTCCATGAACTCGTTAACAGCTTTAAGCCAGGCCAAACTAAAACGCCGAATTATGTAAACGACGGTGAAAAAACCCGCGATGGTTTCATCATGGGCTTAATGGTGGGTGTAGCGAAAGAATACTTGTTTGCTAAAAACGTTTGCCGTGTTCGTGGTTTTGCGGAAACTGGTGGCCGAGGCTCAACGATCGAAGGCGCCAGTTATGCAGCTGCGAACGTGGGCGGTACATTGTGGTGCCAAGCAAACCCAGATTCTTTGACTTACAGAGCAGAAATTGGACATGAAAGCAAACTTCACCAAGATGGACACGAAGGCACTCCGTACATCGATTTGTCCTTAGGAAAAAGATCATGGAGAATCGGTTTCCGTGTGCAACAAGCCTACGGTGACCTTATGAACTACGTTAACTACAACAGAAAAAATATCGATAACGGAAAGATCGATCCTATTTTCATGTTGTACTACCGTCACTCATTCTAAATCTGTGACAGGCGACAAGGGCCGTTGCTGATGACGGGCAAAAAAAAGTTTTTTTAGAAAATTGCTGTAAAACTAGAGGCGCTCACCAAATTTAAAAAAGGAGTGCCTCATGTACAGTAAAGCCAAAATCGGTAATCATCCGATACATCCGATGTTAGTCGCCTTTCCCATCACACTTTATGCCTTAACCTTTGTTGGCTTCGTCGTTTATGCCACCGCTAGCAGCGATATCTTTTGGTACAACCTGGCCTATTTCTGTAACTATGCGGGCGTAGCGATGGCCTTCATTGCTGCTATCCCCGGCTTTGTAGACTGGGCTGTCGGCATTCCTAACAATACCGTAGCAAAAAAAGACGGGATGATTCACATGACACTGAATCTAATAACCTTAGGTCTTTTCGCGATTAATGCCATTGTTATTAGAGGAACTTGGAACTTAGGTGCTGACAGTGTGGCGACTCCAATCACTCTGACAGGCCTTGGTACAATTACTTTACTTTGCGCAGGCTTCTATGGATGGAAGATGGTTTCCGAACACAAAGTGGGCGTGATGATGAGTAAAGAGCAAGCAATTCTTCAAGATAGATACGAAAAAGAATTTCCTTACGTGCCACCAAAAGAAAACCGTAACGAACCACCTACATACCTTCATCACTAAAAAGCTAGGAGCCTTTAAAAGGGCTCCTCTTCTTCTTATCTCTCATATTCGTTTGAATTTTTCTTAGTGGCCACCTTATAGTTAAAGATATGGCTTCCAAAAACGACACTTCAAAACTTTCTGGTTATTCACTCGCATTCTTGCAACGATAGCTCTTTTGACAAAAAAAGATCACATTTGAGGCGGTAACGGTTTACGAAAAAGGGAGATAATTAAAAACCACAAAAGCACCATGGCAATGGCAAGGAAAGTATAGACCGTATTGAAGCCATGGTTTTTAAGAATATATCCCGCGAAACTTGGCAGACTCACTTGACCCACAAGAGCGGCCCCTGCTTGAATACCAACACTGATATCTGAAAGGTGTGCGAGCCTTAAAGGTGTTTGCGACATCATTGAAGGATAAATGGGCGCTAACGAAAAACCTAATATCAACAAACTAATTCCACTTAAAACGGTACTATCAGCAGATATAAATAATAATCCACCTATAAGCGCTGTGGAAATCGAGACTAATAGTAAATAACGAACGCCGATTTTTTCAACAATATGACCGAGCAGGAATCTGCCGACGGTTAAAGATCCCCAGTAACAACTCACCAATGTTCCCGCCGCCCCGGCAGTCATGGCCCGGTCTTGAGTTAGAATAGTGTAAGCCCAAGAGCCCGTGATGGATTCAACCCCAACGTAGACAAAAAATATAAGTGCCTGGAATATAACTGTAGGATGAGTCAACGCTTGCGAGATTTTTACTTCTGGAAGTTCCTTGGCATTACTTGCGTTTGCAGGACGATCACTATTCCACAGCCTGCGTTTGTGCGTAAACGTGGCAGTGATTGGAATAAGAATTAATGCAATAGCAGCTGGAACAAGTCTCCATGACTGACCAGAGGAAAGCACCGCCGTAGCAACCAGTGCTCCTGATGTGGCTCCGATCCCCCAACACGCATGAAGCCAGCTCATGTGTTTTGCTGAAAACGTTCTAGAAGCAAAGGCATTAAGACCCGTATCTATTGCGCCAGCGCCCAAACCTGCAACCAAAGCACTAGCTAAATAAAACCCAAAAGTAGGTGCAGTAGAAAATCCAATTAAACTTAAAATCACAAAAAAACAGCTGGTCGCAAGCAAACCACCGACACCAAACGAACGCAAAATTTTACCAGTGGAAATACAGGAACTTAAATAACCAATAGAAAAAAATAAAAGCACAAAGCCCAAGTGACTCACTGGAATTGCAAAAGTACTGGTGACCGAAGGCCAAACAATCCCATTCACCGCATCCGGAAGACCAAGACTAATAAAACCAAGGAAAGTAAGAACAAGCAGAAGGCCTTTGGTTTTCATTGCATGCAGCCTTACAGGTTAAGAAATATCGTAAACACAAGGAACTACGAAAAAAAGAATGGTGCAGTCGGCAGGACTCGAACCTGCAACCCCTTGGTTCGAAGCCAAGTGCTCTATCCATTGAACTACGACTGCACAATGAGTTCTAACACTATCAATTAAGGCCTGAGGAATGCAAGACTCTCTGTGGCCTAATCCTTCACTACCAAGTGGTTTTTCAGCTGATTTTGGCGAGTTTGTGCGATGGGAAAGTGCGTCTTAAGGTGTTGCCCGCAGGTTTCAATAGCTTTGGTGAAAGCGGCATGCCAGTGCCCCTCATGCAAACTCGTTCTTAAATCCTTCAACAAGTTATTCCAAGTTTCAGGGGGAAGCTTACTAGAAATAGCCTCATCAGCTAAAATCACCGCTTTCTTTTCCATCACAGAAACAAAAATCAAAACTCCCGTGCCCGCTTGAGTACGATGGATCTTATTAGAATAAAACTCCAACTGAGCGCGCTGATGAACTTGAAAGATCTCATCAGCCTCAGAAACAAAAACTTTCTGAAACCAGTGCAGCTTCGCCAGGAAATAAGAAACTCCATAAATAACTAATAGAACCGGCAACCACAACCAAACCCAAGGTGTCACCCACAACCAATCGCTATAAGGAATTTCAGCAAGAATAAAAAGCAAAGTAAGGATCAGAGTCAGAACCAATGGAACATGGCCAATAGCCGAAGAGCGCTTAACAATAACCGGAACAATCTCCCCAGAAGTTTCTTCTTCCACACGAGAAATCGTCTCTTCAATTTTTTTCATCTCTTCATCAGAGAGATATTTATTAATCCAAGTCATAATCTCTCCTACCAGTTCCCCGAAGCGCCGCCGCCTGAAAAGCCGCCTCCGCCGCCGGACCAACCGCCTCCGCCACCGCCGAAGCTTCCTCCGCCAAATCCACCACCACCAAATCCTCCGAAGCCTCCGCGGAAGCCCCGTCGGCCACCACCACCAAAGCGACCTAGTACCGAAATGATGATTAAAATACCGATGATTAAACCAATAGGCAGATCGCCACCGCCATTAGATGCGGGCGTTTCATTAGTCAGTTGTTTTTCATCAGCAAATTCTTTGTCAGCAAGTCTTAGGATTTCATGAACGCCAAGGACAATGCCGGCAGAATATCGTTTAGAACGAAACAGTGGAATGACTTGATCGCTGATAATACGTTTAGCGTAGATATCAGGGATAGCTCCTTCTAAACCTTGGCCCACTTCAATACGCATGGAACGATCATTCGGAGCAATGAGAAATAAAACCCCATTGTCTTTTTTTTCATCCCCTAATTTCCATTGGTCAGTGATTTCAATAGAGGCTTGTTCAATCGGGAGGCCTTGCAGGTCTTTAACAATAAAAACCTGAACCTGAGCTTTTCCTCGGCGATTGAAATCATAAAGAAGCTGCATCAGTTCCTGGCGATCGGCACGGGACATCAAGCCCACTTCATCAATCACCGGAGCTGATAATGCTGGCACTTCAAACTTGGCTTCAGAAATGAACCCAAAGCCCAAGATTAAAATGAAAAGCGAAAGAGCTATTTGACGCATTCTTAGAATTTCACTTCTGGTGGTTTTTCAGCCGTCGCTTTTTCTTCGGCAGTCATATCCCACTGAGGCATCTTTTCGAAATGATAAACCAGTGAGTTTGTCCAGCTTGTCGGCGGAACGGTCACTAGATTATTAAAGTTGTTGATCGACTCAATGTATCTTTGACGAGCGATTGTAATGCGATTTTCTGTGCCTTCAAGTTGCGCTTGCAGGTCACGGAAGTTTTGGTCGGCTTTTAAATTTGGATATTGTTCAGCAACAACCATCAAACGACCCAAAGCCTGTGATACACCCGACTGAGCTTGTTGGAATTTTGCCAATTGCTCTGGAGTCACTTTAGATGGATCAATTTGCATTGAAGTGGCTTTAGCACGGGCCTCAATAACCGCAGTCAACGTAGCTTCTTCGTGTTTTGCATAACCTTTAACTACATTCACAAGATTTGGAATCAAATCAGCCCGACGTTTGTATTGGTTATTCACTTCGGCTAATGCTGCTTCCGTGGCATTTTTATTTTGTGGCAATGATTGAATTCCACAACCCACCATGAACGGTGCAAGAACCAAGAACAGCAGAACGATTTTTTTCACAAGTACCTCCTAACAGGACTACTTGTCATTTCTAGCGAAACTCTCGGTGACCCTCAATGAAAACCGGAATATACTCGTCGGATGACACGGAAGATTAAGCTTCAATACACCGAGCTAGCGGGCTGCATCTTTATTGACAAGATTGCGGGCCTAAATACCCATTCCCCAGAGCATGGGAAGAGGGGCTGCGTTGAAGTTTATGAAGAGGAATTGGATCGCAAGCTTTATCCTGTGCATCGTTTGGATAAAGCCACCTCTGGCGCTTTAGTTTTCCCAACAAGCTCTGAAATTGCGGCAGAGTTAACCCAAGCTTTCGAACAACATAAAGTCGCAAAGAAATACCTCTTCCTGACTGATAAGAAAAAATCGCAAAAAGAATTTTCCTATGAGTCCCATATCAGCAAAGAAAAAAACACTTTCGTCAGCACTAAATCTCAAGAGCCAAACTCAAAGACTTCTTTTCGCTGGTTGAAATCTGTCGGCGATAATGAACTTTGGGAAGCAGTCCCCCATTCCGGCAAGCCCCATCAGATCCGCTTGCATGCAGAGGCTAACGGTATTGCAATCCTCGGTGACGAAGAACATGGCGGAAGTCCCTTTTTTCGATTGTGCCTGCACTCACTTTCCCTAGGCTTTGAATTAAAAGGTGAAAAAGTATTTTTCGAAACCGCAATGCCTGTATGGGCGCAAGAAGATTATGGTTCAGGAGAAGACCTGGTCATTGCCGAAGCCATGCAACGCCGAGAAAGATTATTCAAATGCAGTGAGCTTCGCGATGAATCTTTACGCGTAAGCCACCGTGAACTGGATACCTACAGAATAGATCAGTACGGCGAATACCTTTGGGTTTACTGGTATAAAGAATCCGACCCGACAGTTCAGGATTTATTGCGCTTTGAAAAGTTAGCAAAGCGCTATCATAAAAAAATCTTTATTCGCAAAATGCTAAATCGTGGCGATGATCCTAACGCAGAAATTTTATGGAATATTGGAAAAACGTCTCCCCGTTGGACAGCTAAAGAAAATGGCGTGAACTATGATTTGCGCTGTGACACAGGCTTGTCGCCAGGATTGTTTTTGGATCAACGAGAAAACCGTCTATGGGTTGCAAATCACGCCCAGGATCGCAGGGTTTTAAATTTGTTTTCTTATACAAGCGGCTTCAGTGTTGTTTCTGCTTTAAGTGGTGCTGCTGAAGTTTGTACTGTCGACGTTTCACAAAACTTCATCGAGTGGAGTAAAAATAACTTTCAGATCAACGGTCTTAATCCTGAAGATGATAAGTATGAATTCTGGGTGAATGATTGTTTGTTATTCCTAAAAGGTACAATCCGCCGCAAAAGAAAATTCGGTTTAATCATCTGTGATCCACCGTCTTTTGGCCGCTCAAAAAGTGGAGTCTTTTCCATCAGCAAAAACTTTGATGAACTTCTTATCAACTGTCTTTACTGCTTAGAAAAAAACGGACTTCTGCTGTTTTGTACGAACTATGAAAAATGGAATTCCGGGGATTTGCATTTAAGACTCGCGAAACTTAAAAAAGAATTCTCGTTCACGATTCTGCCAGCACCTTCCCAAGGTTTGGACTTTGAGCTCCCAGATCAGGAGCCCTTGATGAAATCAATTATCCTAAGAAAAAGCTAAGGGTAAAAGTCATAACGGACTTGCACGCGTTCTTCACCGTGCAATCCCATCTTGCTGCCGCTTGCAAAAGGCGGCACATTGCGCCCAACAGTCTTCTTGTTTTTTGGAAACGGCTTTTCATTCACAAAACAATCAAAGCGTTTGTCTTTACAAAGTTTAGTAAACTGCTTGATGTCTTTTTTAAGCACGTATTTTTCAACGGCTTTTGTCATATTATCCAAAGTTTTTTGATCGTTAGCGTCCACTTCGATTTGTTTCGGAGTCACAGGCACTGAAGACACCTGTTCTGACTTCTTAACAGGAACTTTCGTAGCCGTACCAAGAAATTCAGATTTCTCTTTATGAGCGCATGAAGAAAGTACCAAAGATAAAACAACAACATTCATCCATTTCATTTAACCACCACCCATTGCGACCAAAGCATTCCTTCCCCGCGAGGGTGGGCCTTGGCATATTCATAGAAATTTCTGATAAACTCTGCGCGTTCCACAGCGAATGGATATTTCCATTCTTTTGGGTCACCGACGGCAAGAACGTCAAAGTCATCACTTAGCTTTTTGTTACGCTCTACAATCTCATCAAAGCTTAAGTGCTTTGCATTGATCAGCATGTCATACATGATCATGAAAGTTGTTGTGCGACCTTTACCTGCTCTGCAGTGAAAGTGAATCCACGCATTATCTGGAAGCGCATTAAGCTCTTCAATAAAACGATCGACCTCTGCATCCACCGGGCGCACGTGATCCGTCACGATCAGCCTGACGTACTGGTGACCTGCACTGCGCACCATGCTTTCTTCTGTTTCAATACTTTTAATTTTTTCCCCAGAGACCGACTCTCCAACTCCCAGGTCACCTAACAAACGTCTTTCTCTGCGCACGGATTCATCGTGGTTTAAATCAGCAATAGCCCAATCGCGATCGGCAGCCCAAGTGACAGGCTTATCATTGATCAAGCCATGGGATTCTTGCCGAAGATCAAAAACATACAAAGGCGTTTTCAACTTTTTAGGAGTCTTAGCCACTTCCTTGAGTGAGCGCGGATTCAAAGTCGCGCTGCCGGATATTTTAAGATCTTTATTCTGACGGAAATTTACAGGTTTAGGTCCAGCATACTTTTCATCAAACACCAGTTCCACAGGGGATGTGGGCTGGGGCTTTGTCATAAAAAATGACGAAGAAGGAGAAACCTTTTTTTCTTCCTTATAAGGGGAAATAGGTTTTCCGGTACATCCAACGATAACTAATAGAGGTAAAAGCAAGGCTGTCTTTTTCATCGTAGGCTCCTTAATAAGAGCCTAGAGGAATTTAAGACTATACACAACCAGGATTAGGCTTTAAGGGAACCGCGACTGAAAAGCTCTTCGAGGTACTGAACAGCAGAGTCTTGAGTTCTCATAAAGTAATGAGCCTGTAAGATCCCTTGTTGTTCTTCCGTTAAAGAAGCATTGGTTCCTAGTTTTTTAAGACGGTCTTGGGAAATGTGGTAAAGGCTTAAGGCCCCTGCTACAGAAATGTTAAAACTTTGCACAAAGCCCGTCATCGGAATGATGATGCGTTCATCAGCGGCTTCAATCATTTCTTTTGAAACGCCGTCTTTTTCATTTCCTAAAACCAAGGCCACCTTACCGGTGAAATCAATTTCATGAAGCGGTTTGGACTTTTCATCCAAATGGGTGACGCAGATTTTATAACCCTGGGATTTTAAAGACTTCACACAATCCGTGGTGGCCTTCCACTTCTTCACTTCCACCCATTTGTCAGCGCCTTGGGTAACCCGGGCTGATTCCTTAAACTTCTCTTGGGTTTCAATGACGTGGAAGTTACCAAAACCTAGGCCCTCGGCACTTCTCATAACCGCAGAAACGTTGCCGCGGTCATATATGCTTTCAAGAACCACGGCCGTGTCAAAGTTGCGTAACGACACGACCCGTTCGATTTTTTTACGACGTTCCTCAGTCAACAAAGGCCCGATTTTTTCTAGAACCAATTTATAGTGCACTTTTAAATTGGCATTAATGTCTAACTCGGGCCCATGGGGGAACATAGAACCTCTTATTTGTATAAAGCTTCAGGACTGCGAGCTAAGTCGCGAGTGATATTTTTTTGGTGAGCTTCAATAGTACCACCACCGATTTCAAGAAGCTTTGCATCTCTCCAAAGTCTTTCAACCGTGTATTCACCCACGTAACCATAACCACCCAATACCTGGATCGCGCGGTCAGCAACGTTTTTACCCATCGTAGTTGCCACAAGCTTCACACCGTCTGAATCCAAACGATTGCCTTCATGGTTAAGATCCATGCGGCGAGCTGTTTCGTAAACGTAAGCGCGTGCTGCTTTGTATTCAGCATAGCTATCAGCGATGTAGCGTTGGATTTGACCGAAGTGATTTAAAGACTTACCGAAAGCTTCACGGTCTACAGCGTACTTGTTCATGATTTCAATAGAACGACGAGCGATACCCAAACTCATGGCAGCCAAAGTCAGGCGCTCGATTTCAAGGTTGCGCATCATGTGCAACATAGAATCACCTTCGTGACCTACAAGGGCTGAAGCAGGAACGTGGCAATCTTGGAACACAAGTTCAGCTGTGTTTGAACCACGCATACCCAATTTGTCTTTGATCTTTTGACCAACTTCAAAACCTTTGTGTTCTTTTTCAACTAGGAAAGTAGAAACTTGCGTACGGCCGTTTTTTTCACCGGTTTTAGCGTAAACTAGAACCAAATCACATGGGGTATTGTTTTCATCAATAGTGCCGTTTGTGATCCACATTTTGCGACCGTTAATGATGTACTCGTCACCTTTTTTAACGGCTTTGGTTTGCATACCTAGAACGTCTGTTCCGATTGCAGGCTCAGACATAGCCATAGAGCCAATCCATTCGCCAGAGCAAAGTTTTGGTAAAACACGGTGACGTTGTTCATCACTGCCGTTCACTGCGATGTTGTTCACGCAAAGCATAGAGTGCGCAAGGTAAGCTAAAGCAAAACCTGGATCAGACGCTGACATCTCTTCATGAACGATGGCTGCTGCCGTAGCGTCCATTCCAGCTCCACCGAATTGTTCAGGAACTGTGATACCGAGAAGACCCAACTCACCGACTTTTTTGAAAAGTTGCAGATTGAATTTTTCTGAACGATCGTACTCATGGGCTTGCGGCTCGATTTCAGATTCAGTGAAAGACTTCACTGTTTCACGAAGCATCGCGTGTTCAGGTGTTGGATTGTAAAGATCAAATTCTTTCCAGTTGAAAGACATGGGTAGAGTCTCCTTTATTACGCAGGTATCAGAAACGGTGAATCTATTGAGAGTCTGACGCTCGGGCAAGGTTTTGCACCCCTATAATGCGACGCGTATAGCGCAATTGGAACGCCCTAGTCTAGGGTTCAAGAACTATTGGAGAAAATTCGGAAATGAAAGCCTCTGTTCTTGGAATTGGTACTGAACTAGTTGATGGTCAAATCGTTAATAAAAATGCTTCCTGGATCTCTAAAAAACTAAAAAATCTCGGCCTGACGACGGCAACCCATTTGGTGGTGCCTGACGAAAAGAAACTCATGCGTGACGGGATTGATTTCTGCGCTACTTATAGCGACGTGCTTTTCCTGACTGGGGGCCTTGGGCCCACTTCTGATGATTTTACCCGCGACATCGTTACTGAATGGTTGGGGGTACCGTTAGAATTTGACGAAATGTCATGGAAGCATGTCAATGACCGTCTGACTTCCCGTGGCTATACGGTTAAAGAAATCCAAAAACAGCAGTGTTACTTTCCAAAGGGTTCAAAAGTTTTGGTGAATAACCAAGGCACAGCCAATGCGTTCTTTGCAGAAGGTCATGGTAAAAAATTATTCGTCCTGCCTGGGCCTCCACGTGAAATCGAAGCCGTGTGGGATGCTTATATCAACAACTGGCTTATTGAAAACACAAAACATCTTGATCCTTACATCACTCGCACCTGGGACACCTTAGGAGTTGGTGAATCCGATATCGCCATCATGGTTGAAGAAATCTTAAAAGACGTTCCAGGGGAAATCGGCTACCGCGTGCACCTTCCCTATGTGGAAGTGAAGTTTTCTTATTATAAATCCCAAGAGCAGCAATTAATCCCAGCCATTCAGAAGCTGACAGAGGCTTTAAATTATTGCTGCATCACTCGCGACGGCGCTGACATTGCAGAGCTTTTAGCAGTTCACCTAAAGCCCATTAAAAGTTTGAATCTGGTAGATGAAGTGACAGGACAGTTTTTAGTAAACCGTTTGATGCCTGTATTACGTGATTTCATGACGAATAAATCATGGAGCATTTCTAAACACAGAAATACTGGTGCAAACGCGGAATTAAATTTGGAAATCAGAACCCGCGATGAACATCACTGCGAAGTGATCTTTCAACATAAAGGAAAGATCATCAAAGATATCATCACCACACCTTACAAGACCGCGAACATGAAAGACCGCCGCCATCAATATTTTGCAGAGATGGCGTTGATCTTTTGGCTTAAAAACATTGTTTAAAATTATTTAGCCAAACGCTCGAAGACTTTTTTGAAAAAAGATTTTTTCACATAGTCTTCGGGCGCTAATTGCAGGCGTTGATAGTTGGTATCAACGTAGCGAAGATGGTCGAACACCAAAGCGGCCGCTTCATGGGCACTTTGGTATTCGCCTTGAAAAATTTGATTTTTATAAAAAGCACCCAGAATGGAAATCTGATTGCTCTCGACAAAAACCTGCATCAGGGTAAAGTCTAAATACTTGCGTTGATCTGGAGAGATCCTTTCCCCAGCAAACTGCAGGTTTTGAAAAAGCCATTTTGAAGTGGCTAACTCTAAAATCTTCCCTTCTATATAATTTTTTTGACTGCTCACAGCTGCCCCCATTTTCCAAGACGTTCAAGCAAATGCATGTGGACTCTTGTAATAGGTCGGAAGCTTGAGGGAAAAATAAAGGATGGGACGAACCCCTAAACATTTTTTATACTTCGGAGACCGCGATACCGCATTACAGAGGGAAAATTAAAGGCATCCAAATAAAAAAAGAGACAGCGTCCTTGCTGCCTCTTAATAAAATCGATCATTAAATGAGCCTTACTCTGACAACGCCAGAGTGCAGAGACCTACTCCGACAACGTCGGAGTGCAGAGACCTACTCCGACAACGTCGGAGTGCAGAGACCTACTCCGACAACGTCGGAGTGCAGAGACCTACTCCGACAACGTCGGAGTGCAGAGACCTACTCCGACAACGTCGGAGTGCAGACAAGCTACTTAGGTTTGATATTAAGGTTCTTAAAGGCATCTCCTAAAGACCCAAAACCACCCGCTTTTGAAGTGTGCGCCTTCCAGCTTTGATCTTCCACTTCGCCTGGAAGCCCCAAAGAGATCTTCTTTTCTTCAAAAAGAATCTGATCTACTTGTACAGTCACTTCATCGCCACGTTTTTTATTTTCGTACTGGGCAGCATCGACAGAGTCTCTCCATTTAGATTTTGGAAGAAGACCGGTAATACCAGGCGCCAGATTTACGAATAAACCATAAACTTCTTTCTTTTCAACTTTGCCTTTCACGATTGTTCCAACGGGGAACTTTTCAGGAACTGTCATCCAAGGATTGCCAGCACCATCAGCTTGTTTCAAAGAAAGAGAAATCTTAAGTTTACCATCAAGCTCTTCAATTTTAAGAAGTTTCACAGTCACAGCGTTTCCGATAGAAACCACTTCATGGGCATCATGAACGCGCGACCAAGAAAGTTCAGAGACGTGAATAAGGCCTTCAATACCAGGCTCTAACTCAACAAACGCACCGAACTTTTCTACACGAACAATTTTACCTTCAAGCAAAGCCCCCGGTTCATGCTTCTGCATGAAGGCACCTTCATTTTCCGCACGTTGCAGTTCAAGCAAACGACGACGAGAAACAACGATATTGCGTTTATCATACTGAGTGATCAAGAAATCAAATTTCTTACCCACGTATTCATTAGCGTCAGTAGTAAACTTCATATCAATCTGACTGATCGGACAGAAAGCAGTTTTACCTTGAACAGCAACACGGAAACCACCATTGCAAGTCTCGGTCACACGGCCTTCAACTGGAAGTTCCATATCAAAAGCATCTTCAAGATTATCCGTGGTAGCACCTTTAGCGCCTTTTTTAGCAAGACGAATCTCGCCACCTTTAAGCGCAGTCACCACACAGTCAATAACATCGCCAACTTTATACTTAACTTCTTTGTTCTCATCCAAAAGATCACGAGTAAAAAGCATCCCATCCACCGGTGTCCCCGTAGAAATAAACGCTTCTTCACGACCAATAGAAAGAATCTCCCCACGAACTTCATCACCAACACGAAGTTTACGATCTAAGCCTTTTTCAGATTGAGCAAACATCTGCTCAAAACTCTCAAAGCTCTTTGACTCTTCAATATCATCACCAAAAATATCTTTTTTGCTCATATCTAAATTCCCTTAAAGAAAATAAAAATCTAAAAAACCAATTTCCTAGAGCGTCGACGAAGTCGACCCAAAACCACGCAGTCGTTCGTCCAAACCCACAGTAGTTCGCTAACTAGTCCTCGGAAGGCTTCGTAGCTGGCTTAGAGTGTCTTGACCCGAAGTGCGCCTTAGCCGGCGCCACGACAAAAATAGCAGGATGCTATTTTTGCGCGTCAGCCCGCAGGGTTGAGGGCACGAGCCCTCAACATGGCGCGAACCGCAGCTTCGCTGCGGCGGCTACCGAGCCCGGATGGCGTGCGCACGTAGAGGGCAAGATACTCTAAGCCAGCTACGAAGCCTTCCGACCGGACGAGTTAAGCACACCCTACTGTGGTTCCGCAGTTTGGACAACGATAACAGCCGCTTGTTAGCACCGTGTCGCTGCCACATTCCGGGCATTTCATTGTAAAATTAGGGACAAAGCCTTCCTGGGGCTTAGTCGTCTTGCGCATGTTTAAGGGTTGGCTCTGTTTACTGCCATCGCGGTAAACAGCTACGGCCTTAACACCCAGTTTCCAAGCAAGGAAATAGATATTACTGATTTCCTCTTCTGTCGCTGTATTAGGCAGATTCACCGTTTTAGAGATCGCTCCGCTAATAAATGGCTGCACGGCTGCCATCATTTTTACGTGGCTTTCGGCTGATAACACCCTTTGGCCGATGACCCCGGTGGCGCAATCAAACACTGGCAAATCTTCATTGCGGATCTGGTCACAGCCCATAAGCGTATTATGCTCTTCAATATACTTCATTATGGCGGTGATTTCTTGAGGCGTATAATTCAAGGTACGTAAAGCCTCGGGAACAGCGTTATTTACTATCTGAATTTCCCCACCACCGGATAACTTTTTAAATTTAACCAATGAAAAATCAGGCTCTATACCCGTGGTATCACAATCCATCAATAAACCGATGGTTCCGGTTGGCGCAATCACTGTGGCTTGAGAATTTCTAAAACCATGCTGTCCGCCGTTATAGACGACACCTTTCCACAGATTTTTTGCCGCTTTTTCTAAGCCCTCAGGTAAATGACTCCAGTCGATCTTTCCCACTGCTTGTGCATGCATTTTCATTACTTTAAGCATCGGTGCACGATTCTTTTTAAATCCAGCAAAAGGCCCCTTTGCGCGCGCCATTTCAGAACTCGTTAAGTAAGCAACACCTGACAGAAGAGCAGATAAGGCCCCTGCCCAGGCTCTGCCTTCGTCGCTATCGTAGGCAATCCCTTTACGCATTAATAAACTTCCCAGATTTGCAAATCCCAATCCCAAAGGTCGATAGTCATGGGAATTACGGGCAATCTGTTCCGTCGGATAACTTGCATAATCGACTAAGATTTCTTGCGCGACAAAAAGAGTTCTTGCGGTGTGGATGAAGGATTCAAAATCGTAACTGCCGTCTTCGTTTAAAAACTTCACAAGATTGATTGAAGATAAGTTGCACGCAGAATCATCAAGAAACATATATTCAGAACACGGATTGCTTGAATAAATTGGATCAGTGTTCGGGCACGTATGCCATTTATTAATCGTCGTATGAAACTGCACGCCTGGATCGGCGCACACCCATGCAGAGTGTGTGATCTTCTTCCACACTTCCGCTGCAGGAAGAGTTCTGATTGTTTTACCTGAAGATCTTGCAATCAGCTTCCAATCTTTACGAGCATCGACGGCTTTCATAAATGCATCGGTCACTCTGACTGAATTGTTAGAGTTTTGACCAGAAACCGTACGGTAAGCTTCGCCTTCAAATTCTGCACTTAACCCCGCTGCGATCAGCATATGGGCTTTCTGTTCTTCGCGCATTTTCCAATCAATAAAATCTAATACTTCCGGGTGATCAATATCTACCACCACCATTTTGGCAGCTCTGCGCGTGGTGCCGCCAGACTTAATGGCGCCAGCACCTTTATCTAAAACTTCTAAAAAAGAAATCAAACCAGAACTCATTCCGCCCGCACCGGTCATTTCAAAGCGGCTGCGGATTTTTGAAAAATTACTTCCAGTTCCTGATCCATATTTAAAAAGTTTTGCTTCTGTCTTAGCTAGTTCAAAAATGCCTTCAATGGAATCATCCGCACTCTGAATGAAGCAGGCTGAACATTGTGGACGCTCATAAGCATTTTGTGTTGCTATGATGGCTTTTTTCTTTTCATCCCAGGCGAAATGTTCACTTGGGGATTTGATTTTATAAGACTCCCAAAGCCCGGCGTTGAACCACACTGGTGAATTAAAGGCCCCTCGTTGTGAGAGAAGAATATATTTTAATTCTTTGGCAAAAATTTCTGCGTCTTTTTTATTTGCGAAGTAACCGCCTTGAGATAAGGCTGATCTGGTTACCGCCTTCACAACTCTTTCAGTCAGCTGTCGCACGGATTTTTCATGTCCCGTTTTTGGAACGCCTAACTTACGAAAATATTTGCTTGCAGCAATATCAACTGCAAGTTGTGACCAGTGCGCCGGAGCCTCAACATTTTTCATAGAGAAAAACACTTCTCCTTTGCGATTGCGAATTTCGCAGTCGTACTTTTTCCATGCAAACATGCGCTCTGGATTTTCACCAACCGGAACAAAATAAGAGGGACTGTGTAAGGCTTTTTTCTTCATTGGAATATTGTAGGTGTTTGGTGGGAATCCAACAAGTGAGGTCGACCTTACGAACACATGTTCGCCGCTCACCTAACACAAGGTCTAGGTCACGCTTACTATTTGGCAATACTGGGGAATTTACGAGGAATTTATTAATTAGCGAGCCTAATTAGGCCGTTAAGGAATGTGAGGGCTTAATATTTCTTTGCATGGGAACGTTATGAAGCAAGACAACGCGAATAAGACTCTGTTAATCATAAAAGGATCAGCGAATAGTCTAGCGACTGTCGAAAGTTTCCTTCGCAATCGCGAATGGAAGGTGAAGTCTACAACGAACCTGAAAGAAGCACTCATCCACTTAGTTCAACAACAACCTAAGTTCGTCATGGTAAGTGTCGATCATCCAAATAAAAAAGTTCGAAATCTTCCGAAAATTTTAACCGCTGCATTTCCAGTGTGTGTGATTGCATTTGCTGAAGAGTCTTCAACAGCTTCTTATAATATGCTAAGCAACGCCGCCACAGAATATCTTTTGTATCCTCCGGTCACCGGCCCAGCCGTGGAAAGAACCGTTAATAAATACTACAAAGACTTGCAAACAAAAGATCCTGCGCAACTGATGTCCCGCGCAGGTTTAAAACACAATGAAGAAGAAGGTGTCATTGCAATTCGCGGTGGCGCTGATCAACAGTTCAACTCTCAAAATGCGCAAAGCTTGTTAGCGCAAATGCTGGGGGGCGAGGACGGCGCTTCATTTATGAGTGGTGCCGGTTCACAAAATTCCCCTCAAGGAATGGTGCCTGGTTCGCAATTGCAAAATTCAAACGGCCCTCAAGGAATGATCCCAGGATCTCAACAAGGTAATTCTCAGTTTGCAGCGGGAGCCCCCTTATCGGGAGCTGGCTTAAGCGCCAATCAACCTCATGGTACAGCTCATGGTAATGCCTTCAACGGCATGCACGGAAATGGCGCACTTCCACCTGGAATGACCCCCGGTGGATATGGCAACGGAAATTCTCCGCAAGGTATGGTTCCCGGGCATTCATCCAATTCTAATAACGATTCAGACCAAATGCCCCGGGGAATGGGTGGCAGCGCTTTGCATTCGCGCAACTTCGATCCTGACGATGATAAACCCTATACTTCTTCGATCCATAATTTAAGTCGTGACGATGGCCCCGGCTGGGCGCCGCTTCCGGTAAAACCTAAAGCTAAAAAACATCGCGCCGGACCAGAGCAGATTGAAGAAGATCCCCGAGCGACAAAAGGCGGCGATTCAGTGATGTTAAGAGGCACCAAAGATGCCTTAGATAAATCCTGCAATATCACTGGAACCTTTGCGCAGTCAGAGGCCATTGAAAGCTCTACGAATGTGGCGTGTATCGTGGTTGAATCGCCAAAATTTTCTGGTTATCTCGTGGCCGCTTTAGGAAACAATCGCGCGATCGACAGCTCCTTTATTCAGAGGATCAATGAAAAGCTGATCAAGTTTTTAAAAGATAACGGTGAAAAGGTCGATGAAGGCGACTCAATGCAATTGCGAATCAGGCAAGTGCCCTTTGAAGATTGGGCCTTAGATTGCGCTGAGTTCTTACGCAAATCCGTTCACGAAGGAAATGAAGTCGCGATGGCTTTCTTCCCTCGTCAAGATGTGCGCTCTTCCTATGGTGAATCCGCTGCCGAAGAAATGGCATCAATTAAAATCAAAGATTTAGCAGCTGGTGTGCCAGTTGAATTTAACGTTTACATTCACTTGCCAAGAAATAATAAATACGTGCTTTACACTCCCCGCGGAGCCATTTTTTATGATGTCCAGAAGCAGCGGTTAGACAATCAAGGAATTCAGGAACTGCATATTTTAAAGCATGAACTGCAAGATCTGGATAAGTACCGCGCTCAGAACTTTTTAAACGACAAAATCCAAGAGTTTGAAGCTAAAGAAAACAAGAAAAAATCAGCCTAAGCCCTGATTGCCGTTTAGCCCAATAAAATCCTCGCTTTTGCAGTTGACGCAAGGGCCTTCGCAGGATTAGCTCTTTTCCTATGGAAATTAGCTCTGAAAGACCTCTAGAGAAGCCTATGCAAATCGACAAAGGTATCTACCTTGATTACAACGCCACAACCCCGGTAGACCCTGTCGTTTTCCATGCTATGGAGCCCTACTTTAAAGAGCATTTCGGGAACCCAGCGAGTGCTGCCCATCATTGGGGTTGGATTGCTGAAAACGCCACTAACAAGGCGCGCACGCAAGTGGCTTCTTTGATTGGTGCAAAACCAAACGAAATCACTTTCACGGCTGGCGCCACAGAATCTAACAATTGGGCGATCTTTGGCTTGATTTCAAAATTGCGTGAAGAAAATCCGCAAGCACCTTTGCATTTCATCACAAGCACGGTTGAACACAGTTCCATCATGAAAGCGATGGCGGCCGCTGAAAAATTGGGAGTGGAAGTCGATTTTCTTCCAGTCAATTCCTACGGCCAAGTTGAAATTGAAACATTAAAGAAAGCTATCAAGCCGCACACGAAGTTGATGAGTTTTATCTGGGTGAATAACGAGATTGGCACCATCAATCCGGTTGCTGAGATCGCTAAAATCGCTAAAGAAAATAAAATTTATTTCCATACAGATGCGACCCAAGCCTTTGGTAAACTTCCCATGAATGTGACAGAGCTGGGTGTCGATCTCATGTCTTTTTCTGCTCACAAAGTCTATGGCCCCAAAGGTATCGGTGGCCTTTATATTCGCGGCAAAGATCCAAAAGTTTTGATCAATCCGTTGATTTACGGTGGCGGTCAAGAAAAAGGACTACGCTCTGGAACGTTGAATGTGCCTGCAATTGTAGGCATGGGTGTGGCTGCAGATCTTTGCAAGAACACTTTAGAACATGAATACGAGCGCCAGCTGCAGTTAAAAAACTTTTTTTGGGAAAAACTAAAAACTGCAATTCCTGGGATTATTCTAAACGGTCATCCCACTGAAAGAGCGCCGAACAATTTAAATATCACCATCCCTGGATATAAGAGCGAACAACTTTTACCGCGCTTGCAAAAGCTTGGTGTGAGTACAGGTTCAGCCTGCGGTACGGGTTCTATGTCTTTAAGCCATGTCCTATTAGGAATTGGCGTTGCCCCGGATCTTGTCCAATGCTCTTTAAGATTAAGCATTGGCCGCTGGACCACGCAGGAAGAATTAGAGCGCGCTGTTGAAATCCTAAAGGGTTCTATTTCCCACTAATATTCGCTACTTAGACCCCTCAAATAAAGTCCTAAAAAGAGGCCTTTTAAAGGCTCCTCAATGCCTTTGCCTTATGCTATACTGCACAGGTAAATTTTTGAAACGGGAGTCCTTTATGATCCAAATTTCAAGTGAAGCAGCTTTAAAATTAGCTTCTTTAAAAAAAGAAGAAGGTAAAGACGACAGTGCATTTCTTCGCGTTGAAGTAAAAAAAGGCGGCTGTTCTGGTTTATCTTACAAAATGAATTTCGATTCAGAATCTCGCACTGGCGACAAAATGTTTGAATCCCACGGCCAAAAAATCGCCGTTGATCCGCAAAGCATGCTTTATATTTTAGGTATGACTTTAGAATACTCTGGCGGATTGAATGGAAAAGGTTTTGTATTCAACAATCCAAATGCTTCTAAGCATTGCGGTTGCGGAAGCTCTTTCAACGTCTAATAAGCTATCGGGCCGTAGCGCCCTTCGGGCGCGAAGGACTGATGGGTCTTCCTTCTTATCCAACTCGTTTATTGAAATTATCTGACTCTAAAAACTCTAAAATAAATTTCGTAATCTGATCCGGCTGAGTTTTAATAGCTAAGTGACCGGCACCTTTAAGAGTTATCACGTCCTCACAACCAATGTGCGATGCAAACTTAGAATAAGCTTGATGATTAAATAACAAGTCATCTTGATCAAAGATCAAACGACATTCACCACGATATTTATATAATTTCTGATTCCAAAACTGCCAGTTTTCCGATCGTAGAATCCATGAAAAATGCTGAATCATGTGCGCCACGAACTGCAGTTTGCGGCCTTTAAGATTTTCGACGGCAATGGCACTATCCCCGCTTCTTTCATCTCTGAAAATCTGCGCGGATCTTCTTAAAAAAGCCTTCCCCATGGGCGTAGAAAGCATTAAATAAACGCTCTTTAAATTCAGTGGGACTGATAAAAAAAACTTCAGCTCAACCGGCAGGAAGTTCTTCACTGGATCTGTCACCATAGGATTGATCAAAACAGTTTTGTTAACTAAATGCGGATGCTGGCAAGCTAATCCCCAAGACAAAGCTCCACCATAACTTAATCCTGCGACAGAAACTTTTTCGCCAGGAAAAGTGTCGCGAATAAATTTCGCCAACGCTTCAATTTGTACGGTGAAGAATAATTTGTCTGAGCCCATATAGATGTGGCTTAAATTCGGAACGATCACTCGGTAGGATGAAGACAAGGATTGGGCGATGCTTTCCCAATGCTGAACACTTCCTCCATAACCATGAAGAAGAACTAGTAGCGGCCCCTGGCCCCGTTCTCTGAAAGTGATCTTATGAGACATACAGATTACTTATCGGATAAGGAGCCTTAGCAGTTCACTAGACCTAGGACTTACTTCTTGTCTTTCTCGTCGATTTTTTCATTCAAAAGCATGGTGTCGTTCACGGCCTTTGATTCGATTTGCTTATTGGTGCGGAAACCGCGGATTTTCTTAGTTTGGTTTTCAGCTTTTTCAACTTGTTCAGTCAAATCAACCGTGACATCGCCAAAACAACGAACTTGGCAGCTTAATCTGCGGCCATCAATAAAGTGACTTGTGCCGATCAAATTCAGCTCAGCTTTATTCGGAGGCAAGATGTTTGCTTCCCCCGCAGCGATATGCACACGGCATTCTGCACAGGAAGGAACGCCTTTGCAGATAGAACGAATTTCAAGATGATTTTCCGTCGCAATCTGCAAAAGGCTCTTATCAGGAGAACCTTCAACTTCGATATTTTGCGGAAGAAATTTAATTTTCATAACGACTACTTTACCACAATCTTTACGAATTTTTTCTTACCAGCCTTCACAACAAAACTTTGGCCCGATGTAAGATCCATTTTTAATCTTGGATCAGACACTTTTTCACCATCAATTTGCACTCCACCACCTTGAATCAAGCGACTGGCTTCACTGTTAGAAGCCGCCATGCCTGCTTTCACCATAAGCGGAGCCAAGCCCACTTGTGCTTCAGCAGAAACTTCAAAGTCTGGAACTTCATCAGGTAAACCCTTATCAACAAAAATGCGGTTGAATTCTTCTTCTGCCGCAATTGCCGCCTCCTGAGAGTGGAAACGTTTAATAAGGAACTTAGCTAAATCCACTTTCACAGTGCGCGGATGTTTATTGCCGCTGGCAACGTCTGCTTTTAATTGTGCCAACTCTGTGGCTTTGATATCCGTCAGCAATTCGTACCAACGATACATTAAATCGTCAGAAATTCTCATGGTCTTACCGAACATGTCTTTCGGCGTATCGATCACAGAGATATAGTTATCCAAAGATTTCGACATTTTGTTAACGCCGTCGATACCTTCTAGAATGGGCATCGTAAGGATACACTGAGGCTCTTGACCGTAAGAACCTTGCATATCACGCCCCACCAGCAAGTTGAACTTCTGATCTGTACCACCCAATTCAACATCGGACTTTAAAGCCACGGAGTCGTAACCTTGGGTTAATGGGTATAAAAATTCATGAATACCAATCGGAGTGCCAGATCTATAACGCTTTGTGAAGTCTTCACGCTCAAGCATTCTTGCTACTGTGTACTGAGCTGACATCTTGATGAACTCTTGCGGAGTCATCTTGCCAATCCAAGAAGAGTTGTAAACGATCTCGGTTTTTTCAGGATCTAGAATTTTAAAAATCTGCTTAGCGTAGGTCTTACCGTTTTCTTCAATTTGTTCACGGCTCAGCATCGGGCGCGTGGTGTTTTTACCAGACGGATCGCCAATCATCGCGGTGAAGTCACCGATAAGGAATTGAACCTTATGGCCCAAATCCTGAAAGGTTTTTAATTTATTGATAACAACAGTGTGACCAATGTGAATGTCAGGACGAGTGGGGTCTGCACCCAACTTGATATTTAAAGGCTTCCCTTTTTTTAACTTCTTAAGCATCTCTTCGTCGTTGATAAACTCTGCAACGCCGAATTTGATTCTTTCTAACTGCTCGCGCGGGTCTAGAAAACTCATACTTACCTTCTTAACGATTAGCGAGCGTGCTCGACAGAACGGGTTTCACGAACCACGGTGATCTTGATGGCACCAGCTTGTGGCATCTCGCGCTCAATCTTACGAGCGATATCACGAGATAACATCACAGCTTGGTCATCCGTCACTTTGCTGCTTTCAACTAGAACGCGAACGTCTTTACCGGCTTGAAGAGCCAATGTTTTAAGTACGCCATCGAAGCTATTACCGATGCTTTCAAGATCCTCCAAACGGTGAATGAATGAATCCATTTGTGGACGACGCGCCCCTGGGCGAGAACTTGAAAGAATGTAAGCCGCATGAACAATCCACGCCAGGATTGAATGAGGTTTTTCCTCTTCATCATGGGAACGGATAGCATGGCAAACATCTTCTGATTCGTTATATTTTTTCGCGTACTCAGCACCAACAAATGCATAGCTGCCTTCTGCCGTGTGATCGATCGCTTTACCGATATTGTGCAATAGACCTGCTCTGCGGGCTTGTTTTACGTTCACGCCAACTTCACCAGCAAGAAGACCTGCGATGTGTGCTACTTCCAAAGCTTGGTTTAAAGCATTTTGACCTTGGTACGAGCGGTATTTCAAACCACCGATGATTTTAATTAACTCCGGGTGCATGTTAGGAATACCAAGTTCCATCACATGACGTTCACCTTCTTCTTTGATGGATTTCATCAATTCTGAACGTTGTTTTTCAACGACTTCCTCGATGCGTGCTGGATGCACGCGGCCGTCTTCCATAAGCTTTTCAATTGTCTTACGAGCAAGTTCACGGCGAACTGGATCAAAACCTGAAATGACTACTGCTTCCGGCGTATCATCGACGATCAAATCCACACCGCAAAGTGCTTCAAGGGTACGGATGTTACGGCCTTCACGACCGATGATCTTACCCTTCATCTCGTCATTTGGCAGCGCAAGTACACTCACCGTACGCTCTGAAGTGTATTCAGATGCAAAACGTGAAAGAGCAGTTGCTAGAATTCTTTTTGCTTTTTTATCAGATTCTTTTTGCGCTTCTTCTTCGATTTGCGCGATCTTTTTCGCGGCCTCTTGTTTTGCCTCATCTTCTAAGGCATTCAAAAGTTGGCGGCGAGCCTCGTCTTGAGTCATGGAAGCCACTGATTCCAATTTTTGTTTTAACTCTCCGATTTGTGCTTCGCCCTTTTTCTCTAGATCCTTGATGCGGTTTTCAGAAATGGCGATTTTTTCTTCACGGTCTTTAAGCGTATTTAGGTAACGCTCGTTTTCTTCCATCTTTGCTTTAAACTGATCGTCGATTTCCTTTAAACGACGCTCAAGCTGGGATTCTTTGTTTTTGATGGTGGATTTTTGTTTGTGAATGTCAGCTTCGACATTCTTTCTAGCGCGGACTTCGAAGTCCTTGGCTTTTGTTTCTGAATCCTTTTTGATTTTAGCGGCTTCAGACTTTGCTTTGTTGACGATTCTTTCAGCTTCAACGCGGGCTGATTTCTTTTTGTTTTCGTCTTGCAAACGTTTTACGACAAAAACAATCGCGCCGCCTACAATGATGCTGATAATTGCGGTGATGACTAATTCCATGATCCTTACTCCTGGGTGCTATCTATGCTTGCTGCAATCTATAAGGCCTGTGTCTGTTATGATGAAATCCATCACAATATCGTGGGCCTCGGTGGGCAGCCGGTCTTCGCTGACTTGAAAATCAAAACAAATTCCAACTTTGACCCCCTGGTAGTGAGCCAAGGTTTTATCGTAAAAACCTTTGCCCTTTCCCAGGCGATTGCCGTTCTTATTAAAAACTAATCCGGGGATCAGCAGACCATCGATAGAGGTGATGTCTTTTTGAGGAGAGTCTTGGGAAGGTTCCCACACTCCATAAGGTCCTAGCGCAAAGTCGCGCGCCTCAAAAAAATCCAAATGGCCCTCCCGCATTCGCGGAAAAACCCAAGTCAGGTGAGAGATGTTTTTAACATCTTCAACCTTCGCCTCTTCGGGAAGACCTCGATAGGCTCCCCAGACTCCACTTTGAGATTTTAAAAAATCCCTTAGGTGAAGATCGAGTTGCTGTTGATTTTGAACAAGACCTTGCGCGAACTGTGAAGCGCAAAGAGACTTAAAGAAGGAACGACATTCCTTTTTAGAGCTCCAAGAACCAGACATGGATACTCCAAGAAATCACACAAAGTTAGTTGTTCAAAACCTTGTTGTTCTTGGAATTTTCTAGATCAAGAGAAAGTTGCACCGCTCTTTCTTCAAGCTTTTCAAGCTCGCGGTGGGCCTTTCTTTTTAAAAGGATCAGTTCTTCCGCTAAATTCATGGCTGTAAGTACAGCGGCGTTTTGGAAAGAACCATTTTTAGTTAACGACAAAGCGTGATTCATCTTGCTGTTTACAAATTCAACGAGCTCTTGAACAGTCGCATCGTCATGGGAAGTTTTTAATTTGTAAGGGACACCCGCAATTAGGAAATTGAAGGTTTTTTTATCAGATGTCACTAGCACACCTCAAGCTGCCTTAAACCTTTTAAAACTCTAGAAAAAACCTAGATTCAACACTGTCAAAAGTATAACTCTAAAAGGCCGATATTCAATAACTAAAATTTTATTTCTTAGAGCAGGTGCAGATAATCCCTAGCTCCTGTTTTTTTTCGCACAGAATCGAGCGACGATTCACCTTGTCGGTCAGTTCGTACTCTTCAATGTCTTTGAAGTTCCGGCGATAGGTCGAGTGAATACCATTGAGCTTCGTGTCATTGTATGAATACTCGTCTGATTTGATCGTTGCACCCAAAAGGAAGTTGTTAATGACGTCTTGCTTTGGATTGATGCGTTGATTCCCAGTCATCTTGATATCAGTGACCACTCCTTTAGCGTCCACTTGCTGCAGGAAAAGCTCGGTATCCATCTTTTTATGACCGATGAACTTTGTTCTTAAGATCAGATTCATGGCTTGCTTCTCTGCATCCAGATAATGGACTTTTCTTTGACGCAACTGTGACTGAGAGGTCACGAATTTTTCATCGATCAATTCTTTGAGGCGATTTAGGTCCACCTTAAAAGACTGGGATTCATCCTGAAGTTCTGGGAAGCAGCGCATGAGGTTTTCATAGGATACAGAAATAGGCTTAATGCCTTCTGCTGATGAAATCAGCGGAGCTAAAAAAATCAATATTGCTGTAGCTAACTTTTGCATCCCACGACCCCAAAAAATTCAATAAAGAGCATGAGATATTAGGCTAAAGAATCTGCCTGAATCATTCAAGCAGGTTTTCATTTTGAAACACTCGCAAAGAAGTTTACTCCCCTTTGAATTTATAAGTTCCGCTAAAAACGGCTACGTGATCCTGCTGTCTCATCGGAACAGAAACTAAATACCGTGGGTGGCTCATATCCATAGAGTAGCCTGGAAATGTAACCCATTTTTGTTTAAATGTTCCGTCAGCATTAAAAGTGAATAGCTCGCGCAAATCTTCTGGAGACCTTGCTTCCTCCCAGATGCGGCAGTTATCAACTGAAACTTCCGGCACTAAAGCACCATCGTCGATCATCTTCTTTAATCGCGGGCACACTTCATAAGTGAATCTTTGCACGAAGTCGCGATCCCAAGTGCTCGTAAGATAAAGATCACCGAAGTTTTCCTTTGTCAGACGGAAAAAGTGACGGCCCATGTGATAAACCGTATTTAAGATTTTTTCTTGTTCAACCGCAGAGCTAAAATCACGATATACGCGAATTTTTTTTCCTGTTAGCGATGTCGGCGCATACTTGATTTCTAATTTGATCGCCGTCGTTTGACCGTCACGGACGCGCACAAAGCCTGGATGAATGGAGTTTTCATAACCTAACAAATAACTTCCCGCTGGAACCTGCTTTGGTTTGTTTAAATCAAAAAACACCGCCGGACCGCAAGAGTTGCGCTGACCTTCAATACAACGAACTGCCTTCACTTTTCTAAACGCTTGATATTGGCCTGCATTGCCGTTCACTTGCAAAAAGCCATCAGCAAAAGCCAGACTTGAAACGAAGAATGATGAGATTAGTAAAAATAGTTTCATAGCCACTTCCTAAAACATCTCGTTATCGACTTTTTTATTTTGCACAGCTTTACCTGTTTGCACGTCTTGACCGTAAGTGTCGTCAAAGAAACGGATAAACCCGTCTTCGCTTTTTTCAACAGTCAAATACATCAAATAAGTCGGGATCGCTGCTTGTTTGCTTAGTTTAATATAGCGCGTGGCTCTGCTTGAAGTTTCCTTTTCATGGGGAACTTCCGCATAGATTTTTTCTTTCGTCCACTCTGTGCCAGCTAATAAGTATTCAGCAAGCTCCAGAGGTTTTTCCAAACGCACACAACCAGAGCTCTGATGACGTTGATCACCAAGAACTAATTGACGGTCGTTTGTATCATGCAAATAGATCGCTTGATCATTATCTAAAGAGAATTTTACGACACCCAAAGCATTGTTGTAACCAGGTCTTTGTGCCAAACGATACGGGAAGTAGTCGCGCGAAAGACTGTGCCAAGGAACTGACTCAGGATTCACTTGCTGATTGTCTGAGTTGTAAACCACTAAGTTATTCTTATAAATATAGTTAATATCGCGCTTAATTTCTGGAAGCTTATCTTTTAAGGCAATACTGTCTGGTACGTTCCATGGTGGATTTAATACGACTTCATACAATGAATTTCTCATCGTCGGAGTACGGCGCCACGTTTGACCAGCAATCGCTTTAAAATCAAAAACCTTCGTGCCGTTATCAAAAAGTCTAAATTCGGCTGCAGCTAGATTAATAAAGATATGGCGAGCTTCCATATTGCGTGGAAGCCAACGGATTTTTTCCATCGTCACTAGAACTTGACCAATTCTTTGCGAAAGCGTGAAGTTTAGATTTTTTAAAACTTCCGAACGAGTACCAATGATACCGTCAACTTTTAAACCATTGAGCTTTTGAAAGTTACGCAGAACTTGATCGAGCTCGTCGTCCACTTGATTTCTATTGGGACCATCGGCAGTCACTTTATAACCAATTAAATTAAAGCGGTCGCGAAGCTGGCCTACGAACTCTCCTTTGTAACCCTTTTTAACGGCAACTCCTGGAGAAACCAATTGATCCCACTCACCATGGGTTCTTCTTAGTTCAGTCAAGAAACCCAAAATGCTGACAAGGTCTTTATAACGCTGAACCTGTGGAGCAAAGAAATCAAGAGTGGTGGATAATGGTTTATCATCAGATACACGGGCATTCAGATCAGCCCACATATCAAAAGATTTTTGCTTAAAGAAAATTCTATTTTCTTCTTCGATGTCTTTTGGATTAAAACGACCGTGGGCAAGGTGGCTGACGTAACGAATAAGTGATTCACTTAAAACCAATTCAAAAGTCAGCCAGTGGTTAGGGTCTGCGGTTACTTTCTGCAGTTGCGCTTCCACCGTGGCATCCCAATAGTCTGCGGCTAACAATCCATTGCGGGGTGCTTGCATAAGCGCAAGTTTAAGATCCACCACTTTGTTTGTAGGGCGGCCCGTGTTATCAACCCAGATAGGTTGGTAGCCACGTAAAGAATATAGAGAATTTAAACGGTCAGAATGTAAAATGAAATCGTTTGAACCTTTAATCAAAGGAACGAAGGTTTGTGCCGTCAGTTTTTCGCGGATCGCTTCAGGCTCCCCAAAAGCAAAGGCCATGTTTGGAAGCAACAAACAAACACCTAAGCAGAAACCGAAAGTTTTTTTAATCCAGCTTGAATTCATAAGATAGACCTCATCCAAGACTCTTACTTTCAAGTAAGATGCCACTCTAAGAGGTCTTTACAGGGCTTTACCGAAGTAATTCTTTAGACACGGGCCTAATAATGTCACCACGAAAAAGGGCCGTCTCATTTTGAGACAGCCCTTTTGATCAGTGTTTAAAAAGACAAACTAGTTTTTTACCCTCTGAGACATCAACATTCTGATAATGTCGACATCTGGTGGACGCGAAAGACCTGCCCCTGGTTTTGGGCCATCAAGCTCTTCCAGAGAAAAATCCATGCGGGCGTCATAGCGCCGTTCCCATTGGTAACGAAGCCACTTTTCTTTTGCATACCAATCACGCTTGTTCTGATCATCTAAGCAAGTGCTTAGCTCTTGGGCGCTATTGGCTCCCCAGCGAAGCTCGACGCAATGATAAGGATCAAAGCTTAAATCAAACAATCTGATGCGCGCCATTTCTAAATCCAATGGCACTGCGATGCCTGCGGAATTTGTATAGGAAAACTGACAGGCTCTAGCCTCTGCTTGATATATTCTTAAAAGATCTTGGGCTAAGTTTGGACCAGAGTAAATAATTTGAGGGTCCCTTGCACGATAGCGCAAAATAGATTGTTGGGCTTGAAATAATAGATCCATGTAAGCCACTTTTAAACGCGCATCCCTGGCTGGTGTCGCGTAGGCTTCCCACTCCCCGTCGGTGCCATAAATATTTTTTGGCAATCGGATAGGATGAGGCACTTGGTCGATTCCTTTTTGACGGGCAAAATCAACGGCCACTGCACGATCTTTTAAGCTGGTGCAGATATCGCCTAGGATAGTGCGCATGTCTTGTAAAGGATCTATTTGCAAATCACCTGAGGCCATCATTAAACGTAGATATTCGTAATAGCCTAATGTGGAACCTTGGAATACGAATTTCCCGTTTTTCCAGTCACCGGCTGGATCGGGCTGATTTCCGTAAAATTGTTCCAAACTAAAATGTGGAAGTTGTGCGTTTGTCGCTGCGACGATTTTTCCGCCATAGTATTCACCAGAAAAATTTTTTGAAGCGCCTACCAAAGCCAGTGGTCTAAAGTTTTTAAAACCGGCTCCCTGAAAAGGAAAACTTCTTACAAACTTCGGCGTATAAAGACCTGAAGTTATCGTGTTATCAGGATGGGAATCGATGTAATAGATATGTCCATCATCGGTGATGCGATGGATGATGGCAACGTGGCCGTTGGGATCATAGATCACAGTTCCCGGTCTGATGGCATCTCGGTGCAATTTCACTGGATAGAAATCAGTATATGTAACACCAGGAATTTCATTTCCCATCATGCGAAAGGATGCAGAATACGTTTTATCGACGATGTCGTTATTTAAGAGGCGAACGGCATTAGGAGCTTTAAATCTTGTCGGTATGATATCAAAGCGTCCTTTAGGAATATTCCCATACATTGTATAACGAGGATCTTTATTGTCATTAGGCTCCCTGGCCTTAACACCTTCTTGGATCGACATTGGTAGACCATTTTTCCAAGCAAAATAAGCTCTTAAATAATAAGGAAGGTCCGCACAATCAGCGAAGAGCTCTAAGTCCTCCGGGTCTGTACCTACATAGGGATTTGCCGGGCTTTTTAAACAAGCATCAACCGTAAGACATTCCCTGCGCTCTACGGCTTGGCCAATCTGGGTAATAAAGGCGCCGAAATTAATTTCATCCTGTTCCGTCCATTCAGTCTTAGTGATCACCCAACGATCACTTTGCGCGTGTGAAAGATTAGGTAGTAATGCGAGCAGCAAAAGCAACCCCATTCCGACGATTTTCATTTCCCCTCCTTGGTGCCGCATTTGGGCAGCGTTGAAAAACATTTTGACGGTTAAAATTGGTTCAATAAAAAATACCGCAGGAATAAGGACTGTCACGCTTCTTGCTTTGGCTTTCATGTCGATGACAAAGGTTTAATAGATTCCATTTATGGAGGACGTTTCATGTCTATTTCAAGATCAGCTAAAATTTGCTCAAGCCTATTGAGTGTGTTGATTGCCACTACTCCGGTAGCTTCAACGGCGCAACTTGCGACAAATACTTCTAGTGTCACAGCGACAGCTACGAAGGGCGTGGATAAATCCCAACTCATCGTGGGCCAACGCTACTTTATTTCTACTGACTCTTTAAATGTCAGAAGCAGCAATTCCACTGCGGCAGGAAATGTGGTTGGTAAGCTTGCTCTGAATGATGAAGTTGAAATCCTTAATCTATTAAATGAGGCGACTCCGCTGGTTCAGATCCGCATTCTTAAGTCAGCGACTGTTCGTAATGATGCTGCTTTAGAATTGTTTGTTTCCAAGGACTACCTAAGCACTAAGGAAGTTGTCCTTCCAGGCTCTAAATACTTCGTTATTCAAAACGTAGCGACGGAAAAAACCAGAGTCTACGAGCGCTGCACGACAAGCCCTGATTGCGCTCACAGACTTGTGATGGAATCAGACATGGTTGTGGGTCGTCCCGAAGAAGGCACTGAGAAAGATCCACACGCCTTCAAAACATGGCTAGGTCACGCGAAAATCTCTGAATGGGTTAAGTTTTATCAAGATGGATTGGGACACTATCCTCATTGGTATAAAGCAGGCCAGGATATTAAAACCATCCCAGCTCCTATTACAGACAGCGTGACTAAGACTCTTGGTGGTAGAAAGTGGATCACTGAAGTTGAAAAAGGCAGCGGCTCTACTATTTACGGCGCCTTCGGTTGGTATGCGGGTAAATTGACTCCAGGTGATGAAATCAATGGACTGAACTACCAATGGATGCACGGAACAATGGGTTGGGGAAAAGACGGTCCAGCTGCGATTGAGCTGACTCGTGGTTTCTTTGTTAACTTGGTTTCAAACCCAGGATCTTCTGGTTGCACGCGTTTAGAAAATAGAGCTATCGCTTACCTTCGTCACTTATTGCCTCCGGGAACAGATATCTATCGCGTTTATGCTAAAGAGTCGACACGTGAGCAGGAGATTACGACAGGTGTTTTCAAAAAGAAAACTTCGCCACTTCCTCGATATGCTGACACCTATGAGCGTCCTCTATACTGGCAATATCTATTGTTAACAGATGGCGCCCAACAGTCTGGCGGTTTGACTGCTGATTTGAATACGATCTTGTCAAAAGGAATCCAGTATCATGCTGGCAATTTCATCGAACAAGGCGTTTACGAAGTGGACCAATATCCAAACGCGGTCGCTCTTAAAACAACAAGACGCGCTGCTGGTGGTAAATCAGGTGACCGTTACAATATCGACGAAGAAAACTTCAATGGTTATTTCCTTGTCGACGAAGGACGTTTCATTAACTATGCTCATCCAAATCCGGCTCTTACAAAAGGCGTGATCAAAGTGAGTGGTATGGCTGATTTCAGAAACTCTGTTCCTGCTTTCTTGAATACTTACGGTGCTCACTACCCACCGAAAGTTGAAAAGAACGAACAACAGCCAAACTAATAGTACGCCAGAAAGTGATTTAGATGATTTATCCAACTGATGTTTGTCTGGTTGGTGCGACGGGGCTCGTAGGACACGAGCTCCTTCTTATTTTAAGCCACCTCGGCGAAATCGACACCATCAAAGCTGTCACCCGTCGTCCGTTAGGCAAAGTTCCGTCTTTAGTCGACAATATCATTTTGAATTTCGATAAACTGGAAGACTATGCTGAGGCCTTAAAGGCTCCGGTGTTCGTGTGTTGTCTGGGAAGCACTATTAAACAAGCCGGCAGTAAAGAAGCTTTTCGTAAGGTTGATTATGAGTACGTGATGGCTTTTGCCCGAGTTGCTGAAAAAGTAAAAGCGCAAAAGTTTTTAGTGATTTCAGCAATGGGAGCTGATGCAGAATCCAGCATTTTCTATAATCGCGTGAAGGGCGAGATGGAACGGGATTTAAACGAACTTCAGATTCCTCAGATCGAGATATTTAGACCGTCCCTGATTTTAGGTGAAAGAAAAGAACACCGCAAAGGCGAAGCGTTTGCGCAAAAGATTTCGCCTTACTTGAATCCTCTTTTAGTGGGACCATTTAAAAAGTATCGCGCCATCAAAGCGACCGATATTGCAAAGGCCATGGCTATTGCGATCTTGAATTTTCAGCCGGGCATTCATACTTACAAGTCAGACCAGATTCAAAATATCGCTGATCAAAAATAAAAAAAGCCCGCTGACAGCGGGCTTTTTTATTAATGCTGAATTAAAAAACTTAACTATTGAAACAATGAATTCACGAATTCCTGTGATGAGAACGTTCTTAAATCCTGAATACGCTCTCCGACACCGATAAGCTTGATAGGAATTTGCAGCTCTTGCGCTAAACCAACAGCAACCCCACCTTTAGCTGTGCCATCCATTTTTGTTAAGATTGCACCGGTTAAAGTTAAAGCATTGTGGAATTCTTTTGCCTGCATCAAAGCATTTTGCCCTGAGTTTGCATCAAGGACGATCAAGGTTTCATGTGGGGCTTCAGGAATAACCTTCGTCATCACACGTTTCATTTTTTTGATTTCTTCCATCAAATTTGCCTGAGTATGCAAGCGACCTGCGGTATCAACGATAACGACGTCATAATTTTGAGACTTCGCTTTTGAAACAGCGTCAAAAGCCACAGCACTCGGATCCGTCACACCTTCCGGAGAAAAGATTTCCACTTGCGCGCGATCAGTCCAAACTTTCAACTGCCCGCCCGCAGCGGCTCTAAAGGTATCCCCTGCTGCCACCAAAACTTTTTTACCCTGACCTGCAAGCTGAGAAGCGATTTTACCGATGGACGTTGTTTTACCTGCACCATTCACCCCCACAATCATCAGAACAGTGGGTCCTTCAGGAGCAAATTGGATTTTAGATAAAATGCCAGTGTCAGGCCCCGTGTTGTGGGAACCAGAAAAGATGTGTTTGATTTCTTCCTTCAAAGCTTCACGAACGGTGTCGTAATCGCCGCGTTCTTTTTTTGAAAGCTTATCTTCAAGTGCGCCCATCAATCTTTGCACTGTCGTTGGACCTAGATCGCTGGTGTAAAGAATCTCTTCGATTTCTTCTAAGTGCTTTGCGCCTGTGTTGTCCTTAAAAAGATTGCGAATGCGACCGAAGAGATTTTCTTCAGTTTTTTTCAGAGCCTGCTTTAAATCCACTTCCTTTTCAGGAACAGGTTCTGCGATATAATCAGCAGCTTCCTTTTTAAGCTCTACAGCTTGTGGAGGAGGCGTGACTTTGATCTCTTCAACAACTTCACGTTGAGTTTCAGGATAAACTTCGCGAGGGCTAAGTTTTTTGTGACGTTTTTTATAAACACCGATAAAGATGACTGACAGGATAACGGCCAGTAGAACGCCGATGGCAATCAACAAGTAATCCATTTGCTGGGCATGACTAGGGGACATCATAAATCCTCCAACGGTTTGCGTTAGTCGGTTTTTTAAGAGTCCCCTGTCTATCGTATTTTACTGGGATAAACCAGTATTCTTTATGCAGCTTTAGATTCGCCCTCAACCAGAGAACGTAAATCCACTACTAAACCCGCCAAAACTGTGGCCTGAGACGACATCTGTTGGGATGATGCGGCTACTTCTTCTGAAGACGCGGCATTTCCTTGGGTCGCTTGGTCTAATTGGTTCATGGCTTTGGAAATCTGCTCTAAGCCATTTGATTGCTCCTTGCTGGCTACAGAGATTTCGCTATTTAAGTCTGCCACTTTTTTGACAGAGTCCACGATCTCTTTAAGGACCACACCACTTTGGCTTGCAACTCGGGCACCTGAAGTGGATTTCTCTACGTTGTCTTGAATTAAAGTTGTGATTTCTTTGGCAGCAGCAGCACTTCGTTGCGCCAGATTTCTGACAGCTTCAGCAACCACTGCGAATCCTTTACCTTGTTCTCCTGCGCGAGCCGCTTCGACTGCCGCATTTAGGGCCAACAAGTTAGTTTGGAAAGCGATGTCGTCGATAACCGAAATGATCTCCTCAATTTTCTTAGAGCCACTTGCAATTTCTTCCATGGCTTTAATCAACTTATTGATCTCGCCTTCGCCACGTTGGGCAGAATCACGGGACGTTTGCGACAAGGTATTAGCTTCATGCGCATGTTCTGCATTCAACTTTACCATACTGGAAAGTTCTTCTAAGGATGCGACAGTCTCTTCTAAGGAAGCCGCAGCCTGAGACGAACCGGCAGAAAGAGTTTGGCTGGCAGCTGAAAGTTGCGTTCCGCTTGATGATGTTTGTTCTGCAGCACCAGAGATTTCCCCACTAATTCGCCCCAATGATTTAGCCAAAGATGTTGCAAATAAAAAGCCTAAGCAAATTGCCGAAAGGAAACCGATTACGATAATAGTGATTATAATAAGTTCACCACGATTAGAAATTGCTTCTGCTTCAATGGTCGCTTTATCTGCAGCGTCTTGATGGAACTTCATCAGAGCTCCAAGACTTTCAGTATGTGCTTTACGTAATGGAGTCTGCATCTCTGAAAGAAGTTTCTCAACTTGCGATTTATTTTCTGTCTTCGCCCCAACAACCATGATTTCTTGGACTGCTTTTACGTACTTATGCCAAGCATCTTCACTGTGGTTAAAAAGCTCTTCTTCACCTGGGAAGAACTCCACTTCTAGATACTTTTTAACTGCGACTTCATATTCTTCAAGTCCCTTTTCAAAAAGCTCTTTATTTTCCTGATAAACCGAAGCATCTGATGCAAGCACTGCTCTAAGGAAGAGACGGTTCACTTCTTGAGATCTGAAGCGCAGCCCACCCACTGAAGCGATGTTTGGTAAATTGGTTTTTGCGATTGTCATGAATTTTTGTGAAGTTTGTTTATTGAAATACCAACTTACAAACCCAACTGTCATAAGCAATAGAGAAACAGCCGTGAAGGCTGAAATGGTTTTGGTTTTTAAACTTAGTTTTGAAAACATGCACGTCCCCTTTAAAAAATGACGTTAATCTATCGGGAGGATGCATTGGGTACTAAAGATCTGACTTCGATTTTTTTTCTTAAATGCTGACGCCAATCAGTTCGTTGGCCAAACCACTAGTTTTCTATTATCAAACTGACTTTTATAGACTCATAACTGCGAAGAAGAAAAAATCCGATTTCTTCCTCGCAAACGATATATATCCTGACTTATTTCATCGTTTGACTCACAAATTGAATGTACCTAATGCACAGACTAACGTGAGTGGAAAAAAGTGTTACTCAGATTTGAGGCTGTTTTTAGATTTGATGGGCTGTAGTTTATAAGGGCAGTGGCGACATCCAGAGTTGCAACAGTAACCGCGGTGTCGATGAAAAGCTTCAGTGAAAACCTGATAACCGGTGGCTGGATCAATATATGTATCTGAACCTTTTTTTATCGCTTCTTCGTGCAACTTTTTGATTATTTGCTCATCGCCATTCATTATAGGACTTTACTTAATCTTCGATGTCAGTTCATTAAGACGAATTTTAGAAAGATAGTCCATGGACTGACGTTCAATCCCATCAACCACATCTTCCATAATCTTTTTCATACTGCAGCTGACAGCGCATTGTTTTACCGGCTCTTTGTCTGAGGTAGCTACGAGCTTCTTCTCGCATACCGCAGAGTAAATCTCTTTAAGAGTTATCTCTTTTGCAGCTTTAGAAAGGCGTACTCCACCGGCTTTACCTTTGAATGATTCAAGTAAGCCTGCATCGACTAGTTTTGCTAATAAACGACGAACAACAGTGGGATTGGTACGAATACTTGAAGCTAAATACTCCGACGTCACTAGCTCATCTTTGCTGTAAGCTAGCGCGGTCATGATATGAACTGAGACAGAGAATTTTTGATCAAGCATGGCTCATCCTAACCCAATATTATGAAATACACAATCATTAGGGTCCCGATGTTAATTTTATTACTTTAAACTTGAGAAAGAGTTTAAATGTAACTTTTATTGTTGCATTTAAAATCGCCCCTGCTTATATTGTATCTATGTTTGTTACATTTAGCTTAGGCTAGGAGATATTTAATGAGTTCAACAAAGCAGATTATGGAAGCCCTCGAATGGCGTTATGCTACAAAAAAATACGATGCAACTAAGAAGATTTCAGAGGCCGATTGGAAAACTTTGACCAATTCCCTTTTGATGGCCCCTTCTTCCTATGGCGTGCAACCATGGAAATTTTTGGTTATCGAAAATCCGCAAGTTCGTGAACAATTAAAAGCCGTGTCTTGGAACCAAACGCAAGTGACTGATGCAAGTCACTATGTAGTTTTCGCCTTTAAAGAAGAAGTTGATGAAGCTTTTATCCAAAAATATGTGGATCGCATTTCTGAAGTTCGAAAAGTCAGCCCGGAATCACTTAATGGTTTTAAAGCCATGATGATTGAAAATTTAGCGAAAGCTCCAGAGGAAAAAATCAGAGTTTGGTCGCAGCGCCAGGCCTATATTGCCATGGGATTCTTACTTGAAACCGCGGCACTTTTAAAAATTGATGCGACACCAATGGAAGGCCTTGATCCGGCGGCCTATGACAAAATCTTAGGTCTTGAAGGTTCAGGTTATAAAACAGTAGCGACAGTGGCCCTAGGCTACCGTCACGCTGAAGACACATTCCAAAACATACAGAAAGTACGTTTTGCCGAAGAGTCTGTAATTGAATACGTGAAATAAAAGAGTAGTGAGTTTTAGGACGGTTGCGGCTCCTCCCCGCTTTTTCTACTCGATTCAAAGTTGTCCTGCCTTATTCTCGTTTTTCTTTGTGCAGTGACCGGATTAAAACTCACTACTTTAAATAAAAATCCCCGTAGTTTTGCTACGGGGATTTTTTGTTTTTGAATGTAGAGTCTGCCTTCGCGCTTTACGTTTCGGCGTGACAAGTAGGCCAGCGGCCTACTTGATATCTTGAAGAGACACAGAAACCATCGTCGATACACCACGCTCTTGCATAGTTACCCCGTATAGTTTTCCAGCCACTTCCATCGTGTGTTTATTATGCGTTACAACGATGATTTGTGAACGTTTAGCCATTTCACGAACTAGGTCGTTGAAACGGAATACGTTGGCGTCATCAAGTGGAGCGTCAACCTCATCCAGTAAGCAGTATGGAGACGGCTTCACTAGGAAGATCGAGAATACCAGCGCAACCGCAGTCAACGCTTTCTCACCACCGGACATCAAAGACACGTTTTGAGTCTTTTTGCCTGGAGGACGAGCAATGATTTCGATACCCGCTTCGCTTTTCTCTGTTTCTTCAACCAGAGTTAACCAAGCTTCACCACCACCGAATAGAACTGGGAATACGCGAGTGAAACGGTCGTTAACAAGGTCAAACGTCTCTTTGAAACGTTTAGAACAAATTCTGTTAATACGATCGATCACTTTGCGAAGCTGTTCTTTTGCTTCAGTTAAGTCAGAGTGCTGCTTCGTCAGGAACTCGTAACGTTGAGCTGTTTCTTCGTACTCTTCAATCGCCGAAAGATTTACTTCACCGATTTTAGCAAGCTTTTCACGAAGTTCTTTAAGTTCTTCGTTCGCGCCCATGAAGTCACCATCGCGGCTCGCGTATTTTTCTACGACATCCGGAAGATTTAACATGTAACGTTCACGTACTTGATCAATCAAGTACTGCTCTTTCATCTTAGCTTGTTCAAGCTTCAATTGAGAGTCGTTCATTTTGTGTTGTCTTTCATTGCGTGCACGTTGTGAAGCACTTGCTTCATCTTCAATTGCACGGATGGATTCAGACATCACTTCGTATTCGTCTTTAGTGCGAGCCGCTTGCAATTTCAATTGCTCAACTTCATCCAAAAGACGTTCAAATTCGATTTTCTTTTCTTCAAGAAGCATTTGGCTCTCAGTCATCTGAGAGTTGTAACCTTCCGCCTCTTCGCTCATACGAGCTAGCTGCGTTTCAAGGTCCGTCAAAGACTTCGTCACCATTTCAAGCTGTCTTAAAACACCTTGGTATTCTTGAGTTTTAGAAGCCGATCTTACTTGAAGATCTGTTACTTCCGCTTGCAAACCGTCAAAACCAAGACGAACTGAGTTCATTTCGTTAGTCAGGCTTGCCACTTCAGTTTCAAGAAGAACTTTCTTTTCACGGGCTTCGATCAAAGCTTCGTTCAGTTCTTCCATTTTTTGCTCTTGAGTCTCAAGTTGCTCAGTCAATTTTTTGACTTCGCGTTCCTGGCGTTCAACCGCTTGTTGCGCGTTGTGAACTTCATTTTCAGCGCGCTCTAAGTCTTTTCTTAGTTCCGTAACTTTGATCTCTTGATCAATTTTACGTTTTTGTGCGCCTTCGAAGTCATTTAGAACGTTAGCTAATTGTTCTTCAGTTTTCTTAAGAACCATTTGCGCTAATTGCAATTTACCCGCGAATTCGTCTTTCTTTTCAGAAAGCTCTTTGATTTCGCGGCGACGTTTTAATACGCCTGAATCCGCAGATTCAGAAGATCCACCCGTCAAAACTCCGTCAGCCGTTAACGTGTCACCGTCAAGAGTTACGAATGTCCAACCTTCGTATTTTGCACGAAGATTTAAAGCTGTGCGGATGGAATCAACAATCGCAACACCGTCTAACATGTAAGCGACTGCGTTTTGGAATTTATCAGCCGCTTTTACAACGTCTTTCAAGATAGCTTGAACGCCATCTTGCGCCGTCGGAGCTTCAGAACGGTTGAAAGAATAACCGCTGTCGTTTGCTGGCATAAAGCTAGAACGACCGGTTTTATTTTCTTTAAGATGAGTAACTGCATCTACGGCGATATTTGCATCTGAAGAAAGAAGCATTTGTAGGCGTGATCCCAATGCTGCTTCCATCGCAACTTCATATTCAGCCGGAACTTCAACAACCTCAGAAACCGGTTGGAAGTGAGAAACAACGGAACCATCCGCCATCATCTCTGTTGTGCGAGTTTTTTGCCACAACATCACTTGTTTCACACCTTCTTGGAAACCCTCGAAGTTGTTTTGCAAGTTTTCTAGACCGTACAGGCGAGAAGCCACTTCGTTCAAAGAATCTTTGAACAGTTCTACTTCCGCTTTTTTCTCTGCTACGGAATCAGACAAGATCTTTTTATTAGCTTCGTAAGAATCTACGTCACTAGCCAAATCCAATTGCATTTGGCGTTCTTTATCTAATTCGTTAGTTACTTTTTTGCGACGAGCTTCGAACTCTACTTGTTTTTCACGAAGTTCGTTTAAAACTTGTTGTTCGTTGTCTTGACGGTCTGTCAAATCAGCGATTTGGCCCGACAATGAATTCACGCGGGCATCTAGTGAAGATTCAGACTGACCGACTGCGAATAGTTCGCGACGTTTCGTCGTTAGATCTTCATCTACCGTGCCGATGCGGGAATTGAAGTTTTGGAAAATTTCATTTTTCTCAGTGAAAGTTGCAGATAAGGTTTCTGCTTCTTCTTTAAGTTCATTCACTTGAGATTCAAGATTCATCTTATCGCGAGTCAAAAGCTCTTGGCGGGCTTGTTGCTCTTGCAAGATGGTGCCAGTCATTTGTTCATTACGACGGGCCTGTTCGATTTCGAAACGAAGCTCTTGGATCTCCATTTCTTTTTTCTGAACAGTGGATTGCTTCGCAAAGTACTCAGTTTGTTGTTCTTCAACTGCTTTTTCTTTTTCTAAGATTTGCAGTTTTAAAACTTCAAGCTGGCCTTGAAGAGTTGAAAGGTTTGTTTCGCCTTCCACTTCCATGCTTTGTGCTTCATTAAAGATCGCTTGTGCTTCGTCAGCCGCGCGTTTTAGCTCGATGTACTGAGCTGAAGACAACCAAAGATCCAAATCTTCGATTTGGTTTTTGATGTTACGGTAACGTTCTGCACGCTGTGCTTGTCTTTGCAAAGAATCGATTTGGCGCTTTAACTCGCCAATGATGTCTTGCAAACGCACCAAGTTTTGATCTGTAGAGATCAACTTACGTTGAGATTCTTTTTTACGAGCTTTGAACTTCGTAATACCCGCAGCTTCTTCGATAAGCATACGACGGTCTTCGGGTTTCGCAGTGATGATCTTACCGATCATACCTTGAGCGATGATAGAAAAACCCTTAGAACCCGCACCGGTATCCATAAAGATCTCTTGCACGTCTTTCAAACGAGCCGGTTCTTTATTTACGAAATACTCACCCTCACCGCTTCTGTGCAGGCGACGAGTGACCATGATTTCAGAGTGTTTAATGTATTTTGCCGGGAATGCGCCGCCATCGTTTTCTAACGTCAACGACACTTCACACATACCAAGAGGTGCATAACCTTCAGCTCCGCCGAAGATAACGTCTGTCATTTGTGAACCACGCAGGTCCTTTGCAGACATCTCACCCATAACCCACATAAGGGCATCCACGATATTGGATTTACCGCAACCATTCGGGCCAACGATACCTGTAATACCGGCATCAAAGTGAATGACTGTACGATCCTTAAATGACTTAAAACCAACTAGTTCAATCTTTTTAATTCTCAAGGTTCTATCCCCTCTTGAGTGTTGGCACTTCTGTGCAACATTTCCCCTCAAAAAACCACGCCTTAGGTCTAGCTAGACCTAAGACCATTGCTATTTCATCACTCCGCAGAAGTATGTCAACAAGTGGCTCTGAAAAGAACGATAGAAGCTTACAATTTAGGCAGATATTGAGAGCGAATTTTCGCATCGCGTTTTTGAGTTGCTTAGGGATTATGCACAATGATGCGGAATGCAATCGAGAAAATTGAAAATAAAAAACGGCGCTCAAACCTTGAGCGCCGTAAATCTTTTGTTCTTAAACTTGGAGATCTTATTGGCAACGAACTGGCAAACCTTGAGAGTTGTACAGAGTGTAACCTGAACAGCTCATTTGAGTTCCGCAGTTTGCTGTTGTGCCGTAGCTATCAAAGTACTGACCAGAACAAACTTGCGTTGGGATGGCACAAGCAGTTTGGCTTGAAGCTACAACTGTTCCACCGTTTTGAGTTTGTTGGCACATATGATTATAGATGATGTAAGATCCGTTCGGAATCGTATTACAAGCCATAGCAACATATTGATTTGTGCGCCATTGATAACATTGGTTATCGCGAACAGACACTGCGTATCCAGCTGTTGAGCTGATAGCAGTAGTTGCTACTGTAGTGGTTGTTGATCCGCTGCTATTATTTTTACCGCAGTTCGCAAGGAACACAGTCATTGTTAATAGAGCCGCTACTTTTAAAACTTTTCCGAACAAAATATTTGTTTTCATAAATTTCTTCCTTAATGACTAATCAATAAAGCAAAGGGGTTGCCACGGCGGCTGGCGTTTAAAATTGCGTAGGGCAAGAAATAACTGACTGATGCCTAGACAGTGCCGTTCAACGGCAGCCACCCAGGATCTTTTACAAAACCAATTCTCATTATGAGACAAAAAGGTGCCTGCTTCTTTTTACGGTTTCACCGCGTCAATTTATTGTCGATTTGAGGGTAAGTATTGGATTCAAGCAATGGTTGCCACCGATGCGAAGGTAGAAATTTACTTTCAGCAATAGTTACCACCGGAGCGGTGGTGGAAATTGATTCTGCGTAATTGTTATCACCGATTCGGAAGTGAAAGTTGCTACGATGTACGCAAAGGAGTAATTCACGGGAGCAAATTTGACGCGGTGAAACCGTAAAAAGAAGCAGGCACCTTTTGAAATGAAAAAGGGCTATTCCGTTGGAACAGCCCTTTTTGGAATTGTCTTGCTTAGTTTGTAGCTTCCGCCTTCGCCGAGGCTACGGCGGACAAGATTGGCGGTTATTTGCCAGTCTTAATTTCAGAATACTTTTTTAGTGCACTGTCTTTTTCATTAGCGCTGCTCTTGCTGCCGCCAATCTTGCGATAGGTACACGGAACGGAGAGCAAGATACGTAATCAAGTCCTGCCTTATGGAAGAACTCGATAGAATCGGGATCACCACCGTGCTCACCGCATACGCCGACTTTTAGGTCAGGGCGTTGGCGACGGCCAAGCTCTGTTCCCATTTTCACTAGTGAACCTACGCCCACTTGGTCGATGGAAACAAACGGATCTTTTGGCAAGATGCCTGAAGATACGTATGAACCTAAGAAACGGCCCGAGTCATCACGAGATAGACCCAACGTCGTTTGAGTTAAGTCATTGGTACCAAAGCTAAAGAAGTCAGCATGTTCAGCAATCGCATCCGCAGTCAAAGCCGCGCGAGGAAGCTCGATCATTGTTCCAACTAGGTAATCGAATTTCACATTTTTCTCAGTTTGAACTTTTTTAACTTCATTGATCGCTGAATGACGAAGGATATCTAATTCCTTATCTGTCGCCACAAGTGGGATCATGATTTCAGGAATAAGTTTTTTACCCTCACCGATCATCAAGCAAGCAGCTTCTGCAATCGCGCGCACTTGCATTTGATAAATCTCTGGGTAAGTGATCGCCAAACGGCAACCACGGTGACCCAACATTGGATTGAACTCATGCAAAGCTTTTACTTTGTTACGAAGACGTTCGTAATCCATGTTGATACGGGCAGCTAGCTCCTTCGTCTCTTCATCCGTGTGAGGCACGAACTCATGAAGAGGTGGATCCAACAAACGAATTGTTACTGGCAAGCCGTCCATGATTTTAAATAATTGATAGAAGTCATCTCTTTGCATTGGCAATAGTTTCGCCAATGCTTTTTCACGGTCTGATTTGTTGTCAGCAATGATCATCTCACGAACCGCATCGATACGATCTGCACCAAAGAACATATGTTCTGTACGGCAAAGACCGATACCTTCAGCACCGAAGTTACGCGCTGTTTGCGCATCTTTCGGAGTATCCGCGTTCGTACGAACTTTTAATTTACGAACTTGGTCCGCGATTTTCATGATGCGCTCAAAGTTGCCATCTAATTTTGGTTCGATGGTTTTTACTTCGCCCAAGTAAACTTCACCCGTAGAACCATCCAAAGTGATCACATCGCCCTTTTTAAGAACGTAGCCTTTCACTTTCATAGTTTCATTACGGTAGTCGACTTCAACATCACCACAACCAGCCACACAGCATTTACCCATACCACGTGCCACAACCGCCGCGTGCGACGTCATACCACCACGAGTAGTAAAGATACCTTGAGCCGCCACCATACCGGCGATGTCTTCAGGGGACGTTTCGATACGAACAAGGATCACTTTCTTACCTTGCTCTTTCCATTCAACAGCTTCTTCAGAAGTGAATACGATTTGACCGTTCACTCCGCCTGGTGAAGCTGGAAGACCTTTAGCCAATAAAGTTTTTTGCGCTTTAGGATCTAATGTCGGATGTAGCAATTGATCCAACGAAGAAGGATCAAGTCTTAACAAAGCTTCATCTTGAGTGATCAACTTTTCATCGATCATGTCACAAGCAATTTTCAAAGCCGCCGCAGCCGTTCTTTTGCCGTTACGAGTTTGTAGCATCCACAAAGTTTTACGTTCAATCGTAAACTCGATGTCTTGCATGTCGCGATAGTGACCTTCTAGTTTTTTATAAATATCAACAAGCTGTTGGTACGCTTCAGGAAGAGCTTCTTCTAAAGAAGGCACACCTGCAGCCGCCGCTGCAACCTTGGTGATTGGTTGCGGAGTTCTGATACCCGCTACCACGTCTTCACCTTGCGCGTTCAATAGGAACTCACCGTAGAAAGCTTTTTCACCCGTTGAAGGATTGCGCGTGAACGCAACACCCGTAGCAGAGTCATCACCCATATTTCCGAAAACCATGGATTGTACGTTCACCGCTGTACCCCATGCAGCAGGAATGCTGTGAAGTTCACGGTAAGTAATCGCGCGCGGAGTATTCCAAGAACGGAAAACTGCAGACACTGAACCCCATAGTTGTTCCCATGGATCATTCGGGAAAGATTGACCCGTCATTTGATGAACTAGATCTTTAAACTTTTTCACCAAAAGTTTAAGATCATCAACAGTCATCTCAGTATCAAGTTTATAGTGCTTTTCTTCTTTAAGATCTTCTAGAGTCACTTCAAGAAGTGAAGAGTTCATACCCATCACAACGTCAGAGTACATTTGAATAAATCGGCGGTAAGAATCCCAAGCAAAACGAGGATTGTTAGAAGACTTCGCTAAGCCCTCTACAGTTTGATCATTCAAACCTAGATTTAAAATTGTATCCATCATACCCGGCATGGATGCGCGAGCTCCAGAGCGAACAGAAACTAAAAGCGGGTTGTTCACATCACCGAACTTCTTGCCGATTTTTGCTTCGACTTTTTCCATCGCTGCAATCACCGCAGGACGAACCCACTCAGGCAACTTGCCACCAGCTTCATAGAAGTGGGCACAGATTTCAGTAGAGATAGTAAAGCCCGGAGGAACTGGAATGCCTAAAGAGGTCATCTCAGCAAGGTTTGCACCTTTACCGCCTAGGATATTCTTCATACCGGCATTTCCTTCAGCTTCACCTGCTGCAAAGAAATACACGAACTTTTGAGGAATGGTTGTTGTGGAAGTTGGTTTTGTTTCGGTGTTTACATTCTGGTGCATAAGTCTCCTGATAAACTCTGACCTGGTCAGAGCAGCCCCGAAAAGTAAGTTATTTACCTGGTATAAAACACTGCTAAGTGTCTAATATCAATGACTATATTTCGCAGACCTATGCGATGAGTTATAGAGTCCGCACTCCAATTGAATTACCATTTTTCGACTTCGAATTCGCGTTGTTTTTTAACCACTTAGGCACTTTTTACAGGAAAAACTGACCTAACCGGAACTTAACGGAAATTCCCAGATCCCTATGATAGAAGTGCGCCATTCAAAACAAACAGGAGAATTTCGATGAAAAAAGTGGCAATCGCCCTAGTTCTATTACTTTCAAATTCAGCTTTGGCTTTTAACGACTGCACCCAACTTGACGCTCGAGTTTTAGGCAAAGTGAAGTCAGTAACTCAAATCAACGAAACTCAAGTTCGCGTGACAATCGATTGGTCGCAAAAATATCTTTACGCTCCAAGCTTCAACTGCCCACTTGATATCGATGAAGTAAGTTCATTCGGCGTTATCACAACTCGCAAAGTGACTGTTGGCCAACAAATCGACGGAATTGCTTACCGTTCAACTCAAGCAGACGCTACTGCAATCTACTTGTGGTAATTCCAAAAGAGCAGCCACAAGCTGCTCTTTATTCTTGGTTTCTTAAGTTTAATTCTAAAAACTTTCAAAATCGGTTAGTTTCCCAAAAATAACAGGAGAGATTTATGTACAAAGCAATCTTAGTCCTTATTTCCTTGCTCATGTCCTCAATTGTTTTTGCTAAAACTGTTCCTTCAAACAAAGTGCAAATTGCACCATCAAGTATCGACCAAGTCATTCGCTTGGTTGACAAGCGTGATTTGGGATCAAGCCATAAAAAAGTAAGCATCATCGTTGAAGAGCTCGGAATGAGTACTGATGTATCTCCGCGCTATGCAGTTTATCTCGGTTTTTCAAGTCTAGCCGAAATGGGCAACATCTACGCCGATTTCAAAATCGATGACGCTGTTTGGGAATTTAAATCAGCAACCCGAATTTCTGCAGGAATTTACGAAGTAAAAGTCGTAGGTTTTGATGAAAACTATCAAATGAAAGAATTCACCCACACGATCGACACAACTCAGATGTTCATCGATGAAAGCAAAGCCCGCAAAAATTGCGGTGGTGGCTTTTGCGACGACGAATTAAAAACTTCGGTCGAAGTAAAAAGCTCGATAAAATAATCAGGTCTGCTTTAAAAAAACAAAAAGGCTTTAAGTGATAAACTTAAAGCCTTTTTTATTTCTGTATCGCTCAGAGCTTACTTGTTGCTTACATCGATCGTTTCAAAGTCGATGGTCAAACCAACGTTAGGACCTTGATAGTTCCACTCAATTCCTTCTGCAAGAAGGATTGAATTCGTGGAAGGCTGATACACCCAACCATTGGTTGCACTGTTGGGGATCACTTGCGTACCGTAAGACACCTTGATGGTTTTAACATTCGGGATACGGCTTAGTTTCACCGAACCAGATGTTCTTCTTACGATGTCACGAGCAAACTCCGCCAGTTTAACACCGTAGTCCGGAGCACAAAGACTTAAGATGTTTTGTTGCATCTTATCGCCATTCACAACAGCTCCTAAGAAACCCTCAAGCTTGTCGTCAACATCTTCCATGGAAGTGCAGATATCTTGTTGAGCCACGGTGCGGATAACCCCGTAACCCAAGACTTTATTAGGATCGCCTTTTTTAGCGACCAACTGCTGCAACAAATCCTGCGGAGAATAATTAGACTGGTCTTTCGCGTCCGTGATGAAAATCACCGCCAAGAACGCATCCTGACGATAAAAGCCACGGTTTACGCCCATTTCTAAAGCTGGAGACAAAGCAGCCAAAACTGGACCGAACATTTCTTCAGACGCTGAACCGTTGGTGCCAACGATGAATTTACGCGAAAGAATATTCACTAAGTCCGGGGTGCTGTTTTCAACATAGGCCGGATACCCTTGAAGCTTTCCGCAATCAGTCTGGCAATCATCCATATCGGTAGTCACGATACCGATGTGATAATCAAGAATCGAAACTTTAGAGATAGCGTCAGCAAACTCCAAAGCATTGCGGCTTAGGTTGTTCTGAGCTTCCGCCATACTGCCTGAGTTATCGATCACAAAAAGAATATCTACTTTAGGATTAAAAACTGCGAAGTCTTTTGGCTTTTCCTGGAAGTCCTCTTTAGGAATAACTGCTTTAGCGACAAGCTTTGTTGATTCGCTAGGACTGCAGCCAACTAAAGCTGCACCCGCCGCCAATGCTAGGATGCATTTATTAGCTAATTTCATTACTACTCCTTCGCAACGGCTTTCGCGCAACCTTTTTTAACATCGACTTTGAAATTCGAAAGTTCGTCGAACCAAATTTCTTTGTCGTGCACAAAGTTCATCGCATGTTTGCTGCTTGAACCGGTGCTGCCAATTTTTGCTTCAGACGTGCCGAGATTTTTAAGGAACTTTTGCGCTGAATCTACTTGTTGGATCATTTCAACTTCAACGATTCTTAGGCGTTGCATAACTTGTTTTGAATCTTCAAGTTCTTGTTTCGCCAAATCTTGAACACGTTGGTAACCCGCACCTTCCGTCATTTGCGCACGCGTTTGAACTTGGTTTTTCAAAGTTTCAAAGTGACCTTGCAAGTTTCCGAAAGTTAAAGAGCGAGCGTAAAGTTGTTCTGCAATACCCGCCTCTTTAGAAAGGAATTGGTGTCTTTTAACTAACAAAGACAACATTTCATCCTTAGAAGCGTAAGTCGGCAATTGGTGAGCGTCTTTACCTAGTTTTTCATTGCTAACCGGTCCATCAGCCAAGGCTTTCATCAAGTTAGCAACTGCAGGCTGGCGACCGTCTGCTGCCAATTTTTCTAAGGCGATAAGGTGTTCACCAAACTGCGGTTTGATCGCTTTCATTGTTGCGATCACGCCTGGATAATCACACACTTTTAGACTTGTGAAAGAACCTAAAAGATAGGACTCAATTCCTACCCAACCTTTAAAGTGCGGGTAAGTTAAAGTCTTAGTGATAGCCATTGCATTCTGTGGCTCACCTTTTCTCATGTATGCCCAAGCCATTTCTTCTTGAGCTTGGAACCAGTAGTCTGATTTCTTAGAGATCTTTTCGTAGTACTTTAACGAAGCATCAAGGAAACCGTTTTGATAAAGCAAACGGCCCGCAGTGATCGTCATAAGATCTTTATCAATCGGATTATTCTTAACTTTCATAAGATGAGCAAGAACTTGAGCCGCTTTCGAAGCGTCCCCTTTGATACCAAGATTTAAAACCAACTGCCATTGTAGGATCGCACGTTGTGCTGAATCTACCGGAGTTTTTTTAATAAGCTCAGTCAGGCTTGCGATGTCTTCTTCAACGTAGGTTTTTTGTAAAACCACCGCCATTTCGGCACCCACACCGAACACACCTGTCCAATAAGGATTCCAAGTGATTTGAGCCATGCCCCACACTGGATCTTTATCGTTCAAGTTTTCTTTCCAAAGACTGATAACAGAGCTGTCGATTTTTTGTGGCTCTTTGATCGCCATTAAACTTTCAACGCCATTCAGTTTTAAGCCGTTCTTATAATATAAGAATGCTTCTAGAGCTTTTCCAGTTTCAGTCGATTGGAAAGCAGAACCATTAAAAGCCGAGCTCCATTGGAACAAAGCTTTCTCATAGTTCTTTTCAACTAAGAATTGAAAGAAGATATTTTGTTCAGCCGATGAAGGATTAACGGCTTTTTTAAGCTTAGCCACTTCTTCAGACTCAACGAATTGAGCTGCCGATGTGCCAGTCTTTCCTTCAAGGATGCTCATCAAGTCGTCTTCAGCTAAAGCCGCGTTGTGAACACCTAAAAGCAAAGAAGCAACTGTTAAGGATTTTACGATCATCATAACATCCATCCCATTTGTACTGAAGCCACGTTGGTAACCATGTTTTCAGTCTTATTGTAGTATTCCGCTTTGTACTGTTGAGCACGGTATTCAAAACGAGTCGTTAGGTTTTGATTAACCCAGAAACCCAACCCAAGACCTAAAGTCGCAGCTGGTGTAGAGCTGTTTGAAAGCTCCATCGAACCGTAACCAGCAGTCAGATAAGTATCAAAGTGCGCAACACCCAATTTACCGAAGCTTAGTTTACCCACGATTGGGTACCAGTTAACTAAAGCTGTCGTTTCAGTTTTTGGGTAGATCACTTGCGGGAAAAGATAGTTTGGATCTTTTTTGTTGGCAGCGGCGTCTTTATTCGCCTTATCCACCATCGCTTTACCTTCAGGAGTTAAAGTGTTGAATGAATAATTGTACTTTAGACCAACACTCCAAGATGGGTTGATATGATAGTGCACGTTCATACCCACGTTGTTTGTTTGGTTATAAGAATCACCACCGAACACGCCTGAAAATTCCGGCGCTAATTCAACTCGTTTTGTGCGAGAGATAAAACGATTTTGGATAACTTCGTTTTCCACTTCAGGGTTCAAAGCTTTTGCTTTCATGTAAAGCGCTTCGTTACCACCGAAAGAATCGACTTCTTCCTGAACTTGAGCGTAGGAAGTTGATGATAGAAGTAATGCAACAACTAGGCTTAATGATTTCATGGAGTAGCCGCCTTTACTGGAACACGAAGAGTGTGGATAGTAGTAACCTTTTGAGATGTACGACCTGAAGCATTTTCAGACGTGATTAGGAAAGTGTAAGTGCGAGGAGAAGCGCCCGCAGTTTGGATAACCGCTGTGCAGTCAACCTGGCTCTTATTTGAAGAGTGTTTTCTGCAATCCAAAGAACTTCCTGGTAAAGATGTCGCGATATCATCTTGGGAAACGATGCTTACTAGGCCATTTCCAGAAGGATCATAGATAGAGAACCATACAGTCATGGACTCACCCACTTTTAAATTAGGGAAAGTATCATAAGTGATTTTCGTGTTCTTCATCTTCGCTTCGACCATGATGTCTTTTTTATAAAGCTCAGAAAGTACACCGTGCTTAGAAACCGCACCTAAAGCAAAGCAGTAGTTACCAGATAGCAAGTTGTCTGCATTGCTAAGCTCTACAGAAACTTCACCTTTATACTTGTTTGGCACAGTTGCATCAGCTTCAACTTTTTTCACGTCAACGAAGTGAGCGATGGATTCAGTGTAATAGCTTGATGGGCAATCACGCACCACAACCGCGACGTCAGCCGCCGTGTTTGCATCCACATCCTCAAGAGTAAATTCCAAAGTATAGCGTTTACCAACCAACAATGAAGTTGGACCAGTCACTGTGTTCATGATTGGTTTTGAATACGTGTTCACAACGATCAAAGAAATGGTTTTCTTTTCAATAGAGATCGTAGGATTAACCGCGTTTGGCTCTGTTACTAATGAGATCTTTAGTTGAAGCTCAATACTTGGGAATCCAGCTACTTGCGCTTTACCTGGCGTCCATTTGAATTCGCCTGTTGCTTGATCATAAGTAGCACCTGGGAAATCAGCCAAGTTATCGACCGTGATTTTGTAACCCACATCTGGAGTCATCACGCGACCTTGGATTTTAAATTCCATGGGGCTGCCCACACGGCCATTGACCAAAGTCGGCGCATCAATTTGCAATGCTTCTTTAGGAAGCGGTTTTTCTGCTACTGGTTTTTCAGCGTCTGGAAGACGGCCTTCACGAACTTGAGCTGAAGCATCAGCTAAGGGATCTTGTTGGAAATTACAGCCTGCCAAAAAAACGAGTGCTGCTAAAATAGAAAGAAATACTTTCATCTGAATTACCCCTGTCCTTGTCTACGTAATACGAAAGGATAAGTTACTTTTACGTCCACGCCACCTTGAGGAAGCGGGAATTTCCATGTTTTCAAACGCATTGTGATGCAGTCTTCAACACCTTTGTTGGCCATTGAAGAATTCTCTACAGATGCAGACTTAACTAAACCATTGCCGCCGATAGTGAAACCCATCGCTACACGACCGCTTAAGTTAGGTGTGCCTTGCAACGCTTGTTCGTAACAGAAACGAACTTGCCCCAAGTTACGACGAATCACTTCGTCAATCGCAGAACGGTCCAAACCTTGCGCGATTTCAGCTTCAGCACCCAATGGAACTGGAGCTCCACCAGCAGAACCAACAAGTGAAAGACTGCCATAGCCCGCTTGGCCCCCGCCCTTACCTTTAGTTCCGTAGCCACCGCCACCAGCGATATTTTGACCAGGCCCTAGAGGAGCTGAGGTGATGCCTTTTCCGTAAAGAGAAGTTTGCACACCACCGCTGCCACCGGTGCCGCCTAAACCAACACCGGCAGTCGTGTTAACTGCACCTAGGTTTAAGCCACCACGTTGTTTCCCGGAACGAAGACTTCCTAGAGCTGCTAAAGCTCCAGAACGTTTTACAAGTTCCGCACGTTTTGTTGGCATCTTAGTCGCCGTTTGATCTGCCAACATATTGCTTGTTGGAGTCACACGTTGTTGTTTCATTTCTTTAGTTTTTACGATTTTAACAACTTGTTGCTTAAGCTCTTCAGTGACTTTCGCATTCTCTTTAGGTGCGAATTTAACCACTGAAATGATCATGAAGAACAAAGCGATCGCAAGTAAGATTGAATACTTTAGATCATTCTTATTTTCTTCTTTAACATTGCCGTCGACTTTAACCGCCGAAACTTCTTTAACTAAACGAACAGAACCAAAGTTACCGATAGCAACTTTACCGCCCTTCATTTCGTCAAAATCAAGATCCGCAATTGTCGAGAACTTAATTTTGTTAAGCTCTAAGGCTGAAGTGTCCGTCACAACTTCCAAACGTTTTGTGTCGGCTCTTTGGATAAGTTGCGCTTTTTTCTCCGTTACTGGGAACTGGCGCGTGATGTTTCCTAAATTGTCTTCTAATACTAATCTTAAACTCATTTGCCTTTAACCTCTCCCAAAGTCGCTGAATGTTTCATGCGATCTTTGAAATCCGCGCGGACCCCAATTAAGCTGTTTAAAACTTTATCTTCTTCTACAGTCGTTACCGCTTCATCCGAGAAATGGTATTGACCGCTAACCAAAAGGTCTTCGAAGTTCATATCAGTTTTCTTTGCCGGCTTGTCTGTTGCTGCTTGGGCCATTGAACCCACCAGAACTAAAACCATCACTAATGCTGATTTCATTATTGGTTTCCTTTCGCATCATCACGTTTTGCCAAGGACGCTAGGCGACCTTCAAGGTATTCCACCATGCTCTTACGTTGTGCTTTTCTTTCTAAAACTAGAACCTGTTCGATGGCTGTTGCCATGAACGGATTTTGTTTTAAGTTTGTGCGGGCTTTTTCTAGCTCTGCCAAACTAGGTTTTTGGGTCGCAAGATCCGCGTTCTTAATGTCAGCCGCTAAAGCTGCCCAAGAAGCTTTTTGATCTTCCGGAGCCACCGCTGCCAAAGCTTCTACTTCAGCATTCGTGAACTTCGCCCATTGGAAATTTTGCTGAGCAAATGTTTTATAAGAATCTAAAGCCGTTTTTTGACCCCAAAATTCTTTTACTTTGCTGTCAGCCATAGTCGCTGTGTTTTGATTCGGTGCCACTTGCTGAGAAAGGATCGTTAGGTACTCACCTTCTTGTTCAGGAGTTAGACCCGCTGGCATTGGTAAAGAAAGAACTTCATTATAGAAGCGAAGGTTTTCTTTAGCGACCACATCAAGAGCCAACAATTGGGAAGACCAATCACCAGAAGCAATCGCACGATTCGCCAGATCATCTAGTTTCTCTAGCATTTTCACACGAGCCTTAAGACCCGCCGCGATCGTGTTCTGGTTTTTCGTATCCACTGTGTGAGCCGCAACTTGCGCCGACATTGCTTTTAGCTCATTCAATACCAAGATTTTTTCGATCATCACGAAAGCATCTTGTTTCGATGAACCTTTTTCTTTCGCGACGCGCTCAAGGAACTTGATGTCGTTCGTAGCCGCATAGACATCAAGCGCTGCACGAGCATAAAGACCCATGTTGTTTTTATAGTAAGACTTAGAAGCCTCCAGATCTTTCACCGGAGTTTTTGAAAGACGAACTAATTGAGTCGCAATCAAAGCTTTCTTTTCTTCATCTTTAGATTGTTTCAAATACTGAGAGTAATAGTTCTTAGGATCTTTATCCGCTAGCTCTGAATAAAGAGCCAACTTTAACATTCTTTCTTCTTGAGAAAGAGTGCTGAACTTCATTTGCTCTGCTGCTTTTAAAGATGTAGCAAAATCAAGTTCAAGTTCCGCAAACCAAACTTTACGGCCTAAAGCAAACTCACGCTCATCTGAAGTTAAAGACGGCTCGCGAAGAAGATCTTCAACGGCAACTCTAGCTTCAGTGATTTTATTTACTTTTTCGTTCAGAAGGATTTTGTTTTTAAGATAGATGATACGGTCTTCGGCACTTGCCGCCGCCGGGACAAAACCAGCTAACACAGTCAAAGCTTGATCTGGCTGAGCTTCAGCCAATTTCGCCGATTGAGTTAGGATTGACTTTTGTTGAATGTGTTGGAAGTCCGCTTTCTTTTCAGCGAATTTACCAGCAAACTCCGCAGCCCATTGTTGGATGCGAGTGTCATCTTTAAGAATTGCTAAAGCATCTAAAGACAACTCAGCAGCTTGAATTTGAATCGCGCGATTTCCTTTTGGATCTAAAGCCAACGCCTTAAGCTGATCTGCTGAAGTCCCGTAATCACCTTTTTGGTAAATCGCGTATGTTCTTTGGTACTGAACATCAAACGCTTTCGCTTTAGAAACAGACTTGGCTAAGTAATCGTCTTGTGCTGCCACCAAAAGCGCTTCGTCTTTTGATTTTTCAGCATTTTCGATACCCAACAATAAATTCTTCTCTAATTTTTCAGCTTGGATTTTTTTCTGAGCCGCATCTGCTTCCGCAGTGTATTTAGCAAGGATCACTTTATTAGCTAAAGCCGTCCATTGTGCTGCTTGAGCGTATTGGTTTGCAATAGCCGCAGCTTGCGCGCCCCATACGTACATGTCTTCGTCTTCAGAGAATACTTTGAAGTATTCATCGTAAGCCGTTAGCAATTCAGCACTTGGTTTGCCGTTTTCTAAACGGTTCCAACCAACTACGAATTGACGAAGACCTTTTGCGGACTCTTCACAACTAGCTAACGTGCAATCAGTTCCACCCCAAAGGTTTAAAGCCATTTGGAAGGATTTTGCTGCTGCTGGTGTATTTTTAAGATCAAAGTTAAGTTGCGCCATACGCACTTGTGCTTCTAGGCGCGCCTTAGGATCGCTTTGTTTTTGATAAACAAAATCCCAAGCTTTAAGAGCAGGTTCTTTTTGCCCCAAACGCACAGCCTCGCGAGCAAGGATGGTGATTTGTTGCATTTTGAATTGCTCTGGAGTTAGAGCAAATAAAGTTTCCGAGTCTCCATCTTTAAGACCGCGAGCCGCCATGAACGTTGCCATATCGCGGGAAACTTCTTCTAGGAATTGAGCATCAGCCACACCACGAGCCGAAGCCGTACGTGACTGAAGTTTTGGATTTTTTAGAATGTCTTGCAATTGAGCGATGGAAGCTTCCAAGTCACCCATTCTGAAAGAGCACCAAGCATTGCGGTAAGCCGCTAGGCCTTGAGAGCTTGCGCCTTCAGTTGCTAAAACTTTGCCATAAAGGCCTTGAGCTTTTGAGAAATCATTTTTTCTAAAGGCCATTTCAGCCAAAGAAAGATTTGCTTCCGCCATTTCCAATGGAGAAGATGATGAACTTAACATCGCTTGATAGCTTTTTTCAGCCAGCTCGTTACGACCTTGAAGTTCATAGAGATGACCCATTTGCAGATGGATTTTTGCCATCGTTGCAGGTGCCACCTTCGTTAAAGCTTCAGTGTAATAACCTAATGCTTTTTCGCGATCTTTATCACCAGCCTTACAAACTGTGCAGCCGTCGTTGAGTTCTTTCATTGAAAGTTGACGAGCACGTTCTGCATGCAAGTCAGCCAAACGCAAAAGGACAGCACCACGGGCAGGATCTGCCGGAGCGAGCCCTAATTGCACTTGAGTCAATTTTTGAATCAGAAGATCTTGGGTAGAATTAGTAGAAGTTTGTGCGTTAGCCGCCACACCCAAAGATAATGAGAATGCTAAAAGTCCTTTTTTCATCATCGAGACCCCCTCCGCCCCAACGACGACCCCGAATGTCTTCGGGGCATCGATTACTATTTCACTACTACTGCAAACTTAATGTCGCTGTAACCAGCCTGGTTCATCGCCAAGATTACTTGGTTTAAGAACTCATACTTCACGCGGCGATCCGCCTGAATTGTTGCAATACCAGGAAACACTTCATTTGGATGAATTTCTTGGTACTTCTTACGAAGCTCCAAAAGTTCAGCCGTGATTGTGTTAGCCGTTACTTCCGTGTCTTCAACATACAATTTATTGTCGTCGATTTTGATCACCGGATTTCTTTCTAGAACATCGGTTTGAGCTGCTTTTGGAAGCTCCATGTTTTTACCGATCATCAAGATTTCCCCAGTGCTGGAGAAATTCATCAAAAGAAAGATTACCAGGATCGAGAAGGCATCAATAAGAGCAGTCAAAAGCAGGTCAGCTGCGATTGTTCTTTTTAATTTAGCGCCGCGAGGACTGATAATAGAGTGCCCCTCTAAAGTCCCCGTCAACACTGATGTCTTTAAGATTCCATCAGAAATCATTAAATCCCCCTACAAAGGCGAAACGCCTAAGTCCGTCATGCCGTTCTTTTTTAGTTTGTCCATGACATCAATGATTTCTTCGTAAGCCGTGGAAGCTGTGGGTTGGATCAAACCGGTATTTAAAGAAGGATCTACTTGCTTTAAATTCGCAAGAGCCTTCTCAAGACCGTCGAAGTTCACTTTATTATCTTGTTGGCCCACGCGGAATTTACGTAAATTCGCTGGAACCAAAGAGCTTTGTTGAACTTCAAGATCCAAATCACCTTTAGCAGTCATGCGGATCCATACAAGAGGACTCTTTTTAGTGTCTTCTTGTGCTTGGCCACCAACGGCTTGCTTCACATTCATAGAGCCCACGTTCAACCACACTGCTGTGATCAAAAGAAAACAGATGGACACTGACAACAAGTCAATGAACGGAATAAGGTTCACTTCAAAATCTAAATGCTTTTTAGAGTGTTTCATCAAACCACCTTTAACCGCTTCAACTAAGTTGAAGCAGTAGCATTACGCATTCACTTCAGTGTTGCGCTCAGATTTATTCTTAGTCTTAATTTGGTAAGAAGTGATTGGGTCGTAAGCATAGCTCAACCAGTTGTAAACTTTAAGTCCACCTTGGTTCAAGTCTTCAGCCAAACGATTCGCACGGTTTTGCAAGATCGCATAAGCAACTAGTGCCGGGATCGCTGCGATAAGACCGTATGCTGTCGCATTCATCGCTTCAGAGATACCTGCAGAAAGCAAAGATGCTTTTTCAGCAGGATTCGCAAATGCCACCGCCGCGAAAGATTTGATCATACCTGTGATAGTTCCAAGTAGACCTGTCAACGTCGCTACGTTTCCTAGCATTTGCAAGAAACCAGTGCGGTGATCAAGGTGAGCGTTTTCTTCTAAAAGAACTTCGTCCATTTTACCTTGAACTTCTTCTTTACCACCCAAGTTCTTAGCTGCCATTGCACCTGCTGCAATTGCGCGAGCTACAGGGTTCGTCGCCTGCATGCTTGTTGCTTTAGTGATAACTGCATCCATCTCCCCACGACGGATTGATTCTTCAAAACCAAGAGCAAATTGTGTTTGATTTGTCTTGCGGCGAACGAAAAGAGCGTAGGCTCTTTCTGCCATGATTGCGAAAGATACCAATTGGATAGCCAAAATAGGCCACATCCAAAAACCACCGTGTGCGAACGCTTGTGCTGTTGTAGTTAAAAATTCCATATTCCCCTCCTGTCGCCAAAGATTACAGACCATGGTCTAGAGGTTGGCAAAGTGAAATGTACTTTGACACGGCTGGATATAAGGGAATTCTTAAATTTTAAGTGCGAAAAATACAGATAAACAATCGATATTGCTTAACAAGAGAGCACGAAGCTCTCTTGTATGAATTCGAATTATGTCATCTATAAGGAAATCTTAAGCGTTGAAATTTTTCAACTTGCCGGCGATGTAGCCATTCAATTGAGACATCGGAATACGTTCTTGAACCATCGTATCGCGATGACGAACTGTCACGGCTTGATCGTTGATCGTTTCAAAATCCACCGTCACGCAGAATGGAGTTCCGATTTCATCCTGACGACGGTAACGCTTACCGATTGACGCCGTTTCATCGTAAGTCACATCCATATCTTCAGCCAATTGATCGCGCAATTTATCAGCAATTGATGTCAGCTCTTCTTTTTTAGATAAAGGCAACACCGCTACTTTATAAGGAGCGATTTCTGGGTGAAGTCCCATCACGACGCGAACGTCTTCTTTACCTGCTTCGTCGGTCGTTACTTCCTCACGGTAAGCATCGCACATGAAAGCTAGGAACAGACGATCACAACCCACGGCCGTTTCGATTACATACGGGATGTATTTTTCTTTGTTTGCTTCATCAAAGTACTCAAGGTTTTTACCAGAGAATTTTGAATGTTGAGACAAGTCAAAGTCAGAGCGATTGTGGATACCTTCAAGTTCAGAAAAGCCCATTGGGAATTTGAACTCTACGTCCACCGCAGCTCTTGCATAGTGAGCTAGCTTATCGTGGTCTTTGTAACGGATGTTTTCTTTTTTAAGACCATATTTAAGATAAAACTTCATGCGAGTTTCTTTCCACTCGTTGAAGTACTGCTCATCCGTGCCTGGTTTTACGAAATATTGCATTTCCATTTGTTCAAATTCACGCGTACGGAAAATGAAGTTACCTGGAGTGATTTCGTTACGGAAAGACTTACCAATCGCCGCAATACCAAATGGAATTTTATAGCGAGAAGCTTGTTGGCAGTTTTGGAAATTCACGAAGTGACCTTGCGCTGTTTCAGGACGCAGATAAACCACGCTCGCTGAATCTTCCAAAGGACCCATGTGAGTTTTAAACATCAAATTGAAGTTACGCTCTTCAGACAAGTTTTTGCTGCCGCAGTTAGGGCATTTTTTTTCGTTGATGTACGAATCAGTGTTATCTGCTCTGAAGCGAGTTTTACAGTCTTTACAGTCAACCAAAGGATCACTGAAACCATCCACGTGACCTGATGCTTTCCATACTGTTGGATGCATTAGAATAGCAGCATCAAGACCTACGATGTCTGCTCTGCGGGTCATGGCGTTCCACCACGCACGTTTCACATTAAGCTTCATCAACGAACCTAAAGGTCCATAGTCCCAGCAGCTACCAAGACCACCATAAATTTCGCTGGATTGAAAAACGAAACCGCGGCGTTTGCTTAAGGATACAAGGGTGTTTAGATCTTCGAGATGCCTAATTTTCATACATGGAACTCCATCTTCTACATGTCACCCTGCTGGATTGCAGACCGCTGTAGACAGACAGTATGGTTACACTTCGGTCTAGAAGCAGTCAAGAAAACCACTTCCCAGCTTGCCTCAAGACCGGGGCTCAAGCGATCCTCTCTTTATGCGTCGCATTTCTACAGTTTTAGTCTTAGTTTCAGCGGTTTTATTCACAAGCTCTGTGGTGCAATCCCAATCTGTTGCTAAATTTGTAACAAAAGAAGAAAAAATCCGCGAAGAGATGATTACGATTTCTCGCGAGCTCGGTGTGACGTGCGCTGAATGCCATAACGTTCAAAATTTCCGCGATGATTCTAAGAAAACTTTTAAAGTCGGCAAAGAGCATATGAAACTGACTCAGATGCTGAAAGACAACGGATTTGATGGAAAAAAAGGCCCCATGGCCACATGTTACATGTGTCACCGTGGAAAGCTTGTTCCTGATTACAAGGAACCCGTAAAAGCCAAAGCTCACTAACTCGTCACACTTCACCTTCGTTCAAACAGGCATATCCTTCGCACCTTCTTTCTTCCGAAAGCTTACAAACATTTTAAATGGCTTATAGCCGTTTTCAGGTACAACCATGTGCCAGGAAAAGGCTTAGAGTCTAAAACTTTAACAGGGAGATTCGGAAATGAAGAAATTTATCGTGGCAGCTTTGGTTAGCTTTATGTCAGTAAGTGCGTTTGCGCAAAACACTCACCTTATCTGTATGACTGGCGACGTTACTGATATGGATATCAAGATAGAAACAGCAGCTGGTAAAGAAAAGCTATCAGTTATTCTTACTGCGATGGATGGCGAAACCGTGACTTCGTATGTGAATTCAAACATCACTTCGAAACTTGCTTCTGGCACAGTGAACGAAGTTGTTTCAACTTCCGATCTTCAAGATTCTTTCGGCGGAGCATATCTTGATGCTGGTCTACTTAATATGACACGCACAAATGGCGGAGAATACAAAGTGAACTTCGCGGCAAAAGGACTTGTGATCACTGCTACGTGCCGTTAATTTTTTTAACATTTAATTTTCTTTGGAGGCCTTGGTTTTACCAGGGCTTTTTTCTTCCGTTTTCATTTATCTGCCTTCCTTGACAGATTTTACGTGGCGTAATTCTATAAGACATTGATAAGGATCACGCCCTATGAATTTAATTGATCTCTCGATTCGTCGTCCGGTGTTTGCCTGGGTTTTAATGTTTGCTTTGATTGTCTTTGGCGCAATCTGCATGAACCGTATGGGCATCAGTCAACTTCCTGACGTCGACTTCCCTATCGTCAGCGTTTCTGTGACCTATGAGGGCGCAGCCCCTGAAGTTGTCGAAGCCGAATTGATTGATCCTATCGAAGAACGTTTGCTTGCCATTGAAGGCATCAAAGAAATGCGCTCTTCAGCTCGTCAAGGTTCTGGCAGCGTGACTTTGGAATTTGACATTGATCGCAACGTTGACGTGGTCTTGCAAGAGGTGCAAACGGCGTTGGGACAATTGCGTATGCCTCCAGGAGTAGATCCTGCGATTATTCGTAAGCAAAATCCTGAAGAAGATCCGATCATCATTTTTTCTATCTACGGCGAATCTTCTTTAAAAGACATGTTGAACTGGACGGAAAACTACTTGCTAGACCAAATTCGTTTTCTTCCTGGAGTTGGTGAAGTCAGTATCGGTGGCTTCAGTCAGCGCAATCTGCGAGTGTGGCTAGATACTAAAAAACTTTCTGAATTATATTTGACCGTAAATGACGTCGTTGAAGCTTTAAGCATGCAGCATTTAGAAAGTGCTGCAGGCCAGTTTACAGAAGGCCAGCGCGAACTGCGCGTTCGTTGGCTGGGTGAAGCTGTCACGGTTGATCAAATTGCTAACATTCAAATTTTACGCCGTGGTGGACAAAGAATCCATGACCGTCAGATTTTCATTCGAGATGTAGCGACGGTGGAAGACGGCTTATCAGACATTCGCCGTCTAGCCCGAGTGGATGGCAAACAGGCCGTGGGTATTCAAATACGCAAACAACGGGGCACCAACGAAGTGACGGTCGCAGACACGGTTCGCGAAAAGATAGCCTCAATCAAAGATCGCTTCCCACCTGGATTTGAATATCGCATCAACGTTGATTACACCCGTTCGACGGATGCGACGGTTCATTTGACCATGGAAAAATTGTGGGTTGCCGCTTTAATCACGATTCTAGTTTGTTTTCTATTCTTAGGAAGCATTCCTGCTGCGATTAATATTTTGTTTTCAATTCCGACTTCGATAGTTGGAACATTTTTGATTCTATATTTTTCGGGCTTTACTTTAAATCTTTTTACTTTGCTGGCGCTGACCTTATCTATCTCGATCGTTGTCGATGACGCGATTATGTTACTTGAAAATATCGTCCGCCATTACCGTATGGGTAAGGGGTCTGCCAAGGCCGCATCAGATGGTTCTAAAGAAGTCTTGCCTGCGGCGATTGCAGCGACCTTAGCGGTTGTTGCCGTGTTCTTGCCAGTGATTTTCATGGAAGGCATCATTGGAAAATTCTTTTTCCAATTCGGCGTCACCATGAGTGCCGCGGTATTGATCTCTTTACTTGAGGCCGTCACCATCACACCCATGCGTGCAGCTGCGTTTTTAGGAAGCGAACCCAAGGTTTCAAAATTAGAACATTGGTTAGATCAGCTGTTTGAAAAATTCGCCCACTCCTACCGAGGTGTCTTGCACCACACCTTAAATTGGAAGTGGGTGATCGTTGGCAGCTCAATGGTGTTTTTCGTGGTTTCTTTATTTTTGATCACAAAAGTTCGTCAGGAATTTGTACCGCCGCAAGATCAGGACATTATCATTGTGCAGGCTCAGACTCCGCCGGGGACTTCGTTGCAGGCAACAAGTGCGAAAGCTGGTGAAGTCGAAGAAATTTTGCGGGCCAATAAAAACATTAAAGGCTTCTTTGTTTCTGTGGGTGGCGGAGGTGGTGGATCCAGCGTGAATCAAGTATTCATGCCGGTGACCTTGTTACCGCGCGAAGAACGGGCCCAGACTCATACAGAAATTATGAATGAACTTCGTGGGCAGTTTAAAAAGATAAAAGGGGCACGTATTACCATGCGTGACGTGTCTGCCCGCAATCTTGCTTCAGGCAGACAAAATCCATTGGCGATCAATCTGCGCGGTCCTGACTTGAATGTTTTGCAGGATAAATCACAAGAATTGATCGATCGTTTAACTAAAGAAAACCTGGCGGTGGATTTAGATACGGATTTCCGCATGGGTATTCCAGAGCTTGTTCTTGTGCCAAATCGGAAAGCCATGTCAGAGCGTGGCGTATCCGTTCAAGATGTGGGTGAAGTTCTTTCTGCCGGCGTCGGTGGGCTTCGTCAAGGGCGCTACACGGCGGATGGACGTCGTTATGATATTCGCTTTAAGATTAAAGAAGAATACATTCAAGCTCCTGAGGATTTTAAGAAGCTTTATGTTCGTAACAACTTCGGCAATTTGATTCCGCTTTCCCAGTTAGTCTTTATTAAGGAAGAAAAATCCATTCAAGGTATTAGCCGCGTGAATCGCCAGCGTGCAATTTCTGTATTTGGCAACTTGGCGCCGGGCCAGTCTCAAGCGCGGGTTTTGGATCGCACTGCTGAAATCGCTAAAGAGATTCTGCCAGTGGGATATTCGTTTGCGTTTGAAGGTGCTTCTGCAGGGTTTGCGGAATCCTTTAAGAGTCTTTATACGGCTTTGTTAATTGGTATCCTTGTTGCCTTCTTGATCTTAGCAATTCAATTTAACTCGTTTGTACATCCTATTTCCGTTCTGGTGGCCTTGCCGTTCTCGGTTACGGGAGCCTTGATTGCTTTATGGATGTTTGATGTTTCTTTGAATCTATTTAGTTTTATAGGTTTGATTGTACTAATGGGTATTGCGAAAAAGAACTCGATCTTGTTAGTGGAATTTACTAATCAGGTTCGCAAACACGGCGAAAAGGATATAGAAAAAGCCTTGCTTGAGGCCTGCCCAATTCGTCTGCGTCCGATTTTAATGACTTCAGTTGCGACGGTGGCTGCCGCAGCACCATTGGTATTTGGCAGTGGTATTGGCTCGGAAACTCGTTTGCCGATGGGTTTATCGATTATCGGTGGTACTGTTGTCTCGACCTTGTTAACTTTGTTCGTGGTGCCAGCGCTTTATCTTTTGCTTTCAAGATTTGAAAGCAAGAAAAAGCCCGTGGAGCTTTAGGATTGAACTAAGGGGTGTCTTAACAAGCGATTGAGCACCTTTGCACGTCAACCTTAAAGAGTTTTGCAATTAAAATGATAAGCAAAAGGATTTAGTGGTTGGAAACAAACGAAAGAGCAGCAACTAAAAAAGAAAGTTTTCTGAACATGCAGATTCTAAATTCGACCAAAAAATTTATCTTTTTTGTTTTTGGTTGGATCTTTCTAGCTTTGGGAGTCATTGGCATTTTTCTGCCGCTTCTTCCAACGACGCCGTTTTTACTTTTGACAGCTTTTTGCTTTTCCCGCAGTTCAGATCGCTGGCACCAATGGTTGTTGCGCCAGCCCCATCTGGGACAGCTTATCGTGGATTGGGAACGCCACGGAGTTATTCGCATTAAGGCCAAGTTGCTTTCAACCGGAATCATGGTTCCGCTAGTAGCGTACTCTCTTTCAAAACCCCACATCCCGATATACGGAAAAGTTTCTGCGGCGGTCATTTGTCTCGGGGTTTTGGTTTTTATTTGGTCGCGACCAAGTTCGATTAAGCCATGATGGTTCATTAAAAAAAATATCTGTTCAAGATTTGAAAGTGAAGGTGAAGGGTGATGAACTGGGCGCTCCCAATCCCAGCCCAAAAAACGTCACCACCTCCCCGCCTCGACATTCCATTCTGAGAATTCCCTTCCCAAAACCAATTAAACTCCTCCCCCCAAAGCACAAACTTTGCTTTTCAATTCTCTATCGAGGAGTTCACACATGCTTTACAGGTTCACGATGCTTTTTCTCATTTTGGGACTGCACTTCACAGCGCAGGTATTGATCAATGCACCGAAAGCACATCCCCAAAGAACTCCGCAAAGCATTCCAGAAGCTCAAGAAGGAACCTATAACTTTGTGAACGGCACCGACGGCTGTCCTCTGCAAGTAGACCTGGCAATTCAATGTAATGGCTTTGTTATTACCCCAATGAAGAACAGCGGCTCTATTCCCGAGGAACAAGAGTTCTGCGCGATTAACAAGAAAATGAAATTAAAAACCGAACGCGTCGATAAGGGCTTTCGCAAAACCAGAACCCACGTTGAACAAAAAGATAATTGGATCAAGAAGAACGTTGTGACTGAGTTTTCCTACCAAGGAAGCACGATCAGCTTGCAATCAGAAGATGCGATTATTCTTGGTGATGATAATACATTTAACTGGGACATGAGCCGCAATGGCAAAGGCATGACGTGCCTTTATTCGAAGAGTCTGAACTAAAACTTTAACTCACTTTATTCAAAATCGCGCGATAAGCGGTTTCTAAAAAATCCACCGATTCTTTGTCAGCACGGCGAAGGGCCGCTTGATAAGCTTCCGTCACAAGCTTGATCGAAGCGCCTGCTGGGACCCCAAGGACTTCATAGGCATCCCAACTATGTCCGTTATAAATGAACATGACATTCAAGTTCTTAGCCGGAGCCGCAGCAGCCCCTGCAGACCGTTGGCGCGCAGGATAAGGGGCTGGAGTTGCTGTAGGTGACGGTGTTACTTCGTTTTCAGGTGGTAATGGAGTCAAAATAGGCGGTGCGCTATCCTTCGCTTTCATATTCAACTGCGTCGGACGACGCGGGCCTCCCCGCGAAACTAAGTACCAAAAGATGAAAGCTCCCGCTCCCACTAAATTCAATGTCAAAAAGTCTTGGCTATTCATCCAGATTCTATTATTCGTTGGGATCACAAAATTATCAAGGAGTCGTATCCATGGCAGCCCCGAATCCCTTCGAAAAACAGACAGCAATTCCCGGAGTGAAACATATTATTGCCGTTAGCTCTGGTAAGGGAGGCGTTGGTAAAAGTACGGTGGCTACTAATTTGGCTATGGCACTCGGAAAAAAATCCCGCGTGGGTTTACTTGATGCTGATATTTACGGTCCGAGTGTCCCTCGTATGTTGGGAACAATTGGACAAAAACCTCATATTAACCCAGAAACTAATCAACTTGAGCCAATCACCCGCTACGGCATTAAACTGATGAGCATTGGTTACTTGATCGAAGAAAATGCCGCTGTTGTGTGGCGTGGACCGATGCTGTTCAAAGCCATGGATCAATTCCTAAGAGACGTAAACTGGGGCGAGCTAGATTACCTCGTAGTGGATCTTCCACCGGGCACTGGTGATATCCAGCTGACCTTAGCACAAAAAGTTCCAGTAGCAGGAGCCGTAGTTGTATCAACTCCACAAAACGTTGCCCTGCTTGACGTAAAAAAAGCTGTCGACATGTTCGAACGCGTAGCAGTTCCATTACTTGGAATGGTTGAAAACATGGCCTACATGATCAACCCAGCGAACGGCGAAAAAATGCAACTCTTCCCTAAGGGTGAAATGGATTCCTACGCTGATGCAAAAGGCATCCGTAAACTTGGTGAAGTTCCATTCAACCCATCCGTGGGAATGGCCTGCGAAGCAGGAATCCCAATCGTTGAAGCCAACGCCAACGGCGCAGAAGCAAAAGAATTCATGAAGATCGCAGATAAAATCCGCGAAATTCTTCCGTAAAAAATACCAAAACATTAATTCAAAAAAACGGCGAAGAAAGAACTCTTCGCCGTTTTTATTTTTCCCCTCTCCCAACTCTCTACTCAAAAAACCGAGAGGGCGAATCAAAAGTGCCCATATGCAAAGCGAAGGACCGCACAACGCAGTCAGATGGGTGCTTTTCATTCGCCCGGTGTCTCACTTCGCGCCGAAAACTGACGTATTTTGAGAATCGACGTTCGCGCTATTGAAAACACAACTTTGGTCGAAGTATTCTAGTCTTGTTGAAACCACGGCTCGTGAGACTTGCTGAGAGCAAGTGAACGCTTTTGGGCCAGCGATGGAGGACTCGAGATGAAGCATCGTATACACGATCATCATGATGAACCACCGAAGTGAAGACGCGTCACCAGGATTATTAAAAAGAGGTTTTGAGTTCAGGCCTCTCTAAAGAATGATGAACAGGATGGATCTGATGATCTGTAACTCAAAGGAGGTTCCTAGGGTTATACTCGTTAGGATTTAGATCCTTCCTTTGCCTCAAGGCAAACCGTGGGAAACTGCGGGACGCAAAGCTAAAGGGGTGTCGGCGTAAGCCATGCCAGCCAGCTGCCAAAGGTGAGTCACCTGAGGAATCAGAGGTGTGCATATGGAAGGTTCAATTACATACAAGGATTGGTTTCATTCCCCTTAGCTTACGAGTTATCACTGACGATTCCTCGTAAGCATTTTTGTTTTTGGGGATAGTTCATTTCTAAATTTACCCACAAATTTCAAACTCTTTACAGAAGAAGCAATCTGCTCGCAGCTATTTGCAACGTGACGACGTACTTGTTTTGCGGGAAAACAGGTCATGCTAATTAAATTATTTTTTACAGCAGCTTCTTTAATTCTATCTTCTTCTTTTGCCAAAGCCAGCCCGCTATTAATCGACGATCCCATCAAACTGGCGCAATTTGAAAAAGAGGGCTTAAGCCTTAGCGAACTTGTATTCACTAAAAAAACTTCCAACAACCAGGAACTAGCGCAAGTCCCTAGATACGCCAACCTTGCTGAAGACCTAGCCGCGGATTTAAACGACCTTCGCAAAAGCGATCCACAGTTAGGCCCTGGGATGTCTTTTACTCACCGCCTTTTTCCTTCCAGGTGGCTGATTTCACAGGCAGCACGATTTGAATTAGTGGGAGTCATAAATCGCTTAGACCGAGCCGTTTTTAATCCGGAACGCTGCGGAGAAATTAGATTCATCTATCGCCTGGCCTACGCAAAAGCACAGAATTCCACCACGGTTGAATCTCGCTTACCCATGACGGCCAATGCAGTTTTCCTATTTCCAGAGGGAACATCTTGCAAAGATGTAGCAAAACTATGGCTAAATTTAGACGCCACCCAATTAAAACTCTGGGCTAAACCAGAAAACTTAAAATCACTAGAGCTTAATCTTCAAGCTACGCGCTGGCCTTCGACTATTCGTGGAGATATGGGCGGCCATGCAGAGTATTTCTTAAGAGTGTATAAATTAAACTCGGCAGGACATTTTAACTTAGCGCCACTTGAAAATACTCCCGATGTGGAACTGATCAATAAAAATCCAGCATTGAAAGCAGAACTCTTGCAGTGGCTAACTCAGCCTCAGCAGGTTCAAAATTTAGATAAAGGCACCTTAAACATCCCAGATAAATTCCTAGCGCGTAAAGCTTCGTCTTTTGCCCTTCACGGAATGAATCGCTTAGCCAACAGACCCTTTGATCAGATATTTAAAAAAGATGATTTCAAAAACATCGATATTAAAAACCTAGAATACATTTACGGACCGTCTTCAATGCGTCGTCGCTTGAATGACTTAACTTGTGCTGGCTGCCACCAAGGTCGCACCATCGCAGGCTTTCACTTCCTTGGAAAAGATTCAGAAAAGACCATCTTCGCTAATTCCATCTTTTCATCCCGATCGCCACATTTAATAAGCGATCTTGATCGTCGTAATACATATTTCAACGATCTACTTAACGACAGAAAACCAAATGCCTCCCGCCCCTTTTCTGAACGAGATTCAAAAATTCTAGGTAAAGTTAATGAACACTGTGGTTTCCCGAATTCAGAATTTCAAGCCTGGAAGTGCGCGCCGGGATTAACTTGCACGAGCGTGATTTCACCAGCAACGTCTTCAGAAATAGGCCTCTGCTTACCGACTGAACCCCTCGCAGGATTACCCTGTGAACCTGGAACCATCAGCCAAACGGCGAATGACAAAAAGGACGCTTTAACTAAAGGAACGTCCCGCTCTTGCGGTGCCAGATATATTTGCCAAAATACCAGAGTTGGCTTCCCAGGGGGGATGTGTTCTAAGGGCTGCACGAACTTAAAGTCTGGTGAAAACTGCGGCTCGATCGCAGTCCTTGCTGGTTTCAATGATTGTTTAGCTAGAAAAAAGCCATTCGCGGAATGCCTTGCAAATAACACCCAACCGGGGGCATTGCAGGCCTGCGACGAAACGACATCTTGCCGCGAAGATTATATCTGTACCAAAACTAAAGAAGGAAAAGGCGCCTGCATTCCACCGTACTTCTTATTCCAATTACGAGTGGATGGTCATCCGGAGCCATAAAAAAAGGGACCTCGAAGGTCCCTTTTTATTTTCTAGATTTAAAATCTAATTACTGATTCATCTCGGTAGGAATTGTGATTCGCGATCCCACCACCAATGATGCCGGATTGCGAATTTTGTTTTTCTCTTTGATATCGCTTAATGAAACTTTGTATTTCGCAGCGATCTCAGTCAGATTTTCACCTCTTTTTACGACGTGAATTTTAGTTTTAGAAGCTTCACGCACGGATGAATTGTCAGGCGAAGGAACTTTAATCTTCATTCCCACCTTCAAAGTACGGCCACGTTTGATGGCATTCAAACGCTGAAGCTCTGAAACGCTCGTTGAATATTTACGAGCAATCGTGAACAAAGAGTCACCTGATTGAACAATGTAGTAACGACCATCAGAGCTCATAGTTACGGCCGGAGCCGATTTCGTGTTCTTCGCTAATGTCGAAGTACGAGTCGTCGAACGATCTTTCAGTGGCGTACGATCCGGAACGTAGATTTTCATACCTACGCGCAACGATTTACGACGAGAAATATCATTCAAGTCACGAAGGTAAGCTACAGTCGTACGGTAACGACGAGCCACGGTGCTCAAAGTATCACCACGACGAATGCGGTAAACTTGCGTGTCGCCCGAATCCGCTACGAACTGAACATTATCAACAAAACTTTCATTAGCTGCCACTAAAGCTGCTTCAGAAGTTCCTGGAGGAATGCGCAGAACTAGTTCTGAGCCTTTTAATGTTGCGATCTCGCCCTTAAATTTTGGATTCAAGGCTTTGAAGTCTTCGTAATTCAAATTCAATTTTTCAGACATTTGACGAAGGTTCACAGACTTAGCCACAGTGATGTGATCAAATTCGATTGGCGGTAAATAATCGATGTCATCAAATCCGTATTTCGCTGGATCTTTACCGATCATCTTAGCAGCGATAAATTTTGGTACGTAGTTGATGGTTTCTTTTGGAAGCCTCTTTTTACGAGCCAGTTCCCAGAAGTCACGGGTGTAGTGATTCATCACTTCGCGCTTCACGCGGTTTTCACCCACGTTGTAAGAAGCCATTGCCAAGTACCAAGAACCAAACACGCTATAAAGACCTTTAAAGTATTCAGCCGCAGCTTGCGTCGCGAATACAGGGTCTCTTCTTTCATCCACGAACGGGCTGATTTCTAAACCATAGCGTTTACCCGTTCCGCGAATGAACTGCCAATAACCAACAGCTGATGCGTGGGAAGTAGCTTTTGAACTAAAACCAGATTCGATCAAAGCGATGTAAAAAAGATCTTCAGGCAACCCGTTGTCGCGCAAAACTTTCTTCATCAACTTTTCATAGCGAGTCGAACGCGCCAAATATCTTTCCATATGAGGACGACCGCGTCCTTGGAAATAGGCGATCCATTTTTCAACCAGGGGGTTTACTTCTGTTGGGATAGACTCTAACTCTTGATCGACGACCTTAGGGCCTTCGGGATCTGACAAACGGAAGGAACTGATATCTTTAAGTTCACCTTCCGAACCGGTACCTGCTGATTTTTTTGGCGATGTGCCTACGTTACTATTATGCGCACATCCTGCCAAAAGGGCCAGGACCACAAACAATGTAAAAAGTCTCCTCATGAGTCTTCCTCCGACAGGTTTCAGGCTACAAAATTAAAAATTTTTTTTCAATAAAACATCTCCCTTATTTTGCCTTTTTATACAGCAAATCCTGCCATAAGACGGGTTTTAAGGAGATTTCCCTATCCTCGACGAGACGATAGAGCAAAACGTTGCGGAGTATGGCTTTCACATAAAAGCTAGTCTCTGTCCACGGAAGTTCGTCGAACCACACCTCATCTAGCACCTCACTGCTCGGGCGGGTGACAAGATCACTCACTTCACTTCTGCCATTCATCCAAATTTTAAGACGATGGGGACCTGCATTATATGCAGCGAGCGCAAAGGGCACATTATTCTGGAACTGGACCAACATCTGGGCCACATAGGAAGAACCCATGGGAATATTGATCTCCGGTCTAAACATATCTTCTGGAATTTCGATACGCAGACTTAATTTGCGCGCCACTTCCTGCGCTGTCGGAGGAATCATCTGCATCAATCCCAAGGCATTCGATGTTGAAACAGCCTGCAAATGAAAACCACTTTCTTGACGAGTCAAACTGCGCAACAAAGAAGGATGAATGCCGTAACGCTCCCCTTCTTTTTTGTAAACTTCATCAAATACTTTTGGGTACGCAAATTTGATAAACTGCTCTTGGCGAAGAACAGGAGCTGCCTCCAATGCCTCGTTGGTCCAACGGATCGCAGTGAAAAACTGCAAGCGTTCTGCCATCTTTTCAGCCAATTTAATTTTCAAAGTGGGATCTTTCACAAAAGGCAGTTGCGGTATTTCATAGTGAGCCTCAACCACCCAACCCGCATCAGATAAAATATTAAATCTTTTCCAAGTGTCCTTTTGTTTTCCAACGAGATAAAAATTCTCTGCGGTGATTTGTGGTTTTTCTTTCACATCAGGCCACTTCAGCTTTCCACTTTGGGATTCGGCACGCAGACGCAATCCATAATATGAAAATGGATATCGCTGTATCAATTTTTCAGCAGCTTCCTTAGCTCTTTCGGCCTTTAATGCTTGTAAAGATCTGACCAACCAATACTGCGCATTGAGGTCATATTTTTCTTTTTCTTGCTGCAACAGACGATCAAAGTGCGAAGTTGCCGTTAAAAAATCTTTCTTACGATAGTATATTAAACCCGCACGTAACAAAGCTTCTGAAGATTCATCTGAACCATTATGAAAGGTGATCAACTTTTGAAAGTGTTCTAAGGCCAAATCATAGTTACCGGCAAAATGGGCAGAACGCCCCACGATCCAGTGAGCGCTCGTTGTTTTTTCTGCCCCTGGATTTTTCTCTAAGTACTTTGACGCAAAATGCAGACTCGCACTGTAATCGCCACGGCGATGCAGACTTTGCGCCCACTCTAATAAACGAATCGAGTCCGCCTCACTCATTTCAGCTAAGGCGCGTGTTTTAAATTCGTCGGAAAGAGTGTTATAAATTTCTAATGGCTTATCCTTCACTCGTTTAGCTTGAGAACTGCCCGGATATTGATTTAACAATGTGACAGCTGACTTCACAGCGGCGATGGGATCTCCACGCTTCAGATCCTGTTGGATCTTTAACTCTAAGTTTATTTCCGGATCTACCACAACTGTTTTAGATACTGGCGAAAGATCCGCTGAACCTGCAATGGCAGCATCGGTTTTCTTATTTGTTCTTTCGATAAAATCCAAGCGATCTTGGATATAGGAAGTGTCTTTATAACTTTGCGCTTCTTCAAAAAAGAACTTAGCTTGGGAAAAATCATTTTTATTAAGCGCAATGTCTGCAAGCAACGAATAGATTTTAGACTTTTGATCTTTTGATAATTCAAAAGGCCCCGTTAACAATTCTTCTAGATCTGAGGATTTGCCTAATTTTTTACCGACTAAATCGTCTAAATGTTCCAGTTTTAAAGTTAAATAGCTGCTGGATAAATCCGCGGCCCAAGGGCCTTCGTTGAAGAGGTGTTTGTTTCCCTGCAATGTCCCAAGTGCTCTTTCTAAAGTCGCCACGTCCTTTTTCTTTTTTTGCTGTTTAGACAAACAATGCAACCAAGTCAGCCCAATCCAGCCACGCAAGGAGGTATTCATCGCAAAAACAGAAGGTGCCAAACTTGCGCATTCCGACCAGCGCAAATGAATTTCATGATCTTTTAAACGCGCCATGGGTTTTAAGTTCTTAGGTTCATTGCTAGACATCATTTGATAAAGATCGACGACTTTTTTAGAAGGAATATCTTTATTAACATGAACCATCTGCACTTGCGCTAAGGCAGAGGTCGCAGAAAGACTGCAAAGTAGCAAACCAGAAATGACCTTTTTATTCATTGTTAATCCTTGGTTCCTCTTTAAAAAAAGATTTTTTCAAATAGATGACAGAGTTTTCCCGGGCTTGACGGATAGGAAGTTCTACCTTCCAGTATTCTTCACCCAAGATATCATCCATCATAGGCATATCCAGTCGTTCGCACATATAAATCGAGGCGCCACGAATTGGATTTTTGCCACATAGATCATAACTAAGCTTTGTAAAATGGCGCAAGGTCCATGGCCACGGCCATTGCTCAGGCATACCGATTTGCAGAGGTTCGTCAAAAAGTGCAGGCTGTTCTTTTGCCGTTTGCAAAATGAGATTCTGCATCTTTTGCGCAGCATAAGTAGAGTTCACATAAAAAAACGGATGAGAGAACTGAAGCGGTGTACGATAAACCGAATTGTAGACACTAGGAATATTAAATACACTTAGCAACAAGGTCATGACGATCAACAAATTTCTTAGTCTTGCCCTTTTAATTTCCATGAATGCAAAAGCCAAGACAAAGTAAAATCCCCATACAATAGTTAAAAGGCACCACACCGTTTTATAAGGAATCACAGAATAAATTGATAACTGTATCAGTGAAAAAATACTGACTGTTCTTAAACGCGATGATTTGCCAAAAATCGTAAAACAAGAGACGATCACGCCTAATAAGACAACTGGTTCTGCTTTAAATAAAACTGCTAGCCAATACCAAAATTCCTTTTCATGGCCATGGCCCTGTACGCCCGTTTTTGCCCACGGTAGGAATGATTTAACAAAATCAATCAGACCTTGAGGGTTGGTGAAAAAGCTCGTGTAAAATTGCGCAAAAAGAAGCAAGAGGATTAGGCCTAACCAGGTTAGTTGCGTATTCCAAAGCCTACGGATCTGTATTGCTAAATCTTTCCACCATGAAAAACCCAATGTGCAAAGAGCGATAAAAAGGGAAAACAGTGTTATAACAAAAGTTTCTTTTAAAAGGGCAATTCCCCAGACTCCAAAAAGCACGAGGGTTAGGGCCTTGGTGTCCTTTAATTCAAGCCATCGTATGACACCAACCATCAGCAGGATCTGGAAAAACACAAAAGGCATTTCGTGAATTCCTGATCGTCCAAAGAATATAAATGAAGGACTTAGAAATAGAAAAAATAACAGCCAGTTTTCAGTCTTGGGACTTCGCAACGGTCGGAAGGAAAAAAGTACGACACTTAGCACGCTGAATACGGCGGGCACCGTCCGTAAAATCTCAAGACTTCTTCCCCACAGACTTTCAAAAGCTGCTAGTAAATAGAAATACAAAGGACCGTGATAATTATTAGGATCATACTTATAAAGACCTTTAAATATCTGCAAAGAAAACCAACCGTTAATACTTTCATCAAAATGAATCGGTTTAGCCGACAAATGATAAAAGCGGGTCCACATCACCATAAAAAGCAATGCGAGCCATAAAAAGGCGCGATGGTATTTCGTGACCTTAAAGTCTTTCATTGATACTAATCGTAAAGATGGAATCTTCTGTGTCAACTCCGCATTGTTCTTTCGTGGTTTACTTTGATAAAGACTCAAAGCCGGATTTATTCATTTCTGACTTACGCAGCTTTTTTCAAAAATTTCCTCTGCACTATGAACTTGTGGCGGTGTTTGAACCTCAAGCTCACGAAAAGTTCTTAGAATTTAAAGCGGCAATGGGTGTTTCTTCAGAAAAAGAAAAAATTAAAACTATTGAAAATAAAAAGCGCTTGGGACGAGCTGCTAGTATATTTTTAGGCCTTTCTAACGCAGAGGCTGAATACTTACTGACTTTAGATGCAAGCCTCGCAACCCCGTTTGGTGACCAATTTAAAATTTTGCAGAACCTTATGACGACACCAGAAGTGGACATCTGTAGTGGCGAAAGAGTTTCAAAGAAACAAAGCCCTTTCCATACCGCCTCCACCCCACGCCACAGGCTAGAACATTTTTTTAACCCACTTTTTAAAGAAAAACTGCAAAACTCATTGCAAGATCCTCTTTGTGAATCCCTGGGCATTCGCAAAAAAGTGTTTCATGAAATCAAAGAAGACCTTTCTGAAAAATCGCTTAAGGGTTGGTATTTAAATCTGCCTTTGCTTCAAACTGCTAAAAAACTGAATATGAAAATCATTGAGGTGCCTGTACATGACTCTGGCACAGCCACAAACTTTCACGTATGGCGGGAACGATTTTATCTTTTAGCGAAGAGTATTTTCTAAAGCCTTAAATGCTTCGTGCAAATAATAATCTAGCCAACGATTCGTACCCAGTGGAGTTTTTTCTGAATGGATGTAGCCTAAGTGACCACCGCGGGCTTCGATATGAACTTGAACACTTTTTGAAAAGTTCGCCTTTAAGTAATCCTCGGCTAATATAAATGGATCATCTAAAGCCGAAAGCACATAGGTTGGAACATCAATATTTGAAATATAATTTATCGAAGAACAGGTGCGATAATAGTCCTCACGGTCTTTAAATCCACCGGCCGGCGCAGTATAGATTTGATCCATATCCCATACCGTCGACCATAAAGGAATGTCATATTTTTTATCAATAAGACCATGGCGATGTTTTTCATGGATATTTTTGCGTAAGCGACTTACGAATCTTAAGTCATAAATTCTATTAAGCCCTTGCTTAAGATTTCTAGAGCCATTGGCCAAATTCAATGGCGCATTCACTGTTATCGCGCCATCGGGCTTTACGTTACCTTTAAACCCGCCAAGCAAACATAGAAGCATATTCCCACTCATGGAATAGCCCACAGCAATTTGCTTTTTACCTGGGAACATTTCGCGCAGTTTCCCCAAAACGGCTGAAACATCCTCCGCGCGTCCTGAGTGGTACGGATTTTTTGCGTGGGCAAAGCCATGGCCTGCGCCGCGATGATTTACCAATACAACGGAGTGTCCCAACTGTTCACAAAGCAAGGCGGTTCTTTGCATATAATCCGCGTGCACATCGCCAGAAAGTCCATGGAATAAACTGATCACGAATTGACTTGTTCCTGGTTTATAAAAACAAAAAAGTCGATCTCCATCAGGAAGATCGACTTCAAAATTTTTACCCAAATATTCTAACTTCGGAGAACTAAGAAAATGCGCCCACAAAGTCTGCCCGTGACCGCTATCAGCCCAAAATGGCGCCTTTAATGGAATCAGTTCAAGTCTTTGCAATAGTAAGTTCCTTTTAAGTAAACATAACCATCGGTTCTGTTACCCCGCGGATCACCGTGAAGCCAGTGAAGCAATGGACCTTTATTAGTCCAAATAAACTCACCACCCATGGCAATGACGTCGCCGACTTTCACTGGAACGCGTGGGCACATGTCTGAATTATACACCGCTTGCATATCCTGACCATTAGAAAGCCGCACAACCCACTTCTGGTGCTCTCGCCCGTTTGTGTCGTCAGGCAGAACTTTTACAACTGTAAGACTACCGCCCTCGACGAAATTCACACGGCGACGATCATTCACGGCTCTTATTATATCGTTATCGTCGGCCGTATCATCAACTAAAGTGATATTTAATGGTTCAGGGGTTGGCTCTTGGAATTTATTTTTTCTTTTAGCGTGGGCTTCATCCAAAGTTGAAAAACCCATAAGGACAGTCAAAACACACAGTGAAAAATGTCTTAAATTTACCATGGTTCCCTCCATTGCCTAAAAGTGTCCTAAAATCTGCGGACAAGTTCAACGACTAAGACCATGCTATGCAAGAACTTCAATATTTCTTATTTATATTCGATGTTTTCTATCGTAACGAATTCTTCCCCAGCGGGTTTAACGATGCGAACTTCTTCACCAAGCTTTTTGCCAAGCAAGGCTTTAGCTACCGGAGACTTCCAAGATATTTTGCCCCTCTTAGGGTCAAGCTCATCTTCACCCACGATTTGATATACCTGTTCATCACCGTCTTCATTGGAAACAGTCACTGTGGCACTAAAAAGAACGGTTCCGCCCTTCATAAGCTTTGGATCGACAACTTCAGCATCTTCAATTCTTTTAGTCAGAAAATGCACGCGGCGATCTATTTCACGCAAACGTCTTTTTCCGTACTGATAATCCGCGTTTTCTGAGCGATCGCCGTTGCTGGCTGCCCAGGCTACAACTTCCACCACCTTCGGGCGCTCCACGTGCATGAGCTGGTGATATTCGTCTTTCAATTTGGCTAAGCCGTCGGGAGTGATGTAGTTCTTGTTATTATCCATAGGCAATATACTAGACCATTTTAAGGTCCTTGGACTAGCCTTTCGCCTTTGAGTCACAAAACTATTTGGGTTCGCTAATAAGGACCTGGTCTTTAGAACTATAAAACAAGGCGACAAATCCTCCGAAAAAAGATTGTGGAGGATTAATGAAAAAACAGTGGAAACGCTTGCTTGTCGCAGCATTAAGCTCGTCATCTGTGTTTGCTGTGACTTGGTATTGGTACCAGTCAACTGGCAATACAAATTCCTCCTATGGCAATGAAAAGCCTTTAGCATATGTTGGTAAAGTTGTTGAAGACATTCAACGTCGTCCCGCCTCCCGTCTTTTGTGGCAACTCGTTAATACGGGTGAGCCTCTCTATAATGGTGAAGCAATTCGTACGAGCGAAAAAGGTGAAGTGCGCATTCAGTTCGTGGATTCAGATCGCTACTTGGATTTGGAACCAGAATCTTTGATCGTAATTAAAAAATCCCAAGGCGAAATCGCCCTTGATCTTATGGAGGGTAGCTTATTCGTTAATGCCAAAGCTGGAGGCGACAGTAAAGACGCTCCAGGCCTGGTATTAAACTCCGCTAACGGTAAAGTCGATCTTTCCCAAGCTTCCGCCTCTTTATCTAAAGGTAAAGGGAACTCGGTTGATGTCCAAGTCTTAGAGGGTAAAGCATCGATCAAAGGCTCTGATGGTAAAAGCAAAGATTTAACTTCTGCGACGACAGAAATTAAGATTATCACGCCACTTCCACAGAAACCAATTGCCATGGATGCAGAAGCTCCGCAACCAGTGCAATTCCAGTGGAGTGGGTTCCCAGCGAACACACAAGTTTCATTGTGGATTGGTTCAAGTCGTAAACAACTTAAGGAAGTAGCGAAGTCTGAGATCAATCAAAATCAACTTTCTGCGACTTTACCTTTCGGGCGACACTATTGGAAATTAGTGGGAACTTCTCCAGATGGCAAGAATATCGCTGAAAGTACTATTTATAAATCTGAAGTATTGGCTCGTTATGCTCCGACCGTCGTATTTCCACTTTCAGATGCAGAAATTCCAGCTGCGACCACACCTTTTGATGTGACCTTTAAATGGCAAAAAGGTGAAGACACTCGCCAAACAACTTTGGAAGTTTGGAAAGATGCAAATTTAAAACAAAAGCTGGCGACAAAATCTTTTGCTGAAGATGAAGCATTCACTCTGCCTGCTTTAAATGCCGGAACTTATTATTATAGAATGGGTGCTTACTTCACTGATTCTGATAAACCTATTTTAGGTAAAGTACAGAAATTCACCGTGAAGCCTGCTGAACAAGTGAAAGTTCAGGCAGAAATAATTCCGGTGCAAGTGAACTTTACGATGCCTGAGGCGCAGTATTCCCAATATTTTGTGCAAAACCCAAAGGTGGGCTTAAGCTGGAAGGCTGATAAAATTGAACATGTGAATAGTTACCGCGTAAGACTATTAGAAGAAAACGCGGATCCATCTTCAGCAACCAGTCTTGAAGTGAAAGACTTAAATGTGCAAGCGCCGGTAACAAAACCGGGCCGTTATATCGCATCAGTAGAAGCCCTTAATAAAGACGGTCAAGTTCTGGGCACTACCACTTCACAACCTTTGACGCTGGCTGTGCTTCCTTTATTGAAATCACCGCAGCTTCTTCCTGCAGAAGGAAATCTCCAGGCCGCAGCTGACGGTAAAACGCAGCTTGAATGGAACCCAGTAGAAGGTGCCAAAGAATACTGGCTTGTGATTCGTAAACAAGGAAAAGAATTGAAGCGTTCAAAATACACCAATACGACAACTTCGTTAAAAAACCTTTTACCTGGTGAATACGAACTTGAATTAACCGCGATGGACACCCATGGAAGATCTAGCGAAGTGGGACCTATCAGAAAATTATTAGTGCCTGATAAATCAGGATTAAAAGCTCCGACTTTGAAAAAGATTAAGGTCAATTGATGCGTTTGATGACGGGCTTCCTTATTTTAATTTTCACTTTCTGGACCGCAGTGGTCTGGGCGGCTCCCTATCGCCGTTTAGTGAACTTTGAGTGGGAAGAAATCGAAGGCGCTAAGACCTATGAAATCGAACTTCAACAAGCTAAGTCCGAAGGTGGAAAGACCTTTAACTTTAAAGTGAAGGAAGCTGCTTGGAATGGACACCTGACCCCTGGCAAATACATGATGAAATTGCGTGCCCGCGATTATCGAAATGTACCTGGTGACTGGTCAGAACCAAGTGAGTTTAACGTGGGCTTAGAGACTGCGGTATTAAAATACCCGCCTCCCCGCGCAAAAATCGGTAGCAAAGAAACAGAAAAAGCAAAAATGGAATTCCAGTGGGCCCCTGTGGGAGGCGCTGATGAATATCAATTTGTTTTAACTTCTGAAGATGGCAAAACCGAAGTTTCAAAAACTTTGACAGAGCCTAACTTCAAAGCGGAATTACCAGTAGCCATGAATTATACCTGGAAGATTTCAGCTTCTAATAAAGACGGCATTCAAAGTGATGCGACTTCCGTGGGGCAATTCTCTATTCTTGGTAAGCCGCTTGAAGAACCAAAAATTGATAAACCAGAAAGTGAATTCGTACGTGAAGTTAAATGGACTCGCCCAGACTATGCTTCGAAGTACGATGTCTATGTACTAAAATACGATACTGCAAATAAAAAATGGGATAAGTACAAGGTCTTTACTGACACTCAGGAAGACTCTATTCCGTTTGATGAAACTTGGCCGGGTGGTAAATACCAAGTCGCCGTCAGAGCAAAGTCTGACATGCGCCCAAGTTCTGCTTTAGCAAAACAATCGTTCAATGTGCGTAACGGAAATCGCTCACCAGCGGCTGAGTATACAGCTTTGGTAAGAAAATCCATCGACCGCGTCACTGGCTTTTACGCTATCGCAAGTTACCTTTTAACCGACATGCAATTCCAAGGGATCAATCCAGAAAACAACTCCTCTGTTGCTTACAGCGCAATGGGTGGTACGGGTCGTATGGGACTTGGTTGGTTTCATCCGGATACTCCATGGGGCTTTTTAAGCATCATCGATTTAAGCGGTTTTACGTTTAATGGAAAGACCCACACGTTTGCATCTGCCGAAGTGAATGGTGTTTATAAAAAATCATTCGGGGATCGCGGTGAGTTCAGATTCCAAGCTGGTCCTTACTATAAAGAGCTTCCTGAAACTGTCGGTGATCCATTCTCTGGCCAATCGAAAGATTTAAAAATCATTTCCGCAGGACCTCATTTTGGTGGTGAGTACTGGTATTCGATCACTCCAAAACTGGGAATCCAAATGAACATGCATATGTATCTTTCACTTGTAAAAATTGAAACTCCGAATGGTCAACCATTGATGCCATCGGTGTCGACTCAGTTTGGATTCTTAGGAAGTTACAGATTCAGTCCAAAATTTACTGGCTTAATGGGTTATGCCCGACGTGAAGACAGAATGAAATACAAGGCAGTTCCTAGCGCCACCAACTTTGCCGTGGATGGTGACGTGAACGAATCAACTGTCGTTGGTAACTATATTAACTTTTTTGCCGAGTGGGCATTCTAGTTAGGGAGAGATATGAGAATACCTATTTCAACCAAACTTATCACCGTGACCATTTTAATTCTGGTCGCGGCTACGGGAACCATCACTTGGATTTCATCTTCTTACTTTGAGAAAAAAGCCTCAGAGCAAGTGGATATTGCGAACCTGGAATCAGCAGCGGCAAAAGCAAAGGAAATTGAAAACATCGTTACATCATTAGTGGATAAAACCCGTGTTAATGGCTCCCTTTTGATGAAGGGAACTTCTGCTAATGCTGCCACTGGTGATGACTTTGATTTTAACTTTACTAAAGATAAAACTTTTATTGCTCTAGAAATTCTAAAAATTGACGGCTCTAAAGTGGAAACTGTGGCCCGCCGTGTGAAAGAAGATGCTTTAAAAGCTTATGGCTTAAATCCTACTTACATGATTAACGTCCGTGCTTGGCAAAAGTTCCCGATTAGAAGTGTGGCCACGGGAAGTGTTGAGCTAAAAAATGCTTCTTATCCGAAAGCCCCTGCCATGATCACCATTGGTATTCCCTTAGTTCGTGATGACCAAGGCAGAATCACTCATATCGCTTTAGCTGATGTGACCTTAGCTCCATTTGAAAAACCGTTCACGGATCCTTCAGAACGTACACAGTATTTAATTGATCGCTCTGGTGAGCTTTTAGCCCATAAGGACGAACAAAAAGCCATGGCCCGTTTAAGCATGGCGAAATACCCGTTCGTTCAAAAAGCATTGGCGACGAAATCTCCGCAGTATCAAACGAAGTTCATCGATCCAGACACGGATAAAAACTTCTTTGGTGCCTCGGTGAAAACATCTTTTGGTGCGACGGTGATTTCACAAACCTCTGAAGAAACAATCTTAGAGGTATCCCAAGAGGTTCGCAGACGAGCAATCTTCGTTGCGGGATCAGCGATCTCGATGGCGATCTTCTTTATCTTCTTATTCTCTATGACCCTCACCTCCCCGATTGAAAAATTGGCAGAGATGATTAACTTGGTTTCTAAGGGTAACTTTGATGTGAAAGCCCGCGCCGCAGTTCGTTCCCATGACGAAGTGGGTGACTTGGCTGAAGCCTTTGATCACATGACGGATGGTCTTAAAGAGCGTGATAAAGTGAAAAGCCTTTTTTCGAAGTTCCATGGATCTTCTGTTGCAGAGGACTTGATCAATAAGGACATTGGGGTTGGCGGCCAAAGTAAAGAAGTAGTGGTTTTCTTTTCTGATATTCGTGGTTTCACCGCGTTTTCTGAAAAACGTCGTCCTGAAGAAGTCGTTGAAATGTTAAATGAATACTTTGGGGTAATGGTTAAAATCATCAACTCCCATGGTGGTGTCGTGGATAAATTTATCGGTGACGCGATCATGGCGGTTTGGGGTGCGCCTAAAAGTTCAGACCGCGATGCGCACAATGCGGTTCGCGCGTGCCTAGAAATGCGTCGTGCCCTTGAAGGTTTAAATGAAAGACGTATTGCCCGCGAACAACCGCCGATAAATATCGGGATGGGTTTGCACGCCGGAAATGCAATTTCAGGAACCATTGGTTCTGATGAGCGTATGGAGTACACGGTTATCGGTAATACCGTAAATACCGCTTCCCGTATCGAGGCTTCTACGAAGGCTTTCGGTGCTGACTTGCTAATCAGTGACACTGTTATTGAGAGAATCGGCGAGGACTTTAAATATGAACTGGCTGGTGCGGCTGAAGTAAAAGGCCGTTCAGAGGCTCTTAAGATGTTTAAAGTGCGTGGTTATAAAGCAGAAGACGGAACAATGGTGGAAGTGAAAACTCCATACTCTGATTACGAAGCAGAATCTGCAGATAAAGTTAAAGTTAAAGCCGCTTAGTCTTGGGTCTTAGCGACGGATTTTTTCTTGGAGAGTAGGCTTGGTATTCCTGCTCTCCGCGGGGACGCCATCCTGGCTCAGTCACCGCCGCAGCAAGCTGCGGTTCGCGCATCCATGCGCCGGTGAAGCCCCTCTCCGGCAAGAATACCAAGCCTACTCTCCAAGAAAAAAATCTTGCTAGGCTCATGATTTAATTATTCAGAGTTTTTCGTAAATCGATGGTTTGGGGTTTTACCCACTCATTTCTAGGCATAAAAAAACGGCGCTTTTGACGCCGTTTTTACTTTGCTAAATTAGTTATACAGACTTCTTATAGTCTAACGCTTAAGCCATCTTTAAGTGCTAAGTTTTGTGCTCTTAATGCCGGAATCAAGCCAATCAAAGTTCCACCAACAAACGTGATTCCTAAATACATTAGCTCTTTCCACATGAAAATCGGACCAGCTAGGTAAAGACCAAACTCCCCTTCAATCCATGGCCCAAGAACAAGTGCTAACGTGAATGCTAGTGCAGTACCCAGGATAATTCCAAGCAACGTCAATAGAGCTGATTCAAACACCAAGAGACCCACAATCTGACCTGACTTTGCGCCGATAGCTCTTAAGATCGCCATTTCTCTGCGACGTTCATTCAATGATGTTGTCAGAGCGATTAACATCGCCATGAAACCAACCGCGATGACCATCCAAGAGATAATTTTTAAAACACCTTCTACGAAACTAAGTCCTTGCCATAGTTCACTTAGTACCACTCCAGGAATTATTGCTAGTAATGGCTCAGCTTTGTAAGTGTTCAGTTCTCGTTGCAAGCTTAAGGTTTCAATTCTTGATTTTGTACCAATAAAGAACGCCGTGATGCTGTGAACGTGCAGCTTTTCTTTGCTTAGTTCACTTGCCGGAACCATTTTATCTTTTGTCGGCGCAGCACCTTCTTGCCAGTCAACGTGAAGCGCTTCCATGCCTTCGAGTTGCATGTAAATGGCGCGATCCAATGGTGTGCCCGTTGGTGCTAAAATTCCTGATACGACAAATGGTTTATCACCATGGTCTTGAATCCCCTCACCTTTTGTTACTCCGTGAGTTACTACGATTTTATCGCCGATACGGTAGTTTAATTTTCTTGCGACTTCAGCACCCAAAACCACATCAAATAATTCTTTAAACTCAATCCCTTGGGCGACTTTTACTTTTTGCTGGCCGCGATAGTGATAGTGCTTAAAGAAGTCTTCCGTGGTACCGACCACTCTGAAACCGCGGTGGCCGTCACCTAAAGAATAAGGAATTGTCCATTCGATTGCGGGATGTTTTTTTAAAGCCTCATAGGTTTCATAGGAAATATTGTGGGTGGCATTTCCCATGTTAAATACTGTGTATAAAATTAATTGCAGCGGACCACTGCGAGCTCCAACGATCAAGTCCGTTTTAGAGATGGTTTGAGTAAACCCTTGCTCAGCCGCTCTTTTGGCTCTTTCTACACTTAATAAAAGCATCACGCTTAACGCGATAGAGATCACTGTTAAGATTGTCGCAAACGAGCGGTTCTTTAAAGACTTCAGAGCTAAACTTAGGAAAACCATTACACAACCTTATTAATTGAGTCTAACGAGATGGAGCGTGAAAAAAGTTTTTCAATGTTGCGGTCATGGGAAACAAACACCACCGTCGTGCCGTACAGATCAGAAAGCTCAAACATTAATTTTAAGAACTTCTCTCTGTGATCTGTATCCAAAGCTGACGTTGGTTCGTCTGCCAATAATAAATCAGGCTTACCTAAAAGAGCGCGGGCCACGGCGACACGTTGCTGTTGACCGACACTTAACTCCCCGACTTTTTTTCCTAATAGGTCGCCGATCCCTAAATTGCCACACAGCGCTCTAATAACCAGCGCCGTATCTACGCTGCCTAATCGGGCTCTGCGTGCGGGACTTAGATGGATTGGAAGTTCGATGTTTTCTTGAACAGTCAGGTAATTAATCAAGTTGAAGTTCTGAAACACGTAACCCATGTGTTCAGCACGGAAAGCGTCACGTTCCGCATCGTTCATTTTAACGAAATCACAACCTAGGATTTTCAAGCTTCCAGATGTGGGCTTTAACACACCAGAAAAAAGCTCAAGCAAAGTCGTCTTTCCAGTTCCGCTGGGGCCGTATAAAAACAACTCTTCCCCACGGACCACGGAAAATTCTGGGATTCGCAACGTCGGGTTTTCTTGCCCGGGATAAGTGAATTGCAAATCGCGAATCTCTACCAGAATATTACTTGAGCTCAAGACTTTCTCCGTTCTTACTGATCTGTGCTGATTTTTGAACTGAATCTGCGATCACATCCACCTGCACTGTTTTAATGCGTGGGAAGGCTTTTTGAAAATTAAATTCAACCGTTGTACCTGCCACTGGCGCGGTGCAAGTTACAGAGAACTCTGCGATCACTTCGGCGTGAGCGCGTCTCTCTTGATTCACTTCAAAAATCTCTTTTTTAATTTCACAGTTCAAAGATTTATCAAAGACAATCATGTCCGCAATTTTTTCTTCGAGTTTTGCCAGACCCTTTTCTTTGCGCTCTTTGTCTTTCTTAGATTTAGCTTCGTGCTCAAAACCATAAATGGCTTCGGCATTCACGTGAATTTCGATTTTTCCCTTTTTATCATCAAAGCCCATGGTCGTTGTTGCCAAACCATGTAAATGCTTTTTTTGAACGGGAGCGCTTTCGGTCTGCGCCGTGCTGACATGTGCTGCAAAAACAATAGCTGAAAATAGAAGAACTTTAAACACAAGGACCTCCTCAGTTATTTGTACGGTTCAACAGCTTCCCCAACGAGCTCAAACGAGGCATCGCCGTACATTGATTTTTTAGTAACTAGATTCAAAGTACCATAAACCCAAATCGGTCCAACGGCCACTTCCGTCCCACGCTTCATTTTAACATACACCATTTGATTTGGTGGAGGCGCTGGAACGTGAATGCAGGCTTGAGGACTTGGCACCAACAAAAACTCTATCACGTCTTTTTGGTCATCCTCTAAGGGCACCATAAAACCAGGGATTTTGACGGCCTTGCCGTTTAAAGAAGTCAGCTCAGAGGAGCCTGTGCCGGTGATGTAATCCATTTCACCTAAAAGGCGCCAATCGACTTCGACCCCGTTTAAATTAGCAGAACCGCCACCAAAGCCGTGATAAATCACTGCCCCTGTGACAACCGCTAATATAAAAATGCCTCCTAAAACCCACTTTTTCATATTCTATTATTAAAGACCATTCCTACCTAATTATGCAATAGCTTTGCGCCTCGTCGGCGGCTCTGATATAAGAGAATTCTTAGAGTAAATACGAGGCCCCATTATGAGCAGCAAAATTCAAAGAGTTCGTGGCACCAGAGACCTTCTTCCCGAGGACAGTCTTGTTTTCCGTTTTGTCGAAGATTCAGCCTATGATGCCGCTTTATTGTACGGTTTCGGCGAAATTGAAACTCCGATTTTTGAATTTTCTGAAGTATTTCACCGCACCCTTGGTGAAACCAGCGATGTTGTCAGCAAAGAGACTTATGATTTTACAGATCGCAGCGGAGAGAAACTCACTTTGAGACCCGAAGGAACAGCGGGTGTGGCGCGCGCTTTTATCTCTGAAGGCTTAAGCCAAAATCTGCCGTTAAAATACTATTATTCTGGACCTATGTTTCGATATGAACGACCACAAAAAGGACGATATCGTCAATTTTATCAATTGGGCGCAGAGTGTTTAGGTTATGACAGCCCACTCGCAGACGTTGAGTGCATTTCATTAGCGTGGGATCTTCTGAAGAAGATCGGTATTTCTGCTGACTGCACTCTTGAAATTAACACCTTAGGTGACGCTGAAAGCAGAGCCGCTTACCGAGATGCTTTGGTGCAATATTTTACGGCACATCAAGACCAGCTTTCTGCGGATAGCAAAACAAGATTAGAAAAGAATCCGTTAAGAATCTTAGACTCAAAAGATGAAGGCGATAAAAAGCTCAACGCCAACGCCCCGTCTTTACAAGATCATTTAAATGAAAATTCAAAAAACTTTTTCGCAAAAGTTCTAGCAGGTATTGAAAAATTAGGAATCCCGTACAAAGTGAACGATCACTTGGTGCGAGGTCTTGATTATTACTGCCACACTGTTTTTGAATTCACCACGGCAAAACTAGGTGCTCAAGGCACTGTGCTAGCTGGTGGCCGATACGACGGTCTGATTGAAATGATGGGTGGACCAAAAACACCAGGTGTGGGTTGGGCTGCAGGCATCGATCGCTTAGCCGACTTAACACCCAAAGAACTAGCAATTAAAAATGAAGTGTTAGTTGCCATCATCGGCGCTGACGACGAAGGCGAAGAGGAAAGCGTCAAAGTTGCCCACGAAATCCGTTCAAGAGGAATTAAAGCCGAAAACTTCCTAAGCGGCAAAATGGGCAAAAAAATGCAAAAAGCCAACAAGATGAACGCCAACTACGCGCTCATCCTTGGCGGCAACGAAGTAAAAAACAAAACCGTCACAGTTAAAAACTTCGCAACAGGCGATCAATCAGAAATCACCCGCGACGCACTTAAAACCTTCGATTTCAAAATCTAAAAAGTAAATATCAATATATCTAAAATAAAAAAACGCAGGCGAAGCTCTGCGTTTTTTTATTTCCCCTACCGAAAACCAAGGGTTGGTCAAAAGTAGTCAGATGCAAGGCGGAGGTAGTTTGCAACGCAGTCAGCTGGCTGCTTTTCACCAACTCGCCAGCTTATTTACGGTTCAGCTTGATTGAATGACCACGTCCCCAACCAGGAATCGTTAGCGACGAAGCTCTTGTCCAGACAACCATCAAGATAATACCAACGACGAACATCACGGCACTTAACCATTGACCGCGTGTGAGTCCTAACCATTGAAAGCCAATATGCGCGTCTGGCATTCTGAATTCTTCATTAATCACACGCACGGTGGCGTATAAAATCACAAAGCAGGCAGCGATAAATCCAGGCTTACGAGGTTTTCTCCATAGGAAGAAAAGCACGATAAAGCAGAACAAACCTTCAAGCAGACCCGCAATCAATTGCGAAGGGTAACGAGCAATCAACAATGGAGCAATGGCCTCTTTGGCCGCTGTATTTCCTTCTTGAATGCTTTCAACGATCTTATTTAAAACAGAGTAAACTTGTTCACGGGCTGCAGGATCAAAACGGAATTTATCTGTAAGTTCTAGCCACTGCTCGCGGGTGAATCCTACTTTTTCCACGACCGGAGTCAGTTCTGCCAATTTCTCGGCCCCTTGATTTGGCCAAGAAAAAATGTCTTGCGGAAACTTCACTGGAAAAGGGAAATCCGCCGGAGCAGGACGCCCTACAAGTTCACCATTAATGAAGTTCGCGATACGACCAAACAGAACTCCCAAGGGTCCTACGGCTGCAACAAGGTCTAAAAGATAAAGTGAATTCACAGAGTACTTGCGAGCAAACAACAAGCAGGCAACAACGATACCGATGATGCCTCCGTGACTCGCCATTCCGCCTTCATTCACCGCTAACAATCCCCAGAAAGGAAATTCTGATTTAAATTTTAAAAATAAATCGGGTCCATAAAAAAGCACGTAACCTAAACGCCCACCCACCAAAGTTCCGATCGCACAGTAAGTGATAAAATCACCAACCATGTTTGGAGAAAGACCTGCCCTTTGTCGGCGCGCAAGCCATTTGATAATCAAATACGCACAAATAAATCCCACCATGTAGGACAATCCATACCAACGAATACCAAAATTGCCGGAGATTCTTAGCGCAAACGGATCGAAATCATGAACCACAACGTATCCTTCTTTGAGACGTTAACTTGTATCAACGTGGGAATTCTTAGACCTTGCACAATAAAAGCGAGAAAATGGATGCATGTCTAGGTTTTCATCTTTAGTTCTACTCTGCATTATGGTGTTTTCATCTGTGTCCTACGCGCAAAAAACTCGACGCTGGGGCATCGACTTGGATCTTACAAAACGCGCTGCTGACCGCGAAAAGGGCCGCTGGTCCCTCGCAGAATGGTTAGAAATGAAAGAGCGTAACCGCATGATGGACATGTGGCTGTCGATGAACTCCCCCTCGCCATTTGAATTTTCAGTAAGCGGATCGCTTAAAAACTACAAATCGGAAGTGGAAGGCAGCTCTGCAAGTGAATCTTATTCGACCTTCTTTAGTGAAATTACGGCCTATGCCCAATTCGTGGGGGTCACTGCCGAATACGAAAATAACGGTGACGAAGGCTTTAACGACCTTAATGGAATGTTAAATATTCGTTTATTAGGCGATTCCATCCAAAACACTGCGTTTACCATCCATTACGGTCAAAGAGCCCACGATAACGATACCAGCGGCCGCAGAACCCAACAATTCGGCCAAGTAAGCCTGCAAGTCTATTTAACGAAATACTTTGGTATAGACGGCAAATACCGCCACTATTTACCAACAGAGTCTGACAGCTTAGGAGAAATTGAAGGAAAATTAAGCGAAGCCGGAGTCTTCATAGACTTCAACGCATTTAGAATTTTCGGAAGCTGGTACAAAGAACAAGAAAAGACCAAATTACCCGCCGCCACAGATCCAACGACAACTGACAGAACCGGAATCAAAAGCGGTCTAAAAATTTTCTTTTAAAACAATCACCCGTACCGGTAACGCAACGTAGACCCCAAAAAAGCAAAAAAAAAGGATCGACTCAAATGTCGATCCTTTTTTATTCGTCAAAACGAAATCCGACTATTGAAGTTGGATAAGTTTGTTTTCGCCGCTTACGAAGTAAGACTCAGTTGATTGCTCGTGAGCTACAGCTGAAGTCACTTTCCATTCCATGTTCATTTGCATACCAGCTACAGGATCTTTTCTAGAACCAGTGTTGAATACAGACGGAATTTGCGCAGTTGCATCAAACGCGAAACCCCAAGCTACAGAAACGTTCGCAGGTTGGAAAGTTGCGTTTGTGATGTATTTACCAACACCGTCAGCTGAACCGCCCGCAGTGTAAGTAACACGGTAAGAGAAATCTACAACAGACATACCGAAACCGTTTTCGTAAACTACGTTGTAAACTTTAGATTCAGGCATGTTCCAACCAGCAAGATCAGACCAGCAAGTCAAACCTTTAGGAAGTGCGTTTGCAGTATCAAGTTTCAAGTTAACAACCGGACGACCCGCTTGGATTACGTTGAAGATTTTTTTACCGATGTTGATGATTTGATCTACGATCAACTCAACAACGTTCAATGGATTTGCAGCATCAAGAACAGAAGTTTCAGAAGAAGTTCTAGCTACGAAATCAGCGCCTGTGTTGCAGTCTTGGTTAAGACCGTTAACAGAGTTTGTAGTTGCTTTGAATTGGTTAGCGTACTGAGCAGTAACATCAGTTACAGTTACTTTTTTAATTTCGAAATATGCCTTATCAACCGCGAAAGCTGAAGATGCCATTCCTAGTGTCAATGCCATTGCCATTAGAGAACGAATCATTATGGACCCCCTTATTTGTTGCGGAGGTTTCTATCAGCCGGAATTTCGTGTTTCAAACAAAAAAGCGAGGTTGCTGATATCTTTTGCGATTAACGCAGACTACCAAGATTTAGAGACAGTAATCATTGGAAAAATCCACGTTTTTGAATTGGAAGTCGTGGATTCGGTGCTTGAAACAACCTTTTTTGTGTATGTGGCCATGTAATAATTGAACGAGGCCCCAACACGCAGATCATCCTTAATTTCAGGTGCCACTCCAAATTGAAGCCATAAGCTTGTGCCTGACCAAGTTTCGTTCGTTGTTCCATCACTGAATGTGGCCGAGCTTTTTAAATTATAAACTCCCGCCAAATTGAAGACATTGTTTTTACCGAACGTCCATTTCAAGTAAGGACCGGTATCCAAGGTCGTAAAGGTTTCCGTCGAAGTTCCCGTTGCAGTTGATGAGATTCCAGAAAAGTTCCAACCGCCCCACACGTTTTTATTGTACGTGAAAAGCACACCTAGATTCCAAAAGTAACCCGAAGATGCTGTTGATGTTGGAGTTTTTAAGCTGTCTGATAAATAGGTAGCACCCAGCTCTAGCAACATTCCTGCACGAGCCTGCACGCTAAACAATATAACTACTAAAGCGACTACCTTCTTCACACTTTTCTCATCGGAAGAAGGTCGGAAAGATTGCAGGTCTTGCTAAGGGAATTAGACTAACGTCGCTCTAAGAGAGCCGCGTAAAAACCGTCAAAGCCCTCTTTGTCTGGACGAAGGTGAACTTGTTTTAACAGAGTCCAGTTGGCTCCGTGTTCCGCCAAGAATCTTTCAACCTGTTTTTCATTCTCGCTTGGCAGCAAGCTGCATGTTGCATAAACCAAGCGTCCGCCTTTTTTAGTCATCGTGCAATAGCTAGTCAGGATTTCATACTGCAACTGATGAAGGCGTGAAATTTCGTCGTTAGTCAGTTTCCATTTTGTATCTGGATTGCGACGAAGAACACCCATTCCAGAACATGGCACGTCCAACAACACACGATCCGCGGTTTCTTCTAAACGCTTGATCACTTTGGTATTATCAATCACGCGGGTTTCGATCACATCGACACCATCACGGGCCGCACGGGTTTTTAATTCTTTTAATTTCCACTCGTGAATATCCAAGGAAATAATTTTTCCTTTGTTCTTCATAAGCGAAGCCATGTGCAAGCTTTTACCACCAGCACCGGCGCAAGCATCAATCACACGGTGACCTGGTTCAACACCCAATAATGGCGCGACAACTTGTGAAGCCGCATCTTGCACTTCAAACCACCCTTTTTTGAAGGGCTCAGTGATAAAGACGTTTTTACGAACAGTCAGTTTTAAGGCATCAGGTAAGTCAGCTGAAACTTTGGTCGCTTGAATTTCTTCTTTGGCTAATGCCTTGATCAACTCCTCAGGGGTCGTTTTCAAAGTATTCGTGCGCAAGAAAACTTCAGCCGGCTTATTTAAAGCGCGAACGATGTCTTTAAAATCCTCACCTAGTTCTTGAATACCACGCTCGTACATCCAATCAGGAATGGATTGAGCCACCGCGAAGGAAGGAAGATCTTTGGCGCGGGCTTGGACAGATTTTTCAGATAACCCTTCTAACTCTTCCCAATCAGGAAGTTCGTTACCTTGACGAAGCCAGTAAGCTCCCCAGATTTTCCAGAAGTCATTATCGTCAGCTAGATGGGCAAGAAGTCGTTCCCAGCGCACAATTTCGTAAACAGTTTCAGCAAAGAATTTGCGGTCCCTAGCACCCCAACGACGGTTGGCTTTCATGTGACGTTCAATCACCTTGTCGGAGTACTGCCCTTGTTCAAAAATCTCATCAAGGGCCTGAATAATTTCTTCTACGATATGTCTATGTATCTTCAAAATGTAAATACCAAGCCAGCGGCTAAGAAGGTTCCGTTAAGCTGTCCTGAAGAGAGCAGCAATAGGTGGTTTTTTAAACCAGCTTCAATGAAGAATCCAGTGTTTTCAAAGATATTGAAAAAGCGTGCACCAGCGATCAGCTGATAGTCTAACGACAAAGACGATTTGCCAGAGACTTGCTTAAAGAAAACTCCCGGTCCAATTCCTGCGCCGAAATAAAGTGGAAAACGTGAGGATGCATCCGGGAAAGTGATCATCGGCACAAAAGAAATTTTACTGCTATTTTCATCGCCTACTTCAAATTCGGTATAATCAATGCGCAAATTTAAATCCATGGAGTTGTACCATTCGCCGATGCGGTATGTGACACCGAAATTATTTCCACCTACGTCATCTTCTTGACCGTTTTTACCCCACTCGTAGGATTGCGAAGACATGTATTTACCAAAGTGCAAAGCCAGATAGTGATCCGCGGAAGCGCCACCAAATGGGGATTGCGCAACATCGCGTTTTTGAAAATAGCGAGCAGCCGCATCACGCCCTACCTGTTGGGCTGAAACAACGGAACTGATAAATAAGGGCAAAACCACAGCTAGAAAAGTCTTCACAACGCACCTCAATTCTTCCTTCTATTCTTCCAGCTTTTAGTTAAGGAAGTAAGCACATGACGCACATTGCTATTTACCTTGACATAAGTTGACTGCGAAACGACCTCTCCCTAATCTCCGGACAGCTTTTAAGACGGGACCAAAGACTATGAAATGCCCCTTTTGTGGACATGCAGATGATCGAGTTCTAGATACTCGAGTGCAGAAAGATGGTAGCATCCGCCGCCGTCGTGAATGCCTTGAGTGTAAAGCCCGTTTTTCGACAGTGGAAACCATCATGTTGGCCTTCCCTTTCATCATCAAGAAAGACGGCCGTCGCGAACCTTTCAGCAAAGAGAAAATCCTTAAAGGACTCCAAGCGGCCTGCCAAAAAAGACCGGTCAGCTTGGGACAAATTGATGCCGTAGTGGAAAGAATTTCAGCTTGGGTCATTAATCGTGGCGAAAGCGAAATTTCATCTCGTCTTATTGGCAAAAAAGTCATGGCAGAACTAAAACAGCTAGATGATGTAGCCTACATCCGTTTTGCCAGTGTATACCGTACCTTTAAAGATGTTCAGGAGTTCGTTGAAACTCTTGAAGACGCTGAACTGCTTGATTTTGTGGATGCAAGTAATCCACAATTAAGCCTTACAGCGATGACCTTTGTTGAAAGCGAGAAAAAGCCTAACCATGAAACTGACAGCAAGACGACAAGCCCGCGAGCTCGCACTCCAAATCTTATTTCAAACTGAGTTCGCTCCGCAAATCAGCTTTAAAACTTTCTTAGAAGTCTTTGAACAAAGCCTGGATGCTGAAGTGATCAGCTATGCCGAAACTTTAGTTCAAGGCGTTCAGGCAAATAAAGAAAAAGTCGACGCTAAAATTCAAGCCTCAAGCGCCCACTGGAAGGTAGAGCGCATGGCGACCATCGACCGCAATATTTTGCGCATCGCTGTTTATGAAATGAAATTCGCCTCTGAACCTATCAAAGAAAATATCGCCATCAACGAAGCAGTTGAGATTGCGAAAAAATACGGCACCACTGATTCAGCAAGTTTTGTAAACGGACTTTTGGATCAGGTAGGTAAGGCTCACTAATGGCCATCAGCGTACTATCCCAAGCCAGCGCATTGAATCCCGGTTCAGACCTGTGGATTGTGCCTGACTTGGAAAAGTCGCAGTGGACGGCCCGCCTTGATTGGTATCTAAATTTTCAAATTTGCAAATCAGCCCGCCACAAATCAGCCGTGATCCCTGAATACATAAACAAGGTTATCACTGAGACTGAAATCGAAACTCCGGTAGTGGGTTTTGCAGCAACTGCGCCCTTGATGATTTCAAGTGAACAGCTTTTACCCAACAAATGGGTTGTGATTTTGCCTTTTCAAGGTGACATGAATGCTTGGACAAACCACGCCTTCGAGATTTGGCAAAAATTAAAGTCACCAAGTTTGCGTTTGTTCCTGCCACCTGGACAAAGTACTGGGAACCTTCCCAAAGTTTTCGAAGGTCAACAGACCCCATCCGATCTTACTGTCGTGCTTGATTAACTTCGCGTTCCTCGGGACAATGGATAAAGTACTCTGCAGGATGTAGAGTCAGCCAATGTCGGAGCGTGTGTTCATGGAAAAGATATCTCAGTCCCTAGTTTCAAAAATCACAATGTTACAAAAGCGTTTTGAGTCCTTCTTAGAAAATGATTTTGATAACAAGGTTGAAGAAAAAGAACGCGATCAAAATTTTGAGCCTTCCAGAGACTTATCTTTAGTACGAGGAATTTCCCAAGGTTTACCTGAAGATCATATAGATCGTGCGATCATTGTTTTTTCAAGATTAGCCATGCTTTTTGATGGCGGTGTTTTATTAGAGAACAATGACGGTTTGTGGAAAGCCCAAGCTTATTTCCATAAAGGTGTGAGTCACCTGATTAAGACAAACACCAAACCTACTATCAAACTTCCTGAAATGAATATGATGTCGGTTTTGAAAACAGATTCCAAAGCGATGTTAGCTAGACTGCAATTGCCACAGTTGGATCCAAATCACCGTGCGGAATGTTTGTTAATTAAAGTAAGCCCTGATTTTGCTTTCATTCTATTTTCTGAAATGGCTGACTTGTGGTTAAAAGAACATATCGAAAACGTACGTCGCGCCTTAATAAATGGATTTGCTGACTAATGACTGACGGTGAAAATAAAACCTACACGATTTATATAGTTTCAGATTCCACCGGGGAAACCGCAGCGACAATGATTCGCGCGGCCCTGGTGCAATATTCAAGTAAAGAAATCAACATCATTCGCTGTAAAAACGTGCGAACCGAAGCTCAAGCTGAAGCGGTCATTGAAGAGTGTTTTGAGCGCCGTGGAATGCTTGCTTACACTGTAGCGAGTTCCCAACTGAGAAATAAAATCCGCGAGATCGCTTCCGGCAAAGGCATTCCTTATTTCGACTTATTAGGCCCGCTGTTAAACACTTTAGATACCTTCTTTGGTGAACATTCTGAAGCCCACGTCGGTGCTTTACGGGCGGTGGATGAAAGATATTTCAAACGTATTGAAGCCATCGAATACACCGTTAAACACGACGACGGGAAAACTTTTGCAGAGCTGGACAAAGCCGACATTGTTTTAGTGGGTATCTCTAGAACCAGTAAAACACCTCTATCGATTTTCCTAAGCCATAAGGGGTGGAAAGTTGCAAACGTTCCAATGGTGTTAGATACTCCCCTTCCAGAGGAACTCTTTAAAATCGACCAACGCCGTATTGTTGGCTTGATCATCGATATGGAATCCCTACAGCGCATTCGCAAAAGTCGCCTAGAAAAATTCGGGCAGGATCCTGGGGGCGAGTACGCTTCGATGTCCCACATCGCTAAGGAAATTGAGTACGCCGAAAAGATTTTTAAGCAAAATCGCCGCTGGCCTGTGTTTAACGTCACGGAGCGCGCTTTAGAAGAGAATGCCTCGGAAATCGTGCGTATTATCGCAGCCCGCTTGGGCCTTCCTGATTCGGTTATATTTTAGACAGTTAGTGAAAAACTTGCGGTTGCTAAATTGAAATTTTGCGAGGGACTGACAAAGTCCCTCGTTTAGTTTAGAACTCTTAGATGCTTCGAATCCTTATTTTTTTGCCACTATTTTTTATTTCTAGTTTTGCTTTCGCTAATACATGCAATCCAAGCACTCGCTCCTGCGACTTTTATAAATGCATGGAAGAAAAGCAACCCTGCGGCGACAAAGGTTACTGGCTTAAATTCGGAGATCACTACTGTAAAAAGTTTTTAGATGATGAAGCGAAGTTCCCTGCGAAAACTCAAGTATGGCTTAAAGACGTGCGCGAATGCCTGCAAACCCGCGCAGAAGAATTATCACGACAGGTTTCCTGCGAACGCATGCAGGATGAAGCCTTAGATAGCCACGTGGGCTGCTACATTGATACTGGATTTTGCGAACTAAGTATGCAGGAACGAGTTAAGGTCTATTGGTACTTAAAAAAGACCATGCTACATTCCTATGCGTGGAAAGAAGCAGCGGCTATTCATAACCTCTGCTTCCTTCGTCCGTATCAACCTGTGCGTACTACGCAGCCTTTGCTGAAGTTTTAAAGCTTCTTTTTAACTCAACTACTTCGGCTTCTTCTTTTTGCGCCGAGTCCCCATACACCACAAGGTTTAATTGCTCGACAACGCCGTTCATGATTTTAGCCTGGCTGTTGATCTCTTCTGCTGTGCCCGCGATCTCTTCAGAAGAAGCTGCATTTGATTGCACCGCTTGATCCAATTGATTCATCGCCTTGCTAATTTGTGCGATACCTGTGCTTTGCTCTTCACTAGCCATAGAAATCTCATTATTCAGTTCCGAAACTTTTTTAACTGATTTTACGATCTCTTTAAGCATATCGCCTGATTTGGCTGACTTCTTAGCCCCGTCTTCAATCTTTTCAACTGAATCCGTAATGAGTGTCGAAATGTCTTTTGCTGCGGAAGCCGATCTGTGCGCCAAGGAACGAACGGCTTCTGCGACCACCGCAAAACCTTTTCCATGATCACCAGCTCTAGCTGCTTCAACGGAAGCGTTTAATGCTAGTAGATTTGTTTGGAAGGCTATGTCGTCAATCACGTTAATGATCTCTTCAATTTTCTTAGACGTATCACTGATGACGTTCATGGAACTAATAAGCGATTCCATTTCCTTTTCACCGGCAACGGCTAAATCAGAAGAACTTACCGACAAAGTGGCCGCTTGTTTTGCGTTGTCAGAATTTAATTTCACCATAGAACTCATCTCTTCAAGACTTGCCACTGTTTCTTCTAAGGCCGCCGCAGATTCGCTGGATGATGATGATAGCGACTGGCCTGCAATAGTCAGCTGATGAATAGCTGAGCTTACTTGTTCGCTAGATGAATTTAATTGTGCTGATAAAGAACTTACCGATTTTGCGATATATTTCGCAATTAAAACAACTGCCGCAAATAAAATCAAAATACCAGTGATAGCAATGATAATCTGAGTCCACAACATTTCAGTAGCCGCCGCCAGAACCGTTTTAGTTGGAGTCTTAACGATTAAAGCCCATGGCTGTTCCGTTTCACCGATAAACATGGGTGATACTACATAAAGATATTCATTGCCGTCAGCAGGATCCGTTCCGGATATGATCACTTCGCGACCTGTCGAAATAGCTTCTTTAAATTTAGCTGCTTCAAACGGGAACTCAGCAGCTTTAGTGATAAATTTTTCCTCTGGATGAGAAACATAGTTCCCATTTGTAGTCACAAGATAAGCTTGGGAAGTTTTATAGGGACGAATCGACCCAACCTTTTTTTGAATTTCTTTAAGTGGTAAATCCACACCCGCAGCACCGACGAATTTTCCGTTTACAATGATTGGAACTGCCGCCGATGTCATTAAGACTTGAACACCATCAATCGGGTAAAGATAAGGCTCTACCATGGTTTCTTTTAAGCGCGCTTTAGGAACAAGGTAATAGTCACCTTCACCCGGTGTATTGTAACCAATCAAAGGCGTGACAGAGGCCTTGCCACCTTCCCAGTTTGCGTAAGGAACAAAGCGGCCCGTCGTATCGTGGCCTGAGGTGTTCGCAAAAAGACTGTCATTATTATCCCAGGCGTTTTGTTCCCATCCCGTCCAAGTACCCACTAAAAACTTATTCTTAACTAGTATGTCACGAATGGATTCAGCAATATGCTGACGATTGGTGTGACCGGATTCTCTTAACGATTCTGCCGTGTGCGCGATGTTTCTTGCCACCGAAAGTCCTCTTTCGATTTCAAGACGAAGCTCATTTGAAGAGCCTCGAGCTAAAGCAACTAATTTATCAGAGGCATCTTTGGTCGCCATTTCATTACTTTGTTTAGCCATGAAAAAAGTCATGGATCCTAAAACAATCACTGCAATAAAAATGATAGGCGTTGCCAGTTTGACTTGGATCGAATGATTTTTGCGCATGAAAAGTTCCTTTTATGTCGAGAACTCATCGGAAAAATCACTGAAGAATTAACTGAACTTTAGCCTTTCTCTTGCTGAGCCATCGTTTGATAGAAGACTTCTAGTAAAGCTCGGTTTTCAGAATTCTTTTTGTAGTAAAACATGAGGTCGATTTCGTAATGCAGGTCTTTTACGTATACGCGATTTAACCTGCCGGACCTAACTTGTTTTTTAATTGAGTGAGCTGGTAAAAAGCCCCATCCCAATCCTGCCTCAATCACTCGCTTCAAAGTTCCCACATTGGCAGATTCAAATATGGATGACACGTTCATGCCTAAATTCTGAAGCTTCGAATTAACGGTGTCGTTAAAGCCTGGGAATTCGTCGGTGAAATTGACTAACGAAAATGAACCGATGTCCTTAAGGCTGATTTGTTGGGGCATTTTTTCGTCTTTCGAAGACCCCACTAACCACATTTCTTCTTTCACTAGGAACTTGGCTTCACAATTATCAAGCTCAGAAGCAAACTCCACTTTTACATCGGGAAGAATCAGAATGTCGTACTGACCTTTTTTAAAACTTTTAATTAGTTCATCTCCACGATCGTAATCAATCTTTATGCTCAAGTCAGGGTTATGGCGCATCAGTCGTCCCACGATGGGGCTCATTAAGTGCAATCCCAATGAGTTCAGTGTCCCAATTCGCAACTGACCTTTCATTTGATGCCCGATGGATTTAATTGCGATCTCTGCTTGTTGGGTCAAATTGATAATTTTCTTTGCGTACTCATAAAGAACTTCCCCTTGTGGAGTCGCTTTAATCTGGCGTACACCGCGAACCAAAAGCTCCACCCCTAGATCTTCCTCTAGATTACGAATCTGCTGCGACACTGCTGGCTGTGTAAGATAAAGCTTATCGGCCGCTGCAGTCATGCTGCCCTCACTGATGACTGTAACAAATGTGGTCAGCTGATAGAGGTTCTTCACGGAAATTCTCCTTTGCGCTTAGTGGAGTGCTCTAATATACTAAAATGCATAAACAACTTGATCTATACTCCGAATTTGCTCGGAGTCGCGGAGTCTGCATGAAGTATCGTTTGTTCGCATCACTCGCCGTTATTCTACTCAGTTTTAGCGCCCAAGCAAAAGTCTTTCGTAATGCCTATATCGCTTTTGAAATGCCAGAGTCTTGGAAGTGTAATCTTGAACAGACTGAATGGGTTTGCCGAAGCGAACAAACCAAAGAATCTAAAGAGGCCATCATCATCTTAACGGCAAAGGAAGTGGGCCCTACAGACACCTTTGCGCTTTATGAATCACACTTAAACTCGCCTATCTCTGTGAATCTTCGTGGCGGCGGCATGACCGAATCCAAAATCGTTTACAAAGCGAAAAGCGTGCAGATCAACGATCAGCCGTGGGTGGATTCATTGCACTTAGGCTCTGAAGTTCCAAACTACTTCACTCGTTACCTAGCTACTATCAAGGATAAGATTGCGATCCTTGTAACTTTCAGTGCCCACAAGCAGTACTACACGAAATACAGCCAAGATTTCTTTAAAGCGGTTATGAGCTTAAGAGTTATTGCTTCTAAAAACCTTTACACTAAGCCAGACCTTGGTCCTATCCGCCCAGGCTCTGAAACGCTGGGTGCACCCATTAGCTCAGCAATGCCTGCTGATATGATGCAAGGTGAAGGAATGGAAGAAGGCGGCGGCAAAAATAATAAAACCATGTTGCTAATGGGAGCATTGATCCTGGCAGCCCTGGGAGCCATCATCTACCTTCGCGCTCGTAAGAAGCGCAAATAATTCGGTCGGTCTTGCCAAAGCCGTCTCAAATTGAGACGGCTTTTTTTTGCCTGAATCTTATCTAAGACTTGTTCAAGACTGCATCCTGTAATTCCGAAAAGTAAGATATGAAAAAGTCAGGCCGCGCCACTTTCTCGGTATTATTCTTTTGTATCTGTTTACTCCTATTTCAAAACTGCAGTCAGAACAATACTTCGGGTTCAAACCCGAATCAAAACTTCCCTGAATCGACTGCGCTCAACTATTTTAAAAATACACAAAAGATCGTGGTCGATGTTTATTTTGAGCCAGGGGCTGAACCCTTTACTGGAAACACTCTTTCAGGAATGCCCTACTGGCAAATTCTTGAAGATAATTTGTTAGCCATCTTTCAGTACCGCAGTTCAATACCTGTGATTTTAGTTCCAAAACAAATTCATGAAATGAAGGCGCTAGCAGCGCAAAATAAAAGCGATTGGTTGGGTACAGAAATTTTAGAACTTCATGGCAAAACAAACCATGAAAGATCCACGGCCGCCGAAGCTCATTTTTCCGTCTATTTTCTAAAAGGGAATTTCAATTCAGGCAATGGCCCTTCGGCAAATGTGCTTGGTGTAAGTATTACTGGCACTCCGGTCTTAGCGATTTTTAAAGATGTCATCAACACTTCATCAAGTTCGACGGTCGTAAAAAAGTATGTCGAACAAAGTACACTGGTTCATGAAATGGGTCATGCCTTGGGATTTGTAAATAATGGCGTACCGATGGCGACGAATCATCAAGACACGGCCCACGGGGCCCACACGAAGAATTCAGATTGTGTGATGTATTGGATGAATGAAGGTGCAAGTGACTTAAGAAACTTTGTCCAAAAATACATCACCTCTGGAACCACCGTCATGTGGGGGCCAGAGGTGCTTTTAGATGCAAAAAATTATAGTGAGTGATTACTTAATTCTTTCGATCTCTGGTTTAAACTTTTCAAATTGGGCGATGATGCTTTCATCCCCATAAACCAGAACCTTAAGCTTTTCCGGGTTCAGAGTCTGTTTTAAAGCGGAGTTGGAATCTTTGTTTGAAATTCCATTCACCGTCTTATTGAAGTTCAAAAGGTAATCTACAGAGATTCCATAGAAATCCAAAGCTAGAAGATTGTAAGCCAATCTGTCTGCTGTTTCGATGGCTCTTGGAAATTGTCCGACAAGTTGATTTTTAGAAGCAGCGACCTCTTTATCATCTGCACCCTTTTCAACGTAGTCTTTAATAACTGCCAAAGCTTCTTCTAAAGTTTTTCCAGCCGTTTCATTTTTCGTGAAAGTGGAAACTTCAAAACTGCCCGGCTCTTTTTTAACGTCAAAATAAGAATAAATAGAATAGGTCAGTCCTAAATCATCCCTGACTTTCTGATTAAGGCGACTTGCAAAGCTTCCGCCCAGAACTTCATTGGCTAAACGCAAAGTTAAATAATTCTTATCAACGCGGGAAATGCCGATTTGACCAATGCGGATCTGCGTTTGCTGCAAACCCTTTTTAACAACCAGTTTCACTTTCAGACCATCAATGACCGGAGGAGCTTCAGCTTTAATAGCAGGGATGCTTCGTTTACCCCACTTACCAAACTGATCTTGCACGCGCTTTTCAAAGTCTTCTTTAAAATTACCAACGACGGCCAAAGAAGCATTATTGGGTCTATAAAAAGTAAGATAGTGCTTAATGATATCTTGCTTGGTGATACCTTTTAAACCCTCAATGGTACCGTTTTCATCTCGTCCATAAGGGTGATTACCAAAAAGATATTGATCCATTTTTAAATTTGCAAATGCGGAAGGATTATCCACTTTCTTTTGCAAAGCCGCGACCATTTGCGCACGGATGCGATTTATCTCGGCTTCTTTAAACGCAGGATTCATAGTGATATCAGCAAATAAATCTAAAAGAAAATCTGAAGAGTTGTTAAGCGAATCCGCGTACACCGTCGTGATATCTGCGCCAGCACTGATATCTAAAGACGAACCCAATTGGCCAAAATCATCGGCGATTTTCATCGCGTCGCGAGTTTGCGATCCCTGTTCTAATAGATAGGCCGTTAAAGCATTAAGTCCTGCATGCTGAACAGGCTCCTGCATTGTTCCCGTTTTTAACATCATAGTTAAGCTGATGCGCGGAAGACTTGTGTCGCGAATGAAAACAATCTTTAAACCATTTTCTAAAGTCACTGTTTTATAAGGCTGTAAAGTAAAAGAGCCGTTTCCTTTAGTAACGTATCCGGCCGGAGCTTTTGCAGAATCCTTTGATCCCGTACTAGAGCAAGCCACCATGACAGAGCAAATCAGAGGAAGGGTCAGAGCTAGAGATGATGCTTTCATGGATTATTCCTTTTTTGCCTTAGGTTCTAAACTAATAATGGAGCGCTGTGTTTGTTGCATGTATTTTTCAGCAACACGCTTGATATCGTCCGCAGTGACAGCCTGATACTTTTCTAAATCGGTGAACAGACTTTGATAACTTCCCGTCACAATCTCATTCACAGCGAGCGAGCGGGCCTTACCATCCATTGTTCTTAAACCGTCAACCAAATCCTTCATGACTTGGGTTTTCGCTTTTTCAAGTTCACTTTCAGATACTTTTTGATTTCTTAGTTTATAGATTTCGTTATAAACCACATCCAAAGCTTCTTGGATACCCATGCCTGGCTTCACTGCGGCTCCTACACCCATCACCCCTGAATCTTGAAGCGCGCGGTTATAAGCATAAGCCGAAGTCGCAATTTGTTTTTGGTACACAAGACGTTTATGCAAACGGCTTGAACTGCCATAACCTAAGATATTCATCGCTAAATCCAAAGCATACATGTCCGGATCACTTTGTTTTGGACTGCGGAAAGCGACGATAAAAGAACTGTTTTGCACGTCTTTTTTCAAAGTCGCGTTTAACTGAACTTTTTGCGCAGGCTCTTCCGGATATTTTCTTTCCGGCAAAGGACGAGAAGGCAACTGACCGTAATATTTTTCAATCAGACTTCTTACTTTCGCAGTTTTGAAGTCACCGACTAATACCAGAACAGCATTATTCGGCACATAGTACGTGTTATAAAAGAAACGCAACTTTTCAGAATCATAGGCTGCGATGTCCTTCATATAGCCAATCACCGGCCACTTATAAGAATGAACCTTAAACAATGTTCCCATCATTAATTCATTCATCAATCCCATAGGATTATTATCTACGCGCCAGCGGCGCTCTTCCGCCACGACTTCTTTTTCGCTTTTTAGATCCTCAGGACTGATCAGAAGTGAACTCATACGGTCCACTTCCATATCCATCACCAACTCTAGTTTTGAACTAGGAAGGTCTTCGTAAAAACCTGTGTAATCATTGGAAGTAAATGCATTATTGGTGATTCCGTTTTCATGGAAAATACGATCAAAGGATTTACCATCGTACTTTTTTGCACCTTTAAACATCATGTGCTCAAGCATGTGTGCTGCACCCGTCACACCCGGATATTCATCACGGGAACCAACGCGGTACCAAGTGTGATAACTCACCATAGGGACTGAATGATCTTCTAACAAAATCACCGTCAGCCCGTTTGGCAAAACAAACTTAGTGACGGGCAAAGAGATCTTTAAATCATCTTTTGTACTCCATCCTTTGATGGCACCGATCACATCTGCGTTCTTGTTATCTTTCACCGGAGATGGTGTTGGCTCGACGGCGTAAGCTGATGCAGCAATGCTTAAGCTTACGAAGAAAATAGAAAAACGTGTCTTCATGCTAGAACTTCTTTCGTTGAAAAAATCCGACCTTCCCAGTGTGAAACTCTAGGAAGCGGAGATCAACGAAATGCGGCTAGTTAAGACTTTTGGCATGGAGCCAGCAGATGAAACAACAGATTATTGAACGACGAAGTCGCTAAAGAATACATCCTTCACAACACCCTGTTTCAGGATGCCATTTACTTCACCGGCAATTTTATCTTTAAGGAAAAGTTTGCCTTGAATGCTATCTAAATCTGCAAAGGCTTTTTCATTTAAAAGACGTACAATGCGATCACGGGCTTTAGCGCGGTTTTCAGGTTCCATCACCTCTTCAAAACCTTCTTGCCCTAACATTTGCAAATTCACTTCAAGGCGAATCGTGCGCTTGGGTTCTCCACCTAGATTCACTGTGAATTTTTCCATTGTATAAATCAGCGGCCCAGCATCTTCCGTGCTTTCAACAGACGCCAGCTCGCGGTCGGCTTGCTCTTCTGAGATGGAAGGACTTTCCCATCCCATCGTCGAGGCATAAACCATATACCCGCCTGCACCCATCATCGCAAGATTCAAGACGGCAAACGCCACCTGTAAGAGCTTTCCCAAGTTCTTTGGTTTTGCTGCTGCTTGTTCTTGTTTTTCCGCCATGTAAACCTCTTGTCATTGAAACTATCGGACTAACAGGCCAAGGTCTTAAGATGTAAGACCACAATTCTGCACAATTTTTAATGGATGAATGTCTATGATATTGACCAACGATTGGACAGAGGAACCCTAACACTTGACAAGAATGCACTGGATTGAAGCATAATAAAGACTATGAGGTTTAGTTTCTCAGGGTTGGCTTTATTGTTTTTTACTCTTCCGCTTTTGGCTGGAGAGCCATCTCGCATTGAGACACCTGAACTTCTTCCAGCTCCTCTATTACAAATTTCTGAAACCGAAGCCTTTTCCCGCTATGTTCTTTTGGTAGATAAAGAACAGCGCAAACTGACTGTGTTTGAACGTAATGGCGAGAAGATTAAAAAAGTTGAAGAGTATCCAGCAGACATCGGCAAAAAAGGTGGCAATAAAACCAAGCGCGATGACCACAAAACTCCAGAGGGTATTTACTTCTTAGAAAAGAAATTAACTCAGCCGAAAATTCCCTTTAGCCTTTATGGTGCTTTGGCTTTCACTACGAACTATCCAAATCTTTTCGACCAACGTGAACATAAAACGGGTTCCGGGATTTGGCTTCACGCGATTCCCGACACAGTTCCGTTAACGCGTGGGTCCCGCGGTTGTGTGGTAGTAAGAAACGAAGTGATCAAAAAGTTACAGGATTATATTAAGCTTGGTGAAACTCCGATCCTGATTTTCGACCAAGTCAGCTATGTAACTAAGGATCAACATGAAGAGCGCCGCCTACAAATGAACGCTTTCGTCGAGGGCTGGCGCAATGCCTGGGAAAACCAAGACATTGAAAAGTACATGGGCTATTACGATCAAGATTTTAAAGCTCCGGGTTTTAACTACAATTCTTGGAAAGCACACAAAGCGAATTTAAAATCAAAATACGAATTCATCAAAGTTCGTTTGTCACAACCTTATATCGTCGCTCACAACGATCAGTTGCTGGTAAAAACCTTGCAGCGCTATGAATCCGATAAGCACGTCGATTATGGTGTTAAAACTATCTACGCTCTAAAAGCTGGTGATACTTATAAAATCATCCGTGAAGAGTGGACTCCTTTTAGCCAGCAAGAAGTAAGCGCTGCCATTGCTCGTGGTGATTCCATCACCAAGCAAGCCAACCAAACTCAACAGTAGAACAACCTGCCCTGAAAAACAAAAAGCCTGCTGAACCAGCAGGCTTTTTTGCTTTTGAATTTCACAAATTAGTTCTAGTGAGATTCGTCAGATGAAGAAGAAGCGTTCTTTCCATCGATCGTGAACTTCTCAACGTTGTGAGCAAGATCTGGAAGAGACTCAAGGTGCTTTTGCAATTCTTCTTTAGTCATCTCACCAACGTTCACGTTTCTTTCAGTAAGACGTTTATCAAACTTCAAATTTTTATTAGCTTGAGCTAAAGACACGGTAAATCTCCTTGTAGATAGGCTCTTTTTATAGCCGAATTAAAAGGCAAAGACAAGAATTCAGATGGGGGCCCAAAGCCCCTGAAACCCCGGTAAAATCGCTATGAAGGCTTAATTCCAGTATTTTGGTGGCTTGTCCGATGATGACTTTTCGTTATCAACAACCAGGCGCAAGTTTCTGCCTTTAGACTTTGTACGACGACGTTGATCATTACGATCAATCCAAGACTTGGCTTTAAGACAGATATAACCTGATACCAATCCACCCAAATGGGCAAGATACGCCACTTCCCCGCCGGAAACAGACGAAGTCATCATGGAGGCTAATTGCACCAAACCCATTAAGGCGACGAAGTAGCGGGTTTTCATTGGGAATAGCATAAAGAAATAAACAATTCTTTCGCCAAATAAAATCCCTTGAGCCAGCAACAAACCAAATATAGCGCCAGACGCCCCGATCACTGGAACGATCAACCCTGTTTGCGATCCGGTAGCCAACGCCCATCCCCACACGCCTAAGCAGTAAAGAACAGCAGCACCAACGCCAGAAACGAAATAATAAATTAAGAAAAATTTTGTGCCCCAACGCTGCTCAAGCTCGGCCCCAAAGAACCATAACATCAACATATTGAACAGGATGTGCGTGACCTGCATTGAATGCAGGAACATGTAGGTAAATATCTGCCAGATATTAAAATCAAAAAGTACTTTACCTGGGTAAAGCCCAAAAATCGACGTGAAAGGAACTCTTAAGAATCCTTCAACGATGACTTGAATAACAAACCATACCGCTACATTGATGATCAGCAACCACTTCACGGCCGGAGTCATGGGAGCTGTTTGAAAAGTTACGCCGCCTCTATTCATATTTTTTTAAAATACTCCAAAGCTTATCATAGGTCTGCTCAAGACTTTCAACCAAGACCTTGGTCTCTGCAATCAACGGAAAGAAGTTAAGGTCCCCCGCCCATCTTGGAATCATATGGTAATGAAGATGTTCCGGAATACCCGCCCCGGCAACGGCACCATGGTTTAAACCTAAGTTAATTCCACCTGGTTGATAGGCTTCGTTTAAAGCCGCCATCACAAATCGAATGGTATTCTGCAAATCTGTATATTCTTCGTCACTTAGTTTTAACAAATCCCCGCAGTGGCGTTGTGGCAAAACTAAAACATGGCCGCTGTTGTACGGAAATTTGTTAAGCACCACCATGGAGTGTTTTGATTTAAAAACACAAAGAGTCTCAAAAGAAGCATCACTACTAGCAGCCTTACAGAAAACGCAGCCCTCTGGTTTAATCAGTTTACGCACATACTTCATGCGATCCGGTCTAAAAAGAACATCTCTTTCTAGCGGCCAAACTTCACTGTTGATTTTAAACTGGGCAGCACCTGAAGAAGAGCGGGCCTTCTTCTTTTTTGCTGTTGTTTTTTTATTAGCGATGACGGGCTTCTTTTTTGCCATTTAAAAAATTACTCCCAGTAGCCTGGCATTAACATCAATGGCTGATTTAAGAACTTAGATCTTAAAACAAACTTAAATGCGCCTTCGATATTTGCCCCGAAGTTTTGGCTTTTTAAAATATCACTGTAATCAGCTAAAGAGTTCACATCATCATCCATGTCGGAATTGCCGAAATCAAAGATGCTCATGCGTTTTTTAGGGATTTCAAAAACGTCGTAATCATCACCCAGTTTCGCTGTTTCTGCGGCAAGCTTCACCGCATCTTCATAAAAACCTTCTTGGTCAGCAAAACCCATTTTCACCGCGGTTGCACCTGTAAAAACTCGGCCATCAGCATATTCAGCAACAACTTCTTCTTTTAATTTTCTTTCAGTCATCACAGTGGTTTTGAATTGCGCGTATACTTCATCGATCATGCTTTGGAACAAGGCTTTTTCGTCATCGCGCATGGATCTGTATTCAGCACCAGAATCTTTGAATCTGCCTGATGTGATTGAATAGCGAGAGATCTTCGCCCACTCGTAAAGTTTTTCAATATTCGCAAATTCCATGATCACACCGATGGAACCAACCAACGCGCCAGGCGCCACCACGATCTTATCGCAGCCGACTGCGGAATAATAAGCGCCGGAAGCCATGACTCCGGTACTAACGCAGATCACTGGTTTTTTAAGTTCTTCACGAACACGTTTGATGGAAGCAAAGATTTCCTGAGAAGGTCCCACGGCCCCGCCCGGAGAGTTGATCACGATCAAGATCGCTTTTACTTTCTCTTCTTCTTTATATTTATCTAAATTCTTAAGAAATTTTTTGCCGTTTAAGATAACGCCATTAAGTTCAAGCTGCAGAATGGAGTTGCGTGAAGTCAGGCGTTTTTCCGGTTCACCGAAGAAATCACCACTGAGTTTTAGTAAAGCACCGATACCAACAAAGATAAGAAAAATTACGATGAGTTTTTTTAAGAAACTGCCCTTCATAGCTGCACCCTCGAAACGTACTTGTTTGAAAAATAGAAGTCCGCTTTTAAAATGCACCGAATTTTAGGCATAAAAAAAGGGACCTTTTTAAGGGTCCCTTTTTATGAGTTCTCAGTCAATGAAAGCCGAAGGCTTTCATCCGCCGTAGCTCCCACCAAGGTTACGCAAAGCGTAACCGAGGAGCGAAGGAGGACTATTGCTTAGTGTCTGTTTTTACGTTTTTCAATTGATCAGCAAACAAGTCACCGAAAGTAGACTTAGAAGTTGCAGTCGCTTTTTTAACGTAATCGTCAACATCAGCTTTAGTTTCACGAAGTTTAACTAGCTTAGAAGACAAACCGATTTTACGAGCGTCTTTGTCGATAGAGATAACTTCAGCTTTAACAGATTGACCTGGTTTCACGAAGTCTTCAACAGAGTTGATTTTGTCTGTTGTAAGTTCAGAAATGTGGATCAAACCTTCGATATCAGATTCAAGCTCAACGAAAGCACCAAAATCAGCTGTTTTAGTTACTTTAACGTCGTGTTGAGTACCGATAGCGTATTTAGATTCGATGTTTGACCAAGGGTCAGACTCAAGTTGTTTGATACCCAAAGAGAATCTTTCGTTCTCAATGTCTACGCCCAATACAACCGCGCGAACTTTTTGTCCTTTAGTGAACATTTCGCTTGGGTGATTTACGCGTTTAGTCCAAGAGAAGTCAGAGATGTGAACTAGACCGTCGATGCCTTCTTCGATGCCGATGAAGATACCGAAATCAGTTACAGACTTCACTTCGCCTTCGATGATTGTACCTGGAGCGTATGATTCCTTCATTTCAACCCATGGGTTCGTTTGAAGTTGTTTCATACCCAAGCTGATGCGGCGGTTCTCAGTGTCAACCTCAAGAACTACAACTTCAACTTCTTGGTCTACAGTTACTACTTGAGAAGGGTGTTTTACACGTTTTGTCCAAGACATTTCAGAAACGTGGATCAAACCTTCAATGCCTTCACCAAGCTCAACGAATGCACCGTACTCAGCCAAAGATACTACTTTGCCTTTTAGTTTAGTGCCTGGAGGGTAAGAAGCTTTTACTGATTCCCAAGGATCAGAAGAAAGTTGTTTCATGCCCAAAGATACGCGTTCTTTTTCTTTATCATACTTAAGAACTTTAACTTGGATTTCGTCACCAACATTCAACATTTCTGAAGGATGTTTTACGCGGCCCCAAGACATATCTGTGATGTGTAACAATCCGTCCATGCCACCAAGGTCGATGAATGCTCCGTAGTCAGTGATGTTTTTAACAACACCAGTAACGATTGAACCTTCAGCCATAGTGTCCAAAGTTTGTGAACGTAAACTGTCACGCTCTTCTTCAAGAAGCGCACGGCGAGAAAGAACGATGTTGCCACGCTTTTTGTTGAATTTGATAACTTTGAATTTGAATTTTTTGCCCAAGTAAACGTCCATGTTGCGAACCGGACGTAGATCGATTTGAGAACCAGGCAAGAATGCTTTAACGCCGATATCAACGCTCAAGCCACCTTTAACTTTAGCAACAACAGTACCTTCGATAACTTCTTCGTTCTCAGCTGCTTTAGAGATATCAGTCCATGCACGTAGCATGTCAGCTTTATCTTTAGATAGAACGATCATTCCGTTTTCGTTTTCGATACGGTCGATCAAAACTTCTACTTTGTCTCCAGCTTTAACTTCGCGAACACCGTCAACGATACGGAATTCATTGATCGCGATCAAACCTTCAGACTTGTAGTTAATATCAACAAGAACATAGTCAGATTGAACTTCTACTACTGTACCTGTGACAACGTCGCCGACTTTGAAGTCTTGTTCTTTCATGGATGCTTCAAATAATTTATTGAAGTCACCTTCAGCTTTGGCAGTCAAAATGCCAGGATTCGCTGGAACCTTTGCGTCTTCCGCATCCAAGAAAGCTAGAACTTTCTGTTTCTCAAGCTCGGCTTTGTTTAATTGTTTTGTCATATTGTTTTTTGGAACCTCCCACGTAGTAAGACCTCTTGGATCCTACCCGTAACCTTTCTTCGCCGCTCTGGGCGAGTCACTTGTTTAGCTAGCTAAGACCCCGGAAGTCAAAGGTTTTGCGCAATCCGGCAGGGATTTCAGCGGTCCTGTGTCGAGAGCGGATTTTGGGGCCAACTTGTATACTTGCAGACTTGGAACCTTCGCCCTGACAGATGGCCCCAACTCTAACATATTTGAGCTGGAGGACCGATATGATGAAAACTCTGGGGGCTTTCCTACTTTCTCTTCTGTCTTTACCCATAGGCAGTTATGCGGCAGGTCGCTATGATTCCCTGATTAATTCCTCATTAGACTTCCTAACCGTCTATCAAACCACCGGTACAAACGAGGGATACTTCCCTGGTCATTGGAAATCAAAGGTCACTTCCTATGCTCCTAGCACCATCGGAATTGGAAAGTTTGGTGTGCCTTACGATGATCCTTCAATCTTTACCGCAGCCATTGTCGCAAATACTTTGGCTGAGATTTATTTTTTAAATCCTCGCTTTAAAAAAATTCCGGCACTGGTGGCAAAAACCAAAGACGGAATTTATCCGTTTCGTTTGAATTCTTACCTTTTTAGTTTTTATCCAGAAAAATATTATCACGGCACCAGGGTTGTTGGGCCCAAGCACATGTACCTAGCGCGCCCGTGGTGGGGATTTGCCCATGTACCCCCTGACGCTGACACCAACTCTGCGACTTACACTTATCAGTACTACTTAAACAAACTAAAACCTGACTGGTTGCCGCCAGGACATAGCAATCCTGTCCCTTCTGTATTCATAAAAAAACTTTCAAATACGAGGGATTTAAATCGTCATCCCCATGGATACAATTTGGCGCAAGGACATATCAATACGGGCGCATTCATGACGTATTTAATGGATGAAAACAGTTCTAGCATGCCGCGATTTTTATTTGCGCCACCTGATAAAGGACCGCGAATTCCGTTTGCTAAGAATGATGTCGATTGCGTCGTGAATGCCAATATTATCAACCTGCTAACCCTCGCTAACAAAAAAGAAACCCCTGGATACAAATCCACCTGCAATCATCTTCGTAGAGTCGTGAATTTAAAACAGTATTTCTTCTGCGGAATGTACTATCCAAGTCTGTATGCTCTGCCCTATTCAATGGCCAATGCGATGAAAAACGGAGCTGAATGTCTTGAGCCGACACGCAATGATTTATTGAATTACTTAATTCACAAACAAAACAAAGACGGCTCATGGCGAAACAGTGTCCTTGCAAGACCTGATTATATTCAATCATCAGCTTGGGCCTTAAATGCTTTGTTATTATTGGGAGATCCGCAAAACAAGGTTCACAGGTATCATGTGGAAAATGGACTCAAATTTTTAATATCACAAAAACAAAAGGATTCTGCAGGTCGCACGTATTGGAAAGGAGAAGTGTATTTTGCGGCTCTCTTTACAGCACGCTTTAATGTCGTCTGGAGATCTACAGCATACACCACAGCTTTGGCAGCGAAAGCCTTCGCCTTAGCGGATACAAAATGGAATCTTTAGTCGCCCCGAGATATCCCTGGCTTGGTTTTTTCGCTTTCACGGTGAAGTTCTAAATATTCTTTTCTTTCTTGTTCAGGAAGCATGGCAAGCACATGCTTTAAAGAAATATCTTTAAATTTTTTCTCGCGTATAACGGGGTTTATGTCTTTAAGTCGGGCCGTTCCCCACGGAGTCTTCACGCAAGATGCTTTTAAAATAATCGCCTCTGTGGACTGCTTAACAGGTATAAATTTAAATTTTGTTTTCGCGTCTTCGCCTACGCCAATGGATGATTTTTCCAAGTAATACGCTAGCACTCCATCAAGGCGTCCTGCATCTAACATCTGAAAAAGCCCCCCCACAGCCTGATCGGTCATAAGACGGAATGAAACCTGATTGCGCTGCAAAATTTCATCTACCTCTGGGGAATAAGAGCGACCTGCCACCACCCCAAGGCGAAAGCTTCCAAGCTGCAGCGTTTTAGCCAAATCTACTTTTCCACCATCCACTGCATACTTTGCTTTAGCACCTGATTTCACGACTAAACCTGCTGGAATAGTTCTGCCGATTTCTTCGCCAAATTGCAGGAACTGCGCACGCGCCGGCGTTTCTTGAAACATCAATGAACAGAAAGGTTTTTTACTTTCGATAATTTTTTGCATGCGCACGAAAGGAACTCGAAGATATTTATGTTTGTACTGGGGCAAACCGCTATCCAAAAGACGATAAGCTTCCGCCAACGGTCCCTTGGCCTTAGACATATCCACTTCAGTTTTATTTGAATTTAAAACCAAGTACGGTGGGAAGTCGTTCACAATCCATTGAATTGTTTTTTCATCGTCAGAAGGAACGACCGGAACCTGTGGCACATCCACAGCAGCCAAAGCTATTGTAAATACCAGAATAGAAAAAAGCATTCCCACCTCTGGACTCTAAGTTTAACAGTCCTTGAGGTGCATTCGAAGGAACACTTCTTTTCTTTGCGAACCTACATCAATAATTAAATAGGGGTCTTTAGATTTTTGCTTTTACGTAGTTAACCACTTTTTCTACAACTTGTTCCAAGTTCAAAGTGGTTGTATCAACGACGAAAGCATCTTCAGGAACAGCCATGGGAGCTACTTTACGAGTTGAATCCTGATGGTCCCTTTGCTTTTGCGCTTTTGCCATGTCTTCTTGATCTAGACCCAATTCCGCTGCTCTGCGAGCTGCACGGTGTTCACTGTGGGCTGTTAAGTAAACTTTGGCTTGGGCTTGTGGGAATACAACTGTTCCACAATCCCGACCTTCAGCAACCAAGCCTTGGGGACCATTGCTGCAATTTCTTTGCGCCTCTAAAAGGGCCTTACGCACTTCAGGGTAATGGCTGACTTTGCTAGCGAAATTACCAACGTCTTCGTGAGCAATAAGGTCCGTGACATCGTCCCCGTCAAAATAAACGCGGGTACGATCGTCTTCCATCATCACTTTCCACACGGGATTATGGGTGAGTTCCGCCAACGCTTTGACGTCATCAAGGTCGATTTGCAATTGCAAAGCAGCAAAGGCCAATCCACGATAGAAAGCACCTGTTGAAACCCAGTTCCAGCCAAGACGGCGAGCCAACTCACGACTGACTGAAGATTTTCCTGAGGCCGCGGGGCCATCTATCGTAACAACCATTCCCATTCATTCTCCAACTGATTAATCCATACCGAGACTATGAAAGCGCCGGTACTTCCTTTAGCACTTCAGCCAAAGCTTTAATTGCCGCTTCGTTTTCATGCTCTAGCCCTACACTCAATCGCAAATGGGTTTTGAATCCATAGTTCAAAAGAGGTCTCATGATGATCCCGCGACGCAACAAGGCTTCATTCACCTTTGTGGCTTCACGAAGGGTGTCAAACATGACGAAATTTCCCTGAGATGGAATGTATGGCAGGCCTAATTCTTCTAACTTCTTATAAAAGTAATCAAGCCCTTTCCAACAAGTCTGCTGCGAACGCTCAATAAATTCCTTATCTTGCAGAGCCGCATTTGCTGCAACTTGCGCCAAATCGTTGACATTAAAGGGTTTGCGCACTCGGTTAAAGACTTCAATCGTTGCTTCTGGAGCAATCATGGCGCCCAACCGGAAGCCTGCCAGGCCGTAGATTTTTGAAAACGTGCGAAGCACGATAAGGTTATTGTATTTACCCATGTAATTCTGAGCAGATGCATAATCAGATGCTCTTACAAATTCATTGTAGGCTTCATCAAAAATAATCATCACATCATCACGATTTCCTACTTTTTCCAGGAAGCTTTCGACCTCTGCTTTAGTAGCATAAGTACCTGTTGGATTATTTGGATTAGATACAAAAATCAGACGGATGTTTTTTTCTGGATGCGCTAAAAAATGTTCAGCAATCGCTGGTAAATCAAAGCGATAGCCATCCTTCATTGGAATTTTATGAATAACAGCGCGATTGGCCGGAGCACTGACCTCATAAGCGTTAAAAGCCGCAACAGAGGTCAAAACGCCGTCTTTGGGTTCACAGTAAATGCGCGTCAACAAGTCAATCAGCTCATCACTTCCATTGCCAATCGCCAATTGTTTAGTGGGAAATCCCCATTCTTTCGACAAAGTATGCAGTAATTCATAGTGTGATGGATCTGGATAAAGATGCTGATGATCCAAAGCCTGCTTCACTGCTGCCATTGCTTTTGGGCTAGGACCTAAAGGATTCTCGTTACTTGCAAGTTTATAAACGGTGCTCAAACCATATTCACGCTGAGTTTCGGAAATAGGTTTGCCAGGTTTGTAGGGCACCAGGTTCAGAATTTCGGGAGAAATCTTCACGTTAGAATCCTTTTCTTAGAACAATTATTTTGCTATATCTGACCCCCTAGCTTTAACAACATTCTAAAGCAAATTCAATATAGAGAGCGTTTAAAAATGCAAAACCGTTTCGTGTTAGGCGTGAGTGTCGGCGAATCCTTCGCAGAGTACTCACTGTTGTCAGGTGAAGAAGCTTTAGCTCAGAAAAGAGTTTATCTTTCTCGAGAGAACTTAAAAACATCACTCACCCAATTTCTTGCTGAGCAAAAACAAAAACCAGAACACGTCTTCGTAAGTTTGCGTTTGCCAAAAAAACTTTTGGACTATCGTTTCGGCGGTGCCGTTGCTCATCTAACCACAGAAGGTTTTGAAAACTGGTTGGATGTCTGCGGCACAAAACACGCAGCCCTTACAAATAAAGACCTGATTTTTTCAATCAACGAACGCGTGCTTGCCAATGGCACTATCGAAGCTCCTTTGAAAATTGAAGACCTGGAAGCTATTAGCGCAAAGTTAAGCCTGGTCGATTGCAAGAAAATCTGCTTGCACTTCCTGCATTCCAATAAAAATCCTTCGCACCTCATGCAAGCTCAACAATTCTTTACCGAAAAAGGGTTGGAAGTTTTTGTGCCAGATAATGCAGATGGAGCTGAAACAGAACGCTGGAATAAAAATGCCCTGAACGCCACCATGAGCAGCTTGTTTGAAGAGCGCAAAAAAGAAGTGCTTGAAGCTTGCGAAGGGATTCCTGCAGAAAAAATTTATTTCCTAAGTTCCTCTGGCAAACTTATCAATTCAAAGAACGAAGCCCTGGAAAGCCTTTTTGCGGCTACAACTGCAATGGGTATGGTTTTAGGTGCCGATAAAAATACCGACGTACTTTATTTGGGCTTAGAAAACTTCTGGCTGATCTCTGGCCAACAATGGAAAGAATCTTGGAACAGTGCCTGGGGTGACGTCGCTTTAAAACACCTGCAATTTGACGAACTAGGAATTCAGCCTACTTTGGGCATTAGCTTAAATAGTTTCAATCGTTTTGATTTTAATACGACTCAAGAAGGCTGGGAGCCGGGACCGATGTTCTTAGGACGTGGCCAGAAATCTTGCCTTTTAGATTTGTGGGCTGAAAATACTAAGCTTGCAAAAACTGCGGGCCTTGAAGACCGTCTGGTTCCACAAGGAATCACGCGCTTTAAAAACAGTCTTTTTGCGTTATCTAAAATCAGTAAAATCCGAGATAACGAAGTCACAACCATCACCAAAGAGCTGCAAAGTTTATCAATGCATCGCTTGGCCATGGAATCTTACTTAAAAAGAAAATCTAAAAAACTTTTAGTAACGGGTCCATTAGCTAACGTGTTTGCAAACGTTTTTAAAAAAGATGCCCAGACCTCTGTTGACGTTAAAGACTTTGCTGAATCCACTGCCACAGCTGTTTTCGGAATGAAAACCCTCGAGGCTTCTTTATGAATTATCAAGTAGAACTATTTCACGCGTTACTTAATGACTTCCTTAAAGGTGAATCTGCCTTAGTCACTTTGGAAGGAGAGGTTCTAGCCGTTCGAGGTGAAAAACCAGTTACTTTTGGAACTTTAACGACGGCTGCAGCCACTGCCAGCAAGTATTTAAAACTTTTAGAAGGTGATATCGTTCTTTTGAACGATCCTTATAGCGGCGGCAGTTTACTTTCAGAAATGACTTTTGTAGTGGCAGTGTCAGAAGATCTGCTGTGGGTCACTCGTCGTAGCATCGAAAGCTCATTAAAGCTTGCAAAGTCCATTGAAGAGGAAGGCTTAAGAATTCCGCCGACGCCGATTCTGCAAAAAAATCAAATCAATGAAATGATTTTGCAGGCCATGGCATCTCATCCTGCTTGTCCCGCTCGTTTTGTTGAATGGTTAAAAGAACAGATCAGTGATCTTACATCGCAAACTAAAAAATTGCATGAAGCTTTAGAACTTACCGGTTTCACTGTGACTTCAGAACTTATCGAAGAATACATTGAGCTATCAAAACAAACAGCCGTGCAAAAAATCAGCGAACTGTCTTCAGGCGAAGCTCGCATCGATGTAGTTTTAGATAGCGGTGAACTTTTACGTGTCAACATGGACATTCACGATGGCCGTATTGCCCTGGATTTCGGTGGGACGAGTGGCGCTAAGACAGTGTCACTGACCGAGTCTGCGACCTACGGTGTTTGCTTTTATGTGATCAGCTCTTTTTACGGCTTTAATAACATCTCTAATTCCGGATCGTTTTCTATTTTGCAAATCACGAAGCCTGCGGGTTGCTGGTTGGTAGGAAAATACCCTGCGCCAACCCACAAAGGCATGACTTGTGGTGTGGCGGCTTTGCAGACCGCTTTGGAACTGGCTTTAGCGCAAATTCATCAGAAAAAAGAAAAATCAGTAACAAGTCACTGTCCTATTTATTTTGATCTTCATCACAACGACAACCACGCTCTTTTCACCTTAACAGGGGGCCAGGGTGCTGATGGAAATTGCGATGGAATTTCGGCCTACGCGAATAGTTTTTCTATTGAAAAGCTCGAGACGCAATTCCCAGTGAAAGTGCAACGCATTGATCAGCGCAACTCTGTCGGTGGCAAAGGCAAATTTAGCGGTGGTCGCGGTGTGATCATGAAACTTGAAGTCACGGAAGATGTCCAAGGGACCTGGCTTACGGACTTAACTTTGCATCGCCCCCGTCTGCCGAAGAATTGCAGCCATGGGGACCCAAGCGTTATTTCCCTGGAACAGCAAGGGCAGCAAAAAACCTTACCAGTCCTTGGTCAACAACGCTTTACTCGCGGTGATGTTATCACGGTGTGCTCTGGCTCTGGCGGCGGATTCGGAAAAGAGTAAATTCACTTTAGTTTCCGGACCGCTTGCAGATGCTGTGAATGGGTGTATGCTTTGAGATATGAAATATCTCTTTAAGATACTGCCTCTTTTGATTTGTATTATAGCTTCAACGGCTTTTGCAAAAAAAGCAGTGAAAGGGTCAAGCATGGAATCTTCTGAAGTTGCTTACTTAGCCGGTGGTTGTTTTTGGGGTATGGAAGACCTTATCCGCAAAGAACCCGGAGTACTTGAAACCCAAGTAGGTTACATGGGTGGTGATACCGCTAATGCTACTTATATTCAGGTTAAGACTGGCACTACGAACCATGCTGAAACTGTGAAAGTTGTATTTGACCCCAAAAAGCTCAAGTTCGAAGACTTGCTATTGTTCTTCTTTAAGATCCACGATCCAACGACAAGCAACCGGCAAGGCAATGACATTGGTACCCAATACCGCAGCGCCATTTTTTACACTTCCGAAAAACAAAAAGAAGCGGCAGAAAAAATTAAAGAGAAAGTTGATAAATCTGGAGCTTGGGGAAAACCCGCCACTACTCAGATCGTCAAAGCTGGTGAGTTTTGGAATGCCGAAGATTATCACCAAGATTATTTGGTGAAAAATCCCGGCGGCTATACGTGCCACTTTGAAAGAAAACTGCAGTTCTAAGTTCTAGATTACAATAGCAAAAGTCTGATTCTTTTTCGTGCAAATCGAAAAAAGAACCAGTATTCGGGGGCCACATGAATGTCGCCGGGCGTATTGTTAGTTTGATAATCTTTGTTTTCGCTTCATTTGCTGGTGCAAAAGAAAACAATGTGCAAGCACCAGAGAAACTTTTATTAACGACGAACTACTGGTGTCCTTATGTTTGCGATCCAACCTCGGAACGTCCTGGCTATGTGATTGAAGTTTTGCGGATTATTTATTCTAAAAAAGATATTCAGCCTGAGTTCTTAGTTACAAGTTGGGCCAGGGCCATGGCTGAAGTAAAAGAAAATCGTATTGCCGTTTTAGTTGCGGCGACTGCAAAAAGCTCTCAGAATCTTATTCGCTCACGCAAGACGATAGGTATTCAGCGTATGGGATTTTACACCTTGGCTGATTCCAACTGGCTTTTTCGCGGAATAAAATCACTTGAACACAAAAGAGTCGGCATCATCAATGGGTACAGCTATGGTGAAAGCCTTGATATTTTTATTGAACACAAAAATAAATCTCTGATTCCCATCTCAGGCGAGCGTCCTATTGAACAGATTTTAAAAATGGTTGAATCCCGCAGGCTTGATGTCATCGTTGAAGAAACCTTGGTTTTAAAAGATACAATGACTAAACTTGGTTTTCCTCAATCCAAACTTCGTTTTGCCGGATGGGTGGATACGACAAATCCAATGTTGTATCTTGCGTTCTCTCCAAACAATCCAGAATCTGCACGTTATTTAGAAATTTTTGAAAAGGGCATCAGCGATATGCGCCGCTCTGGAGAGCTTGAACGTATTTTAAAAAAGTACGGAACCGAAGATTGGGAAAAAATTAAATTTAAAAGCCTTTGAGTTTTTCCCCGTGGACAAAAACCGTTACACTTTTTCACCGGTTTTTTTATAACTTAAGATCGCTATTTCTTTACCTAAAATTACATGTCCGAAATGACGCCGATTTTTCCGTGCAACCTGCTAAACAGCAAAGTATTTCAATGAAGTAAGTTAGTAAGGAGAGGGGAACCTTATGAAGCTCACTTCACTGATATTCTTCGCTGTTGTCATGATAGCTGTCTTAAATGACAAAGCTCATGCGCAAAAAGCTACGGAAATTCGCGAAACGCTTTCCATCAAATCTGATTACTGGTGCCCATACATTTGCGATCCAAATTCGGATCGCCCAGGCTATATGGTGGAAGTCGTTCGTACTATTTTTGAAAAGCACAACATTGCTTCTGATATTTCTTTGACGAACTGGGTTCGTGCAATCAAAGACACCCGCGTGAACAAAGCCCAAGGCTTAATCGGAACAGCAAAGTCAGATGCGCCTGATTTTGTTTTTCATAATAAAGCCTTAGGCGTTTCACGCTCTGCTTTCTTCACTCGCAAAGATTCCACCTGGGTTTATAAAGGACGTAAATCGCTGCAAAACATGCGTATCGGTATTATCAATGGCTATTCTTATGGAACTAGTATTGATAAACTGATCGCTGCCCGCCATAAATCCTTTATTCCCTTTTCTGGGGATAGACCTTTGGATCAAGTTCTCAAGATGATTAAAAGCGGCCGCTTGGATGCATTTATCGAAAATCCCATCGTCTTACATAGCGTTGTGAATGAACGAGGAATGAAGGTTGATAGTTTGAAGGCTGCTGGCTGGGTTGTGAGTGATAATCCATTCTTGTATCTGGCTTTTTCACCAGCGAATTCTAATTCAAATCAGTACGCTGAAATTATCGACCGGGGCATTGAAGAAATGCGCCGAAGTGGTGAACTTCAGCGCATTTTAGATAAGTATGGTTTAGAAGACTGGGAAAAATCTAAGATGTCCCTAGGAGCTGTGAATAATTTTAGCACCGGTCTGCTCAAGAGCCCGCTTGATCTTTTCAACATGTTCAATACTGGAAGTCTCTAAGACGAAATCAATACGTGTTTCTCGTAAAGAAAGACCTTTTGAAACGCGGTCATGGCGGACTTCCAAAATATTGGCTTTTTCATTGGCAATAGCTTGAGTAAGACGGCTTAAATTTCCTGGTAAATCATCCACGATCACTGACATTTCATAAAGACGCCCGCGCAGAATCTGACCACGGTCGATGATTTTTGAAACGATGTTAAGGTCAATGTTACCACCGCTGATAATCACGCAGCATTGTTTGCCTAGATTTAGATTTCTCGACATCGCTGCGGCCATGGCAGCGGCACCGGAACCTTCGGCAACGGTTTTAGCTCTTTCCATCAAAAACACGATGGCCTCAGCTATTTCGTCATCACTTACCGTCACGACTTCATCGACGTACTTTGAGATGAAATTATCATACATGATTTGCGAAGGATTTTTTATCGCTATACCGTCAGCAATCGTCGGTGATCTTTTGACGTTCGTTAGCGGTTCTTTTTTAAAAAGATGCGCCATTCCTGGTGAACGATCACTTTGCACACCGATAATGCGCACTTTGGGATTTAGTGTTTTCGCTGCTAAAGCAATACCGCTGATCAATCCCCCGCCACCAATAGGAATGACGATGGTTTCTAGCTGCGGAAGCCTTTCCATGATTTCAATACCAATGGTCCCCTGCCCTGCGATAACATGTGGGTCTTGATAGGGATGCACGAAAGTGTAACCGTTTTCTGATTCTAATTTTTTAGCGTATTCAAAAGCTTCATCGTAAATCTCGCCCTTAAGCACAACGTTCGCACCATAAGCCCGGGTCGCTGAAGCTTTACTGATGGAAGCATTTTCCGGCATCACGATGGTGGATTTTACTCCGGCAAGGCTTGCTGAAAGCGCCACACCTTGGGCGTGGTTGCCGGCAGAACTTGCAACGACTCCACGGGCTTTTTCTTCTGCAGTCAGATTGCTGATTTTATTAAACGCCCCTCGGAATTTAAAACTTCCAGTGCGTTGGGTGTTTTCAAATTTAAAGTAAACTTCAGAGTTAAGTAATTTGCTGGCGCTGGTGGAATGGCTAAGCTCTGTGTTGTTAATGACGTCTTTTAAAAGCTCGCGTGCTTTCTCGATATCTGCGAAGGTAACTTTCATGGCTAAACTAAGACTCCCAGTACACCGTTAATCCCACAATGGGTGGATACTCTTTCAGTGGAAGTTTCGACTCCGTCGCCGCTTTCACGCTAGAGTAAAGGTCTGTGGTTTGCAGACCCAAGGCCTTACTCTCGTCGAAAAAATAAAAGGGTGCAAGATGCTTTCCGCAACACTCACAGGTGGTCACGAGCTGCGCTTCAGCGCTATTCACCGTGTGGCATTTATGGCAAACACGATAGTGTGTAGATGTGGCCATTAGGGCCTCCCTCTTTATGATATTTTAGGATTTTGCTAGAGGGGGAGCAAGCGGCGGTCTCAAAGCGAGGCACTGCAGAGGTGATGACTTTTTGCGTTAAAAGTCCACTGCGAGCCTCCCCTCGCGTCTGAAAGGTCTGCCCCTTAGCAAGCCTTAGACATCTGTCTCAAAGAGCGGTATTTTAAACGGATTGCTGAAAGGGTCTTTTGTAATGGAAACTACGCAAGTTAAAACACTATTTAGAGAAACAGAAAAATACATCGATAAAGTTGTTCATATGTCGGGCTGGGTTCGTAAAATCCGCGACCAAAAAAACTTCGGTTTTATTGAGTTGAATGACGGTACTTTCTTTAAAGGCGTGCAGGTAGTTTTCGATTCCAATCTTTCTAATTTCGAAGATGTGGCTAAGTTAACAATTGCTAGCTCCATCATCGTGACTGGTAAAGTTGTGAAGTCCCAAGGCGGCGGTCAAGCGTTTGAAGTTCTTGCTTCAGAAATCAAAGTTGTACAAAAAGCCGACGCTGCTTACCCGCTTCAAAATAAAAGACACAGCTATGAGTTCTTGCGTGAGATTGCTCACTTAAGATCCCGCACAAATACTTTTTCTGCGGTTTTCCGTGTGCGCTCTGTACTTTCTTACGCGATTCACAAATTCTTCCAAGATCAAGGTTTCGTATACGTGCACACGCCAATTATCACTGGCTCTGATGCTGAGGGTGCTGGTGAAATGTTCCGTGTAACAACTTTAAAGTTGGATAAACCTCCACGCAAAGAAGACGGCACCATCGATGCGTCCCAAGACTTCTTTGGCAAAGAGACAAACTTAACAGTAAGTGGTCAGCTGAATGGTGAAACATTCTGTGCAGCTTTCCGTAACATCTATACTTTCGGTCCAACTTTCCGCGCGGAAAATTCAAACACGTCCCGCCACGCTGCTGAGTTCTGGATGATTGAACCTGAAATCGCGTTTGCTGATTTATCTGCTGACATGGAACTTGGCGAAGCGATGATCAAGTACATCATCCGCTATGTAATGGAACAATGCCCAGAAGAGATGGAATTCTTTAGCCAGTTTGTTGAAAAAGGTTTGTTTGATAAATTGAACAACGTTTTAAACAGCGAATTTGGGCGCGTAACTTACACTGAAGCCGTAGAAATCCTGCAAAAATGCGGTAAGAAGTTCGAATACCCTGTGCAATGGGGAATCGACTTACAATCTGAGCATGAAAGATACTTGGCTGAAGAACACTTCAAAAAACCTGTGTTCGTCACTGATTATCCAAAAGACATTAAAGCTTTCTACATGAAGCTAAATGAAGATGGAAAAACCGTTCGTGCGATGGACTTGTTAGCTCCAGGCATCGGTGAAATCATCGGTGGTTCACAACGTGAAGACAACCTAGAGCTTCTTGAAAAACGCATGAAGGAAGTGGGCTTGCATCCAGAAGAATATTCTTTCTATTTGGACCTGCGCCGCTATGGCAGCTTCCCGCACGCGGGCTTCGGTTTGGGCTTTGAGCGTATGTTGATGTACGTAACTGGTATGACAAATATCCGCGACGTGATTCCGTTCCCAAGAACACCAAAGAACGCTTTGTTCTAGAATAACAAAAAGCCGGGTCTCCCCGGCTTTTTTTTTATTTTGAACTTAGTTTTTTTCTAATCTCTTCAAGTTGTTTTTCGTGGTTGTCTAAGCGGGCTTTCAAGGCTTCGTTTTCCGCTTTTACTTTTTGATTTTCTAACTCTAAAGCTTTCAATCTTTGATCATCAGCTTGCTGGCCTTTTATCACCAGTGCGTATAGTTCTTTGATGGACTTCACGATCGGAGCAATCAGCTCAGAGTAGTTAACTCCATAATATTCAGATTCTTTTACTATTGCCGCAGGTTTTTCAGCGGCCGTCGTGCGCTTGATCTTTTTTTCTAAGTCTTGCGCGATGAAACCCCAATGGGTTTTTGCATCTGCATTGTCTTTTTCTTTCTTCCATTTATACGACACAGGCTCAAGACTTGTGATGAAGTTTAAGCCTTGTGGAATTTCTTTAATCTCTGTTTTTAAGCGACCGTCAGAAGTTTGAATTGTACCATTGGAAGAATAGACTGCGCTCCAACGGTGGGTTGAATCCCCTAGCGAAAAAGTCCCATCCGTTTCAGGTCTTAACATCGACCCTGTCATAATTCCGCCGGTGAAATCGTTACCATAGTTGACTATCAGAATATTCCCAGCATTCTTAACTAACGCCCTTGAAGAACCCGAATTACCGCGGCTGGTTTGGTCATTATTCCCTAAAATAAAATCGAAGGAACCATTGATGAGTGTAGTACCGCGAATAGTTCCAGCGACATCTAAGTGGTAACTTGGTGTCGAGTCATTAATCCCAACGTATCCCGAAGAAGCAATCCTTACTCTTTCAGCTATGGTAGTTCCGTTGTTGGTTTCAAAGCGTATGTGCGCAGGTGTTGCACCCACGGACCAGGCCGCAGATGGGTCCGCGTAGGCGCGAATGGTAGCCCCGGTTGCAAGGCCTGTTCCGTTATGACCGCTAAGAAGAAGACCACCGATGTTATCGTTAGCTTGAATTGCAGTGGGCGCATCTAGTGTGCCACGTGCTCGTTTAAACAAGACCGCTGGAGTTGCAGATGCTGAGAAGGTTCGAATGTTAACATCATCATAAAGATCGCCAGCGTTATTATTCACGATATCAAGGGCGACGATGGGGTCGTCGGTATTAAGCCCCAAATAGCCTTCTGAAGAGAGGCGCATTCTTTCAGAAGTCGAAGTAATCGCGCCAGTTCCAGAATTTGTTTGGAAAACTAAATCACCCGGTGCGGATGTTCCAGTCCAGGCAGCCGCCGGCACTGCAGAAACAATGGCAGCGGTTCCTAACGCAGAAGATGTAGCATATCCACTATAAATCACGTTCCCCAAAATATCACCTGAAGCCACTGCAGCTTTGCTTGAGGTAGTGCCGCGGGACTTAATGAATTGTAGACCTGCGCCTGCAGCATTTTCTTCATTACGTTCAAATCCTGCCGAGGATTCATTATAGTTTGATCCCTGCAAATTCAATCGGACATAAGGTGATGTAGTGCCCAACCCGAAGTATCCAGATCCATCCACTGTCATTCTTGCAGTGTTGTTGGTTTTTAGTGTGAAGGTATTATTGTCGTTCGTACCAAGTGAAGCTGCTACGCCAAAACTATTTCCGCCATTAACGAACGCACCATCTGCACCGGTTTTTGGAAGGTCAGCAGAAGCTAAAGATCGGAACGCCGGTGCGCCTGACGATCCATTTGGTGAGGCAAAAAACAAATTCGCAGCTGGAGTACCAAAGCTGACTGCAGAACTAGAAACCGCAATGTTAGTGCAGATATAATTGTCAGTTCCTGAAACCCAAGTCAGGGTTTGCGCTGCAGTACAGTTAGTTGGGAAAAATTGCGCATTACCCGCTGCGGTTGAACGGATATCCGTGATGTTGATATATCCCGGTGCCCAGTTGGTTCCGTTAAACTTAAAGAAATTATTCGTCGCAGTTGGTGCAGTGGAGACAACGCCCGTGTTCTGAATTTTTCCAACAAGCGTTGCGCCCGTATTAGAAATCGTAACATCACCCGCTGGGGTTACTGCCGTTGCCACATTCGAAGCATTACCAATACGAATCTGACCGTTATTCAAAGTCGTAGTTTGTCCGCCAATGGAAGACAGGCTTGTCCAAGATAAATTTCCAGAACCATCATTGATCATGAATTGATTGGCAGAACCTTGTGCTGTCGGGAATTTGACAGAGTAGCTTGTGGAAACGGTGGTTGGTGCTTGCAGCGTCACCGTGTTTGAACCTGAATCCCTAAGTACAGCACTGCCTAACGAAGCAGAACCTGCTGCGAAATTTCCTGAAGCGTCACGTTTTACAATTGCTGACGCTGTATTTGCATTAGTTGCAGCGTTGGCTAAAACTGTCGCGGCATTGATGTTTGCTGCCGTAGAACCACCAACAGAATTCACGGTCGCTGTAACTGAACCTGTTCCCGAAGCTGACACATCCCCTGTCAAAGAATTGATGGCCACGCCTGTGCTGCTCACCCAAGAAAGATTTCCTGAAGTATCGCCGGAAAGAATTTGTCCGTTCGCTCCTGGCAAAGCTTGTGGAAGTTTCAATGTGTAACTTGCACCAATCGCAGTTGTTGGACCGGTGATTTTAATTGTGTTGGTTGGCGAACCGGACGGACTGCGAATATAGAGGCTATCAGAATAAACATCAGTGCCATTCAAAGTCGAAGCCGTCACTGAAGCCACTGTCAAAGCGGCCGTATTTTTAATTCCACTTCCATCAAGGGAAATCGCAGTACAAATAAATCCACCAGCTGGAGAAACAAACGTCAAAGTTTCGTCAGCGTCACAGATGGCAAATTGACTGTAGGTCGGAACATTTGACAGAGAGGTAGATAAGCCTGTGATATCCGCAGTTGCAAGCTTTGCTGGTACCCATTCACTGGCAGTCGCATCGTAGCGTAAAGTTTGACCTGTCACCGTGGGGGCCGTTGCTGAAACAGTAGCTCCGCGAATTTTTGCAACTCCCGGATTTGGATAAGTTCCAGACAAATCACCAGCTGCTGCACCTGTCGGCGTACGTGCATCGCTGAAACGAGCATCATTACCTGCTGCTACGGTGTTTGCTGCAGTACCCACGTTCAACGTTACAACCGGAGTTGTTGTGGTATTCGCCACTGAAATATAAGCGTTTGCTGAAGTGACCGATGTCACTGTACCACCGTTGGCTCCACTAATACCTGAACATGAAAGAGCAGACCCATCCCAGCTAAGGAACGTTCCCGCAGCACAAGTTGGTAAACCCACTTTTAAAAGGAAATCATTCGCAGTGTAAGTTCCAAGTTTAGCAGCCGAACTAGCAAAGCCTGCAAAAGGAACCGAGCGAATCACAGAGTCAGGAGAAATTTGTTTCCAACCCACGCCATCCCAGAACTGAACTCTCAAAACTCGTCCGTCGTCAGCGACAGGTACGTAGCAGTTTGGGTTCGCAGAGCCCTTGCAGTAAAAAGGTGTCGAATTATTGAAAGCACTTAACAACGTAAAATTTAAAACATATGCAGCATCTAGCGCTTGAATATTTGCATCAGGAAAAACTTTTGTGCCGCTACCGATTGGTACGTCGAACACCCCTTTTGAACCAGACATATCAACGAAACCAGAAAGCTCTTCAAAAATTACATACTGACCCGTTGGATCCATGATCTTGAAGGCAAATTGCACTTGCGAATATTCAAGTGGAGTTCCATCTGCTTTGATGATGCGACCTTGATATGTCAACGATTGCGGAGAAGCGATGGCATTAGTTAGGCCCACCAAAAACACAATCAGAAATAACGTGCATTGAAATATGTTTTTCATGTCTAAATTATCGGAAAATTTGAGCAATTAGTTTAATTTACTCGCCTTAAATATTATAAATTTTTAGCCCTTAATTTCTTCCCGCGGGGGAGTGTTTCTCACTCTGAAACAGGACTATTAAACTTCCGTAGTTAACCCTTTACAAATGTATGCAATCATCACTCACCCAGGGCTCCAAAGACCGATAGACACTGCAAGTGCAACTGAAGCTCGCGCCGCTTGAGCTTCCAGCAAAATAAAATAGGGAACAGGAAAAACGTCTAGTTTCTTTTGGTTTTCTCATAAATTGACCTAATTACTCCGACAAGAAATTGTAGGAGTAACTATTTTGAGTTTATTCAGCCGCTGTCTACACATCTTTTTAGCTGTTCTGATTTTTTCTAGTTCCGCATTCGGAGCGTGGGAAGAACTTCAAGATCTTGTCGTTACAGGTGATCTGAACGGTCGCTCCTCTTTGGATTTCAGAAAGAAGGCTCGCAACGTGCAATTCCTAGTTCCGCAAGGATCGGAAGGAACTGTTGTTGAAACAAGAAAGCTTGCGAAAACAGGTTCCTACGGAATCAAAGTTCGACTTACCAAAGTGGGCGACAGCAAAGCTAAAAATCTTCCTAAAGTCGGCGATGAAACTTGGGTTTATTTCTCACAAAAAGATCCGTGGTTAACCTTAAAAGATAAAGAAGGCGCTGAAGTTCAAGACCCTGAAGTTGCGTTAACTTCAAAAGCTATTAAAGATGGTGAAGGTTTACCTGCTGAAGGCACGGTGACTCCGCATCTTCCAACTAAAGAAGAAGTTCTGCGTGAACAAAAGCCCGAACCGCCAGTTTCTGAAGATCCTAACCTAGCTAAAAACTCTGATCCGACAAAAACTGAAGGCAGTTTCTGCGCGGAATGTTCAACGACCCAACCAGGAACGACTGAGCAAAATCGCAAAGACATTGGTGAAGTTGCAAAAGAAGTCGACAGTTCTCCCCGTCCAAAACCCCGTCCTCAGGTTCCAGATATTCCGTCAGAAAAATGGAAGCGTTTTCCTTCTGTCGCTCGCTATTCAACCAGCAGAAAAGTTGAAAAATCCATTAAATATGGAATGCGCAACAAGGAAGCCCGTTCAAAAAAACTTTGTTATCGCTACGTCAAGCGCGCGATCTTAGGTGGAGACTTGGTGAATGATTATTTACCAGGAGCCAAAGCCGTCAACGCTGTGGGAGACTTAAAGCGCCGTGGCTTTATCAATATGATGGAAGACCCTCGTTATAAGAAATTAATTAAAAATCCACAGGATGCTCCGAAGGGTGCTATTCTTGTATACAGACATGGAACCGACAGAAGACATGCTGGCCATGCTGAAATTAAAACTGATTGGGGATCAAAGGGCGGCTACGTCAGTGATTTTTATAGACCGGTTTCAAGACCGTTATACAATCGTGTTTTAATTGGCGTGATGATTAAGGAGTAATCATGAAACGAGTCTTAGCTTTATCCTTAATTTTCTTTGTTGGTCTTTCGGCGCAAGCTCAGAACTTGTCTGAGGCTTTAAAAAAATTAAAAACCTATTCCATCAGTGATGTAACTGTATCTGCTAAAAACAATGACGAACAAGTTGGCAAAAAAACGGCAGAGATGCTTTTAACGATCGATAAAACTGTGCAATTGATGTTGAAAGAAAAACCTACGCCAGAAGTTTACCTAGAACTGCTTAGAGTCGCCGCAATTTCATTCGAAGGTGACCCGTCTGAAGCCGCTGGTGAATTGCTTTTGCCATTATATCAGAAAAACAAAAAAGACTTCGAAAGCGCCCTTAAAAAACTTCCGGCTAAAGATGCAGAAGCTATCAAAGAATCTGTAAAAAACTCAGAGCGCGAATATTCTGAAGGCAACGGTTAAAAACTGGCACAAAACAGAAGCGGTGCTTTCACCGCTTCCCTTGATCTAAGTTCTTACTCTGCTGAAGCGATATCAATAAACGATTTCACTTCTAACGATGCTCCACCCACTAAGAAACCATCCACGTGAGGGATTTTAATCAATCCACCCGCATTGTCTGGTTTTACGCTGCCGCCGTAAAGTATCGGGCTTTCCTCAAAACCAAGTTTCGTAAGAATAGCGTAAACATCAGCATGGGTATCTTCTACTTGCGATGGTGTCGCCACTTTCCCCGTTCCAATCGCCCATACTGGTTCATAGGCAATCACTAGAGGTTTTGTTTTGTCTGCTTTAGCCAAACCATAATGAAGTTGTTCATCTAAAACTTTGTAAGTCTTTAGATCTTCACGTTCTTGCAAAGTTTCACCGATGCACAACATCGGTGTTAAACCTAAAGATTGAACATAAGCCACTTTATCTGCGATCAAAGTATCGTTTTCGCCAAAGATTTTACGACGTTCACTGTGGCCGATTAAAACGTAGCTTCCGCCCAATTCTTTAAGAACTTGTGCCGAGTTTTCACCGGTGAAAGCGCCTTGCGCATGGGAGTAACAGTTCTGCGCACCGAACTTAATAGAAGAACCATGCAATGTCGTGCTTGCCGCTTCTAAAGAAATCGCTGAAGGAAAAAACACCAGCTCCCCTTTTGCCTTTCCTGCAACCTCTTTAAATTGCGTGAAGAACTCACGGGTTTCTTTAGGACTTTTAAAAAGTTTCCAGTTAGCGGCAAAGATTTTTTTCATGTTAATTCCCTGTATAGCTGATTAAAAGACCGACGGAGCTTCCTAGTAAAACAATAGCAGTTAGAGTCATACCAAGAAATCTTCCTAAGTGAGGCAGGTGGCTTGAATACAATCCCCACGCGTGGAAAACTCGAGACAAAACCAAACTGATCCAAAGGAAATGTAAATACTCAGCAGAAGTTCTGTTGATTTCAAGAATGACCAACATCAATGACAAGAACGGCACATATTCAGCGAAATGCCCGTGCATGCGAATGATCTGGGTCATTTTTTGATTTTGCCCGCCACCAATAGGAACGCGGAACTTCCAACGATGAACAATCACGTTCACCGTCAAAGCAAAAAACATCAAACCCAGAATTCCTAGATATAAAAGACCAATGTGAACCTTGGGAGTGAAAAAATTCATAAACTATCTCTTTGATCTTAAAATCTCTAAACCTGGAAGTTTATCACCTTGAAGATATTCAAGGGATGCACCACCACCTGTAGAGATGTGAGTCATCTTATCAGCAAAACCAGAAGCTTCCGCTGCAGCAGCTGAATCACCACCACCAACGATTTTAGTAGCATTGCTTTCAGCGATGGCTTTAGCCACACCAAAAGTCCCTTTTGAAAACGCTGGGTTTTCAAAGATACCCATTGGACCATTCCAGAAAATCGTTCCGGCTTCCATTAAAGCTGCCGTGTAAGAGCGAAGAGTTTGAGGACCGATGTCTACGCCCAACTCGTCTTCAGAAATAACAACATCTTTTGTCGTGCGAGCGTTTGCAGTATCCGTGATACCTTTTGTCGCGACGTGATCTACTGGCAACAAGATAGTTTTGTTACGAGCTTCAATACGCTCGATCATTTCTTTAGCGTATTTGACTTTGTCGTTTTCAACTAAGGACTTTCCTACCGGGTGACCCATTGCTTTAAGGAAAGTGTACGCCATGGCGCCACCGATGATGAAACCGTCAACAACGTCCATCAATCGTTCAATCACTGCGATTTTATCAGAAACCTTCGCACCACCCATAACAGCCAAGTAAGGACGTTTTGGATTTTGCAAAAGTGAATCAAGCATATTGATTTCTTTTTCAATCAAGAAACCAATCCCTTTATCTTTCATCACAGATGGCAAAGCGTGAATTGTCGCATGAGCGCGGTGAGATGCGCCAAACGCATCATTGATATAAATATCAGTATAGTTCGCGATTTTTTGCGCAAACTCGATAGAATCCTTAGTCTCCCCTTCTTCATAACGAACGTTTTCAAGAAGGATGAGCTGGTTCTTTTTCAAAGATTGAAGAAGATGTTTAGGAGCATCTGAATCCGGATCTTCCACCAAGATTACTTCCGCACCCAAGTGCTCTTGCAGACGCTTTGCTACAGGCTCAAGAGAATATTCTTTATCGTCTTTAGATTTAGGACGACCCAAGTGAGAAGCAAGAACTAGCTTCGCACCTTTTTCCATGCAATGTTTGATTGTCAGTAAAGAAGCGGTGATGCGGTTTTCATCAGTGATTTTTCCATCTTCCATTGGAACGTTCAAATCAAGACGCAAGAAAACCACTTTGCCATCAAGTTCAAAATCACGAACCGTTTTAATACCCTTAAGACCTGTTGCCATAAAACGTACTTCCTCTAAGAAATAAAAAAGAGAGCGACCGCTCAAAATGGTTCAGCCGCAAGGCGGAGCGGTCTTACCGCAGCGGAGGTGTGGCAGCGCCACATCGGAACGAGGACATGGCCGATCCAACGCAGTCGGAAGGGCCATTTTCAGCGGTTGCGGTTAAAGACCTTTAGCGGCCATGTGCAACGCTACATCAACCATGCGGTTAGAGAAACCAGTTTCGTTGTCATACCAAGAAAGCACTTTCACCATGCGCGGGCCAACTACCATTGTAGAAGCAAGATCCACGATTGATGAATAAGGGCTGCCGTTGAAATCCACGCTAACTAGCTCTTTGTTTTCTACTGCAAGAATGCCTTTCAAAGCACCTTTAGAAGCCGCGATCAAAGCTTCGTTAACAGATTCTCTGGTAACATCTTTTTTCGCAGTGAATGTGAAATCCACCAAAGACACGTTCGGAGTTGGAACGCGTACAGAGATACCGTCGATGCGACCTTTGAGTTCAGGCAAAACAAGTCCTACGTTTTTCGCAGCACCGGTTGTTGTCGGAATCATGCTTACAGCAGCAGCGCGGGCACGACGCAAATCTTTGTGAGGAGCATCCAAGATTTTTTGGTCATTCGTGTAAGAGTGAACAGTCATCATAGTACCGTGTTCGATACCGAATGTTTCGTTTAAAACTTTAGCCAAAGGAGCCAAACAGTTTGTAGTGCAAGAAGCGTTAGATACTACTTGGTGCTTAGATGGATCGTAAGATTCATGGTTGATACCGTAAACCATAGTTAGATCCGCACCTTTTTCTGCAGGACCAGAAACTAGAACTCTTTTTGCGCCCGCATTGATGTGACCCATGAACTCAGCTTTATCTTTGAATGCGCCTGTGCACTCTAGAACCAGGTCAACGCCAAGATCTTTCCAAGGAACTTCAGCTGGATTGCGAGTTTTAGAAACCGCAATTTTTTTACCGTTGACGATAAGGTTGTGACCTTCAATACCGACTTCACCAGGAAATACGCCATGGGCAGAGTCGTACTTTAAAAGATGAGCATCACCTTCGATGCTATCTAGAGAGTTGATTCCCACGATATCTAGTTTTTCAAAACCAGCGCGGAAAAGTACACGACCAATACGACCAAAACCGTTGATGCCAACGCGTAACTTAGACATGATGTCTCCTTTTTTAAACCCCCACAATATCGACCCATCAGACGAAAAAAGCCAGTCTAGACATGGTCTGTCATAGACTGGCTTTGAGGGCAAAAAGGAATTTTTATTCCGCGAACTTGAGCTTAGTAGCGAGAAACGCTCAAAGAAGGGTAAGTTTCATTTGAAGTCACTTTTACGATGGCTTCAGCGTATCCACCCATGGACTCAACACGAAGATCGATCGCAGTCACTCTGTCTGAACCTAGGTTTAGATTTTCAGAGTACAGAGTGTCACCAGAATAGATATTGCGAGTGTTCGTCAATTGATAAACCTGAACGCGACGGCCTGACTCTGTGTAGATCGTAGTGTCGTGTACTTTAAGACCTGCAGCCAAAGCGTAGATTTGGATGTTTTCCAAAGACACTGACTGGTGCAATGTCACGCGGAACCATTCACCACCCGTACGGCGAGTGATTTGGCTTAATTGCGTTTGACCTTCATAACCATAACGGTTTGTTGGTGGCGGCGGAGGAGGAAGTGGACGGCTTGGAGCTGGAGGTGGAGCCGGGTTGTAACGAGGAGGTTCGTTATGACGGTTACCACCATTGTGACGACCACCACCGTTATATCCACCATTGCCGTTACCACGACGGTTGAAGTTTACTTCAGTTTCACGAGTTTCATACCAAGAACCATCTGGGCGAGAGCATGCTACGCCGCGAGTTTCTTCCGTACCACGACGAGTGTAGATGATGCTTGTGTATTCACGGCAGAATTCGCCAGTGCGATGGTTGTAACCTTCACGAACTGAAGTGAAACGACCGCGAGAACCCGTGCGTGAGCCATAGTTACGACCATCCCAATCACAGTTTCCACCTTGGCGAAGCATGCGGCTTTGAGCATCATGAATCGCGCGACGATCCGCTTCGTCTAAATCCTGACCTACTTTATTACCGATAATAGTTCCAGCGATCGCACCGATAGCGATAGCTGCTTTGTTACCATTACCTTTACCAATAGTTGAACCAACACCAGCGCCGATAACGCCGCCAATGATACTGCCGATGATTTCTTTGTTAGCAAAGGCAGGGCTTGTATATTGTACAAGGCTGGTGACAATGAGTGAGCCAATAATGAGGTTCTTTTTCATGGGGACTCCTTTAAGGGTTTTAATAGTAAATCCGAATTCCGTTTATCCAAGTTCTGTGCCACCCATTTTGGTGTCAAAAAGGCTCCTAGAGGCCTTTTTAAGCTTACAGACTTGCCATGAAAGGGGTTTTTGGCGACTTCGTCGGTTATTTTCTGAAATTCACCATTTTCCCTCGATGCCTTATATTTGTTTTAAGTGGAGATGTCTGAAGTTTAGACATTGAACACCTGGGTCATAATTTTATTTTTGTTGCTACCTTTCAAAGAAATCACCTGAAATCAATATTTCGGTGGGCTAGCGTTTTTGCTTCAAAGGAGTGACAAAATGGATCTTAGAAAACTCATGGCAGGTGTTTTAATTCTTTGTTCTGGCTGCGGCCCCTCTATTCAATCCCACGATAACCAAGAAATCAGCGGCAATGGATCCATAATAAACGGCACTCCGGTTGAAGAAAGAGTCAGTCAGGCGGCGAAATCTGTGGTGCTTCTAGAAATGTATGACCTGCAAAGCCGTCCTCTTAGCATTTGCACTGGCACCCTTATTGGTCCCAACACCGTTCTTACGGCAGCCCACTGTTTTGATAAAGGCAGAATGCGCGGGTTTGCTGGCTTTAACGTGATCTTTACAAACGACTATCTAAAAACCTTTGGTAAAGCCCTTAAGCTGAAGGGTTTAAGAATGGCGCTTCACGACCGCTATAATTCTAGTAAAATGTATGATCACGATATCGCCATCGGTACGTTTAAGGGCGAAATCCCTGAAGGCTATGGGACTGTCGACTTCGACAACGATAGAGGCGCAGATTATAGTCGCATGACAGTTTATTCCTATGGTTACGGAAAGTATCTAGATTATACCGGTAAGCGTGGGCAAAAAGGATTTGAGCACGTAGGAATTCTACATCGCGGAGTTTTAAAAATATCAGGCAGTTATACTTCCTATTCGGATCGATATTTCTTAGATCCATCGACATCCGTCTTCATCTGCTCTGGAGATTCCGGTGGTCCGCAATTTTACCATGAAGATGGTGTTTTAAAAGTGATCGGCGTTCATTCCGCAGTCTACGGCACGAAACTGCAAAACGGTTTCACTAGCTGCAAAGGACGCGGTCAAGTCACGAAAGTCGCCCCTTTTGCACCGTGGATTCGCGAAACCGAATCTAAACTTCTTACCAACTAATTTTAGGGAACATCTTTAAGGCATTTTTGCGAGTCTGCTCACAGAGTTCTTCTTCGGAAATGCCTTTTAGTTCAGCGACGAATTTGGCAGTGTGTATAACGTAGGCCGGTGTGTTCTTTTTCCCGCGCATGGGAATGGGTGCGAGAAAAGGAGCATCGGTTTCTACATGGATCCTATCCAAAGGCAGCATCTTAACGGTGCTGCGCAGACTGTCGGCATTTTTGAAAGTTACGACACCACTTATTGAGATATTAAATCCAATGTCTAAAGCCTGGCGGGCAAGCCACTCTGTACCCGTAAAGCAGTGAATTAAACCATTCACCTGCCCTTTGAATTCCTTCAAGATCTCAATCGTATCTTCTTCCGCATCCCGCGTATGAATTTCAACTGGCATTTTCGTGCGTTTAGCAATTTCAAGCTGCGCACGGAAGGCATCTTGCTGCTCTTTACGAGGTGACTGGTCATAATAATAATCTAAACCGATCTCGCCGACAGCAACCACGCAAGGTTCAACTACATGTTCTTCAATAAATTTAGCTGCAGCTTCAGTATAAACTTTCCCATCATGGGGGTGAACACCAAGAGTACAATAGACATCTGGATAGTATTTACGAGCGATATCCAAAACGAGCTGATGATCACCGGGCTCAGTTCCGATAGTGATAATTTTTTTAACGCCCACAGATTTAGCGTTAGCGATGGCCGCCTCAACACCTTCTTCGAGCATATTTAAATGCGCATGAATATCTATCCATTCCATATAGTGATTCTATCTTATCTAGGCAGGGGCTGTCTACGGACGGCCAGCAGTTATATATAACTCTTCTAAGACCAGTTGGGCGTCGCGGTTCGCCGCCATAGCTTGTTCAGCGTTCAGGGATTTTTGAATCAGCGTTAACAAGTACTCGCGGCTGTATTCTGCCAGGGTCTTAATAAGCGGTGCTTGGTCCAAATTAACGATTTGAGTTTTAGCATCTTCCTGCAAGCAGATGGCATCTTTCATAAAACCCACCCAATAAGCGATAAGGCTTTGGGCATGGCTACGGTCTTTGAATTCAGAGCGCCAGATTTCGTTCAGTAAAAAATCAGGATCCGTTAACATCAGCTTTAAAATCTCTACGGATTTTTGACGAACTTCCTGCTCTGGACCTTCTTGCAAGTGCGCGAGTTTTTCAAAACTTCCACCTGCAGACTTTAATGCCCACTGGGGAGCCTTTACTCTTTTTGCAAGATCCTCTGCAGTCAGTGGTTTAAACTGTACGATGCGAGAACGAGAGCGAATTGTCGGCAACAACCCCGCCACGGAAGGCGCGATCAAAAAGAAAAATGTGCCTTCTGGGGGTTCTTCTAAAGTTTTAAGTAAAGAGTTCGCCGCTTGAGGATTTAAAGTTTGTGCTTGATCGATAATGATCACACGATTGCCGCTAAGACTTTTTAAGCTTAAGAACTCTAAAACTTCTTTAGCCTGCTCCATTTTGATGTTGGCTTTTTCAGGCTCAACAATCTTAAGACCTTCGTGGCTTTTATTAGTGACACGAAAACAGCTTGGACACGTTCCACAACCCCGTTTGTTTTGTGGGCATAAAAGTGCTTGGGCTAAGCCTGTGGCAGTTAGTTTTTTTCCGATACCTGCAGGGCCCACAAAAAGATACGTCTGACCGGGCTTACCTTGTTCAAAGGAAGCAACCAGTTTTGCGATTGTTTCTTGGTGACCAAGAATCGTATCCAACAGACGCGGCATTTTTTATTACCTTAAAATGTTTTTTTCGGCCAAAGCAGCAAGTAAAAGCGTAAATAATTCTTGCGGAGTTTTCTTAGCATCAAGTACCAACCATGATTTTTCATCGGCACGGGCTTGGGCTAAAAAGGACTGGCGAACTTTTTCATGAAACGTATCAGCTTCAGATTCAATGCGGTCTTCAGATTCCCCATTTGCAGCGCCACGGCCTTGTCTGCGGCGGCGGGATTCTTCAACAGGCAAATCTAAAAGAATCGTAAGATCCGCTTTCAAGCCACCCGTCGCGAAGTCGTTAAGCATGACCACGTCTTTTTCGGAAATCTCGCGGCCACCACTTTGAAACGCTATAGAGCTTGCCGAAAAACGATCGCAAAGAACCCAGGTCCCCGCTTGCAATTTTGGACGAATCACTTGATCGACGTGTTGGGCACGGCTTGCTTCATAAAGCAAAAGTTCAGCGCGAGCCAGAGGTGACGGACCCTCAGTACGTAAAATCATGTTACGGATTTCATCACCCAGGGGAGTCCCACCCGGTTCACGCGTACGATGAAAATCGATCTGACGCTTTTGCAGCTCTTGTTCTAAAGCCGCCATCAATGAACTTTTACCTGAACCGTCTAGGCCCTCAAATACTAAAAACTTCATGTAGAACTTGTCAGACATTGCGCCCTGCCGGTCAAACAGCAAACGCCGAAGCGTTGATTTTACGCGCTATTCCGACTGCACCCAGGCTTCGCCCTGTTTTGTGAATTTCACAACACCAAGTCCTTGCTTGGTATTTTCAGTATCTTCGCCGGTCTGCCGTTTAATGAGACTCGCGGCCTCACCAAAATTGAAGCGACGGGCTTTACTTGGTTCTAATTTTCCAGCAATGGCGATAACGGTCTTACGAAGCTTTACCGGAGGCATCATGGCAGCAACCGCAACCACAGCTGACCCCCCGATGATTTCAGGGTCGTCGGTGACCACTTCAGCTCGCGCCATAATAAAATCCTGATAGCCTTGGCGCAGTTCCGCTGACTGAGGCATTCCATCTTGCGCTTCTTGCTGGATGAGCTGTTGAAGACGCAGCTCCCCGATCGAGATTGCCTGCTTTTTAAGCTTTCCTTCTTCAGAAGTGCAGCCGGAGGCCAAAATAGTTGCGATGGTAAGGCTAAATAGTAGAATTTTTCTCATGGATTCATTTTAGGCACGGTTAGACGGTGAAAACCACCTTATGACTCTATGTGCCAATGGGAGAATTTTTGGGCACTTTGGGATGGACGATTCCCCCTTCTGTCCCTATATTCAGGAACTTCGGGAGATAAATAAATGACTACTTTCATTGGTATCTTGCACATCATCGTTGCACTTGTTTTGATCGTTCTAGTTCTTATTCAAGATTCTAAAAGCAATGGCGCTTTAGGCGTTGGCGGTTCTTCAACTTCAAATTCATTGTTGGGCGCGACCGGTGCACAAACTCTTGCTGGTAAATTGACAGTTTGGGCTGCAGTTGTTTTCGCAATCACTTGTTTAGCTTTATCTGTACTAACTTCTTCTCATGAAAAATCTGTTGTTGATTCTTTACCGCTTCCAACAGCTCCGGTAACAGCTCCTGCTGCTCCAGCAGCGACAGCTCTTCCAGAAACAGCACCTCCTGCAGCTAACGGAACTCCAGCAGCGACTCCAGCTCCAACTGCTGCTCCTGCTCAACAGTAATCTCTTCTACAACAAGGCGCTCGGTTCAAAGAGCGCTTGTGGTTCCTGACTTGATCCGCTGATTTTACTACATCTTCATTCGGGCATTCGCTATAGTTTTCCTATGGCGAAAAACAACTGGCTTATTCCTTCTTTGATTGTCGTGGGCTTATTTAGTGTAGCCCTTTCGTTATTCATTGCTTCGCAAACCGAAAAACAAAAACCTGGGGCTCGACCACTTGCCCGCTTGGAATTGAACTTAGGCAAAGTTTTCGTCTTAAGAAAAAACATGACTCAAAAAGAAAAGCTAGGGCGCAAAGCGAGTTTGTTCGCACTAGATTCTGTTGAAACCAGTGTGGATGGTGATGCCACCATGGAATTTGATTCGGCTTACCGTATCCGTATCCCTGAAAACAGCTTAATCACAATCGATGAAGAAACAGAACGAATCGTTTTAATTATCAAGCGCGGTGATCTACAGGTAGAAAACTTCGGCAGAGAAGGCAGCGTTTACATTTCAAAAGACGGCGTTCGTTGGACCGCCACTGATTACGAAATGAATTATAAAAAACAAGCGCCAGAAGAAACTTTGCCAGAACTTGCGCCAGCAGAAACTAGCGCACCCGCAGTTCCAGTGGCAAATATGGCCGAAGGCTTAACTTCAGAACAGATCCAAGACACGTTAAAAACCCATCGCAGTAACTTCTTTAAGTGCTATACACAACTTCTGCAAAAAACCCCAGGAGTAGTGGGCCAAGCATCAATCAGCTTCACCATCGAAAGAACCGGCAAAGTAGCACAAGCAGAAATAGCATCATCAAGCATCACCGATGCAGGCTTCAAAAAGTGTTTATTGGAAGCAACTAAGCGCGTGGAATTTAAATCCTTCGGCGGCGATCCTATCACCACCGTATTCCCGTTGCGCTTCGAGTAGCCGCCCCACCTTTCAACACTTCAACTAGACGCCCACAAAGAACACCTCGGTCCAAATCCCACCAACAATTACAAATTATCGCAAGCACGCCTAGCTTGCCTTGGGTAGGGCTTTGCCTTTGGGCTTAGACCGAAGGGAGGCCTTCGGCGGACGCATGGATGCGCGAACCGCAACGCAGTTGCGGCGCCGATGAGTCACGATGACGTGCCTCCCGAAGAGTCCAAGCCCAAAGGCAAAGCCCTACCCAAGGCAAGCGAGCCCCGGTGCTAGCGATAATCGTGTAAGTAGTCGATGCGATCTGGAATCCAAGGTTCGTGGACTCCCTCTAGTTCGAAAACTCTTCCGTCTTGGACTGTTTTTTCTTTGAGTGGGGCTACTGAAGGCTCGTAAGAAGCATGCAGCAGACCTTTTTCAAAGAAGAACGGTTTGATTTCGTGGAAGGCTCTTTCACCCAAAATTCCGCGACGGATGAATTCATCAAAGCTCTTCATCAGTTCTTCCGGGGTGTAAGAGTAGTTGTAGATCATATCCTGCACGACAGAATAAATACCGTCGGAACTAATGCGATTATCCTGGTAAAGATCCAAAGCCACTTGGAAAGTATTGTATGTGGCTAAAGTTCTTCTACCAAATTTCAAATAATAATCAGGATCTGTATCCGTCGCTAAGTTAATATAGATTTTTTCAACCGGATCGTTTTCAGGGATATTGGATTGCAACTCTAAGATAGTACTTACCTGCTCACCTGAAACGTTTAACTTTTCTAGTGTCGTGCGAATCTCGTGGGCGCTTAATCGGCGCGAACAAATATCAGAGTACAGATTATAAATAATCGCATCTGTTTCACTATCATCCCCCCAGCAGATTTGACGAACATTTTCACTAAGCCGAGTGCGCAGTTGTAACAGTGCCTGCAGCTTGTAGCCCACTTGTTTGGTCAAACGCCAGAAACGCCCCGGGCGAAGATTTGCTAGGTTGTCTTTATAAAAACATCCAAACGGTCTGATATTATCTAGTGAGAACTTTTCAGAGATACGCTCTTCTAATTGCGGCGGAGAAGCCGTTATAAAATAAATTGGAAAGTACATGTAACCCTTTTGCTGCTTTCGATATTCTGAAAGCGATTGCAAAAGCGCATTAGTACCTGGAATGTTTTTCTTATTTAAGGCGCGCTCTAGAATCGTAGTCATCAACCCCGACAAAGAATCAATGGTCGTATCTAGATAGGTTTTATCAAGGTCCCAGATAAAGACCTCGTCATGACTCTTTTCCATTCCTTCCGAAACGTACCGGAAGAAAACCACATCACCATTCATTTCACTTCGTTCGCGCCAGTCTGCCATAGCTTAAGTTTGGCAGTGTTAAGGGCCTAGGTCAAAAACATCCAGACCCTACAGCAGGCTCTGCCATTTGGCGGCAACGCACTTGGGCGCTAGAACATTTCACACGCAAATGGAAATGGTCATCATGGTCAGGTTCAGGGATCAAACGACGTAAAGTCTCTGCAGCTAGACTGCTAGTGTCGCCTTTACGCAACTCACCGTTTTTAATGGCAATGTTACAAAGGACATTTTTTAAAGTTTTGTGAATAAAAATTCTATCCACAAGTTTTGTAGCGACGATTTGCTTAAACAACTTCCATTGCGGTTCTGGTAACCAGTTGGCGTGGGGTTTATTCACTGCCACCGCGGATGCAAAATAACCTTGGAAGGACGGATTGTTAAAATAAAATGCCACATCTACATCAAGACCATTTTGATGGGATTTGTGACGTCCTAGCTTTCCACCGGCTTGGCGAGAAATATCGCCGATGGAAAGATTTTGCGAACCCAATTCACTCTTCGTTAGCTGACCCATTTGTTGGATCAAATATGCCAGTTCATTTGTGGCAAAGTGCGCTTTTCTTTTCGGACGAATGATACTAAAGCCAGCACTTGAACTTTTTTGCTGTACTTCAAGCATGTTTACTGAATTTTGCAATCGACCCGCATTCACCGAACCAATCGCTTGGCTGGTTTTTGCAATTTGCGGAGTCGTCGCAGGAGCCGTTGAGGGCTGAGGACGCGGCTGCGGCCTTACAACCGGAGGTAGTTCCTTGGGTTCTTCTTTTTTAGGCTCATCCTTTTTTGGCTCAGGACGAGGCTGCGGACGAGGAACAGACTTCGATGGTTCATCAGCTTTCGGCTCTTCTTTTTTAGGTTCTTCTTTTTTAGGCTCTTCCTTCTTAGGCGTAGGTTTTACGTCTAAAAGCTTGTCGATATCTTCCTTCTGGCTACCGACATATTGACCTGGTTCACCTTCTGCATCGTCAGATTCGCCTTCGGATTCTAATTCTTCATCAGTGATGTGCTCTTCTTGTTCTTGAACCTTTTCACCAGATTCTTGGTGAGATTCGACTTGGTGATGGTAAATCACTCCATTAACTGCAAGATAGATATCAATGAAGGAAGAAGAACAGGTATTCTCTTCGCTTAAGCAAGTCGCCTTAGCCGCGACTTGAACGCCGGGTTTTAATTGAAGAGTTGGATGTGCACGAAGTTCAACGAAGCCTTCTGCATCTAGAATACCGTTAAGGTCTAAATTTTGCGCTTCGATATTTTTACCGTCTAAGCTTAAATACTCAACTTTACCACGCACTTTCATAGAGCGGGTTTCTTTATCAAATTGCACTGACATGTCTTGGATACGAGTTGCGCCACGGGCAACTCGGTAACCATCAAGGTCTACGATCGTGGGTTTTTGTGGTTCAGCGGTGGTAGTCGCAGGCATCCCTGTCTCGCGGTTATCCGGAGCACAAGCTGATACTATAAATGGAATCAATATAAGGCTGCGAACTAACTTCTTCATGATCTTACGCCCATCCTGGCGGTGCTATTTGCAGAATACATGCCTTTATATGCAGGCCGTTTAACCGCCGAAAAATACAAAAGAGCTGTCAAAGTTTTAGATAGAGGAGCCGTAAATTGTTTGCCATACTATCCCCATGAAACGCTTTGAACACCAATGGCAAGATTTTAAGTGGATCGATATCGAGGGGCCTTCCCCAGATGATCTAGCAAGATTGGCAGCGGAATTTAATATTCCCTCTTCAGCAATTGCTAATTCCCTAGATCCAGAACATCTCCCCAAGTGCGAAGTGTTTGATAAATTAATTTATATTATCCTGCGACATCATGATGAACAGGCTAAATCCTCTGCTGCTACCATGCAGGAAATTTCAACCAAACTGATTTTATTTGTCGGCAAAAATTTTGTTATTACGATTCACCGTGCGCCGATAAAAAGTATCACAGAAAAAAAGGAAACCTGCGCCAGCCAAAACAATGTTGAGCTGATTTCGTTTGTGAAGGGAATGTTCTTAAAAACCATTCGCAGTTTCGATAAGCCCTTGGATGACCTTGACAGCAAAACGGATGTCATCGAAGAACGCGTCTTTGCTTTGCAACGCCGGAATATTTTACGCCAAGGTTATATCGTAAAAAGAAAGACCTCTTCTTATCGTAAAATCTTTAAATTCACGTCCGACATTATCGCGAAACTTAATACCGAGATGGAAGTTCCTCTTAAAGATATCGGCCATGTGCGCGAACCCTTGGATAAGTTGATCTTTTTTGCTGATAGCATTCAGGAAGAAATCACAGGCCTTATCAACCTGCATCTGTCGTTGATGGCACAAAAAACCAACGAAGCTTCCTATCGTACAAACGAAGTCATGCGCGTGTTGACGGTGTTTTCAATTTTCTTTTTACCGCTAAATTTTATTGCCGGGGTCTACGGCATGAACTTCGAATTCATGCCGGAACTAAGAATGCATTATGGATATTTTATCACCTTAGGGGTGATGTTAATGGTGGTCATCGCTATCACCTGGTGGATGCTTCGCAAAGGCTGGCTTAAAAAAGATCAGTTCTAAGTTCGCGCCGAAGCTTGAACAAAGGAATAAAAGAAAACCGCATTCGGGTCGCTGGCAACAGCGGCCATTTCAGTTTTCATCCCTTCAACAACTTCTTTGGAAACATACTTCGCTTCTAGCAACTGTTCACTTGCGCTTAACAAAAGCTCTGTCCAGTATTCAATACAATCTTTTCGTGATTGCGGTGAACGATTATCCAGGAACCAAGTTTTCACTTCAGTGTGAATGTCTTTGTAACCAAGCTGCATAAGCAGATTACCAAGCTTCGCCCCCATAAACGGATCACCTTTTTGTTTAAGCTGATATTCATTGAAGGCCATCCAGTATTTCCAAACATTCGGTGAATAGGGATCAAGAAAGAAGGAAGCGTTTAAAACCTCCGTGACATACACTGGACTACCCGGCCTTAAAACCCGGCGCACTTCTGATAGAACACGAATAGGTTCTGGGACGTGTTCCAAAATCCAACATAAGAAAGCTCCATCAAAAGCGTTCGCGGAAAATTCCATGTTGGTGGCATCAGCTTCTTTAAGCTCATAACGGCCTTGTGCAAATGGCAGCTGGCTTAAGAATTGTTGAGCGGCTCCCAATTGTTTGGTTGAACGATCGATGCCGGTTAATTTTAGATCAGGAAAACGGCGAAGAATAATTTCACTTTGTGCGCCAACCCCACAGCCGACTTCCAATAATTTTTCTACTCCAGTGAAATTGACGTTGCGGTACACTGTGTATTCACCGAAGCGTGCCTGCTTACGAAGACGCTCTTGTTCTTCAGTAGAAAATCCGTGGAGGTAGGGAAAGTCGGCTTTCTTAGACATAATTTCCTCGCAGTTTAAGGAAAAATCCTATCAAGACTCTCAAAATAATAGCAAGCCCGCCTGCCGCATTGACTTTTTTGCGCCGCTCTGGCTTAATGGATTCAAGGTTGCCCGAAACTGCCTTTGTCGCCAAAGAGAATCTCATTTCGGATTATCATTACAATTTAGACCAAATACCCGACTTAGCTGCGACACAAAGTCAAAATAAAGGGTGTGTTATGGTTCGCTCAAGAATTGAGTCTTTAAAGACTCGCGCAAAGCTTCTGCAAAAAGCAAAAATAAAAAATGGTTCGCCAATGAAGCTTAAGGATGCCTTAGACAAAATCGCTTCACTAAGTGGTTTTGAAAATTGGCGTGATTTAAAACATACGCTCGATACAAACGACGTTCTTCTGCAATTTGGAAAAGGTGGTCCACAAGGTTATCCGTGGTTTAAATCCTACGAAGAAGCTTGTCGGTATCGTGATCAGACCAATGGGATTTTAATTCCCTATCAAAAAGATTTCTTCGTCGCCGATGATGATTATCTCAAGGCGCTGGGTTTAGATTCTGAAAATGACGACCTAAAAAAAATTGGAAGAAATTGGGCTGAACCCAAAGACGCAGCCGCCTGGGAACGTTTACTTAAAAAGCTACGTTAACATACAAACAATTCCCAGTTGTAGAATCTCAGAATGATAAAATTCTGTCCTCAACATCTGGGAATTCTCTATTATCTGCAATTTGAATTTGCCCCCTAACAATCTGTGGAAATACGATAAACTAAGTATATACCTATCAGGAGCGTTGTTTGTGGGTAATTTCAAGGATGCAAAGTCAAAAGGAAATGGTCTTTCGCGCAGAACGTTCATGCAAAGCATGGCAGCTTTAGCAGGAGGTTCTGTTTTAACATCGGCAAAGGTATACGCGGCTCCACTCTTCACCACGACTTTTTGGAAACAAAAACTTTCCGGAAATATGTTTGCCTGGGGAGCCGGCTCTAAAGGACAACTGGGTAACGGTAACACTAGTAACATGTCATCTCTTGTGCCGATTGGTTCTGACAAAACTTGGTCACAAGTTGCTGCTGGTGATTCCTTTTCAATGGCCATCAAAACAGATGGAAGTCTTTGGGTGTGGGGTCTTAATACTGACGGACAACTTGGAAATGGTTCGAGCGCGAATCTAAGTTCTCCAGTGCAATTAGGTACAGATACAGATTGGGTCAAAGTTGGCTGCGGCAGTTCAACTTCCGCGGCTCTAAAAAGCAACGGAACTTTATGGACGTGGGGAGCCAACAATTTCGGGATGGTCGGCAGAGGATGGAGTCCTTCGACTTCAAACAGCAGTGACTGGAGTAAAATCGCAGCAGGCCTTTCGCATTCACTTGCTATTAAGACAGATGGCACCTTGTGGGTTTGGGGTTTAAATTTGCAAGGGCAGCTGGGTATCGGAAGTACTTCGCCGCAACATCGACTTTCTCCTGTTCAAGTCGGTGCGGCGACGACGTGGATAAAAATTGCTGCCGGCGATTCATTTTCAGTCGCGCTAAAATCTGACAACACACTTTGGACATTTGGTGGTTCAGGTAAAGGCGAATTAGGTGATGGCACAACCACGGGAAAAAGTGTGCCAGTGCAAGTTGGTGGCGCCGAGTGGAGCAATATCACTGCTGGAAAAGATTTTGTCCTAGCGACGAAAACGGATGGCACTCTATGGGCATGGGGAAATAATCTGAACGGAGCTTTAGGCCAAGGCACAATTTATACAGGAAGTACCAGCAGCCCCGTGCAAGTTGGTTCAGCGAATACGTGGACCCATCTTGCGGCCGGAGACCTTCATAGTTTAGCTCGTAAAAGTGACGGAACTATATGGAGCTGGGGAACCAACGACTTTGGTCAACTCGGAACGGCCTACCCTGCTCGTCTGGGAACGAGCACGTGGAGCAAAATTTCTTCAGGCACTTCATTCAACCTAGCGATCAAATCAGATGGGACACTTTGGGCTTGGGGCGTTGGAACAAGTGGTGCTCTGGCGCAAGGAAATCAAACTACTTTTTCTTCGCCGGTGCAGATTGGAACAGAAAACACATGGACTGATGTCGCTGCAGGTAGCCTTGGTGGTGCAGCTATTCGCGATGGCGCCCTTTACACCTGGGGAGACTCTTCCTCAGGAAGATTGGGTGATGGGACCTTTATTAATAAATCATCTCCAGTACAGGTTGGCACTTTAACCAACTGGGTTTCCGTTACTTCAAATCAAGCTTATGCGAATGCGGCAATCAAATCAGACGGCACCCTTTGGGTTTGGGGATCAAACACCAACTACATGCTGGGTGATGGAACTGCGACCACAAAAAGTTCGCCGGTTCAAATTGCAGGTACCTGGTCTAAGGTTGCTGTCGGGGGCCATCATATGATTGGTATCAAATCCGATAATTCATTGTGGGCCTGGGGTACTAATACCAACGGAGCGCTCGGTGACAACTCTATTACGGTGCGCAGTTTACCTGTACAAATTGGTGCCTTGACGACTTGGGCAAAAGTTTTTGCGACGACATCCAGTTCTTCCTTCGCGATTAAGAACGATGGAACACTTTGGGCTTGGGGATTTAATTCAAATTTCAACTTGGGCCAAGGCAATCAATCAAACACTTATTCATCCCCAGTGCAAATCGCCGGCAACTATTCAGAAATTGCAGGCCACGTATCCTACACAATGGCGATTAAATCAGATAACTCATTGTGGGGCTGGGGCATTCAAAATCTCAGCCAGATCGGCACAGGAAATTATACGACCTTTAGTACGCCAACTCAAATCGGCACTGATACAAACTGGAGTGCGATCAGCGCCGGAAGTTTTCAAGCTCTTGCTTTGAAATCAACAGGCGCTCTTTATTCTACAGGCAGACAAACTCATTTGATTCCTACTCAAGTGGGAACAGCAAATGATTGGGCCTATATCGCCGCCGGATCTAAATGTTCTGGTGCCGTAAAAACTAACGGAACTTTGTGGACGTGGGGTTCTAATACTCAAGGTCAAATCGGAAATGGAAATCCCGCTTTTGATCGTCCCGCACCTGAACAGATTGGCACTTCAACTCTTTGGTCGAAAGTAGCCATTGGCTCATTCCAAATGAATGCTATTAGAACCGACGGATCTGCATGGGGTTGGGGCGGTAACAGCAATGGTGAAGTGGGTGACAGTACTACCACACAAAGAAATGTCCCTGTTCAGATTTCCGGTATTACTACTGCTGCTGACGTAGCTTGCGGATCTAATTTTGGCTTCGTCATTATGTCTGATGGCTCTTATAAATCCTGGGGAGCCATGAACGCTGGCCAACAGGGTGTACTTTATAATTCGCCCGTACAACTGGGATCAGGCACCAACTGGAGTAACATCTTCATCAATGCTCATGGCTTTCACGGAGCAGCCATGAAAACTGATGGTACCGCCTGGGCCTGGGGAAATAACAGCATGGGACAAATTGGCGATAACACAAGCAGTGGACATAAGTCCTCTCCTGTACAAATCGGAACAGCCACTGATTGGGCGATGTTAGCTCCAGGACAATTCCAATCTGGAGGAATAAAAACAGATGGCACCTTATGGATGTGGGGCCGTGGTACATCAGGAGAACTAGGAACCGGATCCACAAGTAGTAGATCTTCACCCGTACAAGTCGGCTTGATGACAAACTGGGCTGATCTATCCTGCGGTTTTACTTTTACCGTGGCAGTGAAAACAGACGGTACATTGTGGAGTTGGGGCTCAAGTGGTGTTTACTTAGGTGAGGTCACTACGGCGCGAAGTTCACCGGTGCAAGTCGGAACTTCGACGAATTGGGCAAAAGTCGTTGCTGGATACAGTAACGTTATCGCCTTAAGAACTGACGGCACACTTTGGAGTTGGGGTGTCGGCACTAACGGGATGATTGGGGATGGAACGGGTACATCACGTTCCTCTCCAGTACAAATCGGATCTGCAACAGATTGGGCTAGTATCGCTGGCGCGAATAGCCACTCGATTGCGGCGAAAACTCCAACGAGTTAGTTAAGAACTTTTTTAAGAGCCGCGGTGACTTTGTTAAGCGTATCTTCGTATACAATGTCACCGTGAGCGATGATCAGAGTCTTTGGACTCCACTGCTGAACTTGATTTAAAAGTCCCTTTAGCGAAATCGTGTGCGTAAAAGATTTTCTGCCTATCTTGGTGATTTCTAACTTTTTATAAGCGCCGTTAACTTTCGAAAAAAGTTTATAAAAAGTGTTCGGGAATTTGTGCCAGTTGAAAAATAAATCCGTGACTATCAAAGTTTCTGAAAGTTTATGAAAGAACGTGATTTCTTCAAAGACAGGCGCATTGGCTTTCACTGAAAACACTTCTACTTCGTCTTTCCACGGATGAAATTCCAAATCAGATAGATTTTTAGTGAATCTGATATCTGACCGCTTGGCGTGCAGCTCTAATGGTGCCCAGGTTTCAGCTTTTGGATAATTCAATGCAAAGTCTTTAAAATAAAGATGGTGCATTCCGTTTGGCGCAATAACGTGTTTTACTTCCCCCAGATGATTTACCTCATTGAAAAGGTCATCATTTGCCATAATCGGCGAAATCACCATGAGTTCACCATTTTCAAGTCTGATGATGGTCATTCTGCCTGGCATCTTAAAACCACCCGGCAAACTGGCTTCACCTTCAGCGACCCAAATATTTGTTGCTACCGGAATTAACATTTAAAACCCCGTCCACTTTAACGTGGTCTTAGGAATTTCAATCCAATCTTCATTTTCTGGAAAGCCTTCGGGGCGCGGCTCGGTCATATTTCTGAATTTTAGAAAAGCAGTTAAGGCACAGATGAAAGCTTCGAAAGCATGATTGTTTTCGATCATCAATTTCACGTCTTGATCATAGACGAAGGCGACGTTTCTGCTGCTTAAGGCATGCAGAATTTCTTTACGGCTTTCATCGCCACTGATGGCATGCTTATGAAAACGCAAATGGCTTTTCATCACATCAAGGCTTCGCCCTATACGCCAAACAGAAATTTTTGGGTTCACCTCAACACATTCCGTGGTTAGGCGGCGTTTGATATACATGGCGCGTGCTAATAGCGGGGCAATGTTCGCCCCCATCGCGTGTTGCATGATAAAGGGCTCTTCAAGTTCTGTCGCGACATACATCTCAACACAGCGTTGAGTGTAGGAAGTAAATAGCTTTCGCGGTTTTTTCTTTTTATGCAGCTTACGCGTATATTCCCACATCCACTTCACGTGGGGCTCTGGGCAGCCTTCAATACCAGGGCAGCTTCTTTCACAGTTCGTACAGTGCGGAAGCCTAAATGGAACATCAAAAGCAAAGGTGGTGATTTGATCGTGATACTGATTAATGATTTCAAAGATTTTAAAATCAGCTGAATGAACTTCGTCAGATTTTATTTTTTCTACTAAACGAGAAAGAAAAACTTTCTTGTGCTTAGGATAGTACTCTACGATTGCGATGCAGGCTTTGTCGGATTTACCACCACTTAAGGAAAGTCCAACGAAACGACGGACCTCCCCCGCGTGGGATTCTGAAGTCGCTGGTTTAGAAACCACCGCCTTCTTTGTAGTTTTCTTTACAGGGGATCGACGGGTTTTGCGTCCATCACCTGAAAGCCGGCTTTTTGACATGCGCTTGCTACCTTTTCGCGTTTGTCTGGAGGACACCAAACTAGGACACAACCACCGCCTCCAGCTCCACAAATTTTAACAGCCTCTGCCCCATTCTGCAAAGAGACTTCCGCAAGCTTCGCAATCTCAGGACTTGAGAATTCCGGTGCCAAACGAACACGGGCCTCGAATTCTTGTTTAAATAAATTTCCCAAAACTTGCCATTGACCGGCACGAACTGCTTTTTCAGTCTCGATGGCAATGGCTTTCAAATCACGCAGTGCTTGAATCGTGTTAGGATCTTTGACTACGCCGTCTTTCATAACCTCAAAATTGTTAAGACCTGAATGATGGGCTTTGCCAGTATAAACCAACATAAACTTTTCAGCTAAGGCCGTGTTTTTAACAGGCAAAACTGCCTGTTCAACACCATCATAGTCATAATGCAAAACATTGATACCGCCAGAAGCTGCCGGATAGTAATCTTGCGTGCCTGTCGGAGTATTAAGAATTTCTGCTTCGATATTATGTGCCACATGTACCATTTGGTGAATGTCAGCAAACGGGCGCCCACAGAAGAGCGAAAAAGCTTTCATCAAACTGATTGTCAGGCTTGAGCTTCCACCCAAACCACCACCCACCGGACTGTCCGAGGACGTCTTTAGGTGGAAACCCTTGACCGGTTTCCAGTAACGCAACTGAGTTTGTAGCAGGATCATTTTTGGATCTTGATCAGCTAATGCCTCGTTAAGATCGCGGTATTCTTTTCTGATATTAAGATCCAAAGTTTCAAGAATGATTTTTGAATCAGCGTGGGGGGTAAGTTCTACCGTGGTGTAAATATCAATAGCCACATTGACTGTAGAAGCCCCATTAATGAACAAGTATAAAGGCCAAAGATCTAAAGTTCCGCCTGCTAAGTCCACGCGGGTTGGGGATTTAATAACGATTTTTTGCATTACTGATTTTCTTTCTGATGAACGATCATTGCCTGCTCACTATCATCGACTGGCTTGGTATTTTTCTCAAGGGGATCTTTTTTTTCCGCAGGCTGTTCCTTAAGATCCTCGGCCGTCATATTAATTAAATTATCCAATGCTCCAGCTTCAAGTTTCATGGATAGTCCTTTTGAAGGAACCGCGTATATTCCTAAGTCTTTAGCTTGGGTCACTTGGGCTTGCCACTTTTCATCAGGCATCACCAGTTTTAGGATAAAAAGCCTTTTCCCCGCAGGAATTTGAGCGCCATCTTCAAAGATTTCTTTTCCTTTGGCATCAGCAATAGAGGTTAACAAGGCGCGAACTTTGTTTTGATCCAGAACGAGATCTTTTTTAGCCGGACTCACCCATTTACCATCGACTCGTTTGATCTCAATAGCTCCTTTTGAATTTTCAATGCGGACTTCGTCAACACTGGCTATTTTTTTTCTCAGCAATCTGCGGTCCCTAAAATCTAAAACAGTTTTTTGAACCCGGCTTTGCCACACGGAATTCACCACTAAGACTCTGTTTTCACCGTCTTTGCGCAGGAAAGCGTTTTCTTCAAAATTTCTTTTTTCAGAAACATCGAAAGTATTCTTCGCGCCAGCAGCGGTGGTAAGAGTGATTGTACCTAAGGGTTTATCTAAACCATAGATAGTCCAATCAATACCATCACCCTCTTTGGCAACTTCGATCACGCTTTCAGGAAAAATATTTTTAACGAAATCATCAACAACAGTGTTGTCGGCAAGATCCTTGATTGGCGAAACAAGCTCCCAGCCATCAACAGTGCGCTTTAAAGAAATTTCCTGTTCGCCTCTTTTAACTGTGACACTATCGACTTGCTGAAAGTCCACAGTCATAAGACGGTTGGCTTCGATAGTCTTTTCTGCTTTCTTTTCATCGCGCAGAAAATCCCAGTAAGCGTAACCGCCAAATAACAAAAGGCAGAAGACTAGAATAGAGCGACCTTTGAGTTTCATTAGGCGTTTCTCCTTTTTAACCAAAGACCAATGCTAGTTCCCAATAATAGAATAGGCAGCGGAATGATGAATGCAAATAAGAAAACGGCAAACTTGGTTTCTGTCATCATAAGTGGCGTCGTCATCGTTTCTTTAGGAGTGATACTGATTAAATTTTCTTCCTTGGCTAAAGCCGCGATGGAATTTAAGACCAAATCACGGTTCAAGTTCTGGTACAGCATTTGATTAGTCATAAAATCGACGTCACCAACGATAATGGCCTTAAACTCTCCGGACTTTTCATCAGCTCCTGGCCAGCGTCCCGAAACTTCGTCCACTAATGTATAGGTGGCTTCAGGAGCGTCGCCGCGGATCTGCATACTGTCAAAGGCCATAGCTGTTGGAGCCGTTTTCACTAATTCATCAACGCTGATTCCTGCCGGGGCATCAATTTTAATGAGGGCTTGAGGCATACGGAATTGAGTGACATCTGTACGGGCAAAGCTTCTGGTGATTTTGTTAGTACTAGAGAAAACCGAACCAATTGCAGGTCCTTGATTCACTCCCCGACCCATAACTGTGTCGACTACGTTAAAGATATAGTTGTTACCAAATTTAACGCCCATCTTTTCCGTGAGCTTTTCAAGGCGTGCGGTGTTTTGACTTTCAATGGCCATGAAAAGAGTTTTTCCGGCTTTCAAGTGATTTTCTAATGCAAGAAGTTCTGAGTCTTGAAAATCACGGATCGGACCAGCTATCAGAATCACGTCGGCATCATCAGGAATCTTTGGGGTTTGTGCCAAAGAAAGTTCCTTAACAACGTAACGATTGTTTTCAAGCATGAGTTTTAGGGAACCTAGCCCCAAACCTTCCTTGGAATCGTTTAAGTCTTTTTCACCATGGCCCACTGTGAAATACAATGTCTTGGTTTTTTCACGGGTGACTTTGACGATGGCACTTGTAAATTCTTGTTCATCGATCTTTTCAATGCGGTTACGACGATCTTTATAATTTAAAAAGACGACTCCGCTTCCTTTATCCACTCCATAATCTTTAGCTAGATCCGGGTTTTCGTTTACTTCAACGAATTGCAATTTCACTTTACTACTGACGTCTTGGTATTTGTTGATCAGCTCGCGGAACTGGCGACGGTTTTCTTCGTTGCCTTCAACACCTGTTTTATAAAAGAAGAACACCTTAAGTTCTGAATCCAAGGATTTTACGAGCTGGATGGATTGCTCTGAAAGGCTATTGGCTTTACTCGTAGAAAAATCCCAGGACTTATAATGTTTAATCCCAAGATAATTCACAATGGCTAAAACTGCGACCATAAGCAGGATCAAAACTCCCATGCTCATGCCTTCTTTGGTCGTTTTCATGGTGAAAAACTCTTTAAAGAACTCGCGGTCTTTATAAATACCAAATCCAAAAAAGAATACTGCCAAACCTAAAGCAAGCCAGCAAAAAGGAACCCAGTCACCCAAGAGGTATCTGGTGACTGCCATCGACAATAAAGAAATAAATGCGAATAAAAATGAAATCTTACTTAATTTTCCCATATTATCTCCAACGAGAAGATTCAACCACTCGTTCAGCAAGAAAGCAGAACAGAACAATCAAACTTAGAATTAAAATCAAACCATTGGTGCGGATTATGCCCTCAGCCAGGTTTGATAAATGAGTCCCTAAGGAAATATGTTCAAAGAACTTTCTTGAAAACTCTCCATCGACAACTTCAGCGCCATAACCGACAAACCACAGTGATATATTAAAGAACACTGAAAGGATATAGGCTGCGATACTGTTTTCCGTTAGCGATGAAACAAAAAGATCAATCGCCACATAAACGCCGCCAACCAAGAATAAGCCAAAGAACGAAACGAATAGCGGCAACCAGTTAATTTTTGTGATCATAGCACTGGCCAGCGGATATAACAGTGCCAGTACAACAAGGCCTGCTAAGGCTCCGACCGCGGCAAAATACTTCCCTAAGACAATCTCTAAGGAGGTCACCGGAGAAGTTAAAAGCAGATCAAAAGTGCGCAGTTTTTTTTCTTCAGAGAAAAGCTTCATAGTTAAAGCCGGAATTGCGAACATCAAAATGATGTGCAAAACGCTTAAAATTCTTAGAAACACCCCGTAATGAATATTCAGCTGCTTGGAATCCACCCCTTGTTGCATCACGTAGTTTGAAAGAAGCTGGGCAAAAAGATTTAACTGGATCGTAAAAACCCAGCTGAAAATAATGCTCGCAAAAAAACAGATGATCCAGAAAGTGGGATTTAAATAAAAACCTTTAAGTTCTTTTTTAAAAATCGTAAGTGCTCCGCCCATTAGTTACCTTCCTTCCCTTCAGCTCCATAGGTCAGCTTTAAGAAGACATCTTCAAGATCCAACTTGCTTGGACTTAATTCGATCAACCCGAAACCTTTATTAACGATACGCGAAGAAATCATATCCACAACTTCTTCACCACCTTGAACATCAATATCCCATTCTTTTGATGTTGCACCTAAGTGTACTGAAACCACTTGGCTGATATCAGAAAGTATGGACTTCATGTCCGTGATCTCTTTACGCAAACGCACATGGATACGGCTTTGGCCTTTTTCCATAGTAGAAAGATTGTGAATGCTATCTTCCGCAACAATCTGTCCCTTATTGATGATGATGACCTTTTCGCACGTGGCTTCAACTTCAGGAAGAATGTGAGTTGAAAGAATAATAGTGTGATGGCCTTTAAGGGATTTTACCAGATCACGAATTTCTGCAACTTGTTTTGGATCAAGACCCACTGTGGGTTCATCCAGGATAAGAACTTCAGGTTCTGATACGATCGCTTGGGCAATACCCACACGCTGTTTGAAACCTTTAGAAAGATGTTGAATCAAGCGCTTTTGCACATCACCTAAGTTGGTTTTTTCAATGGCATAATCCACGCATTTTTCAATCTTATCATGGGGAACTTTTTTTAAAGCAGCCACATAGCGCAGATAATCCCGCACATACATGTCACCATAAACTGGTGGTGTCTCTGGTAAATAGCCAATGCGTTTTTTAACTTCCAGCGGATTTTCAAAAACATCAAATCCTGCAACAGAAGCAGAGCCTTGGCTTGGGGCCATGAATCCTGTGATGATTTTCATGGTTGTGGATTTTCCAGCTCCGTTAGGACCTAAAAATCCAACGACGTCCCCTTTTGAAATGGAAAAATTCAGCTTATTGATGGCCCGTCTGGAACCATAATCTTTAGTAAGATCTCGCACTTCAATCATCGATGCATCCTTTCGATTACACCGAAAATTTTAGTCGTCAGACTTTGTCAGATCAAGGGGCCTTAGGTATGACGCAAAGTTAAACTTAAAGAGCGTTCTGAATGATAAGTGACGCGACCTAATTTATCACCCTTGATTGGGCGAACGAACCGACATTCCACTATGACAACAGCGACTTTCTGTCCAACCATCAATGATTTCGAAGCCAAAGATTCTTTTGCAACCCACTCTGCAGCTTCTTGAACTTCCTTATCGCTAATCAGCTGATCACGGTGGCGATGGATGATGGCATGGGCTCCGGGGAAGTCTCGTAAATGCAACCAAAAATCCCATGCCTTCGCCTGCCGAAGCAAGGCTAAATTGTCGGCGGCCGATTTACCGCAATAAACGACGGCACCCGATTCTAGATGCAGCTTGCGCCCTCGCGCTTCGGTTTTTTTCATGAGATCAACAAGCTGGCTGCCTGCTGGTTTTTCTTTGTAACTGGATTTTTCAAGCAGGCTGATTTCTTTGATCAAATCATCAAGGCGTTCTTTAGCACCTTCTTTTTTAGCTAAAAGCTGCTTTGCCTTAGAAAAGCTGTTTTCAATATTCCAGCTTAATGACTCTTTAGTGTTAACATATTCTTTTAGATGTTCCGGGACCTGAAGATGGCCTTCGCTTTTTAAAAAGTTACCCAGCTCATACCATGTTTCGTACTTGTCGCTTTCAATTTGTTTTTGAATTTCGCTTAGGGCTTTGCGTTTTTTTTCTAGATCCTTGGCCTTTTGTTTTTCCCATTGCGCCACTGGATCTAAACTGGATTTTTTAGAGGAACCTTGTTCAGCCAACCACTCGGCTTCAATTTGTTCTAAGGTTCTTGGTGGAAGCGGATTTTCAATGGCCGGTGGAGGCGAAAGATCCAATGGCTTTTCCCAAGCGATTTGTTTTCCTTGGGACTTGACGATCAGATTCACTTGTTTGGGAATAAGGCGAAGTTCTAACTCGCAATCCGTTTCTGCATTTTTTAAAGAGATTTTAACGACCCTTCCCCATTGCTCTAAAACTTCCATGGCTGTGAAGTACAAATTCTTAGCCTTAGAATTTAAAAATAAGCCCACGGGTTTGGTCTTCGGGCTTTTTTTAAAAGGACAATGATCTTCAAACAGAAGCATCATCGGAGTATTAGGCACAAGGTCTAGAACCAGCCAATACCGGGTGCTTGATTGAAAGCCTAAAGCTAGACCGCGGTCGTTCGCGACGATTTCTTGAAGTTGGGCGCCATCTAACAAAGGTGCTACAGAAGAGACGAAATGTTCTAATTCCTGCTGGGTCAAGGCTTTCATACCAGAGATTGTTTCATTCTTTGGGCCAAATTTCTATGGATGACATTAGGTTCCCAAGGGAAACTCCGATAGGAACAGGGCATGACAACGGATAACTTAGTAAAAATAGTTGAAACCCAACTTCAAGAAACTAGGAACCTGAAGGAAAAAACCCAGGATTTCATTCTCAAGGTGGTGCATATCTACACCTTGCAGTTGATGAAACAAGGCAATATTCCCCTGCCTTTTATGGAAGACGTCATCACAGATATCGAAGCTGAAGTTATTGAAATCTACCGCAAAAAAACCTATGGGTTTATGACCTTGGAAGACTATCGACGTCATAAATTTCGTCAAGGTGACGAAAACTAAAAAGGAGCCCTAGGCTCCTTTTTTTATTCCTCTTATCGACCCTGAAGTGCCACTATTTTTCGATTCAATTGCGTGACTTCAAACTTCATGCACACTTCCTGAGCCTGCAAATTAGTGATGGTATTAACTGACAACATTAATAATGAATCACTAGAGACACCGCACACTTGCTCTCCGTTGGCTAAATCAAGGCAAAGCTCCACTTCTGATTTAGCTCCTACTTCATTAGCTTCCTCATAAATATACTTCACTTGTTTGCTTAATTTACCGCAACTTTTTTCGTAAGGATTGCCACGACCACAGGATCCGCAAGAAGGTGGAGCTGCTTGTGCTTGAGAAAAAATAACCAATGAAGCAGCCAAAATAAAAAGAACAATCGCCAATAAAGATCTCATAAACACTCCTTGTCTATATCACTTCGGATCCTCCGAAGTTGCGGTGAGGTTTTATTCTATGGAGTTCTTAATTGGAGTGATAATTTCAAACTTGTTATGTGTGCCCTAGCACTTTTCAAGAATGGCGAAATAAAGCGGACCAAAACCACATTTATCTGGCATGAAGGAGACACCTAGTTCCGTGCGTTCTCCGCCAATACCCACTGCTGCCTCAACAAGTTTCACAGAATCTTTTTTCTTTTTAAGTAGTTTACGCACGACTTCGTCGTTTTCTGTTGGACTGATGGAGCAGGTAGAATAAACGATTCTTCCACCCGGCTTCACCGCTAAAAAGGCTGCAGCCAAAAGTGCATACTGGCGCGAAGCCAAATGCTCTGTTCTGCGGGGGCTCCACTCGTCTTGAGCGGCCTTATTTTCTAGAATATGTCGCTCGCCAGAACATGGAGCATCTAGCAGGATACGATCGAAACTTTCTTGCTCTTTAAGACCGAATTGAACGCCATCTTTGCCGGTCACCCAAACGCGATTACGAATGTCCCGGGGAACATACTGCTGAATAACTTTTTTTAGACGTTCGCGTCTTTCCGGGGAAAGATCATTGCAGAAAATTTCACCAGATTCCTTAAGAGCTTCAATTAATACTAAGCTTTTTCCACCGGGTGCTGCACACATATCTAAAACTCGGTCCCCAGCTTGAACATCCAAAGCGCGAGCTACCATAACGCTGGCTGGATCAAGGATATAGACATCTAACAATTCATCTTCATTGCGTTCAGGTTGAACGAAACTGCCAGGGGCCATCCACTTACATCCTGGTAAAGCCATTTCTTCCTTAAGATGAAACCACTTTTTAATTTCAGGATCTGCCACGACACTTAAGTTATTGATGCGCGCCACTTGTTGTTCTGGTTCAGTTAAAGCCGCAAACAAAGCAGGCCAGCGATCGCCGTACACTTTTTGAAAATGTTTATAGAAGCCGTGGTCTTCAGAAATCATGTCCAGTCCTACTTCACCGGGAAAGTGCAGATAAATTCGCTTCCTTTATCTATTACACTTTTTACCGCCACAGTGCCACCGTGACTTTGCATAATATGCTTAACAATAGCTAACCCTAAACCAGTGCCTCCGGCATCTCTGGTGCGCCCCTTATCAATCCGATAGAAACGTTCAAACAAACGATCTAAATGTTCCTCAGGGACACCTGGGCCATCATCAATCACCCGTAGGATCACATTTTTTTGATCCCCTTCCCAACGTATCTGCACAGTTTTTCCGTTAGGAATAAATTTGATGGCATTAGATACAAGATTTCTTAGTACCTGCTCGACTTTTTTGGCATCTGCCATAAACGGTTCCACTTCGCCAATCACGCGAATGGAAATATTTTTTGCTGCAGCCATAACCGCAAGTTCAGTGATAATGTGTTCAGAAATCTGCAGCGGATGAATCTGTTCAAGTTTTAATTCAGCTTGTGAATCTAGCGAACTTAAACTTAACAGGTCATTTACTAAATCCATCAGTCGGTCGATATTTTTTGAAACGATATCTAAGAATCGGCCTGCTTGCTGAATTTGCCCTGACTTCACGTCTTCTTTTAAGGTATCCACATAACCTTTAATGGACGTCAGCGGAGTGCGCAGTTCATGGGAGGCATTGCCAACGAAATCAATGCGAATCTGTTCGGTTTTTTTAAGCTCTGTGATGTCATGGAAAATCCCAACAACGCCGTACATAGCTTTTGTTTTTTCATTACGGATTGGATTTACCGAAACCGAGAAATATCTTTGTTGGTTATCAATTAAGGTTGGTAGCTTTACCGTGAAACGCTGACCTTTCCCTTCAGTGATCGTGCGCGCAAATCCTTCAAGCACGTCAGAGGAACGAATAGCATCTTTTAAACGCAGGTTCGGAGAGTTCATTCGGTCTGCAGATAAAAACTGCGCACCGAACTGGGAATTAAAATACAAAATCTTTTCATCAAGGCTGACGCTGACAAGGCCCTCAGACACTGCACTCATAAAGGCTTGGGATTCTTCCTGGGCTTGCAGATATTGCGCCTTACGTTTTTTCATTTTACGGTGGATATGGTTGAGGGCCACATCCAATTCAGAGATATCATCCAGCTCGTCATCAAGCAGATCATCTTCCTGATTATCGACTAAGTTTCCATACACTTTTTTACTGGAAATTCTTAGAGCTTTTAAAATCACGCGATGAATAGGACGCGCAAATCGATAAGAAGTGATCGCAGCTACAAAGTTACTGAAAAAGAAAAAGTTTAAAAGTGCTTCGTTATAAACAAAGGGGCGAACACGGTAGCGCGTATCAATGACGGCAATAAGAACCAAAAAAAGCACGTTGAATGCTATTAGTTGGTAGAAATAAAACTTCCAAAAAATACGCCAAGGGAATCTTACAAATCGCTTCATGCGATATCTACTTTAACCCGATATCCCACTCCGCGGATAGTCTCAATGCGATCTCCCCATTCACCTAACTTCTTGCGTAATCCAAAAACGTGGGTGTCGATGGTGCGACCGACCACATTAATGCCCTCACCTTGAATATTTTCGATCAATTTTTCGCGGGTCAAAACGCAGCCCATATTTTGCACCAAAGACCCCAAAAGTTTGAATTCTGAAGGAGTCAGGTGCAAAGGTTCGCTGTTATAGGAAATTTCGTAGGTCTTAAAGTTCATTTTTAAGCCACCCACAGACACTTCACTGCTATCAGATGGAGGTGACGCGATATTCGCACTTCTTCTTAGAAGCGCTTTTACTCTTGCGATTAATACACCCGGATTAAATGGCTTAGTTAAATAATCGTCGGCCCCTTTTTCAAGGCCAGCTACGATGTCTTGGGGTTCTGCCATTGCAGTCACCATGAGAACAGAGGCGTCTCTGACTTTGGCTTTGATCTTACCGACAAGATCAACGCCGCTCATTCCCGGAAGCATCCAATCAAGGACGAAAAGTTGAAAGTTTGGGTTGCGATTCACTTCATTCAAGGCTTCTTCAGCAGAAGAACATTCGGTTACTTTGTAGCCCTGACGCAATAAATGCAGGGCCATCAACTCACGAATCTCTTGTTCGTCTTCTACGACTAGCACATGAATCAAATTCTCAGCCAAACTTTCCTCCATGACGAATATCTTTACCGGTGAAGGCGAAAATAACGTCTTCTGCGATATTAGTTGCGTGGTCGCCCAAACGCTCTAAGTTTCTTGCAATCAAAATCAAATCCAAACCAGCTTCAACATCTTCACCATGGTTTTTCATATGGACGACGGCATCTTTAAAAACTTTGTTTTTCAATGCATCAATTTCGTCATCCATCATAAGAATGTCTTTAGCTTGTTGAACATCTCCACGTACGAAAGAATCTAAAGACCCTTTCACCATGCGACCTGCGATTTCCGACATCTTTTTGATATCGTCCAATTGTTGTTGAATTGGTTTACGACCCAAATAGTCTTTTCCAGAATAAGAAATATTCACAGATTGGTCGCCCATGCGTTCTAGATCGTTATTGATTTTAATCACTGACAAAATCAAGCGAAGATCTTTGGCTACCGGTCCTTGCTTCGCAAGCAAGTTCATACAAGCGTTGTCGACTTTGATATGATCTTCATTGATAAGCTTTTCAATGGCGTGCACCTGATCAAACATGCCCAAGTCCTTGGACAACAACGCCGCTGTTACTTGCGACAATGCTTTTTCGACGTGGCCACCCATTAGAAGAATCATTTTCTTTAAGTCTTCAATCTGAGTGTCAATCGCTCTTTCCATGATCATTCTCCAGGGCGCCTTGCCCATTGTTTATAATTATTTATTTAACAAAAACACCGGTTAACACGGCATTCTCAAACATTCTAACAGAATCTTAACAATATACTCAAACTACCTTAAAACAAAGCCTGCCCAGCGAGGGAAATCTTAGTGCGATCCCGTACTGCTGGCGAAAAGTTTTCGCCATATTTCGTATAATCCACCACGAAAGCTGCTTTGACATCATCAGTAAGTTGATATGCTAAAGAAGCAAGGCCCGTTTGCAGGTCTTTTCCATCTTCACCCACAACAGCGTTTAAGTAATCATAGCGAAGCATCAGCTCTGCCTTGGGGCCGGTGCTAATTACTGTAAACAAGCTGCCCGCCTGACCCTTTACAGCCTGACCTGACAACGACGAAACGTCCACTTTTTCGGCCATATCTAATGCAATCATCCCATCAGCAGGATCTTGGGTTGCTAATAATTCCAATCCCCAAGTTACAGGTCCGTGCCCTTCATACATCACCAACGCTTGAATGCGTTCCTTTAATGAAACACCTTCGCCGTAAAGTTCATAACTGCCGCGGGTATACCCAAAAGAAAAACTCCATGGCTCTTGCGGAGTCAGACGTAGAAACAAAGAGGCCTCTTTGTGGGAACCTTCTTCAGCTCCCTCTGCACCCTCACCATTTGCGAAAGTCAAAGCCCACTCGCCAAAGTTTTGTGATAGCTCAGACATAAATGAAATTCCTAAGTCGCTTGGATTTAAGTAGCGCCATTTTTCCGTGATGGCCCAAGCGTCGCGCTCTAAAAAACGGTAATTATATGTTTCATACTGAGCTTCTTGCCAAACTTGGGGAATCAAACCGAAGCGGACAGCGTGCATTCCTGCAAAAAGACTGATGAGGTCCACATAAGCCTCACGTACTTTGACGTCAAAACGTTCTGTTGATGACGTTTTCGTTTCTGAACCTTCAAACACCAAAGTAAGAACGTTTTCTTCTTTTAACGGTGCATTGACATCTAAAAACAACCCTGGGACTGCAAAATTAGAATTCCCTCGTTCGCCAGTTGGCAAAGTCGATACCCCGACCGAAGCATCCAATTCTCCGGAAATTTCTAAATCAGAAAGAGCGAAAGCCTGGGAGCTGCTAAAAAGATAAAATAATGCACAAAGAACACGTTTTTTCATGTCTCTCATGGTGCCATTTTTATATACTATTGCCAAAGGAGAACTTTATCGTGTTACGTCGTGTGTCTGCCATTGATATTGGTTCAAATGCCATTCGCATGATGATCGCGGATATTTCTCAGGATCCGTCCCCCGCCATTCACGTTGTTAAAAGATTTCGGGCGGCTGTGCGCCTGGGTCATGATGTTTTTACTGCCGGCATTATCACCCCAGCTACTATGGACATTGCCAAAGCCACCTTTCGTCGATACGCAGAGACCAATAAAGAGTTAAATGTAGAGACCTGTCGCGCCGTTGCCACAAGCGCCTGTCGCGAAGCTAAAAACCGTCAAGAATTTGTCGAAGAGATTTTTAAAAGCTCAAACATCAAGATCGATGTGATTGATGGCACCGAAGAAGGTCGTTTGATCCACTTGGCTGTCCGCAAAGAGTTGAACTTAGATAGTAAGCGAAGCATGCTGATCGATATTGGTGGCGGCAGTGTTGAAGTCAGTTTTTCTGACGGCGATAAAATGACTGCAACAAAATCCTTCCCTATGGGCACAGTGCGGATTTTAGAAAATCTCACCAAGCGACAGCTTAACGAAAGTCATCTTAACATCATTATGGGTGAGTTTTTAGGCGAGCTCGGGGAACATATTTATAAAAACAGTGATCACGATCCGGTGGATTTTGCCATTGGCACTGGTGGAAACCTGGAATGTTTGGGGAAATTGAAAGTTCAGCTCTTAAATACTTCACCCCATAGTTTTTTGACTCTCATGGAACTTACGCAGATTATTGAAAAATTAAAAACTTTCAAAGTAAAAGAGCGCATTGAAGTTCTTAAACTTCGTCCCGATCGTGCCGACGTCATCATTCCTGCTGCTATGCTTGTGCAAACAATCATGCGTCAGGCTGAGGTGCAAAAAATCCTTATCCCTGGCGTGGGCCTAAGGGATGGGATTGCATGGTCGATGCTATCTTCGTAACACCGACTAAGGCAAAACGTCACCTTTCCCAGTCTGAGACATTCTTACACTCAATCCCCTCTATTAAGTCGTACTTATTGTACTTGGCTTCCTTTTTGTGGCACCGCTCTTGCCTCTATTCATAGTGAGACAAACTTTTAGAGGTATATATGAAATCAAAAAAGACCAGATTCCAATCCGTTGCGACGAGCTTCCTTATTGGATCACTGACTTTTGGAGCGACCTCAAAATCCACGGCCTTTGATTTACCATTTAAATCTAAGCCCGCCGCAGCCGCCTCTAAAAAAGTGGAGCAAACTAAAACCGTGCTATTAGCAGTTGATGGCTTAAGTTATTACGCCTTCTTAGCCGCACAGAAGCAGGGCCTTTTTAAAGATTTCACAAACTACGGCGCACACATCGCACCGTTCCCATCAATGACGGATTTATCTTGGGCGACAATGACCCATACATCAGAACTATTTGGCGCTGCGGGCAGAATCAAATCCGTTGAAGCAACTTATTTTGATGAATCCACACAAACAATCCAAGGGGATCCCCGCGACTACTACCGTCGTTTGGCTTTCCCTAAATATTATATGGGCGCTTTTGATAGCTTCTTTAATCCTTATGTTGAAGCGTTAATGTATTTTCCGACTGAAGAAGTTCCAAAACTTGAGATTAAAACTGTGGTTGATGAATTAGCATCAGCAAAGTCAAAGCCAGTTCACACCGGCTATATTGGCGCAATTGATTCTACGGCGCACACCCAATTAAACCGCTTATTCCCGGTGATGCGCATTCTTGATGCAGAACTGCAAAGACTTATCAAGTCTTCTAAAGATAAAGGTCAGGACATTGAAGTCATCCTTGTATCTGACCATGGAAATATTGGCCGCTTCCACGAAGGCCAACCAGAACAAGAACTTCTAGGTGTGGATTTAAACAAAGCTATTGAATCTGCTGGCTTTAATAATGTGCAACAGCTGAAAGGATCTAAAGACGTTGCAGTTCCATTAATGGCTCTGGGAACTTGGGCTCCGGTTTACCTGAAGGAAAGAAAAGAAACTAGAAATCTAATCCAAGGGCTACGTCAACATAACTGGTTTGATTTAGCTGTGTATTTAAATCGCAACTCTTCAAGTGAAACGTTAATGACTGTGGTGTCGTCTGATGGAGAAGCAAAAGTTCAATTCGATAAGAACACCAATCTTTATTACTACTATCCAGAAAGTGGAAACCCTTTACAGATTGATAAACATTACCACTCTAGCAAAACAGCGCCGAAAGCGATGAAAGCTAATGAGGTATTAACTCTGACGGCAAAAACGGCTTATCCTGATTCCATCTTCCGTTTGGTTGAATCAGCTTCAGAAAGGAACTTTGATTTCCCGGATTTCATTTTAACTTTGAAAGATGGTTATTATATTCAATCTTCGTTAGGTGCTTTCACTAAGATGTACCGTACCCACGGTTCATTAACGGCGGCGTCTTCTTTTGGGTTGGTTGCCTCTAATAAAAGAAAAGTTCCTGGACAAATTCGTTCTAAAGATATTCTTGGTTTCCTTGGTGTCAACCCTAAGGAACTATTCGGCAATACTGAAAAGCGCCATGCGACAACTGGTAAAGAATCTTTAAAAGAGGTTTTAGCGAACTACCAACAAGGTGTTGAAACCCAGGCAAAAGATCTTTCGCAAAAAAGAATTTTCCAACATATCACCCGATTTGTTTCTGACACTCGTCCTTACTTCCTTGTTTCAGAAATGAAAAGCTTTATGTCGGCATTTAAATTTGACCCATTCAAACAGCCAGGTTCGCAAACTCTTTCGCCAATGAATTTCGATATTTCTAAGTTTGATGTAACGAGCATGATCAGCCCTGAAGATATCGGTGCCTTGACGGATGCAGTTTTGACTTCGGGTTCAGTTGAAAACCTCATGAATGACCCCCGTGTAGAAAAAATCAAAGATAAGGTCGAGATGCTTCAAGGCAACAAGATGGCTAATCTCGATCTAACTCATCAAGACCTGTCTGGTGATAACGACTTTATGAAAAACATCGTGGACTTCGTATTACCAGCCAAACGGGCTGCGATGAAAATGTATCAAATGCCTTATTTATTAGAGCGCTCCATCGTTGTTCAAGAGAAAGCTTTCTTGCAAGACAGCCGCGATATGCTGTTTGCAAGAAAGTGGATCAGCAACAAGGAATCAGCTTCACAAAGCTATAAAGAATTAAATGAGAAATTCCAAACAGCGACTTTGGCGCAAACGTTATTAAAAGAAGCGATTAAAGAAGCAGAATTGGAAGATCGTATTTATCCAACTCCATTAACTCAAATTTATAACCAAAAATTAGAAGACCTGACGATTGTTTATATCCCAGGTATTTATAACAGCATTTTTGATAAAGAAATCTTTAGCCTTGGTTTAAACGGGCTTTCTGATGAATTGGGTTTAAGAGTGATCCAACCTCCAGTGGAAAGCGGCTGTTCTAGTGATTACAATGCCGATGTGATTTTAAACTACTTACGCGAAGATTATAAGGCACGCACGCAGCGAGGTCACAGCAAGCCACGCTATTTGATTCTTGGTTACTCTAAAGGTGCAGTTGATGCATTAGCGGCTTTCACTAAAAACCCAACTTTTATTTCCAATAACGTAAAAGCGTTCGTGTCGATTGCGGCCCCTTTACATGGCTCTAGCATCCTAAACACAACAGACTTGCCGTTTATGTTAGTGTCGGCACTTTCTGAAAATAAAATTCCAGAAGTCTGCCAAAAAGAAAAAACAGCAGCTAAATCCATCACGCCAACTGCAATGGAAGCATTTTGGAGGAAAAATGAAAGGGGTTTAACGGGCTTGACTCGTTATTTCTCTGTGACTTTTGAAAGTGACCCAGAAGATTCCCATATCTTTATGAAAGCGACTAAAATCATCGGTCAGTTTGAAGAAAATAATGACGGTGTTGTGACGACCTCTTCGTCTAAATTCCCACAAGCTTTAAAAGCAGTTGATTTAGGAACTATTAAGGCCGATCACTTAGCTGGAATTCTATCTTCTCGCTTTAACCAAAAAGCCTTCATGAAAGGTGTGGTTAAAACTTTAGCTGAAGTTAAGATCAGTGATGATAAGCAAAATCTTGCTTGGAATTCAAAAGTGATTTTAGCTGCTGCTAATGCTCGCGCGACGGCGGAAAGAACTTACTACAGATGGTTTAAGGACAATATCGCCAAAGTTTACTCACTTAAAAATGAAAACTTCGTTGATTTCGTGGTCTATTCAAACACTTGGGAAATGAATCAACAATTACTGCCTAAGATCAATGATCCGGCTGATAACTATGAAGTCAAAACGAAGCTTCCACAGTCGCAATGGCGCTTTGACCCTTACGCTGTGTTGGATGTAGCTAAGCTTCCTGACATTATGGCAGGTGTTCGCGTAACTCCGGTGTCAAAAACAAATTTACCAGAAGGTATTAACATCACCTATAACCATAAGAACATGGTGCACTTCCGCATGGACCACCAATTCAATTACGAATCGCGTTCTCCAGGTGGTTTAGATGACAATAAAGACTTTGGTTACGTAACGGCTGACTTTGATGGTGATAAAGACTGGGCATTGATGAGAAGTAAAAACAACTCGATACGTATGACGACGTTAGCTTACCGCTTTTCACCAGCCGAATATGCTAACATGAATTTGAAACTGGCAGTTACTAAAGGCGTTAATGGTGCTGACCCAGTGAAAGGCAGAACCGGCAAAGATGACTCCGCTTTCCAAGTATGGTTTACAATCCGTGACGGGAAAGCCAACGGGGACCGCGGTATCGTGGATCCTAAAAACGATAAGGTGTTTTTATTTGGTTACTACTGGGGCGATGAAGCTCCAGGAGAAACTCGCAAAGCCGGTGATATTTTTGAAAATCACTACTCAAATAAAAATATCGTGGTTGCTACTTTACCTTTAGCAAAACAGCTTTTGTTAAACAATCAAGATATGCTGGGTAAGGCACAAGACTACAAACGCAACTTAGCTGCGGATTTAAAGAAAGCCTTTCCGGATAAGAACGTTGAAGATTTAGATATCGTAGCTATCACAATTCAACATGACTCTAACGATGCGGAAGATTCTTCAGAAGCTTACTTTAAAGCTCTAAGCTTCCAACCTTAATCAATTAGAAACTTAGGGGGTACAGCATATAAAAGCTGTGCCCCGCCTGCTTCAGCCGTCTGAAAAGATTCAACTTCTAAACCAATGATTCCACTTTTCTTTAGATCAATGAAACTTTCTTCTTTCCCCGTTAGCATGTAACTAGCAAATGAACTTAAATGGGGTTCGTGGCCAACGATGGCGATTTTTTTAAAAGTCTTTGCTTGAATGCGGATCCATTTTAAAAAAGCCTGGGGGGGACTGCCGGGCACAAGCTCCGGAGCTTCGACGACCTTTGTTTCAAAATAAATTTGCGAAAGGATTTCCGCCGTCTGGCGCGCGCGAGTTAAGGGACTTGAAACAATAAGATCAAATTCCTTCACGACATCCCGCAATTGAATAGCGACCTTCTGCATTTTCTTTCGGCCTTTTAAAGTCAGGGGACGGAAATAATCCTCCTGACCTTTTTTGGCGAAATCTTCCCGTTCTTCAGCGATGCCATGACGAATTATCACTAGTTCCATCAGTCATGGTCTCCTTGATGATGGGCTTCTTCATGTAAAGTCGCCTTGGCTTTCGCCAACTGCATCAGCGTCTGATGGATGCCTACATCCTGGGACCCTTTGCGCGAATAACTCCCGTCAGAGTTCATCTGCCAAGATTGACGTTGTTCCTTCATACACAGAGTCAGTAGTTCGTAGCACTTTTCTTTTAAACCACGATCTAAGATCGGCACTATGGCTTCTACCCGCGCATGAAGGTTGCGATACATCCAGTCGGCAGAGCCTATAAAGAATTCTCCGTCGATGGGGTCTTTTGCGCCATTTCTAAAATAGAACAAACGGGAATGCTCCAGGAAACGGCCGATAATGGAAACAACTCTGATTTTTTCACTCATGCCAGGAACTCCGGGACGAAGGCAACAGAACCCACGCACGACCATGTCAATGTCGACCCCTTTTTGCGAAGCCGCATATAAAGCGACTGCAATATCGTTTTCTTCAAAGTTATTAAACTTGGCCATGATATGAGCGGGTCTTCCTGCTTTTGCGTGTTCCGCTTCGCGCTCGATCATTGCCTTAAAGCGAGTGAACATATTTACCGGCGCCACTAACAAATTATTATAGGAAGTCTTCAAAGACCGGCCCGTCAGGTAATGGAAAAATTCGACGACGTCACTGGTGATTTCTTCGTTCGCTGTCAGCAGACCCAAATCGGTATAGAATCTTGATGTCGCAACGTTATAGTTGCCAGTCCCGATGTGGCAGTAACACTTTAGCCCCTCTTGTTCTTGACGGACCACGAGCGCTGTTTTTGCGTGGGTTTTTAAACCCACGACACCATACACGACGTGAACGCCCGCATTTTCTAATTCAGTGGCCCAGTAGATATTTCTTTCTTCATCAAAGCGGGCTTTTAATTCCACCAAACACACGACTTGCTTTCCTTGTTCGGCGGCGCGGATCATTGCTTTGATGAAGGGGCTGTTATCACCGGTGCGATAAAGAGTCATTTTAATTGCAAGGACCTTGGGATCTTCACTGGCAATACGGATGAATTTCTCGACAGAAGCTGCGAAACTTTCATAGGGATTATGAATAAGGTGGTCATTCATTTTTATCGCATTAAAAATCCCCGTCCCTTCCTCGGCAAAAGCCAAAGGCACAACTGGCAAGTAAGGTTCAAATTTCAACTTGGCGATATTTAAATCAGAAATCGTAGATAGATCGGTATAATCTAACAATCCTGGAAGCTCATAAATGTCTTCCTCATTAAGCTCTAATTCATCCATTAGGAATTTCAACATCCAAGGATCTGGATTCGGCCCGTGTTCTAAACGCACAACTTCAGCGAAGCGGCGCTGGCGAAGTTCTTCTTCGATAGCCTCTAATAGATCCTCTGCATCTTCCTGATCTTGATCTGAGTCTGCATTTCTTGTCAGTCGAAACGGCATGACGTTTAGAACCTGCATTGCAGGAAACAGATCATCCAGATTTTCTTTAATCAGTTCAAGCAGGCTAACAAAACGTAAAACACCAGGAATACCTTCAACAGGAATCCACTGCGGCAATACCTTCGGAATTTTTACGCGAGCAAATAGTTTATCTTCACTATGGGGATGTTTTAAGGTCACTCCCAGGGAAATAGACAGATTTGAGATGAACGGAAACGGATGCCCAGGGTCCACCGAAAGCGGAGTTAAAACCGGAAAAACATTTTTAATATAATATTTTTTGATGGTTTCTTTTTCTTTATCGTTAAGATCTTTCCAATTTACTAAATGAATGCCTTCTCTTTCTAAAGCAGGCTTCAATAATTTTTTATAGCAATTGGCCTGATCCAAAAGCATCGGATTCACCACTTGACGAATTTCTTGAAGTTGCGCCAGCGGAGTTTTCCCGTCAGCAGAACGCGGAGAAATCCCATAGGCTACGTGGCGCTTTAAACCACCGACCCGCTTCATGAAAAATTCATCCAGGTTTGATCCGGAAATACTTAAGAATTTAACTCGTTCTAACAACGGATTTCTAATATCTTCAGCTTCGGCTAAAACCCGGCGATTGAAATTAAGCCAACCGATTTCTCGGCTGCTAAATAAGCTTTCAGACGACAGAGGATGTTCGACAACCTTGGGCTTGCGAGATGATTTCTTTTTTGACGTTCGTTTTTGCGAAGCCACTTTTGGCGTATTCAAAGAATCCTCCTTGACTCTTCCTTCGTATATTTCACAATAAAGCCAAATTTTTGGCAATGTCTTCCAAGGACAACGACATGCAGAATACTCCGAAAGAATGGAACCTGATCGACGTAATAAAGTATCGGGTCCAGCGTCAAAATAAAAACACCGTCGTGCCTTTGGGCGATGACGCATTTGTTTTTAAAAACTTCCCTGGTTATTCCGTTATTTGCCAAGACATGATGGTGGAAGACGTCCATTTTAAAACTGACTATTTCAGCGCCTATTCCCTTGGTCATAAATCTTTAGCCGTGAACTTAAGCGATATCGCGGCGATGGGGGCCCGCCCCCATTTTATTCAGTGCTCTTTGTCGTTGCCAGCAAAATACACGACAGAAACTTGGCTTGACGATTTTTATAAAGGCATGGTGGCTCTTGCAGATGAACACGGGTGTGAAGTCATCGGCGGAGACCTAACGGCATCCACCGACAAGATTACAATTGACGTTAGTGTTTATGGCTCCTGCGACCAACCAATAACTAGAAAAGGCGCTAAAGCAGGTGATCTGCTATTAAGCAGCGGACCTTTAGGACTTTCATACACTGGATTTTTGGCTTTGACTAAAAATATTCATGACTATGCTGATGCGAAGAAGAAACACACCCGTCCGCTTCCCCGTCTTGATCTTGTGCAAAACCTTGCACAAAACTTTCAGAAAATCCATGCTCTCATGGATTGCAGTGATGGACTTATCAACGACGCCCTCCAGCTCATTCCCAAAGATTGTGGACTGCATGTTTTTGAAGAAAGCTTGCCCATACATCAAGAAACTGCACAATTAGCAATTGAACTAGGACTCCCCGTGACTGACTTGGTCCTTTGGGGTGGCGAAGATTATGAACTTTTGATGGCCATTCATCCGGATGATTACAGTTTGTTTCAAGACTGGAAATTAATTGGTCAGTTCACAAACTCTCCAGGTGTTTTTTTAACGGATTCCCATGGGCAAAAAGAGATTAAAGAGTTCAAAGGGTGGACTCATTTTTAGTTTCTCATTATGAGACTGAAAAATTATCGCGACTGTTTCAGTTCCCGCTTCAGACCCAAGTCCTTTTCGCCGAAAAGTAGACTATGACAAGTCTAGCACGCTATCATGGTCGCTCCCCACGCTACATCCTTAATACTGAGGATGACAGCCTAGTTCGCGTGGCGGGTCCCAAACAAGTTCCTTGGGAAGAAGGCACCGAAATCAAAAACGTGTCGTTGACTGGATTAGCGTTCACCGCGCCAGATGATCTTTGCCCACTATTAGGTGAAGTTATTAAGATTCAGTTCACTCCGCCCGGCTCACGCCAGATGGCTTGTTATGGTATTGTGACTCGCTTAGAAAATATCACTGAGCAAAGAACTTTAGTGGGTGTGCATTTTTATAAGCTAGAGATGTCACAAAGAATCGTGCTTGCCCAGGGTTTAGCGCGCAAGTTTAAAGAAACCCAAGATCGCAGCGAGATCGATGGACTTTTAAACCGCACTAAAGAAAACATCAGCTTAGCTGCGGCACCACAACTGACTTTGATGGCAATATTAGGTTTTGCTTGGGGCGCGATCATTTGGCATTTGCTGCGCTTTGAGTATGTGGGCCTTTATAAAATGCTTTTAAATCTGCTTTAAGTTGCAATCAGAAGCTCTTTCAGTCGTTTACCTACAAATTCCGAAAACTTTTTGACCTTCAAAGGCACTTCTTTTTGTTCGGGTGTCACGATACTGACCTGTGCCTCTGCTCCTCTTAAATTTTTATGGATATGCACAAGTCTTCCCGACTTGATGTGATCTACACATAAAAACTCTGGCACGTAGGCAATACCTTTTCCTAGCAATGCTAATTCAACCAGGGCTGCCGGGTTATTGGCGCTATAAGAACGGTTTGGTTTAAAGGAAAACTTTTTACCCTCTGTGCCCTTAAGAACCTCGATTTTCTGCATGGAAGTCATCCCAATGAACGGCAGCTGGGCAATCTGGCTTAGATCTTCATAATGGCGATATCTTTCAATAAACCCTGGGGACGCGATAAAAATATTTTTCACTGTACCAATTTTTTTAACGCGTAAAGAGCTGTCTTTTAAAGACCCAATACGAATTGCGACATCCACAGACTCTTTCACCAAATCGATGTAAGCTTGACTTAATAATAGCTCAAAGCGCACTTGTGGATACAGTCGAGAGAACTCATCCAAAATCCCTGGCAAATGTTTGACTCCCATGTCGTCAGAGGCTGTGACTTTTAGAAGACCACTGACCTCCGCTGTACCTTCGCTAATTTCACTCGAAAGGCTTTCTAACCCTTCAATTAGATTTTTCGCACGGTCATAAAAACTGCGCCCCACTTCGGTGAGCTGAAACTGCCGCGTTGTACGGTAAATAAGTTGGGCCCCCAAATCCCTTTCTAACGCAGCCAAACGGCGACTGACCCGGGACTTTGGCTGACGCAGGACTTCGGCGGCTTTAGTAAAGCTCCCTGTTTGGACAAGTCTCACAAAGGTACGAATTTGGTTTAAATCTAATTGTTCCATATATGCAACAGTATATCCCGAATTAGTCACCTACCGCAATAATCAAAATCCTTCGATACTAATCATGTTCAAATTAATGAACCTAAGGAGAAAACATATGACAAAACTAATTCTTTCATCACTTATCACGCTAGTAAGCCTTTCTGCTTTTGCTGGTAAATCAATTCCGGCAGGAAGTTATAGCGTTGATGGCGCACATTCAACAATTGGCTTTGAAATTCCTCACATGGTGATTTCAACAGTTGAAGGTCGTTTCACAAAATTTGATGGAACCATTACGGTGGATCAAAAGCTGGAAAAATCATCAGCTAATTTAAATGTAGATGTTGGTACTATCGACACATCTAACAAAGATCGTGATGATCACTTGAAAAGTCCTGATTTCTTTGACGTTAGTAAAAATCCAAAAATGACATTTGTCACAAAAAAGGTTTCAGGAACGCCAGAGAAACTAAAACTGGTTGGTGATTTGACTTTAAAAGGTAAAACTAAAGAAGTGACTTTGGATGTGAAGTATCTAGGCGACGTTGTAGATCTTTACGGAAACCATAAAGTAGCCTTCAGCGCGACTGGAAAAATCAATCGCAAAGATTTCGGCTTAACTTGGGGTAAAATGATCGAAGCTGGTCCTGCAATTGGTGATGAAGTGACTTTGATTCTGAAAATTCAAGCTAACAAACCGTTAGATAAAAAAGGTTAATTGTTATGAGTAAAATGCCTGTGTTATTTGTTGGTCACGGTTCCCCGATGAATGCTTTGGATAAAAATCCATTCACGGAAGGACTTCATCAGCTGGCGGGGAAAATTCCCCGCCCTCAGGCTATTCTTGCGGTTTCTGCGCACTGGGAAACTACTGGCACACACATTCTTTCAGCAGCACATCCGCAAACAATCCACGATTTTTATGGATTTCCGCAGGCACTTTTTGACATCCGTTATCAAGCACCGGGACATCCACAGCTAGCAGCTGAAACACAGAAGTTAGTTGGCAACGCTATTCTTACTGAAAAATGGGGCTACGATCATGGCACCTGGTCTATTCTTTTGCACATGTATCCAGAGGCCAATATTCCTGTTTATCAGTTAAGCCTAGATGTTAAAAAAGATCCCAAAGCACACATGGAAATAGGCCGTCAATTGCAGCCCTTGCGTGAAAAAGGTGTGCTAATTTTGGGAAGCGGCAACATCGTTCACAATCTACGCCTGATTAATTGGAAGGATCAAAAAGCGGTTTACCCATGGGCTAAAGATTTTGATTTGAAAGTGAAGTCAGCGTTAGAAAACCGGGAAGAAAATAAACTAATGTACTTAGATGAAAACCAGGAAGCTGACCGCTTAAGTGTTCCATCGGCCGAGCATTATTTGCCACTCTTATATTGTTATGGTGCCTCCACACCAGAAGATTCCATCTCATATCCCTATGAGGGATATGAACTTGGCAGTCTTTCCATGCGTTCAGTATTGTGGACATAAAAAAAGCTCCTTTTCAGGAGCTTTTTTTTATTCAAGCGCTTCATTTCCCACAGCAGCAAAAGCTTGCTTGGTTTTTTCACGAACCACATCGCGCTGTTTGAATTTATCCATTAACAAGTAAGCTACTGGGACAACGAACAATGTTAAGGCAGTTGAAACTACAACACCACCGATAAGACAGATTGCCATCGGACGCATCGTCTCTGAGCCGGCACCTGTCGCCGTCGCTGACGGAACTGCCGCGGCAATCGTTGCTACGGAAGTCATTAAGATAGGACGAAGACGAATCGGACACGCCTCAATCAAGGCATTGATCGCCTCTCTGGTTCCTCTATCACGAACCGTGTTGGTAAACTCAATAAGAAGGATTGAGTTCTTTTTCACAATACCCATCAACAATAACAAACCAATCATCGAGAACATATTTAACGACTGACCTGTCATTAGAAGCGCAAAGAACGCTCCGCTAAAGCTGAACGGCAAGGCCATCAGAATCGTCACCGGATCGATGAACGAGTTAAACTGACTTGCTAAAACCATGTAAGCAATGACTAAACCCATGACCAAAGCAAAGATCAAACTTTGGAAAGACTCTTTAAATGTTTTAGAGCTTCCGCCTGGATCGATCATATAACCTGGCTCAAGGATTTCCTTAGCCTTGTTTTCAACGTAAGTCATAGCTGCTTGCTGTGAAACACCTGGTTTCATATTCGCAGTCACCGTGATCGCTCTTTGACGATTCACGCGGGAAATCGCTTGCAAGCTTGAACCCACTTCATCCTTCGTGACTCTTGGCAAAGGGATCAAGTTTCCACGGCTGTTACCCACGAATAAAGTTTTAATTTCATTCATAGGATCGCCTTGATCCACCAGCTTCACCTTGATGTCATATCGATGGCCACCTTGAGGGAACTCCCCCACTTTCACACCACCGATAAGCGCGTTCACAGTTGTTCCAATAGAGTTAATACTAACCCCGTGTTGAGCTGCGGAGACACGATCCGGCTTCACTTGGATTTCAGGCATACCTAAAAGATAATTGGAATCCACGTCCACCATCAGGCCGCTTTTTTCCATTTCCTTCATCATGGTTTCAGTGTATTTCGCAAGCTTATCCCAATCAGATCCCAAGATCGTAAATTCAATGGGGTAACCGCGTCCGCCGCCAAAACCTTGTTGGGATAAATCCATCAAAATTGGTCTAACGTCTTCGATTTTCGCCAATGCCTTACGAGCAACCTGCATAAATTCTTGTTGGCTCAGTTCCTTTCCTGATTCAGGATCTTTACCGCGCTCACCTTTATCCTTCATGGTCACAAACATCATTGTGATGTTGGAATCAGAAACACCGCCACCGAAACCACCAATAGCAGCATAAACCTGTTTGATTTCAGGTCGCGACAAGAACCACTGTTCAGCCTTTTTGGTCTGCGCATCCGTATGCGCTAGCGAAGTTCCCACTGGCAAAATCAGACGAGCTAAGAAAATGCTTTGGTCCTGGGCTGGGTTCATTTCTTTATTGATAAACTTAATAGAAATAAAGGATAGGGCCACAAAAACTAGTGAACCAACCAACACCTTCCATGGATGAGCCAAAGAAAGTTTAAGGTATTTTTCATAGACGACTTTTAAGTTTTCCATGAAAGCTTCAAAGCCACGTCCTAATTTAGTTTTACGTTCACCGTGATGAACAAAACCCGCACAACGCATTGGCGTGATCGTTAACGATTCAACAAGCGATAAGAACACCGCTAAAGAAATCGTCACACCAAATTGCATAAAGAACTTTCCGATAATGCCTTTCATGAAGGCCACCGGTAAGAAAATCGCAATAACTGCTGCGGTTGCTGCCATGGCGGCAAATGAAATCTCCCGCGCGCCCAGGATCGCGGATTCTATACGTCCCCGTCCGTTTTCATTATAGCGGAAGATATTTTCAAGAACCATGATGGCATCATCCACGACGATACCAATCGCCAAGGTCAGACCCAAAAGAGTAAACATATTCAAGGTATAACCAAGGAAATAAAGGCCGATGAAAGCGCCTAGAAGTGAGGTAGGAATCGACAATAACACGTTGAAAGTCGCAGACCAGCTTCCTAAGAACATCCAACACACAAGGGATGTAAAGATAACCGCTAAGATCAGATGCTTATTTAATTCATGCACTGATTGTTCGATGAACTTTGTACTATCAAAGTTCACTTGCACTTTCATGCCTGGAGGAAGCTGGGGTTGGATCTCATCAATCTTTTCTTTCACCGCTTGCGCTACGGATACTGCATTGGTTCCCCGTTGCTTACGGATACCTAAGCCCAATGCCGGTAGACCGTTAAAGCGCGACAGACGCTCAATCTTATCTAAGCCTAGACTTGCATCGGCAACTTGAGAAATCTTAACCATGTTCGTCGGATCAGCGACCGTTTGACCTGCACGACGACTGATGACGATGGAGCGGAATTCATCTTCTGTTTTTGCTTCACCAAGGGTTCTTACGTTGAAAGTCTTTTTTTCTGTTGCGATGTAACCACCGGGAAGTTCTGAGTGCTCGTTTTTAACGGCATCCATCACGTCGTTAACAGAAATATTATAGCGCATCAGGTCCTTAGGACGAACGTGAACACGCATTACAGGATCGGTGTAGCCACCAAGGAAAATATCGCCCACCCCTTCAACTGTGGTGAAACGATCTTTCAAGTAATCGCGCGCATAGCGCATCATGAATTCAGGATCGTTCTTTTCATAGGTCAGCGCCAACCACAGAATCGGCTGATCATCGGGATTGGTTTTAGAAAGTGTTGGAGGATCCACATCATCGGGAAGCAAACGCTGAACACCTGCAACCTTGGCTTGAACGTCTTGCAAAGCCACATCGATGTTACGATCTAAATCAAACTCAACCGTGATAGAGGCTGAACCTGTTTTACTATTTGATTTAATCGATTGAATCCCTTCAACCGTCATCAATGCGCTTTCAATTGGATCAACAACTTGAAGTTCCATGACTTCGGGTGCCGCACCACTCATAGTGACGCTGACATTCACCGTTGGAAAATCCACGTCAGGCAGCTGACTTACACCCATGCGTGAAAATGAAATTAATCCGAAGATCATCAGCCCGAACATCAACATCCAAGCAAAAACCGGGTTCTTAATTGATATATCTGAGAGTCTCATCGCTACCTCTTTAAACTCCCGCCACTGTAGGCAATCCGTGTAAAATAGTCATTAGATTTTCATTCAACACAATGCTCTCAAACTATTGAAACAATATGGAAAAATTGAATTCATTGTTAGGTCCCCAAAACAGCAACTCGGGGTTGACAGGCCCTCATGTGCGGACTATTCCTGACCCACGAGTTCTACTATTTCTAGGGGTGAGTTAATGAAGTGGATATTGATCTCAGCGGCTATCCTGTCCTGCTCTTTCAGTTTTGCAGCGCCCGCAGTAAGCGAAGTTTCTTTACGCCAAAAAGCCTTGGCTGAATCATCTATTCAGGGAAAATCAGTGCAAACAGCAACGGATGCGCAAGTCGCGGGAATGTTGACTTTAAAGGACCCACGTCCCGAGATCATCACTCGTCGTTGGAATTATTTTGCTGGTTTTTCTGCGCAACAATTTCAACCCTCAGGTATCGCCCAAAAAGATGGAGTTGGATCTTTTGATCTTGCAAAAAATGGCGAAACAACGATGCCGGGTTTTGAGTTCGGAGCTTTAACACCGTATTACGGAATGAAGCAATTAAACTGGAAAGCTGGGATTCGCGCCAAGGCGTCCATAGCTTCCCAAGATACAGATGTGACGTTATCCTCTGGTTTTAAAATCAATGATGCTCGCTTGAATACAAGTTTAATAAGCGTAGGGCCTTTAGTTCAATTACAGTGGGCGCGCATCTCTTGGTTGGCGTTTACGCTCTCTCCACAATTTGGAACATTGAACTATACTCAAGCTAGCGCCAATGACTATGCGACTTTCTCTAAGATCGCAGGTTATGAATCCATGGCTTACGGTTTGGATTTTAGTGTAGGCAAAAACTGGTCACTATTCACTGAATGGTCGCAAAGACAGCTTAAAGACACCTCTGAGATCGCACTTCAAAAAGACAACTTTGAATTAGGAACTAAAATCACATGGTAAAAATATTTTTAGCCCTCATTACATCAAGCACTGTCAGCACGGCGTGGGCGCAAGCACCTAAGAAAATCACATTGTCACAAAAAACTGTGGCAGAGCTGGTTTTAAAACAAGGTCCGAAGGCCTTGGAGGTGAACTTAAGATACCAACAGTTCCGTTTGGCACCAGTCCTGACATTGTCTGCCTATGACTGGAAGTTGGGAGTTGAAACAGGTTTTGAGTATGATAAATCAGCGGGCCTTCTTTCATCTACTAGCAACAATACTGCAAAGTATGAAAGACTTAGAACAACAGCAACCCTACAAAAGCCATTTACGACAGGGACCTTGCTAGGTTTAGAACTCAGCCGTCTTTCACAAAAGGTGGATTTTGATACCATCCCAACAAGTCCTCCACCCTCTGAACAAACTTTGGATGTGGCAGGTTTAACTTTAGAACAAGCACTTCTTGGGAACGCTTTTGGTGTTGCTGACCGTGGCATCGTGAATGCAGCAGAGCTTACGTACGAAGCCAACAAGATTGCTAGAGCCAACGAGTTGGAAGACGTCGTTCTAGAAGCCATTCGCCAGTTCTGGAACACCTATGTAGCCCAAGAAAATTTCAGAGAAGCCGTGGCTTCACGTGATCGCTACAAAAAATTGGTTGATGCAGTTAAAAGAAAAACAGGTTTGGGATATTCAAATCCTGGGGACCTTCCACAGGTTCAAGCGGAAATGGAATCCCGCGAACAAAGAGTAAAATCTTTTTCTGTGGCTTACTTAAAAAACAGCGAAAATCTTTTGACGTTGTTAGCTTTAGATCCAACGACTGAAGTCACTTTTGAAATTCCCCAAGACATTCCTGCGGTACCTAAACTAGTACAAAAGAAAATTGAAGACTTGCGCAGCATCCGTTCCCAAAAACTAAGAGTCGAAGCGGCTGAAGAAAATCTTGATGCTTATGAATCTTTAGCTTACCCAACTTTGAATTTCGTGGGCAGAGTATACACTTCAGGTTCAGACGAGTCTTCCGAAGGTTCTTATTCAGAATTAGCTTCTGGCACTCGTCCAAAATACTATGTGGGATTAAAGTTCCAATACAACTTCGGTTCAGACATCCAAAATGAACAGATCATCAATAAAAAGCTAACGAAGGATTTGGAAGCCACCCGTTTGCAACGCCAAATTCAAGAAGCTACTGACATTGAGGGCCAGTCTGAACGCCAAGTTCAAGCCAATTATGCCATCGCAGTTAGCGCTAAAAAACAAAGGGAATTCCGCGAAAAGGCATCACAAGAGCTGAACCGCTCTTACAATCAAGGCCGTACAGATATCTCTATTTTGATCACGGCAATGAATAATTTCTTCGACTCTGAAGTTCAATACTATCGCGCACTTGGTGATTACGCCATTGCCTTAAATGAATGGGCCGCAGTCAGAGACGAATTGATCCCAGATGATGTGCCATCTGCGGAAAACAAGTGAGGTTTACGATGTTAAAAAAAATAATTCTAATACTAGGAGTCTTAAGTCTTACAGCTTGCGCCTTTGACCAAGACACGAGCAAAAGCGATGCAAAAGAAGCCGAAGAGCGTGCTCGCCTATTGAGCAAGTACAACTCAGTCGTTGGCAACTACGCTGGTAAACTATCAACTGGAAATTCCGAAAAAGACATCGAACTTACTTTGTTCACACTGGAAGAAGTCGACAGCCAAAATCAAAACGGTGAAGACACCAACCGCGTTGTTTTACGTGCAAACTATAAAGCGATCAATCCAGCAAGTGCCGGCTTGAATTTGCGTGTTCGTTATATCCCCGAGACATCCGAGTTGATTTTCACAAATGAAAATAAAACTCCGGGCCCGGATGATGTTCACACTATTAACGCGAAAATCTCTGGCGGCACCATCGAAGGGCAAGTGAAATCACTGTCAGGCCTTGTAGGTATTTTAAAGGTAAGCTTGCAGTCAGCAGAGCGCCAAAAACCTGGCAGCGATAACCAGGAACACGAATACTATGAAAGACTTCGTGAACAATATGAGGCTATAGCTGGTACTTACACGGGCGCTAACATCAAAGGTGGCAAAGCGACGTTTAATTTCACAATCACTTTACAGGTTGTGAAAGAAGGTAAAGTTCCTAAGTTGATAGGCCGATTTGATCGCGCAGATGATCCAAATGGCTCAGTGTCTTTATATTTAAAAGTAAACTACCAATCTGATTTGAATCCTCCAGTCCTAACTATCACTGGCACATCGATTCAGCACAGCTCAGACTATGTAGCCACATTCGATGGCACATTAGTAAATGGCGAATACAAAGGATCTTGGCAAAACAACAAACAAGGTTTCCAGGGCGACTTCATTCTTAAAAAAGTCCAGTAATAAAAAAGGGCCGTTTCAAACGGCCCTTTTCATTTACCCGCCAGAGGACTTTTTCTCTAGCTCTTCCCAGCGCTTATAATTCTGATCAATCTTTTCTTGGGTTTCAGAAATCTGCTTATACAACTCTTGAACTTTTGAAGCTTGGCTCACCACTTCAGGCTTGGCTGATTCGGCCTGCAATTCTTCAAGTTTTTGTTCTAGCCCTTGAATTGTAGCTTCCATATTTTCTAATTCAAATTTTTCTTTGAAAGAAAGCTTTACTGGCTTCCCACTTGTCTTTGCCGCTTCTTTTTTCGCGGCATTTTTTAGCTCTAAAGCTTCGAGCTCTTTTTGTTCCTCAAACCATTCTTCCCACTGCAAATAGCCGGCAAAATTTTCTAAAGTCGTAGTACCATCCGCTTTTTTATGGAAAGCCATGATTTGCGATGCCACTTGATCCATAAAATAACGATCATGAGTCACTAGGATCACAGCCCCATTAAATTCCTTCAAGGATTCTTCAAGTACAGTCAAAGTCGCGACATCAAGATCATTCGTTGGCTCATCCAGTACAAGAACTTGCGCTTCATTCAGCATCAACTGTGCTAAACGCAAACGACTCTGTTCGCCACCAGAAAGCTTTTCAACTGGCAGATCCATTTGCTGACGATTAAAAAGGAATCTTTCAAGATAACTGCGAGCAAACACATACTGCCCTTGATAATGAACGTAATCTCCTTCAGGGCAGATATTTTTTAAAACAGACTCTTTAGGCTTTAAGGTCTCACGATTTTGTTCAAAGTAAGCGACTTTAAGTTTGTCAGCGCGTGCCACCCGACCTGTATCAGGTTGTTCCTCGCCTAACATGATTCTGATTAATGTGGATTTACCGGACCCGTTATCGCCCAACAATGCCAGACGCGTTTTAGGATTTACCAAGTAAGTGAAATCTTTAAATAACACGCGACCGTTATAAGCTTTAGTAACATGATCTAATTCAATAAGCTTCTGCGGGTTGCGTTCAGCGTCCTTAAATTCGATTTTCGCTACTCGAGCGGCATTTTTTTGAGTTAATTCTTGCACGTCATCTTTTAAAGATCCCGCACGCTCGATACGCGCTTTCTGTTTTGTCTGACGGGCTTTTGCTCCCCGGCGCAACCATTCCGTTTCACGGCGTAGAGTGTTCTTTAAAACGACTTCGCGTTGTTCTTGCGCAGCCATCTGTTGATCTTTAGCTTCAAGATATTCTAAATATCCACCCTTTACTGAAAGAAGGTAATTGGGATTTTTTGGATCAAGATCAAAAATTTTATTGGTAGCTCTTTGTAAGAACAAGCGATCATGGGTGATGATCAAAGTTGCAAACGAAGCTTGGGCTAAGAATTCCTCAAGCCAAAGAATGCTTGAAACGTCCAAGTGATTCGTTGGCTCATCGAGCATTAATAATTCAGGCTCTAAAACCAACTCGCGGGCTAAAGCGACACGCTTTCTCCACCCACCGGATAGATCCTTAACTAAAAAACTTTCACCGAATTGGGTCAGCTCTAATCGCGCCATCCATTCATAGGCGTTAGCAATAGCCTCATGGGGATCATGGGCTTTACTAAGAACAGCATCTAGAATAGTTTCATTATCTTTAAAAACCGGAGTTTGTTCTAGGAACCCAAGACGCAAACCTTTTTTCGCCGTGACATCTCCAGCATCAGCTTCCATCTGACCAGCAAGTATTCGTAATAAAGTTGATTTACCGGCGCCATTGGGGCCAACCAAACCGACACGCTCGCCGTCTTCAATGCCTAAGCTGACATTGCGAAACAAGGTTTTACCGGCAAAAGCTTTTTCTAATTTATAGGTACTAATAAGAAGCATATGCCGACAAACTAGTTCGTTTTAGCAATATCGGCTAGGATTTTTTGAATAGGTGTGATGAATTCGCCCCGGCAGCTTTCAATCTGGCAGTGTTTTATGCGCGCAGGTCCAGAACCTTCAGAATTTTCCTCAAAATCTGTTTCACCGCTGGAAACAATACCAACCAATTCATGGGTTTCAGCAGAAAACACCGGAGAACCGGAATTTCCAGTGAACAGATCTAAATCCGAGCGATAAAGCCCTTTGGCAATCTCGACGATTTGACCTTCTGATTTCTTTTTATAAGCACCAAGAGGGTAGCCTACACTATAAACCGCTGACTTTTCAGAAAGCATCTTTTCGCCAAAAGTTGCTGGCTTTAAACTTACCTTTTCAGTCAAAGTGACCAAGGCATAGTCCAGGCCTTCTTCATCAAGACTGTTTTTCAATATATCAATTTTCTTACACTCAATGCCGCGAAGATCTTTGCCGGAAAGATCATAGTTAAAAGCCGCCACGAACTCTTCACACTTGGTTTCAGCAAAACAGTGGCCAGCCGTTAAAATTTGATTTTCAGATATTAATACACCAGAACAAAAAGCACTGATCGGCTGATCTTTCCAAGAAAGGTCTTCAGAAATAAAATCTGAAACGCGGTAACCTTCTTCTTTGTTTTTAAGAGCTAGAAAATCTTCTTTTTTTATTAAAGCCACGCTAACAGAATTGTTGGGCTCTGATTTTTTGACTTCAGAAATGGAATTATCACCGTAAATCACACCGGCCGTAGCCGTTTCATTCTTAGCAAAAAAGTCTGATGTGGTTGCGGCTCCTCCGCAACCTGCCATCAGACTTGAGATTAAAGCTAGAATGATAAACTTATTCATTAGTGTCCGTGTTTGTCATTTTCGTCATCATGGGCGCCAGCCAAGTGACCTTCGTTCCACTTTTCTTCAAGGTTTTCAGAAGATACTTTCTCTGCCGCTGTTCCAAGAGCTTCTACTTTGAAAGTCGCTGTTTGAACTTCCTTACCTAGGCGGTCTTCGATGGCGATACGAACTTTCGTATCTTCACCACGAACGCCCATTTTACGGATACTTTCAAGGCTGATTTCACCTTGGATCTCTGTGTTCTTACCGTTGACTGTAACAACTTGCTTAAGACCTGGTCTTAGTGCATCCGCACCTTTTAATTCAAAGTTCATTTTTTGATTGTCCGCTTTCATGGCGATCGCAAGATCCCAGTGACGGTCAATCTTCATAGATTTTGGTGAAGCCATCTTATCAAATGCACCCGCTTGGTAAGCTGCGAGTTCTTTAGCTGACTTTGATTCAACAAAGTTCATTAGCGAAGTGTAAGTACCGCAGCGAACTTCTGGTTTAGAGCACACTTCGTTTGCGAATTCATAGAACACTTCCATATACGCGCCGCTCATCCAGTTAGAAAAGTGGTGACCAATATGCACTGGAGCGCGATTTCCATAATAGTTACGCGCAAAGTACGTACGGTACAGATTCATCATGTTCTTCTTAACTTGCGCTTTTTGTTCTGCTGTCACCGTTTTATAGCAATCAATGCCAGGTTTATTTGCACCTAAGCGATCCGTGCTAGGATTTGCTTTACGCAAACTTGCCGTGTCGCGAACGCAGAAGTTGTAGTCCATTGAAACCCAAGTTCTAGCACCGTTTGGTTCTTTGATTTGCGCCAAAGGGAAATCCCAAGTGCCGTATTTGTTTCTTGTCGGCCAGTAGTTTTCATTGTTTTTCAGTGAAGTATCGTAGCGAATTCCAAACTTAGGGAGCACCGGCCACATACCAGCGCTAAAACCCAATAGTGGTGCACGGAATCCATAAATTTCGTTTCTGAAAAGGAAACCGCGGGATTGTTTGCTCGTTGGTCGGATGCCATTAAATTTAAATACGTTATCAAGGATTGTGTAGAATTCAGTGAATTCCGCAGTCCAGCCTTGTTCGTTCCATACACTGCCGTCAAAGTGTCCAACTGCATGGGAACCGATCTCATGACCCTCAAGATAGGCATCATTCATTTGATCAATTCTTTCCGAGACGTCTTCTTGGCTGTCACCAAATCCAATAGCAGAACCTTTATAAGGCGCTGGTGCTTTATAGTGTTTGCGTGAATCCGGGCCACCCGAAGTATTTTTATATAAAAGATAAACTGGATTGATAAAGAACGTGAATTTCACGTCAGTACCGCGGTTTTTTTGATCCTTGGAAAAATCTCGGGAGTATTGCCACACGCTATTTGTGTAAGAGCCATCAAAGGCGAACAATACGTATTGAGGCGGTCTTTCTACTTTCTTAGTTTGAGCCCCAGCAATGGCAGGACTTACCATAGATAAAGCGACTAGATACTTTGTAAAAGAAGATACCTTAAGCATTTGCTACTCCCTGTATGACATTTAGGGGGTGCAAGCCTTATTCCCCGGTCAAATCAAAGGGAAGGCCCATGTTGCTGACTAAACTTTAGACACTACGGTTTTTGGGCACCTAACGGTGGGATCCTATGGACAGCTCTTGGTGGCGCTTTTCAAGCATCTCTAAATAAGTATCGCGATCCACGTATTTTCCGCCCAGACTTTCCACCACCGGAGTTACCATTTGAACGTCGATCCACTGGTGGCCCTGACTTTTTAAATAATCAACCAGATACCAAAGGGCTAATTTAGAGGCGTTGGGTTTTTTATAAAACATGCTTTCACCACTGAAAACACCTTGAACTAAAACACCGTAAATACCGCCGATGATGATGTTGTTCTCGCGAACCTCAACGCTTAAACAGTAGCCCGCATTAAAAAAGTCCATGTAAGAACGTACCATAGCCGGAGTAATCCAAGTGCCTTCTTGCCCGGGACGAGGTTGTTTGGCGCACTCTTCAATCACTTGGCGAAAATCTTTATTTACGGTGAATTGAATCTGCGGATTTTTTCTTAAGTGTCGTTTAAGACTGGCTGGAACATGCAGATCTTTAAATTCCAGGACTCCCCTTTTATCCGGTGAAAACCACAGCATTGGCAAATTTGGCTGAGGCCACGGAAAGATACCCATGCTGTATGCCGTATACAAAGTTCCGACATCAAGCTTTCCACCGACAGCTAAAATTCCTTCAGCTAAAGTTTCTCTGGGATCAGGAAAAGCAACGGAAGAGTGCAATTTCATTTACACCCCAGCCGCCAGACAATAATCACACTTACCGCAAGGTGTTTCGTGATTATGACCGAAGTAATGGTAGATACGGATCAAGCGACATTCCGAATCTTGAGTGCACCACTGAACCATTTTTAAAAGCTTGGTGTTTTGCGCCTTTAATATTTCGGCTCCATTTTCAGCTTTGAATTGCTCGTCCGTAGGTTCATGCACGCAGGCAAACGGAAAAGGATCCTCAGATTTTTCAAGGCAGCCCCAACGTTCTAAAATACTGACTGCGGCTTCAACGCGAAAATCCCGGCGGTTTTTAAAATTCATCTGCTCTCGCAAAAAATCAAAACCGTCTTGGTCGACTTGCATGCGCTTTTCTTCGATAAGCTGGTACACCTTACGAATGAATTCGGGTTCTGGATGGGACCACTTCAAAAATTCCATTTGAATGGTGACATCATCCTGATCGTAAAAAAGATGACAGAAAGATTCCTTTCCGTCGCGACCTGCCCTGCCCACTTCCTGAAAGTAAGATTCAATGGCGTTAGGCATTTCGGTATGAACCAAAAGTCGCACATTGTTTTTGTCAATTCCCAAGCCAAATGCCGGGGTCGCAATCATCAGCGGTGCTTCATCAGTCACGAATTTTTTCTGGTTGCGCTTACGATCCTGCGGCGAAAGATCGCCATGGTAAACCAAGTGCTCAACACCCATGCGGTGTAAAGAGGCAGAAATTTTCTTTAAAGTTTGAATCAGTGAACAATAGATGATGGCAGTTCCAGGATGCTGGTGACGAAGACCGACGATCGCCCGAATTTTTTCATCCAACCCATAAACGTCATGAACCGATAGAGCTAAATTGGGACGTTCGATACCGGCAGAGATAATTTCAGCCTCGGCCATTTTTAGATTCTGCAAAATATCCTTTTGCACTTCGGGTGTTGCCGTCGCTGTTAAAGCCAAGGTGGGAGGGTTGCCTAAGATAGCGCGAAACTCTCCAAGTCGAGAGTAATCCGGCCTGAAATCATGTCCCCATTGGGAAATACAGTGCGCCTCATCGACCGCTAAAAGCTGAATCAGGCGGTCTTTGATGGCTGATAAAAACTCGGGTTTTCGAAATCGTTCAGGAGTCACATACAAAAGCTTATAATCACCCTCGGCTAAGCGGCTTTGGCGCAGCTCTCGCTCGTCTCGAGATAAAGTGGAACTTAGGAAGGTTGCTGAAATCCCCAACTCCTGGGCTTTAAAAACCTGATCCTGCATCAAGGCGATCAGTGGCGAAATAACCACAACCAGGCCTTCGCGGATCTTTGCTGGAAATTGAAAGCACAGACTTTTACCCATTCCAGTAGGCATTAATGCGAGGAGATCTTCGTTTGCCCAAACTTTACGCAGGATGGCTTCCTGTTCCCCACGAAACGCTGGAAAAGGAAAGTTTTCTTCTAAAAGCTGCTTTAAATCCACCATGGGAATTAGGATAAATGGCTCGAAGTTGCAGTTCAAAATAAATCCGAGTTAAGTTTCAAGCCCGACCTAAGGGTCACGTCTCAAAAATCCCCTCTGAAAAAAATAAATGTGGCACTGCGTCGGCCAGGTGCCCTAGAATCTTCTTTTGCACTTCATTATATTTGATGGTACTTCGAGTACTTTCATAAAAGTAACAATAAAAACGACCAATTAAGAAGGGTAAAGTTATGTCCAAAAAGTGGAATATTGATACGGTCAGAAATATCGGTATCTCGGCTCACATCGACTCGGGAAAAACCACATTGTCTGAGCGTATTTTGTTCTATGGAGGTAAGATCCACGCTATCCACGAAGTTCGTGGTAAAGATGGCGTCGGCGCTACAATGGACTCCATGGATCTAGAGAGAGAAAAAGGTATCACTATTCAATCTGCTGCAACTCAAGTTCAGTGGAAAGATTATACAATCAACTTAATCGATACACCGGGGCACGTGGACTTCACAGTAGAAGTTGAACGTTCTCTTCGCGTTCTTGACGGTGCGATTCTAGTTCTTTGCGGTGTTGCTGGTGTTCAATCTCAGTCCATCACTGTTGACCGTCAGATGAAACGTTACAGCGTTCCACGTTTGGCTTTCGTTAACAAATTGGACCGTCAAGGTGCCAACCCTTTCCGCGTTAAAGATGCTTTGATCGACAAACTTCGTTTGAATGCAGTTATGGTTCAGATCCCAATCGGTTTGGAAGACCAACACCGTGGTATCGTTGACCTAGTGCAAATGAAAGCTTTCATCAATGAAGGTCAAGACGGCGAGAAAATCACTGAAATCGAAATCCCAGCTGATCTAGTTGATCAAGCTAAAGAATACCGTCAAATCATGATCGGTGCTCTTGCTGACATCGACGATGCAATCGGCGAAAAATTCTTGATGGAAGAAGAACCAACAATCGACGAAATCAAAGCTGCTATCCGTAAAGGTGTTATCAGCTTGAAACTAGTTCCAGTATTCTGCGGTTCTGCTTTCAAAAACAAAAACGTTCAGCACTTGCTTGATGGTGTTACTTACTACCTTCCAACTCCTGCTGAAAAACGTGAGCAAGCTCTTGACCTTACTAAAGGCGAAGAGAAATTTGATCTTTACCCAGACAACGCAAAACCACTTGTGGCTTTGGCGTTCAAACTTCAGGAAACTCCATTCGGTCAGTTGACTTACATGCGTGTTTACCAAGGTACGATGAAGAAAGGTGATTTCATTGTTAACCAATCTAACAAGAAATCAGTTAAGATTCCTCGCTTGGTTCGTATGCACTCTGACAAAATGGAAGATATCGACGCATCATACGCTGGTGACATCGTAGCGTTGTTCGGTATCGACTGTGCTTCTGGTGACACTTTCTGTGACGAGCGCATTCAAGCTTCTATGCAATCAATGCACGTTCCAGACGCGGTTATCAGCTTGGCAGTTGCTCCTAAAGATAAAACTGCAGCGAACAACTTCTCTAAAGCTCTTCAAAAATTCCGTAAGGAAGACCCTACTTTCCGCGTACACCGTGACGAGGAATCAAATGAGACTATCATCTCTGGTATGGGTGAGCTTCACTTAGAAATCTACGTTGAGCGCATGAAGCGTGAGTTCAACTGTGAAGTTATCGTGGGTCAACCGCAAGTTGCTTACCGTGAGACAATCTCTCAAGAAGCTGCTTACGACTACACTCACAAAAAACAAACGGGTGGTTCGGGTCAATACGCGAAGATCGTTGGTAAAATCCAACCTCTTCCTCCACAAGAAGACGGTTCTGTTTTCAAATTCGAAAACAAAGTTGTCGGTGGTCGTATCCCTAAAGAATTTATCCCAGCTGTTGAAGAAGGTTTCAAAGAGCAAACTGTTAAAGGTCCATTGATTGGTTTCCCAATCGTGGGTGTTGAAGTTGTTCTTGAAGACGGTGCTTACCATGACGTCGACTCATCATACATGGCGTTCAAAATCGCTGGTATGGCGGCTCTTCGTGAAGTTTACGCTTCAGCGAAACCAACTGTTCTTGAGCCAATCATGAAGCTTGAGACGACAGTTCCAGACGAATACCAAGGTGCAGCGGTTGGTCAAATCAACCAACGCCGTGGTACTATCGTTGGTACAACTGCTTTCGAAGGTAACGTAGTTATCGAAGCGGAAGTTCCATTGACAGAGATGTTCGGTTATTCAACTGACCTTCGTTCTGGTACAAAAGGTAAAGGTGAATTCTCTATGGAATTCGCGAAGTACGCACCAGTACCTCGCAACATCCAAGAAGAACTTGCTAAGAAATACCAAGCTAAGCGTGCAGCTGAGCAGAAGTAATTCGTCTTCTTTAAGATTTAATCTTGGAAAGCCCGGTGGAAACATCGGGCTTTTTTTTGCCTTTCTTCGATCGGAGATGGTTTTCACAAAGCTCTCGGTGGGATTTGCTTGTTGCAGGGAGCTTGGTATCTCTCACTCCGCGGGCACGCCGTCCGGGCTCAGTCACCGCCGCACCTATGGTGCGGTTGTTGAGGGCTCCTGCCCTCAACCCCTTCGGGGCTTACGCGCAAAAATAGCATCCTGCTATTTTTGGCGCGCCATCGTGGCGCCGGTGAAGGCCCGCTCCGTGGGAGATACCAAGCTCCCTGCAACAAGCAAATCCACGGAGTTTTGTTTTTCTTCGTTCGTAGATTGGGAAATGCAAAAAGCCCATTACCTGGGCTTACTGGTTTAAAAATTGAATTTTTATTCTCTAATTTCCAATATCTATCTGCAGTCTTCTAGGGGTCTTTCTGGAAGTTCGATTTCTCTTTCGTGGATGAATTCGAATCCTCTGACGTTTGCCGAAATGTTTTCACGTAAGCTCAGGAAGCATTTTTTTGACCAGGTGTCGGCCCATACTCTGCGTTTTACTTCAATTGTGAATGGCACCCTTAGTACTTCTGGGTTTCCTTGGACTACGTCTTCTACCTTGAATGTTTGGAAGGTTGCTACACAGGGCGCTGACTCGCCTTCGTTACGGTGGTTCATCAGGGTGTGATCGGCTAATTGGGGGATCAGGATTTTTACGAACTCTCTAGTGCCGTAGCCTGCGTTGCTTAGGCGGATGCCTGCTGTTGATAGGTCCACTGGTAATTCCACTACCTTTCTTGAAATTACTTGATCGCCTTCGTTTGCTGACGCGGTCATTGCACATAATGATAAGCTTAGAGCCAGGATCCAATTTAGTTTTTTCATAATATCCTCCTTAAAGGTGTTAAGGAGCTTTTAGCAATCTCTTATTATTATTAAAATTGATGATTATTGATAGTTATGATTAATTTTAACTATGGATATTGATGTACTGAAATACTTTAAGACTACTGCTCGCTTAGGCAATATGAGCCGGGCTGCTCAAGAACTGCATATCAGCCAGCCTACTTTGACTGTAGCCATCCGTAAGCTGGAAGAGCAGTTGGGAGTAACGCTTTTTGAACGTTCTAAAAAAGGTGTTAGCCTGACCTCTGCTGGTGAGCAGATTTATAAATACTCAGACCATCTGCTAGAGCTTTATGAAGAAATGCTTCGCAATGCGGGCTCTTTAGAAGATAAAGTTAAAGGCACTCTTCGCCTGGGGCTTCATCCTTCCGTAGCTTGTTACACACTTCCTGCATTTTTATCCCAAACTTTAAAGCAACATCCTGAATTGAACGTGGAATTGCACCACGATCTTTCTCGTAACGTACTTCAAGACATTTTGGATAACACTCTAGATCTGGGACTTGTGATCAATCCTGAACGTCATGGGGATTTAGTCATTAAGGAACTTTGTCAGGATGAAGTCACTGTATGGAAAAAGAAAGGATCACTCAGCGACACCTTGATTTTCGATCCTAGTCTTTTTCAAACACAAGTGATCTTGGAAAGATTGCAGAAAAAAGGACTGCAGTATGCGCGTAAGATTTCTTCTACAAATCTTGAAGTGATCGCAACACTCTTACAGTCCGGTGCGGGTCATGCGATTTTACCGAAAAGAGTGGCTTTGAATTCTGGAAGTTCTATTGAACCAGCGCACAGTCAGATCAGTGTGTATAAAGATTCGCTGTGCTTGGTGTATCGGCCGTCCTTGAAAAGAACGGCCACGGGTAAGGCCTTGTTAGAGGCCATTGTGAACGCTAAAATCTAAATACTATAGAGGATAACGGTTGCAGAATTCGTTAGTCTCTGAAGACACGATTGTTTTTGTCGCTTTATCAATCACTGTCACAGTCACAGTCGTGCAAGATTCAGAAGCGCTGATGTCTTCTTGAACTGTTGTCGTGTAAACAACCACGTTGCCGCGATCTTCAGTTTTTGTGTGAGTTGTGATTGGGTAAGTCTTGCCGTTTCTTGTGAAGAAGATTTCGCCGATCATGCCGCCTTCATCACCGCCACCTTCGTAGCCGCCGCCGTCGAATGAACCGCCGCCACGCTCGTTGCCTTCGTAAGTACCTTGGCGAGGGTCGTATTCCTCACCACCACGCTCGTCTTCTTTTGGAGCTGGTTCAGATTTTTTAGAGCTTTTCTTAGCTAGGATTTCAGAAGTCTCAGCAACGACTGCCGCTTGGGCGTTTAAACAAAATAACGCTGAAACGATCAACAAAAGTGATTTCATGGTTTAACTCCTCAATGGAAATTTGTGTCAGCTGTTTACCAAAATAAAAAGCCCCCGTCATCTGACGAGGGCTCTCTTACCAATTTTTCACAGAGTCGAAGTGTTTAAAGTAGTGATTCTATTTTACAACAGGTGCGACTTCGTCGAGGAAATCCATGAAATGGCGCCAAGAACGGCGGTCTGCAGCCTCGTTGTAAGCGACCCCTTTTGCAGGGTCATTACCAGCATTTTTATCGGTAAAAGCGTGGACTGCGCCAGAGTACGCTATAAATTGATAATCAGCCTTAGCATCGTTCATCTCCTTCATGAAGGCCTCTACGTCCTTCATCGGAACGTTAGGATCTATGGCCCCGTGAAGTACTAATATTTTGGGTCTCACAGTTTTAGTCATTGCTGGAGACGGCGTTGTAAGACCTCCATGGAAGCTGACGGCCCCCACCACTTGGAAATTCATCCGGGCTGCTTCCAATGCCCCAACTCCTCCAAAGCAGTAGCCCATGACCACCACCATTTTAGGATTCACCATTTTATTTTTAACGATTTCATCAATGGCCGCCTTTACTCGCAGACGGTATTTCGGGATGTCGTTTTTGTATTGGTCTGAAACCGTTTTTGCGTCTTCCATGGCAGTTGGACGAACGCCTTTTCCATAAATATCAGCGGCTAAAACGACATATCCTTTTTCAGCCAACTGTTGCGCGCGCATCTTTTCGTAGTCCGAAAGGCCCTTCCATTGATGAATGATAATGACGGCAGGTCGAGGCCCCTTCATTGAATCATCATAGGCCAAATGACCTTCAAGCTCGGTTTTGCCTTCCTTATAATTAATCACTTCCGTTTTAATTGCGGCCAAACAAATGCTTCCCTGAAGTAGAAGCAAAAGTGCCAAACTCAAGACCTTCATCGTGCCCCCTTTGTCTAAAAATTAAGCTTAAAAACAGACGAGCTCGGGGTCAAAAGGGCTTTTAATGCATATGGCGGGACACAACTCGACGTTGCAAGTTGCGTTATAGACAGGTCACTTGGATGCTATGGTACAATTTAACAACTATGGATAATTGTAGGCTTTTTGCCAATTTCTCTAACTCTTTCCTATTTCAACCATGACACTCATAATTGTACTGTTTTTCCTTACAATCGGTATTTCGTTTCTTTGCTCTATGCTTGAAGCCGTTCTGCTTAGCTCAACCTCCGCTTACATCGGAGTCCTGGTAAAAGAAAACAGAAGAAGCGCAAAACTGTTAGAACATCTTAAAGAAAACCTCGACCGCCCGATCTCTGCCATTCTCACATTAAACACTGTTTCCCACACGATGGGTTCTGCGGCGATTGCCTATCAGATTCAAGTTCAATACGGCGAAGAGGCTGTTACTATTGCTTCCTTTATACTTACTTTTCTGATCTTGATTTTGTCAGAGATTATTCCTAAGTCCATTGGCGCTGCCCATTGGAAAGCTCTAGTCCCTTTTTCTGCCTACACCATCCAACTTATGATCATCCTGCTTTACCCACTGGTGATCATGTCTGAATGGTTAGGAAAGCTTTTCCAAAAAGGCTCTGAAGATCCCGAAGTCACTCGCGAAGAAATTCTTATGACAGCAGAAATGGGCGTGGAGGAAGGAACCTTAAAAGGTAAAGAGTCCAACATCATTAAAAACCTTCTGATGTTAGATAAGATCTATGTTTCAGATATTATGACTCCGCGATCTGTTTTCTTTGCCTTAGATAAGGAACTGACTGTGGAAGAGGTTTTTGCGAAATACAAACCATTACGATTTTCGCGAATTCCGGTCTATTCCCATAACTTAGATAACATCATCGGAATGACTTATCGTTATAAAATTCATGAAGCGTTATCAAACGACCAACATGATAAAAAAGTTGGCGACATGGTTTCGCCAATATCTAGCATTCCAGAGCGCATGACCGTGTCCCAGGTTCTAGATTTCTTTATCAAAGAAAAAGAGCACATCGCTTTAGCGGTGGATGAATACGGTGTAGTTGCGGGTCTTGTCAGCTTAGAAGATGCCGTTGAAACCCTTTTAGGTGTAGAGATCGTCGACGAACTAGATAACGTTGAAGACATGCGTAAGTTTGCTTTAGAGCAATGGCAATTGCGCAAACAAAAGCTGCGCCGGAGCTAAGCCGTGATCTTGTTCTATGTTCCCTGCCCAGATAAAACTGTTGCACAAAACGTAGCGAAAACTCTGTTAGAGGAAAAGCTAATAGGTTGTGCGAATATCATTCCCGGAATGGAATCAATGTACTGGTGGGACGGAAAAATAGAGACAAGCTCTGAGTATATACTGATCCTAAAAACCTTGGCCACCCCTGACGCGCAGGAAGTAATCAGAAAAAGAGTGCAAGAGCTTCATCCTTACGAAGTTCCCTGCGTGATGACTCTAGATGTCTTAGGAATCAACGAATCATATAAGAGATGGCTTGAATCAAGCATGAAGTAACCCCTAAGATGGGCAAACCACATGCCCCAGGGGATCTCTAATGACTAAGCAAGAATTAGCTAAAAAAATTTACGATATCGCCCACCTGACTGGTGAGTTCAAATTGCGTTCCGGGCAGATTTCAAACGAATATTTTGATAAGTATCGTTTCGAAGCTCAGCCTAGTTTGTTAAAAGAAATCGCAAAACAAATGGCTCCGCTAATACCCGCAGGAACTGAAGTTTTAGCGGGTTTAGAAATGGGCGGTATTCCTATCGCTACTGCTTTATCTTTAGAAACGGGTTTGCCATGTGTGTTCGTTCGTAAAGAAGCTAAAGAGTACGGCACATGTAAATTCGCTGAAGGCTTAGAAATTAAAGGCAAAAAAGTGTGCGTGATTGAAGACGTTGTCACAACTGGTGGCCAGGTGGTTTTATCCACTGCTGACTTAAGATCCATCGGCGCAGAAATTTCCCACGTGCTATGCGTGATTCATCGCGGACCAAAGTTTCCGGAACCAAAGTTAGAAGAAATCAAAGTTCAACTGACACCGCTATTCAAAAAATCAGATTTCCAATAATAAAAAAGCCCTCGAAAGAGGGCTTTTGATTTAGTACTTGCTGCATCTTTCTTCGATGACGTCTTTGATTTCGATCAAACGCTCCGTTGGATTTTTCACATCCCACTGCCACTTGAAATCACGGCAATCCTGCCACCAAGGAAATAACATTTTACCCACAACCTCGATTGAATTTTCAGAATTCAATTGCGAATAAATAGTTTGTTCAATGTGCTTATAAGCTTTTGTATGAAGCAGGTTACGCTGAGATAGATCAATTGCGAGCTCTAACGTCGTCACAAAACCAATCTGTCCAGGCATCGTTGGATATTGCGATTCTAGCTTGCTTGAATATGCTTCACGAATATATGTAACAGAAGGAATCTGCGGAAACTCCTTAACCATCTGATCATAAACAACAGCATCATACTGTCCGTTATCACCAAAATAAATCACAAGATCAGGCTTCTTTTCTGCAAGCAACTGACGAATAACTTTATTCTTCAAGTCCTTATCCTGACGAACCCCAGGATTCATATGCAAACCAGTGATCGGAAAACCATTCTTATCTAAAAAATCCTGATGACGACCGCCCATTAAGAGCTTGGGTGCAAGACTGACATAATGAAACTCAATATCTTGGTGAGATAAATCCAAAATACGATAAAGATCCGGCATACCAGCAAAGTGACTGTCTGAATCCACTGCCGAACTAACTGCTCCTTTTTTACTAAGAATATGAGACACCTTAATAGTGTCATCAATATCACTAATAACCAAAATCTTAGCCGCAGCCACTTGGGCCATGAACGATAAACCCAGCACTAATGAAGCCACTTTGAACATGCAAACCTCCAAAAAAAGAGCGACAAACAAATAAACACAATGGCCCAAAAAGGCCCAAAAGCACCACGCCCGAAGGGCAAAGCACTCCTAAAAACCATTTAAATAATGTCTGATTCAACTTAATGAATCGCAAATTTTAACGAAGCAATTCCAAGGCCAAAAACAAAGATGCAACTTCTCCGTCAACAGGAAGACTGTGATTTGGTCCTTAGATTTGATGAAATATTCTGGTTACACAAGGATGGGAAAGGCTTTGGCTTAGGCCCTTAGCTTGAGGCCTAGCCCGAAAGGCGCCTTTGTCGGCGCCACGATGGCGCGAACCGCGCCAAAGGCGCGGCGACAACCGAGCCCGGATGGCGTGCGCCTGTAGAGGATAGGCTCCAAGCTAAGGGCCTAAGCCAAAGCCTTTCCCATCCCCGCGTTCGAAGTAAGAACTACTTCTCAGCAACCACGTAAGCGATCCAAGATTCACAAGCCTCACCATGGTCCACACGAGTGAAGTTGCCGTCTCCAGATCCGTCTTTGGCTGTGCCTTCCCAATATACATGGGTCTTTTTGAAGCCCACTTCTTCCATGATGTCGCGAATTTCTGGAATCGTCCAAAGTCTCCAGTCATAAGTGAAAACCTGTTCGATCTTTTTTCCGCCCACTTTGAAATGGATATGGAAAAGAGCTTCATTCGTCACCGGATCAAAATTCGTCTGATCCCAATAGTACGTGAAGCCTTCGTGTTTGATGGTATCTTCAATAGCATCATAACACTGACTGCCACCAAAAATATCCACTAAGAAAATTCCGTCTTTGTTCAAAGTTTTATGAACATTAGCGAAATATTTTTTAAGTAGTTCCCTTTGTTTAAAGCAGAAATAAGAAAAGTTCATCGCCGCTACGATGTCTGCCTTTGGCAGATTCGGATCAAGAACGTTGCCTTCAATCAACTTCATACGACGTTGTTGTTCGGCTCTCATCTTGCTTAGGTAATTTTGGCGACCATAAGCCATTGGTTCTGGATCAAGATCAATACCGATCGCTTCATGGCGCGGATTTAACTTAATCCATTCTGTAGAAAGCGCAAAAGTCCCGCAGAAATCTTCGCGATAAGTGCGGGCATTACGGCCTTTAAGTTCCTTGAAGGTGTCTCTGATAAAAACCACGTCGTTCGCCGCTGATTGCACGGCCTTGGTGTAAAGCTCGTATTTATCAAAGTGAACCTTTGAGGTTTTTCTTTGAATACGACGGCGAACTTTTTTTCTATGAGCGACAGCTTCTTTAGGCATTATGGCACTTCCGCTACTACTTCGCGAATCGCGAGTTCAATATCATGCAACTGAGGAACAGAGTTCTTTTCAAGGTTCGGATGAAGACCGATACCTGGAAGATTTTTACCAGCAAGTACACGAGGACGCGCCATCAATTGATAGAACAACTCTTGAGTCGCACGGTAAGCCAAGTGTTCACCAAAGTTAGTCACTTCAGTGTCTTCGTTCACGAAAAGAACACGGCCCGTTTTTTCAATCGATGATTTGATCATCTGCCAGTCGTACGGATAAATCGAACGAAGATCAATGACTTCTACAGAGATGCCCTCTTCGCGTAATTTATCAGCAGCTTCGTCACAAAGATGAACCATACGGCTGTAAGTAACCACAGTGATGTGTTCACCCTCACGCGTGATTTTACCTTTACCGATTGGTACGATGTATTCTTGAAGATCTGGCCAACGAGGCTTCCAACCTTCAGCGTTTTGTACCGGCTTATCGATCATCGCCTTCAGTTCTTTTTCATCCGCTGGTTCACCAGGGATCAACTCATCACCTTTATGGCGCATCAAAGCTTTTGATTTAAGATAAAGAACCGGATTTGGATCTTGAATCGCCGCTAGCATCAAGCCGTAAGCGTCGACTGGATTAGACGGCATAACAATCTTCCAACCTGGAAGACGAGAAGCCCAAGCATCAAATGAGTGAGAATGGTAAACAGATCCAAAGATCCCCGCCCCTACCGGAGTCATCACAACCATCGGAAGATTCATTTGACCGTTTGTGCACCACAAAGTGTTGCCGGCGATTTTAAGAAGATCGATCGTATTAAAAATATAATCAGCGAATTGAATCTCGGCTACGCACTTATCACCGGCCATAGCGATACCCATCGCCATACCGATAATACCGCGCTCATCTAGCGGAGAGTTCCAAGCTGTCTTAAGACCTTGAGTCGCCGTGAACACGCCACCTAGTGGAGCGCCCACGTCCTGACCAAAGATGTCTTTAACACCCATATTCGTTTCGCCATAGTGAAGGGCCATTCTGATGGCCTGAGCAATACTTGCCATTAGAAATTCCTCCAATCAGCATTTTCATTATTCACAAACACATGATCCCAAACAGATTCTGAAGTCGGCACGGGCTCTGTACGAGCTTGTTCTTGCGCGATAACGCCTTCAGATTCATAAATTTCCCAGATTTTTTTCACAGCTTTTTCAGAGATTACACCGGCATCAAGCAAGCGCTGTTCAAATGCCATCACTGGATCCACCATGTGGGTTTTCTTATTCGCACCGTCTGCTGAAGAGTGACCATACAAACGAGTCGTATGAGCTTCGATGAAAGAAGGTTTTCCCGTTTTACGGATGTATTCCATTTCTTCTTTCACAGCGAGGTATGTCTCAACAGGGTCGTTGCCATTGATCACGCGGGAACGAATGTTAAACGCGCGCGCACGGTCTGCAATATGAGTTTCCCCGTGCTGACCTTCAAATGGAGTCGAAATACCCATCTTGTTATTTTGAACAGTGATAAGAACCGGAAGCTCTTGGCCTTTACGAGATGCCAAGATCAATGCTGAAGCGAAGTCACCCTCTGCTGTACCCGCATCACCACCAGTCACAATCGAGATCGCTTTAGCGCCCGCACGCTTCTGCGCATGAGCCGTTCCGCAAGCCAAAGGATACTGAACTTCGATAGGAGAAGTCACAGGCGCCACGTTCCACTTAGGGAAGCAATAGTGATTGGCAAAGTTACGGCCACCCGTAGAAGGATCTGTAGAACGATTCATGATCAAACGAATCGAATCAATCATCGGCATACCCATGGCAATCAAAGTCGGAGTACAACGATAGTGCAAGTGCCACCAGTCATTCTCTAAACCTTGACCTTTACGCCCAAGCATCCCCAATGGAACGCCCCAAGCTTCCTCACCAGGTCCACCAATCCAGAAATAAGCTTCACCTGCTTTATAGATTTTGATCAAACGCTCTTCAAGCACCCGCGACTTAACCATCAAGTCATGCATGCGCAGAAGAATATCTTCAGATAGTCCGCCGAAATCATCTTTCTTAGTAACAGCCTTTTTTGCAGCCTTCACAACAGCAGAAGCTTTTTTAGCAGAAGCCTTGGAAACAGACTTAGCAGTCCCCTTGGCAGCGCTTTTAGCCGCTGTCTTCCCAGTAGTCTTTTTAGACATCATTTTCTCCATAAGAACAGGTGCTGATAACGGGCTCCATCTAAGCGAAAAGAGAAGGGATTGTCACGGGCAAATCCCCCAAACCAACTGAATGAAAAAAACTTTATAAGCGCTAACGTCCCACCAGACAACACGCCGCATAATTAAATACAACCTTCCCTAGCGAGAATGAATAAGTTAGCACCCGCTCCCGGCAGGGGCGCAGCGACCCAAAGCTAAAAAAATGCCTTTCGCGGATACCTAGTTCCTTCGAGATATTAGGCTTTCCTGGAATAGTCTTCTGCCGGAGGCACTTCCAATGCTCCCAAACAGCAAACGAGAACAGTCTCTTCTTTATCATTTTAAGTATTTAGTGATGTAAAAACACGATTGTTATTTGCTTACCACGGAGGGCTTTGGAGTATTAGACTCATTAGCTTTGATACGGAAAGAGCCTTTGCCGGCGCATGGATGCGCGAACCGCAGCAAAGCTGCGGCGGCAATGAGCCAGGATGGCGTGCTCTTGCAGTAGCAAAGCTAATGAGTCTAATACTCCAAAGCCCGCTCTCCGTTCGAAGCAAAAAAAAAGCCCGGTTTTTTACACCGGGCTAACAACAACTTACATGGAACAAAAGAAAGAACTACTTCGCACTAGCTTGCTTAGGAGTTACAAGGGTCTTACCTTCTTGCAACTGGATCAGATCAAGAAGAACGCTTTCGGCTTCCTGAATATCAGGACGCTTCAAGTACTCTTCATTTTTCTTAGCCTTACTAGCAGTCTTCTTTGCTTTTTCTTTTTTATCTTTTTCGTTTTTATCTTTTAGCACTTCGCTCACACGGATTGTTTTTCCGCGAGCTTTTGCCTTGTTTAACTCATCTACAATCTTTTTAAATTCATCGTTCTTAGCAACACGGTCACTAGAGCGTTCTTTAATAGATTTGATCCACTCTGGTTTAATCTCAGTCCATTTACCTGGGCCTTCTTTAACAAAGGCATCCGGAGAAAGGAAGGCTTCGATTGTCTTTGGCGGTAAAGAGTAATCCATAGATTTCTCGCCGATATCGTCAGAGCTGAATGGGCCCGGAAGAACGATGTCAGCATCTACACCACGGTGCTGAGTTGATTTACCACCAGGGATAAAGAACATACCTACAGTCACTTTGATGGCGCCTAGGTTGTTTGGAATTGGCAATACAGATTGAACACTGCCTTTACCATAAGTGTGATCACCACCCACGACAACCGCACGTCTGTAATCTTGTAAAGTTCCAGATACGATCTCAGAAGCTGAAGCAGAGATACGGCTGGTTAGAACAACCAGTGGACCTGCCCAGTCAACCGCTGGATCTGTGTCACGCAATGCTGATTCAGCACGGCCTTCATTTTTAGAAGATTGTTTTACAACGTTTCCTGTTTGGAAGAAAAGACCCGCAATTTTAACTGCGTCTTCTAAAGAACCACCACCGTTGTTGGAAAGATCCAACACCAATCCATCTACTTTTTTATCGTTAGCTTCTTTTACGATCTTTTTAAGATCTGCAGCTGAAGAACGTCCACCACGGCGAGAATCGGCGTAGAACGATGGGAAGTTAATGATACCTAGCTTTTTCTTTTGACCGTTAACATCTTTATCAACGTAAGTGATTGAAGCGGCTTCATCTTCAAGATTCACTTTTTCGCGAGTCAAAGTAACGTCGAAACGTTTTTTACCTTCGCCTGATTTACGCAAGATAGTTAAACGAACCTTCGTGCCTTTCGCACCACGGATCTTTTTAACCACATCTTTTAAATCCATATCAATCACGTTTTCCATCGGACCTTTTTCCTGACCGACAGCGACGATTTTGTCTTGAGGATCAATTTGCCCTGATTTCGCCGCAGCTCCACCTGGTACAAGCTGTTCAACAACTGTGAAACCGTCTTGGGAAGAAAGAGTCGCGCCGATCCCTTCTAAAGATAAACGCATTTGGATTTCGAAGTCTTCAAGCACATCGCGAGAAAAGAAACTTGAATGAGGATCAAGGGCTCTAGCAAAAGAATCTAGGTAACCAGAGTACAAATCATCTTGAGTTGTTTCTTGAGTTCTTTTTGCTGCACGCTCATAGTTCTTCGCAACATTCTTTTTAGCTTCTTCAAGCTTCATGTCTGTTGCTAGATAGTTTCCAATTTGGAACTGAATGTATTTTTTCAAATACTCATTAGCTTCGTTGGCGTCTTTTGGCCAAGGTTTCTTCTCTGGGTCGAAAGCGAATTCAGTTTTTTCATCAAACTTAAAATCTTTACCCAAATATTTTTTCGCAAACTCAGCACGGTCTTGAACTCTTTCAAGAACGATTTTCTGAGTTGTTTCTAAGAATGAACAATCTCTGTTTTTAGTTTTCTCAAAAACATTTCCAGCATTCTTCTTAATGGCATCAACGTCTGCTTGAGTAAGATAGATTTTAGATGGATCTAAGCGTTTCAGATATTGCTCGATCACACGGTTTTGAAGTTCAGTATCGCGATTTGTGTATTTCACGTGATTAGCCAAGAAACCTTGTTCAATCACAGTCAAATAACGGCATTCCAAACCGTCTTTAAGCTGTGCTGATGCCAATGACGAAACCGCCAATGAGCCAGCAATGATAAAACCTTTAACACCTTTTGAGATCGAACTCATGATGATCCTTCCATGTCGCTCTCACAGTTCTCTGAGAGCTCTAACTGATTTCACTAGGATAGCAAAGATCTAGAAAGGAGCATTCAATAATTTATAGCAGCAATAAATTAGGACTCTTGAAAGGTTCTAAGACTTTTGTCGATCTTCTTCGAAGAATGAAAGTTGCGAGAGGTTCTCTACTCTTTCTCCGCGAAGTCCACTCAGCTTCACTTCATGCTTAATGAAATTGCCGTGCTGAGTTTCGATCATAAAAAAGGACATCTCAGGGAATCTCGCCTTAAGTCGAGTCATTTCCTCTAAGATCAATTGAATGTTCTTTGGGTCATCATCTGACATGCCAAAACGATGGTGGGCGTTGAAGCCATAAAGCTCAATGGCTTTTTCCACACTGGCGCGGATCGCTCTTTGTTTCAACTCCGCTGTTCCCTCTTTTAAGTCAGCATCACCTAAAGCAACACGGGTTTCTTTGTGGCTAACGGGATAGATGCTTAAATAGTTTGGTTCTAATGGAAGCACCTTTTTTTGTACAAAAACACGAATGCCATCTTTTAATGTATTCGGGTGGTGACCACGGGCTGTGATCACTGAAAGAGGTCTTTGGTTAAAGGCCGCGTGATAGAAGCACTCCCAAGATGGACCTTTCCATTGAAAGTCAGCAAAACCTAAAGCACCCGCCACATCTTGAACAAAGATTTGTTGGCGACCTTGAAGCTTTTCAACTTCAGAAATATCGTGGTCACGGAAGTTACGGAAAGTACCTGTGACATCACAGAAATCCATTTCATAATCAGCGTACAAACCAGAGATACCGATGGTTTGGTGATACTGGGCGAAATCTCCGCTAGAGATTTTCACTTCGCTGCGATCTTTTTTATGAAACAGAATTAAAGGCGTGGTGAGGAAAGCGATGTTGTCATCGAAATCAAAGAAATAGAAACTGCGCCCGCCGCGATCGAAGTTACGATCTTTTTCCGGCGCGCGGTTGATTCCCAATTCCAATTGTCCCTTCAGGGGACTGTCGCTCATAAGGTACTCCACAGAAATTGATGGAGCAAATTTAGCAAAGAATCCCCCTCGCGGAAAGGGGGATGAACAAATTACTTCTTAGCTTTGCGAGTGACCACTTTTTTGACACCCAGTGCTTGGGCTTTTTCTTTAGCACCCTCGGCGTTCTTTAATGCCTTTTTAGGAGCAGCCGCTTTAGCTTTTGCCGGGGCTTTGGCAGTCCCTTTTGCACCCTTAGCTTTGCCTTTTCCTTTAGTTAAGCCACCTTTATCGTTAATCAGTCCGATAGCTTGCTCTAAAGTAACCGTGTCAGGTGTCGTTCCCTCTGGCAAGGACACGTTGACCTTTGCGCACTTAATGTACGGACCATAAGGGCCATTGAAAATCTGAATCGCATCGCCCGTATCAGGATGTGCACCCAGATCCTTTAAGGCTGCAGCTCTGCCACGGCCTTTTTTAGGTTGGCTCAGCATCTCCAAGGCTTTTTCCAAGGTGATCGTAAAAATGCTGTCTGATTTTGGAATCGAACGATAATCCCCGTCATGAACTACGAAAGGACCGAAGCGACCCAAGCCAGCTTTAATTTCTTTACCAGTGCCCGGGTGGTTACCCAAAGTTTTTGGTAAAGATAAAAGGCTCAATGCCATTTGCAAATCCACTTGCTCAGGTTGAGTGTTTGGCGGAAGCGAAGCTCTTTTGGGCTTATCATCTTCCGGAGTCACATCACCCATTTGCACGTACGGACCATAACGACCATTCAACACATAAATCGGCAGACCCGTTTTTGGATCTTTTCCAAGGGCGTCAGCCCCATTGATTTTTTGATCAATCAATTTTTCTGCAATTTCAGGAGTGATATCTGCCGGAGATTCGTTGTCTGGCAACGATGCACTGACATCCTCCCCATCACGAGTTGTTGTGACATAAGCACCGTAACGACCCACGTGGAATTTATAACGATCCATGCCCTCTAAAGTCATGGTACGTGCATCATCCGGATTGATTTTTTCTTCCTGACTATCAACCAAGGCTTTAAGACCTTTAGGGCCTTTGTAAATGCTTGATAGATATTTTTCCCAATCAAGGTCGCCCTCAGCAATGTTATCCAGGCTTTGTTCCATTTCCGAAGTAAAACCAAGATCTACATACTGAGATAAATAACTGCTTAAAAGTTTAGAAACAATCATCGCCGTGAATGTAGGAACAAGGGCGGTTCCCGCCTTACGAACGTAACCGCGATCAATGATTGTTCCAATAACAGAAGCGTAAGTCGAAGGACGACCAATGCCTTCCTTTTCCATGGTTTGCACAAGACTTGCCTCAGTATAACGAGCCGGTGGTTTGGTTTCATGGGAAGTTGGATCTAGCTTAGAAACTTTCACCGCATCTTTTACTTTAAGCGCTGGCAAACGCACTTCACGTTCTGCCAAGTCTGCTTCTGGATCATCACTGCCTTCCACGTAGGCGCGCAAGAAACCCGGGAACTCGATAGTCATTCCCGAAGCTCCGAATAAAGCATCACCTACTTGGATTTTAGCACTGACTTGTTTTTGTCTTGCATCAACCATTTGTGAAGCAATAGTACGCTTCCAGATCATGTCATAAAGACGGAACTGCGTTCCGGTAAGACCCGTTTCATCAGGATCCATAAATTGATTACCCGCAGGACGAATCGCTTCATGGGCCTCTTGTGCGCCTTTGACTTTCTTTGCAGCATAGTTGCGCGGTTGAGGCGTCAGATACTCCTTACCGTACTTGCTTTGAATCGCATCACGGGAAGCATTGATAGCTTCCGTTGATAAGAAAGTAGAATCCGTACGCATATAGGTGATGAAACCTTGCTCGTAAAGTTTTTGCGCCACTTGCATGGCCTCACGAGAGCTTAAACCTAATTTACGATTGGCTTCCTGTTGCAAAGTCGAAGTGATAAAAGGTGGAGCTGGCTTTCTGAATGTCGGTTTTTCTTCAACATCTGAAACAACCCAAGAACCTGACTTTAAATCAGCAGCCAATTTGGCTGACATTTTTTCGTCAAGTACCAAGACATCTTTACCGGCAGTCAACTGTCCCGTTAATCCATCGAAGTCTTTACCTGTGGCAATTCTTTGATTTTTATACTGCTGCAGGCGTGATTCAAAATTAACGCCGTCTTTGTTAAGTTCAGCAAGGACGCCCCAGTAAGAAGATTTTTTGAAACGAACGCGTTCTAATTCTTTTTCAACGATCAAACGCACAGCCACTGATTGCACGCGGCCAGCGGAAAGACCGTAGGCGACTTTTTTCCACAGCAATGGAGAAATCGTGTAACCCACTAAACGGTCCAAGATACGACGCGCCTCTTGTGCACGCACTAGATTGATGTCGATTTCACGCGTGTCTTTAAGAGCTTTTTGAATCGCTTCTTTGGTGATCTCATGAAACACCATGCGCTTTGTTGGAACTTTTGGTTTCAACACTTCAAGCAAGTGCCAGCTAATAGATTCCCCTTCGCGGTCTTCATCGGTTGCGAGGTAAAGCTCTGCGGCTTCTTCAAGTTTGTCTTTTAGATTCTTTACGACTTTAGTTTTGTCTTTAGGTACGCAGTAGATAGGTTCAAAATTTTTATCTACATTCACGCCCAGCTGCGCCCATTTTTCTTTTTTTACTTTTTCAGGAATGTCTTTAGCAGATTTAGGCAAATCACGGATGTGACCCATGCATGATTCAACAACATAATCTTTGCCTAAGAACTTACGAATGGTTTTAGCTTTCGTAGGTGATTCGACCACCACGAGTTTAATACCATCAGAAGTTTCCATTTTTTTTGCCATTATGACATTCCTTACTGTTGCAGCCCGAACTATATATATAGACAAAAAATGAAGGCGAATGGCTTTCGGTGCAAGTCTAATTTTTGACAAGCCATCCCAAATACCGATAAATTTAAGAAATGAAAAATACTTCGGAATTCGCGCATTCACTTAAATTTCTTCTGACTGACATCGATGACACCCTGACCGATGAAGGTCTACTTGGTGCCGAAGCCTACGAAGCATTATGGAGTCTTCGCCATGCGGGAATTCACGTTATTCCAGTCACAGGACGACCTGCGGGATGGTGTGAAATGATCGCACGGGTCTGGCCAGTCAGTGGCATCGTTGGCGAAAACGGCGGCTTTTACTTTCGCTACCATGATCGCAAAATGCATCGCCATTTCTTCTTTGATGAAAAAACCCAAAAAGAAAATCGCTTAAAGCTTGAGCAGCTTCAATCGCAAATTCTTAATCAAGTTCCCGGCTGTGACCTTGCCAGCGATCAGTTTTGCCGTTTGATGGACCTGGCGATTGATTTTTGCGAAGACGTTAATCCTTTGCCGAAGGATCAAGTTCAAAAGATTGTTGAAATCTTTAACCAAGCCGGAGCCCAAGCCAAAGTCAGCTCTATTCACGTTAATGGTTGGTTTGGCAGTTACGACAAGCTAACGATGTCTTTAAGATTCTTGGAAAGAGAATTTAATGTCTCATCCTCTGAAGCTAAAAATCTTTGTGGCTTTAGCGGCGATTCACCAAATGACGAACCGATGTTTGCATACTTCCCGCACAGCTTTGCCGTTGCCAACATCCAAAATTTTATCGATCAAATTTCTAACAAGCCGACCTATGTGACTGGTCAACGTGGTGGATTGGGTTTTACTGAGATCGCTGAAGCCATACTAAAAAATAAGAAATAGTCCGACGGGGCATTCCTCTTTTTATAAAAAGAAAAATGCCCCCTCTTTTTTTCTAAGTCATTTCTATCGAACTTCATCTGGTTTTGAATTTGCATAGCCATTCTTAAACAACGAGGGTGGAACTATGCCTAATGGCAACAAAAGAAACCAGGACAACTATTCACAAAATCGCGGCACCCATGGTGCTGAACAATATGTCAAAGTCGATAGACGTCATCGTCGTGTGCCCGGAGAAAAAGAGCACCTTCATTTATCTAACTACAGCGACGGGGGCCATGGACAAGTCGAAGGGGGTGAAGATGACAGACTTTCTGATGAAGAAGAAGAGGAGCTAGAACGCTTCCGTCCCCACGACATTGAAGATGACCGCTACAATCAATCGGATTGTTTTGCGCAAGACCGCTACAATGAAATTCCGCAAGACAGATTTGAGCGAGATCATACTTACCAATTAACAAACCGCGATCCAAACAAAAATTTTCAATATCACTATGGCACGGATGATCTGGAAGAAAGAATCCGCCAGGACCGCCGCAGAGGCCGTCATTACCGCGAATACTAAAGGGAGGACCTACGCATGCGACAACGCAAAACAAAAACCAAAAGTCGCCTGATGAGAAACGTTGGCATGGGAATGCTACTTTACTTTGCCTATAACCAATTAAAAAAAGGTCTGCGCTTCATGAGAATGGAAGGCAAAGTTGTCGTGATCTCTGGAGGATCTAGGGGCCTGGGTTTTGTTTTAGCAAAAGAGCTTGCTAAAAAAGGTGCTTCAATCTGCTTACTAGCAAGAGACAAAGAAGAACTGCAAAGAGCCCAGAATCAGATTCAATTTGAAGTGCCAACCTCAGAAGTGATTTATCAAGTTTGTGACTCAACAAACCCACGCCAAACTTTGACCGCCATGGAAAGATGCTTTGATCACTTTAAACGGATTGATGTTGTAATTAACAATGCTGGCGTTATCACGGTGTCGCCTTATGAAAATCTGAGCGCCGCTGATTTTGAAGAATCCTTAAAAGTTCATTTCTGGGCATCCTATAATATCACCGAAGCGGCCCGACCATTTATGAAAGCCACGGGGGGTGGTCGCATCGTGAACATCAGCTCCATAGGCGGAAAAGTACCGGTCATGCATTTATCTTCCTACTGCACTGGAAAGTTTGCACTGGTGGGCTATTCCCGCTCTATCAGACCTGAACTATTAAAAGATAATATCTACGTGACTACTGTTTGCCCCGGCTTGATGCGCACGGGATCCGTTGATCACGCGCAATTCCGTGGACAGCATTCCAAAGAATACTCTTGGTTTGCTTTAGCCGACTCTATGCCACTTCTTACAATGAGTGCTGAACGTTCCGCGAGAAAAATCATCGAAGCCATGCAAACAGGCCAAGCAGAAATCAATATCTCTTTACCAACAAAAGTAGCCATCGCAGTTCAGGGGATTGCTCCAGAACTGACCGCTGACTTTATGGCCGTAGCAAACTTGCTTATGCCAAGCGCTCCAGTCTTTAGTGAACTTAAAAAAGGATCAGAGTCGCATTCTAAAGTAGCACCTTCGGTTCTTACAAAGTTGACCAATGATGCTGCCTTAAGAAACAACGAAAAAAGAATCTAATTCAAATCAACTTTTCCGGATTTTGAAAATGGGATGCTAAATGGTGAAACCTTAGCATCCCCTTCTATTTTATAGGTGATGGATCCCGCAGTCAGGGCTGCTGCGATATTATCGAAAACTTGTGAATACTTCACCGGCAATGGGATTGGAACTTCCGTTTCCTGTTCGGCCTTTACTAGAATATTTTTCTCTGTTTTAGCTTGGCTTACCTCTTTGCCATCAAGAAAAACCCGATAAGCGATTTCATCAATTTTCAAATCATGCTTATTCGGGTTTTGCACATTAACGACAAAAACAAGAAGAGCCCCGGTCATATCTGCTTCTTTAATGAAGACTTCTTTCAGTTTCGCTTCCGGTTTTTGCCCGATGGCCCAATCCTGAAAAGTTGAACAGGCCACTAGATTTAGAAAAATAAAACCCAAAACGAAAACTGAAATTTTAACCATAACTATCCTACTCTACGACATCTTGAATTATAACAATCGCACTGTAGGCAGAGCTTCGTCCATCACTAGTTGAAATAGTTTTCGTTCTTTTGATCTGCCCGTTTTCCAATAAGACCGGAGTACCGTCTTTTTTGAAAACCGGAATCTCAGCCCCTTTGGTCTTTTTAACTAAAAAGAACAACTCTTCCGCCAAGCCTGGTCGCAATCGAGTGCATCCCCCCGAAGCTCGGCTTCCTAATCTAGATAAGAAAGCTTCGTTTACCTGATGCAATGCTAAGCCATACGAGCGGTCATAGAACATTGAATACGGCATGTCCGCATCAAAGGACTCGGATCTGTGGTTTTCTATTAATTGTTGAACGGGATAATATCCTGTCGCTGTCACCGAATAATAAGAATTAGGAGGCTGTTTTAAACAAGTCTCATGGCGGCGGCGCAGCTCTAAGGTTTCTCTGCCAGTAGAAACACGATCCTGCAATATAGGATATCCGTCTTCAAAGACCATGATCGACTGGGCTGTTCTGCCGGTGGCGGCTTTATTGACAACTATGATATATCTAAAATCCCGCAACCACGGACGGGCTGCCATGGCAGATTGAATTTCAAATTTTTCAACCGGATAAGAAATCGGCGTTCTTTCATGGGCTTTTTCTGACTCAATCGGAATAACTCTTTGTCTTTCTGCTTCCGTATATTCACAAGAGATAGGCGCTGGCGGTCTTGAAGGTGGCGGTGATCTGCGGCGTCTGCCTGGTGGCCACCATTTATCCCACCAACCCGCTTGTACTTCCGTTGCCGTGAATAACACAACCAACACTAACAAAAAATACTTACTCATTCTTCCCTCCGTGGAAATGGTCTGAACATCAGACCATAGATCAGGGGAATAACTCATTCTTTGGTTTTAAGAATTTTATAAAAACATAAATTTAAAAACGCTTTTTGATTCAAAGGATGTCAGAAATAAAAAAGCCCAAGATTTTAACTTGGGCTTTTTTGTATCGAAGCAAATTTACTTTAAGCTCCGGCAAAACTTAATGATTTAATCAGAACATCAGGACAAATCATCGAGCTGCCCGGTTTATTATATTCATTTCCCAAATCTTCGATGTCGCGAAGAAGTTCAAGAACGTTGCCTGACATAACAAACTGATCTACCGGTCCTAGGCACTTCCCGTTTTCATAAAGGAAGCCTTCAGCTGGCATTGAAAAATCGCCTGTGGATTCTTTAAATCCTGCATGCAACCCACCGGCAAACTCTGTTAAATGAATGACCTTTGTTTGGGATGCTAAGAGATCCTGCAAAGACTTTGTGCCTTTCGCCACCACAAGATTTGTCGGTGCAATTTCCAACTGCGAAGCCGGGCTTCTTCGACCGTGCGAAGTGTGCGGCAGATTCATCTTTTGCGCATACTCTAGGTTCGTTAGAAGGTTTTTAAGCACGCCGTTTTCAAACAGAACTGTTTTCTGCGAAGGCGCCCCTTCATCATCAAATGGGCGAGTTGCTGTGCCACGGGCTTCAAAGGGATCATCTAGCAATTGGAATTTATCGCTTGCGATCTTTTGACCAAGTTTACCTTTGAACAAAGATTTGCCTTCATCCACCTGTTTTGCTGAAAAATAAGAATAGATCATTTGCAGGATTGTCGAAAACTGATCGCGATCAATAACCACTGCATAGTTGCCAGTAGTAAGTTTTGTCGCATTCAAACGCGATACCGCTTTCTTAACACCTTTTTCAGTCACTTCTGAAACTTTGATGTCATCAAAAGAACGGGCAAAGAAACCTTCGCCATCCATTTTTGAAGACTCACCGTCTTTCGCCAAAGGATAAGCATATCCTGAATAATAATTTTGCTTAAACTCTTGATCCATACCTTCAGAATTTAAAATTCTTTTAAAACTGCTCACTTCACTGTATCCAGAATAAGGAACTGCTGAAATGCGCGGGTCTTTTTCTAAACATTGCTCTTCAAGCAAACGAGCGATGTCCATTTTTTTATTCATTGGCACGTCTTGAACGTTATAAAGATTCGACATCGGAGTGATAGCTTTAGGGGCCATTAAAGAAACCGCAGCACCTTGCTTTTGCACAGTCTTCGCATTTGCTAAAGCATCGCGATAAGTGCGCAGCAAAGATTCATCGTTCAAGTTCTCAGTGTAAGCATAACCTTGACTTGCGCCTAGGATCACACGAATACCGGCCATTTGCGACTGGGTAGATTCAAAAGAATCCAATTTCTTTTTCTGATAACCAATGCTCAGTTCTTCGCCGCCACTGATAAGCATTTCAACCTTAGCGCCATCTTGACGGGCTAAGTTCGCAATTTTTTCGAAGTTCAATTTAATTGTATCCATTATTTCGCTCTCCCACCGACCATCAGGCTTGATACAAGGATTTGCGGCTGACCAACAGCCGCAGGGATAGAACCACTGACTGATCCGCACATTCCGCGCGCCAGTTTTAGATCGTTAGAAACCTTTGTGATTTTACCCAAAGTGTCGATACCACGACCGATCAAACATGCACCTTTAACGGCTTCTTCGATACGACCGTTGCGGATGATATATGCCTCACCCACTTGGAAGTTATAATCGCCAGTGCCTGGGTTTACAGAACCGCCACCCATTTTCTTCGCATAAAGACCGTAGTCCACATCACGAATCATATCTTCAAAGGTATCTTTACCTGCAGCGATAAAGGTATTTCTCATACGTGAAGCTGGAGCATACTTATAAGACTGTCTGCGACCGCTTCCAGTGATTTCGTAACCAGTTTGACGAGATCCCATTTCATCGACGATGTAAGATTTCAAAACACCGTTTTCAATCAAAGTGGTTTTCTTAGTTTTGTTACCTTCATCATCCATGTTTAAAGAGCCCCAACCATTCTCGATAGTACCATCGTCAATAGCTGTCACACTTTCATGGGCAATTTTCTGACCAAGCTTACCGCAGAATACAGAAGCATCTTTAGCTACACTTGTCGTTTCAAGACCGTGACCGCAAGCTTCATGGAAGATAACTCCACCGAATGCATTATCGATAACAACTGGCATTTCACCAGCAGGAGCATAAGCCGCTGTGGTTAACATCATCGCGCGATCCACAGTTTGTTCAGCTAACTCCTTAAGATTGATTTGATCATAGATCTCAGAAGTCCCCATGTGACCTTCGTCTTCAGAAGAGCTTTCTTTCACACCATTGTGTTCAACAAACGTGTTCATACGAATGCGAGAATAGGCGCGCTCATCATAGGCCATCAAACCTTTAGAGTTCGCGATTTGCACACGTTGGAATTTTTCATTAAGACCGGCTTCAACCTGAGTCACCGCCGAGTTGCGAGCACGAGAATGTTGGTCAATGGCATTCAACCATTGGAACTTTCTATCGCGATTCATTTCCCAAGGTTTTTCACCGTAAGTATGAATCGTATCAAAAGGCACCTGCAACAAAGGCATCGACTTCTTAGCGCCACCCGTGCCACGGCTTTGAGCCGCATTCAAAGCAGCCTTCACCAAACCTGTCTCAGAAAGATCGTTCGTAGTCACATAAACAATCTCATGGCCAAAGAACAAACGAATTCCCGCACCATAAAGCTGACCAACAATGGCCTGCTCAGGCTTAGAATTTAAAACAGTCAGTTGTGAGGAATAAGTGTCTTCAAGAAAAATATCCGCGAAATCAGCACCAGTACTTAAAGCCGCATCAAGGGCCTTAGTCAAAATATGAGGTTGAACCAGCATCGAAGCCTCCTTAGATTCAAAGAGAATAACAAAATCCAGAAACAATAAGACAGACAATTCCGAAAGGACCTAACCCAAAAAGGTCCAGGTATCACCAGACAATACCCAAAACAAAAGTAGCGAGGTACAAGCGAAGCGAGTACCAAGCCAAAAAAAGAAAACCCCAGAGCATAACGCATCTGGGGTCCCAAATACCAAAAACCAAGGATTGGCGAGAACGGTGCAGGCGCAAGGCGGAGGATCTTTCGCGAAACGCAGGCGTAGCAGCGCTACGTCGGAGTGAAGCGAAAGACCGCACAACGCAGTCGAATGCGCCGTTATCGACGATCCGCCGACTACTTGCGGATCTTTGCTTTAATCATGCGCTTTTTAGTCGCGATACGTTTTTTCTTATGACGGATACCTTTTTTGCTTTTACCTTTTACTGCCATTTTAGTTCTCCTTCTAAATTAATTTACGTACTACTTTTTATTAGGATTCACGTTCATCAATGCCGCAAACGGATTGTTGAACGGATTTGCAGGCTTCGGAGCAGGTCCACCCGGACGTTGTCCGTGACCACCACCACCATGAGGAGGACGAGGTCCACCACCAGGTCTGCCGCCACCGCCACGTTGATCTGGACGTCTTTCACCACGAGCTTCGCGAGGTGCAGAAGCTTCAGGCGCATCATCCATCTTCATAGTTAATGAAATCTGATTTTTCACAGTATCAACTTTAAGAACTTTCACAGTCACATGGTCCCCTGGATTTACCACTTTACGAGGGTCATCCACGAACTTGTGAGAAAGTGCAGAAATATGAACCAAACCATCTTGGTGAACGCCGATATCAACGAAAGCACCAAAGTTAGTTACGTTCGTCACGATACCTGGGCAGATCATACCTTCTTGAAGATCTTTAACTTCCATGATGTCGTCACGGAACTGGAACACCTTGAACGGATCACGAGGATCGCGGCCTGGTTTTTCAAGTTCTTTTACGATGTCATCAAAAGTAAACTCACCCACTAGCTGAGCCCATTTAGTTCTTTGTGCCAAAAGTTTTTTCGCACCTTCACCAATGATTTCAGAAAGGTTTGCACCGATATCCTTCGCCATGTCGGTCACCGCTTGGTAACGCTCTGGATGGATACCTGTAGAATCTAAGATTTGTTTTCCACCTGGGATTCTTAAGAAACCCGCAGCTTGTTCGTAAACTTTTGTAGAAAACTTAGGAATTTTTAAAAGCTCAGAACGGTCCGAGAACAACGCTTTTTTACGGTGCTCAACGATTCCTTTCGCCAACGCAGGACCAATGCCCGCAACATGGGAAAGAAGAGCCGCAGACGCCGTATTCACGTCAACACCCACGTTATTCACGCAAGATTCAACCACTGCTTCCAATGATTTTTTCAATTGAGATTGGTTCACGTCATGTTGGTACTGACCAACACCGATAGACTTAGGATCTACTTTCACAAGTTCCGCCAAAGGATCCTGCAAACGACGCGCGATAGAGATCGCACCTTTTACAGTCACGTCTAGATCTGGGAACTCTTCACGAGCCACTTCTGAAGCCGAGTACACAGAAGCACCTGACTCAGAAACCATCACCACCGGAATGTTTTTGCCAAGATCCTTAAGAACCTTGCGCAAGAAAGCTTCAGTTTCACGACCCGCAGTACCGTTACCTACAGCGATCGCTTCGATTTGGATTTGTTTTAAAACTTCACCGAAAAGTGCTTTTGCTTTTTTCTCTGCATCGTCACCTAAAGTGTAAAGAACTGTGTGAGAAATGAAAGCGCCCGTCTTGTCGATCAAAGCCACTTTACAACCCGTTCTTAAACCAGGGTCGACACCCAATACACATTTAGATCCGTACGGAGAACCCAACAACAACTTACGCACGTTTTCAGCAAATACCGTGATAGCATCTGTATCCGCTTTTTCTTTTAGCAAACGATGAACTTCATTCACCACAGAAGGAAGAACGTAAACGTTCAATGCCAAACGAGCACATTGTTTTAAGTATTCACCAACAGCGTTGTCTGGAGTTGAAGTTGCGAACTTTTCGTAAGACTTTAAGATGTCTTCGTCATCGCCCTTAACGTCAACAGCCAATTCCTCTTCTTGCCAGCCACGTCTCATCGCCAAGTAGCGGTGATTGTTTTTAGCATCCATCAAGTTTTTAACTGGCTCTTCAAATTCTTTGTACATGTCGTACTTAGAATTTGGTTTAAAGCCTTTAGCGGCCTTAGCGATCACGCGGCCTTTTTCATTATAATTCTTCGCAACCATCGCACGAAGTTCAGTATCATTGGCGATTTTTTCCACCAAGATATCTTGCGCACCTTTGAGTGCTTCTTCGTAAGTGACGATTTTAGCAGTCGGATTTAAGAAAGCCTTCGCTTTCATTTCCATAGTCATATCGTCTTTGATAAGACCATGGCCAAGATCCCAAATCCATTGCGCCAAAGGCTCCAAGCCAGCTTCGCGGGCCACAGTTGCTTTGGTTTTTTTCTTTTTCTTGAATGGTTTGTAGATCTCTTCAAGCTCACCCAGATCCCAAGAAAGCTCGATGCGCTTTTGGATTTCCGCAGTAAGATTGTTTTGCTCGCCGATTTCTTTAATAAGGAAAGCTTTACGCTTTACGATCTCATTATAAGTTTCGTGACCTTCGATGACCGCACGAATTTGAACTTCGTCCAAATTGCCAGTTTTTTCTTTACGGTAACGAGCGATGAAAGGAACCGTAGCGCCCTCTGCTGCAAGTTCGATCACAGCTTGTGCTGATTTTGCAGAAACAGTAGGTGCAATACGCGCCAAATAACTCTGAAGAGCCTGATCCATAGAACCTCTAGATTTAATTGGAAATGAGTCTAACTCCGACGGAGGCCGGAGTGTAAATGATTAAATCAAAATTATTTATGACGGAACATGATGAGGCCATGACTTGGATCGTATGGAGATACTCCCACACTCACTTTGTCGCCCACTACCACGCGAATATTAAAACGTCTCATTTTTCCGCAAAGTTTAGCGTTAATAATCGCTTTATTTTCGAGTTCAATTTTGTAAAGGCCACCCGCTAGGGCGTCGATTACTTTCCCATCAATTTGTACTAAATCGTCTTTTGCCATGCAGATAAATTAGTAGGTCAGAAAGCATTGCCTTGCAATAGTTTTCTCTAATCTAGTGCGCTGTCAGACCAGTTTAATAAAACTGGTCCGTCGGATTATTAAAGCTTTCTGTTGCTGATTAGCATGCGCTTTCCGTCTTCAAAAAGGACTTCTAAGCGGTCGTATTCATTGGAAAGAATGTATCCCCAACCGAAAATCTTGTGCTGCAAAGGTGTCTTTGCCTCAAATTGGCCGGAAATGCTGTAGGCTGGAGCTTTTATCGCCTTATATTTTTCGTTCAGTTCGTGCCACTTTACTTGATCTTCAGACAGGCCCGTTTTATCGATTTTAGTTTTTTTCTCTTTCTTAGGGGCTTTTGCCGCCTCTTTCGGAGCTTCTACTTCTTCGACTTCCTCAATTTTAGCTTTTTTCTCAGGCTTTTCAGCTTTTGCTGGAGGAGCAGCTTTTTTCTCGGGAGCTTTCGCAGTCACAGCTTTAGCTTTTTCAGCTTTCGGCTCTGGCTTCGCAGCAGGTTTCGCTTTTTCAACCGCTTTCGCAGGTTTTGCAGCCGCTTTTGGCGCTGCTGCTTTAGCAGGTTTTGCCGCCTTCACTGGCGCTTTTGCAGCGGGTTTTGCCGCTTTGGCTTTTGCCGCAGGTGCTTCCTTTTTTGCAGCCTTTTTTGCCATCCCAAGTCCTCTCTAATAAAGGTGAGAATCAATCGAAAACTTTTAATTAGCAGATTTATACTATCACTGAGTGCCTTGACATCAAAAAAATAATAGTAAAGTGTTAGCGCGAGGCATCACTATGATTACAGCAGAAGTTATCAAAGACCTGAATTCATCCGATCTCAACTTTGTATCCGGCTCCGTTCAAGCCGTTGCGACAAAGGTTCTTCCACCTGAAAGCTGCGATTCTGAAACTTTGGTTTTCGTTTCAAAGCCCGATCAGTTGGAAATGGCCCTTAAAGCCAAGGCACCGATCATCGTCGCACTAAAAAACTTAAACCTGCCGACAGATACGCAAAGCACACTTTTCACGACTTCATCGATTCAACTGGGAATGGCAGCGATCCTTCCTTTGTTCGATGGGAAAATGAATCGCTTTAACCAAGAAACCAAGATTCATCCGACGGCTTTCATTCACCCCACAGCCCACTTAGGCAAAAATGTTGGAGTCGGCCCGTTTGCGGTGATCGGTGAGCACGTAAAAATCGGCGATGGATCAACAATTGGCGCCCACACCGTGATTGAATCCTATGCGGAAGTTGGAGATCACAGTTTGTTGCACCCTCAAGTCTTCCTAGGCTCTCATTGCATCGTAGGTGCCCGTTGCGAAATTCATCCGCACACGACAATCGGTGCTGATGGTTTTTCGTTTGCTCCTACTAAAGGACAACCTAAAAAGATCCCGCAAATCGGTAAAGTCGTTATCGGTGATGATGTCGAAATTGGTGCTAACTGCGCCATCGATCGCGCCGCTTTAACAGAAACCAAAATTGGTAACGGCACAAAGATGGATAATCTTTGCCATATCGCCCACAACGTAGAAATCGGCCAAAATTGTTTGATCGCCGGTAAGTTCAGCGTGGCAGGTTCAAGCAAAATCGGTAATCACTTTATGTGTGGTGGCGAAGTTGCTATTGGGCCCCATGTAACAGTTTGCGATGGCGTTATCATGGCCGGCCGTAGCTGCACCACAGGAGACATCACAAAACCTGGACAATACGGCGGCTTCCCGTTAGAGCCTATGCGTGACTATTTAAAAACTTTATCTAGCTTCACCTCACTAACGAAGCTTAGAAAAGACATGGGCAAGGTGAAAACACATCTGGGCCTGCAAGACGAATAAAGGAGATTTAGGTTCATGTCATATCAGTTTTATAAAGTGCTACACATGCTGGGTTTCATGCTTTTGTTTTTCGGCTTCGGCGGATTGATGGTAGCAGCATTCTCTAAAGTGACTTTGACTAAAGCCGCAAGATTGATGGCCTTCATCACTCACGGTTTAGGATTATTCTTAATTTTCCTTTCTGGTTTCGGTATGGCTGCAAGATTGGGCCTAGTTCAAGGTTTGCCAGCTTGGGTTCAAGCTAAGATCGGTATTTGGTTAGTTCTTGGTGTAGCTATTTCTTTGGTTAAAAGAAAAGGTTATATCGGCTGGCCTATCGCGATCCTGCTTTGGGGTCTTGGCACAACAGCTGCGTTCATCGCAATCAACAAACCGTTCTAGTTTTTAGAAATTAAACTTAGAAACAAAAAATCCCGGCAGTATTCTGACCGGGATTTTTTTATTTTAAAAGTTCCTTGCGCACCTTTTCCACTTCTTTGACCATCTTATCAAAGTGCGAACCTTCCCAATAAATCCTTAAGCAAGTGGGACATTCATAGAACTGTTCATACAATGAATAGGTCTTTGCATCGACACGTTCTTTTACTTCGTCCTTCTCAATAGCCTGAATCGGCGTATTGCACTGAAAACAGCGCGACAAAGCATCATCATATTCCTGCAAAGGGAACTGCTCTAAAACTTCAAGCAATTGGTCTTTAGCATCCTCAGCTTTAACAAAATATCCGCGACCGTCGGGCAAGCGCTCAAAGAATTTGCGATCTTTAGTTAAAATGATCCTATTTTCTTGGATTGCTACTTCTAGAACGGCATCATCCGAAGCACCAGGCAAGGTGGAAGAATCAATCCCCATCATGCGCAGGCGCTTCACCAGACCCAAAAGATTTTCATCAACAAAAAAGAGAAGTGAAGGTTTTCCTCTGGCAGCGCCAGAGTGAGCACTAGTCAACTTGCTTCAGGTCGCAAGCAACACTGTGGTTGCCATGTCCAACCCGCACCCAATTCGGAGTTAAAGCAGAAAACTCAACAGAACTTTCCGCATCACCCACCATCAGGTTTTGCAGAACATTCACTGCACCCTTTTGCTTTTCAGAATTTTCGATAAGAATTTGATACTGAATCTTCTTAGTATCATCACCAAACTGAATCTGAGCAAATCGCCCCAAACTCTCTTCAATAACCAAAGTCATCAAACTAGAAGTCACTTCCTTAACCAACTTCTCATCAACAGAAAAACGACAAGTGACTGCACTATATTTCATAACAGGAAGAGCCGCAAAAGATGAAACCGGCAAAAAAAGAACCAACAACAACAATCTTTTCATAACTCCCCCTCACTCGATACAGGATTGACGAGAAGGGTCCATATGCAAGGCGGAGGATCTTTCGCGAAACGCAGGCGTGGCAGCGCCACGTCGGAGTGAAGCGAAAGACCGCACAACGCAGTCAGATGGGCCCTTATCGGCGATCCCCCCTTAGAACATGCTATATTTTAAGAAGCGGCACTCAATATTACCGTTAAACACAAAGTGTTTGCGAGTGGCTTTTAATTTCAAATCAGCCATCAACTCTTTGTTTCCTGAAAGGATCCAAGCATCCCAACCTTTGAAACGGTGTTTAAGCGTAAAGCTAAGATCACGGTACACGTCACGAAGATTGTCTTCATCACCGATACGCGCTCCGTATGGAGGATTCACGATGATCAGGCCTTTTTCCACAGGGGGCTCAACAGTCGCAACAGACTCTTTTTTGAATTCGATGACTTGATCAACGCCAGCGTTTCTAGCATTGTCTTTGGCATTCTTGATAACTTTGTTATCGATATCATAACCGTAGAATTTAAAATCTAATTCTTCTTTTTCAGCGTCCAAAGCTTCTTGAACAACATCGTCCCAAGCTTCTTTTTCAAAACCCAATAGATTTTGGAAACCAAAACGAGTGCGATTGATACCAGGTGCGATGTTCAACGACATCATTGCAGCTTCAATTAAGAAAGTACCAGAACCGCACATCAAATCCACGATCGGAGTTTGTTGATCCCACTCAGAAAGTTTAATAAGACCCGCAGCTAAATTTTCTTTTAACGGAGCTTCACCTACTTCTTTGCGGTAACCACGCTTAAACAAGCTTTCGCCAGAGGTATCGATAGAAACGTTGAACATATTTTTCACGCAGCGAACTTGAATGCGCAAAGCCGGGTTGTAGTTATCAACGTCAGGGCGAACACCGTATTTATCACGGAATTGGTCAACGATAGCGTCTTTGATTTTCATCGCAACGAAACGTTGGTCGCGCATTTTTGAATCAGACACAGAAGCATCAATTGAAATAGTTTGAGTCGGTTTAATGTACTTAGTGAAATCGTGCTTAAGAATATTGTTATATAATTCGTCAGGCTCGTACGCCGTAAAGTCCAAGATCGGCTTTAAGATACGGCTTGCTAAACGAGAGTGCAGATTGGCTTTGTAACAACCTTTCCAGTTGCTATCAAAAGTAACTCCGCCGGCAGTCTTATCGACAACTTTAAGACCTAGTCCTTTAAGTTCGGCTTCTAGAGGTTCTACTAATCCGCGGGCTGTGGAGGCAAAAAAGATTGGCATGGGCTTCCTTTCATTGGTTGAAAGAAGCCCAGTCCCAAAAACGCTAGGCTTCCCTATACTTCGCGATATTGTGGTCCACCGCCCCCTTCAGGAACGGTCCACTCGATATTTTCGAATGGGCACTTAATATCACAAGTTTTACAGTGAATACAGTTGGTATAATTGATTTGTAAGTCCTTCTTACCTGCCTCAACTTTTGACGGTACCATCTCGTACACGCTTGCTGGGCAGAAGTGGTTACATGGCGATTTATAGTTCGGCTCACACACCGTACGGCAGATATCCCCATCCTTCAAAATAAGGTGGTTCGGGGAATCTTCATCGTGCATGGTGCCCGTCATGTAAACGCTAGAAAGTTTATCAAAGAACAATTCGCCATCTGGCTTAGGTAGCTTATTGTCTTCATGCTCAAGGCCATAAGGACCCCAAACGTCGACCACCTTCTCAGTCGTGTCCGCATCGATATGCTCGATCTTCATGTTGTCTTTTAGACCACGGCCCCCGGTCATTTCTTGCAAACCAATCAAAGGCAATGATGCAAACATGCCCTTGCTTAAGGTTTGGTGGAAGTTACGAACGCGGTAAAGCTCTTCTTTTACGTATCCAGCTTCAATGCGTTTTTCATAACCTTGAGTCACTTCAGCAGTGAACTCACCACCTTTTAAAAGACCATCCATGATGGTTTCAGCCGCTTGCATACCTGACTTCATCGCCAAGTGAATACCTTTAAGCTTCTGAACATCCACCATGCTTGCCGAATCACCGCAAACCATAAAGCCATCACCGTACAAGCGAGGCATTGAATACCAACCGCCGGCAGGAAGTGTCTTACCACCGTAAGCCACTACTTTACCGCCCTTAAGCATGCTTTGTAGGAACGGATGAGTTTTCAGTTTTTGCAGTTCACGATGGGGATCCAAAAGTGGATCGTTCGTATCCAAGTAAGCCACAAGACCTAGGATGATTTTGTCCCCTGGGATTGTGTAAATAAAAGTACCACCGATAGACTTAGAAAGTGGGAAACCCAAAGTGTGAATCACTTGGCCCGCTTCTACAGTGCCCGGAGGCATTTGGATAATTTCTTTTACGCCTTCTTCAAATACTTCAGGATTTTTTCCAGCGCGAAGGTTTAATTTCTTTTCAACTTGTTTGAATAAGGATCCGCGAGTTCCCTCAGCAAAGATCGTAACTTTTGATTTTAAAATCAAACCAGGTTCAAAGTTCGCTTTAGGTTTGCCATTTTTATCACGGCCTTTATCACCAGTACGAACACCTACGATTTTGTCGCCTTCATATAAAGCTTCTACAGCAGCAAAGCCAGGGAAGATATTGATCCCTTTTTCTTCACACTTAGAACCCAACCAGCGGTTGAATTTAGAAATCGAAGTGATGTAGTTGCCTTCGTTATGAAAAGGCGGAGGAACGATAGGAAGTTTAAAAGAAAAATCAGAACCTAGATAGTAAACCGCATCTTTCTTCACTTCTGTTTCAAGTGGCGCGCCTTCTTCTTTGAAGTTAGGAATAAGTTCACGCAAAGCTTTTGGATTTAAAACCGCACCCGACAAGCTGTGGGCACCAACCTCAGAAGCTTTTTCAAGAACCACGATCATTTGCTCTGGAATTTGTTCGCCGGTTTTGCGACCCGCAGAAACATCTTCATTATGTTTTTGAATTTGGTTTTGCAAATGAAGGGCGCAAGATAAACCTGCAGATCCCCCACCGACGATAAGAACATCAACGTCCATGGTTTCGCGGGTTACGCCTTCTGGTAGTTCAGTATACATTGTTGACATAAGTCTCTCTCCAAACTTAATTCTGCTTCAGTTCCGCGGGCCCGGCCCGCTCCACTCTGCGCGCAGTCGCGCCTATTCTTCAGCAGGTTCGTCTTCTTTAAGTTCTGCTTGCGGAGCCACTTTTCTAACAGGTGTAGAAACTTGGGCCTGCACTTTCAGTTCTTCTTCATCTCTGCCACCGGGATAAAGACGTTTTTTTGCCTTCATCGCGATTTCAGCTTCTTTTGTTTCATCATAAGCTGGGGCAGAATTTTCTTCTTGCGACCACGCTTGAGGAACAACAGTAAAGACTAGCAGAAATAATAATAAGAAAACTCGGATCATAATCCAGCTCCCTAACTGCGCATGTGCGCGCATAATAAAAGCCAATTGAGAAACTTGTCATTGAAATAGTGCAGGATTTCTAGACTTTAGGCAACTGGAAGACGTCGATGGGACTTCATCGGAATCTGCTGACGAACTTGAGCAATTCTTCCTCTAGAAAGGGTCGCAATTGTCACACCTGGGCGAGACTCTTTAACTTGGGCAATAACAGCTCCCCAAGGATCAATCACTGAAGTGTGACCAAACGTATCTCTGGAACCACCGCGAACACCATGGTGAGTACCACCTTGCGCACTCGCCAAAACATAGGCTTGGCTTTCAATGGCGCGAGCCCGCAAAAGAACTTCCCAGTGGGCTTCTCCGGTTTTCACCAAGAACGCTGCTGGAATCAAAATCAAATCAGCATCTTGCTTTGCATAACGCGCAAAGAGCTCTGAAAAACGCAGATCATAACAGATCGATTCACCCACTCGCCAACCATCGACTTCGATCAAACTTGGTTTTTGCCCGTGACTAAAAACATCAGACTCGCGAATCGGCTTTTGCCCCTCTAACTGAATATCGAACAAATGCATCTTCTGATATGTCGGACGAACTTCACCTTCTGGCGTAATTAAAATCGAAGAATTAAATAAGACCCCTTCCACCAGAAGCGGAACGGACCCTAAATGCAAATGAGTCTTATATTGTTTTGCTAAAGAAGAAAGTTGCGCAAATGCAGAGTGAGAAAGGTCAAAACCATTGATAGGCTCCCCTTCTTTCACGCGCATATATAGGCAATTTTCAGGAAAACAGACCAGACGAGGTTGGTCTTTTTGAAAAGTCTGTTTTAAGAGTTCAGAAATTTGCTGCAAATTTGCATCAACATCATCAACTGATGTCATCTGCACGGCAGCAACAACTAGCTCTGAACTCATAAGACTTACTCCGCGGCGTCAAATTGAAGTGTTGAGGTTCTTGCCTCTTTCACTTCACGACAATTCCATTTCGCTTCTTCAAGATTTTTTCTAACGTTAGAAACAAACTCAACACAAGAATCAACATTCTGTCCAGAGCCGATTGTTTCATCAACGCCTTGCTTAGTGTAAATAGCACGACATTTTTCGTCTTTGCCCATTTCTACACGCAGAGTTCTTACGGTTTTATTGTTCTTGCACAGAACTAGAGAGTCACCAATGTCAGCGTTGGCTAACGACGAAAAAAAAAGCACTGTCATCGCTGTCGCGCACAGTGCTTTTATGTTTTTTTCTGCTGAGATTTGGTCCCGTTTCAAGCTGCATCTCCTCTTTTACAAGTTGGAAGAATTTAAAATCCTAGCTCAACTTTGATTTTACGCAGCTATGTATGAGACTAAAACGAAGAGATGGACTTAAGGACCAAATTTAGACTTAGTCATAGGCAAAGTTTGCCGCTTGACCAAGTCTAATCTCTAAAAAACTAAGCTGACTTAGATTTAGTCGCCTTTTTAGAAGTCTTTTTTTCTTTAGCAGCTGCTTCAACTAGTTTCACATTTGAATAGTCGATGAAGCCTTCTTTTTTCAAAAGACCGTCTTTTTTGTCATAGTGTGTTTGAACTTTCACACCTTGAACTTTAACTTTCATGTTTTTAGCGTCTACAGCCAAAACAGAACCTTTTTTGCCCTTATCAGAGCCAGTGATAACTTGAACAGTCGCACCTTTTTTTACTTTTAATTTCATGACGGCCTCTTAATTATTTCTTAGTGCTGATTTTCTTTTTAATTCTAGATTTTACTGCTGCAGCTCTTTTTGAAAGCTTAGAGTCATCAGAATTAAGAAGGTAGTTATCAAAACCGCCAACGTGTTCCATATCACGGATAGCGCTGGTCGCGATTTGCAATCTCACCATTTGGTTCAAAACGCGGCTAAATATGCGTTTCTTTTGAACATTTGGTTGAGCTGTTGATTTTGTTTTAATATTAGAGTGTGACACCAAGTTCTTAACAACTGGGCCTTTTCCGGTAATTTCGCATCTGCTCATACTAAGCTCCTATTGGCTCTCTTAACTAGCTACAAGTCTGGGTCTACAACGCACGAAAACTTAATATGGGCGCCGCAAACAAGAAACAACCATATAAGTTAAAAAGACACTTGATGGCAACTCTTTTTTCTTGTACACACATTAACTCGCTAACCAACAGGAAATCGAAAGAGGACAGTTCCATGAAAAAAACTACTCGTAGCAAATACAGACAAGAATTCTCAGGCGATCACGTTTTTGATTATAAAGATCCAGCATCTTTGACTCGTTTCATCGGTGACGGTGGCAAAATCACTCCATCTCGCATCTCTAAATTATCAGTAGCTCAACAAAAAAGAGTTGCAGCTGCAGTTAAAAAGTCTCGTAACCTAGCTTTATTGCCTTCTGGTTCTGACGCTTTTGACAATTTCCACAGAGCTGAAGCTATCTCTCCAGTTCCATTCGAGATCTAATAACGATCTTTAATTGACCTAGGTTTCCTGAGGTAAAGAAAAGCCGGTTGAAAAACCGGCTTTTTGCGTTTCTAAGCTAACCTATTTTATTTAAGCGCTTTCGGCCTGATTGCCGGCGAAGTTTAAACCAAACACCTGCCGTAAAACCCATCATCACGATGTAACTTTTACTCGACCACTGATGCAAAGTGGGCCCCGGGATACCTATAAATGAAAGCTGATCAAAAGGGATACCCCAGTTCATCAAACGAAGTCCTAAAATAGGCAGCGCAAACAAGGTCCAAAACTGCATAACTGCAACAAACCAATAGAATTGCTCTAAACCCGCACGGCGATACTCAAGAATCATCATTCCCATTGGAAGGCCTACAAATAAAAAACCAGCCACGGTAGCTGCAATTTGTCGGTCCGGAATGACCTTAAAGATCACCATCACCAAAAGAATCACTATTAATTCTGATATTAAGTATCCAAGAAATCTCTTCTGTCCCATATCCAAGAAGCTAGTCCAACCCCAGGGACGACTCAAGCTTAAATACGCCTGTATTCGTTCTGACGTACCTGACGGCCGCGCACCGGCCTTGCACTAGAGTCATTGCATCGAAATTAACTTTTAAAAAGGACGATAAAATGATCTCTCAAAACGAACTTAATAACTTCAAACTTCAGTCATCACTTAGCGACTTCGGCTTAAATCCTTATGAGTGGAGCTTAGAAAAGATCCACTCTCTTGCTTACGTGTTAGTGAATAATCTCGACGAAAATTTTAAAATCTACGGTCAACTTGAATACCGCGATAAAAAACCAAAATGGAAAGAGATGGAGGTCATCTCTCTCTAGAATGAATCGCAACGAACGGAAAACAAACTGCGATTCCAGATATCTTGTTCAGACAATAAGTCTTTAGCTTTTTTAGGCTCGACAGCTACGGCTGCCGGGTCTGTAGAAATCTCGACTTCCTCTCCGGGAAGTTTTGCAGAGATTCGCTGACGAAGCGCTGCCCATCCTTCTTCGCCATTCGCGCGAAGATACACACCACGGAGACGACAGAAAATCGCGACCTCCGCCTCTTGCATCCATCCAAACCTTTCCAATCCCGGCTCTGGGGGCTTCGTCCCCCAAGCTAGTCTTACCATCAACTCAATGCCGTCATTCATTGCCGCTTTCACTTCATTGATATTAAAAACTTGGCTAGTGCATTCACTAGAGGACTTTCCGATATCATCTGCAACTTTTTTAAGCACCATGAAGTACTCATAACAAGATCCCGCACTGTTCCCGAGCTGACATGCCTCTTTTGCGCGCACAATCACAGGTGGTATTTTGCTTTTTTTAACTGTCGTCGCAAAGATATTCCCCTGCTGCAGTTCTTTGAAAGTAGCAGCCTGCGTATCACAAACGGTATGGGGAGGACTGATTAACATGAACACGCCAATCCCAATACAGATGGCTAAAAATGCGAGAACGGGCTTCGGAAGAGAGTTAATGAAGTTTTCCATGAAAAAAAGTATAGCTTCTGATGTGCGTTATTATCTAGAGATTTGACAACAGGCCCATCTTTTATTTATTGTCCTGGCCTTGTCGGGGAGTAGCGCAGTCTGGTAGCGCATCTGGTTTGGGACCAGAGGGTCGTAGGTTCGAATCCTATCTCCCCGACCATTTTTTCAAAAAAGCCGAGTGGTACTGAAGGTACCAGTCGGCTTTTTTGTTTTTGGACTGTGAGCATAGGCTTCGAATTTAGGATCATACCCGGGTCGTAGGTTCGCTCACCTTAGCAGGACGCTAACGTGAGGGTGTCGTAGACAGTCGCAAAGCGACCGAGCGCCACGACGGCGCGAGCCCCATCCCACCTCGCGATACCAAAAAACTTTGGTTAACAACAATCTCCCCGTCCAATTTTCCATTCAACACACGCATTTATAAACAAAACAAGTTACGATATTTAAGCAAGCAACTCGCAGGAGCAGCATTCTTGAAAATCACCACTCGTTCAGGCTTTTCCCTAGTAGAAATTCTTATTGGTGTTTCGGTCGTCATGATCGCCGCGCTAGCCTTCGCCTCTCTCAGCACGACAATGATGAAAGAAATGAAAGCCATTTCTCAAAAAGCCGACGCTGCAGAACTTCGCAACAGCATGATCTTGGCGCTTGCAAATTCCAACGTCTGTAGCTGGCAACTTCAAGGAAGAACGATCCGCACAAGTGGAGTCACGGCAACCAACGCAAGCTCAACAACCATCACTCTGCAGAACCTCTATGCGGGGTTAAACACTAGTTCATACGTTATCGCCGCGACAGGTGGAGACGTATCCGTAAGTCAAAGCTCACTTCGAGTCGCAAGCATCATCTTAAGAGACATCTTCAGCACAGGCACCCCGAACGAATTCATTGGAACTTTCCATGTCTCTTTCGATGAAAGTACGTTGGTGCGCGCTCTTAAAAGCGTTACTACTCAAGTGGTGTTCATTGTTAACCCTTCGGATCCTGCCAATGCCCGACGTATCGTGGGTTGCACAAGCTCTGGCTCAAGATCTTTCCTTTTGGGCACGCCATTCCTAAGACAATTCCACAGTCAAATCGCTGTCGACTGTACAAATATGAATTCAGGAAAAATGTTTTGGGATTCTGCCTGCCACCGTTACTGCAGTGTAGGTTGCGATCCCGGTGGCGATGATCAAATCTGTACAGCACCTATCCAGGGGCAAGGATACCCTGGCGGTGTTGCAACGGAATGTGGCGGCCCCATGCAAAGAGCAGTCTGCCTTTGCTTAAGATAAAGCTTGAAGAATTAAGCTGGGAACTACGGAGGAAATGTAGGTTTGGGAAGCACCCAGCTTGCGGCCCCCGTATCGAAGAGATTATGACTTACGCCGCCAGGTAAGCTCCATGAGCTTAAATTCTGATTGAATGAATTTGCATTTAAGAACATTTGATCCATATCAACAAGGCCAGCACCAAAAGTCCAACTGCTAATATCCTGATTAAAGGCATCGGCATTTTCGAACATTAAGTTCATAGCAGTCACGTTCGATGTATCCCATGAACTTCCTGATTTAGCGAGTGGTGAATTAAAAGCCGTCGCACCTAAGAACATAAGGCTCATATCAACAACGTTAGAGGTATTCCAGGAGCTGATATTTTGATTAAACGCCAAAGCTCCGTTAAACATAGCTCTGAAATTCGTAGCACTTGAAACATCCCACCCGTTTAGCGGCTGATTGAAAAGCTCCGCTCCGGCAAACATATCGCCGAAATTCGTGATCGTAGAAACATCCCAGTGTTCAATATCGCTATTAAAGTTTTCCGCAGCTTGGAACATACCACGAAGTCCGCTTGCGTTCAGGACACTAATATTAGGAGCATCTGGCGCAGAGATTTGAATGTTTTTGCAATTGGCGAACATGAATTCCAACTTCCACCACGCGTTGGTGCCCCACTGCTTTATATCTGTAATTTTCAACTTGTCAGTGCCACTGCAGAACTGCAGCCACGGAAAATTGCTGCCTTTGATTTTCACTTCATAAATTCCGGGCGTCGCATAGGTATGGGAAATAACTCGTCCAGCAGCTGCTGGGCTGTTCACGTTCTCACTGTTCGAATCACCCCAGAAAATATCGATGTCGTAACCAATCCAGTCTACTAACGGAAAACTAACATCTGTATTCGGAGTTGAACCGCCTTCAGTGTTGCGAGTATCAAAGACTGCAATGAATGAATTCATAATCTTTGCATTCGACGACGGCCCACCTGCAGGTGCGAGATTCCCTGAAGCATCCTGGGCCGTGTTCGCAGCAATAGTAATATTAACAGTTCCGTCACCCGTGCAACCACTTACCGTAACAGTTGCACTTGTCGTTGTTCCATTGGTAACAACCGCACTGCACCCTACCGTATCACTTCCACCCAATGTGATGTCTGCATTGGTTAAATTTACCGTCGTTACATCTGAATAGGTCACTGTATAAACAAAGTTTGTGGCTGAAGTTCCGAATGTTGGGATAGGACCGCTAATAATCAAAGAAGGGGTTGGGGGCGCAGGAGCAGGATCAATTGATGATGCCTGATCGTCGCCTTCAAAAATTCGCGCATCAATAAAGCAACCGGTTAAGATTACCGTACCAAGCAAAACCAAAATGTATCGAAACAAGACACGTCCAAGAATAAACATGATCTTTAGTCGGCCACTATGGAACAAACCTTTAAAGAAACTCATAATTTCGAGATAAATAAATTTTTATTTTTCCGCTTAAGAGTTTGCCGGAATATGACGATGGTCTAGTACCAACGATAGGACTCCAAAATGTTATTAAGAAGCAAAGTAATTAGCGTTCTTCTAGCATCCCTTCTTTTTACGGCCTTTTTTTCCAGTACTTCCCTAGCCAAGGAAACTGCTCGCAAGCCAGCCAGCGTTCTTACTCTAACAAAGTATTCGCCAAATGGAGTCATTGACTCGACATCAACAGCACTATTAAGCGTTACGTCTTCAGAAACCGCGACGTGCAAATTTTCTCAGACAGATCAAAAGTATGAAAGCATGCCGCTGAATTTTGCGACCACCCGCTCGGTGAATCACAGTCATTTGCTCAGCGGTTTAATGCCCAACAAAGTCTACACTTATTATATCGCCTGTCTAAGCTACCCAAATAAAGTAGCAAGTCCCATCGTGAAAGTAAGGTTTCAAACGGCGCCGGTGCTGGATGTGACTGGATATGACAAGTTAGGATCTGGGGCCTTCCTTGCAAATGTTCCAAACAACTATAGTCCTGCTAAATCTTGCGCGATCTATAAGTTTTTTGATTCAAATCCAAGTTCGAACCTCTATGTTGCAGAGAATTTTTCTAAGTACGCAACTGGGAGCGTGGCAGCTTGTAAGGCGTTTATTAAGAAACATTATCTAACTCACGAAGGCTGCGGCGGTCTTAACGTCTCCGAAGCTTACTCCGTGGTGGGAGTGTTAAAGAATACTTCCGATGGTGCATTAAAATTTGATACCAGCCGGGGGTTACAAAACATTTCTATTTCTCAAGGCACCAGCGTTATCGCTATGAATGCTGCAAAATGTATTACAGCGAAAGAATACAATATGCAAAAAGGCAGCTTATGGTCCAAAGCTCCAAGATGCGATTACAATTCAACTCAGTTGTGCGTGAATCCCAATACCCCTCTGCTTTCTCAGTCGGCTCCGCAATTAGCAACTCACATTGCTAAAGCTACCGGCAATGCCAATATTAAAAGAGATATGGGTTGGTGTGGTGCCGTTTCTTTAACCATGTCAGCCCTAGGAGCTATTTACTCTTCTGATGGCGAAATCTTCCAGGACAGCTTCTTTTGGAAAAAGAATCTTCCTTCACACTCTCAAGCCATGGCTATTAAAGATTTAAATGAAAGAACAGCATTCTACGCTGACACGATTTACAATGTAGGACAGTTAGCAGGAACCGACTGGGCCGCTGGCGGCACCTTTACAAACTCGGGTCTAAGTAACATCCTTGGCCATTTGGATCCTTCAATAACCAATTTAAATAAGTCTTATTATGACGGTGAAGTCCTTCGTCGCCAGTACAGCATTTCAACTGAGGGCTGGAATTTTAATGAACTCATAAAGCTCACTTCATTGGGTCAAAACAATTCTTTTGCCCGCGGCAAAGCTGTGGCGCGAGATTGTTTTGCGCAAAAAATTGTTAAAGTAAGAACCCAGGATAAGTTGACCTTCTGGGAAGGATCCGAATTTAAATGTGAATGGAAAAGTCTAAGTGCCAGCCATGCGCTTAGTGTGAACGGAATTGAAGAAGGTTACGTCAAAATTTACGATCCTTGGGGAAAGGTATATAACCTTAAAGTCATCGAAAACACGATAGTTCCATCTTTAAATATGAAGATCGCACTTGGAGTCCCGGTCGGAACCAAGTTTGGTGAAACAGGATACTTTAGAGACAGCGGCAAACTGGATGCAACATTGCCAGCCGATTTTGTGCAAAAGGTGGCGACCTCAGACGGGAAACCTCCAGTGATCAGAAAAACAGAAAATTATTTCTACATTGCCGTTTATGGATACCAAACCACTATCGTTGGCAAAAAGAAGTAAGCTAAGGATTAATGATGAAAAAGATTATACTTACTTTAGGTGTTGTGATTGCTGCAGCTCTTTATTTTAATGGTGATAAAGAGATGACTGCTGATTATTCATCTGAAGAATCATCTGAAAAGACGGCTTCTTCAGCAAGAAATGAATCCGCAGATAAAAGTACGGCAAATAACCAGAATAAAAAAATCGACTTAAATGCCTATGAAACCGACATTACGATGAGTGATGCCTATTACGCTAATAGCGTTTACTTTAATAATCTAAAGTATGACGTGGCTTTCGCAGACTCGTTTCGCAAAGCACAGACGGTTTTTAAAGACAGCCCAAACAGTGAAGACATCGCTTTGTGGATTGCTTTAGGTGCGGTAATGGATTCATCGCACGAATACGGGGAATTGCTATCTTATTCGATAGGAAAAATTAACGAAAATGCTGCAAGAAATCTTTCAAGCTTCGAGACCGCTTCAAAGGAACTTGCTCCGTCTGATAGTTTCATTCGTGGCCAGCTTATAAATCTGGTCAATCAGATGAATATCACTTCTGAGGATAAGATTCGCTACTTTGGCCACGAGATCTCTCGTCAAGCAAGTTTGGATTCAGATGGAAAACTTAGCGAAGACTCGTTAAACGTCACCACTGCACTTATCATGTTAAAAAATAACGATGCAAAAAGCGAAGATGTCATCGAATACATGAGAGAAAGCCTGCGCACGAATCAAAATCCCATCATCAGACAAAAACTTATGGTAAGGTTTAAGACTTACTTCCCTAACGCTTCAATTAACTTATAGTGATTACTTCTTGCGGAAGACCTTGCAATACCCTTCCTCCACCGAATCTATAGGCGGAAGGGTTTCTATAAGTTCAAAATCCTGCATTATAAGATCAAGCACATTTGATTTATCATCATGCCAGTTCACGTAGCCTGCTGTTGGCTCTACCGGCACGTAACGTGCGATCTTATTCACTACAAAGAACAATGAGCCTGGTTTTAGCGCCTCACTAATAAGCTTTAAGTCAGTGTTAGGCTCAAGACAATGTTGTAAGGCCCAGATGGCCACGGCTCCATCAGCTTTCATCCCTGCTTCAGATAAAGTTTTAATGCGCGGTTGGGGGCAAGGAATGAATCGATCTGTATTTACATAAGGTAACGAATAATAAAGCATTCCGGGGCTTATATCTAAACCTAAAATAGAACAACCGGTAAGCTCGATCAGGCGCTTTGCGATCCTGCCGATCCCACAGCCGTAATCTAAAAGCAGACTTTGCTCGTTGATTGGCTGGCCTTGGGTTTTGAAAGCTTTCACAATGGCCTGGCAGGTTTGCTCGGTTTCCTTAATCCATTTTTCCCCGGTGGGATCAGAAGACAAGATAATATCCTTCGCGTGCTCAAAACTTTGCGGAATGAAAACTTGTGGAAAATACTTTTTATCGCTCACAATTAGACCCCACTCTTTAATAAAGAGTGCTAGCCTTCCGATTCATTATCAACAGTTTACTAATGCAACCCTTGTGTTTCTGCGGCCGCAAATGAGGCAAATAATTTTTCAAGAGCACTTACTTCTGCCTCAAGCGGAGCAAATTTTTTACGAAGCTCAGTATGAGCTCGCTTTTTAAGCGCTTCAAAATTTCTGCGGCTAGAAAACTTCCAGGCTGGGTTCTTGCGGCAAGCTTTGAGAGCTTTTTTTAACATTTCATATTCTTCGTTTAAAACTAAAGAACTTTGATAAATCTCATCCGTAGTTAAATCATTTAGTTGCCCTAGTTCTGCCATGCAAAGCAGATCAATGCGCTTCAGCGCCTCATAATCGAGGCTGCGGTAAGCTGCTTGCACCCGTTGCCATTTAATTGACGCCCACTCTTGATGTTCTTTGGATGCACCTGTTTGTTTATCTGGATGAAGCAATCGCACAAGTTTTCGATAAATAGTGCGGGCCTGGTTTTCAACTTCTGATTTTTCTTTTTCCAAAGCGGCTTCTTCAGCATTATCGGCAATAATCTGCTGTAAGAATTCTTTTAGGTGCAATGGCATGTTTTTTAAGAACCGCTGCTGATAAGCGGGATTGGCAGCTTTCCAGATACGGCTTAATAGCTTCCAATCACCACACTTCATCGCAATATGGAAGGTTTCTTTAAAGAGCTGATATCCTGCCATTGGCACTGATAAATGCTTTGCCATCATGCCATCGTCGACCTCATTAAGGTAATGATATACCGAACGGGCGCGACGTCTTAAACCACTTAAGGCAGAATCATCCTTAAAAAAGATTTCCGCAAAGTTGACCGCAGGCTCGTCTATCACATTTTTAGAAATGAAACTTCCCCTAGGCAAGCTTCTTGTTGCTGCATCGAAGCGGTTCTTTCTAAGTTTGTCGATGACAAATCGCCACACATCATCCCCGGCTTGATACTGACTTTCTTCTTCCTTAAGCATGAAATAAGCACGCTCCAGGGACACTTTAGAAGTCTCGGCGACATGTTTTAAGTGGACATGAAAGGTGGTTAGTACTTTATGGCGTTTTTCAAGCAGTTCGCCGGCTTGTAGTTCATCTCTGAAGATTAGATTATACCACTCATGATAAAGAATCTGATCACACAACAAGAGATTGGCGTGATCTTTTTCAAGCTTGCGAATTTTCTTCAGCAAGTTAGATGAGGCGAAGAACAAGTCTTTGCGAATTTCTAAGTCGTCAACCACCGAAAGATCGCGTGGCAATGGATGAACATCAAGATGCATAGGGGGAATTGCTTACCATGCTCACTATTTCATCGCCTAACAAAAACAGAAAACTGCTAAATCTATTGGCAGAATTTTTTAATTTTCGATATCGGCAATGACCGGTAAATGATCAGAAACCCATGTGCCTTTTTTGGTTTTGGGTTTTTGCACTTGATACTGACAAGTTTTTGTCCCGCGGTCCGTGTAAATATAATCCAAACGGCGGTCCATGATTATGTATGTACTTAAAGATCCTACAGGAGGGTGCAGCGAGCTTGACCTTGTATCAAGCAGCTCTTGCTCTAGAACTGACATGGTTTCTTCAGATGCGGTCACATTTAAGTCACCCATAAGAACTACCTGACTCTGCCCTGCAATTGCTTTGATTTTCTCTAAAGCTAACTTCGCGCTTTCAACACGGGCTTTTTCACTTAAAAAATCAAAATGTGCATTGAAAACGAAAATAGAGTTTCCTGTTTGCTTATTTTGCAACTGTGCCCACACTGTTCTTCGCGCTGCCGAACTTCCCCAGTTTCTGCTTTCAGGAACATCCGGAGTTTTTGACATCCAGAACTCGCCATCTGATAGAAGCGCGAATTTCTTAGGATTGAAAAACAATGTCGTGTACTCAGTGTTGTTGTTAGGTGAAAGTCTTGAACGGAAGATTTTCTTTAGGTGTGGAGTTTTCTGAGAGAGTGAGGAAAGCATGGATTCTGTACCTTCCTGGGTACCAAGAATATCAATCTGCTGTTCTTGAGCCCATGCTGCAATTGAATTGGATCGACTTTCCCAAGATCCAAATAAAAATGAATATGGTACATTCGTGGTCATCAGATTTAAAGTTGCTACCCGAACTTGACGGGGGCTGCCTGTTTCGCAAGATCCAACTTCGCTGGCTACTGCTTTTTGAAGTCCTAGGACAATGATAAAAGTAACGATGAAGAAAGAAAAAAAACTTGCCGATTTCATTGGAACCTCAGTGTAAAAGACCCTGGAAAACTAATCTAATAGGCTGATTTCAGCCATTTTTTTCCTTTTTATTACAGAAAAAGGGAAAATAGTCCCTAATATTTTTCAGGTCTGCTCAAAGAGTTTACATTTAGGAATCCTGAAACATCCGCGGCGATGAATTGGTGAGCTTAACGTCCTTTTCGAGTTCAGTTTGTAATTTTAAAGCCAGATTTCCCGCCTCTGACTTAACTAGATAAGCGGGCGTTTCTTGACTTCCCCGACGTGTGATCTTTTTTCCTTTGATGGTTTTCGTGATGGTCTCGTGGAACACTTCTTCCACGCGTCCATGAATATAGGACCCATACCAGGCCCATTTAACTTTCGCCCCGACTCTGAACGCCATTTGACACTCCTAACACTTAACACCATTTAACATTCTTCGTGACGCGACTTCAAGAAACTGGGAAAAAAACAGCATAAGGAGCATCCATGTTAGCAACGATTCTATCTTTATTTTTATTGCAAACTCCCTCAGCGCACGCCGCCAACGTAACTATCGAAGGCTTTCGAAATAAAGAGGGTTTCGCAGCTATCAGTGTTTTCCACGAAAGAGAACACAGAGCATTTCCTGGCGAAGCGGCGAAAGCCTATAAGACGTTCTACCTTCCAATTCCTCAGAATAAAAAAATTGAAATAAAGTTAGAGAATGTTCCTGCTGGCAAATACGCTATTGCACTTCTTCATGACGAAGACGGAAATAAAAAATTAAATACAGTTTTAGGTTACCCTCGCGAGGGTTTCGGTTTTTCAAATAATCCAAGGGTTCTTGTTGGTGCTCCTGATTTTTCAAAGTGCGCCGTAGAACTTAACGATGATTCAGTTGTAAACATCAAACTTAAATATTTTTAAATCCTAGCAACGAGCCCCGCGCTTTCGGCCTCCTGTTTGTATGGGAGGCTGACCCGCTTCGAACTCACCTCTTTTTTCACCGTTGTAGGAAAGTTTTCTTTTAGAATCCAGCTCCTGGGGATCTCGAAAAGCGATACTTCCGTCTTTAAGTAGAACCCGACCTCGAGAAATTACGGTCTTTATAGCAAAATCTTTTTTATCAATAATTAAAATATCTGCGTCAGATTTGGTTTCTAAAGTTCCCTTACTATTCAGTTTAAGAACCTTTGCCGTGTTGGTAGAAACATACAGAAGCGCCTCGCTCAGATCTACCTTGTGGTTCACTACACAATCACGAAATTGTGAAAACATAGACTCTGGGGTATTCACTGAAGCATCAGAAGAAAACGTGATGTGCTCTTTGACCGCGTTATGTGATAAGAGAGTTTTTAAACAATCAAATCCATCTTCTTCGCACATATCAATATCGATGAAACAACCTTTCTTAGTAAGCTTTGCCCCATCAGCAAGCAGTTTGCTGTTTCGGTTTAAATGGGTTGGATAAAGGCAAGAAGGCTTAACCTCGTATTCTTCTAAAAGCAAAAAAATCTGTTTCAATCCATTTTTAAGTTCGCCCACATGAAAGTGGGTCAATCCGGCCTTTTTAGCTAACATTCCGGCGACGCGGGCATCGACTACGACCCTAGCAAGGTCATGAAGATCGGGGTCGCGGGAACGCTCGTCGGAAAGCGCAACTTCGCCTAATCCTATAATCTCTTTCACAAATAGAATATCTGTTCGAATATCATGGGTTAAAGTGCGTGGCGGAACTTCATACCCTCCGGTATAACAAAATGCGGATATACCCACTTCTTCTAAAGACTTCACTTTAGCAAGCAGGTTTGCCATATTTTTAGTGATGGTATCGGAACCTAAACAGCCCACAACAGTCGTAATTCCTGATTTTACTAATTCATAGGAGTTTATGGACGGTGTTTGTGTTGCAAACCCATCCTCTCCGCTTCCGCCACATAAATGTTCGTGGGGATCAACTAACGACGGAGTGACGTAACAATTGCGAGCATCAATGACTTCAGTATCCTGATCAATGGCTTGCAATGCCGCTAAATCCTTGTACTTTCCAACATGCAATATCTTTTCGGTGCCAATAAGAATATTCAGTTCACCCTTTGACTCTGGAGAATAAACTTCACCACCTTCGATCAAAATCATCTTAAGCTCCCGATTTATTAACTCATGCTACATCTCTTCAAAAAATAAATGGCGGATCACAAACCGACTCTTTGGCAACGCTGGCAACCGCGTCCAATCAATTTCTAGGTTTTGCTGTGGAACTTCGTAGGTCATTCGCATTACAAAAAATTCCAAAGCTACCTTCATTAGGGCTATGGTAATAAATTCCCCTGGGCACCGATGCCCCGTCATATGATCGCCACCACCTTGTGGGATAAAACCAAACCTATCGTTTTTAACCTGAAAAAATCTTTCAGGCATAAATTCTTCCGGAGACTGCCATATTCGGGGATCATGGTTTGTTCCATAGATATCAAGGATCACTTGGGTGTCTTTTTTAAACTCGGTGTTGTTCCAAACGAAATCATCTTTGACCTTAGCTAAAAGTGACGGAAAAAAGGGATACAATCTGCGAACTTCCTGGATAAAGGCCTCAATATAATCTGGTCCATTTTGCTGAATATTTTTTTTGGTTATTGGGTGCTTATGCAAAGCCAGGGCCTCATAGACCATGAATACTGAAATGGCCACTGTAGGTCGCAATAAATTTAATATTTCTACAGCGGCAGTTTTAACGCTTAAGTAATCTCCTTTAAGGTCCCTATGTAATGCGATCACGTGAAAAGGAGTCGATATTTGCGAATGAGTACTTATCCGTACATCCTGAACAAGATTCATTATCCAGCTTTCAACTTTCTTACGTTGCACACGCGAACGAAAGTGCCGAACACCAATCGCCCCTGCAGAATCAAACAAAGCTGTTAACTGGCGTGATCTTACTTTAACTTCATGTTCTTTCAACGGAACTCCAGCCCATTCACAAACAGCTCGAGTCAAGAGTTCCTGCAGTTCATCGTAAAGAACTATATGATTTCGCTTTTCCCATATTCGGCAATAATACTTAAACCAGCGAGATGTTATATCAGAAATCTTCTGGACACTTTCTGCGGACATCAAAGACATGAACATTTCTTTTCGATGTCTATGTTCGATACCATCCAAGCCTTGAATGCCGCCTTTACCAAATAGTGTAGCACGTATAGGTTCCGGGGCAGCACCTGCGCGAGAAAACCTCTCTGGATCATAAAAGAGTGCGCTCGCTTCTTTCCCCGTCATACAAATAGTCTTCTTCATAAGGATGCGGGTTTCAAAAAGGTCACTTTTTAAATGTTTGCATTGATTTGAAATAAAACGATAAGGATCAGCTAGCAGTGAAAGCGTGCTGTCGATGATATAATCGTCATTTTCTTTCACCGGGCGGCCTTCTAGCATTGAACCTCCACATCCTTAGGGAAATTCTATGGCGCTATAGCGTAAGCCGCAAACTGCTTACTTGTTTGCTTTAACAAGCAAACGAGCACTGTCAATTGCCTGTTACAGCGAAAACTGCTGCATCAGTTTAGCAGCGATGGGATTTTCAATCTTTCGTTGAGCTGATATCAACCACAACTCTTCATAAACTCCATCAAGCCGACCTAAGCGAATGAGATTTTTCTCTTTTAAGTTTTTCATTTCAGATAACGGCGCTAAGCCAAGTCCATCTTCAGCTAAAAGTTTTTGCAAGGACGTATCCTGCGTTTCAGCAACAGGCTCAATATGAATGCCCTTAAGTTTAAAAAAGTGATTAAGGTCATGGCGAAGTTTACTGTGTAAAGTCGGTAACACGAAAGGCTTGCCGTTTAATGACTGTGGAAAGGATTTTTTTAGTCCAGCAAACCTTGTGGATCCGTATACCGCGACGGGCATTTTGGCAACGGACTTGGAATATACCTTTTCTTCTTCCATCAGCTGAGCCGGGTAATTGGAAACGATAAGATCTAAGCGGTGACCTCGCAGCTCACGAAGCAATTCATCCCCCCGACCCTCAAGAATCGAAACAGTGCAAGGGCCAATCTTGTAGGCTTCTTTCACCAAAGAAAGCAGCACATTTTTTGGAACCCCATCCAGAGCCCCGATCTGCAAGTGTGTTTGATTTTGTGATGTTTGATCTTTAATCACCTCCATCATCTCATCCCCTAAACGGAATATCTCGTTAGCATAGTCCAAAGCAGCTTTACCTGCTTCAGTTAAGACAAGCTTACGGTGACGGCGTTCAAACAGTGACTTGCCTAAAATATCTTCAAGCTGCCGAAGTTGGGTGCTCAAAGTAGGTTGCCCAATGCGTAATTTTTCAGAAGCCTTGGCGATGCCTCCTTCATTGGCAATCGCGCGAAAATAATAAAGGTGATGATAATTTAGCCACTGCATGCGCAAAAACCTCACTTTGGAAAAAGCGAACAATTCGTTCTGATTTATCGTGTTTTCAGAAGTATCTGTCAAAACTATAATGGCCTTTTGAAAAGGAACTTTATGAGCGCAGTATCTAAAAAGATTGAAAATCTGTTTGAAGGCATTATTTTTTCCAGCCGTTGGATCCAGGCCCCGATTTACGGAGGTCTTATCATCGGGGCCGTTTTATATACTTATAAATTTCTTGTGGAGCTGATTCACCTTTGCGCCACTGTTTCGACAATCTCTGAAGAGCTTTTGATGTTAGGCATTCTGACTTTGGTTGATATCTCTATGGTCTTAAACCTATTAATCATGGTCATTGTCGGTGGATACGCCACTTTTGTTAGCCGCATGAACCTGCAGCACCATGAAGACCGTCCTGACTGGCTTGAAAAGATTGATGCCGGCACCTTGAAGGTAAAACTGGCTGGAGCCCTCGTAGGTATCTCTGGAATCCATTTATTAAAATCGTTTATCAATATCAACAACAAGGACTTTGCCCAGGTACAATGGCAAATTGTTATCCATGTGGTTTTCCTAATTTCCACATTGATGCTCGCTTATACTGAAAAGGTCCTTCATTCTTCCCATCATAAAGATGCTAAATCAGCAGGAGATCACCATGGGTAACTTTATTTCGTCGGTTTCAGTCGCACCAAATTGGCTGTGGATTGCATTTTCTATAGGTATCCTTGTTTTGCTTGTCATTGACTTAAGCCTTTTTGGCAAAGGTCACGACACGGTATCCAAGAAAAAAGCATTAATTGAAAGTGCTTTGTGGATCAGTATCGCTCTTCTTTTCAACCTTTGGTTTGGTTATGAATATGGTAAAGAGCTAGGTATCGAGTTCTTAACTGGATACCTGGTAGAAAAAAGCTTAAGCGTTGATAACCTATTTATCATTCTGTTGATTTTTAGTTCATTTAAAATTCCAGAAAAATATCAGCACCGTGTTCTATTCTACGGAGTTTTAGGTGCTATCGCGATGCGCGCGTTCTTTATCATCCTCGGAGCACAGTTATTAAATCTATTCCATTGGATTTTATATGTGTTCGGCGCAATCCTTGTTATCACAGCGATCAAATTTATTCGCGAGTCTGACGAAAAGATCGATGCAAAGGAAAGCTGGTCAATTCGTTTGTTAAAAAAGTTCTTCCCAACCACGGATAGAATTGAAGGACAGAACTTTTTCGTCCTAGAAAATGGCGTTAAAAAAGTAACCCCACTTTTCTTGGCTTTAGTTGTTATCGAAGTGACCGATCTGGTGTTCGCCGTGGATTCTATTCCGGCAGTATTCGCCGTTACTCAAGATGCCTTTGTAGCTTTTGCATCTAATATTCTAGCTATTCTGGGTTTGCGTGCTTTGTACTTCGTACTTGCTGATTGGGTGGTTAAATTAAGATATCTAAAACCGGGCCTTGCTGCAGTTCTTGGTTTTATTGGTACAAAAATGTTGATCATAGATCTGATCAAGATACCTAGCTGGGTTTCCTTGCTGGTCATTACAGCCATTCTTACGACTGCGGCCTTAAGTTCTTGGTATGTCGCCAAACTGGAAGAACGAAAAGGGAAAAGTAACGACCCTTTTGAAAATAAATAAAAAAAAAGCCCACTTAACAAGTGGGCTTTTTTTTTACATTATTGTTCCCCGCGGATTTCCAATTTCAGCAGGCAAAGGTATAAATTCCTGATCATCTCCAGGAATAGCTTTAAAAAGCTCGTTGTTAGGTCCCGGTCCTGGCAACCATGCTTTTTTTGCTTTATCTAATTTTGCCTGCGAACTTGCGACAAAATTCCAATAAATAAATCTTTTTCCTACCGGACTTCCGCCAAGAATCATAACTTTTGAATCTTCCAACGCCTCTAGTTGTAAGTCATCGCCGGTTTCAACAATGGCCATTGAATAGGGATCAACCACATTGCCATCGGCCTTGATTTTCCCGGTCACAACATAAGCAGCTGCCTCACACCCCAATACTGGAAAGTCGAGAGTTTTCCCCGCGGGGATAGTTGCTTCCAAATAAAAAAGATCTGAATGGGCTTTCACCGGACTAACATGTCCTAGGGCTTTTCCGACTAGGAGCTTTAACTTTATTTCGCCAATCATAAATTCTGGCAAAGTGACTGCAGGGTGATGGATGAAACTTGGTTCCACGTCTTCAAACTCTTCAGGCAACGCTACCCACAATTGAATTCCGTGCATATGGTTTTCATGCTCTCGTTCCATTGATGGTGTTCGTTCTGAATGAACGATGCCTTTCCCGGCAGTCATCCAGTTGATGGCACCTGGTTCGATCAGCTGATCAGAACCTAAACTATCACGATGACGAATCTTTCCCGTAAATAGGTAAGTAACGGTTGCTAAGCCGATGTGAGGATGCGGTCTTACATCCATTCCCTCGTGGGACCTGAAATCAGCAGGGCCCATGTGATCAAAAAAAATAAATGGTCCCACCATGCGATGAGTAGCATAAGGAAGGATGCGTCTGACACTGAATCCACCAAGGTCTTTTTCACGCGGCGGAATAACTAATTGAATTTTTCCCATGGGACAAGAGTCTTCCTTAAAAGTGGCGAGGTCAACTGCTAGCCCACAGAAAAAATTAAGATGTAATTCATCAACTCCCATTCTTAGGTCAGTTCAACCCCTCAACTACCGTGATAGAAATAATCAAAAAATAAAACTTACTTAGGGGGCATCATGAATCAAAATGATTACTACTATTCTCCAAACGATCCTGAAGAAAGTTATCAAAGGTACGAAAGAACCTACGACGGAAGTTTGCGTTTCTCTGGGCAACGTACAGGTTTGCGAAGTTTTGCCGGAAAAGGACCTAAGAATTACCAGCGATCCGACGAACGCATCTATGAGGAAATTTGCGAGATCTTAACGTTAGACCCAGATGTGGATGCATCTGACATTGAAGTTGAAGTGCGCAATGGTGAAGTCACACTTAGTGGCACCACTGAAACAAAAAGTCTTGCCCGCTATGTGGAAAATAGCATCGAACACGTAACTGGCATTAAAAACATTCTGAATAGGATTAAGGCCGGGGAAAAGGATCCGGACCGCGCTCGCATCAGTCACTCTTTAAGATAAATTACAACCGATAGTTCTTAAGAAGTTCACTATAATAACTTTCATCAAGCGAGGTATTTATGAAAATTAAAAATGTAATGTCTCCCCGTGCATCAGTTATTCACTTTGATAAAACCGTGGTCGAAGCGGCCATGATGATGGAAGCCGAGGATGTAGGCTCCATCCCTGTTGAAAAAGGGGATAAAATGATTGGCATGATCACCGACCGCGATATTTGCCTTCGCGTTGTTGCTCAACGCAGAGATCCCAATATCACAACCGTTGAAGAAGTGATGAGTGAAGGTATTGAATATTGTTTTGAAGAAGACGAGATCAATTCCGTGGCAACTAAAATGGCGCGCAATCAAGTTCGCCGCCTTCCGGTAGTGAATGCCAATAAACGACTGGTCGGCATGGTAAGTTTGGGTGATATCGCCACAAAGGTAAAAGACCCGTCTATTAGTCATCAGGTTTTATCCGGCGTTTCACACCATTAATATGGATTTTTTAGGGCGATTTAAAGATCGGGAAGAAGCTGCAAAGCTTCTTTCCGAAAAACTTATTCCTTTTAAAAAAGATAATCCCATTGTGCTCGCAATTCCTAGAGGTGCTGTGCCCATCGCTGCGATAATAGCGGAAGATCTCGAGGCACCGATGGATTTAGTACTCATTAAAAAAATCGGGGCTATCCATAATCCAGAGTTAGCCATAGGCGCCATAAGCGAAGATGGTCATACTTTTTTCAATAAAGAATTAGTCCAAATTTTAGGGATTTCCGCCGATGCTCAAAAAAGGTTGGCGCAGGCAAAGTTGGTTGAGCTTAAAAAACAAAAAGAAAGCCTCCTAGGTGACAGAGCCAGTTTTGATATTCGTGATCGCACGGTCATCATCGTTGATGATGGGATCGCCACAGGCGCCACCCTTATTTCTTCAATTGAATTTTTACGACATAAAAATCCTAAAAAAATCATTGTAGCCTCTCCAGTGGGAGCAAAAGAAACAATCAAAAAAATTGAAAAGATCGCAGATGAGGTGATTGTTTTAATGTCCCCTGTGGATTTTATTGCCGTCGGCCTATGGTATGAAACTTTTGACCAAGTGACTGATAAAGAAGTCAGGGAGCTTTTAAAACCTCAAAAACTATCTCTGTCGACCTCAAAAAAATCCGTACAAATTCCATTTCAGAAAGAATTTCTGAAGGGTGACTTACACATACCTAAAGATATGAAAGGCATCATCCTGTTCGCCCACGGAAGTGGCAGCAGTCGTTTAAGCCCTCGTAATAGATATGTGGCGGATTGTTTAAATCAAGAAAACTTTGGCACTTTGCTTTTGGATTTATTGACCGAAGATGAAGCTTTGGAAAGAAGTCAGGTTTTCGACATTCCAAAACTTGCAGAGCGATTACAGGCAGCGACAAAGTGGATTCAGGATCAGTATAAAAATATTCCACTCGGATACTTTGGTGCAAGCACTGGGGCCGGTGCCGCTCTTGTTGCAGCAACAAAACCTAATCTAATGATAAAGGCCATCGTCAGTCGCGGAGGCCGGCCCGATTTAGCCGGAGATTACTTACCAAAAGTAAAGTCACCAACATTGCTTATTGTGGGTGGCGCGGATGATATTGTTATTACCCTAAATATGCAGGCTCAAAAAAGGCTTAGAAACTGTGAACTCGTGATCGTGCCTGATGCCACACATCTCTTTGAAGAAGAGGGTGCTCTTGATCAAGTGGTAGATCATGCGATTAAGTGGTTTAAGAATTACTTAGAACGAGGAAGTTCTAAATCCGAAGACACTTTAACTAAATCGATTTCGAACAAATCTTCTGATGATTTAAACCGGCTATAGAGAGACAAATGAAAATCATCGCCGTGAGTTTTCTTAAGGCGAGTGAACATAGCATAATCGCGCAGCTCTATCCCGTATTTTGCTTCATCCTCGAACTCTTCGTATTTCGCGTTCACTGAGTGCAGGCTACGTTCTGGCAAGTAATCAATGTTACGCAAAACTTCACTCTGTGAGTCTATAAAATAAAAGTTTGTCAGAAAGTTTTGAGGTTCAATTAAAAGGACAATGGATTTGCAAAGCTCTTCATTCATCTTTGAAGGAATGGTGCTTTGATTATCACAGTGGGTAATTTTATAAGTTCCAATAAATTTCTTGAAGGTTGTTGCTTCAGCAACCCCTGCAAGAAAAATTAGCAATAGAATACAAAAGGTTAATACCTTCACGAACAGACAGCTCCACTAAACGGAGATTTAATAAAATCTAATAAGAAGCGCGAAGCAACAAAAACTCGCTACGCATTGGGCAATAAAGACGATGAATTACTTTAATTCTTTCTGAAGTTCCACTTTTACAGCAGAAAATTCCTTTTGAGCTTCATTGGCTAGATTCACATATTCGGTATTCTGTAAATTTCCGCGACCAATTTTCTCTAACTCAAAACACATCTCTGATAAACGGACCGCGCCCAAACTCGCAGAAGATGATTTTAAACTATGAGCAATTTCACCCATACTTTTAAGATCGCCACTTTTAGCAGCAGCAACCAGATCTTGGACGATCTTTTCGCTGGTAGAAAGATAGGTGTTAATTAGATTTGTCAAAAAAGGATTATCAGGAGTTTCCAAAACTCGAAGACTGTCTAAAGCCCCACGGTCTAGTGTTACGGACACGATGCCTCCCTTTACCTATAAGTTAGCTGAGAATCCTTTATAAGGTCAAATTTAAGTTTTTCCCGCAATTTGTCGAAAAAACATCAGAGGTGTTATGGCAAATATACTGATGGTCGACGATGACCCAGTTATATTAAAAATAGTGGAAGCCGCTTTAGTGAAAGCTGGCCACTCTGTCGTTCTTGCAATCGACGGTTTTGCCGCTATTGATAAGCTTCAAAACGAAATTTTTGATCTGGTTATTTCTGATATTAATATGCCGAACCTTTCTGGTTTTGATCTCATTGCGACCATTAAAAAAGAACCGCGATTTAACAAGATTCCGACAATGTTATTAACAGGTTTAAGAGAGAAAAAAGACGTTGAACGCGCTCTTCGCTCTGGAGTTGACGATTATCTTATTAAGCCTCTGGATCATGATATTCTTCTGGCGAAAGTAGAATCTCTTTTATCTAAAAGAAGTGATCACAGTTTTAAAGATACTCCGGTGAAGTTTTCCGGCTCTTGGGAAATATCTTTTGAACTTATTGGTATTTCAGAACAAGGCTTAAGCTTCCTTTCTCCCCTTTCAGTTCCCCTCAATAAAAAATTTAAGATCGAAAGTGAATTGTTTGCTCACATAGGAATTCAAACTCCCACTCTGCGAGTTGCATCCTGCGCACAAGGTGGGGATCACAACACTTCATTCTTGGTTAAAACGGTTTTTATTGGACTGTCAGAGTCAGAACATCAAAAAATTCGCCGGTGGGTTATGGCAAACGCCCCCCGAATTCATAAGGCCTCTTAAACTTTAGTCCTATTTCTAGGCAAAACAATTGTTAACTTTTGGTGACAATTGGTGACTCTATTCGAGATTAAACAGCTCTAAACAATTATAATACGTCAATTCCTGTATATCGGCGCTGAATGTAAAGTCCGTGACTGGATCCGAGATCAACAAAATTCTATTTTCTGTAGTATCATCCGATGAGTAATTTAGTGGATGGTGAATGAAGAAACTCAATAAAATAAACATCGGATTTATACTCGGTATCGTTCTAATCATATTGATTGGTATAAATTCTGTTATCAGCACTAGGAACCTACTTAAGGCCAATGCCGATGTTAGCCGCGTTTATCGTCAACAGATTGAACTTGAACATTTGGCCCACCATATTGCCACTGCCAACGCTTTAGTTCGCGGTTATCATATAACTGAAGATTCAAGCTATCTGTTCAGATATCAAAGCGCCAAATCCGAAGTGGCCGCGACACTTACGCGTCTAAGAACTTTGGCTATTAATGATGATCTCTTTAAGGAAAAGTGGGAAAACCTAAGAATCGTTTTACAAGTTCGAATTAATTTTCTGGATGATTTTTTAGCCGCAAGAAAATTGCGAGGCCCCAAGGCTGTAACTCCGGACCGCTTAAAGAAAGGCAAAGAATTTGAGACCACTCTTAACAATACTATAAGTGAGATGCTGAGTTACGGAGAAAATATGCTCCAACAAAAAACGGCACTCTCGAACCGCAATGCAATCACGAACTATGTAATCATTGTGGCGGGTGGCTTCTTTGCAATTTTTTTCATCATTGTAGCTATGGTAATGGTTCTGCGCGATAATGCCGGAAGGAAAAAAGCTGAGCAAGATTTAAACCAATTCTTCAACGTTTCAATCGATCTGCTGGCCATGGCAGACACGAAAGGATACTTCCGTAAGATCAATCCTGCGTTCGTCGAACTTTTGGGCTACTCAGCAGAAGAGTTCTGCTCTAAACCCGCTATCGATTTTATTCATCCAGATGATATTGGTCCGACAATTCGTGAAATCGAACGGCAAGCAAATGGCGAATCGGTGATGGCATTTGAAAATCGCTATCGCTGCAAAGATGGAAGTTATAGATGGCTGTCATGGAGATCCGTTCCGGTAGGCGACATTACATATGGCACGGCACGCGACATTACTGAATCAAAGAAAATCGCACAAGAACTGCAAGAAGCTAAGATTGCCGCTGAAACTGCTTCTAAAGCAAAGTCCGAATTCCTAGCAAACATGAGTCATGAGATCCGAACTCCACTGAACGGAATTATCGGCATGACTGATTTATTAAATGAAACTCAACTAAGCACTGACCAGAAGAACTTTGCGCAGATCATTCAAGATTCTGGCACTGCCCTGCTTTCCATTCTTAACGGCATTTTAGATCTTTCAAAAATCGAAGCAGGTAAAATTGTTTTGGAATCAAATGATTTTGATGTGCGTGACCTTCTTACCCGCTATTCACAGCTTCTGAAAGGCAGTCTGCGCAGCAAGAACCTTGATCTACAGGTATTTGTCGATCCCAAGATTCCACTTTTACTTCAAGGAGATTCGAATCGAATAGGTCAGATTCTGCTAAATCTTCTAGGTAACGCTATTAAGTTTACTGAAAAAGGTCATATCAGTTTAGCAGCTACTCTTCAATCCACCCAAGGTCCGACTGCGACCTTAAGATTCGAAGTCCAGGATACAGGAATTGGCATGACCCCGTGTCAGACCAAACAATTATTTCAACCCTTTACACAAGCTGACGGTTCGACCTCAAGAAAGTATGGGGGTACTGGGTTAGGTCTTTCTATTAGCAAACGTCTTGCAGAATTGATGAATGGAAAAATTGGCGTAGAAAGCGAATCAGGCAAAGGTTCCACTTTTTGGTTTACTGTCGATGTAACTTTTGACTCTGAAACGTCCATTAGCAAAAAACTTTCTGTAAAAACCGAAACAATGACAAATATCTCTTCCGTAGCTAAGAAGGTTCTGGTGGTCGAAGATAATCTTGTAAATCAGACTATCATCATTTCTATGCTTAAAGGCCTAGGTCATAAAGTGGATATTGCTAACAATGGGAACGAGGCACTTAAAGTTTATAAAAACTATGCCTATGATTTAATTCTGATGGATTGTCAGATGCCTGAAATGGATGGATACACCGCTACTGAAAAAATCCGTGAGATACAAAAACACTCATCGGGGGCTAAAATTCCAATTCTGGCATTCACGGCAAATGTAATGTCTGAAGATGAAGAGCGCTGCAGGAAATGCGGAATGGATGATATCTTAGCGAAGCCTGTTACTTTAGATGCATTGAAACAGGCTATGAGCAAATGGTCTTAGAAGTGCTTTCCATTTTCGTAGTATGCTGTCTTCTCTAACTCCACAAAGACTACAACCACGTCTGGCTCGTTGGTTAGATCTTTAACCGTATCGCAAATATAACTAGCACAACGGTCTTGAACTTCCTGGGGACGTGAAAACCAAAGAACTTCTACAAAAGGGTATGAAGCTGATTCTTTTCCGCCCGCGAAAAACTGGGACGAGACAGCCTCGAAAGTAAAATTGTCTTCCGAGGTGTTGATGATTGCAGCTAAGTTCTTAACCATCGTTGCGGATAACTTAGCTACATCCGAATTTTTGATGGAGCGCATACGGATATGGGGCATGCTAACTATTGTCCCTCAGAACTTTGCGCATTTTTCTTCTGCGCTGCCAATTCTAGCTGACACACTTTCACTTTAGTTTCGTATTCATCCTGGCGCTTTTCCAAAGTCTTTTTATAACCACGGAAACGATTCAAACGATCTTTTAAGAACTCTTCTGAAAGCCCTACGATGATGCGTTTGTCTTCAACACCAATTGCTGAAAAGTCGTCCTCTGGAGTCACGTACTCTCTAGACTCTGTCCAGCGCACTTTACCGTCACCACCATTTTTTGAATCTCCCATTTGCGTACGGCAATCTCTAAGAACTCCGTACAACCCACGATTGTCCAAATAACGAGGGCCACCGTAAACTTTAGCCTCTAAATCATAAACGTCTAATTCAATTCTGCGTAACTCTTCACGCATTGAAACTTTACGTTGATAAACCATGTCGCCATCTTTCACTCCGACCACAGAGTCACCACGAACCGGAGCCGCAATTTCCACTTTGGTATCGACATCTTTCGCTTTGTGAGTTGACGAACAAGACACGGCGAACATCATAAGAACGATAAGTAACATCTTCATAGAGCCTCCAACTTCGCTTCATCGTAAATAGCACTATGTTGAAGGTCAATTACAAGCAAGCAACTGCCCAAAGGACCGACGACCAGTCTGCGTCATTTAATTCAACACACTTCCCATCTTTGATCGGGCGAAAATTTGCATCCTTTTTCCAGAGGTCAATACTGAAATCGACAAAAAAGGAGTCGGCCATGAAAAAGATTATACTGATATCTTTGCTATTTATCGGCGCCCATTCCTGGGCAAATCAAGAAACTGAAGGTGCAAGTACCATGGAGTTCACTAAGGAAGAAGCGGCCATGAAGCCACGAGGACTAGTTCCGTTCTTAACATTGGGTGGTGGTTACACAGGTGGTGACGTTTTGACGGATGTGGAAAGCTCACCGGTTTCATTTAAACTTTTAGGTTCTTATTATTTAGAACATCAAGTTTATGATGTCGGGTACGGAGTCAACAACCAACAATTCATTAAAGCAGAAGGCACTGCCTTAGACACAGCTACATCAGGCGGTGTCCTTGAATTAGCGGCTCGGTATAAGTGGGATAACCGCTGGCAAGCCGGCCTTGTTGCAAACCACATGTTTGAACAGGGACGTCAGTTGGCAGCTGAACAGGGCGACGCCCAATTCGTTGGTCTTCAAGCCTTGCGTGAATTCAATATCACGCAGGCATGGCTAGCGCGCGTTGGTGCGAGAGCCATGACGTTAACCAACAATACTGGTGATGCAGTGAATATGTATCTTATCGACTTGCAACTAGGTTGGAATCCTCAAGCTTATCGTGCAGGCGTGCGACAAACAGCCGCGGAAAATCCAGTACAACGGGATCCTCAAGCTATGATGGATGAAGCAAACGAACCTACTTCTGCACAAATGACTGATACAGGTTTAAGAACAAAAATTGAACCTGCCCGTCCGGTAGTGGCCGCGCAGCCTGAATGGGCTTTGCGGGATGTGTCTATGGCAAATCTGATGGCAGGAGACGCTATTATGTTTGAACCTTCTAAAACTGAATTGGCAGAAGAAGATCAAGAACGCTTGGCACAAGTGGCAGAAGCGCTAAAAGAAAATCCTGATTTGGTTGAAAGAATTGAGGTTCGCGGTTTCGCTGATACTTCCGGAGATCAAGAAACGAATCAAATGCTTTCAAGACAAAGAGCTGAACAAGTTCGCACAATTCTGCAAGAAAACGGCTTAACAGAGATTGACGTAGTTGCTGTCGGCATGGGCTCGGAAGGAGCCACGGGAAATTTAGATCAAGATAGAAGGGCTGAATTGATCTTTATGGGCGTCAAAGATGAACAAGCCCTGCGTGATGCACTGTCTACTGTAGAGTAAAAGTGAAGCAAAACAAAAAAGCGCCGGCATAAAAACCGGTGCTTTTTTATTTATAAATATCCTCAAGAACGAAACGAAAAATGTTTTTCATCGATTCAAGTTCCATACTGGCAGGCACTGGCTTTTTATTGAGACATTGCTCAGGCAGGTAAGGAACATGAATGAAACAAGCACGAGAATTTATTTGTGTTTTTTGAAGATGCTGAAGAATCTTAAAATAAATAAAGTTGCAAACATAACCACCAGCACTTAGCGAAATCTCCACTGAGTGCCCCGAGTTCTTTAAGTGGTCTTTCCAAACTTCAATTGGACTTTGTGTGAAATAAGCCTCTGCAGACACGTCGCAAATTCTTCCACGCTCTGGCGTAAAACCGAACTCATCTGAATGTGATGTCTCTGTCCAATTTAAAGCAACTCTTTCAAAGCTTACATTGCTTCTGCCACCTGCTTGGCCAAGCATCAGAATGTGATGGTACTTCTTCTCTTTGACTTTATTTAAAAGCAACTCTGGAGCATCACGAAAAGAAACTGGCAGCAAAAGTGTCTCAGTTCCGTAAGATGCAAAATCCTTCTTGATCCACTCAAGAAGGATTTCACTAGGATTGATTTTTTCCCCTAAAAAAGGCTTAAATCCTGTAACTAAAACTTGAGAACTTTTATTCAAATCCATTTCTCCAGCGCAGGACAAAATCATTACTATTTGTACCACTGAGCGGACCATTTTTTACACGGAATTCAACTTTGGTGTTAAATTCGCGGGTAATGGACTGGGCCTCCGCCTCGGTTCTAGGAACGCGAGCACCCAAAGATTTTAAATCTTTGATCGGAATCCAAAAGTCCTTGGAATAAGAGCAAGTATTCAAATCCCACGGCCCTTTTTCATAGCACGACTCCCCACCTTGAGAATTATAAATTCTAAAAGTGACTTTAGCTTCTTCGGATTGTGAATAGAAGTTAAAGCTTTGACCGAGATGAATAGATTGCATCGGTAATTTTTTAAAACCATAGGTCCAAGGAATTTCTTGATGCGTGTTATAACTGTTCACGAACTCCGGGCTATGGTTAAGAACGAATGTTCTTAGCACGGCTGCAGAAGCATGAAAACCATAGGCCGAAGAAAAGCCACAGTGGTTTCCATATTTAAGATTTAAAACCCCCACCCATGGTGACTTCTCATAAAAATCATTTTGTTCGATAACTTGGGCGTTAATTCTATTATTAACCACCATATCATCTTTCGAAGCCCACACCATCAGTGGAGTTTTCACTTCTTCTTTCCAATTCCAAAAGTTATTACTTTTAAAATATGACTGCGGAGTACTGGTGATCCCACGACGCTGCAAAGATGCGGAATTCAGCTCACCAATAAAATCAGCAAGGCCTGAACGACTTGGAATTTTATCGTCAGTCAACATTTCAGGAACGTCTTTGATATAGTTACGTGCTTCACTGAAATGTTCTTTCGTCATTTTCGCGAACACTCGGCCAACAATCTGCCCGCCATACAAGTTATCAAGGGTTGGCTTTAAACTAACCACAGGACAAATTGCAGTCACAGAATTGAAAACCTTTTTTCCGTTTTCAAGTAGGTATTTATCATTGAAAGCAGCACCCATGACGGCGGCGTTACCACCTAGACTGATACCCATAAAGTGAACACTCGAGATTCGGTCTTTATGTTCCCACTTCGTTAACATCCATTTACCGACCTCAAGGCCCTCGTACCCTTCAGACCAGCCCCCCATGGTGACCATCTTATTTAAATAAATATAGTCCATACCTGTTTGGTTAGCTAAAAGCAGCACGTTGAATGGGGATTGATCAAAAAGATGCATAAGATAACTTCTTAATGATGGGCCTTGGGCCGCGGAACAAAACACTCCGCATTTGACGATAACTAAAGGGCGCGGACGCGGATCTTGCTTTAACGCTAAAATTCCGGGCACACGCACTCCGCTAGGAAGTTTCACAGTGAATTCTCTGACTTGAGGATGAGAAAAGAATGGATATTGAAACTTGGAAAATTTCAGCAATCCCGGAAGTCCCAGCCAGGAACCGGTTGTTAATTCCCTAGAGCACTTTTCAAAATACCTGCGCGCAGCTTGGAAGTATTTTGCTGTCGATAGGTTTTTGCCGATGATGCTATCTTCAAAGCGGCGCGGGTCACAATCCGGTTGAATGTCTTTGTTACTAAGCCCATCCGGAACTTCTTCAAAAATTCCTTGGATCGTAGGCCTTTCTTGGTTTTCTGATTTAGTGAGTTCTTGATAAAACTGAGTTTCCAGGTCGATGACCGGTAATCCGATTTTACTTTGGGCAACTGCATGGGAACACAAGAACGCACTCATAGCGATGCTGAAAATCTTCGATGTCATACTATACCTCACGTACTTCAAGAGGCATATCGACTGAGGTTTAGGCCAGGTTTAGAAAAAAGCGGATCTGTCGAAAGTCTGGACGAAAAAATATGACTTCACTCAAGAATAACGTCTTAAAACGAGAAACGGCCTTGGTATTACCAAAGCCGTTTTGTAATTAGTGATGGATCGAAGTCGCTTACGCGATTTTTTTAATCTGCGCGAGTTTATCCTTCAGCACCGTGTTCTCGTGCTTAAGCGCATTCACTTCGCTCGTAAGTTGATTCACCTTACGCTTAAGGAAATCAACCTCAGCCTGCGCTCCGGCGCCTGCAGGAGCCGCTACGGGTGGGTTGTCATAAATACCAAAAGATAGTGGCTTACTTTCTTCTGATGAAGACGAAGAAGTTTCCTCAGCAACTGGAGCCGAGAACGGTGTCACAGCTAAAATCTCTTCAATGTTCTCTGGAACAGCAAGTTCTGGATCCACTTTTTCTAAAGTAATAATTCTTTGCGATATAAATCCACGAACCTCAGAAAGCATACGACCTACGCAAGTCGCTTTTTCTGCAGGTGTCGGATTTGATTCCGCCATAAGATCTGTGATTTTTCTTTTTGAGATCGGCGGCAAGCACCCCAGAAGCTTATCTACCTCCGCAGTAGGAGTACCATGTAAAGCATTAGCCAAGGTCAAGGGTTGCACGCGAGAGAAAATCTCGACAAGGTACTGCCCGTCCCAGCTATAAACTCTGTTAATGGTAAGAATTCTTTTGCGAAGTGCTTCTTCCCATACCGGGCTTTCAGCGGAAATCAGTCCTAAGAACTGTTCACGCTTAGCCGATGGTGAAGTCTCCAGCAATTGAAGAAGTTGATTGAATCCGCCCTTTTTTTTGTATCTGTCTAACATGCCCATGATGCATTTATCGGAAACGGCTTTCAGGACTAAAGGACTGAGGGAAATAATTTTTGAGGATTAAGAAAAAAGAGCGACGTTGAAATCTTATGTTAAGTTCGTCTCATAATGCTCCACTTTTTTAGTGCAAAAATGAGGTCGCGAAAGTTTCAGGGGTTGAAAGAAAAAGCAAAGGCAGAGTTTTGATCTCTGCCTTTTGTAAATTGATTCAGTTTTATTAGTTCTAGTTAAGGCTTTCGCACTTATAAGAAAGGGTTACGCTCGTTCCTGGAGCCAAGTATTGGTTGAACTTTAAAGTTTTACCGTCAAGGTGGTGGGAAACCGGGGATCCCGATACCGTTACGATTAAGTCCGTAGGACTTGAACAGTTAAGAACGATGTCCTTAATTCTGTCTGTGATCTTAGTGCGGATTTGACCAAGCTGAGATGTATAGTCGCTTGAACAAATATCTGCCGCCATACCCCAACCTTGATTTGTGAACGCCAGGAAGTTTCTTCCGTAGCTTCCACTTACTAAACCAGTCGTTGGAGCATAGTTATCCAAAGCTTGGGAGTTCTGTTGGTTCAAGCAAGCTTGGTCTTTAACTACGATGGCATGAACACTTAAAGAGTTGAATTTATCAGCGCCCAATTTATCCTTGATGTTTGAAATCAGGTAACCTGGCTGATCCATTTGATCAAAAGCGTATTGGCTGCTCATTTTCACACAAGCACCGTTAGAGTCGTATTGCTCACAGTAAAGTCCGCTGCGTTCGTCTTCATCACCTAAGAAGATAATAGCCAAGTGAGCATCACCACGGATGAAGCTTGAAGGATTGTTATTAACCACTAGATTTGCAGCGTATACGCCGCGCTCATCACCAGAAGGGCAGTTCTGAGCATAGGCCGCAGAATAAGCCGATCCATTAATGGAGCTCGTATTACCGCCGTTGTTACGAATCCAGTTCGCGATGAACTTTTCGCAAGCTAAAGTTTCTGGACGCTGAATCGTTTGGTTAAACAAGTTCACGCGATCCGGGTTTTGCGGTGTTAGGTAGGCAGAACCACCAAAACTTAAAAGAGAACCTTTGTTTGCTCCAGCGACATCGGTCGCTACCATCCCGATTCTATAATCGATATTGCGACTATCAAGATCACCGATAAAGTTAGCAAAGCGAGGAGCCAAGCGAGCTTGTTCAAATGACATCGAAGCCGAGTTATCGTTAACGATAAGAATATCGACTTTTCCGTAACCAGCGGTTGCAGAATAATTAAATGAGTATTTGCCGTTTTCGACGACACATCCGCTATCTTTACATTTACTGTCATCCAATGAGAATTTCACCGGTGAGCAACCGACGTAAAGTCCGATTAAAAAAGACAGTGCTGCCATTCTAGTTAGCGAGTTCATAAGACACCTCTCTCGCACACTTACTTCCAATGAAGATGCCAGTTTCGAGGGTTGCGGCTAAGCTACTGATATTTCTAGGTTTTTATCCATAAAGACCAGATTGAAGGAATTGCCAAACCTGTCGAGGACTTTGACAGTGGCCCCAAGGGGGGCACCTTTTATGTAGGACTTTCCAGTATTTAGGTTCCAAAAGCCCCCTAGCCTGAAGGTGCGATTTTGGGCTGCCCCTGGAAAGCCTTTGAGGCTGCGTTGAATATTCCCAATAATAATGAGCAGGAGATTTTCATCATGATGTACAAACTTATTGGAGCCGTGATTATAGCTGTAGCAGGCGTCCTCGCCTATTTGATCCTGCAAGAAGAGCCTGGCTCTATTCTTAGTACAAAGAAAGAAAAAGTAGAAGTTACAGAAGCCTGTGTTCAATTAACACCGGCACAACAACTAGCGAAGATGATCAATGATGACTTTAATAATCTTGCCCAGACTCAGCAATTGCCTGCGGCTTGGAATTCAATCGCTACCGTAGAGCTGCGTATGAATTCTCAGCTAGCGAAAACAATCCTTGGTAAAGAAAGGCCAAACATTCAGCGCGTGAAAGATGGTACATCTTATCTCGAGTTAGAAATCGTAGATCTTCCTGACGATGACAATCCAGGAATCATCATTCAGGCAAGTTTGATTGACATAAAAACGAAAAACAAAATTTTTGAGATTGGGCGTACCTACACCATGAACGACTTAAATAAGGTCGCGCCAGAACCTACCCCAGCAGCAGCATCGGCGACTGATGCACAAAAGGCTCAAGAAGCTCAAAGCACATCTAATACTACCCAAGGTAATGCACAAGAATCCGCTGCAAGCGGTGCTTCTAAGGAGCAAGCCGTACCGCAAAATGCTCCAGCAACCGGCACTGCTCCCGCACAAAATAAACCAGCGACTCCTGGCAACACTCAAGATCCTAAAAGCACAAAATAAGTTACTGCAATTACCACTAATGAAGGAGTCAAGCTCCTTCATTAGTATTCTCGAACCGAGTGACCGAGCTCTTAACATTATTATTTCAGTTTATGTTTCTTGATGTTTCCACGGATCTTATGTTTAGCGATTCCAAAATTTTGTTAATTTTAAATTTAAAAAAGTAGGATTCTAAAAAGTTTCAATTCAGTCTTAGGAGTTCCAGATGAAAAACATATTAATCGCGCTTTTGCTTCTTTCCACTGGGTGCGCAACAGCTACAAAGCCAGCTACAGGAACAATAACTGCAGTGAAGACTCCACGTACTTTCGATGCAGAGCTATCAAACTATCAATATCCTTTCCCAGTTTCGTATTTCTCTCTGCATTCTCAGAAACAAAATTTAAAAATGGCCTATATGGATATTCCTGCAGGCAAAGCTAGCGACAATCAAGAAAAAGTAATCGTGCTCTTTCACGGAAAGAATTTTCCAGGCGCATACTTCGAACAAGTTATTTTAGGTCTTAACCAAGAAGGCTACCGCGTGATTGTCCCTGATCAAATCGGTTTCGGAAAATCATCTAAGCCGCATCACTATCAATTTAGCTTCCAAACATTGGCCCATAACACTCACGAGCTTTTAAAAAATCTGAAAGTAGAGAAGTTTACTTTACTTGGCCACTCCATGGGCGGAATGCTCGCAAGCAGATACACTCTCATGTATCCCGAACAAATTAAAAAACTAATCCTAGTAAATCCCATCGGCCTAGAAGATTGGAAAACATTGACTACCTACAGAAACATAGATGAAGCCTTCAAGAACGAACTTGCTTCAACACCAGAAAAACTAAAGCAGTACCAGCTAGACAACTACTACGACGGAAAATGGAAACCAGAGTACGACAAGTGGTTAGAAATCCCAAAAGGCTGGCTGGCAGATGCCGACTATCCAGTAATCGCCTGGAATGCCGCTTTAACATCCGACATGATTTTCACACAGCCTGTAGTCTACGAGTTTAAAAATATCAAGACGCCAACAGTATTAATCCTCGGTCAAAGAGACAGAACAGCCATTGGCAAAGCCTGGGCACCTCCAGAAACAAAAGAAAAAATGGGAAATTACCCTGCCCTAGGAAAACAAGTCACAAAAACAATCCCAAAAGCTAAACTAGTAGAACTACCGAAACTAGGACACATGCCCTTCATAGAAGATTTCGAAGCATTTTGGATGGCTTTAATAAAGAACCTCTAAGAGAGGCCTTTACGGCGATAGTAACCGCTGATTTTCTAAATTAGAACGGAATCGTCTCATCATTAAGGAAGTGGCCTGGCTCCATAGACTTCCATCCTTGCTCTAAAGCTTTTTGATAAGGGGATCCGGTGTAGACCCCGGTATAGTTGTCAGCAGAGCCATAAAATAATGGGTCTGTAACACCACACGGACTCGATGCACTAGGAGTTGCGCTGGACACCTTACGATAAACCAAATTTAGAGCAATTCGAGTACGAGGGCCTTGGAAATATTCAAGACGTGCTGGCAGACGCGAATTAGCAGTCATATAAATCGCTTTCGCAGAACATTTCATGGTGGCTGCGTGATTTTGATCATTATCAATCACAGTCACGTAAGGTGAAGTTTTATCATTGGCGATGTAAAGCTTCGAACCATCATCTGAAATCAGCGCGAACTGATAGTAACCACTTGATTCGCCCTCTTTCAATTTCATCACTGTTTTCATGCGAAGCGCGAAGTATTCAATCAAGTTACCTCCGCCGTGTTCTGGTTTCTTTTTTAACAATTCACCATCTGTCGTTGGAAAACCATTCGAAAAGGTTCTAACTGGTACAAAGATTTGTGACATGTACAAGACGGCATTGGCGTCATGGCCATGGGTAAAGTACGGTGCAAGATTTGACCAGCCAGAGGCACCCGTCGTGTCGTGAAAGTAACGAATCTCACCTTTCCAACCCTGTTTACAAGCGTAACCAGCTTTAGAAAACGGATCACAAATGACTTTCTTTGAAACGAAATCAATAGAAGTAGAGCTTACATTGCCAGCTTTATCTGCGGCTGTGATAACAAGCTTGTATGAACCAGTTACCAAATCTGTAAATGTCAGTTTCGTTTGCGTATGACAGTTAGAAATAGTCTTCGTTGTCGCGCCAAAAAGTCTTTTGCAAGTAGCAGACTCAATTCCAGTAATAGAATCAGTGATTGAAATCGAAGGAAACGTTACCTGCTTCTGGTCTTCACTTACAATCGGAGCTTTCGCAGTAATCACTGGCGGATTAGTATCAACGATAAATGAGAACAAAGCAGCGACCTTAATTGCACCAGTGCTCGAGTAAGCTGCAACACGTGCCTTGTAGGACACGCCATTTGTTAATGAACATCTAGGAAAAGAGATGCCAGTCACTGTCGTTTCAGCTTCAGCACATACCGTTACAGCGCCTGCTGCATCCAAAATGGAAACTCTATAAACAACAGCCCCCATAGATGCCGTCCAAGTCACAGTAGGCTGACGAACGTTACCTAAATACTGATCCGGAAAAACATCAGCGCCACCAGTGATTCCAAGAACCTCAAAATCACTTGTCGCCGATCCTTGAGTTTTCCAGGAATAGTTGATGACCTGCGATTTATTCCCAACTTTATCCATCGTCTGAATAGAGAAAACATGGTTACCCTCTTTCAGATTCGAAAAGGTAACAGGAGAGCTACAGATTTTTGGCGCGCCTCCGTCAACCGAACAAGCCGTCGAATCTACGCCGCTCGCTTCATCAACTGCGGTGAACTTAAATACAGCAACTGAAGACGAAGATATCGCAGCCGGTTTTGAGTTAATTGATAATACTGGCGGAGTTTGATCCACAGCCCATATATGCTCTAGAACAGATGAACGATTTCCGGCGCGATCCAAAGCTCTCACGTGAAAAAGATGTTCACCTTCCCGCAGATCTTGGAAAACCTTAATATCGGTACAATCAGAATAAAATCTTTCTTCAGCAAACTTACATTCGTAACTTCGTACGCCGCTAAGATCTTCACTAGGCACAACAACGAAGCGAGCATCACCCAAAGCCACATATCTCGCCGGCTTTTCCTTAAAACTTAATGTAGGTGCAATGGCATCGTGAGTGATAGAGTCACTAATACAGTCAGAAACAAATTCTTTAAAGCCAGTGGTTTTTTTAAATTTGATAAAAACAGAATTCAAAGAATTAGGCGTGGCTAAATTCCAAGATTTGTCCTGAGCAATAGCTTCCCATTGTCCACCACTTTCACAAGAAGGGTCGTTAGTGATGTACATTTCAGTAGGCTCAACAGCAGAAATTTTCAAAGAGACAGAAATATTATTCGTAAACTCATCGCCATTATTGATGATAAAAGAATTTTCACCAATCCCCCGCGCCTGACTAGCCAACTCAGCTTCAGACATATCAAACGCAGTGTCGTTAGAACAATTTTGAAACGAAAGAATTATAACTAAAAGAGCAAGAAAGCTAAAAACAGTATTGATTTTTCTTTTAATAAATCTAACTTTCAAGGCCATGTGATGATCCTACTCTTTCACACTGACTACAAAAGCAAGTGCAGTGCCACGGCTCGAACAACTGCCTTAAAGTTTTTCACGACGACTTATTAGTGAATCAATTCAGAATCTTATCGAAACAAATAAGAAATGCATCAAGGTGAGAAACACGTAAAAGTTTTGATCACAAAATTTCTTAAGAATTCAAAAAAAATCTGCCAACAAATACCCTAGAAGAGCTGAAGCCCAAATTTATCATTTTGAAACTCTCAAAATTCAAAACTGCCATCATTTAAACAGTTCAAAATCCTAACAGTCATTTCAAAGAAAAGCGGAACACAAAAGCAAAAAAAGACCGAAGGGCATTTTCAATCGACACCGACACAGCGCAACCGCAAAAAGAAGCAGGCACCTTCAAAGCGAGAAAATGACCGAAGGCATAGCGAGCGCCACCGCCAAAGCGAGAAAATGACCGAAGGGAATTTTTAAGCCAGAAAAAAAACCAAGAACCAAGGTTGGCGAGAAGTGGTCAGATGCAAGGCGGAGGATCTTTTGCGAAGCGCAGGCGTGGCAGCGCCACGTCGGAGAGAAGCAAAAGACCGCACAACGCAGTCAGCTGGCCGCTTATCGACGACCGCGACCGAAGAGAAGGCAAAAAAAAACCCGGATTACTTTCGTAACCCGGGTTCGAGTAAAAAAGAGCTGGCATCGTGCTACTCTCCCACATGGTTGCCCATGCAATACCATCGCCGCAAGAGGACTTAACTTCTGAGTTCGGAATGGGATCAGGTGTGGCCCCTCTGCTATAAACACCAGCAAAGCGTTTTTCTTATACAATTCGTTCTGTGAACAGGCAACCAATCCAAATGGTGCTGTTCTTTTTTTATGATAACTGAATGATTAATTTAACTGATTTTTAGCGATTAATGGTTAGTTCCAATTTATCACTCTCTTACTTATTCAGAGAGCTAGTCTCTCGTTCTTTTTTCAAAGAAGTCTTAGAGACGAAATCTTCGTTAATAAAATTAAGAAGAAAAAATTTAAAAAAGCCTCACGACCTATTAGTACGGATCAGCTGAATGTATTACTACACTTACACCTTCCGCCTATCAACCTCGTAGTCTCCAAGGAGTCTTTAGGGGGCCGAAGCCCCAGTGAGATCTAATCTTGCAGTTTGCTTCCCGCTTAGATGCTTTCAGCGGTTATCAATTCCGAACATAGCTACCCTGCATTGCCGCTGGCGCGACAACAGGAACACCAGAGGTTCGTCCATCCCGGTCCTCTCGTACTAAGGACAGGTCTGCGCAAATCTCATACGCCCACAGAAGATAGGGACCAAACTGTCTCACGACGTTCTGAACCCAGCTCGCGTACCACTTTAATTGGCGAACAGCCAAACCCTTGGGACCTACTCCAGCCCCAGGATGTGATGAGCCGACATCGAGGTGCCAAACTCCATCGTCGATATGGACTCTTGGATGGAATAAGCCTGTTATCCCCGGAGTACCTTTTATCCGTTGAGCGATGGCCCTTCCATTCAGAACCACCGGATCACTATGACCTGCTTTCGCACCTGCTCGCGCCGTCACGCTCGCAGTCAAGCTGGCTTATGCCATTGCACTAACCTCCTGATGTCCGACCAGGATTAGCCAACCTTCGTGCTCCTCCGTTACTCTTTAGGAGGAGACCGCCCCAGTCAAACTACCCACCAGACACTGTCCGCAACCCGGGTAACGGGTCCACGTTAGAACATCAAACATTAAAGGGTGGTATTTCAAGGTCGGCTCCATGCAGACTGGCGTCCACACTTCAAAGCCTCCCACCTATCCTACACATCAAGGCTCAATGTTCAGTGTCAAGCTATAGTAAAGGTTCACGGGGTCTTTCCGTCTTGCCGCGGGTACACTGCATCTTCACAGCGAGTTCAATTTCACTGAGTCTCGGGTGGAGACAGCCTGGCCATCATTACGCCATTCGTGCAGGTCGGAACTTACCCGACAAGGAATTTCGCTACCTTAGGACCGTTATAGTTACGGCCGCCGTTTACTGGGGCTTCGATTCTCAGCTTCGCTTGCGCTAACTAATCCTCTTAACCTTCCAGCACCGGGCAGGCGTCAGTATGTATACTTCGTCTTGTGACTTTGCACATACCTGTGTTTTTGATAAACAGTCGCTACTCCCATTTCTCTGCGACCTAAAAAAGCTTGGGGGGGCAAGCCCTTACACTCTCTTAGGCACACCTTTTCCCGAAGTTACGGTGTTAAGTTGCCGAGTTCCTTGACCAAAATTCACCCCATCGCCTTAGGATATTCACCCCACTCACCTGAGTCGGTTTACGGTACGAGCTAACAAATCTAAATTTACGAAACTTTTCTTGGATGCATGGCTTTTCACACTTCCGGGACAAAGTCCCTCGCATTCACACCTCAGAGTTACGACCAGCGGATTTGCCTACTGATCCTCCTACATGCTTACACCTCAATCCAATAAGAGGCTGTGATATCCTACACCGTCATTCCTTAAACACAATCTGCTAGGTAACGGAATATTAACCGTTTTGCCATCGATTACGCCAATTGGCCTCATCTTAGGTCTCGACTAACCCTGGGAGGATTATCCTTGCCCAGGAATCCTTGAGTTTTCGGCGCCCGGGTTTTTCACCCGAGTTCAACGCTACTTATGTCAGCATGATCACTTCTAGTTCGTCCAACTGTCCTACCGGTCAATCTTCATCCTACACTAGAACGCTCCCCTACCACTAAAATATAAAATATCTTAATCCAAAGCTTCGGTAACACGCTTAGCCCCGTTGTATCTTCCGCGCAGAGTCACTAGACTAGTGAGCTATTACGCTTTCTTTAAAGGATTGCTGCTTCTAAGCCAACCTCCTAGTTGTCAAAGTAACTCCACAACGTTCTCCACTGAGCGTGCATTTAGGGACCTTAGCTGTTGGTCTGGGCTCTTTCCCTCTCGACTCATGACCTTATCACCCTGAGTCTGCCTGCTGAGGAACATATCTGTGGCATTCGGAGTTTATTTGGGTTTGGTAATCCGGTAAAGACCCCTAGCCCATTCAGTGCTCTACCTCCACGATACTTTTTACTCAACGCTATACCTAAATATATTTCGGGGAGAACCAGCTATCACCCAGTTTGATTGGCCTTTCACCCCTAATCACAGCTCATCAAAAGAGTTTTCAACCTCAACTTGTTCGGTCCTCCACGGAGTGTTACCTCCGCTTCAACCTGGCCATGATTAGATCACCGGGTTTCGGGTCTATGCCTGCATACTAAATCGCCCTATTCAGACTCGCTTTCGCTACGGCTCCACCTGCAACGGCTTAACCTCGCATGCAAACATAACTCGCTGACTCATTATGCAAAAGGTACGCTATCGCCCATATAAAGGGCTCTAACTGCTTGTAGACTTACGGTTTCAGGTTCTATTTCACTCCCCTCTCGGGGTTCTTTTCACCTTTCCCTCACGGTACTTGTCCTCTATCGGTCACTAAGGAATATTTAGCCTTACGAGGTGGTCCTCGCAGATTCCCACGAAATTTCACGTGTTTCGTGGTACTCGGGATTCCACTAGGGCTCTTGAAGTTTTCGATTACGGGGCTATCACCCTGTTTCGCCAGACTTTCCAGACTGTTTATCTAACTTCTTAAGTCCCACATTGTGGTCCCACGACCCCTCAATCAAATAAATGATTAAGGTTTAGGCTGTTACCCGTTCGCTCGCCACTACTAGGGTAATCTCGGATTTGATTTCTCTTCCTGAGGGTACTGAGATGTTTCACTTCCCCTCGTTCGCTTCAAACACCTATGAATTCAGTGAGTGATACCATAAATGGTGAGTTTCCTCATTCGGAAATCTTCGGATCAAAGTGTGTGTGCCACTCCCCGAAGCTTATCGCAGCTTACCACGTCCTTCATCGCTTCTTAGTGCCAAGGCATCCACCGTAAGCCCTTTGTAGCTTAAAAAAATGGAACTAACCTCGCTAAAAATCAATTAAATCAATCTATTCAGTTGTCAAAGAACGAAAATCGTTCGAAGCAAATTCTCTCTCTCATTTCCCTATCAGGCTGTTGCTGATTTGGTGGGCCTGGGATGACTTGAACATCCGACCCCACGCTTATCAAGCGTGTGCTCTAACCAACTGAGCTACAGGCCCGTGTGGGATTTTCGAGTGAGAAATCACTCTTTCAAAACTAAATAGCTAGATGAGATTTTTGGGACTCACCCACTCGGGAAGAGTGAGTTGACCTAAGATTGGGTCATTTTAACTTACTAAGAACAAGTCTTAGTGAAGATTGACCGGATAATCCTTAGAAAGGAGGTGATCCAGCCGCAGGTTCCCCTACGGCTACCTTGTTACGACTTCACCCCAATCATCGACCATACCTTGGGCGCCTGCCTCCTTGCGGTTAGCGCAGCGACTTCTGGTACAGCCGACTTTCATGGTGTGACGGGCGGTGTGTACAAGGCCCGGGAACGTATTCACCGCGGCATTCTGATCCGCGATTACTAGCGATTCCAACTTCATGATCTCGAGTTGCAGAGATCAATCTGAACTTAGATGGCTTTTAAGCGATTTGCTCTACCTTGCGGCTTAGCTTCGCTCTGTGACCACCATTGTAGCACGTGTGTAGCCCTAGACATAAGGGCCATGAGGACTTGACGTCATCCCCACCTTCCTCCGGTTTAACACCGGCAGTCCATCTAGAGTGCCCAACTGAATGCTGGCAACTAAATGCAGGGGTTGCGCTCGTTGCGGGACTTAACCCAACATCTCACGACACGAGCTGACGACAGCCATGCAGCACCTGTGTACCGACCCTTGCGGGCGACGGCATTTCTGCCAGTCTTCCAGTACATGTCAAGCCTAGGTAAGGTTCTTCGCGTTGCATCGAATTAAACCACATGCTCCACCGCTTGTGCGGGCCCCCGTCAATTCCTTTGAGTTTTAATCTTGCGACCGTACTCCCCAGGCGGGATACTTAACGCGTTAGCTTCGTCACTGAAGGGGTCAATACCTCCAACAACAAGTATCCATCGTTTATGGTGCGGACTACCAGGGTATCTAATCCTGTTTGCTCCCCGCACTTTCGGGTCTGAGTGTCAGTGTCTGGCCAGATAGCCGCCTTCGCCACCGGTATTCCTGTTGATATCTACGTATTTCACCACTACACCAACAATTCTACTATCCTCTCCAGCACTCAAGCTACGCAGTATCAAATGCACTTCTAGGGTTGAGCCCTAGGCTTTCACACCTGACTTACATAGCCACCTGCACCCGCTTTACGCCCAATGATTCCGAACAACGCTAGGATCCCTCGTCTTACCGCGGCTGCTGGCACGAAGTTAGCCGATCCTTTCTTACAGGGTACATTCATTGTGTTATTCCCCTGCGACAGAGCTTTACGACCCGAAGGCCTTCATCACTCACGCGGCGTCGCTGCATCAGAGTTTCCTCCATTGTGCAATATTCCCTACTGCTGCCTCCCGTAGGAGTCTGGACCGTGTCTCAGTTCCAGTGTGACTGATCATCCTCTCAGACCAGTTAAAGATCGTCGCCTTGGTGAGCCATTACCTCACCAACTAGCTAATCTTACGCGGACTCATCTTGAAGCGAAAAACCTTTGACCCCTTGAACCTCAGTTCTTGTGGTCTTATGCGGTATTAGCTAATCTTTCGACTAGTTATCCCCCTCTTCAAGGCAGATTATCCACGCGTTACTCACCCGTGCGCCACTAGTACTCACCCGAAAGCTTTCCCCGTTCGACTTGCATGTATTAGGCACGCCGCCAGCGTTTGTTCTGAGCCAGAATCAAACTCTCCAGTTATAATTCTGTTCTCTAAGCAAACAACTAGCTTACGCTGTGTTTGTTCGAATATATTTTTTGAAATTGTGAATGATAATTACTCATCATTCAAAGAGCCCAAAAATCTATCATATCTAGCTATTCAGTTTTCAAAGAGCGAATTTTTCAATTCAATTTCGCTTTCTATTCAAAAGCGCGAGGTAACAATCTTATCGATTTTTTTGTCCTCGTCAATGTTCTTTTTTTTTATTTTTTCATCGTTTCGACGAAAGTCTAAAAAAATTGGTGGAGGCAACAGGGATCGAACCTGCGACCTTCTGAATGCAAATCAGATGCTCTCCCAGCTGAGCTATGCCCCCGAACAAAGTGGAGCTGTTTTCTCGTAACAGCCCAAAAAGGTCAATAGCTTTTTTTCGAAAATTTAATTCGATGGTTGAAGTTGCCCAAGAAATAAACCGAGGCCTGCGCCTCGGTTTAAAAAAATCTTATTTAAATATCTGTTTTTACTAAATATTAAGCGCTAGCGTTAAATTTTGACGCCAAAAGTCTATTCAACCACTTTCTTTCAAAGCTTAGGTCAAAACCCACTTTTTCGCCGCCAGAAACGATGGCCATATACACTTTTTTGAGGATTTCAGTCTCTTGATCTCCGCCAGCATCTGATCCTAATGATTCTTCAATAGCTTCAAATACGCTTACTAAATCAGGAGTCGTCACTACTTTTGGGATTCGAGCCATGTCTAATCCCAAAGTCTCTAGAGGTTTGAAACCTACAAGATTCTCTGTCAAAAGCACCTTGGTGCCGTTTTTAAAGTTTACTTGAATGAAGGGCTTACCTTCTGAGTCTGCGCGATGAAGGATCTCACTTAGATCCTGAGCGATGAAGGAAAACACCTTACCATCGAGGTCTTGCGAAATCTGAACCCGACCTGACTCGCTGATCTTCGCACGAAGACCTTTCGAGGCATCGACAAAATTCAAGATGTGATCTAATTCAGCATGTGTCGATTTCGTTTTACTGCTCAAAATACCCTCCCCTAATAATAGGGCTTTCCTCTTTACATTCTAGGTATCGACAATTCATTCGCGGACTTAACGACAAAACAAAAAAAGGTAATAAACAGGTCCGATATCCTGTAGCAAATTGAGCATTCTGTATTAACAATGTTTCAAGGCGGGAATTCATAGGCGGCGTGCCTTGTTCTTGCCGTTTCGATTTGAGATAACTGGTTTCGAAAGAGGGCAATCCCTATGATGATCACGCGTTGGCAAGCACCCATAGTTCCGACAAAACAGCAGGTTCAGATGATTCTTGAGTCTGAAGGCTTAGAGCCTTACGAAGAGGTTTATGAACCCTCAATTAAGATTCAAGATCACCGTCACCCATTTGCTGAAGTGAGAGTGGTTGTTTCTGGTGAAATGATTTTTAATATCTCCGGCAATCAATTTGTATTGCGCCCTGGAGACAGAGTGGAAATTCCTGCTAACACCAAACACTCTCACATGGCTCAAGGTAATCAATCCTGCATTTGTGTTTGCGCTCATCGTGCTATCTAAAAAATGCCTTCAGCTCTTGAAGGCATTTAGTTTCATTTATTTTTCATCCAGCTTAAATAGTCTTTGATGTTCTTTTCAAATCCCCGATTTGTGGGCTCGTAAAGTTGCGCGCCCTGAATTTCTTCGGGCAGATAACCCTGCTCTACCCATCCCGTGGGATAGTTGTGGGGATAACGATAATCTTTTCCGTAACCGAGGTCTTTTGAGAGGGCAGTTTTTGACGAGCGCAAGTGCAGGGGCACAGGCAACGTTCGGGTTTTTTCCACCAACTCGCGGGCTTTATTTAAAGATATGTAAGAAGCATTAGATTTCGGGCATGACGCCAAGTATGTCGTTACCTGCGCTAAAGTGATCGCCCCTTCAGGCAGCCCGATGGCTTCCACGGCTTGCAAGCCTGAAGTAGCCACTGTAATTCCGCGCGGGTCTGCGTTTCCAATATCCTCTGAGGCAAGAATAATCAGTCTGCGGGCGATAAAGATAGGATCTTCTCCGCCGTCGAGCATTCTTGCGAGATAATAGACGGCTGCATCCGGATCGCTGCCACGCACGCTTTTAATGAACGCCGAGATAAGATCGTAGTGCATCTCAGAGCTTTTATCGTAGCCCAGTGGATTTTGCTGAAGAAGCTCGCGCATTTCATTGCGATCAAGTCTTTCGCCTTCTTCGGCGTCTTTTGTATAGGTATAGATGATCTCAAGGCTATTAATAAGTCTGCGAGCATCCCCGTCTGAGTATTCAAGGAGATTATCTATGGCTTCTTTTGTCAGAACTGAATCAAGAGGCTTTTTATAGTGGTTTTCTGCGCGAACGACAATTTTACTTAGATCTTCAGCGGAAAGACGTTCGAAAATAACTACGCGACAACGACTTAAAAGAGCTCGGTTGAGTTCATAGCTAGGATTCTCTGTTGTTGCTCCAACAAGGACCAGATCGCCTTTTTCTACGAATGGCAGGAGGACATCTTGTTGGGCCTTATTAAAACGATGGATTTCATCTACAAAGAGAACAGTTTTTTGCTGGAACTGAAGACGACGGTCTTTGCCCGCCTCCCCTACTTCGCGAAGAACTTTTGCTCCGGCTTCGACTGCGTTGATATTTTCAAAGTGTGCATTGAAATGCTGAGAAAGAGCCAAAGCGAAGGTTGTTTTACCTGTTCCTGGAGGCCCCCAAATAATCAAGCTTGGAAGATATCCCTTACGAAGCATCTGCCCTAGCTTTGAATGCGGGCCCAAGGTCTTCTCTTGCCCAATGATTTCATCCAGATTTTTCGGACGAAGAATCTCTGACAGAGGAGAAGAACTTAAAGCAGCGTTAGAGGCAGAAAATAGATCCATGGTTAGGTAATAAACTAACGAAGCCTTGTTTGCATCACAGATTTCGGAAATCAAAGAACCAACACATTAAAAGAAAAAACCAACGCTCCCAAAACGAATTGACGCAGAATGGACTGGAAAAAGTGCCAGGCACCTTTGAAATTCGGCAGCTTTGAAAGGACTGATTAATGACGCACCGAAACCGTAAAAAGAAGCAGGCACCTTTAGAATTTGGCCGGGTTTTCGAATGAGTTCATCCGAAGGGCGGCTTAGTAGTTTTGGATGGTAACTGTGGTTTGGATTCTTACTGGGGTTTCTTCTAGGGTTGTGGCATCACGCTCTAAACCGAAGACTTCCATTGTACCACTTGAAGTGAACTGGGTTGTGGCCGCGATGCCTCCGCAATATAACGGGCAGTCTGTGGCGTCGGTGGCTGTGCCAGCGGCAATAGCTGCTTCTTTTGTGGAGCTTGCAAACCAGGTGCTTTTTAGGGCTGCTAATGCGTCACCGCCCACTTCGCAAGAAACTGGAGTTGAACTTCCTGGGATCGGGATATTGATGCGGATGAATGCGATGATCAAAATTTTGCTGGCGTCTTTACGACTGAACGTAATAGTCGGGATTTTGAAATAGCTTGGCGAAATGTCCGCTGTCGGAGCATCGCCGCCCGCGTTTTGCACAGCGAGGCAGCTGATGGCTGTTGCTGGGATCAAAGGAAGTGACGAGGAACTGATCGTCACCTCAACGTTTTGATCTTCACTAGCGCAGCTTGCAAGGAACAAACTTGCTATAAGAACGTACAAAATTTTTTTCATGTGCGCTCCTTTTAGAAGTCTTCAGTTTTAGGCGCCGCGGTTACTCCTGTATCTAACTGACCCACGATTCTTGGGGTAAGGAAGATAAGAAGTTCGGACTTTTCCTTCGAGATGTTTTTTGTTTTGAACAAATAACTCACGAAAGGAAGTTCACGCAACCAAGGTACACCCGTTTCACCGTCAGTAGCATCACTTTGATAGATACCACCAATGACTGCGGTTTGACCGTTCTTAACAAGTACGCGAGTGTTGGCTTCTCGGCTGTTCACCGCAAAAGCGCCTTGGCCCGCACTGCTCACGTCGGCACCTCTAAACTGTCTGTTTACAAGTACTTTCATTATAACAGAACCGTCTGCCGTCACTTGAGGAGTTACCTCTAATCTTAAAGTTAACGGTTTAAACTGGAACGTCTCTTGGGTCGCTGTCCCGTTTTGAGTCACCTGACGAACTGGTACTTCGGTCGTCTGATTGATGTCAGCTCTTTCATTGGTCATCGTCATGATTCTTGGAGCAGAGATGATTTTAACCTGCTCTTCACTTTCTGATAATGACAATGCCGCCTGTAGAGTACCGAATACGTCGAGAGTTCCTACCGCCAAGTTGAAATTCAAGTTACCTGGGGTGCTTGCACCCGGGTTGACGGTAAAGCTTGGGTTCATGTTGACTGGGCCGCGTGCAGTTGAACCAAGTTTGATTGGCGCGCCCGAAGCACCCCAGTTTACGCCGATATTTCTTGTGAAGCTTTCTTTGGCTTCAACGATTTTACCTTCGATAAGAACCTGCGGAGGTTGCGTGTCTAAGCTTGCGATAAGTTTCGCTGCGCGCTCTAGGTTTTCCTCAATATCAGTTACAACCAAGGCGTTGGTACGAACATCGCCCACGACTCTGCCGCGGTCACCTAAGAAATCTTTGATTTTCTTTTCAAGTTCTTCCACACGGGCATAGCTTACAGGGAACATACGAACTTTAAGAGGTTCGATGTTTTTTCTAGCTTGTGCCATTTTTGTTGCATCATCTTCTTCTGCTCTAAGATCTGTTTGTGGTGCGATTCTTAGAACGTTGCCTTGGCGAGTGTAACCAAGTTTTTTAGCTTTCATGATAACTACTAAAGCTTGGTCCCAAGGTACTTGGCGAAGTTTTAAGCTGACCGTACCTTTGACGTCTTCAGAGATAACCATGTTCACGCCGCTTTCTTCAGTGATGAAGTTTAAGGCGTCACGGATATCCATGTTGTTTGTCTCTAAAGAGATCTTTTTACCGTAGAACTTATTGTTTCCAGCAAGGAATTCCGTCAAGTTTTGGCTTGGCAGAATTTGGCTATCACCTTCTGTCTCTGTCCCTTGCACCGGTTGCGCATCCTGGGAAGCGATATCAGAAGACGATCCACCGCTTGCTACTACTAATAAGCTGTTACCTTCAGTTTGTACTGTTGGCTCACCTACGCCTTCGCGAAGTTGAATCACGAAGCGCGCTGTGTTTGAACCTGGATTTTGATAAGCGTCGATCGCACCAACGCTGCCTTTGATATCACGGGTGTTCAATGAACGCTTCAAACGCTCTGGAAGAACTGCATTGTTCACTTCAATGATATACTGGCGAAGTTCTGGGTTTGTTCTTGTTGTATAAGAAAGCGGTTTATCACCTTGAACGATGATAGTTCCACCTGATTCATTCGCTTTAAACTGCAAATCCGTGATGTTAGCAGGAGCACCTGTCGGCGCTGCCACTTCAGGAGCTGTTTCTTGAACAGGACTTGGAATAGTCTCTGTTTGCACAGGTTCTGCAGGAGGTGTTGGCGCATTATCAGCAATTCCGCTGTCAGCAAATGGGTCTTCCGACGGAGCAACATCTGTTGTTTGCTCTGGCGGAGGAGGTTCTGTCGCTGCTTGTTGCTGTTCTTCTGCTGGAGGAGGCACATCCGCAGGCTGCGTTTGCTCTACACCGGCTTGATTGACTTCTTCTTCAACGGCCAAGTCTTGATCGCCTTGAGCTTGCTGTTGTGGTTCAGCCGGAGCTTGTTCGCTTTGGGCTTGTTTATCAACATCTGATTCTTCGAAGTCAGAGAAATCTTCGCTGCCGCTTTCGCTGTCTGCAGAAGCAACCTCTTCAGAGGATTCAGCACCATCTAAAGACAAATCGTCTTCAACCGGGCGGCTGGCGCATGAAGTAAGTGATGCAATCATTGCACTTAGGATTACTAGTCTAATGAATCCGTTCATTAGTTCCTCCTGAAAAAAGTACTACTTTTTTAATTCTAAAATCCGTGGTTCTTTAAGAGATTTTCCGTCTTCATATCGGGTTTCCATGACGACGATTTCTCCCTCACGGATGGCCGCTACAAAACCTTCGTTACGGCCGATCTTTGAGTTTTTAACCACAGTATATACTGTGCCATCTGGATCTCTCACCATGGCACGGGGCTTTTTAACATCCCACAAAATTCCGACGATTTGTAAACGCTCAAGTTCCCACCGTTGTAATGGCTCAAGAACCTCTTGGTGTTTAACAGTGCTATCTGCAGGAGTCGCCGTCGTTGGACGAACCGTGCGGAATACTTTAAACGGATCTCTTTTTCCCGTTGGATCATAGAAGTAATCATCCTTCGGGATAAACTGTTGTGCAGGCGCTGCAGTAGCCCCATCACCGACTGGAGCATCCATTCCTGGCGGAGGTGCCGGGACTTGGGAAGGCATCGACTCTGCTGGAGGTGCTGAAGGTTGTTCAGTCGGAGCTGGCCCGCCCCCTGGAGTGGGAGCTGCTGCCGGCGGAGGTGTTGCCGTATCTGGAGTTGGTGGAACCAGATCTTTAGCATCAGGTTTACCGGGAACTTGGGTTGATTCCATTTCTTTTAAGAACTCAGCAGGCAGATCTCCGCTTGCTGGCGCATTTCCTTGCGCAGAAGCCGGTGTCATAAACTTCATGCTGACTGCGAAGGCTGCCCACAGTCCCAATGATGCAACTAGAATGTAAGATACAACCCATCTTAAAGACTTCACTGTGGAGTCTCCGTGCCTTCAGGTTTCTTTTTTTCTTCAGGAGCCAGTTTGTATCCAACTACCTGACCTTCAAACTTAACACGTTTTGAGTTCGGTTCGCCCTCAGAAATAACAATGTTTTTTACGCGGGCCATTCTTTCCGCCGTCGAAACTAGGAAAGTAAATTGAGCTAGTTCCGCATAAGAGCCTTCAAGGCTGACTTCCACTGGAACTTCTTCCACCACTTCTTTTTTGATGTTTTCGCTTGGTTTTTTCGACTTAACGCTCACCCCAGAGTTACGGGCGAAATCATCAATCGCTTTATTAATATCAATTGAGAACAACACGGATGGAAGACGGCGCGAAATCTCTTGATACTTCGCACTTAACTGTCCCACTTTTTCCTGCATCTCTTGAACTTGCTTTAATGTGGCGTCGGTATCTTTTTTCTTGTTCTCTTCTTCTTGCAACTGTTGGGCAAGAGCCGTGATTTGTGAGTCGACAGTTGTACCGTCGTCGTAAATCGCATACCAATACAAGCCAGTAAGCACTAAACCGATAAGTAGAACTTTATTAAATGGCTGAGCTGCGAGTTGATCGAAGAATTTATTCATTCTGCTCTCTCCAATACACAGCTAATTTCAAATTTCTTTAGGACCACACCATCTTGGGTGATTTCACTAGAACTGACCAAGTTTACATCCATCAGGAATACACTTTTTGTCAAAGCCTCCAGGAATTGTGAAACCTCAAAGTCACTTAAAGCAAGACCCTGAACGTTTACTTTATCTGGATTTACCTGAACACGTGTTAGCCATGCCTTTTCAGGAATAACTGTTTGCAATAGATCCAAAACACGAATTTCACGTTGGCGATCTTTTGCGATTTTTTCTAAAGCCGAGATGCGAGCCTCAATCAGAGCCTCATCTTCTTTAAACTTTTTAATTTCTGCCACAGAAGCTGCTTGTCTAGAGTTGTAGTTTTGCAACTCTGCAAGCATCTGCTGCTTAGCATTTAGTTCAGCGACTTTTGCTGGGACGTTTTGGTTTTCGTAAACGAAGAGTGCCAACGGTCCCAGTAAGATAATCACCAGGCGTTTTAAGGCTTCTTTTCTTACTTCATCCGGAGCCAAAAAAGTATCGGTCGAAATTCCTAAGCCCGCACTTAATGGGGACCCTGCGCTAATAGCAGCGTTGGATGCAAGATTGATCTTAATCATGCATCCCCCTTCTCTCTCAAAGCAAGACCCGTTACTACACCCGCAAAAGAGCTGATTTGATCTAAATATTCCGGAGAGAATTTTTTAGGATTCGCCTTCACTCTAAGGAAAGGATTAAAAGGTTCCATCAAAATGCCTGTTACTCGGGACACAGTTTCAATAAGTCCTGAAGTCGCTGAGCTACCGCCTGTGTAAAAACAGCGGTTAAGGACCAGGCCATTTGTTGTGGCACTTAAGAAGTCTAAGCTGCTGCGAATCTCTTCAGTCACGGCTTCGTTTGTAGCGCTGATGATGCTGTGAACTTCATCAGGCACCTCTCGGCGGGAAACTGCGCTTAGTTTTAAAGCTTCTGCCTCGCCGACTGTGACACCCATCGCTTTATGGATTTCATTTGTATAGTTCGCGCCGCCTACAGGAATATCACGGCAGAAGATCACTTCCCCGTTTTGAACGACGACGAAGTTTGTGATTGAAGCCCCGAAGTTTAAAATGCCGATCACTTCCCCCGGAATTTTCCCGTAGTTCAGTTCAAAAGCATTCGCTAACGCAAAACCACTCACATCAAGAACGCCACAAGTAAGACCGCTGACTTCAATCACTTGCGTGTACTGAGTCACTAGTTCGTTTTGGGCAGCAATAAGCAGAATATCCATGGTGTCCGGAGAGCTGCTGGCTGCAAGAATGTGATGGGCTAAGCTGATATTGTTGATGTCAAAAGGAATGTACTGTTCAGCTTCAAAACGAATTTGATCTTTAATAAGTTTTCTATCCATTCGAGGAATCGTGATTTTCTTAACGATCACGGCGGTTCCCCACATGGCAGTGGCGATGTTTTTTCTTTTCGTTTTTACTTCATTAATTAATGACTGAATTGCGATACCAACGGAAGCAATGTCGACAATCTCCCCGCCAGTAACGGAATTGGGAGGAGTGGGCGCAAAACCAAAAGAAAGCAGTTGGGCTCCTTTTCCATTGAAGTCCATCTCAGCTAACTTGATCGAACTCGTTCCGATATCGAGTCCTATAACTTTCTTTGACTTAAAAAACATGCGTTTGCTGCTTCCCCGGGTTGTGCCACAAAGATGTCATTTCAACGACTTACGTCTTTGGGACACAAGTCCTAATAATAAAATTATTTCTGCTCAGAGTGGGAATGTCAAACAAGGGTCCAGTGAACCGTTTGAAGAAACAAATTCAACTGGAAGCTGGTTAAACTTTGGTCTTGGTTGACCGTCCTTAGTCTAGCTTCATGAGAGCCTAAACTGAGGGAAGGAACAGATTTAAATACCAGAGAGCAATCGTTTCACCACCAAAAAGGTAAATGATTGCGCCTAACGCCAGGTAAGGGCCAAATGGAATCACCGTTTTTAATCCGGCGTTTTGTTTTCTTGCCATGAACAAACCAACGACACTGCCAACGATGGCGGAAGTCATGATTACAAACGGAATGGCTTTCCAACCAAGCAAGGCTCCGATCCAAGCAAGCAATTTGATATCTCCGCCGCCCATACCTTCATTTTTGGTTAGCAAGTAGTAGATATAAGCCATGCCCCACAGGAATCCACCGCCCATGAGAACACCCCAGAAAGCATCCATGAATTCACGGTGAGGATTTAAAGCAGCGCCGACAAGACCAATTACGATTCCTGAAAGAGTGAATTCATCAGGAAGGATCATGTGATCAAGGTCAATAAAGGTGCAAACAACGAGGCCGAAAATGAAAATCAAATATTCAATCAGACTCCAGGAAAACCCAAGGTAATAGAAACTTAAAGCGAAGAGCGCTGCCATAATCAGTTCCACTAATGGATAGCGGAAAGAGTATTTTGCCTTACAATGACGGCAGCGGCCTTTTAAAATAAACCAACTGAATATGGGAATGTTGTCGTACCACTTAATGGGGGTTTTACAGGCATAACAATAGCTTCGTGGTTTAACGACACTTTCGTCTTTGGGAAGGCGATAAATGATGACATTAGCAAAGCTACCAAAAATAGCGCCGAGTACGAAAAAGAACCCTAGAAAGGTGAAATCAATATTAGACAATGTCTTTTCTCCTAAACAGCGCATTGGAAATCAAGATTAACAGAACCAACCAACCAAAGCTGTGGGCCAACATCCAAAGGACATTTTGATTTGGAATTCCATTTTCAAGGAAATAGGCCGATTTCCAATTCATTTTAAAAAAGTTTGGCGTAATCCAATGCAGGACTTTCACTGTTTGGATAAAAAGAGCTTCTTTGCTTTTTTCGGCAAAAAACGAAAGGTCATTCAACCAGTGACCTAAAAGTAAAACCATCACTCCAGACGCCAAAGCTAATACCGGGCGCACCAAAAGACTAAAAGCAATCACACAGCCTAAAATGATCGCACTTTCTAACCATAGGCTTAGGCAGATCTGTACAAACGAAATCAGCAAACCTGGTGTTTTTGCTAGCCCCAAAAGGAAGAATAAAAGAACTGATAAGAATAATAGCAGAAGAGTGTTTAAACCTAAAACTCCAAGGATTTTTCCTAGCAGAAACTGCGGGCGGCTGACGGGTCTTGAAAGAATCAACAAGCAGGTTTGTTTTTCAACTTCTTTTGCTATTAAGAAAGCCCCAGCAAAGATCGATACGCCCTGTAACGCCACCTGAATCGATAGAAAACCAAAATCCGTAAGAATTTTTCTTTGTTCAGCAAAAGATAAAGCGCCCAACAAAAAGCTAAGCCCCAACATCAGAGCTGCGATAAACAAAACCACCAGGAAAAATTTTTCGCGAAGCATTTCTTGCAGAGTCGTGCGACCCAAAGCCCAAATTTTAGCCATTGGATTGCTCTTTTCCCTTTAGGACAGCAAAAGCTCTTTCTAGGCTGCTGTATTCAGACATAAAGCTGCTTAGAACGCCGTCATAAAGAATGCGACCTTTATTAACCACTACAAGGTGGGAACAAAGTTCTTCCATATCTTGAAGCAAGTGACTGCTGAAGAAAAGACTGACTCCTCGCTTTTGTTCTTCGCGAAGAATGTCTTTTACTAACGCTCGTCCATCGGGATCTAAACCTGACATGGGTTCGTCTAGAATGATTAAATCAGGATTAGTTAGAATGGCTTGAGCGATACCTATTCTTTGTAACATACCTTTGGAGTAGGTTCTAAGACGGCGGTCTTTGGCCTCGATAAGATCCACTTTTTTTAGGGCCGCTTCTGCACTTTCAGAAAAGTTCTTAAGTGACGAGCCAAAACACAAATTCCAATGAAGTTTAAGAAATTCCATTCCCGTTAAGAACTCGTAGAGGTATGGACGCTCGGGAAGATAGCCAATGCGAGTTTTTGATTCGCTAGACAGTGGCTGTCCAAAGAAAAGAATTTCACCAGAGTCAGGGCGGATAAAATCAAAAAGGCATTTAATGGTCGTGGTTTTCCCGGCACCATTGCTGCCAACAAATCCTGTGGTTTGACCTTTTGGAATTGAAAAAGTCACGTTCTGCAAGACGTGGCGGTCCTTTTCAAAAAGACCGCCTTTGAATGTCTTATTCAAGTTTCTGACTGAAAGTACGTCCATGTTTGAAATTATGGCTTCAACTCTAAAGCTTTCACCATCTCCCTCACAGGATCATACTGTTTAGAAGTGGCTGGCATCAAGTCGCGAGAACCTAAAATTTCAGTGTAAGTGTCTTTACCACGGGTTTCTTGCACTAAATCGATCAATGCAAACATTAAAGAATGGGTGGTTTTTGGGTAAAGATCATAAAAATCCTGACGAACAGCGAACGGATCGTTAGGGATTGGAGGACTTTGCCAAATGATACGATATTTGGCTTTTTTATCGGTGCCGAACTTAACCCAGGCACCTTGCTCTCCTTTTTCGTCATCACTGAACACAGCAGCAGCGTCCACTTTTTTCGCTTCAAGAAACTGAATGGAGGCTTGGTGATTACCCGTAAAAACCATCTCTTTAAAATCTTTTTCGCCAATACCCAATTTTTTGAATTCAGCCCATGGATAGAGATAGCCAGAGGATGATTTATCATCGACGAAGGCCATTCTTTTACCTTTAAGCTGTTTAAGGTTTTTAATCCCTGAATGTTTTGGCGTAATTACCACGGACCAGTAGTACGGTTCATGCCATGATTTTTTTAATAGAACTTTGGCCTTCGCTTGTTCTTCAGCAAGCACATACGTTGCAGAACTGAAGAACGCGTAATCAACTTTTTTATTTTTCATGGCCTCAATCAGGCCAGAATAGTTTTTTGAAATATAGATATTTACGGGAATATTTAAACGCGTTTGCAATTCTTTTGCTAACGTTAAACCTTGTTCTCGGACGTTTTCAGGATTGCCACCAGGAATGACACCGATGGTGATCGCTGGCGGCGCTTCCTCAGCTGGAATGTTTTCAGCAAATGCTGATGAAAAAACAAGCAGCGTGATCAGTCCAAGAATGAGTCTATTCAAAATTCCTCCATCGCCGAAAGGGCCTCGACTGATGATGACTCATTTCTTTCGTTTTTCAAAGCAAGAACAAAAGCTTCGGCCGCATCACTTTCGGTCAAGCACGGGATGTTGTAATCCGTGCAGGCGCGACGGATATCAAAGCTTGCTTCGATGGCACGGCGGCCCGAAGTCGTATTGATGACGAAGGCTACTTCCCCTGAGCGGATTTTATCTACGCAGTGAGGACGGCCTTCATCCACTTTTCTTAGGGATAAACAGTTCACACCGTGTTCGTTGAAGAATGTTGCAGTGCCTGTGGTTGCGGAAACTCCGTAACCCATGCGTTGTAATTCTTTAGCCAAAGTCAGCATGCCGTCTTTGTCCTTATCTCTGAGAGAAAAGAACACCTGACCCATCTTTGGAAGTCTTATGTTACTTGAAAGGAAGGCTTTTGAAAGAGCTTCAGAATAGTTTCTTCCGCGCCCCATGCTTTCACCAGTTGATTTCATTTCCGGGCCTAATAATGAATCAGACTCTGGGAATTTTTTGAATGGGAAAACTACGCCCTTAACGGATACGCTTTTTGTGCTTCTCCAGTTAAGTCCATCAAGCTTCAACTCGCTCTTCTTTTTACCAAGCATTGCCGCCACACCCAGATCAATCAGAGGAATACTGGTTGCTTTAGCAACGAATGGCACTGAACGCGAGCTGCGTGGATTGGCTTCAAGCATGTACACAACATCGTTTTTAACGGCCAATTGTAAATTTAAGTGACCGATCACCCCGATGCGATTAGCAAGTTTTTGGCTTAGCTCTTCGATGCGATCGCAAGTGTCTTTTTTAAGACGGTGTGGAGGTAGAACACCCATAGAGTCGCCTGAGTGAACACCCGCAGCTTCGATATGTTCGACAACTCCACCAATGATTGTCCAATCAGGGCCGCGAACTAAGTCCACGTCTACTTCCAAGGCTCCTGCTAAGAACTGATCCATTAAGCATGGCTTATCAGCGGAAATATAATCCCCGTGACGTTGGAAGTAAGAGATCAATTCGTCGTTGTTTTCGATGACTTCCATGCGACGGCCACCCAGAACATAACTTGGACGGCAGATCATTGGGTAACCTACGCTGGATTCATACTTCAATGCTTCAGACAAAGAACCTGCCATGGCAGAATTTGGAATCGCGAAGTTTAACTCTCGGCATATCTTAGAAAAAAGACCGCGGTCTTCGGCTAAATCAATCGTTTCTAAAGAGGAACCTAATAAAGTGTATCCGGCCTTTACTAATTCTGGAGCCACATTGATCGGAGTTTGACCACCTAATTGTGCGACGAAACCTTTTGGCTTCATGAAACGCATGATTTCAATCAGGCTTTCTGACGTCAAAGGTTCAAAGAACAATACGTCTGAAGTATCGTAATCAGTTGATACCGTTTCAGGGTTCGAATTGACCATGATAACTTTGCTGCCGTTTTTCTGGAATGCTTTTACCCCACGCACACAGCTGTAGTCGAACTCGATACCTTGGCCGATACGATTGGGCCCGCTACCGATGATCACCACAGCATTTGGCGCATTCACTTTCGCAGAAGAACTTGGCCAATATGAAGAGTAAAAATAAGGAGTCGAAGATTCAAACTCTCCCGCACAAGTATCAACTTGTTGGTATTTTGGAAGCAGGTTGTGTTTTTCCCTTAAAGCACGCAGATCGGTTTCTTTTTTGCCTACCAAAGCTGCTAAACGAGCGTCAGAGAACCCTTTTCTTTTCGCAGCCACCAAAAGATCTAGGTTTGTTTCGCTAAATTCTTTTTTGAATTTATTTTCAAACTTAATCAGAGCTTCGATATGTTCCAGGAAGTAAGGGTTGATGCGGGTTAATTCCTCAACATCCGCCACAGTTTTACCATCACGGAAAGCTTGGAAAAGATGATAAATGCGTTGGCTGTTTGGATAAGAAACTTTACCAGTTTCTAAAATGACTTCCGGAATACCTTGGGGATTTTTTTCTAAGCTAGTGAGAGCTTTCATCATGGATTCTTGCAGAGTTCTGCCTATACCCATAACTTCACCAACACTTTTCATTTGCGTGGTTAGACTGTCTTTAGAACCCGGGAACTTTTCGAAAGCAAAACGAGGGATTTTTGTTACGACGTAATCTAATGCTGGTTCATAACAAGAAGGCGTTACTTTGGTGATATCGTTTTGAAGTTCATCAAGGCTGTAACCGATTGCTAGCAAAGCCGCGATTTTCGCAATTGGGAATCCGGTGGCTTTACTTGCAAGCGCAGAAGACCGGCTCACACGCGGATTCATTTCTATGACTACACGCTCACCCGTGGTCGGATGAACGGCGAATTGAATATTCGCCCCACCCGTTTGAATGCCCACTTCATTGATAATTTTGCAGGCTTCGTCGCGCATGGCTTGATATTCGCGGTCACTTAAAGTTTGTTGCGGAGCGATTGTGATACTGTCACCTGTATGAACGCCACAAGGATCCAGATTTTCAATACTACAAACAACCACGAAGGTGCCTTTGTGGTCGCGCATGACTTCAAGTTCGAATTCTTTCCAACCAAGAATGCTTTCCTCAACTAGAACTTCTGACGTTGGACTTTCATGCAACGCCTGAACAAGCATTTTTTTGTATTCTTCTGGAGAGTAAGCAATACCACCGCCGCCGCCACCTAAAGTGTAGTTCGGGCGAAGAATCATTGGGTAACCAAGATCTTCGGCGATTTGCATACCGTGTTCGAATGTACGAACTAGGTGACTTTTAGGATAACGGGCACCAATTTTATCTAAAATACCCCTGAAAATTTCGCGGTCCTCGCCAGCTTTGATCACTTGCGGAGTCGCGCCCAAAAGTTCAACTTTATACTTTTGCAAAATTCCTTTGGCGTGAAGTTCTAAGGCAAGATTCAGTGCTGTTTGTCCACCTAGAGTCGGGATTACAGCATCTGGTTTTTCTTTAGCGATGATTTGTTCTAGGTAGTCTACTTTCAGTGGCTCAACGTAAACTCTAGTTGCCACTTCCGGATCAGTCATGATGGTTGCCGGATTGGAGTTAACTAGAATTACTTCCAATCCTTCTTTCATCAGGGCCTTGCAGGCTTGAGTGCCAGAGTAATCGAACTCACAAGCTTGTCCGATTACGATAGGTCCAGATCCAATAATTAAAACTCTTTTTAGACTGGACTTGCGTGACACTCTTTCCCCCTTTTAGATGCCCAATTTACCTTCGTTCGAGTAAATCATTTCGGGCTTCACATGTTTATATTGCTCAAACTTGTAACGCATCTTAATCAGACGAAGCATCAAAAGATCCGGATCCAAGTCCGCATCTTTACGATGGCGTTTAACTTCGCCCAAAATAAATTTCTTCGCACTTTCCGGATGAAAACAGAAGCCTCGCGTGAAAACGTAAGAGTCCCCGTGAGGGATCAAGCGCACTTCAAATAACTCATCTGGATCGAAACCGAAGACGTAAGGTGATTGTTTTACAACCAGCTTTTTATTGGCCAAAAGATCTTTAATGTACACATCGCCATTTTTGATTTTGATAAATTCAAAAATCGAATGACGGTTTTGTTTTAAAACTTCAAGAATTCTTAGTTCTTCGTCAGAAAAACGAAGTTCACGAACTAAATGACAAGCATTCAGAGGCGTTTGGCCCATGCCTTTCAGCTCTCTGGTGAAAAAATACCAATCATAAAACTGCGCCATACGGGATTCGTAATGGGTTGAGTTTTCATCCAACGTTCCGGCGTTTTCAAAGAACTCTTTTTTGGCCATCGCCAATTCGTCTTTGAAATTTTCGCTTACAAAGTGGTTCAGAATTTTTTCAATCAGCTTTTCATATTCGTTCATATCATCCGCTCGACAAAATAACTAAATAGTCCGGACGCTTCATGCGGCCCAGGACAACTTTCCGGGTGATATTGTATTCCTAAACACTTGAGTTTTTCACTATAAAAACCTGCCACAGTGCCATCATTTAAATTTACATGGGTGACTTTCACGTCAGAAGGCAAACTGCTCGCTTCCACAGCATAACCATGGTTCTGGCTTGTCATATAAATTTGATTAAGCAGAGTGTCGCGGATGGGATGATTGCTGCCACGATGACCAAATTTCAGCTTATAGGTTTTTGCCCCCAAAGCTAAAGCCAGAATCTGATGACCCATGCAAATCCCGAAGATTGGCTTTACTCCCAAGAGTTCGCGCACGGTTCCCGTTGCGACTTTGACGTCAGCCGGATCACCAGGACCGTTTGTCAGCATGATGCCGTCTGGGTTGTAATCTAGAATATCTTTGATAGAAGAGCGGCTATTAAAAACCTTCACCTCAGAGCATCTTTGCGTTAGTTCACGCAGAATGTTTTCTTTGCTGCCGAAATCCAAAACCGCGATCTTTGGTCCCACCATATTGTCGCCGCGGCGAACTTCAGCCTCTGCTCTTGAAGTTAGGTAAACCCAGTCTTTATCCAGCTGTTTTTTCTTATCGATGAGGATTTGGGCTTTTTTCTTTGCGTCCTCTTCAGAGTTTGCATTTACTAATGCACCCCATGGTGTTCCACCTTGGCGTAAACGCAATACCAGATTGCGCGTATCAAGTTCAGTCAAAAGGGGAATTCCATTATCAGTCAGGCGTTTTTTCCAGGCCTGATCACGGGCCGAATCTTGGATTTCTAGGCACAGAAAACCTTCAATCCAAAGTTTACGCGATTCCCACACCTCATCTTGGATTCCGTAGTTTCCTTGCATCGGAGCAGTCATCACCACGATCTGTGAAAAGTAAGACGGATCCGTAGCAATTTCTTCGTAACCAGAGTGAGAAGTATTAAAAACAACTTCGCCCGCGCGGTCCTGTCCACCATGCCATAGACCTGAGTACACTTCTCCACTTTCTAAAACAAGATAGCCCTTCATGACTGCGCCTCCGACATGGATTGAACTGTGAGATAAATTAAAGCCTGACGAATATAAACACCGTTCGTAACTTGATCTAAAACTTTGCAGCGTGGATCACTTAGCACTTCTGAATCCAGTTCTGTGCCCTGATTGATAGGACCTGGGTGCATGATCAAAGCTTTACTTGATAAGTGCTTTAGATTTTCAACGGTGAAACCAAACTGTGCACGGTAGTTTTCTAATGAATAAGAACCTTGGTGACGTTCAAGTTGAACTCTTAACGCCATCGCGGCTGTCGACCATTCTAAACCTTCACGCAGTGATGAAAAGACTTTTACTGTTGCATTTTCTGGAAGGAAATCTCGCGGTCCACACAAGGCCACTTCGTAACCAAGCTTTTGCGCCAATTCAAAGTGAGAAGAAGCCACCCGACTGTGGCGAACGTCGCCTACGATAAGAAGCTTTTGCCCCTGGCAACTCCCTAGGTGTTTGCGAATAGTGTAAGCATCTAACAACGCTTGGGTCGGATGACCTTTTTTTCCCCAACCTGCATTTAAGATCGGGCTTTGAACTTTTTTACTTAAATCTTCAAGATCCAAGTCATCGCCACAACGAACGACCAAGAATGATGGTTTCATGGCATCGACATTTAATACGGTATCTTCTAAGGTTTCGCCTTTTTCCAAACTGGTTCCGGCCTTGCCATCTAATCTCAAAGAATGAATTCCTAGGCGCGCGCAGGCAGTTTCAAAGCTCATACGAGTTCTTGTACTAGCTTCAAAAAACAAAAGGGCTCCGGTTTTTCCGAAGCCCTTAAAGTCTAACGACTCATCGGCAGCAATTCTGTCTGCCACAGAAAATAGAAAGTCGATTTTAGTTTTTTCAAGAGAATTAAGATCAAGAATGGAGTGCTTTGTTCTAGATAACATCTAGAACCCGAGAATATGGATCGAAGACAAATATGTCAATACACCCTAGAAAAAACTCTTTCCCAACGCACTGAAGGGTAGCGATCGCCTCCCCACTTCTTTTGCCAATCTAAGGAAAGCCAAATAAAAACAACTTTTCCAACCACTTGGCTCATCGGGACTGTCCCCCAATAGCGCGAGTCGTCACTTGCGTCACGGTTATCGCCAAGCAGGAAAACCTCTCCTGGCGGAACTACTAAAGGACCGAAATCTTTTAATTCCGGCTGCTTTTGGAAAATTACGCGCCACTGATGTTCGCCTAAGTTTTCTGTGTAGATGTCAAAAAGCTCAGGGTTGGGATTATCCTGCGATGGATTTGAGTCTTTTTCATACTCCCTGGGTTGATCATTAAGAATCAAACGACCTTGAGAGATTTGCACTTTGTCACCCGGTAAACCCACGACTCTTTTTACGTAGGTGATACCCGGTTGGTTTGGATAAGTAAATACAACCAAATCACCACGGTCAGGCAAAGTTGCTTCCCATTTTTTATTCGCAAACGGAATCGTCAAACCATAACTGAAACGAGATGCAAAGATAAAATCACCGGGCTTTAAAGTCGGCTGCATAGAGCCTGTTGGAACTTTATAAGCAGTCACTAAAAAACTGCGCACGAAAAGCGCACAAAGCACTGCTAAAATCAAAGTTGTTAAATAATCGCGCCAACGGTTCATAGGCTTAATTCTAGGACCATCTGCTTTAATAAGGAAAGACAAATTCTAATAGACGTTTTTAAAAAGGCGCTGAAAACGAATCTGCGATGGATCGCAGACAAAAGTCATTGTTGGTAAAGTATTTTCACATGACAGCCACACCATCCAAGCTTTTCCGACGATGTAATCATCTTTTACAAAGCCCCAAGCGCGGGAATCGCTGGATTGGTCACGGTTATCACCCATGAAAAAATAATTTCCCTCAGGCACAACAAAAACCTGCGGGGTCCCACCCTCAGCTTCTGATAAGAAGCGTACTGTGTATGCGGCGCTATCTAAGTTTTCTTCGGCAAAATATTTAAAGCCTGCTTCTTGGTTTGGAAGATCCAAAGGTGTCAAAAGAAAGCTTTTTCCGTTCACAGAGATTCTGCCATTGGTGACTTCAACTCGGTCCCCCGGAAGACCGATTAAGCGTTTAATATAATAAACATCGGGATTTTCAGGATATTTGAAAACAGCGATCTCTCCACGTTTTGGAGTGGACCATTTTACTAACCAAGAGTTGCTGAAAGGAATGTGCAGTCCGTAGGCAAATTTTTTAACTAAGATATGATCATGGACCAGCAGGTTCGGAATCATGCTGCCAGAGGGGATAACGAAGGGCTCGATGACGGCCCAGCGCACTCCAAAAACTAACAGCAGTGGAAAAAGGAAGGTTAGAATGGCTTGATTCCACGTTCCCTTAAGACTTGCCTGTTTTGAAGTGTCGCTAGTTTCAGACATTAATTAACTGGATGGAAGAATCGGCCCCAACGCACAGTCAGCGGATTGCACAGCATCGGCAGCACTGGAATTGTTTCTTCGCAACTTAACCACACAAACATCGCGCGGCCCAGAATGTTTTGCTTCGGTAAGAAACCCCACACACGGCCGTCTGAAGAATTCATACGGTTATCGCCCATCACAAAAAGATGGTCATTTGGAACAGTCACAGGTCCAAAAGTTTCGTAGATGTCACCTTTACGTAAAAGGATCGCGTGCCCTTTACCGCCAGGAAGTTCTTCCCAGAACTCTACGTAGTTGTCTTTGTTATCGTTGATATTGCCATCACGTTGGAAGTCAGCATCGCGCAGCCATTCGAAATCTTCCATGTCTGCAGGCACTTTCTTTTCAACGGGCTTATCGTTCACGTAAAGAGTGCCGTTTTCATAATAGATCTTATCACCCGGCTCACCCACGATACGCTTGATGAAGAATGTGCTCATGTCTTTAGGATATTTAAAGACAATGACTTCACCACGTTTTGGTTCATTGAACTTTACCAGCCATTTTTCGCTGAAAGGCACACGAAGACCGTAAGTTAATTTATTAACGAAGATATGATCATGAATCAGAAGCGACGGAAGCATGGATCCCGACGGAATCACATAAGCTTCGATAAATCCCCAGCGAATGAACAAGGCAATGAACACAGCTAAGAATAGAGAGCCCCATCCTTCAGTCCAAAAATGTTTTGTGCGCCAGTTCCAGCTATTCTTGTTGTCGCTCATGGATGCTCCTCTAGGGTCTACTAGTCTTCCACTTTCAAAATCGCTAAGAAGGCTTCTTGAGGCACTTCGACATGGCCGATTGCCTTCATGCGTTTTTTACCCTCTTTTTGCTTCTCTAAAAGTTTACGCTTACGGGAAATATCACCACCATAACACTTTGCGGTCACGTCTTTTCTGATCGCACCCAAGGTTTCACGGGCAATAATCTTGGCACCGATAGCAGCTTGAATCGCCACTTGGTACTGTTGGCGCGGAATCAGTTCTTTCATCTTTTCAGTCAATAAACGACCACGCGTGGTGGCTTTTGATTTATGAACAATCAATGAAAGGGCATCAATAGGTTCACCATTGATAAGAATATCAAGCTTCACAAGATCTGATTCTTCAAAACCAACGAATTCATATTCCAAAGATGCGTAACCTTTAGAAATAGATTTCAATCGGTCATAGAAATCCATAACCATTTCATTCATCGGAAGTTTGTATTCGATGATAACCTTTTTATCGGTGACGTATTCCATCTTTAATTGAATACCGCGTTTGTCTTCGCACAACTTTAAGATACCGCCGATATAATCAGTCGGTGTATGCAACGTCACTTTCACATAGGGCTCTTCAAATTTAGCAATTTGCGTTTCAGCCGGCATTCCCGACGGATTTTCTAGCATGAGCTCAGTTCCATCGGTTTTTGTGATTCTGTAAACAACCGTTGGCGCTGTGGTGATTAAATCTAGATTGAATTCACGCTCTAAACGCTCTTGCACGATTTCCATGTGTAAAAGACCCAAGAAACCACAACGGTAACCAAATCCAAGGGCCGCTGATTTTTCGATTTCAAATGTCAGTGAAGAGTCATTTAAACAAAGTTTGTCCAAGGCATCTTTCAGGTTTTCGTACTCTGAAGCAACCACTGGGAAGATACCCGCAAACACCATCGGCTTGATTCTTTGGAAACCCGCCAAAGGCTCTGTAGCAGGATGTTTTGCGGAAGTAACAGTGTCGCCCACTTGGACGTCACGGATGTCTTTAATACCGCAAACAATGAACCCCACTTCTCCAGCTTCAAGAGTGTCTTGCATAACTGGGAAGGGTTTGTATTTACCCATGCGCAAAACTTCGTAGTCACGGTCTGTCGCCATGAATTTGATTTTGTCGCCTTTTTTAATAGCTCCGTCCATCACGCGAACTAGAACCACCACGCCTTGATAAGCATCAAACCAAGAGTCAAAAATCAAAGCGCGCGGGGTAAGACTGCGATCCGCTTTTGGTGGCGGAACTTTTTCAACGATCGCTTCAAGGATATCAGTGATACCGATTTTTTCTTTCGCAGAGGCATGGATAATTCCAGTGCAGTCTAAGCCCACTGTATCTTCGATTTGTTTTGCTACGCCTTCTGGATCGGCAGATGGAAGATCGATTTTATTTAAAACAGGAATAATCTCTAGGTCGTTTTCTAAAGCCAAGTAAACGTTGGCTAAAGTTTGTGCTTCCACCCCTTGGGCAGCATCGACTACTAGGATCGCACCTTCACAGGCTGCTAGAGAGCGAGAAACTTCGTAAGAAAAATCCACGTGCCCCGGCGTATCGATCAAATTGATTTGGTACATGTTGCCGTCTTTAGATTTGAAATCTAAGCAGACAGTTTGCGCTTTGATCGTAATACCACGTTCACGCTCCAGCTCCATATTATCTAGGAACTGATCTTTCTTTTCGCGATCTGATAGAGAACCGGTAGCTGAAAGAAGTCCGTCAGCCAAGGTTGATTTACCGTGGTCGATATGTGCGATGATTGAGAAGTTTCGAATAAATTTTGGATCCATATCCACCCTTGCGGCTAATTGCCGAAAAACTAAGCGCGTAGCCGGCAGTATACAAATAAGAAGCGCCGAGTTGCTAGAGACAACTCGGCGCAATGACTAAGCTTTTTAAATATTATTAAGCCAAAGTTTTTACAGCGTCTTTAAGCTGTTCAACTTTGTTTAATTTTTCCCAAGTGAAGCTTTCTTCATTACGGCCGAAGTGTCCGTAAGCAGCTGTTGGGCTGTAAATTGGACGAAGTAGGTCCAATTCTTTCGTGATTCTTGCAGGACGCAAGTCAAATACTTGGCGAACTGCTTTTTCAAGAACCTCTGGGCCCACTTTGCTTGTACCGTAATCGTTCACAGTGATGCTTACAGGTTCAGCAACACCAATCGCATAAGCGACTTGCACCAAACAACGGTCTGCCAAACCAGCACCCACGATGTTTTTAGCAATATGACGAGATGCGTAAGCGGCAGAGCGATCCACTTTAGAAGGATCTTTACCAGAGAAAGCGCCACCACCGTGGGCACCGTGACCACCGTAAGTATCTACGATGATTTTACGGCCAGTAAGACCCGCATCACCCATTGGACCACCCGTTACGAAACGGCCTGTTGGGTTGATGAAGAACTTCGTTTTTGCATCGATCCATTTGCTTGGAATTGATTTTTTAATCAACTCTTCAGTGATGAATTCTTGGATAGTGGCGTTTGAAACATTGTCAGCGTGTTGAGTAGAAATAACGATCGCGTCGATACGTTTTGCTAGTCCGTTTTCGTACTGAACAGTGACTTGAGATTTAGCATCTGGACGTAACCAGTCTACTTTGTTTGCTTTACGCAGACCCGCTAGATCATGAACTAGCTTATGAGACATTGCGATTGAAAGAGGCATTAATTCTGGAGTTTCGTTAACTGCGTAACCGAACATCAAACCTTGGTCACCAGCACCTTGATCGTCAGAAAGAGTTTCTTTAACACCCACTGCGATATCTGGAGATTGTTGACCTACTGCTACCATCACAGCGCAAGTTTTGTAGTCAAAACCCTTGTCTGAGTGATCGTAACCGATGCGTTTAACGACATCGCGGGCTACTTCTGAAAAATTAACCTTTGCTGAAGTCGTGATTTCACCAGCTACTACAACCAAACCTGTAGTTAGAAGAGTTTCACAGGCAACGCGACCTTTTGGGTCTTGCGCTAAGATGGCATCAAGAACGCCATCAGAAATTTGGTCAGCCATTTTATCCGGATGGCCTTCAGATACAGATTCACTGGTAAACAAATAGTTCTTCACAGTAATGCTTCCTCATTAGGAAAGGTGTTTAATGAGCTCGGTTTCAGGAAGCTTTAGTGTACCTGAAACCATCCTAAATGCCCTTCGCATTTAGCGAGGCGCCAAGCTATCAAAGTGGGATAGAGGGGTCAAGAACCCTTAGATTTCTCGTGGTAAAAATAGCTTAACTCAAGGAAAAATATGGTGAAACCACCGACCAAGCCAATCAGACCTAAACCGATCATGAATTGAGCCACCGTTTGCCCTAGTGGAGTCAGGCTGGATTCAGGCACATACCCGTTTGCATGCAGATAGTACATGCTGGTAAATCCGAGGGCGGTAATAAAAATCCATAATGCAGCATGGGCTTTATTGGTTAAAATCCCCATAATCAAGGGAAGGACCGCAAACCAAATCAATGTTGGCGCAAAAAAGCCGCCGGTAAAAAATGAAAACGAAAACTGAAAGATCATTCCAGGGACCACCATGCAATAGGCACCGGAGCAAATGGATTTCGTCCATTTGCCAACAAGCGGTGCCATGGCATGAACCACGGAACAGGCAAAACCTATGTAGGCAAGTTCTTCTCTTTCCACCAGAAGCAGTGAAATAAAACTATAAGTCCACATCAACAAACCGGTAAAAACGGTGATGAGCGTAAGAAGCTTGGACTTAAAGAGTCGAACGGTTTCACTTTCTTCAATCGAGCTTGAGAAAACAAAATCGTTCCAGCTTTGTGTTTGTTCCATATCACTCATAAAACTTGTTCCAGTACGTTCCAAAAAAAAGAGAGTGGTTTGTTTGTAAACCACTCTCCACTCTAAGTCTATAGCATCTTGTTTATTAGGCTGCTTTTTTCCAGCGCACCGGTTCGAAGCGCACATCCTTCGATAATTCCGGCTTTTTGTGATTTTTGTACTGCTTGCTGATCTTCAAAAACTGTTTTTCAAGTTTATCCGAAACAGAATCCACTGCCGCGTAGATATCTGACGCATAAGCGGTGGCCTTAAAGTATTTCTCTTTAGTATTAACGGAAATCTCTACACAGAACTCGTGGTTCTGCTTTGAAAAATACACGTTGCCGTACCCCTCTTTAAGCAGGAAGCGACTGACCTCATCCATCTTCTCGCTAGTGTAATTAACAAGCGAACCTGAATGATCCAAATGCTTAAAGGTATAGTTGAGTTTCATTTTTTCCCCTTTCAAGGCTTATTCGAAGCACATCGGCTTCATGCTTTTCTTATCGGCCAACCTAGACCAAAGATGAGCCTTAATTTGAGACTCAGTAGGATTTCTTATCGGTTAATCTGCATTTTCGAAAGATCTTGAGATCTTCTCGATTTCCAAGATAACGGCTGACTGGGGACATATGCTCATAGGCCTCGCGGCAGCGACCGTTTTGGGCGGAAATTTGGGCGTCAAAATAGGAATCCCGTAAAGCAGCAGGAAGCCGGTCGACTTCCTGAAACAGGGATTTTCCTTCTTTAAGCTGCTTTTTATATTTTTCGAGCTCTTGTTTTGAGCGACGTTCAAACTCACGGATGTCAGAATATTTCGGGGGCAGATCTTTTGGGATTTTGCGGGATAAGTCCACAACTCCCTCGAAATTCCCGACTTCAAAATAGGTTTTGGATTTTATGTAAAGTTCTTCAATTTCTTGAGGTGTGGGCAGGTGTTCCTTTTTCCCGAAAGGATTACCAAGATATCCCACTAGAAGACCGCTAAAAGCGACCATATAAGTAAGCCATTTTAAAGCTTGCATGAACTCTTATCGGAAAGATTTCTTTCTCATAAAAGAGTACACTTGTTTCACTTTGAGATTTTATCTCACCATTTTTTTATAATATTCTAGAAGCTTTTTAGCCCCTAAAACCAGATTGGCTTCCCAATCATTATGGGCGTTATGATCAGCACCATCAGTGATGTATTTTAATGAAACCAACTGCACACCCATTTTGCGGCACACTTTCGCAAGCGCATAGCCTTCCATATCCACTAACTCGCAAGGAACTTTCGGAGTGCCGGTTTCAAAGCTGTCGCCCGTTCCGCACACCCCTTGTGAAAGCTCAGGGAAAAACGGAATCAGTTCGATCGCGCCTGGAATGGGATCAAACGGGGTCTCCCCTACTTTAAATCCCAGAGGAGAAATGTCCATGTCTCTTTGTACGAAAGTGCTGACTTCGACTAAATCGTGAGTGGGAAATTTCGAGCTTCCTGCAGTGCCAAGGTTAATGATCACTTTGCATTTGGTTTTTTGAATCACATCCATCGCCACCATTGCGGCGTTCACCTTCCCAATTCCGGTATAGTGAACTGCGATATTTTCTTTTTCAAAAAGACCTTGGGATTCGCCAGGAAGAGCCATCAGTAAAGCGATATCATTAGTATTGAACAAGGGAGAATACCTCTTTGTTGTTGAATTTCATTTTATTCAAGAAAGTAAGATTCACTAGAACGCCTACTTCTTGCACTTTGTAACCAGCAAGGAAACTTAAATCAATAGCAGCTTGCAAAGTTCCTCCGGTTGCTAAAACATCATCCACAATCATGATGCGGCCTTGGCCTACTGGCAGTTCAATTTCTGCTGAGCCGTATTCCAACTGATAAGCAATTCTTTTAGTTGGCGGTGGAAGTTTTCCAGCTTTTCTGATCGGAAGAAAACCTTTGTTATGGGTTGAAGCTAAATGAGCCGCTAGAATAAATCCTCTGGATTCGATTCCTGCAAAATAATCAATTTGCGAAAGATCCACATGCTTTATGAAGTTTCTAGAGACATAACTCATTGCCTCTGGTGATTGTAAAAGGGGCGTCATATCTCGAAATAGAATTCCTTCTTTTGGGAAATCAGGAACGTCGCGAATCAAACTCTTTAAATCCATTTTAACCTCATTTGGTCTACGCTCCGACTTCATTGGAGTATTTGAGTCTACCCCCTGACACCTCGAAACAGGCTCTATTTTGAATTAAACGCTGCTTCGAGTAAAGAGTGTCTGAGCAGAAACTTTTCGAATAGGCTTCAGAAATGACTGCATTTAGACTTTTTGTGTTTTTTTACTTAAGTCTTTCCTTAGTAGGCTGCTCGACACGTCAGATCATCCGTGATTCTGAATATCGGGACGCAGAAGCAGCCTATAGATCAGGGGATATTTCTCAAGCGCTGGAGCGTTTTCCTAAAAAAGAAAAAAAAGGCTACATCACTTCCCTAGAAAAAGCTTGGCTGGGTTTATGGACTGGCGAAAGCGACAATAAAGATTTGTTGCAACAATCAAGAACCTTCGACGAAAGAAAATTCACCAGCATCTTGCGCGAAACCGAATACTTTTTTTATAGCGAAGCGGAAGATGGTTACATCCCGGCTGAACATGAAGTCATAGTCATGCATTTAATTAACGCAACCTATTTTATGCGTCAGAAAAAATGGGCCGAAGCCAGTGTTGAAACTAGAAAAGCGACCTTCTTCTTACAGAATTATTTCCGTGAAGACCAAAATCACTTTGACGATCCAGCACTGCGATTATGGCTTGCGGGGATCTATGCAGCGCTAGGTGAATGGAACGAAGCGCAGGTGGATTTGCGCAAAGTCTTTCAGCTAACGAAAAACAAAGAGGCATTGCGCTTAAGCGAGCTTCCCAAAGCGCCAGCAAATATCACTTTGATTTTTGACGGGGGCGGTCCTACTTTGCGTTGGGATGAAGGAAATGCAACCCCTGAATTTTTAAATAAAACAAAGCCCCCAACAACGGAATTGCATTTTTCAACTTTGCCGTGGTTTGAACGTCATCAAGAGCGCAACACGGCTATTCGCAATGTGGTGATGAAATCAAACTACATGGCTCAGTATTATGGTCTTAAAGGAAGTGTGGGCGCTGAAAAGTCGGCAGGTTTTGTAGCTTCTAACACCATTCGCGGAGTGGGCATCGCAGCCGGTGTCGTAATCATTGGTGGCGGCTTATATTTACTAGCGCAAAGCGGAGCTTCAGGTGCTGGCGAAGCCGCAGGATATATCATTGGTACAGGTTTACTTGCAGGGCAAACACTTTGGGAAAAAGGTGATGAAGTATCCAAGGCCTTCACCCAATCTGCTGAAGAGAATAAAGAGCGCGGCTTAGAGAATTTAAAAACCTATCGTTTCGTGCGATTTTTACCAAGTTGGATTTCTTTGGAAGATAAACCAGCTCCCTTGGCAACAGATGCTAAGGGCTTTGTGATCAAGTCGCCGCAAGGAAAAACGACAGTTCAATTTTTGCAGCGATTTTAAATTCTTTGACGTTAATCTTTTCGAAAAACATAACTTCCATTTGTGGCAGTCGGCCTTTTTTCCGGTGTCGTCCCATCATAAGTAGCATCGAAATAACCGAAAGTTAAATCGCCAACTTTAGTTCCTAATTCGGGAATCTCAAGGTTTTCGATGTAATATTTAAACTTAAGTATATTTATATGTAGTGTGTATTTGTAATTTAGACAAAAAAAAGAGGCCAAAGGCCTCTCTTTTTTCTAAAAATATTTCTTACGCTGGGACGATGGCAGAATTTTTAAAACGTCGCGGTATTTTGCTACAGTACGACGGGCGATTTGGATGCCTTCTACCTTTAATAGATCCACGATCTTTTGGTCTGAAAGAGGATTTTTTGGATCTTCTTTCGCCACCAAATCCTTGATCTTAATTTTTACTGATTCACTTGCTAATGAATCCCCATCTGACGAACTGATTCCAGAGTTGAAGAAGTATTTTAGCTCGTAAATGCCCTGCGGGGTGTGTACGTACTTCGCTGTTGTAACACGGCTTACAGTGGATTCATGCATTCCGATGTCGTTAGCGATATCACGTAAGACCATCGGTTTTAGGTATTCAGAACCACGATCAAAAAAGTCGCGCTGATGTTTCACGATGGATTCAGCCACTTTATAAATCGTACGCTGCCTTTGGTGAATGGATTTAATCAACCAAACTGCTGAACGCAGTTTTTCTTGAATATAATCCTGGGTTTTATCACCCGTTGTTTTGCCACCTTTAAGCATGTTTTTATAAAAATTTGAAATCTTTAAACGCGGAAGACCGTCTTCATTTAAAGAGACAACGTAATCATCGCCCACTTTATAAACGTAAACATCTGGAGTTACATAGTGCGTGTCACTAGCAACAAACGCGCGCCCCGGTTTAGGGTCCATGGCGTAGATAATTTTACAAATTTCGATGATATCTTCAACATCACGCCCCAAAGCTTTCGCGATGGCTTCGTAGTTCTTTTTTTCAAGATCTTTAAGATGATTATTGATGAGATTCACTAAATCGTGGGTGTCTTCTTCCAAGTGTTTTGCTTGGATTAATAAACACTCTTTTAGATCTCTTGCGCCAACGCCCGGCGGATCAAATTCGTGAATCAAAGTTAATGTGTCTTGTAAAAGACCTAAATCAACTTTCTCTTCTTCGGCTATTTGTTCTAAAGGAATTTTGATATAACCGTCATCGTCAATCGCGCCGATTAAAGCATCAGCCGCTTGCTCTTCTTCTTCAGAAAAGCCGTTCATTTTCACTTGCCAATAAAGATGATCATGCAATGTTTGAGAAGCCGTAATGACGTTCTCATAGTTCATGATTTCTTCAGAACCAGCCATACCTGACTGCGGTGGCTTTTGATTGGCTTCGATATAGGATTCCCACTCAAACTCATCTTGTTTTTGCGGGTCTTGAGCGTTGTGATCAGTTGCAGCTTCAGAATGTTCAACTTCATTAGCGGCATCTTTAGTTCTTTGCAGATCTTCTTCTTTTAAAGTTTCTGCTTCTTCAAGGATTGGATTTTCTTCTAGCTCAGAGCGAACAGCCGACTCTAACTCCATACGTGACATCTGCAAAAGCTTAATCGCCTGTTGCAGCTGCGGAGTGATCACCAGAGACTGGCTCAGGTTCATCGTCTGTCGAAGAGCCATTAGAAAATCCTTTCTACCTCTAGCATTTTGCTAGAGCACATCCATTTAGAGCTTAAAGTTTTCACCTAAATAGAACTTGCGGGCAAGTTCAGAAGTTGCAATCTCATCAGAGCTGCCACTAACCTGTATTTTCCCATCCTTTAAAATATAAGCATAATCGCAAATGCCCAAAGTCTCACGAACGTTGTGATCCGTGATTAGAACTCCTATACCTTTGGCCTTAAGATCGCGGATGATATTTTGAATGTCTGCGACCGCAATCGGATCGATACCGGCAAAGGGTTCATCAAGTAAAAGAAACTTAGGCGACCCGGCTAAGGCTCTTGCAATTTCAACACGGCGTCTTTCACCGCCCGAAAGTGCATAACCATAACTGTCGCGAATGTGATTGATATGGAAGTCACCAATCAACTGCTCTAACTTTTCCGAGCGTTGAGCACCGCTATAACCGTGGGCCTCTAAAGCGACCACGATATTTTCAGCCACTGTTAGTTTTCTGAAAATGCTTGGCTCTTGTGCCAAGTAACTTAATCCCACCCGGGCGCGGCGATACATCGGCTCCTTAGAGATATTGACTTCATCAATATTGATCGTACCTGAATCCGACTGAACAAGCCCCACCACCATATAAAATGAGGTTGTCTTACCAGCTCCGTTCGGACCTAAAAGACCGACCACTTGGCCCGACTCTACGGAAAAAGAAACGCCATCAACGACCCTGCGTTTTTTGAAGGATTTTGAAATGTCTTTGATGGTGAGCATACTCATTGATCTTTATTCTCCACCTTGGCACGTACTCGTTCAACTTTAACCTTTTTTCCACCTTCGAGGAAGATGATTTCCTCTCCGGTAAGTTCATCGTTGTTCTGAATAACCTTCGGGCTGCCTTTGAAAACGTATTTGTTTGCTAAAAGGTCTAGGTTGACACTTTCTGAGGTCGCGAATTTATCCAAATCACTGACTTTGACGCCACCGCTGACAGCAACGGAGGAAAGAATATCAGCTCCGCTTTTGTACAAAAACGAGGCTTCGGGTCCCTCTAAAGTCATTTTGTCATAAACTAAACGGACAGAGCCTTGAAACTTAGCTTGTTTGTGCTTGCCACTGAACTCTGCTGAATCAGCTAAGATGTCGAACTTTTTATTATCATTGACTGCTTTGCTTGCGGCGACTTTGTCCTGGATGAGCATCTTTGACTGGTCAACTAGAACACGCATACGACCGCCCGTCACCGTAAGTCCTTCCCCCGTGGTATCGGAAGGTCCCTTCATGCTGACTTTTTGAGGACTGTCGATTTGGCGATTTTTCGCTGAATAAAAAATCGAAGGGGTATTAAAAACGTAACCATTCTCTGAACGGGTCATCACATTACCGATGACACTTAAATCTTTAGATTTCGAATCGATGGTGCCGCTATCGCCAGTCACCGTGAACTCTACTTTTTCCTGATTATAAAAAAAGACTTTAACCTTCTTTAACTTCCAGGTACCTGCTGTTTGACTGCCCTCTGCGGATTCAGCGAAAAGCTCCCAGTCACGGGTGCCCGACTGACTTTCTACAAGGTGAACCCCTTGCATTTTCTGTTCAGCTAGGTTTGAAGGTTCATCTACTTTTTCGCCGCGGGCGATTTTTGCTTTTTTCTCGTTATGAAGTCGTTCTTGCTCTTCGACCCTTTTACGCAAGGCCGCTTCATCTTCGATCTCAAGTTTTGAAGGGAAAACAATAAGAACCTCAACAAACAGGATAACTAGAAGCGTTCCAAAAATGAGGTTCTTAAATTTAGCCATAATTAAGATGCGCAGCCCTTTTTGTCAGAGGTTCTGCGCAGAATATCGAAATTTTAGTTGGAAGTCGATTCCTGAGGTTGTTTAGTCACTGCGAAATTAATTTCACCGGCCCCTGCCTCAGTCACTGTGAACAACACTTTTTTAACAGTTAAGAAGTCCACGCCTTTGTCGGCCTGAATGGTTACTTTGCTCCATGCATTAGGATCTTCTTCACTTTCACCACGTGTTGTTTCAACAACGTCGCGAATTTGATTTTGCAGTTTGCTTTCTTGCTCTGCCTTAGATTTAGCTAACGCAGCCTCTAATTGAGTCTTTAGAGCTGGAATATTCCAATCTTCCGCTGCTTTGACTTCATCAAAAGTAGCCACTGCGTCTTTATCTAAAAGAATTTCTTTATTTGAAATAGTCACTACATGAGCAGGTTTTAATTCGCGCACAGCGGATGCTTTTGGCAGAACTACTTCTTTAGGAATATAAAGAATTTCACCTGTTGCATTGTAGTTTTGCAAAAGAAAGATCACGAGCACGGTGAACATATCCACCATCGCTGTCAGTGAAAGAAGCGCAGTTACATCACGCTTCCCTTTTCTTTTGCTAAGAATGTTATGATAACGGTGTCTTTCACCGGGTCTAAAGATGGCCATTAATTCGGCCCTCCTGTTGCTACGGAAATTGCTGAAAAGCCAGCGCTTAAACAATTATCCATGGCTTTGATTAGCTGTTCATAAGGAACCGCATCGGCAACGCTTACAACTGCATCCACCTTTTCAGGATACAGTTGTTTTACACGCTGAAGTTGCGCAACAAGGCCTGCATCATCAAACTGCTCGTTCACCATAGGAAGACTGATCACTTGTCTCCCAACAGTTAAGACATAGCCCACTTCTTTTACATCCACTTTCAATACCACGTCGGCATTAGGCGGCGGCGTCGGAGAAGGCTGCGTGTCCATTTTCTTCCCGTATAGGGAACTGCCAATTTGAATCATAGACACTTGGGTCCATACGGCCGTGATCAAGAGGAACGTGATGAGAACGCTCATCAAGTCGATGAAAGGCACGAGATTCAACTCGATATTCTTCTTTCTACCTCTGGAATCACCGCTATCTATATGAGCCATTGATTACCTCTAGTCTTTAATCTTTTCTCTATTAGCTACAACCAAGTTCAAAAGACTCATGCTTGTTTCGATAACTTCGTTTTCAGTTTTCTGAATACGATGCTGGAACAAACCGTAAGCAACGATAGAGATGATCGCTACTAGAAGACCAAACGCCGTACAGTTCAGGGCGTGGGAAATACCTTTTGAAAGTTCCAATGCTTTAGTTGCAGGGTCAGCTGCAGCTACCGCACGGAAAGAACCGATCATACCGATGATAGTTCCAAGTAGACCGGCAAGAACCGCAACGTTACCGAAAACCGCCAAGAATGAAGTCCAACCTTCTACTTTTGGCATTTCTCTCATTACTGCCGCATCCATTGCAACTTGCACTTCTTCGTCAGGGCGTTTATTCATCGCCTGAACCAGACCTGCTTTTACCGTGTTCGTCAACGGAGCCGGACGAGCATCGCAATAGCTGATAGCTTGGCGTAAATCACCGGCTACAACCATTCTGAAAATTTGGTCAGTGAATTCTTTTTTATCCACTGAAAGGTTTTTTAATTTCATCAATCTTTCCACGATCACAAAAACCGCCAGGATAGCGATGACTGCGATCACGTACATGACGAAACCACCCTCTGCGAATGCACGCTGGATGAAATTCATGTTGTCTACTGTTACTGTTGGGTTCACGGGAACTCCTCCTCTAAAAAATTAATTAGCTTGATTCAATACGAACGGATACGCCTGCACTTCAGCCACTAGGCCTGGTGGAGGTTCTGGGAACGTCCAACTTGCCAAGCGATCGCGAATGCAGTTTTCAACTTGGCGGTTGCCAAGTGTTGAACTTTTCACCTTCACATTTCGCGCCTGACCTTGAGCCACGATTTCCCAGCTTAAAACAATTTTACCTTCTAAAGACGTACCCTTTTGCAGAGTATTCAAAGCACGCTCATAGCAGCTTTGTAGCTCATGCTTCTTCGCGCGAATCACGCGGCGAATGGCTTCTTTATCGATAGTACCAACGAAAGACTCTTCCGCTCCGCCGCCTTCGATCGCGACAGAATTTTTACTGCCGAAACCTTCAGAGGCACCGTAAGCAGATTGGCCCGAACCGCGGCCTTTGGTTCCAACTCCAGCAATACCTTGAGTTGCAGTTCCTTTTCCGCCCGCGCCTGAATCTTTAAACTTAGACCCTAAGTCATCACCTGCACGGTCTTCATTGAAGCCTGATGCGCCTGATGCTTTATCGGCCATACCCAGAACTTCACCGGCACCAGAGTACGCTTTATCAATTTGTGCACGACTTCCGCCGCCACCAAATGCGCTGAATAAGCCCACTTTAGAAATATCTTTATTAGATGACTGCGCGTTCGCCCCGGCAGTTTGGCCCGTTTTAATTGCGCCACCTTGACGAGTCGAAGTGAACTTTTTCGTACGATCTTTCGCCATTGGTTTTGGCGCTACTTCGCTAGCTCTTGCTGCCACTTGGTTTGTCGCAGCTTTCTGAGCCACCGCACCTTTTTTCTGCGCTTCACGAGTTGTATCCGACACAACAACCTTTTGTGGAGGTGGTGTTGGAGTTGGTGTCGGCGTAGGAACCGGTGGCGGAACTGGTGGAGGAGGTGTTGGTACCGGAGTTGCTGCTTCAGGTGGTTTATTAAAAATAACCTGGGCAATTCTTTGCACTTCTTCCTGTTTATTTTCCTGCCAATCTTTTGGAATCGTCGCTGAGATATAAAGAGCCAGCAATCCAACGAGGACTAATGACATCACCAAGCCTGTAAGTTCCGAGCTTGAAAGCATCATTGGTAACATTGGAACTGTCGCCGCTTGCGGTACATGTCTTATATAAAGGTGAATATTTCCACCCGGCAAAGTCACACACGCCATTTCGTTTTGTTCTACACGAATTCCGCCAGCTGCAGATACGGCACGTGTTCCAGAGGATGTTACCATCTCAACGCTCATGTCAGCGTTCGCATTCACTTTTAGACCGCCCGCCATTTCGATGATCGGGAAGCCGCGGTTTACAAGTCCTTCTGGAAGGGCAATGGAATTATCACCACCTGCATTGACGCGAATCGCTTTGTTTCCACGGAAATGATAGGTAGTAAGAATTCTTTCCTTCCAAGTAACGACAACCTGAACTGTAGTTCCCTTGGTAGGCTTTAAGTATGTTTTTAAATCTTGTATTTCACTTGCAGGAGCAAAAGTTTTTGTTTTCTTTTGCTTCTTAAAGAAGCCTTTGTCTTTGCGGATTTCAGGCCTAACTGGGGCCGTGGCAATGACAGGTTTATCTTCTTTCGGAGGTTCCACAGGAATAACCGGTGGTACAACCTTAATCTCTTCAGTTTTCACCGCTGCCGGAGGAGGCATTGGTGCAATTTCGATTCTTTGGGTTTTATCCTGATCAACTGGAGTTACAGTGACAGCTGCTGCGGGAGCTCCCGGAGCCGCTTTTGGTTTTGGAACACCAACGAAGAATACGATTTTAAATGGACCAACTTCGATTTCATCACCCGATGAAATCATTTCATCTAAAACAGCCTGTCCATTCTTAAATGTCCCTTGTTGCGAACCCAGGTCGCAAACGTAATATCCATTATCACGAAGTTCAATCAAACAGTGAATTGGCGAAACGGCATCTGAATCCAAATCAAGATGGACTTCAGCGTTGTGACCAACGACGATTTGATCTTGATCAAATTGCTTCACACCAACTAATTGGTTGTTCTTAAAAATCCTAAATATTAACGGCGATCTCAATTAACACCCCGAACTCGCTGAATATCTTCTGTTGTTCTTCTCATCTCGGGCAAAAAATTCTCTCTAAGTTTGATCAAACGTTTATAGTTGAAGTTCTTTTTCTGGAAGAGATAAAAAAGCTCTGGCTTTTGCGTTGTCCCTTCAACTAATTCGTCTTCGAAGTTCAATGTCGCTTTTCGTTCTTTTTTATCGCCGCTGGCAGATGGACGAGTCGATTGGGCAAAGCTTGTGCAATAAACACAGCTTAAGACCAACACGAAAAATATAATTTTAAAATTTCGCAACATAGACTCCACCTGATCCTTCACTCTATTTTAAACCAGCTTTTGCTTTATTTTCCAAAGCAATAATTTTATTGCGAGTATCTGCAGGCCCACCTACAAACTTTAGTCTGTTAATTAGCTCGATACCTTCTTGGTACTTAGCCATACTCTCTACTAACAGTGTTGCATAATTATAAAGAGCTTCCTTGTTGTTGGAGTTCTCTTTAAGAATTTGCTCATAGATTTCTTGGGCACGGTCGTATTTTTTCTGAGCCGTTAAAGCAATGGCGAAATTGTTTAGAACCCTTGGATCGCGAACCCCTTTTTTATAGGCGATCTCTAAAACGATGTGGGCTTTCACATAGTCTTTTTCTTGAACGTACAAAGAGCCAAGATTCGCTGCCGCCACAGCATTGTTGTTATCAATATCAAGTGCGCGACGGAAGGACTTGATAGCGTCCCTTCTTTCACCTTGAGCAAGCTGGACTATACCCAAATTAGAATAAAGATCTGCGTTTTTTCCCGAGCCCGAAATTGCTTTACTTAGTAGATACCTACTAAGCTCAAAGCGACCTTTTTTATAGTGGTACATCGCTAGCGCATTTAAGGCCTTCGCGTCGTTTGGCGATTGAGCAAGAATTTGCGTAGCCGCTTGATAGATTCTGTCATCAGACTGGGCCTTTATGGCGTCATTTAGGGCCGAATACTGGGACGGGGTCATCACAGCAACGGGCCTTTCTGGTTCTGCCGCTGTCGCTACTGGCTTAGTCTCTTCTTTTTCTACAACAGGAGCTTCTGTGATCTCTTCCATAGGCTCTGTTGTTTTAGTTTCCTTAACGTGATCTGAAGCACAGGCCACTAAGGTCAACAATGTCGATGCTAGTAATAACTTTTTCATTATTGCCCCATCCAATTCACTAAACGAATGTCAGAAGCCACTTCTTCACCATGATAGTAAGATTTTGGATCCTGACGATGCATGTATTCATAAGCCGTTTTGAAACCTTCATTGTAGATTTCAAGTTCTAAACCGCGCTCTACAGCAAGCTTAAAGCTGTCATACGCTTTTGCCTTTGGTGCTTCCGCAAACTTTTCCACACCAGCCTTATACTGTTTTGTTTCTTCCGCATTCAGTCCCGCGGGAAGTGGAGCATTCAAAATAGCATTGGCCATGTTTTGATAAGCTTCACCTAATAGACTTAAAGAGCTTACGATCTCTTCAGCACTGTCATACTTGATGACATCCGCAAGTTCTGCCGTTAACTGATTCAGTAAAGCCGTCTTTTTATCCACAGCCGCCTTTTGTTTTTTAGGGTCCGCCGGGAAATTAATTGCTTTCATCTCTTTAAATGTTTCCATCGCTTGGGCGAATTTCACTTTAGCTGCAAAGGTAGCACCTGGACCTTTTTTGTTAGGTGCAAAACGCTTTTGAATTGCCAAAGTTTTACCGCGCCATTCATCTGATTTAGAAATCGCTTTTTGTCTACGCGAGAGCTCGCTGACCCAGTAAGCGCTTTCCACGACTTTTTCAGCATCGCGGCCGCCACTTTCCACGTATTCAGTGTATCTCGCAATAGCTGCTCCTGATTGACCAGCCTTGCGATGAATTTGTGCCATGCTAAATACCGCGTCGATATTCTCAGATTGCTTTTTATTTACCTTCGTAAATTCAGTGTAAGCTCTGATAGCATCGTCTGATTTGCCCAAAGCTTCATAAAGAACCGCAGCGTTGAAGATCATATTTGCAGCCAATGGGTCTTTAGGATTTTCATCAGCGGCTTGTTTGTAAAGGCGAGCTGCTTCTTCAAACTGAGCAGAGTCTTGATATTGTTTTGCCAATAAACGACGCGCTTTGGATTTTAATTTATCCGCCGCTGGGTCCTTCGAATTGATAACCGCTTGATAAGCATTGATCGCATTGGCATTTTTACCAGCGCGCTCATAGTTCACACCTGCATTGAATAAAGCAATGACGGCCAAGTTTGATTTCGGATTCTGTTTCGCGAAACCTTCAAACACTTGAGCACTTTCACCGTAGTTTTTCGCAACTTCCAAGTCCTGGCCACGTTTGAAAGAAGCCTTTTCAAGAACTCCGCGGATATCTTCGCCTGCCTTTGAAGAGGCAATCGATGGCACAGCCAGTAATTCTGATCCGGCTTTTTCAAGACCCGCATAGTCTTTTCTTAAATTATAAATATCTAGCAGTAAGTTAGCTGAATATTCAGCGTACTTAGTCGTTGGATGCTGTTGAACGATATTACGGAACTGCGCCGTCGCCGGATCAAAGTGGTTGCTTTGGTAATAAAGGCGACCGATGCGGAATTTGATCTCTGCCGCTTTTTCCGTATTCGGGAATTTCTCGATGTACCATTGGCCCGCTTTAATAAAGCGTTCTACCTTTGGTTCTAAAGGTACCGGATCTAAAGATGTACCCACGCGCTTTTGCATTTCTTGATCTGAAGGTATGCTTCTTTCAACAGATAAGATTAAGTTCTGCGCAGCCTTGCTATAGAACTTACTTTGAGGAGCATTATCGACCACCCATTTGTATTGGATGGAGGCCTCATCGTATTTACCCATATCATAAAGAAGCTCGCCGTAATAAAAACGCATATCCCCGGCATTGGCTGAGTCACCGAATTCACGCAAGTAAAGCTGGTAACCTTCGCTCGCCTGACTTTGCGAGAATGGCGCGCGAGAGTTTTGAGCTGTCTGATGTTGCTGTAAAACGTAGTTACGTAGCGTTGTTTCACGAAGCTTCACTGAATTTTCAATCAGCTCTTTATTGTTTTTATTTGCAGCAAACCAAGCACTTTGCGAATCAAAGTCCTTCACCCAGCTATAAAGCTCAGCTTTAAAGCGCGAGGTGTTTTTCGCGTAATAGTAATTTTGAACGATTTGATATTGATACTCAAATGACTTAGCTGCCGTCGGATTTAAGGCAATCAAGTACTTAAAGACATCGCGGGACGAATCTTTATTACCACGATCTGAATACTGGTAAGCCAATCTTTCCAAATAAGATGGATAAGTGCTGCCTACTAAATCCTTAAAGTAAGTAGGAGCTTTGGCTGGATCGCCACCTTCTGCATAGAATACGACGATATCACGCAAAGCTTCGCTTTCAAGACGGTTGCGGTTCACAGTTTTTCGACCTGCCAACTGTTCACCTGTATCCGCTTTACCGGTTTTGATAATGTACTCAAGGTAATTCATGCCTTGCTGAACTTTACCAAGACGGAATAAACACCATGCCCCTTTGTAAAGGGCAAAGGTATGCAAACGATGGGATTTTTGCTTAATTAAATGAGAATACTCTTTATAAGCTTGGCCCCATTTTTCATTTTCAAAATAATATTCTGCTAACGCAAAATGCGCTTCACCCACAAATGGGGAATTTGGATAGCCGCGGGTTAGCTCTTCATAAAAACGGGCGCCCTTATCGACTTCTCCTAATTCAAAATAGTTGTAACCAAGAAAGAATAAGGCTTGGCTGTTTTTTTCGTCACGAGGGAAATCACGTTGAAACCATTCGTAAAGTTGCACCGCTTTTTTGTTATATTCACGGGCTTCAGCAATTTCCAGTTTCGGTTTTACCTTTGTTTTACCAGCCTGGAAGGCACGAAGTTTTGCATCGTACTCATCTTGTTTGCGGGAATCGATAAGCCCCGCCTTTTCAACGTAAAGTTCGGCTAAACGCAACCACAATTCGCCACGGTTGGGACTTGATTTAAATTTCTGAGTTAACTTATAAAGCTCGCGAATCTGTTGATCTAAAATTCGTTCATACTCTGCTCTGTCGCCGCTGGATTCTCTCTGCATGATCTCGGACGAACGAGGTGGCTTCACCGCTTCAAGGTTCACAGATCTTGATTCGCCATTAAATCCGAGGCTGGAGCTAGGTAATGATGTGTCTGTTTTAGACATTTGAAAACGACCGCCACGGGAGCTGTCGTTAGCTTGCGAAAGCAACTCTCCCACCGTCTTTTTCTTAACTACTTTGGTGGTTTTAACTGTCGTTTTTTGCGCATGGGCGATCTCTCCTGCGCAAAGGACAGTAACTAGGCTTGTGATAAGAAGACGGTGGCGGTTTAATCTCATATTTTACTCGCAGCTTTGTTTGCCAAGGTAATGGTAATTTCCTACTTCATCCAACCAGTACTCTCCCTTAAACGGATAGTACTCATAGCCATTTTGGATGTAGAACTGGCGATCGATATTTTCATCAATCTGTTCAGAGCCAAGATCCTTACCAGCAATTTTCTTTTTAATGCTTTCTTTACGGCCCGTGATCATTTCATAGCGAATGAATCCCGCTTGTTCATACAGATCACGAAGTTCGACTCTCATGTTCAACAAGTGAGCCTTAACCATGTCACCGATCGCAAATCTAGTATTACGACCGCGATTTGCGATGATTTTTAAAGCATATTGGCCTAGAGGTGACGCACGGAAGGCAGAGTTCGATTCGACTCTGCGTTTTTCTTGATTTAACTTATCAAGATAGGTCATCGAACGCTTCACGTCCCCTTGATCCAAGACATTGCGTAAAACAATGTATGGAAGTCTTAGACCCGAACCTTTTTCGCTGATTTTCATAGAGTTTGCTTTTTCTACTTCAGCATAAAAACTGGCCGCGTCGGTCGTTGATTTTAAGAAATCTCCGATTTTAGAGCGAACAGGCCCATAGGTCTTTTCAAAAAGACTTAGGACTTTTTCCATCTCATCGTACTTACAGATATATAAGTAAACGATAGAACGAAGCAGTAAACTCTCCGGCATATAAAAGTCTTCATAATATGCCGAGTGGAGAGTTTGGAAGTTACTTAATGCTGAACGGAAGCGAGCTGCACGAAGCATCGCCCAGCTTTGTTCAAATACGGCGTCATGCCACAATACTGTATCGCGTGGTACTTGGGCATAAGCTTCAATCGAACCTTCCCAATCCTGTTTTTGATAAAGTGCACGGGCTAAACCAAGTTGGGCTGCGACTTTATTAGTATCTGTCACTGGCGCTTTACGACGAGCATCCAACATCTTATTAAATGTACCCACTGCTACTGCTGGTTGCCCGCCTTCCATTTCTGCTAAGCCCTTGTTGAATAGAGCTTGGTAGTAATAGCTGCTGCCTGAACCAACCCGCGAAAACAGGTCTGAAGCTTTGGAAAAATCACGGTTACGTAAGCTGATCTCTCCTAAACGGAAGTGGATCATGTCTTTTAGATTACTTGGGAAATCATTTAAATCTACGCGAGAAATCGCGTAGTTTAAGATCGTATCATCACCCAAGGTATCAGCCACAATCGAAAGCTTTTCGATTGCTAGCTTTGAATACTTTGGATTTTTCATTCTGATGACATCAACGAATTGAAAAGCTGCAGTTTGATATAATTTCAACTCAATCAGCATTGTGCCTAAAATGTATTTAATCTGCGCACGTTCATCAGCTAATTCCGGGCGACGACTTAGGCTAAATAGGGCATTTGCAGCTGCTTCATATTGCCCACTTTGCGCTTGTCTTAAAGCGTTGCTCAATTGATTGCGCAATGTAGATTCACGGGAGCCCGAAGACACCGGGGCCTTTTTAGCTGCGAATGATTTTTTGGTCCTTTGCGCAAAAGTGCCAGCTGGGACCATCATGCTTGAAGCTATCAGGAGCAGTAATATTTTTCTCATCGGTAACTAGCCTCCGGAAAGAACCAACTCCACCCAACTGTAAGGAAGAGATTGTTAAAAGAGTTCTGCGCACCATCGATTCCAGTCGCATTAAAGAAGTTCCAGCTAAAGTCCCAGCGAACTGCGTGGGCTTTGCTGAGCGCAAAGATTTGTCCCGCAGCTAAGTGAACCGTACCTGCGTTTTCCCCTGACTGAGTTTCTGTCGTCCCGTAACCCGCAGAAAAATAGAGATCAAAAGGAACGATGCGCTCGTTAAACCAGGTCATTTTTCCGTAAATTGGAACAAAAACGATGTCGCCACCAATGAATGATTTTGGATAGACCAGGTTTTCAGTGGATACGTTTAAGTTGTTACGTAGATCATCAGTTCCTTGGCGAGTCGAAGTGGAAAGACCAAAATAGTTTAACTCTACACCCCAAGTTTCACTTAAGAAGTAGCTAGCTTTACCGACGGCGCCGATCGTATTAAAGAACGGATCATTCGTTACAAGTGTACCGCCACCAAATAATTGGAAGCGACCTGTTTTGGGTAAAAATCTTTTTTGAATGACGGAAACTTCTTTAAATGGAGACAGAGTTCCCAAGCCAGAAAAGTCCGTTAGCGTATTATCTTTAACAGTTGTTTCTTGATACGCTGGTGCTGCATTGGCTGCTGGTGGAGCTTGTTTTGGAGTGCTTTTATCAAGCTCTAACTCGATCACATCCAAATCATCTGCTTCATCAGCTTGGGCAAAGGCCACTCCCGGAATGGCAAGAAGCCCGAACAACATCAAAGTCATGATATTCTTGTTCAACATTTCTTGCCCCTTTTAAAACAAATAAGACAAACCCACATCGAGGTTTGTTGTGAAGGTTAAACGCTCTTCGAACTCAGAGTATTCAGGCGTTGGATCTGTCGTCTTCATTCTGCCGGCTAAGAACGGAACTGGTGCTTGATGGGCGTAAAGGCGTAAGTCAAAGCGAACTGCCCAGTCTTTGGTGAAATAGAATTTCTGACCCATGCCCACGGCAACTGCCGGATAACTTTTATGGACGTATTTCACCATGCCCGCAGAAGCTGAACCAAATAAGAGGGTGTTAAATACGATCGACTTCGAAATACTCATTTTGCCGTAGAAGGCTTTGAGGTTGTAATCAAGCATGGTCGTCAGATCTGGATATGGTGCTCTGGCAAAATCCAGGTTGAACTGTTTATCCAACTGCTCCGCGTAAGTGGAAAGACCTGTCGAGTGTTTACCAACTAATAAACCCCACGCGTGACTTTCACTGGTATTATAATAGATACCGATACCAAGCTTGCTAACGTTAGCAATCGGCTCGGTCATAGCATAACTGTAAAACCCATCCACTTCGATTTTCTTATTAGTCACAATGGTTCTGTTACGAACGCTTACTGGCCTGTCGAAAACAGGAAGGACTGATTCCTGTGCCAGCTCCTCTGGAGGAAGCTCTACTACTTCAGCAGCGAAGGCAGCTTTATGAAGCAGCATCGCAAGCACAAAAATCACAACGGCTTTAAATCCATTCATCATGTTTACCTACCTAGAGGAAAAGGCTCCGTATTTAAATATGTAGTCACTCACTTCGCGCACAGCACCCAATCCACCGGGTCTGCGAGTCACGTAATCTGCAATTTCTAAAACTTCATCGACAGCTTCCGGAACTGTGGCTCCGAAGGCGACTTTCTGTAAAAGTGGAATATCGAAAATATCATCACCAACATAGGCCATCTCTTCTGGAGAAATACCAGATTCCGTTTGAAGTTGTTGGAATGACGGCTCTTTATCAGAAGCACCTTCGTATAAGAAATGAATGCCAAGCGCTTTCACGCGAGCGCGGATGTCTTCGGATTTACTTCCCGTTATCACAGCTACTTTATAACCAGAATCGATAAGGCGTTTGATGCCTACACCATCACGAATAGAATAAAAGCGACGCCACTCGGTGCCATCAAACCACACACGAGTGTCAGTTAAGACGCCGTCCACATCGAGGACCAACATCTTGATATTTTTAAGTTTTGAAATTTCTAATGTCACAAGATCATTGTGGAAAATATTACTTAAGGCGGCAAGTGCGCCACTTGGATACAGGACTTAGGGTTGTGTGACCGTTCAGGACTAAAGACCTGTGAAATTCGAGTTTTATTTTTGAAGTTCGTTATCTGCCGCGATCCATGAACTTAAAGAGGTAGGAAAGGGAGGTGGAGTTACGTCTGCTCCAATCAAACTTAAAAGTTCCTGCGGGGAAACCGTACCTCCTTTTTTCGATAAAAAGCGGGCGCGGATATAACCTGCGGCCATAATTTCCCCACCACTTAAAAACTTATGTTCCAAATAGATTGATTTTTCATCCCAACTTACTAAGCGTGTGTGGATGGAAAATTTTTGAAAAACTTGAAGCGATCGACGGAAGCGAATCATTTCCGAAGCAACTACAGGGTACCAACCCTGCTTTGAAATTTTAGTGGCCGCCCCCATGCGGATCATAAAATCCATTCGCGCTAAATCCTGCAACGAAAGATAAACGCCATTATTCATGTGCATAAGAACATCTAAATCTGTAGGCCAAGTTCTAAACGGCGTGCTGCATTCATCCATCAAAGAGATCTTAGAGCGGAAGCGGGAAAAAATCAGAATATGGATAAGCCTAAAAATTAAGTTCATTTGCTTACCCCTTCAAGTTCATTGACCCGTTGTTGCAAACGGAATACTTGTGCCTGTAATTCTTGAATTTGTTTTTTTACCTCACCCATTTCTTTAGCGCTCACTTCCAACGCGGGGGCGTCGCCTAAAAGACTAGCGCCGATTTCGGCTCTTTTAAGGTTAAGTTCTTGTAAGGCTTCTACGTCAGCGTCTTCAACAACTCCCTCAGCAGCATATTGGTTTTGCAGTGCCTTTTGTTTGGTTTGAATTTCACGGCTCAATTGAGTCATTCTTTGCAAAGATTGATACGCCGTTTTAATTCGTCCAAGGTTTGGCGGGAATTCGCCAGTGATCACAGAAAAGACAACTAAAAACATAACAATGGAAATCAGTGTGCTTCGTAAAATGGAACCAAGAACTTTACCTACTGTTTCCTTCATCCTATATCTCCCAATTGACATTTGACTCGCGCTACTAACGATGGTCAAGTGGGCCATATCAAGTCTAGACGAGGTACTTTATGATGCGTTTAATTTTGATCTCTATACTTTCAATTTCTCTTTTTGCTTCATGCACTAAAAGAACAGAAGAAGAACCCAGCAAAACTACGGAAGCCCAAAAATCCCAAAGCGGAGAATTGGTCGTGGGTACAGATGCAGCCTACGCTCCGTTTGAAAGCGAAACTGCTGACAAATCAATCGTTGGCTTTGACATCGAAATCCTAAAAGCTATCGGCGAAAAGTCGGGACTAAAACTGCGTTTTGTAAATACACCGTGGGAAGGTCTATTTAATCAGTTGGAATCTGGTGACAGGGACATTCTAATTTCTGCGATTACGATTAATGACGACCGCAAAAAGGTCATGGATTTTTCTGATCCTTATTTTGAAGCAGTTCAATTGATCGTTGTTCCTTTATCTTCAAAGATCAGCAAATTCTCCGATCTTAAAGGAAAAAAAATTGGCGTCCAAACCGGCACAACGGGCGATGAAGTAGCTAGCGGACTTTTAGGAAAAACCAGCGATGATATTAAGCGCTTTGAAGGCACCCCATTGGCATTGCAAGAGCTTTCTGCCCGTGGTGTTGATGCTGTCATTGCAGATAACGGTGTAATTAATAATTTTATGGCCAATAACAAATCTGATTTCAAAACGATTTCTGATCCGACCTTTAAAAAAGAGTTTTATGGAATCGCAGTCAAAAAAGGCAATACCGAGCTAGTTAAGAAAATTAATGAGGGTCTTGCCGCGATCAAAGCTGATGGCACCTACGACAGCATTTTTAATAAATATTTTGGTAATAAGTAAAATTAATGTTTGCTTGGTTTCGTACGGATATCATTGTTGAATACTGGCCCTTGTTTTTACAGGGGTTGCAAACAACAGTTCTACTCACCCTGATCGGCGTAAGTGTTGGAACTGCGCTAGGCCTGCTTTTAGGCTTAGGAAAAATCGCCCAGGTCGAACATGGACCTTGGCGCTGGCCAGTAGCTTTTCTGGTTCGCCTTCCATCGCAGATTTATATCACGTTCGTTCGTGGCACTCCCCTGTTTGTGCAAATCCTGCTGATCCATTTTGCGGTCGTCCCTCTTCTAGTTCATCCAGAAAACGGGCTTTTCATATCAGGTGAGACTGCACAGTATTTAAAACGTGAACATGGGGCTTTTATTTCTGGCGCGTTAGCATTGAGCTTAAATGCGGCCGCTTATATCGCAGAAATATTTCGTGCTGGCATTCAATCCGTGGATCGAGGACAGTTTGAAGCGGCCCGTTCTTTAGGACTTAGTTATTTTCACACTATGAAGTCAGTTATTATTCCCCAAGCTTCAAGGCGAATGCTCCCACCCTTAGGAAATGAAGCCATTACACTGCTGAAGGATTCTTCACTAGTTTCTGCTATTGGCCTTGCAGAGCTTGCCTATGCCGCAAGAACAGCAGCTGGAACCTATGCCCGATACTGGGAGCCTTATCTCTTTATCTCATTCATATATCTTCTGATTACTTTAGCGATGTCCTATGGCGTGCACAGGCTTGAAAGAAAGTATCAAAACACATGATTGAAATCACAAACCTACAAAAATATTTCGGCCAAAAACAAGTGTTGAAAGATATTACTTGTGAGATCAAAGACAACGAAGTGGTTTGTGTTATTGGACCCTCTGGTTCTGGGAAAAGTACATTCTTACGTTGTTTAAATGGCTTAGAAAAAGCACAGGAAGGCACAATCAAGGTCAATGATTTTATCGTGACGGATGCGCGTTTAGATCACAACAGACTTCGTGCCCATGCCGGAATGGTTTTTCAGCGCTTCAATCTTTTTCCCCATATGACTGCTTTGGAAAATATCACCTTAGCACCTATCAAAGTTAAAAACGAAACAGCAGAGAATGCGAAGCAAAAGGGCCGTGATTTGCTAAAAAGAGTAGGCCTAGAAGATAAAGAAAACTCTTATCCCCACGAGTTAAGTGGTGGACAACAACAACGTATCGCTATTGCCAGAGCCTTAGCCATGGACCCACAGGTTTTATTATTCGACGAACCGACCTCAGCTTTAGATCCTGAAATGGTGGGTGAAGTTTTAGACGTTATTAAGAGCCTTGCCCACAGTGGAAAGACGATGATTATCGTGACCCATGAAATGGGCTTTGCCCGTCAAGTAAGTGATCGCGTGTTTTTTATGGATGGCGGACAAATTCTTGAGACTGGCACCCCTGAAAAAATATTTACTTACGCAGAAAATGAACGAACAAGACTATTTTTAAGTAAAATCCTATAAGTTCATCAGCCGGTCGCGAATAAAGAAATAAAAAATCAATGTAAGTGCAATCACTCCGAAAGCTAAAAGATAGACTTTGAATTCAAAGAAAAAAAGCAAAGCAATTGAACTTATCGTTGCGGCTACGGGTAACAAAGGAAACCGTGCTATATTTAAGGGAACTTTAAACGGTCTTCTTTCATGGGGTTTTGTATACCTTAAATAAATCAAACTGATATTAATGATAGCAAACACCAGCATGGTTGCGAAAGCAGATGCACTGGCCAAAACCTCGACTCCACCCGCTGGAATTAAAACGCTTGATAATATTAAAACCAAAATCGCTCCAATCTTAGGTGTATGCTTTTTAGTTTCAATAGCAAACAACTTTGGCAAATCGCCTTCCCGCCCCATACTAAATATGATTCGACTGGTTGATAACATTGAAATTAAGACCGTATTCGCCGTTGAAAATAAAGCTATCAATCCTAAGACAGTCGCAGCGAGGGCCGAATGGTCTTTCACAATGGCGCTGATTGGATGCTTACTTGCCGCCAAAACTTCTGGCTTTGCAAGGTTCATGGTGGCAATACTTACGAAAAAATATAAAATCGCTGCGACCACCAAGCTTAACAATATTGCACGAGGAAGTTTTTTTTCAGGTTGCTCAGTTTCATCAGCGAAATTAACGATGGTTTCAAATCCGAAGTAAGAAAAAATAACTAGAGCACTGGCCTTCCATACATTTTCTGAAAGTTGAAAAGAACTGACGCTCTTTTCGAAACTGGTTATATCAAAACCAAAGTAAATAATGATAACTAAGCCAAGAAGCTCTATGAGAGTGAATATAATATTCACCCAACTTGCTTCTTTAATTCCCCATAAGTTTATCAAAGTGAAAATGACAAGAACCGCAAAAGCGACAACAAGTGTTGGCGCTTCTAAAAATTGTTGTAGATAACCACTGAAAGCATGGGCAACGGTTGCAGAAGTACTAACACCGGCAAAGATCATCATAGCGCCGCAAAAAAACGCCAGAAATTCCTTTAATGGAAATATGTTTTTTACGTAAATATATTCGGCCCCTGCCTTAGTGAACATACTAGACAATTCTGCATAGGATAAAGCCGTCAGAAGAGCGGTTGCAGCGGCTATCAGAAAACTTAGCCACAATGAACCTTCGGCTATTCCAGCGGCCTTCCCGATCACCGAGTAAATACCGGAGCCGACAATCATACCAATGCCATAAAAAACTAGTTGGGTTTGAGATAAGACTCTCTTCATAAACTGTATTATTTCCTAAGGTTGCAACCCCGGCAAATTGCCGTTTTACAGCCCCTTTTGGGAAGTCTGTCTATAGATCTGACAGGCCAACGCCGCGAAACCGCTTTTAGGTGCTAACCAAAATGGCATCCATCCTGCTAAATGAAGTCCATTGCTGGAGGATTCTATGAACCGTGGCTTTAAACTTAAACCCTTGATCGTTCTTCTTGTTTTAAGCAGCCTGTCCATGGCCTGTGAAATGAAACAAAATTTAGATGAAATGCATGATGCAACCGTCACCATGGCAGACACAACCGAACGCATGGAAAAAAAGACCGGTGAACTAGATAAGAAATCCGCAGATCTAGATGCAAAAACTGCTGAACTTTACGATGCCCTTAGACAAGGTAATGCAGCTATCCTTCGCAAAGAATTTTTAGAAGCGATGAGTGATTCCCAAGAAATGCCAAAAAAATTGGGACTAGCGGTAAAGTACTTCTGGAGTTTTGAATTTCAACTTTGGTCAAATCAGGGCCTAGATGGAGTAGAACGTCGTGAGGAGCTTGCAGCTTCAGCAGCCCGCGAATTCATCCGCGAAATTCACGAATACGCTTCCCACAATGATTTTATCAGCCCTACTTCTTCGGACAATAAAGACAAAAACTTTTTAGCTTTAGCGACGACTTTGCATGAAGTAAACGATAAACAAAAAAACCGCCTAAAAAAATCAGAACATAAATTAATGTCGATGCTGAGCTTGATTGAAAGAGCTCTTGCTGAAGGTAAAGCCCTTAAAGAAGGTGCTCTTACAATCGACCAAATGACGACAGCTTCCCGCGATCTATTGGTCTTCGAAGACAAACTGATTCAAATCCTGCAAGCCCGCCATAATTTTATTCTTGCTATGTTGGTCGCCAAAGCCAGCCACGTGGATCAGGATTTAAAAGCTAAAGTACTTCTTGGCTTGTTCGGCACTAAGTGGAGTTTGGATTTAAGCCAATATAACGATATCGAAGTCGCTGAAATGAAAAAGTATCTTAAAGCCGTCAAAGACACCCGCGCTCTTTTAACTCGCAATGGTTATAAGATCGAAGCCGATAAAACCATCGTTAAGATCATGGGTAATGGCCAAGTCGTTAAAAGCCTGATCAAACAGGACAGCCGTCAGAAAACAGAAACGGAATTAATTGAAATGATTGAGGCTGTCAGAGCTGATTCCGTTGAATTGAAATAGCATAGACACTGCGCCAGGGATTATATATATTTTCCCTAAAACCTCCTAATTCACTCCGGCTTCGCCGGAGTAGGCGCGAGAGATCTATGGCACACCAATATCAAGCAAATATCGAGACATTCAAAGACTGGCTTCGCAATGACGTATTTCCTTTGTGGAGCACCAAAGGCATTGATCGCGACAGCGGCGGCTTTGTCGAAAGTCTTTCTTTTGATGGTAAGCCTATGGATGTGCCTCGCCGAGCGATGGTACAAAGTCGTCAGATTTATTCTTTCTTAACTGGCGCAAAAATGGATTGCTGCAAAACCGACTTGGCCTTTGAAGCCATTCACCGCGGTACTGCCTATATGGTTGATAAGTTCTCGTTACCCTCAGGAGCTTTCAGTTATTCAGTGAATCCCGATGGAAGTCCTAAGATTTTAAATCCCGATCTTTACACCCAAGCATTCGCCCTTTTTGGATTGGCGCAGGCGTATTCTGTTGAAGCCCGCCCGGCCTATAAAGAGCGCGCAAAACAACTATTAAAGTATCTTCGTACCGAAAGAGCTGTCCCAGGTGGTGGTTTCACAGAGCTTGATGAAAAAGGCACTGTATCTTATAAATCTAATCCGCATATGCACATGTTCGAATCAGCGGTCGCTTGGATGCAAGTCGATCGCAACGATCAAGATTGGAAAGATCTCGGAAAAGAACTCATCGATCTAGCATTGAATAAGTTTATCGATCCGCAAAGCCAAGTCTTGGGTGAATATTTTGATTCCAACTGGAATCACCTGCGCGAAAATGGCCGCTTCATTTATGAACCTGGTCATCAGTATGAGTGGGCTTGGTTGATGTCTCTTTATGAAGAACTTACTGGGAAAGATTTAAAGTCCATTCGCCATCAATTGTTTTTATTAGCAGAAAAACATGGAGTTTCAAAAACTCGCAAAGTGGTTTTTGATGAAATGTGGAGCGACTACACACCGAAAACTCAAACTTCTCGCTTCTGGCCTCAATGTGAAAGAATCAAAGCAGCTTGCCGTCTTGGCACCGAAGTATCAACCGGCCGAGAGCAGTATGCTCAGGCCGCTGATGATGCCTTAAATACATTAAATAAGTTTTTTAAAACACCACTTGAGGGCACATGGTATGACATGGCTTCAGAGACAGATACCTTCAATAGTACTTCTGCTAAAGCAAGCTCCTTATACCACATCATTAATGCCATGGAGGAATACGCAAACCTTAGAGGTAAGTTAACTTAGTAGCTTACTCCGGCAACGCCGGAGCGTAGATCTACTCTCTAGGTCTGACTTCGATCATTTCTACATGAAAAATTAGATTTGAGTGCGCTGGGATTTTAGGTTTCACGCGCTCACCATAACCAAGGTGCGCAGGCACAAACAAGGTGCGCTTCCCGCCCTCTTTCATTCCCATTAGACCTTGATCCCAGCCTTTAATGACTTTTCCAGAACCAATGACAAATTGAAATGGACGGCCATGATCATAAGAAGAATCAAACTTGGTCCCGTCCTCTAAAAAACCTTCGTAGTTGCAGATCAATAAAGCCCCTTTGACAGCGGCTTTACCAGTTCCTTCAACGGTGTCGGTTATTTTTAGTTCTGTATTATCCATGATAACTATCTCACGCGGGCACGAAGCAAATCTTGAACGTGTAAAATCCCCACCGGTCTTTTTGGATGGGCTGATTCTTTATCTAGCACGAAAAGCATATTGATTTGGAATTGCTCCATAACGAACAATGCTTTTTCCGCAAGCTCTTGGACGTCGATAGTCCGTGGGCTTGTCGTCATTAAATCTTTAGCAACACCCGTTAGTGGATCGTTGGTTTTTTCCAATCTGCGACGGATTTGACCGTCCGTAATCAAACCAACAAGATCTCCATTTTGATCCACAATGCCTGCGGCTCCGCGAACATCTTTATGGGTCATGATAGAGAAAACTTCACGGATCGGAGTTTCAAGGCCCACTGTCGGAAGAGCGTCACCCGTGTGCATGACATCCTTTACGCGAGTTAATAGACGGTAACCAAGGCTTCCGCCAGGATGAAACTCTGCAAAGTCCTCTGAGCTAAAACCTTTTTCATTCATCACCGCCATCGCTAAAGCATCACCCATAGCTAAAGTCGCAGTACTACTTGCGGTTGGAGCTAGGCCCAATGGACATGCTTCTTCAGGAACATTGACGTTTAAAGTGTACTGAGCTGCTTTTGCTAGTGAAGAATTCACGTTTCCAGTGATCGCGACTAAAGAAATGCCTTTACGAGCAACGAATTTTAGAATGCCCGCAAATTCCGGAGATTCCCCGCCATATGACAAAGCTAGGACGACGTCTTTAGGATCAACGATACCTAAATCACCATGGGAACTTTCTGCAGGATGAACGAAAACAGCGGGAGTGCCCGTAGAAGAAAAAGTACTCGCAAGCTTACGCGCGATCTGGCCTGATTTACCCATGCCGGTCACGATAAGTTTGCCTTGGCAGTTTCTAATCAAGTTCACGACATTTTCAAACTCAGGTCCTATACGCTCACGTAAAAGCAAAATAGCCTGGGCTTCAACTTCTAGAACTCGCAGTGCTTGCTGCACGATTTTCGACATAACTAAGGGCCTTCCTACTTATTCTTCAAACTAGCTTTTACAAAATGCACAAACAAAGGGTGCGGTGCCAAGGGTTTTGATTTGAATTCAGGATGATATTGCACACCTACAAACCATGGATGGTCGGGAAGCTCGACTATTTCTACTAAATCGCGCTCTTTACAAATGCCCGATGCCAACATTCCGTTTTTCTCAAACAAGGCTTTATACTTGTTGTTAAATTCAAAGCGATGGCGATGACGTTCCATAATTGCCGAAGCTTTGTAAACTTGTTGCGCGCGGCTGCCTGAAACAAGGTTGCAAGGATAAGCGCCTAAACGCATAGTTCCGCCCTTGTTCACTAGGCCACGTTGTTCGACCATTGAATCGATAACAAAGTTGCCACTGCGTTTCGTTTCTCCATGGAATTCACGGCTTGTCGCATCTTTAATGCCACAGACGTTACGCGCAAATTCGATTGCCGATAACTGCATACCAAAACAAATACCAAAGAAGGGAACACGTTTTTCACGGGCAAATTTAATCGCCGTGATTTTACCTTCAACACCTCGAGTACCAAATCCACCAGGAACTAAGATACCATCCACTTTACCTAATAACTGATTCACAGTTTTATCTGTCACAGTTTCTGAATCGACATAGATGATTTCCACACGGGAATTATTCGCGATTCCACCGTGAACCAAAGCCTCGTGTAAAGACTTATATGATTCTTTTAGATCAACGTACTTACCAACCACACCGATTTTAACCGTGTGTTGCGGATTGCTTAAAACCTTCACAAGGTTCTGCCATCCTTTAAGATTTAATTTACCCGGAGAAATTCCCAAGCGTTGCACAATCAATTCATCCAGCTTTTCTTTATTCAATGCCAATGGCACTTCATAAATAAAACGGCTGTCTTGGGCGGCGATAACATTTTCTGTTTTTACCGAACAGAAAAGACCGATTTTAGCTTTCAAGTTTTCATCGATCACTTTTTCAGAACGGCAAACAAGGAAATCAGGTTGTAAACCAATTTCACGAAGTTCTTTCACCGAGTGCTGAGTTGGCTTTGATTTCAACTCTCCAGCAGCAGCGATATACGGCACATAGGTTACGTGAACTAGAACTGAGTTTTCTAACCCCACGTCAATACGCATTTGACGAATAGCTTCTAGGAACGGCTGACTTTCAATATCCCCGACAGTTCCACCAATTTCAACTAGGATGATTTCACTTCCTTGAGCCGCTTCATAAATACGCGCTTTAATTTCTTCAGTAATATGCGGAATGACTTGAACCGTTCCACCAAGGTAGTCACCTTTACGTTCGCGCGCTAAAACGGTGTCGTAGATTTGACCCGTTGAAACAGAGTTCGCACGAACCATCAAAGCATTTGTGAAACGCTCATAGTGGCCCAAATCCAAGTCTGTCTCTGCACCATCTTCAGTGACATAAACTTCACCGTGCTGCAAAGGCGACATGGTGCCTGGATCCACATTCAAATACGGATCAAACTTCATGATAGTCACGCGGTGGCCGCGAGCTTCTAACAAAGCCCCCAGACTTGCCGCAGTTAAGCCCTTACCAATAGAGGAAACAACCCCACCGGTAACAAAAATAAATTTTTGCTTCAAAGCTTTCTTCGTCGACTTCGCTGTCGACACTTTCTTTGTCGTCGTTCTCTTTGCCATTACATCCCCTGACTTAAGAGTTTTTCGAGTTTAATCAAATCTTCGGGAGTATCCACCCCGAGACTTGCTTCCTGAACCCTGATTACTTTGATTTTTGCACCTAAGTACAAAGCTCTGAGTTGCTCCAAGCTCTCTGTTTTTTCGATGAGAGCGGGAGGAGCTTCACAGAACTGTTTTAAAAAATTTTTTGAATAAGCGTACATGCCGATATGCTTTAGACATCCTTCGTAGGTCCCCAATTCTGCAGCCTTATGGCGAGAATACGGAATTGCATAACGACTGAAATACAAGGCTTCATCGTTATGATTTAGAACGACCTTCACGGAATTCATTGAATCTAGTTCTTCTTGCGAAACTGGATGAGCTAAGGTTGCCATGTCCATCTTTGGTTCATCGATGAACACTTGTGCCAAGCGGTCGATCAATTCCCCTGTAACAAGTGGTTCATCACCTTGAATATTAACTACAACATCACAGGTAACATTTTGAATGGCGGCGTGGATGCGGTCACTTCCGGTTGGAAGTTCGCTGGCTGTCATGACGACTTTAGCTCCGACAGCTTCTGCAGCGGCTTTAATTCTTTCATCATCCGTTGCAACAATAAGATCATTAAGAAGTTTGGATTTCTTGGCTCCCTCGATAGTCCATTGAATCAGGGGGCGGCCTTTTAGAGGGACGAGGGGTTTTCCCGGGAAGCGAGTGGAACCAAATCGCGCTGGGATAACTCCGACTATCTTCATGCTTTCACCCAATTTTCGTAAACATAATCTTCGACTTCATTCTGCCCAGTCTTTTTTAATGCAGACACTGGGAACACAGCACTTAAGCCTGAAGCCTTTTTAATTTTAGCGACAGCCTGTAACATCTGACTGCGGGACATTTTGTCGGCTTTTGTTAGCACCACTGCCAAAGGGAAGCCACGCTCTTCAGAAAACTTTTTTAAAAGCTCTTCATCAGGCGTCCAATCTCTACGGATATCCATAACAAGGATCAAACCCGCTAAGTTTTCACGCGCCATCAGATAAGTTTCGATCATCTGATTCCACTCTTCAATTTCATCAACCGATCTTGCCGCAAAACCATAACCTGGCATATCGACAAGAACGTAGGAATCATCCATATCAAAGAAATTCAGCAAACGAGTTTTACCCGGAGTCGAACTCACCTTGGCGATTTTAACTTTGGTGCAAAGTGAATTGATAAAAGAGGACTTCCCGGCATTGGAACGACCGGCGATGGCAATTTCCGCTTTTTTATGAACTGGGTAATCCTTAGCCAGAACGGCGCTTTTGATAAACTGGATATTCTTAGGCATAGGCCATGCTACCAGAGCTGCCTTATATTCTCAATTCTAGGAAGCGTGTCCCCTGCTCAATAATTTGAGGTGTCATAACTTGCTCAGCCCCCGTTTATTTCGATCTCAGGTGGGCCGAAGACTTGTATTGGTCCGAACCTGAAACCAATCGGTCCGGGAGGAACCATGAACCAATCATTTTTAAAGATTTTAGGCGAAAACACGAAAACTATTCCACTTACCGAGTTTATGACCCTCGGAAAAGACACCCAATGTCAGGTTTATTTAGAAGCAGACCTCGTGGCCGACCGCCACGCCCGCATTGAAAAAAAAGACCAAACTTACCTAATCCGCGATCTGCGTTCTGCAGATGGAACTTATGTTAACGATTCCCGAGTGATGGAGGCCTACCTTCAAGACGGAGACATCATCCGCGTGGGGTCTCAAGAACTGATTTTCTTAGAAAAACAAGAAGAGCTCACAGAGTTTCCCATGAAAAGTCGCAACGAAGTTTGGAACCAGGAACTTAAAACCCTAAGCAATGTCGCAAAAACTGAATTCCCCGTTCTTATTCTAGGTCCTTCCGGTACCGGTAAAGACGTTTTAGCTTCAACCCTGCATGAAACAAGTTCCAGAAAAAATGGTCCTTTTGTGGGTGTGAACTGCAGCGCCCTAAGCGAAACACTGATTGAAAGCGAATTATTTGGTCATGTGAAAGGCAGTTTCACTGGCGCCATCAATGATCGTAAAGGGGCTTTTGAAGCGGCCCGCGGGGGCACTTTGTTTTTAGATGAAATTGGTGATCTGTCCTATAGCCTGCAAGCCAAACTTTTACGTGCCTTAGAAAACAATGAAATCCGTCCCGTTGGTGCAGATAAAAATATTAAAACAGATGTTCGTATCATCGCAGCGACCCACCAAAATATGGCAGAAAAAATCAGAGAAGGTCTGTTCCGCTCTGACCTCTATTTCCGCTTGAACGTAGTTTCAGTAACTCCGCCCGCGTTGGCTTTGCGCATGGAGGATTTCGAGGATCTTCTTTATAACTTTGCAAAAAAAATGAGAGTGCGTTTTTCCTTTGGCGCGATTGCACGCTTAAAAAAACATCCATGGCCTGGGAACATCCGTGAGCTTAAGAACTTAGTGACCCGGGCATCTGCTCTTTACCCCCGCGAACATATCACTGAAGAGCATGTTGAAAAATTGATCGATCGCACTTTGCTTCAACATGTTGATGACAGGGTTTCTAACGACATCCCGGTAATTAAAGAGATTGAAAAACAGATGATCATCAAGCGGCTTACCGCAAACAAGGGCAACCAACGCAGAACCGCCCAAGATTTAGGAATGCCTAAGAGCACGCTGCATGATCGCTTAAAATATTACGACATTGATGTGACCGCTTTTAAGGTTTAACGATCGCGTTTTTGATAAAGATGCGACGAACGTATCCTTTGGTAAGGATCTTATTCACTTCTTTGCGCAGTCTTTCGCAAAGAAGCTGTTTTCCTTCCCCAGAGGACACTTGATCAAAAGTCATGTCTTCGATGGTTCTTAAAAACAAATCTTCCACCTCAGGTTCCCGGTCTTTGATTTCGACAACGACTTCAGAGGCCGCACCTTCCACGTAAAATTCAAAAGCGCCCATGGGATTGGGGCCTGATTCTGATGACGGTCTTAGATTTACCGTCATCTTTTTCATAAGCAAAATATTTTGCGACATGCGTGTGGATTCATAAAACGATTCCATTTGCGCTGAACGATCATAGAAATGCTTCTCTTGAGCCCAGTCTTCCATTGAAGAAATAAACATTTCTTTTTCAGGTGGCAAAAGTCCCTTGGTGGTAATTCGATAAATAAGAAAGCCACCAGCGGCAGTTACTAAAACGAGTCCTGCAAAGCCCACTTTTTTCAGAGTTGAAAACTTCGAGAATGCTTGAAGGCCATCACTTAATGAGGTTTTTAATTTAAGGGCAGAATTTTTAGCCCCTGCCATTAACAACGGTCCCGCATTCTTAACACGGTAAATGGCTTGTTCTTTTTGCTTTACAATCGTTAAACGAAGGGACGCACGGAAGACGCGAACTCTATAAGATAAACGTGGAATAAATGGAAGATACTTTGCTATTTTGGCTTTCTTAGGTGAAGCCTCTTTCCACCGCTTGAGTTCTTCTTCTAACGTGTATTCAAGCTCAACGCTTTCATTATAGATCTCGGTGGGATTATCAGGCCCGATATCTAAAAGACTTTGGGCAAATTCAGGATCTTCTTCAGCTAGAATACTATCGAGCGACTCTAAAGAAAGAGAATCCTCTGCCTCAGCCTCCGGGCTGATTTTGTTTTCTTCCTCTACTTTAGTCGGACTTTCATTGTTTGCCAAAGATGTCTCCCAAGACGATTGTAAGAAAAGAACCAAATACGTCGCAAGAACAATTTATAATCTTTCCTCAATCAGCTAGCATTAAGTGTTAGGAGTGATTGATGAAATTCCTTTTTATATCTTTGCCCGTGGTTTTTACTGTTTTAGGTTGCGCCCAATTTCAAAGAAGTAGCAGCAGCGGATATCAAGCTCCGATGACTTACCAGGATTCTGAACACGCTAGCCGCCCCTCTTATGACCGGCAAACTCGTCAAACTGCCTATGAACTTGGTAAAGATCCTAACTCTTTAAGCCCGTCTGACCTTGATGAGATCAGATCCCGCCAAAAGGTTCGCGAAATGGAACGCACTTTGAGTTCTAAAAAAGAGCGCGAGCAATATTCTAAGGTTCTTCCTTGGTTAAAAAATGATACAGAGAAGATTGATTTCTTAGCTATCCCGTCGATTGAAGGCCGCCAGCAATGGATCAATCGCAATGATATTTGGGCAAGATCACAAGCCCCGGCTGAGGAGATTAAAGATCTAATTGAAACCCAAGATATCGCTGTCGGAATGCCACAAGCCTACGTTAAAAAATCCTGGGGCGAACCAACAAGTGTCGAAGTTTCTGGTAACCCAATTTATAAAAATGAACGCTGGAAATATCTAAGACATGTTTCTTCACCACAAGGTTTTAGACAAGAAGTTCGCTACGTTTACTTTGAAGGTGGCCGAGTCGTCGGCTGGGAAACTGAGTAACCAACTGAGGGTCGTCAAAACGGTCCATATACAAGGCGGAGGTTTTTGGCTGCAACGGAGGCGTGGCAGCGCCACGTCGGAGAGAAAGCCAAGGGCCGACAACGCAGCCCGAAGGCCTTTCATAGATGGACCGTTTTCACGGCCCGCTTAGTGGGATTCGTTCCAGTTGTTGCCTATTTCGTAGTTCACCTTCAATGGTACCTTTAGCTTCGCTACGTTTTCCATGATGTGTACTAGTTGTTGCGTGTGTTTATTTAAATCTTCTTCCGTGCCTTCAAAGATCAATTCGTCATGCACTTGTAACAGCATTCGTACTGGGACCTTTTCGAAGACTTCAATCATGGCCTTTTTCACCAAGTCGCTCGCTGTTCCTTGAATTGGGGCATTGATTGCGGCTCTTTCGCCGAATTTTTTAAGCATGTTGTTGCTTGATTTTAGTTCATCGATATAGCGGCGGCGACCGAACAGAGTTTCAACGTAGCCTTTTTCGTGGGCTAACTTTGTTGTGCCTTCGATATATTCTTTCACGCCTTTGAATCTTGTGAAGTATCTTTCGATGATGTCTTTAGCTTCGCCTCTGGGAATTCCTAGGTTTTCTGCCAATCCGAAGGCACCTTGGCCGTAAGCAATACCGAAGTTCACGGCTTTGGCTGAACGACGTTGATTTGAAGTCACTTCATTCAACGGGACTCCAAATACTTCCGCAGCTGTTGCCGCATGGATGTCTAGGTCTTTTTGGAAAGCTTTGATTAAGTTCGGGTCTTCACTAATGTGGGCTAAGATGCGCAGTTCGATTTGCGAATAGTCCACTGACAACAACTTCATTCTTGGTGCGGCAACGAAAGCCTCACGCACTTTTTGACCACGCAAAGTTCTGATCGGAATGTTTTGTAAGTTCGGAGCAGTACTTGATAGACGTCCTGTTGTTGTCAAAGCTTGGTTGAAGCTTGTGTGAACACGATCGTCTTTAGGGCTGATCATGGTTGGTAAAGCGTCCACATAAGTAGATTTAAGCTTAGAAAGTTCACGCCATTGTAAGATAAGTTTTGCAATAGGATGTTCTAGCGCTGAAAGTACGTCTTCGCCTGTAGAATAACCTGTTTTAGTTTTCTTACCCGCTGGAAGTTTTAGTTTCTCAAATAAGATCACCCCTAATTGTTTAGGACTTCCGACATTAAAGGATTCTCCGGCCTCAGAATGGATTTGTTTTTCCAAAGAAGCGATTTCTTCTGTTAGTTCTGCACTTTGTTGCGCAAGAAGTTCTTTATCAATGCGCACACCCAGGCGCTCCATGGAAAGAAGAACTTTCACTAATGGCAAATCAATTTCTTCGTAAACTTTTTCACTGCCAACATTGCGCATTTCGTTTAACAGCGTCGCAGCGAGGTTGCGGTGAGAATTATAAAGTTCTGACGGGCTTAAAAACTCTGGCAAATGTTCAGCCATGTATTTACTGTAAATCTCTTTAAAATCAGAAGTGTCACCGGCTTTTAAAACATAGGCCGCTAACTGTGAATCCCAGCCTGCGATGGGAGTTTTTGCGCCGATCTTATGCCAGAAAGATTTTAAATCGTAACCACTCCAACGAATTTGGAAGGTGTCAGTCAATTTACCAAGATATTCAAAATCAGAAACTTCCATGACGTCTGTTTCTGTACCGACAAAAACACCACGATTGTCGCTTAAGCCCCACAGGATTTGACCTTCTGAAAGGAACTCTGCCAAATCGCGAGTGGTCGTTGTCGATTCACGGAAGGTCCGATCTTCTTTAGTGATAACCAAAGTCGCAGAAACTGCAGAAGTCGCCTCTTTAACTGGCGCCGCCGTTTTTACAGCCGCTGGTCTGATTAAAGAAGTTGCCGGTGCATCAGAGACTGTTCCGAATAAACTTTTTTCGAAGGTCTTGAAGTTCAGTTCATGCAAAAGAGCTTTTAGCTCGTCTGTTTTAAAAGGTCTTAACCGATAAGAGTTATAGTCTTCAGATACCGCGACATCTGTCGAAATAGTGACAAGCTTTTTTGATAAAAGTGCATTTTCTTTTGAAGCGATCAGCTTTTCACGAACGCTTTTGCTTTCAACTTTATCGATGTTTTCATAGATGTCTTCAAGGGTTTTAAATTGCTCTAATAATTTAATCGCACCTTTTTCCCCAATGCCTTTTACGCCAGGAACGTTATCTGAGGCATCACCCACGATCGCTAGATAATCTATGAATTGATCAGGGCGGACCCCCCATTTTTCGAAAACACCTTTAGCATCGTACTTTACGTCTTTCATGGTGTCATACAAGTACACGTGATCTTGAATCAACTGACCGAAGTCTTTATCACCGCTAACGATGAAAACCTCCATGTCATGATGACGGCCCCATTTAGTCAATCCACCGATAATATCGTCGGCTTCATAACCGGGAATTTCGTAGGAAGGCACTCCAAGAACATCAGCCAGTTGCTTGATGTAGGGAACTTGCTTTGCAAGATCTTCGGGCATGTCAGAACGATGGGCTTTGTAGTCAGCGTACAACTCTTTACGAAAAGACGGTTCTTTGCGGTCGTAACAGAAAACTAGATATTCTGGATTTTCTTCTTTAAGAAGTTTGATGATCATCGATAAAAAACCATAGATGGCATTTACCGGTACACCAGACGGAGAAGTCAGGGGACGAATTGCATAGAAGGCGCGAAAGAACATCGCGCTGACGTCCACTAGATAAAGCTTTTTCATAGTATCTCCCAGTGAAAAAACTGTTTTACCACTGGGATTGTCTTTTTGTCGATGGTTCTATTCTAAGTCTAACTTTACTTTCGAAAAGTCGATTTGCTCGAGGGCTTTACGCTCACATTCATTTTCGGCAACAGGAAGAGACTTCACTTCATCGCTAAATGCTTGTGCTTGAACCAACAGGACTTCAAGTTCACCTTTTGCACGCGTTTCGATATCAGCGCCACCTTCCCAAGATTCAATGACTTGAGATGAACAGTGCAATCGGCGAGCAAGATCAGAACGGCTCCAGCCAAGGCGAAGGCGGAGATTTTTTAGAGCTTCTTTGTTCCAATTTACTGAGTGATTATCAATCATACAAACCTCTAATTTCACTTAACAATTATTAGCGAATAGAGTCAGAATACTAGTTGTATTGTAACCTAAATACACCATTTTATGCTATGGGTCACCAGATGAGATTGATGTAAGACTTAGTCTTGATCTGCGAATACGAAAACTAAATCATCTTCGGCCGCCAGATCCAACCTATCGCGAGCTTGGCGCTCAATGAATGATGGATCTTTCGCTTGTTTAAGCTGATCGCTTAAACTTGAAATGTTTTGTTTTGTTGTGGCGATTTCTGAATTGATGCGATCAAAATCACGATGAAGATTCCAAAGACGAAAAACGTTCCCGTTTAAAACAATCGAAACACAGAAAACAACCAAACAAACCGAAGCGACCTTCGTTGGATGATTTAGAAAACGTCGTAAGCCAATTGCAAATTCAGTGTAAGACATGAGGTCATTCTATCTTTTCTGCAGGATCAATGGCTACGCGACTGAGGACTAGGATTTGTTTTCAGATAATGTGCAAAATAAAAAACCCGCTGTGTTTTACACAACGGGTTTGGATGTTCTTTCACCTTGCGCACCTGCCGGAGCTTCAGCGCTGCCGACTGCCGTTAAAATTAACGGAAAGCCGCTTTATCCCAGTAAACTCCCATACCACCAAGATCCTCTTCGATACGAAGAAGCTGGTTGTACTTCGCAGTTCTTTCTCCACGGCAAGGGCTGCCCGTTTTAATTTGATGGCAGTTGAGTGCCACCGCAAGATCGGCAATTGTTACGTCTTCAGTTTCACCTGAACGGTGAGACATGATTGTGCGGTATTTGTTTCTTTGCGCTAAGTTCACAGCCTCGAACGTTTCAGTCAAAGTACCGATTTGATTTACTTTTACTAACAAGGCATTGCCGGCTTTTTTCTCCAACCCCATACGCAAACGTTTTGGATTTGTTACGAAAAGATCGTCCCCGATCAATTGCATAGTTGTTCCCATTTGCGCAGTTGCTTTCACCCATGAATCCCAGTCGTCTTCAGAGAACCCATCTTCAATAGAGATCAATGGATATTTTTCTGCCCATGATTTGTAGATACCAAGAAGTTCGTCAGGAGAAATCTGTCCGCCCTGCCACGTGTATTTACCTTCTTTGAAAAGCTCTGTAGAAGCCACATCCAAAGCAAGGAATACGTTTTGACCTGGGTCGTAGCCAGCATCAACGATAGCGTTCATCAATAGATCCATCGCTTCTTGGTTTGATCCTAATTTCGGAGCAAAACCACCTTCGTCACCAACTGCCGTTGAAAGGCCTTTTTTGCTCAAAATCTTTTTTAGAGTGTGAAAGATCTCAGCGCCCGCACGAAGTGATTCAGCATACGAGTTATTCACAGTCGGAACGATCATGAATTCTTGAATATCAAGACCGTTGTTTGCATGCGCGCCACCATTAAGAACGTTCATCAATGGAACTGGCAAGCGGCAAGCTTGTGAACCACCAACGTAACGGTAAAGAGGCAAGTTCGAATCCAACGCCGCTGCTTTAGCTACTGCCAAAGAAACACCTAGGATCGCGTTTGCACCAAGAGAAGATTTATTTTCAGTTCCATCGATTTCGCGCAAAACTTTATCCAAGTAAACTTGTTCTGTTACTTGCAAGCCCATGATCTCTGGAGCGATCTTTTCGCGAATGTTGTCTACAGCTTTAAAAACACCTTTACCAAGGAAACGATTTTTGTCGCCATCACGAAGCTCACAAGCCTCATGGGCGCCCGTCGACGCGCCAGACGGAACTGCGGCACGACCCACATTTCCTTCTGCAGTTGTTACTTCAACTTCAACAGTTGGATTACCGCGGCTATCAAGAATTTCACGAGAGACGACGCTGACGATTTCAGACATGATGAGTTCCTTCTTCCTTCTCGGAGTTTTTAATATTTACTTTTCTTACTAGATCCATGCTTTCATGCACGGTGCGTGGGTATTGGGTTTTTACGTGTTCCCAGTCCACACGTCGCATAGCCTCTTTCACGGCAGAGGTCATTTTTCCTTGAGCAACAAGCATAGTAATTAGCTGTTGGGCTCTGACCATGTAGTCATGCATGCGCGCTAAGTTTTGGCTGAGAGCATACACTGGCGAATCGCCGTCGAAGTTTAGGTGCGCCAATGTTCCTTCTTGCGGAAGCAACGAAGAACTTGGGGCTTCATCGGCAGCAGCTGCTGCTTGCACGGAAAGTTTTAATTTTTGTTTTTCGTAGTCGCGAACTTTTTCTTCAAGGTCGCTGACGTATTTTTGCAAGTCTTCACGCTCGCGCTGAGTCCTTTGCAAATCATCGATCAGACTTTGAAACAATGCTGGGCTTACTTGGTGACCAACACTTTCACTGAAGATGGAATTTTGCTGAGTCGACCAATTTAGCTGAATCGTGATGCCTTCCCATGTGCACGTAGCTGGCGGTTGCCCTACGTACACTGGTAAAGATTCGAATGCCGCTTTTAGGTAAGTTGTAACCAAAGGGTATTGTTCAGCAGGCAACGGAAGATCAAATGATATACTGACTTCATCACGACGAAGATTTTCAATCGGAGGTTTTGGCGAAATGAAGTAAGAAATGAATTGTTCTGGCTGATTAAAAATTTCTTGAGGCCTCGGCATCATGCGCAGAACGCTATCAAGCACGCCCCAGGCTCTAAGCGACGGACCTTCTTGCCCTGCTCGTTGCAAAATATTTCCATCGCGCTTTAATGGCAGACGAAGTGCCGTTTCCAAAAAGTTTTCCATGTCAGGAGCGCTGATCCAATATGATGAATCACGCAGCAACTCCACCGGCAGATGGGTCTGCTCATAGAGCTGCGACAGGTCTTCGCCCTGCTGCTCTAGAATGGTTAAAACTGCATTAGAAATCTTACAACTAAAGTGCACGTAAAGGTCTTAACCTTTCGAGTGCGAAATTGAAAACAAAAAAGCTAAAAATAAGAATGAAAATGATCGCTTAAATCGCCACACAGATGCGAAGAATGACGCGCATGGAAATCGATTCAAAGTAGTCGGATGCAAGGCGGAGGTTCTCAGCTCGCACGTAGGCCTACTGGAGGTAGGCCGGAGGAGAACTGAGGACCGACAACGCAGTCAGCCGGCTGCTTTTCATCGATTTTAGGCGGTTTTGGCGAACTTACTTCTTGGGAATGGTAAGTTATTGTCCACGATTTCTTCCATAAAGCTTGGGACATTGCCTGTGGCGATGAGCTTTCCATCTAGGGTTCCGTCGGGACGGCGGGTCATTCTGGACATTTCGAAAATTGGAACGACGTTGTATGAACCATCGTTATTGAATCCAAGGACTTCGCTGATTGCGGCAATGCGGCGAGATCCGTCGCTAAAACGGCTGACCTGAATGATTAAATCGATGGCAGAGTTCACTTGCGAGCGCAAAGCCTTTTCACTGATCTTTGCATCCCCGCCTTGAGCAAGAGCTTCTAAACGAACGATCGCATCTTCCGGAGTGTTCGCATGGACTGTGCCCATACAACCTTTGTGACCGGTGTTCATCGCGTTTAATAATTCCATCGCTTCACTGGAACGAACCTCACCCACGATGATGCGATCTGGTCTTAGACGAAGTGCACTTTTTAAAAGATCTTTGATCGAGACTTCACCTTTACCAAGTTGATCGGCCTGGCGAGTTTCAAACATCACCACGTGTTCGTAGTCGACTTGCAACTCTGAAGAATCCTCGATCACCATCACTCGTTGGCCCTTAGGAATACGCGTGCACAGCAATGACAACAAAGTTGTTTTACCAGAACCCGTACCACCGCTGACGATGATGTTTTTTCCTAAGAACATGGCGATATCCAAGAATCGTGCGCCATCTTCAGTGATTGCACCAAACTTGATGTAATCGGCGAAAGTGATTTTATTATTTGTAAATTTACGAATGGAAAGTGTCGTACCTTTGCGTGACATTGGCGGAATCACGGCCGCAATACGCGAACCATCTGGCAAACGCGCATCTAGTCTTGGCGATTCATCGTCGATACGACGACCCACGCTTTGCGCGATACTGTTTACAGCTGCACGCAAATCGTCCTCGGATGGAAAGCTTTCAGGAACTCTTTCAAGCTTCCCTTTTCTTTCGACGAAAATTTCTTTGTGACCGTTTACAAGAATTTCGGATACGCCCTTATCATCAAGGTACTTCAATACAGGACCTAAATTCTGCTGAATGGTCTGTTTGAATACATTGGATTGATCCGACATGGACGCTACCCTTTAAAAATTAGTGAGAAGCTGGTTTTCTGTCAGAAGCTCCCGCATCAGAATAAATAATGAACTTACCTTGCACCGCTGTTTCCGGGCACTGATAAGAAAAAATTCCTTCTGCTTTCGGTGTGACATGAAAAGTTTTTTGCTGGCCAAACACTGTGTTGTGATGTTCAGAAAAAGCATCCAGCACGAAGCTGACATTCTTTTCTTTGCCATTCACATTCACAACGTGAACACGGTAGTTGCCACCCTTTTTAAGGTGAACTTTATCCGGCACAAAGCCTTTTTCCGTGTTCATGATGACGATATCTTGAGTTGGTTCTACCGATTGAAAAACAGAATTTAGGATTGTTGTTGAATCCTCTTCCTTCACACTGCTGGCTGGAAGACGGTCTTCGTTAGTAACGCGGTTGAAGTCAACTTGGCGACGGGAAAAATCAACTTCCCATGCCATTGCCGCCGGTGTTACCAAAAACAACAATGCAATCTTAGTGCAAGTCCGTACGATCTTGGAATTCACAAAACTCACGGGCGACCTCCATAGCGATATAATTCACGGATTTTTCATCCATCATGTGGAGCTTTTGAATCAGAAGATCTTTGTTTCCTTTACAAGAATTGATGGCGTGAAAGGCATCGCTAAGAATTTGCGGCTGAGCCATCATTTCCTTAGTCACTTCACTCCAATCCAATTTCAAAACAGGGTCGATTGCGCCCACTGAATAGAGTGCATCAAACACTATTTGTAAATCGCCTTGAAGAAACATCGAATCCTCCTAATTGCTCTAGGGACTTCCTGCCCACATGTTGTTTCTATCGGTAGGAGTTCGTAAGAACTTGAGTCAATTTGAGGCGATTTTCAGAGAGTTGAGGAGATCTAACGTTTGACGCGCGCCTTTGGTCGAATTGCCTTGGCGCACGGTCTGGTCGAGGGAAATTATTGCCCGTTTGCGGGTTTTTCGGTGGTTATTTCTTCAGCGTTTTCTTGCGGAGTCGCTGGTTTTTCATTGGCTTGAGTCAGAATTTTTGCGGCCACTTCAGATGGTGAAACAGTGGATTTCATCATTCGCAATTTGCGCTCATTGACAGCCTCACGAGTTAGTTCAATCTTCGCATCCCTAATGCGTTCAATAGTTTTACGCTCAAAGCCCTGGGACGAGATATATGGTTTGATCTCTGCCATAAGATTTTCCAAGAACACAACATAGGTCACTTGCACCACCGGCTTAAACGCTTTTGGATTCTTTAAGGCATTGATGGCTTCGTCAGTTAATTGACTGACAGTTTTTTCCCAGGCGCCAAGTTCATCTAATTTTGCACGCAATGGGGCCACAGTTTTTTCGATCATTTCGTCATCATTAGGACGCGCATAGACAGATTGCAGAGCTTCCTTCAGTGGAACTACTTTGCCCACCCCAGCTTCTTTTCTGGATTCTTTGATCTTGTCTTCGACCAACTTGTTCATTTGATCGAGGTCTTTCACTGTCAATTGCGAGTAATTAAATAACAAACCCGCTTGGGCCTGTGCGCAAAATACAAGGGATAACATTGTTAAAAGGAAATTTGCTTTTTTCATAACCTGTAGTTTAAAGACTGCGGCTGGAGCGAGACAAGACCAAAAAACCTTAGGACATTGGTCCAGGATTTTTTCCTTCCCTGCAAGTTATCAATTATGTCAAACTGAAGGCCGCTCAAAAAAACATTAAATCCACCTCGGAGGAACAATTGAAAGCATTTAAGTTTTTAGGAATCGCAGCGCTAGCACTTTCATTAGTGAACTGTGCTCCTTCAGCTAAACAATTAAAAGAAGCCATCGAAAAAGATCCAAGCATCGTTTTCGTAGCAATCGAAAAAGATCCAGAACAATTCATCGAAGTTGTTAATAAAGCAGCTCAAAACGCGCAACGTAAAGCGCAAGAAAAAGCAGTTCAAGAAGAAGGCAAAAAGCGTGACGAAGAGTTCGCTAATCCTTTGAAAGCAACTGTTGAAGAAGACCGCGCTATCTTTGGACCAAAAGACGCTAAAGTAACTATCATCGAATATTCTGACTTTGAGTGCCCATACTGCGCTAAAGGTCACGCGACTGTTGAAGAAGTTATGAAAGCTTACCCAAATGACGTTCGCGTTGTGTTTAAACACCTTCCTTTGGATTTCCATCCAATGGCGATGCCTGCTGCTAGATATTTCGAAGCAGTTGCAATGCAAGACCATGCTAAAGCTAAAAAATTCTATGACCTAGTTTTCGAGAACCAAGGTGACCTACGTACTAAAAAAGAAGGTGCTTTGAAAGACGCTGCTAAAAAAGCTGGCGCTGACATGAAGAAACTTGAAAAAGACCTTAACAGCGAAGCAATCACTAAACGTATCGAAGCTGACATGGAAGAAGCTAAGAAGTTCAACTTCTCTGGTACTCCAGGTTTCTTGATCAACGGTGTTTCTCTTCGTGGTGCTTACCCGTTCTCTGAATTCAAAGACATCATCGATCGCCACCTTGGTGCGAAAAAAGAATAGGCTCTTTAATAAATTGCTTATTTCAAACCCACAGTTGAAAAACTGTGGGTTTTTTATTTGTAGAAAACGAAGTTTTATATTGGCGTTAATGTTCTTCTCGGTTTTAATACACCTATAAACATTCACCAAAGGACCCTCTATGAGCGCACACGCAAAATCTCTTATTCTGAAAGCTCAAGACGACCTAGATTTAGCAAAAAAACACGTAGACGATGAAAAGCAGCACGATTTAGTCGGCTACAACCTAGCGCAAGCTTGCGAAAAATACTTAAAAGCATTGTGTGACATGCGCGGTTTAAGTTACCCAGAAGACGATCACGATTTAGATGCTTTAATGTCAACGCTAGAAGAGGCAAATTTCTCTGCAATCTCATCTCACGCAGATGTGATTGAGTTAACTCCATACAACTCTGCAAATGCCCACGTCCGCGAAGACGAACGCCTAGACATGGAAGAATACGTAACCCACGTAGAAAACCTAAAAAAACTAGTAGGCGAACAACTAAAACTACTTTAAGCAACCCACACACCCAAACGCCAAGGTTGGCGAGAAGGGTCCATATGCAAGGCGGAAGCCTCTTCCCGCAGCGCAGGTGTGGCAGCGCCACATCGGAGCGAGGACAAGAGGTTTCCAACGCAGTCAGATGGACCCTTATCGACGACCGCCTTATTTAAAAGCGTAGATGATGCTTCCGCCTTTTAGCATATCTATGACCTTACGGTGATTGTCTGTAGAAATCGCAGGACATCCCCAGCTGCGACCTTGAATCACGTTAGAATCTTGAACGTAACTTGCACCATGAATGACAATAGCTCTTTCGCGCGCTCTAGAGTTCGTCGTTGATAGGCCATCCAGTCTTAATGAATAGCCGTTACTGCCTTGGTAAGTTTCAGCAGTTTTGTAGTAACCTAACGAGCTAGCGTTAGAGCCTTCGACGTTACTGAATTTTTCAGCGTAACCATCGTGATTGCTGTCAGAACCTTTGCCGTGGGATACGTGAACGTTCCACACACTGCCCGTTTTCATGTTGATGATATAGAAACGTTTGTTCTTAGAAGTCTGACTGAAATCCAAAACCGACAACACGTTTGGATTTTTTAAAGTCGCTTTCTTTTCATGATAGTAAATGATGGCATCTTCCAATGCTGTCGTAGGAACGATGTGGGTTGGATCCACAAAATTGTACTGTTTTAAAATTTCAGCTCTTGCATCCACTGGAACAACAGGCGCTGGCGCGCTGGGTGTTTCAGGCTCTGGCGTCGCCGTAGAAGGTTCTTCGCTGCTTCCCTCTTTAGAAACAGGTTCGTTGTTTGGATCATCTGGTAAAGCAGCAAACTCTCCTGCACAGGCGGTCAGTGTCAGCATCATTGCTACGGTCATTAGACCTTTGATTGATAAGAAAGACTTCATGCCGATCCTCCGTGGTATTAAAGGAAATCGGCTGCTCATTTTTAAAACTTTAAAGCGACAGAAACTGTCTGTTCAGTTGACAGTTTCCCTCTGAAATCTGGCGGATTTCGACCAAAAGCTAGCTAAGATTTTAAAGATTTATGTCATTCGGAAAACCGCCACTAGATTATGTTTTAGGCGATAGTCAAAACACATCTGCACTTCGCAGTAAGACAACGCGAAAATCATGGCTAATGTCTTTCGATTTTTTATATAGCCAAGACTATGTTTTCACACGCTTCCTTTTACAAAGAGGTTTGGCACTTTTATATTTCATTGGTTTTTTAATTGCCGCCAATCAGGGAAGAGGTTTGTTAGGAAGTAACGGCATTCTACCTATTCCGATTTTTTTGAAAAGAACCACCTTCAACAATCATCCCAGCATTTTTTATTTTAAATATTCAGATGAACTTTACACATCACTTGCGTGGATCGGTGTCGTGGTATCCGCTTTGACTTTCTTTGGATTTAGCGATTCTTTCGGACCGCTCACTTCGATAGCGATATGGACCGTACTATGGTTGCTATATATGTCCTTCGTAAATGTCGGTCAGGTTTTTTATGGTTATGGCTGGGAAATTCTGCTTTTAGAAGCTGGTTTCCTGGCGATCTTTTTAGGTCCAACAGAACAAGCAGTTCCCCTGCCCGTCATTTGGCTTTATCGCTGGCTTTTATTTCGCGTGATGTTTGGCGCAGGCTTAATCAAAATTCGTGGTGATGAATGTTGGCGCGAGTTGACTTGCATGTATTATCACTATGAAACCCAGCCTTTGCCAAATCCACTGAGCTGGTTTTTTCATCGTCTTCCGAAATGGTTTCAAAAATTGTCCTTGTTATACAATCACTTGGTTGAACTTGTGATGCCCTTCTTTTATTTCTTTCCTTCGTACCTGGGATACATCTCTGGGCTTTCAACTATCTTGTTTCAAAGTTTAATCGCTTTAAGTGGAAATCTTAGCTGGTTGAATTTAATTTCGATTGTTCTGTGCATTTCATGCTTCGATGATAACTTCTTTAAACTTTTCAGAGAGCTTCCGCCGATAGTCGCCGAAGGTCCCGCATTATGGCAGCCGCCGATCATGCTTTTCGTCACCGCTATTTTACTTTTCCTAAGTAAGAAACCTTTGATGAATATGATTTCAAAACGTCAGGTTATGAATCGCAGTTTTGATCCCTGGCATCTGATGAATACCTACGGCGCTTTTGGCAGCATCACCCGCGAACGGATGGAGGTAGTTCTAGAAGGGACCATGGTTGAAAATCCCGATCAACACACTAAGTGGGTCGAATATGAATTTAAAGGAAAGCCGGGAAACCCTCAGCGTTGTCCTCCGCAAGTAAGTCCCTATCATTTTAAAATTGATTGGCAAATGTGGTTCGCCGCGATGTCGGATTATCGCTATCATCCGTGGATCTTAAATTTCGTCGGAAGAATTCTTTCTGGAAATAAGGATGTTATCGATTTACTCAAAGAAGATCCCTTCGACGGTCAACCGCCGAAATACATTCAGGCAAAGCTGTATCGCTATTCATTTACAAAAAATTTAAAAGAAGGCTGGTGGGAGCGAACATACCTGGGTCTTTATCTGCCTCCACTCAGTCTGGATGATGAAAGTTTTAGAATATATTTATTAGAAGAAGGTTTATTTCCTGAGGAGGAATAAATGGGCGACATGACGCTGCCATGGTGGGAGTTTGTAGTAAGAGCGTGGGCTGTGTATTTCTTTTTAGTCGTGATCTTGCGATTGTTAGGACGGCGGCAGATTGGGGAATTCAGTCCTTTTGATCTAATAGTGTTGTTGCTTTTAAGTGATGCCGTTCAAAACTCTCTGATTGGCGGGGATGAATCATTAGCGGGCGGATTGATCGTTGTTACCACTTTATTGGTGACTGAATATGCCATTGGCTGGCTGACTTTCAAATTCAAGCCTATCTCTTCAATCATTGAAGGTGAACCGAAGCGGTTGATTGAAAACGGCGTAATTAATGAGAAATTAAGAAAGGATGAACACTTAAGTGAAAACGATCTTAAAGAAGCCTTACGAGCAAAAGGCGTTGCGAATCCAAAAGAAGTTCTGTTGGCCATGATCGAAACCAATGGCCACATCACCGTCATTAAGAAGGACGAAAAGTTTAAAGACTCACCGCCAAAATTTTATCGGACAAAGAAACCTCGTCGGGCCGCAAGTCCACCACAAGCGGAGAAATCTTAAGTCCTTTACTTTGCGCTTCTCTTAAAAGTCGACCGTACTCAGGATCGATATCATCAGCTGGAGCAAAAGTATGACAATCATCGCGTTGAACTGTGAAAATAATTTCGGCAGAGTGTCCTTGCTCCATGAGATTCATAAGTTCACGTAGATGTTTTTGCGCTCGCTCTGACACAGAATCTGGAAATTTTGCGATTCCTTCTTCAGCTAAAGTCACATTTTTGACTTCAATGAAATGAACTTTGTCAGAGTTTTGACTTTTTAAACCAAAATCCAAGCGGGTTTCAGCGTTGATTTTGTATTCGGGTTTTACTTCATGAAAAGTCGACCAAGCGGCGAAACTTCCCGTCACATCATTTCGGCCCACAACATTTTGCAGAGCCTCTTTCACTACGGTGTTTGGTGTCGCCGTATTGACTCCCACCCAACTGCCCGAAGGAGATTTGATCATCTCTAAGGTGAACTTCAATTTGCGCTCTGGGTTGTTGCTTTCAGAAAACAGGCAAGCTTGGCCGGGATTGTTGATGCTTTTAAGGCTTCCAGTGTTGGGGCAATGGGCCGTCACCACCTGACCTTGCCAGTCAATATCCGCGAAAAAGCGTTTATAACGTTTTAGGAACACACCCTCTTGCAGCTTTGATGAAAACTTCATGAAAATACCTCGATAAAGCGCCAACTTAATCGTCCTGGGACGGTTTTGTCGAAGGCTTTTAGGTGTACTGGTGAAAAGCTCTATTATGCATGGCGTAATTCGATGCAAATACCCTGGGGTAAGACTAGAAGGGAGTGTTCTAAAAAAGAATGCTAAAGGAATGGTCCTATGTTGCAAAAAAAGCCAATAACTCCAAAGCCTTCGTGGCTTAAGGTGCGCGCGCCGTCGGGCGAAAATTATACGCGTATCAAGGAGATGATGAGCGACCTAAAACTTGCAACAGTTTGCCAAGAAGCTCGCTGCCCAAATATCGGCGAATGTTGGTCCGGCGGAACTGCGACGATCATGATCATGGGTGAGGTTTGCACCCGCGGTTGCCGTTTCTGTAATGTGAAGACTGGAAATCCCAAAGGCGTTCTTGATCAATTTGAACCCGAGAAGGTTGCATACTCTTTATCTCAAATGAATTTGGAATACGTTGTTATTACAACCGTAGACCGCGATGACCTTCCTGATCAAGGTGCTGAACACTTTGTTCGCACAGTAACGACAATTAAAAAATTATCTCCGAACCTTATCATCGAAATTTTGGCCGGTGATTTCCGTGGCGATCAAGCCTTGGTAAATCAACTGACTGACGCAAAGCCTGACGTTTACGCTCACAACATTGAAACTGTAGAGCGCTTAACGCCAAAAGTTCGTGATCCGCGCGCAGGATACCGTCAAAGTTTGCGCGTTTTAGAAATGGTAAAAGAGCGTGATCCAAGCCGTTACACCAAGTCTTCAATCATGTTGGGACTAGGTGAAACGGATGAAGAGATTCTGCAAACTCTGAAAGATTTGCGCGCTGTTGGCTGTGATGTTGTGACCTTTGGTCAATACTTGCAACCGACCCCAAGACATTTGAAAGTAGTGGACTATGTCACTCCTGAAAAATTTCAAGAGTGGCAAACTATCGCTGAAGGCATGGGCTTCTTGTATGTAGCTTCTGGTCCTTTGGTACGCAGTTCTTACCGAGCTGGTGAATTCTTTATGAAGGGAATCATCAATAAGGAAAGAGCTCAATTGAACATGAATTTAATAACAACTTTTTAGGACTCATAAACGGAAAGGAACTTTCTCAACATGGCAACTGACGTAAAACTGCCCGAACTTGGCGAAGGTGTTACAGAAGGTGAATTAGTAAAATGGTTGGTAAAACCCGGCGACTCTGTGAAAGCCGATCAACCTATCGCTGAAGTATTGACGGACAAAGCAACTGTTGAGGTTCCATCTCCTGTTGCTGGTGTTGTTAAAGACGTAAAATTTAAAGCTGGTGATGTGGTTAAAGTTGGTTCAACTATGATCACTCTTGAAGCTGGCGCTGGTGCGACAGCTTCCGCTCCTGCGGCAAAAGCAGCCCCTGCTGCTCAAGCTTCAACTCCTGCTCCGCAAACGGCTGCTCCTGCAGCGGGCGGCGGTAAGGTTCAAGATGTTAAACTTCCTGAACTTGGTGAAGGTGTTACTGAAGGTGAACTAGTTAAATGGTTAGTTAAACCAGGTGACTCTGTAAAAGCGGACCAAGCTATTGCTGAAGTATTGACTGATAAAGCGACTGTTGAGGTTCCAACTCCAGTAGCTGGCGTAGTTAAAGACGTTAAATTTAAAACTGGTGATGTTGTAAAAGTAGGATCAACAATGATCACGCTTGAGGGTGCGGGTGGCGCAACGGCTGCTGCAGCCCCTGCTCAACCTCCTGCTGGTGCTCAACGTGAGATCCCTGCTTCTGCGCATGCAAACTTCGCTGCAGCTTCTGCTCCGACTCAAGCTTCGACTTCTACAGCACCTGCTGGTGCTTCTGCTGGTATTTTCCCTCCAGTAGCTGATTCAAAAGTTCTTGCGACTCCTGCGACTCGTCGCTTGGCTCGTGAAATGGGTGTTGATATCAATACACTTGGTGGTTCAGGTCTTGCGGGTCGCGTGACTCGTGAAGATGTGATGTCTGCTAAAGGTGGAGCTTCTGGTGGAACATCTGCTAAAGCTCCTGCAGCAGGCGGTGGCATGACTATTCCTAAACCTTCTTATCAAGGCCCTGCTGGTGCTGCTGAAGAGCGCGTACCATTAATCGGTATCCGTAAGAAAATTGCTGAAAACATGCAACGTTCTAAACACGTTATTCCTCACTTCACGATCATGGATGAAGCGAAGGTTGATGCGATGGTTGCTTTGCGTGAAGGTCTAAAAGAACACGCTGAAAAACAAGGAACTAAGATCACTTATCTTCCAATCGTTATCAAAGCGTTGATCGCGACTATCCGTGAATTCCCAATGTTCAATGCATCTATCGACGATGCTGCAGGTGAAGTTGTTTACAAAAAATACTTCAATATCGGTTTTGCCGCTGATACTCCGAACGGACTTGTTGTTCCAGTTATCAAGAATGCAGATCAAAAATCTATTCTTGAGATCTCTAAAGAGATTTTGGATCTTTCAAAACGTGCCCGTGACGGTAAGTTGAAACCAGATGAAATGAAGGGTGCCACTATCACTGTAACGAACATCGGTTCTATCGGTGGTACTTATGCGACTCCAGTGATCAACCACCCTGAAGTGGCGATCCTTGGTATGTACAAAATTGATGAAAAACCAGTTATCAAAAATGGCCAGTTAGCAGCAATCAAAGTAATGAACTACACGATGACTGCAGACCACCGTTTGATCGACGGTGCTGTAGCAGCAAGATTCTTGGCTGCCTTCATCGCGCGTATCGAAAACCCTGGTAAATTGTTAGTGGAGTTAATCTAATGCAAAATTTTGACGTAGTAGTTATCGGTGCGGGTCCTGGCGGTTATGTGGCTGCCATCCGCTCTGCTCAACTTGGTTTTAAAACTGCTGTTATCGAACGTGAATTCTTGGGTGGCGTGTGCTTGAACGTGGGTTGTATCCCATCTAAAGCGATGATCGTTGCGACTCACCTTTTACATAAAGCCCAACATAACTTTAAAGACATGGGCTTGATGATCAAAGGTGACATCAGCGTTGATATGAAACAGCTTGTGACTTGGAAACAATCTGTTTGCGACAAAATGTCTGGCGGCGTGAACCAACTTCTTAAAGGTTATGGCGTTACCATCATTAAGGGTGAAGCGAACTTTAAAACTTCTAAAGAAATCACAGTGAAGTCGGCTTCTGGAACTGAATCAGTCCAAGCGAAGTACTTCATCGTGGCAACGGGTTCTCGTCCAATTGAAATCCCTGGTTTCAAATTTGACGAAAAAGATATCTGCTCTTCAACTGGTGCGTTGGCTTTTGATACTATTCCTAAGCGCGTGGCAGTTATCGGTGGTGGTTACATTGGACTTGAGATTTCTTCTTACCTAAAAAAATTAGGCTCTGAAGTGACTGTGATCGAAGCTCAATCAGCATTGCTTGCTGGTGTGGTTGATCCAGATTGCGCTCAAGTTGTTGAACGTAAGCTTAAAAAATCCGGCGTGAACATCATGTACGGTGCTAAAGCTAAAGGTCAGAAAAAAGTTAAAGACGGTTACGAAGTGACTGTTGAAATCAACGGCAAAGAAGAAGTTGTTAAATGCGACAAAATTCTTGTGACCGTGGGCCGTCGTCCAAATGGCGATCAAACAAACTTGAAAGCTGCTGGCATTGCAGTTGATGAACGTGGTTTCGTTAAAGTTGATGCTCAACGCCGCACGAACGTTTCTAACATCTTTGCTATCGGTGATATCGCTGGCCAACCAATGCTTGCACACAAAGCTTCACACGAAGGTGTGTTGGTAGCTGAAGTTATTTCTGGCGCTAACCGCGTTTACGATGCGAAAACAGTTCCGGCAGTAGTATTTACTGATCCAGAAATCGCATCTGCAGGTATGACTGAAGCGGAATGCAAAGCAAAGGGTTATAACGATCTAATGATCGGTAAATTCCCATTCGGAGCTAACGGTCGCGCAGTAAGCATGATGGAAACAGATGGTTTCGTGAAAATGATCGCTGATAAAAAGACACATGTTCTTTTGGGCGTTCACATCGTCGGACCAGAAGCTTCTAACTTGATCTCTGAAGCAGTTCTAGCTATCGAAATGGGCGCAAGAATCGAAGATCTTGCGTTGTCGATCCATCCTCACCCAACATTGGGCGAAACAATGATGGAGGCAGCGGAAGCTACTTTGGGCCACGCTATTCACATCATTCAAAAACCTTTGAAGCACTAAGATTTGAGTTTCAGCAAAAAGTTTTTGTAGAAAATGGAGTTGGAAACAACTCCATTTTTTTTTGCACTTCCACTTCGGTTACTCATGATGTCATGTCTGAAGTGTCATGTGATTCATTATTGGTGTCAGTTTATTCAGGCATTGTTCCTGCATGATATCTACTTAGATAAAAAAATAAGGTCATTGTGACACTAATAACCGGGGGAATTATGAAAAGAATTATCTTCGCAGTGCTTTTCGTGTGCGGATTGGCACCGATGGCTCAAGCAGACATCCAAACTTTTAATGATGATGAACTAACGAACGTTGAAACTTCGTACATCAGACCGGGTCCTCCGGGACGCCGCCCTGATCCATATCCAGGCCCTGGATATCCCCCTGATCGTCCGGGTCGTCCTGATCGCCCAGGCAGACCAGGCAATCCATATCCTCATCCAGATCCAAACCCACCGCACTACAGAATTGAATACATCAGCTGTTCATCGTGGAATTACCAATACAACGAATGCTATTTCCATCCATGGGGAGTTCAGCAAATTCGTCTAAACAGCCGTCACAGTTATGATCCATGCATCTGGGGTCGCACTGCGGGAGCTTATGGTGATCGCGTGTGGGTAAGCAATGGTTGCCAAGCCACTTTCGAGATCATTCGCTACTAATTAAGACTGTTTTAAACTCGACAAAAAAAAAGCCCTGCTAGAAATAGCCGGGCTTTTTTGTTTGTTCACGGTTTTGTTCCTGAGCAAAGTTCTTTCGGGGAATCATTGTTATAAATAAAGCATGAATACACGAATTGGAATTTCGGGATGGGTTTATCCTCCTTGGCGCGGAATTTTTTATCCTGAAGATCTTAATCAGAAAAAGGAACTGCACTATGCTTCTAGGCAGGTGCAAAGCATAGAAATTAACGGCACGTTCTATTCTTCGCAGTGGCCGAATTCCTTTAAGCATTGGCACTCAGAAACGCCTGATGATTTTGTTTTTTCTGTTAAAGGACCCCGCTATATCACCCATATCCGACGATTAAAGGAAGTTGAAATTCCTTTAGCCAATTTTTTTGCAACCGGAGTGCTTTATCTTGATAAAAAATTAGAGGTTTTCTTATGGCAATTTCCGCCGAACTTTCTATTTGATGAGGAAAGGCTGGAAAACTTTTTTAAAATCCTACCACGAACTTTTAAGGAAGCTGCTAAGTTTTCAAAAAAAGCGGACCGCCATCCTATCGAATATCCCAAGGAAATCGCTGGCAGTGACCGCCCCTTAAGACATGCCATTGAAATCCGTCACCATAGCTTTGAAAATCCCGATTTTATAAAACTTTTGCGTAAGTACGATATTGCTTTGGTATTTGCAGATACTGCAGGAACTTGGCCTTACATGGAGGACGTCACTAGCGACTTCTTGTATCTACGCCTTCATGGACCGGAAGAACTTTATAAGAGTGGTTATGATGACCCTACCTTAAGATGGTGGGCAGATCGAATTTCAACATGGACCGAGGGGCGGCAGCCTAAGGACGCTTTGACGATTGATGATGAAAAACCAGCGGTCAAAAAACGCAAGGCCTATATCTATTTTGATAACGACATCAAAGTTCGCGCGCCTTTTGATGCGCAAACTTTGATACGGTTCTTAAAACCTAAAACTAAAGAGACTTTTTCATCTCCGTCAGAGCTGTCGTTGTAGCTTTATACTTTTCAAGTTTCGCTTCTGGCAGTGCCAAAGCTTGGTCGATGGATGCTTTGGCTTCGTCCTTCAATTTTAGATTCTTTTGAATTTCAGCTAAATTCTTTAGATTCATAAATTTTAAGTCTGAACCTAGCTCTACGGCCTTTTTTGCTTCCGGCAGCGCCTTCGTGAAGTCTTTCTGGCGCACATAATATGCTGACAACTTCATATGATAAACGTAAGTGTCAGGATAAGCGGTCACTAGTTTTTGTAACCACTCCCCTTCTTCTTTAGACATGCCGGCTTTTCTGAAATATGGAAGTCCCGCTAAGATTTCTCCTGGACGCTCGACTGATAAATTCTTTTTTTGCAGGCTCTGCTGTAATTGCGCTTTTACACCATCTGCAAGCTTTTCATTTTGCAAGGCCGCTGCTGAAGTGAGCAGGGTTGTAAGAATCTCTTCATGCTCAAATGGAACTAAGTCAGAAACTTTCCATTCTGCAAATAGCTTCTTTGTCTTTTCAGCAGACTGGGCAAAGCCCGCTAAAAGCTCCAAGTTCTTTTGCAGCTCTGTTTTTAACTCTGCAGGAATCTTCTTTTTATCTTCATAAAGGCCAGCCCAATCATTGCGAGCGGTGATTGCTGTGTAGGATTCTGGCTGCCATTGAATCCACTTTTTTAAGACTGTGATATAAGCGTCACGGTTTTTTTGGTCTTTAAGATCTTTATCAGCAGCTAAGCCCATTTCGGAATAGGCGTAGAAGTGATTCATCTCGCCGACTTTTGCATACCATTTTACAGCAGATTCCAAATCCAAGCGGTTGAAAGCTTGCTCTGCCATAAAGGCCATAGCCGCTTTGTCCCCGGCTTCAGCTTTCTTTTGCATATTTGCCACAGCAGTTGGCTTTTTAGAAAGTACGGAATTTAATTCCGCAACAAGCGCAGGTGCTGGTTTAAAATCAAGAGTGCGATAAAGCTCTTCACCCTTTTCATTTAAGATTAAAAGTGTCGGCAAAGCGCGAATCGCGTATTTTTCACCGAATTCTTTATTCGATTGCATATCCGCATTAAGTGCCAACTTCACAAGTTTTTTAGAAGCCTTCTTAAATTCCGCTGTACCAAAAACTTCAGTTTCTAAACGCACACAAGCCGGACACCAAGGAGCACCAAAATCAACAAGCACTAATTTCTTTTCCTTAGATGCTTTCAACAACGCAGCTTCAAGATTGTTTTCAATAAAACCATGGCTGTTCACATGAACTTTCGTGGAAACAGGAAGTTCTTTGCGAACCGTCTTTAAAAGTTTATCACCAACAAGACCTGCTTCGGAACGATGGGCAAACTTATGCTCTTCACATACAGTCTTTTTATCGTCACAAACATAAAAAGAAATCTCATAGGACTTTCCTGCCACCGAAGAAATATCAAAAACCATTTTCTGTTCTTCTTTGGTAGATGGAGAAATCTCTTTCCCATTCGCCACCAACGCCGCCGGAGCTTCCTTATTAAAATGAAATCCTGGAGCAATTGTCGCAGTCCACTTGTTATCTTTCACAGCAACTTGAACTTTGCCATCGGTAAGACGCGCAAAACATGCCAGAGAAAAAAGTAAGGCAAAAATAGATATCAAAACTTTCATTTCCTACTCCTAAAAGACATTGGAACCAACTGTACCAGTGAGCCTACGCCACTCAATAAAAAACTACGCTTTTCGCTACAGGTCCATTTTTTATTTCTCCTACGTCGCATCAACGAGATTGGATTTTAGAGTAGATTTTAGGTGCTTATCCCGAAGAGAGGCTTTGCCGGCGCATGGATGCGCGGACCGCAGCAAAGCTGCGGCGGCAACTGAGCCACGACGGCGTCCTCGCGAAGGGAGAAGCACCTAAAATCTACTCTAAAATCCAATCCCCCGTTCGAAGCAACGTCTCAGAGGAGGAATAAAAATCCGAGGCCGTTTTAGCGCTTGCCAATTTACTTCACAATGTCGTTCTTTTAGACAGTTAGGTGGCTTCAGCTGTAATGGATGGGTATTGAGGAGCCAATTTCTAGCATGTCCCTTGCTATGTATTCCGGTATGGATAACAAACAAAGTACATCAGCATTAAGTCGTTTTGTCTCAAAAAGAAGCACCCGTGGGGTTTTAGGCTCTTTGGCTCTTTTAACTCTTATGGTGGGGCTTTTTAACTCAGCAAGCTTTCCGGTTGTTGTCGCCAAAATTCAGAAGATTCAAAAGATTATCTTAGATGGCGTGGTCTTTTCTAAAGATCCTGACATCGTTTATAACCGCGATGAAATCTTAAATGACTATGAAAACCGTATCTCTGACGAATTCACAATCCCGGCGGGTTTGCGTGATCGTGCGGGCTTCTGGTTTGATATTTATACTCGTTATGATTCCATGAAAAAGGTTGTTCACCACGTTGAATACCCTTGGATTGTTTTTCAAGTGGTTGATATTTCAGACATCATAAACAGCCCTACGCCAAAAGCACGCTGGATGAGAAATCTTAAAGCCGATGATTTTGTTTCTAACGAAGTTCAAAACATTCGTGAGGCTTTAAAAGAAATGGCTCGCACGGGTCGCGCTGAAAACGAACTGCAAGAGTCTTTGGCTACGGCCTTAGAACCACTTAAAGGCAGCTTAAAAGAAAAAGCTCAAGCCGCGGCAAAAAACGTGCGCGTGCAAACCGGGCAAAAGAACTTCTTCGCTGAAGGTTTAGAAGTAAGTCCTATTTACCTTAGTGGAATGGAAGAAATCTTCCGCGAGCACAAACTTCCTATCGAATTAACTCGCTTGCCATTTGTTGAAAGCAGCTTCAACCGTCATGCGGTGAGTAAAGTGGGTGCTTCAGGTATTTGGCAATTCATGGATTACACAGGTAAGAGCTTCATGATCGTGAATGATCATATCGACGAGCGCAACTCGCCTTTTAAAGCAACTGTGGCTGCTGCTAAACTTTTAAAAGAAAATCACATGATTCTTAAGCGTTCATGGCCTTTGGCTATCACGGCGTGGAATCACGGCCCAGGTGGAATGCGTAAAGCTATGAAGGGTGCTGAGAGCGAAGATCTTGCCCACATCATTAATAACTATAACTCGACGACTTTTGATTTCGCATCTTCAAACTTTTACTGTGAATTCTTGGGCGCTCTTTACGCGCAAATGTACCATAAGCAAATCTATAAAGGCTTAGAGTACGAAAAAACTTTGGACCTTCATAAAGTAAAATTAGCTAGAGCTATTTCGGCAAAAGAACTTCTTCGTCGCAGCAAGCTTGCCCATGAAGAATTCATTTTGTTCAATCCAGATTTGAAAAAAGCTGTTGATCGCAACGCTAGCATCCCGTCAGGATTCACATTCATCGTGGATAATAAGGCGATGGCTGAATTGAAAAGCCTGATCACTAAAGACATCCGCCCGCTTGATGGAACGAAAGTTTCCCAAGTTGATCGCGAAGATAACTTAAGCCAAAACTAAAAAGCGAGTGCGCTTTGCGCACAAGCTAGAACAATAAACCAGAGAGCAAGCCAGGATCACACAACGCAGAAAAATGCCATGAAGGCATTTTTGCGCGAAGCCCGAAGGGGTTAAGGGCAGGAACCCTTAACGGTCAGCTGGCTGCTTTCCAACGTCCGCTATTTTAAGCAAGTGTATTGTACTTGGTATTCGGCGGTTGGCAGCATCTCGTCGAATACTACGTTTACGCCTTCGATCTTTCTTGTGCCGTTATAAACTTGGCCGTCCTTTAGAACTACTACACTTCTCATTGCATCTACTACTGGTGCGCAGGCTAGTGTAATGGATTTTAAAGTTTTTCTTACGCCCTCTGCGATACCCTGTACTTGGGCTGCGTAATCTGTGGCGCAAACATCACCAATCACACCACCAGTAAGTTTAGAAATTTGCTCGTAGCGGAAACCCGCAGAGTACCCTTCACCGCTTAAGCAGGCTTTATCTCCAGGTCGTGCGATGATGGAATGGAAACTCATTGCTTTTTGGCCAGCGAAACTATCTTGGATGAATTTCACGAAGTTACCTGGATCATTTTTCTCGCCATTCGCTGATTCATCTTCATCGGAAATCACTACGACTGCCAACTGGGCATCAGAGCGGATGAAATTCGTATTACCACCCACAGATGCTAATGATCTTTCAACCGCGCGGTAAGCAGAGTAGATACCTTGCTCAGCACCACTTCCCGTTTCGGGACGTTGTAAGGTCATACCTAGTGTGTATCTTGCATCAGCATCAGACATCGCTGAATTTAAGATGTATGAATTTGTTTTCCCATATAATGGAACTAATCGGCCATCACCCAATGTCTTGTGTGTTGGGTCGGTTGTCGTAACCGCGATCTGCCAGTCAAGACCTTTCACCACATCAAGAAAATTACGAACACGCGATGCCATCGACTTTTGTTCATACTGCATAGATCCTGAGTTATCGATCACAAATAAGATATCAACTTTTTTGTATTCGTTCACAGTCACGTTTTGCGCCATTTGTTTGTACATAGATGAAACTTTAAACGTAATGGCTTTGTCAGAGCTTTGGGTTAATTTATCCATAGCATAAACTTTGAACGTATATTCGCCGCCAGCCATGCGCGGGAAGATAACTTTGTTTTGTCCAGCCGCACAGGGTTTCGCAATCTGTCCAAACTGACACGTCACTTCTTTCACTCCCGCACCAGCATCCGTGACAGTAAAGACGATTTCCACATCAGTGCCTTCTTCAACACTTGCAGAAGGATATTTAGAAAACAGAATTTCTGGAGGCAACTGGTCGATCACAATACTTTGCGTGTAACACTTGCTTAAACGACCATCGTGATCGCGGAATTGAACACTTAGTGGTACCGACTGATTTGTTTTAGAGCTCAGAACGGATTTACTATCTGCATAGTCGACCCATAAGCCATTCGCGCAAGTTGCGTTTTCAGATACTTTCATATGAGCACTAAAAAATGGCGGGTAAAAATCCACTAATAAGTTGGTTGAAGCCGTAATAACTTCACCCTTATTGATTTCTAGGCCCTCACGATCGACGGGTGCAGAAGGTTCAGCGCCAGGTTGATCAGGTGTAGTCTCGCCGTTGGATCCCTCGCTCCCTGAGGAATCCGAACCGGGCTCCGTGACCACTGAGAAATCTTCGTTGTTTAAGTTCTGTAGAACCTCGGTGCCCTGGCCATTTTCCAAACAGCCTGTCAGCATCATGCCTGCAACCAACACAACAATCAGTCCTAGATTCTTCATAAGCCCTCTCCTGTGCTATGTTTTAATTGTGAGTGCAGGTCTTGAGTATTTTCAAACGAATCTCATTCTGAAATTTTTGTGAATAAGCCTTATACACAAGGGCCGAAATTGCTGGCTAAAACTTATTCACAACCTTTGAAAATCTTTAAATTTCGCACAATTGCATGACAAGTCATTGGGAGTGCAATTATGCTATGACCCGATGGCAGATCTTATTTTCCAAGACTGGGGCCTGATCGACTACGAAGAGGCTTTAGCAAAACAAACCGCATTGATTGAAAAAGTTCAGGAAGAAAATCTTCCCGGCTATCTTATTTTTTGCACTCATTCTCCGGTTGTTACCTTAGGCAGAGCCACTAAAGAAGGTGACGTTTTTAACTGGCAAGGAAAAGTCGTCGAAGTCTCCCGCGGCGGACGCGCCACCTATCATGGTCCAAGTCAGCTTGTTGTCTATCCGATTTTAAATTTAACCCAACAACGCAAAGGTCGCAGAGATCGTGAGGTCGTTGGGTTCTTGCGCGTATTTGAAGACTCTATTGTCGAGGTCCTTCGCGCCTATGGAATTGAAGCGCAAGGTAGATCGGTACAAAAGAGTTCTATCAATGAATCAGAAGCCGATGAAACCGGTGTTTGGGTGGGCTCGAAAAAGCTTGCGTCTTTAGGGATCGGTGTTCGTAAGTGGGTCACTTATCACGGTGCTGCAATCAATTTAAAATATGATCCTAAAGCATTTGTCGGAATGAACCCGTGCGGTTTTTCCACTGACACTATGATTAGCCTAGAGCAAATCTTAAATGAGCCAGTGGACGTAAACCTGTTTAAAGAACGTTTAAAGCTTAAACTATTGCAAGCGCTCTGAGCGAGTGTACTTGCTTAGCCAATGATCCACGGACCAGCGACCCGCCCCGTGCAAAACAAAGAACAACGAAGCAAATAGATACAACAACGCCATTTCTTTTTTAGCAAAAGGATCGGCCCAATGGGCACCAAAGGCAGCTACCGCCATGGTTATTGTCACAAACAAGGCTGATGGACGAGTCAGCAATCCGGCCGCTAAGAAGAGTCCCCCCATAAGCTCCGCAAGTGCTGCACACCACGCTAAAAAATCAGGGGCTGGCAAACCCATCATCTGTAGATGTGAAACAAATCCTTCAGGCGGAGGCATTTTACCAAGGCCGTGGGAAAAGGCCATCGTCAAACCAATGAATATTCTGAGCGACGCTAAGGCGAGGTCGTCATATTTAGTGTTATAATTTTTGGCTGAAAGAAGTCGGGTTAAAACTGTTCGCATAAATTCCTCCGCATACACAGAAGTCTTTATCTTAATTCCCTTGCTGTCGATCTAAACTTTTTAACCATGGTCATAATCAAAGGGCGAGGAGTTCGTTTGGCCGGGTCAACACAAAGTTCAAAAAGATTGACGAGGTCTTCGGTCGTATTTGACGAGATATCCCCGTCATAAAAAGCCATGGACCAATTTTCAAATAAGCGGCTGTGATCTGAAGTTTCCAGTAAAACTCGCAGGTTGTAATTGCGATCATCTATAATGATTTTACCAAGAACTTTGCGGACGGCCGCTTCAGGGCCTTCAAGAACTTGAAAGAAATAACCCTCACGGAAAATAAGAATTCCTGTGATGTTTTCCATCGCGTTGTTCTTGCGAGAAACGTTAAGGATATCGTGAATATCACTATAACTGATATCCTCAACGGCCTCGCTAATATAAACGAGATGAAAAACTTTATTACTCATTACATCCAATTACGCTGGTTTTGCCATCATGATCATCGCTTCACCTTTAACCACGATATCGCCATTGCCTTTTTTTGCAATTGTCTCAACCGTAGCTAAGCCTCTTTCTTTGCGAATCGCTGTGATGGTTACTGTCACTGTCACATCGTCATCAAGAAATACAGGGTTCACGAATTTCATGCTTTGGCTTAGATAAATTCCATGTCTGCCAATGCCATCAACTAAAGCTCTAGAGATCAGAGCACCAACAATCATACCGTGAGCAATACGTTGTTTAAATCTGCTTTTCGCAGCGTATTCTGCATCCACGTGAATGGGATTAAAGTCACCAGAAAGCTCAGCAAATTGATTTACCATTTTTTCAGTCACCTTCGTGGTGAATGAAGCTGAGTATCCGATGTCACGTTCTGTATTGTTAGTCTCTGTTACCATTTTCTAAAACTCCTAGAGAATATTCGCTGCTAACTCAGCAAGCTCAGATCTTTCACCCTTCGTGAGTGTAACGTGAGCTGCGATTTGATGTCCCTTAAACCGTTCAACGGCGTAAGTGAGTCCACTGTTAGCAGAATCAACATAAGGGTTGTCGATCTGATACACGTCTCCAGTCAATATAACTTTTGTACCACGGCCCGCTCGCGTCACGATGGTCTTAATCTCGTGAGGAGTTAAGTTCTGGGCTTCGTCGACAATAAGATATTGTTTAGGTATGCTGCGACCACGAATATATGTCAATGGTTCGATGTTTAACATGCCCTGATTGATCAACTCTTGAGCGCGTCCCGCAGCCTTCTTGTCCGCACCCATTAAGAATTCCACGTTATCAAAGATAGGCTGCATCCATGGGTTTAGCTTTTGTTCGATATCCCCTGGGAGGTAACCGATATCTTTTCCCATTGGGAAAATCGGGCGAGACACTAGTAATCTTTGGAATTGTCCTTGATCCAAACACTTGTGCAAACCTGCTGCAATCGCTAGCAATGTTTTACCTGTGCCGGCCTTACCTACTAAGGAGACGAAGAGAATTTCATCATTCAATAGACAGTCCATCGCAAAAGCTTGTTCAACGTTACGCGCATGAATGCCCCAAATTGAATCCGCAGCTTGAACTAACGGAACGATTGCTTTTTCTGCGCCGCTAAAACGACCAATTGCAGAGTGATTCGGATTAGCAGCATCTTTCATGATCACGTATTGATTTGCATACAGCTTGATATCAGTAACAAAGCGTTTTTCTTTATAGAAAGTATCGATTTGTTCAGGAGTCACAGAAATCTCTTGGTAACCTTCGTAAAGATCTTCTTGAGATACGTCTGATGTTTCATAGTCTTTTGCAAAAATACCGTAAACGTCAGCCTTGATACGAAGATTGATATCTTTGGTGATCAACTCTACTTTGTATCGGGGATGTTGCTTTTGCAGAGCTAGGGCAGTGTTAAGGATTCTGTTATCCGCTTTTTGGTGATCCAATTCTGAAGGCATACCTGCCAACATCAAATCGGTATTGATGTAAACCATGCTTTCAGAGTTATCAATTTGCACACCACTAGAAAGAGAACCTTTTGAACGAAGAACGTCGATAAAACGGCTGAACTGACGAGCATTTCGACCGTTCTCACCCTGGTCTCTTTTAAATTTATCTACTTCTTCGATAACTGATATTGGAATGTGCACATCAGCTTCGCCAAATCGTAAAATCGCTTGAGCGTCGAAAAGGATCACATTGGTATCAACAACAATTTTTCTGCGCTTAGATTTGCTCAAGGACAGCCCTCCGTAGTTAAGTGCAATGGCTTCAGCGTCGTTGCTAAAGCAATGGGAATTATCGCATTTTTTGTGACTACACCCCACTGGTTAAATTGCAACAAATTGCAGGACTAATGTCTATGTATTTGAGGAAAAAGAACCCGTCTTCGCATCTTTGATGCTTCGGTGTGGCGGGCTCCATTTTTTAAGACGGGAAAAAGAAAACGCAGGCAAATGCCTGCGTTGAGTTTAATTTTAAATTTTTGATGTCGTCTCTAACTTAACTGATGTGAGAAACAAGAACGTCGCCGGAGTCTGTTTTCAGACTTGCGCTGACGTTTTCGATGAACTTTACAAAATGATGGAGCGCGACATCATTCATAGTCCCTTTGACGAAACTAGCACCATGACGAACGACGCCTTCATCTTCAATAGCACGACTATTAGTCACGCGAATTGTGAATGGAAAATACGTTGAATGATTCAGATAAACTCTCATCGCGACTTCATCTCCCGTCGTGAAACCACCCTCGGCAAGTTCCAAGTCAAAGGCCATACCGCTATCAGAGATATCGTATAAAGAAGCCCTCAAAAGTCCCTTTTCTGGAAGAACGACAAAAGCACCAATAAACTCAGTAAGAATTGTTCTTTTTACATCGCGGCGATCACGGCTCAAGATTTCTTGGCGAGCCTCAGTGATATCGGTGATTTCAGCGCCTACTTCTTTTTTGGTATTTTCTAAAGAATTTTGAACCTTTAGGCGTGACGTGATATCAAGAACTTTCCCCATTATTTCCCCCTCTGGACATTACTTCTTATCGGCAGGATGTGTTTCAACTTTAGCCGTCTTGCCCAAAGGTCGGGTTTCGTCTTAAAATGAGACTATGACTGTGCTTCGTGGGGTTTTATCCAGTTTTTTCTTTCACTTGCTTATTCTAGGTGTTATCGCCTGGATCGCTCCGCAATTGGTTCACAAAGCTCCAGAAACCATCGAAGTTCAGCTATATCCCGAGGGGCAAATTCTTGAAGCCCTCACGCGCAACAAGCAACAGGTCGTGCGCCAAGCATTAGTCCCTGAAAAGTTAAAAGCCCCTGATGATGAAAGCTTAGCGCGCCTTCTTTCAGAGCAAAAACAACGAGTCAAACAGGAAACTCAAGCTGCAAAATCTGGAATGACCTCTAACCGCTCAAACCTTCCAGGAGTTTCAGAAAATCGTCCTCCGCAGCTAGCTGGTAAAAAACAGGCGCTGCCGAAAACAAAAGACGGTTATGAAAGTGTCGACATCTCCAAAGAGCTTCAAGAGATGAGAAGTTTTGCCGGTGATGGATATTCCACTATCGGCGAATCATTGCCTAGCGAAGTAAAAGTTGGTTCCTTCACCGCTCTAAATACCGATCGCTATTTGTTTTATACATTTTATGCGCGAGTTGAAGAGCTGATTCGCTTTCGCTGGGAATCGAAGGTTCAAAATGTCATCAACTCTTTGGATCGCGCCAACTTAAAATTACTGGGTCACCGCAACTGGATCACTCAAGTCGAATTTCTTTTAGATAAAAACGGCTATTTAAGACAAGCATTATTGATGAAAGAATCAGGCGTTAAGCCTTTTGATGCTGCCGCAATCTTGGCCTTCCGAGAAGCCCGCGTCTTTCCAAACCCTCCACCAGAAATGGTCCAAGAAGACGGCTATATTCATTTGAAATATTCTTTTACAGTTAACTACAGTCCACCTGTGATGGCAGAAAGAAATTAACTGCCGCGTTTAGGAATAAACTTTAGCGACGCTGAGTTAATGCAAAATCTTTTACCGCTAACCCCCGGTCCATCATCAAACACGTGACCTAAATGAGAATTGGACGACTTTGAACGAACTTCAATTCTCTGCATCCCGTGACTATAATCAGGAAGTTCGACGACCACTTCCGGAGTAATGGGTTGAGTAAAACTTGGCCACCCCGTTCCCGAATCAAATTTATCTTCACTTGAAAAAAGTGGCACCCCGGAAATAGCATCAACGTAGATGCCGTCTTCTTTATGATCCCAATAAGCATTTGCAAACGGACGTTCCGTCCCGTTTTCCACCATGATGGCATACTGTTCAGGAGTCAGAATTTTTTTAAGTTCGGCTTCGTCGTGCGGCAGACCGCATTTCAGTGTTTTTTCAGACATACCTTTTTCTAGCAGGTCCTGAACCTTTAGTCTAGGCTTTGCCAGAAATCGTCCCACTCCTGACAGAGCCTTGTTAGAATGAAAGTCTATGAAAAAAATGATCTTTCTCAGTGTTCTAGTTTCGTTGTTAGTAAGCTCTTTGTCCGCAAATGCCCTGACTACCGAAATGGGCTTAACTTACGGAAGAAAAACTACGACCTTCGATGAAAACAATTCTTTTGATTCAGAATCCATCACAGGCTCCGTGTCTTTATATTTCTTAGAAAGATTAGCGGTTGAATTAAGCTACACCGATGCTCGTGGTTTACGTGAAGAAAAAGCAAGCTCATCGGATGCCCAAAGAACTACCACACAAAAATCCCAAATTATGGGTGCTGACTTGATCTTAGTTTTTGCAGACAAAAAATCTTTGCTACAACCCTACATCAAGGGTGGCGGAGCGCAAATCAGCCGTTACCAAGAAGTTCGCATCGAGGGCCAAGATACTTTCACTATTGAACCTGAATCTGCAACCGTACCAAGTTACGGCGCGGGCCTTAAAGTTCAATTGACTGACACATTTGGAATCAAGTTAAGTTATGATGTTTGGAAGACACCGATTGGTGGTGGCTTGCAAACAGATGACTCTTCCATTCGTGCGGGCGTGACTTGGGTGCTGTAAAATCCACTATTAAAATCTGTCTTCTTGCAGGCGCCTTGGCGGTTTTGCCAGGATGCCAAATCAGTTACTTGATGAAATCCGGAGTAGGTCAATTCAAACTGCTCAACTCTCGAGTTCCGATCGAAGAAGCTCTTAAAGATCCTAAAGTTGAAGATAAGAAAAAAGACAAATTGCGTCTGGCGCAAGAGGCCCGAGCTTTCGCCGAACAGGAACTTCATTTAGCGCAAACTAAAAACTATACATCTTATGTTGAGTTGGATCGCCCTTACGTTACTTATGTGGTGAGCGCGGCCCCACGCTGGAAGTTAGAACATTATCAGTGGTCTTACCCATTTATGGGAAAGATGCCTTACAAAGGTTACTTCAAAGAAGAAGACGCTCAAGAGTTAGAGCAAGAGCTGCAAAAAGATGAAAACTTAGACACGTATTTACGAGGGGTTTCTGCTTACAGCACTCTTGGATGGTTTAACGATCCGCTATTAAGCTCTATGCTTCGTTATGATGATTATGATTTAGTGAACACGATTATCCATGAAACAGTTCACGCCACTTTGTATATAAAACATGCGGCGGACTTTAATGAACGATTGGCTACCTTCTTAGGTAACATCGGCGCTCAACAATTCTATTTGAAAAAAGAAGGGCCCGACTCAGCGACAGTAAAGCAAGTTCAATTGGAAAACGACGATCAAAAGGCTTTTTCTCTTTTCATTTCTCATGAGCTTAAAATGCTTGAAAAATGGTATCAGGAGCTGCCTGCTTCTGAGCGAAATGAAGATAAACGCATGGCGCGCATTAAAAAGATTCAGGAAGATTTCATTACTGAACTTCTTCCGAAGTTAAAAACGGATTCATACAAAAAGTTTCCAGATTATAAGCTAAATAACGCCAGACTCTTGGTATACAAAACCTATATGCAAGACCTTAGTGAGTTCCAAAAGCTATATGACCTGTTGGGACAGAACTATGCGCTTTTCATTGAAAAATGCAAAAGTCTGGAAAACGCCAAAGATCCTAACCAAGGCTTAAAAGAGCTGATTGCCACACTTGAAAAGAAATAGTTGGCGTCCGACACTGGCGTTCTCCTTACCGAATCTAGACAATAAATAAAAAAGTCCCTATGCTTTTTCTATGAAGAATTTGCTGATGATTTCTATCATGTTCCTTGGTGTATCTTGCGCCCATAACGAGGTTGAAGAAAACAAGATAAACCAATTAGATAAAGTGGGCGTAGTGGCCGTCTTTGATGAATCCCTACCCGTGGATCTGATGGGCTCTAAAAAAGAAACTGCCGCCGACATTGTTTCTTGGAATTTAAATCAGAATTTGGAAAGTCAGCTTACAGACTATTTTCAAAGTTTAAATAAGCAGGCCTTTGCAGTCAAAGTGGACCCTACCGTTGTGGAAACCGGCAAAGTAGCAGCACGAAGTTTAAAAAACTTATACCTCGGAAATCGCTATCAAGGACTGGAACAATACCTGGTTAGTGAAGCTGAAAAACAAGGGGCCCAGTACTTAGTAATTCTTCATCCAAGCAGCTCTGACAATTATCCTCAATATAAAGCAGGCTATGGTTTGCGGTGCCAAAATGCCGGCGATGAGTTGGTCGGCTATGGGATGATGCAAGCGCAACTGTGGAATGTAAAAACGAAGGCTGTGGAATCTCGCACATTGATTTTACCAAAGGATCTGACCTTTAAAACTGGCAAACCTTGCAGCGAGGCTGCAAAACTTCCCGCCGATTCTTTAGCTGAACAATATAAAAACCAAATCGTGGGCCTGGCAAAAAAATCTGCAGAGCTTGCAATAGCCCGCACCGGTGAAGCCGCTACGACTACTAAGTAATCAGTGTTCAATAATGACTTTAGGTTGAGGCAGGCTTTTGCTTGGCTTTGAATTTGCTTCCGGTCGGACAAGCATGGTCTTAATTCGATTAGTTAGATCTTGCTTGATGGCCAAATACTGAATCATTCGCTCGTTACCCAATAAGGTTTTTAGGCGATCAAATTCTTCTTCAGAAACTTTTCCGTAATTTTGTAAGTGCTTGCGATATTTCGCAAGCCCCTCTTCTTTTTGCTTCGGTGTCACAGCTTTGGACATGCTTTGAATGCTTTCATTTAACGACTGTCCAATTTCACTTTTTCGTTTGTTAAGCTGTTTGATTAATTCGCTGAATTTCTTTTCTTCAACGGAGCCAAGTTTCAGCTCATCACTCATTTTCCAGATAAGAAGCTCTTCAAGTTGCTGATTTTTTTCAGCGGCCTGAGAAGAGATTCCTATTAAACTGGAAAATAGAATAAAAGAAATAAGACGAAACATCCAGCGCACCTAAACCACCCGAGAATGGGTGTTTAGCGTTCGCCTTCACCCATAATATTATTGAATTTCGCTACAGATAAATTTTCAAATGATTCTGTGGCTACGTCCATAAAAAAGTCAGATTCAGTTTGCGAGCTGATTAAAGTCTGGGACAATTCTTCTGGGGACAATAAAGCTGCTGCGACTATCCTTTCATGGCCATCACTTAAAAGTCCGGCCCGTTGCAGAGATTGGTTTACTTTTGTCACCTGTGGCGCAAGTAAGAACGCCAACAGAAATAACGAAGTCATGCCGCTAAGGGGATAAAGCCAACCTCTCCAGTGAGAGCGTAATAGATTGCGCGGCTTCATCATGACAGGAGCTGGAGCTATTTCAGTTTTTTCCACCTCCGCCATGATTCTACTGTGCAAGCGATCAAAGAACTCGTCATTCATCGGCAGCTCGACTTCATCATGGGCTTTTAGGCCCTTGCGCATTTTATCCATCCGGGTCATTTGGTCATCACGATCCATCGTTTATCCTTCTGCTTCCGCAAAACGTTGATTCACTTCCATAAAAAATCCACCCACCTCTTCAGTCCAATTTTTAAGCTCCGCTTGTTGCTCAAAAGTCTGACGTAATTTCATAAGTGCATGTCTGTAATTCGCTTTTGCCGTGTCATAAGGGCATTCCATGATATCGGCAATTTCGTTAAAGCTAAGATCTTCGTAAACGCGAAGGACTAAAGCTGTACGTTGTTTGAACGGCAGCTTTTCAACTTCTTGTTGCAGAAGATCTGCGACCGCTGTGTGCACTAAAGTTTTTTCGGCTTCAGCGCTAACAGCAAGTTGCACATCATCGATGTCAACCGTGTCGCGCTTCCATTCGCGAAGTTTATTGCGGGCTGTGTTCACCGCAATTTGGAACAACCAACTTTTGAAGGAAGCTCGTCCTTCAAAGGAGTTCAGCTTTTCGTAAGCCTTGATGAACGCTTCTTGCGTTACATCCTCCGCGGTGTCCATGTCTTTTACAAACCGCAAACTCAAGCGCAGCACACTTCTTTGATGTCGTTTCACGAGTTCGGAAAAAGCCCCTCTGTTTCCAGATTTAACTTTTTCAACCAGTTCAAGATCCGTTACCCCAAGATCTTTCTGCATATATGACTCGTTTCTCTCATATTTCGGTTAACGTTCTGAATTTTTTTTCTGAAGAGCCATTATGCCCCCCTCAGCCCCCGGTAAATTCGCCCCCAAACCCGAGCTGCCTACGCTCTTTCCTTACTGCAATGTCGGTGCCTAAGAAGTGTGGTCAAAATGGCTCTAAATATCTGAAATGTTTCGTGAATTTACGATTTTGTTATGCGACCCATAAGCAAATCTTATGGCGAAACTGGTGTCGAAAGATCCAACAAGCTTGCAAAGTTTTCGGGATGGGTTTTGGTACCCAAGGTTCTTTGTTAGAACCTTATTCTATGAAACATCTATTAATAGTAACTGCGATTCTGTTGTCGGGACTCTTTGCGTTCGCAAATACCTTACCTATTGAACAGGATCTTTCTGCTTTGATGTTGGATCAAAAAGATAGTTTGTTTTATGACCTGGGTGTGATTCGTTCTGGCGACGACAGCTCTTTATGTGGGCCGACGAGTGCCGTGAACTGGCTTCAACTTAAAGTAGCTAACCAGGCTTATCCTAAAAAGGATCTAGTTCGTTTGGTGAAAGAGATTTCAACTAAGAACTACCCGGCCTATCAAGGCATCAACAACGGCATGACAGAACATGAGCTAGTGAAGTTTATGAATTTCATGAACGCGCGCTTAAACGTTAAGATCGACTATCAAATTAAAGGTCGCAGTGTTTTAGGTGAGGTTGATCTTTTTTCTGATAAAGTTCAGATTCTTTTAGTTAAGTATGCGGAGGTTCCGCGTGCGCCTGAAAGACCTCCTGGCGGAATCGGTGGACGTCGTCCGCCTCCGATGTACAACCTGCCCCACGAAGAACCTTTGATCCGTGGCTTTCACTTTGTTTTAAAAGTCGCTGCTGATGCAAATACGCGCGAGATTACCGTGATTGATCCTGAGAACCCAGCACGATACACACGTCTATATATTGTTGGATCAAAGGATGCGGGCATTAAGATTAAACCCACTTCTAAAGCCGATTTCCCGCATTTTACTTTCGGCGTGCCTTTAACGTGGTCTGTGGTTTCTGCGATTGAAGAGAAGGCTAACTAAGCTTTCTCTTTTTTGTCCAAGGCTGAGCAAAGATAACAACGCCTGATACAAGCAAGAACAAAACTCCTAAGCCCATCGGCAGACCGATAACGTAACGGCCAATCTCCCCTGAAGTCCAAAATGTTCCTTCATGAAGTGAAACTAGTAATCCTGTTTTACGCACGCCTTGGCCAAGGATATTTCCGTTCGCCCCATCAATCGCAACTTCATAATCGCCGGCTTTGCCTTGAATAGTGATAGAACCAGATGCAGGTCTGATATCGATGCGTTTGATGTCAGTAAGTTCTTGAACCTTTAATTCAGGAACTGATTGAGCAACCTTTAGAATTTCATCTAAGCCAATCTGCAACTCACCAGTAGCTGGCGGAAACTTCGGCGAGAAAAAAGTATTCTTCCCACGGAATAATAAAAGAATCCCTGTCACGATCGTGATCAAAAAAGGAATGGTAATAAAAATAGAAATCCACTTATGGTATTTGCGCCAAAATCTCATTGCGTCTTTGTAGGACGAACTGGTGCAAATAGGAATTAAAGAAATTAATTGAAAAGTAGATGAAGGTAACTAGGGGTACTAACCGCACCCCTATTAGAGTTTAGTTCGCGATTGTCGTGCGGTTACGGCCGCCTTGTTTAGACTGATAAAGAGCTTTATCCGCTCTGTCGTAGATTTGAGTCCACTCTGTTTCATTAGGCTGCTTCGTCGCTACACCTACTGAAATCGTTACCGGGATTTTTTTATTTTCCCAGATAAACTCATGGGCCTCAATTGTTTGGCGAATTCGCTCTGCTACTTCGGCCGCTGTTTTTGTTGGCGAACCGGAAAGAAGCAATACGAATTCCTCACCACCGTAACGAGCAAAGAAGTCGTTTGCACGAATCAGCTTCGTGATAACTATTCGACATAGTTCTTTTAGAACATAGTCACCGCCCGGATGTCCGTGGGAGTCGTTGATTTTTTTGAAATGATCGATATCAAAAGTAACTAAGCTGAATGGCTCATTTAAAACTTCAGAGCGCTTCATAGCTTCAGGGCCTTTTTCTAAAAGAGCACCTTTTGAGTGAGCGCCAGTAAGAGCATCTTTTTGCGCACGCTCATACATCGCGGCATTCGTCATTGCTTCGATGCTGCCTTTTTCTAGGAATTTAAAAATTACGTTTCCAGTTTTGATCTGATCGTTATTTTTTAAAAGGCATGAAGCTAATGGCGGAATCACTTGGCCATTTACGATGGTTTTATTCGTAGATCCTAAGTCGATGACAGAAACTTCACTAGCGTTCACTGCGAACTTCGCATGCGAACGACTTAAAGATTTATCATCGATATAAACTTGGCTTTCAACAGAACGACCAATAACGATGTCGCTAGCAGTGATTGGATATTGTTTCCCCACGTAACCCGGAGGACCAATCAACACCACAATCGCAGGAGGAACCTCATCGGCCTCCTTCAAACGACCACGGAATGTATCACTAGCAACTATACTGGTTTTTTCTAAATTATCTGAGTTGTCGTCGTTATGAGCCATACGAAAAAGTATAAAGCTAGCGACTAACGAATGACAATTAAGCTTTCTTCAATTTAGCTTTGGCTAGTCTCTTGCCTAGCTCAACTCCAGGTTGATCAAAAGCATCGATTTTCATGTACTCACCCATTCCGGCAACCACAAGTTCCCAGAACATAAACATGTAACCCAAAGTTTGTTCGTCTAAGACCTTAGTCTTAAGAGTCATCGTAGAAATGCCGTTTTCAGCTAAAGCTTCTTGAGTTGCCAAAGCTTCTGCCTTTAAAAGTTCACCCATAGTGCGACCTTCAAGATCCGCAGTTTCTTTGAACTGGGACTTGGCCAATTTTTGTGAACCCATTTCTGACTCTTCAACACGCATGAACATCACAAACTTATCTTTCGCACCTTCCATCACTTGCTGAAGGATCGAGTGCTGATCAGAAGCTCCGACTGCCCACATTGGCGTACTTGCACGAGTCGCAGCACCACCGTCGCGGCCCACTTTTTTACCAAGTGATTCAGCCCAAAGCTGTTGGAACCAAGAACCAAAGTTTTTTAGGCGAGAGTTATAAAACCATAAAAGAGTGATCCACTCTTCACGTTTAAAGCTTTGCGCCACTTGCGCCATAGTTTCAGAAACTAATTTTGTATCTTGCAACGCCATCGCTGCACCAACGCGGATTTTTTCTAAGTCTAAACCAAGATAAGCAGCAGGCATCATTCCCACCGGAGACAGAATAGAAAATCGTCCACCAACATCCACTGGAATTTCGCAAATAGTTAAAGAATTCTTCTTAGCCCAATCAGTAAGAGTGTTTGCTTTCGGCTCAGAGATCACCAAGCTTTGGCTTGCAACAGTTAAGCCTTCTTGCTTGTAAATTTGATCAATGAATTCAAGCGCACAAAGTGATTCGATTGTCGTGCCTGATTTAGAAATGAAAACCCAACCTACTTCCCGAAGATCACCAAGCTCCTCAATCAAAGTTTCAAATTCAAGCGCATCCACGTTGTCGATAAAGAAAAGATTTTTAGCGCGGAACACTTCCGCCAAAACACGGTTACCTAAAGAGCTGCCACCAAGGCCGACAATAACAAGTCTTTTAAAGCGGTGATTAAATTCTTTACCCGCAGAATAAGATTGTTCCCAAAGAGAAATTCTCTCAACCAGTTGCGGAAAACCAATATCTTTGCGTTTCAAAAAAGTTTGCAAAGACTCTTCACAAGCCTTCAAAACAGCAGAATCAATTTTGTGTCCAGATTGAGTAATTTCTAACATACAACGTGCCCCTTTAAAGAATGACCCGATCATCCCCTAAAAAAACAAAAAATTGTAGCAGAATAAAATTATTTAACGTTACTGAAATATTCCGCAAAGCGCGAGTAAGCGCGATGAGCTGAAAACAAAATACCGGGTCAAAGGTTGGCGAGAAGGGTCCAAGCGCAAGGCGGAGGATCCTTTGCGAAACGGAGGCGTGGCAGCGCCACGTCGGAGAGAAGTAAAGGACCGCACAACGCAGTCGATTGGGCCCTTATCGACGACCGTTAAGAAATTGCCACATCTTCTTCGATTTTGTGGTAACCCTTCCATTCCTTAAGGCGTCCGCGTGGGCGGCTGCCATCTTCAGGATATTCGATAAGAACGTAGGTCAATTTGGTGATTTTCCCTAGGGAAACGATGTCCAAAGAAGTAATTTCAGTCCAAGTACCCGTATTGAAGTACTCTTTATTCTCTGACCACTGGCGATATTGGTAAACATGGCTGTGACCGAAGATGACGGTGTGCACGCGATCATCGGTAAGGATTTTACGCGCCGATTCACTTAAGTCAGGAAAGATCGCACTTTCAGCGATCACTTGAACGATTCGCTTTAAAGGCCAGGCGCGGCGAGGGTCCTTAATGAAAGCACTTTTTGCGAAATAAGCTAAAGCCATGAAAAAGGCCTTAAACATCACCTTTGTTTCGTTCATGAAAGACCAACGAACCATCTTTCCGAACGGACGAATCTTATCAACGTGGGGATATTCTTCTTTGATCTTTAGTACGACTTCCAAAAAGAAGTGGGAGCCAAAAGGCAGATTTAGAATCGGCTCTACCAGATCTTTTTTAAGGAAAAACTTTTTTGGGTCCATGCGATTCGCGGCTTCTTGCATGTGACCGTGTTCAACGTGAACTCCATCAAAGAAGTACACGATGTTTTTATAACGAATCGGCGTACCAATAACTTGATTTAAGTAAGCACGACATGCGGGCCACAACATACCTTGATCATGGTTCCCTACGATGTAGGTAATAGAGTTTCCAGGCTTCGCCGCAAATTCTGCTAAGGCGTCGAAAACATTCTTGTGACCTTTAACAATGTCTTTGAAAATTTCAAGAGTCACAGCTTCAGTGATTACCGAAAGAAAATGCCCTTTGTAATCGCACTGAAGGAAGTTTAGAAAGTCGCCGTTGATAATAAGTTCAACTTCGTAGTCGCGATAAGCTCCGGTGGAATAGTAGTGAATGAACTCCACCAGCTTTTCCCCATAATAGAATTCTTCTAGAGAGTTAATTCCGCCTTTTTCTAAAAGACGGCCTTTTCCCAAATGAAGGTCACTGATAATAATTTTAATTTTTTTTACAGGCGCGGGTTTCGCTACCGGAACGGCATTGTCAGTGTTTTCACTTTGGGAGGTAGCATCCATACTACTCAGCTTTCTTCAGCGGAACGAGGTTCTCCTCTTTAGCCTCTAAGTTGCTAAGGGCCAGGCGCAAAGCACGTTCAGTACGTTTAACCTGGTCTTGGTTTGCCTCGATGGTCTTGTTAAGTTCAAGACACTTCTTACGATAATTATCGAGTTCCTGTGAAAGCTGATCAATCTTTCTTTTTTGTTCTAAGATATACTCATCTTTAGACCGAACAAGGGCTGATTTTTCGGCACGCAATAGCTCTAGACGATTTTCTAGCTCTCTTTCACGCACACGAATCTTTTTAAAATCAGATTTAAGTCGAGTCTCTAGCTCATCAACTTTAAGACGAGCCTTGCTGACTTCATTTTCTTTGTACTGCAGATTGCCCTTTAGAATAAGCAATTCGCTATGGGCAGATTCCTGGATTTCACTTTTCTCTTTTTCTAATGCCGTAATGCGAATACCCAGATCATCAGCTCTGCTTTGAATGATTTCACCCGCCGAAGCCAGTTCTTCATTGTCAGCACGAAGCTGTTCTACTTCTTTTTCAAGTTCTAAGATGCGTTGTTGGGCGATTTTCAAGTTTTCAGCTTGCGCTAAACTTGCATCAACGGAAGTCATCACATTGGCTGCACCACGGCTGCCACGGAAACTTCCCACACTGACTTTCACGTCAACATCTGAATTTTTGCGCGCGCCTACACGGGCGTTGGCAAAACCATCTACAGCAACAGTTTTTTCCGCATCACTAGCCGCTGTTGAGGTCACTGCAAAATCTTGTTGAATAGAAACCGTTTTGTCTTCACCTTGGTTGCTGCTACCAAATCCTTCGCTCATTACCGGACGCGTGGACTCGTCGGAACTGTCGCTACCAAAGTTATTACCATCGAATGCGTTGTTTCCATCAAATGCAGGTGGAGAGAATAAATCGTCTGGCGATTGATAACCGCCGTCCATGGATGGACCTTTATAGACGGAATCTTCTTCAGCAGAAGGAGCTCCTACCATAAAACGTTCTGACGGTGGCAAATCGCCAAAACCTTCAGGCATTTCAAAATCAGAGTTGCTGGTGTTTTCACCAAGTTCTTCCTCAGAAGATTCAGAACTTGCTGAAAATTCTGGAACTTCAATGTCTTTTTCTAAACCTTGTTCAAGTTGATCCCACATATTGCCGCCGACACTTGTTTTTTCAACGCGGTGATCGTCAGCATCCAGGGTTGGCAATCCGTCAAAGTTCTCCTCTTCATGACCGGAGCGGTATGAAGATTCAGCCTGAATATCCTTGAGGTCGTCCATCAAGGATTCAATGAGGTTGTCTGCAGCTGTGGATTTCTTTTTCTTTTTGCTCATATCTCTTTGAAATATCGGTATTTCTGGAACAGCCCTTAAGGATAAAAGAGTTGAACTTGGATATTCAGATCAAAGTCTAGGTAGCGGGTTTAACTCGAACATTGTGTCTCAATCTGGGACACAAACTCTGCCCTATTATATTGATGTAAAATAATTCTTATAACTTAGGAAAATACGTAAACATTCCGATAAATTAGTTATGAAAATAGCTAAAACTTGCACGTATACGGCGGGCTTAATTCTATTTACTTTGCTTTTCAGTGTCGGAGCATCTGCCTCCCCTCAAGCACTGACTTACCAAGGGCGCATTTTAAAGTCGGACGGAACAGCCTTGGAATACTCCAATGTCAGCTTCCAGTTTGAAATCACGAGCCCCAATGGATTGTGCATCATTTATCGCGAACAAGTCGACCATGTGGATATGACAAATTCCAATGGTGTGTTTGACGTGCCAATCGGTGGCGGCACAAGAAGCTATCCTTCTGGTGGTACGTTTAATCTTTTAGATTCTTTTAACAACTCATCAAGTTTTACTTGCGATGGGGGTTCCACTTACAACGCCGCAGCCGGAGACCAACGCAAACTGCGTGTGAAATTCCATGATGGTACCGGTTGGAAAACGATTTCACCGGATAATGAAATCCGATCAGTTCCCTACGCTGGTTTCAGTTATTCTTCTGAGCGTTTAGGTACCAACGTGGCTGCTGATTTCGTTTTAAAAAACAATATCACTTCTTGCCCGGCCAACAGCTTTTTAACTTTTGATGGAACTAATTTTTCATGCGCGCCAGTCACAGGTGCGAGTGGTGGTACCGTTACGGCTGTTTCCTCTGCGAATGCTTATTTGTCAGTAGCTAATGGCACATCGACTCCTGCTTTAACATTGAATGTGGGTACGACCGCAAACACAGTCGCTGCAGGTGATGATACTCGCTTTACAAATGCTCGCACACCAACTGGAGCCGCCGGTGGTGATCTAAGTGGCACTTATCCAAATCCAAGTGTCGCAAAACTGCAAGGAGTGGCTGTATCTTCCGTTGCACCAACAAGCGGGCATTTTTTAAAATACAATGGAACTAATTGGGTTTCGGCTGCAATTGCGATCTCTGATGTTACTAACTTAACTTCAACGATTTCTGGATTACAAACATCAGCGGCTTTCAATAGCGCTGTGGGAAGTGCGAACTGTGCGGCCCACCAGACCGCCTACTGGAATTCAGTTTCTAGTTCATTCCAGTGCCAAGCGATCAACGTTTCAGTTGCAGGTGATGTGAGTGGTGCTATCGGCGCAGTCAGTGTTGATAAAATCAAAGGTGTTGCGATCGATACGACAGCACCTACAACAGGTCAGGTACTAAAATATGATGGCGCTAAGTGGGCGCCAGCTTCAGATAGCTCTAATGCGGGCACTATTACTGGTGTGACTGCGGGTACTGGCTTAACTGGGGGTGGGACTTCGGGAACTGTCACCCTGAACGTCAATGTTGGTACTGGGAATAACCAGATCGTGCAATTGGACGGTTCATCGAAGTTGCCGGCCGTCGACGGTTCGGCATTGACGAATTTAAATCCAGCGAACTTATCAACGGTCGTTTCAGTCGCTAAAGGTGGTACTGGTCAATCGACTTATACTGACGGTCAATTGTTAATTGGTAACACAACTGGAAATACTTTAACTAAAGCCACTTTGACTGCAGGAACTGGTATTTCAGTTACAAATGGAAACGGATCTATCACAATTGCAACTACGGGCGCTCCTCCTACTGGAACAGCGAATGGCGATTTAAGTGGTTCATATCCAGGTCCAACGGTCGCGAAACTGCAAGGCTATGCTGTCGACACTGCAGCCCCTGCTGCGAACAAAGTTTTAAAATGGGATAGCGGCACCAGCAAATGGACTGCGAATTTTGTCAAATTAAGCGAATTAGTAAACTCAACTGGTGGCAGTGCTTTCAACGTAGGTTCATGCACCTCAGCGCAAACTATGAAGTGGAGTTCGATCACTGATAAGTTTGAATGTCAGGATATCGCTATCGCCAACACGCAAGTTTCCGGATTAGGAACGGCTTCAACAAAAGATGCTGGTACCGGCGCTAATGAAGTGGCGTTGTTAGATGGAAGTGGTCGCTTGCCTTCAAGCGCATTACCATCAACGTTAGGCCAATGGACTTTAAACGGAACTGGCACTTACTATAATGCTGGGTATGTGGGTATTGGTACTAACGCCCCTGCTTACCGACTTCATATACAAAGTGAAAACACGGCTAATGAGTACGACGATGACGTGCGCATCGTTACTTACGCTGATAACACTTCACCCTCATTCATGATGCAAAAAGCACGCGGTACTTCCGCTGCGCCAACGGCGATCTTAAGCGGCAACACTTTTTTAAGTATTGCGGGTAAGGGCTATTCTACGGCCTTCAACTATGGTGCACAGATTACGGGTGTGGCCGAATCCAACTGGGCGACGTCTGTTGATTCTTCTTTACGCTTCCAAGTAGCTCAAGCAGGTACTTTAAGCGAAGCTATGAGAATCATGCCAGGTGGAAAAGTTGGTATCGGTGCCACTGCTCCAACAAGTCTGTTACAGGTAGAAAGTGCTAGCACTACGAACACTGGAATCAACGTTGTTAACACAGCTACTAACGGAAAGAGTTATGGAATCTACTCTTCTGGCGGAAGCCCGACAGCAGCGGGGTCTTTTGGTATCTATGACAATACCGCGGGCGCTGCCCGATTTATCATCGATACGAATGGTAAGGCTTCCTTTGGTGGGTCTACGCCTCAAAGCACTAAACAGTTAACCGTGTCGGGTGTCGCAACAGCAAACTGTTCTGCTGGAGGCACAGGTATCTGTATCGACAACAGTACGACTAGTGGTCTTTATATCGCAGACTCTACGAATTCTTTCCAATCCAAGTTTGAACAGATCAGCGCAACCTTAGCTCTGGGAACAATTTCGAATCATCCCTTTAAGTTAGTCTCTAATAATGCGGATCGGATGAGAATTGAAGCAAACGGTAACGTTGGAATCGGCTCAACAACAGCGGCAGAAAAACTTCATGTTTCTGGCTCCACGGCAAGCGGAGCTGTGAATCTTTTAGTTGAAAATACCAATGCAACGTCTGCTAGTGCCGTTGTAAGAGTAAAAAACACTTTACGTAGTTGGGCCATGGCCGTTCGGGGTGATACCTCAAATCACTTTGTGATCCAGGACGACACCGCAGGTTACGTGCGTATGCTCATTGATTCAAATGGGAAAGTCGGTTTCGGTACTACAACTCCACAAGCAGGCCTTCACGTCCAAGATACTATGGGCGGAAACGGGTATTTCACTGCCTCCCCATCTGATGGTGGGCTTGAGATCGCCAGTGGTAATGACGGAAGTTCTTTCATCGATTTTAAAGGAAGCACTAACTTAGCTGCAGACTATAGAGGCCGCATTCTTTACGAAGATGGTGCAGGCTTCTTTATTAACACGAATGGTAGTAACCCCGGCAAAGTCCATATTCGTGAAAGTGATGGTTATGTTGGAATTGGTACCACTAGCCCAACCCAACTTTTAACTGTGAATGGTTCAGCCTTAGCAACGGCATGGAATACAACCTCGGATAAGCGTTTCAAACGTGATGTTCACAACATCGAACATGCTAATGAAAAATTAAGCCGCCTGCGCGGTGTTCACTTCAACTGGAAAACAGAGATGCCAGTGGTAACAGCTGACCGCGAAGCTGATATCGGTGTGATCGCCCAAGAAGTAGAAGCGATTTTCCCGGAGGCAGTAACAACAGATGCTAATGGTTATAAGTCGGTAGCCTACAGTAAGTTAGTTGCACCCTTGATCGAAGCATCAAAAGAAACCTACGGCCTATGCAAAGCCTCTGAAGCACAATTAAACGCATTAGCAGCTAAGGTCGCAGCACACGATCGTCAAATTGCTTCGATTAAAAACGACAACACAAAACAAGATAAAGAAATCGCAGATCTAAAAAAAGAAAACAAAATGCTCAAAGACTATCTTTGCGCCAAAGACCGCAAAGCCCCATTCTGTAAATAAGGTTGAAGATGAACATTGAAAACAAAAAAGCCTCCAGATGGAGGCTTTTTTGTTATTAGAACTTTGAATCAAAGAATTATACAGTGATAACTTTTCTGTATTCGTTCAAACGTTTCTCAAGATCACCCAAGGTCACTTTAGAAAGCGCATTGACAGAGAAATCTTGGATAGTGTGGCTGGCCATCATTGAACCCATGATGCAGGCTTGTTTCAAGTTTGCGATCGTTGGAACTTCTTTTTGCGCAGCCAAATAACCAAAGAATCCACCGGCGAAAGTATCACCAGCACCCGTTGGGTCAACAACCGTAGGGATCGGCATCGCTGGAAGGATGAAGTAACCTTCGTCCTTCGTGTACATCGCAAAACCGTACTCACCGCGTTTGATAACAACAGCTTTAGGTCCCAATGCCGTTAACAACGGAGCTGCAGAAATAGCGTTCGCAGCACCCGTAAGCATCTTCGCTTCACCTTCATTGATCAAAACAAGGTCTACTTTTTTAAGAACTTCAACCAACTTGTCTTTCTTAATCGAAATCCAAAAGTTCATTGTATCCATACCAACGAACTTTGGTTGTTTCACTTGCTCAAGAACTTGCAATTGCAATTCAGGAGCGATGTTTGCCAAGAATACGAATGAAGAATCTTTGAAATGTTCAGGCAATTGTGGATTGAAGTGTTCAAAAACGTTCAGCTCAGTTTTTAAAGTTTTTGCTTCGTTAAGATCACCTTCGTAAGACCCCGCCCAGTGGAATGTTTTTCCTGGAACTTTTGAAAGTCCACCAAGATCCACGCCACGTTTGTTTAAAAGCTCATAGTGTTCTTGTTCATAGTCTTCACCAACAACACCCACAACACGCACTTTTGAAAACAAAGAAGCTGCCAAAGAAAAATAGTTCGCAGAACCACCTAGGGCGCGATCTACTTTTCCTGATGGCGTTTGAATTGAATCATAAGCTAAACTACCGACTACTAAAATTTCAGACATTATTGTTGCTCCTGTGCAGCGTTGGCTAACATTTCACGTTTATATTTCGGAAGACCTGCCAATTTAGAATTGGAGATGTCCATAGAATCTGGCTTATTCGGTACTTGGCTAGTTAATTGACCGCAAGCCGCATAAATATCTCGGCCCATAGAACGTCTTAACAGAACATGCGCACCTAAGCGGATCAATTCTGTATGGAAGGCTTCAACAGCTTCGTCAGACGGACGCTCGTAACCTGAACCTGGGTGTTCGTTAAATGGAATAATATTGATTTTGCATGGAATACCGTGAACCAATTTAACCAGTTGGCGCGCGTGTTCGATTTGATCTGTTACGCCTTTCAGTAAGACGTATTCGAAGGTCACTTTATCGCCAGTGGCATTGGTATAGTCTTTACAAGCCTTCAACAACTCCGTGGTATTCCATTTTTTATTGATCGGCATCACTTGGGTACGGATTTCATCCGTAGGTCCATTCAAGCTCACAGCCAAACGAACTTTCGCTTCAGCCACACGCCACATTTCTGGAACGATACCAGAAGTAGACACAGTGATTTTTTTACGGGAAAGGTTAATACCCCATGGAGAGTGAATCACGTCGATTGTTTTAAATACCGCTTCAGGATTATCCAACGGTTCGCCCATGCCCATGAATACGATATTTGAAATGCGTTGGCCTTCACCAAGACGATCATGGGCTTGCATGAATTGACCGACGATCTCTTCAGTACGTAAACGACGTTTCAATTTTTGTTTACCGGTGAAGCAGAACTTACATCCGATGTTGCAACCAACTTCAGATGAAATACACAAAGTCAGGCGATCTTCTGATGGGATCAATACGGCCTCAACACTTTGGCCAGCTCCCATATCAAAAAGCATCTTCTGGGTGCCATCGACAGACTTTAAGTGAGTAATAATTTTTGGAAGGTCGAAAGTCAGGATGCTTGGCAAAGATGCACGAAACTCTTTAGACAAGTTTGTCATTTGCTCTGGGTCGGTGACTCGTTGTTCATAAACCCATTTGAAGATCTGTTGAGCGCGGAATTGTTCTTTGCCCTTCCCTTTTAAGTAAGCCTTAAGGTCTTCCAAAGTTAGAGAATAAAAATTAACGGGCTTGTTTTCGAGGGGTTTTGCGACGTTATCGTCAGCATAATTAAACGGGGCAGACGACACAGAGTCGTTAGTGACTGGGTTCAATTCCATCTTGGGCTCCTTGCGGCTTATTACAGCCATGCTTGTTACAGCTGGGACCTTAAACTAGTCCCGTTGGTTAAAGGATATGTAGGCGCCGTTTGTAGCATAGCCGCCTATAACTTGCCTAGCAGAAAGGGGCAGTTTAAACGACATAACCTGGCATTTAGGGAAATGCTTACAAGGCTGTCTAATTTTTGGGCCAAGGACCGTGAGATGCAAAACACGCATAATTAGTTGCCCTTGTATTGGTAGCAAGGCCCCTTTAAGATGAGGACATGATTTGGCCCTTTATTTTTATCTCTTACGCAAGCTTGTTTACTCTCGGCATTTCAGACAACGTCCGCGGGCCATTATTCCCTGAAATCATGAAGCAGTTTGGAGTTTCTGACTCTATGGGTGCTTTAATGTATGTTTTAAGCAGCATTGCAGGCCTTGCCGCAAGTTACGCCGCCCATTCCCTATTACGCCGCTTTGACCGTTTGCAAATCATTCAAGGCGCCGCTTTGACCATGGTCATCGCTTTAGGCGGGCTTGCCGCTTCTCCAGCTTTTTCCGTGTTTTTGCTGTTTAGCTTTTTAATGGGTGTTTCCCTTGGAATATTAGGTCTAATACCAAATATTCTCGTTCCCATCGGTTCTACTCCGCATCGTAAACAACGCATGCTTTCTGGATTGCACACAATGTATGGGCTTTCTAGTTTGCTGGCTCCGTTATTAACAGCAGCGATCGCGGCTGCGACCGGTAACTGGAGATGGGTTTTTGCCACAGTCGCTTTAGCTCCGGTGGCGTTGCTTATTTATTCATTTCATCCAAGCCACAAGTCTTTGCATAAGAAAGTGGAAATCTCTTCAGAAGATCGTAAAGCAAATAAAAAGAAAAACTTTGCGCCGCAGATTTTTTTGGCAGTTATGTTAAGTTTAGCAGTCGCTGCCGAGATTATGATCTCTTCCCGCCTTGCGCTTTACATGCAAAGAACCTTGAACTTCTCGACAGAGGCAGCAAGCCTTTACGTCACCTACTTCTTCGTATCTATGATGGTGGGCCGCTTACTGTTTTCATTCTTGCATTTCAGAAGATCGCCGCAGTACTTGCTTTCAGCCTCTCTTATTTTAACAGGACTTAGTATTGCCGCGGGGATTTATGTGAACCCCCTTTTCTTGGCGTTGACAGGATTCACAATTGCGCCGTTTTACCCAATGTCGATTGCTTGGGTGTCCTCGGAATTTCCTACGGACCTAGACGCTGCAGTTTCTTATATGAAAGCTTCAGATTCCATTGTCTTGATCCTTATGCACTTAGCTATTGGTAAACTGACCGATATCTTCAGCATTCAGACGGCGATTTTAGCTGGTATTTCATTCGTGGTGGTTTCTTTGCTTATGGTTGTCAGCTATAAACCACTTTTCCATAAGCCGACCCGCCCCGAGGTGAAACCAAAGGCGCCTCATATTAGCCCCACAGTCTTCCATCCCTAATAGAGCTGTGCCATACTAGCCGCCTATGGCGCGTGAATTTCGAAAAGATATTCGCGGTCGTGGAGCTAGTAGCAACGTCACCAATAGATACGACACCTTAAAATACGAAGCTACCGAAGAAGACTTCGACAATTATGAAACCGAAAAAAGTTTGCTCAAAACGGAAGTTCTGAAGGATTCGTCTCGCTCCATTATCACGAAAAACAACAGTCCCGATATTTGCTTCGACTACTCGATAAATCCATATCGAGGATGTGAGCACGGGTGCGCCTATTGTTATGCGCGACCAAGTCACGAGTACTTGGGATTTTCTCCAGGATTAGATTTTGAATCTAAAATCATGATTAAAGAAAATGCTCCTGAGCTTTTGCGAGAAGCATTGATGAAACCATCTTGGAAACCAGCGATCATCGCCATCAGTGGAATTACCGACTGTTATCAACCATTAGAGAGAAAATACGAACTGACCCGCGGTTGTTTGCGCGTGCTTGCAGATTTTAAAAATCCTGTTTCGATGATTACTAAAAATGCTCTTATCACTAGGGACATTGATATCTTTCAAGAAATGGTGACTTACGATGGCATTCAAATTTTTATTTCCGTAACCACTTTAAACCCTGAACTTGGAAGTGTGTTAGAGCCGCGCACGTCACGTCCGCAGGCTCGCTTGCAAGCCATTGAAGCTTTAGCAAAAGCGGGGATTCCCGTAGGAGTGAATGTCGCCCCATGTATTCCAGGACTTAATGATCACGAACTTCCAATGATCCTGAAAGCCGCCAGTGAGGCGGGAGCCACATCGGCGGGCTTTACTCCGCTGCGTCTTCCTTCTTCGGTGTTACCTATTTTTGAAGAATGGCTGGACGTGCATCAACCGCTTAAAAAAGAGAAAGTTTTAAACTCGGTGCGTGATATTCGGGGCGGCAAATTGAATGACGCGCAGTTTGGATCGCGTATGCGCGGCGAAGGGCCACGGGCAGATCAAATGGCGCAGATGTTTGCGCTTTATACTCGCAAATATAATTTGAATATGAAACAGTACAACCTTTCTACTGCCCACTTTCAAAGACCCGGCGATCAGTTGAAGTTTGATATAGAGTAATATGCGTAAAGTACACATTGATGTGAAACAATTCTCTGTCCCTGTTCCCAGAGTAGGAAGTATTGAAACCCACTCTGGTTATGGTGCTTCGCCTGTCAGCGGCCAAGAGATTCATCAACGAGTGCAACGCGAACGTATACGCGAGTACGAAGGATATGAAGCTGAAAAACGTTTAGCTTATATTTTTGAAAAAGGCCCTTATCAATTTAGTATTTCTGGTCGCGCTGATGGTTGTGTTGAAGACCCTGCCCTAATTGAAGAAATTAAATCCGCATTCGATGTGGAAGAACTATACGCCAAACTTTTAAAAGAACCCAATCATCCTTATGTATGGCAGTTACGTACTTATGGATATTTCTTCTTTAAAGAAACCGGAAAAGTTCCGCGCTTAAATCTGCACCTTGTTTCATCGCGCAACTTTCGCAGCAAAGATATTAATATCAATTTAGACATTGAAGGTTATGAAGCTTGGCTTGAATTACGCCTTGAAGAATTGGTTGTAGAAACCAAGATTAAAGAAAAGCTTTTTGATCGCCGTCAGAAAATTTCTAAAGAGATGACCTTTCCTTTTGCGGCTCCCCGCCGGGGCCAAAAGGAATTGGTTGAGACTGTAGCTGAAAACTTCGAAGAAGGCCGCGCTTTATTAGTACAAGCTCCGACCGGCTTGGGGAAAACTGCGGGAATATTATATCCAGCTTTAAAAGAATCTTTAGCTCGCGGGCAAAAGGTAGTTTACGTCACTCCGAAAAATTCCCAGCACCAAGTTGCTGAAGAAGCTGTGGAAAAAATCCAGGAGCAAGGATGCAAAGTTCGCAGTCTTACGATCACAGCAAAAAGCAAGATGTGCTTAAAGGCCGAGCCCTTATGCAATCCCAAATACTGTGAGTTTGCCAAAGATTATTATAAAAAAATCTATGATAACGACTTGGTTAATAAGCTTGCTAAACTGCGCGGAATCACCAGCAGCAAACTAAAAACCATGGGTGAAGAATACGAGGTCTGCCCTTTTGAACTTTCAGTAGAGGCCATTGAAAGAGCGGATGTTGTTATTGGCGATTACAATTATGTGTTTGCGCCACGGGGTCTTTTAGGTCGTCTTTCTGCGCCCCTGTTAGAAAATGAAAAAGCCAATCTTGTGATTGATGAAGCCCACAACTTGCCGTCAAGGTCCCAGGATTATTTTTCACCAAGCCTGTCCCTGCAACAGCTTGGACAGCTTGAGCGTGACTTTATTCGGGTGCCAGCGACGTTTTCTATTCAAGGAAATGCTTTGGTTCACCGTGCTCGCCGCTTGATTCAGTCCTATGGGAAGGATGGAATTAATAGAAGAGTTGAAATTGATCTAGAACCTTTCATGGATCTTGATAAAGACATTCGTGATTTGACCATGGAGTATCTTGATTCAGATGTCGAGATCATGCCACAAGATCCAGTGCTGCGTTTTACGAACATGTGGTCGGATTTTGTGAATTCCATCACTTTAAGCGGCGAAGAATTCTTTCAGACTTACCAAAAAAACAACTTCACTGAAATGCTTAAGATCACCTGCTGTGATGCCTCGGACCATCTAAAACTTGCTTATAAGGAATTTAAAAACGTCGTGGCTTTTTCTGCCACTTTGAAACCTTTTAATTATTATCAGGAGCTTTTAGGTTTTTCGGGTTTAGACACCAAACAGGTTGAATTTCAGTCACCCTTTGAAAAGCACAACCGCAAGTTATTAATCATTCCCCAGATTTCAACTAAGTTTTCAGATCGCCAAATGAATGCCGGTAAGATTGCCGAAACGATTAATAAGATCACTCAAGTGAAACCTGGGAACTATATTGCTTTGTTCCCAAGTTTTGAATTTATGCGCTTAGTGGAAAGCAAGGTGCGTCTTACTGGTTACAAAGTTCTAGTGCAAGAACGAGAGATGAAACAACAGCAGACTCAAAGTTATTTAGAAGAAATGAAACTTGCTAACACACCAACCTTATTGTTAGGTGTACAAGGTGGAGTTTTTTCAGAAGGTGTCGACTTCCCTGGCGACATGTTGATTGGTGCCTTTGTAGTGGGACCAGCGCTTCCTAACTTTGATTTTGAAAGAGAACAAATTCGCAACTATTACGAAAACCGCTATGGCAAAGATAAGGCCTTTAATTATGCCTATGTCTACCCTGCTATGGCAAAAGCCATTCAATCCGCGGGACGTGTGATTAGATCTGAATCAGATCGCGGCGTTATTGTGATGTTAGACTCTAGATTCCTGCAAAGTGCCTATGCGGAAACCATGCCCGAAGGTTGGTATGATCAATCACCTCAGGAATTGGTTTCTAGCCAAATTCTGGCTGACGTTAAAAACTTCTGGGATCACACGCCATGAGCTTATTGAAACATCCCGTTCTTTTTTTAGATTTACAGACCACAGGTGCCAAGCCTGAATCTGGAAATATTTTAGAAATCGCTTGGAGTGTTTTATCTTCAGAGCAAGTCACAAGTTATTTGGTAGAGCAGCCCGAAGGCGAAGAAATTCCTCGCCGTATCCAGTTCATTACGGGCATTTATCAAAAGCATATGACTGAGGCGAAGCCTTTCACTGAAGTTTTTTCTGAACTTACAGACTTTATTAAAAAACACTGTCCTGAAAATCCCGTAGCTGTGATTCATTTTGCCCAATTTGAAAAACCATTCTTAATGAATGCCTACGAGCGTCTTGCTGAAGATTTACCTTTTCAAATTCTTTGCACCCACGAAATAGCAAAAAGACTTTTACCGAACTTACCGACAAGGGGAATCAAGGGACTAGCTGGCTATTTCGGTTGCCCTTCAGGCGAACTAAAGCGCGCCGCCAATCACGTCCAAGCCACACAGGTTATATGGCAGGGACTTACAGGTTTGCTAGCTGAAAAAAACATCCTTTCTATCAGTGATTTAAACACCTGGCTTTCTGAAACTCCCAAAGCAGCCAGAGTAAAATACGAATATCCACTGCCAAAGGAAAAGCGCTTAAGCCTTCCAAAAGAGCCTGGGGTTTACCGCATGCTCAGTCGTTGGGGGGAAGTTCTTTACGTCGGTAAAGCCACTTCACTTCATGATCGTGTGAATAGTTATTTCCGCGGGCAAAAAAATCGCGACACTAGAAAACTTGAAATGCTGACACAAGTTTGGGATTTGCAAGTCACAGTTGTTGGCAGCCCCCTAGAATCAGCACTTTTAGAGACTGATGAAATAAAAAGACTTAATCCACCGTACAATGTCAGCCTCAAAGTCGGCCGAAGGGAACTTGCCTTCTTTAACGAAGATTTTACTTCATTAAGTACTGAAGCTAACGAAACCCATCACATAGGCCCATTTTCAAATGCCATGGCCTTAGATTCAGTTTTGCGTTTAAGCCAGTCGATCAAACAACAGTGCTTTGATGAAAACATGTTCTATGAACCCATCGATGCTAAGCTACTTGAAGCAGGATTTGATTTATTTTGCGAACGCCACGGTTTTAACAAAAAGAATTTTTCTTCGGTCCGTTCAATTCTTGCCGTCGGCCTTAACTGGTATCGTAAGCTGGTGGAAGAAACTGAACAAGTCACCTCTGAGTCTGAATTAGAAAGTGAAGATGAAGAAGAAATTGAACTCACGCCGGAAGATTTGGCCGATAAGTATGAGCGCCACTTCATTCGCTCTGCTGCAACCTATTTGCGTACTAAAAAGCTGACCCAGCTATTAAATGCGCACATCAAAATTGCTGAAAAAATGGAATTAAAAATCCAAGGTGGCCAGGTTCTTGCGCCACAAACGGGGCACGTAAAACAAAGATCGTCTTGGCAGAATCTGGGTATCGACACCTATGACCGGATGACAGTGCTATATACAGAACTCAATAAACTTCGCTCTAAAAACCAGGCTTTAGAAATTACTTTTTAAAAGCTGCATATTTAAGTTCAACCGCATCTCCCAGCCAAAGTGCGGCTTGAGTGTGATCATAATGGTCATCCCCTGTTAACTCATGCACTAAAACTGACAGATCCCCTCTGGAATGCATAAGCCATAAAACGACTTCAGCAAATAGTTCCTTTGGAAAATTAATTTCAAACATAGGCACTGGGTGCGGCCCAATGGCTTCTGGAATCATCTCGCCGACAAAGACCTTAAGACCTGCAAATTGTGCGATGGCGGCTTTACGAAAAGCTTCAGCCCGCTGCTTTTGATCAGAAGAATAATAAATGTGGGCATCGAATTCCCGAGGGAAACCGACAGGTAAAAGTTGGGAATTTACTTTGTAGGGACGTTCCATGGGTTCGGGTTATAACATAGTCTCTGGAACTAACAACGATAGAAATTCCGACTGGAAGCTTTGCCACCAACGAGCGTCCGGCTCTTCGCTAAGGACCACGTTTTTCCCGCCTTCCACGGTATTCCATTGAATCTCATTTTTGTCGTTAAGACGGACCCGGTATGACAGTTCTGGTAAAAATCTTAAAGCGTTATTTAAAAACTGATCGGCCAACTCAGGGCTTTCAAATAAAACTCCAAACTCTGTGTTAAGCTCTATTGATCGGGGATCTAAGTTTAAAGAACCAACAAACATGGCACGACGATCAAAAATAAAGACCTTGCCGTGCAGACCCAATCTTGCCCCTGACGAACCAACCAGACGAAACTTTCGAACCTTGGGTGTTACCCGTGGCTTCAGTTCATAAAGATCTACCCCAGCTTTGATTAGCTGTTTGCGATACTTTTTATATCCAGCAAAGGTTAACGGCACATCATTAGAGCCTAAGGAGTTTGTGAACACTGAAACTTGCACCCCTTTGGCTTCTTTATTTTTAAAATACTCAACCCCCTTTGCCCCAGGGATAAAATAAGGCGAGACAATAAAGAGTTCTTTGGTTGGTGGGGAAATCGGCATCGACTCCATATATTTTTTTAGATTTTTTCCGTCGTAGGTGTCTTGATTTTCTTGATCGATTTTTTCTGGCGAATCGTAATAAATCTGTGCCTTTCCCCAATAAGTCTTAACTTTGCCAACTCGAAAATCAGTATCTAATGTGGATGTCGCAAGCTGTTTTGCATAAGATGACTTTTGCAAATCTTTAGAAGCGGATGCAAAACTATCCCGCAGATTTTTATAATCTTCGTCTGTGATTTCCCGGTGATTTAAAACAGAAATAGGCACTGAAAAACCGCTATTCCAATATTCATCAAAGGCATTTGAACACTGACCGACGATAGGACCGAATGCCCATACATCATAATCACCAAAATTTTCTTCACCATGGGCCGTAAAGTATTGTTCACCGATATTTCTGCCCCCGGTGATTGCCAACTGATTATCGGCAATCATAAGTTTACCGTGCATACGGCGGTGTGCCTGATGAAAGCGTATTATTTCAAAAAGCCGGATTTTTCGAAAAGAAAAAGGATTAAACATGCGAACTTCGATTTGAGGGTGGCGATCTAACGCCAGCAAAGCATCTTCGTAAGGCCCTAAATTTAAATCATCTAGCAAAAGACGAACGCGAACCCCACGATCCGCAGCTTGGATTACTTCATGCCCCATGGCCTTGCCGATTCGATCATCAGCCCACAGATAATATTGTAGATCCAACGTCTTTTGCGCCATCTGAATGGATACGACGCGGGCTTTGTAAGCATCTGTACCAGCCTCAAGCGGGACAAATCCAGAATTTCCGTTATGGCTTTGAATTGCGGGATTTAACATCTTCGCAAGTACAGTGTCAGAGGTGTCTTTAATAGCGAAGGTCTTTGGTGCGATATAGGTTTTAGGCACACCATTGCAACCAACAACTAGCAGGCAAAGTATGAAGAACCCTGACATCACAAACTTCATGATGTCAGGTTACGAAACAGGGCCAAAAACAGGCCACATGTTATTTAGAATATTCTAGTGTGCTGTTTGAATATATTCGATGAGCTCAGGGATCTCACAAGGTACACATCCCACTTTGCCAACCACCACACCAGCGGCATAGTTTGCAAGCATACAAGATTGAACAAGTGACAAACCAGAAACTAAACCTAAAGCCAGAGCGGCAATAACCGTATCCCCGGCACCCGTCACATCAAACACCTTGCGAGCGTAAGTTGGAACTTCCGTGACATGGTCATCAGAGAATATAGTCATACCGTCTTTACCGCGGGTAAGAACAACTTCCTTAGCGCCCGTGATTTTTTGTAAAGCGCGACCCACTTCGACAACCTTATTTGGATTATCGCGAAGGTCATCAAAATCAAGTCCCGTTAGAACAACCGCTTCATCATAGTTTGGTTTGATCAAATCTACACCCAAATAGAAAGAACCTGGATTGTTACGGTGCGGATCCACCATCAATTTTTTGTTATGCTTCTTGCAAATTGCCGAAACCTTTTCAACAACGTTGCGAGAAATAACCCCTTTTGCATAGTCTTCAATGATCACGCAATCAGCTTTATCCACGTTCTTTTCAACCGTCGCAATCAAACGGGCTTCAGCATCAGCAGAAAGATATTTACGAAGTTCATAATCCACGCGCACGATATGGTGGTGCTTCGCCATCACGCGGGTTTTACGAGTCGTAGGACGATCTTTATCAACGATCATGTAGTCCCAGCTGACCCCGCTTTTTGCTGCCAAAACTTTTAATAGATCAGCACCCGTGTCTTCACCTACTACTGACACCAACATCGCTTCGCCACCAAGGCTTGCTACGTTCTGGGCAACGTTTGCTGCTAGGCCTAAACGCATGTCTTCTTCGTCTACCTCAACAACAGGCACAGGAGCTTCAGGACTGATGCGGCGAACTTGCCCCATCACGTATTCATCAAGGCCGACGTCACCGATAATAAGAATCTTTTTTCCCTTTAAACGAGGGATCTGTTGAACCAAAAGTTCTTTATCTTGAGGACCTACTTGAGCCTTTACAGGTGTTGTCATTTTTTCATTCTCCTGAGGCTTCTTTGTAACGGAACTGCTGCCTGCTGTCACTCTCCTTGGCTAGGCTCTGATGCCTATGGTAAAAGGGCCACCTATGTTCAAACCCAAGGGCTATTCATCGAAATCAGGCTCCCCTCCGCCAAAAAGAGGGCTTTTTCAGAAGTCGCAACCTTCTGAAACTAAGACTTTACCCCACGGTTTGATCTATAAAAATGCGTTTATTTCAGCCCGGGAAAAACAAGAGATTCTGACTTACTTAAAGACTCTGTATCCGATCTGGGAAATGCGTTATTCCAAAAACAATCCGCCGCCAGAAAACCAAAAACAACGACCTCTTTTGCGCCCGGTTTATTGGCTTGGTAACTGGCAGTTTGCTTGCCTTAACTACTATCATCCACCTAAAGGCATCTATAATCGCTGCGTTCAAGCCGAAAGCTATCCACCGATTTTAGAATATCTCGTGCAAAAAATTGAAGCCATTGTTCGCGACAGTTACGAACAAAGAGACATCCCCCGGGGATGGCACTTAAACACGTGTTTGATAAATTATTATGGCAATCAAATTCAAGAAGACGGCAAACGCTTAGATTGTGCCCGCGTAGGCGAACATAAAGATTTTGAGCCAGGCCCTGTAGCTTCGATTTCTTTTGGGGAAAAAGCGTTATTCCAATTTGTTTCAAGCCGTGGCACTGAATCTAAATCCAACGTGGTTTTTCAGCAGTGGTTAGAAGATAGTTCGCTACAAATTTTTGGTGGCGACAAATTTAAAAAACATTTGTTCCATCGCGTACAGCGAGTCGAGAAAAAGGAAGATACGATTTTCCCTTTAAATGAAATTGATAACTTTGAAACTCGAAGAATTAATTTCACTTTCAGATACGTTCCTGACGAGCACATCGTGCCGTTTTCACGTCTTCCTTCCGAAGCCAAAGAAGACGTGCAAGGTTATATGCAAAAGCTTGCTGAGCATTCAGATTTTTTCAGATCCCAACTATAGAGAAACTGGCCACGAAGCCTTCAAAACCGGTTTACTTTTCACGAAAGCCCATGTCAGCTTCAGGTTTTGATTTAACCAACGCACCATCATTTCTTGTTCTGAAGGATGCATTTGTTTATTCAAAAAACGGAAATCAAACTGCGATAGCGGCAGACTTAGACTCATGGTTTTTTCTTTACCCTTTGAATTTTCAAAAGTGATTTCGATGGTAACAAAACCTTCTTTTTTACCAGGCTCCTGCACCTCGAACTGAAGCTTTACGTTCTGATCAAAAAATCCAGCCCACTCGTCATCAGACAATTCAACTTCAAGACCTTGTTGCGACACTTGAAAGTTAGGTGAATGGGAAAGAATGTAGGATTGGAATAAACCCGTTAATGCGCTCCACTCATAGGGTATTGGTAAAGTGCAGTGAACCCCTTCAGGCAAATCAATCACGCGAATATTTTTACTCTCGTATTTGATGGTTCTATTTTGCAGCAATTGTGAGTTCATGAAATAAGGAACCGCGGGATCTTCCTGGGTTGCATATATCAAAACAGGTTCTTCGACATTCTTATAGTACTTCCAGAAATCATTCAGTCCCCAGAAGTCATTTCCATCCTTCATCCCCGGCGGCAACTGCACCGAAGAAATATAAGAAAGTCCGCCTTTATAAGTTCTCGCAATTTCAGTTATTGCCTTTGAAAGAAAAGCGAAATTGTCATGGGTCATCAACGCAGGGAGCTTTTGATCAAGACCCAAAAGGCGTTGGCGACTCCATAGATCAACAACCACTGATTTTAGTCCACCGTGGGTCAAATTAAGCATCGTAGGTTGCAATTGCACGACCGGGCAAAGGGCTGTGAAACTATTGATTAGCGGAGTTTTCCCCGAGTTGTATTTATTAAGCAACGACGAAAACAAAACCCCATGTCCACCTAGGCTGACACCAAAGACGTGAACACTATCGACGATCTGAGAAATGGGCTCATCCGGATTTTTTAAAAGTTTAGCGATTAAAAGATTTTGAATGCCTTCATCGTAACCACCGAATGAAAACTGCGAGTTGTTTGCGACAAAATCAGAACTCGACATATTTTCAATCATCACCACGTTGAATGGGGATTGTTCAAATAGCATCATCAACCAGGCGCGCTCTGGTTTAAAATCCTCAATACTTGAAAAAATGCCTGTGCGCACGATCACAAACGGACGGCGTTTGAAGTCTCCTTTTAACGCCAACAAGCCTTTCAACTTCACATTTCCTGGAAGATTAAATACCACGCGACGTAAAAACGGATGTTCTTGCGGTTGATACTTCATGGACATCATGCTGACTAGGTTTGTGAAGTATCCCGTGTCACCAGTCCCTAGCTCTGCTTTACAATCACTAAAATATTTCTGCACTAGCGCACCCTGCAGTTGCGCTGACTTGGCTAAACGCGGATCCATCATGCGTTCTTGCCAAACCCCCGGAACACAGTGGGATGACATTTCTTTGGTCTTACCATCGGGCGTCCAGCTCAGCAGGTTTTCGAATACGAAGTTGAGCGCATATGAATAACGCCCTGGGCTGTTACCTAGGAGTGGGGAATTCTCTGGGGGAAAACTGATCCGGGAGCTTTTAAATTGCTCTAGGAATGCTCGTTGAGGAGTTGTCGCATTTGCGGATAAAGCAATCGTAAGAACGCAGATAGATAAAATACAAGACCAACGCATGAAGGGTATTGTGGCCAAAAAGAACCACTGAGTCATCACCTTTTTCCGGAGTGACTTTGAGTATTTACTTAATTAAAGTTTAGACCTGAGATTTTAAGGAGACACAAATCATGGAACACAAGATAGAGCCCCTTTATGATGGGCCTCTTTTCAGAAACGCCATTCAAACTCTCGAAGAAGCGGCAAAAATTATCAACTGTGACCCGAACGTACTTGAGCGCCTAAAACGTCCACGTCGCGCTATCACTGTATCGGTTCCTGTTCGTATGGATGACTACAGCGTTAAAGTTTTCACTGGTTATCGCGTTCAGTACTCTCCAACTCTAGGCCCTTACAAAGGTGGTATTCGTTATCACCAAAACGTGGATCTTTCTGAAGTAGTTGGTCTTGCAGCTTTGATGACTTTCAAAAACTCTGTTTTGGGTCTTCCTCTTGGCGGAGCTAAAGGTGGCATCACTGTAGATCCGACTAAACTTTCTCGCACTGAAAAACAAAACCTGACTCGTCGTTATGCTTCTGAAATTGGACCTTTTGTTGGACCAACAAAAGACATTCCAGCTCCAGATGTGGGTACTGATCCACAAACTATGGCGTGGTTCATGGATACTTACTCTCAAGAACAAGGTGGCTTCGCGCAACCTGGCGTTGTAACTGGTAAACCAGTTGAAATCGGTGGTTCTTTGGGTCGTAACCATGCGACAGGTCTTGGTGTCGTTTATGTTGCTGAAAAAGCTTTCGAAGTTTGCGGCATGAACATGAAAGGCGCAACTATCGCTATTCAAGGTTTCGGTAACGTAGGTTCTTTCGCAGCGAAATTCGCAGCTGAACGCGGTGCTCGCATCGTGGCAGTGAGTGACGTATCCGGCGGTATCCATAACGGTGATGGCTTAGACATCGCTGACGTTGTAGAATACGTAAAGGCTCACAAATTCTTGAAGGGCTATCCAAAAGCTCAACCAATTAGCAACGAAGAATTGCTCGAAGTAAAATGTGACGCTCTTTTCCCATGTGCTCTTGAAAACCAAATCGACACGCACAATGCTGAAAAGATCCAAGCAAAAATCATCGTTGAAGGTGCTAACGGACCTATCACAAATGCAGCGACGAAAATCCTTTCAAAACGTGGCGTATTCATCGCTCCAGACGTTATTGCTAACGGTGGCGGCGTGATCGTATCTTACTTTGAATGGGTTCAAGACACGATGGCTCTATTCTGGGATGAAGATGAAGTGAACAGCCGTTTAAAAGGCATTATCACTAAAGCTTTCGACAAAGGTTATGCTTTATCGAAGGAAAAAAACATCGACATGAGAAACGCAGCTATGGCTGTGTCTGTTCAGCGTCTTGAAAAAGCCATGCTATTGCGCGGTCTATATCCAAGATAATGTCTCTGTTCAAACCTTGGTTTCTTTTACCACCCGAGTGGGCCCACGACATGGGCCCGCTCGCTTTACCAGTCTTCTCCCTGATCCACGGCCGAAAAACCCCTGCATGGAAAAGTTTTGACTGGCGTGGCCTTCATTTCGCCAATCCTATGGGAATCGCTGGCGGAGTCGATAAAAATGCTGAAAGCTTAAAAGACTGGTGGGCTCTGGGCTGCGGTTTTGTTGAAGTCGGCACCATCACACCTCGCGCACAAAATCCAAATCCCGGTAAGATCATGGATCGCGATCTGAAACTTCAAGCGATGTGGAACAAGATGGGTTTCCCTAGCGATGGCGCTGATGAAGTTTTCTACAATCTGGCTTCTTATGCTCCGAAATATCGCACACCGATTTTTGTAAATATCGGAAAGAACCGCTACACTCCAAACAACCAAGCTGTTCAAGATTATCTAACCCTGGTCGATAAATTCCGTCCTTTTGCAGATGCCTATGTTGTGAATATCTCTAGCCCCAATACCACAGGCCTCAGAGATCTTCAGAACAAAGAGAATCTGGATTCTTTGATCAGTCCTATAGTTGAACGTGTTTCCCGCTATGAACCCACGCCTGTCTTAGTAAAGTTATCACCGGACATGGGTGATGAGGTTTTGTCAGAAACAGTTGTGCACTTAGCTAATTTGGGAGTTGACGGCTTCGTGTTAACAAACACGACTCTTTCTCGCCCTTCAGGCTGCACTTTCCCTGCGGAGGGTGGTCTTTCCGGGGCTCCGTTAAAAGATCTTTCTAAACGCGCCTTAAAAATCGCAACAGACAGCCTAGGGCAAAAGCGCCAAGGCAAACTTCTTGTCAGTGTTGGCGGAATTATGACCCCCGAAGATGTCTTTGAAAGATTGCAAATGGGCGCAGATCTTGTTCAAATTTATTCTGCTTTAGTGTTTCATGGACCTCATTTTTTCCATGACGTAGCAAGAAGGTATAATGACGGACGATAGCGCTGTGGAAACCAAAACTCGAAAATCTAAAATCCGCAAGGGACATTGGATTCCGGTGGTTGCTGGGTTTTTGCGCAAAGACGGCAAAATTCTTGTAGGTCAGCGTCCTGAAAACAACTCTTTGGCTGGTCAGTGGGAATTTCCGGGTGGAAAAATTGAATCCGGCGAAACTCCTGAAGATGCCTTAGCCCGTGAATTAAACGAAGAACTTGGAATCGAAGCTGAAGTAGGTGAATTAAAACTTGCTTGCACCCATTCCTATGGCGATGTCGGTATTCTGATTCTGTTCTACGAAATTTTATACTGGAAAGGCGAACCCCGCGCGAAACATCACATGATGTTAGAGTGGATTCACCCTGAAGAACTTAAACATCGCAATATTCCTGAAGCCAATCGCAAAATCTTGCATAAGATTTATAAAGCTCTAGGACTTGAATGGCGAAAGTAATACTGGTTAGCAAAAAAGTTGACGCCACTTCTTGGCAACTTGCTCAGGCATTAAAGGCCCAGCAACACGAAGTCATCTTGCTTACTAGTTACGGCGAAATTCCCCCTGAAAGCAATGGCATTGAATTCATGGCTTATTTCAAAAGATGGAATTTGCTTGAAGGCCTTAGAATCATTCCGGGGCTGTTTGGTTTACAGCCGCAAATTCTGCACATCTTACTAGATGAAGATAAAATGAATGCGGCCCAAATGGTGCTTTCAACCTTTGCTAAATCTCATCCATCCTGTGTGCTGACGACTTCATTGCTGCACATTCGTCACGGACTCAGCAGAGGAAATGCTGTTCGCTACTTGATTGAAGAAAGCGATATTGTGACTTGTCCTACCGTTGATTCCTTAGGTCAGTTGCGTGGTTTGAACGTGCGCTCTGTGCGCCAGGGCCGGGGGATTTTGCCTCCGGTGTTGGACTTAAAACATGAAATTCACGACGAGATTTATTCTGGTGAAGAATCCGCCTTAGCCCAGCACTTTGCCGATAAAGATTATGTTGTTATTCCTTTTCGTGAAGACAAATTTGACCCCGACTCTGAAGCGTTTGTCCGTATTCGCACTTTTGCACAGAAGTACAAAGTGGTGTTATGGGGAAGTTATTCTCATTGGACACTAAGAGATCGAAAAAAGTTCGCGAAATGGATGGCCGATTTCGGTTGCGCAGATTGCTGGACAGTCACTGGACTTTTATCGGCGCAAATCAGCCAACAGCTTTTGGAAAGATCAAAGGCGTTTGTGTTAGCAGGACAACACCTTACACCGGTTGAAATGACGGAATATTATCTTCGCGCCATTCAATCTAGCGCCATTTTGATCTTAGATTCAAAACAAACCAGTTTGCATTCTGATTTGTGGAAACACGCCGTGAACTGTTGGGTGCTGGACTACCATCATCTGCAAAGAGATCTCGTTAGGTTGTTAGCGAAATCCCATCTTCGAGTTCCTGAAAGTTTATCAGATCAACTGGCGCAAGACCGTCATGTGATTGATTCGTCCTTGAATGAACTCAATCGTCTGTACAACAAGGCTTTAAATAATCTAAGATAAGACATGGCTAAAAAACCACGTCTGCCTGAAAGCTTAAATATCTGCCTGACTTCCCACCGCTTTCCGATCTTAAGTCGCGCGACGGATTTAGGTTTTTTATGGCCCATCGCTAGGGGCCTTGCCCGCGAAGGTCACAAAGTCACTGTGTTGGCGGCCTCCTCTCCACTAAAAAAACCAGAGGTTTTTAGAGACGGCGTGCGTGCTTACTTCCTGCATGAAGGTGAAAAAAACCTAAGCCATATGAATTTTCAAATGGCCGTTCGCCAACGTTTTAGCCAGCTTCACAAAGAAGATCCGTTTCACATCGTTCATAGTATTGATAAATCGGCTTTCCGTATCGCGACTCGCAAAGAAGATTTAAAAGTGGCCGTGGCCTATGACGTAGAAGCGACTCAAATGTCGCAACTTTTCGCTATTCGGGCGATGAAACAAGACACCTTGGGAAGCATGTTAACCACGGCTTTGGCGGTGTCTTATAAATTTCTAACAACTTATTATGGTGGCGACCGCCGATTGCTTTCCACCGCCGATGGGATCTTTGTTACTAATCCCGAGCAAAGAATTATTTTAGAGCGCTATTACTTGTACCCAGACTTTCACACCTACACTGTTCCCTATGGAATTGAACTAGGTGATTTGTCCCCTAAAGAAAAGTCCTTAGAACTTCGTAAAAAACTGGGCATTCCTGAAAACGCCCACATTGCAGCCACGATTACTGACATGACCGAGGTTCAAGAGGTTTTACCTCTATTAAGAGCTTTTGAAAAAGTCGCTATCAAAAAACCAAATAGCTATCTGCTTTTAGTGGGTAATGGTCCGAAGTTTAAAAAGATTGAGTATGAAGTACTAAATCTGGCTTTGGGCAACCGCGTGATCATGCCAGGTGCGGTCCCAGCCAATGAACTTGAAGACTATATTTTGTTAGGCGATGTCTTTGTGAACATGAGTTCTAGATCCACGGGTTTTGAACCATCAACTTTAGAAGCCATGGCTCAAAAAAAGGTCGTTTTAGGTTCCGAAGTGTCCCCGATCGCAAATATTATTGAGGATGGTCGCGATGGATTCCTGTTAAGACCGGCCGATGTGGACTCTATGAGTAATCTTTTAGTGGAAATTTTCTCTGGAACCCTGCCTGCTGATGAGATCGGCGATCGAGCCCGCCAAAAAGTCGTCGATTTATTCGATACAGGCAAGATGGTCCAGGCCACATTAGATGCCTACCGCAAAATCCTTATAAATAGCGGCGCCTATAAGAAGCAATGAGTTAAAACTTTTAAAAGTGGTAGTCAGCGCCTTTCTGATCTGTATAATCGAGAGTGTTATCAATACTTTAAGTATTAGGAACCAGAGATGACTAAAGCGGATTTAATTAATTTAATTTCTGAAAAAGCGGGCATCACCCGTGTGAAAGCAGAGACTGTAGTAAACACTATTTTTGATTCTATGGTTGAAGCACTTATGCGTGATGATCGTATTGAGATCCGTGGTTTTGGTTCCTTTGTGAATCGCCAATATGGTGCTTATAAAGGCCGCAATCCTCGCACTGGTGAAATCATCAACGTAGAAGAAAAGAAACTTCCATTCTTCAAAGTTGGAAAAGAACTAAAAGAAGATATCAATAACGGCTCTAAAGAGGGCTAAAAGAAAAGGGGCTTGAGGCCCCTTTTTTTATTCCTAAATTTCACTATCGAAACAGCTTATTTTGCACACTCAGTTTTAATAACTTCATAAAAGCCATTTGCTGCTTTGAAAGTTGTTAAACATTTGAAAGTCACACGCGCATAGTAGCCGCGAACTTCGGTAGCAATAGCTAAGTCAGCACCTTCTACAGTCACAAATTTATGACCTTGGACGTTCACTGTTTCTTCATCGAAACCCAAAGTTTGAAGAACGCTTTCATTCGTCATCCACCAGATTTCTTTCATTTTTCCAGCAAAAGCAGGGGACGCAAAAAGCACAGCTGCAAGAATCAGTTTTTTCATAGGTATTCCTCGTAAATGATATTGAACGAGGTTTTAAGGGATCTGAGCTGAAATGCAAAACAAAGATAGAAATTCTTGTGAATTTTACGCGGTTAGAAGTCCTAACCGCGCCTAAATTATTTTTTACAGAACTCTAATGAAGGGTCTTTTTCACAAAGAGCCTTCTTAATAAGATCTACTTCTTGAACCTTAGTTTTTAGCGCCTTATTTTCTTCTTCCAATGAAGCAATCTGACGTTTGTGTTGAGCCAGTTCTTTGTGGATTTTTTGGCTGTCATTAAACCACATGGTATAGAACTGCTTTACGGCTTCAATGACTGGAGAAATGAAGCCCATGTAGTTCACCTTCTTCATCCCTTTATCATCTGTATTTACTAAATCAGGGAATACTTTTTCCACTTGCTGAGCAATCACGCCGTACTGAATGCCGTTAGTGTATTTCAGTTCGTCTTTGTATTTATAAGTAACACCTTCCACGCGAAGAATTCTATCCAGTGAATTTTCAATCGTTTTAATATCTGTTTTTAGACGACGATCCGATGGAGTTAATGATCCCGTATAAGTGATATTACGGGCAGAAAGATCCATGAAGGTGCCGAGGTTACGATTATAAAACACCAATAAGTTGCGAGTTCCTTGAGTGGTGCCGATTTCGATATCATTTCCGCCAGCATCACCACCCAAATAAAGAAGATCGCCATAACCATTTTGTACAGCCATTTCACCACCGACTTGGAATCTGTAAGCTGGGGTAATTCCCACACCCACTTTTCCATCGGATTGAACTCTTAAAAGTTGTGTCCATGCACCCGCAGCCGTACTCCACCCTACAGCAAACGCATCGGAGGCTTGCGCGTTGTCACTGATATTCACGCGAAGTTCTGAAGAGTCTGCTGCTAGGTTGTATCGTCCCATCCAAAGCGGATCCGTCACAATACTATCTTGAGTTGCCGGCGAAGGACCACCTTGGAAAGAGATTTTGGTACCGTAGCCGGGCATAGTTCCCGTCGATACTGGGTTCACTGGCCCTAAATCAAAATCGTTATTCACGATTAAACCAGTTGAATCTATTTTCGCCATTTCCGTGTTACCAATCCAGAATCCAACCTGATTGTTCGAATATAAATTAAGTCCACCGGTATCAACACCGGCAACAACCGTCGTTCGTGGTTTTTGCGGTCCTGTAGCAGAGAATCCAGCACCTTGATGCGAGATATATCCATAGCGTGCGCCTGTATTTGAAGTACCTACCTGAAATAGTGCGCGCGATAGTGTACCGGTATCATCGGTATTCATAAGATAGCTTGTTACGTCCCCGTCACCCGATCCAGTGACATGCAGTTTCGCTGATGGACTTGTCGTACCGATTCCAACTAGGCCTGTACCCAACAAAGTCATAATCTGAGTGTCATCAAAATGAGAGTCAGCTTCTTTGGCTTCGTCGTCATCCGTGTCAGCAGAGAATACAAGTTTATTTAATTCAGCACCGACACGGAAATCCGTCGCTGTCGTGCTTTGATCTTTGAAAACAACACCGGGCTTATAAGCTTGAACAACCACATCGCTATAACTGTTTGCCGCTGTAGCATCTCTGATAATTGCTAAGGGCTGAGTCGCGACGGCATCGCGATATACATGAAAATTTGCACCTGGGGCCGTGACATTTATGCCGACATTTCCGTCAGCAGCCACGGTCATTCTTGTTGCGCCATTTGTTTCTAGATTCAAGGCATAGTTATCATTTGTTCCAAGTGTAGCGGCCGCAGCGAATGAATTTCCGCCATTAGCAAAAATTCCAGAAGAGGAATAGGTAGTACAACCCATAACACCCGATGCATTGAAGGTGACAAGTTCACCCACCGCGCAAGTAAATGGCACTAAGCCACTTCCTGTACCGTTAGAAGCAATAAGTCTGTTTGCCGTAATAGAAGTTACGCCCGTTCCGCCCTTAGTAACTGGAACAGCCGACGGAAAGTTCGCAGGATCAGCAGTAATAGTTCCTGAACTTACAGCGATACCCGCACCGACTTGCACGGCCCCTTTTGTCGAAGTGGTCGCATCGTTAATTGAAATTGCTGGCGTCGTTGAGCCTGTCGCAACAACAATGGGAGCCGTCCCCGTAACATTCGTCACAGTTCCGTTTGTTGGTGTTACCCATTGCAAGCCCGAAGCTTGTGCCGAGTTTGCAGATAAGACTTGGCCATTTGTACCTACCGCTAAACGAATATCATTTGTGCCATCGTTAACAACGATATCACCCTTTGTTGTTAATGGAGACAATCCATTAAATGCAGCCACCGCTGTTGTTTGACCCGTTCCACCGTTTGCGATCGGTAAAGTTCCAGTCACATCTGAAGCTAAGTTGATGGCAGCCCCACTGCTTGCTGCAGTTAAACGACCTTGGGCATCCACAGTAATTGAGGCACGGGTGTATGAACCTGCAGTAACCGAAGTATTTGCTAAAGAAATAGTTCCAGTCGATGTGATCGGTCCACCTGACAAACCTGTGCCAGTAGCGATGCTGGTCACAGTTCCTGTGTTCGCATCAGAAGCCGGAGCCCATTTAGTACCGTCATATTTTAAAATCTGACCAGTCACTAATCCGGTAGTGTCCACTGCGACACCTTTAATCTTATCAACGCTCGCAGCGCCGATAGTTCCGCTGACGTCACCCGCTAAGGAAACATTGATCGCCTGACATTGAAAAGATCCTGAAACAGAATTCCAATACGGAGTTTGGTGAGCCGCACAGTTCGCACTTCCAACGGCAGTATTAAATGCACTCGTTGTTTGGAATGTTGCAAGTGTTGTTGAAAGATTTGTGACATCTGAAATTGCTAAAGCCGCACTTAACCACTGAGTGCCATTGAATTTTAAAAAGTGTCCGCTCGTCGGTGCACCCGAGGAAACCGCTACGCCCTGCAATTTAGTTACAGAAGGATTTGGATAAGTTCCACCAAGATCTCCACCAGCAGCACCTGTCGGTGTGCGCGCATCCGTGAATCGTGCATCATTACCAGCTGCCACTGTGCCCGCTGTTGTTCCTACAGAAACCCCAATCACAGGAATACTTGCAGTTCCGCCTTTTGTTAATGGAGCTGAAACGTTGACATCAGAAACCATCCCTGCGCCACCAGCATCATTCTGACAGGCAAAGGTTGTTCCGTCGTAAGTTAAGTATTGCCCGCTCACACAAGTGGTCAGCATATTTTTTAAAACAAAGTCTGCAATTGGATGTGTATCCAAAGTTTCTGCAGTTTTAGATTTTGTTGCTACACCAGAGTGGGCAGCGTATGGAACTGTACGAATAACGTTATCAGGAGTGATTAACTTCCAACCACTCCCATCATGGAAATGCACGCGCAGTTTTCGTTCATCGGATTGGCCTGCGTTGTAAGGCGTATTTCCTTCACACACAAAACTTGTGCTGTTTTCAAATGCACTTAAAACATTGAAAGTGGGATTTGTCGCGATATCAGGATAAGTGATTGTGCCAAGCCCGATAGGTACGTCAAACACCCCACCAGAATTGTTCATCGAAATACCATTTACTTGTTCGCGATAAATAATGCAGGAACCAGATGGATTCGTAACTTCAAAAAGAAAGCTGATCGTTCCGGAATTTAATGGGGTTCCATCAGTTTTTAATATGCGCCCTTGATACATTAGCGATGCTGGGGTCGCTAAAGCGAAAGAACCAGTTAAAAAAACAACCATCGAGATTAATTGACGTGCGATTGCTCGAGTTTTCATATTAATCTTATCGGAATTATTGAGCTTTTCTGGAAAGAAATTTGGCGAATTAACGGACTTTTCACATATCCGTCTCAGAATGAGAAACGGAATTTATCAGCTGGAAACTACAGGTGTTTTATTTAAATGAAAACGTACGAAGGTCTGAGATCTTGTCAATGTCGTAGAGACACATAAACAAACGATCTACGCCAAGTGCGATCCCCCCTGACGGAGGCATTCCCGCTTCGAGAGCTCTAAAGAACTCTTCGTCAAGGTGAATCTCTTCTTTGTTCATCGCGCGCTTTTTATCTAGATCTTCTTTGGCACGAAGGCGTTGCATTTGCGGATCGTTAAGTTCATTAAAGGCGTTGGCTAGTTCATAACCCTTCCAATAAACTTCAAAACGATCACCCCACCCGTCTTCAGTCATACGGGCCAAGGCCGCTTGATAAGGCGGATACTTTTCAACAAAAACCAAATCGTCGCCAGAGATTTGCGATTCGATTTTTTCCATGAAAATCAAAAAGAAATAATCATCGATGCTTTCAGCACTTCGCACGTCGATATTTAATTTTTGCGCCAGGCCTTTAAGTTCGGGAATCGAAGTCTCAGGTTTAAAATCAAAATCACAATGGATTTTAAAAAGCTCTGCTACTGAATAACTTTTTACTTCTTTGGGGGCAGATATTTTCAAAGTCTCTGCAAGGAATCCAACAAGATTCACCACATCTTCTTTGATGCTTTTTAGATTGTCAAAAGCGCGATACCACTCAAGCATCAAAAACTCAGGCTGATGACGTTCAGTAATTTCACCGTTGCGATAACAAGGTGCTAATTCAAAAATTTTATCAGCACCTAATGCCAAGGCTTTTTTCAAATGAAGTTCAGGGCTGGTACGTAAAAAAAGTTTTTCCAGACGAGAGCCCACTTTTAGCTGACTAGAAAAAACGTCAAGGCTGGGCTCGGTGCCTGGACACGGCACAAGCGTAGGTGTTTGTACTTCTAAAAAGTTTTTTTCATGAAAGAACTGGCGCAGAACATTGAGATAGTTTTCGTATTTCTTTAAAAGATCCGAATTTAAAGTTCTAGGGGGCAAAGTAACCAGTTGAGGCGCTAGCAATACAATTTCTTCGCGGGAAACAATGGCGACAAGGTCACCCTCAGCTAAAAACTGACTATATGAAGGCGCTTTTTCAAATTTGATTTTGTGATTTTGGTCATTGCGAACAACGATTAGTTCTAACAACTCCCCGTCACGTTCTATCTTATAGATCCGACCAGCCACTAAAAAAGTCGCTGGCATCGCAGGATAAGGCTTCCAAATGTGGGTTAAAAAATCATTTCTAGTCAAAGCCCCGCCACTTTAGCGGCAAAGACCCTGACCACGCAAGTTTTCAAGTTGGGATAGAATAGAATCCATGTCGTTAGCGCCGAAAACGACGTCTTCATTGACGTAGATCCGGTGTTTGACCCAAAGACCATTATAGATTCCTTCGCTGGTTAGGCCACAAGAAGGGGTTTCCACTGTCGTTGCTTGTGCTGGCAGTGAGGATAAAAGTGCGATTAAGCAGGTAGTTAAAACAGCGAATAAAACTCTCATAAGATGCCCCTTCTTGAAAAACTGGGTCTTAAATGACACCAGTTGCCTCCTGCATTCCATATAAAGCAAAGGGCTTGCCAGGTCGGTTCAGCACCACCCAAAAACATATTGATCTGAAGTAAATCATCCATTATTCCAAGTGTGGAATTACACTCAGGAAAGAGGCATTTAATGCTGGATTTGCAACGCACGCTGAAATCTCTGCGGAACGAAGCTGATTGGGTCAGCCTACGATATGTTACCGAAAAAACCACTTTACGTTCTGTCCGCGATGAAAAACCTGATCGCAACAACATCACTTTCGATCAAGGGGTCATGGTAGAAGTCCTGGTCCAGGGTCATTTTGGATTTGCCGGCACCAGCGACCTGACTGAGTCAGGTCTGAAAAGAGCTTTTGCCAAGGCCACGGCCATGGCAAAAAGTGCTGCCGCTTTCAGAGTTCATGAATTTTCAGCGGATCACCGTCCGGTGGCGCTAGGGACTTACCGTTCACCGGTGGTTAAACCATTAGACGCTTTTTCTGCTAAAGAAATTTCCGACATTTTTATCGAAGCTACGCGAGCAATGAAAACTTCTGACAAAATTGTCAGCCGTTCTGCAACGACCATGATCACTGAGACTCAGTTTTACACCCTGAGTTCCTCAGGAAGCGAAGTGGATCAAAGCTTTTCAATCGTCAGCACGGATTTTTCGGCAACGGCGGCTGAAGGAAGTGAAACCCAAACTCGTTCTGATAGCGGCGGCCTTGCTCGCTGTCTACAGGTAGGTGCGGAGATTTTTGATCGCAATGTAATTTTAGAACGTTGTCAAAAAATCGCAGGTGAAGCGGTTGAATTGCTTTCAGCAGAAAACTGTCCTGATGAAAAAATGGATTTGCTACTAGCTCCTGACCAAATGACTTTGCAAGTGCATGAGTCCATCGGACATCCTTTGGAATACGATCGCATCTTGGGTGATGAAAGAAATTACGCCGGTTGGAGCTTTGTAAAACCAAATGATTTCGGGAATCTTAAATACGGTTCAAACTTAATGAACGTTACTTTTGATCCTACAATCACTGACGCGATGGCATCTTATGCTTTTGACGACACAGGTTTAAAAGCGACAAAAGAATTCCTTATCAAAGATGGTGTCCTAATTCGTGGCCTGGGTGGCTTAGAATCCCAAGCTCGCTTGGGTTTGCCCGGAGTTGCAAATTCTCGTTCCTCGTCCTGGAACAGAGCTGCGATTGATCGCATGGCGAATATCAATTTAGAGCCTGGCAGTTCAAAGCTTGAAGACATGATCGCCTCTGTGGAACGCGGAGTTTTCATGATGGCTAATAAGTCATGGTCCATCGATGATTACCGCAATAAATTCCAGTTTGGCTGCGAATACGCAAAACTTATCGAAAACGGAAAGTTAACTAAGACTTTGAAAAATCCAAACTATCGCGGCACCACCGTTCAGTTCTGGAATAATTTAAAAGCAGTTAGCAACGTTCGTGAAACTTACGGTTCCCCTTTCTGCGGAAAAGGCGAACCAAACCAAGTTATTCGTGTAGGCCACACAACTCCGTACTGTCTATTTAAAGACGTTGAAGTGTTTGGAGCATAAAATGAATTTCACTGAAAACATGAAAGAAACCTTCAACAAAGTAGCTGACCATATTCTGGGAAACCTTAAATCTGGCGAGGCTGCGAACGTAAATTTGCATGCTGAAGAATCTTTGTTCGTGCGTTTTAACGGCAACAAAGTTCGTCAGAACACCCACGTGGAACAACGCCATTTAAGTCTGTTGCTGCAACATCAAGGAAAGACTGCGAATATTTCTTTTTCAATCACAGGAGATGTGAAAGAGGATATAAAACGGGCCGATCACTGGCTCGCTCAAGCCCGTAAAGAGTGCGATCTTTTGCCGGAAGATCCATTTCAAGTTCCCTTAAAAAACAATGGCGTTAGTGATAGCACTTTTAAAGGCAAGCTTCTTCATGATGAAGAAGTGATCGCTTCCATCACGAAACCTGCTGCGGGAACAGATTTAGCGGGTCTTTATTGCGCAGGTCCTTTAATCAGCGCTAATAAAAACTCTGAAGGTCAAAGCCACTGGTTTGCGACGGAAAATTTCTTTATGGATTATTCCCTTTACCTAGGCGAAAAAGCTGTGAAGTCGATTTACGCTGGCACCACTTGGAATCAAAATGATTTTGAAGCAAACCTTGCGCAAAGTAAAAACCAGTTACGCTTAATGGACCGTCCCAAGGTCACTCTTAAGCCCGGAGCTTACCGCGCTTACCTGGCTCCAGGTGCGGTTGCTGAAATCAGCTCGATGTTTTCTTGGGGAGCTTTAGGGTGCAACTCTTATAAAACTGGTGCTAGTGCCTTCCAAAAATTGGTGAATAAAGAAAAGTCCCTTTCGCCGAAGTTGAACTTAATTGAAAATTACTCGATGGGCCTTACTCACCGTTTTAACTCCCTTGGTGAATTGGCTCCGGAAAAAATGGAACTTGTTACTGGGGGCGAGTTAAAAAACCTTTTAACTAGCACGCGTTCGGCGAAAGAATACGGCCTTGAAGGTAATGCTGCTGACAATTATGAAGCTCCCCGCGCTTTAGAAATTTTGCCGGGCACGCTGAAGAAAGAAGACATTTTAAAGGAACTTGGAACAGGTCTTTACCTTTCAAATCTTCATTACATCAATTGGTCGGATCGCTTGAATGCCCGAATTACTGGCATGACTCGCTATGCGTGTTTCTGGGTGGAAAATGGCGAAATCATCGCGCCCATTGCGGATTTGCGGTTTGATGAAAGCTTGTATGACTGCCTAGGTGCGAATTTAGAGGCTATAACGGATTTCCAAGAGGTGGACCCCATGGTTTCAACTTATGAAAGCCGCTCTTTCGGTGGCAAAAAAATCCCGGGTATGCTAATCAGGGACTTCAAATTTACGTTATAGGAGCTCTTTCATGGTTACTTACATTGTTCACCTAACCGTTCGCCACGAGGTTTACCCTGAGTACGTCGAATGGCTTAAAAAAGAACACATCAAAGAAGTTCTAACCTGCCCTGGATTCCTAGGGGCGGATCTTTGCCTTAGAAAAGGTGGCAATCTTGAAGCCTCTAGCAAAGAGGTGAAAGTCGTTTACCGCATTAAAGACGAAGAGCACATGAAGCTTTATATGACTGAATACGCAATGAAACTGCGTGAAAAGGGTCTTGAAAAGTTCCCCGGCCAATTTTCTGCCAGCCGCGAAGTCTGGTTAGAAACTGAAGGTTTCAACGCTTAAAAAGCAAAAACGCCGAGTGAAATCGGCGTTTTTTTTGAATGCGTACTCTAGTTTTTCCGCGCGTTTTATTCAGCTCCCTACCAAGTAGAAGATTCCCGATATATTAATTTTACGTCAAAAAACAAGTCTGCCTCTATCATTTCACACGGGTGCGGTGTATGTTGAAAAAGATAAACCTTATTAGGAGGCTTTGGTGGCTACAGCAACATTTCAAAAAATTCTAGAAAACTTATCTGGAAACAAAGGTGTGCAAAACCTTCTTGAAAACTTCCAAAAGTTGAACGACGAAATTAAGAAAAAAGAAGTCGAACTGAAAGACAAGTTTGACCAACAAAAAGAAGAAAAAATTGAAATGGCTTGGAAGAAATACCAAGACATCATCAAAGTTCTAAGCACTTCTGAAGAAAAATTAGAAAAAGAAGTGAACACTGCTATCGCGAAAATTAAAAAGTCTGCTGATGATTTGGAAAAAAACATCCAAACCTATAAGAAGAAAGCGATCGCTCAGAAAACTATTTTAGAAAAAGCTGTTTTCCACAAAACAACAACTAAAAAAGCTTCTTCTAAGAAAACAACTGCGAAAAAAGCAGCGGCTCCAAAAGCTAAAGCTGCAAAAAAAGCGACTACAAAAAAAACCGCTTCTAAAAAGAAAACTTCTAAAAAGAAGTAATCAACAGTTCGCCAGAACTAAAAAAAGGGAAGGGCCCAAAACCCTTCCTTTTTCTTTTTCAGCTAGCCTTTCATTGCTGGACCGTACGCTGGACTAGAAGGTTGCTAAGGTCGTCTTTTTTAATTCTTGCCCCAGATATTTAAACTGTATATTTAGCTCTGATTAACAGTCAGGAATTTTTAAGAAACCATGAGTACGTATAAGTCCCTCGCCCAATTTTTCTCTAACTTCACATTCGCGATTATTAAATATCTGGGCTATTTTGTTTTAGGCATGATTGCGGCTTTTTTTATTGGCGCGACCGCTGTCAGTTACTACGCCATCGATCAGGTTCATAAGGCTTCCATCACTAAGCCAGAAGTCAAATTGGCTGTGAATAAAGCTTCAATGTTGCCAGCAATTCCACAGATTCCTGAGGCTAGCGAAGAAGTAAATCCAAACTTGCGCGAATTGACTCGTTTAGCGAAAAACTATGCGACTGAATTTAATCTTTTCGATCAGCTAACTAACGCCACGAAGTTCAAATCAAAGCCCGAACTCTGCACGATCCTTTGCAACCCCGTTGCTCTAAGTAAAGAACGCTTGCAACTTGAAGGAGCTAAATATTTAGCTGCTTATTACAAGGAACAAGGTCCGCGTGCTTTTCAGGATCCGCTTTTTAGAATCGTCACTAATGAAACCGAACTGCTGGCGCAGGTTTATTCGCCAAGACTGCGTGAAGTGGTGTTGAACTTAAATCGTCCTGTGTTGACTGTAACTGACAAACTAATGTTAGCCGTTCAAGCAGAAGCCGCAGTTTTAATAGAAGCTACCCAAATAGCGATGGCTAAGGATCAAATTCAAAACCAGATCCAAAATCGCAAGCCTTTAAGGGAGCTATTTAGGTCCTGCCAGATGGGATTAAAGGCCAAAAGGCAAGTTGTCGCAGAGTGTGAAGGCTATTTCGCCTCGCATTAGGCCAAGCTGGTGCCTTACAAATCTTTCATACCTTAGACGCCTATGCTACTCTCGAGCGCGTAAAAACCTCGAGGTGTTTCATGAAAATTGCCGATCTTTCCCCACGCAATGAGTTTATCCCACGTCACATTGGTCCTTCTGATTCCGACATCCACGCGATGTTGAAAACTTTGGGCTTTAATTCTCTTGAGCAAATGGCTGACAAAGTCATCCCTGCACAAATCAGAAATCAACATAAGTACGAAGATGTAGGACCCGGCATTTCTGAATACGAACTTTTAAATCACCTTAAGCAGATGGTTTCTAAAAACAAAGTTTTTAAAAACTACATCGGCATGGGCTACCACGACACCATCACTCCAACTGTGATTCAAAGAAACATCTTTGAAAATCCAGTGTGGTACACAGCCTACACTCCGTATCAGCCAGAAATTTCTCAAGGCCGCTTGGAAGCTTTATTGAACTTCCAAACAATGGTTGCTGATCTAACTGGAATGGAAATCTCAAATGCTTCTCTTCTTGATGAAGGAACGGCAGCCGCTGAGGCGATGTTCATGGCGCACTCACTTTGCAAAAACAAAGCAAACGCTTTCGTGGTTTCACCAGAAATGCATCCGCACGTAATCGAAGTTATCGGAACTCGCGCAGAGCCTTTGGGTTTTGAAATGATCGTCATGGATCCTGCGAAATATGATTTTGCAAAACCTGTGTTCGGTGTTTTCTTCCAATACCCGAATACTTCAGGAGTGGTTGAAGATTACTCTGCCCTTGCAAAAAAATATAAAGACCAAGGCGCACTAGTAACCGCTTCTGTTGATATCTTGGCGATGACTCTTTTAACTCCTCCTGGCGAATGGGGTGCTGATATGGTTGTGGGTAATACCCAACGTTTCGGTGTGCCATTGGGTTACGGTGGTCCTCACGCAGCCTTCTTGGCTACGAAAGATGCTTATAAGCGTTTGATGCCAGGCCGTCTTGTTGGCGTGAGCGTGGATTCTCAAGGTAAACCTGCTTTGCGTTTGGCTTTGCAAACTCGTGAACAACATATCCGTCGTGAAAAAGCGACTTCAAATATTTGTACTGCGCAAGTGCTGCTAGCAAATATGGCTTCGATGTATGCAGTTTATCATGGACCTCAAGGTCTTAAAAAAATCGCTCTTCGCGTGCAACGCTTAACTGGAATTTTGGCAGAGGGCCTTAACAAGCTTGGTTTCAAAGTAGCACCCGGCGCTTTCTTTGACACTGTGACAGTGACTACAGATAAAGCGGCTTCCATCATCGCAAGTGCTGAAAAAATGCAAATGAACTTCCGTAATTTCGGCAACAACAAGTTGGGTGTTTCATTAAACGAAACAACAACTTTAGAAGATGTTGAAATGATCTGGGCTGCTTTCAATCTTGGCAACATGGCACCGTTCACAGCGTTGTCTGTTGATGAAACACTTAAAGATATTGAAATCCCAGCCGGCCTTACTCGTAATTCAGCATACATGACCCATGTGGTGTTTAACTCTCACCACAGCGAAACTGAAATTTTGCGCTACATTCACCAGTTGCAAAATAAAGACATCACTTTGACTCATTCCATGATTCCACTTGGATCATGCACGATGAAGTTAAACGCAACGACGGAACTCGTTCCGGTTTCTTGGCCCGAGATCAGCAAACTTCATCCGTTTGCTCCAACCATTCAAGCCGCTGGTTTGATTGAAATGATACATGACTTAGAAAAGAAACTTGCTGATATCACTGGTTTTGCGGCTGTGAGCTTGCAACCAAACGCGGGTTCTCAAGGTGAATATGCCGGTCTTCTTGTGATCCGTAAGTATCATCAATCGCGCAACCAAGGTCACCGTAATATCTGCTTAATCCCATCTTCTGCCCATGGAACAAACCCTGCTTCTGCAGCTCTTGTGAATATGGAAGTGGTGGTTGTAGCTTGTGACGATCAAGGCAACGTGGATATCGCAGATCTTAAGGCTAAGGCTGAACAACACAAAAACAACCTTGCTGCTTTGATGATCACCTACCCTTCCACTCATGGTGTGTTTGAAGAAGGCATCGTTGAGATTTGCAAGATCATTCATGATAACGGCGGACAAGTATACATGGATGGCGCGAACATGAATGCCCTGGTGGGTATGTGCCGCCCAGGAACTTTCGGTCCTGACGTTTCTCATTTAAACTTACACAAAACATTCTCAATCCCTCACGGCGGTGGCGGACCAGGTGTTGGACCCATCGGCGTGGGTGCGCATTTAGCTCCATTCTTACCGAAACATTCTTTGGTGCCAGAATGTGGACCTAAAGACGGTATTTCTGCGACGACGTCAGCGCCATGGGGAAGCGCAAGCATTCTTCCGATTTCTTGGGCTTACATCACAATGATGGGAGCTGAAGGCTTAAGAAAAGCAACACTAGTTAGTATCTTGAATGCGAACTATGTCGCTAAAAAACTAGAAAGCCATTTCCCAGTTCTTTACAAAGGTAAAAACGGTCTTGTGGCCCATGAATGTATCGTTGACGTTCGTGAAATCAAAAAGACTTCCGGCGTAGATGTTACTGACGTCGCAAAACGATTGATGGACTTTGGTTTCCACGCACCAACAATGAGCTTCCCAGTTGCGGGAACATTGATGATTGAGCCCACTGAATCTGAATCTAAAAAAGAATTGGATCGTTTCATCGATTCTATGATCGCTATCCGCCAAGAAATTGCGGCAGTAGAATCTGGAAAAATCGACAAAGAAAATAATGCTCTTAAGAATGCTCCTCACACAGCTCAGATGTTGATGAAACCAGAATGGAATCACCCTTACAGCCGTGAAGAAGCCGTTTACCCGCTAGAATGGCTGCGTTTGAATAAGTTCTGGCCATCCGTTGCCCGCGTCGATAACGCTTACGGTGACCGTAACCTTATTTGTTCTTGCCCTTCATTGGATGAATACAAGTAATCATTAGATGAAGAAAAAGGTTCTTCTTATCAGACTTGATAAAATCGGCGACCTGATCTGCACCATGTGTGTAGATCAGGTTTCTTTTTTGAAGGACTATGAAGTTCAATGGGTTATAGCCAAAGGACTTAAATTCATCCCTGAAAACGCAGATCCCCGCAGAAATTATCTGGAACTTTCTAAAGAAGACTGGAAAACGTCCTTAAAGGCTTTACGCAAGTTTATTAAAGACTACCAACCCGATGTGGCTGTCAGCTTTCAGGCACCATGGTGGGTGAATTTTGCACTTTGGGCAGAAGGCGTGAAAGTTCGTGCTGGGGTTCTATCTCAGTGGCATAGCTTTTTGTTTTTAAATAAGGGTCTTCGCCAAAAACGCAGCCGAGCCATTCAACATGAAGCCGCTTACAATATGGACTTGCTTGCCCACGCTTTAAATATTTCTGAGCGAGGCACTGATATCCCCGTTTTGAAGTTGAAAGCTGGGGACAATCCTATGCTTTTAGAAACTCATGGACTAAAGCAACAAGCCTATATTGTGGTTCATCCAGGCATGGCAGGTTCAGCTCTTAATTGGCCGATCCCGCGCTATATTGAATTTATCAAAAAAGCTTCTGAACAAACCCTTGTGGTTCTTACCGGGACACAGGCTGATGAAGCTTGGCTGACCGAAATCAAAGAGACCTTCAAAAATAATTCTCAGGTTCTGTCGTTGCAAAACAAGTTGAATGCAGGGGAACTATTTAGCGTTTTAAAAAATGCCAAGGCCGTTGTAGTTCCAAGCACGGGGGTAGCCCATATGGCAGCCTCTTTAGGAACTCCGGTTTTAGGCCTGTATTCGCCAGTCAGAGTACAACACCCTCGTCGTTGGGCGGCTCGTGGGAAGAACGTTCAGATCTTCATGCCTGAAAACCAAGACCCCGACCACGTAGATCCTTCATGCATGGACGAGATTCAAGTGGATGATTTGCTAAAGGCCTTGAAGTCGCTATAAAATCATTCAATGCAAAGACTTTACACTTACCCCGCTTCATTTGAAGAATCCATCAGCCGTGCTTTATCAAAGCATCAGCTGACATTGAAGGATTCTAAAGCCCTGGCAAAATGTGTAATGGCTTTGTCAGATTATTTTATTCATCGACCTGACTCCCCGACTCCATGGAACGAGTCTTGGGCGCAGGTTGCTTACCTTTGTTATTATTTGCCTTTAAATTCCACCCGACTTCGCGCTTTGATTGACGAAGCCGACAAACGAAACTTTTTTGATGGCATAGAACGCGTTGTTGATTTTGGTGCGGGACTTGCGACCGCTTCTCTCACTTTATCTGAGAAACATCCTTTAAGGTTTCATCTGGTTGAAAGGGCTGCTGAACCGCAAAGTTTGATTGAAAACTATTTTCCGCAATTCAAATGCGAAGAATGGGTCAGAACTTTTAGCTCTTCACGCCTGAAAGACCCTAAGAAAACTTTGGCGTTATTTTCTTATTCACTGACTGAGTTAACGGATCTCCCTGACTGGGCTTATGATTGCGAAGCCTTGATGTTAGTAGAACCTTCTACTCAACAAGACGGCAGAAAACTTTTAGAATTACGCCAAAAACTTTTAGACAGGGGCTATTATGCTTGGGCACCGTGCACTCACCAACAAGCTTGCCCACTGTTAGCGAATTCAAAAACAGATTGGTGTCACGACCGGGTTCATTTCCAAGCGCCAGAATGGTTTCAAAAAATGGAAGAACAGCTTCCAATGAAAAACCGCACACTGACGATGAGTTATGTTTTAATGCGTAAGACTCCGCCACAACCGATTCAAGCAGCACGCATGGTGGGTGATTTGCTAAAAGAAAAAGGCAAAGACCGTCAGTTGGTGTGCCGTGGACCTCAACGCGAATTCTTAGCGTGGATGCATAAGACTGGTCTCAGCCAAGAAATTCCAAGAGGCGTTTTAGTAGAGCTACCAAATGATATGCAGGTTGTTTCCAATGAATTGCGCTTAAAGAGCGAAATCAAAGTTCTATAGCTCTTCCTTCAACATCACCGTAAACAAGAACGCTCACTAAAAAGAGGCAAAAAAAATACCGAGATCTCTCTCGGTATTTTCTTAGTCGAATTTGTTAAAAGGTTGATCCGAATTTATTCGTTAGGACCGAAACCTGATACCGGGAAAAGTGAAACAGAAATTTGGTAAGTTCTGCCACCGGCAACACCTGTATCAAGGAACTGAGCTAGCTCTTTACGGAAGGCTTTGATTCTTTCTTTTGCTTCAGGAAGACGATTTTCATCTACAGTGATTGAAATTGTAGATTGCTCGCGCTCTTCAGTCGGCATTTTTTCCAGAAGACGCTCTAGTTTGCGTTTCATTTTCTTTTCGCGGCTGATTTCGCCGAAACGCACTAATTCATCTGGAGTAAGGTTTAAACGCTCCCCAAACATACGAATCGTTCTCATAGTCACAGTTCGTTTGCCATTTAGAATTTTGGACAAGAAAGACGAGTCCACTTCCAAGTGGCGCGCGAACGCACGCAATGAATAACGGGGATAGTTTTGGCTACGGCGAGCCAATTCATCTTCAAGAAACTGTCTAAAATCTGAGTTTTGTTTTACGTCCTGCATGAGGACACAATTATTCAGAGGGGCATTAATAATCAAATAGTTGTTCACACCTTACATAGTTTTAATAATGCCATTCGGGGTGCGTCATAAGGAGTCCAAACCTTACTTATTTTTTATTAAATATCAATAGCTTACGGGTGCGTCCTCGCTCTTCAATTCTGTAATCTACATTACAAATCTTGTAGTCAGAATCGAGCATTTGACAGAGCATTTCTTCTAACTTTTGTTCATCACGTTGTGGCCCCAGTATTAAGCGTGTGGCTTTTAGCAAACCTTGCTCGTGCAAGTTCTTAACAATTTTATGAATGGCGATGCCGCCAACTCCAGCAATCACCACTGTTCCCTTTAACACGTCTTTAACTTCTTCACCTGGAAGAGTTAAAAACCGAACCTGTGTGTTTTGTTCCACACGAAGGAACTTTTCATCAAAACGACGGCTTAATTTTTCCATAATGCTGCTGACTTGATCGACAAAATAGATCTCTGGGAACTTGCCGCTTTTGTAAGCAGACAGTCCCACAAAGCCATGGTCGCAACAAAAGTCCCAAACTGGTTCCCCAGGGACAAGATTATCGTGAATGAACTGCAAGCGCGGAGGTAATTGAAACATAGAGATCAAATAAATGTTTCATTGACTGTCTGTCCAGAGGAAAGGAAACTCGCGCCATGAAAAAGACTCCTTTAGCAGATACGCATGTAAATTTGGGTGCACGCATGGTCGACTTCGCTGGTTGGTATATGCCTGTGCAATACATTGGCCTTCGTGAAGAACACGACAATGTTCGTAAGAACGTTGGATTGTTCGACGTTTCCCACATGGGTGAAGTTCGTGTGAAAGGTCCAAAAGCTCTTGAAACACTAGAGTGGTTAACAACGAACGACGTAGCAAAATTAAACGATGGTGAAGCGCAATACTCTCTTCTTCCAAATGATCAAGGTGGTTTGGTTGATGACATCATCGTTTATTGCTTAAAGAAAAACGAAGACTATCTAGTTTGCGTGAACGCTTCTAACAAAGACAAAGACTTTGCGTGGATGAATAAACACAACAAAGGTGCAGACCTTGTTGATGAAAGTGATCTTTGGGGGCAAATCGCCATTCAAGGACCGAAAGCTCTTGAACTTTGTGATCGCGTTTTCGGATTTAAAGTCAGCGAGATGAAACCATTCCATCTTCAGCACGGCACTTTCCAAAATCACAAGATCATGGTGGCAACAACAGGCTACACGGGTGAAAAAGGCTGTGAAGTTTTCGTTGAAGCTGGCGGCACAGTAGCTTTGTGGAATGAGCTATTAGAAAAAGGCAAAGACTTAGGCGTGATGCCAATCGGTCTTGGCGCTCGTGATACTTTGCGCACGGAAGTGAAGTATTCTCTTTATGGTCACGAGATTGATGACACAACGAATCCTTACGAAGCCGGTCTTGGTTGGGTTATTAAACCAGCTAAAAAAGACTTCATGGGTAAAGCTTTAATCGTAGGCAAAAAAGAAGCAGGTCTGACGAAAAGTTTGATCGGTTTTAAGATGCTAGAGAAGGGCATTCCACGTCAGGGTTACAGCCTATTTTCTTTTGACAACAAAGAAATCGGCAAGGTAACTAGTGGTACACACTCACCGACCCTGGATGAACCAATTGGCATCGCTTACATCGATCTAGCGTTTGCTAAAGAGGGAACTGAGTTCCATCTGGATATCCGCGGCCGTAAAGTAAAAGCAGTGGTTGTTAAGACCCCTTTTGTTCAGAAATAAGGAGCCTCACATGGCATTTCACATCCCAGAAGACTACTACTACACAAAAGAACACGAATGGGCTCAGGTAGACGAGAACATCGTAACTGTTGGTATTACTGAGTTCGCTCAAGACCAACTAGGTGAAATCGTTTACGTAGAACTTCCAGAAGAAGGTCAAAAAATCACTCAAGGCCAAACATTCGGTGTTATCGAATCTGTAAAAGCGGTGAGCGACCTATATGCTCCTGTTTCAGGCACAGTTATCGAAGTTAACACGACTTTGGGCGATGACCCTTCAGTATTGAACGACGACCCAGTAAATGAAGGTTGGTTGGTTCGCATCGAAATGGATACTGAAAAAGAATTAGCGAACCTTATGAGAGCTCCTGATTACAAAAAGTTGATCAGCGAGAAATAAAAGGCATTACAGCCGAGAATCGCAGAAACTTTTTTCTTGCAATCTCGGCCTAAAATGCGCTAAACCTAGTTCTCGATTTTAAAGGTGCTGCCCCGCTGGTGAAATTGGCAGACACGCTAGACTTAGGATCTAGTGCGCAAGCGTGGGGGTTCAAGTCCCTCGCGGGGCACCAAATATCTTCGAAATCAAAAATAAAAAAGCGACCCAATGAGGTCGCTTTTTTTATTTTTACGATAGTCTTCAAAGATCACCCAGCTTTTCGTTTCACATCTCCTAAAAGCACGCCTTCAAATTTATCGGTTAACTGACGAAGCTGAGTTTCCCGTGGCGGATACCTTTTATAACTTTCATAAACCTTGTCATACCATCTGTGATAACGATCGTGGGCAGTGCGAGACATAACACACAGATTAGAAGCTCTGTTATCGTCACGCTTGCCATTGATGTGATGAACTACTTCCCAATGCTCTAAACGTCGACCAAGAATTCTTTCCGCCACAACTCGATGCTCAAGGCGATCCTTGCCATCTGAATGCGATTTCTTAAGAACGTAACCGTCACGATTTAACCGCTTGTCAGAAAAGACCCAGCGCAAAGATAGAAAGATCAGCTTGAAAGGAAGCTTAGCTAGAAACCAGAGGAAACTATAAAAGCGTCTTTTCAGCCATCTCATGGAATGCTTATCGGTGCCTTTTGCCAGACCTTTAGCCAGGACACAGAATTATGCGGTCCCTGGTGGCTTATACTTCACCTGCGCTGCTTTTTTAAGGGCTTGAAGCGTATCATCTACCGAAACAAGGACGGTGGTCTCATAATCTTTCACGGCGCCACCCGCAGTGATCGCTATCGCCACAGCCGTCATTGCAACGTTATCCGGGGCTTCCCAGACAATGTATCCATCATGACAGCCAAACGCATACCAAAAGCCATTAAGCTTCCCACCTACAGCTTCTATATAGGTTTGCGCAGCCTTGCGACGATCTTCACCATGACTGATTAATCGGGCCCAAGCTTCGGGTGTGTAACTGAACTTCGTCAGATAAAGCGCCATGACTGCTCCTTTACGTTTTAATTGAAGGTTTGATGCTAATTCACGAATACGGATTCGCAGCACACCAGCAACTGAAATACATAAAATGAGCCACCCGTAATAGATTCCAGACAATCCCGCGGAACATCACAGAACTAAAACACACTTCCCAACAAAAACCTAACTTTCCCATTTTCGTTGGTTCCAATAAAAAGGCGCATCAACAAAGGAAAGAAAATGAAACTACTTATCGCAATCGCAACCTTCTTAACTGCATTAAGTGCTCAAGCTCGTGTAACTAATGAAACTTCATTCTGTGACGGTGAATTAAAAAGCGGAACATACGTGCAATTCGAAATTTCTTCGACTGCAGTTCCAACATTCCTAACAGCTATTATGGTTGTTGGCGAAGATAGAGACTATGATGTGTTCTTTAACTGTAAACGTGACCAAAAAGATTTTTCTGCAATCACTTGCGTAGAAAAAGTTCCATCAGGCGTAAAATTTAAAGTGAACATGAAAGATGCAGCTGCTGAAGTTTATCACGAAACTGAAGTTGAAAACGTCTTTAACTATCTTGGCACTTTGAGCTGCAGATAGAGCGAAAGCAAAAAAAGCGATCTTACCCAGATCGCTTTTTTTATATCAAGAATCACTCTTGAACGGTCCCAACTAAAATCGGTGAACTATAGTCCGCACCAACAGGAGGTGTAGGATTCGGCACCGCAAGCTGCCCGTACCAATTATCACCCCAACAGTGCAAGCGACCATTGTTAATTCCGCACGAATGGTAATCACCATTTCCAAGCTTTGTCCAATTTTCTGAACTGCCGATTTGCACTGGAGCATCGACATCGTCATAAGTTCCATTGCCAACTTGGCCAACAGGATTAGAGCCCCAACAATAAAGTTTGCCAGAATTAATAGCACAGCTATGTTCTGACAGAGCACTGACACTTAATGTTTCCCAAGACGTGGAAACGCCAATCTGTTCAGGGATAAGAACGTTGGCGGACGCGGCTCCGTTACCCACAGCCCCTGCAGAATCATCGCCCCAACAAAATAACTTTCCTGAATTAAGTCCACAAGAATGCCCGATGCCTGCGCCAATCGCTGTCCATGCGGTTGATGTTCCAACTTGCACAGGTGTAGCAGAATCTTGAGCTAAACCATCACCAAGTTGCCCATCACCACCCGTTCCCCAACAGAATAACTTTCCGCCATCTATACCGCAGGTATGCCAGGCACCCATGCCCAGTGTTTGCCACGTTGACGATGCCCCCACTTGTTGAGGCGTATCCACGTTATCACCCCAGCAGAATAATTTTCCGCCATCAATTCCACAGAAAGAAACAGGGCCCGCCGCAATTTCTGTCCAGTTACTTGAGGTACCCACTTTTGTCGGAACTAAAAGTGTGGCTGTTGAACCCGGTCCGTTCCCGAGTTCACCATTCATATCCCCGCCCCAACAATAAAGGCTTCCGGATTTAATCCCGCAAGTCGCGAAAACGCCGCCAGCAACATCACTCCAGCTAGTTCCGTTTCCAACTCTTTGTGGACTATATTTTTTTACTAATGCTGGATCGTTGATCCCAAGTTGCCCATCAGGATTATCACCCCAACAGTAAAGTCCACCGTCTTTGATACCACAGGCAAAACCAAGCCCTCCTGTTATAAACGACCACGAAGTCGCATCACCAACAGCTTGCGGAGAACTTAATAGTCCGATTTCGTCAGGACTATATAAACCTAAATCCCTTCTGCCGGTGTCATCGTCCGTCGTCCAGCAGTACACTTTTCCCGCATCCAAACCGCAGGCAAAATAGTCTCCGGTTGTAATGTCGCTCCACTGGTCCGATGTTCCCACCTGAGTAACTGATTCGACTTGTCCAAAGAAGAAAATGGCACCCCAGCAGTAAAGTTCTCCATTAGCAATTGCACACGAATAATTTTGGCGAGACGTTAGCTTTTCCCAATCCGTTCCAGCATCAATAATCTGTGGTGTCGTGGTGTTGACTTCACCAGCGCCATTTCCTTGCTGAGCATAGTAATCATCACCCCAACAATATAATTGGCCAGCGTTAATACCACAGGTGTGATCGCCTCCACCTTTGACCTCTTCCCATGTTGTTGATGCACCGATTTGCGCTGGAGTAGTCACATTCGCAGTTGGCGCGCCGTTACCCTGCTGACCGCGGTTGTCGCGGCCCCAGCAAAATAATTTCCCCGCATCGATGCCGCAGCCATGGGAAGATCCAACACCGATTGAAGTCCATGTCGAGCTAGCGCCTACCTTCGTAGGAACATCCTGCGTGATGATATTGCCTAATCCAAGTTGATAGAATTGATTAAAACCCCAGCAATACAATTCTCCGGCATTAATCCCACAAGTGAAAAAGGTCCCGGCAGAAATACTTTGCCATGTATTTGAAGAGCCGACTTTCTGCGGAACTGTTGACGGAGTATTTCCGGCACCATTGCCAAGTTGCTGACTTGAATCGCGGCCCCAACAATAAAGTTCGCCAGTGTTGATCCCGCAGGTATGTTCTCCACCTAAAGCAAGGGACTGCCATGTTGTTGAAGTTCCAACTCTGGTTGGGATCGTTGTTGAGGTTGAGTTCCCTAGTCCTAATTGCCCGTAGTCGTTATTTCCCCAGCAATATAGTTTTCCGCTGCTGATCGCGCAGATGTGTTTAGCGCCCGCTTCTATAACATCGTAGGACTTGGCCACAGCTGGATCAGCAGGAATGACTGAAAATTTCAACGCCGCTTTTAATAAAGACATACCATTGTTAATTTGAAGAACCTGCGCGCTTTTATTTGAAATATTCATACCTGCGGTTATTCCCAACGAGACAGCAACCGATGTCGCACCGGCAGGAATAAAAATTCTGCCTTCTGGATTCAGGTCTTCAAGAGAAACTGGAGTACCTGTAGATGAATAAGAAGAATACTTAACGTATGTATCAAATGGCGCTGCCGCAGATAAATTCAATGTCGCCGTTTGCGCTGCTTCAGAACTTTTTAAAACATAGTTTGTCTGAGCAAAGGACATCGTTAGGCTTGGACCAATTGTCAAAGAGACTGCTGGTGAAAGTGCCGTGATCGATTCGTAGTTTGCCTGAATTTTATATTCACAAGTTTCGCCATCTAACAAATCAAGATCACCGGATAAAACTCCGTCTTGCGCGATACTAAGACCGGTACAGGTATTATCCGCCAAAGAAAGAGTTGCCCCCGAAGGAATCCCAAAAAGATCCATTTCTCCATAATACGGATAAGATTCAGGAACTGATGTCGGAAGGTCTGCAACTTTATTTGAAAGATCGATCGTGCTAGGACCTAACAAGCTTGCTTGATCGTTCTTAAATAGAGTTATGTCTAGCGTACAACCTGCAAGTAACTGCAGTGCTAATAAGAGGAGGACAGATTTAAAAATGTGCAAGTGAGAGCCTGTCATAGATTACTCTTCGGTAATGCTTAGGTTACCTAGAGGGCGAATCTCACTATTTTGCGAAAAAATGAGGGCTCACGTTTTTATGAATCGAGATCCATTTTATAAGCCGGGATAATTCCGCTGATAGAACTTAACAAGTTCTGGCTCCAAACGTTTTTGATCCTCTATCGAATGCCATCGAGCGACACCTTTTTCAAAACTTTTTAGAAGTGCCTGGTTGTTTAAGGCTTTATTTACATCTTTGATGACTTGCTTTCCCCATTCCGTCTTGGGACAAGCAACAACTACTTCGACGAAGGGTTTGTTATCACTCAACGGTACATACACGACTCGATCCTTGGTGTTTCCAAAAAGCTCATCATAGTATTTCGCTTCAAAAGGATAACCTAAAGTGTATTGCACTCGATTTGTATTCAGCATGCGATGAACTAATAAACTTGAAGCCACCGGCAGAATTTTTTTATTTTTCTTATAATTGTTCTTATTAAGAACTTCGTCTATTCCTTCGCCGTAAAGTCGACCGACACCTAAAAGCCAATGAGGTTTTTTATCTAAAAAATCCTGCAAACTTTTAAGTCCCTTCACTTCACGCAGTTTACTTTCCTTTAAAAGAACTCCATTTGCCGGAATCACAAACACAGGCTTTGAAAAATAAAAAAGTTTTGCCCACTCCGGAGTGTCTAACCACCCAGCATTGCAAATCGGGGACTTTTCTTCAGCCTCTTTCAAAACTCGCGGAACATTGGCTTCTAAATGTTTGTGTCTGTACTGGGGCAAGGCTGCGATGAGGCCTCTTTCAACAACATCCAAAACGCCTTGGCCCTTGAAAGGAGCTTCAAAAATAAAAATTGGCGGATCATTCCAACGAATCCAGGTAAGCGGAGGCGCTTTACTTTCAGCAAAACTGCTTCCACTAATGAAAAAAGTTAGAAGTAGGTAAATGAACTTGCGAAAATTCATATCTCATTCATACCACGTGTTCACCTGTTGATAAGGCTTCGCGAAAGAATGCATAATTTCATCGAAGTATTATGTTTAACTGCATGAGTATGGGAGCCAAACTGCCCTAGGGAAATATCCCACTCTCCGTAATTGCCAGAATAATTCAAAAACGAAAAGGGCTGCACACGGCAGCCCTTTTTTATGAAGCCTTCTTACTTTTCTTTAAAGGCTTACCAAACATTCCTAGTTCACTTCCCTCGGGAAGCACATCTAGATCAACCACTTTCATTTTTGTCTTGGTGCGAAGCTCTTCGGCTACGAAATGTCTATGGCAATCTGAAGCATCGGCCTCATAACAAAGCAAAGCCGCTCGATCGGTATGCTTTACGATGTCCACCACCTCTTGCAGTTCTTTTTGCGTTTTAGGAATAATCTCATCAACGAACTTACCAAACATCTGATTGCGAGTGATAAGTTTTGCTTTTTCTTCTTTGCGCCAGGCATTGGGTGTTCCCAGGCTGCCATAGTGAATATAAGAAATCCCTTTTTCTTCCAAACACTCACGTAAGCGGGACTTTGAAAAACCTTTTTTGCGGCTGACTGGATTTTTGCGAATATCAATGATGTAGGTAACTTTATTTTTCTTTAAGCCCTCTAGAAACTGATCAATGTCACAGCCTTCATAGCCGACAGTATAGATAGTCATAACGATCCTTCCTTAGATAATTGTTGGCCGTCAGTGATTTCTGGAACTGTGAAATCTTTCTGAAACAGAGCTTTATCTTTCATTCCTAATCTTCCTACGAAAGGAAGTTTGATAGCAGGGTTTGCGAAATCAATCCCAAAGCTCATGCCTAATAAATTAAGCTCAATGCCTTCTTCAACTCCCACAGTGGCACCTAATAAGCCAAACAATGAAAGCTGCACACCCGTTCCTGATTCAGAAAAACCGACCGGCTGTCCTTTGCCAATCCAATCCTTGCCAACGGCATGGGGAGGTAAGCTTGCATAAAGGCCCGGAGTATTGCGCATGACGTGGGAAACAAAAGTGTTACTGTTAGGCCCTGGCCAAATTCTATAGGAATTCGGGTAAGGATAAGATTCAATTGCTTTTTCTACATGGGGAATCATCTTTTCTGCTTCGTCTCCACGCAAATCAAAATGCAACATAGGTTCATTTCCAAACCATTTTTGATCAGGCTGACGATGGGTCAACCTAACCACTTTCATTCCATGACGAGCGTAGTAGCCCATCACCTCATATACATCATATTGAACTGCATTTTTCTTTTTCACAGCGATCCAGGAATGGACTGCAAGATTGCCCTTCCAACCATACGTTCGCGCAGAATAAACTTGCACCATCGCTCTTGTTTCCTCTTTAGGGGTCGGAGCAATGCCAATCGAGCTGCGATCTGCCGAACGCCAATCATCAGCCCAAGAAAAAATAGTTTTAAAAAATACCATAATAGAAACAAGCATAGCTTTTTTCACTGAACCCTTTCTTGCCAATCAGGATGCGATCCTAAAAGGCTAAATGCTTTTTTGAGTTTCTTTTTTCCTTCCACACTGTGGGGCCAAGTAGAAACTCCGCTGGGATGAGGTAAGCAAATCACATCCACATCTTGGCCGTGAAACTGACCTTTTAATTTTTTGCCGACGACTTCCCCTAAAGTTTTTGATTTAGGAAAAGCCTTTGGACCCAGGACTTCCGTGATCGCAACACGACCCACTGCAATCACAAGCTTTGGCTTTAATACTGCCACCTCTTTTTGCAGATGGTTTCGGCAATTCCCAATTTCTAGGATGCTAGGCTCTCTATCCCCTTTCCCGGCTTTGCCAGGAAAACAGCGAGCCACTGCCGCAATATAAATCTTTGTACGAAATGTGTCTTCGTCAATGCCGGTGCCTTCATAAAACCATTTAAAAAGAGTTTTACCTGCGGTGTAGGCAAAGGGCTTCCCAAAAGTACTTTCATGCACCCCGGGCGCTTGACCAATTAGCATCACTGAACTTTCAATGGCCGGGCCGTGCACAGGTGTACCGCACATCTGAGGGCACTCTTTACAATTCGCAATGTCTTTATGAATGGCTTTTAATTTTCTAATTACCGTCATCACCGTTCCTGTTTTACTTCTCACAGAACCTTTCAAGCTTATAGGAAATGACAAAATCTCTCTAGATCGGCTCTGGACAAAGGTTTCGCGAAGTGAAAGGTAAAAATATGAATTGAAGGATGATTAGAAAAAAAAGGGCTTTGCTTTGGAGACCAAAAAGAAAACGACACTTAAACAAGTCGCTTAAGTGTCGGGCCTATTCTTAAAAACTGTCAGAGCTAATCTTTTTTCTTCGACTTACTTAAGATCATCGCAATAGCCGCGATTCCGATACCAGCGCCGATACCGTAAACGGTGTTCCTTCTTTTGCGACGTTCTTCTTCCGTCTGAGTCGAAGGACCGAAAACAAGCTCGTCCATGCTGTTTTCAACAACATCACAGCGATCCGCAAGCATTAGCAACATCCATCTTGAAATCCGATCTTCACCCATTTTGTAGGCTTGATCGCGAATCTTCCCACTTAATCCTTTTGGCGGGCAAGTTGTTCCAAATACTGGAGTCAACCCCGGTCGCTCAACACTTGTATGAATTTTGATATGTGGTTCTTGGCGATCCATTGCCTGCCAATGGGCACCGTTGTCTTCTTTATTTACTTTTCTTTCCCTTGGCACACCAGGACGGTTGGCTTTGGGAATATCGACTCCCCAACCTGGTACACCCGTTGGAATTCGAGTTTGTTCCATTTCCATATGAACCTCCTAGTGTCTTTCGCTCGGCGGAATTAAAACACACTTAATACAATTATCTTCTTTATTATCAAACATATGATAAGCATCGACCACTTCCTCTAAAGGAACTCGATGGGTGATGATGGCTTTTGGATCTAAGTTTCCTGCGCGAACGTGCTCGATCAGGTGAGGCAAATATCGTTTTACGTTAGCTTGATTCATTCTTAACGTTAGGCCTTTATTTAAAGCTGTACCAATAGGAACCGTGTTGTAAGTTGGGCCATAAACACCCACGATAGAAACAACCCCGTTTTTTCTGACTGAATCAATCGCCCACATTAAAGCTGTAGTTGAACCAGCTTGAAGTTTCATTTTTATTCCTGAAATCTCCTGCCACTTTAAACCTTTTGCTTCACAGCCCACGGCATCGATGCAGACATCAGGTCCTAAATCATCAGTCATTTTTTTCAAAGCGACGACAATATCTTTATGGTCGCGGAAATTGACGACTTCGCATTTTGCGTAGTTTTTTACGAATTCAAGTCGGTACTCCAGATAGTCAACGACGATGACCCGTCCTGCGCCAAACAGCCAAGCGGATCTTGCAGCCATAATGCCTATGGGTCCCGCACCAAAAATTACCACAGTGTCGCCCTCTTTAATTTCACCCATTTCAGCAGCTTGGTACCCTGTCGGAACGACGTCAGTAAGTAAAAGAGCGTCTTCCAAATTAAAATCCGGTGGAATCTTCATCGGACCGACATCGGCAAATGGCACTCGCACGTATTCGGCTTGTCCACCATCATATCCACCGGTGGTATGGGAGTATCCGTAAATTCCGGAACCCACCGTAGAATTTGGATTGGTATTGTGACAGTTCCCAAAAAGTTGCTTCGTGCAAAAGAAGCAAGCGCCGCACGCGATATTAAACGGAACTAGAACATGATCGCCGACTTTCAAATTTTGCACTGAAGAACCAACAGCTTCGACGACTCCAGTGAACTCGTGGCCAAAGGTAGAACCCACTCTGGTATCTGGCACAAGACCATGAAAAATATGAACGTCGGAACCACATATGGCTGCCCGAGTGACTCTGATAATAGCATCGTTGGGATGTTCGATGTCAGGCATCGGTTTACGATCAAGGCGAATTTTGTACGGCCCCCGGTAGGTCATTGCCAGCATAGATGAGCTCCTTCCTAGAGATCTTTTAGAAAAATGGGAGTTTTCTAAATGTCTCTGCAAGTTAAGAGCCGTTTTTGCTCGCTTTCACTGCACATCAAAAATGGTTTTGATATTTCTGCTTAACAAGAAAATAGCACGACGGTTGACATAGCTTAGGCTTTGATAGCGTCAAGGTTTCGTTGATTACTTCTTTTTCTTTGGCGGGGCTTTTTCTTCAGCTTTGATATCTAGGTCAATGCCTTGCGCATGCCTGTTTTCAAGCTTTTGGTTAGCATACATATCTAAGGCTTGAAGACGGATCTCTGCAATCTGGTCACACTCTTTAAGCAGTTCTTTATTTTGGCAAGCTTCATAAAGTTTACGACGAATACTGTTCCAAGTCTGGTACCACTCGGCTGCTTCGTTTAGTTTTTCTCTAGATGTTTTTTCAAGACTAGGAATCGCTTTTAAAGACACTTCCAGTTTTTGCAAATAGAACTCTTTTTGATCAGCACGCAAGTCCTTAAACTCATCATACGACGACATCCAAAATGGCGGAGCTGACATATCGATTTTATCGGCAGCCAAACTCGAATTAAGGTATCCAATAAAAACTAAGATGAAAATCAATGAAGCGCGCATCTTATTGAACCCCTCTTGTAGCTGAAGCCATTGCAACTTGTACTGGAGCATTTGAACTCATACCTTCCAGAGCCTCAGACACTGCTGCAAGTTTCATTTCATTTAAATCAGAACCACGACGATGAACTGTGAAGTTTTTGCGCTCAGAGCAATCACTTACATCAGTCATGATCGTCTGTGCATCGGCGTTAGTACCAAAACTATTTCTTTGATCATGCATGTCCAAGGTACCTGTGAAAAGGTCAAAACGATTCGGACCTTTAATTGCTCCACCTTTGTCATGAACAATCAAGTACCCTGGGTGAACAAAAGATTTCCCGTTAGGCAAAGTCATCACTTTCCCTTTTAAAGAAGGCATATCGATAATGTCACCCATATTATAATATCTTGGGTCAGCAGCTACAGAAATATAGGGAATCAAACATTGGTTCGAAGCACCGTAAGCAGTTTCACAGCTGCCCATCGGAATCGTTTTATTATTATAAGTTAACAAACGGTTCCCAGATAAAATACCAGAACCCTGCATACGCACTTCACGACGGAAAGCAGCGCATGGTTGCGATGAAGGACAGTAATCTCTTACATGTGGAATAAAATAAACAGAAGTCGTTGCCGTACCGCTTGAACACAATGGAGCAATACCAGCTTCAGCAACAATAACGAATACGCTTGCAAGAAGTGTTTTCGTGAAAAGTTTTGTAGCGATCGTTACTGTTTGATTTAAGTTCTTTGCATTTGTCATACAAAGCTATAAAGCAAAGACCGGGCCTGCTCTTGAGCCGTTTAATGGCACTTGATCGTCAGAAAAATAACAGGCGTTGTCACATTCAACACATTCTCAAAATGAAATTTCTCTGTCTGAAACAACACTTTATAGCATCTGTATTTGAAAACGATAAAAGGACGCTTTGAATGCGCTGCTAAGGGTGATGCGTTCGTTTAATTCAACTTTCAAGGTATCACCTTGTTTTAATAAAACCGAATCACGGGATCCTTGCGCTTTAATTGACCCCTCAGAACAAAAGAAATAATTGGCTGTTTCAATGCAATCAAAATAACACTCTTGATCTATTATTTCTTGCAAGCTCATCCTTGCTGATACTTTTGAGCGGTTAAAAATGATACCCAAATCCACCACCGTGTCGGTGATAAGTTCTGATTCAATCACTCGTTCGCCAGGAAAAGCTAAAATCTGTCCGTTGGTGAGATTTTCACCATTAAGTAAAAGGCCGGCCCCTTTCCACACACTTAATAATCGATCATAACCAGGAAAATTAGAGAAGGGAGACGCCGCTTCCACCGTCGCAGAACTAATACGCCACAAAAAATCCTGTGGGAATACAGCAGAGGGAGGATGAATATCAATTTGCGCCGTAGAGCCAAGTCCATTTTTCCAAGGCATTGTTTGATATTCCAAACTTCGAATGACTTTCATTCTTAAAAAGTTAGCGGGCTTTCAGCAAGCCCGCAACATTGATCTTGGCACTATTTTCTGGAAGACACTTTTTTTGCAGGCATGTCTTTTGATTTTTCTAAGTATCTAAAAATTTGATTTGCTTCGTTTTCGAAGGCCTTTTCGTCCTGACGCAGGCCATTTAGCACCGTACTCCAATGGCGCACGATTCCCGCTAAAGCAATTGCTTCTTTAATTTCTTGAGGGCTCGCTCCGTCCACGGTGGCAAATCGAGTGTCGGCGTATGTGCAATAGTCGCAAGGAATCTGACTTGATACTGCAAGACTAATAAGATCCTTCGTCTTAGGAGCGAGGGCTGTGTTGGGATTACCCATCATGTCTCTAAAATTCTTCCAAGCTCCGGCGACGCCTGATTCTGGATAGTTCTTCATAAAGCCAGGAACAAATCCCAAGGATTTTTCCATATCCTTATAGGCACTTTGGGCGTCAGTAACTTGCATTGGTTCTTTAGCCTCTTGTTGTTTAGGCATTTTCGACATGTGCGCGATCATTCGCTCAATATCTTTTCTAAAAACTTCTGCATCATAAAGACTGCCATAAAGATTCGTACTCCATTTTCTTGTGTCTGCGGCGATGGCGATCGCGAGCCTTACTTCCTCTGGTTTTGCGCCGTACAATGAAAGCGCTTTTTTGTGAAAGTAAATGCAATAACGGCAAGGGATCTGTGAAGAGACTGCAAGTCCTATAAGCTCTTTTGTTTTCCCATCAAGCGCTGTGTTGGGATTGAGTTGAATGCCCTTGAACTCTTCCCACGCTCCAGCGATGCCTTCTGCCGGATATTCTTTCATGAAAGTTGGAACCATTCCCAAGGTTTGTTTTATATCGTCGTATACTTGAGTCTGCTCTGCTGACACTTTTACTTTCTCTGCAGCTTGTGCGCTCAAGGCGATACTGCAGATGACTAACAGGAACCATGTTTTCATCATACACCTCTCTTTAAAGATGTATTTCGAACCGCTGAGTCTCGCTAAGCAAGGGGTTCCCAAGGCAAGTGCCGACAGTCACCACACCCTCATTCCACACACCAAAAATAGGCAAACCCCTGTGTGACATAGATGTAAGGCCAGATCGAATATATAAGATTTGAAGTCTCGTATATTTGATCTGAGGCACATTTTTACTCAGTCGCAAAGTTTCCTCTTTAAATATGGAACCATTTACGCTAGAAAGAAGACTCCAATACCGTCTCTCTTGAGTGAATAGCGTTCGGCCTTTTTCTCTTTAGTGGCACCCAATCCTAAGGAGGAATTCATGGGCAAAAAAATTTACGTTGGAAATCTATCATATTCATGTGACGACCAATACTTAGCAGACATCTTTGGTGAGTTTGGTACTGTTGAATCAGCTCGCATCGTTATGGATCGCGATTCTGGTCGCAGCAAAGGTTTCGGTTTCGTTGAAATGGCAACAGACGAAGAAGCTTCTGCAGCTATCGAAAAATTGAACGGCACTGAACAACAAGGTCGTAACATCAACGTTTCTGAAGCTAAACCAATGGCTCCTCGTGAGAACCGTGGTGGTGGCTTCGGCGGCGGCGGCAACCGTGGCGGTGGAAACCGTGGCGGCGGCTTCGGCGGCGGACGTCCTCGTTACTAATCTAAGTTTTAACTTAGAAAATAAAAAGGCTCAGCGTTTTACGACTGAGCCTTTTTTTATTTTTAGATATATGTTTTTAATTAATTCGCCTTTACCAGTCTTACGTTAATTTCTTCTGAACTCTCTGCAAACGCCCCCTGTTCTTGAACTTCAGCCGAAGCCACTAGAACTTTCGTATTTTGAATCGACTGCAATAATTTTTTATGAATGATCTTTTGCTGGATCGATGCCTCCTTTACGAGAGAGTTGAAATCTTGTACCGCTGCATTTGCAAATGAACCGTATAAACTTATTAATATTATTAAGAAGCGCATCCTTGCCCTCCGCTATCTATGAGACCCTAGAGCCTGCGGGAGCGGTTAATTGCCAATGCATTTTTTTGTTGCTACGGTTTCATTATGAAAAATTCTAAAGCGGGCCTTCTATTTATTTTTATCACTGTAACTTTGGATATGATCGGCATTGGCCTCGTCATTCCTTCCCTTCCAGACATCATGCGCCGCTTTGTAAGTTCAGAGACATCAGTGTCGTCTTATTTCGGCTATTTCATTTCCCTATATGCACTGATGCAGTTCTTAGCTTCGCCGCTGTTAGGGGCGCTGTCTGACCGCTTCGGTCGCAGATCCGTGCTGCTAGTAAGTTTGTTAGTAGCAGGCTTTGATTATCTGTTAATGGCTTTTGCACCAAACCTTTGGATTCTTTTTGCGGGGCGGATTCTGGCGGGGCTGACAGGAGCGAATATCACCGTAGCAATGGCTTACATTGCTGATGTTAGCGATGATAAAAATCGAGCTGCGAACTTCGGGATGATCGGCGCTGCCTTCGGTTTGGGATTTATCATTGGTCCTGCGATCGGTGGATTGCTTGGGCACTTTGGCCCGCACTATCCGTTCTTAATGGCCGCGGGCATGAATTTGCTTAATTTCCTTTTTGGACTCTTTATCTTGCCAGAATCACTACCTCAGGAAAAACGTCGCAATGTTGATATCAGTAAAATCAATCCATTGAGTTCACTTAAAAAAGTATTCAATGCAAAACACATCCTGGCTTTTTTAGTTATTTATTTTTTATTTTCCCTTGCTGGGCAAACTCATCCATCGATTTGGACTTTGTACACAGAAAAAAGATTTAACTGGTCCACTGCTGAAGTTGGATTTTCATTGGCGGTTGTCGGCTTATTAAGTGCGGTGGCGCAAGGCTGGCTAACTCGAGTTATTATTCCGTGGATTGGTGAATATAAGTCTGTTGCTTACGGGTCCTTGGGTTATGCGGTGGCGTTTGCTTTGTTTGGATTAGCAAAAGAAGGTTGGATGATGTACGTTGTCCTGATTTTTTCTTCAGTATTTTGGGTAGCTACGCCTGCTTTACAATCGTTAATCAGTCATAAAACTCCGCCCCATGAACAAGGAGAGTTGCAGGGAACCCTCGTGAGCCTTGCAAGTTTAGCGGCGATTATTACTCCTCTTGTGACGACAAAACTTTTTGCGATGTTCACCGCGCAAACGACGGAAATTTATTTGCCAGGTGCTCCGTATTTTTTTGCGGCTATCGTTAGTGTCGTTTGCTGGGTGATTCTGGTAAGAAAAAAAGAAGCCTAAGAAATCTGCAGTCTTATTTTGTTAAACCAAAGTGCGCAACGCGCTATGGTTTCATTCTGACTCCATTGATGTTGGCACCCTCTTTGAAAAGCAAAACATTGCTTAACCATTTAAAGGGGGAATTAATGAAACAACTAACCACCATTTTTTTAATCAGCTTTTTTGCGTTGAACACTTATGCAGGCATCTTTGATTGGATTCGTCCGGGTGATGGAGGTCGTCCTCCACGTTACCCAGGTGGCGGTCATTCACAGGTTACTTGTTCTGCAACAGACAATGGCTGGGAAGAGCATTGGGGCGGCCACGGGAGCTGTAGAGAGTGTTTGAAAAAACATGGCAACTGCGTTGAAACTTGCAGCATCAAAAACACAACCTGCACTGCTGAAGGTGTTGATTACCGCGGTTACAAAATGACTGTTCAAGGTCGTTCTGAATATCGCTTCGATGCTGAACGTGAAGCGATGGATCGTTGTCAGTACCGTTATGAAAACTGCCGAATCACAAACTGCAGTGAAAATTCAGAACAGGTTTCCCGTCGTTCTTGCCGCTAGTCCACTTTGTTTTTATATCCGTGAACCATCCCCGCCACGAGATTTTGTTTTTCGTGGCGGCTTTCATAAAGCGCCCCGATGATGTGAATTGCGACGGCACCCATTAAGATATCTGAAATCCAGTGATGAAGCTCTTCGACCCACTCTTCACCAAAGTATGTGTCAGTACCCATCATAAAACCGGTAACTGCTAAGCCAATAATACAGCTCATTAGAAAAATGATCATCCAACCCGCTATCGGATTGTGGGACTGATAGGTCTTACGTGTTTTGAAATTTCGAAGATAAGAAAAAACAGACTTCGGCGAAGCAAGCCAGATATTAAATCGCGCAAAGGGACTTCCAAAAAATCCCCAGAACAATCGCGCAATGACAAATCCCGCAGCAATATAACCAAGAACTTCGTGCGGGGTATCGCCTTCTTCAGTGACCCAGAAATTTAGAAAAACGCAGATCACCAAGGTCCAATGAAAAACCCGAACAAAAATATCCCAAACGTATATTCTTTCCGGATTTTTCATTTTCCATTTTCTCCTTAGGCCAACTCCACAGCACAAGACCGATCAAAAAGGTCCAAATGCAAGGCGGAGAGTCTTCCCACAGCGCAGACGTGGCAGCGTCACGTTGGAGCGAGGACAAGGCCCGACAACGCAGTCAGTTGGGGCCTTTTTCATCGGTCTTACTTTTGTTTTACGATGCTTCCATCAACTGGGTTAAAGTAAATTTCTACTTTTTTGCCTTCTTTATCCCAACCGTAAATTTCATAGCAATTGCCATCGACTTTAAATTTTTTGATTTTATAGCCTTGTGACAAAATCATCTCTTTCATTTTGGCTTCTGGCATCCATTTTTCTTTTGGTTCTTTCGTGCAATCAGGACCAGCAAAAGAAACCGCAGATGCTAATAGGACAAAAGACATTAAAAGTGCTTTCATTTTTGAACCTCCAAGTAAGGTTGATGTGTCTAATAAAAGGAGTTGCTTGTCCAGGGTCGAGCCTGACTCATCAGCTCACTGAAAACAAGATGAAAAATGCCGTAAATATTGTTCTGATATTTAAGTAACAAAAGGAACACCCTTTGACGGATAGCTTAAAGTCATTGTTTTTAAACCCGCCCCCCTTGGATCTTCATGAAAAGCTGCACCGCCATGCCTGTGTCGCAGTGATTCTTCGGGGACAGAAATTGGAAGACCTGGAAGTCGCTTTTATTCAAAGAGCCTTCAATCCTGAGGACCGCTGGTCGGGTCATATCGCCTTCCCTGGTGGCAAAAGGGAAGAATCCGATGCCTCTGACCTAGATGCAGCTTTGCGTGAAACACAAGAAGAGGTGGGGTTACAGCTGACGCCAAATGAACTGGTGGGTCGCCTTGATGACGTCCAAGCTCGCAAATCAGGCACGATGCTTGATTTTTATATTCGCCCTTTTGTGTTTCATATTGATCGGGAGTTTGGGGTTACATTGGATGCTTCTGAAGTCGCTGATTTCTTTTGGACACCACTTAAAGAAATTCTCTCTCCGCACAGACAAACTTTTTATGGAGTCGTTCGCGACACCGGTGGCATTCGTCTGCCTGCGGTAAATTTGGATCGCGATCCGCCATTGTGGGGATTGACGTATATGATGGTTCTTAATTTATTTGAGAGACTGAAATTAAACGCAGCTAAAAGTTCGACAGTGAAAAACTTGTGAGCAGAAAAAGTCGTTTCAAATCTAGAATCGAATAAAAATCCGCACAAAAAATAAAAAAGGCCTTAACTCTACAAAGGTCCAGCCGATAAGTTTACTACCTTGTACGAAAGGAGCCTTAATGGCGAATTTTAAAGTAGTACGTCGCGAATATATCTATAACAGGGAGATTCGTGAATTGGCATTACATACGGAGACAGGGCCGCCTTAACTAAGCTAGAAAATGTAGCTACAAAACAAAAAACCATAATCGCACAAGGGATTATGGTTTTTGTTTTTTAAAAACTGACAGTCCACCTACTGTTGAAACTTCAATTCTTTCATCGCATTTAAGTCCGAAGTCGTCGCACGCAGGCGCACACCTAAAGACTTCGCAGTCGCTCTATAAAACTTTAAAGCCATCGCTGGGTCTGCTTGGAAAAGATTGTTTAATTTTGCAAACGGGATTTCTGCGATGTGAGAGGATTCAATGCTTTGAACCGTCGCTGATCTGTTGCCGCCGTCAATAAAAGGCATCTCGCCAAAGTGCGAACCTGAGCCCAAAGTTTTGATTTGAATTTCATCACCGCCGCCAGTGCTTACCGTAATTTTCACCGAGCCCATAACGACGACATAAAATGCATCAGCTTCCTGCCCGACGGAAAAAATATCCTGACCAGGAACGTAGTTTTTTAATTCAGCAACTGAAGCTACCTTTTGCAAATCTGCATCAGAAAATTCAGAAAAAAGATAAATTGATTTGAGCATTTTAATGTCCATGCGGCCTCCGAAGTAATATTTTTCGGTGTTATGCAAAGACCGTCAAGAGGACTCAAGCGCCACGGACCTATGTCTACTAAAAAAGCCAGGAGGATATCCTGGCTTTGGTGATTTTTTAAGAATGGAAATCGGATCTAATTAAAGAATCGAGAAGATTGTCGAGAAACTGAAAGTTGTCGACTCTGTTCTTAGGTTTTCCGGGTAGTAGTTTAAAAACGGAGCAAAGTAAATGTCCTTAGTGAAGGCAATGCCCATTCCCAAACGACCAGAAACAGTTTTGTTCAATAAATCTAATTCACTTTCACGAGCGCGAGGATTCGCAAAACCGAAGGCAAAGGAATTATACATGTTCACTTTATCAGAGAAGTTGTACTTCACTTGCGGATAGAAACCCACATAGTAGCGGCTTGCGGTTCTGTCTTGTTTTACGTAACCGCGGTCATAAATGAACGCACTTAAAGATGAATCTAAACCAACTGCAAAACCAGAGGTGCCAAGGTTGTAAACCAAAGAATTATCGTAACCTACTGATGAAGTTTGCCCCACTTTTTGGAAAGACGGATTTGTGTTCAGAGCAACATCGTAAGAGTTACGAACTTGAACCTCACCAAGACGAGAACTGCGATCATATCTTAAGAATGGATTTCTTACGTCAACACGCTCTACACCGTGGAATGGAGTCAAAGCCATCAAACCAGTACCAGTGCTCAGTGCGCTTTTGCTGTCCAAACGATAACGAGCACTCACGCTGCCGCCTAATGCTGTATCGTTATTACCGATGTTACCATCTGGATTTGGTTGGCGTTTGTTAGAAAGGTCCCCTACTGGAGGACCGCTGAAGTTCAACGAAACTTTTAAAGAGTAACGAGAGAAAGATCCGCCTTCAGCTTTAAGTTTTGAATCCGTGATTTCTTTATTGTCTTCGAACTTTTTATTTTGCAAAACGCTGTCGACTTTCAAAACAGATTCCTGAGTGGCAGGTGCTGTTACAGTTGTCGTCGAAGTTTGCGCATGTGCTTGAACGGTCAAGGTCATTAAAGCTGCTAGAAGTAGCCCGCGGTTCATGTTTATCTCCCTGGTTTGCCGAAGGTTTTACCCGGGAGGATTCAAAAAAGAAAGTCAGAGTCGTGACAGTGTCCTAAATAGTAAAATTTTTAAGAATGACGAATGCGGAAAAGAACCTCTGGTAAATACTCAATCACGTCACTTGCGGTCATCGACAACAGATCCTTTTTATGGGCTTTCCACAGGTTGGCGGTGGCGCCGTGGACGTAGGCCCCTAATAAAGCAGCTTTAAGGGCGGAAAGACCCTGGGCCCTGAGGGAAGTTATAATCCCGGCAAGGACGTCCCCAGTCCCTGATTTCGCCAAGGCAGAGTTACCAGTGACGTTGGTGTAAACCTTTTTGCCGTTAAAAACTAGGGTACGGTGGCCTTTTAGCAACACCACCCCACCCATGAACGCTTGCCCTTCTCGAATGCTGGCTTCTCGATCACTGTTTACGTCGTTGTTGCTGATACCTAAGCAATAACCTAGCTCCCCTGCGTGGGGGGTCAGTATCCATGGATCTGGGACAGGGAAAAGGTTTTCGTCAGCACAGACGCGAATTGCATCGGCATCAAGAACGACGTTTTCAACATGCGCTTGCTTTAACTGTTTGATGATTGAAGCGGTAAAATCATTCACTCCGAAGCCTGGGCCCACCAGCACAGCATTAAATTTTATTTCCTGCCATGGGGTTTTCTTTAAATCAACGACCAGAAAATCGGGGTTTTCAAGACTTGAAAGGACAAGATTTTTTTGTCCAACACAGACGTAACCGCTGCCCATCCTTAAAGCTGCTTTGGCTGCCAACACAGCGGCCCCCGGAAACTCTTGGCTGCCTGCCAAAATCAAGCTGCGCCCTCGGGAGCCTTTGTGATCCTGATCTGAAATCGCGGGTAAAAGTTTCCGGGCTGCTGCTTTCTTTAAGATTAATGAGGGAGCAGTGGATTTCATCATGGCTTTAAGTGTATAACCCTAACCTATGATCGTAAAGACGGAAGCAGATCTCGAAGGTCTGAAGAAAATTGGCAAAATCGTAGCAAATTGTTTACAGCACATGGCAAAATCCATAGAGCCTGGCATGACTACGAAAGAACTTGATGATTTAGGCGGAGCTTACTTAGAAAAGCACGGCGCTAAGTCAGGCCCGAAAGTGACCTACAACTTTCCTGGTTTTAACTGTATCAGCCTAAACCATGAAGCCGCCCACGGTGTGCCCTCTAACAAGAAAATCAACAAAGGTGATTTGATCAACATCGATGTTTCAGCTGAATTCGGTGGTTACTTTGCTGATAATGGTGGCTCTTTCATCGTTCCTCCGGGTCGAAAAGAAGATCAAAAGCTGCTTGATGTGACTAAAGCTGCATTGAATGCCGCGATTGCCGCTGTTAAGGCGCAGGAAAACATCAACGTCATTGGATACAACATTCAAAAAGTCGCGACTGATCATGGCTACACAGTGATTGAAAACCTAGGCAGTCATGGAGTCGGTAAAGGACTTCATGAAGAACCAAAGTTCATTGCTGGCTACTTTGATAAAAACGACAAACGCAAACTTCGCGAAGGCCATGTGATCACTATTGAACCTTTTGTTTCAACGGGAGCCCGCTTTGTTGATGAAGAGGCGGATGGTTGGACTCTGGTGACCGGCCCAGAATATCGAACGGCTCAATTTGAACATACGATGGTCGTTATGAAAGACCGTGCTTTGATTGTCACAATCCCTGATTCCTATGCCTAGTGTCTTGTATAAAGACACCTACTGTTAGTTCATTTGCGCCAAGCGGTTTTTAGGGTTTAGCATTTAAGAACCACGCTGGGAGCCGCTATGGATAAGCTTTTTACTGACCTAACACTTCCCTCAGGCCTTCCTTTCTCCGTTGAAATTTCATCAGCACTGTTGTTGCTGTGGGTGATCTATTCCGGGGTTCTTTGGACCACTGGAGCCCTTAAAGTCGACCAAAATGGCAATCGCCGGAAGTTAATGTAACAAGTTGCCATTCTTTTACATAGACACGCCGCCTTTAGGCTTGAGTCCTATCAAAAAAATGAAAGGCTATCAGGGTCTAAAGACGGAGGACTTATGAAACTATTTTTTGTTGTAGCATCACTACTTTTGGCTTTTTCTGCTCAAGCAAACGATCGCAAAGTTGGAAACGTTATCGCGGTAGAAAGAACTATCTCTAACGTTTATAACTCTTGCATCAGCACTATCGATGAAGCTGACACTGTTAAACCAAAAACTTTCTTTTCTTGCGCGATTAAATTCGTAGAACCAGGCGAGCTTCCTGTAACTAAAGGCCGAGTTTTGTCTCTTAGAGACAACCGTTGCTTGGTTGAAGGTGAAAGCGTTAATGGTATGCTTTTCATCACTTTCTCTGCAGCAAAAGGTCTTACTCCATTTGAAGTAGCTAAAGGTTGCTTGCAAAAATCACTGGGTTCTAGAGACTCTGTGAAAGTTGTTCTTTACACATTAGAATAATCAAATATTTTTGACCCATAAATATTGAAAGCTCCTCCAGTCGGAGGGGCTTTTTTTTTAAGTTTACCTAAGTTAACAAGATTTCTTAACAAGAGACCACCTAAAGTATTGAAATTCAAAACGAATTTTGGTTTCTTATCAAAGTATTTTGTCCTACAAATGTGGTGTTTTTCTTGCGCCTCTATTTGTTCCCAAATAAACTGCTTATGAAACGAAATTAATTTTTGCTGGCCTTATCAGGTGGAGTCGGAACATGGCTAAATTATTTTTTACTGAAATTCCAACTTATAAAGAGATCCAGGAAACTGCTAAATTACTGCATCCTGAACTAGATCATTTAACATTCTACTCCCACATTCTTTTGCGCAAGATCAGCACTGATCTTGAAGTGAATCTTGATAAATTCTTTTCGCAATACAATCTTTCGTCAGGTCGTTTTGCTTTGATGTTGCTGTTAAATAGAACCCCAGGCGGGTTGATGCCATCAGAGATCGCGCAAAAAGTGGGAGTTACTCAAGCTACTATTTCAGGCCTAATTAACAGCCTTGAAAAAGCGGAACTTGTGAAAAGGACAACCCATGAAAAAGATGGTCGTTCTTTCGTAATTCTTTTAACTGAAAAAGGCTTGAAAGCTTGTGACGAAATCGCTCCTCTTTACCATGAGCGCATTTCTAAATTCTGGTCTGATTTTTCTGCTGAAGAAAAACAATCGATTAGTAGCGGGATGGAAAAGCTGATTAAATCCGTAGGACGCCTAGGCCAAACCGAAAAGGCCTAAAACGAAAAAAGCCCCGTTGCCGGGGCTTTTTTTTTAGTATTCACCATTCAAGGTACAAGACAACAACTTATCTACCGTATCACCCATCACGTTTTGGAAAGGTCCAAAGTGATTGTATGATCGCCCCACTGACATATGTGGGCTTACGCAACGTTCAGCAGGAGCTTTAAGGCTGCCGCTTGAATTCACGTTATAAGGATGAGTGTTGTAAGCTTTCACTGCATTCACTTGCACCGCAAACATGCCTGTCACTTTGGCAGCCGCACAGAAGGAATTGAAGGTTTGTAACGAGCTACCAAGGATACGAATCAACTCGGACTGACTTGCACTTGTCGAAATACCGCAGCTTGGATAGATTTGGTTCCACTCGCGGATACAGGCTTGGATGTTACCACTTGCGGTCGGTGTGAATTGGAAGACTCCGATATTCAATCTAGAAGCTTCGTCTTGATATGGATCTTCGTAGAAAGCCACACTTGCAGGACGACGGTAGCCTGATGGCGCATACTTTTCAGCCACTCTTTGTGTGCTTGCTGAGTTCGCTGATGTTAATGACTCTAGATAAGATAAGCACATCATATATTTTGACCAAAGTTTTGAAGCCTTCACATAACCATCACGGTTCCCTGCTAAAGCTTCACGGCGATAGCCATTCATTTTATCAGCAAAGACGTTCATCTTTTTGATGGTTGCCGCACCCGGTACGTTTTTACCGCCGTAAGTGGTATTTAGTGTCGCGCTAGTAACGTTGCACAGAGGATGTGAAATTAAACTGTTTGGCAAATAGGTGTTTACGTCTTTGTTTAAACCAAAATACGAAGCCACATAACCAAGCTGAGCTTTGGAAGCGTGCATTTTTAATTCTACGGCATAGGCAATACGATCAGCAAAACGATCGTTACCATCTAAATTGGCGTCACAGCTGTCTGTACGGTGGCCTTTGGTTGCATCACGAACTGGTAAAAGTTCGCGATAGCCTTTGTAAGTCGTATCGACAATACCACCTACGGGATAGGCCACTTCTGTAAATGGATTAAACCCTTCGGGAGTCAGGTCATCAGAAATGGCTGCTGGTTCGCGCGCTGGTGGCGGCGTTGGCGTCGGAGCCGGAGTTGGCGCAGGAGCCGGTGTTGGCGCGGGAGCCGGGCTTGGAGTGGATGGCTTACTAGATTCTTGAGGTGGTTTTTTTGCCATCGCGAAGCTTGAGCTTGCGCACACAGTTGATAATAAAGCGGCTAAAATGATGTTTGTTCTTTTATGTGTTGTCATGCCTCCTAGATCGGAGGAAGGTCTTAGGACTTAAGGTCACCTGGACCTTTTTCTGAGCAATGTTTGAAACTTATTTCTAATTAAATTGAAACTGGAAAAGTTTTAATCGGTTTTCCTAGACCTTTGACTTGATCTTGATTCAAGGTTCCCTCAACCCCTACCGATATATTGAATGCAACAAATCAAAGGGAGTCTCAAAATGAGTCAACAATATGATGTACCAAACCTCTATAATTTCTTAACTCAAACGCCAGAGGGTGGTCTCAGAAAAATGCTCGTCGATAACAAACCTTTTTCTGAAGTTCATTTTAACATGATGATGAAAATCGTTCGTGGTTGTGATGAAGCTCACTTCACTGAGCACTTCACAAAACAAGATTATCCAAAAGTGAAATTCAGCGCTTCAGAGATAAAACTGAAAGAAAAGTTCTGGGCGGATGCCATGGCTTGCTGGAATAGCCGTGGTCTTTTAACGCCAGCTGTAGCTACTCGCGCAGCCTAATCGGCGCAAGCCCGTAGGAATGAGCAGTACCAATTTACACAAACAAATAAAAGGGAGCCAAGGCTCCCTTTTTCATTTATAATCTCCCCCATGATCGCTTACCTCACCTCCGAACAATTTCTTCCCGAACTTCAAGAAGAAATCAAAAACATCAAATCTGTACACGGCAACTTAGTTATTGCTGACGGGCCTGTGCAAGAATCCGTATGGGCTCAGCAAATTTGGCTGAATCCAGAAGTGATCACCTTTGAATCTATCACTCAAGCGGCTAAAGCTTTGAAAGAGCGTGGCAAATTATGGGCTTGTTATAGCGTAGATAACCATCGTCGCGCGCAACTGATTCAGGATAACTTGCCTAAACTAAAACCGCGAATCATGGACTTCTTAAGTCCCTTGCCCACGGATCCTTTAGGGGCTTGGACTTTGTTAGATAAAAACACTTTGCTCGTTTCAAGCCAAACCAACTCTGTTTTTCCTTTGGGTGAGATTCAGTTTAATGAAGATAAAAAAAATCCACCTTCTCGAGCTTATCTAAAACTGTGGGAGCTGTTTACGGTTTATGGGGTGAAACCCCAAGCCGGTCAAAAAGTGGTCGACTTTGGCAGCTGTCCCGGGGGATGGACATGGGTATTGCAGCAAATGGGTTGTGAAGTGGTCAGCATTGATCGCGCCCTGCTTGAGCCCCATATCGCACGTTTGCCACGTATTCATTTTATGAAAACCAATGCCTTCACCGTGAAGCCCGAGGACATTGGGGCCATCGATTGGTTTTTTTCAGATATCATCTGTTATCCAGAAAAACTTTTAGAACTTGTTCAGCAGTGGCAAAATTCAGGACTTTGCCGCAACTTCGTTTGCACGATAAAATTCCAGGGTAAGACTGACTTTGCGACGCTAAAGAAATTTCAGTCCATGGAAAACGCCAAGGTTCAACATCTGTATCACAACAAGCACGAGGTTACTGTATGGATAAAGACATCTTCACCCTGATTGGACGGGAAGATGAAAAAATCAAACTTTGGCAGGACTTAGCCCAAGCCAAAGGCGAACTTCTTTGCAAGGGTAAAGAAGAATCCATCTGTAAACTTCGTGTTTCTTTTTATAATTCAAAAACTTTAAGTCTTGAATGCGTGGTTGAATCTTCAACTACCATGGCGAACCTTGAAGAATACCTAGGACATTTCTTTTTAGGTGGCGAAAAATACTATTTCCAAGCCCAAGCGCAAATTCATCAGGGGAAAGTGGTGGTTCCACTTCCAAAAGAACTTTATCATCTTCAACGTCGTCAAAACTATCGTGTGCGTATTCCTGAAAGCTACAACGCTTTTTATAACATCATTCTCGTCAACGATAAGCCGCAAAAGATCAGTGGAGTTCTGGCTGATCTAAGCAGCCAAGGCTGTCGCGTGGTTTATCGCATGGACGCCCCTCTTATGAAAGTCGGCGACACCGTCACAGGATTATTAGTGATTGGTAAAAGAGCCCCAATGGAAATTCAAGGAATTGTTCGTCATATTCGTGTGGATGAAGGCAACAAAGTGATTCAAACTTTTGGGATTGAGTTCACTCCCCTGTCGCCGATTATTGAAAACAAGTTGTTTGCAATCACGATGGAGATTCATAAGGACGTATTTAAACGCCCTTCTTAATTATTGGGATTCAGATTCATTAGGCGCCAAGATCTTTGGCGCTTTTTTTCTCACTGGTTCGTATTCTTGGTCTAAGTTTAAAGTCTGTTGCTTTCTTTGCTCTTCGGCTTCTTTTTTTCGATCCTTCTCAGCCTTTCTATTCTCTTCGTAGCGTTTGCTGTAATCGCGGTGAAGCTGATTGAATTCATCATTTTTGCTGCGGGCATAGTCATCGAAGTTTTTACGCTTATCGCGCATATCAGCTTCGAATTCGTCGCGCTTTTCTTTTTGGTTGGCGTAAAAGTCTTTGCGTTTTGCTTCTAGCTCATCAAAGAACTCTTTGCGCTCTTCGCTGCTCATTTTCTTTTTGGCAGCGTCTTTTCTTTGCTCGCCTAACTCCTTAGAAAACTCGTCACGTTCTTTCTTTTGGGCTTTTGTGAAAGCCTCGCGTGCCTTGGTCATATCTTTATTAAAAAGCGTGCGCTTTTTATTTAAGATGCTTGAAAACTTACTGCGCACTTCACTTGGATTGCGGGATAGATCACTCATCATCTGATCCATGAAAGCTTTTTCGTCGTTTTCTTTTTTTACTTCATCAGGAATGTCTTTGCGAAGTTTATCTAAGGCGTCGCGATCCGCTTTCAGTGAGTACTTTTCATCGACCAAAGTCTCTGGTGCATTTTCATCTGCCATTGCTGGAGTCGTCATACTTAGACAGCTAACAATAGTAAATAAAGTCCAAAGACCAATTAGAGGCGTGCGGGACCTCTTTTCAAATGGCAGTCGTGTTAGACTCATCAAAACCTCCAACAATGTCTTTTTTTGAGAATAATTGGACTCTTCTTAAAACACAACCGGCCGATAAGGGAGCTATGTTATACGGAAGACGAGTGATCGAACCTCAACGAGTACCCGCGGGACAAGGATCTCGCCGCTTTATATTGAATAAAACCTTTCAATATAAGTATTGCTGGTACATGATCACCGCCGTTGCGGGTGGCGCCTTCTTGTTCTTGCTACCTTCTTATTACTTCATCAGTCAGAATTTCGAACTATTCAAAGGTCTAGCTTTCGATACCCAACCCCACTTGGTGGAGCATCTTGAAAGAGAGATGACGTGGCTAACAGTTTTCCTGTCAGCGAGTTTTATTTTTCTGATTGGCGTGACTTTATTCTTAAGCGTACGCATGACCAAGAACCTTTTGTCGCCGCTAGTGAGCATGGAAAAACACATGCACTCATTAATGCTAGGACAATGGAATATTCCAGATTTTCATTTGCAAGAAGATGATGACTTCCGTGATCTTGCGATGACCTATGATTACTTCTATCGTGCTTTAAAAGCGAATACGGAAACTGAGCTAAGACTTTTGGAAAAATTAAGTATCGATCCGCAAAATCGTGAAGCCTATGCCGCCTGGAAACACTTGTTGGCAGAAAAACGCGCTCGCTTGGGAGTAAAAGAAGAATTTATTCTTAACGAGAACGTCGCAAGCTTGAACGAATATGATCAGAAACGTCGCGTTTCTTAATCGCTTCCCGCTTATCGTGGGTCTTTTTACCCTTTACTAAGGCAATTTCCAATTTCGCTCTGCCATCCTTAAAATAGATTTTTAAGGGCACGCAGGAATAACCTTTTTCGCGAAGAGCGCCAAAGATTTCATCCAGCTCTTTACGATTTAGCAAAAGCTTTCTTAAGCGTTCTGGTGCGTGATTATTATAGCTTGAAGCCTTGTATTCAGCGATGTGAGCATTTTGCAAGAAAGCTTCATCACCTCTAAATGAGATGTAGGAATCCTTCAATTGAACGTCTTTGTTTCGCAAAGACTTCACTTCGCTTCCCATAAGCATAAGTCCCGCTTCGTAAGTTTCTACGATCGTATAATCGAAGCGGGCTTTTTTGTTTTCTTGAATGATCAAGATGCTCATGTATCAAATCCAAGTTTCTTAAACACTGTCACAAACTGTTGAGGGCTTAGTTCTTCGGCCCTTGCGGTCTCTTTAAAACCCAGTTCTGCAAGCAGACTTACTAGTTGCTCTTCAGTTAGCTGCTTTTGTTTTAAAAGACCAGATAAATTTGATTTTAAAAGCTTACGTCTTTGCGCAAATGCGGTCTTAACAAAGGTTAAGAAGGCTTTGCGGTTTGAAATTTCCGTAGGCAGTCGGGTGAACGAAAGAACGCGGCTAGCCACCCTTGGAGGTGGATCAAAATCGCGCGGACCTGCCTCAGTCACCATGGCTGTTTTCCAGAAAACTTGGGCGATAACGCTTAAAAGACCGTAATGCTCATTCTTTGCTGGTGCTCGGATTCTTTGCGCTACTTCTTTTTGGAACATCAGCACCATGTGTTCCACACCATTGGCTTCAAGAGATCTTTCAATCACGATGCTAGAAGAAATTTGGTAAGGAAGGTTGCTGACGAAGACTATTTTTTTACCGGTAAAGAAGCGTGACCAATCAAGTTGCAAGGCATCTTCTTCAAGAACTTCTAAGCCTTGCTCTTTCCAGTAAGCTGCGATTTTTGAATCTAGTTCAATCAATTGCAGTGGCACGTTCATTTGTCTTAGAAAATAAGTCAAAGCACCAGGACCAGGTCCCACTTCGATTAATTCTTCTGGCGCGAATTCTTTAACCTGATTGATGATTCGTTCAATAACCAAATCACTGACCAAAAAGTTTTGACCCAGGGATCTTTTCGCTAAGATCCCTAGCTCTTGCAGTGTTTGCATTAAACGTTCTCGGGATTGACTCATTTAAAATCCGTTGCCAAGGCCTGGGGTGAAGGACCCAGGTCTAATTCAGAAAACTCTCCGCGGGCCATGCGTAAAGCTCCCACGTATCCGATCATTGCTGCGTTATCGGTACAGTAGCGTAAAGGTGGAATTACCAGTCTTAAACCTTTTTGCGCAGCCCATTCTTCAGCGCGCGCACGCAAGCGAGAGTTTGCGCTCACACCACCGGTTAAGATCACTCGCCTACTTCGGAATACTTTAGCTGCTCTTTCAAGTTTTGCGATTAGAACATCGACGATGGCTTCTTGAAAGGACGCGCACAGATCTGGAAGATTTTCTTGAACCAGTTCAGGTCCAAGCTGTTCTAGCATGCGTTGACCAGAGGATTTTAAGCCAGAGAAGCTCATATCGAAAGTTTCATCGTGGATCATGCTGCGAGGAAATTCGTAAGCTTTGGGGTTTCCCGTCTTTGCCATTTGATCAATGCGCTGACCACCTGGGAATCCAAGGCCCGCCATTTTCGCAAATTTATCAAAACATTCTCCAGCAGCATCATCTTTGGTCGCACCTAGCACGCGGTATTCACCAAGTTCGGTGATGTGATAAAGGCTGGTGTGGCCACCGCTGATTGCTAAACCCACATAAGGGTAATCGAAATCTTCAGGAGGCGCATACTGCGCATCTTTCAAAAATGGCGCTAATAAATGACCTTCAAGATGGTTTACACCAAGAAAAGGAATTTTTTTCGCTTGGGATAATGACTTTGCAGTCACTAATCCTACGATCAAGGCACCAATAAGACCTGGTCTGTTGGTCACGGCAATACCGTCAACATCAGACCACGTCATACCGGCTTTTTTAAAAGCTTCTTCGATAAGTGGGATGAGCGCGATGGAATGATTGCGAGCGGCGATCTCTGGGACGATCCCGCCGTACATTTCATGCTCTAGGTCTTGGGAAGCAGCGACCACAGAATGCACCCAACCGCTGCGATTCACGATCGCAACAGAAGTGTCATCACAACTGGTTTCTATGGCCAAAACTTTTTCGATCACTATTTTTTCATGCCTTTAAGACGGATTTTAGCTTTGCGCGCTTCATCTGATTTAGGAAACTTGTTTACGACTTCATCGTAAAACGTTTTAGCTTCTTCGCGCATGGCAAGTTCTTGGAATGAAACCCCGATTTTGTAGGTGGCTTCGGCGAATTTGCCACCTTTTGGATTTTCATCGCGGTATTTTTGGAAATTCAAGATTGCTTGCTTCCAATCCTTCTTTTCAAAGAACTCTTCACCCACTTCGAAAACATTTTTCTTAGCTTGTCTTGAAGTTCTTTCAGCTTGCGCAGAGGCACGGTCGGCTTTCACCGCTTGAAGTTCCGCATTCAACGCGATCATATCGCGTTCCATTTTTGTCAGAGCTTCTTGCAAGATCATTACTTTTTGATTCAATTCCTGATTTTGTGCTTGGGAAGACTTTAGTGCACTATCAAAACCAGAATCACTGCGACCGACTTTGTTTTCTACAACATCCACGCGGCCGTTAAGGTTTCTCATTTCTTCTTCAAGTTCTGCAAAACGGTTTGCGACATCAGCGTTACTTCTTTGCAGCGTAGTCACTTGTTGTTGCATAACTTGGCGTTGTTCAACATCTTTCACTTCGTTACGGGTTTTCAAGCACCCCGTTAGAAATACGGACGCTGACACAAGAACAAATACAAACTTCATAGAACATCTCCAGTTCTTTGACGAATCAGACGGGCTGAATTTTCAGCTTTTTCAGCAGCAACACGGGCGCGAACGAACTGTTCTTTGGCTTTTGAAAAATCGCGGTCTTCAAAATAAATGCGCCCTTTTCGGTATGCCTCCTCGGCCTGATGCCAGTAACCGGGAGAATGGCGGGCGGCTTGAACGGAACGAGCCGCATCTAAAGCGGCTCGTGCTAAGGAATAATCCTCGACGGGCGCAGGAACTGTCTGACAACTGACGATCACTGTTACAAGTACTACGATGATCAGTTTTAGAAAATTCACTGCGCTCCCTTTCATTACCTACTCCGGTATATCCGGAGTTTAGACTACTGAGCAGGTACGAAGTTAGCGCGGCGGTTTTTCGCCCAAGCTGCTTCTGTTTCACCCATCTCAAGTGGTTTTTCTTTACCGTAACTGATAACGCTCAAACGGTCTGTCGCGATACCAAGGCTTACCATGTAAGCTTTGACCGCGTTAGCACGACGCTCGCCCAATGCCACGTTGTACTCGATAGTACCACGAGAATCAGTGTGTCCTTCAACCTGAACTTTCACGTTCGGGTGAGATTTCATCCACTGTACGTTTGTCGCGATGTCTTTCTTAGCTTGAGCATCCAAGTTTGATTTATCGTAACCGAAGAAAACGCTTACTAAGCCATCAATTTTTCCAGAGTCAGAACCCATAGCATCGTATGCTAAAGGAGCTGTATCGATTTGCGTTGATCCGCCAGTAGGTAAAGTTTCGATTGATTGGTCAGATTGAGTTTGTTTTCCTTTGCAACCTGCAACTAGGGCGCAAGCAACAAGACCAAGAGCTAATTTACGAAGCATGATGTCCTCCAATGAAGTTCCTATAGTTATCATTAACAAAGAAAACTTTAATTTATAGCGGCTCATTGTCAATAATTGATGTTGCGTTGCTGTACGGCTAAGAAAAACTATGAATAAACATCTTGTCCCGCTCAGCATCGCTCTCACAGGTTTTTTAATTTTCATTCAATCTGCTTTCGCACTTGAAGTTCCACCAAGCATTTCATGGAAAACCCTTAAGACAGAGCATTTTGAAGTCATTTTTAATGCCAAGCAGCAGGACCTAGGTCATCTCTATGCGCAGAAATTAGAAAAAGCCTATCACGCGCTTTTGCCATTTTTTCGTTCACTTCCGAAAACAACCATCGTTGTTATCAATGACAAAACCGATGTCACCAATGGCTACGCCACACGCATTCCTTACCCACATATCATGGCCTACCCTGTGCTTCCGGGCCCTGAAGAAAGTTTGGCGGATTCGGGGGACTGGGCCTTTGAACTTTTAGCTCACGAATACACGCACATTCTTACCTTTGAGCCCGCAGGCGGAGTGATGAAACCTTTGCGCATGATCTTTGGAAATATCATCGCTCCAAATATTTTGCTTCCAAACTGGTGGAAAGAAGGTTTGGCAGTTGAAATGGAAACCCGCTTAGGCCACCAAGGCCGTTTGCGTTCTTATTATCAAGAAGCCACCATTCGCGCCATGGTTGACGACAATAGTTTTTATACCTACGACATTGCGGAAGCCAATGAATACATTCCGACTTGGCCAGAAGGCATGCGCCCTTACTTGTTTGGTTCTTTGATGTGGAGTCAGATGCTTGCTGATCGCGGTGAAAGTGTCATCGCCACCTTAAATGAGCGTCACGGCGAAAGAGTTCCCTACTTTATTGAAACACCCGCGCGTGAAGCTTTAGGAAAAAGCTACGAACAAGAATATGAGAATATGATGAGTGATACGGTCACTCGCGCGCAGAACCAGCTAAAGACCTTGCGTGAAAGTTCAATCACACCGGTTACGATTCCAAAAAACAACTTTACCTCAGTGACCGCTCCGGCGATTTCGCCAGATGGGAAGCACTTAGCAGTCATCACTGAAGACGATAGTAATTCGCGTTCGGTTAAAATCATCACTCGCGAAAAAGACGAACAAAGTTTTTTGGATGCTCCGGCTGCGGATACCGTAGAAAAATTCAATCAAGAGTTGGAGCCCAACGTTCCTCAGGACGGCCCCCCGACAGGAAGTATTCAACGGGTCAGTTGGTTTCCGAATTCGCAAAAGATCGTTTATGACAAAATTGATTATGTAAATCGCATTGAACGTTATTCAGATCTTTACACTTATGACCTAATGACTAAAAAAACCGAAAGTCTGACGAAAGGACTTCGTGGCCGCGAGCCTTCTGTTTCTGCCGATGGCAGTGCAATCACTTTCGTGAAGCTTGAAGGCGGCCGGACACATTTGGCTGTTTTGAAATTTGAAAATAACAAATGGACTGAAGAAATTCTTTTTTCCCCTGCATTGCAAGAGCGCATTTCTTACCCGCTTTTTTATGACGATGGGATTTTATTTTCGTTACGTAAAGAAAACGGTGTAGAGCAACTTTATAAGTATTCACTTTCTTTAAAAACCTCTGACATCGTACTGGGTGATTTTAAGAATGTCCGTTTTGCCCGTAAGACCTCCGAGGGCTTGATGTTCACGTCCGCCGCGAATGGCGTTTTGAATTTGTACATGGCTGATAGCAAATTGAAATCGGCGCGTCCCATCACAAATACACTGACCGCTTTTATGACGGCGGATCTTGATCCCCTTCGTAAAGAAATCTTTGCAACGCATATGACGGCTCAAGGTCCTCGGGTTTCTGCCATTCTTGAAAAAGATTGGAAAGAAAATCGCGAAGAACTACCTCAGGTCAGCGCCTTGATGTCTGATCGTTATCCTGACCGGGTTACCAAGAATCTTGAAAGTGAGGCTTTTGGCGCAAAGGCTGTTCAGGAAGGTAAGTTAGAAGACTACTCTCCGTATGGATATTTGTGGCCTCGTTATTGGTTGCCATTTATTTGGGGATCGACCAGTGATTCTGGAGTGATTCTTCGCGCGTTAACTTCTGGTTTTGATCCTTTGAAAAAACATTCTTATTCGTTGGGAGTTTCCTACGATACAGGCCTTAATCGCGGAAGTTTTGAAGGGTCTTATCTGAGTCAAGCAACCGAACTTCCGTTTGCGGTTTTAGCTTATAAACGAAGTTCTTATCTAGGAACTATTCATAACCCGATAGATTATTATGGAACTACTCTCGCGGTCTTGCCAGATACCTTCGGCATTTCTAAATACAGCTCTTTACAATTGGGTCTGCAATATTTAGAGCGAACTGATGTTGCACTTTCGATTAAACGGGTGGGTCCGTTTGCGGTGGCAAGCTATTCAAATTATGGCCAGTCAGGTGCGCAGATTTCTCCTGAATCCGGTGGAGGCGCTTATCTTGGCGCTTATAACTACATTAAGTACGAAGATTATATTTATCATTCACAAGTCATCGCCGGTGGAGAGATTTATCTTTCGAAGTGGTTACCTCGTCACCATGCGATTATGTTAAAAGCCAATGGCGTTTATACTCCTGATAAAGAATCCCATATTTATGGAGTTTCAACAGAGCCTTTGGTGTTTGTTTCTGATAACCCGCTGCCAGAGTATATTCTTCGTGGATATCGTCGTGGGCAAATTAGTGGAAAAAATCTTATAAGTGTGAACGCGGAATATCGCTTCCCGATTGCTTCGATTTACAACGGTTCTGGAACTGATCCTATCTTTATGCGCCGACTTTCTGGAGCAGTGATCGTGGATGGGGTTGCGGCGGATGGGCGAATGTTTGATGAACTTTATTCTGAGAATATTTCTATGAAGCGTTCGTTTTGGTCTACGGGTGCGGAGTTGAAGTTAGAGACTACGGTTGGGTATGTGATTCCGATAAACTTCGTGATTGGCTACTATTTGGCTTTCAATACTTCTCGTGGAGCTGAGGGAGTATTGGGATCTACTTTGCAGATCACGGGTTTTTAACGGAAATCACTTCGGGAGAACTCTCGTGTGCGCGTTCCGCCTTCGCTAAAGCTACGGCGGACGAGGGCCAATCTTCTTCGATTGATTATGTCACGGTGTGCCTAACTGTGTGGTCTTGACAAAGTTGCAGGCCCTCGAAATCATTAACAATAACGACAACTCGCGTCTTGGAGGACTGATGGAAAAAATCAGCTGGATTAAAGAACTTGTGAAGGCTGAACAACAGATGGAAGAGTCTGGGCTTGTGGATATGAGCTTTGGCTTTGACGCTGATAAGATTCTTATCAACGAGACCATTCAATTTTTGTTGGAACTGAAAACAGAGTTTGTCGATGCGTCTACTTCATTCAACGAATTGAAGCCTTCTGCTTTAGGTCGCATTAAAATCTACGGCATCGCAAAGACCCATGCGGATTTCATGTTGTTCCGTAACGGCTTTAAAATGATTTTCTCTTTAAAAGCTCCGGGCCAAATCAGCATTCGTTTTAATTTCATCGGAACTAATTACATCCCAACTCCGGGCTCTACAGAAGCGCAACAAGTGGCAACCAACGTGATGGATGAGCACATTGTCGAAGCTAAATGGGGTGCATTCGGTGAACTCACTTGGACTTACCAAGGTTTGCCAGTGAAACTGGAATACATGGTTCGCCACTATCTGACTTTGTTCATTAAAGAGAGCTCAAAGTAAAAGCCTCGGCCTTCGCTAAAGCTTCGGCGGACAAGCCGCAAAGTTAAGGCTCCGGAAACGGGGCCTTTTTTTATATTACACGTTCAAATTTTCGCGAATTAAAGATTTCAAACTGCAGAGGATTTACACTCACGACTTGCAAGGTGATGGGATCATTTACTTGCAGAGGTTTTCCAGTGTGATTGGCGATCAATAAAAGTTCACCTTGGAAGTTACATAAAGCCGAAGTGGGTGAAGTGACTTCTTCCACTTTGGCCTTTAGAATTTGGCCTTTCTTTAATGACTTCAAAAAGGCAGCGGAGGCCAAGGATTAACCTAAATCCTTGGTCATATCAATACGGCGGAATTCTACAGGACGAACCACTCCATCCTTTTTACCTTTAGTCGCTGCGATCGGCGTCGCCGTCGGAGCTGCTGGCGTTGGTTTTTCACTTAAGAAAGTTTGCGCCATGTTTTGCGTCACATTGAACAACGCAGAAACATTGTTCGCAGTCTGTTGAGCGGCTTCTTCTTGCTCTTTTACTTCTGCGCAAGCAGCTTTGAAGGCATCACCTAACTTTTTCAAAGCTTCTTGATCTGTTTTAGGAACTTCAAACACAGAACTCATATCTTGAACCGATTCACGGTGAAGCGGCGTCATGAAGCTGATGTTATCAACATCACTTAAATCAGATTGCATTTGCGGAGCAGACATTTCTGCATCATCTTGGATCCACTCTGGCAAACTGTCTTCGCAGAACATCAACTGGTCTTTATTCACTTTCGCAATGAATTCGATTTCCCCGCGGGAAAGATCCACTTGCTCTGCGATTTCATCAACGCTTAAACCTTGGTGAGCAAGGCGAGCGGCTTTAACGTATTTAATAGTGTTTTTGCGTTCTACAATTTCAGTGTGAGGAATACGGTCTTGGAAGATCTTTGCCACTTCCAAGCTTTTCTGCATTGATTGTTCAATCTTTGCGATTTGTTTGTCAGCAGATTGGATTTTGATTTGAATGTCTTTTACTTTCTGTTCGAGCAAAGCCGTTAGTTGGTTTACCTGGGTTTCCGTGCGATCAGAAAGGTCCTCTAATACGGCGATTTTACTTTGCAAAAGCTGCAGACCTTTACTTAGTCTTGGATCGTCTTTTGGGGGTCTTTGTAAACGAATCCACAATCCCACAACGCCTGCTAAAAGAATCAAATTTACAAGCACTTGAAGTAAGAACCAAAAGCTCACCCGGCCTCCCCGCCACTATTAATATAAATTCTAAACTCGACGTGAGGATTCTCACAATGAGACGATGGTCCATATTGTTTCAAACCAAGACCTAGACCCTAACCCGCTTTGGTACACGTTTTCCCGTGTGCTAATATGCAACAAAGGGGAGCGTTGTTTATGCTTCAAAATTTATCAAAAGGGGTTCTATCGACCTCTTTAATTGGTTTCCTGTTTCTAACATCTTGCGGCCCCGTTCAGTTTACTTCCCCCGCAGTTAAAGACGCTCCGAATGTGACTGAGGAAAACACTCCCACGCCGACAGATCCTACGGCGACCTTGCGAAACATTGAAACAAATACATTGATTGAAGCAAAAGATAATAAGCTTGATATCATCCTTGTCGTCGATGATTCCAATTCAATGCTTCCCGATAACCAGAAACTCGCCGCGAAATTAAATGGATTTGTAACTCAGCTACAAAATTCTAATATCGATTGGCAAATGTGTGCGACAGTGACTCGCGCGCTGCCTGTTTCTTCCACCCAAAACGCCTGGGGTGCTTCAATTTACTGGCAAAACTCGACGACAGCTTCTTCAAGCTTAGGCATGGTTCTTAAAAAAGGAACCGCAAACCTTTCAAATATTTTCACGAACACCATCAACTACATCAACGCCGGTTGGGCTAATTCAGATGACGAGCGCGGCATCAAAGCGGCTTGGCATCACGTTTACAACGGTGACCTTCGTTATCAACCAAACAACGGTTGTTATCGTGAAGATTCAGCCATCGCTTACATCATCATTTCTGACGAAGACGAAAGAAGTATCGCTGGTGATGCCTCTCAACAAGTTTACTCTGGCGAAAACAAACCCCTAGAAGAACAAGATAAGCCTGCTGTTCTTGTATCTTATATCAAAGAAGTTTTTGGTAACACGCGCCGCTTTACCGTGAATTCAATCATCGTAAAACCAGGCGACACATCCTGCAAAGCTTCGCAGGATGCTGGCGGAGCTAAAAGCCACTATGGTTTTAAATACGCAGAGCTTTCTAACCTTACCGGTGGTGGTGTTGGAAGTATCTGTGCTGAGGATTACGCAACGAACTTGAACTTATTCCTCGAGCGCATTCAAGATTCTTTAAGTTCAGTACCGTTGGAATGCAGCCCTTACAATGGCAATATCACTGTGACGATCACTCCAACTATTGGTCCTGTGCAATCACGCATCGAGGGGCAGAACTTGGTATTTGATACGCCAGTACCAGCGGGTCACAGCATCGCGCTTAAATACCAATGCAGCGACCGCGCACCAAGTTCTGTTGCAAAGCCAGTTCCTTTGGCGCAAGACCCAGGGTTCTTTGCTAAGATCGTGAACTTCTTCAAAAGCCTGTTCTAAAGATTTTTTGAAATTTAGAAATAAAAAAGGAGAGCTTGAACTCTCCTTTTTTATTTAAGGCCATCGTATTTTTAAGCAAGCTTAAGCTAGCTCCCCTACGAACTCTTTCATTCGTTTGATCGCTTTGCTCATCGTCTCTTCTGAGACTGCAAAACTTAAACGCATAAAACCCTCTGTACCACACTCGGCACCTGGCACAGTTGCGACAAAATATTTTTCTAACAAAATATCGCAGAAGTCCTTTGAAGTTCTGACTAGCTTGTCTTTATAGGTTTTACCTAAGCACGATCTGATATCCACCCAGAAGTAAAAAGCACCTTGAGGTTCAGCCACTTTGAATTGTTCAATAGAAGACAATTCCTTCAGGCCAGAAGATTTACGTTTAATAAGCTTTGCTACCACTTCAGCTATATCGCCTTCACTTACTTTAAGACCCGCAAGCAACGCATGTTGTGAAATACTTGAAGGTGAACCCGTAGACTGACTTTGATAGTCAGCCATAGCTGTGATTAAGCGCTCTGGCCCCGCAGCCCAACCGATTCTCCAACCCGTCATTGAATAAGCTTTTGAGCCGCCATTCACAAGAACCGTACGATCACGAAGATCTGGAGCCACTTGTAAAATGTGTGGGGCTACTTTGGTGCCATCAAAAACTAAGCGGTTATAGATATCGTCAGAAATGATCGCCACTTGCGGATGCTTTCTTAAAACTTCCGCCAACGCTTTTAGTTCTTCAGCAGAATATTGTAATCCGGTCGGATTGCTAGGCGAGCAAAACAAGAAAGCCCTGGTTTTTGCATTAATGGCTTTTTCCAATAACTCTGGCGTGATCTTAAAGTTTTCAGTTTCACCACACTCAACAATGTGGGGAACTCCATCAGCAAGTTCGATCATCGTTGGATAACTCACCCAGTAAGGCGTTGCTACGATCACTTCGTCGCCAGGGCTACACAACATCTGCAGCGCTGCAAAGATGATGTATTTAGCACCTGAAGCCACCGTAATTTCTTTAGGAGTGTATTCAAATCCCAGTTCAGTTTTGATTTTTTCAGAAATGGCTTTACGCAATTCAAGCGTTCCACTTGCAGGAGTGTACTTGGTAATTCCTTTTTGAATCGCTTCAATCCCCGCCTCTGCAGGAGCTTTAAAAGTGGGCCAGTCAGGTTCACCCACCGTCAAAGAGATCACATCGTGACCTTGGGACGCTAGCTCTCGGGCTTTTGCGACTAAGAAAAGAGTGGGAGAGGTCTTTAAGTTTTGGGCTCTTTTAGAAAGTTGGATCAAGACTTACTCCTTTATTTTTTATATTTTTTTTCCAAAGCTGAGATAACGATTTCAGGAACGAGGTCTTTTAGTGCCCCACCGTTGACGGCAATCTCTTTCACTCCGCGTGAAGAGATGTAGTAATACTCTGGGCTTGCGAATACTAAAAGAGTTTCGATTTCTGGCGCTAATTTTTTATTCATATTCGCCATGGTCATTTCATATTCAAAGTCCACCACCGCACGCAAACCACGCACAATCACCTGGGCATTGGCCTTTTTCATATAATCCACGGTTAATCCACCGAAGATATCGACCTTCACGTTTTTGGTGTGGGCTAAAGATTGTTCAATCAAAGCTTTTCTTTCTTCAGCGGTGAACAAAGATTGTTTCTGCGAAGACTGTGCGACTAACACGATCACTTGATCATAAAAAGGCGCGATGCGGTTGATGATATCAACATGCCCCATAGTGATTGGGTCAAAACTTCCAGGATATACCGCAATTTTAGTCATTTTCTTGCTCACCTTCTAAGGCACTTTCGTGGCAGAACATGCTTAGGATCTTATCGCCAAATTCTTTTTTACTGAAGCGGACAAGTGAACCATAACGATCTTCCATACGTTCTTTACGCTCTGATTCAATTGCTAACACCGTACTGGCACCAAATCCAGCACTGACACTGGCTGCTTCCATTACGAAATGGGCCATCTTTTCAGTAAAAGGAGGATCGGCAAAAATAATATCAAAGGGTTCGCCTTCATAGGTCTTTAAAAACGCCAACACATCCATGTTAATAATCTTTAACTGGTTTGCAGGAACCTTAAGTTTTTCAAGATTTTGCCTGGTGATGGTTAAAGACTTCGGATTTTTTTCTACAAAGGTGCAAAAAATCGCACCTCGCGAAAGGGCTTCGATCCCTAAATTTCCAGTACCGCAAAATAGGTCGGCAACCTTAGAGTCTTCCATTTGAAATTGCAGCTTGTTAAAAAGTGTCTCTTTCACGCGATCTGTCGTTGGGCGAATATGATCGGCTTTAAATGCAACTAGCTGGTGGCCTTTATACTTACCGGCAATAATTCTCATGCTAACAAATCCTCAGCCATCTTCACGACTGCAAAAATATCTTCAAACGGTTTAGGCACAAAAAGATTCGCACCCATCTGCTGAGCCGTCTGCATATTATGCTCCCCTGAAAATGCCGACATCAAGATAACTTTTGCTTTTGATTCTGTACCGATTTCTTTTAAAACTTCAGGGCCCGTCATTCCGGGCATTAGAACATCCAAGAAAACTAAATCAGGGTTCATACTTTTCCAGTATTGAAGACCTTCTGTTCCGTTGACAGCTTCAGTCACTTCATAACCTTTGTTCTTCAATGCACGGCTTAAAGAACGACGGACCAAAGCTTCATCATCTACGATCAGAATTTTCATACGCCAGCCCCGGTGAACCCGGAGTTAGGCAGACTCCGGACTTTTATGAGGGAGCACGATAGTGAAACAGGTTCCATGAGGTTCCACATTGCGAAATTGGATGGTGCCCCCAAATTTTTCAATTATGGACTTTGACATACTTAACCCAAGACCGGTGCCGTGTCCTTCTTTTTTTGTGGTAAAAAAGGGTTCAAAGATGCGTCGTTGAATCTCTGCGGGAATGCCAGGACCGGTGTCCTCGATATCCACTAAAACTTGACCGCCATCTAAGCGGGTTGTGACACGCAGACGACCTGGGTCCTTCATGGCCTGACAGGCATTGTTAATAAGATTAAAGACGACCTGCTGAAGCAAGTGAGAGTCCACGGCCACAGTAATATTCAAGGTTTGTAAATCCACTTCAAGGCGGTGGGTGCGTAGCGCCGATTTTAACATTGGCAAAGTTCGCTCAATGACCTCATCAACGCTGATGAACTCAGAGGGCTGGTCTTCGCCCTTAGAAAAATCCAACAAATTCTTAATAATTCTTTGGGATCTGGCAGTTGCCTTTTCAATTTCAATAAGATCAGAATGAAGGTTTCCGTCTTGAGGGGCTTCCTGCAATAAAACCTGAGCCAAGGCTCTGAGCCCGGTAAGCGGGTTATTAAGTTCATGGGCAATATTCCCTGCGAGCATTCCGATCGCACCCATCTTTTCACTTTGCAACATGCGCAAATAAAGCTCACGGCTCTGGGTGATATCCACGTACTGATTCACCACATTTGTAGGACGAACGCCCTCATCTAAAAGCAATGGATAGGACTGAACTTGGTAAACTCGTCCGTCGACTTGAATTTGTCCTGCGGCAGGTTTTCCCTCTTTCAATGCTTGCGGCACCGGGCAGCCTTCGCACTGCGCTTTTTTGTGGGCGAAACTTTGATAACACTTTTCATGAATGAACTTATCGTTAAACTTTCGATTGGCCCTAACCACGTTGTATTCAAGATCGACGATGGCAATTGGATCGCGCATGTTATCGAAAGTTTTTTCCCAGCGATAAGAAAAAATTGAAAGCTGATTTTCTAAAAGCACGCGGTCTAAAGCCATACTAAGTGGGCGCATGCGATCTGAAATGAAATCAACGAAAGGCCCCATTTCTTTATCGGTGAGCGAGTTTTCAATACATAGGATGGCTTCGGCTTGACCACCCACAAAGTGACTGGTTAAGCGAAGTTCTAGTGGCAAAACATAGGCTTTAATAAAAGGGCGGCCAAAGTGATTCGCAAAATGCCGGATCAACTCAGAATTTGGAACCTGTGCAGCTTTAGGAAATTCAAAGTGAGTCAGGGATTCACTTTGGGTAAAGTGCCCTAGCTGAAAACTGATGAAAAAAGTTTTATCGCCAGCAAGACGGTAAACGAGAACCGGGTCCCCCATCTTGTGGAACTTGCGAAGTTCTTTTCTTAAAATCCCCAAAATGTCTTCGAAAGATGTTTGCGTCGCTAAATCCTTGATAAAACGAAGTAGCTGGCGCTCACGATTCAGCTTTTCGCTTTCTTCGTTATGGGACATTTCAATATATTTCGTGCGTTCTTCGACCAAACCTTCAAGAGAATGGGTTAAAGCTTCCAATTCCTTATTTTGATGGGACGATTCTTTTAACAGTAAAGAGCGGGATAAAAACATCGAGTGGCGTTGAAGTGCGCTATCTAGTTGCTCCCAGATTTCTTTTTCTGAAAGAGGCCAACGCATAAAGCGATATACTTGTGCGCGATTGATGCCCTCGCGTACTTCCTGCTCTACCAGATTTTCAGCAATAAGCAGTCGCGGTGCCATGGGTTGATACATTCTGGCTTCGACTAAAAACTCTAAGGCGTCGTCTGTGTTCTGGACTAAGATCGAGGAAAATTTCTGGGTCTTTAAAAGAGGCAAGGCCTCTTCAACCGAGGCCCTGAAAATAATCTGCACTTCTTTTTTCTGAAACGGAAAAAAATGCGGAAGTCTAATTGGCGATACGTTTCCCACCCATAGAATTGGATCTAATTTGGTTGGTATCGATAGAATTAGGTCCGGTGTATTCCCCATTAAGTGACTTCTCCAACATCCGCAAATGATCTAACCACATTTGCAGAACATTGTTCAAATCATACTCTAGGACGTCAGCTAAAAGAACAAAATCCTTATTTTCCAAAGCTTGAAGCGCTTCAGTCACAGTTCTTTTGCTTTCCTCTTCGGCTTTAAACCAATCAACTGGACTAGTGACCAAGAATTGGTCGCCCATGGTGCTCTTAATCATCACGGTACTATCAATGAGGTACTCACAATTGGACACAAGATCGTGGATCGATTTTAAAAGTCCGGTAAAACCTTGGGTGCGCATTCTTTGCGCCAGGTTTTCCGTGTTTTGAATCAATTCAGGCAATGCCTCGATCCAGCCTTTGAGGACAATCGAAGTAAGGTCGCGGCTGTTTTCCGTAAGGTATTCCAAAGTTTCGATTTGTTCTAGCGTTACTGTCGCGAATTTCGCTTCTTCAGATTCAGCGATCTCTAATCCGTTTACGATATACCGGCACACCACTTGGTTTGTGGATCTTAAGTCCGACTCGATGTCGCTAAAGACCTGCCCAAGCTCGATATTGCCTTGATAGAAATTTCTTAAATCATCACCTGACACTTTAAAGCGTTCCATTGTCGACCTCCTCATCAATGGCCTCTTGAGGAATGTAGACATGGATATGGCGAGCCATTTTCTCATGAACACTCAAAGCTGCGGTACAAATCTCCTCTAGGGTGCCGGGACCGATGCGAATCTTCTCCGCTTGGTACCAGCTAATTAGAGGACCCAGCTCAGGGACCGATTGGCTAATAGTTTGTATAACTTCTTCTGCTCGATCTAATAAAGGACCTGTCAATTCCAAACCCTTGGTTGGAATTAACCGAATCTGCTCCATGGCGAAGTTATTGATATCATTAAGCTGCATAGCACCTTTGATGATTTCAATTCGATCCGCGACCGGGTAATTGCCACCAAGATAAATAGCTTCAGTTAACTGCCAGCGGAATTTTTCTGCAGGCGTTTCTGGTTTGTCGTAGCTGACCATGCCACTTGTGCGAGTGATAAGTTCAGGGGCTACGTTGCCTTCTAATAACAAGGCTAAGACTTCACCCAGGCGCTCTGGCACAAGGGTTCCTTCGTTTTCACTGCGATAGATAAATCCCAAAGTCGCCTTAGGGCCTGTTTCCCAGAAATTCACCTCACCGATGCTGACGTTTAAAGTCGGCGTATCTGTTAACGAGGCCATGTGAATCGGCGCACTGTCGCACCCAATTAGAAGATCTGCTTTTTGAATGATCGAAAATAGATCAGAGATTTTCGTTTTACCTGCAAGATTTAAGAAAGTCAGATTAGGAACGGACCTTTGAATTTCGTCAGCCAAATTCCATTCGGAAGCAGCACCTATCAAAACGATTGGTAAAGCCGAATATCTTTTGGAGAAATAATTTAAAGTCTGAGCCCAGGATGCCGGCGATAATGATTTTTGTTTTTCACTCGCGCCCACATGCAAAACTAGGTATTGCTCTGGCAGATTTAACGACGTTGCCATAGCTTCTGGTGGCGCCCAATCAGATTCAATAAACTGAACATCAATCATAGAAGCCAGAACATCTGCAACATGCACGCGGTTGGCTTTACCAATTCCTACCTGTGCATAAAAATAAGCACTGATTTCATCAGGCAAACACAAAGTTCCATCTTTATAGCGGGAATAACCGCTCACTTTGGTAAATAAAGAACTCAGTGAATGAGTCAAATAACTCGAAGCCGGAGAGAATGTGAAGTTGATGATCCAATCAAAGTTTTGGGCTTTGACTTCATCAATGAAGTTCCCAAGAAGCTGAAGGGACTCAGTGACGTTGGCCTCTTCTTGAACAAGAGGTGCCAGGATATTGCTTGTCGGCAAAGTCCAATGACGATCAATAGCAGATAGACCTTCCACTGCACCTTCAAAACGAGGACGGGAAAGAAAATGAATCTCTGCCGCAGGATAACTTCGGCGTAAGGCCCGTAATGCAGGCCAAGTCATGTAAATATCCCCAAGCCTAGCGAGCTGGATGACTAGAATTTTCATTCTTAACCTGTTCCTTTACGAGTTCTTTCAACAGTTGAATTCGTTCGGCTTCCTGGTTATAGGCTTGCGTCTTTCTGATCTCTTCGTAGGCTTTCTCGAGCCTCTTCAAAGCCATGCTGAGGTAATTGTCCAATTCCTTTTGCATAAAAATTTCCTTCCGTAGAAAGTGAACACAACTGTTGGGTCAATGATTCACGTATATTTAAAAGCTCTGCAGTTTCTAGTAAGGCACCGTTAACACGGTCATAAATTTGAACGGGATGGGTAAAGCGAGTTAACAAGGCTTCAATAAATCCTTGGAAATAACCGGCCTCATCTTTTTTAGATTTCAAAATATCCTGGGCGATCATGATCAGTTCAGACACATCGCTGGATTGAAAGCTCTTTTTAGTCGCCAACACTTCCCTAGATGGCAAAGCTTGTTTTGCTTTTTGGTACCAATTTTTTAGCACTTCGCCATCTGAGTTCCACTTTGGCAAAGTCTCTTGAAAAGTAGCCATGGCAGGATTTAGATACATAGAGGCTATTGCCGCAGCATAATCAGGCTTTTGCTCTGGGAATTTCTTATTTAAATGCAATTCCCAAACCGAGCGATCAAGATACTTTTTCAGATTCTTCTGCTGCACTTTTTCACCACTGAGCTGATCCCACACCGCCGAAAAGACAGTTTCTATAGAGATATCTTCAGCACAGAACTGGCGCGGCTGATGGCAGGCTTGTGAATGGTTGCAAGGTGCACACGGCACCTTGGTTTCAATAACAACGGAATTGTCGGAATAAGCTGCCGTCTTCGAAGAATCGCTAGAGCCTAAGGCTAATTCAACAATGGGAGTTCCATATTGCGCAGCTAAATGCTTAATACTGGTGTCACCCGTTACTAAAAGGGCGGCTTCTTTTAAATGACTTTTAACTTCTGAAAGATCACAGATCAAAAGTTCACTCTCAGAAAAAACTTTAGATAAAGTATCTCGTTCAAACGAAGCACCCAGAATCTTTACTTGATAATCGTTTAAAGCAAGCTCAATGGTTCTTTTTAGCTGACGGAAATTGTCTAGACCCCAGTTTTTTTTCTGATCACTGGTTAGACACTGAAAAAGAACAGTTTTCTTTTTCGTGTCTTTCGCGGGAGCCAGAGACTTATCTAATGCTAATGGTAAGTCGAAGGCATTGCCTAAAAGCTCCACATAGTGAAACAAGGATTTCTGGGTCCCAGAAAAACGCTCGTTAAAATAACGAAGCCAAGGATTGCTCAACCCCTGAAAGCGTCCTTCATCCTGGTAAAGACCACGTCGATCTGGGATCTGCAGGGTTCCTAAAAGAAAAGCTGAAAGTTTATTGTGAGTGAAATTAAGTGCGAGGTCGTAGTTTTCGCTGTTTAATTCCTTCACAAGATTTTCTACTTGAGTATAAGACCACAAGATATTGTAGTTGGCTTCGCCCAAACCTTTTTGGATGTGTTCGCGATCAAAATAAATAAACTTATTTACGACCCCGTCTAAAACCTTTTCTACATTGGCAAACTGATGATTTAAAAGAAGATGGATCTGCGCTTCCGGATACTTGGCGCGCAAAGCCCTTAACAAGGGGCCTTGCTGAATGATGTCACCTAATCTAAGAAGCGAAAGAACCAAGATCTTCATTATTTCACCAATTCACCCAAAACACGGAAGATCTTCTTTTTGTTGTCATCCATGTTTGAAGACTCAACTACTGGCAGAACATCTTTGATTGATAATAGATGATCTGGTTGCAGATAAAGAGCCTTCATGTTGATACCAAATTCTTGGAAGTGATATTTCACCGCTTCCAAAGTGCGACCTGTAAGGTGCGCAAACATTTGCGAAAAAAATTCTGTGCGCGGGCCCCAGCATTCTCTGAAAGAAAGAACATAAGCGCGGTGATCAACCACTTCCTGATAGAAATCAGTTTTGAAAATATCTTCCGCGTTTTGCGCTACCACGATATTTACGCGGTCTTTTAAATCTGGAAACTGCGATCTGAAAACAGTGATCAAGGATTCTCTTGATTCCACCACAGTGATTTGAACTTCTGGATCGATGTCAGCAAGGGCTGCCACGTGAAAACCTGATCCTAAACCAACGATGACAACGTGATTAGCTGGCATTGGCCCTAAAGAATAAGCCCATTTAAGACCTTCCGCGCGCGGATCACGAAGACAAGCTAATGGTTGCCCATCGTCATAAGCGATAAATGAAGATTCATGATTTTCTGAAAAAGTAATTGATGACATAATTATGCAACCTTCTGAGATGAAAGCAGTTGTTTCTTTAAATTGCGTACTTCTTGATGATCCGGGTTCCACAATAGAACCCTTTCCATTTCTAAAAGAGCTTTATCGATTTGTCCTACTGTGCAGAAAAGATTAATAAGCACTAAGGACATGTCTTCATCTTCTTCAACGGTCGCAAGGTAAGCTTGCAGACCTTCAATGGCTTTATGAACTTTTGAATCCCTTAGGCCCCAGTTCGCCGCCAAGTGAACAGCGGTGCGGTTCTGGGGATTAATATCCATCGCCGCTTCAATATTGGCCCAAGCAAGATCGCTGTCGCCCAATTGGTTATGAACCATGGCAAGACCGACCCAAGCTTTGTCGTTTTGAGGATTGATCTCTACAGCTTTGCGGAAACAATAAAGGGCTTTATCTGAATCATTTCTTTGCACTTCAAGTGTACCGAAGTTCACTAGCAGAACATCTGATTGAGGATTTAAAGTGTAAGCCTTGTTGTAATATTCTTCTGCACCATCGAAATCAGATTGGCGCACAAAGATATTTCCCATGTTTTTATATAAATCGAAAAGATGACTGTTTTCTTCAGTCAGAACAGCCAAAGCTTCATAGTATTTATTTAAAGCTTCTTGGTCTTGGCCTAACTTATAATAAGTCGTTGCCAATTTATAAAGACTGTCAAAACCATAATCGACACCAGTCAAAGCTTTCCGTGCAATCAAAGCTTCGCTGAAGCGTCCTGAATTTTCCAGGCACATGCCAAGCATGTCTAACGTAATTGGGTTTTTAGAATCAAAATTGCTGGCTTGACGTAATAGGTTCATCGCCAAAGAAAATTCTTTGTGTTTCATCAACGTTTGCGCGTGACGAATGTAAGAAGAAACTCTTGGATCTAGTTGTGTGATTTCTCTTTCAGTCTGTAATTCTGCTTCGAAATCGGCGATGGCTTCCTGTGGATCTAAATAGATTTTTCCAGCGCCTTCATTTAACGGATCAGAAGGTGTCTGCTGACTTGAAACTTCACTGGACTTTTGAACGAACTGATTTTCCAACATCTGAACTTGTCTCCTCACCAAAATCGAGGAGCAACACAGATGCCATCTTTGAAAATTGATTTAATTTGATCTGAGAAGCTTTCAACCAGGAGTTTTGACTCTTTGCTTGAAAGCTCCGTCAGGTTTTTGTCAGGAAAAAATTGCCTAGACCTCTTCGTCTAAACGATTTGTGAACGTTTTAGTCTTGTATCCACTCACACCTTTTTTGGAGCGGCGAACTTCTTGAAGTTCCTTGATGATCGAATTTTTTGCCATTTCGATGCATGCAAGTACTTGGATATCTTGTTCGATGATACGGGCTACATACTCATCTTTGATTGCCAATGCTTCTTTAACTTCATTGCGTTGGGACTCTGTGATTCCACCCATTTGTTGGGCGCCGTCATGGGCCTTTTCAATTTGCGCATCAACGTATTTTAGTACGTCCAAAATTCTTTCGCGGGTTTGATAAAAATATTCGATATTATCGAATTGACCTTGCGCAAAGTTTGCTAGTTCTACTTCATTTAATGCGTAGAATTTTTCAAGGTAATGATTCTTTTCGTTCAGCAACGTGATAATCCTATTCACAGTTCCCCTCCGTGGTATTTAGCCCGCTTTTTCAGTTTCTTTTTTAATTTTTTCAACAGCTTGAACCCAACCATCATAAAGCGTGTTCAATAGCTTTAAGTTGGCTTTTAATGGTTCTGCATCGCCAGTGATGTTGGCCTTTGTGTATTGTTCCATCATGAACATATACAACTGCTCTAATTGAACAGCGACATCTCCGCCGACTTTATGGTCAAGGGTGTTATTAAGTTCCATGATAATGTCAAAGGCACGGCCGATATTCATTCCACGGTCTGCAATCTTTTTTTCCTCTGCTGCTTTAATCGCAAGCTTCGTGAATTTGATTGCTCCTTCATATAGCATCAAAAGGATTTTTTCCTTGGATGCACTTTGCACTGCCGTCGTCTTATATTTTTGATATGCGTTTGACATATACCCCTCTCAACTACACTCGTCCCAAAAACTTAATTCTAATTTAAAATTCCTATTATCCGCCGCCGCCGCCACCTTGGGCCATTGCTGCGAACTTGGCTTGCTGTGCTTGCATCGCTGACATTTTTCCCTCAAGGTCAGCAAACTTTTTGCGCAAGCTTTCTTCTTTTCGTTCCAACTGTCTTTCTTTCGTCTCAATCCGACTGTTCACCTGATCGATACGGGATTGCAAACCTTTCTTACGGTTTGAAATCGCACCAAACTGGCCATTCATTAAATTGCCAATTTCTCTTTTTACGGTTGCAACGAAACCGGTATTGAATCCATCTCCTCTAAAGAAGTTAGCTACCGCTGCAGGATCTGCGTTCAACGTTTTATTGAACTTTTCCTGGTTGAAATTCAAAGTACCGTTTCTGTTAAACTCAATTCCTAACTCACCCACACGGCGAATTGGTGAATCCACACCCATTTGTGGATTTAAGATCACCCGGCGGAGACTGTTCTCAATAGAACGCATCATGCCGTCGCCACCCAGAGGTCCAAGGGCCGGCTTCCCGCCCGCATTAGCCTGCAACTTACTTTGCTTCTGGATAAAATCCAGTGCTGCATTGTAGGCATCAACGAAGGATTTAATCTTACCGCTGATGACTTCTAGGTTTTCTTTCACACCCAGGCGGATTTCCCTGCCCGGAGCTGCGGATTTTAAATCCAATGTCACGCCAGGGATTAAATCCGAAGATTTATTATCCGGGATCTCAATTTCAAAACCGTCGATTTTCACCTTCGCGTTTTGAGCTTTGCGTGACTCTTCAAAAAACATATCTTGGTCACCATCCAGAAGATAAATCTTCGGAAAGTTAACCTGATTGTCTTTCCCTGTTCCCAAACCAGAGATCAAAATCTTGAAAGGATTTTCTTGATCCTTTCGGTCTTCGATCACTTGCGCTTTCAATCCAACACCGGCGTTGGTGATTTGTGTTGCCACTCCACTTAGCGTTGAATTATCGCCGTTAATATAAACTTCTTTTTCACCCTCAGGAGTTTCGAACTTGATATATCCGACACCAATCTGAGTTTGGTCTTTATCAGGGAAACCGTTTGAAATTGCCGCTGGCTTTTGCGCCAACTGAATAACCTCAATCGCATAGTCCCCTGGTACCGACTTTCCTGGATCCACAGTTCCGTCAACAACGTTTGTGTCTCCACTGATAAATTTTTTATCTACGAAACCGCTTGTCGCCGTAAGTTCAGTGAGGTTTTTTGTTACATCACCAACTTTGGTTTCAAGTTCATTCACCAGCTTGAGCTTGTCCTCTTGCTTGGTTTTTTGAACTTCCATTTGTTTCACGGGAATTCGTTCAGCTTCCATCAGCTGCTCAACGATATTTGGTGGTAGCCCAGAGGCCATGCCTGAAAAACGAATCCCTGCCATGAATTCATTGTGTCAAAGTGAGGCAACTTGCGTGAGTCAATTAAATGTCTCGCAGAAGGGCCAGCACAGCGGGTTTTAGAGCTCTAATCGAATTTATCCTGCAATGATTTTGACGTGAGATGAAATCTCTGGACGTCGATCTAGGAAGCAAATGCTCTTTCGTGAAAAGAAAAATGGAAGTTCGGGTTAAGAAAAGGAATTGTCCTGATTTCGTTGTACAGAAGGGTTTCTAGGCCGAGCGTTTTAACAGTTGCCCGCGTGGTGATTGCGAATCACTCGGTAAAGTCCACAATTCCAATTCGGGAATTTTACGAATCACATTACCAAGATTATCCCTGACGATCACAAATCTGCCGTCAGCATCAAGGTCATCAAGTTCAATTGTCCACTTGTGTTCTTTGGTGGCTGGAAGATTTCTTAAATGCTCCATGGCTTTTTCGAGCTGCTCTTCAGTCATCGGCTCGCGATGTTCCTGATTTCCGCTATAGGATTCCTGCCCGTTAGCGTCTCGGTCATGGGTCATGTCGGATTGGATAGCTTTCCCTGTGCGGTCTACTCCGCGCACATCATTATTGGGAAGAATATTTGAAATCAATCCTTTGATGTTCATATGAGGAACTTATCGGATTGATACGTCGGAAACTTAAATTCTCTAACTTTTGTCCAGCCTTCGCTAAAGCTTCGGCTTGGCTAGCCAGCTTGCTAACGCAAAAAATTCCCTGGTGGGATTTTTCATTTGGTAGGCAGCTGAAATCTTTTTTTGAAACATACCCTTTCGATACCTTGTTCATTTTGGAATGCTTCCTGTTTTCGCGAATTCTGCTGCTTACGGAGACGGCCTGCAACGGTAATTCAGAAAACTGGAAACTTGGTACCTAAGAAACCAGCAAGCATTTTGAATCGTGATGTATATCTCTAGTTGTAAATTTTCGATTCAAACTGTTGAGCAAAAACAACAAGCATTCCAAATTGAACAAAGTACCCCCAGAAAGCGACAACCTTCTGGGGTAGGTTGGTACCAAGAGGGGCGGAGGACCCCTCTCTGGCAAAAACTTTTTAATATTTGTTCAAAATTAAGCGATCAATTTCATCGCTTGGTTTGGCATCGTGTTCGCTTGCGCCAATACTGAAGTATTTGAAGCAAGAAGAACTTGGTTACGAGCCGCTTCAGAAGAAGCTTGAGCGATATCAGTATCACGGATACGAGAGTTCGCGGCACTGATGTTTTCATGTTGCACACCCAAGTTATCTACTGTGGATTGCAATCTGTTTTGCAAGGCACCGAGAGCTGCGCGGTAACCGTTCACTTGAGATTGAGCGGAGTCGATCGCAGAAAGAGCCTCTTGCGCACCCGTCTTAGAAGTGAAGTCGAAACCATCAATTCCAAGAGTCGCAGTTGTTGCATCAGTTTCACCGGCGTTGAATGAAATTCTGTCAGCGTCTTCAGAGTTGTTGATACCAACTTGGAAGTCATACATATCGCCAGAACCATCTAACAGTTTAGTAGTACCGAAGCGCGTAGTTTGAGTGATACGTTGTGCTTCAGCTTTAAGTAATTGAACCTCTTTATCAAGGAAACCACGTTCAGTGTCACCGATAGTGTCAGACGAAGCCTGGATACCCAATTCTCTCATACGAGTAAGAATGTTAGAGATTTCACCCAAACCACCTTCAGCTGTTTGAACCATCGAGATACCGTCATTCGCATTTCGGCCCGCTTGGCTTAAAGATCTGATTTGTGATTTTAAATTTTCAGAGATTGCTAATCCCGCAGCATCATCAGCAGCTTTGTTGATACGAGAACCAGATGCAAGTTGTTGCATTGATTTTCCGATTTCACGCTGTGAAGTCATCATAGTTCTTTGCGCGTTGATTGCAGATACGTTTGTTGAAATTCTCATTCCCATGTGGGATCTCCTTATTTGTGGCTGGCCTTATACCTACTTAGGCTTCGCCGGTTAACACGTTGGTGACTCCACTTTGGCCTTGGCTCCCTCAAGCGATTCTTATCAGGCAGTCACTCCTTTTAAGTTTCTCGAGAGCTTCAGACTTTCGTTTCGTCGTTGCTTCTGACATACCTTTCGGCGAGGTCTGTGAAGCCTTTAGTCGCGTCCTGCATTTCTGGACCACGGTCCAGATGAACCTAGACCAAGGTTTTGAAAAACAGACCAAAACCCGGCAAAAACCAAAACCAAAGTCCAGCCCCGACCAACAACCACCCAGCCCAAAACCCAAAGGTGCCTGCTTCTTTTTACGGTTTCACCGCGTTAAGTCCGCTGTACAACACCTGTTGCAAGACAAAGGTGCCTGGTTCTTTTTGCGGTTTCACTGCGTCATGAAGAATGAAGAATGAAGAATGAAGAATGAAGAATGAAGAATGGTTTCTATCGAAAAAAAACATTGATCAATGAATGACGCGGCGAAACCGTAAAAAGAAGCAGGCACCTTAAAGAAGTGAATCTTCTAAGAGTGATTTCTTTTTCTTTTTGATTGGAAGTTTGAATTCTGGATGTTTAAGCGCTTTTCGGACTTCTTCCATTAGTTCAGGTGATGGCGCTTGATTCAGCCACGTCAAAGTCTGTTCTCGGTTACTTAAATTTGCCCAATTGTCGTCTTCTGTAACTGGCACATCCAACCAGCAGTTACCAAGCAAGCCTTGCATCGATGAAAACGGATACTCCTGAACCTTTTCACAAATACCTGCAGTGACAGGATTTCTATATAAGTATTTGTAGGCATGAAGATAATAAAGTGGAGTTGACAAGAGCGAACGATGGAACCGAGATCCGTAAGTTTGATTTATTCGACCACTTAAAAAAGTAATCTCCCTACTCGTCTCTCTCATAAAGTAGCGCATGGCTTCGCTAAGATTTGCATCCGGAGTTCGTACAATTAAATGGAAATGATTATTCATTAAGACAAATGCGTGGATTCTTAAGTTGAACGCCATATTAACGAAGTAGAGATGACGAGTCATAATGTCCCATACGACATGAATGTCCAAGGCGAACCAATCTTTATTAATACATCTAGCAGTGACGTGATACGGACGATCGGCATGATTCTCAAAGATTTTTCTACTCATGAGAAAGTAGAATGCAAAATACGCTGGAATTTTAGATTTAATTTATCGATGGAAGAGTTTGATGAGATCCGAATAGCCAGCTTTTGACACGGTGAAACCGTAAAAAGAAGCAGGCACCTTTTAAACCTTGCGACCCATTCTAGGTCTTCTTTATTTGATCTTTATGATCTTCTTATCATTGGGATTTTCCGCATTTTCGTCTTTCTTCTTTGACGCGGTGAAACCGCAAAAAGAAGCAGGCACCTAAAAATCCCCGGGAGCGGGTGCCCCCGGGGTGGGCTTAAGACGAAGGGTATATGTGGGCGACCCCTCATTCTCGAGAGAAGCTGTATCCCATAACAGCCCCCCCGACATTCTGTAAGAATGATAAAGTCTTAGTTTTTTATATTAATTAGATCAGTTTCAAAGCCACGTTCGGGATTTGGTTTGCTTGCGCAAGAACCGATACCGCCGTGTTCTGAAGGATGGAAGCAGAAGCCATCTCAGCCGTTTCTTTTGCGATATCTGTATCACGGATACGAGAATTCGCAGCAGATAAGTTTTCATAAGAGATGTCTAAGTTACTAACTGTTGATTCCATACGTGATTGCATCGCACCGAAACTTGCGCGCAGTGCACTCACTTTCGAGATCGCTTCGTCTACTGACGCCAGGGTCGAACGAGCACCTGATTTATCAGAGACCGAGATCCCATCAATTCCCAACGTACCAGTCGTCGCATCGGCATCGAAGTCGACCGCAATGACGTTGTCTTCTCCACCGTACGCGCCGACATGGAATTCCATTTTTCCGCCCGTACCATCAAGAAGTTTTGTATTACCGAAAGTTGTAGTTCTAGCAATACGATCCGCCTCTTCGATTAACATTTGAGCCTCTTGATCGAGGAATCCTCGCTCAACGTCACTCACTGTATCAGAAGCAGCCTGTACACCCAGTTCTCTAATACGAACTAGGATGTTCGACATTTCATTAAGACCACCCTCACCCACTTGCGAGAACGAAATAGCGTTGTTCGCATTGTTACGGGCAGCAGAGATACCTCTTAATTGTCCTTTAAAGCTTTCAGAGATTGCCAAGCCGGCAGCGTCGTCGGCGGCATTTACGATACGAGAACCAGACGCCAAAGCTTGTGACGCATGTTCTTGTCTTTTTTGTTGTTTACCTAGCACACGTTGTGCAGCGATAGATGCAGTGTTTGTCGCGATTCTTAAGCCCATTAGAACCTCCTAAGGGATTTGTGACCTTCTTTGCTGATTTTTGCGGAACCGAGATATGAACCAGGCAGCACCACTTACCTTAGAACACACCCTGAACCATCAACATCGACGATCGTTTGTTTTTGTTTTCGTTAACTCACTAACTTAAAAATAAAATTAAAATTGCGGGAAACGGTTCCTCATAGAACGGGGTGACTGTCCCTTTCTAAGAGGAACCAAGACCGCGGAGAGTTTTCCTTTTGAGGAAGCTTTTCAGCTCTTTGGAGGAGATCCATCTTCGCAACTTTTGATTCCCAACGTGTTACATGAATCTTTTCGGACCATGGTCTAGAAACTTTAGGGCTAAGGTCTAGATTTTTTTAAAAAGGTGTGCGCGACAATTTAAAAGTTATTGAAATTACTGAATTTTGATTTCAAAAAAAAATTCGCCAAAGGTCTAGCTAGACCCCGACTTTGGGTGTGAATGTGAGTTTTTTTGAAGGGTTATGTTACGCAAGTCCCTGCGATAAATGCGAACTTAGCCAACGAATCAGCGATGGGGACGCGTAAGATAACCTTCTTCAAGAGCCGATGCCTTCAATCCAGGATAATTTCTCTTCACTCGCACCGCCTGTGCCTCTGCTTCCGTGGCCATGCGATACTCGAAGCGATTTTTTGGGTCGCCAAATCCCAGCCGCGCCAGTGTGTTATTGCGCGAACGGTGATCAAAAAATCCAGTGAAGAAATCAAAGCGATGAAGCCCTAAAACACCGCCTCCAGAATCACGCACAATCATAAATCCATCGTGCACTTCTTTGTTGGGAAGAACAGCTCCTTCTAAGCGAGGAATGAAAATCACATCACCCGCTTTATAGTATTTCAAATCAGCTGCGACTGAAAAATAAGGATCCAGGCAACTGCTGCGAACTCCGTAACCGTAAGGGCACACTTTTAAATCCACAGGTATAAATCGCGGCACACTGTCTTTTATGGAGTGATAGTTGTAGGAAATAACTTCTTTGCCGTTATCAACAAAGCAGGAACCTTGTAGCAAACAAAGATCGAAATCTTTTTGGCACAAAGTCACCAGCGACTCACCATCCGGCGAAAGCAAATCACGCAATTCATCTGCCGTGCACTGTGAGCTTTTTTGATTGATCGTTGGTTTATAGTAAATCGTTGGAATCATCTCTTTGCCATCAGAGTGTTTAGCTGCACACGAAGGTAAAACACAAACCAAGACAGCCACGAACAGAAGTTTGTAAAAATCCATAGTTTACCTCGACGCCCTACCCACAAGTTATAGCAAGATTGCCCCGAAATATCTGTGGGTGATGGAAAATTACATTGATGTGTTGCAAAGGCTTCACACCTGTCAAAATTTTTTTCGCTCCCTCAAGCTAAGATGCGGTAACTGTAATTGTTCCGAGAAAGAACATAACTCCCAAAGGCCTAATTTATATTTTGTTTCAACTACTCGTTGAAGGTTGCAACTCAATAAGTTATCACTGGTCTTAAACATGACGTTACGGTTACGGATTTTCCTATTCAATTTGATCTCTGTTTTTCTTGCGACCTTCGTAGTTGCCCTCATTGGCCTCAAGATCGTGGAATCCACCGTCATTGATAGCACCTACGAGCGCCTGACCCAAATTCGCATCAGCAAGACAACGGCGATTGAAAACTATTTTCGCGATCTGCAAACCGCGATTAACCTAATTTCTTCTCACGAGCTGACCGACGATCTTTTAAACCAAACCCGCGTCGACACCCAACCCGATTTCCGCCGATTGCTTGATAACTACGTTTTGGATTTCAACATCTACGACATGGCTTTGGTGAACACCAAGGGCACCATCCTATACACCACTCGTAAAGACATCGAAGATGGGACTTCGATTTTAGAAGGGCCCAACGCCGGCAACAAACTAAAAGACCTTTACGTTTGGGGCATGCGCGCGCAAGAGGGTTCCACGCTGTTCCTAGATTTTGATAAGGACCCTGTCAATCCGAACTCAGCCACTGGATTTGTCGCTGCTCCGATATATCGTAAGGGCACGGTCGTGGGAGTACTAACTTTAAAGATTTCAATTTCTGAAATCGATCGTATTACCAGCGATAACTTCGCCTGGGCCACCCACGGTATGGGGCAAACCGGAGAAACCCTCATTTATGGTGAGGACTGGAGTTTGCGTAATACAGGCCGCTTCCGCGTCGAAGGAAGCCAGATCGGTAACTCCACCGATGAGGCAGAAATCCTTTCCCCGAACCGTGGCGATGAAGACATCAAAAAAATTGAGAACCTCAGCGAGGTGCGCGAGCTTGGTACCGACTATCGCGGTCAAAAAGTCATTCGTTCCATCGGTAAAATCTATCTTCCTAACGGTGAACTTTGGTACATCCAAACCAAAATCGATGAAAGTGAAGCCTTCGCCGTCCTAGATCGTATCGCCATCGCTTCAAGTGCCGCAGCCGTTTTGATCTTTATCTTGTTCTTCTTCGCAACCTTCGCTGCCACCGGCAAAGTCGTTGAACCGATCCAGCTTTTAACCGATCGCTTAGAAAAGCTTGGTACTAGCAACCTGACTCAAAAAATCAATTACAACTCTAAAGACGAAATCGGTCTTCTTGTAAGCAAGTACAATCAGCTGGCCGATCGTTTGGAAACCACCACCGTATCCAAAGAGTTCCTTGATAGCGTTATCCAATCGATCAAAGCATTCCTATTCATCGTGAAAGTTTCCCACCACGATGACTGGCGCCAGTGCTCTTACCAGATTTCCCAAGCCAACGAAGCGGCTTTAAAACTTCTAGGTCTAACGTCACAGCAAGTTGCTAACGTCGATTTAAAAACTCTGATCAATGCTCAACCAGATTTTAATAATTACACTTGGCTTTTACAAACCAGACACAGTATCGAAGCGGATATTTTAAACAGCGAAGGTCGCAGAGTTCCGATTCTTCTTAACTGGGCAGCACTTCCGAACCGTACCAGTAAAGATCTGACGTTCGTGTTTGTTTGTACAGACATCACCGATCGTATCACCGCAGAACAAGCCCTGATCGAAGCCCGTGAGCAAGCCGTAAAAGCTTCTGCCGCAAAATCAGAATTCCTAGCTCGCATGAGTCACGAGATTAGAACGCCATTAAATGCGATTATCGGTATCACGGATATCCTGGCGGAAAGTGATTTGAAAGCGGAGCAAGCGCAACTGGTGAAAGTTTGCGCCAATGCGGGCGAAAATCTTCTAGCTCTTATAAATGATATTTTAGATATCTCGAAAATCGAAGCCCGCGAAGTGAAGCTTGAAAGAATCGCTTACGACCTGGTCGCGACGACAAAAAATATTTGCGATATCTTGAAACAAAAAGCCCAAGAAAAAAATCTGCATTTCTACCTGAATGTAAACTTAGATAAAGACGCTTCGCCAGTTGTTGTCGGTGACCCCACTCGTCTTCGTCAAATTCTGTTTAACCTTATCGGTAACGCGATCAAGTTCACGCCGAAGGGTGAAATCGCCGTTTCAGTGAGCTTTGATGAAGGTGACAAACGTTTTGTGCGTTTTGCGATTCACGATACTGGAACCGGTATTCCTTTAGACAAACAACACCTTCTGTTCCAAAACTTCGTTCAAGCAGACAGCTCTATCACGCGTAAATTCGGTGGTAGCGGTTTGGGTCTTACAATTTCTAAAAACCTTGTGGAGCTTATGGGCGGCCGCATTTGGTTTGAAAGTAAAGAAGGCCAAGGAAGTACGTTTTATTTCACATTGCCATATCTTGCAGCCGAAGCCTTGCATGAGCCTGTGAAACTGATCGAGGTAGAACAACAACAACCGACACTGCAAGAACAAGACACCACCATCGCTCGCAACGCGCGAATTTTGATTGTCGATGATACGGAAGACAATCGCTTCTTACTTTTAACTTACCTAAAGAAACTGCCGTACGATGTGGTTCAAGCTGAAAACGGCCTGGAAGCTGTCGAAAAAGTTTTCCATGAGTCGTTTGATCTAATCCTGATGGACATTCAAATGCCAGTGATGGATGGATATGCGGCAACGAAGAAAATCCGCGAATGGGAACGAAACACAGGCCGTATACCAATGCCTATCATCGCTGTGAGTGCGAATGCCATGGCTGAAGATATTCAAAAATCTTTAGATGTGGGCTGTACAGAACACGTGACTAAACCAATTAAAAAGTCAGCGCTGTTAGACATGGTACAACGCTATACTTTATCCTCGCCAAGAACTTAAATTTCAATTTTTCCGTCGCGAATATTGCTGACCTTATTCGCCATCACTTCCACATCACGATGGTCATGGGTCACAACCAAAGCGGGGATTTTTTCATCAGCAATAACGGCTTTTACCAAAAGTCTACTTTCTTCTCGCAACTCTTGATCCAGGGCTGAAAACGGTTCATCCAATAACAACAATCTTGGTTCGCCAATAAGGGCCCGGGCGATGGCCACACGTTGTTTTTCTCCGCCTGACAAAACCGCTGCTTTTCGTTCTAAGAAGGAGTCCATCTGCATTTTTTCAGTCAATTCCTTCATTCGGCGCGACACCTTGTTTTCATCAACCTTGCGGGCACGGGCCGCAAAAAGAATATTTTCTTTAGCAGAAAGATGGGGAAACAAATCTAGAGTCTGAAATACAACCCCTAATCGTCTATCTGGAGTTTTAAGTTTCGCCAAGTCCACACCTTGGAACTCCCACTTCATACCGGGACAAGCTTCTAACCCTAAAAGAATTCTGAAGATAGAGGTCTTACCGGAACCAGAGGGTCCCCATAGCACGGTCACCCCTTGATCCAGGATTTCCCAGCGCGGAATATCTAATTTGAAGTCACCATAATCACGGCGCAAGTTTTCGACGTAGGACACGGCTTCCTCCCGCACAAATTGCAAAACAAAGTACACCAGAAACAATAATTAAACTGCTAAGAACAATGGCCTGGTTTAAGCGATAACCTGACATCAGGGTTTCAGTCATCAGGGCGATACTTAAATCTTGATGGGCTAAAATACGGCTGACAGCAAAGTCACCGCACGCCCAAATGGAGGCTATGCCAGCAAGCAAACCCGCTCGATTCGATAGCTGAGGAAATAAAATTTCCCAAAACGTTTGGTTGCGACTAGCGCCCATGGAATAAGCCACCGTCATTTGTGATTCCAAGGCATGCAATTCACTATCCCAGCCCATTCGAAATAAGCTATTTAAACTTAACAGAGTCAACACCAACGGAATCTTAACGTAAGGATAGATGCCTTCATTGGGACCAAGAATCAGAAAACTAAAACACGCCAAAGCTGTCGAGGGAGCGACGTAACCATTTAAGAATTTTTCAAACCACGGTTTCGGCCAGCAATACGCAATCAGCATTAGACCTAAAAAAGTTAACACTCCCACCGCTAAACCCAAAAAGACACTGCCAAGAAAGTTCCAGAAAATGGCAGATTGCACATCGTAGAACGTAGAAAGCATGGAAAGCCCTGAAGCAAATCCCTGCAGGTAACCAAAAAGGTACATAAACGATAACAACGAAAGAACCACAAGCCCTGAATAACTACGAATCAGGCTAAGATTAGATTCGCGAGCCGTCGACGCTCCCTTACCGCGACTTGCGATAAATGATAAAGCAAAAATAAAACACGACTGAATAAAGGCGATGACTGTAGCGGAACCCCATTCGCCAGAAAGTCGGATCTTTTCATAGATTAAAACTTCCATGGTCGTGCCACGACCGCCACCGACAATCAAAGGTACGGCAAAACTGCCAAAACAAATCACGAAAACAAAAAGACTCAATAAAAAAAGATCTTTCTTTAACAAAGGAAACAGCCCGCGCATGAAAAAACGAAAGCGCGATGATCCTTCGACGTAGGCTAATTCCGCCATGCCGCCGATTTTGCTTTCCATGATCCCCGCAAGCAATACCGCCACCAAACCAAAGTTGATTAACGTATGAATGATCACAATACCAGGAATGCCCATGGGAAAAGGATCAATTACTGTTAATGCTGATAATAAAATAAAGATCGAAGGTAGAAAGTTTGGAAGAAGACAAAGGATTTCAAAGAAACTGCGCAGGCGGCGATTTGTGACACTTAATAAACCCCGCGCCACCCAGAAGCCTAACAACAATGAAAATACTGCGGAAAAAAGACTTTGCGTGAAGCTATTTTTAAAAGCCCACCACAGTTCTGCCATATCCGGAATTTCTGCGATGTGAAATTCAAAGAATAAAAACAGAAATGGAAAAAGAAGAAACAGTACTAAACTGGTGCGAAGAATATTTCGCAGGCTCAATTGAGTGCGCCCCTGCGAATTTCAGTCCAGCGTTTTAAAATACGTTCAACTTCTGAAACAGTCGGCACTTCAAATTGGTCCATGGTCTTTACGTTCACCAAGGCGTTGGCAAATGGAGTTCCCTCCATAATACCTTTCATCACCGGGAACATATAATTCTTTTCCATGATGGTTTTTTGCCCTTCATTAGAAAGCATCAAATTGATGAACTTTTCGGCCAATTCACAATGACGACAAAATTCAGGAATACCCACAAATTCAAATTGCACAGGAAGCGGCTCTGCAAAAGACAACGCCATATAGTCTTGGCGCTTTTCTTCAAGCTCATGATAAAGCGGTGAAGTCACGTAAGAGTACGCGAGTTTCGTCTGTTTGCTAGTAAACAACCCATAGGCCGTCGACCAAGTAGGTGAAAAGCTGTGGGCTTGAGCCATGATTTTATCTAAGAATTTAAAACCTTCTTCTTCGCCCTTAGATTTAAGAACCCAGTATAAAAACTGCATTCCTGGGGAACTGGTGCGCGGATCTTCTAATGCGATCTTTTTATAAAGCTCTGGTGCTAATAATTCATCAAGAGTACCAGGGTATTTAGACAATTCATTTTTGCGCGCAACGAAAGTCAAAGCGCCCCAATCATAGGGAATGAAAGATGTGTTAGAAAGAGCAGGTTTCACCGAGTCATAAACATTCAGTTCACCCAAGCTTAACTTACGCCAAGTTTGTTCAGCCATGGCCTTGGAAAGATCAAATTGGTCAAGACCGATTACGAGGTCAGCCCCCAAGCTTTCGCCTTCGATTTTTAATCGCTGCAATAGAATTCCTGAATCACTGCCCTCGATAAATTCCACTTTACACTTACATGTTTTTTCAAACTGTTCTTTAAGCAAAGGCCCCGGCCCCCAACGACCGGTGAAGGAAGCGTAACCAAAAACTCGCAATGTAGGAACACTGCTGGTGATATTGCTTTGTTCGTTCTTATTTAAAACAGCAAGAAACAATCCTAGGAAAATTACGGCAAGAAAAAATATAAAATGCTTCACGCCCTACCACCAAATACCGCGACGACGCTTAAAGAAATAATAGTCAAAACCAAGGCAGCGTCCCGCGCCAACCCAAGCTAAAATCAAATGAATGGCCAAGAAGGTCTTATTTAAATCTTCCGTCGCAGGCCCTGAAATAAACAGCATCGTCACACACAACAGAACACCTAACAAAGCCACGGGGCGCACAACGTAACCAATAATGTAGGAAATGGCGACGGCAAACTCGATTCCCAAAATAATAAATGCCACCGTTTGCCAATTAGGAATCATCTGGCTATTGGCAAAAATTTTGAACCAGTTTGGAGCATGACTTGAAGGAAGCCATTCGGCCATTTGATCAGCGATGCGTGGTCGACTTAGAAAATCCCCGCGGAATTTCACCATCGCAGCTTCTAAATAATAATAACCTAAGAAGATTCTTAAAAAAGAAATGGGTAATAGGTGGCCTACGTATTTAACGCTCTCAAAGAATGCAAGCAACATGAAGACATTGTGAACTAGACACCCCTTTTAGGGCAAGTCTCCTCTAGGAAGCAGTGAGCGCAGTCAGGTTTTCTCGCCTTACAGATAGCTCGACCATGGGAAATAAGATAGTGCGACAAAATCACCCAATCTTCTTTGGGTACTTCTTTGCACAGTTCCTCTTCGATCACCACGGGTTTATCCGTATCAACCCATCCCAAACGATAAGAAAGACGCGCGACATGGGTGTCAACAACGATGCCACTTGGTATCCCGAAAGCATTTCCAAGCACTACGTTTGCGGTTTTACGGCCCACACCCGCAAGCTCGACCAAAGACTCGATGTTTTGAGGCACCTCACCGTTGTGCTTTTCAACCAAATCAATAGCTGCGGACTTTAAATTCTTAGCTTTGTTTTTATAAAAGTTGGTAGAGCGAATCAGGTTTTCGATGTCTGCCACTTTGGCTTTGGCCATACGATCTGGGGAACCGTATTGTTTAAATAATGCCGGTGTCACCATGTTCACTCTTTCATCGGTTGTTTGCGCTGAAAGGGCTGTGGCTACTAATAATTCGTATGGATTTGTGAAATTCAGGGCGCAGTGGGCGTCGGGATAATATCGTCTAAGAAGATCAATAGTCTCTAGAATCGGAGCGGCTTCTTTAAAAGGGGGCTTTTTTAAACCCACCTTCTTCGTCGTAGATTTCGTTGAAACCTTCGTAGCCGCTTTCTTTTTTACGGTCTTTTTCTTATTGGTCACCATCGTTACCAATGGCTTCAACTGGACAACCTTCCATAGCTTCTTTTACCAAAGCTTCTTCTTCAGGAGTGTCAGGTTGTTTTGTAACGTAGGCGTGACCGTCTTCTTCATGCATCGAAAAGTTCTTTGGCGCAGTCAAAACGCAAGCATCACAAGCAATACAGGACTGGTCTACGAACATTTTGCCTGGTTTATTTTCTTTCCAACTTTGACTCTTATCAGCCATCGAACACTCCTAACAGGGACCTTTTACAGACCCGCTAATATAAATCTTTTGCCCTTGATGTCAAACCCCCTTCCGGACTTGGGTCGCATTTTTCATGGCATACTTTGTTGAATACTAGGGCCCAGGACCAATTTAAAGATATCCTAGGAAAAGCATCAAAAGGAGGGTTCATGGAAGGACCTCGTTCGCCCCGTGAGACAGAGCTGCCTCAGGTTTTAGATTTTCTAAACAAAAAACTTCGCAATGAGGCCTCTTGGTCAATCGCGGCAGAATATCCCACCGCTTTTTCATCTAACAACTTGCACAATATGCGCATTATCGCAGATGAAGGCCATGTCCTTTCCCACGCCGTCTTAAAGCCCCTGATTATCAAATCCCCCCATGTCATTTACAAGGTGGGAGCCATCGGCTCGGTTGTTACCGATGACCAGCACCGAGGCCAGGGTTTAAGCACCCAAGTGATGACCGATTGCCTCAAATCAGCGACCGAACAGTCCTGTGATATTGCGATTCTTTGGACCGACCTTTTTGATTTCTATCGCCGCATGGGGTTTGAATTGGCTGGCAGCGAAATCAGTTTTGTTGTCGAAGATAATTTTGATGTTCCACCTATTAATCTACGGTTTTCTACAGATTCAAAAGTAGCGCCGGATGCGATTTACCGACTGTACTCGACTCACTCGGTAAACTCAGTTCGTACCATTGAGGAAACTCGAAAGTTTTTATCTATTCCGCAAACCAAAGTTTACACCGCTTGGGAGTCAAACGGCCAACTTGCAGCCTATGCAATTGAAGGCAAAGGGGTGGATTTAGGTGGGTATATCCATGAATGGGGCGGATCGGTTTCAAAATTGATGGCGCTTTTTAGTTTTATTCGTGCTCAGAAAAATCAGCCGTACACAATCATCTGTCCTCGCCATGCGCAAAACCTTATCAACGAATTGCGCAGAAAACCGGTCACTGTGAATGAAGGTTTCTTGGGCATGATTAAGCTTGTTAACTTTGACCAATTAGCCGCAAAAATTAAAAGAGCCTTTAGAGCTGAAGGCGTGGCCGACATCGTTTTGGAAAAACATCCGAACCACTTTGTCTTCGGCATTGGTCAGGATCTATTCACTATCAGTAATGAAACAGACATGGTGCGCTTGTTGTTCGGACCTGTGGACTATCGCTCTATGGATCTTTTTAAAGAAGAAACCATTCAAAAACTCGAAAAAATTCTGCCGCTTGCCTTGTGGATCTGGGGTTGGGACTCAATATGATGAAATTAAAAAATATGCTTCTAATGATGGCTGCTTGTGGCAGTCTTGTGGCTTGTATTAAAGAACCTCTGGATGAGGAACAAAATCCTGCCACGGTAGAACAGGTGCAAACTGCCCTTTCAAAAGCTTGGGGTAATGCGGATCCCTTGACCATGGCGCCAAATGATTTCCTTTTTCAGGAAACAGAACAAAAAATCGATAGCAGTGGTTCCGCCTTTTTTGTTTTGCAAGAGGGTATTACTGTTTCTAAACGCGAAGAAACAGCGACGGACTACCTTTATACTTACCTTTATCAAAACAAAGTCATCAAACAAGGTACTGAAGGTGCTGAGTCTACCCGCGAAGATCACCGCACAGTCAGCAAAGGCACTGCAGCGGCGACTTCATTAAAAGTGCAAAGCCATGATTTTGGATCACACGCCTTAAAGCCGATGGCCGATGACTATCATATGACTTTGGGTTTTGAAAGATTCTATGGCTTGGCTTACGCTTGCGTAAAATCAGACGCTTTAGATAACTATTGTAAAGATACTTTGAAGGTTGATAGCTGCGAGATCAAATGTTCGAACCTTAAGGAAGAGGACCTCGTTGAGGACGCTCCAGAGCTTATGAAAGCGCAGGAAAATTGCGCAGGTCTCACTGATTGCAAATTAAATATCAAAAAAGTCGCATTTGATTGGGTCATTGAGTTAAAAACCGGCCAAAACGTTGAACGACAAAGAGTGAATTATTGGGTGAAATTAAGTCCCGATCTTCCGTTCTTGTCGCGAATGACCGAATATTGCTATCGACAGCTTTATCCAGTGCAAAATCAAAAGGTGCTTGTTACGACTTGCACAAAACTAAAAAACTTCAAAAAAGGCACTCCGTAGAGTAGTCTAGGACCTTCCAAGAGCTCATCAGCGGAGGGTCCATGAAGAAAATTGCAGTAGTTTTTTCCGGTTGCGGTCACCTTGACGGAAGTGAAATCACAGAATCCGTTAGTCTTCTTATAGCCCTTCACCAAGCAGGAGCAGACGTTCATTGTTTTGCTCCTAATATCGAAGTTCCGGCGATGAATCATGTCGCTAAAGAACCTGCTAATGAAAAAAGAAATATTCTAACTGAATCTGCGCGTATTGCCCGTGGAGACATCACCGCGTTAGATAAACTTGTAACCAAAGAATTTGATGCCGTGGTATTCCCTGGCGGATATGGCGCAGCTAAAAATCTTAGTAACTGGGCTGAAAAAGGCGCAAAGTGCGAAGTTCATCCTGAAGTTCAAAGAGTGATTAAAGAGTTTCACGCAGAAAGCAAACCTATTGGCGCTTTATGTATCGCTCCGGTTTTATTGGCGCGCGTTTTAGGCGATAAAAAAATCACGGTGACTGTTGGTGAAAATGGCGAAACTGCCGCTGAGATCCAAAAAACAGGAGCTATTCACGAAGAATGTCCTGTTGACGATTACATCACTGATCGCGAAAGTAAAATCGTCACGACGCCTGCATACATGTATGGTGATGCCAAACCAAACGAAGTGTTCCAAGGAATTTTCGGTCTTGCCCATGAAATCGTCGAGTGGGCGTAATATTTAAAACACGGATGAAATAAATATGAATAAAAAAACTGTCGCTCTTATTTTTGGTGGTAAATCAGCAGAACACGAAGTGTCTTTACGTTCCGCACGCAACATCGCTGATGCTTTAGATAAAGATAAGTTCACCCCTATGTTAGTGGGTATCAGCAAAGAAGGCAGCTGGTATCGTTTTCCTGATAATAAGATCTTCACTGAAAACACCAAGATCGTAGACAGTGATTTGCCAGCAAATGCTGAACCTGTGGCTTTGGTTTCTTTAAAAGGGAAACCTGTTTTATATTCGTTAAAAAATCATTCTGAAACCAATATCGATATTGCTTTCCCAATCATGCACGGAACCATGGGCGAAGACGGAACCATCCAAGGACTTTTTAAAATGGTGCAAGTGCCATTTGTAGGTTGTGGTGTATGGGGTTCTGCTGCCGGCATGGATAAAGAAGTGATGAAACGCCTTCTGCATGAGGCACAAATTCCAAATGCAAAATATCTTTTGCTAACACCTTTTAAAAATACTTCTTATGACGAAGTGGCATCTAAGTTAGGCTCTCCATTTTTCATTAAGCCTGCTAACGCAGGATCTTCTGTGGGAGTTCACAAAATCAAAAGCGAAGCGGACTTTGCAGTAAAACTAAAAGATGCTTTTCAGTTCGACACGAAAGTTCTTGCTGAAGAGTTCATTCAAGGCCGCGAAGTTGAAATTTCTGTGATGGGACACAACCATGCCCCTGAAGCATCTTTGCCAGGGGAAATCATTCCACAGCATGAATTCTATTCTTATGAAGCCAAATACTTGGATGATAATGGCGCATTACTGAAAATTCCTGCTGAGATCACAGGTGAATCTTTGCAAAAAATGCAAAGCCTAGCTAAGAAAACCTATCAAGTTATGGGCTGCGATGGTTTGACTCGCGTGGACTTCTTCCTACGTCCCAATGGCGAGTTCTATATTAACGAAATCAATACTATCCCTGGTTTTACCAAAATTTCGATGTATCCGAAAATGTGGGAAGCCACTGGTTTGAGTTATAAAGATTTGATTACAAAGCTTATCACGTTAGGCTTTGAAAAATACGAGGCCGAACAAAAATTGAAAACCAGTTACCTGGATTGACCATAAACAAAGACTAGATTTTGCTTCAGATTTCGTGTCTTTTGTTCGATAACTATCATGGTGAAGATTAAAAGACTCTGGACACATTTATCAGTTTCAAAAAAACTGTTCATCGTTATCGGCGTGATGGCATTGCTTATCGCGCTAGAGCTTTTGACTTTGCTGTTTGCCATGAACACTTTGTCTGCTGTTCGTACTTTCGTATCTGGGGAAAGTGCGTGGTCCAAAGCGCAAAAAGATGCTGTTATTTCTTTGCACAAATATGCTTTCACCCGTGACGTTCAAGATTATGAAGCCTTTGAACAAGCGCTGCTAGTTCCCCGCGGTGACACCAAGGCCCGCCACGCTTTAGAAGAAAATCCGATCAATTTAGAAAAAGCACGCCAAGGATTTTTACAAGGGATGGTTCATCCCGATGATATTCCAGGCGTCATCCTTCTGATCACCCGCTTTAAAAACTTTAGCCACGTTGAAAAAGCCATCATCATCTGGCGACAGGGTGATGACTTAACCAATGAAATCAGTGCTTACGGTTCCGAACTTCACGAGCTGATCAAGAAACAATCTACGTCCGCTGAGTTAATGCCGACATTAGAAAAAATCAATAACCTGAATGACAGATTGTCAGCGTTGGAAGTTGAATTTTCGCGAACATTGGGTGAAGCATCGCGCTTCATTGAAAATGTGTTGATGCTAGCGCTTTTAATCGTCGTCATGGTGGTTGAAACAACGGGCTTGGTTCTTACCTTCACTTTCAGCCGCAATTTATCTAAAGGCCTTAAAGAGCTTAATGAAGCGGCCCACGCCGTAGGCCAAGGAAAGTTTGATGTGCAAGTTCCCGTGCGTTCTGGAGATGAATTAGGTCAACTTGCAGAGGGGTTAAATAAAATGGCCTCGGACCTTGAAAACAGCATCGGTGTTCGTAAGCAAGCCGAACAGGCAAATAAGCTTAAAAGTTTATTCTTAGCAAATATGTCCCATGAAATCAGAACGCCCCTGAATGCGATTATTGGTTTTTCTGAAATCTTAAAAGACCCAAACATTCCCGAGGCAGATCGCCAAAGTTATGTGGACATCATTCACCGCACCGGCGAAAACCTAACTCGTATTATCAACGACATTTTGGATTTATCCAAAGTGGAAGCGGGCCACTTGGAGATTCAAAAAAGCTCTTTTGCGTTGCCTGCTTTCCTTGAAGAAATTCGCTCTTTAATCACCTCTAAAAGTGTCAAAAAGAATTTACACGTCGAATTTAGACAACTCAACGATGTCCCCCACACCGTGTACACTGACCAGCTTCGTTTGCGACAAATTCTAACGAACATACTCGGTAACGCCATTAAATTCACGGACTCTGGCTCTGTTATAATGACCTATGAAGTTTTATATGGAAGCTTGGTCTTCACCGTTCGAGACACAGGCGTGGGCATTCCCCAGGAAAAGATCCCAGTGCTTTTTCAGCCATTTACGCAAATCGATAATTCACTTTCAAGAAAATATGAAGGTACCGGTTTAGGATTGGTTTTATCTCGAAGACTTGCCCAGATGCTTGGTGGAAACGTCAGCCTTGAAAACTCCAGAGTAGGTGAAGGCAGCACTTTTGTTGTAAGCATTCAGTTAGAAGAAATTCCGCAGAGCATTTCTTCTGCTCCGGTTATAAAGAACAAAGAGGCATTGATGCTTGAAGGCGCCAAAGTTCTTTTAGTGGATGATGTGGAAGACAATCGAATTTTAGTGCAAAGACTTTTGACTAAACGAGGCGCCACAGTGACAAGTGCCTCAGATGGACAAGAGGGATTAACCAAAGCACTCTCTGAAGATTTTGATGTGATTTTAATGGATATCCAAATGCCGGTGATGGATGGTTATGAAGCTACACGCAAGTTAAGAGCCTCGGGATATAAGAAGCCGATCATCGCTTTAACAGCGCACGCTATGAAAGATGATCGCGAGCGCTGTTTGGAAGCAGGTTGTTCTGATTACTTGACTAAGCCTGTTCAACTTGATGAGTTGACCCGAACAATCCTAGCGCATCTTAAAGCTTAGAAGCATTCAACTTCATTTGAAACACTGACACAGTGGTCTTGAGTCTCGCCATCTTTACCCGAAGCTCCGTCGTCGCCTTGGGGTCCATCTTTCCCTGGTTCTTTATAAATAGCGCTTTCACATTTTTTAGTTGCAAGACCTGGGGCACCACCCGCTCCGCCTTCGCCACCGGCCCCGGGCTCGCCGCCTTTACCTGCCACCTTCTTAACATCAAGCTTAAATCCCAAGTCTTGATTCACTTCAACAAGCAGAGTTCCTGAGTTCCCGCCATGGCTTCCATCACCGCCTCGATATCCTTTCGCGCCAGGGCCTGGTGCCACGGCAGGATAACCTTTCTTTTGCGAATCACAGAACGCGCCCATTGGCAAACCAGGTGTTCCGTTTAAAGCTGCATCGGGAGGATTTCCAGGCAAGCCGTCGGCTCCATTTTCGCCACGTAGAATGCTTTTAAGATGACCTTGTGCAGATTTGATATTCAAAACAATGTGCCCCCCATGCTTACCATTCTGTTGTGAAAGAGCTTGGGCATTTTCTGGGAACGTTGCGATTAAACCATCATCGGAAACAAGATTTTCAATTTCCAAGTGCACTTCGTTTCCCATGGTGTAAAGAGCGCCCCTGTGGGTGAATTTAAGTGTTTGATGAGTGAATTTATATTTTTGAGGCTGGTACGGACGGCCTTTTAGAATTTGCATTTCCTCTTCTTTAACCCAGCGGCCAGCGACTAAGTAATAGGGTTCATCGATGACTAAAACATCTTCGACTTTATTGCCGGTCTTCGTAGAGGCTTCCACATTGGGATTAAATTGTTCGGCGATGACTAAGGGCTTTTTAGACGGTGGTTGCTTTTTGTTGTCGCGGACTTCAACACAACCTACGAGATTAAAACATAAATGCATGGTTAAAATTAAAAAGATCGAATTAGCTTTCATAGGAACTCCTTATTCAAGGGTTCGCCCAATACAAACTCTGAGCCCGGAGAATTAAAACCAAGCCTCTGTTCGCAGTCGGCAACCGGACTTTGGCCTGTGAACAGCTTTTGCAGTAAAGCACTTTGCTTCAAGGATGAAGCACAGTGAAGGACTACACAGTAATGGAATACAGCAAGATCAACTACTTTGAAAAAATCGACTCCACCAAGCACCGTGAGTTTATAATTTCCCAAAACAATTGCATACTTTGCGGCAGTGTTCTTGAACTGAAACACATCTCAGACAAAATGATTTCTGAGATCACTGAAGAAGCTTTTTGCCCTCATTGTGAAGTCAAAACTCGGGCACGGACCCATATTCTTAACTAAAATTTTGTCAGAATAACGTCGGCCTTCGTCAGAGAATTGACATTCTCAGAGGCCCGTCAATTTTTTTACATCCGAATAAAATGAACCAGCCCAGGACATATCAGGATTACCAAAGCTTGATTGTTTGCTTCCAAAAATAGTTAAAGGCTCCCCGTTAAGCCAGCCATTCAAAAACACATGGGCACATTCCAACCCGGAAGAAAGTTTCATTAACTTTTCTTCGGGTCCCCACACGACAGCAGAATGACCTAGATAAGCGGTGTTTGCCCATTTTAACATTTCATGTTGGTACTTCACAGGAGTTACTAAAAGCAAAGGTCCCTGCAATTCATCCTGCTGAAGGACACTGCAATTTGAAAGATCCAGCATGACCGTCGGACGATAGAAGTTTCCACTTAGAGCGCTTTTTTCTGCACCCACTAGGATCTTACCGTGCTCCTGTCGACCGCTTCCGACTTTTTCTGCAATAGAGTCAATCGCTGCTGGTGAAATCAGTGGAGTCCAAACTTCCTGACCTTTGGGATCTTTTAAAGGCTGAAGGTTTTCTAAATAGTTCTTTACCTCTTCAGTAAATTCTTTTGCCTGACTTTCAAGAATGAAAATGCGCGAAATATTCCAACATAGCTGCGCTTGTCCCATCAGAAACGGATACAAAATTTGTGGAAGCAGATTTTTATAATCGGTATCACCAAGAATTAAACACGGATTCTTAGCACTGCCACTGAGTTGAAGTTTTTTAAATTGGGAAACGCCCTCTTTGGCGACGGCTTCCATAGTGCTTGTCTTACCAACTGCCGAGATGGCACGAATTCCAGGATGGCCCGCAAGAACTTGACCCACTTCGCTTGACCCATTCAGTATATTTACGACACCCGCAGGTAGGTTTGCTGCTGCCATTGCATTAGCCAAAATCTTTGCTGTTATCGGCGAATGTTCTGACACTTTAATGATAACCGTGTTGCCCGCCGCCAGGGCTGGTGCAAGTCTTTCAGTAACAAGTCGCAAAGATAAAGTCCATGCAGTGATAATTCCCACCACACCCACTGAGGAAGTAAGGACTTTCGCCGGTAGCGGCAATGAAACTTCATTTGCCACAAGCTTTAAATTTTTGATCGCAACATCAATATTGTTTAAGCGCGAAAAGGATTGCGCCAATCCTTGATGAAGAGCCTCTTGATAGGAAATTTCTTCGGCATTTTGTTCTAAGTAGTCCGCGATCTTTAATAAGTAAGTAGCCCGATCTGCGGGAGCTAATTCTTTCCAAGCCGTGTGCGCTTTTTTTGCTGCTTGAATGGCTTTAATTACATCCATAGCGTCAGAGTTTGTCACTTGAGCTAGAACACTGCCGTCAAAGGGCGAATGTTTAGAAAAGCTTGTGCCATTCATCGCTAGAGCAAATTCAGAATTGATGTAATTTAAGATTTCCAAAATGCGATCCTTTGGTGGTTGCACTAGAACTTAGTACAACATCAAAGGATACTCAATGGCCTAGCCGCAGGTTTTGATCCCGCCGCACTGATGAATCACGCTAAAGGTGGCTGTATTGAATTTGATAGTGCGGGCCGTGCCGCCGCCCACGTCTTTATCTACGATGGGTATTCCTAAGCTTTTTAAAATTTCCTCAGCAACCTCGATATTCCTCTTTCCAATAAGAGGTCCCAAGGCAGCTACTCCCGTTACGTTGGCACCACCATAAATCTTTGCTTGTAAACAGTTGCGATTAGCACCTAAACGTACGCATTCTTCTACCAGCATGGGGATGGCAAACACCCCATAGCGGGCGCTGTTGCCATCAGTCTCGGGCCCACTTTCACTTAGCAGATAATGGTTTAGTCCACCAATCCCCGTGGTTGGATCGTGCAAAGCCACAGCCACACAAGAACCCAAGAGGGTCGAAACAATTGTTTCTTTTTTAAATGCGGCAAGCTTGCCCGGGAAAAGGTAAAAACTATTCATGAAGGATTTATCGGAATAAACAGATATTTTGGTGAGCTAAAAAATGAAGGGCTTCCAAAAAGGAAAGAGCGGCACAAGGCCGCTCTTTTTTTATAGATTCTTTCGAATCCTCGGCGAAAGCAGTACGGTCTAAGAGACCGCCACCTCCGCCTTGGTTATACGACTATACTTAACCATAGACACCACCCCCTTCCCAGCCCCAATAGAGGCTTTAGTTGATAGTAACTGATGTGAGGGGATTTTTGCCATAGTGATCCAGTCCAGATTTTATCTGCCAGATCAATATGAAACAAAAATTAGAGAGAACGAATAAATTGAATCAAAGCAGTGCGATCTGCTTTTGGAAGATTTACGAATTTTCCTTTGGAATACTCTGCTTCCCCGCCATGCCATAGGATTGCTTCTTCAATAGTGCGCGCGCGACCGTCATGCAGGAAGCCTGCACGAGGATTTACAGTTTGTGTGTGGCCAATGCCCCATAGAGGACGAGTTTTCCATTGGCGTCCATTCGCATCGAAATCCTGGCGACCGTCGGCTAAGCCTTCTCCCATGTCATGTAATAACATGTCAGTGAACGGATAGATTTTTTGATTGCTGAAAGCTTTGATTTCATGGGGACCGGTCACGAAACTTGGTTGGTGACAGCTTGTGCAGCTAACTTGCGCAAATAGGCCCGCACCGCGAATCACTTCCGCTTCAGTCACATTTCTGCGCGAAGGAATTGCCAATGTTTGCGAATAGAATACTAAACCATCACCCACTTCATCTGCAGATTCGATTTTACCAGGATAGTTGGTGTTCTTTTTAAATTGTTCAAACAAAGCAGTGCCGGCAATGCTTTCTTGCGGGAAGGCGTAGTTCGTAACGCCGATGTCACCACGAAGGGCGCCCATAGATTGATGAAATACGGAGGGAGTATTATTTTTTAATCCAAAGCGGCCCATTGAAATTGGATAAGGGTCATTAGCCATTAATTTTTTAATATCCAGCACCCAATTCGCTTTTCCGTGAACGCCTTCAGCCGAAAGATCACGGGCTGCCAAGGCTAGAATGTCAGATTCTTTGATCGCCTCAAGCAAACCAAGACCGATCATTAAAGTTCCCATGCGTGGGCTTGTCTTTACGTCTTTTTCATAAAGACGGCTGCGCATCTGACCTGTCACGGAGTCAAAGTATTCATCATAGGCACCAGTAATTTTAAATACTGGTTTACGAAGCTGCACAACTTCCCCATCTGGATAAGTGAACGTGCTTTTTTCGTGCTTCATCCATACTTGCGCTTGGCCTGCACCCGGAATATCTGTGCGCGTTCCCATAGAGCCTAAGTGGAATAATTGATCAGAAAAACCAGGAACCGGAACTGGGGCGCCCCAATTGTTAGCTGCGTTTTTTGGATGATTAAGTCCATCCTCAATACTGATTCTTAAGAAGATTGATTCATTTTGTTTTAATTGAACCCACTCTTTACCAAATGGAACAACAGGCAATTGTCCACGACCGTCTTTAGCATGGCAGGCAGCGCAATTTGTATTATTAAAAACGGGGCCCAAACCATAATCAGGTCTGCTGGTATCATCAGAAAAGTTGGATTCAAATAAAGCATCACCTTTCAGGTGAAGCTCAATTTCTTCTTCCGTTAAATTCGCTGCAGGATTGCGGAAGGCTTGTGTTGATTCACCTTGAAAAAACACAGTGGTATCACCACCTGATTTTACCGCGTGAACGTAATCCATATTCACTGGAACTGCCATCGCAGCCCCACTTAGTACCATATTTACCGCAAGAATAAAGAAACAAGCCTTCATACGATCCTCAATATTACATGTCTAAAGTTGGAAGAACTTCAGACTCAAGTGTTGCCTGAAGAGCATTCAAAGCTTCGATAGCTTTTTGTGTGCGAGCACGACCGTCGTGAGTCAAGATGGCTTGACCGAAGTCACCGCCATTAGCTGGGCGGATAGCTTGGATAAGTTGAATGCAATTCAAAATGTCCGCTTCAACACGGTTTGCAAGATCAGCGTCCACTTTTTCAACCAAAGCTTTTACGCCAGGGCCTTTTACTGAACGGTAGTGGCCAGTGTAGATGCTGTAGATTGAACGAACGTTGTGAGAGAAGTCGTTTAATGAGTTCCAAGCAAATGGAGATTCAACCAACGCCATGTTTGCAGACGCGATGTCACCACCCATTGGGTCAGACATTTTACCGTTTGCGACTTCGTCAGCGATACCGATCATGCCTTGGATGAACTCTTCCATAACTGCTCTGTCTGAAGAGTAGAATTGGTTGTTCACACCCGGTTGGCTGATGATTTTCACGTAACCTGGAGCTTGTGGATTTTCCGGATCATGGTTTTTTGACCAAGCATGAGCAAGATTCGCCGTGTACTCAGCAAGCAAAGCGGCTACTGCTTTTGCGTAATCAAGTTGTTTTGCGGTCAAAGAAGATACTGGTTTGTTGTTTGAAGTTTTACCTTCGCCGAACAAAAGATATTCGATGGTGTGGAAACCTTGAAGGTTTGCACCCAAGTCTCTGACGAAATCGGTAGTGATTGCGCGGTTACCAGCAAGAACTGCATCAAGATCAAGTTTGTTCAACGGCCAAGTATCAAGCATTGGATCAATACCCAATGAATCAACTGGTCCAAAAAGAAATGCTTCAGAGCTTTCCCATGGAATACGAGTTGCGCGCCATTGGTTTTGCGCAGCAGTCAAAGTTTCAGTTGTAGGATTTGCAGCTAAAGCATTTACAGCAGTGCTAAGTTTAGCAGCTTCAGTAGCCAAGTCATTATAAGTAGCTAGGATTACGTTGTAAGAAACATGGTTGATGATTTCTTGGTTCGTGGCAGCTTGAGCAGTTACGCCCATGAAAGCAATTGCCATCGCCATCATTTTTAGAGTTTTCATTTTTTCTCCTTTTTAATTAAAAACGATCTAAATCAAATCCGAATGCAAAGTTGGCAGCCGAAGTTTCCGGCAAGCCCAGAAGTTCCGTGTTCTCTCTTAAGAACTGGAACTTTAAGAATGCAGCTGTATCAAAGAACCACACAAAACCCGCTGAACGTTTGCTTACGTCATAGCGAGGATTCTTGTTAATAGTTCCTTCCACATCCGCAAATGTGTCTACGTGTTCTGCTTTTACGTAAACAGTGAAGTCTTCAAAGGCGTCGTAAGAAAGCTGTACACTTTCAAGAACTGCCTTATGTCCTAATGCAGAGAATGCTTTTGGTTTTGCTAACCCACCCAATGTGGCATTTCTTTGTGACACAATGTTTGAATTGCTCAAATCACCATAAATAAGTTCACCGGCAAAACCGACGCGACCGTATTTATATGTCGCCATTGCAGAATCCAAAGTCACAACAGCTTCTTCGGTCATTTTATCTACTTTATAACGGTTGCCAGTGGTGTTGCCTTGGTAGCGGCCAATAGCGATACCTGATCCTTTAACCACATCACCCCATTCAAGGCTGATTAAAGTTGCAATGTCATCGGCGTTGGCTGTTTCAAAGTGGCGTTGATATCCGCCCCCAACCCAAGAATAAGTTCTGAAGAATTCTGAATTTAGACCACTGATCGCACCCGCTCTGACTGTAAAGCCTTTGTATTTTTGCTCTACCTGCACGCCCATTTCAGTCCAGCCCACAGGAATCATGCGGCCTTCAACGTCAGAAGCAATGATGCTGGCGTTACGAGAAGGTTTCGTCAGAACAGAACCTAAAGCGATGAATACCGGGAATTTACCAACCTTAAGAACTGTGTTGGTTTTTTTGAAAGTTCTTTTGTAATAGAATTCAGGTAAGACAACTTCCCCACCCTTTTCAATTTCAGATTCAAACTCACCGAACTCTTCAAAGGGATCAAATTCGATCGTTGTACCTACACCACCGTGTTCGATTTCTACTTCAAATTCGAATTTTGCATTTTCATTTAGCAGGTATTCACCTTCAAAGGCGATTTCTGCTAAATCCATTTCACGACGAACAATGGGCTTTAAGTTTTGAACTGTTTTGAAAGTCTCTCTTTGGCCATAAACCATGTAGCCATAAGATTTAAATTCTAACTTTGGAAACTCAGAAGATACTTTTGCAGAAGTAGAAAGTTTTAACTCCGCCTCTTCTTTTTCGTCCTCATCCTTTTGATCTTCAACCGGTGCATTTACCGTTGTTGACGTTTCAGCTTTTGCTTCAGGATTTACAGGAACTGCAGGTGTCTGCGCTTGTGCTAGAAATTGGAAATTGATGAGGGCGAAAACAAGAACTAGTTTTTTCATATGGGTCAGCTTCTCCGGTCGGATGGCCGTTTTAGAGAAGCATGACACGAAGGTCAAAGATGCGCGGAAAAAAGGCATTCAACTGAGAATAAGCTGAATGCCAAATGATAACCTACTGAGAACGAGTAATTTATTTATAGAGAAACTTAAATCGTGGAACCTTGGTTCCGTCAACTTCCACGAGCTCTCCCCACATTTTTAAAGGGCGGCACCACAGTCTGCCAAGGGGATTATCGTAAAGCGCCTCATAAAGCACGACATCTTCTAAGGATTCACTGTGCTTTCCGACCCCGATGACCTTGTAGGGTTTCCCTTTGTAATGCTGGTAAATGGCACCAGGTACAATTTCAGATTCTGCCGACATGACAGCCTCCTAGTTATTTAAGTGCTTGATGATCTCAGCCTGGATTTGTTTCATCTCGGCGTCAGACCGTCTTTGTGCGCGTTTGAAATCAAGATCAGGAATCGACCAAGCAGGGATCAGGTGAAGATGATAATGGGGCACTTCAAAACCAGCGACAATTTGACCCACGCGTGGGGAACCTGAAGCCTTCAAAATAGCTTTACCAATTTTTTGCGAGACCTTGTGAAGTTCTGCATATGTATCAGGTGGTACTTCTGTCCAATGATTGATCTCTTCTTTGCAGATCACCAAAGTGTGCCCCAGATTCACTTGATCCAAAGCAAGAAATGAAAGGATTTTTTCGTCTTCATAAATTTTATAACAAGGAAGTTCGCCGTTAATAATTTTAGTAAAGATAGAAGCCATATTTATTCCTTTAAAAGAAGTTGGATATAAACATGGCTTAGAATTTCAAATTCTTCAATAAATTACCAGTTTCCTAGTTTTTCAATTCGCGCATTTTGGCGGTAGTCATCATCAACGAAACGGATAACACCGTCAGAATTCATCGCTGAAGTTAGGAACGCCATATAAACTGGAACCGGAACCTTCAACGCCACGCGGGTTTCAGCTTCTAAGACTTCACCAGGTTTAGCAGTGTAACGATCGATCACCTCTCGAGTCCACGGTGTTCCCATCAGCAAATATTCAGCTAGATCCAAAGGTTTTTCCACACGAACACAACCAGAACTTAGCAGACGTTGATTTTCAACGAACAGCTCACGCATGTTGGTGTCATGCAGGTAAATTGCAAAGCTGTTCGTCATCATAAATTTTAGAACACCCAAGGCATTACCCGTATGGGGTTTTTGACGGATGAAATATTGATCGTCGTCATTTGTATTTAAGTTCCACCAGTCAATGGTTGTAGGGTCGACCCGTTGAGTAAAGGAGCTATTCCAAACTTCATAGTTTTTTGACGAGAAGTACTCGCTGATTTCCCAGGGTTGAAGTTTCTTAATGTCCTCAACTTTATCTTCGCGGAAAATTGTCGGCGGTACGACCCAGAATGGATTGATTACAACGTACACAATCTTATCCATCATGGTTGGGGACTTACGCTCTTTGCGACCGTTGATAGTTCTAAAAGCCATAGTGAACGGTTTTTCACCTGTCTTATCAATCAAAGTAAAATATGACATGGCTAAGTTCACAAAGATGTAGCGGTCATCAAACTGTTGCGGGAACCAGCGCATTTTTTCCATGTCCATACGGATCTTGCTGATACGCTCTTCGCAAGCTTGATCCAAATAACGGAAAGTTTTTCCGTCATTAGAAAGAATTCCATCGGCCTTCATCTTTAACATTTCCTGAATGTCTTTCACCGCGTCCATCGTTGCATTATCCATCAGGTCATCGGTGGTATAAATGCGATAGCCAAATTGGCGCATGCGTTCTTTGATCGCAGGTAAGGCAGGATTTCTTTGATTTAAGCGCACTTCTTTTTTAAGCGAAGGCAACGCGGGCCACTGGTTTGGATTACATTGAGTTGAAATTTTGCGTAGAGCTTCTTTCAGACTCAAATATTGCGGCGTCTTAGGTGCCATACCATTCAATAACGGCATCGCGCGTGTTCCGTGGGCAAGCATAAGAACCTGAAGCTGTTTTGCCGTGATAAAACCTTTTTTGTTCATCTTCACATCAACGCCAACGTCTTCTGGATTCACAACACCCATATAGATGTGTTGAAGCAGAGTCAGATAAGCTTCATTAGCGCGCTCTTTGAGTTGTGGACTCCAGGCGCCGCCTTGCCAATAGAAATCCTCCATGGCATCCGTCCAATATTTTTTGGGCTCTAAACCATGTTCGTCCGCAGCCAACAGGGTCTGGCGAATATCATCAATATTTAAATAATCGATGACGTTCAGATAATCTCTTTTGGTATTAGCCTCAGAGATCATCGCAAAAGTAGTAATTAGCGAAAATAGGACGAACAAAATGAGTTTCATAACCCCTCCTGGAGACGTTATTTCCCCGATGATACGATCATGTCCCTGATTTTTCCGGAAGTGGATTAGGTCTCTAGGCCGTTGACTGGTTTCTTTCGAAAAGAAAACGATTCGAATGCAAACGCACAAATAAAAAAAGGGAGAACTGTCAGTTCTCCCTTCTTAGGAATTCAAATTTTGGATTGCCGACTATTTTCTTTCAGCAGCTGGAGTCCATTTCAAACCCTCTTTACCCATCCATTTTCCACGAGGACGGTAAATACGGTTGTTCGCGTATTGTTCAAACGCGTGGGCACACCAACCAGAGATACGAGAAGCCGCAAAGATCGGAGTGAATAGATCTGTAGGGATTCCCATAGAGAAATAAACTGTCGCAGAATAGAAATCCACGTTCGGCATCAAGCCTTTTTCTTTGTACATAGTGTCGTCAATCAAAGTCGACATTTCGTACATGTGGTGGATACCAGCATCTTTAGTCAATTTATCAGACATAGCACGCAAGATACGAGCGCGAGGGTCGCCGTTTTTATAAACGCGGTGACCAATACCCATAACTTTTTCTTTCGCAGCTAAAGCGTCTTTTACGAATTGTTGAGCGCGATCCATAGTGCCGATTTTTTGTAGCATCAAGATCACTTGTTCATTCGCACCACCGTGCAAAGGACCCTTCAAGGCACCGATTGCTGAAACAATCGCAGAGTGCAAATCAGAAAGAGAAGAAGAAGTTACGCGAGTTGCGAATGCAGAGCAGTTCAACTCATGGTCAGCGTGAAGGATCAAGCAAGTGTCCATGACTTTTACGTGGTGAGCATTTGGCTCTTTACCACCGCCAAGCATGTACATCATGTTCCAAGCGATTGATTGACCTGCTTTTGGAGCTACAGGTTCTTTGCCTTTTCTGATGGCATCAAATGCGCAAAGAAGAGTGGTCATTTTACCAGTCAAACGAACTGACTTACGAAGGTTCGCTTCCGGAGAGTTGTCGTTAGCATCTTTATCCCAGTGAGCTAACAAAGAAACCGCCGTACGCAACCAAGCCATTGGATGAACGTTAGTTGGAATACCTTTAAGTACAGTGATCATTTCTGGGCTTAAAGTCATTTCTTTATGAAGTTCAGAACTGAAAGCTTGAAGTTCAGAAGCTGTTGGAAGTTTGTCGTTCCAAAGAAGGTAAGTAACTTCTTCGAAAGTTGAATTTTCCGCAAGGTCATCAATAGTGTAACCACGGAAAGTTAGAGAATCTCCAACGATGAAAGAGATTTTAGTTGTACATGCAACAACGCCTTCTAAACCCTTATCTAAAGCGCCTTCATAGATATTAACTTCAGCCATTTTCGTTCCTTTCTGACTTCAAATAACTCTGTACTCATAACCACAATATAATGTTCTGTCACTAAACAGCTAAAATTTGGCAGCGATTGTCAGTTAGTTTTTAGCTAACTTGATAACCCGGTCTTTAACTTCAGTGACAATCAGAGTCTGATCTCTGACGGGGTCCGTTTTGCCAGTGTACTTTTCATTAGCAAAAAGGATTTCATTTCTTACTTCGTGCACCCCGGTTTTAGGAGCCCGCATGATAGCCTCGGAAATTCCATGGCCTCCCCAATTTACTCCCAGCGAATTTTGGGACATTTTCAGTCCCTCTGTTGCTAGAATCACTCGGTCGCGGGGGTTTAACTGCACCTTTCGACTTTGTGGCTCCGTGTTAAAGTCCTTGCCTAAGCTTGGACCCGTCGGCAAAAGTTCCACTAAAGAATCTTGCCCATACACTTGCAAAAAGCCGTCAATGACTCCCACGGAACAGTATTGCATTTCGTAACTGCGTCGATCAACGACGGCATAGAATAAACTAGCCCGGTCGTCGTTGGTAATATGAGGAACCACCTCTTTTGCCATGAGTGCAACGACACGGTCTGCTTCAAGACCACGTCGCGCTTCCATTTGCGAAGAGATTTTTATGATTACTGATAAAAGCAGAGATGAAAGTGAATAACCACTCGCACTTGAAATAAGGATGCCGAACTTCAACTTATCTTCATGCTCAAAGATATCAAAGTAATCACCACCCGATCTTGTGCCTGGCAAAAATTTCGTGCTGAAATCAAAACCCTGCACATTGGGTAATTCGGTCGGAGATAAAAACTTTTGCAAGGTCTGCGCAAGCTTTAGTTCTTGGCTGATTTGGTGAATGAGTTTTTCTAAAGCTGTGTTGGCTTTCGTTAACTCCAAACGATAGCGGTGAAGTTCTGCTTCCTTCACTGCTAATTCATGTTCTAATTCGGAAATACGCTCTTTTAAGTCTGTCTCGTTTGCCATGCCCTATTATTGTAGAGATCCAAAAAGGCAGTGTCACCTCTTTCAGTCCCTTGGGCTTTAGTCTGTCTAGGTGCCGCTGGCATCCTTGTACAGTTACAGAACGTCCTTAAACACTATGCTTGAAAGCTTGTGTTCTTCCTCACGCAAGCGAGCCTGAATATGCCCGGGTACCTGACCTTCTTGCAGAGTATTTAAACCTTGGAGATGGTAACGAATTTCGCTGAGGCGTTTATGAACCTTATCTTTCGCCCATTGCATTGCCGGCGCAGATAAAATTTCCTGTTCAAACCAAGATGGCGGAAAATAATGAGCTTCTTGCATCTCATCCACCTTCACTCGACTGCCGAAGTGCCCCCAGATCATTTGTGCTAACCACTGCACAAGTAAAATCTCTGAAGTTAAAAGTACAAACTGGAAGCTTTTATCCTGAAAACCACTGGTTTCAAAACTGAAGCCATAGGCCAATAATGTTCTTGTTTCACCGGCTAAGAAAAAACCAATGATAGCGCCCAAGATGGAAACAAGTGAAAGCTGCAAGCCGATTCTTTGACAATCTTGGTTGAGCTTTCTAGATCTCCACCAGAACAGAATCATCATGCCGACGCGCTCACCAGCGACTAAGGCTAAGGCTCCGTTAAAGCTGATGGTGTTCGTTACTAATAAGCCCAAAGCCAGCATTAAAGACCAGAATTCAATTTGCACAAATAGACTTAATAAAATTCCAACAGCAAGCAAAACCAAAACCGAACTGAAGCGACCATCAGCCAAGAAGAAAGCCAATTCACTTGTGCCCAACGTGGTTTGAATGATGCTGGAATTTCTTAACATCAGCTCCCCACCTATTAAAAACAGTCCGACAGAAAACACCAATTTTAGCGCAAGCTTCATCTTTGCAAACCGATACACGGGGAAAAACCCAAGCACACAAAGTCCCAAAAGGAAAAAACCATTAAAACCTAAATACAAATTCGCCAGGAACAGCGCCCACCAAGCTCCTAGAGAGCTTAAAGCCATGTGCAGTACACTGGGGCGCAAGGTTTGGATTCTTAAGTTATAAAGAGCTAGGCCCGTGTATAAAGATTTGCGAGGTGAAGACTCTAACGCCACTAAACCAAGAAGACGCGCAAAAAGAGTTGTTAATTTTTGTTCCGCGCCTTTATCTAAAAAAGATTTTTGTTCCTTCGCGAAAAGTGCCGAAAGATGTTTTTGCGATTCCGTTAAGCCAAACATCACCAGGACAAAACTACCCAACCACATAAGTATCATAACGAACTACCTTTCCTTCATAGGCGTGACGAACTCCGGGAAGAAGTTCTTCAGCGTGAATCGGCCTTTTTACTACGACCCTTTGCGCTGGCCAGGTCAAAGCTTCCTTTAAAACTTCAGCGGCATCATCGTCATGACCCACAAGATCGCGAAACACCACCATCTCTTGCTTTGGTAACGCAGATTTTTTCTTGTGGGGGTACATCGGATCAAAATAAATTGCATCGATTTCCAGTTTGCCTTTTTGTTCTTTTAAAAAGGTCAAAGCATCGGCGTGATAAAGCTGATAAGACTTTAGATATTCTTTAGTGGTTTTTGCGAAAGCTTCTTTTAATAACGCATACAATACCGGCGAACGTTCCACTCCGGTGACGGCAAATCCTAACTGAGTTAAAAACACGCTATCAACAGCAAGGCCCACAGATAGATCCAAAATACGGCGATAGCCTTTGGCTACACCTAAGGCTTTTGCCACCAACTCATTTTTCCCGCGATGGCCTTTTCTTTCGTAATCAAGATGGTTTTCATCAAAGTCGATCTCTAAAAGTCTTTTCTCGCGGTCGCGAACATAGACCCTGGTTTCTTCAACATGAAAATGAAAAAAGTAATCTTCGTTTTTTAGTGGATTTAATGGACATGAAAAGAACTGGGCCCAGTCTTGAGCTTTCGGTAAAGCTTCAGGACTGGCAGCGATCACACATAGGCTTAGTTCTTTTACAGGTACAGATACCACAGACACTCAAACACCCACAGGCCAATGGCGATTAAGAATAAATAATAGCCAGAGCGAAACACAGTTTTTAAGTCACTGCCCACGGGGCTAGACAGTGCTTTTAGTTTCATAATGAAGTTGATTGAGACAAATAATAGGACCAGGGATAAATAAAAACCCCAGTAAAAACCGGCAAACAAAGCGTGATAAAGGAAATTAAAAAGGACGAACAGCAGCCACCATACCGCAATCAAACGGCGTGCTTTATCAAAGCCCAACCAAGTGACCGTGTTCGTGAATCCTGCTTGCGCACTTGGCAGAAGATTCACAAAGTTACGTAAGTGAACGATGAAAAGTACTAACCATCCCCAAACACAACCCAACCAAAAACTTTCTTGGTCATAGGGAGCACCCATCGCAAGCTGATAGCCCACCGTTAAAAGTGGACCAAGCAGGAAAAATAAAACAAGTTCCCCGCCAATTTGATATTTGAACGAGTCTGCTTTTTTAAATTGGGCCCATAATCCTGCAAACAAGCCTGAAGCAATCAAGATCGCCACAGACGGAAAGGCAAAAACGATTGGTAAAGAAGTTGCTACAGCTAACGTTAACAATAAGCTTGATTGGGATTTAACTTGGGCCGCAGTAACCCAGCCCTTTTGAATGGCGCGACTTCCGCTTTCGATAAGCACACGGTCCACACCCTTCATGTGATCCATATAGTCGTTTCGCAGATTCACAGCGATAAAAGCAAGTAACACACCAATAGTGGCAATACTTGCCGTGATAGGCTCAAGAAAAGTTTGATCGGCAATATTTTTAGTTAGAACTAAAAACAGCGGAAGCAAAACCAATAAAAAACTGCGCACCTTAAAAGTTTGCGTAACTAAAGTCATCAAGTTCGGGCGCTCAATAGATGTCACAGGAATTACGCGGAAAGTGACAGTCTCTGACGCTGAATTCACGTTCAAAGTCTGCACAGGCAAAGCGCGTTTATCCTTAGCGAATGTACCAAGCAAATAAGATTCAAACTCTGGAGAGTTCTTAGAAAGAGTAACCAAATCACTCACGATGAAGGCTTCCTTCTCCAGTAAAGAATCTCTGTTAAAGGACGAAGTTGATCGATTAGTTTTTCTTCACCTGGTTTTAGGAAAGTTTTAAGGCGCTCCAGGTGATGATTGTACATTTGGATTAATCCCTTGTTCATTTCGTCAAACTCTAAAAGCTTTTGATCAAAGTGGGCCTTGCCACCAACGCTTTTATAGTACTCTTCAAGGGTTTTACTTTTTACGATATTGTCGATGTCTTGGCGGCTTAGGCCTTTACATACAAACGCACCGAAAGAATTTAAGTAGCCAGATTTTAAATCACCCAGGATCGCTTTACCTTCATCGTTACGGATGTCGTAATCCAAAAGATCATCACTGCGTTGGAATAGTTGCCCCAGCAACGTTCCCATCTCTTCAAGAATTCTGTGCAGTTCATCATCGTATCGTTCTTGCGCGATAAATGGCGCGCGGATGCACCACTTAAACAAGCTTGCTGTTTTTAGATTGTGAATGCGATCTAGCTGTTCAAGAGTCACAAAAAAATCACCAACAACAGAATCCTGCAACCACTCCCCTTCTAAAAGATCGGAAATGACTTCGGCCGTGTATTGCACAAGTTTGATATTGCCGTGACCTGAAAGATTCACCATCACGCGCGCAAGCAAGTAATCGCCTGCAAGGACCGCGTATTCCGGAGTGTATTTCAGCCACGCAGCGGTTTTACCCCGGCGAAGATGAGAGCGGTCGATAAGATCATCATGCAGAAGGGAAGCGTTGTGAATGAACTCGATGGTTTGGCCTAAAAGAAGTTCAGCCTTAGGATCTAATGAAAGATTTGCACCCATCATGCGGATCAGTTTTGCGCGGAAGCCTTTGCCACCTGCAAAAAGATCATCGTAAAGCTTATTCAGCTTCGGCAAATAAGCTGGAAAATCCTTTGGATCATAGACTTTAAGCTCAATAACGCTTCGCTGCAATTTAGGCTCCTACGTAGACGTGAAATCAGGGCCTAACTTCGCGATTTATCTGCTTGCTGTCAAGGGCTCCCTCGCCTTAAAGTTCCAGAACTTATGAATCAAGTCTTCCACACCACAAAGACCATCACATTTAGGGATTCCGATCCTGCAGGCATCATGTTTTTTGGGAATATTTTCGCGTTTTCCCACGACGCATTTGAGGAGTTTATTGTTGCCGCCGGCTACACTTACAAAGAATGGTTTGGACAGAGGGATTATTTGATTCCCATTCGCCACACAGAGGCTGATTTCCTGGCGCCCTTTTTTCCGGGTGAAAGCTATGATGTTGCGGCTACGGTCGCCAGCATTGGTGAGACTTCCTTTAAAATGAAGTACGTGTTTTCAAAAAAAGCAAAACCCCACGCTATCGTTAGTATGGTTCATGCAGTGGTCGACGGAAAAACTATGCAGAAGACCGCCCTGCCACCTACAATGAAAACTCGTTTAGAAAAATATTTAGAACAAGCAAACCCATAGGAAGCCCATGGAAGAATTTAAGTTCACAGGAAAAGAATGGTGGAGAGAGGGCGTGCGTTTTGAATGCACCGGCTCTGGCAGATGCTGCACTTCCCATGGAGAGTTTGGTTTTGTTTATCTTTCTTTAGAAGACCGCCAACGTTTTGCTAAATATTTTAAAATGCGCACGGCTGATTTTACTCGTAAGTATTGCGATAAAACCGGCGGCATTTGGCACCTGAAAGAAGACCCGAAAAATCCTGATTGCATGTTTTTAAAAGGCAAGGCTTGCGGGACTTACGAAGCTCGTCCAACTCAATGTCGTACATGGCCGTTTTGGCCAGAAGTAATGAATGCGAAATCATGGGCCAAAGACGTCAAAGCATTCTGCCCAGGAGTCGGCCGTGGAGAATTAATTCCAGCGGAGCGAATTGAACAACAGCTTCGTGAACAAATTGAATCTGAAAAAGGCTGGGGAAAATAGTTTTTAAGAAGCTGACGGTTGTGATTTCGAAGGAGAGTCTTAAGGCAGTTCTCTCCGTCGACCACGGCCATCCTGGCCTCTGCTGGGCGGTAATACGGCATCGTGCCGGCCCAGAGGGTCGACTCCGGAACTGCCTTAAGACTCTCCTTCGAAATCACACAGAGTTCTTATATCTATCATTCCTCTTTTACATAACTTCGTTCGAAGATGTTTCTTCAATTCCAACGAGACAAAGTCACGGCCGAGGGAGAATTATAGGGAAGGGCGGCTTTCAGCCGCGTTTTGGGTGCAAGTTTTTTGTTTGTTTTGTTCGAATTTTTTAAAATTTTGAATCATTTTGTTTCGTAAAGCTTACTTTGGCTTAAGTCTCATTTTGAGTCTTTAGTGGGTTTAGTTGGATGTCGATACGTATAACATATGCGGTACGTATCTGAGATTTTACTATTTGCTTTATTGGCTATGTTTGCCCTGCTTACTGGGTGTGAAGATCCTGAGCTTAACGTGGGATCTTTGGATCGTAAGCTTCCGGCGCCATCTTTAAAAGGCTCTAGTCCTTTTTCGCAGAATTTTGAAATGCAGAATTATGTGCAGGTTCAGGGAGCTTGTGATTCACGCTTAGGTTTAATCTATATAAGTTTTGATCAACAGAATTGGTATATCCCTCCGACGTCTCCGGATATTTCTGGCACTTCACTTGATGCATCCACTGCGAATGATCGTGACTGTGCTGATGGTGCGTTTGATGTCTATTTAACAGCGACAGACCTTGAAAACATTTGGGGCATTACCGATGACACCAGAGTTACGAAGATCTATATTAAAGCAGAAACTTTGATTGGTGATTCAGAGACTTTAACTTTAGTGAACTCAAATCCTGATGAAGGTGAAGGTGGCAACACCGGAGGCACTCCTGCAAAGCTGACTCTTGAAAAAAATCATCCAGCAGGATTTGCCGGATCGGGACAATGTGAACCTTTCCGCGTGAGTGTTAAAACTGCAGCGGGACTGCATACTCAAACTGCTTCTGATATTACAGTAAGGCTTGAAAAGAAAGTGGCCGGCACTGTTTTTTCTGATGTAGCCGCCTATAAAACTTGGGCTGATTGTTTTTATGAAACAAATTCGATCACTTCATTAACAATATTAGCGGGTACTGGCGGCGCGGATTTCCTTTATAAATTCCCGGTAGCGCCCCTAAACGGTGTGTTTGAATTTAGACTTTATGATTCCTCGTCTTTAACCACGGATAGCAACTATACTTCTGTTACTTTGCGTGATTCTTCGGGTGCTTCAACCTACCGCTGGTTGATGGTTGAAGATCAAATTCACCAGCTTTACAAAAACACCTGTTATCCTCTTAAAATTAGATCGACTCAGTACAATCGCGCAGTGGCTTCAGATCAATTCCCTGGGGATGTGTTAGTGGGAAGTAGTTCTGCGAATTTAAAATTCTATACGGATTCAAGTTGTGCTTCGCAAACGACAAGTTACAGCTTTGGTTCTTATAACTCGTTGATTAACGCTTATGTGAAGTATGTTCCTTCGGCTGGGGAAGCTGAGACTATTAAATCCATCAATATCACTCTAGCTGGAGCTAACTCGTCTTATACTTATGATTCAGCTCCAATTGCTGTGAATATCGATACATCGGCCAAATCTTCGCCGGTGACTTTGGACATCTGGGGACCTTACGAGTTAACCCGCCAACAATGCCAGGCTTACCGTGTAGCGATGATCAATGAATATGGAACAATGATGGCGGCTACAGGTTCCCCTCGCACGGTGAATCTTGCGACCAAAGAAAATAATATCGGTTCATTCTATTTGGATCAAACTTGCAGTGGTGGCACTGTGACGTCAGCGTCGATTGCGGTAGGCATGACTTCTACGATCGTCTACTTTAAGCCGACTGTGACTACTGCAGGAGTGTATAATTTTGATGTGAGTTCTGTTGGGTTAAATTCACCATCACGCCAAATGAAAGTTTCTTTGGCTGCGACTCAGTTTAAAATTTCTCCGCCATCGGCAGGCTATGTGGGAAGCTGTAAGCCATTTATGGTTTTCATGAGTGATGACTTGGGCACTAACTACACCGCTACCTATAACATGAACCTTACGTTCTCTTTGAACCTGGCGCCTTATTATTCAGATAGAGTTTTTGCTGATGCTTCATGTACTGCACCACTAGGAGGTTCAGTTAACATTCCTAGCGGACAGTTTTCCGGTTTGATTTATGTTAAGACGGACGGTTTTGCTGGCGCTACGAATGTCACGCTGACTGTTCATGGCAGCTATGGACTTAATGGAGATACCTATTCAGGTACCTTCTCTCCATAATTATTCGCTGATTTTATTGCGTAAATACTTAAGAATCTTTTCGCGGTCTTCCTCTGGGTGGATCGCAAAAGTTTCTGTGTTGCCGTTAGTTCCGCAGTAGGTAACGGCTTGTGTTTCATCAATACACAAATCAAGGCAGCTTGAAGTCACTACGCGAATTTTTCCACCATCGCCGGAATCTTTAAAAGATTTTTTCAAATACATTTTTAAATTATCAGCAGTGTTACCCTCTTCCTTTAAGGATTTGGTGCTGATGGATTTAGAGCACTTCGTGCAGATTAAAACAATTCCTTTTGACCAGGGATTTTCTTCCTGTTTCATAGCTGTCCTTTTACCTGTCTTTTTAGCTCTTCCCATTTTATTTTTCCTAGTTCGGTTCGGGGGAGCTGACTGACATAATGGATTTTACGAACTTTTTCAAACGGAAGCACTTTTTCTGAATACAGCTGTACCAATTTTTCAGACTCTGCTGCCGACAAAAGGCTGACCATGTGAATCTCTTGACCCAATCTTTGTGAGTCCATTTCTAATATGCAGACATTCAAACTGTTTTGTGGAAACAACTCTTGAATGCAATTTTCTAAAATACTTCTAAGTCGAGCGACGTTGGTCCCTTCACCACCGATCTTGATGTAGTCTTTAGCGCGACCTTCAATCATTAAACTGTCACCTAAAACTTGACCTCGATCTTCAGTGGTAAACCAGCCGTTCACTTTTGGATCCCAAGAACTAAAACCTTCTGATGTGTTTTGCGCATACATCGTAAATAACGAAGTGGCATTAACCTCAATGAATCCCTCACTGTTAGTGCGGGCCTGCGCATGACTTAAAAGTTTCACTTCAGGAAAAAAGGGATGACCTAATGAATTCAACTCAGCCGTTGCAATCTGTGAAGCTGTTTCAGTCATGCCGTAACTTGGAAGCAGGGGCCAACCTAAAACCAAGGCTTTTCGGTAAAGTTCTTGATCTAAAACTCCGCCGCCGACAACAACTGCTCTTAACGAAGATGGCGCAGGCAGGGTTCTAGAAACCAAATCAAAAACTTGCGTTGGCACCAGGGCTGATAAAGTGCATTTTTCTTTTTCTAGAACTTCATGAAAGTGCAACGGGTCCCAACGCTCTTCTTTCAATGCTGGAACCACTTTAGCGCCTGCCAACTGCGCGCGAACTTCGATACCCAAACCACCGACATGAAACGAAGGCAACACTTGAGTCCACACGTCGTTAGAATCGCTTTGCAAATGCTTATTCACGGCTGTCGCGGAATTTATTAAAGCTTGTTTTGATAATGCCACTAACTTTGTTGCCGCAACCGATGACGCCGTAGAACCCGAAGTCGCGATCCACACGTGGGCGCTAAGATTTTCTTTTTTTTGAACGTGGCTGGCTAACTCATAAAGTTTTGCGAAATCCTCTTTCGGCCAGCGAGGATTTAGTAAAATTTCATTATTTTGCGAAGAAAGATCTAGCGCATTTTTAGTTGATGCCATGGCAGACTTTCTAGCAAACGATCAAAGCCAATGCCAGTCCCTTTGGTTTTCAATAAGAAAGGTCCTTGGGTAGAAAGTTCGGCAGCAAAAGAATCCATTTGATAAAGTCGGTGGGTTAAACAGCCCGCTTCCTGGATGATATCCCCATGCTTTTTCTTAAGTTCTGAAGCAATGGCCGCGGCATGAACCAAGCCAACTGGATGATCCATGTAACTTGTGACTGATGCACCAAGATTCCATTTCAGTACACGCTCCATGGCTTTATCAACGTCCATTTTAGCAGGCTTAATCACCACGACGTTAAACGGAATCTCTTTAAGCTTGTCCCACGGAACTTTGTCGTACTGATTGTCGACGGCAATCTTGGTTAGCTTTTTAGCTTCCATCCAAGCATCCGTATCGTAAGCAAAAGGGTCTTCGACATAATCAATGGCCAAACGAATGCGTGGATTTAAATTGCCGATGAATTTTTCAAAAATCTGCCAATTGCCGACGCCATTAAAATCTAATCGAATTTTTAGACCGGCCGCTGTCACATGAGCAAGAACGTCAGCCTCTTCATCAAGATCTCGACCCACTTTGATTTTAATAGTAGTGAAGTTTTCTTTTTTAAGACTGTCTAAAAATCCTGGCTTCAGGGTTTTAAAATCTGAAAGCAAAAAGTTGTTGCGAATTTTTTCGCCGCCATCAAAAAGATTTTTTTTATCTTTACGAGCCAGTCCATCACGGCGTGCTAGCCAGAAAGCTTGTTCGATTTGCGCCGTCATTTTTCCATCACGCAATGCGGACATTTGCTCTTCTAAAGGAGGATCGCCCAATTCAGGCCAAGGATGAAGATCCGCATACCCCGTCACTTGTTCATTCCATGAAATCTTTAAAAGCAATCCTTCTCGCCCATGGGTGGAGGAAACTGCGTTTAAAGACTGCACTGGTTTCAAAGTGTAAGGGCTATAAAAAATCTTAATCAAAGAGCAAATCCTATCGCTAATAAAAGTCCAAAGAGCAGATGCAGACCCGCTGCTTGCCCTAGAAATTTATTATAGGCAGGACCGGGCTCGGTACGGAAAACATTTTTTGAGATTTTTATCGCTAAAGGTAAAGCAAACATCGAAAGTATGGCCGGAATTTTATAACCTTCAGTCCACCAATAGACATTTAGCACAAAAGGAAGGAAACAGAGGCTGGCGATTTCATAGCGAGAGAACTTAACGCCAAAACGAACGGCCAAGGTTTTCTTATTCACCAAAGCATCACCGCTGCGATCACGGAGATTATTAATCGCAATTAGAACTGTGGCATGTAAACCGATTTGCAGCCCCAGAATGAAAGCTTCCTGCAACCAACGGCCGATGTTTAGAAACACGATGCCCATCACCGCAAGCAAACCGAAGAAAAGAATCACGAACAGGTCCCCTAAACCAAGATACGCTAAAGGAAAAGGACCTGCGGTATAGGAATAGCCCATCAGAACCGACGCAATCCCGATAGCCACGATCACCCACCCGCCTTTTAGAACCAGCGGAATACCGCAAAGAACTGCGAGTAAGAAACAAAGACTTCCTAAGGCCATCACTTGATTCGCGGATAAGATGCCAGCTTGAGTGATGCGCTGAGGGCCAATGCGTTTTTCGGTGTCAGCACCTTTTTTAAAATCCACTGCATCGTTAACTAAGTTCGTTCCGATTTGAATAAGAAATGACGCCATTAAGGCGTGGAATAAAACCCACCCGTCCCATTCAAGTCCGATAGCGCGAACCAAAGCCGTTCCCGCCACACAAGGAACCAGTGCTGCCGTCAATGTTTTAGGTCGAAAAGCGAGGAGAATACTTTTTATTTGGCTGGCTGAAGTCATATTTCTTTTGCGTCGCATTGTTGGAGTTAAGGGATAGGTTTTCCCTGGTTGTATCAGATTTCTTTTCTCGTGACCAAAACAAATTCTAGAGGCAAAACGAACCCTAGGAGGCTTTAGAATGACTCTTATTCCTATTCTTACTTTTATTGCCGGTGCCGTTATTGCGGGATTGATTGTTTATTTTAAATCAAAGTCCCAAGCGACCGTCGTCATCGCGCAGCTACAAACTGAACTTCAAGTCGAAAAGGCCAACCAACAATCCGAGTTGCAAGCTGAAAAAGCCATCATGCAAGCGGCCTTCCAAACAGAGAAGACCGAACTTCAAAATGAAAAAGCAGAACTGCAAGCTGAACTGCAGGCAATGATCATGAAAAACGACATGCTGACTGAAAGCTTGAAAGAGCAAAAGGCGCTAATGAACGAAGCGCAAAAACAACGCGAAGAATTGGCGAAATCAATGAACGTGCAGTTTGAAGTTCTAGCGCAAAAAATCTTTGAAGAAAAATCAGCGAAGTTCACTGATCAAAATCACAAAAACATCGCAGCGATTATGGAACCGTTAAAAGAGCGCATTAAGGATTTCGAAAAGAAAGTGGAAGAAACTTATTCCACTGAGCGTTCTGAGCGCGGCGTACTTCGTGGAGAACTTACCAAGCTGATGGAACTTAATAAAGTAATGTCAGCGGAAACACAAAATTTAACCAAAGCCCTTAAAGGCGAAGTTAAAACCCAAGGCAACTGGGGCGAATTGATTCTAGAAAACATCCTTGAAAGATCCGGCTTAAGAAAAGGCGAAGAGTACATCATTCAAGGCACTGACATGGATCTGCGCGGTGAAGACGGTCAAATGCTTCGCCCGGATGTGATCGTAAATCTTCCAGATGAGAAGCATCTTATTGTCGACTCTAAGATGACTTTGATCGCCTATGAGCAGTACTCCTCAGCAGAAACTCCTGAAGAGCAGGATCGTACTGGAAAACTTCATGTGGAAGCGCTGAAAAAACATATCGATGGCCTTTCAGAGAAAAAATATCACGCGGCTGATAAGTTGATCTCTCCAGACTTTGTGATTTTATTTATGCCGTTAGAGCCTGCATTCGCTTTGGCGTTTAAATTAAAGCCGGAGCTTTTCCAGTATGCTTGGGAAAGAAACGTCGCCATCGTCAGTCCGACGACTTTGTTAGCAACTTTAAGAACCGTCGCTGCTTTATGGAAACAAGATCGTCAGGAAAAAAATGCGCTTGAAATCGCAAAACGCGGCGGCCTTTTATACGAAAAATTCGCCGGTCTATTAAAAGATCTGCAGAACCTTGGTGAAAAGCTGGGGGCTGCACAAAAAGCCCATGAGGACGTCATTAAAAAGGTTTCAGAGGGTCGCGGTAATTTGATCGACCAAGTAGAAGATCTAAAACGCCTTGGCGCTAAAACAGAAAAATCCCTACCACAAATCGAAACAGTCACAACTTAAAATAAAAAAAGAGGGTTCCAACGGAACCCTCTTTTAGTTTCAAATTTTAATTTTTAATTACAGCTCAGCGTCTTTAACCACAGTCAGCTTCGTAGCCACATCAATACCAGAAGATTGGTTTTTGATAGCCACTGCAGGGTTTTGCACAACACGTTGTTGAAGCTTCGTGAAAATTGGTTCACGAATAGCAAGGTTGTTATCCTGAAGCACGCATTGACGGGCAATACGCTCTGCCACGTTTACAACAACTGGAGCTTTCAAGTTCGCAGTCATCTGAGTTGGATCATCAGGAATAGTTACGATTGAAAAGTAACGAGCTTTATCTTGGCTAGTAAGCTTCACAGCTTCTAAGTCAGATTTAGTTAAAGTCGCTTTGTACTGAGGAGCAAAGAGTTCAGGCTCAAGAACCGGAAACGCAATCGCAGGGGCTTCACAGCTCTGCAACCAAGCAAAGATCTCATCATTCGGATCATCGAGAAGAACGAACTTACGCAAGTCTGCGAAGCCCAAAAGACCTTCGTTGAACGTCAGAACATCTTCTGGTTTCAACTCAACTTGGCCGAAGCGCGACGTCGAAATGATCATTTCCCCTCCCAAAACAAATCAGGATTCACCTAATTTTAGACACACTAGGACAGCATGCAGGTGAATACATATATAAATCTGGACCTAAATCTAGGAGGAGTAAATTAAAATAAGCGAGACATGACCAGCGGCGGCGAAGCCCAGCCCAAAGCGGACGCGAAGCGCAGCTATTCCCCAATCAACCAAATGCAGGCTGATCAAAAGGGTTCGTAGGCAAGGCGGAGGGTTTTTCGCGAAACGGAGGCGTGGCAGCGCCACGTCGGAGAGAAGCGAAAGGCCCGACAACGCAGTCAGACGGGCCCTTTTCATCAGCCGTGAGCCCTAGGGCTTCAAAAGCTTAGCGACAGAACGTGTTTTATCCGCAGGGATATTAGCACTCTGTTGGTTTTGATCTTGAATGGCTACATACACCTCTTCGCGGTGTATTTTTGTATCCTTGGGAGCTTCGATGCCTAGACGGACCTGTTTCCCTTTGATTTGTACTACTCTAATTTTGATGTGGTCATCGATAGCGATGCTTTCACCCAACTTCCGTGTGAGAACCAGCATGACAACTCCTTTTGCTGCAGTCGTTATCGGTAGTTTTAAGCGGAACTGTAGGTATTATTTTTATCTTAGAAAGTCAAGAAGGCTTGGCTGAATCATCTTTCCGGACGTTTCCAGCGTGGCTTTTAAGGTGCTATCGGTCTTATTAATGTCTGAAATAACTTGGAAAACATCGGCATCTTCCAATTGGGAAGCGGTCACTTTATTGTCCACCACGGCTTTTTGCAGAGAGTCCATGGTGCTATTAACTGCCATAATTCTGGACCCAACCTCAGAGCGAGCTAGGACCACCTGGGAAATTGCGTCGTCCAGGGTGTCTAGGGACGCCTGGATACCTTCCTTGTCGTTGGTACGTAAAGAAATCTCTAAGTCTTTAAGAGTCGTGAAAATATTCACGCCCGTTCCACCCGTCACTGGATCCTTTTGGTCAGAAAGATCATTGCGACGACCGGAAACAGAAGCGGGACCACGAGTCTGAATAAAGTTGGCTTCGATTTCTTTATTAATCTCGACGCGTTCTTTTTCCTGCTGTTGAAAATTTTTAAGATCATCAACATTGGTCGGAGTCACCTGCGTCTGACGAACAATACCGTCTTCGCTTAAACCACGACCCAAGAAAACTTTATTGCCAGCTACGTTCATGGCAATGAAAGAATCTTTTTGAGTTTGAATCTTCATGTCTCCATCATCGCCCTGGTATTCACCATTTGGCGTAAATGCTGGAGTTTGAGTTTTATAACCACTAAAAACGTATCGCTCACCCAATTTGCGATTTCCGACGGCGACAGACTGATTAAAAATCTGGCCAATTTCGGAAGCAGTCACCATACGGCTTTCAGAATTACCGCTGGCATCACTGGCTGCTTGCACAGCCAATTCTTTTGCACGCACTAACATATCTGACAATTCACCCAAAGATTGATCGGTGAACTCTAAGAAAGATTTTGCGTTATTGATGTTTTTAATAAATTGGGAATTACCACGTTCTTCAGTACGGGCGGCAAGAACACGGGCTGACGCCAACGGATCATCAGAAGGTTTGTTGATACGCTTTTGAGTTGCAGCTTGGTTTTGCAAGTCAGCCATATCTGAGCGATTCTTCGCCAGATTCTGATTTACCTGATTAAAAGCCATTTTATCTGCAATTCTCATTTTTAACTAATATCCCCTGCCAATTACATGCGTTTCAAGTTTAGAACTGTATCTAACATTTCATCAGCAGTTCTGATCAAACGTGCCGAAGCATCGTAAGCTTTTTGGAACTCGATCATTTTCGTGGTTTCTTCATCCAAAGAAACACCGCTGATACTTTCACGAATATTATTTAGCTGTCCCATCACGTTTTTTTGCGATTCTTGCGCTTTGATGGATCTTTGCACCACCGCACCGATTTGACCTACTTGAGTGTTGTAGTAATCATCCAGCGTGGCAGTTCCATCCATCACCTGACGGGATTGGATAGAAGAAATCACGTTCGCCACAGTATTATCACCCGAAGCACCTGGTTGGGCACCCGCAGCAATACGGCCGACGTCATTAGCAATCGTTTTATTTAAAGAGATGTTGGAAGCAGCACCCTTTACAGTTTCTGGCATTTCAAAAAACAGAACGCCTTGGCGGCCGGTTTTATCAAAACCTTCGATGTGGGCTTGATTCACTTCTTTTGCCAAAGTGTAGGCCATCTTATCAACATGCCCCAAAAGCCCTTCAATCACGTTATCACGCACGTCTAAAGCACCACCGATTTTACCACCCGTGATTTGGGAAGTGATGTTCGCTGGAGTTCCTGTGCCCGTATAAAAAATTTCTACGCGGTCACGGTCACCCGTTTGTGCTGCTTTTAATTCATTGGCAGTACTGCTTGATACGAGGATACCTGTGCGACCTGCAGTGACTGTGACCTGCCCGTCTTTACCTTCGGCCCAAGTGATATCAATTTTTTCACCCAGTTTTTTAAGCAAAAGATCACGACGGTCACGTTCGTCATTGGCAGGTGTTTTCTGCACTTCGATCATTTGAATTTTTTCATTCAATGAAGCGATCTCTTTACCGATTTGATTGACCTCTTCGACAACCGTGATGATTTGACCATCCAAGTCTTCTTGCACGTTACGAAGCTGACCCACGACACGACCGAAATCTTTGGCCATAGCCGCAGCAGATTCACGCACCATCGTACGCGAAGCCAAACTTTCTGGGTTGTTGGAAAGTTCACGGAAAGAGTTAAAGAAATCAGTCATGTACTGATTTAAACCCTTGTTGGCTTGTTCGTTATAAACCTGCTCAACACGGCTTAAGGCATCAGCGCGGGAATCAGCGAATCCCATGCTTTCACCTTCTTTTTGGATTTGTTTTTCTAACCAAGGATTGTTGGTGCGAGTGACGGCACTGGCTTTTGCACCCATACCGATTTGAAGTCGTCCTTCAGATACAGGAACGTTCGTGGTCAACTCTACCCTTTGGCGAGAGTAACCTTCGGTCGATTTATTGGCGATGTTATGACCAGTAGTTTGCAACGCTGTCTGAGAATTCATCAGCGATCGCTTACCAGTATCCATCATGGCCGAAATTTTCGACATTCCTTGTCTCCGATCAAACTGCACATCCTATGCAGTATTGAAATTCGCCTTACGCTTCTTTACTTACAAAGTTTCCTGACACCTGAGGACCGCTTTTGTAGCCGCCTTTTTTCTCATAGGTTTTTTTGCCAGAAAGAGTTTCTTTGATTTCGTTCATCGCTCCGTTGAGAGTGTTGAGTGCGGAGTTCGCGTATTCTTCATTTTCTTTGTTAATAACAGTGATACGTTTGATCAACATGTCCAAAGCAGAATGTTGAGTGCGCAAACGATCTGCTGCTGGAGATCCTGCCATCTTTTGTGCAAGCTCAAGCAAACGAGGATTTTCGATATCAGCACCGATTAGACCAGCAAGGTCCATGGCATAGCGGGAGCGCAAAGAATCCTGCGCACGAAGTTTGAATAGCAATTCTTCTTTAAGTTTATTGCTTTCCTCTAAAGCGATGCGATCCGCTTTAAGTAACAATTCTTTTTCTTTACGAACGATGTCTAAAAGTGAACGGTAGATTTTAGTTAGTTCTTCAAGATTGCTTTCTAACTTTTGGAAAGCTCTTTCTACAGTTGTGTCCATCTTTATCATCCTTAATTCGTGAATAGACATCCTTGCCTATTGTTACACATAGCCCTTGTCCTCCTTCACCTCTTGGCTTCCACCTTCGGCGGGACAAGTCGACGCTGACTCGGCGTCGGACTTCACTTCGAATTAAAATTCCAAGTGCTCGTCGACCATTTTATCTGCGATGGCTTTTGCGTCTACTTGATACTTGCCTTCATCGATAAGTTTACGGAATTTTGCTACCTTCGCTTCGTCAACGTCAGGTGCAGACATTGCTAGTTCTTTAATGCGTTTAGCTTCTTGCGCACGAGGAGATAGTTCAACTTTTGAAGACTCTCCAAGAGATGATGAAGATAAAGCGTCAGCTTTGTTGTTCGTCACACCAGCAGCTTTGTTATTCACTCCGCTTGCTTTGTCGGATTTCGAAGAATCAGTAAGATTCAAATTTTGACCGACTTTATTGTGCGTGATCTTCATGTGGAGCCTCCGTATTCGAGTGTTAGAAAACACTCTTTTGTTCTTTTCATAGTATCACAATGGGACATTTACACCAAATCATTCTGAGACAGTTTCTGGTCCAGCTTCCACTGTCCAGTAGAGTGATTTAGCTTCATTCGACAAAAACCCAAGAGTGTCGCCAGCTTGCAGTTTATCCCCTGTCGAAAGGTTAGACAGTGCACCCTTAAAAACCATTTGGCTTTTAAGACCATTGTCGTGGCCAACTTCAATAAGAGTTTGATTATCAGCCAAAGAACGCTTTCCCAGCAAAACCCCGTCCCACGGGGCTTTCACAGGTTCACGAGAATTTTCCGCATTCGCATTCGCAAGCGTAGCTTCAGCTTCCGCGCCTGCCGGCGCTACAGCACTGCGCGCGTGCGCGCGATCAATTCGATAGGAAACAGATTGCTTCTTACCAGGATGCTGAAAAGGCTGCGCCCGATATTCAGATGTTTTATCAAGCGGCAAAGGCCCTTGAGGTTTAACAACAGGAGCTTTCATCCCCATCATAACCCCAAACTTATCCACAAGCTGTTTGTAGATCATATCCGATAGCCCAATACCACCACGATCAGACCATTTTTCAACATACTGATCATCAAGCTGCTCTTTAAAAATTTTCTCTGCAGAATTGGCCTTAATAATTCCACCTTCATGCACAGTAGAACGCATAGCCTTCATCATCTCGCGAAGAAAATGCTTCTCATACATATCAGAAACCTCACGAAGTTTCTGATCCGGAGTTTTCTGAACAGGCTTAGGCAAAAATTTAGAATCAAAAGCTTTGAAGTTGCCGTTGTTATTACCAGAATTTCCAACATTACTCATGGAAACCTCCGGTTTTGAAAATGGAAGAAAAAGTTTGCGAAGCAAACCCAACCCCACGCCCAAAGAAATTTTCAAGCGATGTTAGCAAAAGATCCAATCGACTCATTTGATTAGTAGTCACTCCGTCTACATCTAAAAATCTCAAAGCAGATTGCACCAATGCTTCCCCACTCAAAATCATTTTATCTATTGCTACTAACCCAAGCTGCGTCTTTGGATTGCGGCTTGGAGCCTCTGCGGTGGCAGTTAGGCTGCACAAGTTCCGCAGCGCCAAGAAAGAAGTGCGATAGCACTCAGAAAACAAGAAACCCAAATTCACAAAGCCACCGAGAAACGAAAAGCGCGAGGACTGTCCGAAGTGAATCCTAACTGCCACCGCAGAGGCTCCAAGCCGCAATCCAAAGCACCGATAGCATTGTGACTAGAAAGAAGAGAAAAAAGGGGAGTTGAGTCGGAGAACCTCGCGCATCCTGCGCAAAATTCTTTAGAGTGTAGCTTCGGCTCGTGTTCACAAATCATTTGTGTCTGCTGACCTTTTGCTTCTGTTTCCTGCGAGAAACTTTCGACTCTTGACCTTCCATGGTTCACGATCTCTTCCTCACCCTCCCCGCGTTCCAAACACATCCATGTGTCTGAAACTATAACCTTAATAATATTAAATACTGTGTCATTTTGAAACACAAACTTCACAGCACGTCTAGTTCACCATGCAAAGCTCCTGCGGCTTTGATGGACTGAAGTATAGTAATCAGGTCCTTTGGCGAGACGCCAAGCTTGTTCAAAGCTTGTACTAACTCACCAACGCTGACACCACTTTCAAGCACAGCGACTTTTTCTTCGCTGCCTTTTTTGCCTTCACCAACTTTCACAGACAAAGCTCCGTGAGAAATTGCGACGCGTGAAATTTTAACTTTATCACCGATTACAATCGTGCCGGTTTTTTCATTCACAACAACACGCGCTTTCATATCAGGATTGATTTCAATTGATTCGATTGTTGCTAACAATTCCACACCACGATTTTCATAGGCAAATGGCGTGATGATATCAATTGTTCCAGCGTCTTTTGCTGTGGCATAGTGACCACCAAGTTCCTTATTGATCGTCAAAACCGAACGAGCTGCCGTCGTGAAATCAGGATTGATTAAAGTTAAGCGATACATTTTTCGAGAAGAAAAATCCGCTGACATGTCTCTTTCGATTTGCGCACCATTGGGAATTCTTCCCACAGTGACATGGGAATCTTTGCCATCGCCACCGATTAGAATCGAACCTTGAGCAACAGCGTAAACCTGTTCATTGGCTGCTCTAAGTGGCGTTTGCAATAAAGTACCACCTTGAAGTGAAGAGGCCTCACCAATAGCACTGACTGTGATATCAATCGGATTTCCCGCTTTACCAAACGCAGGCATTGTCGCTGTTACGATAACTGCCGCCACGTTTTTACTCGAGAATTCTGGTGAATCCAACTTCATGCCAAGTTTATCGAGCATGCGCACCATACTTTTACTCATGAATTCATTTTTACCGTCGCCCGTACCCTTAAGTCCGATCACGATACCGTAACCAATGAGTTGATTTTCACGCACACCACGGATGCTTGCGATATCTTTCAAACGTGCTGCTTGGGCACCTTCAATAGAGCCAAAGAAAAACAGAGCTGTTAAAGCTAGGAAAATAAAAACTTTATTCATTGGTTTTGTTCCTTCTGATGCTGACCACATCATATTGAGGATCAAGAAGTTTATCCGAAGAAATTCCTTCGTCGTTGAAATCCTCAGGACGGATAAGACCTGTAACAATCACTTTGTATTCACGTTTTCCGATCATAAAAGGTTGTTGGCCTTTAACGCGGTAATTTCCATCAGCCATTTTTTCCACTAAGCGAGTTGGAATGCTTTTGATTTCATCCAAACTTGCCTTGTCTTCTTTTTCATCAGCCTTGGGTGCTTCAGGCTTTTTCGCTGCGTCAGCCGAAGCTGGTGCTCTGTCGCCAGTGGCATTGGCTGCTAAAGAATTATTTAACTGTTGTTGTTCTTGTTCTTCCAATTGCTTCAACAGTTTTTTAATAACAGAAACTTTCGTTTCAACCTGCTTCATCGCAGGTCCATCCATTTTCACATTCAATAAATCACCTTCTTTACGCATTTTGTTTTGCGCAAATAGGTAAGCGCCTTGACCTTCCATCACCCAGGTAGATCCGGCATTAGCACCAAGATCAGACTCTTCTTCCAGACGATTTTTAGTCATGCGTTTATAATTACGGTCCGTCGGCACTCCCATATTCTGATTATCAGAATAACGAGGTGCTGTTTTGATTTGTTCTAAACTTGGATTTTCCTGGGGACCATTCACCAAAGCATCGAAAGTGGCGCAACCCGTAACAAGTCCTAAAACTGTATAAGCCAGGGAATATTTTAAAATAGTTTTTAGGTTGAGATTTCTCATTGCAACTTCACCACACCTTTTTCAATAACAATGCCGGATAGAACTTTTTGAGTTTCTAAATTCTTAACTTTGACAAGATCCCCGACAAAGCCATTGTCTTCAGCCTGCATGTTGACGCTAACTTCAAAGCTCTCGTCACCTAGAATGGCCTTAACAATTTGTCCTCTCTTAGCTGCCGGTTCACGTTTGAGATCAGAACTCCACACAGGAGTTCCAAGAGGAAGGGAACGAACTGCCAACTGCCCTTGGATGTCTTCAATACGCAGAACTGTGTCCTTGGAATATGTGACATCAGTCATTGCCATACGTACATCACCTGGCTGCACCCGCTCATTTTGTAAGATCAAGCGGTTGGCCACAGGGGTTAATTGAGAAACACGAATTGTTCCCGAAATCCATTTTAATTGCTTTTGATCACCATCGCGCACTGGTAGCAAAAAGCCACCTTTGCCTGTAAGTTCGCTAAAATCCAGCTCCCACTGCTTGCTAGACGGAACCGGAGTGCTTTGGATTGTGACTTTGTATTCACATTCACTGCAGCGAGTTCTTAAGTTATTTAGCAGCTTACGTTCAATTTCCTGACGGGAAATGGGTGTCGTGGAAAATGCCACGTGGACTTCCGCAGGAATTTTAAAAGAAGGATTGAGTTTCTTAAGTCCCGGTTCACTTTTCATCGCCGCAAATACTTTTTTCAAGATCTCTTGGGATTCCAGTTTTTGCGATAACAATAATTCACGGGCATCTTCTCTGATGACGATGCTTTCTAAAAAGGATAACAACTCCGGATTGGCGTTAGTAACTTCAGCGATGTCACTAAGGCGCATCAATTGGCGTTGAGAAATCTCAACCCTGCTTGGAATAGTCACTTCAGGTCTTGCGAAGACCTGAAGGCTGATTAGAAAGACAAAAAGAAACAGCTTCTTCATCAATTATCTCAAGTTATTAATGGATTGAAGCATCTGATCTGAAGCTTGAATCACTTTAGAGTTCGTTTCATACGCACGTTGAGAAGTAATCATATTCACCATTTCATCAACGATATTCACGTTACTTGCTTCAAGTTGGCCTTGAGATAAGTAACCAGTGCCATTTAATCCAGGACGAGACGCAATGGCTTGACCGCTGGATGGAGTTTGCGTGAATACGTTTTTACCCATGGCTTTAAGACCCGCTGGGTTTACGAAGTTCACTATATCAATTTGTCCGATTGTTGTAGGAGCATCATTCAAACCTTGAATCACACGCACTTCACCCGTCGCAGCGATCTCTAAACCTGCGACGTCTGGTGGAACTGTGATTTCAGGTTGAAGCACGTTACCGTTTTTATCAACGATACGGCCGTTAGGATCTTTTTTGAAAGCGCCATCACGAGTGTAACCAACTTGGCCATCCGGAGTTAGAACTTGAAAAAAACCGCTGCCTTCAATTTGCAGATCTAATGGATTCTTAGTTACTTGAGCACTGCCACCAGCGAAATCTTTTTGAATTGCAGCTGTGCGCACACCCAAGCCTGTTTGCACACCATTTGGTGAATAAGCATTTTCCCCTGAAGCTGTGCCAGGTTCTTTTTGAGTTTGATACATGAGGTCTTCAAACTCTGCACGGGATCTTTTAAATCCATTAGTTGAAACGTTGGCGATATTATTGGCGATAACATCCATATTGGTCTGCTGAGCCGCCATACCCGTCGCTGCTGTATTCAAACTCTTAAGCATTCAGGAATCCTTCCAAATCCATCATCATCATGATGACGGTCTATTTATTAGTTCGTTTTACCAATCACGTTGACCATTTTGTCAGCCATTTGGTCATAGGCACTGATCGCCTTCTGCGTACTTTCAAAAACACGCTGAGTGCTGATCATATCTGTCATTTCTTGCACGATATTGACGTTTGAAGTTTCTAAAAAACCTTGTTTCACGCTAGGGTTAGCAATATTGGTCATCTCTGGAGTCATGTTGGGTTTAAAGCCATATAAAGATGAACCCATCTTTTGCAAACAATCTGGATTGTTGATGTTTACTAAAGAAAGTTTGCCGACATTTTCAGTGCCTTCAAATACATCGCCGTTATCAGTTATTGAAATAGCGCCGTTACCTTGAACGCGGATCACTCGGCCCGCAGGATCTTCACCAGGTGCACCTGCTCTTAAAACAGGATGTCCTTCTTTCGTTACTAGCTGGCCATTTCCATCCAAAGTGAAATTACCAGAACGAGTCAGCTTAACGCCTGTTGGAGTGGCGATTTCAAAAAAGCCCTTACCATCAATCGCCACATCAAGACTGTTGCCAGTTGGCTTCAGTCCACCTTGCGAAAAATCAGTGAAGGTCCCTTTGGTATCAACATAACTTTTATCGCCACCTTGCATATTATAGAAACTTTCGATGGCAGCAACATCTCGAGGGATCTGTGTTGTTTGTGGCGGCTTTTCATTTGCCGTTAAGTATTCTTGGAAGAGTTGTTGATCACGCTTAAAGGCTGGCGTGTTCACGTTGGCCAAATTATTGGCGATAGTATCAAGCTTTGTACTTTGCGCCATTGCGCCACTTAAGGCTGTATAGATACCTTTATTCCCCATGAACACTCCTCCACACTTTGTAGAGCAGCAAGGCGTGTGCCATGTTTTGACATAGTAGATCTTGGTCTGGGAAAAAGCTTCCTAGCTAGACTTTCATCTTAAAGAAAAAACTTGGACTCAAGTTTTTTGCGATTTGGCCGTGGATTGACCTTCGTCGATGGCGCCAGGGAATTGTCAGATCTTTGTCGACAGTGTCAAAGAATCGGCTTCATAATCAGGCTTATGAGAACGTTGGCAGCGCTATTATTTATCTTACTTTCAAGTTCATGGACACTAGCAGAAACCAATCCTAAAGCGGCATTGGAGCAAACAGCTGCAGTTCCATCGATCAACAAGGCGCAGACTCTTAAGGAAAAATTAAAAACCTTAACTGCAAAATCAACACACGTTCAATCTGACAATCTGATTTTTGATTTACCTGTCACCTACAACAAAAAAGTCAGCAAGTGGGTTTCTTACTTCCAAAATTCAAAGTGGTTCCGTCAATGGTTACAACGCTCTTACATGTACATGCCGTTTATTCAAATTGAATTAAAGCGTGCAGGTCTTCCTCAAGATTTAGCTTACATGGTAATGATCGAAAGTGGCTTTGCTCCGAATGCGATAAGCACCGCTGATGCTGTGGGCCCTTGGCAATTTATCGAAGCGACGGGTTCACGCTATGGACTTAATAAAACGTGGTGGCTTGATGAGCGCCGAGATTTAAAGAAAAGTACTTTAGCAGCCATTCGCTACATCCAAGATCTTTACGGAGAGTTTGGTTCTTGGTACCTAGTAGCTGCCAGCTATAACATGGGTGAAAATGGTCTTCGTCGTCAGATCAAAAAATACGGCACCAAAGATTACTGGACACTCATAAAGCTCAACGCGCTTCCACAGGAAACCCAAGATTACGTTCCAAAGATTCTTGCTGCTATGCTAATTGCCAAAGCTCCGAATCTTTATGGCTTCCGAGATTTAGAAAAAATGGATCCTTTAGAGTATGAAGTGGTGTTGGTGCCCGGCGGTGTAGAACTTAATTCGTTAGCCGATCATTTGGGAGTTACCAGAAAGTCATTAAAAGATTTGAACGCCGAGCTGTATCTGGGTTACATTCCTCGTCAGGTCGAGAAACATTTCATTCGAGTTCCCAAAGGAGCTTCAAGAATTGTTTCTTCGTACGTGCACCAGATAAATCGGAAAGTTGCATTGGAATGAAACCGCTGATTGTACAAAAATACGGTGGCGCCACACTGGCTGATCCAGAAAAAATCAAATCAGTCGCCTCTCGAGTCTGCGCACAATCAAATGAGAATTCTTTGATTGTCGTTGTTAGCGCCATGGGTAAAACCACAAATTCTTTGATTGATCTTGCTAACCAAGTCTCTGGTCATCCTCACCGCCGCGAAATGGATATGCTTTTGACTGTCGGTGAACGCATCAGCATGTCTTTGATGAGCATGGCATTAAATGACTTAGGATGTTCTGCCATAAGTTTCACAGGAAGCCAGGCGGGAATCTTTACTGATGATTCCCACGTCAATGCCTTTATCAAAGATGTAAAACCATTCCGCGTTGAAGAGTCATTAAAGAAAGACCAAGTGGTTATTCTTGCAGGCTTTCAAGGAGTGTCTCCACAAACCAAAGAGATTACGACACTAGGACGCGGTGGTTCTGATACTTCAGCCGTTGCCATGGCAGCTTCATTCAATGCCGAACGCTGTGAAATTTTAAAAGACGTTCCTGCGGTATTCACGGCGGATCCAAATATCGTTAAGTCAGCGCGTCCTTTGATGGAATTAAACTATGATCAAATGATGGATATGACCTTCTGGGGCGCCAAAGTTTTGCACTATCGTTCTGTGGAATTAGCAAAACAGCGCAACGTCACTTTGTACATCGGACCTGCTTCTAATAAAACATCCGACGGCACCTTGGTTAAAAAAGGACTGAATATGTTTGAAACTTGTAAAGCTTTATCATTGAACTCACACGAAACTGTGGTTGGCATTCTTTGCAAAGAAAAAAATCCAGCAAAAGCACTTAAAGAGTTGCAGACATTGTTTGATCAAAAGCAAATCGCATTCCCGCAGCTTTTGCAGTGTGAAATGAATGCGGATAAAACAGAAATGTTATTAACCGGTCCTGCTGAAATCGTTCAGGCAATTAAGAAAGACCTGGCAAATCATCCGCGCTTTACGCTTTTACCGAATGATTTTTCAACTGTAACTTTGACTTGCACAGGGGCCACTTCACCAGAAATCACTCAAAATATTTTAAACATCTTAGCTGAAAAAGAATTGCCGTCTCACCGTTTGATGATGAGTGCGATGAGCGTCACAGTTCTTGTCGATGCACCTATTCGTAAACAGGTGATCGAATCTTTGCATGCTTTAATTTAAGGTAATAGGGAAGGTGCCATCACCCGATAGCGGTTTTGCACCTTTTGCCAGATATCTGAGTTAGGCCCTGTGATACCATCTTGGCCATTCATCCCGGAAATTCCACGGCGAGGATCAAACTGTCCTCCCGGTAAAAACTTTCTTAAATCAGGTCCACTCGGTGTCCCAGCGGCACCAACGTTAGCAACACCGCGACCGTCACCTGAACTTCCACCAACACTGCCACCGGAACCAAACCTTGCTCCACCACCACCATAGAAACCTGCGTTCACGTCGGTACTAGTTTCTGATGCTCCACCAGAACCGCCGCCTGAACCAGAACCTCCTGATGAACCACCAGAACCGCCACCCACGGGGTTGCCACTCCCTTGTTGACCATCAACACCTTCGCCACCACCCGGAGTGAAACTGCCTTGAGCAATGTTTGGTAAACCACCAAGATCAGCCCCATCAAAAGACATCGAATCACCTTTTGCTGCACCCAAACGAGATGAAGCATCGATACCACCGGCTGTTGCACTGAATGCGGAACCCGCCTTTTGCTGATTAAAACACGCTGGATCACTTGGATTATTCGCACAAATACAAACCTTGTTTGTCGAAGCTTGTGTTGGGTCTTTACAATCTACCGAACCTGTTAATCCTGTACAATTTGGAGCCGTCGGATTTGCGGCACAAAACTCGGGCGTTGGCGCTACGTCACCAGAAGTCAGCTCTTCACACTGAGAAGCATTCATGGACGTATTGCCGTAGTTCTGAATGGCTTGATTAGCTTGGTCAATTTTCGCTGTATAAGAATCACATTTTTTTAATTCGCCTTCAGCCTGAGCATTGAAGGCATTTAATACATGGGGACCGTCAGCACCAAGACAACGAGCATTGGCAGCCACGAATTCCCTTGCTTTAACACAAGTGGATTTACAACTTGAAATTTCACTGCTGCAGTTGATTCGATAAGCTGCCACTGCCGCATTTGCCGCTTGGGAAACTTTCGCCATTCCAGAGCACGCGGCTTGAACGCTGCCACCGGTTTGCTGACCCATCATCAAAGCTAGTTGCGAAGCACTGTCAGCAACACTTGTCATGCCTTGATCATTTTTTTCATCACAAGAATAAGCGGTGCTTTCTAATTGTTTAGAACACTCTTCTAAAAGCAAAGTGAACTGCTGTTTACAAGTGAGCGCAGGTTGTTGTTCTGCTTCAGGGCGGGGACGACATTCATAGGGACGGGCGCGCTCTCGATCCACGGCTGAGCAAATCATACCCGTTGGACAAGTCATTCCGACATTGCGGCAATCAGCTACACTCAAAATCGGTTCGAATGCCTGAGTAACTGAGCAAAAAATGAAGGAAAGTAAAATAAGCGAAGCAATTTTTAGCGTCATTCCCATAGGGGAACGTATCGGTACTACTGGACCTTAACTTTACAAAAAGTTAAGGTGTCTCACTATGAAACAAGATTGCTGTTAAGGATGAAGACTTGGCGAAACCACGCGATACCGATTTTGAATTTTCTGCCAGATATCTGAATTGGGACCGGTAATTCCATCGACCCCTTGCGCACCCGCGATTCCTCTTAAGCGTGGATCATATTTCCCACCAGGAAGGAATTGGCGAAGGTTTGCATCCTTCGCGTTTTTTCCATCTTTATTAGCATCTAATTTTCCTGCGCCAGCACCTGCGCCTTTACCTGGATCAGAATCGGAAGGACGGAAAATACTTGCGACCGCGCCAAAGAATCCACCAAGACCACCAGATGATTCTGCTTCCGCAGCAGCAGTAGAACCATTGCTGCCGCCTGCATTCGAACCAGAACCTCTGCCCACAGAGTCAGCCATGGCACCTAAACCAACATCTCCACCCTGTTTGCCTTCGACAGCTTGACCATCATTACCGTAGGAACCAGAACCTTGGGCAATTCCAGGTAAAGTTGGAAGATCTTCACCGAAGTTCATTCCTTGGGAAGCTGGCTCTTTAAGTCTGCTTGAAGAATCAATTCCACCGTCTGTTTGCGAAACAAGACCTCCTGTTTTTTGCATTTGCATACACATCGGATCGTTTGGATTTTTCGCGCACACACAAACTTTGTTAGTAGCAGACTCAGGCTTACTGCAATCTACCTGGGACATATCAACCATGCCAGGAAAAGTCGGTGCAGCCGTTTCAGCTCGTCCACCGAAAGTAGCATCTGAACATCCCGTAGCACTGGCTGCTGTTTGTCCGATATTTTGAATGGCTTGTTGAGCTTCACTCATTCGGGATTCAAATTGATCGCAGCTTTTAGAAACTTCCTGGGCATTTTGGGTGGCCTGCGGAGTTTTAGAAAAACAGTGAGGATTGCTATTTACGTAATTCACTAAATTCGTGCACGTCGTTTTACATGTTTTCATTGAATTTGAACATGTCGTTCGGTAGGCAGCTAAACCCGCGTTTGCAGCAACAGAAACCTTGGCCATATCACTGCACGCATTCTGAATACTGGCTTGCCCTGCTTGCAAAGTCAGTTTTGAAGCTAGATCAGAGGCGCTGTTTAGCTCAGGTGTATTTTTCTCATCACAGCTTGCCGTTGTTTCTTCAACTTTGGTTGAACATTCTTGGCTTAGATTTAAATACTGTTGTTCGCATTCGCGAATCGTTTGCAATCGAAAATCAACGCAAGAATCAAAAGTCGCCGGCAATTGCGGCCCCTCCCCCATACATTCACCTTCGAGGGACGGTGGAATACAGCGTGGTGCCGCACCAAAGTTCGTACAGATTTCACCTTGATTACACTGAAGATCACAGGTTTTTAAAGGCTGTGATGATGGAGTTTCTGCAGGTCTTGCAGCCATAATAGTTGGCTCAGGACGTGGAGTTGGAATCGGAACAGTTTTGTTTTTGTTCATACAAGCATTAAACTCCGGGGTCATAGGTTCTAGCCCCTGCCCGCGGCATCTAATGAAATCCGGGTTGCCGGTGTGATACATCTGTTGATAACTACCGTCACTGCGACGAACGGCACCTCCGTCGGTGACCATACATTTATTTAAAGCATCGTTACAGACAGCAGGCTTTCCGTTTTTTGCATTATGAATAGCCTTACAATCTTCATAGGCAGGCATGCAGCGCTCTTTACCCAAGAAAGCCTGACCAAAACTCAGCAGGGGAAGAAAGAATCCGCAAAATAAAATAAAAATTTTAAGCTGGCTGATTTTTTTCATCATCATCTTTCTTAAGGCATAAGTGTTGGGCTAAGAACTCGATAACGGTTTTGGATTTTTTGCCAGATATCTGATGATGGCCCCGTGATTCCATCTCGGCCAGCACCGCCAGACATTAAACGCGGATCAAATTTTCCACCCGGAAGAAATTGGCGTAAATCAGGTTGTCCATTTTTATTTAAATCAGAGCCTGCACTACCCGGAGGAGCACCAGGAACTGCACCGGCATATCCACCACCACTAGCACCTGACTTAAAGCCACCGCCACCGCCATAAAAGCCGCCACCACCGGCGTAAGCTTCCGCTAGTTTTCTATTAGCGCCGTCAGACCCGCCGCCTGCCCCGGCCATCGACGAACCGGAACCACCGCCAGTAAATCCACCGACGCCGGCGCCAGAACCCTGTTTACCATCAACAGCATCATCAGGACCACTTGACGAAAAAGCGGCTTGATCAATGCTAGGCAAGCTTGGGATGTCACCAGCAAAAGACATATCACTGTTTCCAGTTGAAGAATTTAGTCGCGATGATGAATCAATTCCACCACCTGCGAAGGAAGTAACGCCTGAGCTGCTTTGTTGATTAAAGCACATCGGGTCCATTGGATTTTTCGCGCACACGCAGACTTTATTCGTCGTAGCGATGGAAGGATTTGTACAATCCACAGCAGCCTGTTCCACACAATTAGGCGCCGTTGGATTTGCTTTACAGAAATCCGGTGTCGCCGTTGCTGGATCACCCTTAGTTAGATTTTCACATTGGGAAGCATTGGCAGCCGTGTTCCCATAATTTTGAATTGCTTGCTGCGCTTGATTCATTTTTGCATCAAAGTTGTTGCAACTCTTAGCTAAATTTTGCGCATTAGCTAAAGCGGCTACTGTGGATGAGTTCGGCCCTAAGAAATAAGGACCACAAGAAGGATTGCCTCTGACATATTCTTCAATCAATTTACAAGTCGACTTACAAGTGCTGATCGCACTGCTGCAATTGATTCGATAAGCCGCCACCGCCGCATTGGCTGCTTGGGAAATATTCGCCATCTGACCGCAAGCCGCCTGCACGTTAGAACCAGTTTGTTGACCCAACATCAAAGCTAATTGTGATGCCTGGTCGGCAACACCCGTCATCCCTGCATCGTTTTTTTCATCACAGCTATAGGAAGTAGAATCGATTTCTTTGCTGCAGTTATCGTAATAGTTTTGATAATCCGCCTGGCACTGTTGCGCCATGTTCGCACCAGATTGGCGCTGCTGGTTAGAACTTCCCTCTTGGGAACGATTACCACCGTTACCGCTACTGCGCCCTTGAGTAGAGGAACCAAGATCAGCAGGACGTGGAGGTGGAATAGGACCGGTCATTGGAAGAGGAGTAATTCCTTGGCATTGCATGACGCAATTTTGTTCGTTCGCGGCACCACGGCATTGTTCGATACAGATCTCCGCCTCACTCACCGCAAAAGTGAACGTTGCAGCCACCGGCACTGCTACACGGAGTAAAGAGATTACAGAAACTTTCAAGATCCCCATGAGGTAATTATCGGCTTTTAGATGGTAATTCTGAAGAAAGTTACAAGAATTTATCATGAACTTGTGAGGTCCCCCAATATTTCTGCGCTGAAATGTTCATGTCTCACCCCGAGAAATAATGACAATTTCTCCTCGGAGAATTAAGATTTTGAGGAACACTTTCGAGAAACTCGGAGATACAAAAAGATGTCAAAAAATTTTCACTCATTCACAGTGAAGGCCGCTAACGGTACTGAGGTTCCTTTGGATAAATACAAGGATAACGTCGTTCTTGTGGTGAACGTAGCCAGCAAATGTGGTTACACCCCACAATACGCGGGCCTTGAAGAAATGTATGAAAAATACAAAGCCCAAGGTTTCACTGTTCTTGCATTTCCGTGCAATCAGTTCGGCGCCCAAGAGCCTGGAAAAAATGAAGAGATCCAAGAGTTCTGCCAGCTAAATTACGGAGTGAAATTTCCCGTGATGGCGAAAGTGGATGTTAACGGTTCTAATGCAGAACCTGTGTTCCAATACCTAAAAGAAAGTGCGCCAGGTATTCTTGGAACTGAAATGATTAAATGGAACTTTACGAAATTTCTTATAGGTCGCGATGGCAAAGTCTTGAAGCGCTACGCACCTCAAGACGAGCCGAAAGATATTATGGATGATGTCAGCGCAGCTTTGAAAGCCTAGCGAACTCCGGGGCCTCTTCTAGAGGTCCCATCGCCACGCGCACCAGGGGCCACTCCCCTGCCAGGAGAACTGATGCGCGGATTGCTTGCTGGCGCAATCGTTGGTGCAGGAAATGGAATATGCGACATGCAACTTCTTTCCGGCACCGGTTCACACCCGATAGCCTGGGCTACACTAGGTACAGCCAACCAGATGGATTCTAATCGCGCAATTGTTCCAGAATAGTTTTTTGGCGAACACAACTCTTTCTTACGACTTTCAAACATCCCTAATGCCGCAGCTCCGCGCTTTTCAGGATGTTTTTCAAAATACTTTCCTAAAGCATAAGCACCCCAAACGTCGGCCATGCTTTCTGAATCAGTATGACTGTTACAGCCCGCATCTTTATCACGGTGTCTAGCTATTTGGTGTGACGCCTCATTTGCAGGGGCCTCCCACACCTTATCCTGATCAATTAAACAACGGCGAACTCGATTTAGCGGATAGCGATTTAAAGGCATGGGCTCATTGATTGTAACCCCTTGCTGACTGCGCCAGCTTTCGACGATATCGGGACGGGACATTAATAATCTTGCAGTCATTGATACAGGCTCTCTAGAGCTTCTTAATTCCCTTTGAAAAGTAGGATCCACATCAGAACTGTTCACAAAATCCTGTGGCAGACGCAAACGCGTGCGGTCCTGGGCATGAACATGGTAACACTGAACTGAACATGAATCAGCAGCGTGACCAATTTCATGGCCAATCATGGTGACTAAAGCTGGAATGGGATAATTTTTTAGACCTTCACAAAAAGTGACAGAGTGCTCTGTCGTACTGTAAGAAGCATTCACGGACGGTTGACCTTGCGGGTCTGTGCCGCATTTATTGAACTTAGAAAACTTCACCGTACTGATGCGCGCATAAATGGATTTTTCTTCCGGTGATAATTCCTCTACAGTACGACCTTTTAAGATGAATTCTTCCATAGCGTCTTGAACTTCTTTAAAGAGTTCAGCCATCGATGCATCGCTCATGCCAGTTTCTTCGCGCAAGTCATCACAAAATTTTGGATTGTTTTGTTTGATCTGATCAATTTTGCATGAATAAGCAAACGAAGCTGAAGAAAAACCAAAAGTAAAAATGCTCAAGAGTAGGTATTTCATAATGAGCCTTATCGGATAAGAGTAATAAGAGCTAAAAACGCCTTGTTTTGAGACGGAATTTTTGCCCCACGCACCGCTGCAAAAATCATTAAGAAGACGATAAATTTTCATTTTGAATTGGCAAAACAAAACGCTTAGGCAATCATCGTAGTTTACTTTTCTTTTCTATACTCCGGCTTGGCCGGATTAGAGAGATTCTTTTGCCAAGGACGAAAATATGAGTGTGCAAATTCCAACTCAAATCATCGATTGCCAGAATTTTGTTTCTGGAAAATTTCAAAAAGGCAGTGGCCTTAAATCAGACATCATCAGCCCTTACACAGGAAAAAAAATCGGAGAATTCCACAGCTCCACGGCCGATGATGTGCAGACAGCCGTTGCTGCCGCGAAGTCCGCGCAAAAAGAATGGGCTGAAGTCCCAATGAAAGAACGCACGAAAGTGATGTTCAATCTTCGTCAGATTTTAATGCGCGATTTGGATGAAATTTCTCATTTGAAAAGTTCAGAATCAGGAAAAAGCTTTAATGAAGGCCGAGCGGGGCTTTTAAAAGGCATCGAGGTACTTGAGTTCGCCATTGCTTTACAAAACATGGATCTTGGCGGCAAATCTGAGGTTTCCAGAGGTGTAACTTGTGAATACCGCCGCGAACCTCTAGGAGTTATCGCCAACATCACTCCATTTAACTTTCCGGCGATGGTACCTATGTGGACGATTCCAATATCTTTGACTCTTGGAAATGCTTATGTGTGGAAGCCATCAGAAAAAACTCCTCTGACTTCCATGAAAATTGCAGCGGCTCTTAAAGAAGCGGGACTTCCAGATGGCCTATTCCAAGTTCTGCAAGGTGGAAAAGAAACTGTTGAAGCGATCATCGATCATAAAGACGTGAAGGCCGTTGGTTTTGTGGGTTCAACAAAAGTAGCGCAAGCCGTTTATGAACGCGCGACCCGCCAAGGGAAAAGAGCACTCGCATTAGGAGGAGCGAAAAATCACATCGTACTTTTGCCTGACGCAAATCCAGAGCTTTCTGGAATTGGCATCAGTGATTCGTTCACTGGCTGTGCTGGTCAACGTTGTATGGCAGCTGCCGTGTTGCTAGCTGTAGGTAACGTTGATAAACACATTCAAAAAATCGTAGAACGTGCAAGTTCCCTCGTTCTTGGTAAAGACATGGGTGCCATCATCACAAAATCCCAAGTGGAGTTCTTAAATAAAGCCATCACCCAAGCTGAAAAAGAGGGTGCCACAATTCTTCTTGATGGCAGAAAAGCCAAAGCTCCAGCGGGCATGGAAGAAGGTCATTGGATTGGTCCAACAATTTTGGATCACGTGAATCCGCAAAGTGACGTTGCAAAGATTGAACTTTTCGGACCGGTATTAAGTATCGTGCGTTGCCACGATATTTCGGAAGCAATGAAAATTGAAAACAATGTGGAGTACGGAAACGCCTGCTCGGTCTTCACCAGCAGCGGAAACTTGGCTGAAAAAGTCGTGCGCATGGCTTCCACCGGAATGGTGGGGGTCAACGTCGGCGTTCCTGTTCCCCGCGAGCCCTTTTCATTCGGCGGCGTGAATGCGTCGAAGTTTGGTCACGGCGATATCACTGGACACCAGTCCCTTGATTTCTGGTCGAACGTGAAAAAAGTCACCGTGAAATGGGAAAAACAAGAAGACAACAACTGGATGTCATAATAGAGGTCGATATGAAAAGATCATCACATGTCATTTTAACATCACATAATAGCCAAGTTTACAAAGACAGCCTTCCCATCAAATGGGGCGCTGCTACTGCTTTAGAGCGTGGCCCTGTCATTGGCTCTTTAACTGATACTACCAAACGCAATGCCATCGGAACCCACAGCGGAAGTTACACTGTTTACCGCGCACTTTCGATTGCCCAAGGCAAATACGCTACAAATCATAAGCCAGATCTGCACAACACCGAAAGCCCCGTTAAAATTGGACCTTATGCTTCTTGGTTTGATGCTAAGAAAATGGTTTCCATCGATCCATGGGGTTTTGACGTTCCTATCCATTTTCAAAAATTCTTTGAAGCTGGATACGACGTGCGCCCAACAGTGGCAGTGACACAAGCCCATTTGCAAATTCCCGAAATTTACGAAGCTGTTGATCAGGGGCGCTTAAAAATTGACGGTAAGATCATCAACGAAAACAAAGATATCAAAATCACCAAGGTGGCTTTTGAACCGGTTTGGTATCTGCCAGGTATCGCAGAACGTTTGGGCGTTGATGAGGGCGAATTAAGAAAAATCCTTTTCCAAGAAACTGGCGGCATGTTCCCTGAACTTGTCACTCGCCCAGATTTAAAAGTGATGTTGCCACCTATCGGCAATACGACTGTGTACATCTTCGGTAACCCACAGGATTTAGCAAAACCAGATGTAGAACTTACTTGTCGTGTGCATGATGAATGTAACGGTTCTGACGTGTTCGGCTCTGATATTTGCACATGCCGTCCTTACTTGATCTACGGAATCGAAGACGCCGCAAGAACCGCGCAACGTGGTGGCGTTGGTATTATCGCATACTACCGCAAAGAAGGTCGCGCTTTAGGTGAAGTGACTAAGTTCTTAGTTTATAACGCCCGTAAACGCCAGGCTGGCGGAGATTCCGCAGCCACTTACTTCCACCGCACAGAGTGTGTGGCTGGCGTGGAAGATGCGCGCTTTCAAGAATTAATGCCAGACATCTTGCATTTCTTTGGAATCACGAAAATCCACAACTTGCATTCAATGAGCAATATGAAATACGACGCCATCGTAAAAAGCGGCATTGAAGTCGTAAATCGTATTTCCATTCCTGAAAACTTAATTCCACCTGACGCCCAAGTTGAAATCGAAGCGAAAAAAGCCAAAGGTTATTTCAATCCTGGCGCTAAAAAAACAGAAGCGGAACTCGCGGCTGTCAAAGGAAGACCGATCGATGAATAACCATACCTACACAGAAAAAGATCTCGATTTTTTACTTTCGCCATTGGCCATCCGCCAAAGCGCTGAAAAAATATTTGAACTGACGGAAAAGGGTCAAACTCACTTCACTTATCATCCTGATAAATTCAACCACGTGGTTGATTATGTAGTTGAGGTGATCCGTGATAATTATCCAAGCCTTGAAATTCCCTTTCACTCTCGTTGGGGTCATTTCCGCGTGGGCGGCATTGATCGCGTAAAAACTCTTGAAGCGAAATTGCAGGGGCAAGATCCACTAGAAATCGCGCGCACGAAGTTTGACCTCGTGATCACTTCAGTGCTTTTAGATGCGGGTGCTGGCAATACTTGGTCTTATCAAGAAGCTTCTAGCGGCAAATCATTCAACCGCTCCGAAGGTTTGGGCGTTGCTAGTTTTTACCTTTTCATGGATGGCAGTTTATCCAGCGATAAAAACAGTCCTTTCAAAGCAACAGCAGAAGGCTTAAAGAATCTTTCGCAAGCAACATTAGAAGCTGCTTTCCAAGTGAGCGACAAAAATCCCTTGGTAGGTGTGCAAGGGCGTTTGTCTTTGTTAAAAAACCTAGGACAAACGATTCAAGCAAAACCAGAACTTTTCCCGGGTGGCAGACCTGGCGGATTGGTTGATTATCTTCACAAACGCTATGGTAAGTCCTTAACGGGTCCGCAAGTATTGCGCGCAGTCCTTGACGGCCTTGGGGATATCTGGCCCGGTCGCGTGAAAGTAGGTTCTGTAAATCTAGGCGATATCTGGAACTATTCAAAAGTGCCAGGAGGCTTAGCTGCTTTCCATAAACTTTCACAGTGGATGAGCTATTCACTGATGGAACCATTGATGGATGCAGGATTTCAACTGACTGGAGTTGAAAAACTGACTGGTTTAGCTGAATACCGTAACGGTGGATTGCTTTTAGACTTAGGATTGATCACTTTAAAAGATCAACAGCTTCTAGAAAAAGCTCACCGTCCCGATTCAGAATTAGTCATTGAATGGCGCGGCCTGACGGTTTCCTTGTTAGACCGTATCGGCGACAAAGTAAGAAATAAACTTAACAAAACTGATGCAGAATTCCCGCTAGCAAAAGTTCTTGAGGGCGGCACTTGGTGGGCCGGCCGTAAAGCTGCGAAGGCTTTGCGTGCAGATAGTTCTCCTCCCCTCAAAATTGAAAGCGACGGAACTGTTTTTTAAGGAGTATTTATGAATCAAGTAAAAGTTATCGACCATCCACTATTAAGACACAAATTAGGTTACCTTCGCGACAAGGACACCTATTCCCATGAGTTTCGCGAAATCGTAAAAGAGGTTTCAAAAATCCTTGTTTACGAAGCTATGCGCGACTGGAAGCACCTTGAGCCTATCGCCATTGAAACACCTATTGCAAAGACCATGGCGGAAAGAATCGTAAAACCACCTATCGTAGTTTCTATCATGCGTGCCGGAAATGGGATGCTAGACGCCGTACTATCGATGATTCCTCGCGCGAGCACTGGTTTTATTGGGATTTACCGCGATAAATTCATTCACAATACAGTTGAGTATTATTTTAAAATGCCCCAGGACGTGCAGGATAAAGAAATTATACTCTGTGATCCTTTGATTGCCACTGCCGACACTATTGTGGCAGCTATAGACAGATTAAAAAACTATGGCGTTGGTAAGATCAAAGTGATCAGCATTCTTGCCAGCAAAACGGGACTAGAGCGTATCTTGCACTTCCACCCTGACGTTGAAATTTACACCGTCAACATCGAAGAGCAGATCAACGAACTAGGTTACTTGGTACCAGGCCTTGGTGATGCCGGAGACCGTTTGTTCCAAACGAAGTAGAGGTCCCATGAGTGTGTACATAGTCGGAGTTGCAGGCGGAAGTGGATCTGGAAAAACCCACTTCGCCTTGGACTTGCAAAAACAATTAGGCGCAGACAACTGCACTATCATTTATCAAGACAACTACTATATCGACCAATCCCATCGTTTCGATGGTGATGGCGGTTCTGTCAACTTCGACCACCCTAGCAGCCTTGACTTCACACTTTTAGCACAGGACCTTCAAAAGCTTCGCCAAGGATTGAATGTCCATATCCCAATTTATGATTTCAAGACCCACACTCGCCAAAAAGAAACAATCTTGTGTAAGCCCACAAAGATTATTCTAGTAGATGGAATTTTGATTCTTAATTCCATGGAGGTGCGTTGTGAGCTGGATGAATCCATCTTCTTTGATACTCCAGAAGAATTGCGCTTCCAGCGTCGCCTTCACCGTGACGTAAATGAACGGGGCCGCACCCCTGAAGGCGTCAAAAAGCAATTCGAACTGCAAGTCCGCCCTATGCATAACCAGTATGTTGAGCCTTCGAAAAATTTCGCCAACACCGTGATCAAAGACCTGGGCGAATACTCCGACGCTTTAAGAAACTTTTGTCAAAAATTAATGCCTGCTTAGGCTTGCTAGTTTCACTGTTTTTTTCATCAGCCTCTTGTGTTTAGTTAGCTTTGCCGGAAACTAAATAAATCGTCCAAAACAAGAGGAGAATCCCATGAAACCGATCCTAAAAAAGATCGTTCCGGCGATCTTGTTAAGCTCATCCATTGCTATTGCAGCAACCGTCATTTCCAAGGAGGAAGTGAATCGCAAACTCGCTGGTATAGTAGCGCCATTTAATGGTGGCAACACCGTTATGCAGCTGCTATTCACCGATCTTAACATTGACGATAATAAAACTGTTGATGTGGGAATTTCTGGATTGCTTACCAAAGACGGCCCAGACAATAAACTGATTCTAAATCTACAAAATGCGGCCTATCACTACGGTGATGGATCTGCGCCATGGTTTACGGGGGATCTTTCATTAAGACTGAACTTAGTAAAAACATTTGGCCAAAGCACTTTGAATCTTTACGCCAATGAGTTAGAAAAAATCGCCAACGACATGGCTGCCGAGTATGGAAAAAAATATGGCGATGCCATTACTTTTGATATTGCTATGGATGATGTGCAAAAAGATGCCAAGGATGACGTTATCTCTGCTCGCATGCACTTAAATGCACGCATTGATTTTAGCAAACTGCCTGCTTCGTTAGATCCATCAGAGGTGGAATTTACTTCTATTCGCACGCAGCTTTCAGCGGCGCAAACAGGTCTTGCTGGTAAAATCTTGATCGCTTTAAATCCTAACTACAAAGGCTTTAAATCAGAGCAGCCAGGGCTTAAAAAATATATCGAAAAAATATTGATGGACGACCCTGATACTTATCAGGAACTAACTAGCAACATCGATATGCTAAACAGTATCGGCGACTATCTAGTTAACCACAAAGCCGAAGAAAAACCAAACGATCCACCACCGTCACAACCAGAAAATTAATTTTCAATATGTTCAAAGCCTCAAAAGATTTTGGGGCTTTTTTTGCGGAGGCGTGAATGCTTAAAAGAGTTGTTGTCCTGCTACTATTTTTTTCGAATGTTGTTTTAGCTCAGACAGAAACTGGAACTGGCGCAACAACGACAGAGTCTTCAACCAGCTCTGAAACTCTAACACCTCCAACTGAATCTTCACCGATGACAACGGACACGTCGACTTCTCCAGACCCATCACCTACCGACACCTCACTTCCGGCAACGACTCCCGCGGGAACTCCAACAGTAGGACCCGCTGATTGGCGCTTTGGTGTTTTAGTAAACACGTCAGCTCCGACGTTTACGGGCGCAGGTCTTATGCTGCAAGGGGAACGCGCCACGTTTTCTTTACAAGCTGGTTATATGCCTCCCTACTATCGCACCTTGATTGGCAGAGCTGTTGCCTATTTCGGGAACAACGAACACATGCAGGGAATAGTTGAAGACATCTTTGAAAAAAACCAAATGCTGCGTGGGGATTTTAATTATCGCGTTGGTGAAAACACAGGTTGGCACATTGGCGCTTCCTTTATGTCACTAACGGCGTCAGGACGGGTTGATGTTGACGAAGCTTTAAGTGCGGCAACGGGCGAAGACTATTCAGATTTACGAACTGTGCTTGATGCTTTAGGTTTAGAAGCCAAGATCGATGTCGACTCTGATTTTCTCTTCACCGAATTTTACGCAGGCTACAGTTGGGTCGTACATGATCGGCTCTATATGGATTTTTCTTTCGGGATCATGAAAATTCTTAGCACAAAAGTAGATATTGATACCGGACTTGATGATTTAGAGGAAACTCCTCCAATTAAGCAGGCTATTGATGGAACAGAAAAAGATCTTGCCGATGACATTACTCGGAACGGCTTATCTCCAATAATAGCGATTAAGGCCGCTTATCTGTTTTGACGCAGGATTTCCGTGATGTTCCGTTATCATTGAGCTTTCTTTTCGGTAATTCCTTTGCCCTTCAAACAGCCTTCAGCTTAAAAGGACCTGCTTTTTAAGAGGGGTCCAATGAAATCACTTATTTGCTTACTTGCCTTAGTAGCGGCACCAGCGTTCGCATCCGCAGTTACATCAATTACCTGTGTTCCAAGTTATGATCCTGACTTCACCGTTCAGGTTCGTTTTTCAAGCAATATTGATCCATTGAATCCTTTTGTTGGAACTTATACTTCCAGTGCGGCTTTAAAAGTAACGCAAAAAAATTCCAGACAAGCTTATGAAGTTACTGTTCGCACTTCACCAGAGTCCATTGGCACAAACGATCTGCGCGGTGATGCTGAAGGAGTTTACCTTAAACTTTATCCGCAAACTCAAAATGGACAATTCTCGCACTATACAGGCCAGCTATTCGTAAATGATTTAAATGTTCGCGCTTATTTCAAATTCATTAATGAAGGAAATGAGCCGGGATTTGTTTGCAGATAGTAGAAGGACAGCGATGAAAAAACTAATTTTATTCTTTTCAACCTTGTTACTTGTTCAAGCCAGTGAAGCTCGCTGGAATCTGAATGACGTTTCTTATTTATTCCCTTTGCCAAAGCATTTGAATGATGCGGACCTTTTAAGCCTTAACTCAGTGGGTGCCGGTGGCCCGCTGATTCCAAAATCATTTATTGGTACCGTTCCTCCATTGACTCCAGTGATGACTGAAGAACAAGTGGCCGACAACTTGCGGGTTTTAGCGGCGCGTATCGATCCTTGTTTTCCACTTCCGACTCCACAATCCTGCCAATTCCAAATTCGTCTTGTATGGCAACCATTGCAGCCAGGGCCTCGCAATACCGTGCAAACCGAAGATGCAGCCTTGCACAGCTTTTATGTCCTAACTGAAGTTGAATTTAAAAGTTTATTAAAAGACATCGATACATGGAAAACCAAATTCAAAGTAAAAACGGATGGCCTTCCTTTGCAAATCCACCCGGCGTGGGCTTATGAAGGGACAGCAAGCCCTGCGATGGCAGAATTTCAGAAAATCATTTTGAAATATGCAGGATTAAAAAACCTATCCCGCCTGACTGTCATGATTGTTCGTGGCGCTGGCGATATGTGGGGCTTTTCGGGCTTTGAAGTTGTAAATAGACAATTGAAGGTGGGTAAAATCCCACGGGTAAATCGTGGCTCCCAGGCGTTTGTTAACTTTGCAGTTCCTGCAGATCATTTCTTACGTGGCAATATCTCGCCTTCACCAACGGGTGACGATTCTTTTGTAAAGACGATTTTGGATTCAAACCGCGCAATGAAAGAATCAGCAACAGTTCTAGAAAACGAACTAAGAGCAATGTACAGAATTGAAAATCCCCAGGCGTTCAATCCAGAAAACATGGACTGTGTAAGCTGTCACGTGGCTCAAATTGCCCGCGTTTGGCTTGAAAACAACCGCACAGATTTAGTTCACAACTCGGTATTTGAAAACCATGCCTATCAGAATCCGCGTCATGATTTAAGCAACCTAAGCCCTCGGCCTGGCCACACCCAGATTATCCGCGCTTTTGGATATTTCGGACCTGATGCAGCCATCAGCCAGCGCGTGATCAATGAATCTGCGGCTGTCGCGGACTCCTTAAATCTTTCCAAATAAATGATTCAGCCTTGACTTGAATAAGGCTTTATTAGCAATTAGGCCCAATGCATCGACTTGGGCCTTTTTTCATTTTTACGCTTCTACTGATCTGCCTTCAGGCATCAGCAGCACCTGCTTTAGAATGGTGGGCAGCAAGCGCCAATGAGGTCATGCAGGCCCCTTGTAAAACGCAACGCCCCCCAAGTTCTGAAGCAATTTTGAAAGCATTGGTAGGTAGCGGTTCACCTGTTACTAAAAAAGTAAACGGGATTACCTTTAAAAATGAAAAAGCGGATCTAGTTCAGTATTTTGCTGATCTTCATCAATTAGACATTAGCTTGCGAAACAAGCCAGAACTTAGTTTCTCTTCCAGCTGCGATAAGGTTTTGTGCGCGGTAAAACAAATTTATGGAAACACTCAAGGACCGCAGCTTTTATTCTTATTAAAAACATTCGGCTTTAACGGCTCCCATCTTCGCACTAAGTATGCTTCCCCTTGGCGCAGTGACGAGCTTGATGAAATTTTGCAGGCGTTGCTAGATTACCCTTTAGCTTTATATCCTGTTTCTTATAATAAACGCTTGGTGCATTTTACCCGCGGTATGGGTTTTGGTCCCATGGTGATTGCTAATGCCAGCATTGAGATTTTTGACCCGTGGAATGAGTTAAGCTTTCCTGAACGCCAGCAAACGTTTCTACACGAATTGGGTCACACCTTATCATACAAATCAAAACTGGATATTTCAGCAGAATGGTTACAGGTCGCAGGATGGCGCGCTTACCAAACGCGAAAAAACAATATTCCGTACACTCAATATGAATTAATTGATTTGTCCAAAGCCGTTTCTGAATATGGAATGGATAGTCCTTCCGAGGATTTTGCAGAAACTGTCGTTGCCTACCGCTTCACTGGTGCAAAGCTCAAGCTCCATCAGCCACACAAGTACTCGTTTATGAAAAACAAAGTTTTCTTTGGGCGAGAGTACTTATCTGAATCCTTCTGTTCCTCAGATTTTCGTTAGTTTTTGAAACAGACGTTCACAATTCGTTAACAATTATGAGCCCCAAAGTTATCTATTTGGATTTGAGCGCTTCAACTAAACAGTACTGGCTTCACAGACAAAAGCCACCTTAACATTTGCTAAGTACTCGCAATCACCAAAAAATTTCAGAATTACCCGAAAAATTCCGAATAGATATCTCGAAGGAGATTCGTGATTTCTATTTTGATATGAGACAACAGCAAAGAATTTTAACAGCCATTATAATGTTTGTTTCATGTGCTTCCCAAGCACAGGGACCGGCATTGCATTCTTATGTTGTTAAAGATGGAGAATCCCTTTCGCAAATCGCCGATCGAATTCGCGGTGGTCATACCTACGGTGCGGGCCAAAATCTTGAACGCCTTTTGAAAGTGAATCCGTTTATCTCAAATCCCAATCAAATATTAACGGGTATTGAAATCAAAATTCCTGAATGGGGAACGACGCTTCCACAAAAGGTTGCTGAAGTTCCTGAGTTAAAAAAAAGAACGCCAGCGCAAAATGTAGAACAAACCGCGGAAATAGCTTCTCATGAAAAAATATTAAGAGAAGAGGTCGCTCCTAAAGAAACCGTTTCAAAAGCTGTGGGCGCTGAAAAACCTTCTTCAATAGTTATTCCCCAGACACAGCCTGATCCAAGTCGGCGCCTGCCTTCGCCATTAGTACCGTCAGAGCCAGAAGAAGAAATTAATCATCGTGGGGAATTTTACGGTGGCTATCAGTTCACTTCGATAAGTGCCACTGACAAAACCAGTACTGCCAAAGCAAATTTGAATTCATCGCACGACTTCACCGCAGGCATGCGTTGGTTACAGCTTTGGAGTCCTACTTTCGTAACTTCATTTGATTTCTCTGCGCGCAGCTTGGGAATCTTGCCACTGACGAACAATTCAAAAACTTTGAGCAACGCGAATCAGTCATTAATGGCTTTACAGTTTTCATTAAATAAAAATGTCTTCACGAACACCGGAATTGGATTTAACTTTGGCTACCGTCATGAGCTGTTCTTACATGGGGTTTCAGCTACAGAAACCTCGTTAGATATCGCAGGCGTGCCCCGCGCAGAAATAGCTTTAAGCCAAGGTCTTCTTAAAAAAGGCAAGACTCAGCTTGAAATTAATTTGGCCTATTCTTACTTAGGGGCATCATCCACTGACACATACACCATTGAAAGTGGCCAGGCTTATTCTGCCGCAATCGCTTTAAGACATTCAAAATTAAAAGCAGAATTAGGATACAAACAAAGAAACCAAAATACTTCTATCATGGAAGTGAATGAAAACAATATATTTGGAATCCTGACCTACAGTATGGATTTATTTAAAGAGGAGGAACGATGAAATTCATTCTTCTTCTTTCTTTATTCCTGACTTTGGTTGGCTGTAATTCCAAATCCACTATCGATGAATCATTCTTAGGTGGAATCGCCATCTCTCCGAGCAAAAGTGCGGTGGTCGCTTCTGATGCTAGTCTGCTTTCAGGTACAGCCATCACTTTAACCCTGGCACTGCGTGATCAACATGGCCAGGTGTTCTGGTATCCAGGAAGTAATCCCACGGTGACTTTCTCTACTTCTGGCGGTACCAGTACCGGCATTTTCAGTGACGTCCTCAGTAATGATGATGGCACATTCACCACAACCTTTGCTGGAGTGAATTCGGGTACGCCGACTCATATCATTGCGACTGTTGATGGTGTGGCGTTGACATCGACAGCTCCGGCGGTTCAGGTCTTACCCGGAAATTATTCATTGGTACATTCTTATCTCAGCCTTTCAGCAAACACGGTCACTTCGGGTTCTTCGGTGACGGCCACTTTTCATACTTTTGATACTTCAGGCAATCCGCTAACCAGTGGAGGCTTTGTTGTTTCTTTAAGTCAAAATGGCGGAACCAGTACAGGTACTTTTAGTGCCGTTACTGATAACGGGGATGGAACATACACAGCGACATTCACAGGCACTATCATGGGCACTGCAACCTCAATCCGTGCAGCCATTGCTGGACAAGTCGTCACAAGTGTTCATCCAACAGTGACTGTAACTCACGGTCCGGCTTCACAATTAGTTTATGCAACTCAACCTTCCGGGAACGTCGCAGTTGGAGATATGTTACCTAGCCAACCCATCGTCCATATAAAAGATGCCGCTGGTAATTTGATTACCACTGGCCCCGATGCCACAGCTGATATCACTCTTGCGCTTTCAGGTGGTACTGGCTCCTTAACTGGAACTACAACTGTCGCTGCCGTGGCAGGGGTTGCCACCTTCACCAACATCGCAGTGAACACAAAAGGCTCTGGCAAAATCATCAGGGCAAGCAAAGAGGACACTCTTTCAGCAAACGGTACCGGAACTATCACTGAGGACGCCAATAGCTTTACTATTCACCCTTCAGCACCAAGCGCCTTTACAATTGCAAGTGCTGTTGCTGGAGCTTCAAGCGTAGTTCTCACTTGGAATTCTTCAACTGATGTTGATGCCTACACTGTTAAATACGGTACAGTTTCTGGAACACATGGGACGACCGTTTCAACAAATGCAACCTCCCCCTTAACGATTTCTTCGTTAACTCCAGGAACGACTTATTATTTCATGGTGGAAGCGACGAATATTACTGCGACTACCAACGCCACTGCGCAGGCTTCAGCAACTCCCCTGGCTGCTTTTTCGATTTCAAGTGTAACGGTTGATAGCGCTAACAAACTAAAAGTAGCCTTCGGTGTATCAGCGGGCGCCTCTAGCTATACAGTGAAATATGGGACTTCTACTGGCACCCTTTCAACCACAGCTTCCACCTCTGCAACTTCGCCTTATGAAATCACAGGCCTTACTGGCGGCACGACTTATTATGTGATGGTCACAGCAGTGAACTCATCTGGATCAGTCAATGCAAATGCAGAAGCTCCGGGGATTCCAATCAGTTCCTTTTCGTCGACGTCGCTTACTTCGGGCTTGGGCACTCTGTCTTTGGCATTCAATGCAGCCACTGGCGCCACGAGCTATGATGCTATCTATGACACATCTTCAAAGCTTGCTACTGAAGCGTATGCTTCTTCAGTTACGGGAGTTACTTCCCCAGCAACACTTACTTTAGCGGCGGGTTCGACTTACTACGTACGCGCTAGAGCGAACAATGCTTACGGCTCAGTTGTTTCTACAAATGAACTTTCTGCAGCTCCTTATCAAAACTTTACTTTGAGCATTCCCTTCACATCAGGTACCGCAGGCAGTTACGTTCTTAGCAGCGGAACGAATGTGGAAGTCAGCTCTGCGGGATATGCTCGTCTGAAACCCGCTTCGCAAACTGACAATTCCACGTCAGGATTCGATGCCGCCTTTTACAGTGGCACTCAGTGGGATTCTACTCTGAATGTAGTTCGACTTAATACGACAACGAATACCGCCTCTTTGGACGCCACTTGGACTCCACAAATTGACAGTCTTATTGGCTACTGGCAACTCAATGGCACAGCTGGAAATGCACTAACCCATACTCAAAATGTTGCAGCCACTGTAGGTGGAGTAAACCTGCAAGCTGGAAACAGCAACACAAATATGTCTTACGTCGCTGGTCAGCTTTCGACAGGTATTTCCTTCGATGGGACTGATGACTTCCTTTATGGTGGCAACTCTTATGATATTGGTACAAGTTCAGCAACTGTTTCTCTGTGGGTTAAAACTTCAACCAAAACAGACAGCCGCCTTATCGGGAAAAGCAGTTCAGGCACCAATGATGGTTGGTTTATAGGTACAGAAGCCAGTGGAAATTTAACTATTGGCCTAGATTCTCTGACTCCTGCTTCAATTCAAGGGACCTATGCTGATGGTAAGTGGCATCACGTCGTGGTCCGCTATAGTCGCGCAACAGTAGCAAGTCTTTTCGTTGACGGAAAAATATTTCAGACAACGCTTAATATCTCATCGAAATCCGCTACGAATGTTTTAAGTGCTGGTAACTTTGTTATCGGAAGCCGCAATACGACGGACTACTTCTTTAATGGAAACATTGATGAAGTTGCTATTTGGGGTACAGCTTTATCTGATGAAGAAATCATCCATATTTATCAACGCCAATCCGCCAAATATTCTGGAATAATTTATTCGCGCATTATGGATTCCCAGGAAACGGGATCTACACTTAATAATTGGACGAATATCAGCTTCAGCACACCTTTACCATTCGGGAAACCGATTGTCGCAGGGGCTGAAAGCACTTCTGCTTATTCATCATTTAGCGGGTCTGGCTTAAATCAAAATCTAGTTGGATTGTGGCATTTTGATGAAACAAGTTACAATGGAACAGCAGGCGAAATCGTTGACTCTTCAGGAAATGGAAATCACGGTGCTCGCACCAATACGGCCAACATCACAAAAAATGGTCGCCTCGGTAACGCCATTGTCTTTGGCCCTGACAATGACTCTGCTGTATTCCCGGTCGGCAATACATTTATTAGTGTCGCCAATCAACCACTTACCATCTCGACTTGGATTTATCCTACGTTAATTAATACGGGTTTTTCATCTACGTATCGAATTATGTGTATTCATAATGCTGCTGGCTCAAGTTCAATCGCTTTTGGTGTGGGTAATACTGATAAGCTCATGTTCTTCAATGGCGCGACAGCTACGTGGAAGTCATCTCAAACCTCCATTCCGCTTTACGCTTGGACTCATGCAGCTTTGACTTACGACGGTTCCTGTTTCCAACTTTATATAAACGGTGTCGCCGATGCGAGCGGATGTTACACGGCCGGTTTACAAGCAGGCAGTGGCGCAGTTAACATGCGTGTCGGTTCTTACATGTCCATTAGCACTTCGTTTAAAGGAAGCATTGATGAAGTCGGTGTTTGGAAGCGCGCTTTAAGTAGCACAGAAATGAATCAGCTTTATCGTCGAGCTGCAAATAGAATCAAGTATCAGGTTCGCACCTGCGCGAATAATAACTGTTCAGATCAAGTATCAACGACACAAGGTTGGAAAGGTCCTGACAACACTCCTCAGACATATTTTTCTGAATACTATAATACTACGAACAACACAGGTAACGGCACGATTCTGACGGGCCCTTCGACAATGACTTTCAGTAACTTCGCAGGATTAACCGTGCCTAACAATCGTTACTTCCAGTATCGCACGATTTTAGAAAGTGACGACCCAAGCACAAGCTGTACTTATGGTGGAGTATCCGCCTACTGCTCGCCCGAGATCAAAACTGTGACTGTAGGACCGAATCACTTCCCAGCAAGTGGGGAAATTACAACCAGTGCCGCAGCGGTGACCTCCTCCTATTTATTTATCAATGCCAGCGGTTTTTCTGCAACCTTGGGAACAAACGGCTGCAGCAACGGAGTCAGATATTCCATCAGTCCAGATGGCACCAGTTATTATTATTGGGATGGCAGCACATGGTCTGCATCAACAAACTACAACACGTCTAATGATTCGGCGACATTAGCAGCCAACATCAATTCATTCCCAAGCGTCATAGGCACGGGAATCTTAAAAATAAAAACCTATATGACTTCCACAGGCCACTCCGCCTGCGAGGTAGACTCTATCTCTGTAACTGGCCAAAAATACTAAAGGTGCCTGGCACCTTTTTCCGTCCATTCTGCGTTATCTGCATGAAATCACTGATTAAGGAAAGTGGAGACATTCTGTCTCCATTGTCACTGGCATTTGGTTTGCTTTGCTTACAGGATGGTTGTCCAAGTGTAAGGAGCAGGTATGAAATCACTCATCGTTTTGTTAAGTATGATTTTTTCTTCAGTAGGTTTTGCTCAATCTTTACAGATTGAAGAGGTGCAGCTTGCAGGACAAGGCTGCCCGCAAGGAAGTGTTGCCGTACAAATTTCTCCAGATGCTTCTAGTTTTACAGTTCTTTATGATCGCTTAAGTATAACAGCGGGTGCTGACACTACAGAGGCTTCAACGGAATGTAAGGTGCGCATTCGTTTGAAAAAACCTTTACGAATGGGTTTTAGAATCGAAGAAGTCGATTTCCGCGGCTACGTGTATCTAGATCCTGGAGTGATTGGCTCGCAAAAAGTAAAAGTTACCTCTGGCAATGGCTCTGACAAACATGCTCTAGCAGAATTCGGTTACGAAAGATGGAAAGGTCCCATCAACGAAAACTTCGTTATCTCTGCGGTCCGTTCAAACGAACCGCCAGAAACCATCGACTGCAAACCAATGAAAGAAAGAAGTGTGATAGTTCTAGCAACAAAACTTCACATCAAAAAAGCCGGCGGCAGTAAGGTAGGACAAATCACCGTCGATTCTGCCGACGGCAGACTGTCACAAAAATACCGTCTGCGCTGGTCAAACTGCCCGGCACAGTTGCGCTAGCCCGCAACTGAAAAAGACCTGTTGATAAAGCTAAGCAACAGAATTTTCTTTCGCTTTCGCTAAAAGATATTCATGGATGTCTTCCACTTCTTCACCTGTATCGGTGTCAGTGAAGTACTTAATTCGTGAAGCTTTAAAATGCCTGAAATCCTGACGTAACTTACAGAAAGCCCTAATATTTATTTCCCGACTAGTCGGCTGAACAAAACAAATCGTAATCTCACGCTCAGTTACAACTTTCCGCGCATCTTCGTAAATAATCCAAGCTCTAACTGAAACTTTTAATTGCTCCGCATTCTGATCTGCTAATTCCCGAAGAGCTGCCTGTTTTGCTTTAAATAAAAATAAGCCAGCCAAAAAAATAAAAACAAGAACCACTGCCGCCAAATAAACCAAAACCATTCCGACCTCTGCAGTAACTTAAGTCGGCAATAAACCATATATACTTTAGTATAAAATCAGACTCGAACTAGTGTTAGAAATTCCACTCATATCTTTTTGAAACGTAACCATGACAACATAGCAAAGAACTCAACTCGACAACGCACCATAGACGTAAAAAGAACCAGGCACCTTCGCAATTGACGCGCCGAAACCGCAAAAAGAACCAGGCACCTTTTAGCAGACCCAAAAAAGAAGCAGGCACTTTTTATTACGTTTGCAACTGTTTGGAGTTTTGTGGGAAGGACTTCTGGTGTCTCATCCGAAGCGGGCCTTTGTCGGCGTCACGACAAAAATAGCAGGATGCTATTTTTGCGCGTCAGCCCCGCAGGGGTTGAGGGCAGGAGCCCTCAACATCGCGCGAACTGCACCGCAGGTGCAGCGACAATTGAGCCAGGATGGCGTGACCGCGCAGGAGGAGATACCAGAAGCCCTTCCCACAAAACTCCAAACCGTCGCATAACCGAAGACTGCGTTAGAAGAAATAAAAAACCCAGAGATTTCTCCCTGGGTTTTCAAGATTCAGATTGGGAAAGCTAAAAATTAGTGTTTACCCTTTTTAGCTTTTTTCGGTGCTGCTTCTTCGGCTTCGACTGGTTCTACGCCTTCGTGGTCTTCGCCGTTAGCGCCATTAGCTTCAACTAAAAGTTTGCCGATACCGTTAGCTGCTAAGATTTTGTTTCTTAGTTCAACTTTCGCTTCTGGGTGTTCTTTTAGGAATGTTTTAGCTTGGTCACGGCCTTGGCCCATGCGCTCGCCGTTCATAGAGAACCATGCACCTGATTTTTCAACCAAGTTTGCAGTCACTGCTAGATCCAAGATATCGCCTTCTTCAGAGATACCTTCGCCGTACATCAAGTCGAATTCAACTTTAGTGAACGGAGGAGCCATTTTATTCTTAACAACTTTCACCGCAGTACGGTTACCAGTGACGTCTTCACCATTTTTGATCGCGCCCACACGGCGTACATCCAAACGAACTGAAGAGTAGAATTTCAATGCGTTACCACCCGTAGTCGTTTCTGGGTTACCGAACATCACACCGATTTTCATACGGATTTGGTTGATGAAGATAACTAGAGTGTTTGAACGGTTGATTGCTGCAGTTAATTTACGAAGAGCTTGAGACATCAAACGAGCTTGCAGACCCATGTGGCTGTCACCCATTTCACCTTCGATCTCTGCGCGCGGAACTAGAGCTGCTACGGAGTCGACAACTAATACGTCGATTGCGCCAGAGCGAACTAGAGTTTCTACGATCTCAAGAGCTTGTTCACCAGTGTCTGGTTGAGAGATCAACATGTCTTCAGTGTTCACACCCAATTTACGAGCGTAGTTAACGTCCAAAGCGTGCTCAGCATCTACGAAAGCAACCACGCCGCCTTTTTTCTGAGCTTGCGCGATAGTAGAAAGAGCGATTGTTGTTTTACCAGAAGATTCAGGGCCGAACACTTCGATGATACGACCTTTTGGAAGACCACCGATACCCAAAGCAACGTCCAAGCTCAAAGAACCTGTGCTGATTGCTTCAACGTCTTTTACAAGACTGTCGTTTGCACCCAAACGCATGATGGAACCTTTACCGAATTGTTTTTCGATAGTAGATACCGCCAACTCAAGGGCTTTCATTTTCTCATTGTTCGCTGCTTTGTTGTCTACAGAAGCGCCTGCCATCTGTGTTCCTCTCTTGTAGCACCCGCTACAACTCTTTTATTTGTTAATGTCGCTGGCCTGGGGCCGTTTAATTGTTGTCGAGAATTTCACACAGCCAACGAACTGCATAGTCTACGGATTGCTGTTGGATGGCTTTGCGATCTCCCGAAAATTTTTCTTTTCGTGAGTCTTCAAAGCTTGGTCCAACAATGGCAAAGCATACGGTACCTACAGGCTTTGCGGTCGTTCCACCGCTCGGACCTGCTACACCTGTGATTGCCACAGACCAGTCAGTTTTCAGCTGTCGACGCACTCCCTGCGCCATTTGACGAGCGACTAACTCGCTCACCGCACCCTCATTCATGAGAGTGTCTCGACGGACCCCTAGAAGATCCACCTTCGCCTCGTTAGAGTAAGAAACCACAGAGCCCAAAAAGATGTCAGATACGCCAGGCTGCTCTGTTACAAAAGCCGAAAGTGCACCTCCAGTACAACTTTCCGCAAAACCCACTGTGAGTTTTTGGTCGCGAAGGGATCGAATGAGTTCTTGAAGTTTCTCGTTATTCAATACCATTTATGGTACCAGAATTTGAGAACCCAACCAATTGGTTTGAGTGTACAGAACCTGCATGATGAGGCTTGCTATTATTCCCGCAGCAACATCATCGGCCATCACTCCAAGTCCACCTTGGATCTTCTTATCTAAATATCCTATGAAGAAAGGCTTTGTAATGTCCAGCAATCTGAACACCGCAAAGCCGATTAAAATGGCCTGCCACGTCATAGGCAACCAGACCATGGTAATCAAAAATCCTAAAACCTCATCAATTACGATCTCTTTGTGATCATGGCCACCCTTGTCTTGCTCATAAAATTCGCAGGCCGCAATACCGACCGGGAGCAGCAAAACAATCGCCGCCATATAAACCAACGGCCCTGCCTGTGCGAGCAGAATAACCAGAGGAATAGTCACAAGAGTGCCTACAGTCCCCGGCCCTTTAGGAAACCGACCCACACCGAAAAGAGTCGCCAACTGTTTTAAGAAATTTCTCATCCCTTTTGGATAGGCCTTACCCAGAGCGGATGCAAAACAAAATGAGAAGCGTCAGAACAAAGTCTTATAGTAATCATCAAAATTCGCAATTCGACTTCAAAGCATCCTCCGCCTATTTTGAACCAGCTTGCACTTCCTGGCAGGCATAGGGGGATTCTTGCTACGATGGATGGTCATTATCGCTACGTTGGTTTATCTAGCTGACTCATTGGTCGCAGCTCAACCCATGATCAACGATGATCCATCGGTGAATAAAGCACTCAAGGGTGAAATGTTTGAATTTATCAGTAAAACATTAGCGACAGGAAAATTAGCAGAGCATTTGCTGTGCACAATTAAGACCCGCAGCTCCCGCGAATTACGAAAATTTTCTTCTGGCAAAGAGTGGGTAGAAACTTTGGAAATCGATTATTCATCAAACGGTTTCGATAGCGGCAGAAAATTCAATATTAAGATCCCCGACATTGCTAAATACGGAGTAAGAAGATCAGGAAACACATATTCAGGATTAGCCGAGAAAGTAAAGATCGAACTTGGCGACTACTACGACCACTGGCTAGAGTTCACCCACGATGGCCAAGGAACCATCACTCAGCTACTGCTTGGAAACAATCTCTACATAGCCCCCTGCCAAACACGCTAAAAAAAGAAAATGGATTGAGTTTCCCCAATCCATTTTCAACAAGATCCTTTGCACTGAATTCCTTACGGTAACTCTTGCGCCCAAGCTTCTGGCAAGATGATTTTTGCATCCTCTTCCCAAAACTCGTAAGGACCTTTTTCATTATCAAGTCTGCGTTTTTTCTCAAACGCTACAAGCTCATCCCTTTGCACTTCACCTAAGGTGTTTTTGGGAACTTCCATAAACTCCAAACGGCGAACTCGTTTAAAAGGAGAAAGTCTCGTGCGCACAAAATTCATAATATCTAAAGCCACTTCCTTCGTTGGTTCAGCCCCTTTTACTAAGGATACAATCGCCTTAGGTACTACTTCCCGAATAGGATCAGGACTTGGAATAACCACAGCCTCACGTACAGACGGATACTCTTTTAAAACACTTTCAATTTCTGTCGGGCTGATGCGGTAGTCAGAGGATTTAAACACTCCATCAAGACGTTTTTCATAAGTGAAATTTCCGTCTTCATCACGGTAAGCAACATCACCAGTGCGTAAATATCCAGTACCAGCATCAAGACCGGTTGCCAGTCCCCACGGATGATTTTCAATGTTAATAGCAATTTCACCTTCATCAGATGGGGCACCGTCTGCATTTAAAAGTTCAACTTTAAATCCCGGCAACGCCTTACCTAATGTGCCAAAACTGCTTGTTTCCCCGGGCGGAATACCAATCACCGTTGCAACTTCAGTCTGGCCGTACCCATCACGCACGAACACATCCCAAGCTTTATGGACTTTAGAGATGATTTCAGCACTCAGATTTTCCCCGGTGCTTAAGGCCTCGCGCAAATGTCCTTTATATGAAGACAGATCTTCATGAATTAATAATCTCCAAACTGTTGGCGGAGCACAGAACGTCGTCACTTTATACTCACTTAACGCATCCAAGACGAGTTTTGCATTAAAGCGTTCATGCTTTAAAACCAGAATCGTCGCTTCTGCATTCCATGGAGCAATAAAGTTGTTCCAATCATGCATCGCCCAGCCAGGAGAATTGATTCCCAGATGCACATCTCCGGGACGAAGACCCATCCAGAACATCGTCGACAAATGCCCAACTGGAAAACCAGCATAGGAATGTTCAACGATTTTTGGTCTCACCGAACTAGAGGAAGTAAAATATCTAAATAATGGATCCGTGGCCTTAGTTTTTACAGGCGCTTCAAAATAAGCACTTTCACGATAAAGCTCTCCATATGTCGTCCAACCTGGAATTTCTCCATCAACGACAAGTGGCATAATGTCTGATCCGGCTACAGAGAATTTTTCAGTGTGTCGTTTAGTGGTAGCTATGATTTTGACTCTTTCACGATCCAGACGATCCTTGATTTCTGATTGAGAAAGTAAAGGATTCGCAGGAACAATCACCGCACCGACTTTCATCGCAGCCAACATGATTTCCCATAAGGCCACGTCATTCTCTATTAATAAGAAGATGGAATCACCTTTTTGAACTCCATGTCTTATGAAGAAATTAGCTACACGGTTGGAACGTTCAGAAAGCTCCTCGAAAGTATATTTTTCTTGAGTACCATCAGCATGTACCAATAATAGAGCAGTATTTTTATTACCCTCTGCCATGGGGTCAAAAAAATCCAGAGCCCAATTAAAGTCATCAAGTTGAGGCCACTGGAAATGTTCATAGGCATAGGAATAATCTGCTCTGTGCAATATTAGAAAATCCCTCGCCCGTTCAAATTCGTTGCGAAAGCTCATAGAAGACCTCCAGCGATTTACTTAAGATTAACATTCTTAACCCAGCGCCGCCGACCTGTGTTTTTACATTGGACTGTGCAAAAGCAGCTAAGCGTGTTACTTATTTGCCATGGCAATATTTCGCACCGTCGCGGCCTCTTTTATTCTAGGAATCTTCATTTATGTTTCTCATCAGCTGACTGGTTACACCGATTTCAGCTGGCCGAAACGCAGTCTTTTGATTTCATTCCTAGCCCTTCTTTTCACTCTGGTAATTGGTACTTTTTTATTTTTCTGGAAAGAAAAGGATCTTGATCACAAACCGTGGCGCGACACGCTTTTAAATTTCTCACTAACAGTGATGGGATATATCAACTTTCTGGTGACCTTGGTCTTGCTGAGGGACGTCTTTGCCTTAGCTGACAATCTCTTCGGATTGTTAAACGTGCAAGAGCTTTATAGCTCTACAGCGACAGGATACTTGCTAGGTTTACCGGTGCTAATGCTTGCTTTGGGTAACACTGTCGTTAAAGTCGGCCCGAAACTAAAAAAAGTGCCGCTTTATTTCAAAAATCTTCCGGCAGAGTTTGATAACTTGCGCATCGTGCACATCACTGATTTGCACGTAAGCCCTAGTTTGCCTAAAAAGTTCGTAAAGAAATTAGTAAATAAAACGCTTGAGCTAAAACCCGATGTGATTGTGTTTACCGGAGACATTCTAGATAGCTTTGCAGAAAAGCATCAGGAAGAATTAAAAACCCTGGGCCGCTTAAAGGCCGCCCATGGAGTTTATTATGTGCCAGGAAATCACGAATATTATTGGGGCGCGGAAAAAGGTCTCACAGCCTTCCGCGATATTGGCTTTAATGTCTTAATCAACGAAGTCACTGCAATCCGCAAAGACGGAAAATCCCTGCAAATTGCTGGGATTCCGGATCCCGCCGCGACCCACTTTGGCCAAACGGGACCGGATTTTATAAAAGTCCAGTCGCAGCTAAAACCAGATGATTTTAAAATTTTGCTTTCCCATCAACCGTCGCTTGCTTCCAAGTCGGCGATGATTGGCATCGACTTGCAGCTTTCAGGTCACACCCATGGTGGCCAATTCTTCCCGTGGAACTGGCTGATTGTGTTCTTTGAGCGCTACGCCAAAGGACTTTACCGCATTAATGGGATGCAGCTCTATGTCAATCAAGGAACTGGTTATTGGGGGCCCCGATTACGCCTGGGCACATATTGTGAATTGACCGAAATTGTTCTTCGCAAGGAATCAAAAACAGAGTAATAATCTTGAGGATGTCGCGCACTAAAGATCCTCTAAAAACCCGTCAAGCAGCCAAAAGAAAAGTCATGGACTTGGTCGCGATGCGGGACCATTCAGAAAAAGAATTACGCAAGAAATTGCGCGAGAAATTTTCGGATGAGGATTCCTTAGATGAAATCATCGATGAAGCCATCGACTATGCCAAAGACAATAACTGGATAGGTGATCCCACAGAACTTGCCTATCGTATGGCCGACATGCTTCATCGCCGACGCAAAGGCATTCACTACATCAACAACTACTTACGCGAAAAAGGTTTGCCAGCTGTTGAAAGTGACCGTGACTTGGAGCTTGAAAAGGCTCTGGCGATTGTCAAAAATAAGTACGAAGAAGATTTTGAATACTCCCGGGAAGAAAAAGCACGCGTGGCTCGCATGCTCGCATCCCGAGGATTTGATTCCGAGACCGTGAGGAAGGTTATTTATGAAAAGCTCTGAGGTTCGCAATAAGTTTATCGAATATTTCAAAAGAAACGGTCACACGGCCGTGGCTTCATCTTCCTTGATTCCGGAAAACGATCCGACTTTGCTATTCGCAAACGCCGGCATGAACCAATTTAAAAATACTTTCCTGGGTCTTGAAAAACGTGACTACGTTCGCGCCGTGACTGCACAGAAGTGCGTGCGCGCCGGTGGTAAACACAATGACTTAGAAAACGTCGGCTTCACGGCTCGTCACCACACTTTCTTTGAAATGCTTGGTAACTTTTCTTTCGGTGATTACTTCAAGAAAGACGCGATTCGTTTTGCGTGGGAATTCCTAACCAAAGAATTAGGAATCCCAAAAGAAAAACTTTATGTGACAGTTCATATCTCTGACGATGAAGCTGCAGAAATCTGGCACACTCAAGAAGGCATTCCAAAAGACCGCATCTTCCGTTTTGATGCTGATAACTTCTGGAAAATGGGTGACACAGGCCCGTGCGGTCCTTGTACTGAAATTTTCTACGATCACGGTCCAAAGGCAGGAACGATTGCTGATCCTTACAAAGGGATCGCCGCTGGTGAAGATCGCTTCGTTGAAATCTGGAACTTGGTATTCATGCAATACTTTGAAAATCCTCCAGGGACTTTGACTCCACTACCGAAACCATCGGTTGATACTGGCTCTGGCTTAGAGCGCGTAGTCGCAGCAATGCAAGGAAAGTTCAATAACTACGACACAGATCTTTTCATGCCAATGATTGAACGCGCTTGCAAGATCGCCAACGTTCAATACATCACTGATAAGGAAGTTTTAGCAAAAGACAAAGACGCTGCGGAAAAAACTGCAGCTCTTCGAGTGCTTGCTGACCATACTCGTTCAACATCATTCCTAATTGCAGACGGAGCTTTGCCTTCTAACGAGGGGCGTGGTTACGTTCTTCGCCGTATCATGAGACGTGCGATTCGTTACGGTCGCAAGCTTTCTACGGATAAATCATTCATGCCTGCAATGTCTGAAGCCTTGATTGAAAGTATGGGCGACGTTTACCCAGAATTAAAACAACGCCGCGAACAAATTCTTTCTACGATCCGCGACGAAGAAGAACGCTTCATCGCCACCCTTGATAAGGGCACAGCGATATTGATGGATGAAATCAATCGCGCAAAATCAAAGGGCGCAAAAGAGCTTACGGGTGAAGTCGTATTTAAAATGTACGACACTTACGGATTCCCAGCGGATCTAACTCGCGTCATCGCCAACGAACATGGCATTGAAGTGAACGAAGAAGCCTTCGAAAAAGAAATGGAAAACAACCGCGCCCGTTCAAAAGCATCATGGAAAGGAAAAGCCATGGATGCAGACGAACAACATCTGATCAAGTTTGCAAAAGATTATGTAGCCGCGGGTAAACAGGTTAAGTTCACGGGCTACGCTGACATCGTTGGCTCTGGTCAGGTGATGAGCCTTTCAAATGGCCGTGAAGTCGTCGACACACTTAAAGAAGGCGATAGCGGTGTTATGATTCTTGATCAAACTTCCTTCTATGGTGAAGGCGGAGGTCAAGTAGGTGATCATGGTTACATCACTGACGGTTCGGCAAAGGCAAAAGTAGTTAATGCTACAAAAATTGACGACATCATTTTACATCACGTTCAAGTTGAACAGGGTCAGTTCAAAGTCGGTGGCAAAGTAAATACTTCGGTTGATTCAGTTGACCGCAGAAATACGATGAGCAACCACTCTGCAACTCACTTATTGCATTCAGCCTTAAGAAAAGTTTTAGGTGGCCACGTGACTCAAGCGGGTTCTTTAGTTGACGCGCAAAAAACGCGTTTCGACTTCACTCACAATAAACCACTAAGCTCTGATGAAATTAAACGCATCGAAGACATGGTGAATGAACAAATCGCTTTAGCTTTGGATGTAAAAGCCGAAGTTATGAATCACAAGGAAGCAGTTTCCAAAGGGGCGATGGCACTTTTTGGTGAAAAATACGGCGACCAAGTCCGCGTTCTAACAATGGGTGACTTCTCTTGTGAACTTTGCGGAGGAACCCACGTGAAGAACACTTCACAAATCCGCATGTTTAAAATCGTTTCTGAAGCGGGCGTTAGTGCGGGTGTTCGTCGTGTTGAAGCAATCACTGGTGACGGTGCAGTTCGCTATGCGATGAACTCGATCAGTCACTTTGACGACGCTTTGGCAGCAGCTGGCTTACAAAAAAGCCCGCATTACCTTAAACATTTAGAAGCGACTGGCGAAACAGCAACCTTGGCTTCTAAAGTTGAAGGCTTAAAAGAGCAAATCAAACAACTAGAAAAAGAAATGAAGAAACTGCAAGGCGGACAAGTGAATGCTGACGATCTTGCGGCGAAAGCTTTGACGTTTAAAACCAAAGCTGGCGCTTCAGCAAAACTAGTATTGGCTGATGTTGCTTTAGATGACCGCCAAGTTTTAGCCGAAGTGACAGATCATCTTAAAAACAAAATCCAAAACGGCATTGTGGTGGTTGTGGGCCAAGGTGATGCTTCCCATCCAATCATCGTGAGCGTTTCAAAAGAACTTTCAAGCGAAGTTAAAGCCGGTGACCTTCTAAAAGAAGTCGCAGGCCTAATGGGAGGAAAAGGTGGCGGTCGCCCAGACTTTGCCCAGGGTGCGGCTCCAAACCGCGCAAGCCTTCCTCAGGCATTCGAAAAAGTGAAGTCCATCGTCGGCCTTCAATAAAAAAAGGGAGCAGAAGCTCCCTTTTTTTTCGCTAAGTTTTAATCACAGATAATTAAAAATAAAACTGTGTGCCTGCCAGCATTGTAAACACGTGCTGAGATTTCGTAATGACACTGAAATTTTGATTTACGCGTTCAATCGCTTTCCCGCGGCCACCGATATAGTAGCCACCAAAAGTATATCCAATTTTATTATCAGCGATAAAAACCGCATTGGCGCTGAATCCCAGTTGATCCAATCTCTCCCCCTGAAACTGGTGTAAATTGGGATCCGGGTCAGGGTAAGGGGAAAAGTTTGTGAATAACCCAGCGCGAACCTTAAACCAATCAACTATCGGTTTTTCGATTCCCACTGAAATATTACCGACCACTTCCCGTGTGATCGCTGAACCTTTGTTGCCACCTAAGTTCAGGGATTCATATTTAAATCCCTCGTAAACATCAACGTTGGTTGATAGCAGTAAATCCGTAAAAAATGTGCGCGAATACCCTAGTGACAGCTTCGTCGGGATAAAGATTGTTGAAGCTAGGTTGTTTTCATTGATCTGAACACTCGAATAAGGATTGGTGGTTGTTAATGATTCAAAATAAGTGGCTTGAGTCGAAATCGGGAATGCGCGAATGCGCAAGCTAACACCGAAGTTTCCCATACCGGTTTGTTCAAAATATCCAAGCACTGGAACAATGGCATTTTCAACAAGGGTTTCTTCGGACGTGAATAAGATAGCCTCGCTGGTATTGGGATAGGTTCTATCTTGCACTGAGCGCACAAAGTTTCTTGCAGTATAATAAAGAGTTAAGCCCCAGCTTTGAGTCCGCGAAATATTTTTCGCTACAACAGCACCCACCCACAAGGACTCATCAGTAAAAGCCAGGGTTGTGGTGTTCGTATCCGTCGCATTTAAATCCCCTTTAAAGGTTTCATACTCAGGGACAACAATCGATAACCCAAAGGTCAGATTTTCTTTTCTAATCAAGTTTCCGGTGGAAGCTGGCAAAGACCGAAAAAAGCCCGTGCTCACTTTCAGTGGGGTTTTCGTATAGTCAGATTCCCCGCCATACTGAGTATCATATTTTTTATAGATACCCACCGCTGCAGAAAAAGCCGAACCCGGTGATTGCGCCAAGGTTGCAGGATTATAGAAGGCTGACGAAGAGGTATCTTCAACTAAAGCCGTTCCCGCCCCGCCCATGCCAGCTGCACGGTCACCAAGAATGATTGAATTGTAGTTAGCTATTTGTGAAAAACCGACTGAGGAACACAGAATTAAAAACTTAATTAGCAACATGCAAAAAAGCCTACCAGATCAAGAACCGATCAAGGAAGGCTGAAATGCAAAGCGCCAAAATATAGAAGGAAATTATTGGCAATTCATCTCAGACCAGTTCGAACGCAGGAAGCTAACATAGTTTTGGAATACATTAGCTAAACCACCGCACAAATCTTTTTTGCCATTACCGCAAGAATCTCTCTGTTCACCCAAGTTAATGCGTTTTTCATTAGCGTAAAGCGAAGCATAACCTGGCGTATATTTCATAGCGCAAACTTCAGCATTGGAAGCTTGGACTGCGCAGACACTTGAACCCGCAAGAATAGTTTGAAGTTCTTTAAGCTGGGCCGAATCCAAACAACGTTTTTCAATCACGTTATTGCTCTCATCCATTAATTGAATTGAGCCTGAATTAACGGAAACAACCAAACGATAAGGCGTAATTTCAGAAGCCTTTTGCACTACTGACGAGTCTCCAGAAATATTGGGAACTTCAATATAGGTGACCGTCTGAGATGAGGATTCGCCATTCTGAGAGGGCACCGAAATAGCGACTTGAGAACTGGCTTGTTCTACGCTTCCCTGTAAGGAGCTTTGACTGCAATTCTGGAATCCCAAAACGAGACACAGCATCGATACGGCTGCCAATAGTCTTTTCACATTTCCCCCTCTAAATCACGTCTCGTAATGAATAAAGGCAAGATCCGTTCCGCCCTCAGACCTTGGTAATATCGGGATAAGCTGTTAGAAACTTAACGCTGTCTTATGTGTTTGCAGGCTCTGCCTCAGAAGGAGAAACGCAGTATTTGTTCACTAATTCAAAGACTGTCTGCTTACGAATCGGCTTACTACAGTGATCATTAGCGCCAGCACTGAGGCTTTTTTCGATATCCTCTAAAAAGCTATTGGCAGAGATAACGACGACAGGGGCCGCAGGCCGCTCATAGATACGTTCAATGTCACGAAGCTTGCGAATGGTATCAAGGCCCGACATCCGTGGCATCTGAACATCCATGAAAACCAGATCATACTGAATCTTATGGCACTTCTCTAGACATTCAAAACCGTCGTAGGCAGAATCAGCAACCACGTAATCAAGGCGCTTTAAATACGCTTTCATCAACGCATGGTTTTCTTCCATATCATCCACAATCAAAACGCGTCGCTGGGAAAAAGACTTCGCTGTTGATAAAGCTGTAAATTCCACGGGAGCCATTGGCCGCTGCACTTGCCAAGGGTGAGCCACACGACTTGGCAATAAGACAGAAAAATAAAATTTAGATCCGACATTCTGAACGCTTTCACAATAAAGCTCAGCACCCATGGCACGAACAATCTTCTGCGAAATGTTTAAACCTAAACCGGTACCGCCATACCTTCTTGTTACCGAAGAATCTTCCTGGCCAAATTCATCAAAAATTTTCTTTAAGTTTTCTTTGGCTATTCCAACACCGGTGTCCTGAATTTCGAAAAGAAAATACTCCGAACCGTTTTTGCCAAGGTAAGGTTGAATTGTAAGTTCGATTTTACCTTTGTCAGTGAACTTAGCGGCATTACCTAAAAGGTTCATTAGCACTTGCTTTAAGCGCAGAGAATCACCCACCACCCAACGATCTAGCTCCGGCCCATGAATCGTAAAAATCAACCCCTTACGAAGAGCCATTGGCGTCACCAATGCATCTACTTCACGAACGACGTCACTTAACAAAAATTCTCTTTTTTCCAATTGCTGATGGCCTGATTCAAACTTCGACACATCAAGAACATTGTTCAGCATGCCCAGCAAAGTATCACCCGCACTTCTTAAGGTGGTTAAAAGCTCTGCTTGCTCTTCCGTCAAATCAGTTTCTTCCAATAACTCCGCTGATCCCAACATTGCATTTAGCGGAGTCCGTATCTCGTGGCTCATGGTAGAAAGAAATAGCGTTTTAGCTTTTGTCGCGGTTTCAGCGCGGTCTCTTTGCAATTTTAATTCTTCAAAGGACGCCTGTTCTTTGCTTAAAACATAACGCCCCGTAAGCCAGATGGTAAGACTTAAAAGCCCATAAGCAAAAAGTGCTACGAAGCCCAAGACGAAAAGGCGCCAATAAAGACCTTCATAAGCTTCGCTCTTTTCCTGGAACATCACCAAATTCCAAGGACGACCCTTAATCGGCATAGAGTAAGTTAAATATAATTTTCCATCAGCCCCAATAAAATCCTGAAGTTTTTCCTTTTGCACAGAAAAAACCATGTTCAAGTTTTTCGGAAGTCTTTGAAAGGCCTGATAGTTAGAAATTGCCGAATAAGAAAAACCTATCAAAGGCAGATTTTTTGTCGCTAACGGCAGAATGGGACGCCCGTTGTTATCAACGATAAGAATTCCACCAGTCGTTCCCCACTTAAAGTCACTTAAGCGCCTAGGAATATCGGTCACCAGATTATCAATACCAACAACGGCTTCTAATTTTCCTTTGTGATAAAGACCTACCGTGGTGCTGTACATAAGCTTTTCTGTATAGTCCTTATCAAAATAGAAATCGGTATAGTTCACACCCGATTTATTTTGATTACCCCACCACCATTGCATTTCTGGCAATTCAGGGCTTTTTTCAAAACCCGTATCCAGATACTCCTTAGTGATAATGTCGGTGTTGTCGCTATTTCGTTTCACCGTGAAAACATAAGCGGGATGACCAAAATACTTCTGCGCTTTATCACCGACAAAGGCAAAGAAAGCATTATAGTGATTTGGATGATCCGCAAAACTTTGTGTCGCTACTTCCACGAATTTTTGTTGGCGTTGATTTTTTTTAGGGATGACGTCGAAGAACTCAACAATGTTCTTTAAGCGGTTCACGTCGTCTTCTAAGGCCTTTACTTCGGCATTAAAAAATTCAGCTTCACGTACAAGTACAGGTTCAATGCGCTCGCTGATATTTTGTCTTTCAGAAACGAAAAGGTGAACCCCATAGACCACCATGACCAACAAAAGTGTAAAAGTGGTGACAACATGGTTCAAAAAAAAGATGTGTATCAGCTTCAGCTTTTTAATCATGATCTTTCCAAAACGTGTCCTACAGCGATCATTTTCTTAAGCATAGGCAATTCAGCCTCGTTCTGTCTAATTCTTTCAGACTCAGTGCAACTATTGCATCGCATTTGGTTTGCAACCCCCGGGGGCCTGAAATAGCCTTCCTGTGCGAAATACACCTGGGAGGGTATAAATGAAAAAACTAATCGCAGCAGCTTTGGTTCTTGTTGGTTCTTCTGCAATGGCAGACACGACTCTTTTTAACTGTGTTGTTCCTTCTAATACAAATGCAGTAACTTTAACTGTAACTAAAGCAGATGATACATCTGTTGATTACGTTATCGTTTCTTTGAATGAAAAAAGCGGTTCATCTGATTTCTTCAACCAAATGGATCCAGGAACTGTAGACGCTCAATTGGCTAACGGCTTCCTACAAATGTTGGCTTTGACTGAAAGATCTGCTCAAGATCCAAACGATGGCGTCATCACTAACACTGGTTTCTTGTCTTTGAATGCTGAAAAAGACGGTTCTTTCCAAGGTATCATGTTCGCAAAAGGCAACATCTATCCTTTGGCTTGCACTAAGTAGTTTTCGGATTTTAAAGGTGCTTCAAGCATCCTAAAATAAAAAAGGCTCCTCTTAAGGAGCCTTTTTTTTATCTTCCAACCAGGTCGTTGGATTTCAAACATCGCACTTCACAATTTTCGTCTAAGAAAACTTTCGTTCCAGGGACACAAGTTAAATACAAGGCGCGAATTAACAACAACGCTTCTTCATCAGTCGCCTTCATCTTGCACTCAGACTCTAGCACTTCTTGAATCGTTCCTGTTTTTCCCGAATTGCCGGCGAAGCCAGCATTAGATTTTATGGCAATAAATAACAGCGTACAGACAACAATGCCAAATCTCATTCGTTTCCCCCTAATAATGGGTCTAACACCAGCATGAAATACGAGCAATAAAAGTAGGATTACATTTTTGCGGAAAAACTAAACACAACTTTTGTACTGCGGTTTTGACAAATAAAACCAAGAGGTTCGCAATGAGATTTGTGGAACAGAGAAGATGAGAATGAATAACCAAAAAAAAAGGGAACTTTGCAGTTCCCTTTTCTTCGAAGAAATTGTGGCCAGATTTCCAACCACATTTTTCCAAGCAAATTTTAACGTTTGCTGTATTGGAATCTTCTACGAGCGCCGGCTTTACCGTATTTTTTACGCTCAACCATACGAGGATCACGAGTAACGAATCCAGCTTTCTTAAGAGTTCCTTTGAACTCAGCATTGAAAGCGATCAACGCGCGAGTGATACCCAAACGGATTGCACCAGCTTGTCCAGACTCACCACCACCAGAAACAGTGATTTTAGCGTCGAACTTGCCAAGTTGGCCCAATAGATCAAGAGGCTGTACGATCACCATGCGTGATTGCATACGAGTCAAATAATCTTCAGATTTTTTTCCGTTGATTGTGATAGTGCCTTTACCAGGCTTCAAGAAAACGCGCGCAGAGCTCGTTTTTCTTCTTCCAGTTGCATAATAGAATTTATCTGCTGCTGCCATGTATATCTCCTATTACTTCTTTTTAGTCGGAAGTGTGTAAAGAGCTGGCTTTTGAGCAGCATGAGGATGCTCAGCACCAGGGTAAGTTTTCATTTTCATGATGATTTGGCGAGAAAGCTTGTTTGTTGGAAGCATTCCGCGAACAGCTTCGTGCATAATGAAAGTAGAATCTTTCTGTTTTGCTTGAGCTGCAGTCATCTCTTTCAAAGAACCGAAGAAACGAGAGTGACGGAAATATTTTTTGTCATCCCATTTAGTTCCAGAAAGCTCCATTTTGTCCGTGTTGATAACAACTACGAAATCGCCAGTATCAACGTTTGGAGTGTAGATAGCTTTGTTTTTTCCACGAAGGATTGTTGCAATAGTAGTCGCTACACGACCGACCTTTTGGTCAGCGGCATCAACGATCCACCATTTTCTTTCAACTTCATCTGCTTTTGCATTGAAAGTTTTCATTTGGGTTCTCCAGTTTCATTTTGAACGTGTAGTTTTACCGTCTGCACGCTCGGCAAAAAATATGTTTGAGTTTAACAACGGGCTCTTACACTATTTTGCGGGAAGGGATGTTGTAGAGTTCTCTACACCCAATGTCAAGGTCCTGAACGGGAATATTAGAGCGCCGGGGCCCCTTGAAATTCTTACGATGCAGCCCCGCATCAAAACCCTTCAGAGGGAAGCAAATCAACGCATTGGGCATCAAGTTCCGGGGGATAATAAACCTTCATCAGGTAAAGTCCTTGAGCTGGAGCCGGCGGCCCCGCCTTTTTGCGATCCTGGGCGGCAATAATCTTGGCCATTTCTTCCGGTGCATGACCCTTTTTTTCGATCATCAGCGAAGTTCCCACGATGTTTCGAACCATTTGCTTTAAAAACCCACTCCCCGTTACGGTGAACTGATAAACACCGGGCCTGCGTAAAGACCAATCGGCCTGGTAGATTTCACGGATGGTGTCCTTAACAGGCGTTCCGACCGATTGGAAACTCTTAAAGTCATGATTTCCCAAAAGAAATTTCGAACTTTCCTGCAGGTGAGCTAGGTCAATCGGCTTTCTTTCCCAAGCCGCATACCGGTTCATATGGGCGCTTGGACGAGGCTGATTGATAAGTAGATAGCGGTAGGTTTTATGAGTCGCCGATAATGTGGCGTGGAATTCCTCCGGTGCAATCCAAGCTTTTTTAACCACGATGGATGCAGGTAACTGAGAGTTTAAAGCCCAGGCAAGATCCCATTTTTTAGCCGGGTCCAATTTTCTTGAGGTGGTAAAGTGGCAAACCTGATTTAGTGCGTGCACACCCGCATCGGTTCTTCCCGACGCAAACAAAACGATCTTTTCCGCGAAAACCTTCTGTAAAGCCTCTTCAATGACTTGAGCTACAGAGATTTGGTCTTCGGGTTTTTGTTTCTGCCAACCGCAGAAGCCGGTTCCATCATAGGCAACCGTGAAGCGCACTTTTGTATTCATGGCCCTTATTTAACACACACCTAAAATGAGCGCATCTACAGATTCATTCCTTGGACGGACCAGGAAAAACCTTCTTGGTAATAAAACTGACTGCTGCATCCAATCCGCGCAACAAACCCGACTGAGACTCGACTTCAAAGTTCCTGATTTTACTCACTCGCCTAGGTTCCCTGAATACTTTGCGGGACTATACTGAGCCCAAGTTTTTCCAAGGAGGACATATGAAAAAACTGATGCTTTCACTGATGATCATGTTCAGTTCAAGTATGGCTTTTGCGGGCTGGGGAGCCATCGCTTATGACACCGTAACAGGACGCTACGGATATTCTTATGGTTGGTCGACCCGTGCCCAGGCCGAAACAACCGCCTTATCCTACTGTGCTGCCACCTACTGCCAAGTTCGTGTCGTCGGCTACAATAACTATATCGCACTCGCGGTCAGCAAAACGTATCGAACAGTTTGGGGAGTCGGCTACTCTACAAACCGATATGAAGCTTTGTACTGGTCGATGTACTACTGTAACGCTGGCACCACTGCCTGCCGAGTTCTCGTCAACGTAAGAACAAATTAAAAAAAACATTCAGTTCTGGAGTGTCCTTACGACTCGAAGTACGAAGGGCATTCCTGACCTAAATCAGGAATCATTTTGCTTTGTTACCCAAGAGCAATGAGAGTTGTTTTCCTTACACAGTTTTGAAGCTGCTTCAGCCTGCGCGCCGAGAGGCGCTTCGGCACTGCCCGCTTCCTCGCGACTGTCCAACTTCTTTACATATTCAATTTTCACGGTCTATTGACGAAATTTGTCTTTAGCCGTATTTCTCTGCCCCATAAAAAATAAATAAATAACAGGAGAAAAATAATGAAAGCTCTTTTCGCTGCATTGATGATGGTTTCTACAACTGCTATGGCTAACTCTGACCTAGTTTCTAGTCGTCCAGACTTCGATCATATCGAAATCGAAATTCTTAGCTACTGCGATGGCGACGTAAAAATCAACAGAGTGACTAACACTTCTGAAGATTGCGCTGCTCAAGGTTTGGTTTGCCACCAATTCCCAGCTCGCCAACGTCACAACACAATCACTCACTTCGCAGGTTGCGTAGCTAAGTAGTTCTTCTAGAGCTCTCGACTTGAGGGCTCTTGGAATTTGAATTCTAAAATTAAATTATACTGGAGTATTTAAATGAAAATGTTAATCGCTGCTTTGATGCTTGTTTCTTCTTCTGCAATGGCTCTTACTTCTGAAGGTTACGGCCACAGTGACTACGACGTTACTTACCTTAGCTGGTGTGACCAAAACAACGTAGTTGCTCAAAACGATAAAGGCCAATCTGTAATCCGTTACAACTGTGCTGAACAAGGTTTGACTTGCAAAATCTCTCACACTCGTCTTCTTCACGGTGTGATCTACTCTGCATCTTGCCAACCTGTTAAGTAATTAGTAATCGACCACGATTCCAGCTCCAAAAATACTGGAGCTGAAATCCAAATCATCACTAAATGTCTGCAACTGCTTAAAATCCGCAGACACCCACAAATTAGCGATGCCGTATTCAGAACTTAAAGTGAATGCGGTTTCGCGATCCAATGCTGAAATATTAAATAAAACTCCACCGACTCCATAAGCACCCGGAGTTCCCACGGCTTTTGGTGACTTTCCATCGTCTCTGATTTCAGCAACACCAATATAAGTTCCGCCACCACCGACATACGGGGCAATCCACTGGCGATCCATCCACTCTAAGCGATAAATGATGCCTAAGTTTAATGGCACTGCTAAGAAGGTGTATTCTTCTTTTGCTTCCTGTCCTGCCATGGAGCCATCCGCAAATCTTCCCTGACCGTAGGCAATCATAAAACCAAAACCCGCCTGCAATCCTAATTTTCCATAAGCGGTGAACGGCTGCCATTCGAAATCAAAACTGATCAGAGGCTGCTGGGATCCAGAATACATGGTTTCAAAATCAATATTTTCATCCACCGAGGTGATACGTGGTGGATCAATCATCCCCATACGGAAAGCACCCGTTTGATGATAGGATTTTTCTTCCTGGGTTTTATAGATGTAAGCGCCCTCTTTGGTAATCGCTAACAAACCTTGCGCGGCTTGAGGATGATGGATGTATTCCACTCCCCCTTTGGATGATTTTTGGACGACTGGACTTTGCGGAATCGCCGGTGCTGGTTTCACTTCAACCACGGGGGCTTCGCTTGGCGTTTCGTCTTCAATTTCTGGAAGAGCTTCTTCAACCTCGGCGTCTGCTTTAGCTTCTGCCTCTGCCGGAGTTTCAGGATCTAAAGAAAGTTCTTCTTCTAATTTTTTATCAGGATCCGCTTCCTGATTTAAGTTCACCGCTTCTTTTTTGGTTTCCTGTTTTTCAATGACATCTGCGGATTGCACTTCGTCTTCGATATTGAGTGAGTCCGCGGTCTCCTCTTCAGAAACATCTTCAAATTCAGCTTCCTCTTCGACAAAAGGGGCTTCCTTCGGCGCCGATTCTTCTTCTTGGGCTAAAGAGGATTGAAAAGCAAGTAACGCCAAACTTAGCAGCAAATACTTTTGCCAGCTTTTCATAATTCACCTCTATGGGTTCTTCTAAAAACCAAACGGCGGTACATTTCAAACAATGATAAGCCCACAACAAACACTACAATCAACGTAGTGAAAAATCCTAATGCCACACTCATGCGCGCGAAAAATAAAAGCGGCCATAAAGCGGCGCGAACGATTGTTTTAGCAACTTCGCTTTCCGCAATCAGATTTGCGTAAAAGGGACTGTGCTTATAATAGAATTTTACGAAAGCTGTTCCCAATTTATTCGTAAGAAGGAATTCATTTCTAAACTCACGGAAGCTTTGTACTTCAGGGGCCATGTCGCTACCAAAAGCGGCGGTGGCTATAAAGCATTGCTTATCATCTAACAATCCTACAACTGGCGCAGGGTCGGTGCAAAGTTCTGCCACAGTGACTGGCGAACCCGCAGTGCCTGGGATTGGTGTAAAAAATGAGATGATACCAGTCACATCTTTATTGGCCATGACCATGCAATAACGTTTGCCGTTAGCTAGTCCATCAATGCGGTTGTCTGAAACTTTAGCGCCTGCTGTATTTACACCAACCACAAAAGAGGGTGACGCATTTGAAAGTCTTGCGATAGTGGCCGTGTCAGCTTCACCGTCTGCTTGTTCTTCATAAAAGAACACAACATTGGAATAAGTCACTCCAGAAGCCGGAGTTGATGGGTAACCCTGATCGACAGCTAAATTATCTGCATAGATTTTCCCGTCGCCAGGAAAAACTTCAAAGTGGCAAAAGCCGCTGTTGCTGACAGCGTCGGCGGTATTGCAATCAGTGTAAAGCCAATCACTGCCGTCGGTGGCTGCGACCCGCGCAGTCACCTTAAATGGCATTGAATCCGTCGATGTTGTACCGGACGATGTTTCTAAACCTACATCAAGTTCAACCGCAAAACTTCCGCCGGTGCAGTCAGAGTTTTTTCCAGCGGCATTACATAACTCAGCCCAAGTAATTTGCGTAATCAAAGTTCCGTCGACATAGGTTTGGGCAATACTTGGAGTGAAAGAATCGTCGTTGATTTTAATAAACGGAGTGGCCGTCGCCGCTGCCGTTGAGGTCATGGTGATGGTTAGCTTTAAATTTGGATAGACATTGGTTTTATTGCAGGTCCATAGCTTACTTGCGATAGGTGTGGTCTGCGCTTCACCGGTGCAACTATCACAAGTGGATTCGCCATCACCTGTGCAACCTAGTGTAAGACCGCCATAAATAATCGGTTTAGTTGGTGTAGTAAGGTCTGTTGCTGATGCTCCAGCAATAGAAACTAAAGTCGCCCCATATGCTGGAAGTGACAATAAGCCCGCAATAGCGAAACCGCCCAAAAATCTCTGAAATCCAATCCGTGGAATAAGAGCCATAGACTTAATCGAACCACGCTAACTACTTGATGTCAAAGCACCCAAGGTTATTAGCTAAAAAAGATTTTTTCAGCGATTTGGATACCGTTTAAGGCAGCACCTTTACGGATGTTGTCAGAAACCACCCACATCAACCACATTTTCGGGTCTTCGGGATCGCGATGAATTCGCCCAACATATACCGGGTCTTTGCCAGAAACATCACGTGCTAACGGATAAACGCTTTTTTGCGGATCATCTTGAAGAACGATACCTTCAAAATCGCCCAGCGCTTTCATGACTTCTGCACGAGTAGCTTCTTTTTTAAGAGTCACCCACACCGATTCGCTATGAGAGTTTAAAGCCGGAATACGAACTGTGAACGCAGAGACCTTAAGATCTTTTTGACCTAAAATTTTACGGGTCTCTTTCATGATCTTCACTTCTTCGCTGCAGAAACCCTCGTCATTGAACGAACCGATTTGAGGAATGCAGTTGAATAAAATAGTGTGAGGGAAGGTTTTACCTTGGTGGTTTTCGTTTGCATGATCAGCTGTCTGAGCGATCAATTCGTCATAACCACCCTGCCCTGCGCCACTCACGGCTTGATAAGTACTTACCCGTACCTCCTCAAGACCGAACTTTTCAAGCAAAGGTTTTAACGCCACAACCAATTGGATTGTTGAGCAGTTGGGATTAGCAATAACTTGTGGACGGGAATCTTTTGTAACCAAGTGGCCATTGACTTCCGGAACCACTAAAACAGTTTCAGGATCCATGCGGAAGGCAGCCGAGTTATCTACCGCAAACGCGCCAGCTTGAACCGCTTTCGGCGCCCACTCTTTAGAGATGTCATCGCCAGAAGAGAAAAATACAAGATCAAGTCCGTCAAAGCAGCCTTCTTTTAGAACCTGCACGGGCCATTGCTGCCCCTTTAAGAGAATGTTTTTACCTAATGAATTTTCCGAGGCGAAAGGGCGCAGCTCTGCAATCGGAAAGCAGCGCTCTTCAAGAAGTTTCATGAAAGTTTGGCCAACCATTCCGGTTGCGCCAACCACACCTACTTTAAGATTTCTTTTTGTCATCTTTCTTAACCTCTTCTTCCTCTTCCTCGAGGACTAGGTCGCTCTCGTGCACAGAGGCCGGAGCATAGACGCTTGGTTTAATCTTACGGATATTTTTACCAAGTTTGAAAACCCCAAAGATTGCGCCTAAAGCGGCGTAACCCATGAACAATACAAAAAGCATTACTTCAGGTCTTAGCGCAACCACAACGATCACACCCACACCCAAAATTAAGTAACGGAACGGAAGACGCTCTTTAAGATCAAGATCCTTAAAGCTGCGGAAACGGAAGTTTGAAACCATCACCAACGCCAAAAGAATTGTCATGATCAAAAGACCGTAGTTACCCATCGGTTCTAATTCTAAATCCTGAAACGCCAGGATCGATGAAGCTACGATACCTGCTGCCATCGGAATTGGTAAACCCTGGAAATAGTTTTTTTCAACAACGTTTGCTTGAACGTTAAATCGGGCCAAACGCAAAGCTCCGCAGGCGACATACAAGAAACAAGCAACCCAACCTAAGCGACCGAAAGGTTGCAAAGCCCAAAGATACAACATCACACCCGGCGCCATACCAAAGCTTACCAGATCACAAAGTGAATCGTACTCAGCACCAAATTTACTTGTGGAACGAGTCAAACGAGCCAGGCGGCCATCGAGTTGGTCAAAAACCGCAGCTACAACAATCGCATAGGCTGCATAAAGAAAGTTTCCTTTGATGGCTTGAATAACTGCAAAGAAACCTGAAAACAGATTTCCCGTCGTCATCAAGTTAGGAAGGATATAGATATACATCGCCAAGCGTTGCGCGCGGGCATCATCAGCATCAATTTTATCGATTTGTGTCTCAGTAGCCACTCTAGTCTCCCTGCTAAAAAGGGGTTTTTTCAGCTAGAGAAGACTATCCGACAATGGCAAAAAATCCAAAGAAATAAAACAGGATCGTTAGACCTACAGCGCTCATCACCGGCAAGGTCAAATTATCGTCAAGTTTTCCGATGGGAATAAGCTCTGCAAACGCACCAACGAGGCCCGCAAACAAGCTGACCACGATCAGGCGATCCATCAAATAATTATGATAGAGCAAATACGCAAAAGTCAGAGCAGCACAAACAAAAAAAGCGGCCATGAATCCTTGAATAGATTTGTGACCGAAGATTTTATCTTTGCCGTACAGAATACCAAAGTAGCTAGCAATAGGATCTGCGAACGCTAAGAACAATAAAGTTAAGGCAACAATTTGGCGTGGGAAAAGAATATCGACGATAAGAACACCCGAAAGAAGGAATGTCGTCCCCGCAAGTTTCTTAACTTCGCTTTGGCGCATGATGGGTTTAAAGGCATGAACCGCCCAATCATTTAAGGCCGGATACTTATGACGCAAAAAATCGAAAGGAACGAACATCAACCATGCGGCCACAAGAATGGTCATGGACACAGCAGGCGGAAGATAAACGTACGCAAGGAACATCGTAAAGACTCCCGACATATGCCAAATCTTACGTGCATAATGTATGTCCGAACGCTTCTTCAAATCCACTGGTTGCATTAGTCCTTCAAGTATCATTTGGGGCTAACTTAAAGGCAGGTCCAAAGAAGATCAATTTAATTGATACTCCCCTGGCAGGATGCATTAAGCGATTGAAATGTTTGAATTAAATCTGCGAAGACCGAACGCGAACGATCTGCTCAACGGCTTTTCCTGAGCCTTGACGATACCGAATGGCGATTTCATTTTCGCCCTTTTGCAGCTGAATAAGATCGGTTTGGTAATTGTTAGTACCGCGGCTAAAGACAGACGCTGTGTAACCGTTGCTTTTATTAACGATCTCCACATCACCGTCTTTATAATTTTTTAAACAGTTCTTACCCTGAAATTGCACAAAACTTCCGCTTACTGAAACTGCAGCCAGAGCTTGTTTGGTGCAGCTTAAATCATAAGCCGTGAAACTTGAAAGAGCCGACTCCACTTTAATGGGTGCTGCCTTTTGCGGTACGCTTGCCGGAGTGCGAGTCGAAGCTAACGAACTCACCATCAAAACTTCTTCTTCACTGACTTCCTCATTGCTAACCAGTGTATTAAAAGTTGGCACAGCCATCACTAGCACCAAAGCTAATGTTAAAAGTATAAAATGCGTATCCGTAGGCGGGCGTTTAAACATAATAAGTACATCGGCTTCCTATTGCAGGACTTTAGTGACTCTTTTTGAGACTGCTTTGCCCTTCGAGCCACCTTTTGCTTAAGCTTTTCCACAATTCAGCCGTATATAAGTCTAGTGAATCGGAGGGGAATCACTATGAAGGGCCGCATTCTTAAAAGAATTCGAAACTTTCGCCTTTTTTCAGCGCTTATCATCGCATCCCTCACCATTTTAAGTTTTCAGAATTGTGCTCCTCCAAATGCAAACTCGACCTGTGCCGAGGGCGATTCCGCGTGTGCTGTTGAGGAACAAGCATCCATGAGTTCTAGTTCTGCGCAGAATTCTATCTGGGATAAACGCCCCGGCGGTTCCGGCGGCAGCGTCAGTGCTGGCGGCAAAGGAAGCAGCGGCGGTTCTTCTTCCTCTTCAGGTGGAGGTGCTGCAAGTGTCGGTGGTTCCTCGGGTGGAGCGATTTCCGTGGGTAGCGGTGCTGTGAATTCTGGTTCAGGTCGTCCTTCAACGGGCGGCGGCGGCACAAGCAATCCCAACAACAATACTTTTCGAATCGTTGAGCAGCCACAAAGTGTGACTGTTATGGAAAAAGCTCAATTCAACATGCACGTTGATGTGGCTGGTGGAGAATCGCCTTACACATTCCAATGGTATTTAAATGGTAAAGCTGTTGAAGACGGCATGGGTATTTACGCCATTTTTTCTGATCATGCTGACAGCTATAAAAAAGAAGGCACTTACTACGTAGAAATCAAAGATGCGACGGGTAAGATTTTAAAGTCTTCTTTGGCGCGAATGGCGATTCAAGAACCAGCAGTGGGTTGTGATGCTGGCTCTTACTTCACTTATACTGCTAGCACTTACGATACAGGCTATCAGTATTTTACTGAATACTTTGATGGGCCTCGTGGTAAGTTCCTGCTTCATCAAAGCTACGACACTTATAATATTCTTTATCGCTTCCGCGATATGACAAAACTTTATGACTATAATATTCCAAGAACTTTGGCGTACATGGAAAAGGTCACGATCAACTGCCGCACGGATATTCCGCGCATTCATACAAAACAACAAAATCCCAACTGGGATGATTACTATGGAAACCGCTATAACGATGGCTATGGTTATGTCTATCAGGGCGCGATCACCTTTGAGTGTCACAATAAAAAGCTAAAACTGCTTTCTAATAGTTGCCGCTGGGTGCGCCAATAGTTACAAAAAGAAAAAAGGGCTTCAGATGAAGCCCTTTTTTTATTTTCATTTTCAATATCAGTTATTTTTTGTCGATACTGATTGCAAATTTCTTAACGCCTGATCCTTTTACTACATCTAAGACGCCAACCACTTTGCCGTGGGGAACATCTTTATCTGCAGAAATGATTGCTTGAACTTCCGCATTCTTAGCCACTTCTTCGGTAGCTTTGGCGCGAACTTCTTCTTCATTAACAAAAGTGCCGTTAAGGTTGATTTTCCCGTCAGCAGTTAAAGCAATATTCAATTTGCTTGGGGCTGTTTGTTCACCGCTTGCTGCTTTTGGTAAGTTCACATTGATGGTAGGCTTCATGAACATCGGTGCAGTCACCATGAAGATAATTAAAACCACCAGAATGATATCTACCAACGGGACAACGTTAATGTCCGCTATTGATTCGTTATCCTGTCCGCTGTGAAAACCCATGAATTACACACCTTTTTTCTTAGCATAGGCTAAGCAAAGCTCTTTGACGCTTTCTAGATTTAGGAAGACTGCTTTTACTTGGCGCGTGTAGTAGTTGTAAAAAGCAACAGCTGGGATCGCCACAAAAAGACCTGCTGCCGTTGCAACAAGGGCCATGGAAATACCCGCCATCACCGTTTGCTGACCCGCCTCTGGAGCTGTCGCAAGGTCATTGAAGGCTTTCATGATACCAAGCACCGTACCGAATAAACCAATGTAAGGAGCATTTGAACCGATAGTTGCAAGGAAGCTTAATGATTTCTCTAGGTCAGGACGTTCATTGGCTGCAAATGTATTAAAAATTTCAGCCAATCCTTTGCTGCCTGAATCACGCATGTGTTTTAAAGCATAACTCGCAGCGCGACCTTCAACAGAGTTCGGATCCTTTGCAAGGTCTTCGACATCTTCAATGCTGTTACTTTGCAAAGCGACTCTGATGCGTGAACGCACACGTTGCGATTCACCGTAGATTTTTTTAAGTACAAAAAAACGCTCTAAGATCATTCCAATACTGACAACACTCAAGATTAGGAGTACCCACAAAACAGCTTGGTCGGCTAAGTGAGCTACGGCGAATATTTTTTCTGCGAACATGGGTGATTTCCTCCAAATCTTTGACTGATACTTTTTATTGATCCATTATCACTAAATCCATTACAGTTGGTCAAGGTATGCGGAATATCATTTTCATTCTTATTCTGAGTCTCATGAGTTTAGTCCAGCTGTCATGCAGGACAAGTGACAAAAACTCTATCCTCGTGATCGCTGTCGACGAATTGACGATCTCAGATGTGAATTGCAGTCAGGATGAACAGGCAAAATCGGGATTTAAGATTCTTTGCGATGAGTCCGTACGTTTCACTCACGCCTTCACACCTTCTGTTTTATCTTCGCCTGCGTTAGCGTCATTGCTAACAGGTTTGTATCCCCATCAGCATAAAGTTCGCCATAACGGTGGACCAGGTCTAGGCGCCGAGTTCGAACTGGTGTCAGAACTTGCGTTAAGACAAGGTTACCGTACAAGCTTTTTTTCGGGTGGCGCACCGATCTTTCGTCGCTCAGGTTTAAACCAAGGCTTTGAGCTATTTGAAGACAACGTTCTGCCAAGTTTTAAAAGCCTGTTTCGTCCATTCAAAAAAAATTCGGAAGAGTTTATTCAATGGTTACAGAGTGATGTGGATGGCGATGCTTTTTTAAGCGTTTTATATGTTCCTGATTTACTTTTCACTACGACAGAAACAGTCACCGATCTTGGTGAAACAAGAAACTTAAGTTTTGAAAGCCAACGCGATGAACTTGATGAAAGCTTGGCAGATCTTTTTGCTCAGCTTAAAGAAATGAACCGCTGGGACTCTACAACCATTATTTTAGCGGGACTAAATGGGCATACTTCAGGCCCCCGCTTCAAAGAGCTTTCGCCCATTAACTTGCACGGTGAAAATACACAAATCGCCCTTTTCATAAAACCATCACAAGCAAAAAAACGTGATCAGGCCATTCATTGGAAAGTCGATCAGAATGTCAGTTTAGTTGACGTTGGCAGAACCCTGTTTGAGCTTTTAGGTGAAACCATCGTTGATACGCCGGGATCATCATTTCCTGTGCATTCACTTTCAGGAGTACTAAAAAGTCCCAATGCCAACTGGTCAGAGGATCGTCCCCTGCTACTTGAATCTGGGTGGCCATTGTGGCGTCGTGCGGGACCTTTAAGATCCGCTGCAATTTCAAGTCACGTTCTTTACATTAATGATGAAAAACCTCTTCTTTATAATACTTTGGTAGATCGCTTTGAAGTAAATCCATTGCCGCTATTACAAGAAAGTGTTTTACCAACGACTGAAAAATTGCAATCGCTGCTACAAAAGAATCAGCTTCCCCCTTCCGCGAATCTGGATGCTGAATGGCTGGGAAAATTTGGTTTGCCGTTTTCAAGATGGATGCGCCCTGATCAAGAGGCCGTTCTTTTAAAGGATCTTAAAAACCTATCAAAGAACTTTCCCCGCAGCTTGGATTTATTAAATTGGACGGCGCAAGTTGCTTTGAATCAAAAAGACTGGGGTACATTAAGACAGCTCGGTAATAAAAACCGCATCTACACTTGGTCTTATGTAGGTGAAAAAAATGAAGGTGCAAAACTTAGCAAAGGTTTTGATCCTTGTTTTAATCTTCTAACCATTCCTGCCTTAGAAGCGGAACAACTTAAAAGCTGTAACGACCCGCTGTTTTTAGAATTCATCGATTGGCTGCGTTCTGAAGACCGTGGTTTAAGTAAAGAAGTGCAAAGAAAAAAATTTGAACGTTCATTTAAAAACTACATGCTTGATCAACAGATTCAAAAAGCGAACATTGCTGCTGTTATGATCTGGGATACAGCTAGGGAAAACGTATTTGCACCATCCCGCACGGAATTAGCACTGCATCTGCCGGAGTATTCTAAAGTGCGCGGTCAGGTCTATAAATCTCTGCAAAGTGATGAAAATTAATCTATAGAAACTAGGCCCAGCCAGAAGGGTGCTTCAGGGTCTTCTTGAATCATTCGCGTGGTGATCGTAGAAAGATCGGCTTCTTGATATTCCTTTGACCACAATGATGTCGCCACGTTTGAACTAGCAAGCAAGACCAGCTGATCACCCTCGACAACGTGGGTGTGACCACACTGGATATAACAAGTCGGCTCTAAACCCAAAAGCTGCGCTGGCAATGGGGGAAGATTAAGATCAGGAAACTCGCTAGACAAATCGTTACCAATGGAAAGCGCCTGCAAGCTGCGATTTTTTCTTTGAATCATTAATGTCGGGGCACCGACTTGAGCCCACGCCACTTGGGTGCCTCGTTTAAATATCGCTAGGATTTCAACGCCAGAAAAGTATTCCATCTTGTTTTCACCGCGATAAAGCAGATCATTAGCAATCAGAATACCGGTGCGCACGTAATTGATTTCATCAGTAAGACAGCTTAAAAATTCAAATGGCGATGTCACTTCCACATCAGATTGCGCCGCACGCACATACTTCACTACTTCATCTAAAGCGCGTTGGGCGTGCTCTGGCTGTCCCCAAGAAGTCGCAATGACAATCAATGAACCATCGTCTTCTTGATAGATCAAGGGCTTAGGGCGCAGAATTTTTGTACTGTAAGAACGTTCTTGCAGCTTCATTATAGCGCCCCATACTTTTTAAGTTTGATGTAAGCTTTTTTGTAGTACTCGCCATCTGGAATATCTAAATCCAAAATCTTACGCCATTTGTCTTTGGCACCGGCTTTAGAATCGCCGCCATCGACGTTTCCAAAGCTTTCTTCCAAGATGCCTTCCTGATAAATCGACATCATTTGTTTTCTTAGTTCTGTCGTGTACTGTTCAATTTTATCTGGCAGCTCGGGATTAGACGGATCCATGGCGCGAGCTTTACGCAAAGCCAGAATAGCAGCCTTCAGGTTTTGGGACTGATAAGCGCGATCTGCTTGCGCTTGCAAGCTTGCGGTTTTTGAATTCATCATTTGACGAATAGAAGCGATGCTTCGTTGCGATTCATTTTTTAGACCGCTTGGATCAGGCAATTTTGCGGCAAGTACTTTTTGATAAGCAGCAATCGCATCCAAAGGCTTTCCTGTCTGATGAACCTTTTGGGCGCGGGCATACAGCGAGCGCATCTGGCTAACTAAAGCCTGATAGGCTGCTCTTTCCGCATCTTTGGCTTCACGTTGCGCCGTAATGCTTTCAACTTGAGCTTTTAAATCCAAGATGCGTGGATGTTCCGGGTTAAATTGCAACACCGAAGTTAAACACTCATCCAATTCTGCCATTGTTACAGTCGGATTGATTTTTTTCTGACATTCCGCTGTTTGTTTTTGAATCTTTTCTTCAGTTTCTGCTTTTGCTTTTTCAATTTGTTCCTGACGGCGTTGTTGGTCCTGGATAAAGATCGCCTCTTTTGAAAGGCGTTCGATTTCCTTGATGTCTTCAAAGTCTGGAACAACTTCTTGGATTTTTACGATTTCGTCCTGGGCCAACTGATATTTACCCTGCATATAAAGATTCTTTGCGTCTTTATAGCGTTGACGAACCAGGGCCTGCTGTTCAGGTTTTAATTTATTAAATATTTCTTGTGGCGACCCAGGTGCCACAGCCGCTGCCGGATTCACTGGGGCTTTTTCTTTACCATCATCACCACTGAATAGATAAGCAACTGCTAGCAATACTACAACTCCAGCAATAATTTTAGGACGATTCTTTTCAAAATCGAATTTGCCTTTCGTCTCTGGCATACCCACAGCGCCAGGCATTCCTCCCCCCACCGCAGGATATTGCATTTGCGGTTGGTAAGGCATTGGCACATGACCGTGGTGCTGTTGATATGGCATCAAGTCCATGGACTGCTGAGGTTCGTTAGGCACTAATACCAAAGAACTTGGAGGTGGCACATTCACCATCTCTAGACGACTTTGGAAGTTTGCATCGTGCAGTTCAAAATAAAGGTAATTGGAAAGAACACTGATCGCATCACCACTTTTAATAGGTGTTGGATCTGATGAAGAAATGGGATTTCCATTTACCAGTGTTCCATTCACACTGCCTAAATCAATAATCACATATTGTGAACCAGCCCTGCGGATTTCAAACTGACGGCGGCTAACGCGGCTGTCTTTAATTTGAATGTGGCATGAAGATTCCCGTCCTGCGATCCAAGATTCACCTGCATCCAAACGAATCATCTCTTTAGCTTCGCCCTGGGAATCAGTGATTTTAATATAAGCCGCAGATGGGGCCGCACCAATCACCGTTTTTTCTTCACTGCCTTCAAAACTTTCAAGATCTCCGCTAAGCGCTGGAAGATTTGAATTTTGCACTTGGGCTTCGGAAACAGGAACGTCATCACCACTGGAAACTAAGAATTCAAATTCATACGGAGGCAAACTGAAGCCGCTTCCGTGTTGCAATTCAAATTGCTGAACTTGTTCACCGTTATGAATGACTTCACCATAGCGGGAAACGACTTCAACATTCCATGAACCATTGACGTAGGAAATTTTAAAATGTTCGCGGGAAATACCTTTTTCAGGTTGCAATACGATATCGCAATCTTCTTTACGGCCGGCCACGTAAGCACGGTCTTCCGTCAAAGTGATATCATAAACTGGTTTACCACGAAGGCGTACTTTGAGGCGAGCCATCAGAATCTGCCCTCCAAGTTCAACGTACACTCTTCATAAAACTGCTTGGCTTCCTTATAGCTAGGATCATCGCGGCGATTTGCAAGCATCGTCATGACATTAGAATAATTCGACTGGCACATTCTCCAGTTCTTTTTTTCTCTATAGCGGTTGCCTTGAATCATATTAAACTTCACAAGCTCATCAAACTTAATCTTCGACAAATGATAATATCGTTTTGCCAACTCGTTGTCAGGGTCCAGATTTAAAACAACCTGAAAGGCCTCGCGAGCCCGGGCATACTGCCCTTGTTGGAAGTCGCGGAAGCCCTTAATAAAGTTTTCTTGCGAACGACGGTATTGAATGGAATCGTATTTTTCCTTTTTAACCGTCAGTAATTCCTGGGAACGCTTTTCAGCTGCCGCCACATCCTGCATGGTGATTGAAGAAGTTCGAATCGCATTCGGATCTTTATTATCTTTGTTTTTAGATGGCGACATTAAGAACCAACCGACCAAAGCTAAGATCGCAATGATTCCATAAAAACGTGCCTTTGGATTTTCTAGCAAACCACCGGAAGAACCACCCCTCGCAGCGGAAGGCATTGGTCCAGGCGGAGGTGGCTGATACCCACCATAACCTCCCATCGGTTGCACCGGTGGGTAAGAAGGATTCGGCATTCCAGGCACACCACCTTGTGGCATCGCTGGAGTTTGCATCGGTCTAGGCGGCTGATACGCCGGTGGCGTTTGTGGCACAGATGCTTGCGGTTTAAAAGGAGTTGGTGCCGCAAAGACAGGAGCCGCGCTTGGAGGCGGTACTGTGGGTGCCGGCACTTCGACTTTAAAACGGATTTCAGAATCACCAATTAAGATGATGGCATCGTTCGTGAGAATTTCAGACTGAATATTTTGTCCATTCAACATGACAAAATTCTTCGGGCTCAAATTCACAATAACAAATTCACCATTACTGCGTTGTTTAATTTCAGCATGCTGACGGCTGGCGCGCGGGTCGCCTGAAAGAACGATATCATTCTCTGGGCCACGGCCAATAGAGACCGAAGCCTTTGAGAAATTCGCTTTAAGACCCGTGTGCGGTCCAGCCACGATTTCGATATCAAATTTCAAGGTATCCTTCACCTGCGGAGCAGCACTCATCAAGAGCCTCCTTCAGTTGGGGACACAGTAATAATAAAGTAATCAGGCTCATGACCTGTTGAAGAAATCGCCTGGCAGCTTAGAATGCACAAGTGCCCGCTGAATTCCAATTGGTCAGTATGAATCGCACGCATGTTTTCGCGGGTTCTAACTAAAAGACCCTCGATGTTTTGTTGTAAAGCCACATCTGGAATGGCTTTAAACAATTGTCCTTGAAGTGCTGAAATATCAGCTCTTGCAATCTGCGTGAATGAAGGACTGCAAGAGATGATTCGCCCTTCTCTTGAAATGGCTATACATGGGAAGCCCACGAGCTGAACTAAGTTTTCAGCCTCACCATCTTTATTGACAAAGCTTGCAGCCCCACTTCCGTCATCACTGCCGCCATGAATGTAACGGGTCAATAGACTATTGATATTCCCCACCAAGGCTTGGAATGGCGGGAATAGGAAGTTTACTTCCGTATTGTCTTTTTTCTCTCTCATTGCCGCATCCAATTGCGCGTTTAAGCTGACAATCGGATATTCAATGAGTTTGTACATAAAGAAGTAAATGATTAAACCAATGAGTGATGCGATCACTAAAGTCTGCATGAATAAACTGATCGCTCTGCCGTCATCAAAAGCCAAGCTTCCGATGTCATACAAGACAATCGCATGGGCTTTCACAGATTGTTCACCTGTGTTCGGGTCAAACAAACCAATTGGAAAGCTAGCACCAATCGTTGAAGAATCCACTTCCACAGCTTGCGGTCGCATCTCTCTGCGGGCTGAATGCACGAATGGCAAATCTGGCGTTGTTCCTGCTCTAGAAGCTGGCGCTAGAATCATACCATCAGATTGCTGAACGATAAGCACTTGCTTAACGCCGTCTTCAGACTCAGCGGCATTGGTACTTAATGATGAATAACTATTTTGTAAAAGCGCTGCTTGATTGATGGTCGCTACAGTGCGCGCAATTGAAGCTGCACGACGCTTACTTTCATTGATGATACTGGCTCTGGTGATTTGCACCATCGGGATCATCGAAAGCAAAGTTGTAGAGAAAATAAATAAAACCACAAAACCCAATAGAACCATTTTAAGTTCCGCGTATTGCGGAAGCTTATAGACCCCTGGCAAAGCCACTCGGTCTAAATAGTCTTGAGCTTTTTCCATCAAACCTTGGAAACCACCTGCTTGATAAGCTGGCGCCGGCCCCGGCATTGGGCCCGCATTTGCAGAAGCCATCGGTTGTGGCATTCCTTGCGGCATCCCATGAGGCATTCCTTGTTGAGGCATACCCATGTGCATAGGCTGCGGCATTTGCGGAGCCGCTGCTCCACCATAATAAGGTGCAGGGGCTTGAGGTTTTCTTACTTCAGGAGCAGGAATCACATCGACAAGAATGTCATGGATTCCCAGCTTATCTCCTAAGCGCAAAATACCATTTTGAATACGGATGCCGTTAATGTAACTGCCGTTACTAGATTTTAAATCAGTGATGACGATCTTATCTTGGTAAACATTGATCTCGGTGTGTTCTTTTGAAACTCCGGGGCTAACCAATTTAATATTACACTGAGGCGCGCGACCAATAAGGTTGCGACCCATTTTAAGTTCAATTATCTGCCCCGCTTGCGGGCCGGTTAATATCCTAAGCGCCCACATAAAGCCGATCCCCTACGTTGATTTTCATAGTAGTCACAGTCCCTGCTGCTAATTCAATCACTGAACTTGCGCCCCACACCGGAGGCACCAATCTCCAAGGTTTGACATCTTGATAAATGGCTTTCACCTGAAGATTTTTATCCACAAAAACACAATCAATTGAAAACTTCATAAAATACGTATGAATGCTGTTGCAGCGATGAATCCACAACGCTTCTTCCTGCGGTAATGAAGCTCTTCCCAACAAACCCTTGCCTCGCGACCAAAAGGTCTTAGCCACAGTCAACTGTGGTACCAAGGTTTGATTTGTTGTTAAGTTCTTAAGTACTGCCATCTTCTATTTCCCGTACATAAAGGACACGGCGACCGGTCCGAAAACGATGATAAACACAGCTGGTAAAATAAAAATCATCAACGGAATCAAAATTGTTTGCGAGGCTCTGGCACCGGCTTTTTCAGCACGCACGAAACGCTCTAGACGCATTTGTACGGACTGGTCTTTTAACACCTGAGCGATACTTGCACCCGTTGCTTCAGCATCGACAAGAACGGCAACGAAACTTGTGATCTCGTTCATATCAAGTCGTTCTGCCATGTCTTTCAAAGCTTGGGATTTGGAGGCACCGATTTTAATATCTTTTAAAACTGTACCTAACTCGTCAGCAAGAACACTGTCTGTGCCTTGGGCTTTATCCACGATTTTTTGAATCGCAGAGAAAAAGTCTAAACCCGCTTCCACTGATAAAGCCAAAAGATCGATAAAGAATGGTAAATCACCACGCACAGAAAGCTCGCGGCGTTTCTTTTCACCCTTCGCATGGATTTGCGGAAGATAAAAACCAATCAAACCCATACCAAGCACCATAGCTGGTGGCAGACCCAACTGTAGCGAGAAATTCATGATCAACAAAAACACCGGGAACATCACGCCCCAAAGAAGTTGCAAACCAATAAATTCATCTTCATTCAGCTCTCGGGAAAGACCCGAAGTCAGAATGTATTTACGAACTCTTTTGCGATAGCCTTCGTTGCGAATGCGCAGAGCATGTTGCAAAGTGAATTGATGCACCAGTGGACGGGAAAAATTCACGATGGCATTTTTAGATTTCACCGGCTCATCATTATTTGCCCAGGAAAGCTGTTGTTTACCGGCGTTACTTGCGAAGATGGAATTCACAAATAGGAATACCGCCACTCCTGCGAGCAGCAATCCTAGTATGAGCATTAATTCTGCGCTTCCCATCTACGCCTCTTTGTGTTCAAGTAACTTCATGACACCACTTGTTTTGGCATCAGAGTCTCCACGTCGCCGTGAACTTCTAAAAGAAGCCGGTTATAACTTTGACGTGGTTCCAGTTAAAGTATCGGAAATTCCTAATAAAAACCTGAATGTGAGCGAGCAGATTTTAGACATCGCTAGACGTAAAGCCAGAGCGGCTTTCGACCACCTAAAGTCTAGTCGAAACAGTGATTTTATGGTGTTATCAGCCGACACAGAGGTCATCTTTGGCGGTGGACCGCTAGGTAAACCCCAGGATCGCGACGATGCCTATCGAATTTTACGACTATTGTCTGGGAAAAAGCATGAGGTCATCACTGCGGTCTGCCTTATCGATAGCAAAACCCAGAGGGAAGTGTCTCAAGCTGAGACAACGGAAATTTATTTTAAAAACTTAACCGATGATGAAATCTGGACCTACATTGATAGTGGTGAACCCATGGATAAGGCCGGGGCCTATGGCATTCAAGGCCTCGGTGGTAAGTTCGTTGAGCGTTATATTGGTCCTTTCGACAATGTCGTAGGTTTACCGGTAGATTTAGTAAAAAAATTGATCTCTGAATTCACACATTCATAAATGTCTAATGACTTGATAGTCCGGTAAAAAATGCTGTCTAGAAGTTCGACACTAAAAACTACTTGGGATTTTTTTCACGATCTTTGGTAAAGTGCCCGTGGATTATTTACCTGAGGTGCTGTGTGAAAAATGCGGTTTTAGCCATAGCTTTATTGTTCCTTACTGCCTGTGCAGAACAGAATGCAACCTCTAATTCGGGCGTAGAATATGGCAATGCCGCTATCATCGGTGGCCAAGCTGCAAAGGAAACTGAGGCAGTCACTTCTTCCACTGTTTCTTTATTGGTAAATGTTGACGGCAACCTAACACCTTTCTGCACTGGTATTTTGATTTCTAAAAACCTTGTCTTAACTGCACAACATTGTTTTGCGACGACGGCGGAACAACAAATCGTCGTAAGTTTCGGCACGAGTATTCCTAAAAACATGGAAGACGGCACACTTCGCGAAGTGGAATCTTTTGTTTTGCACGCAAAATATAAAACTATCTATGACAAGAACGGTTTTCCAGTTTCTGCTTTGAACGACGTTGCTCTCATTAAGCTTGCAGAGTTTGCTCCTGAATCAGCGCTACCCGCTCCTATCCTAGATGAAGGCATCGCACTTAACGAAGGTCAGGAACTTTTGCTATCTGGGTTTGGCTTAACATATGAATTAAAGCCGCGCGTTTACGCTACTGGTATGAATTACGTACGCGTCCCGCTAGCTAAAACAATTGATACAATTCTTGTGACGGACCAAACATCTGCTAAAGGTGCCTGCTTCGGCGATTCGGGTGGACCTGCTTTCCTGGAAACCTCAAAAGGACTGATCGTTGTTGGCATCACTCGCGGCGCCCACGGTCGTGCTAATGATTGCCGTCAATACGGCGAATACACTTTTGCTTCTAAATTCAAAAAATTTATCTTGGACACTGCTCAGCTTGATCAGGCTGAGTTACCTGTGTTCGTTGGCTTATAGCATATCGACCTTAGGAAATAGTTCTGTTAGCATGGATGCATGAGTTTAGCGGATATTCAAAAGCAATGCGCCCCTGCCCAAGTTTTAGCAGTTTCTAAACTGCAGCCTGCACTAAAAATTCGTGGTCTTTATCAAGAAGGCCAACGCCACTTTGGTGAAAACTATGTCCAAGAGGCGTTGGATAAAATGGAAGGCCTTTCTGACCTAGCGGATATCAACTGGCATCTGATAGGACATCTGCAAAAGAATAAAGCTAAATATGTTGCGGGTAAATTTCATCTGATTCATTCCGTTGATTCCTTAGACCTTGCTAAAGCCATCAGCCAACAATGCCAAAAGAAGAACGTCGATCAAAACATATTGATCCAAGTAAATCTGGCACAGGAAGAAACCAAATCTGGTTTTGATAAAGAGCAGCTATTAAAAGACTGGCAGGAACTGGTGCTTTTACCGCAGATTCATATTTTTGGATTAATGACGATGCCCCCATTAACCGAAACCGGAGAGGAAGTCCGTCCATACTTCAGGGAACTCAGCGATTTGCTAGGAACCTTGCGTGCACAAACCAACCAATCCATTCACCCCATGACGGAGCTGTCAATGGGCACGAGTCATGACTATCAAGTGGCAGTTGCTGAAGGAGCAACCATTGTGCGTCTTGGGACTATTTTGTTTGGCGAACGCGCCCCTAAAATGTAGGATTAAGCTACAGCTCTGGGAGTAAAATGAACCCCTATTTGAAATCACAAAAAATCGGTTTTTTAGGTGCCGGCAACATGGCACAGGCAATGATCAAAGGTCTTATCGAAGGGGACATTTCAGCAAAAAATATTTTTGCGACCAATCGTTCTCAAGGCAAACTGCAAAAGCTTGTTGAGACTTATCAAATCAATGCGGTTTCCAGCAATGAAGAGCTTATTGATAAATGTGACATCATCATCTTGGCAGTAAAACCTCAAGACTTATTACTTGCCCTTGAACCTGTCACGCGTGCTTTTGACGAACATAAGATCGTTATTAGCGTGGCTGCGGGTATTCGTATGGAAAAGTTGGAACGTTATATCCAAGGCGCCCGTTTAGCTCGCGTAATGCCGAACACTCCATCTCTAATCGGTCGCGGAGTTATTGGCTACTTGCTAAATGACGACGAAGACAATGCTTTAGAAAGCACAGTTGAAGATCTTTTCGCTCCCCTTGGGCGAATCATCAAAGTCACTGATGAAGATCAGTTTGAAGCCTTGATGATTTCTTGTTCTAGTGGAACGGGATTTGTTTTTGAAATGATGATGTACTGGCAGGATTGGATTGAAGAACATGGCTTTTCAGTTGAAGAAGCCCGCGTGATGACGATTGAAACTTTTGTGGGCGCATCACTTCTTGCAGCCCAAGCCCGCGAAGGGGTTGAAGACCTGCAAGCTCGCGTGACATCAAAAAAAGGGGTTACCGCCGCTGGACTTCAGTCTATGAGGGAATTAGAGATTGAACGTGCTCTGCGTATTAGCTTTGAAAAGGCCGCGATGAGAAACAAAGAAATGGCTAGAGAAATCAAATAACCTTGCCCTGGTACAGACTCGGCCTTTATCCTTAATCCATAATGTTCATGGAGGAACAAGATGAGAATTACTCCTATCGATATCGCGCATAAATCTTTTGGTAAAAAGATGATGGGACTAGATGCTGATGAAGTTATGGATTTCCTTCAGCAAGTTGCAGCACAAATGGAATCTCTGATTCAAGAACGCAATTCTCTAAAAGAAAGCATTCGCGAAAAAGAACTTTCCCTTCTTGAATACAAAGACCGCGATCAAGTTCTAAAAGAAACTATCGCTACCGCAACACAAATGGCTGAAAGACTTCGCCAAGATGCTGAACGTGAAGCAAAACTTATTATCGCGGATGCTCAACAAAAATCCGAAATCATCACTCGTGACTCCCGCGACTCACTTAAGAAAATGTACCAAGAGGTTACTGATCTTAAGCGCGTAAGAATGCAGTTTGAAGCAAACTTAAAAGCTTTGGCTCAAGCTCACTTGTCATTGCTTGAACAAGGTGAAAAGTACATGCCGCAAGCCCAGCTTCCGAATCACAATATCCAAAACGGAAACGGCCAAGGCCGCTCAGCGAATATTTCTCCGCTATCAGCAGAGTAGTATCGCAAGTCATGATTAAAAAAATAGAAGGTGGAGTTCGGCTCCACCTTTTTATTCAGCCCAAATCATCAAAAAACGAAGTTGTGGGTCCCCACAACGATGAAATCAAAATCAAGATCACCTCCCCACCCGTCGACGGCCAGGCTAATGAAGCTTTGATCGAATATCTTTCTAAATTAACAAAAGTAGCCAAAAGAAATATCACTTTAATAAAAGGTGATACCGGCAGACACAAAGTCATTGAAATTCAAGGCTTAGAAGAGCCTCAAGCCAAGGCTCTTTTTAAATGTCCTTAAAAAGTTTAAGGACGTTTCTTTTTCTTATTTGATTTTAGCTCCACTTCAAATTCAGTATTATCAAGCTGCTGTTGAAGTTCGCGCTGTTGCATCTCTTCATCGCTAACCTGTGGCTTCTTTTTGCGTGGTCGCTTCGTTGGGCGCGCCTCAAAAAGACTTTGATCTACTTCATCCGCAGTATTTTCTCTGAAAGTTTGAACTTTGGTATCAGAACTTAAATCATCATCAATTCGCTCGGGTTCTTGCACATAGCCATCGGTCATATCAAAAGTATAACGGATGAATCCCCCGACATGAAAACCAGCAGCAGAGTTTGCACCGGTTAAAGTCAAACCGCCGTTTGCTTGCAGGGTCCATTTTTCTGAAAGTGCCCACAGCGCGTAACCTTGCGTATCGATTATGGATGGATTTTCAGAGAAGAACTTAAACGATCCCGCGTTCACCGCATTGATATACGCTGTTCTTACTGCCGGGTCGGTGGAGTTGGAATCTTCTGAAACGCTTTGATGACCAAATACTTCAGCGCCCCATTTCATTTTACCGTTACCAAACTGAGCACCCACACCCCAAGGCATTAGAAAGGATCGACCATCACTGCGGTAAGTGAAGCCCAACCAACCATAACCTTTAAAGGCATTAAAGTTTTTTTGCGCAATTAAACGGGATCTTACTTGAACAACCCCTTCTGAATTCGCCACAGCATCAGAAAGAGGATCAATTGTTTCAAAAGGCATGATCGCTATAATCTCTGGAATAAGCTGGAAATTATCGTCATAAAGTAAGAAATCAATCCCTGCCGCACCTTCGTTTAAGGAACTGTTGGTGCGTGTAGCAACACTGTTTTTACTCTCTGAATTACCCACGTTCGCCCACGCGAACATGGACCAGCGATTTTTAGGGACATAACGGGTCGCAAAAGTGAAATCAAGTAGTTGATAACTGTTCCCGCTTGATAGGCTTTGATTTTCCCCACCGGAAGAGTAATTCGCTGTGGAATTAAAGTACTGAGTCGACGCTTCGAATTCCCAAGTGTCGCGTTTAAACTCTTTGTAGTTATCAACGGCGTAAACCGGGCTCGAAAGCAAAAAAAGACTGAAAATGAGAAGCTTACAAGGCTGAAGATTATTTGCTATTTTCATAACTTCCTAATATTAACAACTCTATGACTTCCACATCAAACAAATCGCGCCTGGCTATCATCTTTTTCACCGTCTTTCTTTATCTTGTTGGTTTTGGGGTCGTAATTCCAATCATTCCCCTTCTAAGCCGCAATTTTGGCGCAACAGCGTTGCAAACGGGACTTTTACTTTCTGTTTATTCGTTGATGCAGTTTTTATTCTCTCCTTTTTGGGGACGCCTTAGCGATCGAATGGGGCGACGACCTATTTTGTTATTCTGCCTTGTTGGTGAAGCACTTTCTTACATCATCTTTGCCCAAGCTCGCACCCTAGAATGGCTTTTCATATCGCGCATTCTCGCAGGATTTTTTGGTGCCAGCCTTTCTACAGCTTCAGCCTACATTTCTGACATCACCCCTAAACATGAGCGCTCCAAAGGGATGGCCCTTATCGGCGCTGCTTTCGGTTTAGGTTTCGTATTCGGCCCTGCGCTTGGGGGCGGTCTTGCGGTGTGGGGTCACGCAATCAATGCAGAGCCACACTTTGACACCTCGTTTGCGGCCTATTGGGTTGCGGGCCTTTGCTTTGCAAATTTCCTTTTCGGTTTAAAGTTTCTAACTGAATCTTTATCTGAAAAAAGTGAATCGGCTGAAAAGAAAAAGCGCTTCTCTGTGATGTGGCATTATCTAAACGTAAAAACCGTGGGCACATTGATGTCAGTATTTTTACTAACTTCTTTGGCGATGTCGGCCATGGAAGCGACACTGATTCTATTCATGGGCGAAAAATTTGGATGGGATATCAAGCAGGTCAGCTTCGGCTTTGCTTACATCGGTATCATCATTGTTTTTACTCAAGGCTTTTTAGTTCGCCGTCTTCTGCCTAAGTGGGGCGAGCGTAAAGTTCTTAGATTGGGTTTAACACTCTTTGCGGCGGGCCTGACTTGCATTGCTGTTTCAGTCAATATTCCAATGATGGCCATAGCAATGACTTTGTTGTCCCTAGGAAATGGTCTTTCAAATCCGTCAATCTTAGGAAGCATCAGTCTGCTATCTGATCCCAAGGAACAAGGCGCTGTCATGGGAGTCACCCAAAGCATGGCTTCACTGGGAAGAATCATTGGCCCCGCAATCGGCGGCGCCCTTTACGGCTATGTAGCAATGACGGCCCCTTTCTGGGTTTCAGGATTGCTGGCAGCAACAGGCTTATGTATCGTCATTAATATCTATAATCACATCCCAGAACACGGAAGAGCACAGCAAAATGGCGTTTAACTCTATTGGTTATTTTCAGTTTAATAATCTTCTGCAAAATCGAATTCCCATGATTCTGGTAATGATTAATGAAGAGTTTGATTTCAAATCTTGGTTTAATAGTTTAGTGAATATGCATGTAGAAAACATTCGTATGGTGTTGCAGCCACAGGAAGTGGTTGCTGCAATCAACGAAAAAAAACTGCCAATGCACTTCGCGGTCGTTGTCATTGATAAAGATGGGAACCAATCTGCGAAAGTTGTCGAAGACCTTGAAGCGGCCGGATATACAAATGCCTTTTATGTTGATGGCGGATACGCAAAGATCCTGACAGAACGGCAACAATAAAATAACAAGTCTTTGACAAAACAACGAAACCTTAATTGGCTCTACTAAGTGCTTGTAGAATACTTATTGCATCCAGAAAAAAACTTTTTAGAAAAGGAATGTACAATGAAAAGGTTTTTCATCACAGCAATTGCAACTGCGCTTGCAGCGACAGCTCAAGCTGGAACAATCAACTTAGACATGCGCGCCGACTATTCGGGCGTAACATACAACGATGAAGTTGCTACACCAAGCTATTCAAAATTTTATCTAAAAACAGGGCGTTTGGATTTCCAAACAAAGGTTGTTGAAGATTTGTCTATGCGTGTTCGCTGGGCATTCAATAAAGACACAACTCGCCTTGCAACAGATAGCACGCAAAGATCTTTGGAATACGCTTATCTTTCGCACAAAATGAACGACATGTTTACTTTAAGTGCAGGTAAATTCAACACTGAGTTCGGTGGTTTTGAGGGTGCTACAAGTGGTGCCGATCTTTATTTAACTTCTGAGTTCTACACTCGCACAGGCCCTGCTGGTGCTTTGGCTGGTGAAAACCTTGGTACTACCAATCTACTATATATGACTGGGGTTAAAGGTACTTTCTCATTTGCAGATCAAACTCAGACCTTGCACATCCTAGCGACAAACGAGACAAACCAAGAATCCACTTCACCACTTTCTCAAAACACATCAATGATGGGTGTGATTTGGAAGGGCGCATTCATGGATAAAGCTCTAATGTTCAACTTAAGCTATCACATGATGAACGCAGATGTGGTTGAAGATAAACACAGCTTTATCGCGGCGGGCGTAATGTGGAATTCACAACCAGTTAGCGTCACTGTTGACTACTTGATGACAGAAAGAAACTCTGATGCTGGCGACACGAAAGATGCTTTAAACTCTATCGTTGCTAAAATTGGTTACTCTGGTTGGGAACAATGGATTCCACGCATCGAGTTCACAAGCACTGAAGAAAAGCTTGAAATCGCAGGAACCGAAACTAACAAGTTCATGGGCATGGGTTTAGTACTTGAATACAGACCATACACTGACACGAACTTCCGCTACCATGTAGCTGCGAACCAAGTGACTTTGAAACCTGAAACTGGCGACGACATTATTAAACAAGAAGTTCTTGTGGGTGCGCGCTTGATGGCTGATTTCTTGAAATAGTCAGAAATCTAAATCTAAAAAAGGAAAAAGGCAGCTACGAGGCTGCCTTTTTTATTTGTACCGATTCTCTCGTGATTCTAAAAAGCGTTCGTTCATTCTTAATAATGTTTTTATAAATTTCTCAGATAAGGCCTCTAGCTTTTCATCCTTAGGTCTTCTTTCCAACAGCAACTGATCAAAAATCTCATGACCTATTGAAAAGAAGTATTCGGTATCTTCCAGGCTTAAATAGTAATTTTGCTGATTCAGGATAAATTCAAATTGTTCCAAACCACATTGCAGTCTTTTGATCTGGGTTTCCTTAAAAAGATTGGTCTGATTTAGCTCTACAACAGTCATCGACTAGTTTAAGAAGCAAGGACGTGACCATCTTCGTAACAAATACCTCTTTAGAAGCAGAAAACTGCGTAAGAAGCTTCCGTTTGCCGGAATATTTCTGGCGAAAGTTTATATTATTGAGGCGAAAGCTTATAAATAGCGTCGCCTAGAATCTTCTTGTTAGTGCTATCAGAAATCACGCAAGCAAAAACCAATTCGTTGTTATCGTTGATATCGATATTGCCGGCAAAGCCCGGAAAATTCTTATCTTGAATGATGTACGCTTCGCCTAAATCAGAAGGAATGATATCACCTTCGCCGATCAATCTCTTAACTCCATCTTTAGAAGCTAAGTAGATCCCACGTAGACCTTTTTCATTCTTCGCACGGAAAGCAACAACACCTTTAGAATTTATTTTTGGAGTAAAGAGTTCTAGTTCCGAAATTCCGTTCTGACCCTCAGTAACGACAGTTTGCAAAGATCCACTATCATAAACCACCAAAGACTTTTTGGCTTCAAGGTCATGACCTACAAAAACCACCTGGCCATTGGCTGATAATCCTAATGAGTTCCCAAATCCAGAAAACGAAGACAGTGGATTAGCTTTATTATCCTCAGCAACCACTTTGACTTCGTGGCCCGTGGCTTTTGGAGTCAGTAGATAAATTTTGTCAGGATTGTTGTCTCCCCACTCGCCATGGGCTCCATGCCGGACCTTGAAGGCCCACTGTTTTGCTTCATTCATCGCCGGACTAAACAAATATGAAATTTCAACACCGAAGGCAGTTTTACCTTCCATCGCAAAATTGTTTAGGACCGAAGTCTTTTCATAAAACCCACGGTCCCCATCTATGGTATGCCCGCGAAACACCGAAGTACCGTCAGAAAAAGTTTGGCCAAAACCGAAGTAAGAAATTTTGCTTTCAGTCCCTGAAACTTTCATCTCAGTTTTTCCTGTGCGGGGATCGAAAACGAAGAGACCATCACTGAAGCCGTCATTGAAAGGACTGTAAGTAACTTGACCCAACTCGTTCAACCCCGGATCTGTCACGAAGCGGTCACTGGGTGCCACATAAATAATTTGGCCTGCTGAATCCTTTTTAGTTTTCAACCACAATGCCTGGTCCGTTGTTCCGTTAACGGCCATCACTTTAAAAGCCACCTCCCCTGAATTATTAATCACTGGCGAGGTGTTATTCAGATGGCTTAAAGGCGGAAGCTGATAAGTACTTTTAAAATGGGCCCGAGCCAAAAGTTCTGGCTGGGAATAATCAGGCAAAGATCCAGCCAAAGTCACTTGAGAGAAAAAAAGAATCGCTGCAAATAATTTAGTACTTAAAATTGCCATAAGATTATTGTGCACAGTCCGCACCGATTCACCTACCTACAGGACGCAGCGTTAAACCCTTAGTCCTTAAGTATTTAAGCCCATTCTTTAAGCCTATTACCGCTACCGAAAAGGCCCCAAATTTGATACCCTCGCTGGAGTTATAAGAGGGACTTCCATGTCAGAACAATTAAGTGATCGTTACAATCCCGCAGACGTTGAAACACGCACCTATCAGTGGTGGGAAAACTCTGGTTATTTTAAGGCTCAGGATCAATCCACGAAGCCTCCATTTTCTATTATTTTACCTCCACCGAACGTCACAGGCTTTCTGCATATGGGTCATGCTTTGGATCATACGATCCAAGACATCTTGATTCGTTGGAAAAGAATGAATGGCTTTAATACCATGTGGCTTCCGGGTACGGACCACGCTGGTATCGCGACTCAGTCGGTGGTTGAGCGTGAAATTAAAAAAGAAGGCTTGAATCGTCATGATATGGGCCGTGAAAAATTCGTCGATAAAATTTGGGAATGGAAACACCAATACGGCGACCGCATTTATTCTCAAATGCGCCGACTTGGTGATTCTTGTGATTGGGATCGCGCCGTTTTCACTTTGGATGAAGGCGTATCAAAAGCCGTTCGCAAAGTTTTCGTAAGCCTTCACAAAAAAGGTTTGATCTATCGCGGGCAAAGACTTGTGAACTGGTCTGGTCCTCTTGAAACTGCGATTTCCGATCTGGAAGTTGAGCACAAACAAATCAAAGGATCTTTATTCCACATTAAGTATCCTCTTGAAGAAGGCGCTGGCCATCTAGTTGTAGCCACGACTCGCCCTGAAACCATGCTGGGTGATACGGCTCTGTGTGTTCATCCTGAAGATGAACGCTACAGACACTTGATCGGCAAGTACGCACTTATTCCGCTAATCAATAAGCGAGTAAAGATCATCGCTGATACCTACGTTGATAAAGAATTTGGTTCTGGAGTCGTAAAAATCACTCCAGCCCATGACTTTAACGATTACAAAATCGGTAAATCCCACAACCTTGAGTTCATCAATATCCTGACTAAAAAAGCAGAGTTGAATGAAAACGCCGGTCCTTACAAAGGATTGAAAGTACAAGAAGCACGCAAAAGAATTCTAGAAGATCTTAAAGCCCAAGACTTGCTAGAAAAAGAAGAACCACACGTTCACTCTGTGGGGCACTGTTCTCGTTCTGGCGCCGTGGTAGAGCCGTTTTTATCTGAACAATGGTTCGTAAAAATGGAACAGCTTGCAACCCCAGCAAAACGCGTGGTTGAAAGCGGCACTATCCGTTTTGAGCCAGAATCTTGGACAAAGGTTTACCTTCACTGGTTAAACAATATCGAAGACTGGTGTATTTCTCGCCAATTATGGTGGGGCCACCGTATTCCTGTTTGGTATTGTGAAAAGTGCGAACACCAAACTGTTAGTGAGACAGATCCAACAGCTTGTGAAAAGTGCGGCCACACACACCTAAAACAAGATGAAGACGTATTAGATACTTGGTTCAGTTCTGCTTTATGGCCGTTTTCCACTATGGGTTGGCCAAATGAAACTGAAACACTTAAAACTTTCTATCCAACGAACTATCTAGTTACTGGACATGACATCATTTTCTTCTGGGTCGCTAGAATGATCATGATGGGTCTAGAGTTTAAGCGCGATGTTCCTTTCCGTACGGTGTATATCCACGGTTTGGTGCGCGATTCTCAAGGTCGTAAAATGTCGAAGTCGCTAGGTAACTCAGTAGATCCAGTAGAGATGATTGAAAAGTATGGCGCTGATGCTTTACGTTTCACTTTCTCAGCTCACTTGTTCTCTGGAAAAGACTTTAAATTCAGCGAACAGCGTTTAGAAGGTTATCGCAACTTCATGAATAAGATCTGGAATGCGGCCCGTTTTGCATTAACCAATCTTTCTGACTTCCAAGCGCCTGCTGAAGGTGTGAAAGCACTTCCTAACAAAGCTGACATCAGTGTGTTTGACCAATGGATCATCACAAAACTTGCGGAAGTGACTAAAGAAGTTGAAGAAGCGATGGAAGGCGAAAGATTTTCTGACGCTGCCACAGCTTTATATCAATTCATCTGGAATCAATTCTGTGACTGGTACATTGAATTTACTAAGCCGATTATGAATGGCACTAATATGGAAGAGAAAAAAGCGACTCAGCTTGTGATCGCCCAGGTTCTTAACCGTATCACGCGTCTGTTGCATCCATTTGCCCCATTTATCTCGGAAGAGATTTATCAAAAACTTCCGATCAAAGGTGCGGCTTGCATTGTAGACCAGTATCCAAATACACGTAATGACCGTGACTTCTTGGCACTCGGTTCACAACAAGCGGCACTTGAAATCGACTTAGTGAAAGAAGTGATCACAGCTATTCGTAACATTCGCGGCGAAAATCGCATCAGCCCGGGCACAAAAATCAACGTCCGTTTGGGTGTTACGAACGATCAAACGCAAAAAATCCTTGGCAACAACCGCACGGCCATTATCACTATGGGCCGCGTGGAAAACCTAGAGATTGGCGAAGAAGGCAACCTTATGAAGTGCGCAGTAGCACCAGTGGTTGTTAAGGACACTAGTGTAAAAGTGATCATTCCGCTTGAAGGTTTGGTTGATTTTGATGAAGAAGTAAAACGCATCACTAAAACAATCGATAAACTTCAAAAAGATATCTCGATGTTGTCAGCGAAGCTTTCTAACGAAAAATTCCTAGCAAACGCTGATGAAGATGTAGTTGCAACTGATAAGGCGCTTCTTGCGACTTCTAAATTGCAGCTAGAATCTCTTCGCGATGCTTTGACTCGCTTCCAGTAGGTTTAAGACTAACAAAAACAAAAAGCCTCTAAGGATGACTTAGAGGCTTTTTTTATTCTTTAAATCAATGCCGCTTCATCTTCACTGCGGCCGCTACTTTCTGCCGGCGTTAGCCGACTACTTACATTCGCATTTAAAGTTTACACCGGTATCAACACCTGTGCAGCTAAATGTCTTTCCTTCGTGGGGAACTGAAAACGAAAAGATCTTTCCGTTTTTTTCTACTAATACCAGTTCATCACCAGAATTAAACACGATACGACGACTTACTGAGCGGTCGGTCACGGTGCCATCAGCCTCTAGACCAGAAATAACTGTGTCTGATGGATTAACTCTTAATTCTGTCTCTACTGGAATTTCTTTTTCAGTTCCATCTGGCGACATTGAATAATACTTCAATGCTCTTTGCGATTCTGCGGAAACGTTACCGATGGTCTCAAGATAAATACGACGAACTTCCCCTTCTTTCGTTCGAAGGTCCGTTGCGCGCCATTCTTCGTATTGCGCTGAGATCACTCCCAAAGGTGCAGAAAGAACGTTGGTCATGTATTCAAGATTAATCTCGACCTGAGGATCTAATTCTTCAACCTGAATTTTTAGACATTGACCCATGTCCCTAAAGGCTTTTTGCAACAGCGCGAACTTTTCGGAATCTTCCATTTTAGTAGGTAAAAATCCTGCAGTAGCAGTGCCAAAATCTGGCGGCGGGGGAGGAGCTTTCCCCACTTTCAATTGAGTGTTGGTGCCTTGATTATTTAATAGTGCACTGATTGGATATTCTGAATCTCCAATAAAGTGACAAAACGAAACCATAAGAACAACTGCAGCAACAAGACCTATTAAAATATGTTTCTTTTTATTCATAGGCATTTAGTTATCGACTGATATCAGCGTTGACGTCAAACAGAAGCGCGTCGTCCACAGAAACACCATGAAATAGAAGGCGAATCTGCAGAATATCAAATACTTCCGCCACCCATTTGCATTGCGGTCCTTTTAAATTTAAATGCATCAAGTAATTAGGAAGCCCCGGTTGATATTCAAACTGCCAAGAGTGTACTTTACTGCAACCCTCAACCCATTTCGGCGCATCAAGAGCAGTCAAAGTAAGTTCTTTTGCCGTCGCAAAAGAAATCGTCTTTTCTTTTAACGATGGATCAATATTTTCAACCACGACACCGATGCGTAAAACGGCTTCTTCAGTAAGCTCATTCCATACATAGGAATATTCAAACTGCCCAGATGACATGGGACGAATTTTTAATTTGAGGTTTTTCGTATCGTTTAAAGAAGTTTCTGCCGAAGCTTGGCTTTCGAAAGACCACAAAGCGCAAAGCAAAGTTAGAACAAATACAAAATATCGCATTTCCATCCCCCTAGCGAAAACGTGAACTGAGGTCCCTTTTATTAAACCCCATCCCCTTAATGCAAGAAAGGGATCTTTTCAGATCCCCTTCTTGAAGTGATTTCAGTTGCAGTGACAATCTTGGTCCTACTTAATCAAACCAATCTCACGCAAACGCTGCATCAAGAAGTCATGTCCAGTTATATCAGGGTACTTAGCACCTGTCCCTTTACAAGAAGGCAAGCAGCTTAACAAAGCGTCTGGATGAGGATGCATAAAGAACGGCATTGAAAAACGACTGTCGTTCTTACCATCTTGAGGATTAATCACTCTGTGAGTTGTTGATGGCAATACATCGTTAGTTAAACGCGCCAACATATCTCCCACATCCACGATCAACGTGTCTGGTTCAGATTCAATATCTAACCAAGTTCCATCGCGGTCTTTTAATTGCAAACCAGAAGCGGTAGCTGCTGGAAGAATGGTGATGAAGTTAATGTCTTCGTGGGCTGCCGCACGAACGCAACGTGGATCAACACCTTCAGGAATCGGTGGATAGTGCAAAAGACGAAGAATTGAATTTCCATCTTTCGTCATGCGCGCGAAAAAGTCTTTATCAACTTCTAAAGGCATCGTTAGTGCCTCAAGCATGATTGATCCCGCCTCTTCCAATGCATCAAATAATGCTGTGAAGTGAGTTTTAAATTCAGGAAGCTCGGTTGGCCAAACATTTTCTGGATACACTGTTTTCAAAGCATGTCCTTCAGGAAGAACACGACCCACATGCCAGAATTCTTTAAGATCCATCACCGGAGAGTCTTTTGCATGCTCTTGGCCAAATGGTGTGTAACCACGTTGGAAACCCGCAGTTGGAGAGATGTAGGATTTTTTTACTTCAGTTGGAAGAGCATAGAAAGCTTTTAGGATGTCATAAGCTTTGTGAAGGTCAGCAGCTTTAACGTTGTGGTCTTTAAGAATGATGAAACCATATTCTTTAAGCCCGGTGAAAAGGTTATCGATAAACTTAGCGCGTTCTTCATTAGAACCTTTTGTGTAACTAGCAAGGCTCAATGTAGGAACTTTACGAAGAGTGCTGTTTTCTGAATGAGACACAGTTTCCGTCGATCTCATGAATCCTCCCTTTGTGCGGTTACCCCGGACAATAGCAAGGTGCGCAATTAAAAGGCAACAGCAACTAATTATGCGTAAAAAGAATATCGAAAACTTTCACTAAGGTAGGCGTTTCAAATTTGAAATGGATATCGCCGTCAAATAAGCGCACAGCGTGTTCGCTGCGGTAAGGTGAATTTCCCTCTTCATATCCGCGATAAACGACAGGACGCGGATCCAATTGCAATGTCTCAATCACAATTTCGCGCAAAGCCTTATCGGCGTTTCGTTTTTCCCATTCTTGCATCAGTGTTTCAGCTTTTTCGCTGAACTCGACAGTAATAGGGTCTTTCTGCACATCCCCTAACCATCCCGTTCTTGCTTCTGGAATTGATTCGATTTCTGGAAGATACGGCTTCACATCCAAAATAGGCGTGCCATCCACGAGGTCTGCACCAGATACAATGATTCCATCTTTTTCAACACTGACTAATTCGACTAAGGAAAGACCAATGGGATTTGGACGGTGTGGGCTGCGAGTCGCGAAAAGGCCCATGCTTTTCCCTTCCAACCGAGGTGGATGAACTTTGGCATGATAGCGCGCCACTTTGTTCTGATGAAAAACCCAGATCAACCAAACGTGACTAAATCCTTCTAAACCCTGAAGAGATTCTTCAGGCTGAAGATCAGCGCGAATTTTCAAACGGGCCCAGGCTTTTTTTACTAAGCCGGGCTGGCGCGGAGTGCCGAATTTATCACGAAAGCAGGATTCTAAATAACCGATGGGTTCCATGTAGGTGCCGTACCTTTGGGACTTGCCTTGCGTCAAGATATTTCAAAAAACACAGTATTTTGCGCCGACAAAGCACCACTTTTTGAATAAAAGGCTACCAAGATTTTTTCCTATTTATGAAAGGCAAGAAAATGAAAAAGCTTCTAGGCGCGATTCTGTTCTTAAGCTTGATTTCAACTAGTTCCCTCGCCTCTCGCACACTGTCTGATTTCACCGAAACAAAAGCGCATAGCTCTTTGAATCACCTAAAAAGATCATTAGGGTTCACGCAGTTTTACGGCCAGGAAAACTCTGGAAGGAAAATGAAGATTGCGCTTTTTGATCGCACTCAACATGGCCATGAACTTAGCCAAATCATTCTTTCATTTATGACGGATGATCACCGCTCCTTGCAATGGGAACCCAGTTTTTTCTTTTATGACGTCAATGATCACCATAGTTTTCGTAGGGCTGTTAATGAAATTCTAAAAGCTAAAATCGATATCGTTTATCTACCGCAAGTTTGGTACGGGAATGGATATATTGATCATAACTCAATCACTGAAGACATGAATCGACTGACGCGCGAAGGAGTTATTTTAGTTAACGCCCAGCCGGGGTGCCACTCGTATAATTCCATCTTTCATCCCAATGCTTTGACGGTGGCCTCTTCTGAAATTCCTTTCTGTGGCGGGAATAATCCTGATCTATTAATCAGTGTACCAGCCTATGCCGGAGACAATTCAGTCGCTGCTGCAATCGCAACTGCCGGATTTGCTTTGCTTAAATCAAAAGAACCACGAATGACCCGCGTTGATTTACTAAATGCTGTTAGTGACACATCTATCGGCCTTTCACTGAATCAACTTAGTTTCGGATTTACCGGACCGGGATGCTTTTTTGAAATTTACCTAAATCCTATGCCTTATTCTATCGGTGAAGCCGTCATGCGAGGCGGAGTTCCCGTACAAACCACTGCGGGAATTCGTGTATTGACCCCGTTTGATCCAATTCAGATGTGTCATGGAATGGATCGAAAATTTTCTAACGATATGATTGTCGCCATGCCAAATGGTGGATACGGAATCTTTCCTCGATACGGATACATACCTCCGGGCGCTATTGAAATTTTCCAAAGACCTTTGGAAGCAGGGCTTTGCCGGGAAAATGGCAGAAGACAGAATTATTTCCATCTTAAACCATGTGACTTCGGCGAAGATGACGACGAAGAACTTCCGCCACCACCATCACCTCAGAGTATTGAGTAAAAAAAAACCCACGATTTTGTCGTGGGTTTTTGATCTTTCTAAAAGAAAAAGTCTAATTAGAAATTTCCAGATCTTCTCATCAAACCTTCTTTGTTTTTGATGATGATTTCTTTACCGTTAAGATCGATCAGACCTTCGTTTTTAAATTCTGTTAAGTGACGAGAAAGTGATTCGTTGATCGTACTTGCAAGTTGAGCAAATTCATTGCGAGTCAGTTTTAAGTTCAGAGAAATTCCGTTCGGTGTTTGAACGCCGAATCTATCAGCTAGCAAAACTAGTTGATAAGCAATGCGTTCTTGCACAGAGGCTAAATAGTGCAACTGACTGATTGTCTCAAATGACTCAAGGTCGTTCACTGCTTGATTAAGAAGAAGTTTAACCAGTGGACTTGCTTGTGCCATCGCAACTTGGATAAGTTCGCGTGGGTACAGCCAAAGGACTGTAGATTTAACTGCTTTTGCATGACAAGCAGTTGCTGCCCCTTTTACTAGCGCTTTGTATCCAAAATACTCACCAGGCGAAACCAGCTTAGTGACATATTCGTTGGTAGTCGTACGGCCGCGCGCGTGGGAACGGTTAACAACAACCTTAACGCATCCGGACTGAACATAATAAAGTCCTTTCGCAGGCTCACCTTCTTTGAAGATCATTTCTTCTTCTTTAAGGTGAATCACTTCGTAGGGAACATTTGAAGTGTTCGGAATGTTTAGGTTTTGATTACCCATAAAACCAAGGGAGTTTACTCCGCCGTTGAGTATTGTCTGAGATTCCATACTCTAATTCCTCCGAGTTCTTTCTATTGGGTTAAATGTTTAAGCCATCCTAAACCTGGTATTAAACACCCGCCTAATTGAAATTTAGACATAACTGACTTGTAACGGGCTTTCATTTTAACATAGAAAGGTTTGACTTGACTCAAAAAGTCTCGGCCCTTACCTTCTGCCCACATAAATTTTAAAAAGTTTTTGTAAAATCAACCGCTTAATAAGTGCTAATTATCACTAAAGTTAAGCGTCAAAATGGGGGTTCGACCATGGTAAAATTTACCCTTACTGCCTTGTTATCAATGTTATTCAGCATCGTTTCAATCGCCGCTCCCCTCAAAGTAGGCCTCGTTTTAGATAAAGGCGGCAAAGATGACAAATCTTTTAACTCCGCTGCTTATCTAGGCGCTAAAAAAGCTGAAAAAGATCTAAAAATTGACCTTAAATACGTTGAAGCAACGGATACAAACGCGATCGAAAATCTTCACCGCGCGTTTGCTAGAAAAAACTTTGATTTGATCATTGGAATTGGCTTCGCGCAAAAAGATGCGGTGAAGAAAATCGCAGCGCAATTTCCGAAAGTAAAATTCGCCATCGTAGATGGTGAAGTGGATGCAGCCAACGTTCGTTCGCTATTATTTGAAGAGCATGAAGGTTCTTTCCTAGTTGGCGCTCTTGCAGCTATGGCTTCAAAAACAAATTCTGTGGGTTTTGTTGGCGGTATGGACATTCCGTTAATCCGTCGCTTTGCCATGGGTTACGCAGCTGGAGCGAAACACATCAACCCTAAAATCAAAATTACTGAAAACTACATTGGTGTTACAGGTGAAGCTTGGAACAATCCTGCAAAAGCTAAGGAATTGGCTCTAGCACAATACTCTGCAGGTTCTGATGTTATTTTCGTAGCTGCTGGGGCTTCAAACTCTGGCGTTTTCGATGCGGCTGAAGAAAAAAAGAAATTCGCTATTGGTGTTGATTCTAACCAAAACTGGATGAAGCCTGGAATCATTCTTACCAGCATGTTGAAAGCCGTGGACGTTGCCGTTTACGACACTATTAAAGAAACTCAAGAAGGTAAATTTACTGGTGGCATTTCTCGCTTCGGCTTAGCGAACAAAGGTGTTGATTATACCCTTGATCAGCATAACGAAAAATTGATCACGGCTGATATGAAGAAAAAAGTGGAAGACCTAAAAAAGAAAATCATCGCAGGTCAAATCCAAGTTCCTGATTACTACAAAAAGAAATAGTCATGACGATTCCAGCTGTAGAGTTTAAGGGAGTGTCCAAATGGTTTGGCGACTGTTGCGCCAACGCGGATATCTCCTTCTCTGTGGCTCCAGGTACCATTCACGCTATCGTCGGTGAAAATGGTGCGGGAAAATCCACCGCAATGAAAATGCTCTTTGGGCTTTATCGCCCTAGCGGTGGAGAGATCCTGGTTCACGGAAATCCAATCCAATTCCAATCTCCAATTGATGCCATGGCCGCTAAAATCGGCATGGTTCACCAACATTTCATGTTGGCAGAAACACTTTCCGCTTTAGATAATATTTTGCTGCAACAAAAAGGTTCGCCACTTTCGCTTTTGCCTAGAAAAGAACAAAAGCAGAAGATCGATGGCATTGCTAACCGTTATGGTTTTCATATGAACTTAAATGCGAAGGTGGAAGATCTCTCTGTTGGCGAACAGCAACGCTTAGAGATTTTAAAAATTCTTTCGCAGGATTCGGAAATTCTGATCCTTGATGAACCAACGGCAGTCCTAACACCTCAAGAGGTTTTAGATCTTTTCAAAAATCTCCGTTTGTTGCGTGATCAGGGAAAAACCATTTTAATTATCACCCACAAACTTAAAGAAGTGATGAATCTTACTGATAACGTCACTGTCTTTAGAGCGGGTCGCGTGATCGGCAATAAAAAAACCTCTGACACCACTTCCGAAGAGCTAGCCGAAATGATGGTCGGCCGCCGTTTACAAAAACCTTCAGAGCGTAAATCAGAAATAGTTCACACCGTCCAACTACTGAAGATGCAAAATGTAAGTGCCAATATCGCAGGGCAAACTCTTGAGGATTTGAACCTTACAGTATGTTCTAAGGAAATAGTTGGCATTGCTGGTGTTGAAGGCAACGGCCAAAATGCTTTAATCCGCGCTCTTTTAGACCGTCATAAATTAAAGAAAAATGCCGTCCAAGGTGAAATCACCTTGAAGGGCCGCCTGGGATCTTTTCCTGAAGATCGTTTGCGCTTCGGAGTTTTACCTTCGCGGCCTGTTTACGAAAACTTTATTTTGGGCCAACAACGTAAGCCTTCTTTTGCCCAAGGTTTATTTTTAAAAGGGAAAGAAATCATAGCAAAAACGCAAGAAGCAATGAATACCTATGATATTCGCCCCCATAATCCGCTTTTACCTTTTGAAAAATTATCTGGTGGGAATCAGCAAAAATTAGTAGTCGCGCGGGCCTTGTCGCAAAAACCTGACTTTGTTATCGCGGCCCAGCCGACCCGTGGGGTCGACATTGGTGCTATTGAATTCATTCATAATGAAATTCGCAAAGCCCGTGATGAAGGTGCTGGGGTTTTACTTATCTCTTCAGAGTTAGATGAATTAATGACTCTTTCTGATCGCATTTTAGTTTTATACAAAGGCCGTATGGTCGCCGAATTTAACCGAACTCAATTTGATGAAATTGCACTGGGTAAAGCCATGGGCGGTTTGCAATGAAACGCATCCTTGGTTTTATCATTGGATTAGTTGTCGCACTTGCGCTGACTTTATTCGCTGGCGAAAATCCACTCAATATTTTTATGATCCTTATGCGCAGTGCTTTTGGGTCCATGTATGATCTGGGTCTCACTTTATCTTATACAACACCACTCATATTTTGTGGCCTGTCTGTGGCTATGGGGTTTCATGCGGGATTATTCAATATCGGCGCTGAAGGCCAAATGACCATGGCTGTGTTAACGGCTGCGGCTGTTGGTGTTTTATTTCCGAATGTGCCCTTCCCTTTAGCTCCTATTTTAGCGTTTGTTGCAGCTATTTGTGCGGGCGCGCTTTGGGGTTGGATCGCAGGTTGGCTGCGCGCTTACCGCGGCAGTCATGAAGTGATCATCACGATCATGTTGAACTTTATCGCGGCGGGATTAGCGAGCTGGTTTACGTTGAATATCATTCCAAATCCGAACTCACAAAATCCTGAAACAGCGATGGTTTCTGCAAATTATATGTTTAAAGACTATGATTTGATTGCCCGCTTGTTCCCAGACACGCCAGCGAATGCGTCTTTGGGTTTTGCGATTTTCTTTGCAGTTTTGATGTGGATATTTCTTTGGAAAACCACATGGGGCTTTGAATTGCGGGCTGTAGGCTCAAATCCTGAAGCCTCCCACCGCGCAGGGATTTCTGAAAAGAAAGTGCAAATGTTAGCGATGGCAGCAGCAGGTGCTTTAGCTGGCTGCGTGGCACTTTCTGAAGTGTTAGGCAGTGCCGGACAGTATCGCATTGGGTTTTCGCCTGACTATGGATTTATTGGAATCGCGGTGGCTTTATTGGCAGCGAATAATCCATTAGGTGTTGTGGTTGCAGCTTTTTTAATGGGTGCTCTTCATAAGGGGGCTTCCGATCTTGATCTTGAAACCACGACGATCACCCGTGACTTTTCACGCATCATTCAGGCTTTAATCATCTTGGCAGTCGCCGCTGTTCAAGGATATTGGGCTTTCAAACAAAAGAAAGGAAAGAGTTAGTATGGAAATGATGGCTCTGATTCTTTCCTTGTTTCTTGCAACTTTACGTCTTGCGAGTCCTTTGATTTTTGCCTCCATGGGTGGCTTGATGAGTGAGCGCTCGGGTGTGGTAAACATCGCCCTTGAAGGTTTCATGCTGGCTGGTGCGTTTGCCGGAGCCGCTGTAGGTCACACCTACGCTTCCGCATGGGCTGGCTGGGGTACGGCGTTGATTGTGGGTTTAGCGATTGGTGCATTGTACGGATTATTTGTGATTACTTTAAAAGCCGATCAAATTATTACGGGTATGGCTTTTAATTTATTAGTAATGGGTTTGATTCCCTTTCTAACTAAGATTTTTTATAGCTCAACAGGCTCTACTCCGCCGTTATTAGTGGAAGACCGTTTTGCTTTTGAACCCGTGTTAATGGCGTTCGTCTTAGTTTTACTTATTGCTTTCTGGCTTTACAAAACTCGCTCTGGCTTGTGGTTATTATTCGCGGGCGAACATCCTGAAGCTTTGCAAGCCAGCGGTGTGAGCGTAAAAAAAGTTCGTTGGATGGGTGTTTGTGCCAGTGGCGCCTTTGCTGCTTGGGGTGGGGCTAGCTTGTCTTTATTCTTAGCATCTTCTTATTCACCATTGATGACTGGTGGCCGAGGTTTTATGGCCTTAGCAGCGTTGATCTTTGGTAAGTGGAAACCTCTTCCAACATTAGCGGCATGTTTATTGTTCGCATTTGCCGATGCTTTACAAATTCGCCTGCAAGGCGTTTCCATCGGTGACATGAAGATTCCAATTCAGTTTGTTCAAATTCTTCCATACCTAGTCACTATTATCGCGCTAGCTGGATTCATCGGAAAAAGCCGCGCGCCAAAAGCATTGGGTAAAGAAGATTTTTAAAAGAGGTTTCCAGTGAAAAGTTTAATTATTGTCGGTGCACTTTTAATTTCATCACAAGTTTTTGCATGGGGCGGCCGTGGTCACCACTCTATTTGCAGTGCCGCTAGCTTCCTAGTGAAAGAGCCAGGTCTTAAAGAATATCTTCAGCACAAACCACAAATGATGGGTCACCTGTGCAACATGCCAGATTTTTATTGGAAGAGTTTAGGCTCTGAAGCGAACAAACTTGGTAACCCGACTCACTTTGTTGATATTGAAGTTATCGGTTTAAAAGTAAAAGACATTCCGACAGATTATAAAAAGATTGTCGACGAATTTACCGGCAAACCAAATAAATTTAAAAACGATGGATCTACAATTAAGTCCATCCCAAATGAATTCGGTTCTTCGTGGTGGAGAGCCGATCAGTTCATGCGCATGATTGAAGGTCTTGCCAAAGGTTTTGCTTCAGCTGTGGCTCCGGCAAATTTTAAAGAAGAACAAAATAACGAACTTCCTTACAACAAACTTTCATACGATATGATTGTGGCGATGGGCTTGATGGGTCACTTTGTTGGTGATAACGCTCAACCATTCCATACATCTGCAGACTATGATGGCTATGCCGTTGGTCACGGTGGCATTCACGCTTACTTTGAAGACGCCGTTGTAGGCCAGTTTGACGGCGATCTTGAAGCTCTGATTTTAAAGGAAGCACGCGCAATGAAAAATCCAAGCTTCCTAAAACCGGCAACTCCAGTAGAAAAAATGAAAGCTTTAAGCCTGATTTCATTTGAAGAGATTCCAAAAATTTTGAAAATGGATCCAATCAAAAAGAAATCCACTTTAGTAAAAGAAAAAGGCATGGAGATTAAAACTGCAGCTGAACGTGAACCTGCGCAAGTGGCGTTTAAAAAAATGAAGCCCCTTATCGTCACAGAAATGGCGCGCGCCTCAGTATTGTTAGCGAATCTTTGGGATGAAGCTTACGTGAAAGCAGGCCGCCCTAAAATTGGTGCTTACAAATCCTACAAGTATCCATTCACAGTGGATTTCGTTGCTCCGGATTACTTACCAACTGAAGTAAAAGAAGAAAAAAAGTAGAGCTTCATTACCAACGAAAGTTCGCAGATAATTTTTTTTTACAGTGTTTTTGTTTCCTTGTCAGATAACCGGCATCCCATATACTGAGGCGGTTTAATTCAAGGAAACAGAAACATGACTCGTTTTGCGTTTATTGTTTTATCAGCTGTATTACTTCTCTCGATGGCCAATGGTAAACCCATTCGCCCTTATTATAATCCATTCGGAAAAAACGCTCTTCATAAACATAAAGGTGATGTGGCTTTAGCCGAAGCGATTTCTAAATTAAGCTCTCGGTATAAAACTGCTAAATACAAACCGCGACGAAAAATCTTCGTGGTTCAAGCAAGTACAGCCAAAGAAACTCATCATGTATTTGCTATGAGAAAAATTTAGTCCGCATCATTACCTTCGTGAAATGAAAAAGGAAAAGAAGTGCTAGTTTCATTACGAATGAAACTTCGCTGTTAATTTTTCTTCACAAGATTTTTCTTTCTTGTTACTAAGGCCGTCCTTAATTACCGGCACGTATTCAGACAAGGAACTAAAATGCTTCTCTCTTTGCTAACAACGATTAGCTGCGCTTTGCTGCCTTCAGTTTACGCTTACCCATCTCGGGCGGGCTATGACCCTTTTGCGAGGGCAGCGACCCACGAATACAATGACTCCTTTAGGATGAAGGAACAGATCAAAGCTTTTGTAGCTGAAGTTCAAAGAGTTAAGTTAAAACCAGCTCATCAAAAGAATCTGAAACAGTATTTGTACCAGGCAACAACTTTACTGGCAGAAGCTCAAAAAGCTAAATCACCAGAACAAGTCAGCGGAGTTTGGGTCACAGCGATTTCATTACGCCAAGAATTTCGTAAGTACGTAAGAAACTACGCCCTCCTATAAACCGAGCGCATCTTCGGCAGCAACTCTACCTTTTTACATAGTTCAGTTTGTGTACTTCGTATTATTCGACGTGAACAAGGTACGCAGGTTGCAAACTCACTTAACTGTTTCATCACTAATAACATTTTGAACGTTAAGGAGCTTATTATGAAAGTTTTTATGGCTATTGCATTGTCCACGGTATTTTCCGTCGCAGCCTACGCTGGTTCTCAAAAGGTTTACCCTGTTTCAGTTAAGAAAGTCCTCACAACCTCCCAAGGTTTGCAGTTGGTGGGAGAAGTAAACTCCAAAGAAGTTCGAACCATTTTGTCGAAAGCTGAAATCACTGGTGACCTTGGCTCTGTTGTTTGTGAACCCTACGAATGCTCTGCGGTTCTTGTTGCCACCTCTGACAGAGTCATAGCTACTGTTTCAATTGATCAAGACCAGGATGGAAATATTGAAGTTTTACAGCGAAGAACCATTGGTCTTATTAATGAAGATGGCTCAGTCCGATTGAACAACAATGTTTCTCCCACCCTAGTCTATGTGGAAGAGCGTTACTCTGTTTTAGAGAAAATCAGTGGAGCGAGAGATAGAAACTTTTTTGCTCTTTCTTTAAACCTAAAATAGATTTCTCTGATCCCTAACTTTTTAGCAATAAGGGGCACTTTCAGGGCCCCTGTCTGATTTATCGACACCACCTTGCCTGTTAAATTGCAGCAGACCCAGGCACAAAGCTCGCAACTTAGTTCCATGAATAAAAACCATAGAGGAGAGACTATGAAAAAGAAATTCATGCTAGCAATGGCGATTGTGATGCTTTTAGGTTCTGTGAAAGCTTTAGCTGAAGAAAATGACGATATTTATAACGAAATTCAAAATGGAAAAATTGAAGCCGCTATGGCTGCTCAAGCAGAAGCTGATGCTGCTTGTTTAGACTGTGATGAAACGAATGTTCAAGGTAAATGGGATGCTGCTGAATTAAACATGAATCTTATCGCGATCGAATCGCAAATTAAGCAGCTTGAAAAAATGCAAGATGAACTAAGTGATGAAAGAGATACTCGCGGTCTTTTAAGCGCTATCGGACAAACAATCACAATTGCCGAACAAAAGAAAAAAGAGATCAATCAATCGTTGGATCTTTCGGAATCTCGTCAGCTTACAAATGAACTTGCAAAAGAAATCTGCAATTTCAATATGATCAACCCACTTAATCAAATTCGCGGACTTAAGGTTCACGAAGAGCTTGGTTGCAAATAACAGTCGAGAACCTAAGTTTTGACTTTATTCAAGGCTCCCACTTGGGAGCCTTTTTTATTTCACTGGAGCGATAGCAAGGCGTTTTAACCTACGAACTTAGTGACGTTCCCGCTGAAGCGACTACGATACACAAAATTGCTCCCCACTGCATTGGCTCTAAGGTTTCTTGCAAAAAAAGAATTCCTATAACTGTAGCGACGACAGGTTCAAGCGACATTAGAATCCCAAAAGTTTTTGCTGGGATATTCCTCATCGCTTTCATTTCTAGAGAGTACGGAATAGCGCTAGAAAGTAAAGCGATGGCTATTCCCATCGGCCATAGACTGGGATTTGAAATCTTATCGCCTTCCATGACTATCCCAAATGGCAAGACTGAAAGCGCGGCGAAGACCATTCCCCAAGCACTTACTTGCAAACTTGAACCATGCTTACCCGCTGATTTCGCAAACACAATATACAAAGCCCAGAAAAGAGCTGCACATAAGACATAAAGAATGCCAATGGGATCTAAGTTGCCGCTGTATTCAGAAGTTGGAAGGATAAGATAAATACCTGATGCCGCTAAGGCCACCCACAACAGATCCACGGGTTTTTTAGAAGCTAAGACCGCTACTGATAACGGACCGATGAACTCAATGGCTACAGCTATACCTAAAGGGATTCTTTCTAAGGCGAAATAGAAAGTCAGATTCATTAAGCCAAGTGAAACTCCGTACGCGAGCAGGATAAAAACGTTGTCCTTGGAAATTTTATGTTTCCAGGCTCTGCCGGCGATGAAAAGCATGATGGCTGAAAATGAAACGCGTAAAGCGGTGGTGCCCGCTGCACCAGCCAGTGGAAAGAATTGTTTCGCGATCGAAGCACCGTATTGAATTGAAAGCATCGCAATCAATAACAGACCCAAAGGCAAAAAATGATGGCGCATAATATTCGATCCTTCCTGTTAGAAAGCTGACAGTCGCGCGCGCCCTGGGGCACATCTTGGCATCATCCTGCTTTCTTGCTGCTAAGTATGTGATTACTGGTTGGGAATTTCCCAAAATGAAACGATTTTTTCGGCACGGTCATAGCATTAGGGATATGTATACCGCTTGCTACGAAGGAGTTCAAAATGACATTCGCAAAAATCATCACTGCAGCAATGATCGCACTAACAGCTTCAACTTCTTTCGCAACGACTAAATGTGATCATAAAGGCAACGGTGGTCTTTTTGCTAACACGAACCCAACTAAAGCTACTTACGCTGTTAAGACAGACAAACAAGTAGTTAAAGCTGGTGTTAGATAATTTGTAGCAAAAGAAAAATTTGATTCGCCCCCAAAAGGCTCAGGAGTTTCCCCCAACTTCTGGGCTTTTCCCTTTTGAATCGCTGCAAATAGGTCATCTGACTGCGTTGTTCGGCCTTTGTCCTCGCTCCGCCGTGGCGCTGCCACGACTCCACTGCGGTAAAGACCTCCGCCTTGCATATGACCTATTTTCAGCAATTCAACCTAATTCAAAAATAAAAAAACCCAGGGGGTTAGCCCTGGGTTTTTAGTATCTAATGATTTAGATGTTCAAATTAGAACATGTAAGTCATAGAAGCGTTAGCTAGCAAGTTATTTGCGTTAACTACGCCAGTACCAGTACCTGCAAGAGTACCATCAAGAGTCAATTTACCGAATTTCAAACCAGCACCTGCAGCAACTGTAGTGTCGTTGTTAAGTTTGTCTGAAGTAGTATCAGTTTTAACTTCGCCCATAAGTACTGTTTGTTGGATTGAACCACGAAGAACCAACCAAGAAGTAGCGTCAAGCTCCATACCAACGATCACAGGAAGACCAGTTGTAGTAGTTTTCGCAGCACCTTGTTTCAATTCAGAAGAAGCATAAGAAGCGCCGTAGAAGAAGCTTCCGCCTTCAACTTTCATTGTATCGATAGCACCGATAGAGTACTCGTTCAATTCGATATCAGTGTCAGTTGCACCAGCAGTCAAAGTACCTTTAGTAGTAAGGTATTTTGCGTATACATACATAGAATCCATCCAGTATCCACCGCCAAGATCGATAAGACCTTTTTGCTCAAGCTCTGGAGTACCAGCAGCAGCGAAATCAGACTCAGATTTACCCATCAAACCGAAACGTAGGTAAGCATCCCAAACGTCAGTTCTTACACCAGCAGAAGCACCCATAGTGCCAACTTTTTGGTTACCAAGAGTAGCTGCATCAGTTTGTCTTTCAGCTGCAGAGTAATGGAATCCGAAACCCCATTTAAGACCAGCAAGCTCAGTACCGTACATTAGGTCAAGAGAGTTGTTTTCGTTCATCAAGTAAGCTGCACCAAGGCCAGCGTTAGAAGCTGCTACGAAGTCGTTAACTGTAGAAGATTGACGACCAAGGTAAGCACCCCATTTACCCATAGCAGAAGATCTTACGAAACCACCTTCAGCGTGAGGTTGAGTTGTAGAGTCAGAAGCTCCCATCTCAAGAGTTGCGAAATCACCAAGATAGTGAATGTCTGCAGAGTTTACGAAGATCGTTTGAGTATCGATCAAGTGAGCTGCACCACCCAAAGCTGACAAACGAGCTTTAGAAGCAAGAGCAGGAGTAGCCGCAACTGTCAAAGCTGCTAGTACTAAAAGTTTTTTCATTGTTGCATCCTTTCGTTTCTTCGCGACCTTGCGGCCGCAATTTTTTTAATCCATTAAAGGTTTTAAACCTGTACATAAAAAATGCTAATGACGACCTAGCCTAAGATCAACAATAAAAAAATTTCGTACCTCTGTTCGATCCAAACTCTTCAAACTTCATCGCGAAAAATGCTTCCACGAAAAAAAATTCTTGGCGTAACTTTTTTTGAAAAATTCAGCGTGATTTTTTTCTCTCTAAAAATCGATGGAAACCGCACCAGCAGCGGATTTCCTTTTAGTCAAATGAAGTCCGAGAAAATTTTCTCTTGTTCATTTTTTTTGACTGACTTTTAATTTTTTCGGTCCATTTTTTTAATATTTTTGGACATTGACGCGAGTTTGCAAAATAACCGGTCATCGCTGGATTAAGGTCTAGTCATCTTCGAAGTTATGTAACAACTCAGCTGGACCTTACACCGAGTTTTGTCTAACACTAAGCGCTCCAAAACGAATTAAAGGAGACTACGTGAACAAGTTATTTAATACGTCATTATTAATAGTGATGCTTCTTGGTACGACTTCTATTGCACAAGCTGTCGAAATTGACGGTATTACAGTACGTGGAGAAGCAGCCCTCAACTACTCGATGCTAACACCTGGCAATGATTCACTTCCCAATTCAAGCGCTGGAAATGATCAAGTTTACAGTCTAAACCAGGCACAGATCTTATTGTCCAAAGAAACCGAGAAAATGGCCTTCATGTCGAGAATTGCTTTTTCTCCGACCGAATACTCAACGTCACCTACTGAAAACAGCACTTCGCATTTTGGCAACTTAGAGCAGTTAGAGTTTTATTATAAGCCAAGCAGCTATCTATATATTGGCGCAGGACGCTTCCTAACTACTTTAGGATTTGAGTCATCAACTCGTATGGATAATTTAATGTATCTGACGACCATTGCATTTTCCCAAATTGTTCCTTCCTTCGGCGAAGGTGTGCGCGCCAAGTACATATATAATGATATGACGGTATCTTTAACCACTTATAATAGAGCACCTTATTATACTTACGGTGATGATCGTAAAACCACAAAAACAACGGAGCTTTCTGTAAGTCAAACAATGGGCCGTGCCTCTGTTTTTGCCGGTTACTTAATGGGAACTGACACAAATGCAGTCAGCGGAGCCAAAGAAGATAAATCCGCAGCCAGCGTCTACGCCTCTTATAAATTAGCTGATAATTTTACGACAGCTTTAGAATATGAATCTAAGACTTCGAAGTTTGAAGCTGAGGCACACACTCACTGGGCTGATTCAACTTCTTTGTGGTTGGTATACGGTTTAGGTCAGCACAACCTGGGTATTCGCTATGAACAAGTTCGTGGTGCCAATGAAATTGGTTATGGACCTGCAGACGAAATCGCTTCCATCACAGTCTCTGATAAGATCGCAGTTTCAGAAAATCTAAATGTTTATGTAGAGTACCGCCAAGATAAAGCCAACGAAATGATCTTCCCTGATGAAGATGGTGTCGCTGGCATGAAAGAAGATGCAGGCGTATTTTCAATCACTGCTTTAGCTTACTTCTAAAAAATTGCGAAAGGGGGCCTAGTGTCCCCTTTCAAGTTTTCGCGCGACCTATCGTATTAGTTCAAAAAAAACTTATAAATCCCAAGACTTTAAGTTAACCGCATTTTTGTTTTAGATCTTTTTTTAAGAAATCTTTGCGAGAATAATGTTTTTTCCCACTTCTTAAGTTGTGTTAGTCTTATTTTATGCCGGGAAGGCATATTACAGGCGAGTTCCTGTGATACTCACAAGGAAGAACAACCAGAAGATGCAAAAGAAAACACTCCTGAACGGCACCATTAAAAGACATCCCGATGGATTCGGCTTTTTTATTCCAGAGGACGTAGAACATCCCGATGTCTATATTCCACGCCACAGCATGGAAGGCGTGATGACCAATGACAAGGTGTCGATCGAAGTCTTCCCCGAAAAGGGCACCGACCGCTTCCGCGGCGAAATCGTCAAAATCATTTCTAGAGGAACTAAAACCGTCGTCGGTCGTTTTTATAAAATGAATGACAGAATCGGTGCTATTCGCGATGAAGGAAAAGGTTGGGGCCAGGATCTAAAGATTAAGTTAGAAGATTCCCATGGAGCAAAAGATAAGGAACTGGTTGCCGCTGAAATCATCTCTTACCCCGAAGAAGGCAAGTCATTTACGGGTAAAGTCACAGAAGTTATTGGAGATGCTTTAGATCCTTTAACCGATATTAAACGTGTTATCTTGTCGAATAATATTCCCCAGGTTTTTTCGCGTGCGACTTTAGAAGAAGCTGAAGAGTTCAGTGAAGTTCCGGACGAAAAAGATTTCAAAGGCCGCGTTGATCTGCGTGATAAGAACCTTATCACTATTGACGGAGCCACAGCGAAAGACTTTGACGATGCAGTTCATGTTGAAATGACAGAGGAAGGATTTTTACTTTACGTCGCTATCGCCGATGTGAGCCATTACGTAAAAATCGGAAGTGCAATTGATAAAGATGCCTATGAGCGAGGAACATCAGTTTATTTCCCAAATTTCGTAGTTCCGATGTTGCCAGAAGTTCTAAGTAACGGTTTATGCTCTTTAAATCCTCATGTGCCGCGTCTGTGCTTAGTGGCAGAAATGCTCTTTGACTACACAGGTGAAATGAAGAAATCGCGCTTCTATGAAGGCGTGATGGAAAGTAAAGCGCGTGTTACTTACGGCGAGGCTCAGGAAATTATTGATGGCAATGACATCGAAAAATTCTCCCACGTAAAAGAAAACATTCTACGCCTTGCGGATTTAGCGAAAATTCTGATGGCTAAAAGATTTAAAGAAGGGTCTTTAGATCTTGAAATTCCTGAAACTGAATTGGTGATTGATGGCGCTGGCGTGCCCATTGATATTCAGCGCTCAGAAAGACTTTTTTCTCACCGCCTGATTGAAGAAATGATGTTGGCTGCGAACGTTGCGGTGGCAAAGTTTCTAATGAGTCGCGAAATACCCGCCCTTTACCGCATCCACGAACCACCAAACGAAATGGCGATTCACTTACTTGAAAAATATTTAGCTAGTTTTGGTGGTAAAACCAAACTTGGCCAAGGTAAGTTGCAAAAACGTTTAACCAAGGCCCTTGAAGAATTCGAAAATCGCCCTGAAGCACAGATTTTAAATATCCTTACTTTGCGAGCGATGAGCCAAGCCAAATACAGCATGAACAATGTGGGGCACTTTGGTTTGGGCTTTGATGATTATACCCACTTCACCTCGCCAATTCGTCGTTATCCTGACTTGATCGTGCATAGACTTATTAAAAATCAGGTGATGCCAAATTCTCAGTATCGGTTGATGAGTGAAGACGACCTTGCAAGTGCTGGAACGATTCTTTCAGCCGCAGAACAGCGTTCAACCAAAGCCGAACGCCAAGTTCAGTCGATTAAAAAAGCACGCTTCATGCAAAAATTTGTCGGCCAAGAGTTTGATGGCATGATCAGCTCGGTTGCCAAGTTCGGTATCTTTGTTTTACTGCGCGAGTACGATATTGATGGTTTAGTAAGACTTGAAGACTTAGGCGGTGAAAGATTTGAGTTCGACGAAGAAAGTTTACGTCTAGTCGCTAAGAAATCAGGTTTTTCATACAACATCGGTGATGCCATCAGAATTCAAGTGACCGCTGCAGATCCAGAACTAGGTCAAATCAACTTTGCTATTCCTGGTTTAGAAGCCCGCAAAGGAGGCTTTGAAAAAGAAACCTCTGCAGAGATCTCAGCAAGCCGCTTTCTTAAGAAACTTCATCGTAAAGATGAAGAAATTCGTGGGAAAAAGTCTGGAAAACCCGGCTTTAAAGAACGTGACCGTGAAGCACGCAGTGACCGTGGTGCACGTGGCGAAGGACGTCAGCGTGATGAACGTCGCGGCGGTGAAGACCGACGTTCCGGAGAGGATCGTCGTCAGTCAGAGCGTCGTGGGCCTGAAAAACTTGGTTTTGGAAAAAACAAGGAACGCGAGCCGCAACACCACCACGGCAAGGGTGGAAAATCCGCGTTCTTCCGTGATTCACGACAAGAAGAACGAGGCCAACAACACAAGATCGAAAAAGCACATCGATCCATGGGGCTTAAACCTCAACCGCGAGAAGATCGTGAAAACAAACCAGATGAAAATCTTTTAAGAATGATTCTAGGTCCAGATGCTTATCGCCAGAATAACGGTGAAGAGCGCAAAGAAGTGGCTAAAGATGCCGGCAAAGAAACCTCTGCTAAGGACAAGCCAAAGCTTAGTAAGAAATTGATATTTGCCGAAAAGTCTAAACTTCGGGATAATGAGGAATATGACACCGTTGAAGACCGGAAGCCAGATCGGAAAGACACTAAAAAACGCAGCTCGCCTAAGAACGATAGTAGGGGTGTTCGCAAAGCACGGGTTTCATCAGGTCGCGGAAAAGGTTCAGCTCGGTAAATTTATCATTGAAAGAATAAGCGCATCCGCTGACATCGAAAAATTATCGATGGCAGAACGGATGCGTGTCAGTTTTGAAGAGCTAGGCCCCACTTTCGTAAAACTAGGTCAGCTTCTTGCGACCCGTCCCGATTTAGTTCCTGAAGAATATGTCTTTGAATTCGAAAAACTGCATGATCGCGTTCAACCGCTGTCGTTTAACGTAGTTGAAGATGTTTTAAAAGACGAGTTCGGCGATAGTCTTTATGAGAAATTTGAATTCATTGATAAAGATCCCCTAGGTTCGGCTAGTATTGCTCAAGCCCACAAGGCGCGTTTAAAAACTGGCGAAGATGTCGTAATAAAAGTTCAACGTCCGGGAATTATTCAAACCATCAACGATGATTTAAATGTTCTTTATCTTTTGGCAGATCTTTTAATTACCTATATGCCTGAAACCCGTCCCTATAATCCCCGCGGGATTGTCGATGAGTTTTTTAGAACCCTGGAATTTGAAACTAACTTTGTTGTAGAAGCGAACAACATCCGCCGCTTCCAAGAAAACTTCGCGGCTGTTGAATATATCAAGGTTCCAAAAGTCTATTTAGACTACACCACCGAAAGGGTCCTTGTGATGGAAGCCATTCCAGGCATTCCGCTGACCCAAGAGGGCGCCCTTAGCCAGGAAAACACAGATCCCAACGAAATTATTCGTCGTGGGTTAAGAGCATACTTAAAAATGGTTTTCGAAGACGGAATTTTCCATGGCGATCTTCACGCAGGGAACTTCTTTATCATGCCGGAAAACCAGATCGGTTTAATTGATTTCGGTGTGGTTGGAAGATTGAACATCCGAACTCAATCGGCAATCGCCAATATGCTTTTGGCTTTATCTAAAGAAGACTACGAACGCTTAGCTTATGAATACGTCGATCTAGCTCCATTCACTGATAAGGTGAATGTTGATTTGTTCGCAAAAGATTTAAGGGAGCTTATTGCGCCCTACTTCGGTTTGACTCTTAAAAACGTCAACTTGGGTAAAATCCTTATGAAATCAGCAGGGATTGCTGCAAATCACCACTTGCAAGTTCCTACGGACTTGATGCTGTTCTTTAAATCCGTGGTTTCAATTGAAGGTATGGGTCGAAAAATTTTAAATGACTTCGACTTCCTTCAGCACTCGATTGAATATGCCGGTGAGTTAGCAAAAACGCAGTATGGTCCCCAGCGCATCGCTAACGATATGGCTCAAGTGGCCCGGGAATCTAAAAGTTTTTTTGATGCCCTTCCGCGCCAGCTGACATTCTTTTTGCGTAAGATCAACAGCCCTGATCACACCTTCCGCTTAAAGATTGGTGAGATTATTGAACTAAAAAGATCCATTGAAAGTTCCTCAAATCTGCTTTTCCTGGGAATTATTATTGCCGCACTGATCTTAAGCGCTTCTTATATTTTTGTGCACGATACCCGTGAACATATCGCTGGCATTCCAACTTTGAGCTTTATCGGTTACGTCACCGCGATCACTCTAGGAATGATTGCGTTTCTAAATTACATTCGAAAACCCTAACGGAGATTTTAAGTGCAACAACTGTATTATGAACTAAGTGTTTTATCTAAAGCTGTGCATTTTAAAAATCTATCCGCGGCAGCCCTGCATGTCGGCTTAAGCCAACCTCAGCTTTCTAGAATTATCGCTAAAATTGAAGACGAACTAAAAATCGTATTATTGGATCGCTCTGCAAAGCGCAAATCTGGTTGGACCGCAGTTGCCTTCCAATTAGCGGAAATTTTCGAAAAGTCCATTCGACGCCTAGAACTTGAAATGCAGGGAATCAGCAATAACCAAATGGTAGCTGAACTTCATATCGGTACATTAGAAGGTCTATCTGATTTTGCTTTAAATACCTGCCGCCAATGTTTTGAAGAAGTGGGCGTGAAAAAAATCACCTTGGATATTTTTGACCTGAACGAATTAGAAGCAAATTTCCTGTCAGGAAACCTGGATTTGATTTTTACGTCCAAAACTCCTGGCCGCCAGAAATTTAAATACCTGCAAGAGCTTGGCTTTCAGAAACTAGAAAAAATCGAATCATCTAAAAAGTTTGCTGTTTTAAGTACGTTTGAATATGGCAGAGCGAACAAAAAAGAATTGGAAGATTATCCCCACCTTTTCGTTTCTAACTCCCTGGCGATGAGAAAATCTTGGTTAGAAAACCACGGTGGCACAGGACATCTTCCGACGGAAGCAAAGAAAGGCCGAGCTAAAGACGCAGAACCAGTGCTTATGATTGGTTCTGAACTTTTAAGCCCGGTCCTTTGGGAAAACATCACCCAGGCAATCGAAAATTAGCTAAAAGGTCGGATGGTACTGGGTCGATCCAGTTTCCGCGCAGATCAGTTGATCTTCAATAAATCCAGCTGAAGAAAGTACTCGCAGATCAGCCGTGCCTGATAGGGGGTAATAGATGAATTGCAAAGATTTACCCTCAAAAGGCTCAGGGCATCCTACACATGTCAAACCGATACCGCGTCTTACGTAGTGAGTTTCAGTTCTAGTGTAAGCTACACCATGTCTTTTGATTACAATTCTTAACAATCCAGCGATGCCACCTTCTTGTAGCTCAAGATCAAAATTGTTATCTGCAGTAGAATGGATTTGTGTGCAAGAAAGTACCGTGCTGATTTGATCGTGAGCTTGCGCAGAGAACGAAAGAAAAAGTGTCGCTGCGAAAATAAGCGTTTTCATGAAAACTCCTGAAATATGTATTTAGACAGGAGTGTTTATATTCGATGGGACCTCAATTACCTAATTTCGTATTTGCAATCTTAGAAATAGCCAAGCTGCGCGATCCAATTTGGAACTAAAACGGCAGTGTAATATACAAAAATAAAAAAGGCGGTTCCATTAAGAAACCGCCTTTTAAAGAATCTTTTTAATTAGCCCAATAATTTAAGAGCTAACTGTTGGCCTTGGTTTGCTTGGCCAAGTACTGAAACCCCTGCTTGCAACAAGATATTATTTCTTGTCATCTCAGACGTTTCTGCTGCGACATCAGTATCTCTGATTCGAGAATTTGCTGCCGACAAGTTTTCATCCGCGATCAACAAGTTGTTTGATGTTGATACTAGACGATTTTGTAGGGCACCGAAATTCGCGCGAATCGCGTTGATCGATGTCATTGCACTGTCGATCGTATTCAAGCTTAGCTGTGCTGACTCTTTCGTTCCGACTGATTCAGCGGTTAATCCCAAAGCCTCAATAGATGAGTTGGCTGCTCCAGCATTAAAACTGATTCTGTCGCGGAAAGGGTCATTGTTCACGCCCACTTGAATATCAATATTTCCGCCAGTACCGTTAAGTAATTCATAACCATTGAACTGAGTTGATTCGGTCACGCGCTGAATCTCAGATTTCAATTGTTGATACTCAACATCCAAAAACTTTCTTTCTGTTTCACCAATCGTGTCAGATGAAGCTTGTACACCCAATTCTCTTAAACGAATGAGCATATTTGAAACTTCGTTCAAGCTACCCTCAGCGACTTGGACAAGTGAAATACCATCGTTGGCATTTCTGTTTGCCTGGCGAATACCTCTAATTTGACCTTTGAGGTTTTCACTGATTGCAAGTCCCGCGGCATCGTCTGCTGCTTGATTGATTCTCATTCCAGAAGCCAATCTTGCCATTGATTTGTTAGCATTGATGTTAGTCATGTACAGATTTTTTTGTGCATTCAATGCTGCCACGTTGGTACCGATTCTTAATCCCATTTTATCCTCCCTGCATACTCTCTTTTCCTCCTTGAAAAACTGCCATCCATTGGCATTAGGCGCGATCCGTGCACCTGTTAAATTAAATTTCGGAACTTGCAATACATAGTTCCACTTAACTTTTCGGAAAAAACAAACAACTGCTCGAGTCCAGATTTTTTATTTTTTATTTTATTTTTATTTGAAGGAAATTTTTTTGAAGAACGAGTGCGAAGTGCGCACGAAGGAACAAAGAAAAACACATCAAGAACGATGTTTATAACACAATCAGAGAACGAAATTCTCTAAACCACAGAGTGAAACATCTTCACTCATCGACTCTAATCAGAGTCTCTAAAAAAACCACTAACACATAAAAGACTGTCGCAAAGACAAATCCATTTTAATCATCCCGCCGATTGCTCGGCGGGTTTGACTCGCAGGAAACAGAGATCATTTGTCAGCTTCTACATTACACGTAGAGCCTCGGGTACACTTGAGGGTGATCTGATCATTGAAGATTAGATCATGAACCTAAATCATTCAGTCAAGTAGTCGGGCGCTCCGGAGTTATCCGGAGACTCCCCTATTAAGAGAACGATTTGTTCAAGAGTCCTAGTGCTACGTTAGCTTGTTGGTTGGCTTGTGCTAGTACGCTAGTACCTGCTTGCAACAAGATATTATTTCTAGTCATTTCAGACGTCTCTTCAGCTACATCCACATCTCTGATACGAGAGTTAGCGGCTGACATATTCTCTACAGACACTTGAATGTTTGAAACTGTAGATTGAAGACGATTTTGGATCGCACCAAAGTCTGCTCTCATCGCAGAAACACTTACGATCGCTTGGTCGATTGCTGCTAGTGCATTTTGTGCAGAAGCTTTATCAGCAACAGACGTCAAGTTTACACCAAGTGCTGCTGAGTTAGCGTCAGCTTTTGATGCGTCGAAAGAGATACGGTCGATTTCAGGATTATTTCTAGTACCTACCTGGAAGTCCAGGATAGAACCCACACCTGCTAGCAACTGAGTTCCGTTGAACTCTGTGCCTTCGGAGATACGGTCGATCTCTGATACAAGCTGATCGTACTCAACGTTTAGGAACTGACGTTCTGTCGGTCCAACGGTGTCAGAAGCGGCTTGTACAGACAATTCTCTTAAACGAATCAAGATCGAAGAGATCTCGTTCATCGAACCCTCGGCTACTTGCACGAGAGAGATACCGTCTTGGGCGTTTCGTGATGCTTGTTTAAGACCGCGAACTTGAGCTTTTAAGTTCTCAGAGATCGCTAGACCAGCGGCATCGTCACCGGCTCTGTTGATGCGGAATCCAGATGCAAGCTTTTCCATGCTTTTATCTAGACCGATCTTCGTCCCCCAGAGAACTCTCTGAGCATTCAACGAAGCTGTGTTCGTGTTAATACGTAAACCCATAATTCCTCCTCCTTGAAGATTTGCTGAGTTTCGATCCTTGAAACTCAGAGCACCTTACTTGGTGCTGATGGGCGGTTGCTTACTGTACTGATCGGTGTGTCTCAAAATTCCTAAAGTGATACGTCTCATTTTTTTACAAATCTGGGCTCAGGACCAGGTAGAAAATCACTTTTGAAAGCACCACTTAAGCATTGTAAGTAACCGTAACCACTAAGGATTATGGCAATACCGCGAAAACAATTTCAGTGTATCAAAATCCCAAAAAAATTGACATAGTCTTATGAAGCCAGATATCTCACTGGCCTACGCGGAGGCTTTTTATGGAGATCAGAGACCCTGTTCACGGTTCAATTTTCTATTCTGATCAAGAGGTTGCTGTCTTAGACACGGTGGAATACCAACGCCTTCGCGCGATTAAACAACTTGGTTATGCTGAGTTTAGTTTCCCAGGAGCTACCCACAATCGTTACATTCACTCTGTCGGCGTGGGACATCTTGCTGGTGAAACTTTTGATTCTATTTTTAAAGTTTATCCATTCTCTAAACCTTCCGTGAAAACCCGCTATCGCCAAGTTTTGCGCTTAGCTGCTTTACTTCACGACGTGGGGCACGGGCCTTTAAGTCATACGACTGAACAGGTCATGCCTCACCTTTCAGAACTCAATATCAAACTTTATAAAGAACAAGAGCAGTACGGCGAAGAAGCGCATACGGTGATGAATCATAATCGCCGTGCGAATCATGAAGACTACACTATTAAGTATGTTACTGATTCAACTATCGCTGAAACGATCCAAAAACAATTCACTGATATTCAACCTATTCACGTTGCATGTCTTATCGATAAAGCCCTTCACTGCCCTGATGATTTCTTTATAGATGCTGGGGTTGATTTTAGACCAGTATTAAGTCAGCTCGTTTCAAGTGAGCTAGATGTGGACCGCATGGACTATCTTGAAAGAGACAGTTATTTCTGCGGCACTAACTATGGAAAAATCGATGTCGCTTGGTTGATTCAGAATCTGACTTTTCACCGCCGCGACAATAAAATGTATTTGGCTTTAAACCGCCGCGCCCTTTATTCCTTCGATGACTTTTTGATTTCCCGCCATCACATGCATTTAATGGTTTATTGCCATCACAAAAGCATCATCTATGAAGAAATGCTGAATCGTTATTTAACTTCACCTGACTGTACTTTTGTTCTGCCTGGGGATATTGAACAGTACACCCACTACAACGATTACCGCCTGCACGAGCACTTAAGAAGTGTCGCTAACCCTTGGGCGCAAAGAATTGCGCAAAGAAAACCATTTAAGGTATTAATCGAACAGCACAATACTTCGGAATCAGAAAAACCAGAGTTAATGAAGAAGGCTTTAGAGGCTGAAGGTCTAGAGGTGATTAGAACCAGCTCTAAAGCCCGTCTATCAAAATACCATACAGCTTCACCTGAAGAACGTGCTTTGCAAATTTACGTGGTTGATCAATATGACCGCTGGGCACAGCCAGCACCAATTAATCAAACGACTGAGATTTTCCAACGCTATGAAGGGGCCCGCATCATTGATCGCATTTACGTGGCCCCAGAGAATATTGAAAGAGCTGATAAGATTTTAAAAGGCTTAAACTTAGCTTAAAGAAATCACTTGGCCATTCACGGCGGCACCGTACTGACTGACAAGGTAGGTAACGGTGTTCGTGATTTTATCTGGCTCTGTGATTCTTAGGTGCGCTTCTTTTTCTTTTAACTTTTCAACAGCTTCTTTGATCGATTTAGCCTCTGGATAAAGGGCTAAGATATATTCTTCAGTTAAACCCAGCTTTAATACATTCACGGTGATATTGTGTTCAGCAACCTGTTTTGCCAAGGACTGAGCGAATGGCACCAAAGCTCCCCTTGCGCCCGCGATTATTGGATCAGGATAAATTTCATTTAAAAGAAAAAGAATACGCCCGCGCTTACGAGTTTTTAGAAAGTTTAAAACCCCATGGCTTAACATCACGGAACTTTTAAAATTGTGCTGCACTTCTTCGTCGAGGTAATTAATTGGATCACCGATTTTATAGCGGTTGGGCTTATTATAAACTTGGGCATCAATAAATAAATCTACGCTTCCAAAAGCATGGGCCGCAGAACCAATGGCATCTTTAATATCATCTGAAGTTTTCATCGGAGACTTAATGCTAATCGCACGGCCAAACTTAGGATTGATTTCGCGGGCATCGTTGATTTGACTACAAAAACGCTGGCTAGGGGCATTGTCGAAATCTAGCAGCACACAGTCTGCACCCATTTGTGTAAGTCCCATCATTAAACTTTGCACGGTCGAGGTAAAGGGGCCAACAATCAAAGCTGTACGTTCACGCAGATTAAAATTCGTTTCCATGATGACCCCTTAACGGCCTAAAGTTTTTCAATGATGATGGCAATACCTTGACCGCCACCAATGCAAGCAGAACCTAGTGCATACTTGCCATTACGACGGTGAAGTTCATAAACCAAATGATTCATGATGCGAGTTCCAGATGCACCCAAAGGATGTCCAACTGCAATTGCGCCCCCGTTGACGTTTGATTTTGCTGGATCAAGACCAAGCTCTTTTTCCACCGCCAAGTATTGGGCGGCAAAAGCTTCGTTTACTTCAACTAAATCCATTTGCTCTAATTTTAATCCTGCTTTTTCTAATGCCTTACGAGCCGCCCCTGCAGGACCAATACCCATAATAGTTGGATCACATCCAACAGAAGCGTAACTGACGATGCGAGCTAAAGGTTTCAGTCCTAATGCCTTTGCTTTTGATTCACTCATCAACAGTGAACAGGCAGCTCCATCTACGATTCCAGATGCAGTTGCGGCGGTCACTAAGCCATCTTTTTTGAAAAGGGATTTTAGCGTCGCTAATTTTTCTAAAGTAGAATCTGGTTTAGGATGTTCATCTTTATCAACAACCACAGTTCCTTTACGGCCTTCAACAGTCACCGGTGTGATTTCTTGTGCGAAGTAACCTTTATCTAGAGCTGCTTTATAACGTTGTTGAGTTTGAATTGCATATTTATCGCACTGCTCGCGAGTGATGCCGTATTTTTCACCCAAGTTTTCTGCAGTGATAGCCATTGGCATTTTTGCGTGGGCATCAGTCAAGGCTGAAGTCATAAGATCTTCAAGTTCGAAATTTCCCATGCGCATTCCATCAAAGCGAACTTTGCGTGCTACATAAGGAATCAATGACATTTGCTCTACACCACCGGCAAGAACGGCACTGGCTTCTCCTGTTTGAATCATCTGCATAGCATTCACCCAAGACTGGAATCCGCTACCACAAAGACGATTCACACCCAAAGCCCCTACACCCACTGGAACCCCTGTCTTTAGACCAATGTGGCGAGGCAAATAAGCCGCATCAGCGCCCGACTGCACGACGTTACCAAAAATGACATGGTCAATTTTATCAGGTGAAACGCCAGCCTGTTCCAAAGTTCCCTTTGCCGCAACAACACCCAGTTCAGTTGCTGAAACATCTTTTAAGGAACCACCAAATGCTCCAAACGGAGTTCTTTTTCCAGAGATAAATACGATATTTTCCATAAGGAAAGGTTAGGCCCAGATTGCCTAACCGTCAAATAAAGACACTAGACCAACCAGACCTAGAAGGTCCAAGCAACGCCAATCATAGATAGAGCTTGTTTAGAATTACCTTTATGAGAAAGAGTTAGATCTTTATTAGCAAAGATTTTCTCTTTAATTGAAATGTCAGTTTCAGAAATTTTTGCGTCATAGTTTATGGCCGCTTTCAACCATCCGGTGTATTCCAGTTTTGCCAAAGCTTGAAATGCTTCAATACGGAAGGAAAACTTATGGCTTGTGCCTTCTTCAGAAGAAGCAGGAACTATAACGTCTGTTTTAAGTTTTTCTTGGGTTGTTTCGGCAATTCTACCTAAAGTAGTTGCACGCATTGTGGCTGAGTTAAACCACAAGCTGATCCCTCTATCGGCGATACGAGAAATCACAGTTTCTTCGCTGTCCCCTTGTTTTAAATCCGTAGGAACGACCTTAGCGACGTCATCAGCAGTAATTTTTGGAGTGTATTTATCTTCTGGAATTACAATGCGCTTCGTAGTTTTGAGATCCACTTGACCCCAACACGTAGAGCAAACCAATAAGAGAAGAAAAGACACGAAAAGCTTCATACTTCACTTCCTTACAATTAGCGTTCCACTAAAATGCGGCCAAGTCCCCTTAAAATAAAGATAATAAGCAATTAACAAAGGAAGGTTTTCGAAACTGACATGAGCCGACTATTGGCACTTCACTTGACGAAAATCTGCAATACACCCGAACGAATGTACCAAAACGAATCACTTGAGCACTGAGATTGCATTAGGGTTTTCCCGAACTGCGCATTGATTTGCGGAACTGAATAGCAAGTCTGTGATTCTAAATACTTAGGAACATGGCACCTTCGTCAGTGACCCATTTTGATATGCAATAAAGGTTAACTTGGCTAAAAGTTAAACACATTGGAGACCCTATGAACATCAAGAACGTGAAGCGAAGTGCGATGGTATTTGCCCTTTCCGCCAGCTTTATTATGCCGGCGGCACCTAACATGGCTTGGGCACTTGGAGCTGAAACTTCTTTTCCTCTAGACTTATTCCCTGAGGATAAAGAGACTAGCACTTCGACTAATGATGCGAGTGACACAGGACTGTTTCCTACCACTCCGACAACAGGGTCTGCCAACCGCGGAAATAACAACGGCGGGAACAACAATAATACGAGAAAAACAACCTCAGCGAGCACGACCTCTAGTGGAAGTCGCATGGCTGTTGCTAAGGTCCCAGACGCTTATAGCTGTCCACTTTTCGATAACCGTCCTCACGCAGAGTTGTTAGCTGCGATCGATTCTTTAAGCAAAGAAGTAAAAGCTTCGCCAGAGTGCGCAGGTGTACCTTCTGCAAAAACCCTGGAAGATAACGGAAATCAAATTAAAGAAAGTATCGCGACTTTGCAAAAACTAATGCAAGCTCAAGATCCTTCTGAAGTGAACGTAACGCAAATTGATCAATCCATGTCGGCAGCTTTAGCCGCTGTCGGTAACTTGGGTGATATCGTTAACAATAATAACTTCTTAAATTCAAAATGCGGTCGCCAAACAATGTCGACTGGTAAAGTTCTTTTAGCTTTAAATGACGTGATTAACGGTATGGCCCCATACGCTTTGTTTGCCGTATCTATGAGTGCTGCTTTAGCCCCGGCTTTACCATTTGTTATCGGTGGTGCTATCGCAACTAGCGGTATCTCTGCGATCAGCAAGATGATCGATCAAAACACTTTGGATATGACAAACCCAGAACATCGTAAAGCGGTTTTGCAAAACACTTGTCAATTCACGAAAGTAGCTAAAAAAGTTCGCTTCATGCAACTTGCTCAAAGTGGCAAGATCGACAAGATCACACAAGAACTTGAAAGAAACGTAGAGCTTTATAACTCTCGCTTCGGTAACCCAAGCCGTGAGCTTTCTGGTTTACTTCGTTACCGCGAACTGAAATCTAAAACGAACGAAGAAATTCAAAAGCGTATTGCTAGCGACAGATCTGATCTAGCTGCGGTTGAAGAGCAAGTTTCGGCAAACAACGATGACATCATGGTTTGTACTTTGGGTAATGAGCTTGTGAACTGGGCTGCTGACGGAAAAAGCTTCCCGGCTTCTGCTTTCCTAAATCTTGAGGCTGTTACTAGCCAAGGTGACCGTTCACAAAGACTGCAAGCGACAACGATGAAGACCCTTCACGCGACTTCACTTAGACGTATTGCTGAATTAGCACCTAAGGCTTACGAAGATGAATCAAACTTAAGAGCCTGTGCGCAATCTACGCGCACATGGATTACTGGTGTACGCCAAGCAGTAAGCGCCACTGGTTCCATCTTAGCTAAGAACAGAACTGACCTTGAGGCGGAACTTTCTGGTAACGCTGAATACCGTCAGTGGAAACTTCAATACAACTTGATTGAAACTGAAAAGTTGACGATCAAACGTGTTGAAAAAGCAATGCAAGAACTTGCTAAGGATAACTCTATCATTGATCGTTCTGAACTTGCGCAAAGAATGGTGCTTTTGAAATCAGGTCTTTTCGGTTCACGCAGTGCTTGGGGCTTCGGCAACCCTCCAGTACTTGCTTGGGTTAACCACACTAAAACTATGCATGATCAAGCGGTTGCAGCTTTCTCTGCAGGTGTAAGAGCGGTTCGTAACGGTTCTTACAGCTTGACGGATGCAGGACGCGGTAAACATGTTAAATACACTATCAGCGGCATGCCATATACAGATCCAAAAGTTCAAGTTGATTCAAATAAAGTTGTGCAAACTCTTTCAAACATCAACTTGACGAACTTGCCACTGGGTTCACGCGAACAAGAGATCGTGTGTCAGCAACTTGAGTCAGCATGGTTGGATTGGTCAGCAGCTATTGACCATATCGGCGCGATCCAATTCTTCTGTGACATGATTGATCCAGTTCTAGATGTGAAAATGGATGCTGCAGTTGTGACTGCCTGCCGTGGCAACACTCAACTGAATGGCTCAACTCTAGTTAAGTCGACTGTGCAAAATGCTAAAGATACTTTGGTAAGAAAAGGCTTCCAAGCTGATGCAAACTTGATCAGCCAGAAACTAAAAGCATTGCAATGTCCGATGCCTGCGGTTTCAGTTATGAATCAATAATTACTAGCTTTCATAGCTTAGAAATAAAAAGGCTCCCTTCGGGAGCCTTTTTTCTTTAAGGCATAATCGTGACGCGTTCCGAATTTCCCAGGGCTACTTCTAGAATATCAGCCCGGCTTAATCCAGATTGCGAAGAGCGAATCACCACTTGAATTCCGGCTGCGGCAAAATCCCGTAAGTCCGTTCTTAATAGGGTTGAATTCACATTTAGAACAAAAGGTTTGGCTGCTGCCATCGCCATGTAATCAGCTCTGGTAAGTCCCGCAGAAGCTGACATCACAACAAGCTCAGCTCCCGCCCGTGCAATTGATATTAAATTTTCTCGGGTCAAACGAGGACTATCGACATATAAAACAAAAGTTCCTGCTCGCGCTAAATCAACGAAGTCAGTCACAGAGTAAGTAGTTCTGCCTAACGAAATTCCAACCTGGATATTGGGGCTTCGCAGAAGCTCTAAGGTTTCTGGCTTCCCTACTAATCCTACCTGGTTCTGGCAGTAAGTTACCTTCGAAATACGCGCGATATCTTTTAAGTCTGCTACGGACATGTTCGTCCCACTGTTTTCACGAAGACACTCAGAATATTGCGGCGGCAGAGCCGCAAGGGCTGTGGCATTTAGCACATAAGACAGAAACAAAAGGATAAAGAATTTCATAAATCACCTCGTTGTCTTTAGATATATTTTCACGAGGCAAAAAGAGAGTGTCCAGCTATTTAGCCGCGACTTTGATTTTACTCATCAAGAATGTAGTTGATCGGGTCTACGGCAGTGCCGTTAATGCGAACTTCATAGTGTAAATGAGGTCCCGTTGAACGGCCCGTATTACCCACAGCGCCAACCACGTCCCATTTGTTCACACGTTGACCCACTTGCACATAGATTTGTGACAAGTGACCAAAACGAGTGGTAACACCGAAACCGTAGTCGATAGTGATTAACTTACCGTAGGATTCATCGTAACTAGCAAACACCACGACTCCATCAGCCGGTGCATATACAGGTGAACCAGGAGCAGCCGCAATATCAAGACCCGCATGCAAAGCTGCTTTTCCAGTGAATGGTGAAATACGATATCCAAAGCGAGATGTGATCCAGCCTTTAGCAGGCTTCATGTTCGGCGTTGAATTCAACAAGCTTTGACGTTCTGAAAGACTCTCCCAAAGATCGATAACACTTTGCTCTTTCAGTTGCGTTTCTTTTACGGCCTTGTCGATTCGAACAACCAAAGAAGCGTAGTCTTTATCTGCTTCTTCGTTCGCTAGCTCACCGACTTGTTCATTAAGCGGCTTTTGATTTGAAAACACTTGATCCTGGGCTGCGATTTCTTCGCCTTCTTGGCGGGCTTCCATTGGTTCATATTCTTCGACGGGTTGGTTTGCCGCAGGTTTAGGCCCCATAGTCAGCTTGGTGATACGGTCATCCGCGTCGACATTGGTGATCAATTTTAGTTTTGTCGTGAATGTTTTGACGCGCTCTAAACTGTTTTCCAAGGCGTTCACTTTACTTTCGACTACTTGGAATTGCTTAATCAACTGTGCGTTTTCAGCTTTAAGTCTTTTATTTTCCATGGCCTGAAGTAAAAGACCGAAATAATCCACAAGACCCGCAGCGAAAATAATAATAACGATGGCGCCAATAAAAGAAATCGCCTTCAGCCAAGCAGCTGATAGCACAATCTTACGGGTTTTCCCCGTTTGATTGCTTACCATAAACAGCGTGACTTTCTTTTTATCCAACGGCGGAACTCCTTAAGCGCTTTCTAATAACTATTCGTGAAAATGTAACAGCATCACGGTGACGTTATCATCTCCGCCATTTGCCAGGGCTTGTTCTACACAAGCTTTTACTATTTTGTCAGGTGTATTTTGATTCAAAATTTCAGAAATACGATTGTCATCGACTAAACCTGAAAGTCCATCGGAACACATTAGGAACATTTCCCCAGGATAAATCTCTCTCTCAATAATATCTGGATAACAATCGCGCTCATAACCAACGCTGCGAGTGATGACATTTCGTCCCACAAATTGTCGAACTTGTTCTTCACTCATCACACCGGCGCGCAATTGTTCGTTAATCAAAGAATGGTCTTCAGTGATTTGCCATAAGTTTGGACGTTTAAAAAGATAACAACGTGAATCACCGACGTTACCAATATAAAGATGGCGGTTTCGTATGTAAGCCATCACCATCGTCGTACCCATGCCTGCTAGTTCCGGCCGCTCATTTGCTGCTTTATCAAAAATACGTTTTGATGCTTCTTCGTAGCTTTGCAAAATCATTTCACGCGGTGATTTTTTTAAAGCCTCAGGTTGCAACATCATCTCTTCAACGGTTTCAACAGCCATACTGGAAGCAACTTCGCCGCCCATATGACCACCCATTCCGTCGGCAACAATAAAAAGCCCCAGCTCTTTATTCACCAAGAAAGAATCTTGGTTTGAATCACGACGAAGCCCTTTATCTGTCAGATACCACGAGTCAAATTTCATAGATGTTTCATTTTCACCCAACACTGACAGAGGAGTCAAAGTCTGGCCCTGGACCTCAGTCGCATTCTCTGGGTCCGGTTCACCATCGCCTACACTTCAGGTGTCATAATACCGATAGGAAGAGGTGAGGTCCTTTATGAAGAAGTCACCGTCTTTCAGAATGTATGTGCTACTTTCGATGATTTTCCACGTTTTGGTTGTGGGCTCACTATTTTTAATAGATAAGCTCACTCCGAAGGTACCTCAGCAAGAAGCTGTCAGCATTAACTTTCTGAACTCGGAAGACATTGAAAAAATGGCGAAGGTCGAAGCTGCTGCTAAAAAAAGAGCAGAGGCGATCAAGAACCAGATTGTTGAACAAGATGAAGTTTCTAATACAAAAGAAGCTCCGGCCGACGCACGCTATTTAAGCGCAAAAAATCAAAAAGTTGAAAAAGAAACCATGGCCGCAAACCGCGGACAGTTCCAAAATTTGAAGAAATCGACACTAGCTAAGTCAGGTCCTAAAGGTGACGGCAAAATGAAGAACGCTGAAACCTCGGAAGTGACAAAAAAACAGCTGCAAAAAGAACTGTTTAAAACTTTTGATCCACAAGAATCCTTAGAACGCCAAAAACTTGCTGAAAACGAGAAAGGCCTGGGCGAAGGTCGTGGCAGCGGAGAACAGAATACGGGCACTGGCAAAGAAGCCAGCCAAACATCAGATTATATTAAAAACGTGGATGTGGGTTTAGAAACCATGCTGAACACCCGCGAGTTTAAATATTATTCTTACTACACGCGAATTCGTAAGCAGTTAGCCCAACATTGGGAAGGACGCGTAAGAGACAAACTCTCTAAGCTTTTCAAAGAGGGCCGCGCCCCAGCCGCAACAAATAAAGATCGCGTAACTAAACTTATGATCGTCCTTAATGACAAGGGAACCTTGGTTCGAGTTCAAGTGTTGAGTGATTCCGGAGTCCGAGACCTTGATGACGCTGCAATTGAAGCCTTCAGGGCCGCAGCTCCTTTCCCAAATCCACCGAAAGGGATCGTTGAAGGAGACGGCACAGTCAAAATCAGATGGGATTTCGTACTGGAAGTTTAATAAAAAAATTCTAAAAAACAAAAAAGCTCAGCCTAATACGGACTGAGCTTTTTTTTTGCAAAGACTGAATGTAGGACTATTTTTTAGTCATTACGAAGACACGGTCCCAATCTTGCGGTGGTGGGTTTTCTAAAAACTCCTGGCAGCGCTCTACATAGATCGCAGCCACCGGATCACCGTGATTTTTATCTAAGATCTCAAATTGCTCTAAAGCGTTTTTGAATTTCATCTCTTGGTAATCACGATAAGCTTTTTCAAAAGTACTTAGTCTTTCCTGGTGATCTTTATCTACCTGGCCTTCAGCCACAAGTTCGAAAATCTTTACAGGTAAGTTCTTACCTTTTACTTTCACCATGTCGACTTCACGGCAAACGAAGGCATCTTTAACATCACTATAAGTAAATTCACTGATGATGATCCTAGTGCCGTATTCTTTATTAATACCCTCTAAGCGCGAGCCTAAATTCACTGCATCACCCATGACGGTGTAGTTTCGTACAATGGTAGACCCCATGTTCCCAACACTCATCTCGCCTGTATTAATCCCGATTCCGATGTCGATCGTTGGAATGCCTTCTTTTTTAAACTCTTCTTGCAGCTCTTTTAGTTTTACTAGACTTTGTAAGGCTGTACGGCAGGCCTCTTTAGCGTGACCGTCGTAAGCAATTGGTGCACCAAAGAAGGCCATTAAAGCATCACCCATGTACTTATCTAAGGTTCCGCGGTTTTTAAACACGATGTCTGTCATCGGCGTCAAATAACGACTTAGAATTTCTGAAAGCTTTTGTGGGTCCAAGCTTTCTGACAAAGTCGTGAAACCACGCACGTCAGAGAAGAACACCGTCATTCGTTGCTTTTTACCCCCCAGCTCTAAGTTTTCTGGAGATTTTAATACTTCATCCACGATGGCTGGTGAAACGTATTTCGCGAATGTAGTTTTAAGTTCTTTTTTCTTCTTTTCTTCCGTCAAATATTTGTAAGTCTGAATCGCGAAGTTCACAATCACCAGGACTAACAAAGGCAACATGATTGAAATCATGATGTTGAACTTTAAGAATAGGAATAAATCCGTCGCGACAATCACTGCTAATGTAGAAGCAGAGATAATCAAACCTGGAACAGCACCTACTTGAGTTAACACCACGCTAAGGAAAATACCTAAAGCCAAGATAATCCAAGGCATTAATTTCGCTTCCTTAGACCATGGTGAAAGGAACTTGTGATCCGCTAATTGCGCTAAGGCTTGAACGTGGATTTCAGGTCCTGGAAAGTTCTTTTCAAAAGGAGTGACTCGCAAATCGTAAACTCCGGTGGCCGTGGCCCCCATTATTAGCATGCGATCTTTGAAAAATTCTTTTCGATCAACTTCAACTACTTTTGGTTGGAACTTTTGTGATTCCGGGTGCCAGAAAGTGTGAATGATCTTAATTGTCGGACTGTTTCTTAGAATTTCCCGGGCCGGAATGTGCGGAATAGAATAGGTTCCGCCGTAATAATTCACTCTCATGAAACTGAATTTATCGGCCGAAATCGAAAATACTTTTTTCTCTGGCTCTTGCTTTGGATCATAGACGTCAAAAGCCGTAACCACTTTGTTTTTGCTATTTGAAGTTTTATCGATGGTTACTTGCGCACGATAACCCATCCCGGTCAGGTAAGTTTGCAATGACAACGTTGGAACAAAAGATGTTCCCATGCGATTTCCCGTACGATAGAAAAGCGGCATACGGCGCACACTGCCGTCGTTATCTTGGAAGGCGTTGAAGCTGGCGTTATAATCAACCCCCGCTTGCATCATTGGTAAATTCGCTGACCAGCTCCAAGATGCTGGAAGAGGATGACGTAGGACTGTTTTCTTAAATTTTTTAACTGCCGATTCCAGGTCTTTTTCAGGGACTCCAAAAATATCGGCATAGGCTTTCACCAATTCTGGATTTTCTTTTGTAGGCACAAACGGATCTTTTGATGTCAGCCAAGTTTGGCAATATTCAAAGTTTCTTTTTGTTACTTCGATTTTCATGAATCGCTTTTGCGCATCAGTAAGTTCGGCTTCGGAAGAGACTTTGAATTCATTTTTCAACAATAGGGGAACGTTTTCAGCTTCTAAGGCAGTGAATAGCTGATTTAGAAGCTGACCAAAATCAATGGACTCATAGGGATCTGCTTTATCTTCTACTACGAATGAAGCATTTAGTTTTACAACATCGGCACCGTTAGCGCGGGCGAATGCTTCGTTAACGCAGTAATCTTGGTACGGAGCCCAAGCGTCCCCTGCTGGCTCATTAAAACTTCCAGTGACAACTTTGTCGCGATGTTTTGTCAGGCTTTCAGCTAAAGCCATATCCGAACTTGCATCGCCAAACTGCGGTTCAGAAAAAATAACATCGAATCCAAGACTTGAGGCCCCGTCGGCAAATACATTATCAACTAATTTTGCGATGACCTTACGATCCCAGGGCCAACGCCCCACCTCTTCGATGGATCTATCATCAATAGCAATTAAGCCCACTTTGGCTTCTGAAGGCTTTGAGCCGCGCAGCTGCATTTTGAAATCAAGCATCTTAAGATCCAAGTTCTCTAGGACCCCTACGAAACTTTTTGGATCTTGTTCCTCATGGCGTAAATTTTGGTAGTTGTAGAATTGGAATGCCAGGAACACAAAAAGCAGCGTGACCCCGGTGCCGATGAGGTAAGATATTTTTTCAGTTTTCATAGGCTCTAGGATCGATTTTTCCCTGCTAAAACACAAGTTTACGAAGGTCTGACCGCCTTCAGTCCTGAGTCCTGCGAAGTTGTTTTTGAACGCCCTCAACAGAGAATAGGTTGGTCGAACTTTTTGGTAGGCCGTCGCCCTATCTAGCCTATGGGCTTTCTATAGAGTCCTAACTCTTGCCGCGGAGCTTAATAACATGGACTCTGTACCCTGCTAGTGCTAGTTTCCCTGACGCTAGAAAAGTCAAAATTCGTAAGGAGAACCAATTGGATAACTCTATCCTTAAAAACGCAAAACCAGAGGTTCTGGATTCTATCGCAAGACGTGCACATTACCTTGCTACGCAAATGATTTGGCAAGCCAACCACCGCCCCGACAAAGAAAAGGGCGACCCTAAAATTGGGGGCCATCCAGCTGGATCGGCAAGTTCGCTTCACATCATGGGCGCTCTTCACTTACTTGTGAAATCAAGCTTTGACCATATTGCCAATAAGCCCCACGCTTCGCCGACAGATCACTCTTACAACTATCTTTTGGATCTTTTGCTAAAAGGCGATCTTTCAAAACTTTCTCAAGAACATGCAGACCAAGCTATGCATGGTCTTCGTAAGTTTTCTGATGGCAGTGATTATGTATTCCAATCTTACCATTCAGCTTACGATCCTGATCACCACAACTTCTTCCCGTCTGGAACTGTAGGTATTCCACCGGTTGAAGCTGGTTATATGGCTTTAGCTTACCGTTATGCGCGTGAGCACGGTTATGAAGTTCCAGATGCACACTTCTGGGCAGTTTGCGGTGACTCTGAATTCCGTGAAGGTTCAATGTATGAAGCCGTTCCCGACTTTGCAGAGCGCGAATTGGGATCAGTAACTTGGATTCTAGATTACAACCGTCAATCACTTGATGGTCACCGTATCACAAACCAAGACATCATGAACGGAACGGACGCTGACCGTGTCGAGCGCACTATGGCTGCCAACGGTTGGGAAGTAATTCAAGTTCGTCACGGTGCTAAACGCCAAGCTCTATTCAAAAAGAAAGACGGCGATACTTTCAAAAACTTCCTTGAAAAAGAATTAGAAGATTACGAACTTCAAGCGCTTCTTCTTGTACAAGACATGAAGGCTTTGAAAAAAGGCATCGCTAAAGAACATCCAAACATGAAAAAATTCTTGGAAAGTGTTTCTGACCAAGAACTTTACGATGCTATCCGCGATTTCGGTGGTCACGACATGATCGCTTTGGCTGAAGCAATGCTTAAGTCTAAGGAATCAAAACGTAAACCGACAATCATCATAGCGCATACTCTTAAAGGCTGGGGTTTGAAAGCCGCGGCTCAACCGGGCAATCACTCTTCTTTACCAACTGAAGAAGAAGTTAACGAACTAAAAGCAAAACAAGGCATTAAAGGCGAAAAACTTTATGAACGTTTTGCAGCTAACTCGGTAGAAGGTAAATTCTTAGCAGCTCGCTCTGAAAAACTTTATAACGAAATCAAAGCGCAACATGCTTTGAAAGCGAAAAATCAAGAGTTCTTCCTTAAAAAACTAACTGAGTTTGGTGAGATTCCACATTCTTTAGATATCAACACGAAAATGACTAGCTACCCTCACACACAATGGATGCTAGGTCAGTTGACGGCGAAGTTGACTCGTATTGCGAACACTCCGCTTGATGAATCTAAATTGGGTGAAAAACAAAAAGCTCTTATCCCTTCTGAAAAACCATTCAAACTTCCTGGTGAGCTATTCATTTCAATGGCGCCAGACGTGGGTACGTCGACGAACTTAAATCCAGCGATGGATGGTAAGATCTTCGGTGCTCCGGTGGTTGCCGATCTTGAAACTGAACTGGGAGTAAAAGATAACAAACTTCCAGATCTAGTTCCTGGTGAGGATGTTTCTGACCGCTTCTTACGTTTTGAAATCGCTGAAGGAAACGTAATGTCTTGCGTGGGTGCATTCGGAAAAATGCGCGACACTGTAGGCGTACCTATCATTCCTTTGATGACGGTTTACGATTTCTTCTTAAAACGCGCATTGGATCAATACTTCTACAACCTTTACTGGAAGAGTTCTTTCATCTGCGTTGGAACTCCATCAGGTGTCACATTGTCTCCTGAAGGTGCGCAGCACGGATGGAAATCTGATATCCAAATCCCGAACCAAATCACTTGGGAACCGTTCTTCTGCCAAGAGCTTGATTGGATCCTTTGCGATTCTATCAAACGTCACGTTATGAACGATAACGCTGGCAGAACGGGTGTAATGCTTCGTCTAGTTACTCGCGGTGTAGAGCAAAAAGACATGATGACCTACTTGAAAAAACAAGCTCGTTTCAAAACGGGCCTTGAAGGTCAATTGGCTCGCGCGGAATTCCCAGTGGCTGGTGCTGCGAACGAAGAAGAGTTAGCAACTATCGAAGAAGCTCAAATCATGGCGACAATCCGTGAAGAAGTTTTGATGGGTGCTTACTACCTTATCGACTACCGCGGTTATGCTGGTTATGAGCCAGGCGACAACGTTGTAAACGTCTTCGCGATGGGTGCGATGGTGACTGAGGCGATCAAAGCTTCTGAAGCGCTTCTTGCCCGTGGCATTTACGCAAACGTGATCGTTGTGACTTCTTCAGATCTTCTTGTTGGTATCCAAGGCCATGAAAATGACTATGAATACTTGAAAAACGGTTTGGGTGTGAATTCAAACCTTTACCTTCGTAAAACAGACGAAGTTACAACAGGCGATCTAATCACTGTTGCTGGTAAACGCATCCCAGTGGTGAGCGTTGCCGACGGTGAAGCAGGTCTATTAGACAATATCGGATCTATCATCGGTGTTCGCCAAGAAGCTCTTGCAGTTCGTAAGCACTCTAAGTGCGGTCGTCCTTCAGAGATCTATGCCTACCATCACATCAACGATGAAGCAGTGGTTGAGGCTTGTGGTAAAGTTCTAGCTGAAACGGCTCTTGAAAAAGTGATTGTGTCAGAAAGCGCTCTTGGTGAAACTCACCAAGCAGAAGGTCGCACAGCTCATTGGACAGACTTGTGGCCGGCTAAAACGCCAGTCCATAAGCACTAAGCTACTTCTGCGAAGCAGAAGTGAAGACCGGCGTGGACTACAAAGAATTATCCAAGCAAGAACTCCCCTTCCAAGGGGAGTTCTTTTTATCTAGAAACAAAAAATACGAAGAACTGATTTTCTTCGTGCACTTTTACGAAGGCAGTCCCAAGCAACTTCTTCGTCACATCAAACTTGTTAATTCTTTAGGTTTTGATGCTTTTGCCTTTCAATTATTTGGAAATCATAAAAATCTAATCTCTTTGCATCCGCCGATAAGTTCCCGCGGGCAATATGGTGTGAAGCATACTTATGCTGATCAGATTGAAATTCTACTGAACATGATTCCAGGTAAAAAAATCATGTATACGTTTTCTAATCCCACGGGTTCAGCAATTGAAGCTATGGCGCGAAGACAGGTGTCTGATACGGTTGCATTAATTTGTGATAGCGGCCCCAGTGGTAAGTTTATTCCTTCTGCTTACAATCTATATACCCATGAATATAAATTAAATCCGATGCCGTTAAGATTGGTGCTAGCACCTATATTAAGCCTGGGTTGGAGCTTTTATCTTCATAAAGATCTTCAGACAGATTTAAAGAAATTTCCTGCAGGATTTAGAATCCTTTCGATTCGCGGCTGGAAAGATTTGTTAATCCCACCTGACCATATTGATGCTGTCTTTGAACCGCAAAAGCATCTTGATTGGACGAAGTTATCTTTGCCAGAAGCCGGGCACTTAACTGGTCTTCGGGATTTCAAAGCTGACTATGTACCAGGCCTTGAAAAGTTCCTTACAAGCGTGGCGACGCCACTGTGATTCCTTTTAATACCCAGGACCCATTTCCGTTATTAGAGCTTGATAAATATTCCTATCAAGAGGCGCAAGACCACGCAGCCCTTGTGGATCAGTGGCTTGGTTTTGATTTAGAAAGAGTCGAAAAAGAAATTTCTAAGTCCACTAAGGGGCAACAGAACTGGAGTCATCTTTCTGTTCAGGCCTTTCAAACACCTTATGTTGAACTAAGGAATATTTTAGAAATTTTAAAAAGCCTTTCACCAAAACATATTGTTGATCTTGGGTGTGCTTATGCTCGCATGGCTTTTGTAATCGCTGAGCATTGTCCAGACATTCACTTCACTGGTTATGAGCTTGAACCTTTACGAGTCATTGAAACCAACCGCGTCTTTACGCAAAAATATAAAGACAAGATTTCCATTACCATTGAAGCTCGTGATCTAAGTGATTTAAATTTCACTCCTCCGGCTGCTGATGTTTATTTTATTTTTGACTATGGCAGCGAAGCCGCGGTTAAAAAAACCTTGAATGATCTTAAGCTAATAGCGTTGCAAAAACCTATTGTTGTCGTAGGTAGGGGGCGATTGACTCGCTTTCTGATTCATAAAGAACACCCATGGCTTTCGGAAGTTAATACTCCTCTGCATTTTGCGCATTTTTCGATCTATAGTTCATAAACTTTATGTAGGAATGCATATCTAAATTAGTTCCCTGTAACTGGTCGCTTATGTGGTTCACTAATATCGTGTTTAACCACATGGGGGTTTCCAATGAAGGTTAAGGCATCATCGCTGATTTTTTCTTCACTTTTGATCGCATCAAACGCGTTTGCAGGCCGCGGGGGATATCTTTATCAAAAAACATTTTATAATCAGGCAGAATCTTACATTGATTTACTTGAAGATAAGCCGACTGATGTTTTGTCAAAACTTCCCGCAGATAAACAGGCAAAGTGTATTGAGCGTTATAAGGGCATTCTTGATGATGGCATCATCGATATTCGTATTGCCATGGGATATTTTGATTGGACTACAGGACGACCTGTAAAAGCGAAATTCCAAAATTATGGTTTAAGCCCGTCACTTGACCTTGGGGCCCACGCAGCCATCAGAGCTATTCTAACAGAACCGTGCAAAGGCAACTCCCGCTTCTGCGGTTTTAGAATAGATCCCTCAAATCCAAATCGCCTCAGCCGTGAAGTAATCGTTCACGGAAAAACTTACACAGCCCGCATTGACATGCACTTTGCATCGCAATCTGAATATCTCGATGAAAATCGGTTCTCTCTAAGAACAGAACAAAATCAACGCACGGCCTTTATGGAAGATTTCTTTGCTCGCGGCTTACAAAATGCTGATGCTATTTTCTATTTCGGTCATTCGCGAAACGGCGGCGGTCCTGATTTTAGCCCGCCAATCTTTGTCGGAAGTTCCAACAAAGTTGACTACGCTAATTATTATAAACCAAAACGCCCGGGCTTTAAAAAAATGGTGGCAGCTTTATCGAATGGCAAACAAGCTCCGATTATTGGTTTGATGTCTTGTGCTTCCCGCGACCACTTTCTAAAGAAGCTTCAAGAGGTCGCACCCAATAGCGGCCTTATTACTTCCATGGACGTTCTTTTGGTCGAAATGGTTTACACAGCGATGATTGGCGGCGTTGACGCCATCCTTCGTGGGCAATGTCAGGCTAGCTTTTATCAGTCTTTACGTATGACGGATGACAACCGCAAGTACATTACGATGGACGGAATGTTTGAGTAATAACAACCTGGCTTTTCAACTTTCGGTAGGTGCCATTAAACTAAAGGAACAATAAGGGGGAATCCATGGTTAGCTTGGAACAGCTTCCACATCCTGAATATTTGCCTTATCCAAATCACTATACGGCCGCTTTCTTTGCGACCCGCGAAGCCGCCGAAAAAGCCATTGATGACCTGGAACTAGAAGGCTACGAGGATGAAGATTTTAATATCTTTGAAGGCGACCGTGGGGTTGATGCTATCGACCTGGAAGGTTCCCATCATACGATGCTTGAACGCTTTATGCGCCAGTTTATTAAATTTTCAGACTCCGCTGAATGGCGCTTTCTTTCAGAGGCAGACCAAGAACTTAGAAACGGTCATATCCTTATCTGTGTTCCTACGGGAAATGATCATGATAAAACCGAAGTTATAGACGTATTTAAACGAAATGGTGCCTACGACATCAGGTATTTTACTCCACTTTACATTGAAGAGGTTGTGTAGACCCACAAACTAGGATACAGGATAGCCCATCAATACGAGGTGTATAAGATGGGCGATCTTGAGTTTAAGGTTTATAAAGTTGCTTCAAAAGGTTTCGGTGAATGGCTTGCGGCCTTTGACCATGATGAACTTATCTTCTTAGGCAGTTACGCCCTAGGAAAAAAACTGGTTGAGGGTGACCTCGCTAAAATCTTCCATGACGTCTATGGCTTTCACGTTGGCTCTTTTACTCCAGCTAAATGGACTAAAGGGGATTTCTGGAACACCAACCACAAAATCAAACTTATGGGCACAGAGTTTCAAGTAAAAGTGTGGCTTGAACTAACGAAGATCCCTTCTGGCAAAACTTTGACTTATTCTGAGGTTGCTAAAAAAATCCGTAAGCCTTCCGCAGTTCGCGCTGTAGCTTCTGCGATTGCTAAAAACCCAATCTGCGTATGGATTCCATGCCACCGCGTTGTTGGTAAAGGTACTAGCAAATTGAAATATCATTATGGCCCAGAAACAAAAAAGCAGCTTCTGATCTCTGAAGGAGCAATGGCTTAGTTTCAAGTTTCTGAAGCACTGTACTCGCGCTCTTTCCACTGAATTTTTTTTGCTCGCAGGACGTCTAACAGGGACGTCGCTGTGATAAAGGTGAAAAGAATAATATTCAGTGGGATGAGCACTGCTCCTAGCAAGTTAAAATTTCCGTTCTTTCTTTGCGCCAAAGCTACTATCAAGACACCTGCGAAAGCCGCTGCTAACGTCTGAAAACTTTGAACAGCTAAAAATAGATTAAAAACTAAAATCAACTCTAAGGTTGTCGCAAATTTGCTTCGCTGCAGACCTAGACGCAGCAATCGTTTCCAGCCTAATAAGAATTCTTTAAAGGACGAGTACATCTGCACTTGGTATAAGCTAAAGTCAGGTATTACTTTATAGATGTAGTCATTCTTCATCCACAAAGTAGCTAAGTCGATATCATCGACAAGGCTTTGCGCTATAGCTTTATGGCCACCAGCTTTAAAATAACTTTCATTCGTGCAAAGCATGTATTGGCCAATAGCAAATACTCTGCCCGGTTTTGGTTGATCACCATAGGCCGTTACCAAAAGCGGAAGCAGATGGAAGAACCCCAGATATTTTTCCCACCACAGCTTACACAGATGAAAAGGTGGAGCAGAAATTAAATCGGCTTTATTAGCCGTAAGAAAACCAACCGCTCTTATGAGGCCATCGCCGTGTACGGTATCAGCATCAGTGAATAAGAGAATCTCACCTTGAGCTTTTAAGGCCCCTGTCCAACAAGCCCAGTTCTTTCCAGCCCATCCCGAGGGCTTGGGATCCGCACTAAGCACATTTACTTTTGAAAAAGATTTTGCGACGACAACTGTAGAATCAGTGGACGAATCGTCGACAACAATAATTTCAATTCGCGGATATGTGGATCTGTTTAAACTCGTTAACAGAGCGCCTACGTTCTTTTCTTCGTTACGACAGGGAACTATAATCGATACTAGAGGCAGATCTTGCGCGGGTTTAAATTTAAAGTCTCGCCTTAAAGGCTTACTACGATAGAACAATATACTAAGTCCCAATAGGGAAAGTACTAATTCTAAATTCACAGCTGTTCGAGCGCTTTTAAAGTTTCAGCCACGCCTGGATATCCTTGTGTAAACCAATGCCACCAAGAAAAAATCATGATCATATGGCCAGTTAGAATGAACACGTGACTCCACATTTCCACTCGGTCTGATTTTGATAGCAGATAACGTCGCCAGTGCATCACTTCATCAACTAAGCTATAAACGACACTTAATGCGATAAGTACAAGGATTGGCGTGTGCAGGACTTCACCATGATTATAAGCTAGACATAGCCCCACGACGCTTGTTACGCCAAAGAAAATAGTAATGTGATGAACTAAAGCTTCACCACCTTTGAGTGCTTCTTTATAAACCGTACGATGGCCGATGGTATCTAAGGCTATGGCTGCGACAAAAATAAAAGTTCCAATAGGAATATTCCAGACGTAAACGGGATAGTTTACTCCCCCGCTGTGACCGGCATATAAAAACAGCGTGATGCAGGCTAAAAGCCCCACCATCATGCCAATCCAAGCCACATAAACAATCCAGTCGATGCGACTGAATTCCTTAATCCTTGAAACGTAAATCACTGTATCTTGCCAAAAAGTATTTTCAACTGAATTCATAAGGCAAAGACTCCTCTAACCGCTAAGCAGATTTTTTCTGAGGTCGAAACAATTGTGCGTGAGTTTAAGGCATTTGGCCCCTTTTTTCTGATCTTGGTGCCAATGTGCTGATAAATGTGTGAAGCAATAGAAACTGCAAGACGAGCCCGCCAAGGTAAATACTTTAAGCCTTTTCGCCCTTCAGAATAAAGTTCGTCAGCACGATCAAGAAGACGCAATACAATCTTGTAGGTATCTGCGGCATTCTGTCTGCTTAATATCCATTCCGGCACCAAACAAGCTTCACGAACCCATTGTTCTGGCAGGTACACCCGTCCACGATTGAAATCTTCTGCCACGTCACGGGCAATATTCGTAAGCTGCATGGCATTTCCCATGGCGATAGCATGGCGGTCGGCTTGAGATGTTTTTACACCCAGGATTTTAGTCATCATTAATCCTACGACCCCGGCAACTCTATAAGCGTAAAGCTCTAGATCCTGTATAGTCTGATAGCGTCTATTTTCAACATCCATTGCAAAGCCCGCGAGCAAACTTTGCGGATATTCAAACGGAATCTGATGTTCTTTAAAAACATGAGCGACTTCGGTAAAGAGAGTTGGTTCATTGCAGTGAGCAGCCTGATAAGCGCTTTCAGTTTTAAAGGTTAAATGCTGCAAGATTTCTTTTGCTGATGTCTGATTTAACGCCTGATCAATCTGATCATCACAATATCGACACCAGCGATACAATATCCAGCAATCCAGCTTATTTTTCTTCGTGAAAAATAAGCTAGCAAAATAAAAGCTTTTCGAGCCGGCAGCGATGACCGTCTTAGAATCCTGCATCACTCATCACCACTTTAGCCGTCGCTTTAGCTGAGGAGATAACGCCTGGCACTCCTGCTCCAGGGTGAGTCCCCGCCCCCACAAAATACAATCCTTTTAACTTATCATCTTTATTGTGGGTGCGGAAAAAAGCACTTTGGGTCAGAATTGGCTCAAGTGAAAAAGCCGAACCCACGTGTGCATTCAAATTCTTACTGAAATCTTTTGGGGTGAAGATTTTTTGCACGACTAGATTTTCTTTTAAATTCGGTAAATAGCGATCTTCAAGATAGTTCAGGATTTTCTCAGCATATTTTGGCCCCTCGATATCCCAATCAATATCCATATTACCTAGATGAGATACTGGCGAAAGCACATAAAAGGCCTCGTGTCCTTCAGGGGCAAGACTAGCATCTGATCTTGTCGGCGCATGAAGATATAAAGAGAAGTCATTCGGAAGATGACCTTTAAAGAAAATATCATTTAAAAGGGCCTGATAACGAGGACCAAAAAGCACGTTATGGTGGGCCATATTAGGATAGGTTTTCTTTGTACCAAAATAGATTAGGAACAACGACATACTATGGCGCATTTTTTCAAGCTTTTCTGCCGTAGGTTGCGCTAACGATTCATGCTGCAATAATTGTTTGTAAGTATGAACAACGTCCCCGTTACTGATAACTAAATCAAAAGTTTGGGGGCCATTCAGTTTCGAAACAACTCCCGTCACTTTTCCATGGCTCGTAGTTATGCGCTCAACCGGATTGTTTAAAGTCAGGACTCCACCTAGATCTTGAAACAAACGCACCAACGCTTGCACTAAAGCGCCGGTGCCGCCTTTAGGAAAAAAGACGCCGCCTGCGCGTTCTAAGTAATGAATCAAAGTATAAATTGAAGAGGTTGAAAAAGGATTTCCCCCCACTAACAAACTATGAAAACTAAATGCCTGGCGCAGTCGATCGTCTTTAATATATTGGCTAACAATTTGATAAACCGATTTATCGGCCCTTAGTTTTGCAAGCTGAGGCGCGACCTTCACCATGCTCCACCAATTTAAAAACGGCTCTGCTGCAAGTTTTTCGTAACCCTCGTGGTAAACTTCCTTGCTGTATTTTAGAAAATCCAAATACCCAGCTTCGTCCATCGGCGAAAACTGACGGATTTGTGATTTGGTTTTTTCTAAATCCCCGCAGTAATCAAAGACCGATCCATCTTCCCAAAAAAGTTTATAAAATGGAGTGACTGGCAATAGTTCGACATAGTCTTTCATGGACTTGCCAGAGATTAAAAAAAGTTCTTCCAAGGTTTCAGGTGCCGTGATCACCGTAGGACCAGCATCAAAGGTATATCCTTTTTCCTTAAAGACGGCAGCACGCCCGCCTGGCTGATCTTGTTTTTCAAAGATGGTGACTTGGTGTCCTTGGGCCTGCAGGCGGATCGCCACAGCCAATCCACCAAACCCACTGCCAATAACTGCGATATTCTTTTTATTCATAAGCACCTAACAATTTATTTGTGATAAGCAATAGTTGGTTCAGTTCATTCGTTTGCAGTTGCAGTTCATGACTGATTTTACTGGTTGTTTCATTTAGGAACTGGACTGCAGCAAGTAATGCCTTTTTTTCAATTTCAAAATTCTTTAGCATGTCTTCGACCTTGTCGCTCGTTTGCGGTAATTGCGAGGTCAGGTTTAAGAACAGCGAAAAATCTTCTGGAGTCATAGCTTTTGAGCAAACGCTGAAGATGTGACCAATTCTGTGAAGCTTCAGATCCTCGCAACGTTTCACCGGGTTTTTGCGCGAATGAATATTGCCAAGGTCATCAAACATCTGCAGAGAAAGACCGATCTTTCTGCCCCAATAATCCAGTTTTTCTAGGTAGCCCTCGGGGCCGCCAAGAAGAAGTGTTCCCATTTTTAGAGCTAAACTAACTAAAGCCCCTGACTTAAGCTCCATCGCAGCTCTTGAAACTGATTCGATGCGATCTTGGCTTAATGTATGAACAGAAGTGCCGACATCAAGTGCCTGACCGTAATGGCCTTGCACTAAAGTTTGCAGACACTCTTGCATCAGACGGCTGCGATACTCTTCGCTTATGTCCAACTTACCAATGTAAGTGAACGGGATAAAATAAAGCCAATTCCCGGCATTAAGAGCGACCGGTAATCCGTGCAGGTGATGCAAAGTTTTTTTCCCACGGCGATACAAACTGCCGTCTTGAATATCGTCTACAACTAAAGAGCCTGCATGGATCATTTCGATGATGTGACTTGCGTGCTGACTTAGCTCTTGAATTTTTTCATCAGATGCAGATGAGTTTCTTTTTGCAATACAAAAACCCAATTGCACGAGTTGACCGCGTAAATCTTTTTTCGGTCGAGAAAAGAATTCTTGGACAGGCTCTAATAACGTTTTATCAATCAGATCGTCTATCTCGTAATCAGAATTTAGACGGAAGATATCTTTAAGATTTAGTGATTGTTCCATCATACTCCTGAATTGATTAAACATTTTAATGCTTCAGTGACCGGCACCGGCGGTTTACCACTTAAAATTCTTATTTTTTCAACGTGGGACAATGAAGATCGGTAAAAGTTTGCGATCAGCGACTCTTGCAAAGAATAAAACCGCTCGAAGATTTTAAATCTTTCAGTTGGGCGCGCAGCTTGAAAGAGCAAACGGTTTAAAAGATAAAAATATCTTTTTTGCCAGTATTGCTCGTTACGAAATCTATTTAGGAATTTTCGCACAGCCGCAGTACTTGGACTCTTTAATTGGCTTATTCCGTCAGCGATCTTAACTGCATCGGGAAGAGAATATCCTGTAACAGGATGAAAGAACCCTCCCCGCGCACCGATAACAGCTGCGTTGTTTTCACACACCGGCGCTGGGAAAAACGGAATTGGCAATACTCCCGTTTCTTCACTCATTATTTTTTGAACTTCCCAGCCTTTTGCTGAAACGTATTTTAAAATTTCTTTTCTTAGGTCTTCATGATCAATATTCGGACTGCCACTATAGTAAGTGTCTTCTATAAGAAGCTCAGTTTCTGACCACGGCAGGACATACATGAAACGATAACCATCAGATTGATTTACTGTCGCATCCATAATTATTGGATTTTGTAAGCCATGGCCTGATTCAATTTGCACATGAAGGCCTAAAAATTTCTGATAGCCACAATCTTGACTCATGGGCTCTGCCCCCCGGGCATCGATAACACAATGAGCTGGGTGAATCGCCCCGTCCGCAGTTTCAATTGATTTTTCATTCAGACGGACTACCTGCTGATTAAAAAATAAGTGTCCGGAAAATTCATTTTTTATTTTTGCGCTAAGATCTTCGGGTTTGATTGAGGCATATCTTCCATGCAAAGTTTTTGAATACGATGCAAAGTGAACGGAATGCTCTTGCCATTCTTTGGTTATCAATGGTTTCACGCTTTGATAATTTTCACTAATATCACTTTGATGAAAAGACCAAGTTCGATTCAATGGAAGGTCATTAGATTGTTCGAAAATCTGTATGGAAAGCATCGGTTGACGCTGTTTTAGGAACCACGCCATAAGGCAACCACTTAAGCCAGCTCCCACGATAATGACGTCCGCACTTTTCAGAACGGTATTTTTTATACCCATACCCCTGACTAACATCTGTTTAATTTCAGTCAAGATGGCCCCACTACTTTGTCGAAATACAATTAGACAAAACCTAGACAAATGCTGGGCGGCGTAGAATATTTGCGCCCATGGAAAAACTAACGATCAAAGCTGTCGCTGAAATTACCGGAATTTCTGAATTTACCCTTCGCTCGTGGGAAAAGCGTTACAGCGCGATTGCGCCGAAAAGAAATACCTCAGGACGTCGATTATACAATCTTGAAGAGGTCGAAAAGCTGCGTTTGTTAAACCAACTTAGACTGCGCGGCCATGCGATTAAAGACATTGCTCCGCTTAGCATTTCTAAACTAGGACGCTTGGTTCATGCCGCCGCTGAACAATCCAATGGACGACAACATTTTTTCGTTTCTGAAAAAACGCCTTCGGTTTATGTAAATCTGCTTGCTCAGGAATTGATTGAGCTGAATTTATCTAAGTTCACAAGCCTGCTAAAAAGAACTCAGCTTGAATTTGATACTCGCACTTATCTTATTGATATCGTCTCGCCACTATTAAAAATTCTTGGTGATAAAGTTGTTAGTGGCGAGCTTGATGTGTTTCATGAGCACACAGCCTCAGCAATCGTGCGCAACTCGTTATCCGCATTATTGTATGCCTCTGAGCAGTTTAATAATTTGCAAAATCAAACTCCGATAATTTTCTGCAGCCCTGAAGGCGATCTTCACGAGTTTGGAATTCTTATTTGTGCGGTCTTAGCAGTTCTAAATGGATTCCAAGTTTTTTACTTGGGCCCGAACCTTCCGGCCGAGTCAGTGGTGCGAGCAGCACAAGTGACTTCTTCACCTTTGGTGGTTGTCGGTCTTTCTGCGCCTCGCTCGGTGCTTAAAAATTCAGAGATCCATTCTTTCCTAAATACGACGCTCGCAAGTCTTCCTGATTCGACAATGCTCTGGTACGGCGGCATGCGAGCTTTTGAAGTGGAGCTTGAGCAAACGCCGCGAGTTCGTTTGATTCAGAATCTGAAGTTCTTCGATCAGGCTTTGCGGCTTTGGCAGGATAAAATGGATGTGTAATTTGTTAAAATGAGTGGTTTTCAGCTTACTGAAACCGACTGGGTCTAGAATCGAAGCAAAGCTTTCTTGTTGAAATTTATGGACTTTTTAAAAACACATTAAGAAATTTAAAAACTCAAACCCGCTCTTTGACTTACATATAATTTACATAGTAATTTATATGTAAATGGAGAGCGTATGAGCAGTCCCCTTGCCCTTCCCGAATTTGCAAACATTCCTTTTGTGACGGCTGAACAACTACAGCCTCCCCCAGGTCTGCCAACCGGTGTGCGGGTGGTTGATGATTTCCTTTTGTGGCGTGGAATCCCCCAAGGTGATCTTAGTTTACTGCAAGGACTGCCTGGAACTGGAGCGACCTCTTTATGGGTGCGTCTGGTGCAGCAGGTTCATGCACAAAACAAATGGGCTGCGTGGATTAATGGAGATTCACAAATCTTCCCGGCGCACTTAAACAGCCAAAAAATAAATCTTAAAAAACTTTTAGTGGTGAAAGAGCCCACCGAAAAAGATCAGCTTTTTTGGTTATTGCAGGAATTGATCACAAGTTCCTTATTTGAAGTGATCGGCTGCAATTTAAAAGATCTGTTTTTAAAAAACCATCAACTGCAAAAATTAAAACGCCTGTGCCGTTTGCACAAGGTCGCTTTGATTTTCGTAAATCAGAAAGTTTCAAAATTCGTAAATCCACTTTTTAGTTTGATCATTCATTTTCAAAGGGACTTTATCACCATTCAAAGGGCCCTTCATCGTCCAACACCTTTTAACATTGCCGGGAGCATGATCCATGCGAACTTTATGCATCAATTTAAAGACGCCACAAGAAAGCTCCTCGGCTGAGGCGTTTTTATTGCTCAGTCCGCGCGTACAGTTTCGCTTTCCGCAATTTATTTTTGTGGACATCGAATCCACTGCGCATTTACTGGGTGGCGAAAAACCTTTGTTAATAAAAGCCTTGGAAATTGCGCGAAACTTTTCAGCAGATCCCTCTGTCGCCATTGCTGATTCAGCGGCGGCAGCGCAGATGCTGGCGAAATGGCGCCCGTCTTACATCGCCACTCGCGGTAAAGAACAGGAAAGTTTTAAAGGTTTAGGTTTAGATGCATTAAAAGACCTAGAAGGACTTCACCCATGGGCACAGAAACGCCCGGTGGAGCACATGATTTCGTTTTTTCACACCTTAGGGGTCTATGGCCTTGAGGATGTTTTAAACTTTCGTTTGAATTCGCTGCGTGAAAGATGGGGGGATTTCGGTGTTTTACTTTGGAATCGTTTGCATTCTCAAGACGTTCAAGTCATTTCACCTCTTATTCCTCGCGACCCTCTTGTGGGCTATGGCTACTTGGATGATCCCTTAGGGGTTGTCCCGTTATTAATGAATCGGATCAAACCCCATTTGGATATTTTGTTTGCGCGTTTAAACGGACTTTCTAGATACGCGCAAAGAATGGAATTGATTCTGCACTGCGAATATTCCGATAAAAAGCATTCCTTATGTATTGAACCCGTCAGCCCCACCCGTGATCAGGAACTTTTTACGGATTTACTTGAAAAGAAAATGTCATTAATGACTTTAGAAAATCCCATTCGTGAGTTTGAGATTTCTATTTTCGACGTACCAGAAAAAGTTCAACAATTGGATTTCTTTGAACCACGCGATAACACCGAAGATCGTTGGCGCCGTTTGATCAGTTTTGCCAAACAAGCCCAATGTGACATGGGTTTTTTGCAAATGGAAGCCAGTCATTTTCCTGAACAAAGCTTTAGCTTAGTCACGGATTGGCCTGAAGATTTTAAAGCAAGCGACTTGGTCGAACGCCAAGACGATGCTTTACAAATCAAAACCGTTTACGCCAAAGGTCTTTCGGGAAGTCCACGGCCTTCATTATTGTTAGATAAGCCTCAACCACTGACTCCAGCCGAAGCAGGACGACTGCGTTTTGTTTCAGCCTTGCCAAGTGAAAGAATCGAATCTTCATGGTGGCAGATCAGTGTGCAGGATTTAAAAAATCGAGATTACTACTTTGCGCTCTCTCATCAAGGTCAGCTCCTCTGGGTATTTAAAGATCGCATAAACTCCCAGGTGTACTTACATGGATACTTCGACTGAAATGGTGAAAAACACCCAGCTGACTGCGTTGTCGGCGGATGTCCTCGCTCCGACGTGGCGCTGCCACGCCTCCACTGCGGTAACCACCTCCGCCTTGCATCTGGGCATTTTTGACCATTTCGGTTATGCGCAGAGTGGTTGCTTATGAGTCATCATATTATGCGATCGGGAACTTTGCGAAACTTGCCGGCGCAACCGGGGGTTAAGAGCAATCTTCCGGTGAAGCGTGTTCGTGCGAAAGGATTTGTTGAGCTTTTGGCTCGCAGTAACTTTTCGTTTTTGCAAGGAGCTTCCCATCCCGAAGAGATGGTTCAAGAAGCCATTCATTATGGTTATGATGGTTTAGCGCTTTGTGATTTGAATGGTCTTTATGGTGTTGTGCGCGGATTTCAAACGGCTCAATCACCATCCTTATTTACCGCTTCAGTGAAAGCCAAGGAAGGTTTTCATTATCTTATTGGCACTGAAGTCACTTTAACTGATGAAACCTCTGTCACTTTAGTTCCGCTGAACAAACAAGGTTATTCTCACCTTTGTGAGATTCTAACTCTCGGTAAACGTCAGGCTGCTAAAGGTTTTTCTAAATTAACTTTAGAACAGATTGAAAAATACAGTCAGGGATTATTGTGTTTTGCTTTACCTCCCGTCAGTGATGAACGTTACGAGCGTTTAGAAAAAATTTTTGATGATCGACTTTATATTCCTATTTGGCGTGATCTTACTTGGGAATCCCAAGAGTTCTGCAAACAGGCTTTTGAGTTAGAGCAAAAGTATCAAGCTCAGCTTTTCGTAACACAACGGCCATTTATGCATTCAACAGAGCGTAAACCTTTGTTTGATGTCCTAACATGTATTCTTCATCACACCACTTTGAAGAATGCGAAAAATAAATTAATTCAAAATGCCGAACGCTCTTTAAAGAGCATCGATGAGATTTCTTACCTGTGGCAGGATCGAATCGACCTTGTGGAAAAAACTGTGGAAATCGCTGCACGTGTGGGTTTCAGCCTGGATGAGATTCGTTATCGCTATCCGCATTCACAACTTCCGCAAGGATTAACTCAGTCAGAACATTTAAGAAATCTTGCTTTTGAAGGCGCAAAAAAAAGATACCCACAAGGTGTGCCCGATAAAATTAATAAGATGATTGAGTATGAATTGAATCTTATTAAAGACCTTGAGTACGAAGATTATTTTCTGACATTAAAAGAAATTTGTGACTTCGCTGCTAGCCGAAATATTTTGCATCAAGGTCGTGGATCAGCCGCTAACTCGGTTGTGTGTTTTTGTATTGGTTTGACGTCAGTTGATCCCACAAAGATTGATCTTTTGTTTGAACGCTTTATTTCCCGCGAACGGCGCGAGCCTCCGGACATTGATATCGACTTTGAACACAGCCGCCGTGAAGAAGTGATTCAGCACATCTATGAAAAATACAACGAGCGTCATGCTGCCATGGTGTGCACCGTGATCCGCTATCGTTCGCGCATGGCAATTCGTGAGGCTGCAAAAGTTTTTGGCATTCCTTTAGAAATGATCAATGCCATGATTAAGTTCATGGGTCGTGATGGGATGGATCGACTTTTAGATCCTACAGTCGCTGGGCGTTTTGGTTTAGAGCCCCACGAATGGCAGATGTTTTTAAATTTAGCGCAACAGCTGCGTGGTCTTCCCCGTCACTTAGGGATTCATACTGGTGGGTTCTTAATCACTCAAGATCCGATCACAGAAATGGTGCCTGTCGAAAAAGCCACCATGGATGGCCGTTACGTTATTCAGTGGAATAAAGATGACGTGGCGACTTTAAAACTTATGAAAATCGACGTCTTAAGTTTGGGGATGCTGACGGCTTTAAGAAAATGTTTTGATCTTTTAAAAGACCATAAGGGTTTAGACTATAATTTAGCGACTCTCCCCCAGGAAGATGCGCCGACTTACGATATGATTTGTAAGGCTGATACTGTGGGTGTGTTCCAAATCGAATCCCGCGCGCAGATGAATACTTTGCCGCGCATGTTACCTAGAACTTTTTATGATTTAGTCATTGAAGTGGCCCTTGTTCGTCCCGGTCCTTTGCAAGGCGGAATGGTGCATCCGTATTTAAGGCGCAGACAAGGCTTAGAAAAAGTCACCTATGCCCATAAAGATCTAATTCCGATTTTACATAAAACCCACGGCATTCCGATTTTCCAAGAGCAAGTGATGAAGATCGTCATTGTCGCGGCTGACTTTACGCCGGGTGAAGCTGATGAGCTTCGCCGGATTATGTCGTCAGCGTGGCGTAAGAAAGCGACCATGAATGGCGTAAAAAAACGCATCATGGATGGTCTTGCTAAAAACAATATCAGCGCTGAATATGGCGAGCAGATTTATAAAACCATCGAAGGCTTTGCGAACTATGGATTCCCTGAAAGCCATGCGGCGAGCTTTGCTTTATTAACCTACGCTAGCTGTTATTTAAAACATCATCATCCCGATGTGTTTGTTTGTTCGCTTTTAAACAGTCAACCCATGGGTTTTTATTCCCCGCGAACGTTGATTGCTGAAGCCCAACGCCATGGCGTGCAGGTCCATCCACTGTGTGTTCAGAACTCTGATTATGATTATACTTTAGAACCTCACTTAGAAGGCCATGCCTTGCGTGTGGGTTTAAGATCTTTATATGGTTTACCAGAAAAACTAATGCGCAAAATTGAAGACTGCAGAAAAGCCGATGGTGCATTTTCAGATTTACCTGAATTCATTCGTCGTACAGAACTGCCGCGCGCGGCTTTAATTAAACTTGCCGCCTCTGGAGCCTTTGATTGTTTTAATCCCAACGTACGTGAATTGATGTGGCATTTAGAAAGTTTAAGCCTAGATCAAGAAAGCTTTTTATGGGGGCACCCTAAAGAACAATTTGAGCAGGAAGATGAAGACGCTGACGAAAGCGAACATTTACCATTTGAATCCAACTGGGATCGCCTGCGCCGTGAATACGATAGCAAAGGCTATTCAGTGGATTCTCATCCCATGTCGGTATTACGTTCGTATTTAAAATCTAAAAACAATGAGCTTATCGCCAAACGCTATGTCCCTTATTTCTGTTCTGACGATTTAGTGCGCCTAAAAAACAAAACCATGGTGCGCTTAGCGGGCTTGGTATCCGTCACCCAAAGGCCACCCACCGCCAAAGGCATGTGCTTTATCACTTTAGAAGATGAATTTGGCTTCATGAACATCGTCATTCACCCGGACGTCTATCAAAAAGACCGCCTAACCATCTACGGAAAGTCCCTTTTAGAAGTCCAAGGCCAAGTCGAAAAAGTCGGCACCATCATCAACATCCGCGCCGCCCGAGTCCTGCCTTTGCAATAGCGCTCATCTCTATCCTACGGTCCAACTTCTAAATCTGGCGTCCAAATCCTAAGAAATGGATCGCCAAGATTCTGCTCAGATTAAAATTAAGCAGAATAGAGGCTAAAAACATCCGGGTTCCCTCCTTGCAAAACCGAACTGCGATGATCAATTCCGATCACACAAACCAAGGAGTCAAAATGAACTCATTCCCATTTTTAGCATCAGCAATCGCAGAACGTAACAGAGCAGCTCAAGGCGTAAGACGTGATCTATCTGAAACCGATGTACCACAAGAAATTCTATCTATTCTTCAACAACCGAATAAAAAATCAAAATAACTAAAGACCCGGGACGCAACCCCAACGTTCCGGGTTTTTTATTTGGAAATACGTATGCATTATCAAACCCCTTGGCATCATATAATCTTAGACAACTTCCTTCCCAGTTCTGATTTGGAAAGAATCCAATCGATGCTTCCTAAGCACCGCGATGGATTTTTAATGGAAGAAGAAGATATCCAAGAAATTAAATATAAATTCCTGCCTGATCTTCAACTTGCTAAACGCCTCATGAGTGAAGAATTTAAAGTTAAGTTGCAAGATCTATCCGGCTTGAATTTGAAATTAAATCAGAAGAGCCTTGTCCAGCTCAGATTAATGACTCCAGACTCTCCTGCTTTTCCTATTCACATTGATTCGCAGGACGAGGACTCGCTTATATGCATTCTGTATCTATCTCCAAATTGGCAAAAGGAATGCGGGGGCGAATTGTTACTGCATTTAGATAATGAATCTCAAGCTGACTCTGCAAAATCAAAAACCGTTGAACCCATTGAAAACCGCATGATCATCTTTAGATCCAAGGACAATCACTGGCACAGCGTAAATAGGGTTCAAAATTGGCTTCGATATACAGTCATCATGGAATGGCTAGTTAACTAGGTGGTATCTATGTTTTCGTTCGTGAAATTTATTGAAAAGAAAAGTGCTTCAAAAATCTTTATCCTTATCACTGCTCAACAAGGATTAATGGCATTCAGTACCTATGCTTTAGCACAAGCGGGTATAAACTTTGATAACCGCACTGAGTTTATTTTCTGGGTTCTTACAAGCTTATTCGTTTTTCTCTTAAATCCAGTTTTCTCAATTTTCATTCGTAAATTAGAAAGCATCGTTGGTCTTCATGCCTACGGAATCTTTTTAAATCAGACACTTTTTTCAAAATCAGGTGTTGCTTCGTTCTGGCAAAATAAGAATGAAAAAGATCGTTTTTTAGCCTCCATTGGTTCTGATGCCAATGACTACTTAGCATTGATCCTTTTCATCAGCATGGATATTTATTCCTTTACTCTTTCTATTGCGTTAAACGTTCTAGTTCTTGGCTTTGCTATTGATATGTCTCTGATTCCTGCATTTCTTATCTCAGGTATCTTAAGTTTCATCACATACCGTTTTTTCAGTAAGAAAGTTGAACAACTTTATTCACTGGAACAAACTGCACGCACCGATCTATCAGGTCTTATTTTAAAAAGCTGGGATAATGTCCTATTAAATAACCGTACTATTATTGAGAGCTATCATAACAAATTTAACGAAAAATTAGGTGCTGCTTCAAAAGCGGCTGCCACTTCTGCTGTGGGTGCGGAGCTTTTAGTTTTTATTTTGGGACTTACTGCTGGTTTACCAATCGTTATATCGGTTGCATATATTTTGTGGGGCATTGGTGCAGAAGACCAAAAGAATACGCTTATAGCCCTTTTGGCCACTTTACCTCGCCAGTTAAATATTCTTGGCGTCTATCGAAACATCTTCCAAAGCCTGACTAGCTTGCTTGGCATTAACACCAAGTTCAGCGTTATCCAAAATGGAACTGCATTGTCATCTCGTGACCTAATTCGCGCAATTAATCTTTCAACCATTATTGCCGGCCAAAAAAGTTTGAAAGACATTTCAGAGTTTGAAACTGCACTAGCTAAAAATCCAAAAGGCAGAATCGAGGTTAGAGGCGCCAACGGCAGCGGCAAATCGACGTTATTATTACATTTAAACAAGTCACTACCTTCTTCATTCTATTTACCATCAGCTCCGGATCTTATGTTAGGCAATCAAATGGTCGGTAAATCTTCAGGGGAAATGCTTTTAGAACACATAGAGTATCTAAAATCCATTCCCGCTGAAGTTATTCTTTTGGATGAATGGGACGCTAACTTAGACAATAAAAATCTGCAGATTTTAGAGCACGAAATTCAAAAACTAAGTCAGGTTAAAACCATCGTTGAGATTAGACATCGCGAGTCTGTGTACTCTGAATAAAAAGCATTTTCGCTTGGCATTCCCTTCTTCACTCGTGTAGCGTTGGATCATGATTCGTGAAGCGCTTATTTATCTTTTAAATCCGGCAACTCCCCTAGCTAAGAAATATGGATTTCTTTATAGCTCAGTGGCTTTGCAACATCGATATGAGCGATGTAAGAAGATCTGGATTCCTCATCTAAAAAACTGTCAGGATCTTTTTTTAGCGGCAGTAAATAAACTTCCGCAGAAAAAATCAGTGATTATTTTAGGCAGTGCTCACCTTCACGAAATCCCGATGCATCTTTTAGTGCAAAACTTTGAAAGCATCACCTTAGTAGATGTCATTCATCCGTTAAAACACCATTGGTTAGCAAAAAGAAATTCTCGCCTAAAACTTATCACCATGGACTTATCTAATAGCCTTGATAAGCTTGATGCGCTTACTTCCTTTGCCGACCTTCAAGAGCTTTTATCAGCACTTACTAAAGAAAAGCTTTTTCAGTTTGAAGCAGACCTAATCGTTTCAGCGAATATTCTTTCGCAACTAGCCCTGCTTCCTATTGATGCTTTAGAAAAGAAGATCAAACGCCCTTTGACCTTAGAAGAAAAGGACCTGGTTTGTACGGCTTTTGCTGAAAACCACCTTAAGAACCTAAGCCAGTGCCAGGGGAGAAAGCTTATTTACGCTGACCGCGAAGTCATTTACAGGGACCCTAAAGGCGAAGAAATCTATAAGGGCCATTATCCAGTGAACTTCGCAGGTTATAAAAAGCTTAAAGAGTGGATGTGGATGCTTGCTCCTTTAAAAGAAGCCTCTAAAGACTATTCTATTGAGATGAAAATCGAAGCTTACGAGGGTTAAGCTGTCTAAACTTATGACAGTGCCAAAAAAAGTACATTGAACCCAAATCATTATGGGGTTTTTCACGAACCTCGCTTATAACTCCTAAAAACTTAGGAGTACCCATGAAGTTACTTGCTTCTGCGATCGCCGTAATTTTATTAACAGCTTCTGTAAGTCAGGCAAAGAACTTGGTTTGCCGTGGAATTAATGAATCAGGCCAAGACGTAACTTTTGCCATCTTCGCAAATTTTCAATCTGATCAAAAAGTTATTACTTACGTAGATCAAGATCATGAAAACGAATGGATTGCTGACCAAGTAGCTCAAAGAAACAAAGGTCCTAACGTTCAAATCATGGGAAGTTACGGCTCTCGTGCTGAATACTTTTTTGACCTAGTACTTACAGCTAAAATTAACGGAAAATATCAAGGTTCACTAAATTACGTCGAAGACGACTCTGGCTGGGAATACAGATCAAGAGTTTCTAATATCGTTTGTGAATAAATAAAAAAAACCGAGGCTCTAGTCCTCGGTTTTTTGTTTTTAGAGATCTATTTTTTAATCCCTATATAAAGGCCTTCATAGCTTGGCACTATGGCAGATTCAAAAAGATTCGGATCAGCCAAACGACGATTAAATTCGTTCATGATCTTCACTTGTTTTTCAGAAAACTTCTGTTGGGTTGCTTCTCCCCAAACTGAGCCACTTAAAAAGATATTATCAGCTAAAATAAGGCCACCAGAGCGCAGATTCTTTTCTGACCAAGTCAGATAATCAAAGTAAGCAGCCTTATTGCCATCGATGAATACGCCATCAAAGGGCCCAAGTGCTGATAGCTTCTCAAGCTCCTCGCGGGCGTCACCCATGACTAAATGGATCTTTTTGTTTGCTTGGTCCATTTTAGAAAACACCTGGCTTGCCATGGCGCCGTGCTTTTCATCTTTTTCTAATGTCCAAAGCTCCCCGCCCGCAGGCAAAGCTTCAACGATGTACTGAGCAGATAGGCCAGTTAAAGTTCCAATCTCGACAAACTTCTTACAACCATGCATGCGCACCAGTGTCTTAATCAGCTGAGCTTCCGCCGGAGAAATACTAATTCTTCCAAGTCCCAACTCATCAGCAAACTGACGGGATTGTTTTTTTAGATCGGACTCTTCACTTAGAAGACTCCCCATATAGTTTTCTTTGTTGGTCAACACTGTATCACGCATAAGTGGATCATCTCATAACACCTAATTGATGTTAACAGGAAGTTAATTTGCTGAGTCCTGCCAGTGTTAACAATAATACTCAAAACACAGATCATCTGGAGGATCCATGAAGGTTTCTTTATCTCTTATTTCCGCAGCACTTTTATCTTTAGCCATCTCAGCTTGTGCGACTAAGGAAAAACCCGTCGAAGTTTCTGAAAACAAGGAACAACTTGAACAAGCAACGCACTCAGCGATGAGTGATAAGGCTAAAAGCGATCTCGCAAAAAGTTCGAAGTTTTCAGCCCTTTCCCAAAACATTCGTTTTGATTCAGGCAGTGCAGAACTGACCTCTTCCACTCGTCGCGCTTTAGACGAATTAGCTGGCGAGCTTAAAAAATCCAATGAAGCCTTTGGTAAAATTCGCATTTCTGGGCTAGCTGACCCAACAGGTATTCCAGAACGCAATCAGATCCTTTCTGAACAACGAGCGGAAGCCGTCAGAAACTATCTAGTTTCTAAAGGCATCGCTAAAGAAAAATTTGAAACTCGCGGCTTAGGTGCGGTTGAATCCGACAGAATGGCTTCGGCCTCCGAACATGCGCGTGACCGTCGCGTGGATTTTGAGATTGTCGAATAAAATGAAAGTAGGCAAGATGAGGCCATGAAGCCTCTTCTTGTTTTTGACCTTGATGGTACTTTGATTGATTCAGCCCCGGATATTATCGTTGCCGTAAACCGCACTTTGCAAAACCACGGCAAACGAACTTTAAAAGACGAAGTGATAATATCCCACATCGGCGAGGGCCTTAAAAAGCTCATCGCCGATTTGTTTTTAGAAGACGACCTAGATCCCGACACCATCATCGAACTAGAAATGGAATTCCTACGCCTGTACGAAGAAGAGATGCTGAACCGAACCCAAATCTTCCCCGGGGTCGAAAACTTCCTAAAAAACTACGGTGGCCCCATGGGCATCATCACCAATAAAAACGAGAGACCAGCGAAAAGAATTTTGAATCACCTGGGCTTAGATAAATACCCGTGGGTGCAAGTTTATGGGGCTGATACCTTGGAAGAAAGAAAGCCAAGTCCCCTGCCCCTAAGAACCATGATGAAGCTTGCCGGTCACACACCACAAAATACCTTCATGATCGGCGACGGCATCCCAGATGTTCTTTCGGCTTTAAATGCCGGAGTTCCTTCCATCGCGATTGGATTTGGTTATACGGCAACTCATTTACTGCAAAAGCATCAGCCTAAAGGTGTTCTGAATCACTACGACGATCTCGGTAGCTTGGTAGAAGAGCTGATTTTGAAAATTTAAAACAGGTTCTATGTTTTCTAGTGTAGGGAATTATGTTTAAGAATAACGATATCCTTATTTTCAAATATTATTTGCACTTTTTCAATCTTCCATTGTCCATCAATTTTTGTGGATGTAACTACCCCCTCTGCCATGCGGTTAACTCCTACAATTATTAAATGGTAAGTCGCACGTCCCTCGCTACCGTAATCATTTAGGGCTGTCGCCAAGGGTATCAAGTTAACTTCTGATACTTCTCCAACCAACTTTTCCACTTCGGAACTATCCTGTAGATATTTCGTTGCGACCTGGACACCCTTGGAATTTGCAATCAATAAATGAGATCCTGCGAAAAAGACCAGGAGCAAAATAGTTGTTATTAAAAGTTTCTTCTTCATTTTTTCCTACACATTCTAGTCACCATCCGAACGCGGACTTCCCGCGCTACCAAGATACAAAACCAGTCAACGCTCCCAAAGTCAGAATTAGGGGAATCCAGATTTTAAGCATGTGGCGGCCGCGCTACTCCAAATACATATCGAATCTCCATCTAACTCAGGGTCTCAACCGCAGGTTGTAGGTGCAAACAATTTTAAGTTTTGCTCCTGAAACTACCTCTTGGCCGGGGGCTTTTCGCTTAGAAAATCCCTCAAAACCTACTCTGAAAAAAGCTCAGATGGCCCTTTCCAAACTCCCGGAAACCCTCGTAAAAAGCTGTTGACGCAATATCGCCAGAAAAAAGGACCAGATGGCTTTTGCGGGCTTGCGTCGGAGCCCCCAGGCCTATATAAGATGAGGTCTTAAATGGGGGTCATCTCCGGTGAGTGATATTCTTTTAGAGGTCCAAAATCTTAAGACACGCTTTAAGACTGACGACGGTTCTTTCTATGCCGTTGACGATGTCAGCTTCAATGTAAAAAAAGGCCAAACTCTTGGAATCGTTGGTGAATCAGGTTGCGGTAAGTCTGTAACTTCTCTTTCGATCATGCGCTTGATTCAAAAGCCTGGAAACATCGAAGCAGGTAAAATCCTGTTTAAAGGTAAAGACCTATTAGGCCTTTCTGACGATAAAATGCGCGACATCCGTGGTAACGAAATCGCGATGATCTTCCAAGAACCAATGACTTCTTTGAACCCGGTTTACACAATCGGTGACCAAATCGAAGAAGCTGTTTTACTTCACCAAAAGAATTTAACTAAAGAGCAAGCTCGCGAACGCGCTATCGACATGCTTCGTATCGTGGGTATCCCAGCTCCTGAAAAACGTTTCTTTGAATATCCGCACCAACTTTCGGGCGGTATGAGACAACGTGTGATGATCGCAATGGCGATCAGCTGTAACCCAGAACTTCTTATTGCCGATGAGCCTACAACAGCTCTAGACGTTACTATCCAAGCGCAAATCTTGGATCTAATGCGCAAACTTCAAAAAGATTTCAACGCAGGTATGATTCTTATCACGCACGATTTGGGCGTGGTTGCAGAGATGTGCCAAGAAGTTGCCGTTATGTATGCGGGTCGCGTGGTTGAATACGGAACTGTAGAAGACATCTTCTATCGTCCAAAACATCACTACACCAAAGGTCTTCTTGATTCTATTCCGCACTTTGAAACAGGTCACAGACTTGAATCACTAAGAACAATCAAAGGGATGGTACCAAGCCTTTACAATCTTCCTAAAGGCTGCCGTTTTGCTGATCGCTGTCCAGCGGCTCAAGACGATTGCCGTGCTTCTTACCCTTCCTTAGAAAATCTTCGCGGCATTCATAAGGTCGCGTGCTACCACCCATTGTCTGAAGAGGTAAAACCCTAATGAGCACTCCTCTTTTGAAGGTTGAAAACCTAACAAAAAGCTTTCCTATTTACGGCGGACTTTTCAGCCGTGAAGTTGCCTCTGTAAAAGCAGTTCAAGGCATTTCCTTTGAACTTAAAAAAGGTGAAACCCTAGGTCTTGTGGGTGAATCTGGTTGCGGTAAATCGACTTTAGGTCGTTGCTTGATCCGTCTTCACGACACTACTTCTGGAAAAATCAGCTACAACGGTAAAGACATCACTCATATCAAGGGTGAAGAACTTCGTGAAATGCGCAAAAAAATGCAGATCATCTTCCAAGATCCGTTTGCATCTTTAAATCCGCGCATGACGATCGGTTCAATCCTTGAAGAGCCGTTAATCATCCATGACCTTTATGGTTCAGCAAAAGACCGTCAAGATCGCATCCATGAGTTGATCGATCTAGTGGGACTTCGTCGCGAACACTTAAACCGTTACCCGCATGAGTTTTCAGGCGGTCAACGTCAACGTGTGGGTATCGCACGCTCTTTAGCGGTGAATCCTGAACTTATCGTGTGTGACGAGCCGGTATCTGCCTTAGACGTTTCAATCCAAGCGCAAGTGATCAATCTTTTGATGGAGCTTCAACAAAAGCTGGGCCTTACTTACATCTTCATCGCCCATGACTTAAAAGTCGTTGAACACGTTTCAACCAAAGTGGCGGTGATGTACTTGGGTAAAATCGTTGAGATGGCGGAGGCTGAAGAGCTTTACCGCAATCCAAAACATCCCTATACCAAAGCCTTGATGTCAGCGATCCCGGTTCCAGATCCTCGTCGTAAAGACGATCGCATTATCTTAACTGGTGACGTTCCCTCGCCAATCAATCCTCCGACAGGCTGTCATTTCCATCCTCGTTGCCCAATGGCGATTGAAGATTGCAAGACCATTGTCCCGCCTTTGGAAGAAAAAGTTCCGAATCATATCGCTGCCTGCATCCGAGTATAAAGAAGTCTCTTTAACTCTCCGATAACTCCTTAGGTGGGAATCCATCTAAGGAGTTTATGAAAACCCAAGGTAAAGTCTGGATCATTTACGACGCTGAAACAAAGACGCAGTCTAAGCCTATGTCTGTAGTACAGGCACAGGTGGCGCTTCTTTCTTTAGCTAATAAAGATCACGGTAAGTTCTTCTTGTGGACTCCAGGTTGGGATGAGTGGGTTTGCATTCGTGAATTCCTTGAATCTGACCAAAAGTATTTTGTGATCATCCAGCCGCCAAAACCAATGGATATGCCAAGCGCTGATGATACAGTGACTGCGACACAAAATGCCCCTGCAACATCAGCTAATGACAGTCGTTATACTCAAGTGGTCGTTGGCGAATTGCCAGTAAAGAAAGCTGAAATCGGTAGCTATCATCAAAAAGACTTTAACGGCGACGAACTGGATTTAGCAAAAATCAAAAAACTAAAACCAGATGCCATGGGAAAAAAGAAAACTGCCGAGCCGGCTCCACCAGCTGAAGAAGACGGAGCTGATCGTCGTCGCGATCCTCGTCACAATTTCAAAATCGAAGTGGTGTTGGTATCAAAAATTCGTTCTTTTAGAACATACTCACGCAATATTTCCTTAAGCGGAACGATGCTTGAAGATGAAATCCCACGTGATTTTTTAAATAAGCCATTTGATTTGATTATCGTAAATCCATTTGAACCAGATCCATCTAAATCAAGATTGCTCTTCCGAGCTAAAATTGTTGGTGATCTTCAAGATCCTCGTCGTTTGATGTTCGTCGAACAAGACGTGGCAATGACTTTAAGACTTGATGCTTTGTTGAAAGCTTACGTTGCTTATCAAGATCAAGTTCGCAAAGGCGCAAGCTAGTTTACATTTCCAAAATAAATTTCCTTACAAGTGTTCTGTAGAAAAGTTCTTTTGTATGATGAGTGTGCGTAATGCGCTCCCATCTTTATAAATCGTAATGCTTAAAAGGACTAGATTCCTCGCATTTCATTTTAGAGACCTAAATATCTCACCGATAGTTTTATCAAGAAAACTTGTTCGGGAGAATTCATGGGAAGATTAAAGAACGTTTTGCTTTGCGGAAGTCTTCTAGCGCTAATCGCATCTTGCCAACCCACTGTAGAAGAAACGCCTGCTTCAGAAGAAACTCCGGCTGATAACGAGATAGCCGCGACCAAACATCTCTATGTAACAACAGGACTTTGCTATTCTGGAAACGGCATCACGACATTCACCGCCGCAACAGCCAGTAACTTAATTCTTAAGTTAAACGCTGATACGGGCGTGAAAGAGGCCACTATGGCGGATTTCTGGGCAGCTCCGGCCGCTGCTGGTGATACACCAATTTCTATTATGGATTGGGATGATGACAATCTATTAGTATTCGTACGTAACGGTGCTACCGGAAGATTAGAAACAATGCCTAAAGTTGGCGGCGTCAGAAATACCTTCGGTACCACACCAGCAATGAGCACCATCATTTCATCAAACCCTGCCAACATGGCAAAAAGTTCTGATGGCGGCATCCTGATGATTCGCACAGGATTCATCGAGAAGGTCACTTCATCAGGCATCCGTTTAACGACTCCCCATGTGAATTCAAACTTGGGTGCCACGTGCGGTACTGCCAATGCTTTACTTACTAATATTGCAGTTTCAGCGACAGGAAGAATTATTACCGCCAACGCGGCAGCTTCACCAAATAATAGAGTGATCAGCGTTCCAGCGGCAGGCGCGACTGGCAGCTGTTCTGCAGGTATTGCGGCACCTGCTGCGACTACTTATGCTACGGCTATGGTATTCGATAAAGTGAATAGCAAACTTATCGTCGCTTACGCAGGTCCTACCACAGCAGCAAACGTGAATAGCATCCACGCTTATGATTTCGATGAAGCGACTGGTAACATCACGAATGATCAAGTGATCTATGATGCAGCTTCGTTCCCAGCTACGTACTCATATTTGTTGTTTGGAATCTCTGCAATGACGTTGGATGAAGATACGAACACCTTATATGTTGCAACTGCAATTTCAAATGCGACAACGGTTGTAAACTATGCGATTGAAAAATTCGCCTATAACGCTTCTAAAATTGGAAGTGTAAATGCGGAAGTTCTTACTCGTTCTGGTTCAGTTCCATTTTATAACTACGGCGTAGACACAAAATGTATTTCCGCGATGAGTGTCGTTACTGAATAATGATTTTTAAATTTTGGAAGTGAACCCTACGATGAAATTCGTAGGGTTTTGTTTTAGGGAGAACCGGTGAAATTCAGACTCCAGCGAGTCAAAGTTCCTGTGTGTGAAGATTTCCCGTCGATAACTTTTAAAGTCCAAGTGCCTTGCGAGCTTTCTCGGTAAAAGGCATTCGTTAAAAACACCTCGCCATCATAGTCCGCAATATTTTTTAAGGCGTTATTCATATTAATAACGATACTACGAGTACCTGATGGGGAAGTAAGCTCTAACGCCAAGTCCGCGATATTCGTATGAGTGACCCAGATTTTTAACTGCACCGATTCGATCTTAAGATTTGTATTTACCGTCATAGTATTAGAGCCGCCGGTTGCGCTAAAATCAGGAATGGCAACGCTCAACCCGCTTGCATCGTTTGCCCAGTTGGTTTCGTTATAGGCACCAAATGGTGAAGTATAGTTTTTCGCTAAGGCCACAGCCGCATCTACATTCACGCGACCAAATCCGTACCAGTTATGGAATTTAAAACCTGCCCCGTTCACAACCCAGGCTTGTTCCCATTGCGCACCCGAGGGAATCGTTTCACCCGTTTTTGGATGTTTAATAGAACCAGTCGTTGAATAATTCACTGGCGTAGCTGTTTTAGCCAAAATGTATTTCACATCCCGCCAAGTTAGCGCAGGATTTGCTTCCAATAACAAAGTGACAACACCACTAAGAACCGGTGCTGCAGAAGAAGTTCCATTAAAAGTCGCCGTGTAATTGCAACCCGTATTGCCTTCTTGCCCTTTATCGAACGCCACGCTTTGCACTGTGGACTGTGAAAAGCCTACAGAGCATCCAGAACGATCAGTAGTGATCATCGCCGGAGAATCCTTACCAAACTCTCCACCAAAAGAAGAAATCCAAATATTAGAACCGACTGAAGCGTAAGATGCAGCTTCACCCGTAGCATTTAATGCTGTCGTCAGAATCGTATAAGGACTAGAGTTATCAGCATCGAAATTAGAATTACCGACACAGTTTTCAGTTGTCGAACCATGGCAATAAACGATGAAGTCATTTCCAGCAGCCTTCACATAGATAGAACCCTTGCCAGATCGTCCGGTCGTGACACCTGACTTTAACTGCGTAAAAAATGAAGCCACTGGTGAAACTAGGTTATTTTGCGTTGATCCCCAACTCATGTTGAAAACATCGTAATCACCATCAGCTTGATCTATCAGTTTTCCTTCAGTTTGAGTCACTGTCGAAGAAAGAAAGTTCGCAGATACTAATGAAGCTTTATAACCAACGCCTTTAGTGCCAAGACTATTCTGTCCAACGGCTGCGATTAAACCTGCTACCGCTGTCCCATGGCTGTCATCACTGGCTTTCGGCGCAGCTGTGGCAGAAAGATAAGGAAACCCCGTCGTATAATCTTTTGAAACTCCAGTACGCAGATAGTTATCTGAAAGATCTTCGTGGGAATCTTCCATACCATCATCAGAAACAAGCACGGTGATATTCTTGCCGGAATAGCCTTCGCTCCAAGTGTTTAATAAATTTAAGTCGACACCCGCGGTGCCAGCTTCAGTTGCAAACACAGATTGGGCGCTATTACTTAAATGCCACGCTAAAGAGATAAAAGGATCATCCCCTACTTGGCCTTGGTTTTTCCCTTTAAATCCATTTTCCGCACAATTAGTAAACCCAACTGCGGTAACGATACCCACTAACGACAACGACAATATGGCTTTAGTTTTACGACTAAAATTTATCATATTGTCGACTCAAAATTTCAAGGCTGGCTTGCTCAACACCTTGGTGGTTTTTTAATTCAAGATAGAACGCGGGCAAATCAAAAGGCTCTTGCAGAGCAGTTACGTAGTATGTGCGAATTTTTGGGAAGGCACCCACAATTTTGACGCCATTTTCTTCATTCAAGAAATCAGCGGATTGGCCTTCTTTAAGAATCACATTGATTGTTCCCGTTAAGACACCGGCCTGGCTTAAGCGTGTGTTTGCGACAACTAGCGGAGAATCCGAAAAGAAATTCTTTAAATCATATTCAACTTCAGAAGCCACAACCACAAAACCACTGACTTGACTGATAACTACTTCGTTAGGGTTTGCCGAAGTCCTAGGTTTAGCGACAACACCTTTCCAAAGCTTCCATGGTGTATCCGCCAGAAGAGGAATTTTTTCCAGCTCCGCATTTTCTAACGGTAGCGAAGAAACTCTTCTTGGTGGCGGAAGCTTTCTAGGCGTTCTTTGCGATACAATCGGAGCGCTAGAACTAGTTGAAGCAACTTCTGTACTTTGAACAGCTTCTTCCTTTACGCGTTCAGCAACGGAAGCAATAGGCGGTACAGATTTAGAATCATTTTTAGGATGCACTATCGACGCAGACTTATCGTTTGTACGTGATAAATACAAAACGACAACTCCCAATAAAATTAGAAAGATAACCACCGAAAATCGACGTGCCATGAGCCTCTAAGTTTAACCAATAAATGGGTTCACAGCTCACTATTTTCTTCTAGAAATGTTTGAAAAGTATGGAATGAAGGCGACGTCTCATTACAAGACAGACCTTCGTCGCGGAAAGTAGCTTAGTACTTCCAAGCTACTCGTTTAATTTTAAAAGTGTGTGAACCGTCTTCTTAAGCTTATCAACGTCGAAAGGCTTTTTGATATAGTCGTCAGCGCCGATTTCGAAGGCTTTTTTCATGTCTTCTTCTGATGCTTTACCTGATACGAAAACCAACGGGATTTTTTTAAGATCTTTATGTTCTTTAAGAAGCTGGGCTAATTCAAAGCCGTTCACCCACGGAAGACCCACATCCATTAAAATCAAATCAACAGAATGGTCATCTAAAACTGTGGAAAGCTCCGTCGCATCAGCAGCAAGCTTCGTGACGTAGCCTTCGGTTTCAAGAATACGCTTCATTGCTAAGCGCATAGTCTCATCATCTTCGATAACAAGAATTATCTTAGGATCTAGTTTCTTTTTCGCTTCACGAAATTGATCTAAGGGAACGACGTCTTGACCAGCGATGCGGGCCTTTGTCATCTTTTCGATCTTATCAACTAAATCCTTGGTGTTAATTCTTTTATCCTTCATAGCATCCTTAGTGTGAAGCTTGTGCCTCTAACCATCTTTCCGCATCAATGGCCGCCATGCAACCAGTACCTGCAGCAGTGATAGCTTGACGGTACACATGGTCCTGAACGTCCCCAGCAGCGAACACCCCTGGTACATTAGTATAAGTGGTATTTGGCTGAGTTACCAAGTAACCCGTCTCATTCATATCCAACATGCCTTTGAAAAGGTCTGTATTAGGTTTATGGCCGATTGCTAGGAATAGACCTGTCACTGGAAGGGTCTTTTCACCACCTTCAACAATGTTTTTGATTTTTAGGCCTGTCACGCTTTTGCCATCGCCCAAAACTTCAGTGACTTCAGTATTCCAAATCACTTCTACTTTTGGATTTTTCATTGCTCTGTCAGCCATGATTTTTGAAGCGCGGAAATGATCGCGACGGTGAATCAAATAAACTTTGCTAGCAAAGCGAGTAAGAAACTGCGCTTCCTCCATCGCCGTATCACCACCACCCACAACAGCGATTTCTTGATTACGGAAAAAGGCACCGTCACAAGTTGCGCACGCCGAAACACCGCGATTTGCGTATTGTTTTTCAGACGGTAGACCCAAGTACTTTGCACTAGCGCCAGTAGAGATGATGATTGATTTTGCTAAGTGCAACTTTTCGCCAATCCACACTTTGAATGGACGTTGAGAAAAATCAACCTTAGTAACGTTGCGAGTGATAAAGCGAGTGCCAAAACGCTCAGCTTGTTTTCGCATAACTGAAATCAAATCAGGACCCGTGATTCCATGTTCAAAGCCTGGGAAGTTTTCTACTTCCGTTGTCGTCATAAGCTGACCGCCAGCTTCTTCACCTTCAATCATCAACGGCTCTAAATTGGCGCGAGAAGTATAGATAGCAGAAGTCAGGCCTGCAGGGCCTGAGCCGATAATGATTACGTTTTCAATTTTTTGATCTTCACTCATAGAATCCTCGTTTTAAACGCGCCTAGGCTACCAACAAACATGGGGCTTTTCATTAGTTCTTTGCACGTTTTGGACTGCGTCAGCTACAATGGGAGCATGCCCCAAATTTCTTTTGCAAAAAACCGAGCCCCCATCGATGTTTCCGCTGGGGAAAACCTTATGGAGGCCCTCTTAAAAGCTGGCCTTCCTGTGGCCTCTAGTTGTAACGGTGATGGCGTTTGCGCAAAATGCAAGGTCATGATTATCGAGGGAAACGAGAATCTTTCCCCTCCAAATGAAACTGAAGCGTTTTTAAAAGAGAAATGCTCAATGCCTGAGTCAACGCGCATCAGCTGCCAAGTTCGGGTTCTTGGCCCCATCAAAGTAGATACGACTTACTGGTAGCTATAGATTGGTTTTTTGTTGAAAGGGAATTCCCGGAGATACGGACTCATCTTCTGGTTTATCTTTGCGCACCGGAGTTGCCACGCGTTTAGGACAGTCCTCCCCTTCAAGATGGCGCAAATAGATATTGCGACCCACACCTTTTTCTCTATTCCCATAACAAGGAACCATGGAACCTCTTAGTACAGAATAGGGTTCAGCAGGGGCAATGTATTCAGAGCTTTCCATCGGAGGCGCCGCCACCGCGATACTCACTGCGAATAAGAAGAAAATCGGCAGGCATTTTTTCAGAGATTTCATGGCAACCTCCACTTATCTATTTTAAGCGAGATTGCCATTGTCGATATGAATTGTGCTAAAGGACGCTAGACTGGACTAAACCTTTTGCAAGCGCACCAAGTTGATCTTGCTTCCTTCGCGCAAAAAGATTTTTTCAAATGCGGTTTCGAAATTTTCGTTCTTCATTTCAGAGTTATGAAGATCTTGAGTTTCAAAAATAATTTTATAAGGGGACTGACGAATTTCATCCATCGCCCAAAGAAAATAAACTAAAGAATCCGTTTTAAAATTGATGAACGATCCTGGCTTTTGCAAACGGTGCAAGATTTCTAGGTTTTGTTTGCATACGAAGCGGTTTTTAGGTTTCTTCGGCGAAGTCCAAGGATCTGGGAAGTGAATGTAGACATTGTCCAACTCACCTTCATTGAACAGCTCTTCGATATTAAAAGCATGAAAGCGCGCGATCGCTGCATTCTTGCAACCGTCGTTTAAGGCGCGACGGATAGACTGAACCAGTGGTTTATATTTTAATTCTAAACCGACCAACATGCGGTTCGGGTTGGTTTTTGCGTGGTGAGCAAAATAAGTTCCGTTGCCAGTTCCTACTTCCAAATCCATTGGCAAAGTTTCGTCGACTTTGAAAATCTCAGAGCGCCATTTGCCTTTGTTTAAAGGAGCTCTAACTTCATCAAACGCCACATGGGAATATTCACCATTTAACGCTAGCGTGTAGGCATTTTGGTTTGGAAGGTCTTTTGTTACATTAATTCTTCTGCGAGGAATCGGGCTTGTCATAGGGCCCTTGATTAGTCGGACGAGGGCCTCCGGTCAAGCTTTTCACCGTGGGAAGACGCAACTCCTGAAAGGGAAGCTGCCTTATTGGGCAATTAGGCATGTCACAAATCTGGCAGTAGGATTTTTTACAGGGGTCTAAGTGAAAGGCCAGTTCCCCGTCAAACTCATAATCACGCACTACTTCGCTTTCATAGTTATGAGTGAAACTATGAACCTCAGCAACATCCCAATATTCCGGCACCACCAAGTGCGCATCGACGTGATGAAATCTTCCAGAGCGAATGATGCGCAAATTATGAATTTCAATAACACCAGGTTTGCGATTTTTACGAATAGAGGCGGCAAGATTTGCTAAAACAGATTCATCCTGTTCATCCATTAGCACGCCCAAAGATTCGCGGCTGATCTTGTATCCAGAATAAGCTAAGTGCGCACCAACTAAAATTGCAATCACTGGATCAATCCAAGCTTGCCCGGTGATAAGTACTAACGCCAAACCCACCATCACGCCGACGGTGGTCAATACATCCGACATAACATGGGCGCCACTAGCTTTTAAGGCTTCTGATTTATGAGTTATTCCGACTCTTTTCAAATAAAGTCCCAATAGTAAATTCACTATTGCGGCGGCACCCACTACCCACAAACCAGTTTCAAGTTTTTGTGGGGGCTCATGATAGAAAAGAGCCTTCGCACTTTCCCCAATAATCATGATCGCTGCAAAAAAGATTAAACCGCCTTCAAATGCAGAAGAAAAAGATTCAGCTTTACCATGCCCATAAGGATGATTTCTATCCGCCGGAATGGCTGCAAAACGAATGACGAAAAGAGCCACCGCTGAAGCAATGACATTAACAATACTTTCTAAGGCATCTGACAATACAGCAGTGGATCCGGTAATGCGGTAAGCACCAACTTTAAAAAGAAATACCAAAAGGCTGACAATAACTGACACCCAAGCGGCACTGGTTCGAATTTTTTCAGCATCATTTACGGAATTATCAACCATGGTCCTTAGGGTTTCTGATCCCTAAGACTTCGTCAATATTTAAGAATTAACCTGCAGCCTTACGACGTTTTTGCGGAGCATTTTTAAGCTCAACCACAGCAGCCGCATCAGGTTTATAGGAACAAACTTTATTACGTCCACCACGTTTTGCCTCATACAAAGCATGGTCAGCTCTACGTACTAATTCACGGGCGCTGATGTGTTCACCTGGAATGGTAATGGCAAAACCCAAAGAAGCAGTGAGCTTGATTGAATCATCACCGTTTTTAAACAAAGTTTTTTCAATGTTTTCACGAAGACGCTCACAGAAATGCAATGCACCTTGCGCGTTTGTTTCTGTTAAAACCATTAAAAATTCGTCACCACCGTAGCGCGCTGGAATATCAATATTACGGGTGTTAGCGCGAATGATTTTACCAACCTCTGAAAGCACGTAACTTCCAAACAAGTGGTCATGGCCGTCATTCACAGTTTTGAAATAATCCATGTCCATCATTACCACGCACACGTCACGATTAAAGCGACGTCCACGCTCCATCTCGAAATCCAAGCGATGATATAAAGAGCGCATGTTGTAAAGACCTGTCAGGTCATCAGTATCAACCAGCTCTTTGAGCTTTTCATTGGCGTAGACAAGTTGCTCAGTCAAATCACGCAGACGCAATTGTGTGCGGATACGAGCCAGCAGTTCTAAGGGAACGAAAGGTTTTACGATGTAATCATCTGCTCCAGAATCAAGGGCCTCGATAATGGCTTCAGTGCTGGAATTCTCTGAAACGAAAACACAGGAAACGTGAGAAAGTCGAGAACGCATCGCCTTTAGAACACGAAGCCCCGCCATTGAAGGAGCCATCCAATCCAAAATAACAACGTGCGGAATCCATGATTCCACAAGCTTATGGGCTTCGGCTTCGGAAGTCACCCCACGGGCGTCATATCCTTCCCAGCGCAAAGGTTCCAAAAGGATCTCTAAGCTATCCTTGTCATCATCGATCACAAGGACTCGACGACTTTTGGGTTGTTTAAAGCTGTTACTTTCAAAACTCATACTACATACCAGTGTAACTTGAGCTTATCTCATCGGTTAACGCCGGGATTTATTGAGTCTAAAATCTAATCAAAGGCCGTGGAGACATAATTTCCCGGACCTTAGGCGCGCCACATATCGCGTGAGTATATTCGTTGTATTAAAAAGCCTTTTTAGTTATCTAAATAGCAGTGAAATTTTTGTTCTAAATAAGGGATGTAACAATGAGTGTGAACTTCACTGAAATCGAAGCAAAGTGGCAGAAAAAATGGGACGAAAGTAAGGCTTTCCAAGCTGAAGCGAATAGCAATAAACCCAAGTATTATGCCCTCGATATGTTCCCCTACCCATCGGGTTCAGGCCTGCACATTGGTCACATGGCCTCTTACACTCCAGGCGATATTATTTCCCGCTATAAACGCGTGAACGGCTTCAACGTTCTTCACCCCATGGGCTATGATGCTTTTGGTTTACCTGCTGAACAATATGCGATTCAAACTGGAATTCACCCAGCTCTTACAACTCGTAAAGCAATTGAAAGCTTCCGCAAAACTTTGCAGTCTTTCGGTTTTAGTTTTGACTGGAGCCGCGAGATCTCCACTTGTGAGCCTGAGTACTACAAGTGGACTCAATTTATTTTCTTAAAACTTTACGAGCGTGGACTTGCTTACCAAAAAGAAGTTCCTGTGAACTGGTGTCCAGCTTTGAAAACAGTCTTAGCAAACGATGAAGTCATCGATGGCAAATCAGAGCGCGGCGGCCACCCGGTTATTCGCGTGCCTATGAAACAGTGGATGCTTAAAATCACTGATTACGCGGAAAGATTATTAAACGATCTAGATAAACTTGATTGGCCAGAGCGTACTAAAGAAGGCCAACGCAACTGGATCGGAAAAAGTGAAGGTGCTAGAGTTACTTTTAAAGTCGACGGTCACGCGGATTCGTTTGAAGTCTTCACGACCCGCCCAGACACTTTGTTTGGTGTGACATTCATGGTAATGGCTCCAGAACATCCGCTAGTGAAAAAGATCGCTTCATCAGCGCAAGCTAAGGCCGTTGAAGAATACATCTTTGCTACGTCTAAAAAATCAGAAGTCGATCGTAAAGCAACAACTGAAAAAACGGGCGTTTTCACTGGTGCCCACGCTGTTCACCCAATCACGGGCGAAAAAATTCAAATCTGGATTGCTGACTACGTGCTGCTTGATTACGGCACAGGAGCTATCATGGCGGTTCCAGGTCATGATGCCCGCGACTTTGAATTTGCGACCAAGTTCCAAATTCAAATCAAACGAGTTCTTGAAGGCGGCGACACTTTGCCATTTGAAGGCGAAGGTACATTGATCAATTCCGATTTCTTAAATGGCCTTTCACAAAAAGAAGCCATTAAACAAATGCTTGCTCATTTGGAATCTAAAAAATTAGGCGTGCGTGAAGTTCAGTACAAACTTCGCGACTGGTTATTCAGCCGTCAACGTTATTGGGGCGAACCGTTCCCAATCGTACACTTTGCGGACGGCAGCAGAGGAGTGCCTGTAAATGAACTTCCTGTCATTTTGCCAGAAGTAGCTGATTATGAACCCGCTGACACAGGTGAAGCTCCACTAGCTAGAAACACCGATTGGGTTCGTTATAAATCTGCTGATGGAAAAGAAGGTCGCCGTGAAACTGACACTATGCCAGGTGCTGCCGGATCTTCGTGGTATTTCTTAAGATACATTGATCCACACAACTCAGAAGCACCGTTCAGCCCTGAAGCTGAAAAATATTGGATGCCCGTGGATCTTTATGTCGGTGGACCAGAACATACGGTCGGCCACTTGCTATATTCAAGATTTTGGATGAAGGTTCTTTTTGACTGCGGTTTAGTGACCCATGATGAGCCATTTAAAAAACTGGCTCACCAAGGAATGATCCTCGGTCCTGATGGCGAAAAAATGTCAAAATCCCGCGGCAATGTGATTTCTCCGGAAGACATTGCAAAAACCCACGGCGCGGATGCGATGAGAACATTTATCAGCTTCATGGGACCAGTTGATAAAGACAAACCTTGGGCACCAACGGGCATTGACGGTGTGAAACGCTTCTTGGATCGCGTTTCTCGTTTGGTGGTGAACGATGAAGGTCAGTATGTGGCAACAAAAGACGCCCTAACTGAGGACATTCAGAAATTAGTTCACAAAACGATTAAAAAAGTCACAGACGACATTGAGTCTATGGGCTTTAACACCGCAATCAGCGCCATGATGATCTTGGTGAATGAGCTTTATAAAACGGAATGCCGTTCAGAATTGGCTCTGAAACCGCTTGTGCAAATCCTGGCTCCTTTTGCGCCTCACTTGGCCGAAGAGCTTTGGGAAAAAATGGGTGGCGAGGGACTTTGCTCTTTGGCTCCATGGCCAAAATATGATAGTAACCTCGTCGCTGATGACACTGTGACAATGGGCGTGCAAGTAAACGGAAAAATGCGCGGCACTATTGAAATTGCGCTTACTGCTTCTGAGCAAGAAGCCGTGGCAGCGGCCCTGGCCGTTTCGACGATTTCCTCAGTTTTGGCTGGAAAAAATCCCGACAAGGTGATTTATAAGGCCGGAAGAATTTTGAATTTGATCGTTAAATAACTGGGTTCTTTTACCGAAAGGGACCCCGAGCAAACAAAGGGGTCCTTCCTAATCCGAGGCCCCACAACCGATGAGGGCACGAAGAGATGTCAAATTGGTCTCCTGAAAAAAGCGCAGAGTTGTACGGCATTAACAACTGGGGCAATGGATACTTCAGAATTAACAGCGCTGGAAACGTTTCAGTAACTCCGATGGGAGCTGAAGGACCTGCTGTTGACCTTCACGAATTGACACAAGATCTTTTAGACCGCGGTATCCGCGTTCCTATCATGATCCGCTTTCCTGATATTATTAAATCCCGCGTGGAACTTTTAAACGGCTGCTTTAAAAAAGCTTTCGCTGACCACGGTTACAAAGGGAACTACAACGGCGTTTACCCAATTAAGGTGAACCAACAACGCCATCTTGTTCAAGAGCTTGTAAAATACGGCAAAGACTACAACATGGGTCTTGAGTGCGGTTCTAAACCTGAACTTTTAGTGGTTCTGGCTTTGATGACTTCGCCAAACTCTTTGATCATCTGTAACGGTTTTAAAGATACTGAATACATTGAAACTGCGATTCTTTCTCAAAAGCTAGGTCGTAACACGATCATCGTGGTTGACCGTCGCGAAGAACTTAAAATGATCGTCGATGCGGCGAAAAAGTTTAACACTCGCCCAAAAATCGGTTTCCGCGCGAAATTAAACACGCAAGGTGCTGGTAAATGGGTTGATTCTTCAGGTGCCCGTTCTAAATTCGGTTTAACGGCTCCAGAGATCGTTGAAGGTGTTGAATACCTTAAAGCTGAAGGCATGTTAGATTGTCTTGAGCTGATGCACTATCACATCGGCTCACAAGTTCCTGCTATCCAAAGCATTAAGTCTTCTTTAAAAGAAGGCGCGCGTTTTTACACTGAGCTTTACAAAATGGGCGCGGGCCTTAAATACATCGACGTCGGTGGCGGTTTAGGTATCGACTACGACGGTTCAGGTCACTCTGATAGTTCTGTGAACTATTCAGCCCAAGAGTACGCCAACGACATCGTGTCGGTATTGCAAACTCTTTGCGATGAAAAAGGCATTCCACATCCAAACATCGTGACTGAGTCTGGCCGCTTCCTAGTAGCCCATCACTCGGTGTTAGTGTTTAACGTCCTTGGTATTAACGATCTTCATCGCCAAGAGCCGCCTCGTCCGGCGACGAAGACGGATCCTGCGATCATGCAAGATCTTCAGTACATCTTTGAAAAAGTAAATAAAGATAACATCAACGAGTGTTTCAATGACTTAGAACAAGCTAAGCAAGAAACCTTGCAGCTTTTCACTTACGGCGTTCTTTCACTTGAACAACGCGCTTGGTGTGAAAGCATGTACTTCACTATCGCAACAAAGATGGTGAAACTCGCGAAGACTGTACCTGATACGGAAGACATCATCGCTGCCCTTTCTAAAGAGCTTTGCGATACTTTCTATTCAAACTTCTCTTTATTCCAGTCCCTTCCAGACTCTTGGGCTGTAGGACAGTTATTCCCAGTGACTCCGATTCACCGCCTTGGCGAAGAGCCAGTGCGTGAAGGTACACTTGCTGACCTTACTTGTGATTCTGACGGTGTAATTGAAAAGTTCATCGATACAGAAACTGGCGAACCTAAAGAAACAGTTCGCTTACATTCATTCACAGATGGCCAGCAGTATTACCTAGGAGTGTTCTTAACTGGCGCTTACCAAGAGATCCTAGGTGACCTTCATAACTTATTCGGAGACACGGACGCCGTTCATATCTCTCTAAGCAACGTTGGTTATACTATCGATCACTATGTACCGGGCGACACTGTAACCGAAGTTCTATCTTACGTTCAGTACGGCCGCTCTGAAATGGTCGATAACGTTCGTCAAGCGACAGAGGATAGCATCCAAAGAGGCTCAATCACAAAACAAGAAGCAAAACTTCTGATTAAGCACTACGAAGAAGGCTTATCTGGTTACACATACCTAGAAGAAGCTGAGTAATAAAAGACAGATTCAAAATAAAAAAAGAGGATGGCCAAAACCATCCTCTTTTTTTTATCCATATAGAGCATGTAAGAGTAAGAGCAGAAGAAAAACATTACCTTCCGATAGCAACCTCCATTAAATAAAAATCCATCTTAGGCGAATCAAAAAGGTCCATATGCAAGGCTGAGGACCGCACAACGCAGTCAGATGGTCCTTTTTCATTCTCCGCCGAAGCGTGTGAGGTGCAGCTTGAGAATGTGTATAAGAATGACAAAAACATTCCAAGCTTCAAGCAACTCACAAAAGACCTGATCACATCAACCTCCAAAACCTTTCCTTAGGAAAAATCTTACGGCGCAATTGTAAATCAATTGTGAAGTGACCAAGGGCTTATCAATTTAGGACGGAAATTTTAGATAAAAAAAGGGACCTTTAAGGTCCCTTTTGCTTTGAAAATAGTTTTGACTACATTTTCGCGTCGAAAGCGTCTCGAACTGCGATACCGATGTTGATTAATAGAATCAAAGTCACAAATAGCGCTGTCATCGGACCCCACACCAACCACTCAGCGATGGTGAACCATTTCTGAGCTTGGGACATCAACTCACCCCATGATGGTGTCGGAGGTGTTAAACCAAGACCCAAATAATCAAGCATTGAAAGCGTATACACGTTTCCAGAGATGACAAATGGAGAGAACGTGATGATCGGAGTTAAACCATTCGGCAAGATATGTTTAGCGATAATACGTTTGTGATCAGCACCGATAGCTTTCGCTGCTTCCACGTATTCACGTTTACGCAAAGAAAGGAATTGCGCACGCATATAAGCAGAAATTCCAGTCCAAGCAAAACACGCATAGAACGCAACTAGCATTGGCAATGATGGTGTAAAGATCGAGATCATAGTGATCAATACGAACATGATTGGCGTACTTTCAACGATCTCGACGATACGTTGACCAACCAGGTCCGTTTTACCACCCAAGTAACCCATCAAAGAACCAAGCGCGATACCAATAGCGTACGCCAACAACCACGCACCCAATGCAAAAAGCATTGTGTAACGGAATCCATAAAGAAGACGGGTCATAACGTCACGACCACTTTCATCTGTACCGATCCAATTTTGTTTTGTTGGAGGAGACGGATAAGTCTCTACAGTTTTATTGCTCTCGTAAGCATCCCACTGGATCACCGGCCAGATAGCCCAGTCATCTTCACCTAACTCAAGTTCACGATAATCCATCACATAGATGTCATCGCGGCCGAAATCAGTCGGGTGATAATCTTTTACTAGGGGGAAATACAATTCCCCTTTGTATTTTAATACATGCGGATGGTTGTTCGCCCATAGTTCAGCAGTGAAGCTGAAGAAGAACATAACCAGTAACACCCATACCGAGATAACTGCCGCGCGGTCTCTTTTGAAGCGGCGGTAACGCTTAAGGGTAAGCTCATTTTTAATAAGATATTTTTGAATTGGATCCATCATTTGAAATCAATCCTTGGATCAATAAGAACGTAAATGATGTCGCTGAAAATACGGCCAAACATCAATAGCATTGAAGAAATAAATGTCAGACCCATGATCACGTTATAATCGCGGGAAAGAACTGATTGGTAACCAAGTAAACCGATACCATCCAAGTTAAACATTTGCTCGATGATCAAAGAACCAGCCAAGAACGCGCCAAAGAAGCCGCCCAGGCCAGTTGCGATAGGAATCAAAGCATTACGAAGAGCATGTTTAAAGATAACGATTCTTTCAGATAAACCCTTTGCGCGTGCAGTACGAACGAAGTCAGACTTAATAACGTCCAACATAGAGTTTCTCATAAGAACAGAAAGCTCCGTGAAACCACCGATCATATAACAGATCAAAGGAAGCACAAAGTGATGCAGGCGGTCCGTGATTTTTCCCCACGTTGTGAAAGATTCATAGTCGTCAGACTGCAATCCACCCAGCGGGAACAAATTCAATTTACCCGCAAGCACAACGATTAGGAAGATACCTAAAATCAATGGCGGGATAGAATAAGTGAAGTTCAGAATCAAAGTCGTAATACGATCATAAGCGCCCCCCGCCTTGATCGCTTTTTGTACCCCAAGCGGAATACAAACCAGGTAAGTCAAAAGTAACGAAGCAATACCGAATTGCAAAGAAACCGGGAATTTACTTTTGATAACGTCAATAACCGGTTCTTGGTAAGTGAAAGATTCACCAAAATCCAAACGGCTCAAGTTTTTCAACCAGATGAAGTAACGCTCATGAAGTGGCTTATCAAAGCCATATTGCTTTTTTAAAGCTTCAATAACTTCTTCATTTACAGAGGTGTCACCGCGACTGTTAACGCCAGCCGCTCCACCGCCACCACCGCCGCCTGCAGAACCAAATCGAATGGCTTGCAGCTTTTGCTCGATGGGACTTCCTGGAGCTAGGTTAATAAGCACAAAGGTAACAAGGGTAATCCCGAAGAAAGTCGGGATCATTAATAGCAATCGGCGAATCAAATAAACGATCAAAGCCTTATCTCCCAATAACAAAAAACTGAGACACTACCGTGAAACGCAAAACAGCCGGGTGCCCGGCTGTTTTGAACAGTAAAAGAGGCACTCACTATTGAGCTGGTTTCATCCACCAGTAGTCTGTACCAATTTCGTACTTAAATGTCTCGCCAGGAGTTCCGATGCGTGAAGAATTTGCATAGAATACATACCTGTCGTTGAATAGGAATGCATATGGAGCGTCTTCAGCGATCTTTTTGTAAACTTCTTTCAGTTTCGCGATACGTTTAGCTTTGTTCGGCTCAACGCGGGCGTCGTCGATAAGTTTGTCTACTTCAGGGTTTTTGTAGGCGATGAAGTTAGATCCACCTGCTACTGCACCCGAAGAGTGCCAGATTTGTTTTGGATCTGGTTCAACAGAACCGCCACCCCAAGCCATAGTCACAGCATCGAAGTTACCTTCATCAACTAGTTTCAAGAATGAGTTCCACTCAAGATACTTAAGTTCCATGTCGATACCGGCTTTTTTCAAATCTTCGCGGTACATAGTCCAATATTTTTCTACGTCTTTATTTGGGTAGATCAATGTGAACTTGAATTCTTGTTTTTTGCCGCCAACAGTTTTTTCCAAAACACCGTTTTTATCAGTGTCAGTCCAACCGGCTTTACCCAAAAGCTCTTGAGCTTTTTTCGGATTGAATTCTAGAGCCTTATTACCAGGGTTGAATTCAGAACGGATGTAAACAGCTCCGTTAGCAAGGTCAGACATGCCATAACGGAATTTTTTATTCATCTCTTCGCGATTAAGTAAGTGCGCCAAAGCAACACGAACGTTTTTATCTTGGAAAAGTTCTTTACGGAAGTTCCAGCCGATGAAGCCATAAGACTTCGGAGCGCTATTTTGAACTTTGTGCTTAAGAACTGTTTTACCCCAAGGAGCGCCTTCAGTTTTCTTCATGAAAGCTTCGATACGTAGATCGATGTAATCCAACTCACCTTTTTTAGCGCGCTCGAGTTGAACGTTTTCATCTTTATAGAAACGCATAGTGATTGAATCGAAGTTGTACGTTCCTTTGTAAACAGGATCGTTGTTACCCCACCATTTGTCGTTTTTCTTCAAAGTGATCAATTGACCACGATCGAATTTTTGCAAAACGTAAGGACCAGAGCAGATAAGCTGTCTGTTCATTTTTTTAGATTTTTCAACATCGCTGTAGATGTGTTTTGGAATCACAGTCAAAGTCGCAGCAGATTCGAAGTTTTTGAAATACAAATCTTTAGCAGTGAATTTGATAGTGTGAGCGTCGATAACTTCCGCTTTTGCCAAACCTTCATAGTATGGGCGAAGGTGAGCCGCTTCATACTTAGGTTCAAAGATAGCATCAAAAGAGAATTTAACGTCTTCAGCAGTTACTGGTTTACCGTCATGGAAAACAGCATTTTTACGAAGGAAGAATGTGAAAGTTTTGTTGTCTTTGGAGATTTCCCATTTTTCCGCCAAACGTGGCTTCCAATCGTAGGTCTCAGAGTCACGAGTTACTAGGCCTTCACATACGTAGTTTTGTACGTCACGGCTGTAAGCATCTGTGCTTGTGATCGGATGAACTGTCGGTGGCTCACCACCTAAGTTGATTACGAAATTTCCGCCTTTAGGTGCACTTGCATTTGGTGCAGTAGCAAGAGCGGGAGCGGTCAAAGCTGAGCTCAAAAGTAGAGCCAGGATTCCCTTCATATTCATTGTTATCCTCCAAAGAATTTCGCTGGGAATTTAAGTAGTTCCCAAAGTGGGGTTAAAATCGGTTATGGTTGAAAAATAATCAAGTTATTGCTCGATTGACGCCACGCTTAAATGATATATACCCTAGGCTTTTCAAGGAGAAAACTATGTCTGAAAAGACGGTGAAATTCGATCCCACCACAACCATCTCTGCCGAGTACGGGATCTTCGGCATTCCCATGACTGAAGAAGAATCAAAAGTGGTTCTTGTACCGGTGCCTTGGGAGGTTACAACCTCTTACGGCGAAGGTGCTTCAAATGGTCCCCAGATCATCCGCCAAGCCAGTGAACAGATTGACCTTTTTGATATCGAAGTAGGTAAGGCTTACGAAGTGGGTTACCACATGCGTGACTTCCCAGAAGACCTGAAGCGCATGAACGATAAATACAAAGCGGTCGCGCAAGAAATTATCGAAATGAAAACCAATTTGAGCGAAGACGAAGCCAAGATGAAAACCTTGTCAGCTCAAGTGAACGAGGCTTGCGAAGAAATGACCCAATGGGTTTATGACCAATGTTCTGATGTCCTTAAAAAAGGTAAGTTATTGGGTTTGGTTGGCGGCGACCACTCGACTCCACTTGGCGCTATCCGCGCGGTGAGCGAAAAATATAAAGGCGACTTTGGTGTCTTACACATCGATGCCCATGCGGATCTTCGTGTTGCTTACCAGGGCTTCAAACAATCCCACGCATCGATCATGTACAACGTGATGACTGATGCAAAAAAACCTAAAAAGTTAGTTCAAGTAGGTATTCGTGATTTCTGCGAAGAAGAATACGACTTCAGTGAATCCCGCGAAGACATCAAAACTTTTTATGACCTTGAGCTTAAACGCCGCCTGCTAAAAGGCGAAACATGGGAAAAAGTTTGCCAAGATATCATCAAAGAACTTCCACAGAATGTTTACATCTCTTTTGATATCGACGGCCTTGATCCAGTTTACTGCCCGCATACTGGAACTCCAGTTCCAGGAGGTTTAACTGTCGATCAAATTTTCTTCCTTTTCCGAGAAGTGCATAATTCCGGCCGTAAGATCATCGCGTTTGACTTAAACGAAGTATCTACCGGTGGACTTGATCCACACGAAGTAGAATGGGATGGGAACGTGGGCGCGCGCATTCTTTATAAAATGTGCGGGTGGTTGGTAAAAAGCCATGCTTAAGGTTTACGAATACACGAAGTGTTCAACTTGCGTGAAGGCGCTTAAATTTTTAGACGCAAAAAAAGTGAAGTACGAAAAACTTCCGATCGTTGAAAAAGCACCTTCGCAAAAAGAATTAAAAGAAATGCTAGCTGCATTAAAAGAAAAAGGCGGCAGCATTAAAAATTTATTTAATACTTCGGGGCTTTTATACAAAGAAATGAAGATGAGCGAAAAGCTGCCTTCAATGTCAGAAGCAGAGGCGATCAAGCTTTTGTCTGAACATGGGAAGCTAGTAAAGCGCCCTTTCGTGATCAGTGATAAAACCCATCTGGTGGGTTTTAAAGAAGATGAATGGAAAAAAGCTTTCTAAATTAATTCATGCGGGCCTTGCATCACAACAAGGCCCCAAGCCACTACCAGTAGAAATTCGACAAAAGCATCCGCCAAATAAACTTTCGAAATCACTTTTTTCGTCACATAGTACACGTCAACAGTTCCCAGAATAAATGCATCTAGTACAGCTAACGTAACAATTTCTTTTGTGATATTACCAAATACCGCCACCAACATGGCAATTCCACTTACCGTGATAAGCCAGCTGACAGTAATCACGAGCCACTTATCCGTCTTCGGTCCCGTAACCTTCATAAAAGATTTTAGATGAATAATCGGCCAAAGGCCCATTATCAAATAAAACACGGACTGAAAGAGCATGAGGTTCTTCATAGTTGTCTTGTGTTTTCTGAAGAGTTTCTTGGGCGTCCTTGGTTTTCGCTATTGCTAGTGTACTGTCGTCGCTGAGCCGTTTGCATGTGAGTATGAGTTCCACGATGTAAGGCTCTTTCGCGGTTCATTCTGTAAACGAAATAAATACCAGCAAACACTAAAGCAAAGAAAAGGATAGTTACGGTTAAACTGACCATAATAGCCTCCTAACACCTGCTATTTTACTCTAGAAAGTCGCCCTCACCTATTGTGATTCCTCAGCCTCTGCCAGGAGGCACAGTCTGACAATGTAATTGGGATTAAACTCAGAAATCATTCATGATTTAAGAATGCTCAAACGTCTGGCATTATGCTTTCTTATTTTAAGTCTAGGTAGTCCTGGGATAGCAGCAAGAAAAAAAGCAGCTTCTTGCAACCGTGTTTATGACGTCGGAGTCAGTAACTTTCCTCCTCTTTTCAGTCGTGACGAATATGGAAAGCCCACTGGAATTGACTTTGATCTTATCACTGAGATCTTAAAAAATACGGGCTGCCGATTTACCATGAGATCTCTTACTCGGCCAGAAATAGCAAGCTTACTGAATCGCGGTCGCATTGATATCGCTCTTACCGTTTCAAAACAGCCGGTTTATGAATTAAATGGTGAATTTGTACTGCTATTTGAAATTTACCGCGAAATTGCTGTACGAAAGGAAAAAGTAAAAAACCCGTTTGCGTCTTTTAAAGAAATTTATAATCAAAAAGATCTAAAGTTTGGAAATCTTATCGGCAGTACGGCCATGATGAAGCCTGAAGATGAGGAACTTCTGATTAAGGAAAATCGTCTAATAAAAATGCCGGACGCCGAAGGTATTTTTAAATTGATGGCTGAAAAAAGGGTTGATGCTGTGGTTGCCACTCCACTAATCACACGCTTTTTTCGGGACAAGTTTAAACTAGAAAACGAGATCGTTTTCTTCAGAGAAGATGTAAATCCCGCTCCGATTGGAATTATTCTATCTACTAAAACTTTATCTGAGGCCGAGCGTAAACAGCTCAAAGATTCTGTGAAGGCGATGCGGGCAAATAAAAAAATAATAGAGATTCTGAAAAATAATTTAAAGTCCGATGACTTTACACCCTCAGTTATTTCTAAACTTCGCCCACCACTGAATTAAGCGAGTCTTGAAATCTTTGAAGGTACAAGTCTTTGCGCAAAGATCGTCTGAGTTCACCACAAACTGCAATACTACGATCATGATTGTTAAAAATGCCATTCCTGTAGGAGCTAAAGCCATGGCTGGAGGCAGTTTAGCCAACTCCCCTTTTTGCAGAAGATTAATCAGGACAGCTTGTATTACGAAACAATGTTGCGATCAAAAGACTTGTTAGCACAGTTTTCTTCATAGCGTTCCTTTCCCAAAAGCGGTCATCTTTGACACCACCTTTGTTCACAAAAGAATCAGGAGCAATGATAATGCCAGGACAAAAATATACCATCGGCATGAACACGAAGCTGGGAAGGGGTTTGCTTAGATTGCGAAACGCAGTTGTGATTCGTCTTTGCTTTTAGCTATTTTACTTTGCGTTGCAAGACGAACACCAAGACCAATTAATCGAACTGGAACGCCACGACGTTCCCAAGCGCGACTTAACAATCTTTGAAAATCCTGAATGCGGGGAATGCCATGAATCACTTCTTCATGAGTGGTCTGTTTGAAATCATGGAATTTTAATTTCACCACAATTCCCTTTACCCGATCCTGATACTGGCCTTTTTCAAGCCGTCGCATGAAGTCTTCATAGAGTGCTGGGATTTCACTAAGACACTCCTCTAAACTTTGGCGGTCCTTATTAAAAGTTTCTTCAACGGTTAAAGATTTTCTTTCCCATTCGGTGACGACGTCGCGATCGTCTTTTCCAAAAGAAAAATCAGAAAGTTCTTGGGCCCGCGAACCAAACCAGTGGTGCAATTCTAAAACGCTGTATTTCTGAATATCGGCGCAAGTGTGCAAACCTAGATCATGCATCTTCTGCGCAGTGACTTTGCCAACGCCAAAAATTTTTTCGACCGGAAGTTCCTTAACAAAACCTGCAACATCTTGGGGGCGAATGACGAACTGCCCGTTTGGTTTTTTCCAGTCACTTGCCACTTTTGCTAAGAACTTATTTGGCGCAATTCCAGCGGAAGCAGTTAATTGAAGTTCAGTGAAAATGAGGCGACGGATTTCTTGAGCTATCAGGGTAGCGCTGCCACCGAATTGTTCGCATTCAGTCACATCAAGATAAGCCTCATCCAATGACAGCGGTTCAATTTTGTTTGTGAATCTTTCAAAGATTTCCCGCACTTTCCGACTTTCAAGTTTGTATAAGTCGAAATTAGGAGGAACCAAAATCAATTGAGGGCACAAGCGCACAGCTTGCGATGAAGGCATCGCGGATCGCACTCCAAATTTACGGGCTTCGTAGCTCGCCGTGCATAGAACACTTCGTGAATTCGGTGGACCGCCAATTCCCAACGGCTTGCCTCGCAGCTCTGGGTGATACTTCACCTCTACGGCCGCATAGAAACAATCCATGTCGATGTGGATAATCTTCCTCATTTACATATTATTTACATATCGGATAAGGCAAATCAAGTAGATTCTGTTTCAAACTCGATTGGCGCGGCAGGCTCTTGGGGAGCCCCTTTTACCGGAACAAACTTAGCTGAAATCAACGCGTGGGCTTTGTCAGCAATCAGCCCACGATCATCTTCAGTTGTGCAGTAGATTTTTTCTAAGAATTCAACTTCAGCATCTACGGATTTTAACGTGAGAGATTTCCACATCGCTGTCACAAAGGGAATATCCCCGTACCAACACACATGATCACGCCATTTCAAAGAAAATTCTTCGCCGTTAATCTTGCGGAAATTAATAACGATTGGCTGAATGGGCACTCCCGCGTGGGCAGCCGCCATGATCAGTGTTTTCTTAAACGGCAAAACCTTTTCGCCGTTTGTTGATGTCGCTTCAGGATAAAGTACAACTCTGTATCCACGCTTTAAAACAGCGCCGATGGATTTCATTTCTTCTAAAATCTTTGTGCGACTACGACGCTCGACGTACATACATCCAGCCATCTCAGTCAACAAACCCAAGAAGGGAGTTTCTTTCATTTCATTAGAGGTAACAAAGACCACCGGAAAACAGGAAGCTAACATCAGGATATCAACAAACCCCATATGGTTACTTACTGCTAAGAATTTTTCTGAATCACCGGGACGGTTGGTGTATTTAACTCTGCAGTTAAATACTTTCAGCATAATACCGCTGGTAAAACGGCTGTTGTTTGAAAATGTACGAATTCTTTTATCAGGATCGCGAATGAAGAGATGGCAAAAGAAAGACCAAATCAAAAAGCTAGAAATGATTAAAACGAATAATATAAGTCTGTAGCCGCCACGCAGCCCGGTACGGATTTCTTCCACAACTCATTAGAATCCAGCAGCCGGGCTTTGACAATGAACTTTAGTTACAATCGACTTCGACAATATCCAAATAAAGATTGCGAGTGTAAGCACGAGCTTTACCAGAGCCCATTAATGTGGCAGCCAAATTTCCTCTTAAGATAGCAGATCCTCCACATTCAGTTTCAAGAACCGCTGCTTGCTGCAATGATTTGCTAATGCGAGACGTACGGTCTGTTGCTTCTGTTTCTAAAACTTGTCGTTCACCTTGTTCGCCTGCTTTGAAAAGTTCTAGATCAACACGGGCTTTTGTTTGGGAGGGGTAAGCTCGAAGGCTTGTAAGCTGATGACTGTTTGCAACGATGATCTTTTTGCCGGCTGAAGCTTGAAGATTCAACGCGAAGGTGCAGGCTCCGCGCGCTACTTTTTTATCTTCATCTTTTTTCACATAAATGCTGTTTGGGATTAAATAACGATTCTGTCCAACTTCTGTTAGCTCGTGGGTTCCTACAGAAGCCTGACAGGCACTACCTGCGATTTCTACAGAACCAAGTTGAGCCGCCTCGGCCTGCAAAACAAAGAGAACACTTGCTGCTAAAATCATAACGCCCTTACCCATAACTCCCCCTTGTGGTTTTCTGGAAGCTTTTTGCCACCAGATTCATCGATATAAATATTATTTTCAAAAAAGGTGCCAAGAAAAAACCAGACGAATGTGCACCGCCTGGCCAAAATAGTAAGGAGAAATTTATTTTTCAATCACATCAGCTGCAATGTGCAACTCAACACTATACTGCTGATGCAATAACGGGTTTTAGAATATTGATACGTTGTTCTTTTTTAAAGAAATCCTTCCACGGGTCCACTTTTCTTTTACTAAGATGCTTAATCGCGTTTTCCAAGGTGAATACCGCAGGGCCTTCGATGGTTTTTAGTTCTTCCCAAGTGATGGGCATTGCAACTGCCGACATTTTTCTAGCGCGCAAAGAATAGGGAACCACTGCAGTGGCGCCACGACCGTTTCGCAAGTAATCCACGAAGATTCTTTTGCCACGAACTTTCTTGGCCATATTCACCGTATAACGGTCAGGATCCCGCGAAGCCATTTCCTTTCCTAAAGTGTGTGAAAAGGTTTTTATCTGATCCCAGGAATATACTGGCGCTACTGGAATATGAACATGCACCCCTTTACCACCAGAGACCTTCACATAACTTTTAAGCTGCAAACCATCTAAGATTTCCTTTAAAGAAAAAGCCGCTTCAACCACCTGCTTCCAATGCACGCCAGGACCAGGATCAAAATCCATCACGATTTGATCTGGGTTTTCAATGGCATCACTATGGCAATTCCAAGCATGCAATTCAAAAGCATTCATCTGAGATAAAGATAATAATCCTTCTTTGGAATCAATGGTCAGATAAGCTTTTGGCCCGCTTCTTTCAACTATTGTGACTGGAATGAATTCTAGTGGAACTTTTCCAGCGATATGTTTTTGAAAGAAACAGGTTTTTTCTGATCCTTCCGGGCATCGCAATAAAGCTAAAGGACGATTTGCAATATGTGGCAAAATGACTTCGGCAAAATCCTGATAATATCTAGCGATCTGCAGCTTCGTTATTTTTTCTTTCCTATACAAAATCTTATCGGGATTGGTTAGGGCTAAAGTTTCATTTGCGCCTTTTTGTTTTTTTGAAACTTTCTTTTTAGGAACAACAACTGCCTTTAAGGACTTCTTCGTTTCAATATGTATTTCTTCAGCGGGTTTATCTTCACGTAATCCGTGAAACACAGCGGTTCGTAAGATTTTATCAGAGGTCCATTGACCAAAACTGACCTCCGCAACCAGGCCTGGTTTTATGTAATGCACACCTCGCCCTTGTGGAGATTTAATATCAAAAGGACTTTTGCTAATTTCCCTGGTGCGAAGTTTTTTATGAATGTCCATTAGGGACCGCTCAGTAAACCCAGTACCCACTTTTCCAACGTAACGAAGTTTTCCGTCTTCATAAACGCCAAGTAAAAGAGCACCAAAACCACCATTGCGCGAGCCTTCTCCGGAAGTATATCCCCCGATAACAAACTCTTGATGAAGTTTACATTTTGTTTTTACCCACCCACTATTGCGATTACTGCGATAAGGGGCTTCCAAATCCTTTGAGACAAGTCCTTCTAATTGATAGTTACAAGCAGCCTCAAATAGATCTGCACCGCTGCCATCAACATGATCACTGTAGCGAATAATAGGATTATCAAATTCCGCTAAAATTTTTTCTAAGCGGTGCTTTCTTTCACGCAATGGAAAAGACCTGCAATCCACGCCATCAATAAACAGCAAATCAAAAACATAATAGATCAAACGTTTTGATTCTTTTGTTTTTAAAGAATTCTGAAGTTTTTGAAAATCACTTCGACCTTCATCATCAAGCCACACGACTTCTCCATCTAAGATGGCATTGATGACGGGTAACGCTCGTAATTCTGAAGTGATGACGGGATACTTTTGACTCCAGTTAAGGCCGTTACGAGTATATAAAACCGCCTTACCATCTTGAATATGGGCTTGTGTTCTATAACCGTCAAACTTGGTTTCATGAACCCAGTTTTCCCCTTCAGGCGGCTCTTTGACGAGTTCTGCTAATTGAGGAGATATGAACCCGGGAAGCTTTTTTACGCGGGCTTTTTTTTTTGATTTTGCCGATTTTTTTTCGGCAACAGGTTCAGTGGTTTTTCTTTGCTTAGAGACTTTCCCAGTTTTTGGGTCCTCGACGGGAACTAACGGTTCGGTGTTTGCATATGCATCGGTGCGCTTCACAAGTAGCCACTGCGACTTGTCTCCAGAAGCAGGACGGCTGGTTTTGATAAGCATCCACTGCCCATGCAAATGTTTACCTTTCAATTTAAATTCCAGATGCCCCTTTTTTAGACCTTCACGCGGATTACCGATAGGTTCCCAGATCCCTGTATCCCAAATATAAACTCGCCCGGCTCCGTAGTTTCCTTCAGGGATAACACCTTCAAAGTTTCCGTATGACAAAGGATGATCCTCAGTTTCCACAGCTAGGCGTTTAACCGTAGGATCGTTGGAGGGCCCTTTGGGCACCGCCCAACTTTTTAGAACGCCATTATATTCAAGCCGAAAATCATAGTGCAACCTTGAGGCATGATGTTCTTGCACCACAAACATTAGCGGATGATCCTTGGATTTAGCTTTCCGCGGAGCATGTTTAGGTTCAGGAGTATCTTTAAAGTTCCTTTTTTTATTATACTCTCGCAACGGCATTAGTGATGTCTCCTTGCAGCGGATCTACCGTTGGCTGCTTTTTTAGGTGGCGGGCGATGAGACATTTTTGGTTCCTTGGCCTCTTTGCTTTCTCGGGGCTCTTTTGTCTTCTTGCCTTTGGATTCCAAGCTTTTTCTTAATAGCGGCAATAAATCCACCACGTTTGAAGATTCCTCAATACGTTCTTCTTTAACGGGTTCTTCAACGAATTTACCTTTACCAGCTTTTACTTTGGCTTGAATGCGTTTCATGATGTCATCATAGTAAGTGTCCTTATATTTTTCCGGTTTCCATTTAGCGGACATTCCTTTGATAAGATCCTCAGCCATTTTTAATTCACGATCAGAAAAGCGAACATTAGGATTTACTTCTTCAAGATAATTAACTTCGTTTATTTCTTTGACCTCATGGGCGAAACGTAAAATCTCTAGGATTAAGTAATCGCCTTTGGGCATGATCATGCACAGATGCTGTTTTGTGCGAATCACGATTTTAGCAATAGCGACCTTTTCAGTATTCTCTAAGGCTTGCTTTAATAAAAAGTAGCCCTTCTCTGCTCCCTTTTGTGGAGCGAGATAGTAAGGCTTTTCAAAAAGCATCATGTCGAGATCTTCTTTAGGAACAAAGTCTTCAATATCTATGGTTTTTGTAGCTTTGATATTTGCACGTTCAAAGTCCTTGGATTCCATAATCACAAACTGACCCGGTTTATACTGGAATCCTTTAACGATCCGATCAAAGGGAACTTCCTTCCCTGTTTTGGCATTGATCTTTCGATATTTGATGTGCGCTAGATCTTTTTCATCAAGCATGGAAAAACTAAGTTCCTTTGTTTGCTGTGCGCTTTGCAAAGAAACGGGAATGTTCAAAAGACCAAAACTAATGCTACCCTTCCAAATATTTGAACGCATATTCCCCCCTGACTTTAAAAATAATAGCGATCCAATAAGACATAAATGAAAAGGCAGAAGCTTGATAAAACTCAGAGGGATTCACTGTTTGAACTCACTAGCCCACGCCTAACGTCTGTTCCAATATTTAAAAATATGAAATCCAAAAACCGGGAAAACAGGTTCAGAAACCGGACCAGATCGCATTAAATCGCCTTTAAGCCTGGCAGCTCCGTTGCTTATTGCCCTTTTGGGTAATAAAAAAAAGGAGACCTTTCAATGTTAAGTCTTATCAAATCACCGTTATTATTATTTGCAGCCACGATGATGATCGCTAATATCGGCTGCCAAAATGGATCTTCAAACAATCCTAAATCATCCCCTGAAAACAGCACTCAAGAACAATCCAAAACCAAAGTATTTCCCAATGGGATTAAGATCGAAATCGTAAAGCTTATCGAACTGCGCGAAGATCAATCCAATCTTCAAGAATTCAAAGATAGTCTAAATATCTATCAAGCACGCATTTCAATTCCCGAAAACCTTTACACTGCCTCTACTGAAATTCGCCGTTCTCACAATGCCGACGCCGTAAGCCCTTCCTATAAAGCAGTTCCAAAAACCTCAGCAGAGTATAAAGAGGGCTATTACATCGTCATTGATACCTTCCGCTTATTTGAAAGTGATCTAGTTAAAAGAACGATTTCCTATAAGGTTTATGTAGATGAAAGACCAACTGCAGTGAACACATTGGTGTTACTGCCGGATCTCGTGATCACTAGAGACAGCCAAAAAGCTAAAACTCTTAACTCCTTAAAAATGTCTAGCGGCCGATACGAATTCGGAAATCTGATCATGGAGCGGAATGCTCTTTTAGAAACACGAGGCGCAGACATTGAAATCTTCACTAACCGTTTGATTTCAGACTACGCAACAATTCAAACCTTCAGCGCCGAAGAAGCAGCTATCGAAGCTCGTGATCTAGATAATGGCCGAAGCGGTGGAAAGATCTATATTCAAGCCAACTCTGCTACCGGGAGTCTAAGAGTCGAATTGCGTGGCACTGCCGGGGGCAAAGGTGCTGTCGGTGAAAATGCGCAAGGCACAGGCGCCAAGGGAGCGGCAGGCAGTGATGCAAAGCTTGGAAGAATCTGTGAACCTCGTACAAAATTTTATTCCTTAAAACTTGTAAAACCAATGGCAGCCCCTCATTTCTGTGAACACTTCTGCAGTAAAGAAGCCGGTCAGGGCGGCAAAGGTGGACAAGGCCCGGCGGGAGGGAAAGGAAAAATGGGAGGAACCGGCGGCAGCACAGGCATGCTCCATGTCTTAGTAAAAAAATCAGAGGCGGCTTTTGATGTGATTCTATTTGCTTATCCTGGCGTTGGAGGTTCGGGCGGAGACGGAGGTTTCGGTGGACCTGGAGGTCCCGGCGGTGAAGGAGGCAAAGGCCAACGGCTTTGTGCTGATGGTGCGACTGGCGCTGCAGGTGAAAAAGGTCCCCAAGGACCTGCCGGTGACATCGGAAGAACCGGGGAAACCGATATCAGCAGCATCATCATAGACGGAATTCAAATTCTCTAGGAGTTATGAAAATGAAAAAGCAAATTATCGCCTATTCCACTACTTTTGCGCTGCTCACTTCGGCCTGTGCCCCGAATAACAACGGGGCCTCAAAAAAAATTCCAGGATCTGAAATCCAGAAGGTAAGTTCTAAAACTTGGCTTCAATTTCAATCTCTTATTAAATCTGAAAACCCAAACGTGGGTTTGGCTGAAGCCTTAAGCAACCTTATACAAGAACAGAATCCTGATCTTGCCCACGAACTTAGAAAAAAAATTACTGAGCAAGAACTGCTCATTTCAAAAGATGTTAATGACGAATGGCTTAAAGCTAAAAGCGCAATGATAACAGAGGGTGCAACCGTCATTGCTGATCCTGGCCTTTTAGCAAATTCAGTAAACTTAAATTTAGACGAAGTCCAACGAAGCAACGCCTTTAATAACCAAATCAATCTTAAAGTCGCCGGCTTAGCGCAATCCTTAGCCATGCAGCACTTGTTACAAACATTTGATGAACAAATAAAAAAAGACGGCGCAGTTATTGCCTCTGGATTTCTAGCGGAAATAAATAAAAAAGATCCTAAGATCTTAGAAAAAATTAATTCCACGGCATCAGAACAAGATTATGCCAATAAGATTCAGAACATCATTAAATACTTAAAACAGGCTGATTACGTTCTTCAAAAATATGGCTTTAACCGCAAGGATGAAAACAACATTGTTATCTATACTGCGGTAGCCGGGGCGATCGCCATTCATCTGCAAAAAGATCCGTTTGCCCAAAACATGATTAAAGCAGCAACAAGTGCAAAGGATATCCTTGATAAAGCCAATCAAGTTATCGCACTTGCCAAGTCCATTGAAGAATACGGTGCAAAGTTAAAACAAGATGCCGAGGTCATGGGGGGATCAGCACAAAAAATATATGCACAGTTGAAAAGCTTAAATATTGATATTGATTTAACGTTAAGCGGGGCCGGGAAACAAAAGGCACGGCAACTTTTAGATGACATTTTAAACGGTAGGGCACCAACAGATATTCCTAAGGATCTTCCTCCTGAAATAGAAGAACAATTAAAACAAACAGGTTTTTTTCAACGCAAACATGAAATCGATAATAATGTTCAAAAGTTTGTCGACAGCGCTTCTTCTGCATCCAAATCATTAGAAAGTATTTTAGCTGCGACGATAAATATCACAAATACGTTAGGAGTTAAACTTCCTGCAAACGTGCAAAGTGCCATGAATACCGCGATGAAAGTAAGCCAAGGAATCCAAGTTTTAGGCGCTGTGACTAATGCCTTTAAGTCAGGCGGATTTGTTGGGGCCTTAACGGCCTTTTCAGGGGGCCCAGCCACTATGGCTCTTGCAGCGTTCGGTGGTGGCCTTGGCGGTGGTGGTCCTGATCCAGCTATCATGGCCGAACTAGCAGCTATCAAACAAAGTCTAGAAGAAATCAAAGCCATGCAACGAGAGATTTTAGAAAACCAAAAAAGAACGATGGTTATGATTAAGGATATCGCGTTGATGATTGAACAATACCATCGCGAAGAAATGATGGCGCTCGTTGATATTCGAGAAGAAGTGCTAAATGTGCGTGATGGCGTTTCTGAAATCGATGAGCAGGCATTCAGATCTTGTCAGGCTATGACATCTTACGCGATTTCTAAGTCACCACAATTTTCAATGACGGATGCAAAATCCTACGACCGTCTGACGGTTTCTAATATGGATATTATAAAGACCACCCTTCGCGAGGTGAACTCTAGCCCGCGGGCATTGACTGCATTCATAAAAAATGGTTCCAGCGAACACTTTAAAAACTGCCAACGGGAAATCAGTTTGGTCTTCATGACAAAAGAAAACGGGAAATTTAATCGTGCCCTTTGGAGCGACCGAAATCTAAAAGGCAATCCTCGTAACGGGGGCGACATCGCAAATAAGTTCTTTGCGCCTGCCTTATCTTATTTAGCTTCTTCAGTAATAGAAAAAGAAGGGCGCTGGCAAAAATTGTCTCTGCATCTGCCAGTTTTAGATATGGATACCCTGGCAAATAAAAAATCATTTTATTTGAATCAAAATGGAAATGAACAAAACCTTGAAGAACTGAATCAACTTACTGCGACCCATAAGCTTGAGAAGTATGTGACAGGGCTTCTGATTCTTTACCCGTTTCTTACAATAGACATGGAAGATTGGACTTCAGGGTTAGACAAGGTTTTTGTCACGGCAGTCACAGACGAAACCCATGAAAGAGCCCGGCAGTGGTTAAGCAATGCTTTTGAAAGAATTCGCATCGCAGTGGCGCAAGAAGCTTTACTAGCAGGCGAACCCCTTTTACCAAGTCTCTATGAAAATTGGCACAACATCACGGCGGAAAAAGGCGAATGTGATGGATTAGATAAACCACAATACTGCTTCGTTAAAACTAATGGTCTTATGTTTGGAAATCTTGTCAGCTACGTGCTTTTAAAGCGTTTAGAAACTCCAGCAATCAAAGGCGCTAAGGCAAGAAAAACGGAACTTCAAGGTATCTATGCGGATTTAAAAAAGTTCGCGCAAATCCTGGGGGTGCCACCCGAAAAAATCACTAAAGACGGTGAAGGCCGCTATTTCTTAAGTTTTAACGAAAGAACCCGTGTGCAACTGCCCGATCTTGAAACTGTGGCATCAGGAAAAATTCAATATACTGAAGCTATGGCACGCATGATTCGACTTCAGCATAAAGTAGCTGATGAGTTATTAAAAATATCACCAAATAGCTATCAGAAAAATGTTCAGGATAAGTTAGCTATAAGCTTATTGCTTAAAAACTAATTAAATGAAAAGGCCAGCTTTACTTGCTGGCCTTTTTATTTATTAGATTAATCCATTTTATATTTTCGCCACAAACTGCGATTTAAATCATCTCTCTGTAAGATCGTTAAAAAGTCGATGCAGTTAAATTCTTGATCCCAAGCCGGCTCGCCACCAATAGAGGCACCAGCTTTCAAATATGCGCGACATAAAGGTGGAACAAGACTTTCCGCTTCCACTCTCTGAGTCTCCGTGAGAGGGTCGCGTACTTCGTCCAAATGCTGATGTAATAATGGCATTGTGTATAACAGTGTCGGTCGTGTTCTGAATTCTTGCAGAATACGGCCCTCTTCTTCGAAATAGCGTGTCAATAAAGCTGCTTTGCGTGGATCTGCAGTCATAACAGTGGCGCAACCGAAAACAAGTTTCGCTTCTGAAGCCGCCATATATTCAGCAATGCCCCGCCATAACAATGAAATCAAAATGCCACGACGGAAATCCTTATGAACACAGGCTCTGCCGAGTTCCAATTTCACTCCTGGCAGCGCAAATAATTTTCCGATCATGAACTCTTTACCGGAATAAAACTTTTCAGTGAATAACGAACAGTTTAAGCGATATGTGCCAACAATGCGGTTGCTGCGCTTTTCTTTAATCACTAAGTGATCACAGGCAAAATCAAATTCGTCGACATCAATACCTTCTGGATTTGTTTTTCCCATCATCTCGTGATGAAAAACTTCGTATCGCAAGGCTAAGGCTTCTTTTAATTCTTCACTGTCAGAAACTGTTTTTAGTTCAAAGGGGCCGACCTCAAGCTTGATATCAATCTTAGCCTTAAATTTATGGATGCGGTTAAGGCGAAGTTGATAAAAAGACTGAAGGTTCATTGAAACACGTTCAAGACTTACAGCGGCTGCTAAGGAGCTAATCATAAGCGGTCCCCCCTGATAGTTATGATTCTATCGGGAAGTGCATGTTAAGGTTGTTAGAACCTTTTTAAGATATTGTTTTGTCGTCTTAACAAAAAACGAACTATACAATTAATGAGGCCGCTTTATTCAAGCGATCAAATAGGCTTTCCCAACGCTCGCCCACTTGTTGTGACGTCCGGTAAAATAAAATACAGTCTTTTCCTTGCAAAGCCACCTCGCGCAGTTTTCCGTAAAACTCTCGGGTCGCTAACAATGGATCATTGGAAAGCTTTAGAACTGAATGGCTATGAATGCCGGCTGCTGGCTTGATGATTTTGATACTTTCAATTTCATCAGGCAATTGCCCTAGCTTTTCATTAACCTCTTTTAGAACACTTTCAACGGAACGGTGTTCTTCCGTGCACACGATCAATGGTACCGGTGGCATATAGTGGTGTTTCATATGGCCGGGAGATTCACGTTTATCTACTTTTTCGATAAATTCAAAAGTGAAACCTTTATCTGCAAGAACTCTTTCAATATCCGACTTAAGCACAAAGCCGCGTCTTAGAATTGACAACTCCACTTTTTCAGGGCGATGACGCACTAACAGAACCGTAGATTCAATACCAATATCGCAGTCACCGCCATCAACTACAAAGACATCTTCTTTTTTAAATTCGGTGCGCACGTGGGATGCCGAGGTGGGAGATGTTCTTCCAAATTTATTAGCACTTGGTGCTGCTAGGGGCACACCGACCTGCTGAAGGATTTCCAATGCCAATGGATGGTTCGGCATTCTGATTCCAACGTTGTCTAAACCTGAAGTAATCATCAGGTTGATTGATGGATCCCTTGGTAGGATTAAAGTTAATGGGCCTGGCCAGAAAGCTTCAGCCAGTGCTTGGGACGCAGGCCCCCAGTAAGCAGTCACTTTTTTGGCTTGTTCGATAGAGGCCACATGGACGATCAAAGGATCAAAAAAAGGACGTTCCTTGGTGATAAAGATTTTTTCAATGGCTGCGGGAATGTCGATACGAGCTGCCAGGCCATAAACTGTTTCTGTAGGGAAGCCAATGACTCCCCCTTCATCCAGAATGTTTTTGGCTTTAGTTAAGGCCTCGTTTACTGTCATTATTTTTCCTCGCGCAGAACACCCAATGCACTTTCTTTTACAATATCAAGGCTTGCAAGGAAAGAAATCAATAAACTAAATGCCGTGATGATAAGAACTGATACCAGTGGTTGAGCCCAGGAAAGCTTAAAATCACTTTCAAAGATAAAGGTATTCAGCGAAAAACTCACAATAATACTTAATAACGACCCGGTTAAAGCTGCCAAGAACGCCAAAAATGCGAATTCTGCCAGGATGAAACTTGCAACTTCACCCCAAGAAGCACCCAGAATTTTCAACATATTCAATTCCCAACGGCGAAGTTTAATCTGACTGCGCACGATCGAAAACAAAACGATATAACCTGTGACCAACGCTAAAGCCGCCATTAATTCCAGCGACCAACTCATTTTTTCTGCAGTTTTTAAAACCTCATCCACAGTTCGCACGACATCTACTACGGATACATTTGAAAACTGCGCGGCAATTTCATTTTGCAACTGCGTGCGCTTAGTATCCGGTAATGACGGAATTGCAGTGATAAAGGTTTTCGGCGCTTCATCTAATACTCCAGGTTGTACCAAGATAAAGAAATTCGGCTGAAAACTTGTCCACTTTACTTTGCGGAGGTTGACTATCTCCCCTTCAACTTCCACACCTTGCACATCAAAAACAATACGATCTCCGATATTAAAGCCCATTCGCTCGGCGAATCTGTATTCAACTGAAAGTTCTGCGGGCTTATTGGGATCCGTGTAAGGACCACTTATCGGCCTACCATCGGTGATAGTCTCAGAGGTTGATAAATCCATGCGATAGGAAAGATTCACACCACGATTGCGGAAGCGAGCTTCGCGCTCTTCTTCGCGGGTTTTAAATCCCTGGGTTTCAATCTTTCTTTCATAGTCCATGCCGTTCACTTTTAAAATACGGGCACGAACTAAAGGCGACACCGCTAAAGGCTCAACTTGGTTTTGCGCCAAAGTGCGTTTTACACCTTCCATCTGCTCACTTTGAATATCAAACATAAACAGGGAGGGAATCTTACTTCTGCCTTCGGTTTGGAATTCAGCCTGCAAAGAGTTTTTCAGCTGCGGAAGGATATTGATTAACAACGCCCCTAAACCTAATGCCACAAAGATCGCAAGACTTGCTCCAGCTCTTCGCGAAAGACTTAAGAAGCTAAATTTAAAGAACCAGCGGTTAAATCCTTTGATAAATCCTGCTAGCTTCACCGTTAAATACCCAATCGCTAGAAGACTTAGAATTACAACAATCATTGATGCGGTAAAAATACTACCGGTTTTAATTGAATTCGCTTGGTTGATAGCCAGGAAGTAAAACAGTAATAGTGAAGGCAAGAATGGCCAAATACGTTTTGGCCCCTCTCCCACCGAAAATTTTTCTTCACTGAATAGTTTTGCCGCTTTTAGATCAAATATTTTTACTAGGAAAGGAAGACTGACGACGAAACTGCCAAAGACTGCAGTGATCACACAAATTAGCAGAGCTTCTGCACTGATTTGAGGTTGCAAATCAAAGGGTGTAAAAGAGTTTAATAACTTACTTAAAAACGGCAGCAACAAATGACTAAAGACCACTGTCGGAATGGTTGCTATCAGACCTAGGAGTGAGGCTTGAATGATATAGACACTTACTGCCTGCACACTTTGCAATCCCAAAGTACGAAGGATCGCGATTTCTTTCATGCGTGTAGATAAGAATAATCTATAGAGGTAAGCTGCACCCAGTGCTGACATGAACAAAGCAATGATTGCCACTAATCCCAGGTAATCAGACAGATAACCCAACTGGCGACCAGAGTCTTCCCCTGCTGAAGACGGTGTATCAATATTAATTGCAGGATCAGGTAAGACCTTATAAAGATCCTCGCGCACGACGTCGGTTTGAGTTTTTTCTGGCAGTTTAAAAAGATGGGCCGCTGTAAACGTACTGCCAAATTGAATCAGGCCGGACTGGGGTAGTAGTTCTCGATTCACAAACACCCTTGGCGCTAAAGTTAAAGCGCGAAAGGTTTGCGTAGCATCTTTTGTTACTAAATCCGCTACTTTAAGATTCAAATTTCCAATTTTGATCTCGTCACCGGCGTCGATTCCGACTTGGGATTTTAATTCTGGATAAATCCAAGCAGATTCAGAAGTTAAAATCTCTTTTTCACTTTGCGCATGAATAATGCGGCCCGATTGTAGTTCCATCTCACCATAAAATGGATAGCCTTTGTCGATGGCCTTCACTAAAACCAGTCGAGAGCCTTTGCTAGAATTCATCATCGCAAAAAACTCATAAACCTTTGAATCTTGAGTTCCAGCAGGCAAAGCCGACTTCATCTTAGCAACTTCATCTTCCGTCAGTTCACGGCGGGCAGACACAGCCAAGTCCGCTGATAAGATGGCTTTGGCATTTTCCTTAATTTGATTTTCTAAAGCTTGATTAAAAGCTTCTAAAGTTACGAAGCCTGTTAAACCCAAACTCAGGTTGAATATAAAAAATAACCCAAAGCTCCAGCTGCGGCGAAGTTCACGTAAAGCCAGTCGCAATAACATTAGACTTCCCTCAACTGACCTTCTTCAAGGCGTAGATTTCGTTGGCAGCGTTGTGCTAACGCTTCACTGTGGGTCACAAGAATCGTGGTGATTTGATGTTTGCGGACGATCTCAAAAAACACGTCCATCACCTTGTCACCGGTATGAGTGTCCAAGTTTCCGCTAGGCTCATCGGCTAAAAGAATTTTTGGTTTTACGACAAGAGCTCTAGCGATAGCGACACGTTGGCACTCCCCACCGCTTAGCTGACTTGGAAAGTGATCCAAACGATGTCCCAGTCCCAATTCCTTTAATGCGGCTTCAGCTTTTTCCTTCGTGTTATCAATCTTAAGAATTTCCAAAGAAAGCATAACGTTTTCTAAAGCCGTTAAATGCGCGATCAAATGGTATTGTTGAAAAACGATGGCAATGTTTTGTGCGCGGAAGCTTGTGATCTCTTTTTCGCTTAAACCCACAAGATTCACGTTATCCACAAGGATTTCCCCAGAATCAGCACGCTCTAATCCCGCCAAAAGCGATAGCAGAGTGGATTTCCCGCTGCCTGACTGACCCACAATCGCGACGATTTGTCCTGGCTCAATGTTAGTTTGAAGTCCTTTAAGGACCTCAATTTGTGTATCACCTTGTTGAAAACTTTTACGAACATTCTTAAGGACTAAACTCATAGCGCACTCTTTAACGTTGAAAAAATGGTTTCAGCGATGACCTTATGGCCTTCCTCATTGGGATGAATTCCATCAGCCAAATTGTATTTTGGGTTGCCACCGACTTTGTCTAAAATAAATGGAATGAAAACAAGTTTGTACTTGGAAGCTAATGACTCATACATTTTTTTGAATTGGTCCGTATAAGCTTTTCCGTAATTTGGTGGCATGTACAAGCCACATAAGATCACGCGCACTTTTTCTTTTTGGGCATATTCGATCGCTGCTGCCAGATTTTTCTGACTGTCTTCGATTTTTAATCCGCGCAAGCCGTCGTTTGCTCCCAGAGCCAACAGGACCGCATCAGGTTTTGATTTGAATAACCACTTCATGCGCGACACTGCAGAAGCGGTGGTAGATCCACTGACACCGGAATTCACTACCTTCCAGTCTTTCTTGCCAGCTTCATGCAGCTTTTTTTCTAAAAGAGCTGGGTAGGCCGCATCTTTTGCGACACCGTAGCCTTCGGTGATGGAATCACCGAGCACGATCAATTTTTTTTCAGCAAATGCGATAGAGGAAAAAGTAAGAAGTATGAAAAATAAAAAAGGTCTCATAGGGTTACTATGAGACCTTTTGTTGTTTTCTAAAACAAGTCTGAACTCGTCACAAAAATCTGCGGAGTCCGAACAATGTACTAGCGCGGGCCGCGAGGACCACGATCGCCGCCGAAACCACCGCGACGAGGACCGCCATTGCGATCACCACCGAAACCACCACGACGTGGGCCACCTTCACGAGGAGCCTGCGGGCGTGCTTCAGATACATTGATTGGACGACCATTCAATTCAACGCCGTTAGCTCTTTCGATAGCTTGATCAGCAGCAGAATCATCAGCCATTTCAACAAAGCCGAAGCCTTTTGAACGACCTGTTTCTCTGTCCATGATAACTTTCGCAGAGTCTACCGCTCCGAATTGAGCGAAGTGTTGATGAAGAGCTTCATCGTCAACTGAATAAGGCAAGTTGCCTACGTATAATTTCTTAGCCACAAAGACCTCCTGTGGAATTTCTTTTAAAAACCCGAGGAAGCCTTCGAACAACATAAAATCGAGAACACTCGCACGGGAAACTTTTACTGAATTCAGGCTAGCAATGGCCTAAATAGTGTGCAAGCCCATTTTTACGGGCGCATATTATTATATTGTAAAGGAATAGAGAAGTTCCCACCACGTACAAGGCTGATACACTCCTGCAACTCATCAATGCTCTTTGAGGACACTTTGATTTTGTCGTCCGCAATAGCGGGCTGTACTTTTAGCTTAGAATCTTTAATTAATTTAATGATGTCTTTAGCGACTTCTTTCTCAATACCTTGAACTAAAAGAACTTTTTGGCGGAGCATTCTGCCACCAGCTTCTTCTTTTTTCTCAAATTTGATGGCTTTAATGTCGATGCCGCGACGGTGAAGTTTCGTTTGCAGAATCCCACCCATCGCTTCAACTTTATAATCATCTTCAGCCATTAGGATAATTTCTTTCTTATCCCATTGAATTTCAGCTTTGCTGCCTTTGAAGTCGTAACGCCCCTCCACCTCTTTGCGGGCTTGGTTAACAGCATTATCAACTTCTTGAACATCAATTTCAGAAACAATATCAAACGATGGCATATCAAAAAATCCTAAATATTTTTTTGAAAAAATAAACCGAAAATCAAGGGTGAGTCAAAAAGGTTTGGATGCAAGGCGGAGGGTTTTTTCCGCAACGGAGGCCTGTTGCTAGCACGCCGGAGAGAACGAAAAAGCCCGACAACGCAGTCAGCCGGGCCTTTTTTCACTCGCCCGCTTAGTGGCCAGAATTACCGTGTAGGCCGTGTGGGTGACCATGCAAAACTTCTTCAGTCGTTGCTTCGCGAATCAAAGCCATCTCAACGCTGAACTCAAGATCTTGACCCGCTAAAGGATGGTTACCATCTAAAGTGACATGTGAATCAGTGATTTTAGTTACGCGAACGATGTGTGCGCCTTGACCCAACTCCAAACGCAAGTGGCTGCCAACTTCAAGTTGTGGCAAGTGAGCTAACTCTTCTTTAGGAACATCCATGAACATATTGTCGCGAACTTCGCCATAAGCATCTTTCGCAGCAATCTTAACAGTTTTTTTATCGCCTTCTTTAAGATCTTTAATTTCTTCTTCTAATTTTGGGATGATTTGACCAGCACCTTCTAAAAAAGGAAGTGGTTGGCCACGCTCAGAAGCATCCAAAACATTTCCATCAGGTCCTTTTAAAACGTAGTTAAATGCCAATACTCTTCTCATTGTGATACCTCCTAAAGTGGCTATGGGGGCGGGTATCCCATTATTAATAGCGTTTAGCAAATAAAAAGGCCTGTTCTTTTCAATATTTAAGACAGGAGGCTTGAAATCACGCGGCGATATTCGATATAATTTTAAATAGATCGCACCTTTGAGGGGGAAGCATGATGCAGATGTCCTCGATACGGTCTTTGTTGCTTAACTCAAGTTATGAACCTATGCGGGTTGTGAGTTGGCAGAAGGCCTTGGTTCTGTGGTTTCAAAACAAGGTAGAAATACTTGAGTATCATTCTGCCTTTGCCCGGTCGGTACACAACCGGTTTCAGCTGCCGAGCGTTCTCAGGTTAAAGAGCTACGTAAAGCCTCGAACCTCGCACGCCATACGGTTTTGCCGAGAAAACGTTTATATCCGCGATAATTACACCTGCCAATACTGCGCCACCAAATTACCTGCCAAGGCGCTCACTTTAGATCACGTAGTTCCTGCATCTCAAAATGGCCCGAAAAATTGGACAAATGTTGTTTCTGCCTGCAGAGACTGCAATCAAAGAAAAGCCAATCGCACGCCGCGAACTGCAAATATGCCTTTACTCACAGAGCCGCGCGCTCCATCATGGTTACCAACACTAGCATTGGAGATCAGCGCAGATCATGTTCCACCTGACTGGGCTCCGTATTTAAATTTAAGGCTTAACACGGGATGAGTTTACAGTACGACATTCGTAAGATTTCCACCGCTGAAACTTTAGATTTACGTCAGCGCGTTCTGAAACCTTTTCTTTCAAAAGATGAATGCATCAATCCGGGCGATGATTTAATAACCACCAAACATTTTGGCCTGTTTCACGAGTGCAAACTTGTTTGCATCGCCACTTTTATTTTAGAACCCCACCCTGCTTTGAGTTCTGGTTTCCCTTACCGCCTTCGTGGTATGGCCACTGATGAAAAATATCGAGGCCAAGGATTTGGACAAATTCTTTTACGTTATGGTGTTGAGTATCTTCGTCAAAAACGTTGTGACCTTGTTTGGTTTAATGCGCGCATCAAGGCATTTCCATTTTATGAAAAACAGGGCTATCAATATTTCGGTCCGCTGTTTGAGATGAAAGACATCGGCCCCCATAAAGTCATGTACAAGCCTTTGATTCCTCGATAACCTCTGCTGACAGGAGGACTGGTGAATACGGCTGTTCACTCTCAACTCACGTCAGCATTGACAAAAATTATCAGCGAAACAAATGGCATCTCGCTGTCAGATACTATTGATCTTTTGTTATCTTCTGATCTTCAGCAGCAACATCCGGACGCTTACCAACAAGTTGCTAACTTCCGCGAACTTTTAAATCAGTTTCAGATCAATCAAGTAACAATCAGTTCTTTGCTAAAACATCCTTTGTCAGCAGCCCTTGCTGAATTCTTCAGTCACTTCCCTTTAAAGTACAACGAAGAACACATTCATTTAACCGGCGCCATCACCGCTGAATTCATTTATCCCCGCTTGAAAAAACTTTTAGAAGGCCCGCATAAAGCCGTCTATGAGGAAAAAATCAAAGAGGTGTATGGTGAAAATGCCCTCCCCATCCGCTCGGTTGCTGATGTTGATAAGTTAATTCGTCTGCAAGAAAACGAAGGCTTTTCGCGCTATCTTAAAATTTTGTATTTACCAAAGTTGATCTTTATTTCCCGCGAAGCCCATGAAGAAGCCGCCTATCACATGGCGGAAGAGCTTTACCATAAATACAATGTTGGTAAAATACGTCTTAAGTTTTCTTTATCACGTTCCACTGCAAGTTCTTCTGAACAAATCCCGGGAATTGACGATGTGACATCTGAAGATGTTGTGTTGGGCTTGTATGATGGCTTTAAAAAATTCCAAGTAAAACATCCTGACTTTGATTTTATTCTGTCGCCTTCCTTCCGCAAGGAAGCCAATCACTTTGATGCAGAAAAGTTTCCAACGCGCCAAGCGCATTTTATAGAACAGATTAATGAAATTATTGCTCTTTTGGATCAGCATCCGTTTTTGATTAGACATCTTACGGATGTGGATACCGTGGGCGACGAACGTGAACTTTACCGCAAAGAACATTTCAACGAAATGCAAGGCGGATTTAGAAAGTTGCAGTACCGGGGATTCAAAATCCGATCTCATCACGGCGAGACCTGGTACACTTTAAAAAAGGGAATTCAAGCGGTGGATAATGCCATGAATATCTGGCACATCGATACACTTGAACATGGAATCAGTTTAGGAATTAATCCTAACAAATATTTTCACCGCATTTACCAAGACATCCACGCTAAGAACCAAAAGGGTTTGGCTATCACCGAAAAAGATCCTCTTTATCGCGAGCTCTCAGAACTTGACTGGGGCTTTAACCGTCATGTTTTAGAAAAGATCAAAGCGGGGACCGTTCTTACGGCAGAGGAAGATATCTTATTCGTTAAGGCTAAATTCCACACCGCACGTGAAGTTGAACATTATCAGCATGATGTTTTAAATCGTATGATTCAAAAAGGCGTGACCTTGGTTTCATTACCTTCTTCAAACAACAAATTAACTGGCAAGTTTGAAGACTATAAAGACCATCCGTTTTCCTGGTGGGAAAAAAAGGGAGTGCAACTTGGTGTTGGCACTGATAACTACGTTACATTGAACACCAATTTTATTTATGAAATGTTAATCTTGCTTTACACTGACTGTGTAAATCTAAAGATCACAAAATTATTAATGGTAACAACTGGGGAAACCCGCCGTCCGTACATTAGTCATCTATTGTGGGCGATGAGAAAAAAACTTGGAAAGAACAACTAGTGACGACAGCTGCTAAAAAATCGAAGCCTTCTTGGATGCAAACCCTTCGTGCCGTAACCCGTCCTAAAGTAGCCATCATGTTGGCTCTGGGATTTTCTTCAGGCCTTCCGTTTATGTTGGTGGGGAATACTTTAGGATTCTGGCTTCGCGAAGCAGGAATCACTTTAGCAACCATTGGTTTTCTTTCATGGGTAGGTCTTGCCTATTCTTTAAAGTTCTTATGGGCACCTCTTATCGATAAAGTAAATGCGCCAATCTTAGGAAAGATGTTGGGCCGTCGCCGCGGTTGGATGGTGGCTTCCCAAGTCCTTATTGCTGGTGCTTTGATTGGCATGTCGATCGTTAAACCTGAAGGTGGATTGATGCTCTTTACCGGGCTCGCTGCTTTGGCGGCCTTTGCTTCAGCAACCCAAGATATCGTTGTTGATGCTTGGAGGATTGAAGTCTCTGACGCCAGTGAAGATATGGCCTTGCTATCTTCAGCCTACCAGCTGGGTTATCGTGCTTCATTGTTAGTAACAGATGCTTTGATTTTGATTGTGGCAGCTTCCGTGGGGTGGGCCGTTTCGTACAGCGTGATGGGCGCTTTGATGGCTGTGGGCCTTGTCGCGACATTCTTGGCAGTAGAGCCGGGCCGTAATTTAGCAGCACAAGTGACGGAGCATAAATGGAGTGCCCGCGCTGTGTATGATGCAGTCGCTGGACCATTCATCGCTTTTTTTAAACAGCATGGCTCTAAGGCCTTGTTGATCTTGGCTGCCGTCAGTTTATATCGCCTTTCAGATTTCATGATGGGCCCAATGGCAAATCCGTTTTACGCGGACATTGGTATCACAAAAGAAACAGTCGGCGCAGTTCGCGGCTCTGTAGGTTTGATAGCTTCTGTGGTGGGCGTTGCAGCGGGTGGACTTTCTGCGGTTCGTTTTGGATTTATCACCACTTTACTTGTGGGAGCTGTCATTGGCCCTGCTTCGAATTTGGGTTTTTCTCTTTTAGCTATTGTCGGTCCCAGCAACGAAGTGTTCACGACCGCGATGATCATTGATAACTTCGCTTCAGGATTCGCCGGCACAGCGTTAGTTGGATACATGTCGAGCCTGACCACTTTTGGTTACACAGCAACCCAATATGCTTTATTAAGTTCGTTCTATGCACTTCTTGGAAAAGTTCTTAAAGGTTTTTCTGGAGTGATCGTTCAGCATTTCTCTGATGGTCGCACCTTGATGGAAGGTTATGCTTTATTCTTCGTAAGCACAGCCCTAGTTGGGATCCCAGCTTTACTTCTTTGCATTCTACTAGTTCGCAGCAACAGATCCATCCCTGAAAGGGCTGCTGTTAATTAACCCTGGACCGGAAAGCTTTATCCGGTCCCTCTTTCCTGTCGGATGCTTTGCCCACCTGATGATTCATAACACTGGATCTACTCAATAACATGATGAGGCCTTTAGCCTTTTTTCATGTACTTAGAAAACTTTAATTCAATACAACCGCCGTTTCCGACCAACCAATCTGAGGGCCTTAAGTGGCTCGCCGCTGCTTACAAAGTTGCGCAGAAAGATCAAAGCTACTCGGAAGAAGATTACGCAAAACTTCTGCAAAGAGTGGCTTGTTCTGAATCGCAAATTGCAACCCGCAGGTTCTTCCTGCCTGATTCGCAGCACACGGAATGGGAAAAACATGAAATCTATCCCATTAAGCATAGCCCTCGCGGTGCTACCATGCTGCAAAGGCACGAGTTCTATCATAAAACCGTCAGAGAGATCTTTGATAAGCTATATGAAACAAGAAAATTTCCTGACGATATCATTCACGTCAGTTGCACAGGTTATATTTCACCCAGTGCCGCCCAGCGGGTGGCGGTGAAGGCTCCAAAGACTGTGACGGTTACACATTCTTATCACATGGGTTGTTATGGCGCTTTCCCAGCTTTGCGTATGGCATCTGGTTTTTTAAGCAGCCATGATGTCTTGGGTAAAAAGAAATCAGTAGACTTAGTTCACACAGAACTGTGCAGCCTTCATTTAAATCCACAAGATCCGACCTTAGAACAAATGGTTATTCAAAGCTTGTTTGCTGATGGAGTGATCGCTTACTCGATGACCCAGGAAAAACCTAAAAAAGGCTTCAAGCTTATTTCCTTACATGAAGAATTAGTGCCAGACACAACTGAAGCCATGGAATGGATGGTTGCAGATTGGGGCATGAAAATGACTCTGTCTAAAGATGTTCCAATGATGGTGGGAAAAAAGATTAAAGACTTTACTTACCGCTGGCTGAGCAGTCGTGATGTCGACATGAACTATATAAGAAAACACGCGATCTTCGCTGTTCACCCAGGCGGTCCAAAAATCATAGATCAAGTCGTAGCTCAACTTGAACTTCATGAAGACCAAGTCAAAGGCAGCCGATCCATTCTTAAAGAACGCGGAAACATGTCTTCAGCGACCCTTCCGCACCTTTGGGAAAAGCTGCTTAACGATGACAGTATTCCGTCAGGCACTCCAATCATCAGTTATGCATTCGGGCCAGGACTAACAATCTGTGGTGGGTTGATGGAGAAGGTATGAGCCTTTTTATAGTGGCCTCGGCGATCCAAGGGGCAGCCATTTTATTTGACGAATTTTTTTTTCATCGCAAACGTGGCCTGCCTAAATGGGAAGTCATTGGACACCCTATCGATACGATGACCGTGATCGCTTGCTTGCTATTCTTGGCTTTCGCCGACAAAACTCCCACCAACGAAAAGATATTTTTCGCCATGGCACTGGGCTCAAGCATTTGTGTGACCAAAGATGAATGGGTTCATCGCAAATACTGCAGTGCTGAGGAAATGTGGCTGCACGCAGTTTTATTTATGATGCATCCTTTGGCGTTGTATCTGGGATACCGTGAATGGGAAGATTTACGTGCAACTTTCCTCGCCGTTGCTGGCGGCATTTTCTGTTTCTTGATTTATCAGCTTGTTTACTGGAATTTCAGATATTACCGCGTAAAAAAGGCCGCTGAGGAAGCGGCCCTTATGAAAAGACAGTCTGATGATATGTATGAATATCTAAGTGAATGAACGAGGTTGGTTTTTAGGTTTAAACTTTGGTTTAAAACCTGGCTTTGCTTTTGCGCTTTTACCCTGTTCAGGTTTAGATTTAATTTTAGCTTTTGCGACTTTTGGTTTTCTTAATTCCTCAGGCGCATGAAGTCGCTTTCCGTTCTTATCTTTAAAGCGAGTTTTCAATTCTTTTATAGCTTTTCCTTCAAGTTTCGAAATAAGTGGTAAATCACGCTCGGTAACTAAGTTTACAACCAAACCTTCTTTACCCGCGCGCGCTGTACGTCCGGCGCGGTGAAGGTAATTTTCCATATCTTGAGGTAAGTGAAAATTAATAACTCGCCCCACGTGATCTAAATCTAAACCTCGGGCCGCAAGGTCCGTTGAAACGAGCAAGTTCACTTCACCTTTTTTAAAACTTAGAAGATTGCTGCGACGTTCGCCTTTATCCATTTCACCGCGGTATACAACACAAGCGTAACCCATCTTTTCAATTTCAGAAGCAAGTTTATCACATTGTTCACGAGTATTTGTGAACACGATGGTGCCGCCATCAGGCTTTTGCTTTAATAGTTTTTCAAAAATAGGCCAGCGAAGACCATCAATCACAGTTTCATTTTTAGTTGTTAGTGTTTTAACTACTTTACCGGCGCCGCTGGAGCGAACCACTTCGGCCTTATCAAAAAGCGAAGTCATAAGTTCCTGCACGCGCTTAGACACGGTTGCAGAGAAAAGAGCTAAAGGAATATCGTCGGGACAGGCCTTTACGATCAACTCTGACTCGGTTAAAAATCCGTCGTCCAGCATTTGATCGGCTTCATCAAAGACGATCAAACGCACGTCGGAAAAATTAATCAGATCTTTAGCCATCAACTGCGTAAGTCTGCCCGGTGTTGCTAATAGAATTTCAAATGCTCCATCGATACTGCGACGACTTTGTTCAAAGGTGGTTCCACCAAGAACCGGGCGGACTCTTAAACGAGTGTCATGGGTATATTGTTTAAAGACTTTTGAAACTTGCTCTCCAAGGTCTCTTGAGGGAACAAGTATGATCGCGCGGGGCATAGCAGCTTCAGATACCGAGCTACCTTCGTTTTCTAAGGATTTTAGCAGATGTAATATAGGAAGGGCGTAAGTTAAGGTCTTACCACTTCCTGTCTCTGAAACCCCAACGACCGATTGGCCTGACATCAATAACGGGATGGCATTCCGTTGAATCTCTGTCGGAGTATGAATTTTAAGGGCTTTTAGAGTCTTAATGAGGGATGGCAATAAGCCAAAGTCAGGAAATGTATTCATAGAGTTGCAGTATAGCGGATTTAATAATGCCAGCACCTTCTTCCCCTTGGGTTGTAAAAAAGGCAGGTAGTGACTAATCTTAAGACAGTCCTCAAGAGCATTTTTTTCTTTCTAGTTTCGCTCGAGGAGCCACCATGGTAAACCTGCTCATCTATTTTTTCATAAAAACTATGAGGTTCCCGTGAAATTTGAAAAATTCCATCTATCTGAAGACCTTCTACGAAACCTCAATGACAACGGTTTTTTTAGAACCACGGATATCCAGTACAAAGCCATTCCTTCAATAATGAAGGGCGAAGATGTACTTGCTATTGCCCAAACCGGAACTGGCAAAACAGCGGCCTTCGCGATTCCCATCATTAACGGAATTCACAGTAACAAAAGCAGTAAACGCTCTTTAGGTATTAAGTGTTTAGTAATGGTTCCGACCCGCGAGCTTGCCCAACAAATCGGCGAAGTCTTTAACCGCCTTTCCAAACATACAAAAGTAAAACCTTTCGCCGTGTTTGGTGGTGTTGAACAAGACGCCCAAATCAAAAAGCTTGAAGACGGTATTGATATTCTTATCGCAACCCCAGGGCGTATGTTTGACTTAATCAGCCAAGGGTTCATCGATATCAGTCATATTGAAACCTTGGTGCTTGATGAAGCCGATCATATGTTGGACTTGGGTTTCATTGAAGATATTGAGTCAATAAAACGCAAAATCACTCGCCGTCACCAGACTTTGTTTTTTTCAGCGACAATCAACCCTGAGATTAAAAAACTGGCTTTCTCGCAAGTGCGCAGTAATGCCATCCGTATCCAGATTTCTCCAGAGGATCCAGTTTCAAAAAATGTTGCACACTTTGTGATGTTCGTCGAAATGGATGACAAGCGCTTTTTCCTTGCCGAGTATCTTAAGCAAAATGAAGAAGGAAAATTCATTATCTTTGTTCGCACTCGAGTCCGTGCGGAACGTGTCGCAAAAGCCTTAGAACGTGCAGAAATCCAAAGTCTGACAATTCATGGTGGAAATGACCAAGCAGACCGAGCTGAGGTTATGAAAGCCTTCCGAAATGGGGAGTGCAAAGTTTTAATTGCTACTGACGTCAGCGCCCGTGGAATTGATATTCCTGATGTGACTCACGTAATTAATTACGATCTTCCTGAAAAACCAGAAAACTATGTTCATCGTATTGGTCGAACAGGACGCGGCTTCAATAAAGGGATCGCTGTGTCCTTTTGCAGCCAAGAAGAAAAACCTTTACTGGAAGATGTGGAAGCTTTGTTAACTAAAAAAATCGAAGAAATCAAAGTTAGCAAAAGTTCTTATCAAGCCATTGTCGCCCAACCTGATTTAAGCTTAAGCTTACAAGATATGGTTTTAGCTGAAGAGGCTCGTTTTTCGAAGGGTAAGAAAAGGAAGTAATGCTGCGTTTTGCCTTATTCATCATTGCAAATTTAATTCTTTGTTCAGCGTTCGGCACGACGATTGTTATTAATGGCGAAGATGACTGGGCCCCGTATTCATTTGCATCAAAGGATTATAAAAGCGTTGAAGGACTTGCGCCTGAAATCGTTAGGGCCGCCTTCAAAGCCCAAGGCATTACGGCCGACATTCGCCCAAAACCCTTTGCTCGATGTCTGCATGAGGTTGATCAAGGCAAAGCCCTTGGTTGTTTTGATACTGTCATCAGCAGTGAAACGAAGGATCGTTACATTTTTCACGCGACTCCACTTTTTAAAGCTGACATTGTGGTCTATGGGCCTTTAAGCGAAAATCCTCGTTCTTTTACGTTTAAGGACCTTGAAGGAAAAACCGTCGGCATCACAAATGGCTATACTTACCCAACCGAACTCATCTCGAATAAAAAAATCATCCATGCCCCCGGCCCTACAGAAAAATCCCAACTAGAAAAAGTGGCTAACGGCAGAATCCAATATGCGGTGTTATGGGGACTTACAGGATTGTACCTAATGAAAGATCGTCCTGACTTAGCTCTAAAGGTAAAAGCTTTGGGAGTTATTTCAACCACAGATTTGCACTTAAGCTTTTCTAAAAAGCATAAAGACGGTGCAAAATACGCAGCTATTTTTGAAAAGGGACTTCAGAAGATAAAGGCTGATGGAACTTACGAACGAATTTTGAAAGATTTTAATTCGCGGTATAACTTCTAAATTTGCTACCTAGTGTTTCTTTATAAAGATCTCGGTCCAAATAGGATCGCTTGATTTGCCACATCGCGATATGCTATCTTGGCTTTTCTTTAAAACGTTCCTGTTTGCGGAGAGGTGGCCGAGTGGTTGAAGGCGCACGCCTGGAACGCGTGTGTAGGTCACAAGCCTACCGAGAGTTCGAATCTCTCTCTCTCCGCCATTTAGTATCGACCTGTCGACGATTCTCCAGATATATTTCGCAATTTAAATTCCATTTTGGGGAAGACGATTCCTCCGCCGAAGCCAAGTTTTATAGCTACGTGGAATAAATCATGGGGGCGATTCTTAGCTGGGAGCCATGAGCCTTCTAGTCCTAGAAATGCTTCGGCCACAAGCCCAAGTCCACGGCCATATAACCCACCATGCAGTTCGTTTACAGTGACGCCACTAGGGATGAATGAAAACATCCATTTGTAAGCAACTTCAAACTTCAGTCCCCCATTATGAAAATCACAGAGGAAAAGTTCTGGAACCTTCACAGGCTCACTGACGCCAGGAACAGATAATACCGCATCAAAAAGCCAAACATCGTGATCGAATAACAAGGCACCATTCATTCCTGATGCATATAAATAACCTCTGACTGGAATCTTTTCCCCAGGTTCAACTTTGAAAGCCTGCTGAAGGGAAATAATAAGCTGATCGATCTGTTCCTGGTTCAGGCTAGTATTCTTTTTTAAAGATTCAACGAGGGATTCACGACTCATTCCTTCATCTGAAAAGCCATTGGCATAACCGTAACTTTGAAAAAGTAAAACCGTAATAAAAACGAAGCTGATCAATTTTTTCACAAACGTACTCCCCGATTTTTTTGATGATACACAGTTTTAAAATCGCAAAAAATCTAATTCACAAAAACCAACGAAAGACAGCTGCGGGAGTGCTACCTTGACTGCATACCTAAAACCCTTGAGCCTTTAGCTAATGAGAAAGTTTTTAATATTATTTTTATTAGTACTAAGCAGCTTCGCTAATGCAAATAATCGCAAAGGACCCACTATGACTTACCCATCACGGCAAATCACAACTTCTATTGAACGCACCCCAAGCGAAGTTTATGAATTCACTGCCAATCCTGAAAACATGCCAAAATGGGCAGAAGGTTTAAGCAAATCCAAAATGACCAAGTCCGGTGACTATTGGATCGCTGACTCACCGATGGGAAGTGTCAAAGTAAAATTCACAGAGAAAAATAAGTTTGGAGTTCTTGATCACGATGTCACTCTTCCTAACGGGGACGTGATTCACAATCCTTTCCGAGTCCTTAAAAATGGCGATGGCAGCGAAGTTATATTTACCCTGTATCGCCTGCCAAAAGTTTCTGATGCCGATTACGAAAAAGACGCCTCTGCTGTAAAAGCAGACTTGCTGAAGCTTAAATCAATTCTAGAAAAATAATATTGAATAAATCCGTCTGCGCTTCAAAGGCGAAAGCCCCGGCGGGACGGCTCGGGGCTTTCTGGAGGAGAGTCACAATTTAGGACGGGAAAGATTAGGCAGTTTGGATTTCAATTTGGCGGGGTTTAGCTGAAGCAGCTTTCGGAATAAACAGTTCTAACACGCCATCTTCGTAACGAGCTTCCACTTTTTCAGCGTCTACTGACGACGGAAGTGTGAAACTGCGTTTAAAGAAGCCATAGGATTTTTCATAGCGTTGCACAGTTTCTTTTTTATCAGAAACTTCACGCTTACGTTCTCCAGAAATTGTTAGAAGTTTATCTACTAATTCAATTTTAATGTCGCTTTTTTTCATTCCTGGCAAATCGACACTTAGTAAATAGTGTTCGTCTGCTTCGGAAATTTCACATACCGGAGAGAATGATCGTTCATCATATACCGGCTGTGTAAAGAGTCTGTCCATTTCACCTAAAAGATTAGAGGACAAGGTTCTTGTTGGCCAATAGGTTGTTAATGTTCTCATTTCAAACCTCCTTCAATGAGATTTCATAGTTGAACTTGTTATCATTATTTAAATTGTCAATGTTACGTCTGATTTAACTTCTTATGAAAAGAGTGAAAAGAGCCATGAAACCCATCATAACGATGAACCTATGAAGAGTGTTGGCAACTTTTGCTTGCAGCGATTTACTCCTGTACTTCATATGTACGTCTCCTTTCATGATTTAAAGATTTGTACGGAATAAAACCTGTCAAGGTGACCACCCAATTTTTTTTAATATTAGTTTTTTGCTTTTTTTGCAGAGCGTGGACAACCATCCGTTTAAATTTGATACTAACCTAAAGGAAGGTCCTGATGCGTAAAGTCTCTGCTTTCAATTCAATTTCTTTGGATGGCTATTTCACCGACAAAAATTCAGACATGAGTTGGGCCCACTGCGCTCCACCGGATGAAGACTTTGATAATTTTGTTAAAGGAAATGCGGGCGGTGGTGGGACGCTATTATTCGGAAGAAAAACTTTTCAGATGATGGAAAGTTTTTGGCCGACCGATGAAGCCAAAAAAATGATGCCCGAAATTGCTGAGGGAATGAATAGAATGGAGAAAATAGTTTTCTCGAAAACTCTTTCGGAAGTGACATGGAATAACAGCAAAATAATAAAGGGAAATTTGATTGAAGAGGTTCGTAAACTAAAAACCCAAGACGGAATAGATATTACGATCTTAGGAAGTGGTTCAATCATCGCTCAACTTTCTGAAGAAGGCCTTATCGATGACTATTCAGTTGTCGTGATACCCGTGGTCTTGGGTTCAGGTCGCACCCAGTTTGACGGTCTTAAAAAGAAAATGAATCTCAAGCTGACAAACTCCCGCACCTTTAAAAATGGGAATGTTTTTCTGTCATATTCTCCTGCATAACCGGCTAACCAAGACTTAGGGCTTGAACAACTTTCCGGCTCTTTTGACAGAATTTTAAAAGTTAGCAGCCCAGAGTTTTCTTGTTATCAAATTCTAGTTATTCTTTTTTTGTGATTCACCATAATAAATCCAATTTTGGGCTGGCGGTGCTGGCTTTCTTTTTTTATTTAACTCCATTAGCGGCGAACGCTGGTATTCCCGATGTGCGTTGTCAGTTGATCAATCAATGTGACAGCTCATCGAAAGGAAGCAGCGGAGGCGGCGGTGGGGCACCGAGCACAGGATCAAAAGTTAAAATCAATCCAGCGGCAGTACCCACTGAAAAAGGTTATGGCATCGAATCTATCTTCTTTAGCAACGAAGGTGATCTTTCATTTGTTCGCGGTACCGGTCGTTTCGGCGCTGCAATTTCGCCATCAAACAGTGAAGATACTTTTTTTGGTCAACCAGGATTTGAATATTCATTTCAAACCCAAGAAAGAAAGACGGATCGCGAAAAGTTTCCAAATAACAAAGTTACTTTAGCAACGGCCTTTAATCTTTTTGAAAAAACCGGATCAGGTCTTAACAACTACTCACTCAACGTGGGTGTGATGGGTCGCTATAATAAAATCAGCTATGGCACCACGGGTGGTGGCGGTCTGAATGGTTCTTTGGGCGCATTTTCGTTTGGTTATTCCGTTTACAACGACCAAAGTGCAATGTCCTATGATGATAGCTTCGGCGGCACTGCATACGATGTCATAAAATACCAAGTTCACACTTACAATCTAGGTCTTTTCTTGCATTCTTTGTCGTTAGATTATTCAAATCTTAAAGTTTTAGTTCCTGATTATGTCGAGCCCGCATTTGCAACTGTTCAGACATACACAGCGACTCTTTCAATGAAGAAAGCGATTTTAACACTATCTCAACGCGTAGAAGAATCCCCGACAATGGCGTACAACTACGAAACAAAACAGATGGAAAATAAAAACGTCAAAGTTGAGTATTTCGGTGGGGTGCGCTTTGGAGTTACTAAGAACATCATGCTTGGTGCTCTTTATAACTACTACCTGTTAAGAGAGTTTTCTCTTTCAACGACCCTATACTTCTAGTCCCCATTCCGTGAACATCCGCCACTTCTGAGGCTGTTAAGCACCTCTATGAACAACAGAAGTGCTACGGTTTTTATGTCAATTTTACAGTGATTTCGCTGACTTTATTGAATTTTGCGGTAATTCGCAGGCGCTCCTTTGAGGAGCTATTTAGGCGTGCTAGGTATATTCCCATGGCAAGCTTTACCGATTCAATCGCAAATCTTATTTCGCTCGTAGTACAAACTCCCCACTTGGAATCTGCATGGCTAAATACTCTATCGCATATGGAGCATTTAGCCGCGGAACAAATCATGGGTAACATCTCTAAATCGACTCCAAAAGAGTTTATTCCAGAGATTCATAACCACGCCGACGATGAATACCGCCATCGTGATGTAATTTTAAATTTACGTCCCCATGCAGAGCCCTTAAATGAATCTTATCGTTTGCTTCGCCAAAGGCTAGCCAACATCGCTGAATCCTTTGTGATGGGTTATTTTGCCAATCCAGTTTTGGTTCAGGCATCTTCTCGTTTCACAGCCTACGTACATGGTGCAATCACCATTGAACAATTCCCTTTCCAAATTTATTCAGCCTATATCGATGGCACCCGTGATCCAAAAATCCGCGAAACCATGAAACAAGTTTTGTCTGAGGAAAATGCCCATATCGCGTTGGGAAGAAAATTCCGCGATTCATTACCTATTGAGGACCAACTTTCTTTACAACACCTTCAAGCCATTGAAAAAGACATGTGCTTAAAAATGGTTCTTAGAATGACCGATCTGGTACAAGAGTTTATTGATGGCTCTGGGAAAAACATTGCTGAACTAAAACCAAGTTCGCAACTTGTGGCGATGATTTCTGATCGTCCGTATGCAACCTATGCTTGGACCTATGCTTTAGCTAACGGCGAAGAAACAGCGGCTCGTCATATGCAAAGAATCTTCAATGATCGCAACATCCCTCAACCGCCATCTATGCAGGAACACGTTGAAGATGAAATTCGTCATACTCAGATGTTACAACGCTGTATCCTATTAGATCGCCGCGTGTATTCAAAAACTGAAGTTTATAAAAAACTTGAAAAATCAATGATCCGCGCCTCGAATAGATATTTGTTGGGATATTTCAGTGCACTTATGAAGGAAATCAAAGAGCCGGAAATGTTATACCTTTACGGCGCTTGGGGCTTAGAAATGAGAGTCTTTAAGCACTATTCAGAGATCCAACGCAGCACTGACAACATGAGCTTAGCCCACACCATCGCAGTTATTCTTAATGATGAAGCTGAACACACAAAAATGGTTAATAACAACCTGACAGAAAAAAACCTCTTTGATTCAGAGATCTTGAAGTTTGTAAAACAAGTTGAAGAAGAGCATTTTGAAAAATTCTGTGCACAGGGCATTCAGCTTATCATTGAAGCTGAAGCCGCAGGAAGTTTCGTGCCACCTTATAAACTTACAACAAACTCAATTACAGCGGCGCCTTCTTATACTTCTTCGCCCGTGATGGAGCTGCAATAATGTCCGTTGCTTTCATTTTCCCTGGGTTAAACTCTTTGATGCGAAAATCAGACCGCGCGCGCTTTCTTCACCTTCCAGAGGTGCAGGACTATTTTGCCCGGGCTGAAAATGTCATCAGTGAGCGTTTTAATAAAAAATTTGATTTTAAAGAATTCCTAGAACTGCCCGCTGAAGAAATCTATTCCCTAAAAAATATCAGTCTTGCTGCAGTTGCAATCTGCTCCATTCAATCAGGTGTTGCGCAAAGACTTAAAGATAAAGTCGGTGAACCCGACTGGGTGATGGGATGTTCTTTAGGCGATTTAGCTCGCGCTGTATTTGCTGGCGCCTATGCCTTTGAAGACGCCGTCTTTAATCACATCTGGTTCACGCAAAGAATTGATGGTATCGATCAAATCGGAAAAAACATTGGAGTTCTAGCGCCAAAAGGTGAAGTGTTTAGTGCCGAAGACTTCGCGTGGTTTGATGAAACGGCAGTGGATGTTTCATGCCTTACACCAAGATTCTTAAATATTGGTGGCCGCTATGCTGATCTTAACAAAGTTGAAGAGCGCGCCAAGGAAAAGAACTGGAACGTCATTACGATACTAGAATACCCAGCCCATTCCCGTTACATCCTTCCCTATGTTAAGGCTGTAGAAAGTGACTTTCATGAAGTGAAAGCATTTAAACCAAAGATTTCAGTTTTCTCTAGTTTAAGCACTCAACCATTGGAAGACCCTGAACTTATTAAACAGGAATTTTTACTAAGTATTACGCGCCCGATTCACTGGTCGCAAGCAGTGCAACAGCTAGTGAATGATAAGAATATTAAACAATTCATCAATATCGGTCCTTGCCGAAGTTTATCAGGCTTAATGCGCGATATTCCCGTGCAAGTTGAAACGAAAGAAGCTTTTGAAATTCTAGCTTAATAAAAAAAGGCTCTAGTTTCCTAGGGCCTTTTTTCTATCTATCTTTTTTTAGAAAACCCAAATCCAGACTTACCAGTCCCGCCAGATTTTTTGTGGGTACTATTTTTAGCAAATGTCTTTCCTGCTAACGGAGATTTACCAGATTTAGATTTGTGTTCTGGTTTACCCGCTTTTGGCGCAGTACCTTTTCCAAAGTCTTTCTTTTCAGCCGTCTTTGGCCCTTGAGCAAATCTCTTAGAGCGATCAATAAAGGCAAACTTAGGATCAAGTTTAACTTCTTCGGCACCTTGCAGGTAACCTTTGATTTTTTGGTACATGCGGTGATCAGAGGGCGTTACAAAAGTAATTGCGCGCCCGGAACGACCCGCTCTAGCAGTTCTACCAATGCGGTGAAGGAAGTCTTCGGCCTGAAAAGGCAAATCAAAGTTAATAACGTGATCTACATGGGGCACATCAAGACCGCGAGCCAGCAAATCAGTAGCGACTAGTACACGAATCTCCCCTTCACGGAACCCACGCACCACGCGGTTGCGCTGTCCTTGCGAAAGTCCGCCATGAATTAAATCTGTCTCATAGCCATATTCTTTTAAGTGAGCCCCAAGGCCTTCACAGCTTTCCTGACTGCCAGTGAAAACGATGACTGAGCCTTTTGTGGCATTGAGTTCATCAAGGATGTGTTCGTTTTTCATCGAGCGATCGAGAAACACGACTTTTTGCTTTAAACTAGTAACAGGCTCTTCAGCTTTTCCTGATCGAATCATAAATGCATTGGACTTCATAAAAAGCCGTGCAATCGATTCTACTGCCTGGCCAAAGCTTGCTGAAAACATCAACGTCTGTATATTTCCACGCAAAGTGTTCTGAATAAATTTTAACTGTGGGGCAAAACCCATATCTAACATGCGGTCAGCTTCATCTATCACTACGACTTCGACACCTTGAAGTAATAGCTTATTTCCCATTAAGTGGTCATTCAGACGCCCTGGGGTTGCGACAATCAAACGCGGACTTTTTTTTAGCTGATTGGCTTGCTTTGAACCGGTAGTGCCACCAATAAGTAGAGATACTGAAACAGGCATTTCAACACAAAGCTCAAGAAAAACTCGATAAATTTGCTGGGCCATCTCTCGGCTCGGGGCCAGGACCAGGGCTCGCGCTTCTGGTTTATTATGAAGTGTTGTAAGCAGAGAAAGCGCAAAAGCCAATGTCTTACCACTGCCCGTCTGCGCCACGGCGACCAAGTCAGCACCTTGCAAGCTTACGGGAATCACTTCAGCTTGAACTGGTGTTGGTTTTTTAATAGCCATTTTTCCAAGAGCTGTTAATAGCACTGGAGCCAAAGTCATTTCCTGAAAGCTATTCTGACGTAATGTAGAAGTTTGAAATTTCATAGGATGGATCTAACACACCCCATGCTATCGAGGTAAGCCTTTTACGAACGAATAATAAGAATTATCGCCAAAGCAAACGTGAATATTAAAAACAGCCAACGCCAGGATTCCGCTATAAATCGATTCATATTTATATAAGCTAGAGAGGATTCGCTGGGTTGTCATGCAGAAATAAAAAAAGCCCCGCCATCAGCAGGGCTTTTCGCTAGAGGGACAGAATTTTAATTACGAAGTTCAACGACTGTTTCGCACACTTGCACGTCTTCTTTAACAGTGTATTTAGCTCCATAATCATCAGTGTAGGGTGTTTTCAAAGTTGTTGTTGTTACTGTCACACCGTCCTGGCGTTTCTCTTCAACGGTCACATAATCGCGAATTGGTAAGTAAGTGTTATTATGTTTTACTGATACTTCGCGCGATTCCTTACCTTTAAGCTCTTCGATCTTTACGTTCGTAAATTCGCTAGTACGAGTATCGCTTTTTCCATTGGCAGTTTCGAATTGATAACCGTCTTTACCAGTTTGAATGGTTTTAACTTTCACAGAAGTTTTCTTATAGCCTTCACCTAACTTTGAAACCTTTTTGTCAGTCAGACTAGTATAGCTATAAGCATACTTATCGCTCAGTTCTTTACTATCACCTTGGATTTTATAAATCACCACAGTGGTTTCACCAGAAGTTGAAACCTTCTCTTTACCTTCGCCCAACTCAACTACAGTTCTTCGAACCGTGGTCTTGCTATCGCTGGTCTCAGTATAAGAGGTACCGTCTTCAAGAACGATGTCGCTGGTTGTTTTAAATGAACAATTTACTTTTTCAGTGCGGGTTTTTACCGCTTTGGCCTGGGCTACCGTACCCAAGGATAGAACTGCCACACAAACCGCTAAAGCAAGAGCCGACTTATTCGCTTTCATACCCGTTCCTTGTTAAGTTAAATCTGAACGGATCCAGGTATAACAGACTTCCTTCGGGCGCCGTTGAACAATTCACACGGCCCGAAAAGGTTTTCATGGATGTCAAAAAGATCGACAGCACGAATGTGCTAAAAATGCTTTCTTCTGGAGGTTTGCATCAGCTCTTCTGCGGCTAATACAAGTTCATGATGGTTGGTTGGGTGGTCAAACCAGTCCCCATTTAAAAAAAGAGTTGGCGTATTAATCACACCACTCTCCACTCCGTCTTTGTAATCCCTTTCGATCCGTTTCATTATATCTGGGTTAGCCATGTCACCTTGAAATAGCTCCATATCAAGACCAATCATCTGAGCAAATTTATTGATACTTTGCTCGTCAATGGTGTCGTGATTCTGAAATAGCATATGGTGCATTGGCCAGAACATACCTTGACGACTTGCCGCCTCAGCCGCCATTGCGCCAATAATGGCGTGGCGATGTAAGCCTTGAACAGGGAAATAGCGAAACGAATAACAAATACTGCCTTTAAGTTCCTTTAAAACATTTTCGATTTCGTAAAAAGCTTTAGCACTGTAAGGACATTGGAAATCGCCGTATTCGACTAAGACAATAGGAGCATGAAGGGGGCCACGATAATGATCTTTTTCGCTTACTGCGGAATTCAATCTCATGATTTTCTCCTTCGAGTTTAATCCCGACGAATCAGGGCATCCACTGCATTTAAAATTGCATCAGCTTTGATTTTAATGCCTTCAGGTGCCAAATAGCTCCACGAAATCACACCTTCTTGATCAATCACAAAGATGGCCCGGTCACAGACTCCTTTATTTTCGTCATAAATCCCGTATTTCCTCGCAACCTCACCTTTAGGCTGAAAATCAGCTAACAGAGGAAAGTGCAGTTTTCTTTCATTTCCAAAAGCTAAGTGGGACCAAGGTGCGTCTGGCGAAATAGCCACGACAGAGGTGTTACGCTCTTGAAGTTGCTCAAGGATGTTTTCACATATATCCAGATCTTCACAAAGAGGACTCCAATCCGCGGGATAAAATAACAAGACAACAGGTTTTCCTAAAAAATCTTTCAAGCCAAGCTTCTTATCAGGTGAAGAAGCCAAGTAGAAATCTGGGGCCTGATTTCCTGGAGAAAGAATTGTGGTATATCCGTGACCGTATCTTTCGGCAGTATGCATGTGCGCATTCCAGTTTTAGTTTTTTATGACTGATGCTGGAAGTTTATGTCTTCATTACAGGGTGATGAACTGAAAATTATTTCTTCACTAATAATACAATCTTTCCGGTGTGAGCACTGGATTCCATCAGTTCATGGGCCTCTTTGACTTGGTTCAGTGGAAAGGTTTTATATATCACCGGTTGTAATCTTCCATCATTTAACAGAGGCCATACCCTTTGCAAAAGCGAATCAGCAATTCTTGTTTTTTCTTCCGAAGACCGGGGCCGTAAAGTAGATCCCATCAATGTTAGACGTTTTGCCATCATGACTCTTAAATCCAACTCGACAGCGGCTCCTTGAATCGTGGCGATTTGCACAAGGCGCCCTTTAAGCCCTAGACAAGTGAGGTTGCGGCGGAAGTATTCTCCTCCAACCATATCAAGAATCACGTCGACGCCTTTACCAGCGGTCTGATCTTTTATCACTGTAACAAAATCTTCTTTTTTATATTCTATCACAACGTTAGCGCCCAACTCTTTACACTGGGCGACCGATTCTTCTTTACCGACCGTCGTAAAAACTTTTGCACCAAAAGCATGGGCAAGTTGAATAGCCGTAGTTCCAATACCCCCAGAGCCGCCGTGAATTAAAATGCTTTCACCATTTTTAAGACCTGCACTTTCAAAAACATTGGTCCACACCGTAAAAAAAGTTTCCGGCAAGGCTGCTGCATGCACCAGATCTAAATCATCAGGAATTGGCAAACATTGTCCCTCCGGAACAGCGACGTATTCCGCATAGCCACCGCCATTGACGAGGGCGCATACAAAATCGCCTACCTTCCAACGTTTCACTTCTTTTCCTAATGCCACAACCTTTCCTGAAACTTCTAAACCAAGAATGTCAGAAGCCCCCGGTGGCGGAGGGTAAGTTCCTTGCCTTTGTGCGCAGTCAGGACGGTTCACTCCAGCAGCATGAACTTCAATGACGACTTCTTTAAGCCCCGGCTCCGGGCGAGGACGTTCAACAAGCTTTAAAACCTCTGGTCCGCCAGGGGTACTGACTTCAACGGCTAACATTCTGACTCCTTCGCAACAAGACTTCATAGTTCATGGAAGCCTTTCGTCGTTCAATGAATACTTCTACATAGTTCTAGTCTAATGACCAGCAGGAAAACCTTAAGTCAAATTGCCATTCAGCGATAAGAAGAAGATGGCATTGTTCAGACGTTTAAGTATTTCAATTCTATTTTTCACAATTCAAGCGTGGAGCGATGAAAGTTCGGTCTACACCTGCCGATTTGCTAATGACAATCATGGTTTTTCATCAGTGCGCATGAAACGATTTTTCAGTCCCACTGACAACATGGAGTTAGGCAAAGTAGATCTGATTCAAAATTTCATCGTCGTCGAAAGCACTGCGACCAAAATTTACCAAATTCCACTTTGGGAGCGAGATACATTTATGCAAATGTGGTATTCCCCAACTGTGCGGGTGGATGCCCAGCTTTCCTATTCTCAAGGCGCAGCCGAGTTTTCTGCGACCTATAGCAAAGGTTCTGATCGGTTTGCTTTAGTGTGTGTCGAGCTAAAATAGCTCATTTTTTCCCCGCTTTTTAAGAAAATTTAAGCTTCGATTTTGTTAAAAATAAGTGAAAAAAACCAAAAAATGACAAGTACTTCCCCGTCCGATTAAAAGTATGCAATAAATACTTCAATAAACTAAAATGAATTGTAAACTCCAGTGAATTTCAAGCATAAGGAGTGCATGGAAATGTCTAGAGTGAAAGTTGAAATCGATGCTGACCTACAGGATCTAATTCCTCAGTTCGTCGAGAATCGCAAAAAAGATATCGCGATCCTTGAAGAACTCGTTGAGAAGAATGATCTGACCGCCGTTTCGCAACTAGCGCACAAAATCAAGGGTGCAGCTGCAGGCTACGGTTTTAACGAACTCAGCGACCTTGCTGCACAGATGGAGCAGGCTGCGAAAGCGGGCGACAACACTCCCCTGAAAGACCTAGTGAAAAAGATGCGCATACACTTTTTAAGTGTCGATATTCACTACGTTACTATGTAAATAACTGTTCATGTCACAACGGAGCCGCCTTTTTCTATTTACTGCCACATTGGTGCTAGGCACGCTCCTCCTGGCCACGGCGATTGGCTTCCAAATCGGTGCTTCGACCCTCGAAGAAAATTCCTACGAACGATTGCGCCGCGCTAGAAATATTAAAGTTCACGAAGTTCTTAAAGACATCGAGTATCTAAATTCGACTCTCATCACTTTCACAGAGTCACCCGTTATCAAAATATTTTTGGAAAGATATCCTGCTGCTCAGTCACAAATTAAGAACTGGTTAAGTGCGCACAACCGCGAAGGCGATTGGCGCACCAATGTTTTAAATAACTATCAAACTTTGAATTATGCTGAGCTCAACAAAGCAACAGCACAGATGTCGACCTTTTCGCTTTTTCTGCAATCTCAATACATCCGTGCAGCAAGAGTAGAAGGCATCCCCATCAATAAAGTCTCTTACCCAAAAGATGCGCCAGATCTTTCTTATTTTAAAAATGTTTCTGAGATCCAAAATTTTCTAAGCGGCTTAGCTGAAAAAACGAAAATTTCAGATCTGATTCTTTTAGACCGTGAAGGTAATGTCGCTTTCACCGTTAATAAATCCTTAAATCTTGGCGCACACCTTGGGGCGGGATTGTTTGCAAATACCAGAATGGCTCAAGCATATCGATGGTCATTGGCTGCCCAACCGGGGGAAACCAAGTTCTTTGATTTTGCGCCACTAGTTTACTTCTGGCCGAAACCCGAAGCATTTTTAGCAGCTCCCATTTTTTCTTCAAATCGATTCTTAGGAACTCTTCTTTTTCAAATCTCAGTAAGCCGTCTAGACGGAATTCTTAGCAACAAAGATGTTTGGAAAACTTTAGGTTTACAAAAAAGCGGAGAGGTTATCGTTTACGGGCCCGAGGGCTTGATGCGAAACACGGCTCGCCTTTACGTCGAAAACTCTCAAAGCTTTTTTAAAAAATATCCAAAACTTTCTGACCAAACTGCTTCACCAGCAGCAATTCGCAATGCGGAAACAACGGCGCTTCTCATGAGTCATCCTCGCCAAAAGATTGACCGTTATCTAAGTAAGGGAAGCACAGAGGAAGTCGATAACGATTATCTTGGCAATCGAGTTGAACTTTCGGCAAAAAAAATCGATCTTCCTGGTGGCACCTCTTGGGTGGTTATGGCGAAAATCAACCAGAGTGAATATTTAAACCCGATACGGGAAAAAATTTATCCTCTAATAGTTTTGGTGATTGCATTGTTAGGAATCTCTCTGGTCGTGGCTGTGGAAATGTCCCGCAGAATGTTTGCACCGATGCTGAGCCTAAATGAAGCGTTAGAAAAATTTAAAAACAAAGACTTTAGCATGCGTCTTGATGTTCCCAAACGAGGTGGATTTAAAAACATCATTTCTAATTTTAACTCCTCGTTGGATGACTTTAAGAACACTCATCAAACAATGGAATTTCTGCGCGCCGTGTTTCAGAACGTCGACGTGCCAGTGTTGATTGTTTCGGCCGCACAAACAGATGTTGAGTCCACGGGTGAGCCGCTACTGCAAATCACGGAGGTGAATTCATTTGCTGCTAAAGTTTTAGAAATGCCTCCAAACCTATTAAAAAATTCAGATTTAAAATTATGGATTGATGCTGATTTTGGTCCGTTTATTTCTGCATTAAAAGGCGAGGAAGTCAGCTCTCAACCCTACGAAGGTGAATTTAAAAAACTTTCTGGCGATAGAATTCCATATGAAATCCACTGGTCCATCATCGGCGATAATAATGCGAAATTTATCGTTATCGCTGGTCGCGATGTGACTTGGAAGAAACAGCTTGAACATACAATTGAACTAAATGAACAACTGCTGAAACAATCCCAAGAGCTTTCTAAAACCGGTTCTTTCCGCTGGAATATCCTGTCTGATAAGTCTTTCTGGACTGAAGAGACCTACAACATCTTAGGCGTAAACCAAAACAAGCAAGCCTCTTATGATCTATTCCGCACATTAGTATACTCTGACGACCTTCCTTTGCTTGATAATACCTTTAAAGAATCCCAGAAGAACCGAACTCACATGAGTTTAGACTTCCGCGTTCGTCGTAAAGCCAATGGAGAAGTCATCTGGGTACGAATGTTGGCGCGTACTGAGTATGATGAATACGGAAATCCGATCTCTACTTACGGCACAATTCAAAATATCAATGACATTCGCCGCGTGGAACAAGCGCTGGTAGCAGCAAAGAATGACGCCTTAAAGTCATCTCAGGCCAAATCAGAATTCCTGGCTAGAATGAGTCACGAAATCCGAACACCAATGAATGCCATTATGGGTATGGCCGAACTTCTTAAAGAAACGAAACTAGACGCTGATCAGCAGTACTACGTCACGATTTTCTGTAAAGCAGGTGAAGTACTGATGGCGCTCATCAATGACATTTTGGACCTATCAAAAATCGAGGCCGGCGAAGTATCCATCGAAAACATTCCGTTCGATCTTAAGAAACTTATGTTCGACGTAGAAGAAATGATGAAACCAAGGGCCTTGGAAAAAGGACTCAATTATTCATTCACCATCGCGCCAAACTTAACGCCATTCCTTATGGGTGACCCTACAAAACTTCGTCAGGTTTTGATTAACATCGTCGGAAACTCATTAAAATTTACGGAAAGCGGGTACATTCGCGTGGCCGTGGAAAAAAGTCCATCACGCAAAGACAGCCTGCTAATCAGCGTAAGTGATTCTGGCGTGGGTATTCCAGCAAATAAGCAGCAGCTAATATTTCAAAAGTTCAGCCAGGCTGATAGTTCCATCACCCGTCGTTTTGGCGGTACAGGTTTAGGTTTAGCGATCTCTAAAAGCCTTGTGGAACTTATGGGCGGTCAGATCTGGTTTAAAAGCCAAGAAGGTGCAGGAACGACGTTCTTCCTGACTATTCCGTACCGCGAACAAATCTATCATCCTGTGACAAATAAGCCCCTGCACCATGAAAAACCGGAGTCAGAAACACCAACTCCGAAAAAAGTCCGTTCCCCTGATAAAAAAATCCGCATTCTTGTAGCGGATGATACTGAGGACAACCGCACTCTTTTCATTCACTATTTGAAGAACGAACCATTTGAAATAGTTGAAGCAGAGAATGGACTTAAGGCCGTCGATAAGGTAAAGTCGGAGCAGTTTGATATCGTGTTTATGGACGTACAAATGCCTGAGATGGACGGTTACGCGGCAACGGAAGCCATTCGCAATTGGGAAAAGGCAAATAATAAAACGCCGATTCCAATTGTTGCCCTGACGGCCCATGCTCTTTCTGAAGATCGACAAAAATCTTTAAGGGCAGGATGTGACGATCATATTGCGAAGCCCTTTAAAAAGGATACACTGTTAAAAGTGATCAATAAATTTGCCTAACCCTAAGGAGTTTTATGGCAGCCCCAGAAGAGAAAAGCCGACTACTTATCGTAGAAGACGATTCTGATATTCGCGAGCTGTTAAAACATTTCCTTAAGGAATTCGTAGACGAAATCGTTGAAGCTGAAAACGGTGCTGCGGCCCTTGAGCACGTTAAGAATCAAGAGTTCGACACGATTTTATCTGATATCGAAATGCCGCAAATGAACGGTCTTAAATTCCTGGCTTATGTTCGTTCTCTTGGCCAGATGACTCCGTTTGTGGTGTTAACTGCTCACGGTGATCACTCAAGAGCGTTAGAAGCACTTTCATTAGGTGCTTTTGACTTCATCACTAAAGATTCAAAAAGAAAGTTAGTTATTGAAAGCGTTTGCGCGGCTTTGAAATTCGGTCGCGAAATGAAAGCTTCCAAAAACGATCCAGTTAGATCCACTCATTTACGTAAAATCTATGCGGATATGTCTAAATCATCCGAAATGAGATTGCGTAAAATCATCGAGGAAATGTCCTCTTAGTTTCCGGAGCTATTTAATGGTTAAAATGACGTCAGTTTATCAGGGTGAAAAACACTGTGAGATCACCCACGGCCCTTCTAATGCACAAATCGCTACAGATGCACCTAAAGATAATAACGGCAAAGGCGAAGCGTTTTCCCCAACAGATCTTTTAGGAGCTGCTACTGGAAGCTGCATGCTAACGGTGATGGCGATTGCGGCTGAAAAAGACGGGGTTAATCTAAAAAACTCCTGGGTGACTGTAGAAAAGGAAATGAGTGCGTCTCCTCGCAAGGTTGCTAAACTCACGGTGGTTCTACATATGCCTCAGACGATCCCCCAGGATTATCGCAAGAAATTAGAAGATATCGCCCTAAACTGCCCGGTGAAATTAAGTCTGCATCCAGATCTGCAAATGCCGGTGCTTTTCCACTACGACATTTAGTCACTTCACTAGGACCGTCACGCTTTCTAAGGTTTGATTGTCCTTAATAAGTTCAAACACGTGGCGCCCTTTCTGGGGTTCCCACAGCTGTCTTGAATTCGCTGACATTTTCTTACCATTGATTTTCCAAAACAGTTTTTCTTTTCCCGCAGTTTCTACCACCAATGGCACCTTTTGATTTTCTCTTGGTATGCCAGGATCTAAAGCTAAAATCATTCCATCTTGTGGGTATAGTATTTTCGCTCGCGGATAAACTTGTGGATATGACAGTGAAACTTTTTGCTGAAAAGAAAGATCTTTGTCGTTGGATGGAAAAATATCATTTAGATGCTGCATGATTTTTTGCCATATAGGTGCTGCACCCGTAACTCCCATCACATTCCACATCGGCTCGCCTGAAAAATTCCCAACCCATACACCGACAGTGAATCGCGAGTTGTAGCCTACGCACCAGTTATCTCGCATATCTTTACTGGTCCCAGTTTTTACAGCGGCTCCATTAACAGAAAGACTTGAATCCAATCCGAAACCTAATACGCGGTTTTCTGAATGACTTAATATCTCTGTGATCTGTTGAGCGGTAGTTTCATTGAAAATTCTTACAGATGCAGTTTTTTCTGAAGAGCTTATAAACTTTAGATCACTGTAAAGTCCCTCGCGCGCAAGGACTCTGTAAGCTTGAGCCAAGTCTTCAAGACTGATGTCAGCCACACCCAACGCCAAGGCAGGACCATAATAATCTGGATTTTGCAAAGAGCGAAAATTTAATGCCTTCAGATTTTCCCAAAAGCTTTCGTCATTTAACAATTTAAATACTTTAACTGCCGGTACATTCAAAGAGGATCCTAAAGCCACCTTTGCTTTAACCCATCCATAGTATTTGCGATCATGATTTTGCGGTTTATAAACACCACGCTCAAAAACAATATCGACCGCAGAATCCTCAATCCATGATTCAGGAGTCAGCAAACCTTTTTCAAATGCCGTCGCATAAAGAAAGGGTTTTAAAGTAGAGCCTGCCTGGCGTAGTGCTTGAATACCATCGACATACTTATGTTCAGGTGAAAGTCCGCTTCCCCCAACATAAGCCCACACTTCACCGGTCTCATTTTCTATGACAATGGCTGCAGCTTCATTTACGTTTTGTTTTTTTAGTGATGTTACCTGGGAACGGATTGTTTCTTGAACATAAGTTTGCAATTCGCGTTGAATCGTTGTTCTTAATTCACCCGCTTGAAAAGATTTATTGAGTCTTTGTGCCAAATGTAAAGCGTTTTGGTATTTGGCTGCGACGGCATTCTTTTGAACTAGGATAGGAATGGTCTTTTTAAAAAGCTCACAACTTTCTGGAAGCTGTAAGCAGGCCCTCTGAGTCCATAAAGAAGAATCTGCATTTGGCGATCTAATAAGTACCGCAAGCGCTGTGGCTTCGGGTAAAGTTAGTGCCGCCGGTGATTTTTGGAATAAAGCCCATGAGGTCGCAGCGATTCCGCGGTTTTCTCCTCTTAACGGGATCAAATTTAAATAAGCCTCTAAGATTTCTTCCTTAGGCCAAGACTTTTCAAGATTATATGCATCCCGCAGCTGGCGGACTTTTCCGTAAAAACCAGAATAATAATTTCGATTCTTAGATAAAAGCTTTTGCAACTGCATTGAGATAGTACTTCCCCCCCGGGAAGAACCTTTAAAAAGTCTTTGATAAAGACTGGCAGCCAGGGCCTTTGCATCAAAACCACGATGTTCAAAAAAGTTTTTATCTTCAGATTCAAGAACTGAATTTATGACTACAGGGGAAACCTGCTTTAAAGACATCCAGGCGTAGGCACGCTCTTGGTTATCCACCCGCATCTGGTGCAATAAATTATTATTGCGATCCTTAAGCCATAATTCAGAACCTTTATGACGGGCTTTTATTTGTTCATAATCAGAAACAGCTGGAGCTTGCGCAACAAAGACCGCAACTGAAAAAATCACTGTCGGAATTATAAAACTAAGCGCCCACTTCGTTTTTAATTTCACTCGCTCACCGTCCATGTTGTCTCTGGTAAGTCAGCAAAAATATCTGGGCTATACATCACTTCCGCATGTGTGGCTGGCAGTTGGAATGTCCCTGGCTGGTTAAAGCGCAAAGTGTATTCATACACCTGTTCCCCACTAAACCACTCTTCATAAAAGCGTACGCCCGTTTCCATTCTTTCTACGGCAGAGGCCATAGAAGACGTCAATACACTCGCCCCTGCCGGAATCGGATCTTCAAGCACAAGCCAAGATTGATTGCTTGCCGACTTTACTTTGATTTTCACCTGGGCGACATCACCTATACTCCATGAATCTTTTTTCTTTTGTTCGATAGGACTAACCGTCTTTTCGATTTGCAGTCCGGCAAATACTTTTTCTGATACGGGAACTGCTGCCTTCATCGAGACAGTGATCCATGGATTACCAGGTCCCTTTTGGGTCAGCTGAAGATTTGCCTTCTTTTCTTTTAAAGGCATTTCGAAAATCCCGGTGGGTTGGGCGGCCCAAGAATGAGTTCTTGATTCACTTCCCAACTGTACAGTGAAAGCACCCTCCACTTTGTCTTTAGCGAAAATGGTTTGGAAGCGCTTATTAGCAAGAACTCCCCAAGCATTGGATGTCGTTAAAAGCCAAGCTCCCTGTTTTTGTTCAGACAAAGCGGCGTTGTACAGTCTTGGTAAATCCGTTTTCCATGGCTCTACATCAGCTCCTAGAAGCAATCTTAGCAAAGCGGATTGGGAATCGCGCATCAACCACGCCATCGCTTCTCGCTTGTCGTTTTTAATCTGCACTCCTTTTGCTGTTACAATAAGACGACCACGAATTTGTTGAACAATATCTTTTATTTTTTGATCTCTATTGGGAATAGATTTTTCTCTTAAGTGAATTTGATACCACTCCACTAACGTGTAAAGCGGCCATGACGTCAGTTGCTCATTAATTGAAGTCAGTAACTCTGGCTTTAGCTTTTTGTATCTTGATAAGACTTCAAAAGCGGAAACCTTTTTTAAAGGCTCATCCAAGGAAACTGATCTTTCTTCTTTAATCCGACCTTCAGCATAAGCTAAAATTCCTTCAAGCAAACGTGTTTCGTTATCCTGACTGAGCTTAAATCCCGCCTCGTGACTGACCGCCAAAATATAGGACGTTAAAGCCACGCTTCCCATCGTTTGATCATTCGGAAAATAGCGAAGCAATCCGTTGGCATCTATATAAGTGCTAAGTTTATCTTCGATCTTCTGCCACAGCTTTTTATCATCCAGGGACACTGATTTAGAAACCTGTTGTTCAAGACAAGTGTACGGATAGTTTTTCCAGAAATCCTTCTGAGCTTCTTTGCTAAGACCCATGGAATTATTTAACTCTACTAATACTGAGGACTTTCCTGTCACGGCCTTTGCTGGTTCCTCAATACTTAATGATTTAAAGTCGGACCAAGAACCCATCTGGGTTTGCAAAACACGGGGACTGTAAACGGATAGGACTTTCTGCACTTTTTTAACTTCATCTACAATCTTTCCCTCAGTACTTGCAGTGATGACGTATTCTAAGCGCTCTGAATTTACTTTCACACCCCAGAAAACTTCCTTAGATTCCCCGGCTTTCAGTTCCACTTGCTGAGCAGGATATGAAGCGGCTGAACCATTAACCTTTAATTTAAGATCTAGTTTTTGGTTTTGCGCCGTATTGTTCCGCACCGTGAATCCGGCTTTAAACACATCGCCAGTTCTGGCTATTCCGCCAAGACCGGGAACAATCATAATGTCTTGAGAAGACTGAACTGAAGTGAAACCATGACCGAACTTATCAACACCATCTAAAGCCACGGCCACAATTCTAAAGCTCGTCGTTGAATCATTTAATGGAATAACCACTTGGGCTTGGCCATTTTTATCAAGTTTCACCTGAGGATTCCAATATAGAAGAGTATCAAAAAGTTCTCTTCTTAAAGCACCTCCACCGTCACCACCGATAGGCAATGCTTTTAAACCGAAGTGGCGTTTGCCGATTACAAGCGTTTGTCCCGAAGCTGTACTAACTTGATGGGGACGGGGCTTCATCATTGCTGTTAATAAATCCCAGCTCTGGTTATCACGAAGTTCTAACAGCCCCTCATCAACGGCAACGATAGCAACCTCCCCGGCTGCCGGCCTATTAAAAGAGTCTTTAACAGACACTGTGACCGAGACTTTTTCTCTGACTTTATAAGCTTTTTTATCTGTCTGAACTTGAACGCTTAAAGTGTTATTCTTAGTTCCAACTTTGATAGCAGCCATTCCAAGTTTTAAGGCCGGTTTTCCTAAATCTACTAATGCGGTAGGTAGTGGCTCGTTAATTCTTTCTCGAATTGCAAAAGCTGAAACCACCACGTTAGGGGCATATTCAGACTTGATCGGAACCTTGATAACTGGCTTATCCCCTTTTACGTCGACTACTTGAGTATGTAAAACACCTTCACGCTCTACTGTTATCAGGACTTTGCTTTTTGCAAAAGGAGTTCGCAGCTGGAATTCGGCGACTTCCCCAGCTTCGTAGGATTTTTTGAACGGGATGAGGTCAGCGCGATCATGGTTATCAGCACCAAACCACTGAGGGCTGCCTTCTTTTATAATCCAATGATTTACATTGGCATAACTATCTCGCCCTTCTTTATCTTTAGATCGAGCCACGGCTATTACAGAACCTGCAACTTTAGACTTACCAGAGCAGTTGAATACACCCTTGGCGTCGGTCTCTCCCTCACAAAGCTCCCCTACTTTTTTAAACTCTCTAAAATCTTCAAAAGCATAAAATCCACCCACTAATCTTTTTCTGTGGGAATAGTAGCGGCTGGTGAAAAGATCGACCGTCACCTTTTGTTTTGCGAGAGGTCTTTGCTGAAGGTCCAAGGCTACTACGTTAAATTCAACATTATCAGGACGTGTCCACCAAGATGTCGCTTTGATACCTAGGACCACATTTGAAGGCCACATCATGTATGAACGAATCACATTTTGGATTTCTCCATTCGGATCTTTATACTCAATTTCACTGCGAAGTCTTTGTGGGCTTGAACCATATTTTAAATCTCTTAAATTTACTTTTGCTACGCCGTTATCGGAAAGCTTTAATTCTTGAGTGCCGCTTTGGGCGATATAGCGAGCGCTTTCGTCTTCGCCTGTTCTAAATAAACCCTCTTTAACAGCGCCATTGGCAAAACTGTATTCATTAAAATCATCAGACTCAGGTTCAAAATAGCTCGGCTCTACATTCCAACGAAGTTTGGCTTTTAAGTCAGACGCGGGCCCGCCAGCAAAATATTTTCCGGTTACTTCTAAAGGGATATTTCTATCTAAAACAAAAACGGGCTTAGGGGAAATAAGTCCAATCTGGATCAATGGAACTCGGAAACTTTCAACTGAAAAGCCCCCTACTGGAATGGAGTCATTTTTATCTTTTTGCAAAGATAAGCTCCAGCGCCCCATCTTAGCACCGGATGGCAACTGAAAGCTAAAAACTGCCGTGCCATTTTTTTCGTTCCATTTTAACGGCTGCTTAAAGCTTTGCAGGCCTGAATCGTGAGAGATATTTATAGTGTTTGGATATTCCTTCGCTGAAGGAATCTGCAATTGTGCTTTATCAGATTTGCGCAGAACCAACTTTGCTGACAAGGTTTCTTCAGGCTTAAATAAAGTCCTGTCTAAAATTCCATGGGCTACATATTTATCTGTATTTTCTGCATAACCTAGTTGGTAACGCCAAGTTTCGATCCCTTGAGTCCATGACGAATGGGCAAAACTAAAATCGTTATCCTTTTCAGCTACAGCAAAAAAACCATCATAGTAATAACCTTCCTCTTGGCGTTTCCAGTCTTTTAAAGGCTGCTTAAACTTAAAATAAGCTAAACCTTGGGAATTGGTTGTTCCTTTTAAAATTTCATTGCCAGTGACATCAAAGATTCGCACGGTTGAATTTGGCACAACCTCTGCTGATTTTAGCTTTGTCACCCAAACCCAAGCTTCGTCTTCTGAATACTTTAAATGCACGGCCATTGACGAAACGAGGGCTGTGGTTCTAACAAAATACGGTTTCTTTTCATCAAGCAGAGCTGACCCCAACAAAGGACTTTGTACTTCTAAAAAGTAAAAGCCATTTTGTTTTAATGGGATTCCGACCACTTCTGTTTCAGCTGGGTTCAAAGGTTTCTGAATAACAATTGATTGAGCTTTCACTTTTTGAAGAATTTCTGATCGGCCAGGACCATCTGGAGACCTTTGAACCTCATTTAAAATTTTCACAATGTCTTTAAATTTTGAGGAATCAAACTTACCCGTAAAACCAGTGAATTTATTAATTAAACTTTTTTCTACCCTTCTTAGTGTCACTGCAAGTGCAGCTTCCGGCCCGGCTTCGACTACACCGAAGTTAGCTGCAAACTTTAAAAGCGGTGGATTTACACCGGTCTTTATCTTTAATGGAAACTGGTTTTGGTTCGTAAGTGCTCTGCCGTCTTCATCTTTTAATTTGCCTGGCACATGTAGTACATAACTCGAATTCGCGGCAAAGGGCCCTTTGAAGCTCAGATAAGATACCTTTACTTCATCTGGACTGATCTCAGCTGGAATCTTTTTTCCATCAAAGCTTTGCAGATAAATCTTTTGCGCCTCAGTTAAAGCGATAGAAGAATTAAACTGCAAATTCATATCTAACAAAGGAATGCAGGGTTTACCAACCGCCTCCCGCTGACAAGAAAACTCGGCCTTAAAGGCTTCGGCTACTTCAAATTCAAAAGATTCATCTTTGGGACTGGCAACACCACTTTTAGACTGTATTCCTTTACCCCAAACAAGACTTACCCGACCTCCCGGAGGAAAATTTCTTTTTGCTTTTACGACAATCATTTCGCCATTAAAGGCTTCACTGTCATACTTGAATTCTTCTTTTGCAGCCGCAATGACATTTTCTTTTTCTCGACCATCAACTACTTCTAAGGGAATTTTGTCACCTAAACCCTCGATAACAAAGTAAGCGTGATCTTGAACAGAATCTTCTTTGACCTCAGAATCGACCATTAAGATAAAATTTTGATCCGATTCAACAGCCCGATATTGACGGGGAAATGTTTCTTTAACACTGGGTCCGCCGGTGTGGAATTGATAGGTCTGTCCGGCAACTTTAACACTGCAAAGAATCCCACCTGGTAAAGCTTCAGAGAAATCAAAGACCCAGTTTTTCGTATCCAACCAACGCCCTTGGCCTTTTTTAAAACATTCACTTTGCGCCGGCGCTGCTAGCTGCAAATCCCCGAATTGCACCATGGGTTGCGTAAACTCAATACGTACTTGTTCTATAGATTTAACATAACCCTGCGGCGTAAATGTTCTGACTTGAATTTTTTCTTGTGCAAAAAGAGGCGTAATAAAAAGAAGACCAAGAAAGTGAAGCATGAAGATACTCCTTTAGTACCTTCAAGCTTCGTCGGCCTTGCATCGTTATGTCATCTCTTTATGCCCTATGACTTCGGATCATCCACGAAGCCTTTTCATGGAAGGAAATCAGATCTTCATAAATCACAATGGCATGTACATCGCCATTTTTTTCCGCCTCTTCGCGATGTTCTTTAATACGGGTCGCTAAAGCCAAATGGTCCTTATTCAAAATTTCAATCATTTGATGTGGCGTTATTGGATCTGCCGGGGCTTCGTCAATCAAAGCGGTCTTTAGGAAATCACGGAAACTTCCCGGTGCTTTACTGCCATAGGCACGAATCGTTTCAGCGATACTGTCTACTTTTTCACCTAGACTCTTGTACTGATGCCCTAACAGGCTATGCATGGAAAAGAACAAAGGGCCTTCGATGTTCCAATGAAAATTCTGGGTTTTTAACATAAGAACATATTCTTCAGAAAGAGTTCGACTAAGCGTTTGCACAGTTTTATCGAAGCTGTTGTTGAAGCTGGTTTGCATCGGTCCTCCACAGGATTAAACTATATAAGAAATAGTTAAAATCTATTAGATAGGTCCTGGCTAGCTGTGAGATAATTAACATATATCATGCAGCTCTAATCAGTTGCCCCTTTTAAAGGAGGTAGTTGTGACGACGTTAGCTACCAGAGCACTTTTAGCCGCAAAAATACGCCTTGGCCGCGTAGTCCTTTATTTTTACCTACTGACTTTTATCATTGTGGGACTGTTCAATTATCTAGGCGACCAATAAGTCCCTGACAAAGCCACTGGCTTCTAACATACTCTTGTGTAGAAAATCACATCCACATCATGAAGGAGTACGTATGAAGTTGATTTTATCTGCCCTGGTTTTGTTAAGTGTTGGTTGCGCTCAAATGAAAAAGCAGAGTGCTGAAACTACGCCGGTTGAACCTGCTGTCGTAGTTCCAACGAAAGCTCAAGCTGTTCTTAAACCGGCTCCGGGTTACAAAGTAAAAGGCATCGTGCACTTTACGACTGAAAATAACACGACAAAAATTGAAACGAATATTGAAGGTTTAAAAGCAGGTCCCCACGGTTTCCATATTCATGAAGTGGGAGATTGTTCTAAACCAGATTTTTCATCAGCAGGTGGCCACTTTAACCCAACAGCTGCAAATCATGGCGACGTTCATGGTGATAAACGCCACGCAGGTGACTTAGGCAATATCATCGCGGATACAAAGAAAAAAGCTAAAACTAGCATGACAGCAGAAGGTCTTTCAATGTCAGGCGCTAACAGCATCATCGGTAAGGCCATCGTTATCCATAAAGATAAAGATGATTTGAAATCCCAACCAGCGGGTAACTCTGGAGCAAGAATTGCTTGCGGTGTGATCGAAGCTCTTTAATTTAATTTGCGATAAGACAAAAATAAAAAAGCGGAGATTTTTTTCTCCGCTTTTTTATTTTTAGAATTTAGAAAATCTTAAACCGATTTTACCTTCTGGAAAATTCTTCCAAAGATACTTTGTCCCTGATTATTAAACATTTCCATTTCAACGGTATCGCCGTTTTTCATAAATGGAGTTTTAATAGCACCGGTTTCGATCTGTTCAATCATGCGCTTTTCAGCTAAGCAGCTTGAACCGTTTTCATGTTTGTCATTTGAAACAGTACCGCTACCAATGATCGAACCCGCCGCCAGGTTTCGGGTTTTAGCGGCATGGGAAATTAAATGACCAAAGTGGAAGTGCATGGCACCTGCATTTGCTTTACCAAAGAATTCACCGTTGTATTTCACATGCAATGGTAAATGAATTCTTCCATCTTTAAGTGCGTCACCTAATTCATCCGCAGTCACTGCAAACGGTGACAATGCCGAAGCCGGTTTACTTTGAAAGAAGCCAAAACCTTGCGCAAGCTCTTCAGGAATTAAACCGCGCAAAGACACATCATTCACTAGAACAAATAAACGAATGTACTTTAGCGCTTCATCTGGAGTAGTACCCATTGGAACAAAGTCCGTGACAACGGCCACTTCACCTTCAAAGTCTGTTCCGTGCGCAAAATCACGTTGAGGAATGTCTTCTGTTGGAGCTAGGAACTGCCCACACTCCCCTTGATACATCAGTGGCACTGTTTCTAGCGTTTCAGGCAAAGCTGCCTTACGCGCCATGCGCACAAGTTTAATATGATAAATAAATGCAGAGCCATCCGCAAAAAGCCAAGTGCGCGGTAAAGCAGAGTGGAAATCATTTTGATTTACTGCAAATGCTCCAGTCGCTCTACCATCATTAAGATCTTTATAAATCTTTTGAAGTGTTTCTTCGTGTTGTTTCCAGTTTTCAAGAGCGACACGCAGGTTAGGCGCAACCTGAGTCGCTTTGACAGCGGTTTTCAGGTCACGGCTTACAACACATAATTCCCCATCTAAAGATTGCGGGGATTTTAACGAACCCAGTTTCACAAAATTTCCTTAGTCAAAAGTGATCATCAAGTTTGCGCCGACAGCGCGTGATTTTTCAATACCTTCAGCAAGCTCATCACCGTTATCATAGTAAAGGACGCCGCCCAAGTTTGGAGCGAATTTAAAGCTTGTTCCAATTACGATTGGCAACATTGGTGATTTTACGTCTTCAGCATTTGTTTTATCGATATTTAGACCCAATTGGAAACCAAAGAAAACGCCAATGTGTTCTTCAAATTTAAACATCAACGCCAGTGGAATATCCAAATAGTTCACTGATACTTTTGTTTCAACTGCACCCGTTTCAACAATCAGAGGTCTTTGTGTGTAAAGCATACCTGTGCGGAAATGCCACTTATCACCAAAAGGCATATGAGCTGTAGCTCCGAATTGCATACCCATTTGGCTTTTTGCTGTTGATGGAGATTCTACATCTGCAGATTGTTGGCGCACGCCCACTTCAAGTTGGTAATCAACATCAGCCATCGCAGCAGAAGTCATCACACCCAGAGTAGCAAAAACAACAAGAGCTAACTTTTTCATTATTCCTCCTAGATCGAGTAAAAAGTCCTAAACGTAGTGGACCATAAGTTCAATTATTTATCAAAACACCATACAGCATTCAGTGCCATCTCGTTTACAGCCTTATTTGAAGACACTTCGCTGTGCTCCAAACGCAAGTGATGGGGTTCAACCGTGCCACGTGCTGCTAACGCGATAAGAACTAAAGGCAAAGCCACCCGCCAGAATATTTCAAATCCACTGCCAGCCTGAGGTGAATATTCATCTTTCCATTCCCCGAAGCGAATAGCTTTAACAAGCATATAACCAAGGCTAAATAACATGATTGTGATTACGCAAAAAATCAGGGTCTGATTGTTTTGCAGACCTTTTGCTTGTTCTAACAAAGTATCAAAGTTCCAATTCAGGTAACCTTCAAAACGCAATCGCACGCCATGCTTTGCAAAGTGAAAGAAATCAACAAAAGTTAAGACGCAGATAAGGAACCAGGCCGTTCCGAAATAGAATTTATAAAAAGCAAACATCCACCGAGGCCACTTCTGCGCGAAAGCCTGCCCTATGATTAGGAAATAAAGTGGAATGAATAAAAAGCCAAACACCAATATATCAAAACGCAAGCCTGCGATAAAAGAGTGAAGGATTTCAATGAAATCCACATTTGCTGTCGCATGGAAAACCGACAAGAAATAAAGATTCATGCGAAACAGGGTCATGAAAAGAATCATGGCCACACTAAGAATTGCTAATTTAAAAAAAACTTTCGTAGAAAAACGCAGAGAAAAGATAAATCTATCTGCCACTGAAGATCCTTTGACTGAGAAAAAAAACCAGACTCAAATAATCGCTAAGGAGATTATATGGCCTCATTGATCTTATACAACTATTTTCGCAGTTCCACCTCGTACCGTGTGCGCCTAGCGATGCACGTAAAAGGTTTGGATTTTGAATACAAAGCCATCAATCTTCTAAAAGCCGAACAAAGATCCGCAGAATATTTAAAAATCAATCCCCTTGGCGGAGTACCTACCCTTTTGCACGAAGGTAAATACATTCCTGAATCCATGGCCATCATCGAATATATTGAAGAGGTTTTTCCAGAGCCAGCACTGCTCCCTAAAGATGCCTACACCCGAGCTAGAATCAGACAGGTTTGCGAAGTCATAAACTCTTTCATGCATCCCATGGGAAATCTAAAGACTTTGCAGTACATGGAAAAAACCCACGGCTACACTCAAGATAAAAAAGAAGAATGGGCTCAACACTGGCTAAGCCAAGGTTTAGAAACCTTAGAAGAAACAATCAAAGACTTCGCAGGCACCTATAGCTTCGGCGAAAAAATAACTATGGCGGACCTATTCATAGTTCCACAACTTCTCACCTGCCAAAGATTCAACGTTGATATTTCGAAGTATCCAACGCTACTTAAAGTAAATGAAAACTGCCTAAAGCTAGAGGCTTTTCAAAAAGCAGACCCCTTCGTCCAAGTAGACACACCCGATAACCTAAGAAAAAAATAAAGCGGCGGCGAAGACCAGCCTAAAAATCCCCGCACAACAGAAGCGGTCAAAAGTGGATGGCCCCTTTTTCGCCGCTTCCTATGTATGCAAACTTAGTTAGAGTGGATAAATAGGAAGTTCCATTTATCCAATACTGGGATCACGATAAAGACGAGCATCGAAACGTTTAACCACATAAAGAATGCGAGCCATCTTTCCGTGCCGTTTGATTTGTAATAGCGATAGAACTCTTGCATCACTTTGAATGCAAATGGGAACGCTAAAAGTGCAAACATCCAGCTGGCGTGCACAAACATAGGTGCAGCCAGGGCCACGCCGACATATACAAAAGTATAAAGTCCAATGTGGAATAAAGTCTTACGCATGCCCAAGGCCACTGGCAAAGTAGGGATTCCGCCAGCAGCGTAATCATCTTTATAACGAATAGCTAAGACCCAAAAATGCGGCATCTGCCACAAGAACATAATCAGGAACAAATATAGTGATTCAGAATTCCAAATATTTGGATTTGCAACCGCATAACCAATGGTCACTGGCAAAGCGCCTGGTAAAGCGCCTGGTACAGCAGCCATCACCCAACGGCGTTTCCAGTACATGGTGTAAACGAAGTTATACAGAACAACGCAAACCAAACCCACCCAACCAGCCACCGGCTGAAGTGTGAAAAGGAAATTAAGACCAACAAAGATAAAGCTGACTGCCAAGATACCCGCAGCCGCTGGTTTGATTTTTCCAGCAGCAATCGGTCTTTTCGCTGTTCGAGGCATTTTTTGATCTAACTTCCATTCTTGAACTTGGTTTAAAGCCAAAGAACCTGAGCTTAGGAAGTAGATACCTAGAAGAGTCTCAAGGAAGATTTTCCAATCGAAGGTTTGTTCGATCTGAAAACCAGTGGCATAGCCGGCCAGTCCTGCAAGAACTGAAAAGACGACTATGCCAAACTTAGTAAGATCTGCGTATATGCGTAACACTATCTTATAAAGGGCTGATTTCAAGAACGCGAGTTGCGATATCAACTGCGCTGAAAATAAATAGCACTAGTAAGAAAAAGAATCCGCTAGCGAAGATCAATCTGTTCATGTTCGTGTCGTCCTTCAAGTGCATGAAGTACATCAATACGAACGCTGCTTTAACTGCTGCAATAGCAAAAGCTACAAAACCAGCAAATGCACCCATTTGCTCATGGAATTGATGCGCGAATACAGTCAGGAAAGTCAGACCGAACAAAGCTCCAGCGACTTTAAGGTAAGTCGACATTGGAGTGATGTGCGGATGAAGTGTATTTAAATCGTTATTTGCGTTTGCTGCCATTTTTTACCCCACCAAATATAGAAGAGGGAACAGGAAGATCCAGATCAAGTCGACGATGTGCCAGAAGATACCAACACCTTCAACCGGCAACCAGTACTGAGAGTGGAAATCTCCACGGATAGTTCTGATTAAAAGCCAAGTGATCAAACCCATACCGATCAACACGTGAAGACCGTGTAGACCTGTCATGCAGTAATAGAAGCCGTAGTACATACCAAGATTGGCATGTTCAGCACCTACTTTTGCTACATCAAGAAAACGACCTGGGTAAAGACCCAAGTGGAATTTATGAGTGTATTCGAAGTACTTGATACACATGAAGATCGCACCGCAAAGGATGGTTGCAGCTAGTGCAATCGAAGCTTGCTTAATCTTATTTTGTTGGATCAAGGAAATTGAAATCGCCATTGTGAATGAAGAGAAGATAAGAACCATCGTGTTGATGAATCCCATTTTCCAATCAAGCGATTTAGCGCCTTCTTCGAACATTGTCGGATACAAGTGATGGAAGATTGCATAACCAACTAGTAGACCCCCGAACATCAGGATCTCAGTTACCATGAACAACCAAATACCTTGCTTACCGCTGTCGTACTCTTGAGTCGCATCTTTAAAGTGATGCGACACGTGAGCTGCTCTGAATCCGTTTGCTGTAGTAGTGCTATCTGTACTCATAAGGCCCCGCTGTTACAATTGGTTCAACTGCAAAGTTATCGTGTGGAGGAGGAGACGCCGTTTGCCACTCTAGAGTTTTAGAACCCCAAGGGTTGATCGGAGCCTTCGGTCCATTTCTTAAACCTTGAACGATTACCCAAAGACCCATCAAGAAACCTGTTAGGATCAACCAAGAACCGATTGTCGAAATCTTATTTAGGTTCTCGTAGGCAGGAATGTAGTCGAAATAACGACGTGGCATACCCATCGCACCCAAGATGAATTGAGGGAAGAACGTCACGTTGAAACCGATGAAGATGAACACGAAAGACAAACGAGCGATTGATTCGTTGAACATCTTTCCGAACATTTTCGGGAACCAGTAGTAAAAACCACCCATCAACGCCATCAAAGTACCACCCACCATCACATAGTGGAAGTGAGCTACCACGAAGTAAGTATCATGGAAGTGAACGTCGATTGGTAAAGTCGCTAGCATGATACCAGTCACACCACCGATTGCGAATAGGAACAAGAAACCAAGAGCGAACAACATCGGAGAGTCAAAAGAGACTGAACCTTTGTAAAGAGTTGCTACCCAGTTAAACATCTTAATCGCCGTTGGAACACCTACTAGCATCGTCAAGAACGAGAAGATGATACCCGCAGTTGCTGACTGACCAGATACGAACATGTGGTGACCCCAAACGAAGAAGGAAACCGCTGCGATACCTAGTGAAGAGTACGCGATCGCTGTGTAACCGAAGATCACTTTTTTAGAGAAAGTCGTGATCAACTCAGATACCACACCCATCGCTGGGATGATCATGATGTAAACCGCTGGATGCGAGTAGAACCAGAAGAAATGTTGGAACAATACCGGGTCACCGCCCAATGCAGGGTCAAAGATACCCACACCGAACAATTTCTCTGCCGCTAACAACAACAACGTGATCGCAAGAACCGGAGTTGCAAGAAGCTGAAGGATCGCTGTTGAATAAAGCGCCCATACAAACAAAGGCATACGGTGCATGGTCATGCCCGGAGCTCTTAATTTGTGAACAGTTACGATGAAGTTCAAACCAGTAAGAACTGAAGACATCCCCATCACGAACGCACCAAGAACCATTAGAACAGTCGCTGTTCCAGTTCTGATTGAGTAAGGAGTGTAGAAAGTCCAACCCGTATCGATTTTCTTAAAGAAGAAAGTCGCAATCGCAAGAGCCGCACCCGCCATGAAGCAGTACCAGCTTGCCAAGTTGATTTTCGGGAACGCCACGTCTTTCGCGCCGATATGAAGCGGCAGGAAGAAGTTACCCAAGATCGCTGGGATACCAGGAACGATAACCATGAATACCATGATCGCCCCGTGATAAGTCAGAACCTGATTGTAAACGTCACCATTTTTAAGAACGTTACCAACGTTTGCTGCCGCGTTTGGAGCAAAAAGCTCTAAACGAAGAAGCAACGCCATGATACCGCCGATTAAGAAGAAGAACATAACGGTCGCCATGTACATAAGACCGATACGTTTGTGATCCACAGTCGTTAACCAAGACCACAGACCTTTTTCAAAATTAATGTAGTTGTCACCGTGATGAGCTGATTTTGTAGCCATGTGGTGCTCCTTATTTCAATTCCTTGATGTACTCAACAAGCGCGCTGAGTTCATTTTCATTTAACTGACCCTGGAAGGTAGGCATAACACCTTTAGGGAAACCTTTAACAATGTGCTTATTCGGATTCAAAATAGAATCGCGAAGGTAGTTTTCGTCGACAGTCACTTTAGAACCATCATCAAGAACTTCTTCTGTGCCGAATTTTTGGAACAATGTAGGACCTACTTTAACAGCAGGAGAATCTACAGAGTGGCAAGAAGCGCAGGCTTTAACCGCGAAAAGTTTTTCTCCGCGTTTTGCTAATGGCAAGTTACGTTCTTCCTGACCTTGTTCCAAGTAACGGTCGAAATCTTCTTTATTAACTACTTTCAGTTTTCCGATCATGCCTGAATGCGAAGTACCGCAGTACTCAGTACAGAAGATGTGGAAATCACCCAGCTTGTCAGCGCGGAACCACAAAGCTGTATATTGTCCAGGTACAGCATCTTGCTTCATACGGAATGAAGGCACGAAGAATGAGTGGATCACATCCAAAGATGAAAGGATTAATTTAACATCAGTGTTGATTGGAACAACAAGCTCATTCACGGTTTTGTAACCGTTCTTGTATTCCATTTCCCAAGCCCATTGTTTACCAACCACGTTGATCTCAAGAGCGTTCTTAGGCATGGTTCTCATGTCGTGGTAAATGTACCAACCCCAAGCAAATACACCCAAGAAGATCACTAGTGGAATGAATGACCACACGAACTCCAAGAAAGTATTGTGAGAAATGTAAGCAGTCTTGTCGTTAGGTGTTTTACGTCTGTATTTCCATACAAAGTAAATCATCCCGCCGATTACGAGAGCGCAGGCAATAAAGCTTGTAATCAACAAGAAACCATAGAGATTGTCTACCTGCTTTGCAATCTCGGTTGCTTGTGTGGGCATGAAGGATTGGGCCTTCGCTAAATTAAACCACATCATGTACTTTTATCTCCCCGCCTCTTTGGACTTCACTCTGCGAGAGCGAATATAAATCGGCAATAACCATAATACCATCACCAGAACCATCAGTGCTCCGCCTAGCTTCATCACATTGAAGGCAGCCAGCGTGTACTTGCTCTGTTGTGGGTCATACTTAAAACAATAAAGCACCAAGTGCTCGACGAAGTTTCCGATTTTACCTTCGGTCGCTTCGTTAAGAGCGAGCTTGATGTCCTTGGGATCAAACATGATCCCGTGCAAATAACGAGAAATCGTGCCGTCCGGAGTGATCACTACTGCGGCAGAAGCATGGGCCCATTCCTGAGCTTTCTCGTCCCATTTAAATTTAAAACCTAGTGACTGAGTGATCGCTTGAACAGTGGCTTCATCAGCAGAAAGGAAATGCCATCCTTGTTCTGCACCCTCGCGGTCATAAAGCTTCATGTAAGTCGTTTTTTTCTGGGCTGCCAACTCTGGAGTTTCTTTTGAGTCAAAACTCATAGAAAGAATTTTATATTTCTTCCCAACAGACCAATCTTTATCCATCAATTTTAAAGCGTCAGTCAGACCATTTAGATGAAAGTTGCAAAGCCCTGGGCAGGCGAAATAAACCGGAGAAATAATCACTGGGTGTTTGCCATCAAAGAAAGATCCCAGAGTCACTTCCTGACCATTATCGTCTTTCACCTTCAAGTTTAGATCGATTTTTTGGCCCAATTTTTCATCAATGCCAATGCCTTGAAGTTCTTTTGGCTGCTCGCTTGCAACCATCGGCGCTGGCTTGCCGTCGTAAGCTTGTGTTTCAGGCAATGAAAATAAAACGAGAACGGCTCCTGAGAGAGCCACACCCATTGTTTTCATTTTAAAAACAAGCTTATTAGAAAGCATTAATTAAATCCCTAATTATTGAGCGGTTTTTGCAAACTCAGCTACTTTTGCAGGATCGTCTTTTGATTTATTTTCTGTGATAGATTCAATGTACGCCACTAGCGCCCAGCGATCAGCCGGTTTGAAGTGAGCATAAGAAGCCATCGATGTACCTTTAATACCGTGAGTAAGCACGTTAAAGTGAGCGATCACGCCTTCACCTTGAGTCCACTTACCTTCAACAAGGTTGCGTGGTTTTGGATTCAAACCAGCACCCGCAGCACCGTCACCTTTACCTTGATCACCGTGGCACATAGCGCAGTTTGTTTTGTAAACTTTTGCACCGTAAGTCACTAGCTCAGGAGTAGAAACCCATGGTTCTTTAACGTCAGTGATATTAAAGACAGGAGCCGCACCTTCAACTGCAGGCGCATTTGGATCAACGACGTTTTCTCCTAAATCAACACCCTTATGAATTGCTACAAGGTAGAAGAAAAATACGAAGCAAAATACCATGGAGAAAGCAAAAGCAATCAAACCACCGCGATTATATTCATCTCTAGTTTCAGACATAGGCTGGCACTCCCTGGGGGACGCAAAATAAGTTTTGTCACAACATTGTAATGTATTGTTCGATAACTAACTGAAAATGAAAAAAGGGGCAACTAATTAAGCCGCCCCCCTTTATGATAACCGACCGCCGCCGCAAAGCATTAAGTCATGGTTAGAACAGATATCCGTTCAAAATATTCACAAATTTCTCGGGCGCTTCAACGTTGGCGCAATGACCTTGGCCTTCGATAATTTGAAAACTTCCTCGGGAAAAAAGTTTGGCTAAATCTTGTGAATCAGAAACCGGCAGAAGTTTATCGTGTTCTCCATGCAACACTAAAACTTCGTGGGCGATATTCTTTAAATCTTCGCGAACATCAAGCCCATCAAGGGCTTCAAGCACCCAGTGCCCGACGGTTTTCACGGAATGAAAAGCATCCTCAACAATGATTTGATTAAAAAATAGGCTTTGCGGGTTATTATTATGAATCGTTGAGCCGATCACTGCTGCGGTTAAATTCTTATCTGCTTTCATCTGCTCAAACGCTGCTATCATGGATTTATCAAAGGTAATGCCTTGCGCACCCACGGGATCTAAGAGCACCGCTTTTTTAAAAAGACTGGGTTCTTTTGCTAACATTAATGCTGCGATAAGTCCGCCAGTTGAATGTCCAACAACATGAACAGAGGTCTTATTTAAAGATTTCAGTAACTGGATAAAGTCATTAGCGAACAAATGTAGATCTACTTCGCTTGAATCTTTCGGCGCTACACTTTTTCCGCAGCCGCGAAACTCTGCAAAAATCAAAGATCCCTTATAGCCTTTGCCCTTGGATTGCGAAGTAAACACTTCGGCAGCTGGATACCACCAGCGATTTGACGAAAGGTTGCCGTGAATAAAAAAGACATCTTCAGGAACTACACCTTCTTTTATTTCATAGCTAATCATTCGCGACCCACCTTAATAACTTTGTCGCCTTTTTTAACTTCGCCGCGGAATGGATAGCCCTCAAAGTCTTCGCCACCTTGAAGCTCTGGATTGCCTTTAATGATTTGATAAACCCAAGCCGCAGAAAAATATGGGACAGCCTCTACCATTTTGTGTTCGCTGCCGTTTACGTAAAGGCGGCTTGCTTTGCTGATAGAGGGAACTGCATCCCAATATTCATCAAGTACACTGGAGTTGATGTATTGATCTTGTCTTGCGATGACTAAATGTAAAGAGCCTGCAGGAATTTTTGAGGTGTGCTCAACGGGACGAAACTTACGAATTCCCTGCACCAGACGATAAGTCGCTTCTAGCTTAAATGGATTTTCTAAGACAATGGGTTCTGCTTGCGGGTAAGTTGCGTAAATAATTTGGTGAAGGAAATAATCATAAAGATCATCATCAGAGGCTTTGTTAAATGGAAACATCTGACGGGTCGCCCAGATTTGCGATTTAATCCAATTGTCCTGACCATCTAACGGACGAGTGAATGGCGCCATCATAATTAGGTTTTTTACTAGCTCTGGATACTGATTCGCAAAACCGGCGATGATGCCGCCACCATAAGAAAGGCCCACTAGATGATACGGACCTTTTAGATGCATTTTTTCTAACAGTGTTTTTAAATCCTGAACTTGATCCTGGTAAGGAATCGGCGCCACGATTGGAGCATACTTTAATAAAGTCTGCCCTTGTCCAAATGGATCGTAACGAAGAACACCCACCCCACGTTGAAGCAATGGCTCAACAAAACCATTCCATTGGCGCGTGCTATAAGTAAGACCGTTTACTAAAATAACTGTTGGTTGATTTTTTTCTGCAGGAACGTAGTCGACGTAAAGTTCACGCTTTGCAGCCACTGCGACGAAACCTTTGAAGGCTTCGGTCTTTGCGTAAGACTGAAGCGAAATAAAAATACTAGATCCCAAAACAAAGAAAGCCGAAAACAGAAATTTCATAACCGGTCCTTTATAGTTAATAGTTTTTTTATAGAACAATTCCACCATCAACGCTGAGAACAGCGCCGTTAATATATGCCGCCTGATCACTTGCCAAGAACAAACACGCGTTTGCAATGTCTTCAACTTCACCTAAACGCACCACAGGTACTTTGGACGCCATTCCATCTAGAACTTCTTTAGGCATCGCTTTCGTCATCGCCGTTAAAATAAAACCTGGAGCGATCGCATTTGAAGTAAAGCCTTTTCGCCCTAATTCCTTAGCCCACGTCTTAGTCATACCGATCACACCTGCTTTTGCAGCGGCGTAGTTCGTTTGACCAAAGTTTCCGTAAAGACCAACTACCGAAGAAATATTGATGATGCGTTTTTGTTGAGAGCTTGGATTAAATTTTTCTAACAAAGTCTTTGTGACATTAAATAAGCCCGTCAAATTAGTATTGATAACTGCATCCCAATCTTCAGGCTGCATTTTTGCGAAAGATTTATCGCGAGTGATACCAGCGTTATTCACAAGAATATCCACAGCCCACGGTAATGTTGACGTTGCTTTCGTCACTGAATCACGATTTGTCACATCCACTTGCGCGAATGAAAGTTGCGAAGAGTAGGCTGCCAATTCAGACTTTGCATTCTGCAAAGCTTGCTCTGAATAATCCCAGATCGCAACGTTGCCGCCGGCCTTTAAAAAGTCCAAAGCAATTTGAAATCCAATTCCTGAAGCGCCACCAGTAACGATTGTATTTTTATTTTTGAAATCAAAATTTATATTTTTCATAAACACGACTTACCTTCATTTGCCCCACCTCCGTCAAAGAAAATCGCACTTTTTCGCTCTGTGAATAGAGTCAGAACTCTAATTTTCTTTTCTTGCAATCAGCTGAAAAATGTTTTGAAGATAGCCGCAAGCGAAAGGATTTTTATGAGATCTTCGACAATTATTGGTACTGGAATGTTCGCGCCGGAACGAGTGATCGCTAATAAATATTTTGATGAACTTTACAAAAAAGACATCAGCACTTTCTTAAAAGAACAAAGAAATATTTCTGAGCGCCGATGGATGAAAGAAGACCAACGCACTTCTGATTTGATCCTGCCAGCCGCACTTCAAGCTTTGAAATCAGCAAATATCACTGCGTTGGATTTAGACCTAGTTATTGTTGCAACGGATACACCTGATTATCTTTCCCCGTCCACGGCTTCTGTTGTAACTTACCTTTTAGGGGCCGATAATGCCGGAAGCTTTGATGTGAACTCTGCCTGCGCGGGATTCGTAACTGCTTGTGATATGGCTCACAAATATATAGTGGCTGATCAAAAGTACAAAAACGTGCTTGTGATCGGCGCTTATGGGATGAGTAAGTATTTAAATTTTGATGATTACAAAATCGCTTCCTTATTTGCTGATGGAGCTGGCGCCGTCGTGATTCAAGAATCCGATGACGAAGGATTCATGGAAAGCCAGATGTTCACTGACGGCCAATATCATGACTATATGGGAATTTACGCTGGTGGGACGGCAAAGCCCGTTTCCCATCAAGTGATTGAACATAAAGAACACTTGCTTTCATTCCCGAAAAGAATTCCGCCCGAGACAAATGGCCTTCATTGGCCGAAGTTAACCCATGCTTTATTGGATAGAATCAAAAAGCATCCTGAAGATATTAAACACTTCTTTATTACTCAGTTTAACGTGCAAAGCATTTATGAAACCTTGGATAAACTGAATCTTCCAAGGGATCGCGCGCATTACATTATGGATCGTTACGGTTATACGGGGTCTGCCTCTATCGGCATGGCGATCGCGGATGCTGCGCAAATAGGAAAAATGAAAAAAGGTGATTTGGTCTTTATGTTAGGTTCGGGCGGTGGTATGAGCATGACAGCCTTAGCCCTTACGTGGGGATATGATACTTAAAGGTGTTTTTATGGAATTAGATTGGCTTAAACACTGGAATTTAGAATCTCCGAATAAAATCGCCATTAAAGATGGCGATTCCGGGAAAGAGATTTCCTATGCTGATCTATTCCGTCTTGCCAACCAGGCCGCGCGATTTTTAGCTAATACTTACCAAATAAAAAAAGGCGATCGCGTTGCCGTTCTTTCAACCAACGAACTTGAATACGTCTTTTTATTTTTCGCGCTTCAAAGATTGGGTGCGATTTTAGTTCCGATCAACTTCCGGCTAACACAAAGGGAAGTTGATCACATCATTTCGGATTCACAACCTCAGCTAGTTTTATTTCAAGAGGCTTTCCGCAGCATTGTGGAAAATCTTGAATTTAAAGTTCAGAAGCTGTTGCTGCAGAAACCTGACAATTCAGTTCATGAATCAGATAGTTTTGCAGAAGTAATCCACCAGCAACCAAATGATGAAGTTCCATTTACAGCCACCGAAAATGATCCGGTGATGATACTTTATACTTCAGGCACAACGGGTGCGCCAAAGGGTGCTTTGTTAAGCTTGAAGATGATTTACTGGAATTCAGTGAATACGCAGTTAAGACTGAATCTTCAGTCTACAGATTGCACAGTTATCTTTTTGCCGTTCTTTCATACAGGTGGTTGGAATGTTTTAACTACTCCATTCATTCATGCCGGTGGCAAATTAGTTTTCTTGAAAAAATTCGACGCTGAACAAGTTTTAAATCTAAGCGAAAAAGAAAAAGCCACTATTCTATTTGGTGTGCCTACTACAATGGACATGATGGCGCGCACGCAGGGTTTTGCCAGCTATGACTTGCAAAAAATCCGCTACGCCATCGTTGGCGGCGAACCCATGCCGGTTGAACTAATAAAAACCTGGGCCGACAAAGGCATCCCCGTTCGCCAAGGTTACGGCTTAACTGAGTTTGGTCCGAATGTGTATTCACTAAATGAAGAAGATGCCCTCCGCAAGATCGGCTCAATCGGTTTCCCAAATCATTACGTCGAAGCCAAAGTCGTCAATGATGAAGGCCAAGAGTTAGCGGCTGACGAAATCGGTGAATTGATCTTGCGTGGCCCAGTCGCGATGCAAGGATATTGGAACAACCCAAAAGCCACTGAAGAAACTTTACGTGATGGCTGGCTTCACACCGGCGACTTAGTCCGTAAAGACAGCGAAGGATACTTCTACGTCGTCGGCCGCAAAAAAGACATGTTCATCTCCGGAGGCGAAAACGTTTACCCAGCAGAGGTAGAACAAATCCTACGCAGCCATCCCGGAGTTTTAGAAGCCGCCGTCATCGGAGTCAAAGACGAAAAATGGGGCGAAGTCGGAAAGGCTTTCGTCGTAAAAAAAGATCAAAGTATTTCAGCAGAGTCTTTGCGTTCCCACTGCTTAAAGAACCTGGCGAAATTTAAAACGCCTCACCATTTCGCATTTTTACCAAGGCTACCCAAAGGCGAAAGTGGTAAAGTAATAAAGCGCCTGCTTTTTGATACTACCTCTCCAAGCCATCACCATTCACCTAAAAGGGACGAAGGAAGCTTGATACAAGAATAGTCAAAAACAATAATAATACGAAGTGCCTTATATTGGACAATCGATTCCATAAGTAATACGTCGGTATTACACTTAAAGCACAAACAATTAAATAAAATATTCCTGTCGATACATATTTGAATGGATTTAAATCCATGTACCTAAGTGAAATTGAAAATAAACCACCCAAAATACAGATGATATTAATTAAAATAAAAAAACCTTTTAAAAATCCCAATCCTTTAGAAAGGATCTCACTCATTTTGACGCTCCTACTGAAAAAGACCAACAATTTCTTGCTGGAAGAGCCTCAGTTCCGAATCCCAACAGATTATATCCCAGCTTCTGATTTCTAACTTCATCTTGATACTTATATACACTATTTAATAGTGCAGCGTCTGCTTGTGAGTCTTGGGTCACCTTGGTGCCAAATAAAATCGCGCAAGGAGGTATCTCACATAAAGATGCGTGCAGCATACTTCATGGCAACAATATTCCATGGAAAAGTAAACAAAAACGTATTACATCCTTTCGACCTAGATTAAGATCCCGAATTACCACCGCATCGGTTACTTAAAGTGTCATAACCGAGTTGTCATGATCGATTTTCTTGACGTGATTTCTTGCTTCTCAATTTTGGATCTGTTGAATTTGTTTAAATCAGCACACCTCAAAAGGATCTTTCGATCGTATTCTAATCCTATGGCGCATATCTGTGCGATTAAACTCAATGGAATTCTCCACCTGCTTGATTGATAAATCAGCACCTGAAAAATACGTGTTATACCTTTTTCAATTCGGGAGGTATTAACATGAATCCATTATCTCGTTTATCAAATCGTGAGCTTGAAAACAGTTTGAAAGATCTGGTTCAAAAAGAACGAAAACTTTTGCATGTGATTTTGGAACACATCCGTGAAATCGATGCTCGTAAGCTTTATCTCGAAAAAGCTTATTCTTCGATTTATGAATACCTGACTAAAGAACTTGGATACTCTGGTTCGGCTGCCATGCGCAGACTTGAAGCTGCCCGACTGCTTCGCGAAGTTCCCACTGTTGCAACGCGGATTCAGGAAGGAACCTTAAACCTTTCTCAAATTGGGGAACTTTCACGCGCTATCAAAGAAAAAGAAAAGATATCTGGATCTAGAGTGTCTTCTTTGCACAAACAGGAATTAGTCGCGGTCGTGGTTGGTAAAACTACCCAGGAAACACAGCAGGCTCTTTCTCAAGCTTTAGATTTGCCTTTAAAGGAATACGATATTCAAAAAGTTCAAAAAGATGAATCCGTACGAATTGAAGTCACGCTTTCTAAAGAGCAGTATGAAAAACTTATGAGCTGCAAAGATTTAGCTGCTCATCTTCTTTTACAGGAAGGTGGATCAACCTCTATTGCTGAAGTGATTGAGTTTTTAGCAGATCAGTATCTGGACAAAAAAATTAGAAAAAGCACTCAAGCTAAACCTTTAAACAAAGAAGACGAAAATCATTCTAAACCTGCAATGATTACCACCGATGCGGTGGTGGCGGAAAATAAATCGGTCACGCCTAAGACACGTCGGCTAATTATTGAACGTGATAAATGCTGTCAGTATGTCGATAAGAAAACAGGAAAAACGTGCTTAAGTACTTTTGCGTTACAGGTAGATCACAGGATTCCACGATGGGCTAACGGCGACAATTCACTTAAAAACTTGCAGGTTTTATGCGGCAATCACAATCGCTATAAATATACATTAGAGGCAAGACTTCAGTAATCTTGTTAAGGATTGAGAGTTCGGAGGTTTGCACCTGCCTTCGTTTGGACAAAATATTGGGCATCTTCCTAGACCAAGGCTCAGGAATATTAGAAATCTCAGTCTCAAATCGAGACTACCCCACAAACCTACTACATTTTTTTCCGTTTATTCCGAATGAAAGAACATGAAGTGGGTCTACTTTTTTCTATTATCTATTCTTGTTTCTTTATCTGCATGTACTAGTGCGACTCGTTCGCCTAGTTCTGAAATGTATGACGATCAAAGAGCCAATAGAATTCAAGAAATCGATTTAGAACTTTCTAAGTACTGGAGCAACGATTGGCGCGCAAGCCAAAGAGTTTTTCAAACTCAGAAAACTTCAGCAAGCACTCCGGTTTTTGACGGTGCGATGGTTTCAGATCCTGAAGTAAGAGCCCAAGTTCAAAAGCTACTGAATGAAAGACAAACCCTGGTAAACCAACTTTCAGGCAAATTGCAATTGCGTGAATGGTCAGGTTTAGGCCAGTGGTTCCAAGCGACGTTCCGCGGTCCTTTATTTGAAACTGAAGAAGTCATCAGCATTAAAGACTTAGATCAATATAGAATCAACGGCCCGGGTCGCAATCCTTTCCCGTTAGAACACCGTTTTTATTCGAACTACACTTTAAGATTAAGAAACGATCTGCCAGCAAAAGACAGCGATAAATCCCATGCAGGCCGCGGCCAAGATAACAATCCTTCGCAAAGTTATCTTAAGGGACGCATGGAATGTAACGGTGATATTATCTATCAATCTGGATTCCTATTCTTTGGTGGCGAAAAACGCAGCCCTGTCTATGAATTTGATTGGTACTATAATGAAGTTAACGGCCAACGCTTAAGAGTCAAATTCAGCAACAATGTACGCCGTTGCGTTGTGAAGTTCTATGATCCAGAGGTTTCAAGAAACTTCACCCATGCTTTTGAACTCGTTGATTTAGCTGACGCGAACAAAGAATGGTACAAACTGACTAATCAGATTGATATCTGCGCGCGCCCGCAAGGAAACTTCGGTAACAACCCCACAAGTTTCTTCTGGCAACAGGATTATAACTTTTCAACATGCCCGCAAACCTACGATAAACTTGTGAACTTGCGTGATCCGTATATCGCTACTAACCAAAAAGTTTTAGCGTTAACTGGCTCCCCGCTTTCGCGCAAAGATTTTAATGATAAAAATCCATTAGCAAAATTGGATTTTTCAAAAGCTCCGAAATTTGACGTAATTTGGGTTTCTTCCCTGAATTTCTCAGCGGACTTCTACGGCATGATCATGGCTCGTTCCCTGCGCTATCATGCAGAACGTGGCACACAAATCCGTATCCTAGTTCCTGAAGTAACCATGACTAAGAAAGATAAAAACATCTTAGAATGGTTGCAAATCGGTGTGCCGAACGTGAAGGTGCAATACTATAAATACCGTCTTTCAGATGCTAAAGATGGTGGTTGGTTTGATAAATTTCACCGCGTGAATCATACGAAATTGATCATCGGCTATTCAGGAAGCAACACCAAAGATAGTTTCCTAATTACAGGTGGACGTAACATCCGTGACTCTTATATTTTTAGCGATACTCCGTTTTATAAAGCCTATGCGTATTTAAAAAACTACGGCGATGGAGAGGAAAGTTATATCTATTATAACGACTTTGAAATCGAAATCCGTGGTCATGAATTTGTAAAATCAGTTTTATCGCAAATGATTTCCTTCTGGACCCGAGAACCAGAAAGCAATCGTTTCCGTTCAACGAACATCAATATCCCGCAATATGCTTCACCTGAACAAGTGTCGCGCTTAAGCAGCTTGCCGCAGCTGCATCCAGTCGTGCGCCATATTGTTTCATTGCCGTTCTTTGATGGCTTCCAGCTTGAACGCTATTACATTGAAATGTTTGATTCAGCCCAATCTGAAATCTTACTAACTACTCCGTATTTCCGTCCAAGTGTTGCTATCAGTGCGGCTTTAGATCGCGCAGTGGCTAGAGGGGTAAAGGTAAAAGTCATCACCCGTATTCATCTAGCTGGTGATGGCACCCCACAAATTGCTGAAGACGTAAATAAAGAGGGTGTAAACCGCCATTTAAGAAACGTTGAAATCTATGAGTGGGCAGATCAGCATTCGATCTTGCATGCTAAGATCTTAGTGATCGATAGCAAACTAAGCTTCGTCAGCAGTGTGAACTTAAATCGCCGCAGCTTTATCCATGATACAGAAAGCGGTGTTTTGATTTTACACCCAAAAACGGCAGAGATCTTAAGAGCCGAAGTACACCAATTCTTGCGTCAGTCACGCAGACTGACGGCCCAAGAACGAATCTCTTGGCTAAACAGCACACTCATTGACTGGGGCGATACCTATTTCTAACGGAATACGGCCATTTCGGGAACTAACTCTTCAGGGCTAATATCTGAAAAGGAAAGCGGGCGTCCCTGCTTTAAAAAATTCGTATATACCGATGACTTTACGTTGGCGAATTTTTGCAGCTTCAATTCATTCAACGCTATTGAAGTACTCTTTTTGCACGACTGATGTTTCGTGCACTTTTCTTTTAATTTAAAAAGATCGTTATTTCGACGTTCAAACACAATGTGCTTAAATCCCTCAGAACTGCGTCCCGTAAGGATCGCCGCTTTACCGACCTTGTTTCCTGCGTTTATCACCATAAGCGCATCGATATGGGTGATCTGTTTTAGATTTCCTTTTAATGGATTTAGCTCCGTGTGGGCTTTCATACGAAGATGGGAATTTCGAACTTGGTCGACCCACTCAAAACGCAAAATTCCTGTTTTAAGTTCAATCCACATCGACCATCCGGCAGAGGAATGAGCACCTAAATAATCACGATCCCGTCTTAAATAAATAGTAAATGGCGCTTGATTCTTAACCACGACATCTAAGCGGTGGTCCCACGCTGGGAATTCATTTTTCTTAAGCAAAGGTTCTGTACGAAATTGTACACCTTCAAGATATTCAGCCATGCTCCCCGTACGACGACACACCACTGGGATTTTAAGGCGATCCTTTTTCGTCCAGCGGGAATCAAAGGTCAGCAATGCATGCTTTTCTAGTACGCAAAGAATTTCTTCCTCGCGCAGGATTTCAGCAGTTAGTGATTCGACCCCCGCTAAATTTTCATTAGCCCAAGTTTCCACCTCAGGAAGATGCTGCCAGGTAGTCATCAGAAAGCCAAAAATCCATTCAATCAACATACACGCACTTCTAGCGGGAAACCGGTTAAGGTTCAAACAAATTTATATTTGTTTATTAATTTGTCTTTATTACCCGGTACTATCGTCTAGAAGCCTCACATAATCAGAGGAACTAACGCAATCTTGTGTAAACTAAAGGAATGATAAAGAAATTTGCGGTTGCTACATTTCTGATATTTGTCTGCGCTTGCAGCAAAAAATCACCCACATTGGGACCGGGAAATGAAGATCAACTAGCGAGCGCTGCCGAAATTAATTGTGGTTTTGTGAGTAATTCCTACGGGCAAAGAGTTTCGTGGAAAAAAAATATTCCACTTACTTTGAAAATCTATAACGACTTCCCACCTGAGTACCTTGAAGTACTGAATAAAGCAGCCACCCACTGGAATGATGCTGCGGGAATGACACTTTTAAAATTTGAAAAAATTGAAAGTTCCTTATCAGCGACAGCAAAAGACGGAACGAACTCATTGTTATGGCAACAAGAGTGGCCGGAAAAAACCAAAGGTTTGCAGGGCCTAACAAATCTTTACTGGGTCAATAACGAACTTAAAGAAGCCGACATTCAAATCAATAATAAAAATTTTAATTTTTTCACCGAATCGCCAACAACACCTTATGATGTGCATTTAGAAAGTCTATTGATCCATGAACTGGGACACGCTTTGGGTTTACGACATCAAAGCACAGTTCCCAGTGTGATGTGGGCTATTTTAAATGGCGGAGTAAAAAGAGTTGAACTATCAGCAGCCGACCGTGAGTCGCTAAAGTGCGAGTACTAAAATGATGAAGAATAAGCCTCCTTTACAAAAGATGTCTCGATTCATCAGCCTAATACTGGTTCTGGCGACACTGCCATTTGCTGTGACGTTGTTAGATAAAAAGATTTCGCAATCAAGAGGCATCGCGACCGATCAAGTAGGTTATCACGAAGAACAAAATTACGATCTTTCTGAAGCCTCTCCTGAAGAATTTAAAAAGGCCTATAAGTACCAGCTTCTTAAAAACGTGCAGGTTGAAAAAAATCTGGAAGGCACCGTGATCATAGTTGGCGGCTTTCAGATGAAAGACAGCGCCGGCGATAAAGTCTCCGTTTGTGACCTATATCCGACTGTGGATTTCATTCTTTCTGCTGAGGGCATTGCATTTTCAGGTGAAATCCCGCAATTAGTCGTGCGTGGTGCTTGTGTCACTTCAACGGATCACAGACACATTTCGTCTTTCCCAATTCCATTTAAAGATATTTTTGAAACTCCGTTAGAGCAAACCTTGCTGACGATAGAACCGGGGCCCACCCACAACGGTGGGAAAGTCTTCTTTAAAAACGTGGTAGAGTTTTGGCCTACTCAATGGGTGTTAACGGGAATTAGACTTTATCCAAAAGATTCTAAGCGAGGCACTTTAGAAGTGAATGGTTACGAAATCATTTCTGTATTAGGTGCGCCGTTATTTATTAACGAATAGGTTCAAATTCTGGAACGTAACGGACCTTATCAGTGCCCTTGGCCTTGGCTTCAAAGTCTTGATAAGCGCGACGATGTTCTTCAACGTCTTTTGCGATTTGCGCATCGATCTCTTTATTTCGTTCTTCGTTACGGGCATCCATGGTCACAGCGGACTTAGCGACTTCTGGTTGCCACTCATCACCAACATAGATGGCATTACCTTCAAAGAAATGAACTTCTTTTTCAAAGCGCAGATGCTGATCGTAAAATACATAGGTCCAACGGTCTTTACCGTGGAAGCGTTCAGAGCGACTTGGGGAACCCATAAGATCAAGAACGTCATCTTTTTCCATGCCCGGTTTAACTTCGTTAAACTGCTTAAGCATAGACGTCTGACAGCCTGTCGTTAGAAGCGATATTAAAACGACTGGAATAGCCAAATAACGGATCATAGATCCCCCATCATTTTAAGGTATCAGGTAAATGGATGTGCTTAAAGATGCTGTCTCAATTTGGCACAAAAAACGGTATGAAACTTCTATTTTGACAGAATAACTGGATCAATAAGGCCAGGCTCCGGTGCATTTTTCTTCTGAGTATGACTATCTTCTGGCACCTGCGGTTTTTCTTTAATACCGTACTGGGAGCGGACCTTTTTAAGGGTGCGTTTGACTGTCGAACTTAGGCTCATCTCCCCTTCCATTTCTTCAATGGATTTTAAGTCGATACGTTCATAAACGCGGCCCGCAGTTTGGTTCTTTTCAGGATAACGATACTTCAAAAGAGATCTTTGCTGGTCATACTCTTTGATGTTTGCTGCTAATTCATGATGAAGATGAATGATCTGCTTAATAATCTCATTTAATTTTTCTGGATCCTTGGTGGTTTGCTTAGCTGCGATCAACTTATTGATCTCGTCTTGCCCCGTACGAACTTTAGCCTCTAAGCCAGACACACGGGCTTGAACGACGTTAAAGCTTTCTTCATTGGTTTTGATTTCTTTTGCCGGGGCTGCGGCAGCCGCATCACCATGGCCACCGCCTTCGGCAGGTTTTTCTTCCCCACCACTGGCCAACGCAAGCGAGGTCGCTGTAAAAAAGCTAAGCAAAAAACTAAGAACTTGAAAGTACATCTTGCCTCCAAGAAATTTTAAAAGGCAGATATTTTATTCGGTTGATTAGGATACTAGCTTTAGCCGGAGACAAACGTCTTAAGACCAAACGGCCCCCACCGACTTCATTTATGAGTGCATTCACATCCCAGCCAAAACGAGAATCCGTCATGGCTTCTTTTAACTGTAAAAGCAGATGGCTTGTTTCAATTCCATCAATCACAACCATATAAGATAAAGGACCCGCTTCGACATCGGCATTGGCAAAATCGGTGACGTCAGAAAAGTCAGAAGTATCTAAGTTAGTTGGTTCTGGTTCTGTCACCGCCCCCAGTGGCTGATTAAAATCGTAAGCAGGCTCTTCAGTTTGATAGTGATTGTCTTGCGGAGTTTCAAAGTCAGCACCAGGTTGAATTTCTTCAGCTGGTGTTAAATAAGGTTCGTCTTGCGGGGCCATGTCTTCAGGAACTTCGCTTGGAATATCACCAGTAAAACTAGGTTGCTCTGGATTTTCAAAATTAGTTTCAGGATTTCCGTAACCAGAAAAATCCTGAACAGGGGGCGCTTCAAATTGAACGCCGCCTTCAAAGTTAGCTCCACCTTCGAAATCAGCGCCGCCCTCAAAGTCAGTGCCGGCCGCGATATCAGGTTCCGGTGGCAGCGTTGGTTCCTGCATTTCCGGAGTCACTTCATGTTCAACCATTTCAGGTTGACCATTCCAATCAACAAAGAAAACTGCGTTGCAATGGGGGCAGGTAAATAATGTCCCCCAGTGCTTTTCAAGAATCTCTACGGATTGATGGCAACTCGGACAAGAACTCAATTATCTTTTTCCTTTACCAGGTTTTTCCATGCGACGACGCTCTTCGCGGTTCATCGGACGATCGTCACGAGGTCCGCTTTGGAAAGTCATTTTACGTTTCTCTGGCTCAGAAGACGAAGCATTCACTTGTGGAAGGCTGTGACCAATGTCAGCTTCTGAAGGAGAACTGTAATCAAGTTCACTTAAATCAGCTTCTTCAGGACGAAGGCTTTCAAGCACTTCTTCTTCTGATTGCTGTGCTACCAACTGAACACGCATGATCTTTTCAACGGCATCCGCTTTGATCGTGTTATTAAGTTTTTCAAAAGCCATGAAAGCTTCTTTTTTATACTCAATTAAAGGATCTTTTTGAGCGTAACCACGAAGACCAATACCTTCTTTAAGTTTGTCGATCACATAAAGATGGTTTTTCCAGTGATGATCGATACTTTGAAGCAGGATCATTTTTTGAACTTGTTCAAAGAAAGGGCCCATTGAAGATTTTTGTCTTTCAAAAACTTCTCTGACACCTTTTTTAACTTCTTCGGTGACTACTTCAGCATCAACTGGTTTACCAGCAAGATCGATTTTGAAACCGAACATTTGACCTAATGAATTATTTAAGCCCTCAATGCTCCAAGTCTCTTTTTTTCCATCTTCTGGAAGGTAAGTATCTAACAAGTTAGAAACTGAATCTCCCAACCAATCCAACGTTGTTCTTTCGATTTCTTGGCCTTCAAGAACTTTACGGCGCATAGAATAGATGGCGTTACGTTGTTGGTTCATCACCGTATCGTATTCCATCAAGTTCTTACGAATATCAAAGTTGTGACCTTCAACCTTACGTTGCGCACCTTCGATAGCGTTCGTCACCATTTTCGCGGTGATTGGTTCATCTTCAGGAATGTTCAACATTTCCATGATTTTTTGAATGCGCTCACCGTTGAAAATTCTCATCAAGTTATCTTCTAAGGATAGGAAGAATTTAGATTCCCCTGGGTCCCCTTGACGACCGGCACGACCACGCAGCTGATTGTCGATACGACGAGATTCATGTCTTTCAGTACCTACGATATACAATCCGCCCAAAGCTTTCACTTCAGCGCGTTCTGCTTCAACTTGCGGTTTGATGGCATTATATGCTTCTTCGTATTCAGGTGTTCCTTCAGCAGCACCCGATCTAGCTTTCGCTAACATCTCTGCATTACCACCAAGCATAATGTCAGTACCACGACCGGCCATATTAGTAGCGATAGTCACTGCACCCTTACGACCCGCTTGAGCTACGATCTCTGCTTCGCGTTCGTGGTGTTTTGCATTTAGAACTTCGTGCTTAATACCTTCTTTTTTAAGGAAGTTGCTTAAAGATTCTGATTTTTCAATCGACGCCGTACCCACAAGGATCGGCTGACCTTTAGCACTGCGTTCTTTAATGTCAGCAGTGATAGCTTTAAACTTCGCTTTTTCAGACTTATAAACAACGTCTTCTTGGTCTTTACGTTGAATCGGTTTGTTTGTCGGGATCACGTTAACATCAAGATTATAGATCTTTTTAAACTCTACAGCCTCAGTATCCGCCGTTCCCGTCATGCCCGAAAGTTTATCATACATGCGGAAATAGTTTTGGAAAGTGATGGTAGCCAAAGTTTGGTTTTCGCTTTTAACTTCGACACCTTCTTTAGCTTCAATAGCTTGGTGAAGACCATCAGACCAACGACGACCCGGCATCAAACGACCAGTGAATTCATCGACGATCACGATTTCGCCATCCTTGATCATGTATTCAACGTCACGGCGATATAGATAGTGAGCTTTTAAACCCTGGTAAACGTGGTGAAGAATCTCGATGTTTTGCGGATCATATAGATTTGATAGACCCATTAACTCTTCAACTTTCGCGTTACCTTCGTCAGTTAAAGAAGCTGTCTTCGTTTTTTCTTCCATTGTGAAATGCACATCACGTTTTAGGTGCGGGATGATCGCATTTACAGCCATGTATTTTTCAGTTGAAGATTCAGCAGGACCCGAAATGATCAGCGGAGTACGCGCTTCATCGACAAGGATCGAGTCACACTCATCCACGATCGCAAAATAGTGACCACGTTGTACGTAATCAGCCAAATCAAACTTCATGTTATCGCGCAGATAATCAAAGCCCAATTCGTTGTTCGTGCAGTAAGTGATATCGCAAGCGTACATCTGTTTACGTTGTTGATCGTTCAAACCGTGAACGATGATACCCGTTGTAAGACCCAACCATCCGTAAAGGCGACCCATCCATTCAGCATCACGGCGAGCAAGATAATCATTCACCGTTACAACGTGAACACCGCGGCCAGTAAGAGCATTCAGATAAACTGGTAAAGTTGCTACCAGAGTTTTACCTTCACCCGTACGCATTTCAGAGATATTTCCACGGTTCAGAACGATACCACCGATCATTTGCACGTCATAGTGGCGCATTCCTAACACACGCTTTGAAGCCTCACGACAAACGGCAAAGGCTTCAGGCAAGATGTCGTCAACTGTTTCGCCTTTTTTTAAGCGCTCCTGGAACTCAGGAGTTTTAGCTTTAAGTTGTTCATCCGTGAGAGCTGCCATGGCAGGTTCCAATGAAGCGATTTTATCCACCGTTGGTTGGATTCTCTTCATTTCACGATCGTGTTTTGTTCCAAAGATTTTTGTAAGAATTTGTGTAACCATAGTCATAAAGAATAGACCCAAAGCCCTCTATGCGGCAAGGCAAGGGGACTATTCGCGACTGCGTCATTGACGCGTATTCATTTAGAAAATTTGAAACCGTAATCTCGGGTGCAACATTGTGCACACCTCGACTAAAGACTATGGTTTTTCAGAGGAGAATGTCATTTGGCGAACACCCTCATAAGCAGCAATTGCAACACTTGTCGCAAGATTTAAGCTGCGTGCGCCTTCACCCAACATTGGAATTGTGACTGTTTGATTGGGAAATTTTAATAAAAGATCTGGATCCAATCCCTTCGTTTCTTTCCCGAACACCAGCCAATCCCCGTGTTGATATTGGGGTTCGAAGTAAGTTCTTTTGGTTTTTGTCGTGAAAAGCCACACTCTGGAAGGATCTTCAACCTTGCTCCACCAGTCTTCAAAAGTTGCATGGCGATGCCATGTTAGGTGAGGCCAATAATCAAGGCCCGCGCGCTTAAGATTGGTGTCGTTGATTTCAAAACCCATCTTGCCGACCAAATGCAATTCGCAGTTAGTGGCAACACAGGTGCGCCCGATATTCCCCGTGTTTTGCGGAATCTCGGGCTCAATAAGAACAATGCGGAATAACTTTTTTGAATCAGGCAAGATGCTTAAAAACCTCTTGGCCAAGTTTTGATAAAGCCAAACGGCGACCTTTATCCACGATAAGTTCTAAATTCATCAATTCGCGGTAAAGAGTTAAATCAATAGGTACGATCTCTCGGCCAGTAGAGCGTCCCAATTTTTGAATATAGGTCGACTGCTTTTCAGTCAAACGAGTAATCAAAGGTGGCTGCTCGGCCATGGATTTTCTCCAATCCCCACCCGGGATCACCGTGGCGCTGACTGGCAATTTCAAAGGATTTAAGAAATAAACCCAAGCTTTGACCGGAGAAGAAGCACCTTCTGGATGCACATCGATTTCTTCTCTAGAATAAAGGCTCTGATCTGGGTTGTTACGATTGTAGCCGAAAAATTCATCCAAAAGACTGATTAAAAGCTCTGAACCTTTAAGTTCCATGAGCTGACCAGGAACCAGGTCGGAACCACCTTTTACGATAGCTGGGAAGCCTACTTTTAATCTGTAGGCAGTGGCTTTAGCGCGTGCAAATACTGAAGATTCCACGAAATTTTGGATCTTTGAGAAGTGAACCATTCCGTCACACAAAGAGCCGTATACGAAAAAACGCGTTGTAGTCATTATCCCCCCCGAGTACGACAACAATTTGGCTTTTCCTTAAAAGCGGACCCCTGTGTAACAAAAACCACAGGCCGCCGCAAGCCGCTTTAAACAAAAGAATCTTTTTTTCCAAAAAGGTGCACTTACTGTTTCGCGTTATTAGCAATTAAAAATATAAAATAACTTGTTCCTGATTTTGCATTCCTTAATTCCTTTGTTAGACTTTTGCAGAATTTCTTTTGAACTATTCAGCACAAAGAGATGCATGAAAAAAATTGAGGCCGTGATCAAACCCTTCAAGTTAGATGATGTGGTCGATGCTCTGTCAGAGGTCGGCGTAGAAGGAATCACTGTCTCAGAAGTTCGCGGTTTCGGAAGACAAAAAGGTCGCACTGAGGTTTACAAAGGTGCGGAATACGTTGTCGACTTTCTTCCAAAAATAAAAATAGAAGTGGTTTTACCCTCAGCCCTTGTTGAAAGCGCTGTGGAAGCTATTCGCAAAAGTGCACACACAGGGAAAATTGGTGACGGCAAAATTTTCGTGATCCCTGTGGAGTCTGCGTTACGCATACGCACTGGCGAAAAGGATGAACAAGCAATTTAGTTTTTTTGATTTTACAATGGCTGGGAGGCCCGATGACGACAAAAATCACGACCGCAAAAGATGTTTTGAAGTTCGCCAACGAAAAAGGCGCAAAGATGGTGGACCTTAAGTTCTGCGATATGATCGGAACTTGGCAACATTTGACAGTACCACTTCACCAATTGACTGATGAAGTTTTCGAAGAAGGCTTTGGCTTTGACGGAAGCTCAATCCGTGGCTGGAGAGGCATTGAAGAGTCTGACATGATCATCAAGCCAGATCCAACAACTGCGATGATGGATCCATTCATGCAAGTGCCTACACTCTCACTTATTTGTGATGTGTGCTTGCCTGAAACACTTCAGCCCTACAACCGTGATCCTCGTCAGATCGTGAAAAAAGCCATTGCTTACATGCAATCGACTGGCATTGCCGACACAGCTTACTTCGGACCTGAAGCTGAGTTCTTTATCTTTGATGATGTTCGTTATGAACAAACTGGAAACTCTGGTTTCTATATGATCGACTCTGACGAAGCGGCTTGGAACACGGGCCGTGATGAAGGTGGTCGCAACTTAGGTTATAAAGTTCGCCCGAAAGAGGGTTATTTCCCAGCTTTACCAACCGACACTCAACAAGATCTTCGCTCTGAAATCTGCTTAGAACTTGAAAGATGTGGCATGGTCGTGGAACGTCATCACCACGAAGTGGCATCAGCAGGTCAGGGTGAAATCAACTTCCGTTTCGATACAGCCTTAAACATGGGCGATAAAATGATGTGGTTTAAATACATCGTAAGAAACGTAGCAAAACGTTATGGTAAAACTGCGACGTTCATGCCGAAACCACTTTTCGGTGACAACGGTTCTGGAATGCACATGCATATGTCTCTTTGGAAAGATGGAAAAAATCTTTTTGCGGGCAACAAATACGCAGGTCTTTCTGAAATGGCGCTTTACTATATCGGTGGGGTTTTAAAACATGCTCCAGCTCTTTGCGGTATCATCAATCCAACAACCAACTCTTATAAACGTTTGGTTCCTGGTTTTGAAGCTCCGACAAAACTTGCCTACAGCTTTAAAAACCGTTCAGCAGCAATGCGTATTCCTAACTCTGGACCAAATCCAAAAGCGAAACGTATTGAATTCCGTACTCCAGATCCTGCTGCAAATATTTATTTGGCTGAAGCGGCGATCCTGATGGCGGGTCTTGATGGAATCATCAATAAAATTCACCCAGGTGAACCACTTGATAAGGACATCTACGGACTTCCTCCACAAGAAGCAGCAGCGATTCCTTCAGTTCCAGGAACTTTGGAAGAAAGTTTGAACCACTTAGCAGCTAACTGCAGTTTCTTGAAAAAGGGCGATGTATTCAGTGATGACATCATCGATACTTGGATCAACTACAAAATCGATAAAGAAATTCGTCCGGTACAACAAAGACCTGTGCCTTACGAATTCCACTTGTACTACGACTGCTAATCGCTCTAAAATTATTTTTCTTTGTAGATAGGAAGTTACATGAGTGCAGAAGACGTAAGAAATTTTATGGGTTACCTCTGGGTTCGCCAAGAGGATGGAATCATCACTATTGGCATTAATGAGGATGGCTTAGAAGATTTCGAAGAAATCAGCTCTGTGGAACTTCCCGCTGAACAAGAAAAAATCGATGCCGATGTTGTTATCGGAACTTTAGAAACTGACGACGGACCGCTTGATATCTATTCACCGGTTTCTGGAACAGTTTTAGAGATCAACACTCAAGTTGTGGAAGATCCTTCGATCATCATGGAAGATCCTTATGAAGAAGGTTGGTTGGTTCGTATTGAAGCCGACGAAGACCTTGAGGACGAGGATGAAGACGAAGAAGATGATGACGACGACGAGGATGAAGACGACGATTACGAAGATGACGAAGATTAGTCATTAAAAAAGCCCCGGGAACGGGGCTTTTTTAATTTAAAGGCTAAACCTTCACCGGTGTCCCCTGCGCCCACCAATAATATTGATAAGGAAGCTGACAACAGCAAGAACCAGGAATACGGTAAGTAACAATCTTCCGACTTCCATGGACATACCTGCGATACCACCAGCTCCGAATAGGAAAGCCACAATGGCGATCACAAAAAAGATAATGGCTGCTCTAAGCATAAGGACCTCCTTTCGATTCATATAAATTATCTCAGATTCTCTAAGATTTGCGACATGACCCTGAGCCAGGCTTTTGTTACATTTAAGAAGCCTGCTAGACTTTGCACCTCTCTGACTGGACTTAAAAGATGTCACAGCGATTTGAAAACCTAATTTTATACAGTATCTGCACCCTTATCTGGGGATCGACATACTTTGTAATAACTTTTCAAATCGATGCAGCTTCGCCGATCACCTCAGTCTTTTGGCGGTTCCTGTTGTCTGCTGGCATCTTGTTTTCGTACGTTCTAATTAAAAAGCACAAACTATCTTATTCACGCCCCTATCACGCTCTGTTTTTCTTTCAAGGCGTGTTTATGTTTTCTGTGAATTATATGCTGACCTATATCGCTGAAACTATGATCAGTTCTGGTTTGGCGGCACTGTGTTTTACCGTCCTTGTTTACTGCAATATGTTTGGGATGAGATTGATCTTTAAAACCCCTATTACCAAGAAAGTCATTCTTGGCTCTTTGCTGGGCGGGCTTGGGATTGTCTTTATCTTCATGAACGAGATTTTGAATTTTTCCCATCAACCAAAAACAGTCTTTGGCTTAATCATTGGATTTCTAGCAACCCTAGCCGCTTCCATTGGAAATATGATTGCGCAAAAAGCCTATCGACTGGAAATTCCTATCGCTGTGACAAATTCATGGGGAATGCTTTACGGAAGTATATTTACATTAGCTATTGCACTTATGTTTAAGCAGGATCTAAGCATTCCTTTAACTCCCCGCTTTTTGGGGGCGCTTTTGTATCTGGCACTCTTTGGCAGTGTGATCGCTTTTGGCGCTTACCTTTCCCTGGCAGGAAAGATCGGCGCTGAAAAAGCAGCCTATACAACTGTAATATCTCCGGTGATTGCATTGACCCTTTCAAGTCTTTTTGAAAACTTTGTGTGGTCTTCCTACATTCAAATTGGTGTAGTTTTGTGTCTGTTAGGAAATGTTCTAACACTGTATACGAAAGAAAAGACCTCTTAACTCTTACCGCAAATGTTCTTACCTTATTGAAAGCTTGATTGCCTTAAAGTAAAGGGACGAACCACAGTTCATAGAATATCACGTCTCCAAATAACCAATTAAATAGGAGACATTATGAATATCTTGGCGCGTCTTGCGATCGCTCCGGTGATTGCCTTTTCCTTTCAGTCCCACGCAGCCCTACTAAAACTTGAAAAAGGGACTCGTTCGATTGAGGGAGTGAATATTTCTAAATCAGCAACCACTGAATTAGACAAATCAACAATGGAACTTGGCACTGTCGGTGCGGGTCTTCGTTGGAAAAAAGTTTTGTTAATGAAAACGAAAGTGTATGTGGCGCAACTTTTAGTCAGCAGCCCCGAGCGCTTTACAAAAAAACCAGCCGATGCCCTAAAATCTTTAGATGACAGCACCATCACTGCTATTCAAATGACTTTCCTAAGAACTGTTGAGGCGGATAAAGTTCAAAATTCATTCCGCGATGCTTTAAGCATTAATAAAGTAGACCTGCAAGATCCTGCAGTGAAGGCATTCTTAGCCGCAGTTAGCAATGGTGGCGACGCTGCTTCGGGTGGGAGTCTGACGGTCCTAACACAAAAACACAGCGATGGCTCGGAAACAGTAATTTATGAAGACACCAACGGCAAACAAACGGCAGTAAAAGGTGATCGTGGCCTAACCCAAAAGATTTTTTCAATGTGGTTAGGAACTCCTGCTGACGACGGAGTTGCTTCATTAAAAAGCGATCTTTTAGGTTCTTAGGAGTTTTTAAGTGAAAACAATTTTAAAAGTCTTATTAGCAAGCGTGATCTGCTGTTCATTGTTGGCCTGTGGTCTGCACGAAGCTTTGGAAGGGACAAAACAAGTTCCCGGCAAAATGGATCAAACCAATGGCAACATGAAAAAGATGTTAGAAGAAATGAAAACCACAAATAAAGGGGTTCATGATCAATCTCTTTTATTGCCTTTAGAAAATTTGATTAAAGATGAAAACCACGACACCCTGGCACCCGTTCCATTTAAGCTGATGCCGTTTGGTAAAAAGTTTGCTGAATCCGCAACTGCTGAGGAGCTGATTGAGCTCACTTATCTTTGGCTAAAAGAAGTAGACGAAGCTTTGCCAGCCAAAGATATCGATGAAGCAACCGGTGACGAAGTTCCGTACACAAAAAAGCAAGTTCATAAAATCAACACCCAAAAAATAGCAAAACTAACGGCTTTGCAAGTCATTGCTGGATTTACCCCGCAAGAAACCGTGCAAGAAATTGTTAACAACTACATCGTAGCCAACAATCGTGAAGGGGGACGCCGCTTTGAAGAGACCGGCTATGCATTCTTAATGCTAAGAACGATCTTTATCAGAGACGTATTGCTTAAAGAAAGCATCATGGCGACTTCAATTGATAATATCGGCAAACTCGAAGAAGCAATGAAGTACATTAAAAAGTTGGACGCTATAGCGCGCCTTCGCTTTACAGACAAAATTCAATTTAAAAGCCGTGGTCTAATTGATTTTGAAGGACGACAGCTTTCCGCTGACATGCAACCTTCAGAAAAATTTGATCGTAAGGTCGCTGCAGAGTTCTGGGCTTCTATTTATGAAAAAGCTCAATCACAAATGCGCTTTGATGAAAGAAGTGTGGGCGGGAATCAAGCTGAAGACAAAGCATTGATTGATAGCGAGAAAAAACGACTGCAATACGATATGCAAATCATTGAGCAGGCTTTGCACTTTTGGAGAGCACAAAATCTACTTTTAATTCCGTTTTAGAAGATCAAGCCGTGCGCATAATAAGGTGATATCCGAATTTTGTGCGCACGGGTTTTTTAGTGTACTCGCCGACTTTTAAACTGAACGCTGCATCCTCAAAATCCTCATCCATTCTGCCACGATTGAAACTGCCTAAATCACCACCATCTTGCGCTGAAGGACAGGTTGAATATTTCATTGCTAGTTCTGCGAACGGTTTACCATTATTTAGTGAACGCAGAACATCTTCCGCTTCGTACTGATGTTTCACCAAAATGTGACTCGCCCTTATTTTCAAACATATCTCCGAGTATTGAGTTGACCAAATTTCCTTAGATATCTAAGGTGCCTAAGTGAACACGATTTTGTTTCTATTCGTTTTTTTTATTAGCCTATTTTCTTGGGCAAAACCCGTCTCTGTAAAAGTCGGCGGATACGTATTTCCACCTTACGTTGTTGATAATAATGGGAAATACAACGGCCTTTCACTAGATTTACTTCAGCTATTAAATCAGAAACAAAAAAAATTTCATTTCAGTTTTATACTAACCTCTGCCACTCGCCGCTACCAAGATTTTAACGAAAAAAAATATGATGTGATCTTTTTCGAAAGTATAAATTGGGGTTGGAAGCCAGAGCAGGTCACATCTTCCAAAATATTCCAGTATGGCGGTGAAGTATTTATCACCCATAAAGGTCCAGGTAAAAACCAAGCTTATTTCCGAACGCTCAAAGGTAAAACCATCAAAGCGACCTATGGTTTCCACTACGCTTTTTTAAACTATTCAACAGATGCTTCTGCCATGGCTGGGTATAATATTGAACTAACTAACTCCCAAGAGGCAAACATTCGGGCCGTCCGCAATAATCGCGCGGATCTTGCCATCGTGACGAAAGAGCATTTGGCTCTATACATGAAACAACACCCTGACGCGAAAGATGAGTTATTTATTTCTTCAGAAATGGATCAAATCTATAGATTAGGGGCCTTAATTCGCAATAAAGATAGCGCCATCACAGTTGCAGAGTTCAATGAGCTGATCGACCTAATAACTAAAGACGGTTCATGGCAAAAGATCTTGGATAGTAAAGGCATCGATAATACGCCTCTTTAGATACTGCCGAAGACAAATTCAAATTTTACATAGAAATTATACAGAGGTCGGAACCGCGTTTCACGTTCCCAGGCAATTTCAGGATTAATCTCTAAAAAGATCCATTTGGGTGGCAGCTGAGTTCTGTAAATAGCCCCCAGGTGGGCGCGCTGACTATAAAGAATTCCACCCTCGATACGAGTGGCAAGCCTTAGATCATAGGCAATCGCACTTTGATCAGATAACTGGTGTAAAAGAGAGGGCCCGTGAGTTGTGCCTAAAATATTATTAGTCATAGCCCAATCTTTTTCATTGGCGAAACGAAACAGCAGGTTTCTGGAAATGGCATAGTCAGAAGCTAGTGATGTTCTTTCTTCCCATTCATTACTTTTAGACCAACCAATCTGTTCATAGAAGGAATGAATGAATTTTCCTTTAAAGAAATCGCGGCGCAAACGAAGTCGTAAGAAGTAATTAAGAGGATAGGAAACGATGATTCCACTTTCCTGATTCAAGTCCCAACGGCTTCTTTCATCAGCCGCAGTATCTTCTTTTCCTTCAGTTTTGCCTTCGGCTTTTTCCTTATCATCAGAAAAAGTATTCTTAACGGTGTCAGCAATTTTCTTTTCGGCTCGTTTTAAGTTCGGGAGATAAAGATTCAGACTGGCCTCAAAATTATCTCCACCCGTAACCCCATCTTTGTTCCAAAATCTTTGGCCTACGCGCAGTGTACTTTTATTTCTTCTGTCATCGGCGCGTCGATCACCAAAAAGGGAATCAATTTTATTCGCCAGACGAAACACGCGCTTTGACACGTTTTTTCGAGTTTCTTCAATAGAGTAAGCACTTAGAAACGACTCTTCTTCTTCCGGAGTCATCTCGGTGGGTATGTCTGATTCTGGTTTTTTTTCTTCGGCTAAATAGATGGGATCAGCAGGATCAGTGTATTCAAAGTCTTCATCATCATCAGCGACATCTTGAGCAAAAACAGGGCTGGCGATTTGCAGTCCACAAATAATCAAAACAAGCAGCCTTACACCCATACGTCCCATAGCTTAAGGCTAAAAACAATTCATCGGATTGTCATCTAAGAATAAAACCTCTACCAAAGGCCGAGACGCTCTTCAAATCAACATTAGTATTTTAGTTCTGCTTTCGGGGATCTTTAGCTTGAATCTCTTAGGTTAGCACCCGCCCAGAGTTGAATCGAAAAACATAATCCTTTGCCAAAAACAGTGACAAAAGAGACAATCCCTTGAGACTAGCGATGATGATTATTTTTTTAGATGATTATGCAATTATATCTTAGATGGTTGTTTGATGCCGATTAAATTAAAGTTCTTAGTAATCACGTCTGTTCTTCTAGTTCTCTCGTCTCTGACGATTTTCTTAATCAATCGAGACGCTTTCATGTCGGATAAGAAGTCTTACCTATACTCCACAGCCTTGGACCGCGTAGAGACTGAATCATCTAAACTGCAAAAAGATTTTCAATCAAGCTTTGATAAAATTCGAATAGCGCTGCTCTTCTTCAATCCCACAACATACGCTTTTAACCCCCAGTTTAAAGAAGTCGCAGTAAAACAAAATTGGGGACGAATACTGCTTTTTAGAAATGTTGAAGGTTCCTTGCAGTCTATGGATTCTATCGGCAACGACTTTAGCCTAGGACCGAATCTTCAAAAGAAACTATTAGCTTTGCAGGATCAACAAGTTCTGACTTCCGCTGACCTGAGAAAGCCCGACTCACTACAGGTATTCTTTCGCCAAGGTGAATTTTATATTTATGGCGAACTTCAACTTCCGTATCTGAAAGAAGCGTTGCAAAACCCACAACTGGGATTTTATTCACTGACTGAAACCCAATGGCACTTCCCTGCTGTGCATTCAGCATTAGCTCCGTATAGCTCTGAATTTTCTAGCATTTTTGATCAAAAAAGTGGTGTTAAAGAAACGAAATTAGGGAGTAGATACTATCTTATTTCTTTTAAATTTATTCCACAGATCAATTCTTATGTTTTCCAAATCTTCGATAAGGCCCAAGTTTTTGCAGTGGTAGAAAGAACCATGAATAAGACACTGTTAGTTTCAATTATAATCTTAGCGATTGGGCTTATTGCTATGTTCTTGGGTGTAGATTCCCTTACCCAAAATCTTTCTAAGTTAGCAAGTGGTATGAGCACTTTTACGAAAAGTGGAACCGCGCGACCACTGAAACTTCATTCTCGAGATGAAGTCGGTAAGATGGCCGAAGTCTATAACTCCATGTTAGCCAAAATTGAAAGCCTTCTAGCACAGTCCGCCGAAAAAGCCAGGATGGAATCGGAACTGGAAACAGCTAAAGAGGTGCAAAGCACCTTGCTTCCGAAAAACAAAGTTGAACACGAACTTTACAACGTTAAAGGTTTTTATAAACCAGCTTCCGAATGCGGCGGTGACCTTTGGTACTACTACTGTGATGACAAAAAAATCTTCTTATTTGTTGGAGACGCCACAGGCCACGGGGTTCCAGCAGCTCTTATCACCGCTGCGGCAAGATCGGTTCTTTCTCTTTCCGTTGATGAAAACATCTGGGATCCTGCTCGCATCTTGGGAATGTTAAACAAAGTCCTTTGTGACGTGGCGAAAGGCGAAAAAATGATGACTGCTTTTGCCTGTGTTTATGATATCGACAAAAAAGAGTTGACCTACTCCAATGCAAGTCACGACGTGCCTTTTGTAGTTCCGGTAGTTGAAAGTGGCGTAAAAATAAAAAAGGGAGATCTGAATTTTTTAACAGAAGCCAACGGAAAACGTTTGGGCCACGAACGCAGTTATGAATATAAAAATGAATCCATAATTTTCAGTTCCGGACAGAATCTTTTGGTTTATACGGATGGGTTAGTAGACGCAGTCGATAAGGAAGCCAAGGCCTTTAGCGAAAGAGGCATTATTAAAATGGCGGTCGATTCAGCGAACCGTAATTCTCAACGCAGTCTTCATGATCAGATAGCGAAAAGGATCTCAGAGTATACCGAAGGCATTGAGCAACCCGATGACATCACGTTTGTTAACATTTACTTGAAATAAAAAAGGGAGCTTTCAACTCCCTTTTTTTATTTCTATTTAAAACTTGTTTTAGGCCATTTTAATATTCATAACTGTTCCGTCCACTAGATCACTGATTCGGATGGAACGGGCGCTCAAGATCGCCTCCACATGCTTACAGATTTCGCGACGAACTTCCGCTGTCTTTCTTCTTTGCGGGATCATGACCATGTCAGAAAGTTCTCTTTCCACAACCATGGCTTTTCTTTCAGGTAACGCTGCTAACACTCTTCCAGTGACAGTAAGGTGGGTCTTAAACAGGGCTGCATAAAGAGCTTCCACTTCATAACTGCTAAGTACTTCAGAAAGAATATCGGTAGGAACTAACTTTAAATCATCAAAGATTAAGATTGTGCGACGAACTCGTTCCAGTTCCTCTGGGTTATCGCCTGCGAATAGAGCCAATACATCCATTTCCTCTTCTGCAGTCATGCCTCTAATAACTTTAGCAAGAACTGAAGCACCTTCGACTTTTGGTTCTGGCTGAACGCGCAAATCAGAAAGTCTTTGATTAAATGATTGAACGACTTTTTGCACTACATTGTGTGGAAGCTTTTCAATGCGAGATAACTCAGCCATAACACGCACTTTCTTATCAGCATCAAGATTTGCCAGAATGCCGGCTGTTACTTCCGCTGGAGCATGCAAGCAGAATACAGCAATGTGCGCTGCTGTTTCTTTATCAAGGATTTGCTGACGCTCTTCTTCTTTCATTTTTAGTACGAATGAGAATGGGTTGCTTTCATCTTCAGACATCTCATGCTCGATGTAAGCTGAAAGAATAGCTTTGTAACTTTCCCGCACCGCTTTTTCAGTGCGTTGTTTAGTAAGCTCTTCTTTTCTTTCTTTCACAGCATGTCCGATGCGGGCCCAAGCCATTGCGGGGACTTCGCTAAAAATTTTCTTCGAGGTATCCCATCCTAACCATTCCATCATGATGGTTGCGTTATCAGCAGATTCATTCAGGCAATATTCAGTAATAGCTCTTGAAGCCATTGCTGGGTATTGAGCGGCGATGGCGATAATATGGGATTTAACTGCATCCAAATTAAATTCGTTGTATTCAATCTCTGGCGCGGAAGCGGCTTCCGCAGCGATTTCCACAGGTTTTTCCACGGCCGTTTCTTGATCTTTCGGCTGATGCTTATAATCGTGATTTTCAAAAATTTCTTTATTTGGATCATGCGATTTGCCGCGTCTCCATGCCCAGAACATCAAACCAGACAATGCTAACAAAGAAAGAATAACAATCAGAGTCCACATTTTCCAAGATAGCTCAGGCAATGTTTCAGGTCCTGGCTCTGCGGGCGTCGGATCAGAAGGCAAAGTAATTCTTTTAACGTTGACGGTGTCACCTGCTGTTGCATCCAAATGCAATTTAGAAGTTAGAAGATCTTTAATTACTTTTTCAACTTCGGGGCTTACGTTACGTGAAAGAACCACACTGATATCTGTGCGGGATTTCATTTCGTGAAGTTTATTGGTCGCTTTCGGCGCAGCTGGCAAGTCACCCATCAAAGGCATTCCAGGAAGATATTGAACTTCTACTTCATCCTGGAATTCTTTAAGTTTCTTATCATCACGATCAAGATCGATTGCCACCACTAAAGTGTAATCGGTTGGTCGTAAAATCGTATTCAGTACTGATCTAGCGCGTGTCTCATAGAGATTTTCAAGCGAACCCATTTCTTCAAGGTATTGGGCTTGCGCTAAAAATGGGGATAATAAACATGCTACAAGGATGAAGATAAGACTTTTCATCGCGCACCTTTTTCACTGTTTAAGATATTATTGGCCAGCATTTTAATGTGGGGATACTGAGTTTCTTTTTCGATTCTTTCCACATCGCTGCGGAAATCATTAACACAATCCAACTCTTTAACGCCGATCAGGAAGGCATCATTCCATTCCTGCTCTTTATTGGCAGCCATCTCTTTAAGGTACTTCTTTAAATCGCCTTTTATTAAAGAATGGTTCACTACCAATTGTTTATAAATCATTGGACGAAGTAGAGCTGGATAAGAGTTAAATTTTTTATATACTTGGTTTAAAAGTTCCTGCTGCGCTTCAGAGTCTTTAACTTGACCAACAAGCAATAGCCCTTGGCTTACTTCATTTTTGGAATTGACCATTTTAGAAATGATGGATTTACCAGCTTCAGACAAAGGAATACTGCGAATAAGTGCATCAGCAACTACATCTCTTTGATTGCGATTCTTGGTATGGTTATAAAACTTTTCTAAGGTTTTCACCTGGTCTTGCGCTAACGGACCTATTTTCATAAGAACTTTAACGGCATAACTATAAACTTTTGCCTCTTCACCAACAACGTCTGATCTTTCAGCGGTTAAATACTCAGTTAACTTCTTTTGTATCGCCAAGACTTGATCTTTTTCTTCTGGTTTCCATTCAGGCTTTACCTGATCAAGAACGAAAATACTGGCTTGAAAGAAGTTGCGATTTTCCTGTTGGTTTTTGTCAGTGCCAAACATTCCTAATAGTTTAGCAAAGTCATGGGCCTGCCACGCTCTGCCAGCGGCGGATCCCATGTGGGTATTTACTGCTAATGAATGCGATCTTTTCAAATCAGCCCAATTGTCTTTGGCCGTTTTTTTAGGAGCAAAAGGAATGGGAGATTTAATTCGATCCTTTAGAAAGAATCCTCCTGCTAACACCGCAAATACAGCTATACCAATCCCTAATGTCTTTTTCATTTTCATTAATCAAACCCCACGAAGCGAATTCCAGCAAACAAGGTCATGGAGTTATAAGTCACAGCTTCATCTTCTGAGTCTGCAGAGGTCAAACTGGAACCTAATGCGACCTGGCCGATTAAAAGTAAATCAGAGTAAAGAGGAACTTCAACACCACCCCGGACACTTAGATCTAAAAGTGATGCATTAAACCCCTCCACCGCAAGATTACTAAGTCCTGCATTCACTGCGATAAAAGGAGTTGGGCGCCATACTTTAGCTTCCGAAGTGCTGTCCATGACGACTCTTACGCCATTCACGCCAAACATATAGTAGCGTGCACCAATAGCAATTCGCGTGAAAGGCAGCTGTTGTCCGCCTCCACCCGCTGCTTCCATGAATGACAAAGTCATGGCCGTATTTAATGATGGGTTGTTTACGCTGTAATTAACTTCGATGGTTGAAGACGACTCTAGTGAGTCATCAACGATATTGGAGTACTTATACTTTAAAGAAGTCATCCCCATACTCACATCCCAATCTGATGTCAAATAGGCTTGAGCTTGGGTCGAAATCACTAATGAAGCGATAAGTACAAGTATTTTCATTAACGAACCTTATTCCGTTTTTCAATTTCAACTGCAGAAGCAGGATAGCGCATCTCTGCACCTGATTTCGGTAAAGGTTCCATCCCTAGTTTCTTGTAAACGTCGGATAGATATTGATAGGCAACTTTGTTGTAAGGATCCAATTTCAAAGTTCTTTCCCAAGCGATCTTCGCTCCGCCAAAATCCTTTTGAAGGTATTTAATCGAACCTTTTAGCAACCAAGCATTATTGCTGTATTCATCAAGCATTAAAGCTTTATCGATTTGTTCAATTGCCTTATCGTACTGACCTTTCATGATAAGTTGCTGTCCTTGAAAGATATGACCAACAACGCGGTCCCCGCGATCACGTTCCGCGCCAGGCATACCACCGGCTAAACGAGGAGAAAATAAAGCATCTTTGGTAAAAGAAGCTGTATTTTCCAAAAGCGCCACACGAAGTTTCAGATCTTGAAGCTCCGCAAGCATTTCATCCATCTTTTTTTCTTCAGGCTTTTTCTTATCTTCTGGTTTAGGTTGCTGAGGGTCTTGTTTTTTATCGTCGTTCTGCGCAAGTTCTTCGGCTTTCTTTTCTTCATCAGAAAGCGGCTCTAGACGTGAAGCAACTGCAAGGCTTTCGCCTTCATTAACTTTCACCATGACTTCTTTTGTACGGTAATTTTGTTTTTCAAAAATTAGAAAGAAAACGTCACCTAACTTTGATTCCTCCTGAACTTGCAGTGGCGCAATTCCCAGAAGTTTCTTTTCCTGACTCTGTACATCTTTGATGTACACTTTCGCACCAGATGGGTACGACTTAATTGAATATTTTCCTGCACATGCTGTGAAAGCCAATGGAGTAAGCGCAGCACAAGACAACACGAATAGTTGTCGCCTAAAAAATATCACCGAATTCCTCCATCCATAGAGAGACTGCTTTAGTTGACTTATTACATTTTCCGGTCAAAGCTTGAAAAAGAATATACTTATGAAAAACATACTTACTTTGGTCCTACTTTTAACTGTTCCCCAATTCGCATTTGCCGAATTCCAAGCGCCAGTCATTCGTATGAAGCTAGGTATGTTTAACACCATGGTCTCTGCCGGAGAACTAGTCGACGAAGAGCCATTGGCTGCCATGATGACTCTCCAGCCTTCAGTCCTGTGGGATCTTCCTTCGATGAATTCGCGCATTGGCGTGCATTACATTCTTGATGTCGGCAGCCCATTTGGTATGACTGCGATTTCAGGGATTGGGGTTAGCGGGTATTATTACCTACGCGGACTTTCCTCTGCGTATGAAAGTGCTAATGATACTTTAGTGCAAAAATCAAAACCTGGATTTTACACTTTTGCTTCCCTAACACCAGTGAACTTCAACTTAAATAAATATGACCCCGCTGATACAAATCAGTCTTTTTCATTCAGCTCACTAGTTTATGAATTTATGTTGGGCGCCGGATTTGAATATCCGTTCAGGCCAAACTCCTTAATCGCCTTCGAACTTGCAACCCGCGAGGGAAGCAGTTCTCAAGGGGACACCGCCCTACGCTATTCAGGAATCGGTTTCTTTGTCTCTTTCACAACATCTTATTACTAAATAAAAAAACGGAGTCTTACGACTCCGTTTTTAATTTAAACATCTTATTTTTTATTGAGGCTGGGAAGGAGCTTGGTTCGTTGAAGTTTTTTCTTCGAATTGTTTAGCTTTTGATTCCAGATTCTCAATCTGTTTTTCCAGTTTCAACAATGCAGCTTCACGTTTTTTTTGCTCTTGTTGTTCGCGGAACTTTCTTTGAGCTTCTTCTAATCGATTCTGGGCAAGTTTCATTTTCTCTTGCAAAGAAGCCTGCTTTTCCTGCTGCTCAATTTCCTCTTTGCTTAGCTGCTTAGAAAATTGTTTTTGCTGCAGGCGATAAAACGCTTCTGGATCCATGAGTTTTACTGCAACCACAACACGACGGTTTAGAGCTTTATTCGCCGGGATATCCAAACCATTCTTGTCTTCATTAGGCGCTAGCGGCTTTGCCGAACCATAGCCTACTGCCGAAAGATATTTCGACTCCAAGCCACTTTCCTCAAAGTAACGAACCACAGAGCCGGCACGTAAAGATGACAGCTCCCAGTTTGACTTCACAAGTCCGCTAGCTATGGGATCATTATCCGTGTGACCCTCAACGTTGATTTTTTCAACACCTTGAACCGATCTTAGCGCAGATACAACTTTACGAAGTTGAGGTTTTGCTTGCTCTTTTACTTCAACAGCACCTGATTCAAAAAGAACTTCGCCGTCAAATTTTAAAAGTAGGGTGTTTTCCTCTGGGCCCTTCATGATTTCGACACCGTTCATGTCGCCGGAACCTTTTAGGATATTTACAATCTTCTGTTCAGCCATCAAAACCGCGCTAATCTCTTTAATGTTTCCACCAAAGTACTTAGCGATTTCTTTACGGACTAAATCAAACTTATTTCCATCAAAGCGAGTCAAAGAATACATCAAGACGAAGAAACCAAATAGAAGGGTCATCATATCGGCGTAACTGACAAGCCAGTTAGACTCATCATGGGCCATGACATGTGGCTTTTCCTCTAAATGTATTCTTCTGCGTTTGCTTTCGCCCCGTCCACCCATGTTATGCCGCCTTCTTCGCTGATTCTCCGCGAGCTGGCAGACTTGTTTCCTGGCGCTGGCCTGGAGACAAGAAAGATTTCAAGTATTCTTTGATAAAGAGTGGATGCTTCTTTTCATGAACCAAAAGAATTCCTTCTTTGATAATTTCACGCAAAGTCACATCAGAGTGAGACACTGTTTGCAGTTTTTCACTGATCGGAATTAATACTAAGTTCGCAACTACTAGACCATAAAAAGTCGCAACAAGTGCGGTTGCCATCGCAGGACCAATGCGGTCTTGTGCACCTGGGTCACCCAGCGTCTGAAGTAACGAGATCATACCCAATGTCGCCCCCAATAGACCGAATGCTGGCGGAAAACGCGACATCGTATGCCATACCTTCATTTCTTCTTCGTCGCGCTTCTTTTTACCGCGCAATGAATTAGTAAGTACGTCATCAAGTTCTTCATAACTAAAGCCATACTCGACTAAAAGCTGAACACCATCTTTAATGAACGGGTGAGTTGAAGGTTTTAATACAGAAGGAACGCTTTTAGGATCACGTCGATACGCTTCAGAAATCTCAACGATGGTGTCAATCGTACCGTGGTAGTCGACTCTTTCACGGCCCAACATCTTACGTGTTACGATTTTTAAAGCGTTCCATAAGCTTTTAAAGTTGAAGCTTAAAAGAGCGACGGTAATCGTACCACCAACCACTAGGACTATCCCGTGAGGGTCTGCAAAAATTTTGGGATTTTTCGCAGAGTCCAGGATCGAGAAAGCAGCAATCGCGATTGCTGAAATCAAACCAAATATACCGGCGAAGTTCATTGTTCCTCCGAAAAAGGTGCTCATCTTCTTCTCTATTGTTCGTATTAAACTTAGGAAGCCTAAACTGGGCCTTGGCTTAGATTTGCCGGTGTTCCGCAACTCTTGTTAAGAAGCTGTTTCTTATCTCTGATAAATTAATTTAAAGGAACAAGGATGGGCCAATGAAAGACGTATTTATAGGGATCTTTTTGCTAGTTTGCGCCGTCGAAGCTTTTCTTATCTTCAAAGAAGTTTCGCGTATGAAAGGCGAATCCAAACTGGCAAAGCTTTTGAAATCCGCCCAAGCCGACGTTTCAAGGTTAAAAGATCTTTTAGCCGCTTCGGAAACTGCATTGGATTCGGCAAAAAAAGAAGTTCAAGGCATTTACGTTCTATGGAACCGCTCTATTGAGTCTGAACAGAAGATGCGTAAGGAACTTGATATCGCGAAGACTCAACTTACCTATTTAGCGCAAAAAGTTGTTCGTAAGGAGCCTATTCAAGAAGCCGTTGAAGCACCTGTGAAAGCTTCAGCTTATTGGAATTTGTCGCAAGGACACACCATCGAAGAAAAAACTGCTATAAAAAAGCAGAACCTTTCAGAAATTCACCACAGTATTTTATAATCCGCATTCAATAAGGGAATAAGATAAAGGAGCTGTCGACTTGTTAGCAATAAACAAGTGACGGTTCCCCGGAAGAATCTTCCAAAGACCTTTTGCTGATAACGCCTTTTCAGCATTTTCATCTTTTATCTCAAAGTTCTCTTTGCTTCCATCACTTGAGACATGACTCAAAACATACCGATTTAAAAAACCCCATTTTTTCCACTTCTCCGCGATCCAGAATGATGAAGCTTCGGGTTCTCCAAAGGGACTATAATCTTTTCTGAAGCCCAATGGCTGCCCTAGCGAAATTTCCTTTAACGGAGTTTCAGACGCAAGCAAAGGCTTTAAGTTCCACTTTTCGTTACGGTCAAGCCAATCGCTGGTTTTAAAACCAATAAAGAAATTATCGGTTACAAAGAAATCTGAAAACTGCTCCGTCTTAAAATTTATCTCTATCGGTTTTAAATCCATCTGTTCTGGATCTACCTTGTAAGCGGCAATGTTTCTAGATTCTCCTGATGAGTATGCAAGAATGCCTGAGTTGATACGAACTCGGGATTTAGTGTTTGTGCTTTGGTTCTGACAGCTCTCCACCTTTAGCACATTTCCACTTTCGACTCCCATAAGGGTGTCAGGTGACTTAGGCATTTCCCTAGGAATCAGTTCTGATAAAGAAGCTAGATTATAAAAGCCTAAATGCCCTTTAGGGTCCCACAACACAGCCACTTTCTGATTGATCCTCGAAAGCTTAGTTTCATCGTGCCATTTGGCTCCGCACATACCTAGGCTGGTGTGCATTGCAACCTTACCGTCTTTGACTGAAACCGGAACAATTCTACCTTGTCCGGTTTTTACAAAAGCCCAATCTTCATAAGAGCCAATAAGTTCATAAGTGTTTTCACCGACAGCAGTTAAGTAGTTTTCTTTTGTATTTAAGGGTTCAAGGTAGGGTGTAAAGTCGGCGCTAAAAAGAAATTTGCTAACAAACCAAGTGTCCTTCTTAGGATTCAACATTGCCGCGATGTATTCTCCTCCTTTATCCCTGAAAAGATGGCTGATTAAGGATGCTTCTTTAAACTCCCCTTGTTTTTGAATTTTACATTGGCGCAGAGATTTTTCTTCAGGCATGTCTTCTAAGAAAATTGTAAATACTAGGATAAAAGCCAAGAACCCAGCTGCAATAGCTGGAATCTTGATAAACAACGGAAGAGCATTCTTTGAAGTCACTTTTGCACCTTATCGCAGCTCAGTCTTATAAGTTCTTTGTTTGATCCCATAATAACATCTTTGAAAACACAAGATTTATCGACGCGTATCTCGTAAATCCCCTTACCTAACACGACCGGAAAATTAGTGAGGTGATTTCCCAATAGGGCCACTTTACCGTCATAAACATACACGCCCCGTACTTTTGGATCGTCTACGATAGCGGCACCTGCTTCTTCGATGTTATAGACGTACTCTGCATTTGGAATAATTAAATAGTTATCGATGATTTTTTCAAAAAAGGGCTCTCGATAAAATCGCAAGCTCCAACGCCCTTGAGGAAGTGGAACGCGGACATCACTGGTAAATTTTCGAACGGCTTTTTTATTTTTATCAAGCAGCTCAATTTTCATAAGCTTTTGCATGAAGTTTGCTTGAAAAAAACCGTCTCCCTTTACCCGTAAAGTAACTTTCTTTTTTGGCGGAATTGTAAACTTCTGAAACTTATATTTTGGTTTCAAATTCACGATAGCAATATAGTCACCCGGAGGAACTTCAATTCCAAGATTCGCAGGAAATTTTCTATAAATGATATCTGGTGAACTGGCCTTGAATAAAAATACTGTAGCTTTTGGTTCAGGGCTTTCTACAAAAAGATTCTTATTGGGATTTAGCTTCTTATCCAAATCTTGAAAAAGTTCGTCTAACTGCTGTTCATTATCAGCTTGATGCATTTCTCCGATACAGGCTAACTTCTTTAAAGTGTCTAACTGGTTTTGTAAACCAAAGGCGACCACAAAAAATTTGATATCAACTGTTGAGGCCTTTAACTTTTCAACCGTCTTACAAGGATCTTGCCCACAGGTTTCTTCACCATCAGTGAATAAGACAATTCGTTTTGGCCCGTTATAGTCTTTCAGATCTTGAGTAGCGTCCCTTAATGCAAAAGCTAAAGGAGTCATACCCACTGGCTCAAAGCTTTTAACGACACCTTCGATAGCACCAAGATTGCCTGATTTTGGTGGAATAGCTAAAAAGTTATCCTTACAGTCCTTCTTTCGTCGACCGCCGAATATGCGTAAACCACTACTGGCTTTTTCAGACCATTGCGCTAGCAGGTATTTATTTAAGATCTTCTTTAAGACATAAATCTTTGTCTTTTTTCCAGTTAAGATCTGCCCCATGGAACCAGAACTATCGATGACATATTCCACTAAAGGGGGGACTTGTTCCTTTAGTTCTTCAGCGGCCACTTCCCCGGTTAAATTGACGGGAACATCTATGGGTTTAAAATCCATCTTATCTAAAAGGTCAGAAGACTTTAATTGAGTAATACCTTGAGGATCCACTGGTTCATCCACCACTGGAACATTGGCAACTTCAGCGTCTGAGGCACCCTGAGCATAAACCTTGTCACTGAAAGCCAACAAAATGAAAACGATTAACCATGATTTCATCGCGGTTTCAAAGCCTTTCCAATATAGTCATCCATGCGTAAGCCAATGGTCAGCTTTATAAAATTCTGGGTTTCTTTATAAGTTTGTCCTTCGGGAATTTGCGTAAATCCGTCCACAGGATCGATTGTGGGTCCGCTAAAGGTAACCTGGCTTTGGTTAACTCCGGTGCTTAAATCCAAAGACCATCTTTTAAAGAACGGAATAAAGCGAAGATGAAATAAGAAAATAACTCCTGCTTTCATTTCTAAAGCATTCCCGGAACTACTTTCCCCGCGGGTTACATTAGAATCCTTCACGGTATAAGAAGGAAAGTACGCCAATTCAAAATAAGCTTTGTTGAAAGACCAGTCGAAACGCTGGATCGACTTAAAAAGATTGTCGTTAAAAAGGTAGTGGAAATTAGCCCCAAGTCCCATTCCAGAGGCCGTAGACGACATCACGTATTCATCATCGTTTTCAGTGGCAAAGGTGGAGTTCTTTGAAATCAGCTTCAATGTCGGACGTAACTCTTTCCAAACGGGTAAAAAGCGATAATGAATTGCTAAAGAACTTTCCTTATAGGTCGTCGGTTTTGAAACGCGGTTATAAGATTTAACCGGCACGTTTCCGCCCGCGGATTCATATTCGATGCCGTAGCGCCAAACGAAGTCAAAATACCAAAGAAAGTGCGTCGACACGAAATCATTATTAAATACTTTGTATTGATTGGCGGTGTTCGGTGATTGGCTTTCAAACTTTCCTTGGTAAGGGCCAAAATCCAAAACCATATAACCAGGCTCATAAGGATCAGGTACATCTTCGCGGATTTGTGGCGGCTTATCAGGAGGCGGCTCATCAAAAACTTGTGGATTTAGTTTAGCCAAGGAAACAATGAGATCTTTGGCTTTGGGAAACTTTGTAATCGATGATCCATCTAATAAAATGAGCAGTTCATTGTTTTGAATATTTTCAACACTTCCCCTGGCAATAACTTCGATGTTGTCTTCTGAGGACCTAACAACAACAACAAGCTCCCCCACTTTGATGAGTTGGTTATTCGGAATAACTGCAACATCGTCCATCATGCGACGGATAGGAACAGAGTTTTTTTTAATAAAAGAAGTATCCGTCAACGGATTTGCAACGGCAGTGAAACTGACTGAAATAAGAATGAAAAAACTAAGAAGAAGCCTCACTGTTTAATGTTATGAGGCCCCTCTGAAAGAAACAATGTGAAATTAACGGGCTTTGAAAATTCGGCCCTTGCCACGACTGACAAGTACAAGCTGTCCTGATGGGTATACGATTATACTATCCACAGGGTCTTGCACCGAATTTGTGTAAACGTTGAAGTTTGTTAAATCGATGGTGAACACTTGATTTGAATCGCGCATTGTTCCTATCACCAGACGATCGTCTGCTTTCACTACCAAACGTTTACCTGCCCCAGGAACGTCAAACGGTGATGCGCTGATTTCATTCACTCCGACGAACTGAATATCACCAACGACAGGAATCGTTGATCCGCTGTCAGGGAAGGTCGCCACACCACCTGTTCCAGATAGCAGGATAAGCACGCGATTGGTAACCGGATCAATCGCGATATCCGTAGGTTTACAATCTTGATGCGCTGGAACTCCATCATAAATCGACATCGTTGAAAGCAGAACTGCGGCTGCGCCCGATCGTAAAGGAGCCACATTAAATACATAAACTTTATGTGCAATCGAAGGAGCTGTTTGCTGAGTGGTTACGTATAATCTGTCCAAAGCATGGTTCAAAGACATGCCTGAAACTTTCTCAGTTCCAAAATTTCTAATTAACACTGGCGAGGCTGGTGTCAAATAGTCGTAGTAAAGCTTATCTCTAGCATCATTTGCATAGAACACATAAAGCGAATCCATGGAGGCGGTCAACCGGTCATCAGAATAGGAATCGCTAGTGTAAAGTTGCAGCGGGCAATCACCCGAACATTTGTTACCACTGCTTAAAGCAAGAGTTGTGAAGTCCGTTGCTGGAATACGTAATGCCTCAGTGGTCACACCGAATGGACCGGCCCTAGCTACTTGGGAGGTCAAGATGACGTCAAAAGTAGTTCCGCTTGGAACAATAGCCATGCGATCAGTTTTAGTTCCTGATAACCACGGTAGATCTTCAAAGAAGTTCCACGGAGGATTAGATAAAGAACCGTTAGGTTTCGTCACAGTTCCGTTAACAATTAGAAGATCCCAAAGGAAGTGTTTAACGAAAACACCGATCTTATAGCTTCCCGAGAAGATCAGATGATCCATCGAATCCGTTCCTAGTGTTGTGGAATGAGCTACTTCAGCCAACCAGCTTAACTCGTAAGGATTTTGTGCTGGTAAACTTTGCGGGCGCGCCGTGAAAATATCAAATAATGTTTCGCCCAATAAATACGTATTTCTAATGCGAATATTCCAAGTACGTGAAGTCATGAAGTTCCCGTCTGTAACTTCCACGCGGATTTTGTATTCGCCGACTTTTAAAGGCCCTGTTCCATCTGGATCTGCTGAACCATCTGTATCACTTGGTTTAAACGAATACGTGGAACCTTCGTCGGACTTTAACTCATTATTCACATACCAACGATAAAACAACGTATCGTTCGGATTTGGATCAGTCGCGGTGACAGATAAATTCAATGATTCCTTTTCAGCAACTAAAACATCTGCAGTCGCTGGCAGGACTGAAGAAATAACTGGTGATTCCTCAAATGGAGTTAACGGATTCTGCACTTTTAAATAGAAGTGAGCTACATCTGAATCCCCAGTCACCGTATCGCGAACTTTCACGCGCACTAGATTGCCAACACCATCCATCGGGGTGACATCGCCTGGATATGCTGGATTCCAAGTGATAATACCTTTTTGTGAATCAATACACATTCCGTTCGGCTCCCCACAAGCGCGCGGTGAATTTAAAAGGGTATACTCTAACGGATTCTTCTGAGAGTTGTTGGCGATCACCTCATAGCGAAATGGATTGCTTGCCATGTTCGCAGCGGTGTGCGGCATGAAGTGTACTGGCACGTTTGTGATGCTGACTCTTGGACTTTCCAAGAACACTGGTGAAATAATTTTGAATCGTAACGGAGTAGCACTGGTCGCACGGGGAAGCGCCAAGCCATCACGGTTGGTGTCACCGTTATCGTTAACGAATATCTCTGCAGAAAATTCACCGATGTGACCACGTTGAGGACACCATTCCAAACGATATCTCTGTTTTAATACTCCGTTTTCAACTTCTGTAGGACCTACGGCAGTAAGTTTAGGGACAGCCAGATCAGCAACGATAGATCCACCACTAGCACATTGAGTGATAGAAAGATTTTTTTGATAACCTGGTTCATAGTTCGTTAACTCTTCTGCCCAGTAAGCTGAAGTCGCATGGCACACAAACGGATCGGCAGCCGGAGCATCCAAGGTCGGATGCAAGACCGTGTTTGAGTTTGAGTCGCGGCAAAGTGTTAGCTTCGTTGAGAAAGTTCCGCCATCAGGAATATAAGCATCGTTATCGTAAAGATAAAAGTCTTTACTAAAATACGTATCTGCGTAAATAGTAAACTTGTTATCAGCTGTGATAGTACCAATCGTTGGGACTTGGTTATTGTTGATAACCTTTAATTTGTAATAAGCGTAAGTTGAAGTTTGCACTTCAGGCATTGTCTTAGCGTCATAAACTTTTACTTTAATAACAAAGCCATCATTACCTGCAAATTTTTTCGCATCTGCATCAGTCGGCTTCCACACAATTTTGGCTGTAGTTTTACTTCCTGAAGAAGCGGTCAAGTTTTCTCGCTTATCAATTTCAATTTTTAATCCTGAAGGCACCGGGCGCCAGGTGGATGTCTTCACATCCCAGACTTGAGAATCCAAATCAAAGTTTACAGTCTTAAGCTCGCCACCCTTATCGGTGTCTTTGACATAGATATTATAAAAGGATTCCGTATTTTCACTGTAAACGCCCACGTCAATTGGATTGGTGTGAATAGTCCCAACTCCACCACCAATGGCATTAAATGCAGAATCGGTTATGATCGGCGTGTCGTTCACCTCTTTAACGTACAGGGTAAGATTCGTCGTTGAAGTTGCAGTTCCGCCATAGGCAAAATGCTCTCTGATCGTCATCTTAAAGCTGAAAGTGCCGGAATAATCGTTCACGTTGGGAACGTAACGCATATAGCACTTCGCACTTTTAAAGAAAAATCTCCAAGCAGCTGCAGGCGGGTTCACATTACAAGCCGTACAAGCAGCAGCAAAAGCACCCGCCTCACGACAAAATTTGTAAGTACCAGTCGGCGCTGTTCCTTGCGGAACGATATCGAAACTATAGTAATCGATATTGTCTTTTGGATACCAATATTCATCAAGGCTTAATAACGGAACTGGAATAGCCTGGGACGAGTCTGAAACTTCAATCAATCCACCAGTTAGATTTACACCCTCTTGCGCCTCAATAACTGGAGTCGAGATAAGGCGTGTTGGATTATTGGAATCTGTAAAGCGCACCGTAATTAGGCGTGAATTCGCATAAGGGGTTGACGTTGTTTGTGCTAGATTATCAATACGACGAATCCAGATATTTTTTGTGGTCTCGCCGGCATTCATCGTCAATGCTTCAGCAAGCTCATACCTAGTCATGTTAGCGGTACGCAGAACAGTTCCCACTGGCAATGTGAATGAAGTTGCTGAAGAAGTTCTTGTAAACTTCACCTTTCCTTCATGAACAATGATTCCCGTATTTGTTACTTTCAATGTATCAGCTGCAGGCGGTAAATCAGCATCAAAAAGCGTAATAGAATTTGCAGGAGCTCTATAACCATCTAGGCCACGCACTCTTAAAAGCTTATTTATCGTGCTTGCCGTCGTACCTGGATTACCTTTACTTTCATTAAAGTCAATCAAGCCAGAAACAGTTGTCGCGGTCATCGCAGGACCGCCAATAGCGGCGCCCAATGTAAGAAGCTTATCTGCTGTCAGATTTAAAGTTCGGCGCCACACCGGGACTTTCATTTCTGAAGCTCCCGCAGCGGCAGCAAAAGTAAAATCTGCCGGAACTTCAAACTCAATACTTGGATTATTATTTGTTTTTACAATCGTACCGCGGGCGATCGTCACCGCACCACCGGCCACCGTACGATAGAAAGTGACCATGCCTCGGTCATCAATGGTGGTTTCGTTTTTAACTTTGACGTTTGCATCGCTTAACGCCGGCGAAATAATATTGACGTTATTAACTGCAGCCGTACGGCTTTTTCCCTTAACAGGTACATATATATCAAGATCACCGGGTTCGACCGTAACGGCATACATAGTTTCAAATTGAATAACATAACCGTTTTCAGCTAAGGTAGAAGATAGAACGAAACCCTTAGGAATGGTTCTGTTAGTCGTGTCTTCAGTCAGACGCGAAAACTTGACGTATCCAGCGACACCGCCCGCATTGGTTTCAGTGTTATAATGAGTTCTAAAACACACTGTTGCCGCGTTCTTGCGGAACGTCGGTTCTGACATGGTGATATTGCGTTTTAGTGTGATAGGCAGAGCTACAGTACAATCTTCTATAAACTTAAGCGCATCTAAAGAACTGTTACTGACGAAACCGTAGTACTCAATCCAAATAGGGTCACCATCGCGATCCGAGCTATTGAAATTTCCTTTATTAGTGGGATTCAGTTCGTTTTGGCTAGAAAGATAATCAGTCGCCACTAAGCATGGTTTCGTATTTCTGTTTTCCGCCGTTAAAGATAAGCTGATGGGTGGGGTTACTCCACCATGATTATCCCGTAAGCTGACAATGAAAGTTCCTTTTAACAAGGCATGGGTCGGCTTCCACATAAAAGTCTGACGAACACGGTCCGCAAGAATAACTGGATCACCCACTTTCGTGATGTTCCCGTTCAGGTTACCACCCGTAGTGAAAGTGATCTGATCTGGCGGATCCGAAGGAATGTCAGCGACGTTATCAGGATCTTGAAAATCCAAATAAAATTGATAAGGCGCCAGTCCATCCGTACTTTGTAAAGCACAGTAATCATACTCAACCGCAGCATCGGCAACGGGATTTACTCCGCCCAACATGATTGGTGATTTATTACTATCCGAAACGCCGATAGCAAGGCCTGCCATAGTTAAGCCAGAATTATCGTCTAATAATTCAAGAATGATGGAATTAGATTTTTTGCGGGCATCCTCATTGTTCGGAGTCCAGCGCACTTCGACCTGATTTTTTCCGGTGATCTCTACTGGCGCCAATTGGCCATCAATCAATACATCGTTAGATCCAGCCAATGCATCGACTTTCAACTTCACCCCATCCCCATCAGGATCCGAGTATGAAACCTTACAAGACCATTCTGTGTTTTCCAAAGCAGTCAGTGTGCACGAGTGAGAATACACCGGGCGACGATTGACGTTTTCAACAAAAACCGGCCAATCCACTCTGGCAATTTTTCCACCGTCAGAGACTAGGACACTCAGTTCATAGTTAGCAGCCCTGCCATCTTCATAAGTTGGCTTAATACGTGCGACACCCTCTTCAGCATCCATCAGGGCGTCATCCCACATCCAAGCATAAAACACTTGATCGCCATCGGGATCTCGTGCGGTCGCTTTGACTTCGAGCACTTTTTCTTCTTGCACGCGTTGCTGAACCACTCGAGTGGTCGATTTATCATCCAAGATCGGAGCGCGATTTAAAATTCCGAATGGATAAGGTTCTGATAAAACATCACCATCTGAATTGAAATTAAAATTCAAATTGAATTTTTTAAGGAAGGTTAAAAAGGTGGCATCATTTGAAAGGCCATTTCTTAAAAAGCGGTACAAATGATCGGGATTATAACTTTCATCTATTCCAAATAGCGCCATTCGCGCTGATTTAAATTTTTCAATCTCAACGAGAATTTCATTAACTTCTTCTGGACTAAAAGTCGCCAGTTCACGGTCGGAGTAAGAGGCAAGTAGATTGTAAACCAGTGTTGTTTCAAGAGTCGGCTTAACAATTTGTTCTGGATAAACAAGGGCATACCAAGGTGTCGTTCTATATTCCATGACGATCTTAGCTACTAGAGCTCCTTGCGGCTCAAGACCCTTTGGCATGATTTGTTTAATAAAACTTGGTTTGCGGTCGGTTGTTAAATCTAAAAGATTTTTAGTCTTTTTGTCAGCTTGGACGAACTCAGTAAGATACAAAGAATATTTATTATCGCTAACTTTGTTAACAGAAGTAACATCAAGTTGAATAAGTCCACCGGGAGGAATGACGATTTCACTCGACTTCCCCGATTCCTCTAGACACCCTGTCGTTGACAGGGCTATTAAGAGTACGACCACCCAAATTCTTAACATACCTTGTAATCCCCCAAGTAACGTTCCACTAATACAGCATGAAGAAGGTTCCAATATTGATACCTTTTAAAGGATCAAATCCGTCATGACGTGATGAAGGAACCATAATGTCTAAAGTTCCATCCCCGTTCACATCTCCGGAAGAAGTATTCGCATAGAAATATTCCGGTTGAACTTCCGTATCTTCAGTTGAAATGATAAACGGCTTCACCTTACCTGAACTGTCTGTGACAACTACAGAGTCAGGGTAATCCTCAGAGTGCAAACCTGAATTTGATCCGAAGAAAACAACTCCACGACCAAGATTTGTGACTGAGTTGATTTGATCATCCCATCCCATTGCGCCAAGGATGACGTCATCGAAGCCATCACCATTGAAGTCCGCTTTCTTCATGCGGCCACCAAATACTGTCAAACCTGTATAGTCATAGGATCTTGCATCCCATGCGTAGAACGCTTGCGGAGCCGGCTTAGCAGTCCCAGAAGCGCGCATACAACCCGGCAGTGGAGACACGCCTAGATTTGGATCAGAGAACTCAAGTTGTTTATTCAAATTATCTTTTAGATAGTCCCACATTGTTGTGACATTATCGGATCCGCAGATTGGTCCATAGTAAACGTAACCCATTCCCGCGCGATCAAGGCCCGCCTTCGGTGTTTCAAACGGAGCAGAGACGAAGAGGTCTTCATAACCGTCATTGTTCAAATCTCCGGCGGTTGATAACTTCCAACCGAAAAGGCGTCTTGTTTGATTTTCAAAAAGAGTTCCATCAAATAAAGGCGGCATGAGGGCGCGCACTCCGTTTGATAAACCATCTTGATCCAATGAGGCATCAAGACTTTGCCACAAACTATCATCCGCACATGAGTTCGCATTGTAGTTCGAGTTATAATACGAATCGCGTGAAGCAGCTAAAAGGCCATTTGCGCTGCCTTTGTAGATAAAGACACGACCGTAATTGAAACGTGCATCCGCATCGACATCATAATAACAAGCGATGTCTTCCCAGCCTGGTGCAGAGACGAGCATGTCATCGTATCCATCCTTATCGATATCCATGATCGCAACACTCGCTCCGAATTGATGTTTCATACGGAGATAGCCGTAATCCACGTTTTTAATCATCGGGCTGTATAAGAACTGCATCTTACATGAATTTGACGGAGCTCCGCTGCAAGGTTGATTTGCTACCGGAACACCTTCAGTTCCATAGGTATCAATCATGTAGGTCGTATTTGTTGAAGCCAGGGCGTTGGTCACCGACGGCTCATCAGGATATGTCGCATTTGAATATCCTTTCGTGCGTGGAGTTTGCACACCATTTGTCGATCCATAGTAAATCCACACTCGACCCATTTGTTGGGCATTTATACCATTAACACAGTTAGGATCGGCTTCGGGTAAACACATCCAACCGGAGTTCGCTGCCAACAAAGTTCCATCAGCGCCTGTCGCATCAACCCATCCGCCCGTACGATTCATGTTATTGAATGCCGAGGCATTTGGATCCGTTATAACGATATCTGAAACGCCATCACCGTTAAAGTCACCCGCGTAAACGATTTCACGATAGGAAGGATCTAGGTCGTCCAGAAGGTCTACGTCGGATCCTGTCATATTCATCCAACGCTTAGAGATAATTTGTGGATCACCGTAAGCTGGCACCCACTGCGGATTATTCACCGCTTGCAGACCACCACGCGAACCATAGTACACAACCGCCTGGCCGCTTATGTTGTAATCAACAAACATAACGTCAGCAAACCCGTCACCGTTAGTATCATTTACGTTGAAGGCTCTTTGTGCCCAGCTTGCCGACATATTCGTTGGTTTTGTAATAAGCTGTGGTAATGCGATATCCTCTAACGTCACCCCTTGTGCCGGAGTGCTTGAAGGATAACAGTAGACATCACTTTGACTTGACGGCTTAAAGACCCGACTTAGATTTTCTTTACAGAAAGAGGTCGTCACTAATCCAATTTTTGAACCGTAGTAGACAACCGCATCGGTCGTATAGGTTGTGCTGTTAGCAGACGGGCGGGAAATCTTAGCAACTGCATCTGCATATCCATCACGGTTAATATCACCCACGATACGAACAGACTCATAACCAAGATTCTGAGAACTTGCTAAAGAATCGGTTAACGTTACTGATGGGACTGAATTCACCGATGAAAGTGGCTGACCACTGCTGTAAAAACCGTAAACGGCGCCACCACCATTCTTAGCGGATTTATCTAAATGTGCACCAGCCATAATGTCATTCAATGGCGTAGTGCCTGTGAAATCGCCATCAAAATTTCCAACTGCAACTGAGCGACCAAAATAATCATACGCCTTCGCATTGGTATTATAGGAATGCAGGAAATTCGAAGTTAGACCCACACCAGTTAAACTGGTAAACGCAAACACAGCGCCCGAATTGGTCGCGCGGGTTGCATCGCCGATAGCACCGACAACCACATCTTTAAGGCCGTCACCAGTTATATCACCAACTGCCAAGGCCTCTGGATCTCTTCCAAGGAATGATGAAGCGGAAATCGAGTTTGAACGAATTAAGGTAGGTGCGCATTTTTGCTTGGTGGCGTTATTATTCACTGTGAAAGAATCACACTGCGCAATTGTATCATTCCAATCCAAATCTTTATTCGTCGGTGAAACTGCGTCGATTTGATAGAAAGAGTTGTAAGAATAGTATTTCCACTGATTTCCGAAATAAACCCAAAGTGCGCCAGAATTGGTTTTATCAAAATTTGAAAAGTAACTCGCAGAAACGACAGCTTCCGCATATCCATCACCATTTGAATCTGACTTCTTCGTAATTACGGTATTTGTAGAATCAAAGCGGCTTGCATCACCCACCAGAGCTACCGAAGTACCAAATCCCGCGCTTGTTAATTTTTTCCCAGTGCCGTCATCCTTATAATAGCTACGCGGGAATAAAACGCGGAAGCTTGAAGGATCAGCAAAACATGATAAGTGAGTTGGCGTATCCATTTTGCGCAAACCGCACTTCCAGAAATTTGCACGTGATGGTGTTTCAATAGGATCTGCTGATCCGGTAGCGCCACGACCGAAGTAAACATAAGCTGCACCTGGAGCTGTACCAATTGCGGTACTTGATCCATTCATCGGCATTCCATAATAGTTATTTCCAGCCGCAAACGGAGTAGCTCCATTCCAACCACCATCAGTCGGAGTCACGGTTGTACAGTTTGGACAGATACCTGAAACCTTTAACTTAAAGTTAGCCGCACTAGCATTTGGATAACGGTCACCCGGTGCGCCGACAACAAAGTCTGATCCACCAAACAACTTATTATCAGAACGACGAACGCGGTAAAGCCCGTCAACGTCAGCTCCCCCGGCAATAGCATGCCCGAAACGAGCTCCATTATGCGGTGCTGGTGCATAGATTTTTAGGAAACGGAATTTTACATCCGATCCAGATGGGATACCCGTAGCAAATGGAGTTTCATAACCAACACCATCTTTCGATCCAAAATACAAAGCCACATAACCCGTCGCCAACTCATACTTAGCGTCCCCCGGCAAACTTGCCGAAGCCACTCCGTCCCAGTCCCCTCTAGGAACACCGATACCGATGTCATCGTATCCATCAGCATTAATATCGCCTATAAAGCTTACCGAATAGCCAAACTCTGGATCGTCAGTGATTTGAACTCTTTTAGAGTCATCCCAGTAAGCCGCAGGGTAAAGCTTCATATTCGCCCATAGTTGAACTGCAGAACATGTTGCACCCTCAACTAAACCGTTACACGTCTCTACGTTTTGTTGAAGATCCTTGATTCTGTTTGGCGATTTTAAACCTTGTGGACTTCCGAAAAATGCAAAGGCAGCACCGTCATAACGGATAGAATTACCGGAGATATCTAAACCCGGCGCACCCACGATAAGATCCTGGCAGGCTTTACCAAGGATGCTGTCGCCGTTAATATTGCCGCTACCACTTAGTGATTTACCGAACTTTGCTCTATGGGTTAGATCTTCAAAAGTGATTACCTGCGGGTCTTCACCCGACTTTACCGGATTACGTGTCGGAGTCGGCGAAGTTTTTAATGAAAACTGAGATGCTCCGCTTGGCTTATAAGAATAATAAACATAAACCGCACCCGCAGATTCTTCTTTAACACCTAAACTTGCAATAGAAACAGACGGAAGACCCACTGCTAAGTCAGGATAACCATCACAGTTAAAATCCCCTGAAGTCAGCGATTCACCCATAAATGAAATTCCCGAATCTGCAGATGACATCGGAGGAAGTTCATTGAAAGTCGGAATTCCCTTAATATAAGTACTTAAATTATCAAAAATCAGAGTTTCGTTCTTAACGCCGTCATTGTAGTTAACGTGAATAGAAAGATCATCGACCTTACCAATATTCAAATTAGCTGATGATGAGAACACGATCGTGCCTGATCCCACCATAGGATCCGACACTGGAGTGAGACCCTTATAAACACGGCTAGTGTAAAATTCATTTTTATAATCCGAATTTACCACTGGAGTTACTTTTGCAAAAGGCAATGAACCAATTGAAATCGGACTTAGTTCATAGGCAGGAGTTGGGAACGAGGAATTTGTTGATGCCGTTATAACTTTCGTTGGACGCTCATAAGTTCCATCTAAGTACTTTACTTGAACTACGAAGTGATAACGAGTTGAACCTTCTAAACCTCTGAATACATATTTAGTATCGATGGCAGTCGCATCTGGAGTTGCCCAGTTTGTGGTGTTAGTCGCTGTGGGATCTTCATACTTTTTATAGAAGATTTGATACTCATCCACTTTATTCGGGAAAGACCATGAAACAACTAAGTTTCCATCGGAATCTTTAATAACAGAGTCGACACCAGTAAATGGAGTTAACGTTGTTGCGCTAAGCTCTTTATTACCTCCGACTGAATTGGAACCATCAGTCCCAACCACTTTAAAGGTGTAAGTAGTGTTAGGATCTAAATCACGAATAATCGCTTCACTGAAAGAGGTCGTGACCAAAGCTTCAGAAGAAAGATTATAAAATACTTTATACTCTCTATAACGAATGTGGCTATTCCAATAAACGCGCACGGCTGTCGGCGAAAGAACTTCCACTCCTTCAACACCAGAGAAATCTTTAAGAAGACTTCCGGTTTCAATTTTTTCCGTACAAGCGCCTGTAAATATCAATGAAATAAGTAACGCCAAGAGCGAGATATTTTTAGTAAAGGACATAGACCACTCCTGTCGCAAATGCTTTTCCTGATGGATGGCCCCGGCCAGGCGCAGCCATTAACAAGTCGGCAACTCCGTCGCCGTTAATGTCTCCACTCGCGGAACTTGAAATATAAGAACCTTCAAATGCCACTCGTTCAGGTAAATAAATTAAAGACGGTTCACAAACTGGTGTTGAACCACCATAACATCGTGGCGTAGGTGACGCCGCTGTATTGATCTTAAGCCCCAAAGGACCGCCGTAATAAACAACGAAGGCACCTGTGTCTTCCAAGATTTCTTCAAGATCATAATCTTTACCCGTCATGTTCACGACGATGTCAGCATAACTGTCATTATTAATGTCACCGATGGCTGAGACGCCGTAACCGAAATAATCTGAGGCCGTCAATGCGCCTAAAGAAATCGGAGCAATACGCTGAGCTTTCGGTTGAGAGCTGCTTGCGTGAAGCTCATTCTCTGCAATCGGGCTGGTTGAAAAGAAGTCTGAGGAAAGAATACTAGCGGCACCATAGAATGCATATACGGTTCCAACTTGCGCACCATAGAAGGCGTAAACTTTCGAAGCTGCTGGACCAGAAATCACAAGATCCACTAATGTATCGCCATTGATATCACCTGGAGCCACGACATCGTAACCGAATTTTTCTCCGGCTGTTGCAGGATCCATTTTTTGTAGTGGCGTATAAACTAAACCTTTATTGCTACCTTTAAATAGGTAAGCACGACCCTTGTTGTTGTTAAACTGCGGATCTCCCACAACAAGTTCATCAGTCTGATCACCAGCAAGAATATCCAGGGATTTTATGCCTGTTAAACTCCAACCAAACATCACTCCAGTGTCAGGAGACGCTAGGAGCTGAACTTTACAAACTTTCGGTGTCGTATCTGTACAAGGATTTTCAACAACGATATCCGCAGCACCGCCTGCACCGTCATCAAGTCGTAAAGTCCCATTAGATCTGTTTGTCTGGGGTCCAATACTTGAACCATAGAAAACAAAGACGCGACCGCTATTTGAATTAGAGAAATCGATCCCCGCAGGAATCACGCCCGCAGCTGGTTCATCTGTCGTATTTGTTGCAATGGCAAAGTCACCGTAACCATCTTTATTAAAATCACCGTAAGTGGCAGCTCTATTGCTTGTTCCATAGTTGGTAATAGCTAGTGCTGAAACAGTTGACGAACCCATCATCACGCCGGTTGCATGGAAGTTTACAGTATTTGATCCACCGGCCACCGCAAACTTAAGTGGATTTTGACCTACTGGCGCAAGAGAAGGCGCATTACCCGAAACAATGCCGCTAGAAGATCCGTAATAAATGTAAGATCCATAATATCCAATGATAAGGATATCATCATAGGCATCACCGTTCACACTGCCGATACGATAAAACTCTCTACCAAAACCCGGATCAAGATCGACCACAAGTTTTAAAGGCTCACCCACCGCTGTTGGACTGCGGGCTGGATCTGGTGAGGTTACTAAACCGGAAGCACTGCCATAATAAATGGCAAGTTCAACAGTGTTGGCTACGGAAATGTGCGCGACCATGTCGTCATAACCGTCACCATTTAAGTCACCAACAATTTTAGCGCGCTCAAAGTGATAGTTTAATTCCTTACCAAAATTAACATTCAAAGTCTTATCTGGGACAGAAACTGAAGAGGCAAAAGAACCGTTAGAATTAAAGATAAAGCCAGAACCGTTATAATAAGTAGGACTTGAATGGAAAGGAGCCGCAGTGAATAAGTCACCAGTACCATCACCGTTAAAGTCAGCACCCGCTGCACCACCGAAACCAAACATCGCACCGGTCGTTAGGTCTTTTGCATATATAATAGAAGCACCAAATGGATTTACGCCACCGCTATACCACGTACAGCCTGTCGTACATCCTATAGAATCATCATCAGATAACTGCGGAGAATCAATTCGAGTCGCACCTTCATATCCCAATGCCGAAACGTCAGGTTTATAAAGATATACAACCCCATGATTGGTGATTTGCTTTTTACCATCACTGCTTGCCACAGTTCTATAAGGAGCTGAGACAACAAATGAAGGAAGACCGCGAGTCACCGATTCGATATCGTCCATTGTTCCCAATGAATAACCAAACTGCACACCCGCTTCTGCCGGACTTGTGTGAATCACTTGGTTTTCACAGTGTTGCAAAGCGCCCGTAGTTACATTCGTATTTCTAGCATTACAAGCGATTCTATTCACTGCAGTGATATCTTGCTGTGAATCTAAAATTCCTAACAAACCACCCGTGGTGAAATCATTCGAGCGTGGAGTCATGTAATAACCAAACACCGCGCCCGCATTGGCACTACCAGAAACAGTGGACCTAGGAGCTCCAACGAAAACAGCTCCTGAAATATTCGGAGTGGTATTAACCGCACCAATAATATTTGTTAATGGATAACCATTTTGGTTTGGAATACCCAAGATACTTGCACCATAACCTGCAACCGAGATGTGGGTGGCCTCGGGGCTTCCGCCGCCAGCAACGTCAGGATATGATTCTTTACACGTCCAACTTAAAATCTTTTGCTTATCCGTTCCAGAATCAAGCATGTCGCCTTTACAAGCGATGATGGAACCACGACCTAACGCTCTACCAGGAACTCCGATCACTAGGTCATCACACTTAGTGAAGTCATAACCTTTCTCTGCGGGAGCAGGTGATGTTCTGAACACCCAACTTCCGTTGTTTACGCATTTTCTAGAATTAAATGCGGTTCCTATTGCTCCACCGAAATCCTCAATGACACTTTTACCAGCAAAAGATCCATCAGTTAAATCACCTGGCGCTAAAGATTCTGCATCGATAATCGCGTGAGTTTTAGCGTTCGTTACCGGAAGCAAACCGAAACGGTCGCCGCGCAAAACGTGCACCTGGCGAACTGCACTGTTTAACTGAACAGCCATCGCCAAATCATCGTAACCGTCATTGTTGTAATCACCGAAAACGATAGATTCGACAGAGTTCGTCGTTGAGTTCTTATATTTAGCAGGACGACATTTAAATGAAGTCGGATCGCAAGTCGCTTCATTAAGACCATAAGAGTTACCGCCTGAACCTGTGACTAAACCCTTCACTGGATCCCCGAACACAACAAAAACAGAACCTTCGTTTGTCTGAATCGCAAGATCGTCGCAAGTATAAATCTTTTTGATTTTATTAATATTTGCCGGAGGTGTCGCAGGCGTAAACAAGTCATCACATAAGCCCACGCGATTTGCTTTAGAGTCAGCTAAATCAGTATAACGGCTAAAGCAGTCGCCGTTCACGTTACCTACAGACAATCGTTGGCCAAGCCGAGTATTTGATGAAAGACCCGTATAATAGATTAACTGGGCATTTGGAAATGAGTTGTCTGGGCTTGGCGCTACATCTGTTTTTAATGTAGGTGCTGGATCAATAGGATTTCCGTTTGCATCAAATCCAGGAGGCGCATCGTAGCCGTAGTATACGACAACCGCACCACCGGATTCATAATGGCGCTCGCTTACATAAGGAGTCGCTCGCGGGGCCGCCATAGCAACATCCTTTAAACCGTCACAGTTGAAGTCACCAACAGAAACATTATAACCAAGCTCTTGCATTCCCAGTCCACCGCCCACCAGACGAGGAATGATGGGCGCTTTTGCTCCTGCCCCATCAAGACTGCGGATTAAAGGTTTCGTTAAACCTGAAGATCCATCCAGCAAAACGTCCACGATCGTGACTTTGCCGGTTGTATCTGAAACCTTCGCATACATATTTTTAGAGCCCGGAGAAATAGGAATGATTGAACGGAAATAGTCGTTCCCGTTCACTGTTGCTAAACGAATATCCGTGAAGCGCTCAAAAACTTCTGTTTTGTAAGTGGTGTCACCGCCCTCAGTCCAAAACCATGGGAAGTTTCCGATAAATGCTGAATTGATTTTAACAGTTGGCAGATTCGTTAATTGCGATTGAACCAAAACACAAGGTGCTTTGGAGTTGATGTAAGCTTCGGCCATGTTGGTTGGCTCATAAGTTTCATCTTCGTAGTGGGCCATCACCCAAAAACAATATTTAGCACCACTTGCTAGGGAAGTAACACCGACGGTGCTTTTATCGATCGCAGTGGCTGTCGGTGTACTAAGATCCCATGTTTCACTTTCACGTTTGGTGTAAACTTTGAAAGTAACGTCATCGCCATTTTTAACCCAGTTTACTTCAACCGTTCCGTTAGCCTGTGCAGACAAGCCTGAGGCAGGCACACCAGTAAAGGTGGCCATAGTTTTTACGGAAATAAAATTCTCAAAACCAAATTCTTCGTCAGTGAGCGCATCAACTCCTGTGACTGAAAAATCATAATAAGTATCAGGAGCAAGACCGGTAATTTTTGTTGTCGCGAATGTTTCAACTTTTACTGGGGTATTAAAGCCTTTACGATAGATTCTGTATTCTTTGAAACGCGCTTGAAGCGCCCAAGAAAGTTTCACCGTCGTTGGTGAAATTGCTACCGCCGAACTAAGTCCTTCAAACTTAGATGGTAGCGTGGTTCCCTGCAGTCCTGCTTTTGAGCATGACACTGCCGTCAATCCTATAACGATCCACATTATTGTTATTAAGCACTTCATAGCTTTCATCAGTATATAGATCGGTATGTATCTATGGAATTAAACTAGGGTTTTACCTCTAAATGGTACAGTCTAGGTGTTCCCCAATTTCACAGGCCTTTTGTCTGAATGTCTCAAATATGAAATCAAATATAGAAGAACTCGGAATGTCTCAAGTATTTCGTCGAGTCTATATTTTTATCCTTACAGTGAAGATGCGGAACAGAAATATTTTAAGCGAGGTTAAAAGATCGAAAACAATCAGGCTAATAAACAAAGCCCTATTTCAGTGGAAGAAGCCCATCTTCTTCCACTGAAATCTTTATTCTTAACTGGCTTTTTTATTTTCAGCGGCGCTAGGGTCCACACCAATTTCAATGTGAAAAACACCATAATCAGTTTCAATCGGAATAATCAAAACAGGTTCACTGCTTTGACTCTTTACTTTGATTCTTTCCCCGTAAATGACGGTAGGAAGAGCCTGTTGAATCTGATAGTTTTTTTGGTTCAGCTGTTCTTTAGCCATACCAAAAATAATGTTTAAAAGTTCACCGGCAGCATCGGCATTATCGTCACAAATGTCGTCGTATTTTTCACCAAGCATTTGTTCAACAATCGATAAAAACAACTGCTTTGGAAAACGCAAAGCAAAAGTTCCATCAAACTTTCCGCTAACGATGCTTAACACAGCTGCGATTTCAGTTTCAATCGTCGGACCTTTGCCTTTTAAGTAAATCGGCAAGGAACGACAGTTGATTGAAGCTTGAAGTTTTAAAGTCTCTAAAGCTCCATGTACAAAAGGATTAATAATTTCTGTATCAAACTTGATAGGCTTAACTACCGAATTGGCAAGTTCAGGAATGTCCTTCGCTTCTCTGTTCAAAATAGCCGTATCTAAACCTGATGCACGTATCCGCGACACCAGACGCTTTTCCATATTGATTCCATAAGTGGGAATATCATGGCTTTTAAGCGCCTTTGACGCCACCACAAGATCCGCAAGCGGAGCTTCGTGGATGTTTGGTGTATTTTCAAAATCGATCACGAAAGCCCGGAATGCGGGCTCTGCCGTCAAACCAGCTAAAACATTTTTTAGCTCTGGGCTGTCGGATCTATTTAAATCTTCAAGCGGGATAAGAATGCATGCCCCGCTTTTTTGAAGGACTTTAAGTTTCGCCATGGAACTAGCCAGCTTTCAAAGCAGGCGTTGCTTGCGCAATCGCTTTGCTTAATTTTTCCTTTAGGCCTGCAGGAGTAAATGGCTTTGTAACATAGCCAGAAACACCAAGAACAACTGCCTCTTTTACTTGCGACGCTTCAGTTTCAGCAGTAACAAGATAAAATGGAGTTTTAGCAATCGCCGGAGTCGAACGGACATGTTTCAGCAAGTCGATCCCCTTCATAACTGGCATATTCCAGTCAGAAACAATAAGATTGTACGGTTTGCCTTCAGCAATCGCTTTTTGGACTAACTCCCAAGCTAATGCCCCATTTTCAGCTTCGCTAACTTGGAAAGAACCAAGTTCAGTCAGTGCCTTCATCACAATTTTTCTCATGGAGCGCATGTCATCCACTACCAAGATTTTTAATTCCATATTCAAAACCCCCCGGTTTTTTTAAGCTGTTTTGTTTAAAACTGATTTAAGTTGATAAAAGATCGCACCCATCGCATCTTTTTGTTCAAAGTCTTGAGAAATGCCAATCATGCTTTCCCCAGCACCCATCACAAAAAGACCATTTGGTTCAAGTTGATTTGTCAGACGAGAGATAATCTCTTTCTTAGCTTCAACCCGTTGATAAATTAAGACGTTACGGCAAAGAATCAGATCAAAGGTTCCGACCTGACGGAACGGCTCGCGCAAATTCACACGGCCTGTTTTTACTCTTGATCTTAAGTTTGTATTTACTCGGTAATTGCCGTCACCCACTGGGGTAAAATGTTTCTGCAATTGGACAGGCGAAAGTCCGCGGCCTACTTCAAGTGAAGAGTATGTAGCCTCTTCCACGCGGCGAAGAGCTTTAGCAGAAATGTCACTGGCAAAGATTTCATAATCAAAAGTGCTATAAGTTTTGGTGAACTGATCACAGATCATCGCTAAAGAATAAGCTTCCTGGCCCATGCTACTAGCTGCAGACCAGAAACGCAGTTTCTGTCCCGGCTTTTGCTTAATAAGGCTAGGGATGATTTCCTGTTCAATAGCTGTGAACAATCTAGCGTCACGGAAAAATGAAGTCTCATTGTTTGTAGCGGAATCAATCAATAATTGCTTCAACTGTCCTACAGCACCTTCTTGAACTTTGGCGTAAAGTTCATCGATGCCATTAAACTTCATCGTGCGCACAATTTCTTCAAGTCGATTTTGCAACTGAAAATAATTTTCTTGGGAATAGATAATACCCAATTCTTTTTCAATCCATTGTGCAAAATACGATAAGCGAGGATCTGTCATTAGGCCGCCCTAGGGACTGTTTTTCCCGGTTGAATTCTAGAGGTGATTTCATCTAGAGATGTATAAATTCGATGGTATGTACTTTTATTCTCTGACCACCACGCTTCTTCACTTCCATTGGCGCTGGTCTTATCAGCAAGATCCCAAAGAACTGTTAAAGACTCATCTGCAACCGGCCAAAGGCTATTCCAGCCGGATTGTTCAGAGTTAGATTCTGATTGAACCTGAATGGTAGAACATATTTTTTCGACTAACTTTTCTGATGCTTCAGCGCGAATAAATCTAAAAATACCTTTTAAGCAGCTTAGCTCCTTGACCAGGTTGCTTGCATGCATACGGCGATTTTCAGAATCTTCTTTTAACTGACTCATCAAAGCTTGAATTTCAAAACGTGATTCATCCAATGGGCTTGCGCTTAAGCTATCAAAAAATCCCGGTTCTGATTTTTCAAATTTAAAGTCATGACCATTTTTCAATTGGTCAGCCGCAAGACTATGGAAGAAATCCTGCAGAGCTTGCGTAAGTTGATCAGAGTCCATAAGACCCTTTTTTATGAAGATTTGACCAATTGGCTCGCGCTGCTCATCAACGATCTGTTGAACCGTGGATTCAAGCTGGGCCGTCCAAATATTTAGAATGCGGCAAGCGCGAACGAAATCAACTTTATGCTTAGTTTGATATTTCAACGCTTTTAATAAATCCCCATGGCTTAATAGACCATGCTTGTGCAACACTTCGGGAACAGAAGGCAACACAGACAATTGCTCAATCACCGACTCCAGCAATTGTTGTTCTGATAGAAGGCCTTTTTCTACTAAGAATTCCCCAAATAATTTCACGTAGCCTTCCTTTTTAAAATTGAACTTGATTGCTCAATTAAAAAACTTCTCATCTCGTCTAAACTTAATTGCTTATCAAAAGCTCCTGAATCAGCAACCGCCTTCGGCATGCCGTAAACAACACAAGTTTCCTTGTCTTGAATCACCACACCGCCACCAGCTTTTTTAATCGCCAAAGCCCCTTCGCGGCCGTCCGCACCCATCCCGGTGAAAACAAAACCAAGTAAGTTCTGACCATAAATCTCAGCAGCACTTTCAAATAGATTATCTACTGCCGGGCGAACCGACTGACGTTGAGGTCCTTGATCTAATTTGATTTGCAAGTTTCCACTTAAGCCCTTCACTACCCGCATGTGATAATTGCCTGGAGCGATGTACACGCGGTTAGGTTCAACTAACTCCAAGTCTTTTGCTTCTGCGACTTTCAATCCTGAAAGTTCACTCAATCTTTCGCCTAATGCTGCGGTAAAGACCGGTGGCATATGTTGCACGATAAAAATAGGCACATTGATTTGAGTGTTAAAATTGGTAAACACTTTTTCAAGAGCAGTCGGACCACCTGTCGAACTGCCAATAACGATGGCCTTTGTTAAAAAGGTACTCCAGCGAATTGGAGGGTACGATACTGGTGTCGGTGTATTCGCTAAAGAATTAGGAGCCGCAGCACTTATTGTCGTCGTGCTGCGGTCCGTGTGAATCAGCCCTGCAGAGAGAGCCAATTCAATTTTTGGTAATAAAAGCGATCTGATTTTTTCACTCAACCCACCCGGGGATTGCAGTTCCTCTGGGGTAAAGTTGGGCTTTTGCACGAAATCAAAAGCCCCACGGTTTAAAGCTTTTAAGGATGCTAGAGCACTTCCTTTAGTCGCACCGGCAAACATAATAGTTTTAACTTTTATGTTTTGGGCGTTCATAGCATCTAAAAGTTCCAAACCATTCATTTCTGGCATTTCCACATCAACAATCGCAAGATCGATCTGCTTTTCCTTAAGCAAAGTTAAAGCGATGGCACCATTCTGGGCAGTGCCCACAACTTCGATCCCAGGGGCAGCCCTAAGGGCCGCCGACAACTGGGAACGCATCACTGATGAATCATCCACGATCAAGATCTTACGCATATTTTGCCTTAAGCGGACTGAGCCTTGTTAACGATTGCTTTAAGTCTTTCAGCTAAGGCATTTAACTCTTGAGATGCAAACAATGTTTGCTCTGCACTTGCCTTACTTTCGTTTGAAGCACCAGAAACAACTTTGATGATTGTTGCGATGCTATCAACACTCTTAGTTGACTCAAGAACAACACGGGATACTTCGTTCGTTGTTGCAGTTTGCTCTTCTACTGAAGCAGCAATCGCACCTGCGATTGAATTCAATTTATCCATCGCCTGAGAGATACCAGAAATTGCTTCTACTGCATTTTTAGAGTCACCTTGGATAGCACCGATTTTGTTAGTGATATCTTCAGTAGCTTTTGCAGTTTGTTTAGCAAGTTCTTTAACTTCATTAGCAACAACCGCGAAACCTTTACCAGCATCACCAGCACGAGCCGCTTCGATTGTCGCATTTAGTGCCAACAAGTTCGTTTGCTGAGCAATCGAGCTGATAACTTTGATCACGTTACCGATCTCTTGGCTGCTAATACCAAGTTGCATGATCGTTTTGTTAGTCTCTTGCGCGCGTTGCAATGTCATTTTTGACATTTCAGCTGATTCATTTGCTGAACGAGCGATCTCACGGATAGAAGCTGCCATCTCTTCTGTGTTGGTAGCGACAGTTTTAACACCGCTAGCTACTTCACTTGCAGAATTAGATGCTAAGTGAGACTGTTCGTTTGTGTGAACTGCAGTGTTTGACATTTGAGTTGCAGTCGCAGTTAATTCACCAGCTGCTGCAGCCAAGTTATTAGCAGTTTCTTCCATAGATTTGATCATCATCTTAACTTGAGTGATGTCAGTTGCGTATTTCACAACTTTATAGGGTCTGCCGTTCATATCAAAGATTGGATTGTAAGAAGCTTGGATCCAAATCTCTTTACCACCTTTACCAAGGCGACGGTATTGACCAGCGTCGAATTCACCACGGTTCAACTTATCCCAGAAATGGCTGTATTCCATAGAGTTCACCAAAGCAGGATCACAGAACATTTTGTGATGTTTACCCTGGATCTCTTTCATGTCGTAACCAACAGTTTTTAGGAAGTTCTCATTGGCAGTAGTAATTGTTCCGTCCATGTTGAACTCGATAACTGCCTGAGCTTTACCGATAGCAACTAACTTACCTTCAAAGTCTGAATTTCTTAGTTTTGCAGCCGTGATTTCAGTTGCAAACTTAACAACTTTAAATGGTTTGCCGTTCATGTCGAAAATTGGATTATACGAAGCTTGAATCCAAATTTCTTTACCACCAAGACCGACACGTTTGTATTCACCGGCATCGAATTCACCGCGGTTTAATTTATCCCAAAACATGCGGTATTCAGGACCATTAGCATAAGTAGGTTCACAGAACATTCTGTGATGCTTACCCTGGATGTCACGTAGGTCATAACCTACTGTTTTACAGAAGTTTTCGTTCGCTGTGATGATTGTACCATCCATATTGAACTCAATGACTGCTTGAGCTTTAGAAATAGCTTGTACTTTACCTTCGTAATCAGAGTTCTTTAGTTTTTGCGCAGTGATGTCTGTTGCAAATTTAACAACTTTAACTACTTTACCGTTGTCGTCATAGATAGGGTTGTATGAAGCGTGAATGTAGATTTCACGACCACCATTTGCGAAGCGTTTATATTCAGACTGTTCAAACTCGCCACGATTCAATTTATCCCAGAAAGCGCGATATTCAAAACCACTCGTGTAAGCAGGATCACAAAACATTTTGTGGTGTTTACCAACGATGTCTTTAAGCTCATAACCCATCGCTTTACAGAAGTTTTCATTTGCCGTGATGATTGTACCATCCAAGTTGAACTCAATGACTGCTTGAACACGGTGAATTGCTTCCACCGTACTTTTAAGATCGTTGAAGTTCAGTTCGTGGTTTAATTTCTCCGCTGTTGCCTTGCTCATATCCGTTACGTCCTTTTGTTGTTAAAATTTTTAATTTTGTTCTTTAATGTTTAATTCTTGATAAATTCGTTCAATACCAATCACGCTCAGAATCGAGTCGTGTGTTTTGTAAACTCCATCCATAAATTTCTTTATAGAGTTGTCCACCGTATCTGGCGTTGGTTCAAAGTCAGCTTGTGATACTTCCATCACATCACCGATTTTATCCACCAGAAGCGAAAGTAGATTCCCGTCAATGCGGCAAACTACTGTCATCTTTTCATCTGCATCATTTTTCGAAAGGCCAAATAGTTCGCGCAAACCAATTGCTGTAGCAATTTGTCCACGTAGATTGATCAAGCCCTTGATAAAATCCGGCGCCAAACGAATCAAAGTCAGCGGCATAGGTTTAGTAACCTCTTGCACTTGAGTGACATCGATCCCGTAAAGGCGATCCGCCAAATAAAACGTAGCAAACTGGCGGGTTTCTTCATGACGTAGTGCTTGTGCCATTAATTATCCTGCCTTCTTGAAAATGTGTTTATCGATAGCTTGAATTAATGAATCAGGATTTAGTTTTTCTAAGTAAGCGTTAAAACCCGCCTCTAATCCTTCTTTAAGACTTCTATCGTCGTACTTGGTGGTCAGTGCTAAAAGAACAATGTCTTTCCAGCTTTCGTCTTTTCTGATTTTCCCTGCCAATTGAAGACCGTTCATCTTTGGCATTTCGATATCAGAGATAATCAAAGACACTTCATGACGTGGCATTTCTTCTAATTTTAAAATTGCATCAGAACCATCTATAGCTGTGATGACCGTATAACCGGCTTTTTCAAGATGGGTTTTTACGTGTTTTCTAAAGAAAGCATTGTCTTCCGCATACAGGATGTTGTGACGACGACGTTGGATTGCATCGACTACAACTTCTGGCGTTCTTGCATCATGGCTGCGTGCTTGCGGAATAAGTTCATCGATAATTTGTAAGCTATCAACGATCACGATGATTTCTTTTTCAATCAGCACATTACCAAGAATGCCCTTTTTGTCAGAGAATGCGGATTCGACGTTCGCTTCAGTTTGCAGAACATCCAAAATCTCACTGACCTCGATACCAAAATATTGACCATTCTTTCTGGTAACAATCACCGAAAGGATATCTCCTTCAGGTTTTGATGACTCCGACTGATATCCCAAGAAATTATTCAAAGAAATCAGTGGCAAGATAGATCCACGGTAATGAATAACTCGGGTATCCCCAGACATTTGCACATCTGAAGTTTTAAATTCCTCAAGGCGGTGTACTAGATCCAGCGGGATTGCATGACGTGCCGGCGAATCAAGTCTGAACAGCAAGAACTCTTGCGTTTCCACGCCACGTGATCCTGCGCTGACAGAGTTTTGGTTTAAAGCTTCGTGCTGACCTGACATCAAGCTTAGACGTTGGGCGATACCCATCACATCCAGGATTAAAGCAATCGACCCGTCACCGAGAACTGTTGCTCCAGAATATACATTTACTGATTTTAAGAAGCGCGCTAACGGTTTAACCACGATATCGGCAGTATCTACCACCTCATCAACGATCAGACCGAAGAGCTGTCTTTCTGCTCTTACAACTACGATGTTTATAACGTCAGGAAGTGATTTAGCTGCTTCATCTTTCGTACAGAATCCCAGCAGGGATTTCATATTCACAAGAGGCAATAAATTGCCGCGCAAACGGTAGAAAGCGTTGCCTTGCAGATATTCAATATGGCTTTCTGAATTTGAATTATCAACGCGCACCAATTCAACAAGCTTTACTTGGGGAATTGCATAACGATCGTCATCGCAACGAACGATCATTGCTGGAACAATCGCCAAAGTTAATGGAATTTTTAAGCGGATAGTTGTTCCTGCACCTTGTTGGCTATTAAGTTCAACAACGCCACCGATTTTATCGATATTGCTGCGAACCACGTCCATTCCAACGCCACGACCAGAGATATTGGTCACCTGTGCTGCCGTAGAAAAGCCCGGAGCAAAAATTAAGTTATGAACTTCTCTTTCGCTTAAAGTGGCAGCCTTGTCTGGAGTAATAAGACCTTTTTCCAAAGCCTTGTTTAAAATTTTGTCTTTATGTAAACCACGACCATCATCACTGATTTCAATAACGACTTGTCCACCTTCATGAAAAGCGCGCACAGTGATATGACCCGTCTCTGCCTTACCAGCTTGACGACGTTCTTCCGGAGTTTCCATTCCGTGGTCACAAGAATTTCTAATAATATGTGTTAATGGATCTTTTACTGCCTCAAGCAAAGTCTTATCTAACTCTGTTTCAGTACCTTGAAGGTGCAATTCCATTTTCTTATTTAGATCACGGGATAAATCGCGCACCAGACGTTGGAACTTATTTAAAATATTTCCAATCGGCTGCATGCGGGTTTTCATCATTTCGTTTTGAACTTCAGTAGTCACAACATCCAGGCGTTGGCTTAAGTTTAAAAACTCAAGATTGTCTTCTTTGCTTGAATACTGAAGAACTTGGTTACGCACCAAAACCATTTCGCCCATCAAAGTCATAAGACGATCTAACAACGAAACTGGAACACGAATGCTGCTTGATGGGTCTGAATTATTCGACTCATCCCCTGGCGTCGCGGTGCCACTTGTTGCCGGTGCGGCGGGTTTTGTCGCAGCTGGTTTTGCTGCAACTGTTTGAGGAGTTTTATCTTCAATCTTTACTGCATCTTTAACTGCATCTAATTTGCTTTCAGAAACAACAGTAGAAATCTGGGAAATTTCGGCTTCAATGCTTTCAATTAATGATGGATCAACTGATAAAGAAGAATGATGTTCTTCCGCGCTTAATTCAGAAACAGACGATTTTTCAACCATCTCATTCAATTCAGCGTTCTCTTTCATTGGATGAAGTTCAGCCCCTACAGACTTAATTGAAGAATCAACCATCTGGGGAACTGCAGTCTCTACTTCCTTTTGGCCTTTTTCAGTTTTGCCCTTACGAAGTTCAACCATCTTTGCGATAACGTCGATACCCTTATACAGAAGTTCGATAAGATCATTGTTCAAAGCGCCGTGATCATCGCGCACAGGTTCTAAACGAGTTTCCATCACGTGAGCGATGTTTCCGATTGGATTGAAGCCAAAAAGAAAAGCCGATCCCTTTAATGTATGAATATCACGATAGAGCTCGTCTACTACGGCGTTAGTGAACTCGCCTTTTTCCATAAGGGCGAGGTTAGAAGAAATTCGTTCTCCTAAGTCATCACACTCTTGCCAGAATTCTTTCAGACCTAGCTCCAGATCGTCTTTTATGTCCGACATTTGTTATTCCCGTCGTCAAAGATTGAACAAAATTTATACGGCAGAGAATTTTTCGGGTTTCTGCTTTAATACTTGAGTGCTAAGTACTCGTTTTTTAGTGCTGAAAACGTCGAACATTCATAACTAGACTTACGGTTGGCCTGTTAAAGATTAATAAAAAGAAATGTTAGCCATCGTACTTTAGTTCCCCGAACATGTGTCCGATCCAGCTCTGGAGCGAGGGAAAAACGATGAGCGCAGACAATGAAGAATTAAATGAGTTTTTCTTGGAGGCCAGAGAACTATTAGATTCTGCTGAAGAGAATCTTTTGAATCTGGATGACGGCCAGGAATTCAATGTTCATTACGATGCGATTTTTAGAGCGCTCCATAACTTAAAAGGATCTGCTGGCATCTTTGAACAGCTGACTTTGCAAGAACATGTGCATTTAATTGAGACAGCCTTCACTCAACAAAAGGAAGCAGGCACACTTTCCCCTGAACTGGTTGATTATTTCCTTAAAGGTTGCGATCACGCCCGCAAAATTATCGATGATCCATCAACGGCATCATTTGCTATGGCTTGTCCCGATGGCAGTGGAGCGATGTTCTTTCAACATGATACTGCTCCGGCCGCAGTGGAAGAAACTGCAGCGGCAGAATTAACTTTGGTTGCGCCTGAGGCCCCTAAAGTTGAACCGGTTAAACCTGTTCAAGCCAAAACTCCAGTAGCGCAAATTCATTCCGGTGATCCTCTAAAAGCAGTGGTCGCATTAATGTTTCGCTACTACCCTGAGCTAGACAGTCACTTCGCAAGTCATGGTCGGCATGAAGAACGCGAAGTTCTGCGTTTTGAACTTCAGGCTTTATTAAATTCTATAAAAAAATCAGCATAAGCCCGTTAAGGCGCTTGGGGTACGTAATCGACTTCGATCGTACCTTGATTCGTAGAGATAACCTCATCTCTTACCTTACCTGGTTCTTCAGGATAATTTGAAATATCGATTTGAACTGAGTCTACATTATTCTTTGCTTTCGGATTTTTGCGCGGACCTTGAACAATCACAGTCATAAAAACTCCTATAAAAAAAGGTCATCTACATCAGAGTAAATGACCTTTTAATGATTAAACTTTGTGAGGATGGTCAGGATTGTCGTGCGATTTTTCCATTTTATCGCCGGCATCATGGATTTTCTGACCAAGCTTACCAGCACCCATATCAGAAAGTTTGTGCCCTAGTTTTTCCAAGGCATTTCCGACTTTATCTGCAAAAGAACTTTTTCTTGGTAGTGGTTGATTGGGATTAGCCATAAAAACCCCCTTTCACCACCTATTTTCGCACTTGATGGGAATGCATCAAACAGAGCAGTGCAATTTTTTGTAGATCAGCACCTAAAATTTCAGTCACAAGTTAGACCATGATCTAATATTTTAATTTTTCTTAATAGCAATGCCATGTTTCAAAATCAATGACCTTTTCTTGAGTCGCATCAATTTCAATGCGCATTCTGCAGTCGCCCGTATCATCGAAATAACTCAATTCAACGACTCCCTTGATAATAGCATGATTGGGAAGCTCTCCTGCTGCACCTTCTACGTTGGTGTTATCAGCGACACATGCCATTAAGGTTTTGCGGTCTTTAATCGCTGAACAGCTTTGCACTCTTTGGCCATCGCCATTGGCAATCACTGTTTCAGCTCCAAGCATAATAATGTGATGTTTGGTCAAAGCGGCTGATGCAAAAGAACCAAGGAATAAAGACGCCACACAAGCTAGCGCAGAAATATACTTCATGGAATTCCTCCCCCGATGATTTTTGAATTTTTATTTTCTATCACGAAGAAACAAGGCTGATGCGTAGATTCAGAATTTCAGTAAAGATACAAAGTTTTTGAATTGCTCCTTAGTAATGAGAAGTAACATTACGCCTTTGTTGATATTTACCATCCGTAGCTTTGCAGTTGTGACTATTCAAAGCGATTTTCGGCATAATGAATCACAACGATCACCAACTTTAGGAGTAGCTATGAATTCATCGAACTCAGGCAACAGTAAATCCGTGTGGATGACCACACAGAAAACACCTAAATTCTCAAAACTGACCCAAGATCTTAGCGTAGATATCTGCGTGGTTGGTTCTGGAATTGCGGGTTTAACTTCCGCATACCTTTTAATGAAAGAAGGTAAAAAGGTGTGCGTGCTTGAGTCACTGGAATTAGCAAGCGGACAGTCAGCCAGAACCACCGCTCACTTTGTAACCGCACTAGATGATCGTTATTTTGAAATTGAAAAATATCATGGCGAAAAAGGTGCGCGTCTTGCAGCAGAAAGCCACAGAGCTGCGATTGCAAGAGTAGAAAAAATAGTTCGTGATGAAAATATTGAATGTGAACTGCAACACACAAATGGATATCTATTCGCCCAAAACGATCCCGATACTGAGGTCTTAAAAAAAGAACTGGATGCCTGTCTGCGTGCAGGTCTTTCCGATGTTCACTTAGTGGAAAGATCGCCGATAGAATCCTTTAACACAGGTCCCTGCCTAAAGTTTTCAAATCAAATGCAGCTGCATCCAATGAAGTACTTATTGGCGTTAGCTGAAATTATTGTCAAAGGTGGTGGACTAATTTTCACCAACACCCATGTTAAAGAAGTGCACGGAGGAGAAGAAGCCTTCGTCAGAACCGAAGATGGCAAACGAATTCTTTGTGATTCGGTCGTGGTCGCTACAAATACTCCGGTAAATGATCTATTTGCGATTCACACCAAACAAGCCCCGTATCGTACCTATGTCATAGGAATAAAAGTTCCAAGGGGCTCGGTTCCACATGGACTTTACTGGGATACATTAGATCCGTATCACTACATTCGCTTGGAAAAAGGCGAAGAAGCCGCAGATGAAATACTAATTGTTGGTGGAGAAGACCACAAAACAGGACAAGATGATCATCCTGAAATCAGATTCCTCAATCTAGAATCTTGGACGCGCGAAAGATTCCCGATGGCAACCGACATCGTATACCGATGGTCAGGTCAGGTGATGGAGCCTATCGACGGAATGGCATATCTTGGCCACAACCCTATGGATAAGAATAATGTGTTCATCATCACTGGTGACTCAGGCAATGGCATGACCCACTGTACGATCGGAGCAATGTTAATTGCCGATCAAATTATGGAAAGAGAAAATCCGTGGGAGGATTTATACAAACCAAATAGAATTTCACTTAAGGCAACGCCTGAATTCTTAAAAGAAAATGGCAACGTCGCTGCTCAATATGCGGACTGGTTTAAAGCAATGCCGAAACCTCACTTCAATGACCTTGCCCCTGGTGAAGGAACAGTTTTCAGAGACGGTTTAAGAATGATTGCCGCCTATAAGACTGAAGACGGAAAAATGGAATACATGTCTGCAACTTGCACTCACTTAGCAGGGGTCGTGCACTGGAATGGAGTAGAAAAATCTTGGGACTGTCCTTGTCACGGTTCAAGATTCGATGCCCATGGAAATGTCATTGAGGGACCAGCAATAACAGATCTAAAAAGATTAGATACAGGCCATGAAGAAGTGTTAAATGAAAAAGTTCATACGAAAAAACAAAAAAGTAACATTGAACAAGACATACATAAACATTGACCTAAGTCGAATTAATGGGTGTGATTTATGTACTTTAAAAAAGGAGTTTTAGTATGTTGCGTTCAATGGTTATCGCATCTTTGTTGTTATCTGCAGTTGCGCAAGCTGCTCCAGAAGAAGGTGTTTCCCACGGTCCTACTACTTATCAAAGTGAATTCTTTTTTCAATCTCCAGCGGGTCATAGTGATATCACTCCAAAGATTGGATACTTGAATTCTGCAGTTGAACTTGAGGGCATTCCCACTGAATTAAAGGCTTCTGGTTACGCATTAGGAATTGCTTATGAGTATGGAATCAATGAGATGTGGGCTGTAGAACTCGGTATTAACTACATGACTACAAATACTGAATTTGGTCCTACTGAATCAAAAATGTCCGGATTGATGAATCCCGAACTCTTATTTAAAGGCACTTCTGCAATGGGCTGGGGCAACCTGCATTTTGGAGTTCTAGCTGAATTCGCATTTGAAAATCGAAAGGTAGCCACCACAACTGATGACGGGAACTTTTCGACAGGCGGACATGCAATAAAGCCTTACGTGGGCGCAGCAATGGGAATCGGTACTGGTGGTATTCTTGGTGCCCGTTTAAGCTACGAATATAAGTTTGAAAGAACAGTTGAAGATGCTGCTGGTGCAGAAACAAAAGAGAAAGACGGTCATGAACTTGGTATTTCTGTATTTTATGAACACATGATGGCTGACGTATTATTAGGCGCTGCCTTTAACCAATTCTCTGAAGATGCGATAAAAGATGACGACGGAAATGAGTTGCACGATTCAGGTTCATTAAGCCAAATTTCGTTGTACTCTAGAATCCCAATGGAAACTTGGGCAATGATTCCACGCCTCGATTATACTTTTTCAAGATCACACTATGATAAGTACAACGAAATGCTATTTTCTGTAGCTGCACGTATTCCGCTTTAATCTAAATAATTTATAGCGTGCGAAAAGAGCTGCAGGGCAACTGCAGCTCTTTTTTTATTTACAGTTTTTACTCGAATAACTTCGCTTTCACCCTAGGATATAAGGCAAACGATGCACCAAAAACTAAGTGCGCAGCCCAATCCCAAAACAATGGAACTTCCTGATTCCAGAAATCTGTTCCATGCAAAGTCTTCATTAGAAATGGAATAAGAACAAAAGGTCCTACCATCGAAATAACCCCGACGACTAAGCCTAACAACAAGGATGTATTCGTGGTGGATACAGAAAATTTTTTCGCTAAAAATCCAAAGACTACTCCCCAAAGAAGTGCTGGTCCTGCCTGATGCAACACTAATCCAGCAAGCACAGCGCCGAAGTGAAACCCCTCAAGTGCGACCGATCCAAAAGCCATAGAGCCAATTACCTGTACCGGAAATAGAGGACTTTTACCTAAGAAAAGCGCGAAGACAGCCATAACAACAACGGCCATTATTAATCCTGCAATCTGACCTGTGATGATTCCAGAAAGAAGAGTCTTAGAGACTTCCCGAGTTTCAGCCTGAGTATTTAAAGTATTTTCCATTTGAAGTTCCTTTTTAAGTGGTTCTTTTCTTCCTCCATATTCTGCTTTAGAATAAAAACAGTAAATCCTGTTTAAAATGTTTAAATAGGTTTAAAGGAGACTGCCATGCGATCCTTGCACAAGAACCAGCAGCTTATTTTACAATTTTTATTGCAGCATAGATCTGGCGCAACTCTTGATGAATTGTCTTCACATCTAAAAATCACTAATACAGCCACGAAAGAACACGTATTGAAGTTATTAAATCAAGGTTACTTAACCTTCGAAGATTCGAAGGGCACAGTCGGTCGCCCGCGCAGAAGATATTTGCTGTCAGAATTAGGTCATGACGCTTTCCCAAAACAATACTCATGGTTATCAAATAGTCTGCTTGCACTTTTAGTTGAAGATATGGGTTCAGAAGGTACCAGTACATTAATGAAATCACTGGCAGATAAAGTAGCTTTATCTATGAAGGATAAATTTGCAAGCTCCGCTTCAACTGCAGAATTGTTAGCAAAAATCACTGAAGCAATGAACGACCTAGGATACCAAACAGTTTTAAAACAAAGTGATATTAGAAAAGGGGCCGTGCTAGAGGCAACAAATTGCGTTTATCACTCAGTCGCTAAACAACACCCAGAACTTTGCGCATTTGACATTCAACTTTTAAAAAATGTGTCCAATCTTAATGTCCGTCTTGAGAAGTGCATCGCAAGAGGAAACGAGGTCTGCCGCTTTTGCCTGACTAAAAATAAGTGAGGATTAAAGGTGAAGAATCTCAAAATGAGATTAGTGAAAAAAATCGTTCCTACGAAAGATAGATATTCGTGTCCCGAAGTTAGAATAAAACTGGAAAAAGTTTTAAGGTCCTTTTCCCTCTAGTATCCTAATTACTCCCGGGGGAAAAATGTCATTTTTGCGCGTTTCAGCTATCGCATCATTGTTATTTACTTTATCAACTTATTCAGCTCATGCCGCTTCTTCAAAAATTATCGGCAGTATCACTTCACTGACATCACAGTCTGATGGCAGCGTTATCATCACTGGATGGGCATGTGATATGACGATTGCTAAGAGTATTGATGTGCATGCTTATGCAGTCAATGCGGCGGGATATAAGGGTTCCGTGCTGGTTGGAAATAGCAAAGCGAACTTACCTTCCGATGTTGCAGCTTCTACTGCGTGCAAAACTTCAAAAATTCCTCATGGTTTCCAGATCAAAGTTGAAAAATCAGTTGTTAAAAACTATCTAGGCAAAAAAGTTTACGTTCACGGACTTTCAATATCAGGCGGACTTAATTATACGGTCTCAAGATCTGGTGGATATTCATTTCCAACTAAAATTGCCGAAGCACCCGCCCCAGCGCCGGCGCCAGTACCAGCACCTGCTCCCGGTCCAGCCCCTGTTATTAAGACAGGTACATTCGATGCCACTTGTTACTTAGCTCGTTATCCAGATGTAAAAGCTTCCGCGACGTACGCTAAAAATCCTAAACTTCATTGGGAAAAAATCGGCCAAAAGGGCGGTCGTTACCCAGGTTGTGAAATCGGCTCATCTGCTAGTAACTCGATGACTGTAGGAATTACGCCAGATCGTTTTGCTGGTTCAATCACATCATTAAAATGGAATAACAAGGAATACATCAATATCTGGGACCACGGCCGCCAATTGCAATCAGCGATGCAAGTAGATGGTTATGCCGAATGCAATAACCCTACAGAAGCTGGCTCAGAGGCGGACCATAAAAAGCCAACGTCGACTTCGGTTCTAAAGAATATTTCGTTCGCTACAGAAAAATCATTTACGACAGACACAATGATGGCCTATTGGTCAGCTAAAAGAGTGACCGGTGCCTGCGTAAAAGGAAAAGACCCGCGCGTAACATCGCCACTTTCAAAACACTCCCTACAAAGAACCGTAAACATTGGTTACAAAAATGACGAGCAAATCGCAAAGATGTCGATGACTTTCAAAAGTCCCCGCGAAGAAGTCACTAGCGGGTTCACGTATGAGTTCTTAACTGGATACTTAAATGATGAGTTCACAGAATTTTACTCACTAAGCGGAACTGAACTTGCTAAAGTAACAAAACTAAATGATATCTCTGGATCTGGCTTCCCGAATGGGTCTTACCATACCGGTACTAACCTGCCTTCAGCAATGGCTAACAAATCCGGAAGCCACGCCATGGGTGTTTACTTCCCAATGAGCCAACTAGCAAAATGTAAAGTAGGTTTCCACGGCTACAACCTTTACCGCTTCAACCTTGGCGGCTCAGGCGCTAACGGCAACGGAACCAACAAATGGTCCTTAGCTGTGAATGAAAACTTAAATTCGTCATGCATCGTAGCTGACGGCCCCAATTACAGCCGCACTTTTGATGTGTATGTAGTGGTGGGAACAATTGATCAAGTAAAAGAAAAGCTGATCAAACTAAGAACAGAACTTCCATAAAATTAATGAACAATAAAAAAGAAAAGAGCTGCACAGGTTGTGGCTCTTTTCTTTTTAGGATAATCAGATTCCAAACTCCGGTGGATACTCAACCTTACCACTGACATCCTTAAGCGCCCCTTCGGTCAATTCAACCGCCAAGAACGCATCATCAGGAACATCAAACGGAGCAGAAATTCCAAACTGCGAAGCTTTCACATACCCAAACCTAGGATAATATCCAGGGTGGCCCACAAGAATCACAGATGAATATCCAAGTTTCTGGGCAAGACGATGTCCTTCTTTAATCAAGGAAGCACCAATACCTTTTCGTTGAAACTTCGGATGTACGGAAACAGGCGCCAGCGCCAAAGATTCAATTATCTTTCCACCGGCGCAATGAATTTTAATTTTAGTAAACAAGATGTGCCCAGCAATCACACCGTCAGCTTTAGCAACTAAAGCAAGCTCTGGAATATAGGCGCGCGAATCGCGAAGTCGACGTACAAGATTATGTTCATCTCCATCAGTAAACTCAGCTGCAGAAAAAGCATCTAAGACGACTTTAGAAATACCTTCGTAATCAAATGGTGTTTCGGGCGTGATTGTTAATTCCATAACTTTGTAAAGGTTGGGCGCAGATAATTACCTATTGTATCTTTGTATTTCAAAAAATCTTTATTAAAGCCAAGATACCTATTTTAATTACTGGAAACGTAAGACTTCTTTACGACGGTTAAGGGCAGAATATATTCGTTCTTGAAGGTTTCTCTCATCATTCACAAATTTAAGGCGAGAATTGATGCTATCACCAAAAATATCGTACAACTTACCAAACGCTTCATATGCGAAAGAAGGAGAAAGACTGCGCATGTTAGACATGTCCAGTGTTACTTCAGCGTCCTTTTCAAGAGCCGATTTTAACATCTCTTTTACTGCTTGGGGTTTATCCATTCCAGTTGCCTGTCCTTTAGACTGCTCGGAGCAATCGAGTACTTCATATAATAGGATCATATGATTTTCCATGATTTTCTCGCCTTAAATCTGTTTAGAACGGACCATTCTCTGCTTTATATTTAAGTATACTGTTGGGTACAACATCAATACATATCGCAACAAGAGTGCCAGCTAACTTAAAAGGCAGTGCGTAAGATTTACACATCTCCCCTTTTTTCCAGGAAACGTAACCATCTCCTGAAATTATAGACACGATACCATTAGTAGAAGGTGAAAGCGTTCTCAAAATAAAATCAATCCCGGCACCACTGTTATCATTATAGTTCGTACCTGAAACTTCGTAGATCGAGGCTTTTTCAATAGCAAAATTGGATGGTAGCGTCTTAATTCCCTTAAATACGGTCGGCGAAATTAACTCTTGAAATCGCTTATGCGTTTCTTTATAGGGTTTTTTAGTTAAATGTTTTTTAATTCCAACTCCGTTATCATAAAACGCTAGTCTAATCCTATTACTTTTAGGAAAAGCCTGTCCGACGTACCCATAGTTTGAAAATCCACTGTGTTGCTTAATATTACGTAAAATTTCCTCAATACTATCAATTACATTGGCCTCTACATTTATGCTCATCATTTGCTTGCTTATAAACCAATCAACAATTTGGATTGCAGTACCTTGTGTATCCGCTAGAGTGCTAAGCCACTTTATTTCCATTACATCGCGTTTATTAAGTTGTTGGGACTTATCAATTTCTATTTCATTAATTTCTGGAAAGACATTTCCTAACCCACAATGTTGAAGGTAATATGCAAGCTCACTCTTGTCGTTTACGACCACGTTAAACCCAATCTTTTTATTCTCTAATTGGGTCTTGATTCCTAGGAGAAAAAATATAACAGCGGGATAAATAAAGCTCACATCAGTAAGGTCGATTGTAATCTGCTTATAAGTACAATTCTGTGCCAAAATAGGCTCAAACTTCGACAGAAAATCGTCAGACCCAGGTTCAATATTCAAACGCCCTTCTAGCTTCAATGTATAATGATCCTCTTCTGAAGAATCACCAGTAAGAAATCCAATTACAGCCTTAATGATCATGCAAGGACTATATGTGATCGAGATTTTGTTTAGAAGAAATAAATCAGCATTAGCGGTAGATAATTGGAAATATATAACCTTAGCCTAGATAGAATGTTGAAGGGACCAATCTTAGAATCAAGACGTTGTACAACTGATTTACCTCAGATACTGTAAAAACAGAAACATATTTATGGGGTACGAATGATTCAAGATGTTTTAAATGAGCTCGAAGAGGAATTCATTAATAAATCAGCTATTCCCTATGTAGGCGAAGCTGAAGACGGTACCTATATTTATATTGATCCCTTGGAAATGGATCCTTATTTTACTGATGAAGTACAAGATCAAAAGCTTGCGACTGATGTTAAAGTAAGAAAATTAATAATAAAGCATCCGCAAGTCTCGGTGAAGGTTGCTTTAAAATTGCGAAAGAAAAAATGAATATAGAGATGAGAGCTGTTTCTCAACCAGAAATATTAAATGACGCTTTCGCCGAACTCTCCGAACTTGACCCTTCTGAAGCAATGCTCATATGTAATCCGAGAACACTTAGCATGCTCGCCTCCGGACTGCTCGCCAATCGTATTCAGCCATTTAGAACAGGAAAACTTCATCTAAACAATATTGCTGACAATTTTCATCCTATCTACACGCCCCCGCGGGCAGCAAATAATCAGGCTTTAATATGCAATATCGCTAATTCTTTTGTTTTCTCAGCCCCAAAGTTCATTCAGAAAGATCACAGATTAATTTTTCATTTTAAATTGGATATCAATAAAACCAATCAGGTTCGAGGATTTCAACTTTAAATCTAAAAATTAGGACGGGATAAACTTTGAGGTTTTTGGTAGGGGGCGAGGGACTTGAACCCCCGATCCGCCGGTTATGAGCCGGCTGCTTTAACCAACTAAGCTAGCCCCCCAATAAAGGAATAAATTAACCCTATCAAATCACGGTGGTTCCCGCAAGAAGGCTTCCCTGCTCACCACACAACGCCAAAAACAAAAAGGGCCCATTAAGGCCCTTTCTGCAGCAAACTTATCAACTTTTAAAGACTAGCTATCTACGAAAGCCTTCAATTTGTTCGAACGAGAAGGATGACGAAGCTTTCTTAAAGCTTTCGCTTCGATCTGACGGATACGTTCACGAGTTACGTTGAAGTCTTGTCCCACCTCTTCAAGAGTATGGTCAGATTCTTCCCCGATACCAAAACGCATACGAAGGACTTTTTCTTCTCTTGGAGTCAAAGTCGACAACACACGACGAGTTTGTTCAGCAAGGTTCAGGTTCACAATCGCTTCTGCAGGATTGATAACCTTTTTGTCCTCGATAAAGTCACCCAAGTGCGAATCTTCTTCTTCACCCACTGGAGTTTCCAAAGAAATTGGTTCTTTGGCGATTTTTAGAACTTTACGAACTTTATCAACTGGCATGTCCATTTTATCTGCGATCTCTTCAGGGGTCGGCTCACGGCCAAGTTCCTGAATAAGGTAACGAGATGTACGAACAAGTTTGTTGATCGTCTCGATCATATGAACTGGAATACGGATTGTACGAGCTTGGTCGGCAATCGCGCGAGTGATTGCTTGACGGATCCACCATGTCGCATAAGTCGAGAACTTGTAACCACGACGGTATTCGAACTTATCAACGGCTTTCATCAAACCGATGTTACCTTCCTGGATTAGATCCAAGAATTGAAGACCGCGGTTGGTGTACTTTTTCGCGATTGAAACCACTAGGCGCAAGTTTGCTTCTACTAGTTCAGATTTCGCAGCATCGGCCTCACGCTCACCTTTCCAGATGGCTGTGTAAGTTTCCTTAACCCAGTTGTGATTCATTTCTGTTTCAGAATCTAGGCGGCTGATACGTTTTTCTGCTTCTTGAGCTTGTAATACGTAAGATTTGAATTTTTGGTAATTCAAACCAGTATCACGAGTCATTCTTGTTAATTCTTTTTCGTTCGCATCAATCAACTTCATACGCTCTGCCATAGCAGCAACGTCTTTAGAGAATGTGCGCTCTACCCCGTCTTTGATACGACGGCGAAGAGTTCCGATACGGCTTACCAAGTTTTTGAACTTGATAACGATACGGTTGATTGTTTTACGGTTGAAGTTCACAGATTCAAAATTCGCCATAAGCTTGTCGTTCATAACAACAAGTTCTTTCATGGCAGCCTGGCGAGCAGGTGTGTTTGTTTCTTCTTTACGAAGAACTGTGAAATGCTTCTCAGCCGCTTTTTGGTATTCAGTCACTTTACCGATAAGCTCATGGATTTTATCGATGTACTCTTTTTCGTCGTACTGAGTATCTTCGTCCTCAAGACCACGGAAGATCGATTTAACCTTGATACGGCCTTCATCAAGACGTTTACCAAGTTGAATGATTTCGTAGGTGCCTAGAGGTGATAAAAGGATGGCGCGAACGATTTCACGCTCCCCTTTTTCGATACGACGAGCGATCTCAACTTCACCCTCACGAGTAAGAAGTGAAACGCTACCCATTTTACGCAAATAAAGGCGAACTGGATCGTTGCCTTTAACGTCTTCGCTTTCAGCTTTTTCTTCTTCATCGACTTCTTCGTCTTCGGAATCAACGCTTTCAAGGAAAGCGCCTTCGCCCTCTTCTTCTTTCGAAGTTTCAGACAAGTCTGAAATAACTACACCACCAGCCTCAAGACCTTGCATGAAGGAATCAAGTACTGAAGGGGCAATAATTTCCTGAGGCAGGAGGTCGTTGATCTCTTCGATCGTCAACGCACCCTTCTCTTTAGCAAGCTTCAGAAACTTCTGAATTTCCTCTTTAATTAAGGATTCTTGCTCTTGTAGGGAAAGAACTTTTACTGGTTCATTCCCGTTTTTGTTTGGTAGGTTCGGTTTCATCAATACCCCGCCTTTGACCCTATTTTTCTTTATTCAAAGAGATTCGATCCCTTTGAATATTCATAATCTGTTCCAACTTTTCCGAACTAGGTTCGTTATTAAGACTTTTCATCAACTGCTTTGCGCGCTCTTTGAGGAAATTTTCACGCACGCGTTTAAAGCAATCACGCAAGAGCTTCATTTCTATCTCGGCGTCGAACTCCTGGTCAGACTCGGGCGCAGGCCCAAGCTGAAATAGATATTCAGGCTGATCGACGTAAGAGACAAGGAGACTGGTCAATTTATCAAACTTATCGAGATCTTGTCCATAGACATCCGTCGCCTTTTGTAAGATCTTTTTGACTCCTTCGTGAGCAACACTTTCCAGTATTTTTTCATTCACAAATTGATCAAAATTGGCACGACTTTTGAGTACCAATCCTAATAGCAGAGCTTCCGCTTTAGAGGCGCCTTTCAGGCTGATTTTTCCTGCCTCTACACTAGAGGACACTTCAGAAGCAGGCTTCTGGTTAACGGAAGGATTTGGCTGCACCGTTCTAGTCATAGCAGGGCGATTTTGCGAATATACAGGGCCGCTGCTTTGTAAGCCCACAGCTTGACGCAACCAGGGAAGGGTTACACTCATCTTTTGAGCGGCTTCAGCAAGATATAAATCCCTTAGACGCAAATCAGGAACCACCTCAAATAGAGGCTTCAATTTATCAGCAAGCTTCACTTTTTCAGAAGCTTCGCCCCGATAACCTTCCATCCAGCGAGCTAAAATCATCACGAATAAATCCGGCGCCTTGTCGAGCTCTGCTTTAAGAGCCTCAGCACCGTATTTTTTCACGTAATCATCAGGGTCCATGCTGTTTGGTAGAGTAAGACCTTTTGGATATAGATCAGCCGCAAGCAAAATAGGAAGACTGCGCTCAGCCGCCTCCATACCCGCACTGTCACCATCAAACAATGCCACCACGTTTTTTGTCATACGCTTAAGCATTTTACCGTGATCCGGAGTCAGCGCTGTACCCATGGTCGCAACGACATTGCGAATGCCCGCCTGATAAAGCGAAACCAGATCCATATAGCCTTCAACAATCAAAGCCATATCTTCGCTGCGAATGTAACGAGCTGTTTGCGAAAGTCCGTAAAGAACTTTTCCTTTAATGAACACCGGTGTTTCAGGAGAGTTTAAATATTTTGGTTCGTTTTCTTTTTTCTCTAAATAACGTCCACCGAAAGCAATGGGCTCACCCATCGGAGAAAAAATCGGGAACATCAAGCGGTCTCTGAAAATATCAAAGTAACCTGGTTTATTCTGGCGGGCTTTTACTAAGCGCACCTCTTCGGCGATGGCGATCGGAATTTGTTTTGAAAGCAAATGTTTTTCCAAGCCATCCCAAGCATCAATAGCATAACCAATGCCAAAAGTTTCGATGACTTCCTTAGAAAGTCCACGGCTAGCAATGTATTTCTTCACCGGATGATCAGAAGATACATTGTGCAGTTGTTCTGAAAAATAAATAGCGGCAAGCTTATTTGCTTTTAACAACAACTTCTTTTTTTCAACGGCTTGGTCACGGACTTCAGGATTTTTTTCTGGAGCTGGAAGTGGAATACTCGCGCGATCGGCAAGGTATTCAACCGCTTCAGGAAAACTCATCCCTTGGTAATCACGCAAGAAACTAAAGATGTTTCCTTTTTTGTGACAACCAAAGCAGTTATAGACTTGTTTGTGTTCTGAAACTGAAAATGACGGAGTTTTTTCAACGTGATCAGGGAATGGACAACGACCCATAAGGCCGGCCCCGGCTTGTTTTAACTGAGTATATTGGGAAATAATGTCGACGATGTTATTCGCCTCTGTCACTTTTCCAATAAAATCTTCAGAATATCTCATGCCACATCCACAACAATACGTTGAACTTTACGATCCAATTAAAACAAAAAAGACCCATTTGTTTCAAAAGTTGCCTTTCTCACAAATGAATCTTTTTACGTCTTTATCGCTTAAGCAAGTTTAGACTTAATAACTTCGCTAACGATCTTGTTGTCTGCGCTGCCACCTGATTTTGCGATGACTTCTTTCATCACAGGACCCATGTCCTTCACGGTTTTAGCACCCAATGCTGCAATAACTTCTGTTACAAGAGCTTCGATTTGTTCACGGCTCATTTGCGCTGGCAAATAAACCTCAAGAACTTTCAATTCAGCAGTCTCTTGATCCACTAGATCTTGGCGACCTGCTTGTTGGAATTGTTCAATCGATTCTTTTCTTTGTTTAACTAGTTTTTTGATTACGCCCATAACGTCATCACCAGTGATGGCATTCGGACGAACTTCGATTTCACGATTTTTGATCGCTGCTTGGAGCATACGAAGAGCTCCCAACTTAGCTGATTCTTTAGCGATCATAGCGGCTTTGATATCCGCTGAGATTTTTTCTCTGATTTCCATTAAAACCTCCAGGTGCAGATAGAACAGAGGCGACCAGTGGCCGCCTCTTAAAAAGTACTAATATCGAAAAACGAGATTAGTCGTTCCAGCCTTTTCTTGATTTTTTAACTGCGCGTTTACGAGCAGCGATAGACTTCTTTTTAAGTCTCACAGAGGGCTTTTCAAAGTGTTCACGTTTTTTAACTTCAGAAAGGATTCCTGCTTTTTCGCAAGATTTTTTGAATTTTCTGAAAGCAGATTCAAAAGACTCACCGTCTTTGATTCTAACCATTGCCACGACAATCACCTGCCCTTCTATGTGGAAATAAGAACCAGAGTGTATAACAAAGCAGCATCTTGGGGGCAAGTTTTGAGGTCTTAACGCGCGGGGTTATTCGCCTGAAAGCCCATTTTTTCAAGGTCTGCCCTGCCGGAGTTACCGAAAATCGACTCAAATCCCCAATCAAAAGGCCTAAAATGATGAAAATACAGCTTAAACCTTAAACTCCAAAAAGGTGCCAGGCACTTTTTCCAGTCTACACTGCGGCATATTTTTGGAGGGCCTTTTGCGACTTATATCCATTTAAGTGAGGATCGTTTATAAACGAGTTTCCTTAAAGGAGTTTGAACACATGATGGAAGCTTTATCGAACCCACAACTTTGGATCGCCTTTGCCACTTTGTTTGCTTTGGAATTGGTATTAGGAATCGACAATATTATTTTCATTTCGATCCTATCTGGAAAATTGCCTACCCATGAACAAAAGAAAGCTCGCACCACAGGTTTAGGCCTAGCGGTAGGAACGCGCATCTTACTTTTACTTTCCCTCTCTTGGATTATCGGACTTACGGCTCCACTGTTTACAGTGGCTGGCCATGAAATCTCGGGGCGCGATTTAATTTTGCTTCTCGGTGGTCTATTCCTAATCGTAAAAAGCACGATGGAAATTCATCATAAGCTTGAAGGTGAAGCTGGCAGCACCTCAAAAGGTGTCGCTCATTCTTTCAGTGCGGTGATTCTGCAAATTCTGCTTTTAGATATCGTATTCTCTCTAGATTCAGTGATCACGGCCGTGGGTATGGTGGATAATATTACAGTGATGATTGCGGCGGTTGTTGCCTCTACAGCAGTTATGATTTTTGCTGCGTCCCCAATCAGCGAATTTGTAGATAAACATCCTTCGTTGAAAGTTTTAGCATTAAGCTTCCTATTAATGATCGGTTTCACGCTGATTGTTGAGTCTTTGGAAGTCCATATTCCAAAAGGATATGTTTATTTCGCTATGGCCTTCTCTGTCTTCGTAGAGTTTCTTAACATTCGTATGCGTAAGAAAGCTGAACCAGTTAAACTTCGCGAAATTGTTACCAAGGAAGACTAGTGATTGACACCCGTAGTGATGAACAATGGATGAGATTCGCCTTGAGTCTTGCAAAAAGAGCCGCCTACAAAGGAGAAGTTCCAGTAGCGGCCCTTTTAGTAGGACCGGAAGGTCTTATTACCCAAGCAATCAACACACGGGAACGTCAACAAACACCCATAGGTCACGCTGAACTTTTCTGCTTACACAAAGCCTCGCAAAAAAAAGGAAATTGGCGTCTGAATGACTGCACTCTTTACGTCACACTAGAACCTTGTGTGATGTGCGCTGGCGCGATACAACAATCGCGCATTCAGCGCGTGGTTTATGGTGCTACTGATCCAAAAGGTGGCGCCGTAAAAAGCCTCTATCAGGTGCTTCATGATGACCGGCTTAATCACAAAGTGGAAGTCACCTCTGGCGTTTTAGAAAAGGAATGCAGTGAATTGCTTCATGGCTTTTTCCAAAACCGGCGCGAAGAAGAAAAGCACGAAAAGGCGCAAAAGGTTTATCGCAAAAGAGCTTCAGTCATCGTAGTTCATAAGAACAAAATCCTTGGCTTCAATGCCGTAGACCCCGTTTCCCAGGAACCCTACTTTTTCTTACCTGGAGGCAGAGTCGAAGAAGGCGAAACCCCAAAAGAAACAGCCGAAAGAGAATGCTTAGAGGAAACCGGCTACCGCGTGCGCGTTTTAGAAGAAACCGCGTTTGAAAGAAAATATGACTTCAATTGGAATGGAGAGATCCACGCCTGTGATACGGTCTTCTATGTCGCTCAATTAGACGAAGAATGGTCTGAACCCAAAGACGTTCGCGATACTGATTATCACCAGGGAGTTGAATGGATTGAGGCTAAAAACGCTTCAGATGTTTTTTCCTATAATAAAGACATCCTCTGGGCCGTGCAAAAATTGCTGAAAACCGCTCAAAAGAAATCAGCCTTGCGCTAAAAATGGGGGGCTGTTACAACGAGCCTCTTATGACTACGACAAAATTTACCGACCTCCCTTTGATCGCCCCCCTTCAGTTCGCTTTAAAAGAAGCAGGCTATGAACACCCAACACCAATCCAGTTGGCGGCCATGCCTATTGTTCTTGAAGGAAAAGATCTTCTTGGAATCGCGCAAACAGGGACTGGTAAAACAGCTGCTTTCTCGTTACCGATTCTGCAAAACCTATCAAAACACCGCACCCGTCCAGAAAGTAAATGCCCGCGCGCGCTAATTCTGACTCCTACTCGTGAATTGGCTATTCAGATTCATGAAAATATCGAAGCTTATGGCAAGCACCTAAACTTAAAGCACGCCGTGATTTTTGGTGGCGTTGGGCAAAATCCGCAAGTTCGTGCTCTTCAAGCTGGTGTAGATATTCTTGTGGCGACACCGGGCCGTTTGATTGATTTGTTTCAACAAAAATTTCTACGCTTAGATAAAGTTGAAATCTTCGTTCTAGATGAAGCCGATCGCATGCTTGATATGGGCTTTATGCAAGATATTAAGCGCATCTTGCCTTTGCTTCCTAAAAAACGTCATAACTTGTTTTTTTCTGCCACCATGCCGCCAGAGATTGCTAAACTTGCCCACAGCATTTTAGTAAATCCAGAGAAAGTGGAAGTAACTCCGACATCATCCACTGCAGAAAAAGTGGATCAAAAAGTCATGTACGTTGAAAAGAAGGATAAGTTGGATCTTTTGATTCACCTTCTTAAAGACAATCATCTTTCCCGCGTTTTAGTTTTCGTCGCGATGAAACACGGAGCAAACCGCGTCGTTGATAAGCTTGTAAAAGCAGGTATTGAAGCTGCTGGCATTCACGGGGATAAATCTCAAAATGCCCGTCAAAGAGCTTTAGAAGAATTTAAAACCGGCGATGTTCGTGTCCTTGTAGCGACTGATATTGCTGCCCGCGGAATCGATATTGATAACATCAGCCACGTGATCAATTTAGACGTGCCACATATTCCAGAAAGTTATGTGCACCGAATTGGCCGTACGGCGCGTGCAGGTGCAAGTGGTGATGCCATCTCTTTTTGTACAGCTGAAGAAAAGTCATTCATGTTCGCAATTGAAAAGGTGACTCGTCAAAAAGTCGAAGTGATCAAGGATCAACCTTATCATTCTGTTGAAGTTGAAAACGCAGCCGTTGTAAGCCCAGGTAAGGCAAAAGCCATGCTTGAAGGTCAACGCATGGAAAACAGAGCTAAGAACTATAAAAGAAAACCCCACAGAGGCCCGGCTGGCGGACCAAAACCAGGACATGGTGGCGGTGGTAAACCGTCTCACGGCAAAGGCGGCGGCGGTGGTAAAGGCAAGAGCGGCGGATTTAAAAAGTTCGGCGGCAAAAAATAGACTTTTAAACAAGCCTTCTCGGGCAAATAAAAAAGGCCAAGATCACTCTTGGCCTTTTTTATTTTAAGTCTTTAATTAAAACCTATTCTTGAGATTCCAAACGGTAACCTAGAGAAGGAACCGCTACGATACGACCGTTAAACTTAGCAATTTTACGTTTAAGGTAGTTGATTTGTGAATCCACGTTACGCGAAGTCACTTCAGTGTCGCCCCAAATTTCAGTCAGACATTTTTCACGAGTCACTAGATTGTTTTTTCCAGCAACAAGTAGTTTTAAGATATCGAACTGTTTTGGCGTTAAGTTTACTTCTTCACCGTCTACAAAGACTTGGCGAGAAAGAAGATTCATACGTAAATTCGCCGCAGTTAACTCAGAAGCCATTTCTGGTTCTTTATCATTCAGGCGTGCTTTGATTCTTAGAATAAGTTCTTTTACGTGGAAAGGCTTGGAGATAAAATCATCTGCACCCGTTTCAAACGCTTTGATTCTTTCATCAATAGTCGCCGCACCAGAAACGAAAATAATTGGTGTGTTTTTAGTGCTTTCGTTTTCACGAATCACACGACAAACATCGACACCCATCATACCTGGCATTTTATAATCTAATAAAATTAGATCGGGTTTCTTATCATTGATAAGTTTAACCGCTGCATTGCTGTCTGATGTGTAAGAACATTCGTATGTAGAACTAAGGATCTCTGCAAGTAACTTACAGCTTTCCTCATAGTCATCTACGATCACGATTTTTTTGGCGGTCAAATCCTCACCTCTAAAAGGGGTTTCATTCAATAGTGCGTTCATTCTTGAAACGTCTCCTTCTGTCACATACCTTTAAACTTAATCTGTTTTTGTTCAAGAATTCTTTTTAGTTGATCCCTTTTATCACCTTGTATCTCAATTGTACCACCATTTTCAGAGATGGTGTGAGTACCACCGACACCGCACTTTGCTTTCATTTCTTTACATAGCCCCTTAAGGTAATCTTCGTTTTTTGGAAAACCATCCATAACTGTAACGGTTTTTCCACCACGTCCATTCTTTTCGATGCGAAATTTAACAGTATATTGACCGGTCACTTGTTCTTGCGTGATGCACTTGCAGTCTTCTTTTAGAACATTACACTTTTCACATCGAACCTGATCTTTCGGATCCGTACTATAAACTAACCTGGTGTTTTTCATTACCCTTTGCTTTCCTCAGTAGCTGCATTAGCGCTCGGTTCTTCGCCAAGCTTGTGGGTTGTATACTCTTTTCCATCGAATCTAAAAAGCTGCGGAGTTTCATCCATCAAAGTAGCTAAATTCACTGGACGTTTCCACATCTTATAAACGTTCTTCAACGTCTCGCTCATGAAGTCAGGTTGCATATCAATGCCTTCATGTAGATGGGTCAGCAAAAGCTCCCCACGGTTTTCAAAATTTGCGTCTTCAATGCGTATAATTGGCTGACCGAAGTTGGTCATATGGAACAACAATTGTGCTTTGATCGCCTTAAAATCTTTAGTGTCGACTTCGAATTTCTGAGTCTTCTTATTAAATTTATAAACAAAGAGTTTGTTTCTGACGCAGAAGTCCTCTGTTAAGAATTGGTCAATAAAAGTGACATCATTACAAACTTTGCGAACTTCAAAAATCTTTTCGCGCCCGAGTCGTAAATCACGATTCCAGTTCTTTTTCTCACGAACGTCGTCGCACTGTTCCCATTCTCGTCCGAATTGTCCCTTATTCCAACGCTCCTCAATATCGCGGAAGAGCTCGATTCCTACTTTATAGGGGTTGTATCCGTTCGGCGCCATCGCCATGGTTCCAGAATGATGATCAGCAAAATCGATAATCTCTGAATCATCTAAGATTTTTGTCGTCATTAATTTCGAATGCCAGTATGAAGCCCAACCTTCATTCATGGTCTTGGTCATTCCTTGCGGAGCAAAATAGTATGCTTCATCGCGAATGATTGTCAGAACATCGACTTGCCAATCAGAAAGTGGAGCATGGTGAATGAAGAAATTTAAAACATCTCTTTCAGGTTCACGCGGAAAACGATTCGCTTTTTCGAAAGCTTCTTGTTCTGCTTTCTTTCTTTGTTCCTCAACAAATGAAGGCGGATTAATATAGTCGCGCATGTAAGAACGATCGACACGCAATAAGTAATTAGCTTCTTGCGGGCGGGAGTCTTCCACTTTTACCACAGACTTTTCCACATAGGGGCTGTAGCGATCTATCAGATTTTCTAACGATAAACACACGTCGATAAAATTTTCGACGACATCAATACCATAGCGATCCATGTAACGACGGATGCGAGTGGCGTGATTAGCCATCTGATCCATCATCTTGCGGTTTGTTTTAGAAAACCAAATGTTATTCTTAAAAAAATCGCAATGTCCGTACACATGGGCCATTACAAGTTTTTGATCCATCATCGCATTACCTTCCATCAGGTACGCGTAACAAGGATCGGTATTGATTACCATCTCGTAAATTTTTGAAAGGCCGTATTCATAACTCTTCGAAAGATGTTCGTACTCCATGCCAAACTTCCAGTGAGGATAACGTACTGGAAATCCACCATAGGCGGCGAACTGATTGATTTGATCATAGGTAATCAATTCGAAAATAGTTTCGAAGCAATCAAGGCCCGCGTCTTTAGCAATCTGGCAGATTCTTTTTCTTTCGGCTTCTAATTCGGGTGTTAAGTTAGCCATGGGGCCCCCTGTGCTTTACTTTCCTTTACCAAGGAAATCTTTGATCGAATCAAGGATTTTATCGCGGCTTTCAACTTGGCTTAAGGTAAGTCTATCATCCGTGCCAAATTCTTTTTGCAGGTCTTTTAGGAATTGACCGCTGCCGTATTTACTTTCCACCTGCCCGTAACTAAACACGTTACAGTTCGGAAGAAAGAATTCGTTCAGCATCTTAATACATAATCTTGTGTCTTCGCCGGACCAGTTATCACCATCACTAAAGTGAAACGGATAAATATTCCATTCATGAACTGGATAGTCTTGTAAGATGATCTCTTGGCAAAGTTTGTAAGCAGAACTGATTAAAGTACCGCCCGACTCGCTGGTTCTAAAGAAAGTATCTTCATCAACTTCTTTGGCAGCAGCATCATGGATAATGAAACGGGTCTCTAAACCTTTATAATGTTTCTTTAACCAAGTATTGATCCAAAAACTTTCTAAACGAACGATTTCTTTTTGTTCGTCACCCATTGAACCTGACACGTCCATCATATAAATCACAACAGCCTGCGTTTGCGGCTGATGAACTTTCTTAAAGGACTTATATTGCATGTCCCGACGGATCGGTAACACCAATGGCTCTTCTGCATCGTAAGTGCCGGCACCCACCATGCGTTTAAGGGCTCTTTTATAAGAGGATTTAAAGTGACGAAGACCTTCAGGTCCCACCGGAGCAAGGCCTGTGAACTTCGTCTTCATTGAATCAATGTTTTTTGCACCTTTAGGTTCAATGCGTGGAAGCTGCAGCTTCTCACCAAGAATGTCGGCAAGCTCTTCCATTGAAAGTTCAACTTCCAAAAGATGCTCACCCGGGGCCTCACCGGCTTGACCTTGTCCGCCTTCACCTGGGTCACCCACGTCTTGCCCGGGTTGACCTTCACCTTGACCGACCCCGCCTTGTTGTTTGGGGCCGTAGCGAAAGTTAGGGATATCAATGCGTGGAAGTGGAATTTTCACAAATTCGTTTTCACGCTTCCCGATCATTTCGCCTTGAGAGACGTACTTACGCAGGTCTTCTTTAACCTTGCCCTTTACGATCTCTCTAAATCTATTATGGTCTTCCCGTATAGACATTATTTATTCTTTACGTCCCCTCGGGCGAAGATACTTGCAACGTAGTGAAGCACGTCAGTTGCAGAAATTTCGTCATACCCGAAGTCCTTGATGAGACGAGTTTTAACGATATCAATTTTTTCTTGAGTATCTTTGTCAGCAACGTTGCTCACCAAAGTAGTAAGCTTGATGCTGTCTTTTTGATCCTCAAACAATTTTAATTCAATCGCTTTATGCAGGCGTTCGTTCATTTTGTAATTGAACTTCTTACCTTCCAAAGCCAAAGCCCCGATGTAATTCATGATCTCGCGACGGAAATCATCCTTACGCGATTCAGGAATTTCGATCTTATCTTCAATCGAACGCATTAGACGCTCATCCGGTTCCTCGTCGTTTCCAGTAAACTGGTTACGAACCTTTTCCCGTTGCGTGTAAGCTTTAACGTTATCGATATAGTTTGCGCAAAGTCTTTGCATCGCACTTTCATCGGCACTGATAGCTCTTTGCACCTCGGCTTTAATGATCTCTTCGTATTCTTGCATCACAACGCCCAGAAGTTCCTTGAATTCAGTTTTCAACTCTTCATTTGAAATGAGCGAGTGATTTTTTAATCCTGATTCAAGCTCCTTAAACACCATGAACGGATTCACCGAGCCTTTGTTGGACTGTTGAGCCGCTACAAGTGCGTTTGATAACTTATCTTGGATATAACGGGCCGAAATACCTTCTAAACCTTCACGAACTGCTTCTTTACGAAGCTCACGCACGTTGTCTTCAGTGTAGTTCGGTAAAGTTTTACCGTTATACAGTTTTAGTTTTTGCAAACGAGTCAGGTTTGCTTTTTTAGGTTTTTCTAGGCGAGTTAAAATTGCCCACATCGCTGCCATTTCAACCGTGTGTGGGGCAATACTGATTCCGCGCACTTTTTGCGAGTTGAAATCACGCTTATAGATGTTGATTTCATCTCTCCAACGAGTGATGTACGGGATATCGATTTTTACTGTACGGTCACGAAGGGCTTCCATGAATTCATTGTCTTGAAGACGACGGTACTCCGGTTCATTCGTATGACCAATGATCACTTCATCGATATGGGTTTGCGCGAACTTTTTAGGTTTCACGCGATGCTCTTGCGAAGCACCCAGCAGATCGTACAAGAATGCCACGTCAAGCTTCAGAACCTCGACGAATTCAATCATACCGCGGTTAGCGACGTTAAACTCCCCGTCAAAGTTAAACGCGCGAGGGTCGGAATCCGAACCGTATTCAGCGATTTTACGGTAGTTGATATCACCAGTTAATTCTGTCGAGTCTTGGTTCTTTTCATCTTTCGGTTGGAAAGTACCAATACCAATACGATCGGCTTCAGAAATGAAAAGTCTTTTCACACGCACGTGAGAAAGTACTTTCATCAAATTGCCTTCGTATTTTTCCATCAGTGTTTTGAAAATGAATCTTGAAGGAGGACTTAACTCTCCATCAACATGCACGCGGAACGATCCGTCTTGGCCTTTGTTGATAGAATCATAAACCGACTGGCGCATTTCTTCTGGAATTAACAGAAGCGGCTCTTCATTCATCGGCGACGGGAAGGATTTAACTCCTTTACCCAACAACCCATCAAGTTCCAGTTTTTCATCAATCCATTCGAACGTGTACAGAGCACCTTGTTTTTGGTGAGAGTAGCGTTCCAGGCCTTTTTTTAACATACGGCAAATTGTGGACTTCGCACTTCCTACCGGACCGTGAAGTAGGATCACACGTTTTTCCGTACCGTAGCCTAAAGCAGCCGCTTTAAGCACGTTCACCAATTTCATCAACTGCACGTCCAATCCAAACACGGCGTCTTTACCATTGTTGAACGTGTCATCAAAGAATCGGTATCTGACGACTTCTTTTTTGAAATCAAGATACGTCTCTGTGCCTTCTTCAACGATCATGTCATACATGCGTTGATAAGCATTGCGGGTGATTTTTGGATTTTCTTTGACGAGATCGAGGTAGTCCTCGAAGGTGCCACTCCAATGCTCTTTAGCTTGAGTGCTTGAGTTCTGCCAGTTAGTGACCAACGAATGAAGATCAATCTTAGAGGCCATAATCTCTCCCGGTGATAAGGAAAAAACCTACTCTCCTTAGATTATGCCTCAAAGCTAGACGGTTAACGAACTATTTAATTTATTTGTATTGCTTTGAACCCGGCAGGCTGTTTCAAAGTGAAAAGGCCTTCCTTGAACTGGACTTCGGTCTGGGGAGCTTCAAATTGCCACTGCATCTCTAATTGCGGAGCAGTAATGACAACCTTCTTTTTGCCGTTATTTCGTTCTAACCATTTAACGCTTATGGATTTTTGTAAATTATCACAATGAGAAATCAGGCCTAGAGTATCAAGACTGCACTTCCACCCTGTGCCGCTTAACGGTTCGTCAAATGCAATGCGCGCCAAATTCATAGGGTGCAAAGATAAATTCAACACACGAGAAATAGCAGCCTCCGTATTTGCTCCGGAGTAATAAGTTTTTTGCGGAAAATTGATATAAGAAATTTCAGATGGATTCACGACAACACTTGCCACTTGAAAACCCATTAACGCTGAGATCTCCAAACGCAGGCTTTGGTTTTTGACGGCATAAACGTCAATGTTCAATGATTGATTTTTATTCTGCTTTAAATTTTTTACTAAAGCCTTCGTTTCCCACTGTGCCTGTTCATAGGGGCCCTCTTTCACTGGCTTAGTGACACAACTAACAGTTAAAAAGGTTAAAAACAAAATTAGAAAATAATTGCTCTTCATCATCATTGCCTTAGCATAGGGAAATGAATTCTTTTAAACAAGCTCTGAATCAATTTAAAGCCACTTGGAAGCTGAGCCTTGCTTTTGGCGTCTTAGTGACCGCCTTTATCTTTTTAGTAAGGGATCTTCCTTACGTCAGTGCTTTTTTGATTTCTTTGGGCTTTTTAGTTTTTCAAGATGTTGCTAGTCATTTTATTACGGCTAAATCTTTTCAACAGAATTTTAGTTATTTAAAAACCTATCTTCCAGCTTACATCATCACGGCTTTCATTCTTTTACCTACAAGTGTCCTATTTGGATCGGCGTTGGGAATTTTACAAAGCCCTAACAATCTTTTCGTAACTGCTTCGTTGTCATTAGGTTTATTAATTTTAGGTGTGTACTTTTATTTTGTACTTAGTCAGTCCCTACGACGTCACATCGAAACCAAAGAAAGTTTGGCAAAAGCCATCGATGTCGTGGGTCTTTCTTCGATAAAGCAGTTTCAACTTTATCTGCCATTAAGTTTCTATTTTGGATTATTTATTCTGATCGCTGGAATGACATGGGGAGCGGGACTTATCGTCGCACTCCCCATTATGTTTTACGCTAATCATTATTCTTATTTGGAATCTAAGGCTGCTGGTTCTCTGCAGCGATAGCGCCATCAACAGATGCTGGCAAACGAGGATTTGCTAGCTCTTGTCGTTCGATCGCAAAGATTTTATTGCGAATCTCTTCAACCTTTTTCTTATCAGTCTCTAGGTCCGCAGCTTTGTGATACATTCTTTTCGCTTTATCCACCATGCTCTGCTTAAAGTAAGCATCACCCAAGTGTTCAGCAATAATACTTACTGTCGCTTGGTATTTGTGAGCGGCCTCTAGGAACTTGATAGATTCAGCAAATTTGTTTTGTTTGTATAAAATCCATCCCAATGTATCCAGGACATAACCATCTTTTGGCTCAATCGCTAAGGCTTTTCGCGCCAGGGTTTCAGCCTCCGGCAGATTTGTATTCATCTCTGCATATGTGAAAGCTAGATAGTTCATACCTTGAACATGGTTTGGATCCACTTCCAAAACTTTTTTCATTTCACGAACCACAACGTCTTTATTACCAAGACGGTCGTTGATTGTACCAAAGTAAAAACGCAGTTGAGCATTTTCTGGGAACTTCTCTAAACCTTGCTCAAGGATTTTGGCTGCTGCTTTGTAGTCATTCTTTTCATCAAGCAAAGAAGCATAAATCGCATAAACTTGCGGTTGATCATGACGGTCTTTTAAACCAGTCTGAGCAACTTCGATAGCTTCATCAAGACGACCCAAACCTTTTAGCAAGTAAGCTGCATGAACAACCGCTTCACCAAAGTAAGTGCTTGATACCGGAACCTTGCGATATTCTTTAATCGCAAGTTCTGATTTTTGCATCTCTTCGTAAACGGCTGCCAGGTAAAAACGAACCTTGTCTGAATCCGGAGCTTCCTTAAGAACTTCCTGCAATTTTACAACGGCAGTGTCAAAGCGCTTTTGTTCAATAAGGATCAAAGCCATCTTCATGCGCACGTTTAACGGTTCATCAGAATCAGCTTCAACGATTTCAAGTTGTTCGTAAGCTTTTTCGTAATCACCTTTTTCGATGTAGTGTTGCGCTAGGATTTCAGCAATGCGAGAACTTGGTGAATTTTCTTTTTGAAACTCACGATACATCGCCAAAGCTTTCGCTTCGTTTTTTTGTTTCGTATAAAGCATGCCCAAAGAAATCACAGCATCTGAAAAATCAGGCTTTAATTCGATGGCTTTCTTAAATGAAGCTTCAGCTGCCTTTTGGAATTTACCATCAGCTTGTTCTAAACGAACGCGGCCGATGTAGTAATGCGCCAAGTGCGGTGTTGCGTATTCAGAATTTTTTAGCAAAGACTCAAAATACTGAACAGCTTTGTCCGATTGCTTTTGTTCAGAATATAAAGCACCAATGTAAAGCGGAGCTTCCGTGTTTGAAGGTTGCAACTTCAGCACAGCATTGTATTCAGCCAAAGCTTTTGGGTAAATTTTTAGTGAAGAATAAAGACCACCCAACAACAAACGAGCTTCGATATTCTTTTCATCTTTCTTAACAGCTTCCTGAGCTTGAGTTAGCGATTCAGAAATCATACCTTGCTTAAGGTACTCTGCCGCTAGACGCATGCTGACCGCTGGCGACTCTTGATCGTAAACCAAAGTCATTTTGAAAGACTCAATTGCCTTTGCAGGGTTGCCATCAAGGCTGTACGCCTCACCGGCTGCGAAATAATAATCAGCCTGGGTGCGCATGTAGAGAGGATCTAACGTCGCTGTCCCATCTGCCGCAACAACTGCTGGAGCAAAAGAAGCTGGAGCCCTGTTTTTATCATCAAAGGAGGCCTCATAATACGGAGCTTTGTCGGTTTCATTAGTCGTGAAACTCGCACAGGCCGTGAGGTTTAATAAAAGTAACAGGATTGTCGCTGTCCTAGTTTTGGAAAGATGCATTAGCTCTCCTTGATACTAGGCTGATCGGTCTTTCGGGGGATTTTCTTGATGAGACAGGACCTCATCGCGACTAAGAGCGGGAAGAGAAAGTGTTTAGTTCTGAGACATGCTCAAAAGAACTCCCATATCGTCGCCCGAATAAAGCGGTGGATCCTTAATCGCTGACTCTTCATTTTCAAGATCAAAGGATTCTAATTTTTGATTGGGTCCGGTTGACCACACTAAGATGCGCACCTTGCCAGTTTGGTCTTGCGACAGGATCCGATAGCGAAACGGCCGTCCCCACGGATCATTTCCCATGGTTCCAACGGTTCTTAAATTATCCATCGAGACCGCGCTGTCAGGCGCTACAGAAGCGATTTTGCGGCCACCCACAGATTCTGGTGGAGCAGCAGTTCGTGTCGCTTCGCGGTAAATTTGCACGATTTGGTACCCTACTACCTCAGCTCGTTGGCGAGCCGTTTCGACCTTTGAGTCCTGCATATGACGATTCCAGGGGGTCGCGATGATAGCGAAAGAAAACCCGACTAGACCCAACAGAGCCAGAACGCTAGTTGACTTAAACTCTTGTTTTTCTTCGCTTTTCATTAAATTACATCCTACATTTGATATGGATCCTTTTACCTTTCGGCGCTAATTTGGGAAAACTTTAGACAAAGGTCTGTTAAATTCCAGAAAACAGACTCAGGTTTATGATTTTTGTAACGCCTAGAGTCTTTTCTTTTGATTTGAGGAGCCCTTGACAAGGGGTGGCGGCAGGGATAGGTTGCGCCCATCTCAAAGGGAACGCTGAATCATAAAGCAGTTATCTCATTGAGACTTTGGGGAAATTTCAAATTGGGAGGCACTTTTGATCAACCAAAACGAAACAATGACATCGAAGCCAAATTCTAAAGTTAAAATCATCAAGCGCTATCAGAATCGCAAACTATACGATACTCAACAAAGCTGCTACGTGACTCTTGATGATATCGCTAAAATGATCCGCACAAATGAAGAAGTAATGGTTATCGATAATAAGTCAAAAAACGATATCACTGCTGCTACTTTGACTCAGATCATTTTCGAAGCAGAAAAGAAAGCATCTCAATACGCTCCTCTTTTCACTCTTCGTGAAATCATCCAAAACGGAAATGGAAGCATCTCTGGTTACCTTGCTAAGCTTGGCGCGTTCCCTCAGGACTACATGACTAAGCAACAAGTTAACACAATTGTTGAAAACGCTTCTACTGACAGCGTTAAACAAAACTTGGAAAACCGCGTTGCTACTGCTGCAACTCGCTACAACACAGACACTACTGCTAAAGTAGCTGCTGAAAAAGCGACTGTTCTTCCTGGTCTTCAACAAGATGACGAAACTCCAAATCTTCCTGGAACATCTTTGTTGAACAACTAAGATCTTCTGATGAAGTTTGCGAAGTTCGCAAAAAAAAAGGCTCTGTTAAACACAGAGCCTTTTTTATTTTCTGAATTTGAATTTTTAAAATCTATTTTAAAGAACGCCAGACAATAAATTTCTTTTGTCCTGCTTTAATCTCTACTTCTTTTTCCGCCAAACCTTCACCCGTCATGTTTCCAGCCGAGTTAAGACCATCTAAACGCACTTTGTATTTGCCTGCTTTAAGCGGTACGCGAATGGTTTGAATCGTTTGTGGCAACGTTGACCACTGACGCAAATCCGCGCGGTCAGCCACGTTCAAAGCGATCCAAGTTAAGTTACCCAGTAATTCATTTTTCTGACGGAGCTGATCTGAAAGCACTGCTTTTGTGGCAATGCCACCCAAACGTTTCGCTATTAAGATACCTTGATCTTCCTGCAAAGTCGCAATGGCAGCGGTTTGTACGTCATACACTTCGCGGCTTAAATAACCCATTTCCTGAACAGTCGCTCTGGCCTTTTGCGTTTCACTTGGAACAGCCGTTAATGCCGGGAAACGATATTCGTTAGGACTATAGATCTTTCTTGGACCCCAACCTTGTTGATAGATCACAACTAGTTCACCGTTGGATTTATCATACCAAGCTGGATCCTCCTTCACGTGTGGAAATTTCTTTTTCCATTCGTTATAAGAGTCCGTGCGACGGGCTAACTTCGCTGAACGGATCAGGTCTTCGCCAATTGTTGAAATGCTCGGGTCGATTTTGTAAGCCTCATTATAGGCGATGTAAGCATCGTCATAACTGCGGCTAGCTTCCCACACTAATGCTGACAAATATTTACTAAAGGAGTTTAGCTCAAAGGCTTTCTTTTCGTCAGCGCGATACTTAATGTACTTTTCGTTGATTCTGCGTGCTTCAACTAAAGCATCATCAAGCTGACCCATTTCTAAAAAGTTCATCGCAAGATAAGCATTGATAAAGATTTTCTCGAAAGTATCACCTTTGTACTGAACCATCTCTTCATTTAAAGCCAAAGATCCAGCGAAACGAGAAATCGATTGATAATCAACCATCTCTGCCAGGCGGTCGGCTTTAAGAAGAACAGTGTTACTTTCTTTAAGATTTCCGGAAAGCTGCAAAGCTACGGCGTAATCCAAAAGGTAAACCAATTGGTCATCGCTTTCCTTTTCGGCCAGTGGCTTTAATTCTGTGACGGCTTTTTCGAAGTTTTGTTGGACCAGAGCAGTCCGTGCCCCTTGAACTTTGGATTGATAAGAGGCGCAACCGATAAGTGAAAGAGAAAAAAGAAGACCCACGCAAGGCGTGAGTCTTTTAAAAAAATCAAACATCAATTAAAGACCAATAGTTTTCTTTTTGAATGTCTTACGGATTTGTTTTTGATCAGACCAAGTGATCATGCTTGTTTTTAAATTCGTAAGATTCAAAGTTAGTTTATAATAAACCGATTTATCTTTTCCAACTTCTTGTACGATGGAATCCAAACGGCCATTGATGATGAAGTCAGCACCAACTTGGCCACCAGGGCCTTTTTTAGAATCTTCAGCCACCATGCCAGAGTTTTGGTAGTTGTATTCATCAGAGATATCTTGGCGTGCTTCTTTATCGATGAAACCGACTTTGCCAGATTTCATAAGCTCTACACGAACCATATCCATGATGCTTTGAGTGTCGATGTGTTCGCTTGTTTTATTCTGCAATCCAGTCACCATAACAACAGGCATTTTTTTAGAAGCATTGATAGCTGGAGAAGTCATTAAACCTGCAACCAAATCTTGTACAGCTTTTTGCATGTCAGTTTCTGACCACTGGTCGTTCAAAAGGTTTTCGCGATTCACATCGTCGTACTGGCCTTTAACGAAAGCCTTAGGACCACAACTCGCCATCGCCAAAAATGAAAAACAAACTGCTGCTAAAGTGATATTCTTTTTCATACTACCTTCCTGTCCAATGAAGGACACAGATGAAAGTTTATGTCGAGGATAGCGGACACGCAAGTCCGAAACGGACTTCGAAAAACCCTTTAATTTAAGATGCGAAGATCATCCAGGTTGCAGCAAAGTGCCGTGATGACTGAAATCACCACAAGCAAAACCGCCTATGAATGCCTTCGCGCACAAATTAACCCTTATGCAGAAGAATTATGGATTTACGCTCTAAGTTCAGAGCTAAAACTTATTACGCTAGAGATGGTTTTTCGCGGCACCGCAGACCATTGTCTGATACATCCACGAGATATTTTTAGAATTCTTATTTTAAATAACGCTAGCTCTTTCATCATGGCGCACAATCATCCTAGCAATAGCGCACTGCCATCAGAACAAGACCTTATATTAACGCGAAAGATCCACCAGCTTGCGGTGCTATTTCAAATACCTCTGAATGATCACCTAATAGTGACCACGAATAACTACTACAGCATGGCAGAACACGGACATTTTAAAAAGTGGAAGAAGAATAGCAGTGGACTACTTTATTGAACGTCTTGGCCATTACCAAAAAGTTCCATGCTTTGGCGGGAACGTAAAGGCTGAACGGAAATCACGCGACTTAGATCATCACTAAGAATAACTTTATAACCACCACGACGAGCATTTTCAATAAATTGACGAGCATACTCTTCTTTATAGGCGCGAGAATATTCCTGATTTTGCTGCTGATTAAAAAGTTCTCGTTGCACGATTTCATCAGGAGTCATGGCCTGTTCTTCTTTTAAACCCCTACCTAATTCGTTTGCGACCTCAGCAGCTCTATTTTCAACAGTTAAATCAAGCTTAGAATCATTCGTATAAGCTTGCTTCGGAGTCGTAGAATTGAAATCAGAGTTAAGCAGCTTGGCGTTTTCAACAGCCATACGCTGACGTTCAAGTTCCATCTTTTCATTTGTGAACATCAAATGTTTGTTCACGGCTTTTTCATACTTCTCTGATTTTACAGTGGTATCAACGGCGCGCACAGGCTTGCTATCTTCACTTCCAAGATAGGCAAAGATCAGCCCTGCTGCCCCGATAAAGAGAAGCAACGCTAATAACATTGGAGTTTCTTTTTTTTCCTGAGCGGAACTCATAGCTAACTTATCGGGTTATGATGAAGAATTCTTGATATTACGGGGCCGCAACGAAAGTCCAGGTTAAACAAACACCTGTTGCCTTAACAAGTTTTTAACTGAGTGTTTAACAATTCAACAGTCGAAATCCGCCGTTTCCGGATAAATTGCTTCTCGCGCGTGGCACATTACATGCTTTAAAGATTCTGTGAAAACAACAATTTCAAGATTAATTTAAATACGAAAGGTTATTCACATGAAAGCATCCAAATTGGTATTCGCGGTATTGGCTACTCTAATGACTTCTAACGTAGCTTTCGCTGCCACTTCAGGCACAGTGCTTTTGCAGGGTACTGTAGCTGCTGCGACTGATATTTCAGTAGTAGAAAACACAGCTAACAACACATCACTTAATATCGTTGGTGGTGAGTCTAATAAGAACGTTGCAACCGCAACTGAAACTTCTAATAACCTAGCTGGTTATAAAGTTAAAATCTCTTCAGCGACTGCTGGCGAGTTAAGAAACACTTCTGATGTTACTAAAAAGACTACATATAAAATCGCTTATGATGGTGCTACGGCTGTATCTCCGACTGTTGCTGGCGTGGTAGTTAAAAACGTAACTTCCCTTAGCGGTTTGACAAGCGCTACTTCAAACGTAAACGTTGATGTAACTGCTTACTCTACAGCTCCAGCTGGTCTTTACTCTGATACTTTGACAATCGCTATCGAAGCTAACTAATAATTTTAATTTTTATTTTAAAGTTTTTTAATAAGGGCCACCCGAAATGGTGGGCCTTTTTTATTCTGCAGATTGAACGGTTAAGGTGATGGTGTCTTTGTATATACCTGAAGGCTTAACGCCAAAACTTCCAATGGTTGCGGAGATAGGAACTACGCGACCACTTGCTGGAGAAACACCAAGTTCACGCGCGATTTCCACTGGCGAACTTGCGCTGTTAGAAAGATTAAAAGAGGTATTGTTAAATTTAATTGTGTAAGGGATCGTTGCACTGCCTGATTCTTGCTTTAAAGAACTGTTGTTTGCTGAAGAAGCATAAAGAATGTAACCGGCGTTATATTTCAATATCGCATCACAACTTCGCACTGTTCCCGGTGATAACGTTCCAAAATTCAAAGTTTCAGTAAAATCGTTCACATCAAAGCTGCCACCACTATTTGAAATGGAGATGTCGACCTTTTTCGGTGCGGTATATTGGAAGGTCAAAGTTTTTGACTCGATAAATGTATAACTGCCATTAGCCGAACCAATGTATAGGCTCGCCGTGAATGTGTCAGAAAATAAACCGTAATAAAGCCATGGGTTTTCTACGCTAAGAATCGCAAAATAATTTACGCTGACTTGGCGATTGCTGCTTCCGGAAGTCAATGTACCAGACAGAACATCATTCGGTCCTGCTACATCAGGAATCTTTTTTAGAATCTGAGTGCCAGTAGAATTTTTTGAAAGAGTAAACGGCCATGAATAAGGACTGCGTCTTAAGGCCCGCCCTGTATAGGAGCTAGCAAGCCCATAATCAAAAGTAATAAAAAAGTCACAACCACCCGGACTGGTGTTCGCTCTGACTGTGATCGTTGGGTTTACCGTCGTATTCGACGATAAATCGAATGTCGTCTGAGCAATTAACATCGTCGGATTATTACAATTAGCCGCGAAGGCTTCTAAGGAAAACAAAAATATAAATGCCACGACTAAGCTTTTCATTTTAGTTCTCCTTTCCTACTGCAATGGTGCCCAGGTTCAGTTGGCTTGAAGAAACTTCTTCAACCTTAAATTGCACCGACTTTAAATTTGGGTCTGATGTGGTCAAAGTGTAACTGCCCGGTTCAAGTCCTTCAATCACGAAGCCACCATTTTTATTGGTGAAGAAACTATTATCAACAAGCTGACCTTGAGAATTCACGATATCGCCAGCGATAAATTGCAGACCTTCGCCTTTGCTATCAACCAGTCTACCTTTAACCAGGATGCGTTTTTTAAATACTAAATCCAATGCAATACCGCTGCGATAAGTTGGTTGAGTGCCAAAATACTCGCGGTCTAATAAATACCCCATTGGCAAGGAAGTCGTATCAACACTTAAAAAATATTTATAATAGGCGGATTGATCTCTTAAAACCACCGACGTGCGTGGACCTAGCTGTGCTTCTCCTTTTTCACCAGAAGGATTAATGACAACGCCTCTGCCTGGTGGCAAAGAGTTTGTCTTTAATAAAACGAAGCTATCATAAATAGGCTGAGTAAATGCCCCGGCATTACCCACCCAGGCAAAGCCTGTGTTTAAGCCTAAGCCGGTGGTGTTTAAATTAGCTTGAGAATAGTGGTCTAATCTTAAACTGAACGCTTGGGATAAGTATTCACCCGATAATGAGCCCGTTGTATCGTTATCCTGATTATGAACAGAGGCATTAAGTCTATAGTCATCGTACTTATAAATATTATTGCGGCTGATTGACAACGTAGAATTGCGTTGCGAACTATCATAGTAAGCGCTCGCGCTTAAACGACCTTGCTTTTCCGTCCAATAAAATGAAATCAGTCCGCGATCTTCTTCAGTTTCAGCGACTGTTCTATTTAAACTAAATTCCATGCGCGTTTGCGGATTCAAAGTAAACAACACGTTCGTGCGATAGCTTCTTAAGTTTTCACCGGTCGTAACTTCATTAACCCCAGTTCCGATCCCCCACACCCACTGGGCTGGTGAACGGTAATTAAGTTGCCCGTCATACCTTCTTAAGAACGAAGTTGTGATCGGTGTTGGAGAAACAGGAAGAAACGCGGAATCACGATTTTCCGCTTCCAACGCTAAAGTCACTGGAATGTCTTTGCCAAACATTCTTTCGATTGAGCGATATCGGAATCTTTGCGCTGACGCTTCTTGCTGGGTTTCATTCGTAGCATAAGAACCTTCCAGAGACATGTAACCTAAAGTGGAAATGCCTGATAGTTCTAAACCTGTCATGGCTTGGCTTAAATAGTTTTGGTAATTAAGGCCGAATGTCACTTCGTTGGTTAAACCCATGCGGTGATAAAGTGTCGTCATCGCAGCTGTATTATCATAAGCACGATCCGCACCAGAGACTTCCCAGGGGAAGCCCGCTGCATAGGAAAATTCATGAACACCTTTTCCTAGCAATGTATTTTCAAAAAGAATTGAAAAGTCAAAAATCTCTACCTGTCCAAGATCATCGGTGATTTTAACTTTTACGCTGTTTTGACCGACTGCTAATGGATAATCACGGATATTGAATACTCCAGGTGCTAGACGAAGCTGACTGTATAAAAATCCATTCACGAAAATTTCAACCAGCGACGGTCTTTTAATAACAATTTCACTGTTACTAAGCGGTCGAAGTGTTTTGTACGGCTGAATGGAAAAATCGCGAACTACGGAAACACCACCAAGATTTGGCGATTGCTGAAAGCCGCGGCCTAACAGCGTCAAATCCCCCAGCGTGAAACGAAGCATTTTATCTTCATTATCAAAACGTAAACGTGTGTCCTGACGTTGCCAAGGATGTTCATCACTTTCTAAATATTCAGCCATGGTTTCAAAAGTAAAACCGCGAATGTTTTCGACCAAATCCACATGGGCTGTAAGCGGAAGTTTTTCTTCGGCCGGCGCATCTGCTCCGTATTGATAGGCTTGCAAAAGTCGAAGGTTGATATATCCGCTATGTACTGAAGGGCGAAGATACTTTTGATTCGCCCCTTCAGCGTAATTTAAATCAAGCTCATTGGTTTTTCTTTGAGATAATGGAACATCTAATTTTAATTCCAAGGTCTTTTCATCAAAACGTACGGAAATTCCCACGGCTTCTAAGTCATAAAGAGATAACACCTTCTCAGGCTGCACGCGACGCTCAAGCTCTTTATACTGTGGCTCTTTTAAAATATTTTTTAATGATTGCAGAAGGGGCGTTGCTTCAACGACAAACTGCCTTCTGTCGTCGCGTGGGAAAACCCAAGCCTCTGCTATTACCTTGTTATCAATGACAAAAGGCGCGACAAAGTACGGCTTCGGCAATGCCGGGCGAACGCCAGCAAAAGAAGTTGAGCTGAAAAGCAGAGTGATAAAGCTAAATAGAATAACTAAAAGGAACTTCAATCGTGGAACTCCACCAATTCTAATTCAGCTTTTAAATTTCCTTCGATGATGTCTTTAGAAGATGACACAGAAACATTGTGTTCGGCCCCGGCTAAAATGTTTACCCCATCAAAGGAAGTGCCTGGTTCTAAAGACGTTATAAATTTTTCGCCAGCAAAGATCTTGATTTGTTTAACTCTTAGAACTTGGTGGGCTGTACCCTCGTTTTTAATTTTTAAAACCAGGCTGCGATTCGATTTCTTCTCAACACCGGTCACTTTAATTTTCGACACAGCACCTTGAGGCGTCACGTAAGCTGAAGCTACGTATTGAAGCAGGAATTTTAAATTTACAGAAGCTTGCTGAGCTTTCGCGTTTTTTTCATGAAACTCAATCGGCAGTTGGGCTGCGACAATGCGATAAGCCTTTTCGGTGTTACCGTTTAGTTCCCCGGCCCAGGTGACCCGGATATTTCTTTTTTCTTTTGGCAAAAGCACCAACTGCTCTGGATATATAGTGAAGTCTTCAGTCTTCTTTCGTACTTCCTCGCCGTTAGCATCCGTGGTGCGTGTGAAGGCTTCAATCTGCACTGGGATTTTATCAGTACCCGTGTTTTCAACTGTAAGAACTTGTGTTGATTTGGCGCCGCTTGGAGAGAAATGAATAACCATTGGGGTTAAGCGAAAAGCAAAGCAAAAGGTCGGAAACAAAAATAGAAAGATCGCGAATTTACAGAATTTTCCAGGCATATATCAAGATTATGCGATGAAAATACGCGGTGGAATTCAGAATGATAAAAGAATTTAACAACTAGTCTTTAGATAGACGACCTTATGGAGCAGAAACCGTGACGACAGAAGCGGGTCCCCGCTTCTGAACTTTGACCTTTAAGTCTTTTGATCCCTTGTTTTCAATATTTCCGTTATCAGCAACAACCACCTCACCGGTCATAGGAACCACACCGGAAAGATTCAAGCCCGTCTTGCCTTTAGCAAATACGTTTGCTGACATTATTAATATGATTAGAGCCAATATAGTTCTCATACTTAAAACTCTTCGGCTAACCTAGACTAAAGCTTTAGGTTAGAAGCGTTGGGTTCTTTTCTTGGATTGGCGGGAAGACCGGAATAATCACAATAAATTCAGTTCCCACGCCCACTTCAGAGCGCGCTTGAATTTCGCCACCGTGGTTTTGGATAATTCCATAGGAGATACTTAAACCTAAACCTGTACCCTGTCCAACACCTTTAGTAGTGAAGAATGGATCAAAAATCTTTTCTAAGGTTTCAGCAGACATCCCTTTGCCACTGTCTTGAATTGAGATCTGCACAAATCCCCGTTTATCTTTAGAACCTTTGAAATCTTTTAGCGGAGTCGTCGAAATCCAGATATGCCCACTTCCTTCAATCGCTTGAACAGCGTTGGAGAGAATATTCATAAACACTTGATTGATCTGACTAGCGTAACAATGGATCAATGGAGTCGGCTCATACTGCCTATGAATTTCGATTCTGTTTTTAATTTCACCCTGTAAAAGATTAAGAGTGGTATCCAAGCTTTGTTGAACATCGATTTCTTGAAGTTTCGCTTCTTCTAAGCGTGAGAAATTTCTAAGTCCTAGAACGATGTCCCGCGTGCGACGGGCGCCGTCTTGGCAAGAAGCCACAAGCTTTGGCAAATCTTTAACGATGTAATCAAATTCAAATTCTTCTTTAAGCGCTGGCAGTTTCGGTGGATCTTTTTCCGCCACTTCAGCAAGGGTAATCAGCTTTTCAGAATACTCTTTAAGATGAGTCATGTTGCTATAAATAAAGCCAATTGGGTTATTAAGCTCATGGGCAACACCAGCCACTAGCTGACCTAAGCTCACCATTTTAGCGGAGTGAACAAGCTTCGTTTGCGTGTCTTTAAGTTCTTTATTCGCTGATTCTAACTCGCTGATTTTTTTTCTAAGATCAGATCGCGCTTGCCAAATCTTTTTACTCATTTCATTAAAAGACTCAGTTAATAAACCAATTTCTGTATCGTTTTTTACTGGGATAGTGACGGCTTGTTCTTGGGATTCAAAAGATTGAAGAGCATCGACCAAGTCGTATAACGGTTTTAACACCCAGTTAGATGTTACAAAGATTGTGAAAATAAGTAGGACCACAACCGCACCAACAACTGTGATGAAAGCGTAGTTTACATTCTTTAGAACTGCTTTAGCTTCACTTTTTGAAGCACCCAAGGCCACTGAAAACTTTGTGATTCCCCATGAAAGTGGATATATCAAAAAACCATAAGGAACAGAGCGAATATTTAAATCAAAGAACGGCTCCCCGCCTGGCTTTACATAAGGACGAAAGAAGTCTTTTTTGTACAGATAGAAATCAGGATGACTTGCTACAACCACTTGGCCATTGTCTTTAAAGAAAATAAGTTCAAGCTTTAGTCGATTTTTTAATTTCATCGCAAAACTTTTATTTAAATCTACGACTTGCTCAACGTAACCAACTAAGCGCCCCCCGGGGCCGGTCACCTTTGAAATTAGAATCAAATTGTACTTTTGGTTTTCTCTAGCCTCTGAAAGAGCAATTTCCTTTTGCTCTTTAAGTTCTGCCATGTACTTGGCTGATAAAAATACAGCATCTTGAATCGGCAAAAAGCTTCTTAGGACTTCTTTATCGTCCCTAAAAACGGACGCCAACATGCGGCCTTCACGATTAAAGAAAGTCAGACTAGAAATGCTATCTGTCTTCATCCACTGTGAAGCAATCGAACGAATCGTCGCACCATCGCCGACTGTTAAATGATAAAGAAGACTTGGATCGCGAGAATAGCGATCGCGTTTTTCCTGCAAATTTGTACGGATGTCTTTAAGAACTAAATCGATTTCGCGGGCATTACCACTAAGGCGTTGGGAAAGTTCGTAATCGATGGCCTTTTCGTATTTCAGCATCGAATAGCCGGTAACAAACGCCAACGGAACCACCGTAAAAAGCACAAACCAAACTATCAAAATAGTTCGCAGTGATCTTTTAGGCTTCCGTCTTAGAATTTTCACTTTTCATCCACGGTAATAATCATACGCACGATACCGTCTGGCATAACACGCGGATGTTTTTCTTTGCCAATCTTTGGCGAACCATAGGTGCCAAGAAAGGTCATAAGGTCTTGGTATTTCGCTTCAGGAATAGTGAAGTGATAATAAAGCGAGTTTGGAGTTTTCTTCCAGCCAAGCTCCACCGATCCAGCTTTACGCCCGCCAAGTTCCTTGATCTTTTCGTTAATTTTGGGAGCGGCATCATCGATGTTAGTAATTGCGATGTTTCCACGAAATAAAAATCCGCCACCCGTGGCTGCTGCCGTCGGCGCAGCCTCTGTTTTGGTTTCAGCCACTTTTGCTGTTGGCGATGGGCTTGGGGTCGGTGATGCTGTTTTCGCCGGAGCTGGTGTCGCCGTCACTTCTTTTACTGCAGCCACAGGAGTATCCTTGGGGCTCACGCCTTCATCGACAAATTCTGGCTTATCTTCAACCACCGGAGTCGTTCCGGTTTTTTCAACCTCAGCTAAGATAATTTCTTTTGATCCTGTGTTAGATCCAATCTCCATCACCTTTTGCCATGGGGTGATCGACAGAACCGTGACGATTCCCGCGACAACAACCAAAGCTTCTAGCCCCCACTTTAAACCTTGGGGCCATTTTTCAAAATTCGACTTTTGCATCAGGACAGACAGATAACTAGAGGGAGTATTGATCTGCGTGATAATTGGTTGAGACACTACCGTGTCCGCTAGCTTTTCAGCATACTGTTGTCCGCTTTGGATTTTCGATAAATCAAGTTGCGCGTCTCTAGAAAACTTCACGTGATCTTCAACGGCACTGCGACGCTCTTTATCTAAGCTTCCAGTCAGATAGTCATAAAGAAGTTCATGCCCAATAAACGGCGAAACGTCTCTTCGACCTTTTTTAGAAAGAGGAATCTTATTGTTTTCCTGTGCCATGCTTAAACTTGCTCACACCTTGAGTCATGCTACCTAATTTGCGAAGAGCTCTTCCCAAACGGTAACGGATTGTCCCTTGAGTAATACCTAAACCTTCAGAGATATCATCATCATCAATTCTTAAAATTTTCGACCAGATCACGGTCAGGAGCTCGTCCTCAGAGGCAGACTTTTGGAATTCACGCCAAGGACCTAAATCAGTTCCCTCTGGAATAAGCCAACCAGATTCAACAGTTGTATTTGGACGGCCTCTTGAAACGCGGGACTTATATCTATCCCACACAGTCTTCGTAGCAGCGACAATCGCCACCGTGCTTTTTAAATCTGGATTTCTTTGTTGGCGTGCCCGACCAATGGCTAAAGCTTGTGAAGAGGCTTCGATGGCCTTTTGATCATCTAATAAAGAAAAATAGAAAAACAATGCAATGGATTGCACATCTGCTTCAGTCATACTGGGATATCTTAATGGATCAAAAACTAGTTGGGCAGCTTTTATGAATTGTCAGTCGACGAACTATCTGGAAGGCCGGAAATAAAAAAGGCCCGCAAGGGGCCTTTTTCTTCGCGTGGGCTTAGTCCACTGTAAGCTGTCTTAGCAGGTCCAGTTGATCTAGAACTTTTCCAGACCCCATAACCACGCAAGACAATGGATCTTCTGCGATGGAAACTGGCAAACCAGTTCTTTCTCTTAAAAGAACATCTAGGTTTGCCAACAAAGCTCCGCCACCCGTTAGAACGATTCCGTTATCAACGATATCAGAAGCAAGTTCCGGTGGAGTTTTCTCTAATGCCGTTCGAACAGCATCAACAACTTCAGACAATGGATCCATCAAAGCATCGTTCACTTGAGAAGAAGTAATTTCGATTGTCTTAGGCGCACCTGCTACCAGGTCACGACCTTTGATCTCCATGGATTTTTCTTCTTCAAATGGATAAGCGTTACCGATTTGGATTTTGATATTTTCAGCAGTTCTTTCACCGATTAACAAGTTGAACTGACGACGAACGTAATTCACGATCGCTTCATCAAACTTATCACCAGCTACTTTGATTGATTTACAGTAAACGATACCGCCTAAAGAAATAACAGCGACACCCGTTGTACCACCACCCATATCAACAACCATGTTTCCAGATGGCTCAGTGATTGGAAGGCCTGCACCGATAGCAGCTGCCATTGGTTCTTCGATCAAATAAACTTCACGGGCACCAGCTGATTGAGCCGCTTCTTTAACCGCGCGTTTTTCAACTTGAGTGATTCCGTAAGGCACGCAGATGATGATTCTTGGTCTGATGAAAGATTTCTTTTCACCAAGAGATTTACCGATGAAGTATTTAAGCATGCTTTGAGTAACTTCAAAGTCTGCGATAACACCATCTTTGATTGGGCGAATAGCAACGATGCTGCCAGGAGTACGACCCAACATATCTTTTGCTTCTTTACCGACAGCAAGCACGCGGTTTTGCATTCCACGATAGTTCTTTTGAACTGCAACCACTGAAGGTTCATCGAGGATAATGCCACGGCCTTTTACGTAAACAAGGGTGTTGGCGGTGCCAAGGTCAATGGCAATATCGTTAGAAAAATAATCTTGAACTTTGTCAAAAAAACTCATGCTGAAATCTCACTTCAGAAGTCAATTCATGTGGCTTAAACACCTCAAGTCTAGGTTCTATAAAAACCAGAGTCAATGCAGATATTTAGACCAGTAAGCGAGTTATTTTGACGCAGGCGCACAGCTGACAAAGAGTTCGGTCTTGTTTTCATGACCTCGGTACCGAAGCTCAAGACCTTCATCGATATTACTTTCAGCAACGATCGACTTTTCATTGTCGAGTTCCGAAGCGTGAAGTTCGATGCGGCTTTCCTGAGATAAAGATCCAGGTTTCAAAGTCATGACGACAGTTTCCCCGGTGCGAGAATTTAAGATTTCTTTTCTTAAGTTTGCGCGACCATCCCAATGAACCGAAAGCTCTTGGGCTCTGCGGTTTTCACCGATTCTGCCAAGATTATAAGAGCAACGAATTAGATTCGACGGAGCGGTTTTTCTTCTAAAAGATTTATCGGAAACGCAAACCGTTTCGACTTCTTTTTGAGTGGAGTGGTTCGTCACTACAGTTCTAGTTTGAGTACCCAACCCCGATCTTACCGAATAGCTGTCGATACCTTTGTTTTGGACAAGCTGCACTTCACCCAAGGCTGAATGCTCTGCCCTCGCCGGCGTTGTAATAAAACGGGAACGCCCGTATTGGCCGCCTAATAAAGACATCAAACCAAACTCTTCAGATTTTCGGCCATTCCAAGGCATGTCTGTAAAACTTTGCTGACGTTGAGGATTAAAAATATTGAGTTTGCCAAAGAAAGAACGGTCTTTCAGATCCATGGCATTCACGACACAGCGAATGGCGCTGTAAGCAGGTAATGTTTCAATACGTGTTGGCGCTGCACCTGAACACTGTGCCGTGTAGGCGTGGGAGCGTTCATTTCTTGCGCAGTTTTGGTTTCGAGTGTCGTCTAAAAGCGCGTTACAGAAATCTTTTTTGGTCGAAAATTTGTGTGTGCCCGTCGTACAGCGATTAGCTTCAGTAAAAGTATAGGTTAATTCTTCAACAGTTCCAGGAGCAGTCGGCGTCGACGGGGCTGGAGTTGCCTGGGGCTTAATCGGAGTTAAAGGAGAACCACTGCCACCATTAGAGCAAGCGCCCAATGAAAGAGCTAAAAATGTTAACGTAATGGTTGATTTGAATCTCATGGCAAATCCTCCTACAACGGGTCTGCACCCCGACGCCGTCGGAGTGTTGCCAAACTGCCGTTGATTCAAGGATCCTGCCAAAATTATAAAGATTTAAAGAAGTCTATAGACTAAACAGCTATCAAAAAGTTAGACAGCTTGCCAAATCAGGGCGTCCTTAGAAATGCCTTTTCCACTCGATTTCTTTAGCCATGTATTCAGAAAGATGCTGCTGTTCTTCCTTTAAGCGAGCCTCATTCCAGCCCAATTTTTCCTGGAAGACGGCGCCGATTTCATCAAGGCTGTGAAGACCATGATTTCGGTCTGCGAGGAATAATGGAACCCTACGCGCATAAAAATCCGTCAAGTGCAGACACATTGTTGAATCGATTGCTTGGGCGGCTTCAAGTTGCAAATAACTATAAGAGGATGAGTATTTATTTAAAATCTCTTCGCCTTCCATTCCATAACGTTCAGCTAGTAAAGTCATGTCTGCTTTTGATCTACCCGTTTCACTTGCCCAAACATCAGCAAAACTTAAAGCCTGCTGAAACGATTCAGGCGAGGTGTATGAGTTTAGTGGTACGGCGGTATTTACTGAGGCAAACTTCGCACGATCTTCGATTGAAAAATAATGAAGTGCTTTATCCACGGTTTGCTGACACATCAAACGATAAGTGGTGTACTTGCCACCAGCGACGAAAGTTACTCCGCGAGGATCATTGATAATTGTATGTTCGCGACTAGTTTTTCCTTCGCTGGAAGAACCATCATGCACTAAGGGTCTTACTCCGGCGTAACTGGCAATAACGTCGTGGGCTGTCAGCTCTGCATGTGGGAAGTAGTGATCAATAATTTTAAGTAAATAAACAACGTCATCAGGAGTTGTCGTTACTTCCTCTGGTGCTTCTTTAAAGTCTGTATCGGTCGTCCCGATGATGATCATTTCATGGCGAGGAATTCCAAATACAATACGTTCACTTTTTTCTGCACCCATCACTACGGCGCTAGAAAGTGGCAGGCGATGTTTTGGTAAAGTTAAATGAATACCTTTTGTCGGACGAAGAATCTTTTTCCAGTCATAAAACAAGCTCTGACCTAATTCATCGGTCCAAGGTCCCACACTACTAATAACGTGGCGGCATTTAACTGTGAACTTTTCCTTAGTAACTTGATCGATACATTTTACGCCCGTGACGTGATTATGATCAAAATCAGCACCAATTGCTTTCACATAGTTCACGCACGTCGCACCAAACTCATTGGCAGATCGCATCGTTTCATGCACTAAGCGGTCGTCATCCATGTAAGCATCTGAATAAATGTATGAACCTAAAAGATTTGTTGTGCGTATCGCTGGCATACGCTCTGCAGTCATTCGCGGGTTTAAACGCTCATGCATTTCAGGGGCTTGAAATAGTGAAAGTGCATCATACAGCCACATGCCCAATCCCATTTTTCCCATGCCCACACGGCTTTCTTCATAAAGCGGAATCATGAATCTTAAAGGATGCACTAAATGCGGGGCCATTTCAAAAAGCCTAGTGCGCTCACTTAAAGCTTCAAATACTAATTTGAATTCCATGTTTTCTAGATAGCGAATGCCGCCATGGATTAGCTTGCTTGATTTAGAAGATGTGCCGGAAGCAAAATCGCGAGCTTCGATCAAAGCCACCTTCATTCCGCGAGCCGCCGCGTCTCTTGCCACCCCAGCTCCGTTAATTCCTCCCCCGATGACGACCAGATCAAATTCTTGATTTTTCATTTTATTGATATTCTGGATGCGATTAGCGAAAGAGAAATTTTTCATTTTAAGATCCCTTTGTCGTCTTGACAGAAAGTGTTCCAGGTTGCCAGCCTTCAGGTTTAAAACCCTTCACTGAATTTGGAACTCCGTTTTCATTGGGGAAGTATACGCGCTGCAGATTTTTTTCGCGACCAAGTTTATAAGCCAACTCACACAGCTCATCTCGTGCCTGCAATGAACTATGTTGAACATGTTCGACCCACAAGGACTGAGTGTGACCATCAAAGAACAACAAAGGTTGCGCAATAAAGTATCCCATCAGTTGATTAGTTTCTTTATCAAGAGCTAGAAAACTCCACCCTAAGGCGATGTAATGATTTAAAGCTTCAACTCTATGCTTAGAGTTCCAGCTTGCTATCATGCGTTCCATTTCATCCGGATAGGCTTCAGTAAGCTTTTTAGTTTCTAAGTCCAAAATATTTTGCAGATCTTCCGGCTGAATCACGCGGCAAAAAAGGGTCATTGCCTGGGGTCTCCTTGTCATTTTTCTTTTCTTATTTCATACTATGCGCCTATGAAATACAAAGACTATTCCACAGACATCTGGAGCCGCATAAATACAACACTGGACCAAGTTTTAAAAGAAGATCCCAACCCCGTGGCAGCTTTTGATGCGGATGGAACTTTGTGGGATATCGATCTTGGCGAAACTTTCTTTCATTATCAAATCGACAACAAACTTGTGCCGTTACCTCCACATCCTTTTGAACACTATGAGGATATGAAAGCTGAAAACCCAGAGAAGGCCTACCTTTGGCTAGCTCAGATCTGCAAAGGGCAAAGCTTAGAGCAAGTTCACAAGTGGGCGGTCGAAGGCGTCAAAGAGCAACACCCCCTTCCGATTTTCTTACAGCAAAAGAAGCTGATCGACTTGTTTCTTTCTAAGGGCGTTAAAGTGTATGTCGTAACAGCTTCTGTGAAATGGGCAGTGGAACCCGGTGCTGAGATTTTGGGTTTAACTAAAGATTGTGTTTTAGGTGTTGAAACCCATGTGGATAACGGCTTTGTTAGCGACAGGCAAAAAGGAATTATCACTTATCGCCAAGGTAAGGTGGATGCATTGTTAGCTGCAACGGGCGGCAAAAAGCCTTTCTTTGCTTCTGGCAACACCATGGGCGATTATCAGCTTTTGCAAAATGCCACGCACTTAAGCTTGGCAGTCAGCGCTGCAGCCCGTGACGATAAGTTGTTTAAAACTGAATTTGAGCTACAGCAGAACGCTGAAAAGTTTGGATGGCTTGCTCACCGCTTTGTCTAAAGAAAGCCCGCGTTTCTGCGGGCTTAAAATTAAAATACCATTTCGCAGCGGACACCCATCAAAGCTTCTGGGGCTTTTTCAACTGCTTTAGAAGCTTCTGTGGTTTTTGGCGATGACCACATATCTTTTACTTCTGCCCAGCCAAGTTTTACTAAATCCTTATGAGAGATTTTTTCTTGGATCACCAAACGCTTATACATAAGCATCGGGTGAGTCTTCGCTATCGACTTCATAAGCTGGGAAATGGAAAGAGAACTGCCGCTATCCGATAATAGTTTATTCACAATGACCATGCCGCGATTTAAACTGATAAATTCATACGGAAGCTTTAATCCGTTATCCATAGCCCACGCCGTCCAATGCTCGATGGAAGCATTCTTTTCTTTTCCATTAAGGATATTCTTCATGCGTTCTTGCACCAAAGACTTAAATTGCGTCTCCTTCACCGTATTTTGTGATTGATTGCTCATTCTCCAAAAGGCACGGGCAATCAGCTCAGGATTTTTTAATTCAGTACCTGCACCTAAAACCATCACTTGACGCTGTAAATGTTCTGGCAAAATACCACCCATTCCATAATCAAGAATGTTCACGCGAATTTTAGGCTCAGTCAGTTGGATCATGAAATTACCTTGGTGAAGATCTGAATGGTAGAAGCCTCCGCCGAATAGTACTTCGCTAGCCCACACGCGGGCCATTGCTTCAATCACGCTCTTTTTCAGGCTTGGAGCCAGATCAGCGTAAGTGGCTGCTTCCTTATCAAGTTTTCTTCCGATGACCATTTCCTGAACCATGAATTCAGACTTGCCTTTACCCTCGTAAAGAGCCGGAACATGGAATTCAATCCAGTTTTTATATTCTGGAGTGTTCATTAAAACCGTTTTTTCATAACGTGTTTTAGCGATCTTTTGCCTTTCGATAGTGTCTTCTTGATTAAGTTCTGCTGTCACTGTTGCCGTGATATCTTCAACAACGGGAGCAAGCTTTGGCGCACCAGTTTTTCTAAATTCAGGATTGCCATCTAGAATTTCAGCTACTGCAGTTAAAATTCTTTTGTCTTCGGCCACACGGTCTTCGATATTTGGTTTTATAAAACGCACAACAACATCTTGGCGTTTTCCATCTAAAACGATTTTCGCACGGTGAACTTGGGCCATGGTTCCAACGCCCAATGGTTTTCTTTCAAAGTATTCGAATTGATAGTTTTTCTTTTCAGCATTTACCATCTCGCTTACTTGCACCCATGGAACCGGTCGAACAGAGTTTTCAAGACGTCGGAAGACCTCTAGCATTTCAGGGTTTAAATCAGCCTGGCGGGCCACGACTTGCAAAAGCTTCTGCAATTGCGGACCACTGTTCTGCACCATGATTTCAAACTTCTGCATGTCTGAAAGATTTAAATTTCCACCTAAATAAGACGAAACGATTAATTTTTTAGAAGCCGGGCTTAGACGAGAAAAGTATTCGCTAAACATCGTTTGCATGAAAATACGCATTGTCGCGTCTTGCTGTTGGGCAAAACTAGATTCGGCCATCTTTTCACCAACGCGATCTAATTCTTTCATGCGATCGGTAAGTAACGCATCGGTTTCATTCATCGCCCATTTTTCAGCGATCTTCATGCCATCGGGATTCTGTGCTAGAGCCAGAATCTGGCTGCCAATAGCTTCAAGCTGCAGCTGCGACCCGCCACTGTTTTTTTCAACCATGGATTTAAGCTGGTTTTGTTGCCACTCAATATATTGATCAATCTGTCTTTGCACCCGAGGGCTGTCCGACTTAAAAGTCATCATCGCGCGGGGGCCACGTTTTTCGATTAAGTCCAAATCTAAAGAGACAGAGTGAGTATCAGGCCATTCCCCACGGAACTGAGCCATGAACTCATTAAAGTTTTTTACTTTTACTTCCTTAACTTCATTTTGATAAACGCCGCTGAAATACTTTTTAGCACGCGCTAGGACTTCTTCTTTCTTAGCTTCACTTTCACCTTGCGCTAATAAGGCATAAGTCATTGCCAGGCGTTGTTCAAAGGACAAATAAAGCTCAGTACCGGAAGCAGCTGATGCGGCCGAAGCAAATCTTAGAACTAAAAACAGAGCTATAATTGCGAATTTAATTTGTCTCAACATGATACACTCCCGAAGTTTCCGAATTCACGGGATTAAATATGCATGCCTTGGGCCTTGATAATCGCCACTATAAAGGATTCTAAGAAGGAAATGATTTTACAGGGCGCAAGATCGTCACTTTGTTTTGTATTGCTAAAAATAAAAAAGGCGCAAGTTTCCTTGCGCCTTTAAAAAGTGAAGTTCTAATGGTTCTTAAGCTTTGCCGACAACTTTTTCCAGATCTGCAATCTCTTTTGGAACAGATGAAGTCATGTTTTCACAGCCGCTTGAAGTCACGCGGATATTGTCTTCAATACGAATACCAATGCCGCGATATTTCGCTGGAGCTGAAGAATCATCTGCAGGAATGTACAAACCAGGCTCTACCGTAAAGCACATGTTGGCTTCAATTGGACGTGGTTCGTTCTTTTTATAGTACAAACCAGCATCGTGCACATCCATTCCTAACCAGTGGCCAATGCCGTGTGGGTAGTATTTTTTCTGTGCTAGGGCCTGAATCAAATCATCCTTACGACCTGACAACAAACCAAGATCAAGCATGGCGTCGGTTAAAAGTGAAGTACCCATGTCATGCAAATCCTTAAACACGATTCCTGGTTTTACATAATCAAGAATAGCTTTTTGCACTTTTAATACCGCTTCATACACACGGGCTTGTTCATCCGTAAACTTTCCGTTTACCGGGAAAGTACGGGTGATATCTCCTGTGTAGTAATTGTATTCGGCACCAGCATCGATCAAAAGAAGATCGCCATCTTTGCAGACTTGATCGTTAAAATTATAGTGCAAAGTCGTTGCTGCATTTCCAGAAGCCACGATCGGATGATAACCCTCGCGTGCTGAACCTTTCATATAGAAATGATGGGCAAGCACACCTTGAACTTGTCTTTCAGTAACGCCAGGACGAGTAAAGCGCATCGCTGCCAAGTGACCTTGGGCAGAGATCTCACACGCTTCGCGCATTTGCGTCAGTTCGTACTCTGATTTTACAAGACGGTGTTCACCTAACAAGGTATCGGCATCATGAATAGGCAACAAGCCGTATCCTGTGCGACCGCTCATCTGTTTTACAGTTTGCAGGACGCCTGCCATTTGTTCATCAAGCTCTTTATTTTTATAAAGGCGATAGTAAACGCGATCGACTTCCTTTAACAATTGTGGAGCCACTTTCGTGAACTCATCAATTGGATAGGCTTTGTCGATTTTAAATTCACGCTCGCAACCTTCTGGTCCATAACGGAAACCATCCCAAGTTTCTCTTTCAGGATCCCGGCGACGTACGAACATTACCGATTCTGGATTCATGCCAGGACGAAGAATCAAAATAGATTCTGGCTCTTCCCAACCTGTTAAATAAAACAGGTTTGAATCCTGACGATAAGGATGGTGCACATCATGATTACGAATGTGCTCGGGGTGAGCAGAAACCACTAAAGCTCCGCCGGTAATTTCTTGACCGACCTTTTTTCTACGTTCTGCAAAAATACTCATATCAGAAGTGGGTTTTCTCATTGTGCTCTCCTAAAGGCCCCATTTGCGCGTAAGAGTTTTCAACTGACGAGCGGCTGAATCAGCTCCCTTCGCCATAATCTCACGACGTTTGTCAAAATCCATAATACCATACCCTGATGTCTCAAGGGAAACGACAGAATCAATTCCTGGTAAAGGCTTATTATATGATCCCGCGATCTCAGCCCATAAGACGTTGTCGGTCCCCGCAGCATCAGGAACATAGGCTTTTCCCGCCGAAGGTGGCTGCAGGACGTTAACAAAAACGATGAAATTAGCACCCCTTGATCTTAAATAATTAGCCAATGCCGATATATCACGAACCCCGGCAACGACACCTTCATAGGGTTTAAAAAACGGTGGATAGGCCATGCACTGATACATGACTTGGTCCACGCTGCCACGATTCATTAGATAAACCTGGTTTTTCTTTAAGCTATAGGCAGGACAAGCAAATGGCACGCGGAAGTCATCAGGTTTTGCGCGATTAAACGCCACGTTTAAGAAATCGCGCAGGTTTGTGACATCCACATTCTTACTGGATGCTCCCAAAAGAGATTTTTTTAAGACCTCTTCATCCTTTAGCTTAAACATCTGCCATTCTACATCATTGGCAAGTCCTTTATTGGCAAAAAGTGCCGCCATTGGGGCAGCAAATTCCACCCCGCCGATGGCTTGCACAGGAACTTTTGCTCGCGACAGTTCATGTAAAAATCCGATGTGTGCAAAAGTTTTAGCTCCGCCACCGCCTAGGATAATTCCGATCTTAGGCATGCTAGGAATAACAGGTGCTGGTGGAGGTGGCGGCGCAGGTGGCACTTCCGCAACTTCTTCGTCTTCATCACGATCAGGAATAGGTGGTTGACCAATTTGCACGGGCGGAGTCGGTTGACCAGGGCGAGGAGCTGGTTGTTTTGGAACATCTTTTCTAGTTCTGATCGTTTGACAGCCTGCCATGAATAACAAAGCAAGTATTCCGCATGTAGTGCGCATAACGAGAGATTTATTTTTGCGCGAAGATAAAGAACTCATTATTTCCGTCCTTTCCTTGAATCGGCGAAGAAAAATAATCCAGCACTTTTAAGTTTTGCTCTAAGCAGATCTTTTTAATTTTATTTTCAACGTCCTTAAACAATGAGGCATCTTTGACTATACCCCCCTTTGCTAAGCCGTCAACGCCCACCTCAAATTGGGGCTTAACAAGACTTAAAAGACAGCCTTCGGTCTTAAGAAATCCAATCAGTTCAGGAATAATTAAAGAAATAGAAATAAATGAAACATCCATCACGATCAGATCGAATTTCTCTTTAGGAACAGCGGCAGCAACTTGGGGATCTTGAGATAAGCTTCGTGCATTGATGCCTTCAATGACTTGAAGTTTCGGATCAGATAACAAACTTGGGTGAACTTGACCGTGACCCACATCCACACCCAATACAAACTCTGCACCCTTTTTTAAAAGGCAATCGGTGAAACCACCTGTAGAAATCCCCACATCAAGCACCCGCTTTCCTGTCACAGAAATCTTCAGATGATCTAAGGCACCTTCAAGTTTAAGCCCACCGCGAGACACGAAACGATTTGCAGGTCCTGATGTCACCTCAATCATCATTTCGGGAGTCACTGCGAAACTTGATTTTTTTAACACTTTCTTTTGGGCACCTTGAATAAGGAATACTTGCTCAGCTTCAATCAGTTCTTGAGCATGGGTGCGCGATTGAGCCAGTCCCTTTTCAACAAGATGGACATCTAAACGCGACTTTTCAGACATGACTAAACCTTACGGGTTTGATTATAGGTAATAAGATATTCTAACATTGGCGCTTCAGCGGAAACTTTATGAAGTTCCGCTAAAGTGTTTTTACTAAGCTCGTTTAAATACTGCTTAGTTTCTTCTAAACCAATGATGCCGGTGAAGCTGCGAATGTCTTGCTCTTTTTCACCGTGATCTAACACGTCATCCGCAACTTGGAATGAAATCCCCAAACCTTCACCGAATTTTTTTAATGCTTCTATTTCAGAAGGTCTCGCACCCGCGATGATAGCAGCACCTTCAACCGCGACACGAATTAAGGCGCCTGTTTTTAAAAGGTGCAAATGGTTTAATTCTTCCTTTGTAAAGCGACGCGCCCCTGCGCGAAGATCAATGGCTTGGCCACCGACCATACCACGGATACCAGCAGCTTCTGAAAGAAGGCGAGTCAATTGCCCGACAAGAACAGTTGTATCGCTATAACCTTCTGCTACTAACAAGAAGGCTTCGGTTAAAAGTGCATCGCCTGCTAACAAAGCAAAATCTTCACCAAACACTTTGTGATTCGTTGGTTTGCCACGGCGAATGTCATCGTTATCCATGCAAGGTAAGTCGTCATGGATTAAAGAATATGTGTGAATAAATTCAACCGCAGCTGCGAAAGGAAGCATTTTGTTTTGATCACAGCCAAAAAGCTCTCCCACTAACAGGGATAAAACAGGACGAAATCTTTTTCCGCCATTGGTGCCTGAATAAACCATGGCCTTACGTAATTCTAAAATCGCATCTCCCATGGGAAGCTGCATATTTTCAAAATACTGCTCTACATACTGGTTAACAGTGTGCGTGCGTGCGGCGATTTCTTTATCAAGCTGAATGGCGAAATCCAAAATTAATTTTCCTCTGGAGTAAAGTCAGCCACAACCGGCTTACCGTCAGCACCCACTGACATCAAAATTTTAACTTTTGCTTCTGCATCAGTAAGACGTTGATTGCATTCTCTTGAAAGCTTTACGCCCTCTTCAAAAAGTTTAAGGGATTCTTCTAAAGCCAAATCCCCTTTTTCCATTTTTTGCACGATCTCTTCAAGACGGCCTAATTTTTTTTCGAAATCCATTTTATTTTCCCTTCACGCTGTCAACGACAGCAGTCAGTGATCCTTCAGCCAAGCGAATATCGATAAGGTCTCCCTTTTTCACCTGACCACCTGATTTAATTACTTCACTATCTTTGGTTACGATCGAATAACCACGATCCACTACTTTCAAGGGGCTTAAGCTATCTAAAATAGCCATATACCGCGAAAGGCTGGATCTTTTACGATCTAAAGAATGGACCAACGCTTTATCCGCGCGAGCCATAAGGAATTCCAAATCTTTTCTTTTTTCATCGATCAGATCTTCCGGAGTTCCGAGTTTTTCAGTTAACAATTCCACTTTATGATGACGGACTGAAAAAAGTCTTCTTAGAGCAAATTCAAGACGATTTAAAAGATCATCGTTACGAAGACTCAAATCTTGCAAACGCCTTTGCGGATCAACTAAGCCCTTTGATAGGCCTAAGATACGTTGATGCAAAAGCTTCATCTTTTTTTCTAAGCTGAATAAAAGTAGGCGTTCAAAGTTATTAATCTTTGCACAAAGCTCGCTAGAACTTTTTGCTACAAGTTCGGCTGCGGCAGATGGCGTTGGCGCTCTGAGATCAGCAACAAAATCCGCTATGGTGAAATCAATCTCATGACCAACAGCTGAAATGATAGGAATGGGACTAGCGGCAATTTGTCGTGCTAACACTTCGTTATTAAAACACCACATGTCTTCAATAGAACCGCCACCGCGACCGACGATGATAGCGTCAACATCTGGAAGGTTGATGGCTTTCCTTAAAGCCTCACCAATCAATGGGGCTGCCGCCTCACCTTGAACGATAGTAGGAACCACCGTCACTTGAATACTTGGCGCTCGTCTAGAAAGAACATTTAAAATATCGCGAATCGCAGCCCCGGTTGGAGAGGTAACAACAGCAATGTGACGAGGGAAAGTTGGAATTGGTTTTTTGCGAGCAGACTCAAACAAACCTTCCGCTTTTAATTTCATCTTCAATTGCTCAAAGGCTTTTTGTAAAGCTCCGGCACCAACGGGTTCCATCATATCACACATCAGCTGATAGTTACCGCGCGGCTCATAAACTGAAATACGACCACGAACGATCACTTCCATTCCGTCAGTGGGCTTAAATTTTAAACGCGCATTATTCCCGCGAAACATCACCGCTGTGATTTGTGATTTAGAATCTTTAAGACTGAAATAAAAATGTCCTGAGGTGTGAGCTTTGAAGTTTGAAATTTCACCCTTCACCCAAATCATGCCGACTTGGCCTTCAAGCAGTTGTTTGATGTAAACATTTAGCTGCTCAACAGAAAGAACTGAAGGCTCATTGCTTTTTGCTGAAACTTCGTTCGCGCCAAGACTAAGTTGCGCGGAAATTTCGGATTTTCTAAGGGCTTGATTAGAGACGTCAGACATACGCGCCCAAGGCTAATCCTGGGGCCCGTTTGAGTCAAGTCACGCAGACTTTATTCTTGGGTTTTCACTCTTATAAAGATGAGTACCAAACGTTTTGTGCGGCCCATAGCCCGCCGACAAAGAAACACACCCAACCTAACGATTTATGGCGCGCTAAGTTCTGATACATCTCTCCCATGCGCTCTTGGCCAATCCGCACCAGATAAGGATTTTCCAGCACAACTACCATGAGTAGTCCATACAAAAAAACGACGAAAGGAAAAATAAAATCGAGCTTTTCAGGTGTCATATTCAATTTATCGGAGTTTTGCCGGAAAGTAAGAGTCTTGGATTATTGACGGAAATAAGAGACGTGATAATATTATGAAATAGGGTTCGACGGCGTAAAGCTCATCGAAAATAAACCTTACAAGCATATAATTGGGGACCGTCCCTGACGATGGTGAGCAAGCTCAGCTCGTACTGAGAAGCCTAAAGTCGTTATCATGGTGACCCACCTTAGCTAAAACAGGTTTAGGTTTCAGAGTAGCCATCGGGCCTTTTTTTATTTCTACTCCCTGAAAAGTCCTGTTTCAAAATGAGAATAAAAAAAGGGAGCACTCAAGGCCCCCATTCTGTCGCTTAGCGCGGATTAATGATCTGAAGGTGTTTGTCTATTTTTACCGGGTTTAACATTCCTTGCGCATCTTCTAAATAACCTAAAAGCTCAAGAGTCGCAGTTACCGCTTCTTTTGATCCAATTTTCAAACCGCCACACTTCATGGGGCAACCTAAATCAAGAATTTCGTTAGCGCTCATCTTACTTGGAATACCAATGGCATCAAGCTTGTGATCAAAGTAAATGCATTCGTTTGAACCAGCTGAGGAAGTAAACTTTAGAGTCAGCATAATCGGCAAAAAAGGACTTGGAGTTATATTAGCAATGCGAATTTGCGGAATATCGACATAGGGTGATTGTATATCTGGAGTCGTTGTGCCATCGCGATAAGCCATGCAGCTTAACGAAGTTCCATGAATAACAAAGGCATCCTTCTGCACTGTGAACTCTACCGCTGCTAAACTTTTTGCAGATCCAAGAATCAATAACCCTAGAATAAAAAACTTCATACAAACTTCCTTTCCGCGAATTCCGATAGCATAGTGCTGTTAAGAGTGAATTCAATCTGCAAGTTCTCAATATGCTCCACCAGTTTCGTTTTCCAGAAAATTCAGCGGGACTAGCAGCGTGTCAGTCTGAAACACACTGTTTAGAAGTTCGACGTTTCCACCAAGACTTTTAGTAACATTTTAGCCTTCAAATCGTTCAGTCACATATCCTTAAGTCCGATAAGCCTTGTATGAGTTTAGTTAGGAATAGCAGGGCTTTTGTTATAGCTCTCTCTCTAGTTTTATCAGCATGTGGCGGCTCCTTTGAGAGTAACGACTCGTCCTCCAATGCTCCTGCAGCTGCGGAACCTGAATACTTCGGCACTCCTACTGATATCGCTGACCCTGTGACTGTTACCATCGCGGCTAAATTTCTTTATCGCCAGTTGGACTTTACTCCTGGCAGCAGCAACAATGGCTTAAGCAGTGTTGTCACTGCAGGAAATGCAGTCGCAATTCCGTTTGCTGAATTCCATGTATATGATTCTTCAGGCACCCGCGTGCAGCAAGGTGAAACCAACACCGCGGGCCGCGCGATTTTTGAAATGCCTAAGACTGCTGGCTCTTATACTTTGAAAGTGTTTTCTCGATCTTTAAATGACTATGCAAAGATCAGCGTTTTAGAGGACATTTATTCAAACACTCCTTATTCAATTTCTAAATCTTTTACGATTTCTAGTTCTGACATCGCTTCAGGGACTTTGGATTTAAGCGCAAGCCCTGTTTACGCAGAAGCCAGCGAAAGCCTTTCATCAAAAATCGAAGGTGGCGCCTTCAACATCATGTTTAATGTTTTAATTGCAAACGAGTACATCCGCCGCAACATCAATAAAAATGGCGTCTCTAATGACGGCACACCCTCTTCAGATCCTGACGAATGGTGGGTTGCTGATAAAGTGACGGTTTACTGGAAGGCTGGATTTAATCCTTACACTTATTTTGGTTCAACAGCTCCTTTGTCATTTTATTCTCCTGGCGAAAAGAAGTTATATATTCTTGGTGGCAGCAGCGGAGATGTGAAGTCTGCAGATACGGATCATTTTGACGATTCCGTCATTCTTCATGAATACGCGCATTTCTTAGAAGACACTTACGGCAATTCAGCGTCCCCTGGTGGTTCCCATACAGGTAACTTTGTGATCGATGCGCGTCTGGCATGGAGTGAGGGCTTTGCCAATTACTTCCAAGGTGCGGTATTAACCGGAGCTGATGCCTTTGATAATTCAGCTAGTGAATCACGCATTCCGGCAACCAAGAGATATCACTATTACGTTGATACCTATGGATACAAAGGTGGCGGTTCAGCAGGCGTAGGTGTCCAATTCAATCTTGCTGCTGTGGGAAGTGATGTTTCTGAACCTGATAGCACAAATGGCGATCTAGCTGGCACTGGAACTTTCCGTGAAGTATCTATTTCCAGAACTCTATATAAATCAACCCGCGCAACGACAGAAAGTTATGCCCTTACTAAAGCTGGCGGTGGTGTGACTTTCCAAAATATCTGGAAAGTTTTTGCTGGTGAAAACACAAGTGGTTATAGCCGCACAAACCCACTTCCTTATTCTTTAAATAAAACGACTTACTTCCCGATCCCTAACTCGGGATTATTTAACTGGCTACTTACTAAAAACGGTGTTGCTGGGGCAGAGTGGAATAGCATTTTAACTGAAGAAAAACAGAATAAAACCACCCATGATTATGCTTATCTTTTATCTGCAGCTACTTGTGCGGGCACGACCTTTAATGGTGGTGCAGTTGAAACAGGTTATAAGATGAGTAGCAGTGATCCCGTCAATCACTCTCACCAACAAATGAATAACGACTTTTATCTTTATTATCACGATGGTGGTTCAGGTACTTTAAGCATTAGCTATACGACAAGTGGCAATGCTCCTGATTTAGATTTGATTCTTTACTATCAATCCTATGTCTACTTTGAAGATGACTACTGGAAGGGTGGATACTCTTCTAACTACATCGCGAAGTCGAGTCGCACGGTCGGCGGTACTTCAGAACAGGTTAGTTTAAGCGGACTTGCAGCGGGATATTACGTGGTGAACGTAAAAATCAACGCTTACGGTAAAACTTCTGCGCAAATGAACGGAACATCAACTTACAAACTGTATAAAGGATCACAACAACTATGTGGAACAGAACAACCTTAACAGTTTTATCTTTAGGATTAGCCGTCGGAGTTTTTGGCGGGAATTTGTTCTTAGCTAAAAACCAAACCGCGCGCAAACCTTCGTCTGTGGCCGGTTGGAAGCCAGCGCCATTGGGAAAACATCTTGCGCTTTTAAAAGTTGAGATTGCCCAACCTGAAGTTATTCCAGAAGAAGGCACTGATGAAGTGACCTTGCTTGGCAGAATTCTTGTGAACCAAAAAATGGATTCTGATCTAACTTACTCTTGGACATTGCCAGAAGGTGTTGAAGTCGTAGAGGGAAATCTATCTGACACTGTGACCGGCGTGCAAACAGGTCAGATTGTTGAAGTGAGACTGGTTGTTTCAGGTTTTAATCGCGAAAAACAAAGACTGATTTCACTAGAAGCTACGGGTGCGCAAGGTGCTCGGGCTATGGGGAACTCGGCTGTGTTAGCGAGTCGTCCAGAAGAAACTTTCGAAGCCGTAGCCCCGGAACTTAAAAAATCAGCTGAAGAACAACTTGGTACGGAATTCAAATCTCGCCGCTAATTAAAAAGGCCGCTTGAAGCGGCCTTTTTTTTACATCGGAATTACTTCAATTTCAGGATTGAATTGATCTCTTAAGATCCCTTCAATCGCCATCAGTGTGCCTGATGTAGCGCTTGGGCAAGTACCACAAGCTCCTTGGTAAAATACGTAAAGTTTATTGTCTTCGTACTTTACCACATCCAAGTCACCACCGTCGCCTTGCAAACCAGGGCGAACTGTTTGATCAAGGATTTCTTCGATCTGTTGAACTTCCGGTGGAAGACTTGCTCTGCGCATTTTCTTTTCATCCACTTGAGTCACGTTCGGGTTATGAGCCGCCATTCTTGTTTGAATCACAGCGCACACGTTTTTTTGCACTTCTTCAGGATCAGCATCAAAGTTATGTGTGATCGTGATTACGTTTTGAAAGAAGTGAACCTGGCGAACGTTTTCAACTTGGAACAAAGCTGAAGCAAGCATGCTCATCTCTGCTTCCTTAGCATCAGCATAAGTCGCTTTGCCTTCGTTAAGAACAGGACGATCCAATACGAACTTCCATGCGTTCGGATTAGGTGTTGCTTGAATACGAATTAGTACATCTTGTGCGTTCATAATAACATCTCCCGGGCTTTCACCACGGCCTTTACTAATGCATCAATATCATCGTGATTATTATACACTGAAAATGAAGCCCGAACTGTTCCTTGAATACCTAGTCTTGCCATCAATGGCTGAGTACAATGATTTCCGGCGCGAACAGCGACCCCTTCACGGTCAAGGATTTGACCGACGTCAGAGTGATGAGCCCCTTTCAAATTAAATGAAACGATAGGACCTTTATTCACGGCAGTTCCGAATATTTTCAAATCCGGAATAGCAGAAAGTTTTTCTGTCGCGACTTTCAATAGATCCATTTCATAGGCATGAATTTTATCAAAACCGATTTTTTCGATAAAATTGATGGCTGCATGCAGACCCACGGCACCTTCAACATGCGGGGTTCCCGCTTCAAAGCGAATAGGCACATCGTTAAAAGTTGTACCTTCGGTCGTCACTTTAGAAATCATCGCTCCGCCACCTTGATAAGGAGGCATGTGATCTAAGATTTCCTTTTTACCGTAAAGAATACCAAAGCCAAATGGGCCAAAAAGTTTGTGGGCTGAAAAGACAAAGAAATCACAGTCGATACTCTTAACGTCGACTTTGCCTTGGGAAACAATTTGCGCACCATCAATTAATACTTTTGCGCCAACGTCATGAGCCAATTTTGTTAATAATGGCATATCCGTGTTAGTACCTAAGACGTTAGAACTAGCTGTGAATGCCACCATTTTAGTTTTCGAAGAAAGCTTGTTCTTAAAATCTTCGATGTTTAATTCACCATTGTCATGGATAGCTGCAAATAAAACCTTAGCTCCGACCTTTTCGGCGACGATTTGCCAAGGAACGATATTTCCATGGTGTTCCATTTCAGTAACTAGAATCTCATCACCTTTTTGCAGATTCGTTAGACCCCAGGAATGCGCCACTAAGTTAATACCTTCAGTGGTTCCGCGAACAAAAACGATTTCTTCAGCTTGGCCAGCGCCAATGAATTCTGCCACTTTATGACGTGCGGATTCAAAAACACCCGTAGCCACATCACCAAGATAGTGCGCACCTCGGTGCACATTTGAAGTTTCAAAAGAATAAAAGTGAGAAATACGATTTACAACTGATGTCGGCTTTAAAGTCGTAGCAGCACTATCAAGATAAACCAAATCCTTGCCATACACTTTTTGTGTTAGCGCCGGGAACTCCCCGCGAATATCAGCAAAGAATTTATCTAAAGCACTGCTCATACTTAGTTACCTACATGAAGCTTTTTAAAAGCTTCATCCAAATGACGAGTCAGCCATTTTTGAATGCTGTCGTCAGAAATTTTATAAATCACTTCAGATAAGAAACCATAACTTAACATAGGGATCGCCAATGATTTCGGAATAGCTCTTGATTGAAGATAGAATAATTCTTCACGGTTTAATTGACCAACAGTTGAACCATGGGCCGCTTTTACGTCATCAGCATAAACCTCTAAGCAAGGTTTGCTGTCAGCTTCAGCTTTTGAACTTAATAATAAGTTATTATTAAGCTGCGCTGAGTTCGCTTTCTGAGCACCTTTTTGAATTAATACTTTACCAACAAAGGCCGCTCTTGATTCATCATCAAGAATACCTTTGTATAGTTGATTGGTATTGCAATCGCCAACTTGGTGATCAATCACGGACGTATTGTCTACGTGCTGTGAACCTTTAACAGCGTAAACGCCTAGGATTTCAGAATTTGAACCAGGACCTGTTAACAACACTTCTAATGAATGACGAGATAGACCCGCACCCGTTGCGAAAGCTAAACTTTCTAAAGTCGCATTCTTAGCAACATGGATGCGAGTTCTACCGATGTTGATCGCATTTTCAGATTCAGCCTGCACGCGTGTGTAACTAACTTTTGCGTTTTCCGCGATTTGCAAATCCAAAACTGAATTTACAAAATAAGAAACGCCCGCTTTACCATAATAGCTTTCAAGAATTCTTACTGAACTTCTTGCGCCAACTTCTACACGAATACGTGGGTGCACCATCAACGCGGGTCCACCTTCAACCGAAGTGAAAAAGACGAAATTCACAGGTTTTTCCACAGAGGTTTCTTTAGCTAAAGCCACGACAAAGGGTTTTGCTAAGTAAGCTCCGTTTAAAGCATCAAAAGTATCATCAAAGTGATTTGGGTACTCTGAAAGCTCACGTAATGTGAAACCGTGAGGCAGTTCCGAAGATAATGTTTTATTTAAAACACCATTAAAGAACACCACATTGGTGAATTCTGGATTCAAAATCTTTTTGATTTCTAAAATAGTGTCATGGCTTGGCTCTACGGGATTAAAAGCGCTTGGCATGAAGTTCACATCAGCCAATACTTTTACATTCGTATAGTGCCAGTCTTCATCTTTACGGGTCGGAAGACCCTTATGAAGAGCATAGTCATACCCTGCCTGACGGAAAGAAGCTAAAGCCCCTTCTGCCGGGTAGGCTTGACTAAATCTATCGTAGGTAGAAAGTAAGTTCATAGCCATAACCTATTTTTCCAACCAGTCGTAACCTTTTTCTTCAAGCTTCAGGGCAAGGGAACTATCACCAGTTTCGATGATTTTTCCGCCCAATAAAACGTGAACGAAGTCAGGCTTAATATAATCTAAAAGTCTTTGATAGTGAGTCACTAGAACAATCGCGTTGTCTTTGCGGCGAAGTTTATTAACACCTTCAGAAACGATTCTTAAAGCGTCGATATCAAGACCAGAGTCAGTTTCATCAAGAAGTGCCAAACGTGGAGCAAGCACCGCCATTTGCAGGATTTCATTTTTCTTTTTCTCACCGCCCGAGAACCCTGTGTTCACTGGACGATCCAAGTATTCTGGCTTCATACCAACAAGTTTTAATTTCTGAACTAGGAATTCACGGAACTCCCCTTCAGGCATGGGCTCAGAGCCTTGGTGTTGCAAGATCGAGTTAAAAGACGTGTGCAAGAATGTGAAGTTAGAAACCCCTGGCACTTCAATTGGATATTGGAAAGCGAGGAAGATACCTTCTTTTGCGCGCTCATCAGGCTCAAGCTCTAAAAGGTTTTTCATCATGAAGTTGATTTCATAATTTACTTCACCGCCAGTCACTTCGTAAGCCGGGTGACCAGCTAGAACTTTAGATAAAGTAGATTTACCAGAACCGTTAGGTCCCATGATCGCGTGAACTTCACCTGGCTTGATTGTCAGGTTTAATCCTTTTAGGATTTCTTTTTCTTCAACTCTTGCGTGTAAGTTTTTAATTTCTAACATGGCTACTTTACCTTTAGTTATCCAACTGAGTTTTCAAGTTTCATTTCAATAAGTTTTACTGCTTCTACAGAAAACTCTAGAGGCAACTCTTTAAAGACCTCTTTACAGAATCCATTCACAAGCATCGAAATGGATTTTTCCATATCAAGGCCGCGTGATTGCAAATAAAAGATCTGATCTTCACTGATGCGTGAAGTGGTTGCTTCATGCTCAATCGTTGCAGTTTTATTTTTTACTTCAATATAAGGGAACGTGCTCGCTGAACACTTATCACCCACCAGCATGGAATCACACTGAGAATAGTTACGAGCGTTTTCAGCTGAAGGCATGATCTTTACTTGGCCACGGTAAGTATTTGAAGACTTATCCGTCGAAATACCTTTAGAAATGATCGTGCTTTTTGTATTTTTACCGATATGGATCATCTTAGTTCCAGTATCAGCTTGCATAAGATCGTGAGTCAGCGCGACTGAATAGAAGGCACCCTCTGAGCTATCACCTAGCAAAACGCAGGAAGGATATTTCCAAGTGATCGCAGATCCAGATTCAACTTGGGTCCATGAAATTTTAGAGCGTTTCCCAGCAGCTTTACCACGTTTGGTAACAAAGTTATAAATACCACCACGGCCTTCTTTATCGCCCGTGTACCAGTTTTGCACTGTTGAGTATTTGATTTCAGCATCATCAAAGGCAACAAGCTCTACCACCGCTGCGTGAAGTTGGTTTTCATCACGTTGTGGAGCCGTACAACCTTCTAGATAATTCACGTATCCACCTTCATCACACACAAGCAACGTTCTTTCGAATTGGCCGGTGTCTTTGGCGTTGATACGGAAATAAGTAGATAGATCAATCGGGCAACGCACCCCTTTCGGGATGTAGCAGAAAGATCCATCAGTGAAAACCGCTGCATTTAAAGCGGCATAATAGTTATCAGTGTATGGAACAACAGAGCCCAAATATTTTTTTACTAATTCAGGATGTTTTTGAACCGCTTCAGAAATAGAGCAAAAGATGACTCCCGCTTTTTCTAAAACTTCATTATGACTTGTACCTACTGATACAGAGTCAAACACCACGTCTACCGCAATACCAGAAATACGTTTTTGTTCTGATAAAGGGATACCAAGCTTTTCAAAAGTTTTAATAAGCTCTGGGTCTAAATCATCCAAAGACTTTGGTTTATCAGCTTCAGCTTGTTTTTTCGGAGCTGAATAATAAACGATATCTTGGAAATCGATTTTTGGATAAGACACGTGCGCCCACTCTGGCTCAGTCATGGTTAACCAGTGACGGTAAGCTTTTAAGCGGTATTCAAGCATCCATTCAGGTTCATTTTTCTTACCAGAAATCAAACGAATGATATCTTCGTTTAAACCTTTTTGAACGGCATCCGTTTCGATCTCTGTCGTGAAACCGTATTTGTATTCGTAGGACTCTAGTGGATTGCTAGAAGATTTATTGTTGTTATCCATGGAAGTCTACCTCCGCTGATTTTTTGAAACCAGCTTGGGATTTTTCGACAAGCAGATCTTTTAAGCTTAAGCCTTTATAAAATTCAGTAAGTCGATGATTTAAATTCGTGATCGGAGAAACGATGTTGCAAGTACCTTTGATTTCACAAGGCTCTTCCTTGTGCAGGCACTTAACAAGTGCAGTGGGACCTTCGATAATTTCCAAAAGATCCTGCATAGAAACTTTCGCAAGGTCTTTCGTGATTTGGTAACCACCGTTAGCACCATATTCTGCGCGAAGAATGCCGCCTTTTTGTGCCATTTGTTGCATCACTCGGGCAGTAGCATCAAAAGGAGTATGAAAAGAATCAGAAACCTCTTTTGCCGAGGTTAATTCGCCTGGGATCTTTTGGCTCATGTGCTTTAAAGCCATGAGGGCGTATTCTAATTTACGATTGATTTTATTCATAAATTCTCAATTTCAGCTTTCAAGCTTCCGCTCTAAGCACAGTGTGTCTTGGCTTTCTAAACGAAAGTGTAATGAAAAACAAGGTTAAATACGCCATATTTTAGCGTATTTAAGGTAATGACAGAAAACTTTGTGCTGGTTTGAAAAATATATGCTGATTTCAATAATTTAGGGTGCTATACGAAAGGCTTATGAGAATCTTTTTCATCACGCTTGTAAGCTTTATTGTCCTTGGTGTCCTTATCTTGATGGCCCGTATTTGGGGCATGGGTCAAACCTTCCCTAAATTTGAACACGCCTTTTTTAACGGCCCGGCTCCGCTGATTATTGTTAAGGTAGACACCCTTGATAAAGCCAAAGAGGTTCTGGCGCAGAAGTCTGACGCGATTTTATGGCTGGATGTGCGTCTTTCTAAAGAACGTACTCCTTATATTTTAGTGGCTTCACGTGATCAGGAATTTTTGACTTTCAAACAAAAGCAACAGGAAGAAAATCCTTCAGCACCTATTTTCACTGGCGGCAGACTTTCAGAATATCCATGGGAACAGATCAACGAGTTTTATAAAACAACTCCGGCTCTTAAAGAATTTTACGAACAATTTCCGACGACGCGTTTTGTGTTAAACATCGTTGATAACGTTTCTGACGCGCACACTGCAATTGTAAACACACTTGAGGGCTTTAAACCTAACGAGAGAACGCTAATTCAAAGTGACGCTCTTATTCTTATGACCTCCATCAAAGAATTAAAACCACAATTCGTGTATGGAACCAGCATTCCGGATTTGATGCGCTTTTTAAGCTTTGATTCGATGTGGATTTTACCTTCCACTCAATTTAAAGGTGACGTTTTTATCGCGCCGTTCACTCTAAAAAATCGTCCTGCATTTAATGACGACATCATCGCAGAAATGCGTCGAAGAAAAATTAGAATCTTTTTGGGCCCAATCAAAACTCAAGAAGAGTTAGCGATTGCGACTCGTCATAATGCAGAAGCGCTGATCACAGAAAATCTTTCTGAATTGCTTCTTCTCCTCGGCCAAGGTCCTGCACAATAGGTTGAACTCGCCTGCATTTGGGCATATCGTTTTAGGGAACCCCAACGGAGGTCCTAGATATGTCCGCATTGTTTGTAAACGTGGCTGAGGCCGCACCCTCTGTATCAGTGAACACAAGCTCCATTGATGCGATTTTTCAGGCTAGCCCTGTTGTTCAATTAACGCTTTTAATTCTTATCGTTTTGTCTGTTTTCTGCTGGGCGATTGGTTACACGAAATACCAAACCTTCGTGAAAATGAATCATTCAGACAACTTGTTCCTAAGCAAGTTCTGGAAAGTAAATTCGCTTGATACTTTGTATGAAGATATCGATCAATATAAAGACTCTGCAATTGCGCGTGTCTTTAAAACAGCTTACTTAGAAATGAAAAAGATTTCTGAGTCCCCGCTTTTGGCAAAGTCTGAAGGTGATAAACCAATCTTATCAGGAATCGACAACTTAGAGCGCGCCTTAAATAAAGCTTCTGAAAATGAAATCGCAAAACTTGAATCTCGTTTAACAGTTCTTGCTACAACTGGAAGTACAGGTCCTTTCATCGGTCTATTTGGTACCGTGTGGGGAATCATGGGTTCTTTTCATAAAATCGGTCAAACTGGTACAGCGAGTTTGGCAGTTGTGGCGCCGGGTATTTCAGAAGCCTTAATCGCGACAGCGATTGGTCTTGCGGCAGCGATTCCTGCGGTTGTCTTATATAACAACTTTATTTCTCGTATTCGTAAGCAAGAAGTTGTGCTGATGAATTTCAGTTCTGACTTCTTAAACATTGTTAAAAGAAACTTCTTTCAAGGAAACTAACAATGGGTATGGGAGCTAGCGGCGGCAAATCTAAAAGCCGCGCAACTTTAAGTGAAATCAACGTTACGCCTTTAGTGGACGTGATGTTGGTTTTGCTTATCATGTTCATGGTGACGACACCACTGATGCAGCAAGGGATTTCAGTAGATCTTCCTAAGACAGCGGCTTCAGGTGTAGAAATGAAAGAAGAACCTTTCGTGTTAGTGATTGGTCCAGATCAAAAAATGACGATCGCTAAAGCTCGCATCACCATGGAACAACTTCGTCCTAAATTAAAAGCGATTTTTGAAAATCGTAAAGATAAACAAGTGTACATCCAAGCGGACCGCAAAGTGGATTATGGCTTCGTCGCGGAAGCCATGGCAGAAGTTCGTGCCGCTGGGATCTTTAACATTGGCTTAATCACGCAACCTAAAGATCAGTGAATCATCTTGAGCTTGAACCACAGAAAAATGAGCAACTTACCCGCGGCTTAGGGATTTCTTTTGCCGTTCACGCGGTGCTTTTGTCATTTTTTGTATTAAAGGCGGCATTCTTTACTCCAGAAGCGATTGATTTTTCTCAAGCTATCCGTGTGGATATGGTGGGTTTGCCTGACAAGGTTGAACCTAAACAGCTGGCTCCGCCGACGGCCGAAGAAGCAAGACCTGCCCTTCCTGAAAAAGAACCACCAAAGCCGGTTGAGAAACCTGAACCTGTACCAACGCCACAACCAAAGCCTCAGCCTAAACCTGAAGCGCCAAAGCTTCCTCCCGTGGTTAAAAAAGAAGACGGTATTAATTTAGAAAAGGTAAAAGCTAAGCAACAAAGTGCCATTGAAAAACTTAAAGCCATGGCGGCTTTAGAAAAAATCAAAGAGGAAGTTCAGGCTGAAAGAGCGAAAACTCCCCCTGGTGCAGGCAAAGCTGAAACTGGCACACAGAAAATTAAAGGCAATGTTTTGTCTCCTGGCACTTCGCTGACGGGATTATCAAAACTGCAGCATGATAACTATGCGGGAACTTTAGATCAGCACATTAAACAAAACTGGTCGCTTCCAGAATGGTTAGCAAAAAGAGATTTTAAAGCCCAAGCCCGGGTGTTTATTGATTCACGTGGCAATATTTTGGGAAGAAAAATTGTTAAATCTAGTGGTAATCAAAGCTACGATGAAGAAGTATTAGCAACTATTGATCGCTCTGCTCCTTTCCCGGCTCCGCCAGAAAAGTTTTTAGCGATTGTGTCTGTCGATGGAATCTTAATTGGATTCCCCGAATAGGAGGACCCTGTGATAAAGAATCTATTAGCCCTATTGATTGTTTTTAATCTGATCCCAGTTTTTGCTAAAGCTCAAGATACCGGCATTTACATTAAACTGGGTGAAGCTCGAACGAAAAAAAGTTTGATGGCTTTACCGGCTTTACAATATTTCGGTGCGCCTTCTTCAGCTTCTAAATATCAATCTGTGGGTGTTGAAATTTTTAATACCATCACTAATGACCTCTCTGTTTCTTCTTACTTTCAGTTCATTAGCCAGACAGCTTTCTTAGAGGACACTTCTAAAACGGGACTTATGCCGGCTCCGGGTCAGCCGAATGGTTTTAAGTTTCAAAACTGGTCAGCAATTGGTGCTGACTTCCTTATCCGCGCTGGCTTTTCGATTGTTGGTAATGAGCTGACATTAGAAACCTATGTTTATCACGTACCGCGCGCAAGTTTAGTGGCTGGCAAAAAGTATAAAGGCCCATTAGGCAGTGCTCGTCGTATTGCCCATACTTTTTCTAATGACGTGTTAAAAGCGTTAACAGGTAAAGAAGGTCCATTCCTTTCCCGCGTGGTCGTATCTAGTGACCGCGACAATTCAAAAACAAAAGAGATTTTTGTAATGGATTGGGATGGCGCGAATATGGACCAAGTAACGAACCACAGAACAATTTCGATTTCGCCTGCGTGGTCACCGGACGGAAAAAAGATTGCTTACACCTCTTATGTAAAACGTGTGGGGGCTAAATTTAGAAATGCTGACATGCTTTTATTAGATCTTGCTTCAGGAAAACGCAATCTAGTGTCTTACCGCCAAGGTATGAACTCTGGGGCTGCCTTTGCTCCGGATAATAAGCATATTTATCTAACGATTTCTCAAGGTTCTAATCCTGATATCTATAAAATGACTTTTGATGGAACTTTGGTGGCAAAAATCACAAATGGTCCAGCGGGCGCGATGAACGTTGAACCAACAGCTTCAAATGACGGGCAGATTGCCTTTTCATCAGACCGCGCGGGTCGTCCGATGATTTATACAGCTGATGCAAATGGGAACGGTGTTAAGCGTATTACTTTTGCGGGTGTGTTTAACTCTTCTCCATCTTGGTCCCCGGATGGAAAGAAAATTGCTTTTTCGGGTCAAAGTGAAGACCATTTCGATATTTTCGTGATGAATGCAGATGGCACTGGAATGATTCGATTAACCTCTGCGAAAAAAGCTAACGGTAGATTCGCGAATAACGAAGATCCAAGCTTTTCACCTGATGGCCGTTTTGTGATGTACACAAGCAACCGCACTGGAAAAAATCAAATCTATATTTCCACGGTTGATGGCACGGAAGAACGCCGAGTAACTAACGATAGTTACAACTACTATAAACCGCGCTGGTCTAAGAACATTGAATAATCTTCCTTTCGAGGAAAATCTAAGAAAAGAGCGAAACGAGATCTGGTCTCGCTTCGCTCTTTTAGCTAAAAACAACTCTGAAAATCCCTATGAAATCTGTCGCCAATGGAGTTTGGCTGCGGATGATCTTTTAACCCGCGCTTTTGATCACTGTTTTGCGGGTCAAAAGGTAGCCTTGTTTGCTTTAGGTAAGCTTGGTTCTTTAGAGCTTAATTTAAGTTCTGATGTCGATGTGCTTTTAGTTTGTGAAGAAGAGTCTTCGCAAGCGCTTTCAAGTCTGCGTAAGTTTCAAAAGATTTTAAATGAACGAACCGCTTTGGGTTTTGTGTTTCGCGTGGACTTTGATTTACGTCCCGGTGGTAAGCAAGGCCCTTTGCTGCCGACTTTAGATCAATTCAAAGACTATTATGGTAACTACGGTGAAACGTGGGAACGCCTGGCTTTCGTGCGCTTACGTGCGATCTGTGGTGATGCCAGGATTCAAAAAGAAGTTTTAGGCTTTGCTAAGAAGTTTTCTTTTAGACGCCACTTAGATTTTACTTTGCTTGAAGACTTAAAAAGTCTGCGAACCAAAATCCAAGGGCATTACTGGGCAAGAACTTCTGAAACATCGATTGATTTGAAATTGGGTTTGGGTGGGATTCGCGATGTCGAATTATTCGCTCACGCCCTTCAAGTCATTCATGGTGGTAAAGATCCTTCACTGCAAGTGAAGGGCACAACCGAAGCCTTTGGTCTTTTAAAAGATAAAAATCTTTTACCTTCCCATGAAGCTGACTTTTTAATTCGTCATTATTGGAATTTGCGGATTTTAGAAAACTACGTGCAGGCTTTGCATGATGAACAAACCCATCAGCTGGATACAAGCTTGTCCCATCCTGATTTTGTGGTGGATGCTTTAAAGACCTTAAAGTCTGAAATGCGCCAGTGTGAACAGATCGTGAAAAGTCTTTTAGGTGAAGCACCGAAAGAAGTGGCTTTAGAAGAAGAACTTTCTAAAGCAGGCTTAAATGAAGCTGACATTGAAGAATTGTGGAAAGAAATCATTGGCCAAGAAGTTTTATCTAGAAACAAAGGCCGCGATGAACTTTCCCGTAAAGCTTTCTTAGCGGCGTTCCTGGAAACTTTGCAGGAACAAAAAGGTGATATTCGCAGGGCTCTATTGCTGTTGAAAGATTTCATCCATAGCACTCGTGCTAAAGCTAGTTTCTTTGCGATGCTTTTGCGGGAAAAGGATTTGTTAAAACAACTTGCTTGGTTGTTTGGGCACTCCCCGTATCTTTCGCGCATTCTGTGTAATCGCCCGGAGTTATTAGATAGCATTGTTTATCGCTCGCAAAATGAACACTCTGACGACTTAGGTACTTTGTTAGAGGAGCTAGCAGAAAAGCGTTTGTTATCAGAAATCATTAACGGGATTGAATTTTTAGAAGATAAAAACGTTCCAAGTCTTTTAAAAAACCTTTCTTCGGTTGCTGATTCCGTGGTGGAAGCCTTACTTGGTGCTTTAAAGAAAGAATATCCTTCTGACATTGAAGTTTTAGCCTTAGGAAAATGGGGCGGAAAAGAATTAGGGTTCCGCTCTGATCTTGATTTTATTTTTGTCGTTAATGATGAACCGACTGAAAACGATCTTAAAGTTGCAAAACGCTTCATCACCCGCCTGACTGAATCCCATCGCGGCGGGAATATTTATTCTATTGATATGCGCTTACGACCTTCGGGCAAAGCAGGTCCTTTGGTGATGGCAAAAAAAGATTTAGATGAATACTTCACTAAAGAAGCTGCGGCTTGGGAACGACAAGCTTATCTAAAAGCTCGGTGGGTGATTGCGAATTCTACTCCCCCGCCCGTTTCTAAATTTATTCAGCGGGGACTATCGATTGATGAGTTGACGGAGCTAGAGCGCATTCGATTGCAGTTATTATCCCAAGGTTCGAACGTGAATTTAAAGTACAGCGAAGGTGCTTTGGTGGATCTTGAACTTGCTGTGCAGACCTATTTACTATTTCATAAGATCACTCCGAGGGATGCTTCGACTGCCGGTTTTTTTGCGGAATTGCAGAGTGAAGGCGCTGTTCTTTTGCATAACTATGAACGACTGCGTCAGATCGAGCAAATGCTTCAACTTGTAGCGTCAGAAGCGATCGTTGAAGTGTCTTTAAATCATGAGTCTTTCCAAGCGCTTGCCCTAGCGCTTCAAGTGCCTCCGTCAGATCTTCTAAATGAGATTCATTCTTTGCTTGCGGACAATATCGCCATTTTGAAGAACCTTGACCCTCGCAGGCAGCCTCACTAATAGTGGAGGAAATGTTTTTGAATACTAGCTTTAGTCGAGGGGCCTAACGGTGCTTTGGATGACGGCTCGTTCGATTACAACAAAACCAGGAGTATAAATGTCGAAGAATATCGATATTAAAAAGGTTTTTTGGATCTACCTATTTGCATTCTTACTAGCGGCTTTTAGCTTCCGCGCCGATGCAAAGACTGAGAAAAAAGCGACAACGAAGGGAAAAGAAATGTTCGCACTTTTTGAAACAAACAAAGGAAACTTCAAAGTAAAACTTCTTGCTGATAAAGCTCCGAAGACTGTTGAAAACTTCGTAGGCCTTGCTGAAGGCACTAAAGAATGGACTGATCCTAAAACTGGCCAAAAAGTAAAAAAGCCTTTCTATGACGGTCTAACTTTCCACCGCGTGATCAAAGATTTCATGATTCAAGGTGGTTGCCCACTTGGAACAGGAACTGGCGGCCCAGGCTACCGTTTTGACGATGAATTCCCAGCTGGCCAACAAAAGCACTCTAAGCCAGGCATCCTTTCAATGGCGAACGCAGGTCCTAACACTAACGGATCTCAGTTCTTCGTAACGACTGTTCCAACTCCATGGTTGGATGGCCGCCACGCTGTTTTCGGAGAAGTTGTTGAAGGCATGGACGTTGTTCACGCGATCGAAAACTCTAAAACAGGCGCTATGGATCGTCCGGTTGAGCCTGTGGTTATTAAACACGTTACTATTACTAAGTAATTGGGTTTTAAAATTGGAATTTGGGAAGGCTTCTTGGAGACAAGGAGCCTTTTTTATTTTCCTGAGTTTATTAAATCAGAGACAACAATTTCGTCTTGAGGATCATAAGTTAAGCGCTGCCCTCTCGGTTTGGTCATAAGGTCGTCAATTTCCTTCTTCGTGAGTTTGACGTTTTCATACGCTTCCAGGTCACTAAAGGATTTGTCATTCCAAGGAGCATCAGGAAGATTTCGTAAATAATCCTCAACAGGACCATACCGTCCCACCCCTATAATAATAGTCGCTAACACGTCTCTCTCTTCTCGATCCTTGCTAAGATGAAACAAGTCTATATAGAAAGTTACGTATTCAGGATGGCTTTGCAACACATCATCAAAGATTTCATAAATAATAGGAACACCGCTACCGGGTGAAGCTTGCTTCATCTCATTAATCTGATCCCGAAAGTCGAATAAAAGTTTTTGGGTAATAGATAAATTTGAATACTTAATCATTTGGTAGCCTCGGAACAGCGGTAATTATTTTCTTTTCAGTATGATCGTAAACTAATTCTGAATAACTAAGCGCTCAACCGAAGCGGAGTTAGTTAGTTAGTTCTTTGGCAACCACCATGAAATTGTACCCTCTTTAAGTGGTTTATCGCCAAGTAGGATTTTAGCATCAAGCCAGCCATCGTCATTTTGTTTTTGCCAGTCTTCTCCCCATGAATTTTGGATTTTTAAAACGTCACGGCAAGTGTTGTCTGGCTTACATACTTTTCGGTAACCGGATATAACTACGGAATGTCCACCCGTGCATACGCCGTCTTTATAAAAAGGACAGATGCCATCCAAAACTAGCGGATATCCCTGCTTTAATATGTTTTTAGTTTGATCAATCACTTGATTATAAGTGGCTGTGGTTCCTTTTGGGAAATAGCCCATTAATGGTGCAGGTTGGAAACTTAAAAGTTTATCCCCGCACGACCTGAAAAATAGGGAATATAAATATTCAGCGAATGTTTCCTCTTTTAGAGCCGATGCGACGTCTTCCAAAGATGTTTTAGCGCCAAATTCTTTTTGCATAGTTTGCAGAAGACACTCTTCACAAGCAGAGCCTTCAGTTTTTTTGTTTTTGTCATATTCAACCTGCAACTTTTTTATTAAGGCATTAGTTGCGCTTTCATCGCCGCCATACTTGTTTGCAAACTGATCGAATGGATAGCAACTTTCCGGAACAGCACTACTATCCTGTTCAGCGAGATACCCTAAGGCACCATAACCTTTGCCGCCAAATCTGATATTCGAGTGATCACTAAAAGTTCCGCCTCTAACTTTTTCATTATTAGGATTGGACCATGCAACCATCGCTATTGGCGAGATTTCTTTATTCTCTGGAAGTGGGGAACACGTAATATTTTTGGTCTTACATCTGTAGAACTGCGCAACAGTAGCAGAACTAAAACCGAAACAGACGCCTAAGGAATCCTGCGATCTAACTCTAGGCATGTTATCTATTTTCATTTCCTCATAGCTATTTGAATAGGTACGATCAACAGGAACTAAAGTTGATGTTACGGAAGCTAAACTGATGCAGGACCAAAGTAGAAGTACGCAGGCCAGATTATATTTATTCATGAATGTTATTCTACATTAACCAATCGAAATTGATTTAGAATTTTATCGTGAAGAAAAAAATTTGGGCCCTAGTCCTAGCGTCATCATTTTGCTCTGATGGGTTGGCGAAGTCGCAGCCGCCATCTATCAATAATCTTTCTTTCGTTAGAAACTTTTCTTCGTCATCAACATCGTTAACAGTGTCTTCTGAAGCGGCTTCCCTATCCAAAAAAGATTCGAATCTAATTTATATTCCAGAAACTTCGATGTTTGTTTATTCGATCCATAAAAAAGGCAAATTGGTTGAGACCTACATTAAAACTGATTCTCAGGGCAACCCAATTAAAGTTGGCGTGATTACCCACGAACACGAAATCAAATTTAGCGAAAATAACTGTGAACCAGAAACTCACTTCGATAAATTAACTCACCAAATTAAGGCAATTAACGATTTTTTAGTCGACAGTGACGACCAGGACCTCTCTGTAATCATTGATCAAAGTTGCAATGTCCTTAGTCCAAAGAAAAAACTCGAACTCCAAAGTCAGATTGAAAAGCAGTTTAGACCAAAAGACTCGTATCTAATGACTTGCCTAAACTCAAAAGAGGCAATGGATAAAATCAACAAGGTTCCAGCCATAAAGAAACAAATTCCGAAGATAGTTGACGCTTACTTTATTGATTTAAATAAACAAAAAGAAAATTCAGCTACTTTTAAGGTCAAATGTGAAAAGGTAGAGAGTGATACCACGTTTAACGCCAAATATATCGAGAAGGAAAAGGCTATTGCCTTTCCAGTTAAAGGTGAAGAAATTGTCCAAAATTCATGCCTTTCCTCATCGGCAATTTTCACACATGAATATGTCCATCACGCCGGAATTGGTAATGAAAAAGACGTAAGAATTTTAGAAGCAATTTGCGCTAAAGCGAATGGTTTAAATGTCGATAAAAAAGAGTGCTCTAGTACTTTCTCAATGAAAGATTGCCTCGATAAAGATCCTAAATCCTGCTATCAAGCCGGAATTGGAGCAGCACTTCAAGCTGCAGCTGCTGACAGTTCTAAAAAGGATCGTGCGGCTATGGCTCCTGCTCTTAAAGAAGGCTTAAAAGACGTTAAACTTGATAACGTGGCTGTTGCTCCTGTTCAGAGTTCTTCGCAAAACAATCAAGTGGTTGCAGCTAATCAGAACTCTAATTCAGGTTCAGGCGCTTCTTTTAATAATTCACCTGCTTCCCGGGCCCCGGCTTCGGATGCGCCTTCTGCTTCTAGCGTTGCCTCATCTGATATGAACGCATCTAGTTCAGTATCATCGGCCTCATCATCCTCTCCGCGCGGTTCATCTGGATCTCCCGGTGGGGGTGGGTATGATTCTTCAATGCAAGCCATCGGTGTGGCTATGCAACGGAATATGAATAAGATCTCTTCAGTTGTAGATAAAGCCTATGAAGCTACGGTTTCCCCGGCTGTTGCGGCTGAGGTTTTGCCTTCTTCGGCTTCAACTTCTAGTTCTTCTAGTGGTAGAGCTGGAAAGGTTGCACTTTCTGGTTCTGGTAAATCAGATGTACAGGAATATGTGGTCGAAGAAATCCTGGCTGATAAATACAATGTCCCAGTTGAACAAGTTCGTGCTATTCAAAGGCAAGAACAGGGCTCGCCATCTGATAAACCGGCTTCTGATAATAATAATAGATTAAGTCAGTCAGAAGTAGGCCCTTCTACTAATGCTGCAGCCTCTAGTGGATCTTCATCTTCAAGCGGTGGAATACCTTCTGGTGCTGGTGGTGGCTTTGGGTATTCAGGTGCGCAGGTTTCGAATGGCAAAAAAGAAGCAGCTAAACCTGCTGGTCGTAGTATTGCGTCTATCGAACCCACGACATTCACTCAGAAAAAAGAAGTAATGGGTGTTGAGTACAATCAGATACGCGATAAGTATGATGATCTTAGTTTCATCCGCACTATAGCGAGTGAAAACGTACGAATTGAAATTCCAAAAGAAAAAAGACGTATTGGTTCTCAGAACAACGATGCGACTATTTATATCGACACCGGTAGATCTTTAATGAGGAAACGATGAAACAAGTAATTACTTTGATAACTCTGGCATTATTACTTAATTCAGGGAATGCGCTAGCTGCGCATCCTAAAAAGCCTACAAACTTGAAGGCTGACGAAATCGCAGTTTTTCTTGATGAGAAATATACCGTTGTTAAGACGAAAACTCTGAACGGCATCGTAGTCGATGAAAAGTGTGCTTCGCAGAAGAATTGTGAAGCAAAAAATGCTTTAAATACTAAAAAAGAGTTCCCTTCAGCTCCCCACCCCGCAATGCAAAACCCAGCAGCCCACTACTGCACATCTTATGGTGCTAAAAACTTAGTAGCTGTATCGCCAACGGGCGGTGAAGTTAATTTCTGCCGTTTTAAAGATGGTAGTTACATCAACTCTTGGAATCTTTTTTATAAGCACTTTCCTAAAACGACAGTAAAATGAAACTAAGCCTTTCTAAAAAAGACTTCTTAAAGATCATTCTGTTCGCGGTTCTTTTTTATGGACCAGCTGTTTACCTTTACTATGTTTATCTAAAAGATCGCGTCGAATCCCAAGAGTTGGATCAGAGGCTTAAAAACGTTGAGTCCGTTTACCAACTAATCGAACCTATGGTTGAAGCTGGTATGGATGCAGAAGTCTGCAATCAACTTTCAGCGGAAACTAGAGCTAATCGTATTATTTTATTTTCTTATAAAGCAGGTAACACGCTTTGTTCAGTTCCTGATGAAACACCGCCTGAAAACTTCCCAGCAGCTTCCGAAGGCATATTCTATAGTTTTAAGAATGATAAAATAGATGTCTCTTACAAAAAGACCAAGCTTGGATCTGGAACACTTGTTCTTGGCTATGATAATCCCCAGAAGCATCCGCCGTTGTACTACCTAACAAACTCTAAGTTCTTATTACTAACGATGGCGGCCGAGTTTGCCTTAGTCATCTGGCTTCTTTTAGGTTTCACTATTCTGTTTGTGTCCCGCAACCTGCAAAAAATTAAGAATAATTATGCGGGGGCTACTAACTCTAAAACTCTTTCATCACTTGAGTTTCTATTTGGCTGGCTGACAGTTGATGACATGCAAGTTGTTGAAGAAGCAAGCTCTGAGACTCTTTCTAAGCTTAAAGCGCTTCAAGATAATCGTATGTTTGCTGAGACTAGCTTACAGTATTCAGTAATTTCTGAGATTGAAGCTCTTCATAAAAGCGGTAAGAGAGTTGATTTCCCTTACAAGTTTAAAGGTGTTACGGTTCGCGTGGATATCAATGGATATTCATCAATTATGACGAAGACAAGTTTAGAGCTTACTCGTCAGATCAACTCTACTTTTAAAGAACAAGCTGCTGAACTTGCTTACCGTTATAAGGGTCTATTTGAAAACTCTGCTGGTGATGAAGTCGTTTATTGTTTTAAAGACGATGATGCTCTTCTTAGAGGTACAGCCTTTGTTCGCGACCTAATGAAGGCATTTAGTGACACAAGTTTTGAGAGCGGAAATGGCCAAAAAATAAAACTCTTCGTTAAAGCAAGCCTTGATACTTCAGAAATGTTGATGGATATCGGCACTTCTCGTGTAGAGTTCGATGGTCTTTCACTTCTTTATACGAACCGCATGTTTGCGGATATGCCTTATAAAGATAAAAACGTACTAATCGTATTACCTAGTGTTGCGAGTGATATTTCTGCCCTAACTCATAAACCTTATGAAACTCGCAAGATTGTTGCGAAGGGTATGGAGTTAGAAGTTTCCTACATTGACCAGTTTAAATCACGTAAGGAAGTAGGAGGTGAACTAGCAACAACTAATTACTACTGTTCTGATAAAGATATTGTTGAATATTTAAAAGAACCAAACCTTCAAGCCTTAAGTTCTTTAGATAGAATTAGAAAAGTAAGTTCAGAAGTTAAGGATGCGTGGATTTCAACTATTGATACGAACATTAAAGAATTCAAACTACGCGCATTGCCACCGACCCTCATGCCGACACTTGTTACCGTTGGTTCACAGATTATCCCGGTCGATCAGTGGACGGAAGCCTGTTCTGAAGCAGTTCTAAGGGCATCAAGACTTCCTTTACAGCGTGTACCTGAAAATACTATCGATGCACTTATTAAGGTTGATAGATATGAAGATGCGCAGAAAGTTTCTGAGCCAGTCATTAATACCAACCGCTACAAAGCCAATTCACTTTTAGCGCAAGCCTTAGCAGAACCGAATGAAAAGAACCTAAAAGCTATTCGTCTAATGGCGACAACGAAGGATTACAACCTTAGGTCCAGCGGTATCTTTGCGGCAGCATCATTACTGGGTGCTTTTGCCAAAGATAAAAACAACAGCGTATTAGTTTTAAAAGAGTACGCGAAACTTCGTAAGATTCTATTAACGGCGACAAACGATAAATCGATTTCAGCACGAGTAAAAAACCATATTCTGGAGCAACTAGCTCCAGGCAAGTGGTATTCTTAAATATTAGTTTTGCCGAAACAAATATTTCTTATTACACTAATAGCCGTTTTTTCGTTCTCAAATTTTTCAGTTAAACCTGGATTAAGTCGATCAGCGCGATCAAAAAATTGTTCCGCTTCATCAACTAAGGCACCGATAAATTCAAGTCTGTTAACGGTTGAAACCCTTCTACCGTTTCTTAAAAGGGATACTCGGTCCCCTTCCTCCGGGATGACCTTTAAAACCGCACTGGCGAAGAGACTAATATCCGTCTCCTTTTTCAGCATATGTTTTTTTATAGCGAAAACAGCAAGGCGCCAGAAGCCAACAACATAGTCGATCTCGGTGGGTGATATCACTGGAATATTATTTACAGTCAGCAATAGGGCACCCTCTAAATAATGCTGATCTGTTTCAAAAGGCGAGTTATGGTCCTTAAACTTTACTAACTTATCTTGTGAAAAAATATAGGTTTCAACTAAAATCATATCCCACCTTTACAAATACACAGGGAAGAACTGTACAATTTTTCCTTCCACAATTAACATTGAATACTCTACATTGTCGACCACTTGGACAAGCTTAATATTTTCAGAACTTCCAATCGCTTCGGCTACCTTTACTCTATTTTTCATGATTATATCAAATATAAGTCTTTCTACATCTGAAACACTGAATTCGGGTTTTAAGAATGTTTGTTGCGCATTTTTCGGAACCGTCCCATCCCAATATTTAGGATGATGTCTTTCAAGAATGTGCGTCATACGCTCTTTGTTAAGAACTATTTTCTTCTTTGCGATTTGTATGCTTCTTCCAGAATACTTATTTAACGCATTAATTAGTTCGTGCCGAGGCGCTTTTTTTATATTTGCTTTAGCGATCTTCTCCAATTTCTCTGTTACAGTTCCAGTAAAATTAATTGAACCTCTTTCATTGTTAACGACCTGTATAAAATCCGAAAACAAAAATTCCAGTTCTTCCTTAGTTTTATAACCAATTTTTCGAGATGCTTTTAAAAATCCATCTGCAGTTTTTCTATCGAAAGAAAATTTTTTAAGCACCGAGTGAAAGCCTTCTATCATCAATGTCACTTGGGCTGATTCCCGAATGACATTGCTTTGGGCAATCTTTTTTACCAATAGACTAGAACCAAATAAGATCCCCGCTCCTGCGAAGGCACGGTCTACTGTTGTGAGGTCATCACCATCCGGTAGACATAAGGATTTGCCGGTCACCAGTTCACAAAAGTCCATGAATTTTCCGGCTGGGCTAAAAGATACACCCATACGGAATCCAGATTCAGCCATTTGGAGCAAACTACTCTCTAGCTCTTTCCGAGATTGGTTAGCATCGGTATCGTCAGTAGCATCGAAACTAAAAATATCTTTGTAAGCTCTCAAAATAGAATAGAAAGTCATCTGCCATGCTTTTTGCTGGGCATCGAGAGCATCGGCGCGATTTTTATTCATGGCTACTTTGATTTTTTCTGCGAACTCAGATGACGCCTTCGCCTTCGTAAGATCAAATTTTATGTCCTCTGGTATTTGGGCAGCTTTATAGAAGCCGTTAGCATCGAAGTCTTCGCCGATCTGACTATTTACTGACTCAATCATTTTTTTGTAAAGTTCGAACTCGTTATTGCTAGTCTTGCGCGCCTGTAGACGTCGATAAATTGAAACCCTTATCTTTTCCCAGCTTTTTAAAACCTCGTTCGCTTGATTGAAATCCCTAGACGAAATACTCTTTTTTAATTGAGCAATGACATTATTCTCGATCTCAGAATAAATACGTGCTGTATCTTGTTCAGAGTATTCACGAGTTCCTGCGTATACTTCACGTTGTTGCAATTCGAGGACACTTAAGTCGGGTAAAACAGCAGGCGTTAAGACACCGCCATCAAAGATGCTATCATTCAAATCGCTCTTCGATGCTACCTTTAAAAGATCTTGAATTTCGCGCTCGATCTCCGCACGTTCAACCTTAACTTGATATCGCAAATTCTCTAGCATAGAAGCTACGATTTCAAGATCATCTGAAATTCTTCTTAATTCGTTTGGGGATAATTGATCAAGACTAAGACTTGCATAAACCTCTAGTGTCTTTTCAAGTTTTAGAAGTTCGTCGTTATCGGATTTTAAATCTATCTCTAAATGTTTAACTTCATCGCGAAGGCTTGCGATCTTCTTACTTAACTGTGGATCTAATTCTTGTAAATCTAATGCAAGATTTCCAGAGCAAGAGTTTACACCTTGAATCGAACCGCGCTCTTCGTGATTACAAATTATCTTTTGGTTAATAGTGCCATATGCTACGTATAAAATAGCTTGGTGAAAGGAGCCCTTTAGAAGCTGACCATCACCGGTTACAAAAGCAAGCTTAACTAGATTATTTGTAAGTTTAACTGAGCTTGCACTTAGGCATCCCTCTGATCTGCTGCGAAGGACTTTATTTCCGTATTGTTCAATTGAAGATTCTTTAATGTTGAACCGAACTGGTCTCCCATTAACATGTACGAACGCTAAACCATTACTCCGTGGACGTGCGGACGCTTCCGAATCACTACTTACAGAGAATTCAAGCGTAAAACAAATATTTTTAGTTTCGAGGTTAATTGCAGACCAATTATTTGACCAATTTTGATCCGATATTATTTCAGTTGAGATTGACTGAACCGGGATGGCAAATCCTGGCTTAGGAAATTTAATATCTGGAAGTTTACCTGAACGTTCAATTGAATATACAGGAACATTGTTTTGATTAAACCAATTAAAATTTTGCCCACAGTAAGAGTCGTCATTTATCTGAGAACACAGAAATGCGTTCGTATTGACAGTATACAGGTCTTGAACTCTTTGAATTGCCGCTTGGTTCTCAATAGCTAGAGAGTAAATCTCGTCTGCTTTACTTTTCAATATCCTTAACTGATCTACCAGTTTTGAATGGCCGGAAATACTAAAAATGTCATGGCCACCCATTGACCTATTTAATTGATAAATTTTCGAGTCATATTGGCTAGAAACATTTTTAATTTGGTCAATGAGCCTGGAATACTTAACATTGAAATCTTCATATTGAACCTGTAAATTTGCAATCCACTGCTTCGATGAAAAATTCGCCTGTGGGCGAGGTGAATTAACTGAAACATTGCCGTTCCTTTGACGAATCATTTCCCAAAGTTCTGGAAATTGTTTTCTAAGATCCTGATCCACTTTTCTAGCTGCTTCTTTTTCAGCAAAGAATCTTTCTATTTCTTCAGTAAGCTTGTCAGCATCTCTACTAAAATCAACCGCCTTCTGAAATTCAAGATGCATCTTTTGAATGGAATCTGATAATCCACCTGTTGAATTTCTAAACGTTGCTATCTTTTTTAGATAAACTTCAAGATCAAACTTAGCTGAACGAAAATAAGCAACTCGTTTCTCTTGCTCTAATTTTCTAGCGCCAAGCTTTTCTTCGATAGCAGATTGAATTTTTTGAGAGAATTCTCTTAAAGCTTCTTGTTTCTTAAATTCAACTATTCTGCTCGCGCATTCTTTTGCTTTTTTATAATTAAGTAGCGCACGTTCGTATTGAGATGCATTCACAGCATCTTTATCTGGTAATACTGGAGGCTGATCGCAGCTATTTCTCTGAGCATATACCGTGTATTTGACGGCGATCCATGAATCACTTCCACTGCTATTACCAAAGATGTGGATACAATTATCATTAGCGTTGGTGGAAACTGAAATAGTAACTTGCTTACTTTCTGAGTCGTAGGAAGACTTACTCCATCTCTTTCCACCCTGACTAACAATTTCTATTTTCGTTCGAAGAAATGAGTGAGGGACCTCTTGAGGAATCGTCACGTATTCAAACTTAGTTTTCTTTTTTAGTTCAGAACATTTAGAAACGCTTTGTAAGATACCTTCTTTAATAATTACGATATCTGTATCTTTGGCGAAAGAAAATGAACTAGCCAAAAGCAGAACAACAGTAATAACTGCGCCTTTAAATTTTTTTGGACTAAAATTCATAAATTCCCTCACACCTTTTTACTATTTCTAAGAGCAAATAATTAGCCACTGTTAAAAACAATATATTGTGTGAAGGATGATGAAATCGTAGGCAGGTGCCCTATTTCGGACCTCTGCTTATAAGAAGATGTATAGTGCTGTCTCAGTGTGAGACACAAACAAACTTAGCGAATACAAAACTGCTTAGCCTTAATCCAATAAGCCGGTGAACAATAGTCATCCTGCCACTGATTCTTGATATTTGTGGTGTAAGCGTAAAACCAAATCACATGGTCTTTTTGCGAAGTCAGTTGCACTTCATGTGGCATTACATCAGGTACTTTTCCGTTTAATGAATAGCACCAGCCGTAAGCGCGAAGTTCTGTTTGCGAAACGATTTCCATCGCATCAATACCAGTGGGCGTATTGATGATCGAGTTAAATCCACTTTCAGTGCCGACAAAAGGGATTTGATTTTGCGTAAGGATTTCTACTGTCACCGCACCCAATGACTTAGAAAGATCTACTTCAGTTTTACCTTGGTGAACAGGCTTCGTGTCGCAGGGACCGAAGACTTGCCAAGTAATAGCGTTAGCATGAAGAGCAAATAGGGATACGGCTAAAAGGACTATTGATTTCATGGCCCAACCTCTACCCTAGAGGCCGGCCATGTGCAAGTCTCTAGCGTTCTTCGGGGCTTTCAGGGTTCTGTTTGCGAACTTCTGCCATATCGACTTCTTTGGCTCTTTTTACGATTTGCTCAAAGACTTCTTCGTTCACGGCCCCAGGCTGCATAAAGATGATATCGCGGTCTTTAATTACCGCTAACGTCGGGATCGATTTAATATCAAACGTCGCAGAGATTTCTTGCTCTAGATCCGTGTTGATTTTACCAAAAACAACCTCTGGGTATTTCTTGGCAACAGATTCAAAAATCGGAGCAAAACGTTTACACGGTCCGCACCATTCAGCCCAAAAGTCGAAGATAATAAGTTCATTGTTTTCGATGGTATCTTTGATGTTGTCTTTCGTGACATCAATAAGGGACATAACGACTCCTTTTTCCTAAATTCTGTCTTAGCTGATCCGGTTAGTTATTCAACTCTTAAAACCTGCCAAGTGATTACAGTCCCGACAGGGGGGTGCCCACAAGCGGCTCTGTCTCACTATGAGATAGCCCTTTTGCCATATATTTAAGCTGAAGGGCCCAGAGCTTGCTTCTATTCACTGTGAGACAAAGTGTCTCATAGGAGTAGTCCATGACTTGGTTTAAAAAGATTCTAACTTTGATTGCCCTTATCAATCTAGTAGTTTCACCAGCCTTTGCTGGGGCCGCTCCTCAATGGTCTGAAAAAGAAAGAGCTCAGCTAGAGCAATATCGTAATTACTTAGAACCTCTTGGGTATTCTTTAACTGTAGATCAAGAATCTAAGAAAGCTTTGGTCTACGATAAGAACACTAAGAAGCTTGCGATGGAAGTTCCTTTCACTGAAGAATCGCAACTTCGTAAGTTTTCTCCTAAGTCTTTAAATAGAATGTTGATGGATGAGATGGTTCGCGTAAAGGCAGCGTCTAAATCATCTTGGTCGCATTCAGTAAGAAATCTTCCTACAGAATCAGCTATCTTTTTCGTAGCGATGGGTGCCGTTGTTGCGGGTCAATTAATCACGAACTATTCGCAAAACCCAACAGCGATGAAACAACACATTGATCACTCTTTATCGCCACTTGGCGTTTTCGGTTTTTTCACATTCATGTATTCACAAGGCGTAACTTCAAATGTTCTTGCGATGTACATGAAAAATCCAAAGTTCCACCACATGATTCCTTACTTAGGAATGACAGTGGGGGCGTTTTTACAAACTTATCTTTCACAAGTGGCTTCGGATCCAAACGTGATGGCTTGTGCGAAAGTTATGATGGGTGGAAAAGTATCTGATAAAGCATTAGCTGCTGGCGCTGATCAAGATCCTTGTTCTAAAGCTTATGAATACCTAGTTATTCACAAGAAAATCTGGGAGTTCGCTCCTGGTATCGTATCAATGCTTATTTCTTCCGGTTTAGCGGGTATCGCCCAATCAGTACTTACTAAAACTGTTTTAAGAATCACTGGTGTTGATATCGCTTTATGGTTGGTGCCTGGCTCTATGCAGCTTAAAGGCATCCGTCTTTTATTAGTGAAAGGTCTGCAAATCACAGCGTTCGTTGCTCTTGATATGTGGTTAAACCGCACTGTCACAGCTGCGTGGAAAAACGTGTTTGATGGTGCCCACTTTAATAAAGTTCAAATGCGTCTTACTTCCCAAGTGAATGATTTAAAGTCAAAGAACTGGAATGGTAATGACCAAGACCTACAAAAGGAACTTAAGGCCTACCATAAGAAAATGGTCGACTGGCGCATGATGAATCTTTCAGAAGTCTATGAAGCCCATCAAAGCTGGTCAGAAGCTCTTCATCAGATGACGGCTATGTTTAATACAAGCTTTGCCTTCTATAACTCTTTTGTAGATGAGGTTCGTAACGTTCGCTTTAACAACAACCCAGAAAATCTTTTACAAAGAACTTATCCATTTAATGGTGTAAAACCGAAGGACCTAGCTCCAGGTAAAGAAAATCTTCTTATCTTAAACCCTGCTTTCATCGAATCAATGCAAGCTGCGACGGTTGCTGACACAGTTGTCTTGATCGACTCTATTCTTGCAAGTGAAAAGGCTAAATACCTTTATCCTGCAGAAAAAAGAAAGATCGTTGCGATTAACGATAAACTTCGCACTGGCGACAGAACTAAAATCGGTGAAGGCTTAGCTGAGTTATATCAAACAATGCACATCGCTGTTCAAAACACCGGTGCGACAATGACTAACAATGAAGTTTTAAGAGAGATCTATAGCTCCCTAGGAAAACCAGTACCAATGCTTTCGCCAGGTCGCGGTTACTTAGCAGCTTACGAGAAAGCACCAGCGACAGCAGAAACTTTGGCGGGAACTCATTACTATCGCCAAGTGGGTATGTTCCTTACACCAACAATCACTGACTATATGCTTATGCAAATGGCTTGTGGACCTGACGCAGAAAAAGGCGAAAGAGTTATTAAAAACTCTAAAGGCTTCCCGTCAGTATTCTTGCCACCACAAATTAGAAACGCAAATGAAGACCTTGTCGTATGTGACGGCTTTAGAGCAGATTTTAATGCTGACCAAATCTATAACTGGCCGTTAAAAACAGCTTCAGGCAAAGATTATAAAGGTGTTTTAAGCTACGTCATCGCTGAAGCCCGTCCTTCGGTTGTTGGCAATGAGAGCGAATCTGCTTTTGCAGACTGGTGGAAAGCTAAAACTGAATCACAAATGCAAAAGGCTTTTGAAGAGTACGGTAAAAGCTATGACGAGATCGTCACTAAGATGATTGAGCTAGTTTACAGAACTCGCATCAGCACGTTCAACGCTGGCCCCGTTTCTAACGGAACTATGAATGCTGCATTCCAAGAAGAAAGAACTTATCTTTCTTTACTTGAGCAGCTTTTGGCTCCGTCTGTTCCATTTAACTTGCAAATGGATAAGATCCTTCTAGGTACACCGAAACATCCGGCTTTACTAGAGATCGACAATCAATTTGCGATCTTAAACGGCCTAATTAAAAGAATCCAAGTCGTTGAAAAAGACGGCAGAAAAGTAATTCAGTCGTCCCTTGAAAACTACGAACTAGAAGAACAGGTTTCTAATATCCAAGCAGCACTTGCTAAAGCTTCAACATTGCTTGGTGTAGGTGATGCAACTGAAGGCGCACATGTTCAGCTTAATAAACAACAACGTGATCTAGCAGTAAGCTGCTTAGAAAACCTTCAGTCCCTGGCTTCTGAAATCATGATGTACGGAACTATGGCGAATGCAGTTAGCTGGGAAAAAATCAGAAACGTAAAACAAATGAATATGGAACAACAGAAATTTAATAACGACATCCAAGCAAAACTATCGGCTTTGCGTGGGATGACGATGGCTAAATAGTCGTCTCAAAACGAGACGGCTTTAGCCGCTAACAATTTTTGTTTTACCAAATGAACTTAGACACTTAACGACCGCTATAACGAAATAAACAGCTTTGGGATGGTCGGACTTTTGCTTAATAAATAGATGATTATAAAAGAAATCAGGAGACTTTATGAAAAAATATCTTTTATCCGCAATCTTACTAACGGCAACAATCGCTACTGCTGCTCCAGTAAAATCAGTGAAAGAGATTTTAACTGAGCAAACTAAAATCGCTCGTGAAAAAATGTACGGTAAGGGCGGAACAGCTAAAGGCTTAAACGAAGCTTCTTTAAAGCCAGCTAAAGACTTTATCATGAAAGAATTAAAAATGACTGATAGCCAGTCAGCTATGAAAATCAACATGGCTCTTTCTGGCGAAGGTTCAGCAACTCGTATGGATAGCTTGGTAACGGTAGTTGCAGCTAAACGTTTGGTTTCTGAAATCTCTAAAACAAACGCTGATGAAGCAAAAGCGGTTGATGCAGCTGCTGATGCGACAGCGAAACTAATCATGAACTCAGCTCTTCTTGGCGCAAAACAAGAAAGCGCAATTAAAGACTTAAACTCTGCTGAACTAAGACTGGTTCGCGAGTCTTTGACTAAAATGGAAGAAGTTGCTCCGAACATGATCGTTAGCTTCAATAAAACTGAGCGTGAGGCTTTCACCAAGGTACTAGAAAAACTAGATACACTAGTTGATAAAGCTCCAAACAAAAGCTACGAAGAAAACTTTATTCAAGCCATCATGGAAACTAAAGGTGTGAGCAAAGAAAAAGCTTTAGAAATCGCTAAGAAATTAAAAGAGTGCGTTTAAGAATTTAAACTAAATCTAAAAACTAAAAAGCCAAGGTCTGATCACCTTGGCTTTTTATATTTCTACCTTCTTATCATCGGTAATTATGAAGATTTCGATTCTGCGGTTCATGGCCCGATGTTCTTCATTGTCATTCGGAACAATCGGCTTTTGATCCCCATAGGAAATAGCTAAGAATCTTTTAGGATCAATTTTGTGATACTTAACGAAATAACGTACAACCGCAGTCGCCCGGCCCCCGGCTAGTTCCCAGTTACTAGGAAAGTACGAGTCCTCAATCGGTAAGTCATCTGTATGACCTTCAATGATCACACGTTTTTGATGGGACTTTAAAACTTCAGCCACTTTATCTAACGAATTTAAAGCAGACATTTTTAACTTCGCCGAACCCGCAGGGAAAAACGTCGAAGCCGCGAGTGCAATGCGCACTCCTACGGAATCATGATAGACATCTTGAATTGATTTCTGTTTTTGCTCCCCGTTCATAGACTTATCCAGAGATCTTTCCACATAGTCTTCAACTTCTTTAGGTCCACCTTTACGTGGAAAGCCTGAAACGGGAGCTTCTAATTCAGCCATGGCTTCTTCTAAGATACTGCCACGGCCTGCGGCATCAGCTTTCGCTGCGGCTAAATGAAGATTTAGCTTAATTGATTCTTCAAATTGTTTTTGCTTACCTTCGTTGGCTTCAGAAGTCGCATACATCACCACAAAAAACGCAAACAGCAGAGTAATGAAATCCGCATAAGAGACTAACCATCTCTCATGATTTTCATGCTCTTCATGTTTTTTGTGTTTCTTAGCCATTTATTTCCTAGCGCTGTTCAGAATCTAAGAACGAATAAAGTTTCTGTTCCAAGACCACTGGGTTCATACCGCTTGCGATAAGGATTCCACCTTCAAGCACCATCATCTTTTCACGAGACAAAGCTTGAACACGGCGTTTTAGTTTATTTCCCATTGGCAGGAATAGAAGATTGGCAGAGGCAACTCCGTAAACCGTAGCCACGAACGCTACAGCGATACCGGCACCCAGTTTACTTGTGTCAGTTAGATTTCCCATCACATGAATTAAACCTAATACCGCACCGATGATACCAATGGTTGGCGAAAAGCCGCCTGCATCAGTCCAAACTTTTGCTCCACCTAACAGTTCTTCTTCTTCGGTAGCGATTTGGTTTTCAAATATATCGCGAATTGTTTCTACTTCAACGCCATCAACGACGTTTCGTAAGATGCTTTTAAAAAATGGATTTTCAATGCGATTGATTCGTGGTTCTAACGCTAATAGCGATTCTTTTTTTGCCAAGCGCGCGCAATCAACGATTTCTTGGATAACTTTTTTAGTTGGACTTTCTTCTTTCTTAAAAGCTTTCTTTGCGAGGCGTAAACCTACTTTTAAGTCTTTTTCAGAACTTGATACCATCACTGCACCAATGGTACCTGCAAGAACGATAATAAATGCGGTCAGTTGCATGAGCGAGCTTGTGTGGCCGCCTTCAAGAACGTTCCCAAGTAATATCCCACCGAAGCCCACCAGGAGCCCTATTAATGTAGCTTTGTCCATGTACAAAATGATGCCACAGGGAATCACGCATGACACTTGGACCAATCGAAGACCTAGACTTTCTGCGAGCGAAATTCTAGGGTAAGTTTTGATGATGCTGGATTATATACTGAACTTAGATAGGTCTCTTTTCATTCTTATAAATTCTAAGTGGACTGCACCCTGGGCCGACCAGTTTTTTCCATTCGTAACAGACCTTCATAAGACTCCATTATTTAAGTTTATTTTAGTGCCTTTGTTAGCTGCAATTTTCATGTGGCGCCGAGGAATTAAAAAAGGTCTTACGATCTTTTTATTCTGCCTTCTTTCTGTGGGCGCATCCGATGGTTTTGGCAATTACGCACTTAAAAAAACCGTGCAGCGCTTAAGACCTGGCGACACTGTTGGTTTAGAAGTTGTAAATCGCTCACCGTATGGTGGTGGATTTAGTTTTGTTTCTAATCACGCAACGAACATGTTTAGTTTTGCGAGCTTTACGAGTGCTATTTTTCCGCTAGCTACAGTTCCACTTTACGGACTAGCTTCAATAGTTGCTTATAGCCGCGTTTATAACGGCGTTCACTATCCAGCTGACGTTATCTGCGGCGGCTTATTGGGAATGGCCTTTGGCCTTTTATTCGCTACCCTTTGTTTAAGATTGTTATCGCGATTACCACAGCAAGGAACTAAGTCAGCATGAAAATTCTAGTAACAGGCGCAAACGGTTTTTTAGGAAGTTGGGTTACTAAAGCCTTAGTAAAAGAAGGCCACGAAGTTTTTGCTTTAGTAAGACCTAAGAGCGATCTTTCTGAACTTAAGGGAGTCGACTGCAAATTCGTTCATGGTGATGTGACGGATGTTCATTCGCTATATGAAGCAGCCAAAGGCATGGACTATATTTTCCACCTGGCTGGCGTTATCGCTTATAAAAAATCCCAACGTCACCAAATGGATAAAGTAAACGTTGAAGGCACAGCAAACGTGATTTCGGTTTGCCGTGAACATAAAATCAAACGCCTAGTATATCTTTCATCCGTCGTCGCAATTGGTGCGGGATTCACAACTTCAGATGTATTAACTGAAGATTCTCACTACAACATTTCTGATCTGAACCTTGGGTATTTTGAAACTAAACACCAAGCTGAAAAGTTAGTTAAGAAGGCTTGCGACAGTGGAGAAATAGATGCCGTCATGTTAAATCCTTCAACGATTTACGGCGCAGGCGATGCGAAAAAAGGTAGCCGTAAAATGCAGCTGAAAGTCGCTCAAGGAAAATTAAAATTCTACACTTCCGGTGGCGTGAACGTCGTAGCTGTTGAAGACGTGGTCGAAGGTATCTTAAGCGCATGGAAAAAAGGCAAATCAGGAGAGCGCTACATCTTGGCTGGCGAAAACATGCTGATTAAGGATCTTTTTAAAATGATCGCTGAAGAAGCTGGAGTAAAACCTCCTACTATCCAACTGCCCGACCAAGTTCTTCATGTGGTTGGCAGCCTAGGTGATGGTATGGAAAAAATGGGTCTGAAAGGTCCAATGAGTAAAGAAAACGCCTACACCGCGACCATGTACCACTGGTTTGATGCTTCAAAAGCAAAAAAAGAACTCGACTTTAAACCCCGTCCCGCTAGAGAGGCGATCCATAACAGTGTACAGTGGATGAAAGATCAGGGATTACTTTCGTAAGGGTTTGAATTGAAAAAGGTTTTGTTCTTCATCCTAGGTGTTGCGACGTTGTTGACGGGAGCCGTGGGTTGTCTTTGGAATTGGCTGCCAACTAAAGAGACTATCAAGGGTTGCATGACGACCAAAATGTATCAGGTCGAACTTTGCCCATCTTCTAAAAACTACGTTCCATTAAAACAAATTTCTCCGTACTTACAAAAAGCCATCATTCTTACTGAAGACTCTAGCTTTTATACCCATAAAGGTTTTGATTGGGAATCGATTGAGAAAAATGCGCGAGAAGGATGGGAAAGTGGTGTCTTTAAAAAAGGCGGATCCACAATCACTCAGCAACTAGCAAAGAACATGTTTCTATCTAAAGACCGCACGTTCATTCGAAAAGGTCTTGAAGCTTTAATCACCGATCGAATCGAAAGCACTTTAACGAAAAAAGAAATTCTAGAACGCTACTTAAACGTCGTTGAATTCGGTAAAGATATCTACGGCGTAAAAGCCGCCGCTAAATATTATTTTCAAAAATCCCCAGCAGAATTAAACATCGTTGAAAGTTCCTTCTTAGCGATGGTTCTGCCAAATCCAGTTAAATATTCTAAGTCTTACTACCGTAAAGAACTGACCCCATTTGCGAGTAAGCGTTTAAACAATATCATCGACAATATGTACCGTTATCACCGTATTAATGATGATGAGTACAACCAAGCTATCTTAGATCTTTCTTACTTCTTTCAACCGCAACCTCCCCCGGAAGATTTGCAGTTAACCGAAGAAGCGATTCCCACTTTGCAAGAACTTGAAACTGCAGACTTAGAAGGGGAAGAAGAATGAAGATAGTTTCAGCCTGCCTTGCTGGCGTTCACTGTCGCTACGATTGTAAGGCGCAGACTCGCCCTGAAATTGAAGAGATGGTTGGTAAAGGCGAAGCCATTCCCGTCTGTCCTGAGCAGTTGGGTGGGCTTTCAACTCCCCGTCCTCCGGCAGAACGCATTGGCGATCAGGTTCTTACCAACAAGGGCGTTGATGTCACTGACCAATATCAAAAAGGTGCTGAAGAAGCTTTCCAAATTGCTAAACTATGCGGCGCTACTGAAGCACTTTTGAAATCAAAGTCACCGATGTGCGGTTGCGGGAAAATCTATGACGGTACATTCTCTGGCAGCTTAAAAGATGGCGACGGCGTGTTTGCAGAACTATTAAAGAAAAATGGCATTAAAGTAAGCCCTGTTGATTAGTTTCCCCACGACCTTAACCCTGTATTTTTCCCTTCGTTCTTCCTAAATCTTACAGTAATGAGAGAATTCTTTATATTTACCAAACTGGAGCCGATAGGGTTTTCATGCGCAAATATAAATCAAAAATTCTATTTCTATTAATGTGTTGTCCTTTTGTTTCTTTAGCTGCGCCCGTGTGCGTGAGCAACTTTAAAGAATTTGAACAAAAGAAGACAAGCTTTCCAAAAGCTGTTCAATCAATGCCAGCGGTTTTCACCATTGATTCTTTCGTCGCTACCGGTGGCGTAAGAGTTCGTGTGGTAGAAAATAAATTTAAGCTTGAAGGCAGTGTTGATACGCTTAAAGGCTTCTACAACGATGATGCTTACGTGAAAGCTATTTGCACAAGTGACAATCTTTTGGTTTTAACTTTTGAAAACGGTAAAACCCAGGAAGTAGCCATCGATGGCAATAAGGCAAAAATCGAAGGCGGAACTTTTTCAAAAAGTACTCCTGCTGAATTTGCAAAGCTAGTTAACGAAGTTCGTAAAAAGAAAAGACTGCCGCCGATGCCTGAGGCCGGTTCAGCCAACCCAGGTGTGAGATAGGAGCAAGGTCATGAAAAACAATTTTAGAAAATTCGTTACAGCAGTTGTTCTTATCACAGGTCTTTACGGTTCGTGGGTTATTGCCAAGGAAAAATCTTTGCCTTTAACTTCTTCTGAGGAAATCACTTTTCTAGATACGAAGGATCAGGCTTTATTTAAACTTAATAAGTCACAAGACTTCATTGGAGTTTTACACAGAACTTCAATCAGCGATGAAGACCAATCGATGATGGATCTTTATCACTTTAAAAATGTTTCTATTAAGAAAATGGATAAAGACCAATGCACAAAACTTGGCGAAGTCATCTATGGCCCTTTTAAAGACATCACTTTAAAGGCTAAAGACCCAGAGCTTTTCCAATCTCCACGCAGCGGAATGGTTTGCAAAATCGTTTTCGAAGATCCAGATAAGGAAGCGCAATTTAAAGAGCGTCACTTGTTTGTATTCGTAAACAACAATCGCACTTTCGCTTTATCTGGCCGCTTTAAAAAACAAGCTGCTACTGAAGACACTGAAGATCTTCATAGGTTTGTAAAAAGCTTGCGCTAATTAATCCTGAACATTCCGGAATAAAAAAAGCCTGCGGTAAGCAGGCTTTTTTGTTTTGACCAATATCGATTGACGCGTTGTAGATCCAAAAAAGACTAAAATGCCAGGAAGGCATTTTTGGGCAGCAGGCACCTTTTTATTTTAGAAGTTTACGGCGGATTCTATAGAAGCTTACGTTCATGCAGATCCAGGTAGCTATTAATAAAATTAGCACGTGAACTCCTACCATAATGGTAGGGCCTTCATGAAGTATCGCTCTAGTTGCAGCAACAGCGTGGGTTAATGGGAATAAATACGCCACATATCTTAAAGCACTTGGTAGTTGCTCTAAGGGGAAGTAGGTCCCACTTAGTAAGCTCATTGGAACGATTAAGCCTGATGTAGAATAAATGAATGAGTCATAGTTTCTAGCAAAGCTAGTGAAGATCATACCGATGCATGAAAACAGGCAAGAAAGTAAGAAAAGAATCGGAAGCGCTAATAAAATTCTGTATGAGTCAATCAAACCAAAGAATCCTGCGACAATGGTAACACCCATCACACCGAAGAATCCCTTACTTGCCGCCCACAATAATTCGCCTGCTACGATTTCTTCTGGGCCTACTCGGGTAAGCATGATTGTCGCGTAAGTTTTTTGATGGGTAAGTTTTGTATAGTTACCGTATGTACCTTCAAAAAACGCCACCATCATGGCCGTGCTTGATAATAAAGCTGGGAAGAAGAATTCAATGTAAGACATTCCACCCATGTTATTTACGAAGGCACCTAAGCCAAAACCCATAGCGCCTAAATAAATAACCGGCTCTAAAACAATCCAGAATAATGAAACCATCCAGGTTTTTTTAAAATATAAAAAGTTTCGCGACCAAACCTGCATCGCCCCTGGATCAACTTTAGGAAGAGAAAAATAATCTTTAAACTTCATTACTCATCCCTCAATTGGTGGCCAGCAAGTTTTAAGAAAACATCATTCAAAGTAGGTTTACGAATAAAGATTTTATCGCTGGCGATAAGATCAACGACCTTTCGGCCTTCCTGATTTTCTTTAATTAAGACTGAAACTGTGTCTTTGATAACTTGGTAAGAATACCCTTCAGAACGCAAGCGACCCAGGTAATAGTTTAGATCAACAGGGTTCGTATCAAACTCGACAACTTCTTTTCCGATCAGATCGCGGATTAGATCTTTTGGTTTCCCAATAGTCAGGATCTTCCCATTATCAATGACTGCCACGCGATCACACATCTGCTCGGCTTCTTCCATATAGTGCGTAGTTAAAACCAGCGTGCTTTTTTGTGATTTTAGATTTTTAAAGAAATCCCAAATCCAGATACGGGCTTGTGGATCTAGGCCCGTTGTCGGCTCATCTAGGAAGATCACTTCAGGCGAATTAATAAGGCCTCTAGCAATCGCGAGACGACGTTTCATGCCGCCACTTAAAGTTTCAACAGAACGGTCCTTATACTCTTCTAGTTTCATTAAACGCAATAGTGCCTGGGCGCGAAGTTCAGCGTCGGCCTTTGGGATGTTATGAAAGCTTGCGTAAACTAAAAGATTTTCTAGAACTGTGAAGTCAGGATCAAGTCCGTCTTCTTGAGGAACGACCCCGATGCGGGTCTTAATTTCGCGGTAGTTTTTCTTTACGTTTAATCCAAGTACGTAAAGTTCCCCGCTTGTAACGAGGGCTGAGCAATACATCATTTTCATGGTTGTAGATTTGCCAGCCCCGTTGGGACCAAGGATTCCGAAACATTCGCCTTTGTAGATCTCTAGATTTATTCCATCAACCGCCACTTTGTCGGCGTACTTTTTGGTCAAATCCTTAATTTCAATGGCGACGTTTGTACTCATGCTTCCCTACTCCGGCTGCGACACCGGAGTAAGTGAAAACAGACTACTCCTTAGCAGCGCGTGCGCGTTTGTGCGGATCAAGTTCTTTCAAACGAAGACGGATGTTCTTCGGAGTCACTTCGATCAGCTCAGATTCTTTGATCCATTCCATGGCTCTTTCCAAAGTGAATTTCTTCACTGGAGTAACACGGATAGCTTCATCAGAACCCGAAGCACGTACGTTCGTCAATTTTTTCTCACGGCAGATGTTTACTTCTAGATCGTTATCTTTAGCATGCTCACCCACGATCATGCCTTCGTAAACTTCGTCACCGTGTTCAACCATCATGATACCGCGCTCTTGAAGATTCCAGATCGCGTACGCAGTCGCCATACCTTTACGGTCAGAGATCATCGCACCGTTCAGACGTGTTTCGATTTCACCACGGAAATCATCCCAACCGTCGAACTGAGTATTCAATAAACCAGTACCGCGAGTGTCAGTTAAGAATTCAGAACGGTAACCGATCAAACCACGTGAAGGAATACGGAATTCCAAACGAGTACGGCCAGAACCTTTTTGAACCATGTTCGTCATAACACCTTTACGTTTACCGATTTTCTCAGTAACCGCACCAACGTAAGCGTCTTCGATATCGATGACCGCAATTTCCATTGGTTCCATTTTCTTGCCGCCTTCTTGTTTGAAGACAACTGTAGGCTTAGAAACTAGAAGTTCGAAGTTTTCACGGCGCATTTGTTCGATCAATACACCTAATTGCAACTCACCACGACCAACAACTTTGAAAGCGTCAGTAGAATCAGTTTTTTCCACGCGAATTGCCACGTTATACAAAAGCTCTCTTTCAAGACGCTCTAAGATCTTACGTGAAGTTACGTTTTTACCTTCAAGACCTGCAAATGGTCCGTTATTTACCGAGAACACCATACCTACTGTCGGCTCTTCAACGCGAATACGCGGAAGTGGACGAGGATCAAGTACAGACGTGATAGTGTCACCGATAGTGAAGTCTTCCATACCTGCGATAACAACCATGTCCCCCGCGCCTACTTCTTGCGCCGGAACTTGCGAGTTCACTTTGTATTGGAATAATGCAGATACTTTTACTTTCTTTTGCTGGTTCGCTTGAACGCAAAGAACTTCGTCACCAACTTTGATAGATCCCGCTCTCATACGACCGATAGCCAAACGACCTACGTAGTCGTTGTATGAGATATTAGAAACCATAACTTGCAATGGCGCATTTTCTTCGATCGTTGGAGGAGGAACTAGATTTACGATGGCATCGTAAAGAACTTCCAAAGAACCTGTGTTCACCTTTGGATCAAGGGTCGCCATACCTTCACGCGCAATTGCGTAAACTGTGTGGAAATCACATTGCTCTTCAGTGGCATCTAGATCGATGAATAAATCGAAAAGTTCATTATGAACTTCCTGAATACGAGCATCGGAACGGTCGATTTTATTGATACAAACGATAACTTTTTTGCCACCCTCTAACGCCTTTTTCAAAACGAAACGAGTTTGTGGAAGTGGACCTTCGGAAGCATCGCAAAGAAGGATACAACCATCAACCATGTTCAAGATACGTTCAACTTCACCACCGAAGTCACTATGTCCCGGTGTATCTACGATATTAACTTTAATATCTTTGTACATGAACGAAGCGTTCTTCGCGGCGATTGTGATACCGCGCTCTTTTTCAAGATCCATGGAATCCATCAAGCGTTCTTCAACTTGCTCGTTGTCGCGGAATGTACCGGCTTGTTTGATTAAGTGGTCAACCAGAGTTGTTTTACCGTGGTCAACGTGCGCGATAATCGCGATATTTCTAATTTTCTTTGGATCTTGAATCATTCAGTTTACCCTTCGTTATCTTCTCTTAAAAACTTAAAAATTAATTCTACAAAACTCTCGACAAAAACTCCCTCAAGCTTTTGTTAAGATTTATCACGACACTAGCCGTGACCTCCCATAAGGAACTCTTCTGAGCTCGTATCTTCTTGCTCGACATTTCCAAGGCTTGCGAAAAATTCGTGCGCTAATGCGACTACTTCTTCATTGCTTTTAGACTGAAACAGATTTTTACGAAATTGAGCCGCTCCAGAATAACCTGTAGAGAACCAAGCTGCAAACTTTCTGAGCTGGATCCCAGTAATGTGCTCATCACAATGCGCCGTGATCTCAGACCTAAGGCTTTCAAAAAGGCTCACATAATCTCTCTTCACATCTTTTGGTGCCTCACCTCTAAATAATGAGAGGGCATCCATGAAAATAAAGGGATTCTTTAAACAGCCGCGACCGATCATAACACCGTCAACTCCGGATTGAGCTAGTCTTAGGTTAGCTTGTCTAGGGGTCAGGATGTCGCCATTACCTAAAATTGGAACCTTGGTCTTAGCTTTAACGTCAGCGATGAAATCCCAATCAGCCAAACCCGAGTAAGCTTGGGCCCGCGTGCGACCATGAATAGCAACCCATTCGATACCTTCGTTGTAAGCGATATTGCACACTTCAACGGCGTTTCTAGAACTTGCATCCCAACCAGTGCGAATTTTAATTGTCAGAGGAATTTTAATAGCAGCTTTAACTGTCGATAAAACTTTTTGCAAAGCCACTGGGTCTTTTAACATCGCAGAGCCAGCGCCTTTTTTAACCACCTTCGGCACAGGACAACCGAAGTTCAAATCAACGAAGTCACAACCGTCAGCCTCGGCAACTTGAGCTGCGCGCGCGATGGTTTCTGGATCTTCACCGAAAAGTTGAATACCGATAGGTCTTTGAATTTCGTCAAAGCTCATCAGTTTTAAAGTACGCTCAGACTTATACTCAATACCTGTTGCACTCACGAGTTCTGTGACTACAACACTGGCATCAAGTTTTCTCATGAAAGTGCGAAAAGCGTGATCCGTGATTCCAGCCATAGGGGCTAGAACAAAGGGATTTTTCTTTAAAGCTTCAACTGGATTCATAAGTGCAGCGGTATATCAAAGTCCCGAGTCTTACGGTAGAGAAAAGGTCGAAAATAGTTCAAATAAATCGAGAACTTAAACCTTTTTTCAGGTTTGTCTAAGTCAGATACGATATAGCAGCTTTGAAGACTTTGAATTAGGCCCTTTTGTTTGAAGAAAGGGCCGATATATCAATAACTTATGTTTAGCTAAGTGTCGCCAAAGTCTTATGATTCCATCCAAGTGACTCGCCCTTCAAGCTGGCGCGGCGCCTTTGGCGGATTATGATCGGGATAACCGCAGACCATGGCACAAAGTAGCTCTAACTCCCCTTTTTGGTATTCCGGAAGTTGATCCACGCCTAAAAACTTGTCCACTTCTTCTTTAATTTCTAGTGGAGCCCCCATGGTGCAAGAACCTAAGCCTTCAACCAAACACGCCAAATTCATGTTTTCCACAGCCATATACACAGAGCCGATGCTGGTATGGTAACGCTCTTCCATGTCATTATGTGAGTACGCAAAAATAATAACCGGAGCATCACCTAACGTATAAAAGAATCTTTCGGTGAAATCGTAAAGCGAAGGCTTTAATCGTTTAGCGAGAACATCTTTTAGATTCATCCAAGATTTCTGTGAGTACTTTAAATACTCATCGCGCTTTGCACCCGTCACCACAAAAAACCGCCAGTTCTGACGATTTTTTCCTGAAGGCGCTTGCATCCCTGCTGCTAGAATTTTTTCGATCACTGCTTTCGGAACAGGTTCAGCTTTGTATTTACGAATGGATTTTCTATTTTCAAGCAGTTGATAAAAATCTTCTTTATTCATAAATTCCTAACCCGTTCTTTATTAAGCCATTTCTTCTGTGTTTTCTTCAATAAAACTTCTATGCAGGCGCGTGATCGCTTCACTGCTTGCATCTTCTTTTACCAAGAAACAGAAGTTGTGTTTACTAGCGCCCAAACAAATCATGCGCACGTTAATATCTGAAATGGCTTCAAAGATTTGCTTTCCAAGACCTGGCGTGTGGTTAATGTTATTCCCAATCAAAGAAATTAACGCCAAGTTTTCTTCAACTGCCACTTCCGCAATCGTTGATAGGTCAGCAATCAGACGTTTATTTAATAATGTTGAATCGTCCAGGGTCACACTGACAGAAATTTCCGACGTGGTAATAGCATCGATACTAACTTTATGATCATTGAAGATCTTAAAGACTTGAAATAAAAAACCGTGGGCATGAAGCATTTCCGGAGTAGAAAGCGTCACAAGCACTTGCTTTTTTCTTACAGCCATGGCGCGAATTAGAGGATGTTCATCCACATCTTTTCTTACCCAAGTACCCTTTGCTTCAGCATCAAAACTGGAACCGACAAATACCGGAATATTTTTACGGATTGCAGGAAGTAGAGTTGCTGGATGCAAGACTTTCGCTCCGAAAGTCGCAAGCTCTGAAGCTTCTTTAAAAGAAATTTCTTTAATTGGTTTAGCTTTTGGGCAAATTCTTGGATCTGTTGTCGCAATACCTGCAACATCCGTCCAAATTTCTAAAACGTCAGCATTAATTCCCTCAGCCAAAATCGCCGCTGAATAATCACTGCCGCCACGACCCAAAGTTGTCGTCATTCCTTCATCAGTCATGCCGATATAACCTTGTGTGCACACGATACGCTTACCTTCTTTTAAGAATGATAAGTGTTCATGGCATAAGGCTGCGACTTCAGATGTTAGTGGTTTAGCCTTGCCGAAATTATCATCCGTGCGTAAGACAGTGCGCACATCAAAAAGTTCAGCAGTCTTTGATGAACCGTGTTTTTTCAAAACCTGAGACATCGCTTCAGTAAATAAAACTGAAGACATGCGCTCACCTAGACTCATCAAAGCATCCATGGCTTTTACCGAGCAGTCTTTTAAAAGATGAACACCTTTTGCCAAAGAGTTCATTTCGTCAAAAAGTGTATGCAATTTGTCTTTAGCAACTTGAGAGATATTTAGATCGCTTGCAATTTTGGTGTGTTTTTCTTGAATCTTTGAAAGAATTTTTTCAGCTTCCAGCCAGCTTTGCGATTCTGATGTCTTACCTAATGCGATTAAATCGTTGGTTGTACCTGAAGTTGCAGAAACCGCGATCAGACTTGATCCTTGCTTAAAACTCACTTCAGCGCTGCGAAGCATGCAGGCAGCATCACCCATAGAAGTTCCGCCAAATTTTGAAACGATCAAATGTGCCATAAAAACTCCTTGCGACTTGAGATCTTATGCCTTTTCTAGTTTTTCATTCAATGACTTTATGGCAGAATTCTTCCATGACATCTGCAGACTCAGCATTTAAGAAAAAAGAGCTCATCTTCCTCAGCATTCTTGCACTAGTAGCAATGACTCTAATTACGATTGCGGTGATTCCATCACTTAAAAACTCTGTTAAAGAAGCCCTTATTCCTGATAAAAGGACAGTTCTTGCCAAAGTTAGCGGAAAATTGTCCGCTCAAGGACCCAAGTTGGTAATCCTTAAAATCCGCACTCAAGATTCTATCAATCTAGAAGTTTACACATTGGAAGACGACGGCAGTATGAATCTGCTAACGAAGCTTCCTCTTTTTAGTACTCGCGATGGGTATTTCCATTTGCAAGGAAGTGCCACAAACTTAGCCGTCACGGATGTTGATAAAGATGGAACTCTTGAAATCGTAGCACCCACCTATGATGAACAAATGGTGCCACGGCTGAATATATTTCGATTTAATGAAGACTCTAGGTCTTTTGATAGAGCCACGGCACCCGAAGGATTTGAGCACTAAGACAACGTAGCCCGACTTTTTAAGATTTGTTTAAGCAGGCTTAAATCAACAGGCTTACTTAAATATCCATCAAAACCCATTTTATAACTCATCTGTTCGCCGTCCACACTGGCTTGAGCCGTTAAGGCGACAATGGGTTTATCATAACCTTTTGCCCTTAAAGAAGCTGTCGCTTTGTATCCGTCCATCACTGGCATTTTGATATCCATAAGTATGACATCAAAATGATTGGCCATAGCTTTTTCAACTGCTTCAGCTCCATTTTCACTGACTTCAACGGTGGCTTTTTCGCGCAGTAAATAGCGGCGCATGAGGTTGCGCAGGTCTTCGGAATCATCTACTACCAGAATGCTTTTTCCCTCTAGAAAATAGCTTTCTTTTTCTGTCTGAACTTTTTCTGGAGTCGATTTTTTGAACTCTTCAACTTTAACAAGTTCTAAGTTCGCTACTGGTCCCAAAGCTAAAGTCATTTCAAAAGTGGATCCTTTACCCAAGGTGGATGAAACAAGTTTTAAATCACCACCCATACGTCGCATCAGATTTAAAGACAAAGCCAAACCCAACCCCGAACCTTGAACCCTTTGTACATTAGGATCTTCCCCACGCACGAAAGGCTGAAATAGATTACTCTGTGTTAGCTTATCCATACCAATTCCAGAATCAGTTACTTTAATGGATAGGGTCGCTTCATTATCAGTATTCGTAACGCATGCCACGTCTAAAACTATTGTACCTTCGGATGTAAACTTAATGGCGTTAGATAATAAATTAATTAACACCTGACGAAAGCGAACTGAGTCTGCTTGGATGATCTTCGGCACCAAAGTGCTATAATTAATTTTAAGGTGAAGACCTTTATCTTCCATTGGATATTTAACTACCGCTAACGAGTCTTCAATTTCCCGTACCGGATCCATCGGCGCCTTTTGCACATACAAACGATTTGTTTCAATCTTTGAAAGATCCAGCAGATCATGAATCAATGAACCCATGTAATTACCTTGTCGGTAAATGGATTCAACATCATGTCTATCGTCTTTGGTTAAATCAGGACTGCGTAAAAGCGCATCGGTAAAACCTAATATCGCTGATAGTGGAGTTCTAATTTCATGACTGGCATTTGCTAGGAAAACAGATTTGGCCTGATTAGCTGCTTCGTGCAAATCCCTTTCACGACGAAGAATGTCTTCGGTTCTTTTTGCAGTCACATCCCAACAAATCCCCGCCATGCGCAGAACTTTACCTGACTTACTTTTAATTGGTTTTCCGCGGATGGCGATGTGGTGATAGGTTTGATCTTTTTCTTGAACGATGTGCTCTACATCCAAGTCCATTTGTTTTTCGATGGCCGGGCGAAGTAGAGATTTTAATTGTTCAGCCCCGCCTGGAAACAAGTTGATATTTCCTTGGCAGTGAAACTCATCATTAGCTAAATCCCAATCCCAGGTTAAAGCCTCTGATGATTCCATTGACATACGCAGGCGTTCTTCGCTGGTTTTAAGATCCACATCTAAGGATAGGGAATTTAAAACTGAGAAATTTAAATTCTTGCTTAAGAAAGTTAGCAAACTTGCGTACCCCAAAACTAGCAGACCTATAATAATATGATGTGGTTGATCTGAAGTGAGGTATCCAATCGTCCAGCCAAGACACGCTGGCAAAATCACACAAGCAACAGCACGACGATAAGAAACGTAAGTAATCAGCGCGCCCGCCATCATACAAGAAAGCACTAACGCCGTTGTGATTTGCACAACCAATGGTTTATCGCCAACGATGAATCCCAATGCTCCCCAGCTGAATCCTGAGATCAACAAATATAGGAACATTAAATAAAGCCAAATCTTGGTTTCAGCTAGGTTGCGAATTTGATCCTTAGTTTGATGCCACTTTTTCATTGTGACAATTCGTGCGACCACCGAAGAAAGTAGAATCGCAAACCAGATTCCTAGAAACGTAGTACTTACTGAGGTTCGTGAAATATAAATATAAACGGATGAGTTAAGTAAGACCGCAATAAGGCCGCCGACGTTTTGCTGATAAAGCAAATCGACCTTACGAATTTCGAACTCCAAAGATCCCAGTTTCGTGTTATTCGCCATGACGCCTTCGTCGACTTAAACAAGAGAGTCTGTCCTTGTTTATGTTGGTGAAGGCATGAAATTTCAAGTCTTAATCGTAGCTGATGAAATTCTTAACCTAGTTTTGGCTAGTCGGAGATGCCGTTCTTTTTTTCAGATCTCTCCATGATTTTCCCTCGCGAGCCTTACGATCCAACTGAAATCTTTGAACAGCTTGATTGTGTCCTTTGTAGTCCTCAGAAAACACATGGGTTCCATCGTTTTGACTTACAAAGAACAGGTAATTGCTACTCTCTGGCTTAAGGGCTGCCATGATCGCCTCTTTGCCAGGATTTGCGATGGGTCCCGGAGGCAACCCATAAATGACATAGGTATTATAGCGAGTCGGTGTAAGCAGGTCTGAGCGCGTGATGTTGATTTCAATTTTTCCAGTTTGTTCTGCTTTTCCGTAGATAACTGTTGGATCCGTTTGTAAACGCATCTTTCTTAGCAAACGATTATGAAAGACAGAGGAGATGCGCGGACGTTCTTCAGGTGCACCTGTTTCTTTTTCAATGATACTCGCAAGTGTCACTACTTGATGACGATTCCATCCTTGAACCAAGGCATCTGTCTTTACTTCGTTATATACATGAAGAAAGCGCTTCACCATGTTTGAAATTAAAGTGCGGGTATCTGTGTACTTAGTCAGCATGTAAGTTTCTGGGAACAAATATCCTTCTAAGCTTTCTTGCTGTTCACCTAAAACACTTTTCACAAATTCTGGGTCACGAACTAATGATAGGAATTCTACTGCAGTACCGAAACCTTGCTTTTGATAAAGGTCGGCAATTTCGTAGGTGCTAAGTCCTTCGCTGACAGTAAAGCTGCGAGCTATGCTTTTGCCAGAAGTAATTGTTGCTAATACTTCTGATGGATACATGTTCGTACGCAAAAGATATTCACCCACTTTTACTTTGGAACGTTCATTTTTAAAACGCGCATACAAGTTAAAGAACATGGCGTTTTTCACCAGCCCCTGTTGTTCAAGATCTTGAGCAATAGAGGCAAAGCCCTTCCCTGGTACCACTTCATAAACAATCTCACTCGCCTCAGGGTTTGGAGGTGTGTTTAAAAAAGTATAACCAAGATAAGCGACTCCACCGCCGATAGCGATAAGGAGTGCCACTACTGCAAGACTTAAAACAACAACTGTCTTTTTCATTATTTCATGTCCAAATTCATGCCCGGCAAAATTTTTGTCGGATCAAAAGGTGTTGGGTCTTCAAGACTTGCCATCGGAACTGTGCAATATTGAATTGCAAAGTGCGCTGATGGACGATCGTTACCAGACTTGCCCATACCGCCAAATGGTAATCTTGAGCTTGCCCCATTGGTAGTCCTGTTCCAGTTCAAAAGACCTACGCGGGCTTTAAACAAGGCTTGCTCATAAAGCTCTTTATTCTTAGAAAATAGCGCCATCACCAAGCCATAACCTGTTGAATTCACAATGTTCATTGCTTCATCGAAGTTATCGCTTTGATAGATCGCTACGTTTGGTCCAAAAATCTCACTTTTTTGATAAACACTATTTGGATCAAATTTTTTCACCAAGTGAATCGATGGAGTCACATAGTAACCTTTATGTTTTAAATCCAAAGCTTTCCCGCGCATTAAGCTTTCGCAGTTTTCACGGTTCGCAATTTCTTGAAAGCGAATGTATTTTTCCACTGCTCCAGAGTTGATAAGTGGACCCATAAAGGTATTTTCTGACCAGTGACCAATTGAAAGCTTTTTTGCAGCTTCGTAAAAACGATCCGTAAATTGTTCAGCAATTTTTGGATGTAAAATCACACGGCTTGTTCCAGAACAACGCTGTCCTGAAGACATATAAGCACCTACAAGAGTTTCGTAGACCGCTTTATCCATGTCAGCATCATCCCAAACTACAGTTGCATTCTTGCCGCCCATTTCAAGAGCTAGAATTTTCCAGTAGTGAGTTAACGTTTCTTGTTTGATTTTTAAACCCACTTCGTAGGAGCCCGTAAATAGAATCCCATCCACGTGTTCATGAGCAACTAATCTGCCCCCGGCTGCGCCATCACCTTGAACTAAGTTGAAAACACCTTTCGGAAATTGTGCTTTTTCAAAAAGTTCAGCCATAAATTGGCCAACGGCTGGGGTTTGCTCTGAAGGTTTAAATACAATCGTATTTCCGGCAATCAATGCCGGAATGATATGACCATTAGGTAAATGCGCTGGGAAATTAAATGGACCCACCACCGCCATCACACCGCGGGATCTGTGACGAATCACACCTTCCACTTGAGGAAGCGCATTTGGAATTCTTTCTTCAGCAATCAAGTTGATAGATTGATTTAAAGTAATATCGATCTTTGCGCCCAAAGCTTTTGCTTCCGTCATAGCCTCCCAAGCAGGCTTACCGGTGTCGCGGGAAATGATTTGTGCCATTTGGTCTGCATGGCCATCAAATAGCTCTTTTAAGCGAAGTAAATAGTTACGGCGTTCAGCCATCGGCAACATCGCCCAGCCTTGATAAGCTTGTTTTGCAGCGACACAAGCCTCATCAATGTGATCGTGCTTAAAAGGTACTGTCATCACTAGATCATTAAGATCAGAGGGACTAATGTCTTTAAATTCGCCATCACCTTTAGAGACCGGCACAAAACGGCCGTTAATGAAATCACCTTTGTATTTAATGTCAAACAGTGTGGTAGTCATTTTAGTTTCCTCTGTTGCTGTAATTGAATGGAGCCGTAAATACTTCATCGCCAATTTCAATTTCTAGAAGTTGACGAGTCTTCGGAGCAATTGCCACTTCGTTGCCACGGATATCCGCAGAACCCAGTGCCACTTTAAAATCTTCACCTGTTGTCGCTATAAGTGACTGATCTTTAAATGAAGCATCACTGAACTCTGCCACTTTTAAACGTTGACCGTATTTAATTGGCAAAATATCGGAAGTGTTCGCTCCATAATGAGGACCGCCATCAAATGGATCAACCTCATCTAGGTATTTAAAGCCGATGCTTTCCAATAAATGTTGAGCGGGCTTTGTTGCCTCTCCCACGCGGCCCAAAACCAAGCGCGCTTTTGAATCCAATAAGCACAAATAAATATCATCAGGAGGGAATAGACTTTCAATAAATTCCCTATGGGATTGGCTTAAAAGATCTGCTTCCTGATATGGAAGACCAGTAAATCTGCGACCTAAAGCCTCCCAGAACTCACTACGGCCTTCATCAGTAAGTGGCGGAGTTAATTCGCACAAGACACGTTGTTCAAAACGATCAGGATGTAAAGCCATGTACAAAAATCTTGAAAGACTGATTTGTTTTCCCAATTTTTCCGGACGGCGACGGTAAGCTTTATCTACCAATAAGCCACCAATTTCAGTCGGACCATCCCAATCTAATTGAAAGCGTAAAACTTGGTGGATAAATCCAATTCCAAGGTCTTCAGAGAAGTGATCACGTTTTAGAATTTTAAAAAAACTATGAGGGACATTATCGTCACCGTGTTTGGCGATGACTAAAGAGCTTCCCACCACTTGTTTTTCTTCGGTGTCTTCAACGACGAATAAATATTCGGCTTTATGCTTAGGAAGTTTCCCAGCAAAAGAAAGCTCACTGCGATCAATTTTTTCACCGATGACTTTTTTATCCCCAGGCAGATTCAGCAAATTGAATTGCTTTGCTAGATCCACCAACTGCGTTAAATCATCGTATTTTACAGGGCGAATTATGAAACTCATAAACAGAACCTTTCGATGACCTTTTTATAAAACTGAATAGCTTTTTCCAAATCCGCTAAAGCGACGTGTTCTTGCGGAGTATGCACATTTCCTTCGCGCTTCCCAGGCCCAAAGCACACGCAATCCACGCCAATGCGGGAAAATATACTGGCTTCGTTCGTTGATGCTTGGGTGATGGGACGATCACTTAAACCCATCGCTCTTAATTCATCCAAACAACCTTTAACCAAAATAGAATTCAGTTCGGTGCGGAAGGGCTTTTTATAATTATTAATAATAAAAGTAGCACCATTGGCTTCACAAACTCGGCGCAAACCTTCCATCCATCCTTCATACACTTCATGGGTAATGATCGGAGGCAAACGACAAGTTCCAGAAATTTGAATGTCGTTTTCATTGGTTCGAACAAGGCCGATATTCAATGTCGGTGTTGTCGGATAAAAATCCTTATCCTCAAAATTCAGGAAGTCTTGTTCAAGGGCTTTTACTGCGCGATAAATATTCGCTACTTTTTTTGCAATCGGATCTGGCACCATAGATACCATATCGATTTCTAAAAACGCATGGCTTGGAACGGTATTAAAATTAATGCCGCCATCCATTTCCATGATGTTCACTGTATCTGGCAGCATCATCAAGTATTCAAATAATTTTACGATCGCACTTTCACCTAAATGCGGAACTGAAGAGTGTGCAGCCTTCCCTCTAAAAAGTTTAGATTGGGTGGTAGTACTTTCGCGCAAGTTATGATCTTGGCGATAGCGCATTTCTTCATCTGAAAAAGGCACGCGAATTTCAACACTCGCAAAACCTTTTGCAGCGTTGATAAGCTGCAGATCACTGGGCTCCCCGATAAGGGCCATCTTCGCTGCAACTTTGTTTTTACGAATTAATTTTAAGGCACCGGTCATCCCTGATTCTTCACCAAAAGTTCCCACCAATACCGGCGGTAAGCGCCACTTGCTGTCTTTCGGGAAGGAAGCAATAGCTTCAAGCTTACAAAGAAAATCAAGTTTTACATCGGCAGCCCCTAAGCCATAAATTTTTCCATCAATGATGTGGGCGTCAAATGGATTTGCTCCATTTTCAGTCCACAATGAAAACGGCCCAGGATCGACGGTATCTAAGTGTGTTTGAAAAAGAAATTCAGCAGAAGGGCGCTCATCCTGAGGACGAGCGATGATGTTGACTTGCTCTAAGTCTCCGACGAATTCTTCTTGCTCTTCAACGATAAGACCTTTTTGACGACAAAAGGCCGACGCCCACTTGGCTAAATCACGATTGCCATGGGTGGGCGTACTATCTATTGCAATAAGCTGTCGGCATGACTCGATAAAGTCCAACTACACTCCTTCAAGCAAAGTTTTTTCAATTGCTTTAAGAGCAATATCAATATCCGCGTCCTCGATGATAGCGGGAACTAGGAAGCGCGCACGTACTGGGTCTTTACCGCAAGGGAATGCGATAACACCGTTATGATAAAGTTTATTTAAGAATGCATTTACAGATTCTTTTTTTCCATCTAGCGGAGTGAAAGCGATCATCAGACCCATGCCACCCGCATCCTGACAGATGCCTTTGCAAGTTGTCTCATTAAGGCGATTAAAACCATCGATGAAACGTTTGTGAATTTGCGCGATACGACCTTGAGGACCAAGGTAGCCTTCACTTAACATATCAAGCATTTCCATACCTGCACAAAGTGACGGGGTTGCTCCAGAGAAAGTTCCCGCGATCAAACCTGGTTTAGGATTGTATTCTTCAGTGTAAAGAGTCGCACCAACTTGCGCTGTCTTAGCGATAGTGCAAAGGTCGATGTATTGACCTAGATCCAAAGTTTCAAAGGCAAAGTATTCACCGGTACGAGTGAAAGTTTGAACTTCGTCAGCCCAGATTGCGATGTTTTTAGATTTACAGAACTCTAAAAGCGGAGTGAAGAATTCGCGAGGTGCTGCCTGGTAACCACCCTCACCTAACATTGGTTCAAAACCGAAAACAGAAATATTGCCTTCGTGTTTTGCCACGTGCTCTTTCATCACGTTCAAAGCTTTTTCACCAGAACGTGGATCACGTTTATCAAAGAAAGGTACACGCAATACTTCGTGATACTCTGGCAAACCCTGTTTGTAGGCTGGGTTGTCAGTCACTTCCGCCATCATTGTTGAACGGCCCGCAAAAGCGTCTTTGAAACCCATCACGAAACGTGCAGGTGAATTTTTTTGACGAGAAAGTTTAAGCGCATTTTCATTCGCCATAGTTCCGCATGTAGCAATCCATGCATATTTTAAGCGGCTTTTTTTGCTAGCAATTCCTACAAGTTTTTCAGTAAACAAACGGTATTCGTTGTTAGGTTGTAAGTTTCCTTGAGTTAAAATATCTGCCAACGAACCTCTAACAGCGGCTGCCATCACGCGAGGATGAGCATGGCCCATCAAGTGAATTCCAATACCATTGATCAAATCAAGTTTAATACTGCCATCTTCAAGTTCCACATAGGGGCCACGACCTGCACCAGTTCCCATGTAAGCGTAATGCAACGGACGACCGCGGAATTGTCCTGCTAAATCGATTTTTTGTTTTCCAGATTCTTTGAATTCATCAAGTGGTGCGCGCACGCCAGAAATTTGCGAATTGATTTTAGTCACTTCGCTGACCAGGTCTTTGACCATTGTGTTTACTTTTTCTGATTGTCGGATTTGATGACCTACAAGAGAACTCATAATACCTTTCGCGGGCGCGGTAGAGTCGCATACCCCATTGTTAGCAAACACTTCGAATTCCGTCCGAAGTGGGTGTTTGAAATGCCTAGCTAGTTTACTCCCGGGTCAGGACTAAGACAAGACACGTGGTAGACACGGAAACACTTTTATCGCTACACTGAAAAAGCTATGTCGAAATTTAAGTTTCTCTCTGTGTTCGTTCTATTTTTCATTTTGCCCGCTCTTGCATGGTCTCAAAGTCCATCACCAGATCAGGCTTTTAAACAGGCCACAGAATTATATCTCAAGAAGGATTATGAAAAAGCGCGTGAGGAATTCACAAAATTACTGGACCAAGATCCAAATAACGCGACTGTTCTTACCAATCTCGCTTTAACTGAATATCAGCTAGGAAAAAAACCACTCGCCATCGGCTTATTGCGAAAAGCTTTGGCATCGGAACCGGATTTAACTACAGCGCAGGCGGGCCTTAAATTCATTCAAGGCCAGCTTCAAGTTAAAGAAGTGCCTCACCAAATTGAAACTTACGAAACGTTGCGCGCCAACTTGCTGCAACCCGTTCCACTTTTTGCGTATTTAGTCATTTCAGCTCTTAGTTTTTTTGCGATGGGGTGGGTTTTACTTTCTTATGGAGGGCGTCGAAAGAAGGCTCTTGAAGAAGAAACATCACTTCCCACATTTCCAGTGATTGGTTTCATTTTAAGCGTCTCTTTTGTCGTTTTTACGGCATTGGCGATCTTAAAGCTTTACGACGCAACTATAATGCGCGGAACCATTATCGATGAAAAAGTTTCCCTTCAGACTGCGCCGGGTGACAGCCAGGTCGCAATTCTAGAACTTTTTGGCGGCATGGAAGTGATTTTACGCCAAACTCAAGATGATTGGGTGCAAGTTACTTACCCAGGAGCCCTTACGGGATGGATTAAAAAATCCTCTGTGATGATGACGCGTTGACAGCTGGTCCTAGACCAAAATATGATTTACTTCTATGCTAAAAACGCTCCGAGTCATAATTATCCTAACAGTCATGGGACTTTTTGTTTCGGGCTGCTCAACGACCGAAAAAAACTCCAACACACCTGAAGGTGCTTTTGCCATCGCAGAAGAATTTGATCAGGGCGAGCGTTATGAAGAAGCCATTCGCCGTTACACTGAAGTAAAAAACAAATTCCCCTACAGCAACTTTGCAACCAAAGCGGAGTTAGCGATTGCAGATGTGTACTTCAAACAAGAATCCTACGCCGAGGCCCAAGTTGCTTATCAAATGTTTAAAGAGCTTCACCCAACGGCTCCGCAATCTGATTATGTGCAATTTAGAATTGGTTTAAGCTTTTACAATCAACTACCGTCATCCATCGATAGGGATTTAACTTTAGCGAATGATGCCATCTTAAATCTATCTGAACTTATTAAGAAATATCCAAACTCGCAGTATGTGGCTGAAGCAAAAGAAAAGCGCAGTGCTGCGATTAAAATGCTGGCAGAAAAAGAAGATTACATCGGGAATTTTTATTTCATCCGCAAAATTTTTGATTCCGCTTTAAGTCGCTATGAAGGTCTTTATAACAATTATAGCGGGCTTGGTTTTGATGCCCGCGCTCTTTCTCGAGCTGCCATCAGCGCCCAAAAAATCGGGAACACTGAGAAAGCTAAAAAATACGAAGAATTGCTTAAAAGAGACTTCCCAGACAGCAAAGAATTGAAAGCAGCCCAAAAGGAGATCGAGTAAATGAATGCCCTACACGATGACATGCTGTCAGAAGCTCGCGGCTATTTCATCAATGGCAATTACAAGATGGCTGAACCTATCTTGAATCAAATGCTATTGCAAAACACTCGCAACCCTGAAGTTTATCAAATGCTTGCGACGATTTTTTACGACAAAGGACAGTTCAGCAAGGCGATTAAAACCTTCCGTCGCGCGCTTGAGATTGACCCTACTTACACTGACGCAAGCGTTGGATTATCCATTATTTTAAACGACTTAGGTAAATACGACGAAGGCAAACAGGTGTTTTTAGATGCGCAATCGCAACTAGAAAAAAAATCTGGGAAACAAGATCCTTTTGTCGACGAAAAACTTGCCTCTAAGCATGAAGAATTGGCTGATTTGTACTATCAATACAAACGCTATAATGAAGCTCTTGAGCAATTATTAAAGGCGCAAAAACTTTCTAGCCGCAAAGCTGAAGTGACGATGCGAATTGCTGAAGTTTATGTGCAGCTAGGTCAAACTGAAAGAGCTGTCAAAGATCTAAAAGGTCTTATTCGCGAGTACCCTCATCTGATTCCAGCCCGCCTAAAGCTTGGGGCTATCTACTACAATTCAAACAATATTGCTGAAGCCACAGAACAGTGGGAGAATATCCTTATACGTGATCCGCAACACCCTGAAGCTTTACGCTATCTAAAAATGGCCCAAGCAGCAGGGATTACTTCAATAGATTTGTAACAGAGGCAACAAGATGTCACAGCTAAAAGATCAAATGGTTACTTTCCTTACTAACGAAGAAATCAAAGAAATCATTGAGAATTTGGCTGAGCAAATTGAGTATGATTACGACGGTAAAGACGTTGTTTTCATTTGCCCTCTTCGCGGTTCCATCCATTTTGCGGCAGATCTTATGCGCAAGGTGGATCTTCCCCAACAAATCGATTTCGTCCACGTTCAAGCAGTTGAAAAAGGTGGCGCAATCAAGATCGTTAAAGACATTTCTGTAAACATCGCTGGCAAACACGTTTTAATCTTAGAAGAAATCATCGATACTGGCAGAACTTTAAGCTTCTTAAGAAGCCGTTTGTTCGCATCAGCTCCAGCATCTTTGAAAATCGTGACTTTGCTTGATAAACCAGCCCGCCGTGAATTGCCTATCAAGGCAGACTATATTGGAAAAACAATCGATGACCGTTATGTTGTTGGGTACGGGATGGATTCCGAAGAAATCGGAAGAAATTATCCAGATATCTACACTTTGAAAAACTAAGCGGCTTAAGAAACTGCGACGTTAACTAAGAATAAAATAACGACACAAAACGCGTATAGAAAAACCAGTTGCTTCGGCATGCTGAAAACCCCTCTACGCGCCAATCTAACACAATTAGGACCTTCGTCAATAGCGAGGCCCTACCAAAGTCTATGCTTACAAAATAATTTAATGGGCCTCGTCCGCCGTAGCCTCAGCGGAGGAGGACCGTTTCTACTTAAATCCCAATCTGTTTTCATTCTCAGAATGAGACGTTTTCCGTTTTTGATTTTGTAATGCGTCCTCTAAAGAGAATCCCAATTTTAGCCGATACGAAAGTTAAGGGGGAAATCTAATGAAAAAGTTATCGAACTTTTCTAAGAAGCTATTGAAGAATCAGTCCGGTCAAGGTGCGACTGAATACATCCTATTGCTGGTTGTGGTTGTTGCATTGGTCATCATGTTCAAAGGGAAAATCCAAGAGACCGTGAGCGGAAAGATCGATGAGCTTCAAGGCATGATCGGTCAAGTTAACGGAAACTAGGTCGGCTTCTCCAATCTGGAGGTTGGATGACCATAGAATACGTTCTGTTGCTATTTTGCGTCTTCTTTATTGGGCTAAAAGCTTTCATGGTAGCCCCAGCGAAAGCTTTTAGAGAATCGGGACCTCGTTTGGGTGCCCGGGTTGAACAGCATTTAGCAACAGGTGACGGCTTTAAACCACAAAATGGCAACCACATTGGTTGGACCGGTAAAGAACAATGAAACGCACTGTACTTAATAACAAAGGTCAGTTCGTCATTGAGATGGTTCTGCTAATGATCGTCTCTGTTGGCTTTTTTGTGTGGGGAACCAAACAGCTTCGCGATGGAAAAATCTTTGCAAAGCTTATTGGCGGTTCCTGGCCGGCAATTGCAGGAATGATTGAATCGGGAGTTTGGGAAGAGCCTGATAAAGCTCGCGCCGATCATCCGAATCAAAGAGACCGTTCTTTAACGGTAGACCCTAATGGTGAATGAGGGGGCATGATAAAACAGAGAGCTTTTCTTAAGCCATTGCAAAACAACCGCGGTATGTTGACTGCGGAGTTTATCTTTTCCATCGTGCTATGCGCGGGGCTTTGCATTGTCTTATTCTCTCTGAACTTCACCCTATCCATGGCAGAAGTGGCACAATACATCGCCTTTTCTTCTGCACGCGCCCACGCTGCTGGGCATGTCGATATCGAAAAACAAGAACAATTGGGCCGTGAGAAATTCACTGAGCTTATCAATAATCCAGTATTAAAACCTATCTTCAACGCGACTGAAGGTGGCTGGTTCAAACTGACTGATCTTGAAGTCCGTGGTGGCGGTCCAAGCGGTCGCAGCTTTAATGATGAATACAAAACCACTGAAAACCGTATGCCACAAGTGGGTGTACGTTTTAATTTTAAAGCGCGCATTCTTAACATGAAAGTTCCCTTCCTGGGCGCAACCAGCGAAGACCCGGATGCGGGCTTTAATGCGAAGGTCACTGGATTGTTAATTCGTGAACCAACCCAAAAAGAATGTCGCGAACTGCAAATCCGCCAACGCTACACTGCGATTTTGGATTTGGATCCTCGCTATAAAATTCTAGGCGCTTCAGGCGCTAACAAATATCAATTGATGGAGGATAACGGATGTTAAAACAACAACGCCGCAAATCCCACATCAACAATGAAAAAGGTATGGCGATCTTTGAAATGATTCCTATCATTGTCGTGATCGTGCTGTTCTTAAATTTTTCTATCGGCTTCTTTGGTGCGATTCACACAGGCATCTTAAATTCCATCGCCGCTAGAAACTATGCTTTTGAAACTTTCAGAAACAGGGCCAGCCTTGTTTACTTTTCTAATTTGGATTCAAACCAGACACGCTATGAATATTCAAAAATTCAAATGCGCGTACATGGTATTACCGCGGAAAAAGAGACCGGCCAAAAGTGGATTGCCACTAGCCGCCTTATTGACCGCTTTAGTTTTGATAAAAGAGCCGCTGACGTCGAAGGCAACAGTAAGAATGTCCATTCCGGCATTCGTAACTTGTCTGAAGGTAGAAATACCACAGTCGGAGTCAATCCGATCTGGATCAAGACTACCTATGGCATGTGTTTAACATCAACGTGTGGAACCTAGAAAGAAGTAGGACTTTATGGGATCAAACGAGACAAGAAATCTTTGGCTATCCATCGCAGCAGGCGTCTTTGCGACATTCTTGCTCTATAGCTATTCCCAAGAAAAGAAAGCGGAGTATGACAAACGCTTCGGTTCAACAAAACGTGTGGTGGTAGCAAAAGAAGATATCGCTGAAATGCAGACTATCTATGACACTATGGTTGAAACAAAAGAACTTCCTGCTGACTTTATTCAACCTGATGCGATCACGATCCCTGATGAAATCATCGGTAACGTGGCTGCAGTACCTATTCGTAAAGGTCAGATGGTTTTAAAGAACAACTTATTGACTCCAGGACCTGATACAGGGATTGCTTTGCAAGTTGCTCCTAGTAAACGTGCTGTGACGATTCCAGTGGATGAAGTTCGCGGTGTTGCGAAATTGATCCGTCCTGGTGATCGCGTGGATATCTTTGCCGCTGTTGATAACGGTAAAGGTGTGAACCAGCGCCGTGAAGTTTTCACGATGATGTCTGACGTTGTGGTTCTTGCTACAGGTGTCAGCGTTGTGAACAACATCCCGCGTATGTTTGAACTAGATTCAACGGGTAAGAACTTAACTCAGATCGCTTTAACTGGTGACACGAAGTATACGACGATCACTGTAGAGGCGACTCCAAAAGAAGCTCAAGATCTGTTTTATATTCTTTCTACAGCTCCAGGAAACTTGTTCTTTGCTTTAAGAAACCCAAGCGACAGAACCGTTCCGCCGCGCATGCCTAGCTCGACGTCGGAATCGGTGATGGGGAAACCTGTCGTGTCGCTCGATGCGGCTGCTCCAGTAGCACCGCCAATTGCTATGCCACCAAGACCTGCATTTACACCTCCAGTGCAACAGCAACAACAAAGGACAGCACCGCCCGCAAGACGCGGTGGCTTCCAGACATTGTAAGTTGTACTTCTCTGACGGGGGTCAGAGTGTAAGTGAAGTCTAGATGGGATTTTTAGGGGGATTTATGGGACGATATTTTTTAGTTGGACTGCTGCTTAGTCTCTCTTGCGGCCAGCTTGCCTTTGCGCAAGAAGAATTGGTTGCAGAGCCCTCTCAAGCCACCGCTGATGAAGGTACGGGTGTTTATCGCTCTCGTAAATTTATCAATTTAACCGCGGGGATTGAGCAAGACGAAAAGCTTCCGCCTTTACCGCCGGATATCGAGTTCAAAGGTGATTTCCGCCGTATTGTGGTTGCGTCTTATGCTAAAGACCTAAATATCATCCGTTTCATCCCTAAGTCAGAAGGTTTTGCTACACTGACGATTCACGATAAACGTAACGGTAAAATCGTTGCTGAATATCGCATCGACGTTAAGAAAAGCAAGCTCGACAAAGTCGTTCGTGAAATGCGAGCACTTCTTGGTGATATCGAAGGTATCAACATCAAAATCGTAAATAACAAAGTCGTTGTTGATGGCCAGATCCTATTGCCAAAAGATCTAGCGCGTATTTTCAACGTTATTAAGCAATTTGAAAACCAGGCTTCTTCGCTTGTTACGCTAAGTCCCCTAGCACAAAAGAAGATTGCTGAGTTTATCGCCCGCGACATCAATAACCCTGAAATCGAAGTTCGTGCTGTAAATGACAAAATCATTCTGCAAGGTTGGGCAAATAGTGATGAAGAAGCAAAACGTGCAGAGATCATCGCGAAAACTTATCTTCCAGACATCATCATTGATGCTGCTGAAGACGGTGGTCCGATTAAAAAACGCCGTCCCGTAAACGACGGTGTTATCAACCTTATCCAAATTAAGGAAGCTGCACCAAAGCCGCCAGCAAAAATGATTCAGCTAGTGGTTCACTATGTTGAATTGAATAAAGACTACTCGAAAGCCTTTAAGTTTCAGTTCACTCCGGAACTAGGTGATAACTCGCAAATGACTTTCCAAACTGGTGGTGATTCCCCAGGTGGTGTTGTGAGTTCGATTACTGGTACTGTGATGAATTTGTTACCGAAACTGAACTGGGCAAAACAACATGGTCATGCCCGCGTACTTGAAAGTACAAGCTTGATCGTTGAAGACGGCAAAAAAGGTGAAATCAAACAAGTAACTGACCAACCTTACCCAGTTATCGGTAAAGATGGTACGCAAGGTACTGCGTTTGCTTCTGTCGGTATCGTGACAGCAATCACGCCAGTTCTTCTTGGTGAAAAATCCGGAAGCGTTCACATGGAAATGAGCTTTGAAGTATCAAGCTTACTTGGTAACACTCCAGCGGGTGCGCCCATCGTAAGTAAAAACCAAATGTCGAGCACAGTGACTGTCCGTGACCGTCAAAGTGCCGCGGTGGGTGGTTTGATCAGAAACTCTAGTTCAACAGGATACAATCGTCCTGCTGGACAAAAGAATCCGATCATCAGCTTGTATGCATCTAAGGATTTCGTAAAACAACAAAGCCAGTTCGTGGTCTTCGTGACCCCGATTGTGAAAACTTCTGCAAGCTCAGGTGCTGAGCAAATTAAAAAGAAGTTCCGTTTACGTGACTAATAGTTAGGCCTAGGTCTCGTAAACGGACCTCCCTTTTCAACCGATAAGGGAAACGGAGGTCCGCAGTGGCTATTAATCCAAATTGTAATCTCATTGCCGTTGTTGGTGGTAAAGGTGGCGTCGGTAAATCTGTATTTGCCGCCAACTTTGCCTGCACCATCATGTCGGAACTGCGCTCTCAAGTTCTTTTGATTGATGCTGATGCGAAAAGCGTCGGCGATCAAAACGTTATCATGGGCTTAAAGCCACAAAAGACATTAAAGGAACTAGCGACTTTCCAAGGTTCTCTCAATTCTCAACCCATGAACACGCTGGTAACGATGCACCAATCGGGTCTTGCTTACTTGGGCGCCGTGCGTGGACCAGAAGAAGCACTTAATATTTCTCCTGATCTTTTAGGAAAACTTTTAGAGTTCTTTAGCCGCGCTTATAAGTATGTCGTTGTCGACGTGGGTACGGATTTGGGTCCGGCGCAAATGGCCGTCCTTCAAGAAGCTACAGCGATCATGATCGTAACAAGCCCAGAGGTTTTGGTTGTTACGCAAACACAACGTCTGATCAATGAACTTTTGTCTGCGACTATTCCCAAAGATCTTTTCCAATTGGTAGTTAATAAAGCTTCACCAACAGGATTATCCCCGCAAACTATTTCCAATCAGTTGCAGTTGCCATTCTTAGGAGTGATCCCGCAGGACGAGGCAACTTCGATGATGGCTTTACAAAAGTACACGCCATTTGTGTTGGCAGCTCCGAAAGCGCCAGTCACAGCGGCTTACTATGATGTCGCAAGGAAATTAACTGGTGGTATTTTACAACGTCTAAAAACTGTCCAGAAACCAAAGCCTGCCCCAGCGGCGACAGAAGCCGGTGGCGCTAATCTTCCTGCGAACTCTAGCGGGATGGATGCGCGAACTTTACTTAAAATCCGCGTGCATAACGAACTTATCCGCACAGTCGATCTTAAAAAACTTTTGATCGATGGTAAGCAGGATGAAGGAAAAGAAAAAGAAGTTCGCGAAAAAGCAAAACGTGAAATCACATTGATCGTTGATAAAGAAGCGCCTGATGTGGGCCGTGATGAGCGCGGAAAACTTATTAAAGAAGTTTTAGAAGAAGCTTTGGGACTTGGTCCTTTAGAAGATCTATTAGCTGATAATGATGTTTCAGAGATCATGGTAAATGGTTATAAGAAAATCTTTATCGAAAAAGGTGGTAAAGTGCAGCTAAGCCCTGTGACCTTTACTTCCAATGATCACCTTCGCCGTATTATCGAGCGTATCGTGACACCTCTAGGTCGTCAGATCAATGAATCGACTCCAACCGTGGATGCCCGTCTTAAAGATGGCTCCCGTGTGAATGCGGTGATCGAGCCACTTGCTATTGACGGCCCGGCACTAACAATTCGTAAATTTAAAAAGGGCGGTATCACGCCTGAAAAGTATATTAACTACGGAAGTATCACGAAGAACATGATCGACTTCTTACGCATCTGTGTTGAGAACGGTTTGAATGTGGTGATCTCTGGTGGTACCGGTTCAGGTAAAACATCCTTACTGAATATGCTTTCTACGTTCATTCCTTCCAATGAACGTGTGATCACTGTCGAGGACGCAGCCGAGCTGCAATTAGAACAAGAGCACGTTGTGCGCCTTGAAACTCGTCCCGCATCGATGGAAGGAACTAACGCCATCACCATTCGTGATTTGATTAAGAACTCATTACGTATGCGTCCGGATCGTATCATCGTCGGTGAGTGCCGTGACGGCGCTGCACTTGATATGTTGCAAGCCATGAACACAGGTCACGATGGTTCAATGACTACGACCCACGCCAACAGCCCGCGTGAATGTATCGCCCGTCTTGAAACTCTTTGTATGATGTCTGGCATGGAACTTCCAGTTCGCGCGATTCGCGAACAGATTTCTGGTGCGGTGAATTTGATCGTGCAGATTTCCCGTCTATCAGACGGTAGTCGTAAGATTCTTAGCATCACGGAAGTAGCCGGCATGCAAGGTGACGTAGTTACTTTGGCAGAGATCTTTAGATTTAAAGAAACTGGTTACGATAAAAATAGAAAAATACAAGGGGTCTTCCAAGCCACTGGAACTATCCCCAGCTTTATCCAAAAACTAAGTGATAAGGGTGTGGTTATTCCTCGCGAGATCTTTGCGAACGATCCTACCACCAACAACCCTGCAGTTGCGCAAGCTGCTGCAAAACCACCAATCGCTGCAGCTATGCCAAAAATGCCGGGTGTTGCTCCAGTGAAAAAATCGGGGTAATGAGTGAGTTTTTTATTTAACGAATGGATCATGATTCCGCTCTTTGGCATCTGTGTTTTCACGGTCGTCATCCTATGGGCTGACAAGGCCTTAGCGTGGCTTCATAAACGCAGCCTGGGTCAACGTGATGAAGTCATGCGTTTACTGCGCGTGATGGGCATGGAAGTGGACGAGCGTAAGATCACGATCTTAATTCTGTTAATGAGCTTCGGTGTGGGTGCCTTGGTATTCTTGGCATTCTGGCCAAATGTTTTAGTAGGTTTCTTTTTCGGTGCTTCAATCACCATCGCTGGTTGGCAATTGCCACTGTTTGCTGTGCGCATGATTTACGAACAACGCTGCAACAAGTTCACGGATCAAATGGTGGATGGCCTTACAATCATGGCCAACGGTATTAAAGCCGGTTCCAATCCACAAGAATCGATGAAGCGCGTGGTTGAAATCATGGGAAATCCCATGAGCCAAGAATTCGCCCAAGTTCTTTATCAGATGCAAGTGGGTGATAGTTTTGAAAGTGCACTGAATGACTTAGGTACGCGCATTCCACGTCCTGACGTGCAAATGTTTGTGACATCGATCAATATTTTAAAAGAAACCGGTGGTAACTTGGCTGAAACATTCCAGACCATCGTCATAGTGATTCGTGAGCGTCAAAAGGTAGAGAAAAAAATTCAAGCCATGACTGCTCAAGGTCTTATGCAGGGAATTATCGTCACCATGATTCCGTTTATTTTAATGGGCGTCTTTTTGCTGATAGATCCGGGTTTCATCAAGCCCATGTTCAGCACAACCCTAGGTCTAGTGTTATTATTCGTCATGCTGGGTCTTCAAATAATCGGTGGCGTAGTAATCAAAAAACTTGTTACCATCAAAGTGTAGTTTGTCATGCCTACTCTGGTTCTGGCCAGGGCTTGCTACGATATTTCACGGAAGAGGTATTCACTAATGAAGAAGGCAATTCTTGGGTTCGCTTTTCTTTTTTCTGCTCAAGCTTATGCGCTTGTAGACATGAAAAATGCCAATTATTCAAATACATGGATTGATATGGATGTTCCTGGAAGTGGCTACGATTTAAAAATCGTGCGCACTTATAATAGCCGCTCGCTATTTAATGGAATGTTCGGATTCGGCTGGTGTTCTGATTTTGAAACTTCCATGGAAGTGAATGCAGAAGGAAACATCAAAGTTAAAGAATGCGGTGGCGGTCTTGAAGTGACTTTTTCTCCGCGTGAAGTAACCAGAAAAGAAGTTGAAGGCACCATCAACTCCATCATCAATAAAATGAAAGCTGAAAAAAAAGTCGGTGTAACAGAAGCCTACATCACTTCGTTAAAAACACAGCTGCTTGAAGACGACAATCTTCGTTCTGACTTTGCTTCCCGCTATGGCATTAGCGTTTCCGTCCGTGAAGGAACGAAGTTTTATGCCAACGGCCGTGAAGTAGAACACTTTGTTTTTAATAAAACTCACTATACTAGAAATCTTCCTGATGGCAGCGCTCAACGTTTTAGCCCGCAAGGAAAATTGACCCACATCTACGATAAAAACGGCAACTATCTAAAGTTTGACTACGATAAAGACGTAATTGCCACAGTTCAAGATAACAACGGTCGCCGTCTTAACTTTAAGTACTATCAAAACAAAAAAGTTAAATCGATCACAGGTCCAAACGGTTTGATGGCTGATTATAAGTTCGCAAACCTTGATGATCTTGCTTCAGTAAAGAATGCTTGGTTAAAAACTTACACTTACGAATACGACGAACTTCATAATCTTACGAAAGCTGGCTGGCCAGATAAGTCATTTATTGCCATCAAATACGATAAAAAGAATGACTGGGTTATTGCCTTTGCGGACCGTGATAAATGTATCGAGCAGTATAAATACGAATTTTCTGAAAATGATCCAAAAAACCACTACTGGTCGACTGTGAAAAAAACTTGCGGCAAAGAAGTGACTGCGGATAACAAATATGAATTCTGGCACGATCAACGTAAAGATGGTCAGTACTATCTTCAACGTGTATTGACGTCGGTAAACGGTAACGTCACAGACATTTCGTATCACCCAGTATTCGGGAAACCTGTTTCAATTCGCCGTAACACTGAGCGGGTTAGCTATGAATACTATCCAGATGGTTTAGTGAAAGTAAAAGCGTCACCAACCGTGCGCATGGCCTTTGAATATGATTCTGCTCTTAAAAAAGTAAGCTCAGTTTCTAGCACTTACTTTAACGATAAAGGTCAAAAGGCATTAACTAAAGCCACTCAATTTAAGTACGATGCCAAAGGTAATTTGGTATTTGCGCAAAACAGTGATGGCCAAAAAATCAATATGACCTACGATAATCGCGGCCGTATTGCGACGATCACTGATCACGCTAAAAAAGTTGTTAAGATTGAATACGAAGAACGCTATGGCAAACCTTCTGTCGTTACCCGCCCAGGTTTAGGAACTATCGTAGTGAGTTATAAGCCGAACGGCGAGATTAATAAGGTGGACAGTAAAGAAGGTCCTTCAGTAGCGATGCAAGTAGCTAGCACGTTTAATAATTTATTAGATATCATTGCCCCTGCCACAGCAGAGCTGTATCTATAAGGAGAAGGTGAATTATGAAAAAAGTTTTAGCTTTATCCATTTCATTAGTTCTTGGCTTCTCTACAGTTTCTGTTACGGCATTTGCTCAAGAAGATGATTCAAAACGTACTGTAAACCCTGGCGTGGATCCGAACGAAGCCAAAGGCACTAGAGCTATTGAAGCGGAAGTCGCGGCTCCTGGTTATTGCCCAGAATGTATCGCAAGAATGAAGCATGGTCGCATCAATGATGATACGACTTACCGTCCAGCGGGTACTTCTTCGACTCCAGCGGGCGGCTCTTCTTCTAAAGAGGGTACTCGCTAGTTCCAACCCGTCTAATTTATTGTCATACGATTACCTAAAAGGGCTTTGGGACACCAAGGCCCTTTTTATTTGATCTGATCGCGTATATATAGCTGCCATAATCTCATTTTGAGACAGAAAACCTGGCACAACCGCTGCAATGTACCCTCTGTGAATAGTTTAATTACTGCACAGTCTTTCTATAAAGACAGTGAAAGAGGAGTCGTTATGAAAAAGTCTATTAAAGCTGTAGTGATGTTTTCTGTAATCGCATTTTCTGCGGTGACGTTTGCAAATCCCAAGTGCGCACACAGAATGGCTTCAGGAAAAAACGATCTGTTTAAGAATACGAACCCGGTGAAAGAACACGTAGCTAAATCAGCGAAGGTTTCTACTGGAGCTTCGTCAACAAGATCAGGCGTAAAATAACCCTGAGCTTTTTTAAGTTAAGCCCCCAAAACTGGGAGAGCACTTACCCCCCAAGGTGTCTCTCCCATTCCCTTTTTTAGCGAATTGCTTTTTCGTGCGCGCCTTCTTGAAATCCACTCACAGTATTTTGAACACCATCTTTTAAGGTTTTACCAAGACTGCGTAAAGCCATCGCGCCACCAGCCGCGGCACTTTGAATGTATTCCGATACCGTAGAGCTTTTTAACCAACGAAAAGAATGCTCTTCCATTGAAGCTCCACCGACTTTAACTTGCATTAGCACGATCAAGAGTGCTGTAAAACAAAAGCATTTTAAGATGTATTTAAGTTCTTCCATGGGTTGATTCTCCTAGATGAGGTAAGACCTTATGAATTGCAGAGATAACTTGTTCTTTACTGAATGGCTTAACAATGTAGGCATCAAAGCCCGCCTCATATGCTTTTTGCACAAGCGAATCTTGATCCACAGTTGAGCAGCCAATGATTTTTGCTTCAGGATAAAGTTCTTTGATGGCCTTTGCCGTTTCAATGCCATTACGAAGTGGCATTACCATATCCAGCATTACTAAATCGGGAAGGGTGTTATTTACAAGAGTAATGGCTTCATCGCCATTTTCAGCTTCGCCAACACAAACGCCACCGGCAGAAGTAATTATATTCTTCAGCAATTCACGTAAAAAAGCGGCATCATCGACAACTACAAAACGTATCTTCATACCGTTTTAGAATAGAACTTCTTACGACTTTTGATGAGTGGATTTTAGTGGCCCCAACGATAGCCTAGGGAAAACATATAAAGCGTATTAGTCACGCTGACATTAGAAGGCGTGGAACCTGTACTTGGGTCTGGTAAGCTAGCGCTGTCCGCAAAGACGTTGCGTTCAACAGTTGTGCCTAGATTCCAAGTCATTTGCCCTTCACGGTCAAACTTCCATTCACCGCCAAAATCCAAACCCAAACGAATCGTGTCTTCAGCAGTGCCTGAATTAATTGCCACACCAGTTTCACTTTCATCGTGTTGCATTCTTGGGAAGAAAGTTCCGCCCATCACCCATGAATAATTGGCTGACGACGGTAAACGTGTTTTTAAGCCGACACCCACGCCTTGGGTTTTAATTCGAGCACGAGATGTATTGTCGCTTGGAACAGTCATTTTGTTTTCGCTAAAGAGCACAGAAAATTCCACAGAGTTGGATTTTCGTGAAACTCCAAAGAATCTTCTGAAGTTTAATCCAATATCCATGAATTCATACTTAGCTGGCACTCTGGATTTATCTGCATCCATGGAATCAACGTCAGCTCCCATGGAAAATAACATCTGACCGCTAACACCGATTAACGGAGTAAACCAAACAGCCGCTTTGATTTTTAAAGCATTAAAGAAGCTATTATAGTCACGGAAGGAATAATTGGATTGTGAATCATTATAGATAAGAACCGGTGCAAAATCTAATTCTGCTTTGTTGTTACGAATGTCATCTGGGTGAACTTGCTCACGGTAAAAGTCATAGATCTTTTCAGCCTTATTCGAAAAAAGGCTTTCTGCTTGTTCACTGATACTAGGCTCCTGGACCTCAGGTGCTGACTTATCCACAACTGTTTCCACTTTAGTGATTTCAACTTTTTGGGAAATGATGGTTTTGTCTTTTTCGACTTTAGAAGCTTCGGCAAGCTTGGCTGCCTCTTCCTTTGCGGCCGCGGCTTCCTTGCGGGCTTTTTCCTCAGCAGCAAGTTCAGACTCTTTTAAAGTTCTAACTTTGACTCCATCACTGTCAGTCACTACCAAGTTTTCAGATGCTGGAGCACGCTTTGCAGAAGACTTGCGAATTTCGTAACGACCTGAACTAAAACCTTCTAGACCTGTTTGCGCCTGGGAAGTCGAGGTCAATAGCAGTGACAAAAGTAAAATAGCAGATGAAGTCTTCATACAAATAATTTCGGCTCTCGGTCTTAATTACTTGATGTCAAATTGACCTGTTTTCAGAGGCAGTGCAGAATTATTTTATGAAATCTATTCTTCAGTGTTTTTTCTTCGTGTGGATCTGTTTCATTTCTGTATTGCCTTCAGCTTTGGCCCAGACCAATGCCCAGAATGTCTTTGTAAGTGCTGTCGACCAGGACCTGGCAATCAAATCCATCGTCTTAGTTCCGCCCACTGATAACGTTGGCGGCATTTACGCAAAACCTGTGGAAGAAGAACTGCGCAATGCCTTGAATGCAGATAAGCAATGGTCTTTGACGGATATGCCCGCTGATTTAAAAATTAAATCAGAACTTTTAGATGAGCGTCCTGAGGAAGTTCAGAAAATTTTAAAGTCAGCTAAGTCAGAAGCAGCACTTGCAACAAAAATCATCCGCGGTCCACGAGGCATGTCGATCACAATGACTTTGTTCGTGGGAAGAGAAGGTTTTCCGCTTTTACAAGAAAGTTTAAGTGAATATAAAGGTTTTGAAACAGCCGAAGTTCGTAACGAAGTAAAAAGACTTTTTGAAAACCTAAAATCACGCATGCCATTTAGAGCTACAATTTTAAGCCGCCGTGGCCAACAAGTGACTTTAAACTTAGGAAGTAACTACGGTCTTAAACCCGAAAGCCGTGTGTCGGTCGTGCAAATTATAAAAATAAACCGTCACCCGAAATTAAAAATCATGGTCAGCACTGAAAAAGAGGTTTTAGGCAGAGTAAAACTTTTTAAGGTCGAACCTCATTTAAGTTTCGGTTACGTTGAAATGGAAAAAGATCCAGGCATCATCACAGTAGGATCTAAAGTAATGCCTGATGAATTCGTAAAATACTCTGTGCCAGTAACTACTCCATCAGGAAAGGTTTTGCAGGATGTATCTACCAGACCCGATAAGGAAGTAGCGTTCGGCGAAGATCCACAAGAATGGTTACCTACTATGCCTCCCCAGTATGGAAAAATTGATTTACTAGCAGGGATTGGCAACTACACCCAAAACGCATCACTACCAACTGAATCCATCAGCGGCAGCAACACCCTAGCACCAAACATCATGGTGCGCGGAGAAATGTGGTTAAGCCCAGAATGGTATGTGGGATTGGTACTAAGACAATCCGTGTTCTCAATATCAAACGACCTAACTGCATCCACACCAAGCTCATTAAACCTAGGAATCGGACAATACGGAGTCAGCCTTGGCTATAACTTCCTAATGACCAACGATTTCTTCGGACCAAAAATCCAATTATCGGGCGGCTACTTAAACACAAAATTCAGCGTCGACGACAGCAACCCAACAGCCTTCACAACAATGAGCTACAGCGGTTTAGTATTCAGTGTCGCAGGCCAAGTACCACTATCAGAAGAAATGCCAGTAGATATCGGCGGTAAATTAGATTTCTTCTACAACCCAACAGTCTCAGAAAGCAAAACAAGCGGCTCAAGTTCAAGCAGCAGCATTAACGCTTTCAGTTTTTTCTTCGATTATAAATTGAGAACACGATTCAAGATCCGCGGCGAAATCCTAATAGAAAACTACAACTCAAGTTTCAGCGGAACCGGCGAAAGAACAGCCAGCAGCGCCAGCCACAAAATGACAACTCTACTAGGCGGAGTCCAATACTCATTTTAGCCAAGCGAAGCGAGGCTTACTACCCCAAAAAAACAAAACCCCGGAGCGAAAGCGACCGGGGTTTTTTGTATTCAAACTAAGAACAGAGAACACTAGCGTTGGTGAGAAAGGGTCCAGCGCAAGGCGGAGGATCCTTCGCGAAACGCAGGCGTAGCCGTAGGCTACATCGGAGTGAAGCGAAGGACCGCACAACGCAGTCGATAGGCCCTTTATCGCCGGCGCGGGTTACATCATGTCGCCCATTCCGCCCATACCTGGCATACCACCATGTCCACCAGCAGGCATTGCAGCTTCTTTCTTAGGAGCTTCTGCAATCATAGTTTCAGTAGTAAGCATCAAAGACGCTACAGAAGCAGCGTTAGTCAATGCACAACGAACAACTTTAACTGGATCGATAACACCGTCTTTGATTAGGTCAGTGTATTCATCCGAGTAAGCGTTGAAACCCCATGAAGCAGATTTGTTTTGAAGGATACGATCAAGAACGATCGCGCCATCAAGACCTGCGTTCGCAGCGATTTGACGAATTGGCTCTTCACAAGCGCGTTTGATGATCATAGCGCCGAAAGCTTCTTCTTCTTGGTATTTAGATTTGTCGATTTTAGAAGCTGCTCTTAGAAGTGCAGTTCCGCCACCAGCAACGATACCTTCTTCAACTGCCGCGCGAGTTGCATTCAAAGCATCTTCTACACGGTGTTTTTTCTCTTTCATTTCAACTTCAGAAGGAGCACCAACATAGATAACTGCAACACCGCCAGCCAATTTAGCTAGACGCTCTTTAAGTTTTTCTTTGTCGTAGTCAGAAGTAGTTTCTTCGATTTGTGCTTTAATAGCAGAAACGCGAGCTTTGATTTCTTCTTTTTTACCAGAACCATCGATGATTGTAGAGTTGTCTTTGTCTACAACGATACGTTTCGCAACACCCAAGTCAGCGATAGTAGCTTGCTCAAGTTTACGACCGATGTCTTCAGAGATCACTTTCGCGCCAGTTAGGATCGCGATGTCTTCAAGCATTGCTTTACGACGGTCACCAAAGCCAGGAGCTTTAACCGCACAGATGTGAAGAGTGCCACGAAGTTTATTCACAACTAGAGTTGCAAGTGCTTCGCCTTCAACGTCTTCAGCGATGATCAACAATTGACGGCCTTGTTTTGCAACGCCTTCAAGGATGCCGATCATGTCTTTCATAGAAGAGATTTTTTTGTCAGTAACTAGAACGTAAGCGTTTTCAAGAACTGCTTCCATTCTTTCAGCGTTAGTTACGAAGTATGGAGAAAGGTAACCACGGTCGAATTGCATACCTTCAACTACAGAAACTTCAGTTTTAGCAGTTTTAGATTCTTCGATAGTGATAACGCCTTCACGGCCTACTTTTTCCATAGCATCTGCAAGCATTTGACCGATTTCTTTATCGTTGTTTGCAGAGATAGCGCCGACTTGAGCAACTTCGTTAGTGCCTTTTACAGGCTTAGACATTGCTTTAAGGTCTTCAATGATAGTAGCAACAGCTTTGTCGATACCACGTTTGATAGACATTGGGTTGTGACCTGCAGAAACTAGTTTAGCACCTTCGCGGTAGATCGCTTGAGCTAGAACTGTTGCAGTTGTTGTACCGTCACCGGCTTCGTCATTGGTTTTAGAAGCAACTTCTTTAACCATTTGCGCGCCCATGTTTTCGAATTTGTTTTCAAGTTCGATTTCTTTAGCAACAGTCACACCGTCTTTAGTGATAAGAGGTGATCCGAAAGATTTGTCGATAACTACGTTACGACCTTTAGGTCCAAGAGTTACTTTTACAGCGTTCGCCAAAGTGTTCACACCTTTAAGGATGTGTGTGCGAGCGTCTTCTGAGAATGTTAATACTTTGCTCATTTTTATCTCCGTTAATTAATTAAATAAATTTCGAAACGACTATTGGAATACGCCCAAGATGTCTTCTTCGCGCATCATTAAGTACTCTGCGCCTTCAAGTTTCAACTCAGTTCCTGCGTATTTGCTGAAAAGAACTTTGTCGCCGGCTTTCACTTCCAAAGGAAGGATTTTACCGTCTTCAGTAACACGGCCTTTGCCAGTTGCTACGATTTCACCTTTTTGTGGTTTTTCTTTTGCTGTATCAGGGATGAAAAGTCCGCCAGCGGTTTTTTCTTCTTCCGCCATTCTGCGCACTAGAATTCTATCGTGAAGTGGACGAACGCTTAGTTCAGTTTTAGCCATATTTGCCTCCGTTTATTAATGACGAGGGTAATATGAAGCCGGAGGATTTTAAGTCAAGGTTGGGCGAGCTATTTTTTTGAAAGGTTCACTAGCAGTAATACCGCGAATTATTGTGCGCTGAGTAAAAATGCCGAATTTAGAGAACTATTTAGTAACTTCTTTTCCAATGTTAGAGGCACTTGCCGGAAGATCTGCCGTAGAAGCGCCAAAAACAGAGTTGGCGTAAGCAGTCATTAACTCGGCCACTTCCTCAGGCGTTAATTTTCCAGCAACTTCATTAAAAGCGGACTTTTTATCTTGAACCTTAGTAAGGTAACCGACGAAATAATCGGTTACAGAAAGATCCTTAGCAACTTCAAGATCATACTGTTCTGCGCGCAGTAGTCTTTCTAATTTTTCCACAGCCATATCCGTCGTAGAGACGGCTTCAACCGTAGTTTTTTGCATTAAATTGGGGTCTGTTCCGTGTGCTAGGGTTCTAGTCGCTTTCTTAGATTCAATCTGAGCTTTCAGAGTTAGAACTTTGCTATGCGCCTGCTGAACGCGTTCTGTTTTCCATTCCCGATAACTCTTTACTTGTGCTCCAGCATTTACAGAAAGCACAGTAACGCTCCAAAAAGCTATAAGAGGTAAAAATTTAAGAATACGCATAGCGATCCTCCAGCAGACGTCCGATTGTTCCAGGCGGGTTATTACAAAGCCTGTGCCGGGGAATAGATGACTCATTTGCAATATATGGGAGCTGGGGCGATGAGGGAGCCTAAATGTGTTACTTTGAGACAAAATTGGCTTAGCAATTAACGCTAAGCACAATCAAGAGGATAAAAAAAACCCTAGGGTTACCTAGGGCTTAAATTTCACAACTAATAAAGTTGGCTCAGGAGGAGGGACTCGAACCCCCGACCCAGCGGTTAACAGCCGCTTGCTCTACCGACTGAGCTACTCCTGAACTCGGTGAGGTTCCATAAATAGGGCTTTGCTTGGCTGTTGTCAAACACATTTCGGAAGTCTAGGGCGCTTCAAATCTCTTCAAAACCTTTACCAGGCCCGGAGATGAAAACGGCATCCCTTGAACCCGGAAGATTTCTTTTCCGACATCTTTTTCTAAAATCTTTGTTTCACCAGATTCTGAAACGGCCTTAAGAAGCGGGCGGTATTTAGGCTCATAATTTTGTTCCTGGCTAAAACTCCCCACCATCAACTCGCAAGCAGCCGATAGATCTTGGGCGCTGGAAAAGGTCTTTAGAACTTCCGAATTTTCAGAGAGAAGTTCAAGCTTTACGGTTTTTTCCGGGCACCACGAAAGCAGACGATATTCACCACCCACAAGCAACCCAATCACACTATTCGGATCAGACGCGTGCCTTTGTGTTTGCGGAGATTGCAGCGCCTTGATCCCGTAAAGCACAGCAACAAAGGCAAAAACCAACATCGAAATTTTTAAGATCAAACCTGTTTTCATTGCACACTTATAAGATCAAATGGATCGAACGATGTCCAGCGAAGTGCGGCACGATTTGTTTAGTTCTTCATCGTTAGAAATATTTAATCCGTTATCGGCGATGCAAAATGGTGTTTCAAATCGAGCGGCCAGTGTTCATATCAAGTTTCGATGAACTTGATTCTCAAAATGAGTCTAATTTTCTGGCCGTCTCATTCACATTCAAAAAAATTTTTACCGATTTCTTTTATTATGGGCCCCATTATGCCGAGAAGTAAGTATATGAAAAATCATATTTTATTAGCACTCAGTGTGATGGCTCTTCTTGGTTGCGATCGTTTAGCGATGGATGAAAAAACCAAGGTGCAAATTCAACTACCTTCTTTAACGCCTTCATTATCAAAGGCCACTGATGTTTCAGCTGCTTCAACAGACGATGAAAGTCGGCCTGTTCCCACGGGCTTCACAGGTGATCGTCCAATCAATTGCTTTATGATCGCAGCCGGCGGACCTGAAGAAGCTCTGCAAAGAAACGTATGTTATAGAAAAAATGACACCTCATTTGCGCAAAGAAAAATCGGCATGTGGGTTGGTGGAGCGCCTGCGGGTTCCGCATTATCTTTCGATGTGCCGTCAGGAAAAGACCGCGTAATTTACGTGATTGGTTTTTATGCTGCTGAAGGCGCATGCAAAGACTTTAAAGTTAATTCATTCCCTGAACATGACGTGATGTCTTCACCTTACCTAGTGGGTGAAGTCGGTGCCCTTGAATTGAAACCAGGTGAAACTAAAGATCTTCCAATCAAGGTTTCCTTTAACGAAGCAAATCGTTTCGACACCTGTGATGGTCCTGACTTCCCAGATGACGGACACAGTGACGGCCCTACAGGCCCAGGCACTTCCGCTCCTACACAATTGCATATTACAAAAGAGTGGTTCCCGTATAACGCATTTTCTTCAGACACTTGCCAGTCTTTTGATTTAGCACTTAGAGATAGTTATGGTCGCCATTCCTCTTTCCCAGTAGCAATCACTGTGGCACCAACAATTGAAATCAATGGCTCTAGTCAGCCAATATATAATAGCTGGGAAGAATGTCAGGCAGGTTCAAGTCCACAATCTTCGATCACGATTCCGGCATTCCAAGATCGAAAACAAGTTGTATTTAAAACTCCCTACGATCCGACGACGGCAACTATTAGTGCAGCAGTTACATCTGCTCCGAATGGCGTGACTGTGTTCGGCTCTGGTCAATTCCCAATCCATGACAAATACGCTACGTCTATGGATATCGAAGGACCTTGGGGAGTACTACCGGATGTTTGTTATCCGTTTGATTTAGTTATCAAGAAAATGGATAACGGTTATGTTTCTAAATATACGGACATGACTATTAATATCCCAAGTGTCGCTGGCGTAAGCATCTTTACGAGCTTAGCAACATGTCAGGCCAACACGAGTTCTGCGAATGTATTCGTACTGCCAGGCTCAACTACGAAACTGCCAATTTATATTAAGATGAATTCGATGGCTGGCCATGATGTGACAGTCAATATGACTGAAACATCCAGCACATATGTTCCTGCTGCGAAGGTCCTTCATAAAGGTCAGGGCACGAATGTTCCGAAATATTTGGAAGTTCGCGGTAACAACCGTATGGGTGGTTTGAACTCCTGCTCTAACATGGCTCATGAAGTATTAGTGGTGAATGAATACCACACGCCAATTTTAATGACCTCTGCGATGACTGTTAATCTAAGCACTAATAATAGTGGCGTAGATTATTTCGTAAACCAGGGTGATTGTGGTTACGGCACGAACGCAATTAATACTGTAAGCATTCCGCAAGGAAGCTATAAAGGCGCATTCTTCACTCGCTTTAAAGCATGGGGCACCCATAACATCATCGCTTCAATGACAGGCTTAACGACAGTTAGTTATCCTGTGGTCGTGGATGGACCAGCGTTGATCGAATTTACTCCGGCTCTTCCAGCAAACTTGGCTAGTAACCAATGCGTGCAAGTAAACATCACTTTGAAAAACGCTTCAGGAACTGTAGCGCAAGGTATGGGTATGAGCATTTATCCAAATGTCGGTGGGATCCCGGGGCCTTCACAAGGTGGATTCTATAATGATCCGTCGTGCAGCGGTTACCCACAAAGCTATCTCTACTTCCCAAGTAATGGCCCAGCAGTACTGCCGACATATTTCAAAGTGGATAACCAAAGTGGTGGTACGCTGAATGTGAATGTGTCAGTCGGTTCGGCTGGTATAAATTCACCAGCGTTCCCAATCACAGTGAATCAATAATTAAGATTTAAATCTTAAAACTAAAAAGCCACCTGTGAGGTGGCTTTTTTTATTTACTTAGAATGCTGTGAGTATATGTGAAAAGAGCACTTAGCATCGCCTTATTGTACTTATAAAGTTCAACTTCGGAATTTGCTAAAGTGTACTGGGCTGTGGCGCCCAAATTCCATTTCTTTGTTAAATCTTTATTCAAGGAATATGTGAAGGTCACTGTGCTATCAGTGCGGGCTGTATCAGCCTCCCCATAACTTTGATTTGCGTAATCCCCGCGAAGAGTCCCCGTCGACTTCCAAAATGTTGGGTAACTATAACTCACACCCAAACCCATTCTTTGATAGCGGAAGTTCTTACCTTTTGCTTGGTTCAAAATGTAACTGATATCCGTTGAAAGTGATTTTTCGCCTTTAAGATCTAAAAGCTTTGTTGGAGTGATAGTAAGACCGATCTTATTTCCGCTTTGATCATCATTTTCCGAAGCAGCCGTCGCTAAAGATGTATCAATTGAGTACTCAAGTTTTCCTGAAAGATACAGGTCTCTTTTAACCGGAGCGGCCAAGGTGGTCGTTACTCCCGTAGTTCTTAAGATCTCAGAGCGTGTACCACCTGTAGGGCTCATATAGATGGTTCTATAAGCTGGCAGGACTTCTAAATTATAAGATCTAGCTTTTGTAGCAATCTCTAAATGATACGGTAGCGTCAAAGCAAGTTCTAATGGATCCGCCGTTTGCAAAGTTGCATCAGCTTGAAAGCTCGTATTCGTACTGTAGTAATCAGAGACCGCCAACTGTGCAGCAAGATCTGAATTTAAACCTTTATAAATATATCCCAGCGCACTTGCTCCATAGTTTAAGCGGAAAGCTTGAACATCTGTTGCCACGTTATTAGAAGCTACGTTTAGGATATTTTGGTCATAAACAGGACCAGTAAAGAACGTAAAGCGGAAGCGTTCCTTTTTACTAGCTAAGAAGTTTTCCATTCGATCAATTTGATCAAGCATGTCTTCTGCAGCCTTATCCATTTGAGGATCTTTAGAATTATCTAAAACATATTCCATACTCTTACGAGCTTCAGGAAATTTTTGGTTTTGATATTCAATAGTTCCCGCAAAGAAAGATGCTGTCGGGCTTAAGTTAGGATCGTTCTCTTCGCGAATCTCAACGAGAGCTTTAAGCGCTTTATCGTAGTCTTTAAGTTTTAGTTGGTTTAGTGCTAGATAGTAATCCTTTTCTAATAACTTATCAGCATCGACTTCGGCCATATTCAAAGTTACTAGGGACTTATTGTAGTTTTCAGTCTTATAAAGGCTCACACCATAGCGGTAAAAGTAAGATTCATTTTCTGGATCTAGTTCAATGGCTTCAGAATAAAGTTTTTCAGCCGCCGCATAGTTTTGTTTCACGTATTGGGCATCAGCCTTCTTTACTAAGGCCGCAGCTTCATCTTGTTTTCTTTTCTTTTCTGCCTGACTTAGTCTTTGTTGTTGCTCTAAAAGCTCAGCTCTTTTTTTAGCTTGTTGTTCTTCTAGGCTAACTTGAACTTGCTCTTGAACACGAACTTGCTCACGCACTTGTTTTTGAATTTGCACCATTTTTTCTTGAGAGAAAACTTCAGCTTTTTTCTTATCTGCAGCTACAGGAGGCGCTTTCGCTGCAGCTTTGGCTTTGGCTTCAACGTCTCTAGTAATAAAAGCAGCCATCTGATCTGAGTTTTCAAAAAGGTTCACTCTTTGAACTGTTTCAGAGCCAGAGACATAGGTGTAGTAAGGAGTTTTACCTAAACCATAAAACTCTAAAGTTCTAGCGGCTGTATCGCCTTTAAAGAAACTAATAACGAAAAAGCCACTCCAAATTTTTGGATTGGCTTTATTTGGATGCAATGAAATTTGCGCTATTTTATTTGAATCGACGTCCCGAACACGCACTGTTTGCACGTCACCCGTGGCTTTTGCATCATGGAGATGAACGACAATGACTTGTGACTGGGCTATCTTTGTATCAAGCGCAAAAGACGGCACGGCCAAAACGAAACTCAGAAGAAAAATCAAAGCTGCTTTCATAAATTGTCGCTCTATCTATTTAAAAATTTAGTTCCCAATTTGCGGTCTTACGATCACACGGGTCTTACCCATAGAATCACGGATAATATCTTTAACCGGTGAGGTCGTATCAGCTGTTGGCGCACGAGGCATCGTCGTCGTCGGAGCCGCTACTGGCTGCTGACGAACGTCATTGATCTCTTTTGCCATCCCGATATCCATATCTTTTTTATCAATCATCGGAGGAGCCGCTTCCTTCATTGGAGGAGGAGCTTCACCTTGTGCTGACTTAGTTCCACCAGCATCAGCAGCGGGAGCACCGCCTTCATTTGCAGGGTCACGCTTGCTGTTTTCTTTACCCTCAGGAGATTTGTTTTCAGCTGTTTTATTGTCACCTGCAGGAGCCGCTTCATTGGAGGCTTTTTCGCCGCCCTCTTTAGTTTGGCTTGTTGAAGCAGATTCTACGTCCATCTTTTTAACGTCTTCTTTAGGAAGTGGTTTTGGTGCTTCTGGAGCGGCATTTGCTGTCGCCGTCGTCATTTCACCTTTTTTAACCATCACCGGGGCACCAACAACTTGGCCTGCTTTATTAACAGCGGCTACTGATACGGCACCTTTAAAAGTCACTACTGAAGTCATTTGCGTGGACGGATCAAATCCAGCAAGGAACTGGGTACCACGTACCCCTGCGACTGCAGTTGGTGTTTTAATTAGAAATTTACTTTTTTCGCCATCATAGTTTTGTTGAACGTTGTTACGAACCTTACCTTGCAGCAGATTTAACTGAACGTCTTTTTTGCCTGTGGCAGAGTCGTTTTGATATTTGGCGATTTGAATTTTAGTGTCAGGGTTGACGTTGATAACGTTACGGTCTGCCATCACGATTTTCGCTCTGGAATCAGCCGCAGTAATAACGGTATCACCTTCAAAAACTTTCACTCCGACTTTTGCGTCAGTAGTTCCTGTTTTTGCGCTTTGAACCTTCACGCTCCCTTTTGTGACCATGAAGACGCCGTACATGTCGTCGGCAAAAGCAGTAACCTGGAAACTAAGCACCCCAAAGACACACCATGACAAAATCTGATTTTTCATTCTTTGATCCTCAGTCCTTAGTTTACGCGAGTTGCTTTCGGCTTAGAACTGATCCGTTTAGGGTGACTTATTTTTAGACCCAAGTCCGTGTTAATCTTAAACAATTACTGATTGATAAGTTAAATGTACCAGGATGAAGCGGGTAAAAAAATAAAGCTTGGAGCTTGGTTTCTTTTATTTTTCGTGATTTCTGGGATTTTTGGGAAGAAAAATGGTGCACTCGAGAGGATTCGAACCTCTGACCACATGATTCGTAGTCATGTACTCTATCCAGCTGAGCTACGAGTGCACTGTGAAAGAGACGTATTGATAGACTGCGGCCAGGGAAAAATCAAGCATTCTTGATAAAATTACAATAAGAAATAGGTCTAAACCTTGATTAACGGGTCCCGCTATGGCAGTTTGAATCTTCAGTCGAGTTTAAACCGACCGCGGAAAGGTGGGTGAGTGGCTGAAACCAAGCGTTTGCTAAACGCTCGTACACTCAAAAGGTGTACCGCGGGTTCAAATCCCGCCCTTTCCGCCATTTATATCTGCTTAAAAAAAAGGCTATGGAATCCATAGCCTTTTTACTTTTAATAAAGCTTCGAAAGCTCCATCGAATATTTGCCTGGCGCATATTCAGCCAGACGTTTCTTGTAAAGATCCTGGAAGAACTTATCTTTGGCACTGTAATTAGCGTAAGGATAAATCGCGATACCACCACGTGGGGTGAATTCACCGATCACTTCAATGTATTTTGGTTTCATCAACTTCACCAAATCATCACAGATCGTTTGCACGCAGTCTTCATGGAAGTCACCGTGATTACGAAAGCTAAAAAGATAAAGTTTTAATGATTTTGATTCGACCATCTTTTTATCAGCGATGTAGTTGATAAAAATTTTAGCGAAGTCAGGTTGGCGAGTCTTCGGGCAAAGTGAAGTGAACTCAGTACAAACAAAAGTAGTCCATGCGATTTTGCCTGGGTTCTTGTTATCAAAAGCTTCTAAAACTTCTGGTGCATAAGTTTCAGGATAGTGGGTTTGGTTTTCGCCCAAGGCGAAGGTTTCTAGTTCTTTTGCGTCTCTGCCGGAGTTCTTTTTCATAGGGCCTTTTTAAAGCAAGGCCCCAGATTTTTCAATGGGTCTACTTATTCTTACCCTTTTTCTTTGTGGCCGGGGCAGGTTGCTCTCCGGTACAGGGCATTTCTTTCACTAGTTTCATTCTAGAATCTAGATCGGGATGCAAGGGATCAGCTACGCGCTGTTTTATATCATCCCTCATAAAGCGGGCTGTGGATGGCTTATCTGGAGCTGTGAGTGCCTTTATTTCCTTTTCAGACAGTAACGAACTAACCGTTCCCTGATAGTCTTTAATAGGAGATAAAATCTTACCCTTTACTGTTACTGAGTTATCTACAAAAACTTCTGCAAGCTCTTGTAGATCAGGCGCGAGGGTAAGCGTCGTTTCGCTCATTGAGCCAGGAAAAAGTTTAAGAACGTTTTTGCCGTCAACTTTTTTGATCACGCCATCCAGTTCGTATCTGCCACACTTAAATTTTTCTGCATAACTTTGGCTAGTAGCTAGCAATATCCACACTGCCAACAATGTTTTCCACATTTTCATTTTCATAAAACAAAGTTCCTGCACGGGTTTGGTTTTTTATCTTGTGCTGAAAAGTGTTCATAGAGTTTTTGATAAACGTCTCTTTCAGCTTGAGCGACTTTATCAGCCTGCCAGTAAATATCATTGGATTTTTTATCGAACTCGGCCTGCATCTTTTTCCAACGCTGAAACTCGGCACTGGAAACCTGCTCTTTATACACCTTTAACTCGGCACTTTCTTTCTGACTAAGACTGCCAGTTTGAGCTTTTTTTTCAAGTTGTTTAAAACCAAACTCCCACTGCTTCAAGCTTCCACAAAGTTGATAATTCAAAACAAGCTTACACTTATTTCCTTTATCAATACTGTTGATCGAAATATAAGTTTCCTGAGTATTCTTTCTGGCGTTTTCGTATTCTTGCATGGACGCTTCAAGTTTTTTTATAATTGGTTCCACTTCGGAATCCGTAAGTCCCAACCTCATGCGAGCCTGATGATACAAACCTTTGTTCTTTTCAATATCCCGAAGTTGGGAAACAAGTTTTTTAAAAGGATTGGAGTTTACTCCGTAACAATCTTTCGCATCTTGTGCCATCGCCGGCGCGATACTGCTTCGTTCGCGCATGGATTCAGAAAGAAATTGAGTTGCCGCATATGCTTTCCGGCCAGCCTCGGTTGAAATTTGCGGCGCACCTGGTGATAAAGCTCTTCGCCCTTTTAAAAAAGCCTCTTCAAGATTTGCACCCTTCTTTAAGTTCTTTCCAATCTCTTCACCGGCATTAACATAACCTACGTTGTGAGACGCTGCCGACACGACACAGGTTTTATCAGATCCCAGGGCAAGTGTTGCACCGGAATGACAAGAATAATCGACGATTCCTAACTGTACGCCCTTTGCCTCGGCTAAATCACGCAACTCTTTTAATTGACCAAGATCGATGATCCCGTCAGTCGTTGTCACACTATGGGCCAATTGTGGGGCTTCGTATGGTAAACCATGAGTTGCAACAGTGACCATCAACTGATCACCACTTTTTAGTTCACCTGATTGAATGCGTTTTTTAAGATTGGCTATTTCGTTATTCACATGAAAAGCCGTCATCGGCTTATTTTGGCCCTTAGAGATGGAGTTTGCTAAAGCCTCAGATTGTGGGTGACCACCATTGAAATAGGATCGCGATGTCCACCCACTTTGCGGGGAAAACAGTCCGAAATCTTGATAGGTTTTATCAAAGATAGTCCCAGGCGTTGCTGGTTCACCACCGCCACCAAAGAAAACGACTTCTTTTTTTGCGTAAGCCGAAAAACCAAAAAATAAAAAGAGAAGCCCACAGGCCGCTCGTCTAATTAACATTCTTCATTCCTGAATATCTCGCCATCCAATAAGCGTAAAGATAGTCGACTCCCGAATACTCTACACCTTTTGTATGACCGCCTTGATAAGCAAAACCTTGTTCCTTCCACAGGAAGTTACTTGTGAAAGCATTTAACTCAAAAGTTGGGTACTGATACAAACCTTGATAGAAATAGCTCACTGGGGGTTCTGGTTTTTTTAAAGACTTCCAGAATAGTCTTGGAATCGGAGACATACACCAATCCGGACGAAGTGAATGGTCAATATTCACATCCAAATTAGGACGAGGATATGGAATTTCCCTTAAACCCCATACTGCCTGCGCCAATGAAGTTTCAAATTGAAGTTCACTGCTATCATCTCTAAATTTTCCACCGCGGGTTCCATGCTTATAAGCAAAAGCGTAGGTTCCGATCGTTTGGAAGTGACGATGCGCTGGTCGATAGGTGATCCACGCATCGACTAAGCGTTCACGCAGCTGATCGCGGATTTTATTTTTTCCAAGTAGGTCAGCAAGAACGATATCAGTAATATCACCAACCATGCTCAGGTTAATCCCGCTCCAATCGGCAGAACCATTCCAGTAGAATGTAGTATCAAAGCTATAGCCAGAAACTTTTGTGCGGATTGAAGAATAAAACTTTTCAAATTTTTCTTTTGAATCTGTGTTGCCATTAATCCACGCATCAAGGCCGTATGCCGCAGATTTATTTTGCGGCTTATCTTCCATAATTTTTAAATTAATTAATTTTTTAGATTTTTCGCGAAGTCCATTCCAAATTTCAACGTCTGTTTTTGGAATCACAAGGCTTGCCCACATAAAACCGTGGGTGATTCCTTTGACCATGTCGTTATTGCCACCTTCTAACCAAATGAACTTTTCATATTTTCCGGTGCCGCGATGCCATTTTTCAGGAATGGGTTTCGCTGGATTATAAATTGCGATAGTGCGGGCGAACTCTTCATCATTGCCAGTAATATCCATTAACATGATAAGCGCTTTGGTCGCACGGCGTGCGTTTTCAAGAGCTTCTTCATTTTTTGTAGTTAAGTAGCGCATCGCTTGAGAACCAACATACATTCCGGTCCACAGACTTGAATCCCCGTCATAGGCAAATTCAAGTAATCGTCCTTGCGGATCAAGAACCGCATGGGAAAGCATTCCGGCTTCATTTAAGTGGAAGTCCCGAGCGTTCTTTTCAAAGCCCGTCGCTTTTTGATCAAGTGTAGGTGCATAGGCATTTCTTTTTACGACGGATTCAGTGATGCTAATATCATCAGTAACTTTATTCACCACACGAATCACATCATTGTTATTGCGGTAGAATTCAAAGTCTGTCGGATCAAAAACAACGTAAGGTTGTTCATTTTTATATTCGGGACGGTCTTTATAAGACTTAACCAAAGGATCTTTTTCATACCCAATATCCATCTTAAAAGCTTTAATCACACCACGTACAATTAACGGCACTCTTTCACCTTTAGCATCGAACTTTTTTCTTTCGTTCGTCCATAAAGGCTTCGTTTCTAGATCACGTCGGGTCGTAATCCATTCTGTATAACTAGAAACTTTCTTATCACTGTAATGACTTGCTAAACCTTGTGGAGAAATTGAGAAACGCGAAACCACGTTGATGGGATTTCTAAAATCCGTTGGGTCACGTTTTACGTTTCCAAGTTTCTGAATGAAATCCCCCTGGCGAATATCATAACTAATAGTCAGGGCGTTTTGTTCAGCAACCGCTTTCCCAGTCCAAACTTCCTGAACTTTTAATCCATCAAAAAAATAATTGATGTAGGTAACGACACGGACAACATTGAAAGTGCCATCAGAGGCGCGACGAAGCTCAAGCTCACCATTATATGGTCCGCGCGTAGAAGAGGACCCTTGCAGAAACCAAATTCCTTCCATTCCACCATTTGCTTGTAGAGAAGCAATATCGCGGGGGATTTGTCTTTCTTTATGGGCACATGAATTTAAAACAAAAAAACCAAATAAAAAGAGGAATGCACTGCAGATTGTTTTCATTCCTCTATTATTGACGGATCGACCGCTTGGACAGCAGTCCTGAAGTGCACTAGCTAAACCTTAGTACTGGATACGATCCACTTTCGCCTGCCATTCTTTAAAAACAGTCAAGGCTTCGTCGTGAGCACATTGGATCATCGGTACTTTTCGATGCGCGATTTCTTTAGGAATTTCTTGATAAAGGAAATCGTCATCAAAATCGATGTTTGCAGCATCTTTGCGGGTATTGGCGTAAAAAATCTTATCGATGCGGGCCCAGTAAATAGCAGCCAGACACATCGGACAAGGTTCGCAGCTTGTATAGATTTCCGCACCTTCAAGGCTGAAGTTTTTTGCGCTCTCGCAGGCGTTGCGGATCGCAACCACTTCAGCGTGGGCCGTTGGGTCGTTGGTAGATGTTACTTTGTTCCATCCTTCACCAATAATTTTATCATCCTTAACAATGACGGCACCAAAAGGCCCGCCAGCACCGGCTTGCATATTTTTTCTAGAGAGCTCAATGGCTCTTAGCATGAATTCCTTTTTCATAAGGTGGACAATATTGGCGAGGGACTGACATTAGTCAATCCCTGAAATGATACATTTCTGGCCCCTAGGTTTAGCTGCGGGCGCGCTGTAAACGCGACGAAACCCACGGCCAAATCATTGGAATAAGTGAGACACCAATTACACCAAAGATCACAATGTGGAAATTGCGTTTTACGATAGGAAGATTACCGAAAAAATGTCCCGCTAAAACAAATAAGAAAACCCACAAAATAGCACCCACTACGTTGTAAACAATGAACTTGCGGTAATTCATTCCTCCGATTCCAGCTACAAACGGCGCAAAGGTGCGAACGATCGGCGCAAAGCGAGCTGCTACAATCGTGAATGGTCCCCATTTTTCATAAAAACTTTGGGTTTGATACAGGTATTCTTTTTTAAAAAATCGCGACTGCGACTCAAATACTTTTACACCTAAGGTTTTACCAATGTGATAGTTGACGGTGTCCCCGATGATCCCAGCAATAGTTAAACTGATAAGTAACACCCAAAGGTTCAAGCCATTTTCAACAGTGGTGAAGGCGCCTAACGCAAAAAGCAGGGAATCACCCGGCAGAAATGGCGTAACAACCAATCCGGTTTCGGCGAAAATGATTAAAAATAAAATAACATAAAGCCAGGGACCAAAGAATTCGATCCAAGCAGGAATATGTTGGTCTAAGTGTAAAATAATATCGATAAATTCCATCATAGGAAGCTAACAATAGTTTAAAAACCGCTAAGCGCAAGTGATTAGTGGTCGTGGTGAAACTTCTAAGCTCGACTATGCTTCTGAATAAATACTCTAAGCTTGCGTAAATACAGCCATATTTTAGACATAGTCGTCTATAAAACAATGTTGAAGTCAGGCACTCTAGATACATCAAGGGGGCCAGCATGAGCGACCAATTAAAGGCTGAGATCATCACGCCAGATGCAGCTGCGTTTCTAATTTCTCTTCATGAAAAATTCGACAATATTAGAAGCAACCTTCTAATTCAGCGTAAGGTCCATGCCGAAAAATTCGCACAAGGTCATAAACCTGATTTCTTAGATCACACATCAGAAATTAGGACAGCAGATTGGAAAGTCGCGGAAGCTCCTCACGATTTGCGGGACCGCAGAGTTGAAATCACGGGTCCTGCAGAACCAAAGATGATGATCAATGCCATGAACTCTGGCGCCAAGGTTTTTATGGCCGACATCGAAGATTCACTTTCGCCAAGCTGGAACAATGTGCTTCTTGCACAAAAGGCACTAAAAGAAGCCGTCAGAAAAACTCTGCAATTTAAAACAGACGGGAAAACCTATTCCTTAAACGAAAAAACCGCAACACTGGTTGTTCGCCCCCGAGGTTTACACCTACTTGAAAAAAACTTTTTAATTCGCGGTGAACCAATCTCAGCTTCACTTTTTGATTTTGGCCTCTATTTTTTCCACAATGCGCAGGAACTTATAAATCGTAATTCGGGCCCTTATTTCTACTTACCAAAACTAGAAAACCATGAAGAGGCCGCATGGTGGAATGATGTATTTAATTTTGCCCAAGACAGTTTAAAAATTCCTCGCGGCACAATTCGCGCGACCGTTTTAATTGAAACAATCACAGCGGCTTTCGAGATGGAGGAAATTCTTTACGCTTTAAAGGAACACGCTTCAGGGTTAAATGCCGGTCGCTGGGATTATATTTTTAGTCTGATTAAAAAATTCCACGCCCACGATAATTTTATCACTCCCGATAGATCGCTTATTACGATGAACACTCCGTTCATGGATGCCTACTGCCACCTGCTGGTGCAAACCTGTCATAGACGCCAAGCCCATGCTATTGGAGGAATGGCGGCATTCATTCCAAATCGTCGCGATCCAGAGCTGACGGAAAATGCCTTTAGAAAAGTGGCGGAAGATAAAAAACGCGAAGCCCGCATTGGTTTTGATGGAACGTGGGTAGCGCACCCAGATTTGATTCCAGTGGCAGAAGAAGAACTGACCCGTGTGTTAAAAAATGATCCTCACCAAATGCACGCGATTCCACCGCTTATGATTGAAAGAGATCAGCTTTTAAATATTCCGCCTGCTAAAAATCAAATCACTGAAGAAGGTGTAAGATCCAATATCCGCATTAGTCTTTTATATATTGACCGTTGGTTGATGGGAACAGGTGCAGCAGCACTCTTTAATATGATGGAGGATTTAGCAACAGCAGAAATCTCTCGAAGTCAGCTCTGGCAGTGGCTGCACCATGAAGTCGAACTTTCAAACGGGCGGGTTCTAACAAAAGATACTTATCAAGAACTTCTTAATGATGAAGTGATGAAACTAATTCCACTCAATCTTCCATGTCTGGATGAAGCTATTGAATTATTAAATTCACTCGTACTTGCTTCAGAGTTCCACGAGTTCATGTCGATTAGTGCTTATGAAATTTTAAATCAAACGAACGTTAAAGGAGTAATCAATGATTTTAAGCAAGGACCTTCAGCAGCGCCAGCTTAATGAAAACTGGAGTACTGACGAAAGATGGAAGGGGATTCAAAGAAATTACACTGCAGAAGATGTGGTGCGACTACGTACATCCATTCCGGTAAAACACACCATCGCTGAAGTGGGTGCAAGAAAGTTATGGGCCGCTTTAAAGGGAGAAGGATACTTAAACACCTTTGGCGCAATGACTGGTGCGCAAGCGGTACAAATGGTGAAAGCAGGTTTAAAATCCATTTATCTTAGTGGTTGGCAAGTCGCTGCGGATGCTAATCTATCTGGGCAAACCTATCCTGATCAAAGTCTTTACCCTTGCAACTCTGTACCTTCACTTGTGCGCAGAATAAATAATGCGTTTATGCGCGCAGATCAGATAGCAAATCAAACCAATCAGGACATGAAGGGTGTTGATTGGTATGCACCGATCGTTGCTGATGCCGAAGCTGGGTTCGGCGGTCCCTTACACGCGTTTGAACTAATGAAGTCAATGATCGAAGCGGGAGCTTCGGGCGTTCACTTTGAAGATCAATTAGCCGCAGAAAAAAAATGCGGGCATTTGGCGGGAAAGGTCCTAGTTCCGACTTCCACCTTCATACGCTCTTTACAATCAGCAAGATTGGCAACCGATGTTCTTGATGTGCCAACGGTGATTGTTGCACGCACGGATGCTTTAAGTGCGACATTAATGACTTCCGATATCGATCCTCAGGATAAAGACTTCTTAACGGGTGAAAGAACTCCTGAAGGATATTACGTTATTAAAGGCGGATTGGATTATGCCATTGCCCGTGCTTTAGCTTACGCGCCTTGGGCTGATGTGCTTTGGTTTGAAACTTCAAAACCAGATATGAAAGAAGCAGAACGCTTCGCTCAAGAAATTCACAAAAAATATCCAGGCAAAATCCTCGCTTACAATTGTTCGCCGTCGTTTAACTGGAAGATGCATTTAAATGATCAGCAAATAGCAGAATTCCAAGATCGTTTGGGCGCTCTGGGATATAAATTCCAATTCATTACACTCGCTGGATGGCATTTGGTGAATTATCACGCCTTCAATTTGGCCCACGAGTATGCGGCTGAAGGAATGACGGCTTACGTGCGTTTGCAAGATCAAGAATTTGCAGCAGCCCAAAAAGGCTACACCGCAGTTAAACATCAAGCAGAGGTAGGTACTGGCTACTTTGATCAGGTGTTGCAAACTGTGATGGAAGGAAAAGCTTCGACCGGGGCTTTAAAGGGGTCCACCGAAGAGCAGTTCCATCAAACTGTGGAACAACCCATTGGACAAATAAGTAGCTAGAATCTTTACAGTAGTTTGAAACGAAAAAAGCCGCTTTATCAGCGGCTTTTTATTAAAATCTAAATGGCGGAGAGTGAGGGATTCGAACCCTCGAGCCCCGCGAAGGGCTGCCAGTTTTCAAGACTGGTGTATTCAACCACTCTACCAACTCTCCGTCGACCGTTTTATGGGTTTTGGGGTGAGTGTTCAAGCAGTGTTTGGCTCTTGACGCCATGCAATACCAAAAAGAAGCAGGCACCTTTAGCGGATTTCGGTTCTTCCGCCCATATAGTTTTGCAAAGCTTTTGGAATTGCGACGCTGCCGTCTTCTCTTTGATAGTTTTCTAGAATAGCAATCAAAGTTCTGCCAACAGCTAAGCCAGATCCATTTAGAGTGTGAACGAACTGAGGTTTTCCACCTTGAGAGCGGAAGCGGATGTTCGCGCGACGTGCTTGGAAGTCCTCAAAGTTTGAACATGAGCTGATCTCGCGGTAAGCCGCCTGACCTGGCAACCAAACTTCTAGATCATAGGTCTTAGCTGATCCAAAACCCATATCTCCCGTGCATAGAAGCATACGACGGAACGGAAGTTCCAAATCAATAAGCACTTGTTCAGCGTGGCTTGTCAGCTGTTCATGAACTTCATGGGATTTATCCGGATGACAGAACGTCATCAATTCCACCTTATCAAATTGATGTTGGCGGATAAGACCTTTTGTATCACGACCTGCACTGCCGGCTTCAGAACGGAAACACGGGGAGTAAGCGCAGAAACTCTGTGGTAGATCCTTTTCATCTAGGATCTCGCCATTATAGTAGTTCGTAACTGGAACTTCGGCGGTCGGGATCAAGTAATAGTCAGAACCTTCAAGATGAAACACATCCTCTTTGAATTTTGGAAACTGACCCGTACCCAAAAGAGAATTGCTGTTCACGATGAACGGCGGAATCATTTCCGTATAGCCGTGTTTCATAGAATGAAGATCCATCATGAATTGAATCAATGCTCTTTCCATTTGAGCCGCGGCCCCTTTAAGGAAAGCAAAGCGAGTGCCTGTGGTTTTACCGGCTCTTTCAAAATCAATGATGTTTAAAGCTTCACCCAATTCCCAATGTTCTTTTGCTTTAAAAGAAAACTTAGTCGGACTGCCGAAAGTTTTTGTTTCTTTGTTTTGATCAGCAGAAGAGCCCACTGGAACTGAAGAGTGCGGCTTATTTGGCACGGTTAATAGCAAATCAGTCACTTGTTGATCTGCTTCTGCCGCTTTTGCTTCTAGTTCTTTTACCTGGGATTTTAAAGTATCAACTTCAGCCAAAATTGCCGAAGCATCTTTACCTTCACGCTTCAGTTTACCAATTTCGCCGCTCAATTTATTTTGATTGGCTTTGGCTGCTTCTGCAGTCGTGATCATTTCTTTGCGCTTTTTGGAAAGCTCCATGATCTTTTCAAGAACTTCAGTTGAAGCACCACGATTAATAAGACCTTGCTTATAATCGTCATAATAAGACGTGCCTGTTTCTGCTTTTTTCTCAAGAAGCTTAATATCGATCATGTGTTTTCCTTTAACGAACTGCTGTTACACTCCGACTTCGTCAGAGTAGCGACTATGGTGCAACCAGTATATACATTCTCAAAAGCATGGCGACAAGGACGCAGATAAGATCAAAAATCAAAATTTGCGGTATACTTAAACTGCTCAGCATTTTGATGCACACAGAAAGAACGACAACCATTACAAACAATAAAGCGAAAGTGCCATAACCCGCAAGTTCTTGCCCAATAAGGCCAATAACAAGTCCCAGAAGAAGACCGGTAATAAATCTTAAAGAAAAATGAAGAAGTGAAACTGTTGTAGTTTTAACTCCGTCTTGCGCACTACTTGCAAGACCGCGCATCTTATCGCCGATTCCCATGGCTTCTCCTTTATGAACGTCCTAGTTGCCGCCAAGTCTTAAAATTTTCATTTCTATTTCAGCACGATCCAACGCATTTGGCGAGAGTCCTAAATATTTATTATACGCCGTCGCCGCAGAGCGATTATCACCGCGAAGTTCATAGATCGCGCCTTGCTCGCGGTAAATTTCCGCATAACCACTTTCACGAGCCGCTGCTAATGCCAACATGTCTTCAGCCACATCCATGGAACCTGATTGACGGTAACAGGTCGCGGACTTCACATAAATTTCTGCCCCTTGGGGGCGCAATTTCATCGCTTGGGAGTATTCTGCTGCACATTCGGCATACTGCTTTCTAGCCGTGTAAACTTCAGCCGCAAGGATGTAAGAATCAGCGACATTTGGATTTAATTTCTTTTCCATCTTCGAAGCTTCTAAGGCGGTTACAAAGTCACCTGAAGAAAACGCCGCCTTACCTATATAATAGTGAGTTCGCGGATACTTGGCGTTGAGCCTTTGCACCCGTTTAAACTGCTGAATGGCTTCATCAAAGCGGCTGGTTTCTAGATAAAGTTTACCTGCCTGGAACAGAGCTTCGCCATCTGTTGGATCTAAAATCGCCGCATTTAAGAAAGCCTTTAAAGCTTTATCATTAAGGCCTAAAGCCTTTTCACTTTCACCTAAACCCAACCACGCTTTTTTGTTTTTTGGATCGGCTTCTACGACTTTTTCATAAATCTCTTTTGATTGGGTAAAGCGATCTTCCGTTTTATAGATTTCAGCTAAAGCGATACGATAATCTAAAGTGTAAGAAAAACGTTTGATCAACTCATTAAGATAATTAATTCCTGAATCGACTCCGTTGGTCTGCGCTAACATTTTTGCGTAAGTGATTTGCGCTTCTGGATTGGTCGCATCAATCTCTACCGCTTTTGTGGCATAACGAATGGCATCTTTAGCGGCGTTTTCTTTACGTTCAATTTCCTTTTTATTTATCGGCATGATTGAACGAGCCAGCATTCCATTGGCTTTTGATAATAAAATGAACGCCTCAATATCACCATCATAAGCCTTCACAGAGCGAAGAGCGTAATTGATGGCTCCTGGCATATTGTTTTTTCTAAACTCAAGCATCGCAAGGCCGCGCAATACTTCGTAATTGTTCGGAGCAATTCTTGTCGCATTAGTGAGGATTTGTAAAGCGCCGATAAAATCAAAACGCTGAGACATATAATCGGCCTGCAGTACATAGGCAGATACAAGTTTTGGTTCTGCTTTGATCGCCTTATTTAGCCATTCAATCGCTTCAAAACTTTGATTTAATTGCCACAACGCTTTTGCCGCTTTCATCGCCGCGGTTCCATTTTTAGGATCCACCTCGAAGGCGGCTTTGAACTCTGCTTGAGCTGCTAAATAATCCCCTTGGCGAATGTATTGATCACCAAGATACAGAAGCTCGTTGTTCTTTCCTTTTTCACCTTTAACTTTATCATTACCACCTAAGCGGATCACCAGCTGGCGAAGCTCGCTATTGTTTGGATTTAAATCAAAGCCACTTTGGGCGGCATCAAGAGCTTTGCCTTTTTCCCCGCGCAAAAGATAGATTTCAGCTAAACAAGCGTAACCATCCGCGAGCACTAAGGCAGGCACTCTGCCTTTCGCTTCCAGAGCAGTTGAAAGAAAACTGTAGGCCGTATCTGATTTTTTGAAGCCGCGATAATCAATGATCCCCGCCATGATTTTTGCTTCACGGTGTTTTGGATTTTTCGCGAGAACATTTTTTAGAATACTTGCAGCGGTATTAAAATCTCCGGTGTCATAAGACACAGCCGCCAAAGCCACCATTGGATTTAGCCATTTATCCCAAAGCTGCGCCGCTTTTTCATAATATGGAATTGCGTTGGTATAATCGTGTTCACCACGCAGAAGCTCAGCTTTGAAATCATAAAGCACAGGTAATAAAGAAAAGGGTTCATTACTTTCCAAAGTTGCTTCAATCACACCTTTAGCTTCTTTAAAGCGACCCGAAGTCATAAGCTTTACTGTCTCACACACTTGACCGAAGGGACTGATTACATTCAGTGCCCGCGTAGACTGAGTCATAGAAACAATTGTTTTAATGTCTTGTGCATCTTGCACGGCAAAAGGCCAAAGTTCCTTATACACCACACATAGAAGACCTCGCACCTCTAAGTTCATTCCTGAACCTTCGATGATGGTGACAAGCTTGTTTTGCGCTTCAAGATAAGACTCAAATGTATCTTGTTCGATGGCGAATATGGCTTCGCTTAATTTTGCTTTTACTTCCTGATCAGACATGGTGCTTGTGGATTTTTTTGGCGCCAGCAAATGAATCTTTGATCCATCACTTGGCCCCGTATCCCATAGTAAAAAAACTGCCACTAAAATCACCGTGACAAGAACAAGTGCTGGCATGCGAAGAGTCTTTAAGAGCTCTCCTTTTTCCATGTTTTTTATATTTGATAAATCAATGACCGAGTCTGAATTAGACTTTACGTTTGCAATAGGTATGGATGCTGGCTGCACGTTTTGAGGAACGTCATAAACGTCCACACGCTGTTTTGATTTTTCAATTTTGATATTCGCGAAACTTTCAAGCGACGGCAGGGAGTTCGCAGGCTTTTGCTGCTGCGGCGGCGGATGAACGATAACTGTTTCCGCTTCCATCTTCTGCGCTTTCTTGGGGTCCACTTCAACGATGCCTTCAAGGGCTTCAAGAAGTTTGTCATAGAATGCCGGCTCTTTAGAGATCAGAGTCCACTGACCATCAGGAAGTTTTGAGATCATTTCTTGACCCGAAAAAACGCCCTCACCAATCATTCGAAGAATGGCTTCAGTGGAATAAGGGCCTTTCACCTGACCCGTTCGTGTTTTAACAACCCAAGTAACCTGAATACGCGACATAGACACTTGATTCTACTTAGGATTTTAACAAAGAACTATGGCCCTGAAAGAGGCGGGAAAAGTCCTGTGCTTTCGTCAAGGAACTGACTCAAAAAAGTGGTTCCAAACTAGAACCTAGACCCATTCTGGAATTACCCCTTAGTTCCGATTTGAGTGTGGCCAATGAGATGATCGCAGCTCATCTCAAAAATACTGGGTTTTCACGCCCGTCTCAAGTTGGCACACCGATTGCTTTAAGGGAAAGCGTTAGACGAATTTCTTGGAGTACGTAAGTGGTAAGAAACGCATTAATCGCAGTATACATCATCATAGTTTTGACCATCTCTGCTGTTGCGCGTGCTGGTGTTCTTCCGAACAATGCACAAGGTGAAGACTTAGTTTCTTCAGGTGAATTGCAAAACTACAACTTCAAAACTCACGTTGGTGAGATCGTTGCCTTAGCTGATGGTTCCCTTGTTTTAGCAATGGAAGATCAGCAAACATTCTTCTACGTAAAGGCACAGTTCGATCTAACTCCTTACATTGGTTCTAAAGTTATGATTAGCGGTATTGAACTTGAACATCAACTTGCTCCCAACTACGAGCTAGATATTGTGGACCCCCTCCCTAATATCAACTCTGGGAACAAAGCAGTCGTCTTCTTTGTGTTCGGTATCAGCGAGGTTAGATAATAACCTGTGATCATTAAGTCTCAGCCCCATCCCCTCCGCGGGCTGAGACTTTTCTTTTTTTCCTATAAAGGCCTACGGACCCCCTCCTGTTAGGCCTTTTTCTTTTTCCCCCAACGCAATGTTTTGCCACAAATTACCTAGCAACAAGTTGGTCTGCAGATCCTTACATTAAACTATGTTGATGGAGGTTCGTATGGGTATTGTTTGGACAATTATCATTGGATTCTTTGTCGGCCTTGTTGCTCGTTTCATCATGCCAGGGAAAGACAAAGCTGGTTTTATTCTTACTACAATTTTGGGTATTTTAGGTGCCGTTATAGGTGGTTACATTGGACAGGCTTTGGGTTTCTATACTGTCGGGGAACCTGCGGGATTTATAATGTCGGTGCTAGGAGCGCTCATCTTACTTTTCATCATCGGAAAAATTCGCAAATAAGTAAGACAAATAAAAAAGGGAGTTCATTCGGAACTCCCTTTTCGTTCGAATTTTCAAAATGATTTATTCTTCAACTCGGCGGATTTTAGCGCCTAATGCAGATAATTTGTCTTCTAGTTTTTCATAACCGCGGTCCAAGTGATAGATGCGGTTTACAACCGTTTCACCACTAGCAACTAAACCCGCTAGCACAAGTGAAGCACTTGCACGCAGGTCAGTAGCCATCACTGGAGCGCCTGTTAGTTGACCAGGACGACCGTGAACAACGGCCACTCTGGTTTTTGGAACGATGTCAGCACCTAAACGAATCAATTCTTGAACGTGCATGAAGCGATTTTCAAAAACTGTTTCAGAGATCACACTGGTTCCTCTTGCCACAGTCATCAACGCCATAAATTGAGCTTGAAGATCTGTTGGGAACATTGGGTGCGGAGCCGTTGTGATGTCTACAGCATCCCACGCGTCAGTTTTAAAAACTGTCATCGTGTCTTTCGTTGTATCGATTTTAAATCCAGCTTCACGCATTTTTGAAATTAAGGCTTCCAAGTGAGCTGGCACACACTTTTCAACAGTCACTTGGCCGTGAGTGATGGCACCTGCAATCAACAACGTACCTGCTTCAATACGGTCAGGCATGATGGAATGTTCTGCTGGCTTTAATTTTTCAACACCATCAATAGTGATAACGCTTGTGCCGTGCCCAGAAATCTTAGCGCCCATTTTAATAAGGTATTCAGCTAGGTCCACGATCTCAGGTTCTTTAGCCGCGTTTTCTAAAATTGTGCGACCGTCTGCGAGAGTTGCCGCCATCATGATGTTTTCAGTTCCACCCACAGTCACTGTTTCAAACAGGAATGTTGAACCTTTTAATTTTTTAGCATTCGCTTGAACATAACCTTCTTTTTGCGAGATCTCAGCGCCAAGAGCTTTAAAACCCTCTAAGTGAAGATCAATGGGACGGCTACCGATTGCACAACCACCAGGTTGAGAAACCACAGCTTCACCGTATTTTGCCAATAAAGGTCCCATGCACAGAAAGCTTGCGCGCATTTTACGAACCAGGTCGTAGCTTGCTTCGTAGCTTTGTAAGCGAGTTACATTCACGCGGAACTTATCGCCATCCCAACGAGTAGTGCAGCCCAGGCTTTCAAGAAGTGCTGCTGTAGACTCGATGTCTTTTAGTTTTGGAACGTTAGTAAATACGTGCTCACCCTCTGCAAGCAAAGTTGAGAACAATAAAGGAAGAGCGGCATTTTTTGCGCCACTCGTAGCGACTGTACCTTGAAGTGGGCCATTGCCCATTACTACCATTTTATCCATTAGGTTTCTCCACGAATGACTCTATCATGACCTGAAAGGTCTTTGGTTACACTGATTTCGTTAAATGTTCTTAAGCTTTCGAAGTGCTCTTTTGCTGCAGAGCCTTGGCTCATTCCCATTTCCATAAGCATGATGCCTGGATGATTCAGACTGGGAGCATACTGCTTTGACCAATTTTTAATTAAAGCTAAACCATTATCATCCGCATACAAAGCAGATGCTGGTTCAAATTTTTTAACATTGGCTTCAACTTGTGGATCATCATGAGCGATGTAGGGAGGATTTGAAACTAAAACGTCCACCTTATTACTGCCAACAAAATCTTTGTATGCTGACAACACAACATCAGCATTCGTAGCATCGGCGTGAATGAAACGAACACGATCAGAAACTTCTAAGCTTTGCGCATTTCTTTGCGCAACTTCGAGTGCTTTTTCAGAAAGATCTACTGCGATTAGTTTTGCTTCTGGGAATTCTTTTAAAAGACTTAGTCCGATACAACCTGAACCACAGCCTAAATCAATAATGCCCAGATCAGATTTCTTGCCGTTGCCCCATTCAATAACCTCTTCAACCAGATGTTCTGTTTCAGGGCGGGGAATTAAGGTTGAAGAGTTCACTTCAAAGCGGCTTTTATAGAAATCACGATAACCCAGTATGTAAGCAACAGGCTCCCCTTGGGCGCGACGACGAACAAGTTCTCTTAAGACTGCCAGTTCATCTTCTTTCATGGGCTGATCAAAACGCAAATAAAGCTGGATACGCTCCAGCTTTAAACCGTGGGCTAACAACAGCTCAGCATCAAGACGGGGCGTCTCGAATTTTTTCTCTTTAAAGAACGCTGTTGTTTTATCTAAGATCTCTTTTAGTTTCATCTATTGTGCAGAGGTTTGCTTTTTTAAAGCCTCTGCTTGGAAGTTAGCAACGAGTGGATCAATCAGCAACTCAAATGAACCATTCATGACTTGGTCTAGCTGATGGATCGTCAAACCGATGCGGTGATCGGTGATACGCGTTTGCGGGAAGTTATAAGTACGAATACGTTCTGAACGATCACCAGTTCCGATTTGCTCTAAACGAGCATCCGAAGCTTCTTTACGAACTTTTTCGTCTTCGATTTGTTGCAATTTAGCGTAAAGGATTTGGAAGGCGCGCTCTCTATTTGAAGATTGCGATTTACCTTCCTGGCACTTTACTTCAAGCCCCGTAGGAAGATGCACGACACGAACCGCAGATTCAGTTCTGTTCACCGACTGACCACCAGCACCTTGGGAACGCATAGTTTCAATACGGACGTCAGACATTGGAATCTTGATTTCGTTCACTTCAACTTCTGGGATTACCGCCACGGTAACTGTGGAAGTATGGATACGCCCCGCTGCTTCGGTTTTAGGGACACGTTGCACGCGGTGTACGCCAGATTCGTATTTTAATTTACTAAATACTGAATCACCAGTGACGCTGGCGATGATTTCTTTTGCACCGCCGGCATTACCTTCGGAATAAGAAATTAACTCCACCTTCCAACCTTGGGAAGATGCATAGTGGCCGTAACCACGGAACATCTCATCAGCAAATAATGCCGCTTCATCTCCGCCGGCACCTGCACGAATCTCTAGAATAATATTCTTTTCGTCGTTAGGGTCCTTCGGAATTAAGGCGATTTTTAATTGCTGTTCAAGTTCCGGCAAAGCCGCTTCAAGTTCTTTTACTTCTTCGCGGATCATTTCGCGCATTTCAGCGTCTTGTTCTGCTGTCAGAAGTTCTTTGCTGGCTTTTAGGTTTTCAGTTTTCTTTTTGTAGTCGCGGTAAACTAGAACGATCTTTTCTAGATTTCCCAATTCTTTCATCAAAGCGCGGTACTGAGTTTGATTTGAAGCAATATCGGGTCTTTGAAGAGCCATATTGACTTCTTCATAACGAGATTCCACCTCATTCAATTTTGAGAACATGCGAACCGCCTCTAGATCTATTGGTATTTCAAGATGATTTTCTAATTTGCCAACACTGGAAATGAAAATGCGGTTCGAACGATGAACCGCATTTCATACACGAAGATCCTCCGAACGGAGGCCCGAAATTTATTTCTTGCCGTAACGTTTTTTGAAACGATCGATACGACCTTCAGTATCCATCACACGTTGTTTACCAGTGAAGAAAGGGTGAGATGCAGAAGAGATCTCAACTTTGATCAATGGATATTCTTTGCCGTCTTCCCATTTAACTGTTTCGCTAGAGTGAAGAGTTGAAGTTCCCAAGAACGAGAAGTCGCAAGAGATGTCTTTAAATACTACTGTATTTACTTTTGGATGTAGGTTTTGTTTCATGACCTGATTCCTTCTAAAAAATTTAACCTATGGGTCTGTTAAGATGTAACGGTTTAACACAGCGGGTCCCCCCTGTCGAGAACTAATCGCTGCTTTTTTTGGCAGCGGGGCGCCCGATTAAGAGGCCCGCTGGTTACTATTTTTTCTAATGATATCATATATTTAGTTTATTAGGCCGATTCTTCTGGTAGCGGAATTTGAGGGGCTCTTCTTAGTAAAGATCCAGACCCTGTGCTGCCTCTAACGGTTTTGCTTTTTAGCCTTCAGGCTTCGGGAAAGTTGCCGGTGAAATCTCAAAACTCCATGCTGGGGCCATTAACAGGAGGACTTTTTATGAAGTACTTTTTCCTAGCCGCCATACTTTTTGGATTTTCGACGGCCTCTGCAGAAAGCATTTATTGTGCTTTTAATGACGTAAATTTAAAAGCAACCTACAGTTCTGAAACTAACAAAGTTACGATCGTTGCGCCATCTGGTGAGACTCACGAACTGAAGGGCTCACTCTATTTTCAGAAAAACGGAATTTTAAAAATCACGGCCGAAGGAATAACTGAATACTTGTTGGTGGATACGAATTCCACTTTCCACGATAAAATCACAGACTCCATTTATCCGTTTAAGGTCACGGCGGTTGCTGCTAGCACTTCTCTTACCGGAGGATGTGAAACTGATGAACTAAAACGCGTTCAAAAAATCCCATAAAAAAAGGGAGTCGTGAAGACTCCCTTTTTTGTTTCGAATTTTTAAAGAACTATGAAGGACCCGACATCGCTTTAAGGAAGTCTGTGTTGGTTTTTGTGTTTTCCACTTTATCCAACAAGAATTCCATCGCATCAACTGGGTTCATAGGTGCTAGAACTTTTCTTAAGATCCACAGACGGTTTAAATCTGCTTTTTCAACTAACAAGTCCTCTTTACGAGTTCCAGATTTGTTGATGTCCATGCAAGGGAAGATACGTTTTTCCATAAGCTTACGATCCAAGTGAATCTCAGCGTTACCCGTACCTTTAAATTCTTCAAAGATAACCTCATCCATGCGCGAACCGGTATCGATAAGTGCTGTTGCGATGATAGTTAAAGATCCGCCCTCTTCGATATTGCGGGCAGCACCGAAGAAACGTTTTGGTTTATGAAGAGCGTTGGAATCAACACCGCCCGATAAGATTTTACCAGATGGAGGTACTACCGTGTTGTAAGCACGAGCCAAACGAGTGATGGAATCTAACAAGATCACCACGTCATGTTTATGCTCAACCAAACGTTTTGCTTTTTCGATAACCATCTCTGCAACTTGAACGTGACGAGTTGGTGGCTCATCGAAAGTTGACGATACAACTTCACCTTTTACGGTTCTTTGCATGTCAGTTACTTCCTCTGGGCGTTCATCGATAAGAAGAACAATCAATTTCACTTCAGGATGATTGTTTGTGATCGCATTAGCGATTTGTTGCATAAGAACGGTTTTACCAGTTCTTGGCGGAGCAACGATAAGCGCACGCTGACCTTTTCCTAAAGGAGCCATTAAATCTACAACGCGAGTCGTGTATTCACCAGGGCTGTGCTCTAGTTTCAGTCTTTCATTTGGATAAAGCGGCGTTAAGTTGTCGAAAAGAATTTTGTCTTTGCCGTTTTCAGTCGTTTCAAAGTTCAATGAATCAACTTTTAGAAGGGCGAAATAACGTTCACCCTCTTTTGGAGGACGAACAGTGCCAGTCACAGTATCACCGGTTCTTAAACCAAAGCGGCGGATTTGTGATGGGCTTACGTAAATATCATCCGGACCTGGAAGATAGTTATAGTCTGGAGAACGCAAGAATCCGTAACCATCCGGCAAAATTTCTAGAACACCAGAACCATAAATGTCCTGACCTAGTTTTGCTGCACGCTTAAGAATTTCAAAGATCATGTCCTGACGACGAAGACCTGCAGCGTTTTCAATTTTTAGTTTTGTCGCAAGCTCTGTCAGTTGCGTAATGTTTTTTGACTTTAAGTCTTTTGAAGATAACCAGGTTTTTTCTTCATCCGTTAATTGGATATCTGCTAGATCGATGTTTTCGGTCTGTGCTGGTGGGTTTTGATGATCATCACCCGTTGGTTGACCTTCGTCTCTGCGATCGTGTCTGAAATCACGACGTTGGTTGTTTTGTCTGTCGTGGCGGTGTCCACCTCTGTCACCACGGTCGTTTCTGTCGCCTCTGTCTCTGTCCCCGCGGTTGTCACGATTGTCTCGGTTGTGCGGGCGGAATTCTCTACGTTGATGTTGTTGTGGGCGATCTTGTCTAGGTGCCTGAGCCGGTGTTTCTGATGTTGTAGAAGCAGGTGTTTCGCTGGATGCGCTAGCGGCGGCAGGGGCTGGAGCAGCTTCAGGAGCTGGAGTTGCGGCTTGAGGAGCTTCTGCAGGAGCTGCAGCAGCAGTTTCTTCTGTGGTAGCTTTCGTACGGGTACGTTTTTTTACCACCTCAACGCCTTGTTGATCTTTTGGTTCAGACAAACAGATTCTCCTTGTAGGATTTAATAAAGAAAATAAAGAACGAAAAAAAAGAATGATCCGATTGGATGACTAAGTTCTGGTCCCACTGTCCTAAAGGGCCCTACTTTTGTCAACCGAAAATCTTTTTAGGGGTTTAGACCGAATTTCTTTCAACATCTCATCCTGAGACAGTTTTAACTGAACTTTCGCTTTAGAACATATGCTCCGTCCAGCTGATTAAATTCTTAGCAGGACTGATCAACTGTTAATAGTCAAGTTTGTTAAAAGTGACCGATTTTCAGGTGTTTAAATATGAGCCGGGCAAAGTCCGGTTTTAAAAATTTTTGCGCTGATTTAATGAAAATGACCCAGACTTGCTATTAATTTTTCGTAAAGAAATCCGAAAAGTTAATATCCATTAAGCACAAGGAGTCTATCGTGGAGGATACTTTACAAGTTCCGGCACCAAGAACCCCTCTAAACCTCGAAGTTTCATTTAAGCGCAATTACGCGCGCGATGAAGCTAAAGGCACGCTTAAAAATATCAGCATCACTGGCGCCTTTTTGGAGTTTACTGGTGGCGAGGTTCGCCCTAATGAAAAACTAAACCTGATTTTTGTAGTCGCAGGACGCGAGCGCAAAGTTGCAGCTCATGTTATCTGGACTAATTCACAAGGTTGCGGAGTCCGCTTCAAGCCTGTGAATAACCGCGATGTGCAAATCGTTGATGATCTTATTTATTTCATCGAAAACAGTCGCGGCGAACGTCGTTCGGTATTTGATACTATTCTTAAAAAAGTATCTTAAATTTTACTGAACACAGTTTCTAAAAACAAAAAGAGCGAGTTATCCACTCGCTCTTTTATTTTTTATAACCGCGATCCAAGGTTGGCGAGAAGGGTTCAAGCGCAAGTCGATTGAGCCCTTATCGGCGACCGGCTTATGTGCCTACGTGGGTATTGTCTAGACCTTGTTGTTCAAGTTCTCTTTGTTTTCTTTTCTTTCTCATCACAATCAGAATCGCAAGACCTGCTGCTGCTATACCAACTACACCCAAAGCCATAGTCGTGTCTTGATCCATTCCTTGTGGAGCTTCTTCTTCAGCAAACTGCGGTGCAGGTGCTGGAGGATTCACAGCCTCTGGTGGAGGAGGTGGTGGCGGAGCCATGTCTTGAGCTACGTCTGGTGGTGGAGGTGGCGGCATATCCATTTGAGCTTGCTCAGGTGGCATTGGAGGAGGAGGAATTTCCTGTTGTGCTTGTTGAGGCATTGCTTCTTGTGGAGGTGCGGGAACTGCTGGAGCCTGCGGCTCTGAAGCAGCGATCTCTTGAGAAGGCGCTTGTGGTTGTGCCGGAGCTTGAGCCATTTGGCCGCCTCTCCAGTAACGAAGCTCAGTTCCTTCAGCAATTGAACCTTTTGATTCTACCGAGTTACTTGCCCAAACTTCTTTCCAAGCGTTGTCGTAACCCAAAATTTCTTTAGAAACTTTTTTAATGTCATCGCCAGGTTTAGCAACGTAAACCTCTGGAGCCATGCCGTTATCTTCATAATAAGTAATTACTTTAGAAGCATCATCAGGACGATTTGGTGAATTGTAGTAAACCTTGTCACCGGGTTTAACCGCGCGAGACTGTAATAGCGGATTTCCTTTTTTGATTTCTTTTGTTTTATCCGCGCCATAAATCATTTGGCTGATGCTTTTTAAAGTATCACCAGGGCGAGCAAAGTAAATCGTGTTATATAAAGTGTTGCCCACTTTCCAAGGGGCCGTTGCAACCTTTTGCAATGGAGCTGGAGCTTTTTTAGGAGCCGGCTCTTCTGAAGCTGCTGTTTCAGTTTTAGCTTCAGGCTCTGATGGAGCCGCAGGAGTTTCATCAACTACAGTAGTTGATGAGTCAGCAGCCGTCGCAGGTTCGGTAGCAGGAGGGGCTTCTGCGAAGGGATCAGCTGGCAAAGTTTCAGTTGAAGTGGCGACATCTGTTTTTTCAGTCGTTGCAACATCATCACCTAAAGTTTCTTCTTTAGTAGTCGTCGCCGTTTCAGTAGTGGTCGTTGTTTCAGCAGGAGCTGCGGCAATTGATTCAGGAGCTGGAGCTGTTTCGCCTAACGCTTCTTCTGGAAGTTGATCACTCGCTAAAGAATCATCAGCAACATCAAGAGCTTCATCACCTTCCAACTTTTCTAAGTCAGCAGAATCTACATCGGCTGCAACCTCAGAATCGGCTGCGCTGTCTTTGGACGTACAGCTTGTAGTCTGGAAAGCCAGAGCTGAACACGCTAATAAGATCAGAAGTTTTTTCATCATTTGTTCATCCTTGAGTGATGCTATGAAACATACTGTTTCACTTAAGCCTTACTAACAATTTAAACAGAAGATAAAGGTCAGGCAAACACTAAAGAAGTCACTGGACTTTGGATGGAAAGGACTGTTTCGTTATTTGATTTTTAACTTACTACCAACTTTTATCTTATTTTTTGCAAACCACCCTTTATTCATTTCAAGGGCGTATTTTGCAGGTAAAGAACTCGGGTAGGATGGCAACATCGCGTCTGTAATTCCCTTACCAGACTTCATTTCCTGGATGTCGACCAGCTCGCCGTTCTTATTAAAGTAAGCAATCGCTAAATCGATCAAAGTATTCTTCATCCAAAAGAATCTTGTCTCTTCATTTTTAAAGACAAATAACATTCCCTCGTTCTCACCAAGTGTGTCTCTATACATAAGTCCGCGTTCGTGTTGCGCAGGAGTTTCTGCAACTTCCACAACCAAGGTCTTGCCGTCTAAGGTGATACTTTTTTTCGAAAAATCGACAGCAAAGCAAGGAACGGAAAAACTAACTACAAGTAAGATAGCGGAAAATTTATTTACGAAGCATTTCCAAAGCAACGCCATAGCGAACCCCTTTAGTGGAAACCACCATGCCCGGCAGATTCAATGAGTTTATCACTGCCAGCAGGATTGATGTGCCTGCAAAAATAATATCTGCTCGACCGCCAAGTTGATACTTGGATTTTTTTTCCTCTACCGTGGTATTGGAAAACTCATTCACCCAGTATTCAAGACGTTCTTTGGAAAGGAAATACCCATCAACCTTTTTTTCATCAAAGCCGCCAATTTCAATGGCTACTAAAGAAGTAGGAGTTCCCGCAACTGCGATGATTTGATCAATATTTTCTTTTTTCAGTTCTGCTATGACAGATTTTATTTCATTTTCGATGTATTCATGAAGAGCCGCTTTTTCCGATGCAGGCACAGGTTGTGTAGAAATAAATTTTTCAGTCAGGCGAACTGCGCCAATATTTAAACTTTCACCGAACAGAATTTGCTCGCCTCGGCCCAAGATTAGCTCTGTGGAACCTCCGCCGACATCCACAACAAGGGAAGTAAGATTTTTATGATTAGCTCCTGCTGTGGCGCCTTGGTAAGTGATGCGGGCCTCATCTTCGCCGGGAATAATTTCAACAGGAATTCCCAACTCAGCACCAATTTTAAATAACTCTGCGCCATTTTTTGCGTCACGGGCCGCTGATGTTGCCATTGCCAAGATCAGATCGACGTTATGTTTATCGATCTCGCTTTTAAATTCACTTAAACATTCACGAGCACGAACGAGGGCCTCAGGATGAAATTCTCCGGTTTTATCAACCCCTTGTCCTAGACGAACCACTTTCACTAGGTCTGCGTGGACTTGTGTGATTCCTTTTTCGTTACCTTCAGCAATCAGGCACAAAAAAGTGTTCGTACCAAGATCAAGAGCTGCAACCTTCATTATTTTAACTTCTCCTGAAGAATTTTATTCACGAGTTCAGGATTGGCCTGACCTTTAGAAGATTTCATCACGGCTCCAACAAAGAAACCAAATAAATTCTTCTTCTTTCCCGACCTATGATCTTCCACGGTCTGCGCATTCGCCGCTAAAACCTCATCGACAATTTTTTCAATGGCTGATGGATCAGAAATTTGCACAAGGCCTTTTTCTTTCACCACGACTTCAGGATCTTTACCTGAATCCCACATTTCTTGGAAAACCGTTTTTGCGATTTTCCCAGAAATAGTGCCGTTATCAATAAGTGCAATCATGCGCCCCAACTGTTCTGGTTTAATGGGAGACTCAGTGATCGGCTTGTTTGCTGAATTTAGTTCGCGCAATAGTTCTGTCATAATCCAGTTTGAAGAAGACTTATAGTTTTTTGAAACTATTGAAGTTTCTTCGTAATAATCTGCAAGCTGTTTTTCTGAAGTAAGAACTTTGGCATCATGTTCTGGCAAAGCGTGATCGGTTTGGAATCTGTTGGCGCGAGCCAGTGGTAATTCAGGCAACTCGCTTTTAAATTTTGCGATCATCGCATCTGTCACAATAACTGGAAGCAAATCAGGATCTGCAAAATAACGATAGTCTTGGGCGTCTTCTTTTGTTCGCATAGAGAAGGTGCGATTCTTATCCGGATCCCACAATCGAGTTTCTTGAATGACTTTATCACCGCGTTCAACCACGTCGATCTGTCTTTCAATTTCATATTCGATGGCTTTTTCAACAAAGCGGAACGAATTGACGTTTTTAATCTCTACTTTTGTTCCAAACTGCGGGGCACCCACTTTGCGAACTGAGACGTTACAATCACAGCGCATGGAGCCTTCTTCTAGATTCCCGTCGCAGACATCAAGATACCGCACGATTTGATGAATGGTGCGACCGTATTCTGCAGCCTCAGCCGGCGATCTTAGGTCCGGGCCTGTGACAATTTCCAACAATGGAATTCCCGCACGATTATAGTTAATCAAAGTATAATCGCCATGGTGATTGGATTTACCCGCATCTTCTTCCATATGAGCGCGAGCTATGGAAATAGTTTTTTCCACACCGTCTAATTTAAACGACACTGAGCCGTTTTCACAGATCGGCTGGTCATATTGGGAAATCTGATAACCCTTAGGTAAGTCGGGATAGAAATAGTTTTTGCGTGCGAAAATAGATTTCTTACGAATATCACAACCTAATGCAAGACCGGTTTTAATCGAATACTCAATGGCCTTTTTATTCACCACGGGCAACGTTCCTGGCATCCCTACGCTGACTGGTGATGTGTTTTCATTATCACCAGCATTAAAAGTTGTTTGCGCGGGACAAAACATCTTAGAAGCCGTGCTTAGCTGCACGTGAATCTCAATACCGATAACGGCTTCATATCCTCTATACGACATGGGGATGTTTTCCTTTCACAGATGAAGCTGACTCTAAGGCAAATGCCACGTCCAACATTTTTTGTTCTTCAAAGTGACCCGCGGTTAATTGGATACCAATGGGAAGTCCATCTTGGGAAAATCCAAAGGGCACGCTCATTCCCGGAAGACCCGCTAAATTGGTCGACGTCGTAAAGATATCGTTTAAATACATTTCTAGTGGATCGTCGATGCGTTCACCAATTTTGAATGCCGGCGCCGTTGTGACGGGACTTAAAATCACATCGCATCTTTTAAATGCATCCAGGTACTGGTTCGTGATCAGACGGCGAACTTGTCCTGCTTTATTATAGTAGGCATCGTAGTAGCCACTTGATAAACAGTAAGTTCCTAGCATGATTCGACGTTTAACTTCAGCACCAAATCCCTCACCACGGGTTCTTCCATAAAACTCATCAAGTTCAATTGCTGATAAATTCTTGAAATCCGCGCGGTAGCCGTATTTCACTCCATCATAGCGAGCTAAATTTGACGACGCTTCACTAGCCGCTACAAGATAGTAAACAGGCACAGCCATTTCAGTGAGTGGAACAGAAACTTCAACAATCTCTGCACCCATTTGTTTTAATGCCTCAACTGATTTTTCCACAGTCTTTTGCACATCAGGGTGAAGGCTTCCTGCCATGTTCTCTTTTTTAATACCAATCTTAAGGCCCTTGATATCGACTTTTAAATTTTTGCTCCAAGAAGGAACCTGCTTTTGCGAAGTAGTAGAATCATTTTCATCAAAACCAGAAATTACTTCCAAAGTAAGTGCAGCATCTTTCACGCTTGATACCATAGGGCCTGCCTGATCTAAAGACGAAGCATAGGCAATGATTCCATAACGACTGACGCGACCATAAGTAGGCTTTACACCAACGATTCCACAAAAGCTGGCTGGCTGACGAATGGAACCCCCGGTGTCAGTACCTATAGTGCCCGCCACTAAACGAGCTGCCTGGGCTGCGGCCGAACCCCCTGATGATCCACCTGGTACACATTCTAAGTTCCATGGATTTTTCACAGGTCCATGAAATGAAGTTTCATTTGATGAACCCATTGCGAATTCATCCTGATTTAATTTTCCTAAGACAACCACGCCCGCTTTTTTTAAACGCGCTACAACCGTGGCATCATAGGGTGGTATAAAGTTTTCTAAAATCTTAGAACCCGCTGTGGTTCTTATGCCTTTCGTACAAAGCATTTCTTTAATACCAAAAGGTACGCCCGCCAAGGGACCCACATCATCGCCTTTAGCAATACGCGCGTCGATTTCAGCGGCATCGCCTAAAGCGTTGTGATTGATTGAAGTGAAGGAATTTAATTTTCCATCCAATGTTTCAATGCGCGATTGAAAGTGTTGCGCCACTTCCTTTGCACTAATTGACTTATTTTTGACGGCCTCTGCAATTTCACTGATCGAAGCAAAAGTTAAATCCATTTTTAATCCCTAAACAACCGGTGGAACTTTAAATAGGTTGCCAGCACGTGAAGGAGCGTTGGCGGTCATATCTTCGGCAGTGAAGTTTTGCTTCACTTCGTCTTCACGCCAATAAGCTTCAATTTCGGTTGGAGTGATAAGAGGCTCTAAGCCTGCGGTATTGATTTTTGAGATCTGCTCAAAGTGACCTAATGCCTTCGCCAGTTGGGTGCTGTATTCTTCAGCTTCCTGGTCGCTTACATGCAAACGTGCAAGCTTGGCGATATGCTCAATGGTTTTCTTGTCAATCATGGGCATTTCTCCTTCACAAAAAATAAAAGTAATCAAAAAACATAATCCCGTCACTCTTAGGGCGATGCATCTTTTCCAGACTGGACCTTAATGATAGATTCCTGTCATGTCGAAAAAGCGCCACGAAGAGCTCAAGAAGATCATTTCCCACCATGACTACCACTATCACGTCAAGGACAGTCCACAGATCTCAGATTACGAGTATGATCAACTCTTCAATGAGCTCTTAAAAATCGAAGCCACCGAAAAGAATTTGGACCTTAGTGACTCGCCTTCTCAGCGCGTGGGTGGCGCTCCATTGGGTGCATTTGAAAAGGCTTCACACCGCTTGCCGATGTTATCTTTATCAAACAGTTATTCGCCTGAGGACATTTTTGATTTTGATGAACGCGTAAAAAAATTTTTGAAAACTGATAAGGAAATCGAATACCTGTGCGAACCTAAGTTTGATGGGCTTTCGATGGAATTGATCTACGAAAATGGTCAATTCGTGCGTGCGCTCACCCGCGGGGATGGCACTGTGGGTGAAGATGTAAGCCAAGGCATTCGCACAATTAAAAGCATCCCACTAAAGCTTCCGCTTAAAACTCCACCTTCATTACTTGAGGTACGTGGTGAAGTTTTAATGTTCAAACAAGACTTCGCAAAACTTAATGAAACCCAGCAAGAAAATGGTTTACAAACCTTTGCCAACCCAAGAAATGCAGCGGCGGGCTCTGTTCGCCAATTAGATCCCCGAATCACGGCTTCTCGCCCTCTACGCTTTTTTGCCTATGCTTTAGGAGCAGTTGAAGGTGTCGAATTCAAAACCCAAGCTGACATTGGTCTTTATTTTTCTGAAGCCAACATTCCTACGGTGCAAACCAAAGAAGACCTTGAGCTTGTAAAGAAAGCAACGGGACCCCAAGCCGTAGTTGATTATTATCACTTCATCGAAAAGGTTAGACCTAAACTTCCATTTGATATTGATGGCGTCGTCATCAAAGTTAATTCACTCCGCTTGCAGGATGATTTAGGTCTTGTGGCCCGCAGTCCCCGTTGGGCAACGGCTGCTAAGTTTAAACCCGAACAAGCGCAGACGGTGATTGAGGATATCGCAGTCCAGGTGGGAAGAACGGGTGCCTTAACTCCCGTCGCGATAATGACGCCAGTTAAAGTTGGTGGTGTCACGGTTACAAATTCGACTTTGCATAATCAAGATGAGATTAATCGTAAAGATGTGCGTATAGGCGACACAGTCATCATTCAACGTGCCGGTGATGTGATCCCAGAAGTCGTGTCCGTAGTATTAGATAAGCGTCCTAAAAACAGCAAACCTTTCTTGATTCCTGATCACTGTCCTGCCTGTGGATCAAAAGTAGTGAAGGTTGAAGAAGAGGTGGTCACTCGTTGCGTGAACCCGCTTTGTATTGCTGTTGTTAAAGAGTCTTTAAAGCACTTTGTCGCCCGCAGAGCTATGAACATCGATAAGGTGGGTGATCGTTTGATTGAAACGTTGGTTGATAATAAATTGCTGGCGAAGTTTTCAGATTTTTATCGACTTACCAAAGAAGACATACTTTCCTTAGAGCGCCAAGGTGATAAGTCTGCTGAAAATATCATTACCAGCATCGAAAACAGTAAGACACCGACACTGGCGCGCTTTATTTTTGCTTTAGGTATTCGGTTCGTTGGTGAACAAACAGCAAAACACTTGGCTGATCATTTTGTTAATATTGAAAATTTCCTCAAAGCTTCTGAAGAGGAACTTTTACAGGTTCCTGAAATCGGGCCGAAAGTGGCAAAGGCCATTGCGGCTTGGACAGGGAATAAAGTTTTAGTTAAGGAAGTTCACGACATGATCAAACTTGGCGTGAAAATCACCAATCCTGTTCGCTCGACTGAAGGCGCTTTATCGGGAATGAGTTTTCTAATTACTGGTACCCTGCCAGTGAAGCGCGATGATGCGAAAGACGTTATTGAACAAAATGGTGGTAAGATCCTGAGTTCCGTTTCGTCAAAACTAAGTTATTTGGTTGTTGGTGATGACCCAGGTTCTAAAGTTGAGAAAGCGCAAAGCTTAGGTGTGAAAATCATCTCGTGGGATGATTTACAGAAGATGCTTTAAAAATAAAAAACCCACGGTTTTTACGCCGTGGGGTCTAATTTCTTAGATACGCATCAAATTAAAGATGGTCGATAACGATATCGCGAGCCATAACAGTTTTACGACCGTCCGCTTTTGCGCTCTCGATACCTTTCAAGCAAAGTTGCTCGATAGCTTTGCTAAGTACATCAATTGTCTCAGCAGAAGTGTTCATTTGACCTTTATCTTTGATGAGTTTTTTCACTTTGCTTGTCACTACAAGTACGTCTGCCATGATTAAACCTCTCCATCCATGTTATTGAAACAGTAAAAAGGGTTGCATAGGGTCAAGAAATTGACAATATGAAATCTTCCTGCGGCGCACTAATTATTTGATGAACTTCCCCGGCCTGGGTTCATCATCAGTTCGGACTTCCCATCCATGAATTTAAAAAGTTCAGCTTGGCGAGTCCCTTGGTCCCCGGGTGAAAGCCACACATAGGTTTTTTGGTCCAACGGCTTCGTGCACTCCACATCAAGGAACGCCGGCGACCAGCAGCCACTGTTAAGATGCTCAACGGATCCAATGATTTCATGGCGAGTGTGGTGGGTATGACCAAAAACAATCCGTTGCACCTTAGTGATAGCGCTTGCCATTGCTAAGACCCGGTCATCGGGTTCTTTGTAGCCAGAAACTAATGAAGTCACTGACTTGCTATAAAATAGGAAAAACGGCAGCAACAAGAATAGCGGAATAAACGCCCAAAAAAACGACACTTCGTAAACGGAACGAATAAAGACCATCAATTGAAAGATCAAAAAGAAGGTCACGAAAATCATAAAGGCGCGATCTAACCACAACTCGCGCGCCAGTAAAAATGGATTACTTGCTGCTGGAGCCACGAAAAGTTCTTTTAACTCGCGAACCATACGAGGTTCGGCATTTGATTTCTGCGCAATCAAAGCAACCCGATCTTCAATTTTTAATGGATTTCTGATGGGGGCCGCCAAACGGTCAAAGAAGGAGTGAACCAAAGTCATCACCGCTCCCCAAAACCAAGTCAGAACAAGCAGTGGCTGGGCGCGGGCCACATACTTAAAGAAAAAGCGGATGTATTCAGGCAATGTCATGATGTAGTTACTATCTACGTGGGGATTAAAAAATCCCATGCCGTTCATGATGTAACGACAAGCCAAGTTCCCAAATGGCAACTTTAAAGAAACATAGTTATAGCCGCGCACGAAGGGATTAATAGGATCTTCGCACATACAATACGGATCGTATTGATTGCCATGTTCAATCAATGTGTCTTGATTGCTTATGTAAAACCATTCAGCAAAGCGAACTTCGTGACGTTTGTGATCTGGCAGATTTAGGTGGCGATAGATTTCTTCCTGCACCTGTGGAAAGTGCAATTCTAAATCATGATTGCCGATAACAAAAACAGCGCGGTTCCCGCGCATGATGAAATCACGCAAAGTATTCACAAATTCGGCATGATCCTTAAGAATCATTTCAATCTTGTATCGAGAGCGCTCTTCCCGTGGGTAAAGCCCACGCTGACGCTCTAGCCATTCAACGTGGAAAACGGGTTCTTGGGGCACACTGGTAACACTGTCAAAATCAAAAATGTCGCCGTTAAGAATCAGTTCAACAGGGGCACCTTGTGCCTTGCTTTCAATGTGTTTAACAAAGTCAGTAAAAGTATCGTCAAAGAAAAATTGCCGAGTTTTAAACTTCTTCCACAGCGGGTACTTCGGATGAATAGGCTCTGCCTCACACAGGTGCAAATCACTGATGATGGCAGTGTGTGTGGCATTTTTGAAATCAGGAAAGGCTTGTGAAAAAGAAGTGGGCAAATCTTCCTCCCAAGAATATGATCGTGCAGATGAACGAATTTATCAAGAACCTGAAAACTCCAATTGCAATTGTCGGTATGGGTAAAAGTGGCGAAGCAACTAGACGTCTGCTTTTACAACTGGGTTTTGCCTCAGATTCAATTCTTACTTTTGACGTTAAACTGGAAACAGCGGACTTCAAAGACCCCGAGGCACTTATGTCAGAAGCTAGACCACAAACTCTGGTGGTATCTCCTGGGGTCCCCTTAAGTGCTGGTTGGATTACTAAGGCCAAAGAGCAAGGCGCGAAAATCACAAGTGAGATATCCCTGGCTTCCTCTTGTTTAACCACTGAAAAGTTAATGGGCGTTACCGGGTCCGTAGGAAAAAGCACCACAGTTTCACTTTTAGGTGCAGGATTAGAGGCCTTTTCTAAAAGTGGTTTTATTGGTGGAAATCTTGGTTTTCCATTTGCGGATTACACCGCAGATGTTCTTGAGGGTAAACGTCCCAGAGCAGACTGGGTGGTCTTGGAGCTTTCAAGCTACCAACTTGAAAACTGTGAAAACTTAAAACTCGACTTTTCTGCGATAACCTATTTCACTTCAAACCATTTAGAGCGTTACGACAATCTTGAACATTATTACCGCACCAAGTGGAATATTCTTTCGCTTACTAAAAACGCCATGTTTTTAAATAGTGAGGGCGGAGATCTGATTGAATATTTCAAGAAAAACGGGGACGGCGAACAAATCAAAGTCATTTCAAAAAATGATCCTGATCTTGCCCCCTTCCAGCTTGAAAAAGCTCAGCTTATTGGACAACACAATCAAGACAATCTAGCATTAGCATCCGCACTTGCTATTGCAGCAGGCTGGCCACAACAAGCTATCGAAGGAATGAAATCTTTTAAAGGGTTGGCTCACCGCTTAGAAAACTTAGGCTACGTTAATGGCGTGCGTTTTATTAACGATAGTAAAGCAACGGCCATGGATAGCGTACTGATCGCTGCGACAGCGGCATTTGATACTTTAGAAAATGGCGGGAAGCTGCATTTGCTTTTAGGCGGCAGAGATAAAAATCTACCTTGGCAAGATCTAATTCCATTAGGAAAATTGCAGGGTGTAGAGTTTGTCTTCTTTGGAGAATGTCGAGAAATCGCTCAGAAAAAATCCGCTCTTCAAGGAGAGTCTTTTGCTCATCTTTCCGAAGCCTTGGAATTTACTTTTAAAGAAGCTAGGAAAAGCGACACGATTTTATTAAGCCCGGGCGGAACGAGTTTGGACGAATTTAAGTCGTTTGAAGATCGCGGTAATTTTTTTAAGAAAAAAGTCGAAGAGTTTTCAAAAACTATCTAAAAGACAACACTGATAACGAATTAGCATCCACAGGCAATACGCGGGAGTATATTCTTCCGCTTCTTTGCCCTAGCACTACCACTTCGTGGGTGTCTTCAGGAACATTATAAAGAATAAACCCACCACCGGCGATACCTTTGCCAGTTTGAAGAATTCGTCCTTGCATATCAAAGTACACAATAAATCTTGATTCAAAATTATCGTAAGCTGCCAGGTGGACTTCAAAATCTTCATCCGGCACAAAGCCGACGATAATTCCAGAAGTTGGAGTATCATCAATTTTCAAATATGTCTTAATTGAATTAATCCACGGCCATTGCACTAAAGGTAAATGCAGGAAGCTATCGGTGTCGTTATATAGATACCTAGCCGCCACATAATCAGAGCCTTCGGGCTGAACTCGCATCATGCCTACGCGGGCCACCGAAGGAAGCGATACTGTGGTCACACCATTTTCTACATTCACGTCGTTCGTCAAACTTTGTAAAGTTACGACAGCGTTCTTAGCTTCACCAGTGAATGCATCAAATACTCTTAAAGGAACTGACTCATTGCGAATTGTGGCATCAATATTTCCTTCAGCCAAAGCACCTTCATCTACCACAACATTCATATAACCAAAGATCGCATTGGATCTTACAGCTAATAGCGAATGAAAACCGGGCGCAGCACCGATAAATGCATAAAGTCCATTTTCACTTGTGGCTTTTAATGTAGGATCAGGAAGCATGAATTGATTAAAGTAAATAGGCACAAGGCTTGGATCTGATTCTACGCTGACTTCGATTCCAGAAACTGTTTTTCCATCAAGGCTGACTTTACCCCAAATGATCGTCTCACTCGCTTCAAAAGACTGATTACGCTGCTGGGAAACGATATCCAAAAGAGCATTAATCATGCTTTCAGGGAAAAGCTGGGTTTTGAATTCAGCTCCAGATAGAATGATTGCTGAGGTTTGTAAATGGTTCGGCGCTGCTGCACGAAGAACTGTGCTTGAACCTTTAGCTACGTTATCCATCGATGCATAACCATCTTTTTTAACACTGACTTCGCTGACACCTTTTACAAATGTAGCGCGAGTACTAGAAGGTGCGACATCGTTTGGTTTAGAATTATAAGCACTTGCAATTATCCCCGCAAAGTCTGGCCGGGGTGCTATTTTTATCGCAGGGCCTTGAACGGATTTTTCATCGCTGCCAACAAGTCTGCTTAGTTTAAATGATCCTTCACCCAGCGTTTTTCCATCTTTATCAACCAGACGCGCAACAACAGAGCCAGAAGTATCTTCAACATCTATATTATAAAGACCTTTGATTAGATCTACGCGACCCAGTTCTTTTAAGACCCCTTCATCATTACGACGAATTTCAATATGATGTTCATTCGTGATGGCAAGACCACCAGTGATTTCAAGCGGGCCCACGATGGATTTACCTAAAGCTCGCTCTTCAATCAACGTGTTCGCTGGAGCAAAGGAAGCTTCATTATCACTCCCAGCAGCGGCACTTTGATTTGTTGGAAATTGTACTTTTGGACCTGATAGCTGAGTTTTATTTCCGGATCCAGCAACGTAAACACTCTTAGATGGCGCAGAGTGAACTAACACCCCAGATTTTTCCAGGACTTCTTTTGCCATATCAGACCAAGTAGGCACGGACCAATCTTGTCCAAGAACTTCACTGCGTCTTTGCGCTTCTTGTAAGCGCAAAGCTTGTTTTGGAGGAAGTTGATCGATCCATTGTCCTGAGTCTGCTTCAGCGACATTTTGCGAATCAAAATTTATTCTTTCGACGCTTTTCTGTAACACCATTTCTGGAAGCGCCACTTTTTTACTGAATACCGGAGTTGAAGAGTTTCTTTCAACTGCCAAGGTTAATGGCTTCAATTGTTCAATGCGTGCCCATTCCGACAAATCTTTTTCTGACTCTAAAACTTCTTCGAAAGCGACGTGGGGAGGCGAATTTTTCTGAGCCTTGATGGTTAAGGCTTCATAAATAGGAATGAACTTCAAGCCACCCAAGTGGCTTGGCCAGCAAAAGCTCAGAGCTAATACTGCCAGCGGAAGAATCCGCTCAAGTCGCATCCGTTGCAACGACAACCTCTTAATTTTAAGAATAGTCACTTTTGACTACTCTTTAAGGGTATTTAAAATGAGCGGAAGTCGTCAATGACGTTACGGGTGTCACGACTTTGGTTAAGCGCCTGTCTTAAGCGCTCAGCAAGGATTCCAGCTTTGTCATCATCTCGATCGACAAGGTCAAAGCCACCTTCTTCGTTGCGACCTTCGACTAGGACCTCGACCTGGACATCATAAGGGCGGCGATCACCAAGAATTGTCAAATGAGAGTAAAACCGTTCCTTAGCCATGTCCATTTTCTCAATCGATTTGTTCTTTTTGTCATAATATTGGGAAACGATCTCGCGACCGTTTTGACTGATCGAACGAGGTTCGCCGATCACGCCCACAATTACGCGTCTAGTTTCACTAACACTGAGCGGAGTTTCACGTAAGATCACCCCGCCGGTCGTGCAACTAGACAAAAGAACAGTGGATAAAAAAAGACAGCTAACAAAGAACTGTTTCATTATTTCTTTTGGGCCTTATTCCAATCATCCATGAACAACTTGATACCTTTGTCAGTTAGTGGATGGTGGGTCATTTGTTGCATTACTTTAAATGGAATAGTTGCGATATCCGCACCCATTTCTGCAGCGATCTGGATGTGCATAGGGCTGCGCACGCTTGCAACCAGAACTTCAGTGTCGAAATCATAGTTTTGGTACATTTGGATCACTTGATCCACCATTGTCATACCTTCCATACCAATATCGTCTAAGCGACCTACGAAAGGTGAAACCATCGTTGCCCCCGCTTTAGCTGCAAGCAGTGCCTGCATCGGAGAGAAAACTAACGTCACGTTAGTTTTGATGCCTTCTGATTTTAACTTTTTAACTGCGATCATTCCATCTTCAGTCATTGGAATTTTTACTACGATATTAGATGCAAGTTTTGCCAACTCTTTACCTTCACGAATCATTTCTTCTGCTTGAAGGCTGATAACTTCAGCGGAAACTGGACCGGAAACCTCTTTGCAAATTTCCTTGATCACATCATGAAATGGTTTTCCAGATTTTGCGATAAGGGATGGATTGGTAGTAACACCGTCAACCCAACCACGCAAATTGGCTTGTCTGATTTCTTCGATTTCAGCTGTATCAATGAAAAACTTCATGAGGGGCTCCGTCTTAAAGATTAAAGGTACCCCAAATTTGTACGTTGCCTATTATTAAAAATCAACCAGGCTTTTTCCTTGAATGAAAAACTCGGCTTGCTGTGCTGGAGGCGCAGAGCGAGAGATTTCACTTAAACTTTTCTGATAAATTGGATGCTCATATTGAGGCCACGCTTCTGAGGAGCAGCGAATTATCAATGGGTCTTGGTGCAGCATCGGATAAGGCAAAGTCAGACGGGGTGACATCAAGATTTTGTCATCGTAGGTTAACAAAATCAGTTCTGTTTTCCCTTTACGGGTAACGCCCTGACTGCCTTCATCCGAAAGTGACATCACAAAGTATAACATTTGATCCACACTCATTTGTGATTCATAGCGAACCACAAATTCAATATTAGCGCTAAGATCCAAATGTTCTGGCGTAAGATATCTTTTAAAAACGGATGAGATCGCGATGATCTCTCCAATTTCTGAAAATCGGCTTAATAGGTTTTTTGCCTTTTCAATCCCACCCACCAAATCGAGTGCGACATGAATCAAAGCCGAGTGGCGGGTAGAACTCATGCTTTTTTCCCAAAAAGCACGTCACGAATTTGATAAAGGCCTGGCTTTTTTTGTTTTACTAACCAGGTTGCTGCTTGAACGGCACCTTTGGCAAAAACAGTGCGGTTAAGAGCATTGTGTTCAAATACCAAAACCTCTTCATCACTCATCGAATAAACTTTATGAATGCCAAAAACACCGCCACCACGAATCGCCAATGGTTCCGGCAAATCTTTTTGAACGGCTTTCTTTAAGTTTTCCTGCAATGTGATCGCTGTACCAGATGGTTTGTCTTTTTTCTTATTGTGGTGGATTTCTTCAATTTGAAAATCAAAGTGGGATATAGCCGCTAAGGATTTCAATGCCTCGTTTAATACAGCAACACCCAAGCTCATATTTGAAGACCATAGAATTGGAAAACTTTTGCTGTATTTTTCAAGCAGGTCCTTTTCTTTTTTCGAAAAGCCTGTGGTGCCACAAACGACAGGTGTTTTGTGTTCGCCAGCCCTTTTTAGAACATCTTTTAAAGCGTCAGGTGAAGAAAAATCAATCCATACATCTACTTGCGCTGCTTTTTTAGAATCCCATTGATCTGCACGATCAAACGGATAAAAAACTTCTGCACCGTTGGTGTTTTCAATAACTTTTGAGATTTCCTGACCCATGCGTCCGCTGGCGCCGACGATCCCGAACTTCAATTTCTTCACACCAAACCCACTTTTTTCATTTCTGCATGCAAACTTTCTGTATGCTCTGGCGATAGTTCAACTAAAGGCAGACGCATTGAAGCTGAATCGATAACACCCATTAGCTGCAAAGCCTTTTTAACTGGAATTGGATTGGCTTCGACAAATAGAAGATTAATCAAATTCATGTATTTATTAATATCCGCTCGGGCCTTTTCAATTTGCCCTTCAGAGGCCCATTGTCTCCACTGTACCATTTGTTTTGGAATCACGTGGGTTGCAACAGAGATCACACCGTGGCCACCGGCTGCCAGGAACTCTACGTAAGTTCCATCGTCACCTGAAAGCATCACGAAGTCCTTTCCACAAGCCTTCATGATTTCGCTAGCCAGATCAATTTTGCCTGTCGCCTCTTTAATACCAATAACACCCTTAACTTTTGAAAGGTTTGTCACCGTTTCAGGTGCGAGCGATGTCACAGTTCTGCCCGGCACATTGTAAAGCAGTGTCGGAATATTTACTGCAGATGCAATCGCTTTAAAGTGTTCATACAAACCCCGTTGCGGAGGTTTATTATAGTAAGGAACAACAACTAAAATCGCATCAGCACCCATGGCTTCTGCTTTTTTAGAATCTTCGATAGACTTTGCCGTGTTGTTGGAACCTGTGCCCACGATCAATGGGACTGAAGGACCCACTGCAGAACGGATGTGCTTGAATAGCTCAGCAACTTCGTTTGCAGAAAGTGTTGGACTTTCTGCCGTCGTGCCGTTCACAACAAAACCATCAATGCCACCATCAAGTTGTTGCTTAAGCAGGCGATCTAAAGATGAAAAATCGATCTTATCATTTTTAAAAGGCGTGATTAGCGCCGTAAACGTGCCTTTAAAGTCTTTCATCGGACCACCTCTAGATTATATTTAAAATCACCCACAAATACGGCTTCACCAGTCATAAGCGGATGAACTTCTTTTTCATTAAAAACGACTTGCAAAGATCCACCCGGCATTTGCACGATCACCTTTGGTTGAGAGTTTGCTTTGGCATGAACGAATGCAGCAGCAACTGCTCCTGTACCACAAGCCAATGTGTAATCTTCAACTCCGCGCTCAAACGTCACGGCTTTGATATGGTTTTCTGAGTCTACAGAGTAGAATGTAACATTCGCTCCAGCAGGCTTTAAATCCTGATGATGTCGAGCAGCCCTTGCCATTTCCTTAAGTGCTAACGTAGACGACAGGTCAGCAATTTTTTGCACCAAATGCGGCACACCCGTATTCACCAAAACAAACTTTTCGATTTTATTTTCAATTTTTAAAAGCTGTTCAGGGTTCACCATCTTTGCCTCGGGCATTAAGACGCGAACGTGTCCATCACCCAGGATCTGCGTTGTGACTAGACCTGCGCCGGTTGCGAATTTTAAAGAATTCTTTTCAGCAGGCTCCATGTTTTCATAACAATAAAGAGCTGCGCAACGGGCCGCGTTTCCGCACATTTCTGCCGTGGAACCATCGCTATTATAAAAATCCCATTTGAAATCAAAGTCTTTATCGCCCGATTCAATCAGCAAAAGACCATCCGTCGCCAAACCTAAAACCTTATCACATACAAGTTTTGCAAATTGAGGACGGGATAAGCCCAAATTCATTTCCGTGCCGACCCAATCAGAACCATCACGTGCATCAACCAACGCAAACGTGTTTCCAGTTCCTGACATCTTTGTGATATTCACTGGTAAAAAGTTTTTCACTGTTCCTCCGTATTTGAGGAATCATTTGCTTCTTCGTCTTCAAGCGAGCGATATTTTTTCTGGTACTTTTTTTGTTCGGTTTCTTTCAAAACAGGTTTTCCATGGCCAATGGGTGCAGGATTCAGTGGCGGAAGAGGTTTTCCTTTCACACCACATGCGCTGAGCCCAAAAGCGACGAGCATCGCTAAGAAAATATTATTCAGGCGTTCCATTCATCCCCTTTAATTCGCCTTCAACCTCAGTCAGGTGTCGGCAAAGCATGGGGTCTATCATATACTGTCTATACTGATTCGCTGAAATGTTTTTGCAGGTCATCACGTATTTCTGGGCAATGTCTAAATTGTTGCGCTTTTGCGCTAAATCAAATTTCCAGAGCCAATAGGATATTTCTGGGTACTTTTCATCAGACTTTTTCAAATTGGTAAGGACTTCTTGCGCCCTTGCTAAGTTCTTCCCTGAAATGTATTTGTCCGCTTCTAAAACAGACCAGAACTTTTGCAACGGCGATTTCTTAATAGCAACTGTGTCAGCTAATTTTTGGTAATCCGCCCATTTGCCAAGGCACGCATATGCCTGTGCAAGGCTTAATTTAAATTCTTCATCATAGGGCAGAACCCAAAGTTGTTTTTGCACAAGTTCCTGGGCATTTTTGCAATCACCTTTAGCGACTAAAAGGCGAGCCTGTTCTTTGATGATAGAAAAGTTGTCAGGTTCAATGCGTGAAGCTTCAATGACCTTATCCAGGGCTTGACTGACTTCATTTTTACGAAGGGAAACGCCAGTTTCAAAAAGCTGCTGAGCTTTATCACTAAAGAAAATATGTCCAACTTCTGAAATTGTTTTTTTAAGTTCCGCGATGGCTTGGGGGCGATTTTCCTTTTGCAAAGCATTGGCAAGAATGTTGAGCGCCTGTTGGCGGTCTCTTTGCAAACTTAAGTTGTAGGCTTTTTCGATAATATCTTTATATGTCTCAGACTTCGCAGTTTTAGTCTGAGCAGAACTTACTAGGCTAGAAATAGAAAGAGCCGCTACCAGAGCGGCTCTTTTAAGATTCAATCTCATCGATTATTGTTTTTGGAATGATTTCAAAACAACAGTCACTTGACCGAATTGGCTTGGCGCAACTTGTTTCAACAAACCAGACATTGGAACTTTCTCTGGGTTGATCCATGCGTTGATTTCTGCATTTTGCTCTTTGTCTTTAAGACGAGCGTGGATGCAATCGAAAGTACCAGCAGGAACAGTGATTCTGTCTTCTTTAACTTCAATCACTTCTACGTCTTGTTTAGGTACTTGTTGTTCTTTACCGTTCACTAGCATTTTTTTAACTTCGCCAGTGTTTGGATCGATCAAAGTTTCGATTTTTTGTTTACCAGCAAAGCCAAGATCTGCATCTTGTTGCATCCAGATACCATCGTTGCCGATAGATTTAACAGACATGATCATAGATCCTTTAAGGAATCCCATGTCGATGTTGTAATCAGCGCGATCGCCAACTTTCCAGTCCAAACCTAAAGTTTGAGCTTGGTCCATGATCGCGGGCATTTGAACCTGAACAAGAACTTCGTGTGCTGTTGGAGCAGCAACTGCATTAATTGAGAACGCCAAACCTAAAGCGGCGATAAGAGCCTTAAACATAATTCCTCCTTGATTGTTTATGGTGCATATAATCTCACCACGACCAAGGGAGGGCCCGTCAAGGCTCAATTTATTGTTCTCCGAAACTTCCTACGAGAACTTGACGCGGCTTGCTGCCATTTGATGGGCCAACAACACCTTCGCGTTCAAAAACTTCAATCAATCTTGCTGCTCTAGGGTATCCCAGTTTGAATTTACGTTGAATTAATGAAGCTGAAACTTCTTTTTGCGAAGAAGCCCACGAAAGAATTTCGTCATATCTTTCATCATACTCTTCTTCCTCAAATCCAGAAGCTCCACCTTCACCAGCTTCCGATCCATCAGGAGCAAAACCTTCAAGAGCACGCATCGCTAAAGCATCGTATTCAGGTTCTGCCTGAACTGCCCAGTGCTTAACGACATTGCCAATTTCTTTGTCTGATAAGTAAGGCCCGTGGTGACGGGTTGGCTTACCCACGCCCGGAGCTTGGAATAGCATATCACCATTTGGTAAAAGTCGTTCCGCACCTGAATCATCAATAATGATACGCGAGTCCATTTTTGATGCCACTTTGAGAGCCACGCGACCTGGGATATTGGTTTTAATCAATCCCGTAACTACGTCTTTTCGTGGGGACTGGGTGGCAAGGATCAAGTGAATACCGCAGGCACGGGCTTTTTGCGTTAAGCGCTGAATGGGTTCTTCAATATTTTGTTTTTCAACGATCATCAAATCAGCAAGCTCATCCACCACGATCACGATATAAGGAAGTGGCTGATAGTAATACTGCTCAAGCTTAGCTTTTCCTTCTTCAAGCTCTAGATTGATCTTTTCATGTTCTTCAACTTCGTTCTTTGAAAGATTCCCGGTTTTTTCATTGAACGCTTCAATTTTACCAACGCCGAACTTTGATAACGACTTATAGCGCTTTTCCATTTCACGCACCGCCCACTTTAAAGCCGTCGAAGCTTTTTTCGGTTCAGTCACGTGGGGAAGCACTAAGTGAGGCACCGTAGAAAACGGTGCTAAGTCGACCATCTTTGGATCAATTAAAACTAAACGCAAAGTCTTAGGGGAGTGTCTGAACAACAAGCCCGTGATGATTGAGCCCACAAACACAGACTTACCAGATCCCGTCGTACCAGCGATTAATAAGTGAGGCATCTTTCTTAGATCAACAACTTTAGGTTCGCCATCCACCGCGCGGCCCACAGCCATTGGCAAAGCAAGATCTTCGCTCCAGAAAGTATCTTCAGCGATAAGGTCCTTATAATAAACTGTTTCACGCTTTAAGTTCGCAGTCTCAATACCAACAACATCTGTTCCCGGAATATGCCCTACCACACGCACAGATTCAGAAGAAAGAGCTAAGGATAAATCATCCTCAAGTTCAGAGATCTTACTGATCTTAACATCGGCGTTGGGTTTAAACTCATACATCGTAACCAATGGGCCCGGCTTCGCATCAACGATCTGACCTTCGATAGAGAAGTTCTTAAGTTTTTCAACCAACGAATCAGCTTTACGCTGAATTTCAGCCTTATCAATCTTGATTCGCGAAGCTGGAGGGTCTTCAAGCAGCGCAAGCTTAGGCATTTCCCAATTTTCAATTCGACGTGGAGGTTTCACCTTCATCACGACTTTGCGTTTCTGCGCTAAGCGGACGGCAGGAGTTTCTTCTTCATCCTCCAGGTCCTCTTCTTCATCTTCTTCGATTTCTTCTTCTTCGTCAGTGACACCTTTAAACTTGGTTTGCACAGCACCGCGAAGGTCGACTGATTTTTCTTCGCTTTCTTCTTCGTCCTCTTCGTCTTTATCTACAAACTTTTTATCTGATAAAGGAAACACGGCTTTTGGTTTTTCAGCCTTAGGTGTTTTCGTTTTCTTTTTGTCAGAAACAAACATGCCGCCAAAGAACGCAGCCATCTTATCCATGGTTTTTTTCTTTTTAAAATAGGCAAGCAGGCCACGCGGAGCTTCAGTTAATTCTTGCAATGATTTTTCAAAGTAAAACACAATCAATACGGCCATCAATGAAAGCAAGATAACTTGCACACCAATAGAATTAAACGCGCGCATCAAGGCCTGGGACACCCCCAAACCTAAAAGACCACCAAGATAAATCTGTTTTTGAAAAATCTTGGTCGTTGGCAAATACAGCGATAATAAAGCCGCCGTATTAACGATAAGCATAAGAGCCCAAACAAAGCGGATGTTTTTTAGATTCAACGATTCACCGCGGAAGCTCGCTAAGGCCACGCGAAAAAAGCACGTCACCATGACCCAGGCTGCAAGCCCCAGGGATTGATAGAGCATATCAGCAAGGAAACTCCCCACGATACCGCAGTAATTGGTGGCTCTAAGACTTTGACCCGTCGAGTTTAGAGATGGGTCCATAGGGTTGTAACTAATTAAAGCTAGAGCGAAAAAGAGCCCTAAACCTAAAAAGCTAATTGCGATAACGTCCTGTCGGTACTTTTTAAGGAATTGATTCATTTAAAAAATTTACGAAATTCCCTAGAGTTAGTCAGGCTTAAAGCCCGTGTACTTGACTTAAGCCCTGAGACACAGGCACAACGTCCTGTAACGGGGAACCAAGCCGAGCCTATATGCTTAAAATAAATGAGATTTTCTATAGTATTCAGGGCGAAACAACCTATGTGGGCAATCCCACGGTCTTTGTGCGTCTAACGGCTTGCAATTTGCGCTGCACTTATTGCGATACAAAGTATTCTTATTATGAAGGCGAAATGCAAAGCCTTGACGCTATCATCGCAACAATCGCTTCGCATAAAACTCAATACGTTTGCATCACTGGTGGGGAACCTTTGTTACAAAAAGAAGTTCACACATTAATGAAAACTTTGTGTGACCAAGGTTACAAGGTTTCTTTGGAAACTAGCGGATCAAAAAGCGTTGAAGCAGTGGATCCAAGAGTAAAAATAATTTTAGATGTGAAAACTCCCGACAGTGGCGCAGCAGATTCCTTCATTATGGACAACATCCGCTTTTCCACGACCAGCACGGAATACAAGTTTGTCATCTGTTCTGAAGAAGACTTCGTTTGGTCTGAAACTTTCTGCCGTCAACATAATTTATTCGAAAAATTCGTTGTTTTATACAGTCCATCATACGGCCAAGTATCTGAACGCTGGTTGGCAGAAAAAATATTGCAGCAAAATTCATCTGCAAGGTTGCAATTGCAGCTTCATAAGTATATTTGGTCTTCCGAAACACGCGGAGTATAGGATTTTATTTCAGTGATTTATTTTGAGCCGACTTTGTCCTCGAAAGATTTCTGAAACAACAATCACTCCAATTAAGCCTGACAATTTTTGGGAGTTCCATGACGCCGAACCTAAACAGTTCAGATAATCTTTTTGTCGCTAATCTTCAGTCAGTAAGCTTGGAAAAGCTTGTGAAGAGCAAACTTGAAGTTCTATTTGCTCAGCAAAAAGAAGCACAAGTTGAGCTTAATGGCTTATACAACGTAGTTATCGAACAAGTGGAAAAGCCTCTATTAGAGCTTGCTTTGCGTGCTTATAACGGCAATCAGGTGAAAACCGCGCAAATGCTTGGCATCAATCGCAACACTCTTAAGAAGAAAATTGACAACTATAAGATCCGTGTAAAGAAAATGAACTAAGACATTCTTTTCAGGCATCAGTGGGCCATCATTTGAACCGCGTCTAAGTCTAAGGCCCACAAATTTATTCCGACGTAGTCGGATGTAGAAAAGTTTTTGACTACTTTCGTTACTCTAAGAGGGGTTCAATGAGTACGCGAATTCCGCCTCAAAATCTCGAGGCAGAACAATCCATTCTGGGCGGTCTGATGTTAGACCGTGAAGCATTAGACCAAGTTGGTGATATGCTTATGGCTGACGATTTTTATAAGCCAGCCCATCAGAAAATCTACAATGCCATTAAAGAATTGCACAGCAAAGGTCAGCCGATTGATATAATCACGGTGACGAACGTCCTTCAGGGCGAAGGCTCCATGGAAATGGTGGGCGGACCTGAATATCTTGTTGGCTTACTAGATAAAACCATCTCTTCAGCAAATATCGCAAGCCACGCTAAGATCGTGAAAGACAAAGCGACATTACGTCGTCTGATTTCCATCAATAGCAGTCTGATTGAAAAAGCTTACGATCAAGATTTCGTCGACGTTGAATCTTTCATCGATCAAGCCGAATCAGAAATCTTCAAAGTCGGTGAAAATAAAACAGCGACGGGCCTTGTTGGCTCTATGGAAATCGTAAAGGCTTCCATTCAAAAGATTGAAGAACTTTATAAAAATAAAGCAGAGATCACAGGTATCGGCACTGGCTTTAAAAAGCTTGATGAAATGACAGCCGGTCTTCACCCAGGAGAGATGACGATCATTGCCGCTCGTCCGTCCATGGGTAAAACTGCGTTCTCTTTAAATATCGCTCAGCACGTGGCCTTACGCTTGAAAAAGACTGTTGCTTACTTCTCGTTAGAGATGGGTAAAGAGTCTATGATGATGCGTATGTTGTCTGCGGAATCCAAAGTCAGCATGAGTGAGATTCGTAACGGTCGCATTCAAGATTCAGCTTGGCCAAAGTTGATCAATGCCGCCAGCGCGCTTTCTGAAGCTTCTATTTTTATCGATGATACTCCAGGGGTTTCACCTTTTGAGATTCGTTCCCGCGCCCGTCGTCTAAAAGCAGAACACGGTCTTGATGTTATCATGATCGACTACTTGCAGTTGATGAGCATGAAACAGAAATTTAATTCCCGTGAGCAAGAGGTTGCCGAGATTTCAAAATCTTTAAAAGCCATTGCCAAGGAATTACAGATTCCTATCATCGCCCTAGCCCAGCTGAACCGTGGGGTAGAGGGTCGTACGGAAAAGAAACCAATGCTTTCTGACCTGCGTGAGTCCGGATCTATCGAGCAAGATGCCGACGTTATCATGATGCTTTATCGTGATGACTACTACGATAAAGAAAATCCAGACAAACAAGGTCATGCAGAAGTCATCGTTGGTAAACAGCGTAACGGTGCTACCGGACCTGTTAAACTTCGTTTTGATGCTCAATACAATAGATTCAGAGACGCAGAGCCGGAAGCTCCAACTGCTTTTGCTCCGCCTCAAGCGCCTCCGCCAATGCCAGGTGGCAGACCTAAAAACTTTGCACCTGGAGCTCCAGTTTAAGATAATGGGCCTCTATGAGGCCCTTGCGTTATCTTTTTAAGAAAAAATCGGAACCGCAAAACTTTAAGCCTGTTGTTTTAGTCACAGGCTGCTCTTCAGGTATCGGCTTAGCTTTAGCTAAACTATTGCACCAACATACAGAATACCGAGTGGTCGCCACGGCACGCGAAAAAAGTATCACTAAGTTGCGTGAACATTTTCTTGATGATGATCGATTTATTATTCGGCCTTTAGATGTCACAAGTGAAACAGACCGCACAAAACTTTACGCTGAGATTTCAAAAACCTGGGGTGGGGTGGACGTGCTTGTTAATAATGCCGGGATTTCCTATCGCTCGGTGATTGAACACATGACCGAAGAAGATGAATTTAAACAGATGGCCACTAACTATTTTGGTCCGATGGGTTTGATTCGACTTTCTTTGCCTCACATGCGCCAAACCGGCCGCGGAAAAATAATTAATATTTCCTCTGTCAGCGGAATGCTTGCCATGCCCACCATGGCCTCTTATTCGGCTTCAAAATTCGCACTGGAAGGTGCGAGTGAAGCGTTATGGTATGAAATGCGCCCTTTCGGTGTGACGATCTCTTTAGTGCAACCAGGCTTTATTCACAGCACTTCGTTTATGAACGTGTATCACACTGACGGTTCTGATCCGACTCGCAACTGGAAAGGGCCTTATTCTGATTTTTACCAGAACATGGCACCCTTTGTGGCAAAGATGATGAACATGTCGCTCACGACACCAGAAAAAGTAGCAAAACAGATATTAAAAATCATGAAGACCAACAATCCACCTTTGTGGGTGCCTGCGACCTTTGATGCGAAATTGTTTTATTACGTACGCCGGATTTTACCGCGAAGGATCCTGCTGCCGATTTTGTACTGGTTCTTACCAAATGCGCGAAAATGGTCCAAAGAACATTCCCACCGTCGCTAAGGCCTTTCGTAGCTCGACCAAGGCCCGAATTGCGTCTTTGCTATTGAGTTCCTTTTAACCTCTTGATGGACTGGGAACGTCCAAATAATGAGGCTTCGGAATGGATTCTGAAGACTCACTACTTCACAAGCAGTGAAGGGACCTATATGCACGGAGGCATGGGATGGAAAAACCCTTAGTAAAAACAGTGGTTGAAGCTACGGGCTTACCTGAAGATCCGGTTCAAAGAGAACTGAATCAATTGATCGCTAAACACGGTAAAAATCCTGAAGATCTAACAATTGAAGATTTGCGTGAAATCGTCGCTGATTATTTGCATTCAGTGATGCTTGAGTGCTGCGAAGAATACAGCGCTTAGTTTTAAATGATCTCAAAAATAAGAAAGGGTCCTTACGGACCCCTTCTTATTTCCCCCTCTAGAACACCTTTCAAATTAATTAGAAAGTTTAGCCAAACCTTCTTTAATGAAAGTCGCATGCTTGGCTACTTCAGTATAAATGCTGTAGCCAGTGCAGTTATCAATTCCCTCTTCATTGAATCCACGACTTGTTACGCCCCAAACGTATTCAATGCCGTTGATCTTTAAAAAGGCAGGCCCACCAGAGTCTCCGTGGCAAGCCCCTTTGCCTTTATTCTGATCTAAAAGAACTTCTGTATTTCCAATTCTTTCCAAAACTTCTACGTCTACTTTACGAAGAGTTTCGTCTGATTCTGTGTTCACGCCATCTGTTTTGATAAGACCATATCCAGCCAACGTCACAGTAGCGCCGTCCTTCAATAGCTTTTCGTCAGCAAGGAATTTACCCAACTGATAACCTGCGGGCATAGCACCATCGAACTTAACTAACGCGATATCATTAGTGTCCAAGCCGCTTTCGTTTTCTTTTCCCCAGTCCTCATGAATTTCAACATCAATGATATGGCGAACATCAGTTTGTTTTGCCTTATGCAAATCTTGCGCAAATACAGCGAACATTCCTGCTTGAACGTTTTCTTCATTAATTTGTGGAATACAGTGTGCCGCAGTTAAAATAATATTTTTTGCGATCAAAGTTCCTGTGCAGATGAATTGAGAAACTTCATCCTTGGTGTTTTTAACCATACCAATTAGAGCTACGGTAGATTTAGCAATTTGGTCAGTGCTTAATACTTTTTCGCCACCAATAATTGAAGCTGAAGAAGTAGATACACCTAGTTCAGATTTAGGGGCGCTTTTTGGAGCACAGGCAACCAATGAAGTAAGTAGAGATGTTGCCAATAATGCTTTAAGTGAGTTTTTTGAAATCATATCCCCTCCCCAGGTGAGCGCCTTTAAACACCCATTTTGGAACCAGGGCAATACAATTTTTCAAATGTAATACATAAGAAAATCTTATGGAGACCGGTCAGGCCGCAGAGCCGGAGCGCCATTGGCGCATAGGCTGAAGCAGCTTCGAGAGGAAATAAAAAAGGGAACCCGAAGGTTCCCTTTACATAGCTAATTATTTCAAAAGAACTAATTAAGCGCGCTCAACAGAGATTTGGATTTTAGCTTCCATACCTTCTGCGTAACGAACTACAGCTTTGTGTTGACCCAATACTTTGATTGGCTCTTCAAGGTGGATGTCACGACGGTCTACAGAGTGACCCATTTTTTGCAATTCTTTAGAGATATCTGTTGTTGTAACAGTACCGAAAAGTTTGTCAGTCTCACCAGCAGCCAATTTGAAAGTAACAGTAGTACCGTTAACTTTGTTCAATAGCTCTTGGCGCTCTGCCAATGCTTTTTTCTTTTTAGTCTCAGCAACGCGTTTCAAGTGTTCGTATTCTTTTACGCGTTTTTCAGTTGCTTCAGCAGCAAGTTTGCGTGGGAACAAGAAGTTTCTAGCGAAACCTTCAGAAACGTTCACAAGCTCACCAACACGACCTACATCTTTAACGTCTTTTTGAAGAATAACTTTCATGTGATCTCCATTTACTACTTCGTCTCCGAAGTGCAATTTAAGTAAGTTTACCTAGTTGTTAGCAGCTGTCTTGATTTTGTTAATCCGACTTCTGAAATCAACCCAGTAATCGATCAAGCCAACGATGCTCAACAAGAGCAACAATTGTCCGACCAAGATTATGTACGTCAGAATTCTTGTAAAGGCACCGGCCTTCATAGAATCCAGAAATACCTCCAACACCGCCAGCCCTTGAAAAAAATAAAGAACGATTACTACGTTCACAATATTTACAGCCAGGATGGCAATGGCCTTACCGCCAAAACTCACCATTGTTAGAAGGAAGGCAGTCATCGCAACCCAAATCACGTAATCAGGGACACGATATTCTAACAACTTGAGCTGAGAGGCTATTTTCTCACGGGGCAAATTGAGCCATGAAAAAACGCGTTTCTCAAAAATTAATCCCAAACCTAAAGCCAAAATTAAAATAATGACGATAGCTGAGGGAATTTGCTGAACCAAAACTTCCGGATCTAATTTTACGGTTGGGTTCATAGCTTGAACTTTTCCGGCAAACTGCTCCGCTAATTTTTGAACTTCAGCCTGCGTATTGATTCCATTTGTTCTAAATGCGCCAAGAAGACCTAGGCCTGTGGCCGCTGCTCCTGCAGAAACACTTAGAAGTCCCGAAATCCACCACCCAATACCTTTTTGCTCTAATTCCATGTAGGCCCCTAAAGTCATCCAAACAGAGCCAAGAAAAAGTGCGAGAGGTTGTGCGTTCAGGAACCACGCAGTTCCTGTTGCTAATAGTCCCAAAATCCAAAAGGCGAGGGGACCATAAGCTTTGCGTAGGACACGAAGAAGAGGAGCGCCCATGATCACAGTGAGCATCGACAACAAAATCGAGAGAGATGAAATTGTGATGAACTTCTGTGTAGTCGCTGTCTTCTTCATGGCTTACGCCTTTATTTTTAATTATTCGCCTTTATCGAAACGCTCAGAACGTTCTGCTTTCGCAGCTGCAAAAGCGGCTTTACGAGCAGCCATTTTTGCTTCACGTTCTTTTTCACGAGCTGCAGACTCAGAAAGACCTTTTTTGAAGCTTTCCAAGTATTTTGCCAAAGGCACGCGCTCATCAAGACGAGTGTGCATGAAGCGAAGAACTTTATCGTTGATACGCATAGTTCTTTCAAGCTCAGCAATCGCTTGTGTGTCTGCTTCGAATGTAGCATGGAAGTAGACAGCTTTTTTCAACTTGCCAATTGGAGTAGCCAAGTTTCTTTTGCCCCAAGTCTCTAGTGAATTCACAGAGCCCTTGTAGTTTTCAATTGTCGCTTTATTTTTTTTGAAAAGCTCTTTTTGATCTTCAAGAGTTGCATCTGGGTGCATAAGAACGACAACTTCGTATGGTTTTGTCGCAGTAGTAGTAGCCATGTAACGATCCTTTCGGTTTATAGCCCCCACCTCTTTGAGCGGGAGCAAGGATGACTTTTTAAAAATGTTTTAAGGGTTTAGCACGGCTTAAGCCTAAGCACAAGGATTAGGCATTTGAATCCTCAACATTCCAGCCCTAGAATGTCTAAATGGTTACATTTATTGAGATTGTGGAGGGCGCCAACGAAGGCTCCCGTTTTAAAGTGGAAGAGGGTTTGACCATCGGTCGATCGCGAGCCGATATCGTGATTAAGGATCCCAAAGCCTCTAGCACACACGCTCAATTCGCCAAAGATGGTAAGGGTCAGTTTGTACTTTTGGACATGGATTCCTCAAACGGCATCCACATCGCTGGTCGCCGTGTGAAAAAAGTGGCCTTATTATCAGGGGTTATGTTTGAGATCGGTCGCACTCAGTTTAAAGTGGTAACTGTTGAAGAAGAGCTTGCCATCGATTTTAGTCGCCTTATAACATGGCGCAACATTCTTAAAGACCGCTTAAGTGAGCTTCAACCCGTGGGACTTATTGAACAGGCTCATCTTGAAAGATTCAGCCCGGCATTAAAGTTGACCTTCATTCAGGGCATCCAAACCGATGAAGAAATTATTTTAGGGTATGGACCGCGGATGGCTGGCTCTGAATCCTTGGATATCGAACTTTTGGATGAGGAAGCCCCGAAAGAGGCTTTCGAATTAATGCCTGGCCCCGGCATGGTAGAGATAAAAATCAAATCGCCGGGTCGGGTTTTACTTAACAACAAGTCGATCAATGCCGAAATGTTAAAAGATGGAGACTTGATCTCTTTAGGCAGCACCCTTATTAAGGTAGCCTACTTGTAAAGGACGCGATGGAGACAACACCGAAACACACTGGCAGCTTTGAAAGTTTCGACGGGACTTCAATTTATTATGAAGTTCGCGGCGAAGGCGAGCCATTGATTTTGGTGTATGGTATCGCGTGTTTGATGAACCATTGGCATCATCAGACCGAAACGTTTTCAAAAAAATATAAAGTCATCACCTTTGATTTGCGTGGCCATCAAAAAAGCACTCCGGTTATAGATATGAATCAGCTTTCTATGGAAGCTCTTTCAAAAGATATTCAAGGATTGATGGAGCACTTAAACATCAAGAAGGCCCACTTTGCCGGTCACAGTTTTGGTGTGCCGATTATTTTAAAATTATATGATGATCGTCCTGAACTTTTTCATTCCATGGTTCTTATTAATGGTTTTGCCAAAAATCCAATTAAGGGAATGTTTGGTTTGGATGTTATTGAGCCCTTCTTCTATTTCGTAAAAGCTCAATATCAAAAACAACCGCAGGTGTGGAATACCATGTGGAAAATGGCCGTAGATAATCCTATGTCAATTTATCTTGCGGCTCTTGCGGGTGGTTTTAATTTGAAGGTCACACACATCAAAGACATCGAAGTCTATATGCGTGGGGTGGCTCGTTTAAACCTAGAAGTATTTTTGAATCTGTTTGAAGTGCTAATGGAATACGACGGTGAAAACGTTTTAGAAAAAATAAACGTTCCGGTTTTAATTTTGTCTGGCGAAAAAGACATGGTTACTCCCATTCGCTTTCAATATCACTTCAAGGAAAAAATTAAAAATTCAGAATTCGTTCTTGTTCCCTATGGATCGCACTGCACTCAATTAGACTTTCCTGATTATACAAACCTAAAAATGGAAAACTTCTTTGAGAGAGTCAGACGCAGTGACAAGCTATAAAGATTTTCTAAATTCCATTCCTATTTTTGACGACTTTCTGCAAGTTTCTAATGATCAATATTTCAAGCTAGTTCCTGAAAATTGGGGTGTGATCCTTACTGACGTTAAAGGTTCTACTAAGGCCGTACAAGCAGGCAGACACCGTGAAGTGAATATGATTGGTGCTGCTTGTATCACCGCTCTTTTAAATGATCTAAAGGATCGCGATCTTCCATTTGTATTCGGCGGAGATGGTGCGAGCTTGTTAGTTCCTCCACACTCAAAAGAATTTGCACAAAAAACCATGGCTCAAGTTCAGAATTGGTCGATGAATGAATTCGGACTTGAACTGCGTTGTGCTTATTTCGATCTTTCTGAAATTTATAGCGAGGGCCACCGGCTATTGCTTGGTAAACATCGTTTATCACCTGGAAATCATATCTATCAATTTCGCGGTGGAGCCCTAAAACGCGCCGAAGATAAAATGAAACAAGAAGATCGCAGCGTCCAGGACTTGAAAGCGGGAAACACCCCTAATCTTGAAGGGCTTTCTTGTCGCTGGGAACCATTGACAGCAAAAAAGGGAACTATCCTTACTGTTTTAGTAAGCGCTAAGGGCGATGAGGCGGGCGCTTTTGAAGTTTATAAAAATCTTCTTAAATCTTTGCGCAATATAATTGGCGGAGATTTTAAATTTGCCTGCCCGGTGCAACGCCATAATTTAAAAATTAAATGGCCACCAAAAACATTAATGATCGAAGTAAAAAGTCGCCAGGGTGGTTTGTTAAAGAACCTCCTTCTTTCATCATGGGAATCACTTATTGCATATTTGTTTTTCCGGCTAAACATTCAAGCGGGTGGATTTAATCCTGATCGGTATAAAGAGGAACTGATTTCAAATTCTGACTTTCAAAAATACGATGATCTACTGCGCATGGTATTGGATTGTTCTAATGATCAAGTAAAAGAAATTGAAAGAGTTTTGGAAGAATTTGAACGTCGGGGCGACATCACTTACGGAACTCATAAATCAAACCAAGCGCTGATGACATGCTTGGTTTTTTCAGCGACCCAAAATCAACACCTGCATTTTATTGATGGCGCCCAAGGTGGCTACACGTTGGCCGCCGTGGAGTTAAAAAAGAAGCGCACTTAACGCTATTGCCAAGCGGCCCTAGTTAAGTCAAATCCATATCGGTTCACAGTTCCATCAGAGGTAAATACAACTTTCACCCTATGGCCTTCAATCGGTGTCGTATAAAGACCGTTGTTTCTGCCAAAAATTTCCGTCACCTTGTTTCCGTTTTGATCAAAAAGTTCCACCTTATCAAAATCAGCCTCGGTATTAAATAGCGGGAAGTAGAGTGAAATACGCTTAGCCTGTGGAATATCCACAATAAATTCCTGGCGAGTATTGGCCTTATAAGGATGTTCCGTAGAAAAATTTAAATTCACCTTACTCCAGTTTGCTGGATCTGCGGGATCTGGCCACTCTGTATTTGTCAAAGCATAGTAAGCATTGGCGATGCCACGGCGGATTTTAAGATTTTTGACTCGTTTAGAGGTTGCCATGATTCGTGAACGAACTCTGGTATTAGCAAGATCGGGCTTATCACTCCACATCAGTGCAGCAATGCCAGAAACATGGGGGACAGCCATCGAGGTTCCAGACATTGAAGTGTAGTCACCATAAAGATACGAAGAATAAATATTCACTCCCGGTGCCGCAACGTCCACAGTGTAGCGTCCATAGTTACTAAAGTCTGCAAGCTGTCCTTTGTTATCTATTGCTGCAACAGAAATGACATTAGGAACTTCATAGTTAGCTGGATAAGAAGGAGTTTTATCATTATCACTTTCATCATTTCCAGCGGAAGCAACAAACAGGGCATTGGCTTTATGGGATTCTTCTATCGCTAATTTTAGGTTTGCCGAATAGCCACCACCACCCCAAGAATTAGAAAGAATTTTTGCGCCCATTTTATTTGCATAGTTGATTGCTTTGATGGCCGCTACTAAGGTCCCTTCACCTTCTTCATCTAAAAATTTTACGGGAAGTAAGGTGACGTGCCAGGCAACGCCCACAATTCCCATAGCATCATCACCGATAGCACCTAAGGTTCCTGCTACGTGAGTTCCGTGTCCATAATCGTCTAGAGGATCACCGTTGGGTTTATCTGCATTGACGAAGTTGGCTCCATGAATGTCATCGATAATGCCATTGCCATCATCGTCTACACCTTCCTTGCCGTTTTCTTCCTTTTCATTAACCCAGATATTTTCTTCTAGATCTGGATGAGTATATTCAACCCCTGAATCGATTATAGCGACTAAGATCTTTTTAGAACCCGTCGTGATATCCCAGGCTTTTTCCGCATCGATGTCCATGTCCTTCACGCCAGGATTGCGATCAATATCAGACTGACCAATATTTCTTAATCCCCACAACAATCCAAACATAGGATCATTGGGAATGCGTGAGGCTTTATAGATATAATTGGGTTCAGCAATTTCAACCCACGGATTTTCTAAAAGAACTTTCACTACGTCTTCTTGAAGTTCAAACACTGGTCTGCGAATGACGACGATGTTTTGTTCTGGAATTGTGGATATCACTGTGGATTTCAGGCGAGACGCTATTTCGTGACGAGGCAGCTGGGCAGATAAATGTGGCTTTAGCCTAATTACGTATTCCCCTGGTACTGCTTTAAACTTTTCTGCATGAGACAAAAAAGGAAGATGAAAGAGAAGGAGAAATAAAATTATAGAAAACTTTTTCACTGCGCGCCTCGCTCATAGTTGATTTCTGCTGCTTAGGAAAAGACTAACAATCGATCTAACACGTGGTTATAGATTTTTTATTGTTATAATTAGGTGGCGAATGACAATCATCGAACTGTCAATGCGGAATGCGCACTCACCAATCCAGCCTTGGTTTTTCCATGCAACGATTTCAATGTTTTAGAGGTCGCAACAATTCTTCGTCTAAGACCACGACCAGATAAGTCTGGTTCTTTTGCCGAAAGAAGGGCAGCAAGACCTGACACATGAGGGGCCGCCATCGAGGTTCCGCTGTAGTAGCCATATTTCCCATTATTAATCGTAGATAGAATATTCACCCCTGGGGCTGCGACATGCACGCTGCTAGCGCCATAGTTTGAAAAGTCAGCCAGCTTCCCTTGGTTATCTACAGCAGCAACGGTCAAAATATTGGGCACATCATAAGAAGCGGGATAGCGGGGATTTTTATCATTATCATTTGTTTCATTCCCTGAAGCGACGACGAAGAGTGCACCAGCTTGATTAGTCTTTTCGATGGCGTCTTTTAAAGTTTGCGATACGCCACCACCACCCCAAGAATTGTTCAGAATTTTCGCTCCCATTTTGGTTGCATAGTTCACTCCTTTTAGAGCGGCAAACAGCGACCCACTGCCTGAAGCTTTAAGGAACTTAACAGCCATTAAGCGAACTTCCCAAGCTACACCGGCCCCACCAATACCATTATTAGCTTTTGCTCCGATGGTGCCCGCGCAGTGAGTGCCATGGCCATGGTCATCCCAAGGATTGCCTGTGGGCTTATCTGGATTTTCGAAATTAGCGCCATAGATGTCGTCAACAATACCATTTCCGTCATCATCTACTCCGCTTTTGCCATTGAGCTCTGCTGTGTTCGTCCACATGTTTTCTTTCAAGTCTGGATGAAAATAATCTATTCCAGAATCAATCACAGCAACTATGACTTTTTTAGAGCCTGTTGTGATATCCCATGCTTTATCCACAGAGATATCCATACCCGCTACACCCACACGTCTTTGATAGTCATACTGTCCTGTGTTTTTTAATCCCCACATCAGTTGAAACATCGGGTCGGTTGCCGTTTTATCCATGTGGTAAATGTAGTTGGGTTCAATCGTCTTGATGTTCGGATCTATTGACAAAGATTCTAATACTGAAGATTGCAGCTCAAAGACGGGACGTCTTACAAGCGCCACATTTTGATCTGGAATGATATCTACAATTGCGCCAGTGCCACCATCAAATTGGTGAACCAGATCTAGGACAGACACAGAATCTTTAAATTGAATAACGTATTCACCAGGAACTGCATCGACTGAAGCATACAACTCAGAGCCAAGACCTAAAAAGAAAAACAAAAGCGCTAAAGAAGCTTTTTTAAAATTCATTTCCAAGACGTCCTCCTCGTAAAAGAATGTTCGGAGATCTTAGCAAGTGATAGAGGTGCGCTATAGAGCTATTTATCTGTTCCTTTACACGATCTTAAAAATAAAAAAGGCCGTCTTGCGACGACCTTTCTAGTTTCAAATTTTTAAAGCGCATTTATTTCCAAGCAGCTTTAGTAATATCAAAACCATAGCGGTTCACTGAATCATCTGAAGTGAAGACGATTTTCACGTACTCACCAGGAATCGGTGTAGAGAAGGAATCATCGTTTTTACCGCTAATAGAAGCTAGTTTTTTTCCAGAGGCATCGAAAAGCTCTACTTTGTCGTAATCTCTTTCAGTGTCGAATTTAGAGAAATACAAAGCGATTTGTTGCGCGCCTGGAACACGAACTTCATAAGTTTCATTCGTTTTTTCTTTGTATGGATGAGAAGAAGAAACACTTACTGCAACAGTTGCCCAGTTTGCTGGATCATTTGGATCTGGTTGCGGAAGTGTGTTTGTTAACATCGCATAAGCGTTAGCCATACCAGCTTTCGATTTTCCACGAAGACCTGCAATTGGTTTTGCAGTAGATACAATTCTTTCTTTCATTTCTACGTTTGAAAGATTTGGCTCATTACTTTTTAGTAGGACAGCCATACCTGACACGTGAGGAGCTGCCATGGAAGTTCCTGACCATGAATCGTAACCGCCACCTTTGATTGACGAATAAACATTCACGCCCGGCGCACCCACGTGCACTTTTGTTTTACCATAGTTGGAAAATGAAGCGATCTGACCGCGATTATCTACAGCCGCAACAGAAATGATGTTTGGAACATCATAAGTAGCAGGGTAGGTTGGGTTTGCGTCGTTGTTATTTGATTCATTACCAGCAGCAGCCACGAAAAGCGTATTTGCTTGGTGAGATCTTTCGATCGCTTGTTTTAAAGTTTCAGAATAGCCACCGCCACCCCAAGAATTTGAAAGAATGACAGCGCCCATTTTAACGGCATAGTCGATACCTTTAAGCGCGCCCTCAAGTGAGCCAGAGCCACTTGCTGATAGGAACTTAACACCCATCAAGCGCACGTTCCAGGCAACACCCACGATGCCGCGACCATCATTACCTGTAGCACCGATAGTACCAGAGCAGTGTGAACCGTGACCGTGGTCATCAAGTGGATTGCCAGTTGGTTTATTAGAATCTACGAAATTAGCACCGTGAATATCATCGATGATGCCGTTGTTATCATCATCCACACCAGCTTGGCCTTTAGCTTCGGCTTCATTGATCCAAAGATTTTCTTTCAAATCGGGGTGATTGTAGTCAATACCAGTATCGATGACCGCAACGATAATATCTTTGTTACCAGTTGTGATATCCCAAGCTTGCTCTGCGCCCACGTCCATGCCGGCAATACCTTCACGGCGTTGAGAATCTTGTTGTCCTGTATTTTTGATCCCCCAAAGATTTCCTAATAATGGATCGTTGGAAGTTTTATTGATGCGATAGATGAAGTTTGGCTCAACGATATCAACCAACGGATTTTCAGAAAGCGTTTTAATTACGTTAGACTGAATTTCAAAAACCGGGCGTTTAACCACCACGATGTTTTGACCAGGAATGGTAGACTTCACATAAGAACCAAGAGCTTGGCTCAAAGTGTGGACAGAGGATTGGGCAGAAACTGTATCCTTAAGTTTTACGATGTATTCGCCTGGTACTGATTCAGGAGCTGCTGCAAAAGAATTAGCTGCCGTAAAAATCATTCCTACAAGGCCTGCTGTGAAGGCTCTTCCGATAAGCCTAACCATAAAATCCTCCTTCAATTGGGGTATAAGACGTCCCAGTTCCAAAATGGTACCAATGTGAAGGTGAGCTGGTTATTTATTTTTTTCTTTCGCTAGGCGGGCACATATTTTTAGGATGAAGGTCTAGGAAAACAGACTAAGAAACAGCTTTTTTCCTGGATGTTGGTTTTGAATCTAGATCAATAAAGCCAAAACTTAACTGCACTGGAGATGTGAGTGCGACCACGCGATCCGGATTTTCAGCAATTTCTTTTCGTTCCGATGGGGTCGTTACGATAGTTCCTGTCGAAGATTTAATAAGATGTTTGATAAATGCTTCCTTCACACTGTCAGGAGCGTTCTTATTAAAGCCTAGCTCGGCCATCAATTGGTCAATCTTCTTCATAGAAAATCCTTAAGTCTTAAGTCTAGTTCGGTATTTTGCTGAAGAAGCTTTATGAAGAATTTCAAAAGAAGTTGATCAACGATGTCTCTAATTGAAACACCGTAAAATTCTTATCCGGTTAAAAAAAAGAGGAGCCCTAAGGCTCCTCTAAAATTTTAAATTTTTACATGAAGCCGGGGAGGTTATCCTGCTCCGCCTTCTTTATGTTTCGGACGTTGAGTCGCACTTGCTACGAAAAACTCGCGATTCATGCGCGAAATGTTTGTTAAAGAGATGTCTTTTGGGCAAGCCACTTCACAGGCACCCGTCGTGGTGCATGATCCAAAACCTTCCGCATCCATTGCTCCAACCATTTTAAGTGCACGTTCTTTTCTTTCAACCTGACCTTGCGGAAGCAAAGCCATGTGTGAAATTTTCGCAGAAGTAAATAGTGCCGCAGAAGCGTTCTTACAAGCAGCTACGCAGGCTCCACAACCAATGCACGTTGCTGAAGACATCGCCTCATCAGCATCAGCCTTAGGCACCAGGATAGAGTTCGCATCAACGGCATTGCCAGCGTTTTCAGAGATATAACCACCCGCTGAAATAATGCGGTCTAAAGCAGATCTATTTACCATCAAATCTTTGATCACTGGGAACGCTTGGGCTCTCCATGGTTCTAAAGTCAGAACTTCACCATCATCAAAGTTTCTCATGTGCAACTGGCACACGGTTGTTGAACGAAGTCTTCCATGGGCTTCACCATCGATCACAAAACCACAAGATCCGCAGATACCTTCGCGGCAGTCGTGGTCAAAGGCAATCGGCTCATCACCCTTGGAAATAAGCTCTTCGTTTACTGCATCAAGCATTTCCAAAAAAGAAGCATCTTCAGAAACGTTTTTAGCCTGATATTCTACGAACCCGCCTGGGTCTTTAGGACCTTTTTGGCGCCATACTTTCAATGTTAAATTTAATAATTTTCCAGCCATCTTACGCCTCTTATTTATAGCTACGAGTTGCTAAGTGAACGTTTTCAAATGTCAGTTCTTCTGTGTGACGAGTCTCTGGTTTGCCTTCGCCGTTGTATTCCCAAGCAGCTACATGGCAGAAATTCGCATCATCACGTTTTGCTTCACCGTCAATTTGGTATTCTTCACGATAGTGCCCACCGCAAGATTCCTTACGCTCTAAAGCATCACGGCACATCAACTCACCAAGCTCGATGAAGTCAGCAACACGCCCTGCTTTTTCAAGCTCAACGTTTAAGTAATTTGCATCACCTGGAACGCGCACGTTTTGCCAGAACTCTTCTTTCAGTTTCGGAATTAATTCTAAGGCTTTTTTCAAACCTTGTTCGTTACGAGCCATTCCACAGTATTCCCACATGATGTGGCCCAACTCTTTATGGAAGCTATCCACTGTGCGGTTACCTTGGATTGACATTAACTTTTGAATTTCTTTTTTCACGCCATCTTCAGCGGCTTTAAATGCATCATGGCTTGAAGAAACTTTTTCAAGTTTTGTTCCACCGATGTAGTTACCGATAGTAGAAGGCAACACAAAATATCCATCAGCTAAACCTTGCATCAATGCCGAAGCACCCAGGCGGTTTGCCCCGTGATCAGAAAAGTTAGCTTCACCAGCCACGAAAAGACCGGGGATTGTTGATTCCAAGTTATAATCAACCCACAAGCCACCCATTGTGTAGTGAGGTGCTGGGTAGATCATCATTGGCATCTTGTAGGGATTGTCACCGGTGATCTTTTCATACATTTCAAAAAGATTTCCGTAACGCTCAGAAATTTTATCAACACCCAAGCGTTGAATAGCGTCTTTGAAATCCAGATAAACGGCTTTACCAGTTTCATTCACGCCACGGCCTTCATCACAGCGATATTTCGCTTGGCGAGAAGCAACGTCACGAGGAGCCAAGTTACCAAACGAAGGGTAAACGCGCTCTAGATAATAATCTCTTTCGTTTTCTGGAATCTCATTTGGATGGCGTTTGTCGCCTTGAGCTTTTGGCACCCACACGCGACCATCGTTACGAAGAGATTCGGACATCAAAGTTAGTTTTGATTGGTTTTCACCGTGAACAGGAATGCACGTCGGGTGAATTTGCGTAAAGCAAGGATTTGCGAAGAAAGCGCCACGTTTGTGGGCCTTCCAAGCCGCCGTCACAGCACAGTTCATGGCGTTCGTCGAAAGGAAGAACACGTTAGAATAACCACCGCTAGCAATAATGACTGCATCGGCTTCGTGGGATTCAATTTCACCTGTGTTTAAATTACGAACAACGATACCGCGAGCTTTGCCATCGATCATCACTAGATCAAGCATCTCACGACGAGTGCGAAGCTCTACTGTACCAGCGTCCACTTGTCTCATCATCTCAGAGTAAGCACCTAACAAAAGCTGCTGGCCTGTTTGACCGCGGGCATAAAACGTTCTGGATACTTGAGCTCCACCGAATGAACGGTTGGCCAAAGTTCCGCCGTATTCACGGGCAAATGGCACACCTTGAGCCACCATCTGGTCGATGATGTTTGCTGAAACTTCTGCGAGGCGATACACGTTTGCTTCACGCGCGCGGAAGTCACCGCCTTTTACCGTGTCATAGAAAAGACGGTAAGTAGAGTCACCGTCGTTTTGGTAATTTTTCGCAGCATTGATACCACCTTGCGCTGCCACGGAATGGGCGCGGCGAGGGGAATCATGAATACAGAATGCTTTTACTTTATAACCAAGCTCACCCAAAGAAGCCGCAGCTGAGGCACCGGCCAGACCAGTTCCGACTACGATGACAGAATGTTTTCTTTTGTTCGCAGGGTTCACAAGTTTGTAGTTGAACTTTGAACTTTCCCATTTTTTATCAATGGGGCCACTAGGGATTTTACTATCAAGTTTTTTAGACATTTCTCATTCCTTTTAGCGCGTGAGGAAAAGATAAAGTGGTTGAGCGATAAAACCTAAAGCCACGATAAAAGCGTAAGCGATGCTAAGCTTAGCCCATACAGGGCGGTAAGTGCCTTCCATCAATCCCAAAGATTGGAAAGTGGAGCCGACACCGTGACTAAGATGGAAACCTAAAAGAATCAATGCAACCACATACCATGCAACGTAAGCCGGGCTTTGGAAAACCTCTTCCATAAGTTTTGCAAGATCACGCATTACCACACCATTCACGTTCGTTTCATAGTAAGTACCGAACTTGAAGGTCGCGATGTGCAGAATAACGAAAACCAGGATCAAAGATCCTTGGATCGCCATCGTACGTGAAGCGAGGGAAACTCTTTTAGCGCCCTTAGCTTGTACCGCATACTTTTGTTGTTTGGCTGCGCGATTGGCAGCGGTAAGCGAAAAAGCCATATACACATGGACAAGCAACGCTAAAACCAAAACTGTTTCAGCGATGTAAATTAAATTACCGCTTGTAAGTGCGTGCCCGTAAGCATTGTAGGCATCGTTGCTAACAAAAATTAATAAATTACCCGCCATATGTGCCAGCACAAAACCAGCCCAAATAAGACCTGTAATTCCCATCACATATTTTTTCCCGACGGTGGAACCGAGAAACCCAGACAACATGGCCAAAGACTCCTTGTATTTTCTCAATAAGCTTCCAAGTAACTTACTCTTTTGCACTGTAATTTGTCTATGACACCCGTCATGTTTCGCGACACGTTAAATATGGAATTTAGTTTTGCCTTTCCTAGACTTGCGATAGAACAAATCCTCTAAAAAACGGGGTAAAAACATGAAGATTTTTGTGTGTATCAAGCAGGTGCCTGACACCGAAACAAAGATTAAAATCTCTCCCGACCAAACCGGTATCGACTCGGCGGGAATCAAATGGGTTTTAAACCCTTATGACGAATTTGCGGTGGAAGAAGCTGTGAAGCTTCGCGACGCAAATCCGGGTTCCCAAGTATGGGTTCTTAGCGCGGGACCAAAGGCTCGCGTGGTTGAATCTTTACGTACGGCTTTGGCGATGGGCGCAGATGAAGCAATCGTAATCAACGCTGAAAACCTAGATAACTTCGCAACTGCAAAAGCTTTGGCAGAAGTAATCAAAGCAGAAGGCGGCGCAAAAGTTATTTTCTCCGGCAAACTTGCTATCGATGATAACGCCTCTTCAGTAAGCCAAATGATGGCTGAATTCCTCAACGTTCCCCACACAACAGTGGTTTCTAAATTCACATTCGCTGGCGAAAACGTCGTAGTAGAGCGTGATGTTGAGGGTGGAGCTAAAGAAGTTGTGCAAATGATGACTCCAGCAGTTGTTGCAGCGAACAAGGGCCTTAATATGCCTCGCTATGCAAGTCTTCCAGGCATCATGAAAGCGAAAAAGAAAGTTATCAAAGAAGTTGAATTTGCATCTTTGAATATTCCTGCAACTGACGTGAAAGTAAAATACTCTGGCATGACGCTTCCTGCAGAAAAACCACCAGTGAAAATGATTTCAGGCGATGCTGCGGCTCAAGCAAGTGAACTTGTTAAACTTCTTCGCGACGAAGCGAAAGTTCTGTAAGGGGCGACAATGGGAAAAGTATTAGTTTTTACTGAACATACAAATGGCAACCTTAAGCGCAGCTCTATGGAACTTCTTCAAGCAGCGGCAAAATCTGGTAACACAGTGGTTGCAGTTGCTTTTGGTTCTCACGCTGGTGATGTTACTGCAGCAGCAGGACACAACGGTGCGAATGAAATTTATGTGGTGAAAGATGCTTCGCTAGATTCTTACAATCCAGAAGCCTTCGCTGCGAACATCGCTTCCGTGGTTGAAAAAGTTCAGCCATCAATTTTGTTGGCTTCAGCTTCTGCTACTGGCAGAGACTTATTTCCACGCGTAGCTGCTCGCTTGAACACGGGTATTGCAAGTGATTGCACAGAGCTAAATATCTCTGGCGACACTGTAACTGCAACGAAACCAATGTATTCTGGTAAGTGTTTTGCAAAAGTTAATTTTGAAAACAGCCCAGTGAAGATTGTTTTGATGCGCGCAAATCAATTGCCTGTAGCGGCGGCTGATACTTCGAAGTCAGCAACTGTGGTAGAGCATGCAGTAGCAAAACCTGATCTTAAAACTTTGATCAAAGAAATCGTTAAAGGTGCCAGCGAGAAATTGGATCTAACTGAAGCTAACGTAATCGTTAGCGGCGGTCGTGGTCTTAAAGAAGCTGCGAACTTCAAAATGTTAAGCGATCTTGCTGACGTTTTGGGTGCTACAGTGGGTGCTTCGCGCGCTGTAGTTGATGCAGGCTGGGTAGGACACGGGATGCAAGTGGGACAAACTGGTAAAACAGTAGCTCCAACTTTATACATCGCTGTGGGTATCTCTGGCGCGATTCAACATTTGGCAGGTATGAGTGGATCAAAAGTGATTGTTGCGATCAACAACGATCCAAATGCTCCGATCTTCCAAAAAGCAACTTACGGTATCGTGGGTGATGCGTTTGAAATCGTTCCAAAATTGACTGAAGAGTTCAAAAAAGCTCTTCACCACTAATCGTGTTTAGAAAATATATTCTTCCGATTATCGTGTTTATATTTTATCGAACCCTCTCGGCAACGTGGAGGGTTCGAATTATTGAACCTGATTCTTTAAAACAATCTTTAAAAAACCGCGAATCCGTTATCTTCGCCCACTGGCATGGTGATGAACTTGCGTTGCTTCACACGGTAAAACGTTATCGAGTCGCTACTATCGCCTCGCAATCAAAAGACGGCGAATTAATGAACACTGTTTTAAAATGGTTGGGCGCAAGAACCAGCAGAGGTTCTTCCACTCGAGGTGGCGTGCAGGCCTTTAAAGGTTTGTTGCGTTTATTAAAAGACGGGGGAAATTGCAGCTTTGCAGTGGATGGCCCCAAGGGTCCGTTACACAAAGTGAAGCCCGGAGTTTTCGAATTATCGCGTATGGTGAATGCACCTATTTACGCCGGTGGAATTGCTGTGGATCGCGCCATTCATTTTCCAAAATCATGGAATAAAACTTTTTTGCCCAAGCCCTTCGCAAAAGTGATCATTTATTGGCATAGCCCGATGAATCCTGTTCCTCGCGATGGCGATGCGAGAAACCCAGACCTTGCTCTAGAGTTAGAGTCCCTTTTGCACCACTCTAGACAGCAAGCTCTTAATTTCATTGCCGATAATAAAACCTAGTGCTAGCGTTTTTAGGTGAGTTCGACTCTCAACTTTTTAAAGGGACTTTTAAAGTATGAAACTTCTAATCAGCATCTTGATGCTCATCTCGGCTACTTCTTTTGCGCAAAAATCCACGGAAGTCGTGGCTCAAGTTGGCAAAAAATCGATCACTGTTGAGGAATTCAACAAAAAGTATAACGAGATCAAATCGCAAACTATCAATCCACCTTCTAAAGAACAATTTCTTGAAGACCTAGTCCGTTATGAGGTTGGTTTGCAAGAGGCTGAAAAGCGTAATTTGCAAAAAGATCCAATCGTTCAAGAACGTTTTGATCAAGAAATGTATAAAGCGTTGCTAGAAAAAGACATTGGTCCTCGCGTTCAAAAAATCCAAGTTTCCGATAAAGAAATGCAGGAATGGTACGCTAAAAACCCAGAACTTCGTACTAGCCATATCTTGATCGAATTCAAACCAGGCGCAACTCCAGCCCAAATCGCTGAAGCAAAAAAACGTGCGGTGGAAATTTTTGAAGAAGTTAAAAAAAGCAAAAGACCATTTGAAGAGTTAGTAAAATTATACTCTGATGATGCACTTTCTAAACAAGCGGGCGGCGACATTGGATGGCAGTCTCGCGTAACACTTGTTCCAAACTACTATGAGGCAGCGGCGAACATGAAGGTCGGTGAAATCAAGGGGCTCATCGAAACTCAATTCGGTTTCCACATCCTTAAGTTGACTGGAAAAAGAAGCTTTGAAAACGCAAACAAGCGTCAAATCAGAGCGGCTGTTTTCGATGAAAAAAGAAAACAGATCTTCAACGACTACTTTGATAAGTTGAAAAAGTCGTACTCTATTAAAGAAAATGTGAGCGCGATTAAATAAGGAATTATAACTTATGAAATTATTAAAGAGCCCCGCAAAAACGGGGCTTTTTCTTTTTATAGCTTTCGTTTTAGCGGGTTGTCCTTCTAAGTATCAAAAGGTTTCTACAAAACCTGTTGCCAAGGTGAACGACCACGTTCTAACCACCAAACAATTCGCAAACCAGTTGGCGCGTAAACTTCGCAACTTCGATGCGCTGGCGGCAAAAGATCCTAATAATATCCACCGGGTTAAAGAAGACATCCTTAAAGACTTTTTAGTTAAAAGTCTGACTCTAGATTGGGCCCGCGCCCAAAAGATCGTGATTTCCGAAGCGGCCCTAGATAAGGAAGTTGATAAGTTGCGCGGCAACTATCCCGATGACCTTTCGTTCCGCAGAGCCTTGGCGCAAGAAAACTTGTCGTTTTCGGAGTGGCGCGAAGAACTTAGATATTCTTTAGTAGAACGCGAAGTTTTTAAAATTCTAAATGAAAAAATAAAACAGCCCACTGAAGAAGAAGTGAAGCGCTATTACGAAGAAAACAAAGAACGCTACAAAAAGAAAGAGCGCATCTACATTCGTCAGATCGTAGTAGATGAAGACGCAAAGGCTGACGCAATTAAAGTTGATTTAAAAACAGCTGATTTCGCGGAACTTGCCAAAAAATACTCCATCACCCCGGAAGGTAAAAGCGGTGGAGTTGTGGGATGGATAGAAAAAGGCACGGTTGATTATTTTGACCCGCTTTTTAGCGCAGGATCTGGTCTACAAACGGTGAAAAGCCCCTTTGGTGTACATTTGATTAAGGTAGAAAAGAAAGCCCCAGCGATGACACTAGGGCTTGAGGATGTAAGATCGCAAATTTTAAGGGCGCTTCGCGCTCAACGCGAGCAGGCAGAATACGTGGCGTGGCTTGATGCTCAGCTCAGAAGTAGTAAAGTTCTAAAGGATTACGATCTTATGAACTCTATTAAGATAGATACTCGAGGCAGCAATGATTAATTTGATTTTCGCCCTTCTTGCAGCAACCCCGGTCCACGCTGAGCTTGTGGAAAAAACTGTGGCTATCGTCGGATCCGAGGTCGTGCTTGAATCTGATTTTAAAGATCTAGAAAAGAAACTAGGCAAGCAGGGTCTTGTTGATGAGTCTCTGTTGTTCGGTAAGCCGATCGAGAGCCTTAAAGGGAATCGCCAAGCGCAACTTGATTACTTGATTAACGAGAGTTTGTTACAGTCAGAAATCAAACGCTTGAACCTGTCAGTCACTGCGGATCGAGTAGAATCCGAAATTAAAGACATGGCTAAAAGAAATAATGTGAGTGAATCAGAGTTATTCAACATTATTAAAGGCCAGGGAATTTCTGCTGCTGAATACAAAAATTTCCTAAAACAAAGCATCGAAAAACGTTCGCTGATGGATTCAGAAATTATTTCTAAACTGCGCATCTCTGATGAAGACGCTTTAAATGAATACTTAAAGAAAAATCCAAACGCGGGTCCTTCAATCGACGAGTTCAGTGTCGCGCATATTTTCTTTAGCCCTAAAAAAGGTGGCGGTGAGGCTGCTTTAAAAAGGGCTGAAACAGTGTTGATCAAACTTCGTAACGGGGAAAACTTTGAAACTCTAGCCCAGCAACATAGCGAAGATCCCAACTTCTCGGCAGGCGGCAGTTTAGGAACCTTCAAAAGTGGTGAGTTCCTGCCTGAAATCGAACAGGCTATTTCAAGTTTGAAAGCCAATGAAACAACCGGGATCGTTAAATCTCGTATGGGTTTTCATATCGTAAAACTTACTGGCAAGAAGCTGACAACGGATCCAAAGTTTGAAGCAGCCAAAGAAAGAATCAAAGCCTTTTTGTTAGAAGAAAGTTTTAAGCGCCAGTTAAAAACCTGGTTAGCAAATAAACGCGAAGAATCCTTCGTGCGCATCAATGAGTAAGCTTAGAATCGCCTTAACCACTGGGGACACTGACGGGATTGGCTTTGAGGTCACAGCCAAAGCACTCAGTGTTTTGCCAAAGTTCAATGACGTTCAGTTCATCATGTGGCGGGCGGACAGTGCCAATAAAAAATATCTTGCGCTCATTGATAAAAAATACGAGCGCATCACAGTTGACTCTTTAGAAGAGGCTTTAAAAATCGAAGGTCCCTATCTTGTCGATATCGCCTCTGATCTTTCGCCTGCCCATTGGGTCGAAATCACGGCCCAGGCTTGCCTAGATAAAAAAATCCACGCCATGGCCACAGCCCCTTTATCTAAACCTGCCATCAAAGAAGCTGGTTTCAAAGATTTAGGGCACACAGATATTTTAAAGCGACTATCAAAGTCCAAGTTTGTGAACATGGGTTTTATCGGAGAAAAATTTAATGTGGTCTTAGCCACAGCCCACCTTCCAATTAACAAAGTTAGTGAAAGCTTGCGCTTTGAGAATTTTTCCCAAGCCCTCGTAAATGCAAACTCGTTAAGAACAAAGCTTACAAAAGTGCAAAGCAAGAAGCCCATCGCCATCCTTGGTTTAAATCCCCATGCTGGTGAAAAAGGGCTTATTGGCAATGAGGAGTTAAAACTCTTCCCCCAGATTTTGGCATTCGCTAAGAAAAACAAAATCCCGGTGGAAGGCCCCTTGGTCCCAGATGCTGCTTTCTTTGAAAGTAACTGGAAAAAATATTCCGTATACTTAGCTCTTTACCATGATCAGGGTTTAATCCCTTTTAAAATGATTCATGGCCAAGATTCTGGAGTCCATATTAGCTTAGGCATCCCTTTCATTCGCACGAGTGTGGATCACGGCACAGCCAAGGATATTTTTGGTAAAAATGTCGCAAATCCTCATTCGATGATGGATGCTGTTACTTGGGCTATAAAATTAGCTCGACTCAAGCGCGCTTAGACTATATTTCTAAATTCTTGCTTATTTTTGAGGTGTATATGTTTCAACCGGTTATTTTTAGAGAATACGACATCCGCGGTGTTTATAACGGTCAATTCGACGACCATTTTGCTTACCTTCTAGGTCGCGCCTACGTTGTTTACTTAAAAGAAAATAAAGGTCTTACAAATCCAACAATCACTTTAGGTCATGATGCCCGCGAATCTTGTCCGGCTATCATCAAAAACCTTGCTAAAGGGATGATGGAGTCAGGTGCCAAAGTTATTCATTTAGGCTTAGTGACGACTCCGGTATGTTATTTTTCTACCTTTGAACTAAAGGGAGTTGATGGTGCTATCCAGGTCACTGGTTCCCACAATCCTCCGGAATACAATGGTTTCAAAATCTCTGTTGGCAAAGGCACGATCTTTGGTGCTGAAATTCAAAAGCTTCGTCACATCATTGATCGCGGTGAATTTATTAATGGCCAAGGGTCTGAAGAGCATTTCGATATTAAGCCAATGTACTATGAGCGCTATAATAAAGAGTTCGGCCACATCAAAGACGTTAAGGTAGTTCTTGATTGTGGTAATGGCGCTGGTGGATCTGTTGTGCGTGGTTTATTTGAAGCTGTAGGTTTAAAGCCGACGATCCTGTTTGAAAAACCAGATGGCACTTTCCCAAATCACCATCCAGATCCAACGGTTGAAGAAAATCTAGAAGATCTTAAAGCCCAAGTACTAAAAGAAGGTGCTGTTTGTGGTATCGGTTTTGATGGTGATGCGGACCGTATCGGTGTCGTTGATCACACCGGTAAAATGGTTTACGGCGATGAGCTTATGGTTATTATCGCCCGTGATATTCTATCAAAACAAAAGGGTGGAAAAATTATTGGCGACGTAAAATGTTCTGATCGCCTTTATCAAGACGTTGAAAAACACGGTGGTCAGCCCATCATGTGGAAGACCGGTCACTCTTTAGTAAAAGAAAAAATCAAAGTTGAAAAAGCACCGTTCGGTGGAGAGATGTCAGGCCATGTGTTTTTTGCTGATCGTAACTATGGTTATGACGATGCTCCATACGCAGCTTTACGTCTGGTAGAGATTCTAGCTAAGACTGGAAAAACAATTCCACAATTGCTTGAAGGTCTTCCACCAGCATTCAACACTCCTGAAATCCGTATCGATACGACTGAAGAAAAGAAGGTATTGATCGTTGAAAAAATGATCGAAGCTTTCCCAAATAAGCCGGATGCTGATTACAAAGTGGATTTCACCGATGGGATTCGCTTAAGTTTTGCTGATGGTTGGGCACTTTGCCGCTCTTCAAACACTCAGCCAGTCGTAGTTGTGCGCTATGAATCTTCTTCGCAGGCGGGACTGGATAAAATCCGCAATCGCGTTGAAGCTGTCGTAAATAAATATCTATAATATTGCATTTAAGCCCATCTATATAGATGGGCTTTTTTTACAACCCTTATAAACGCCACCTCATTTATAAATCTTGTTTTCGCAGTGAAATATAATACAAATGACTCAGAGATCTGATTGTTTATAGCTATAAACTCTGCGGATGAAATGTTTCCTACTGGTAATTAGGATATTCTTAATGCGTTCGGTAAGAAGCCTTTTTAGAGGGTGTTAAAATGCAAAGACTGCTTTTGGTTATTTTGGCTCTGCTGTTTTCATTTCAAGCAGAAGCAAAAACTTATAAAATTCTGGTGGAAGATAACTGGCCACCATTTGCCTTCAGAGAAAAAGGCAAACCCAAAGGTCTTTCTGTAGACATTGTTCAAGAAGCCTTCAATAAAGCCGGCGTGAAGATTGAACTTATCCAAGTACCATTTTTAAGATGTATTGCTCTTACCGAATCGGGAAAAGAATCAGGCTGCTTTAACTCGGCAAAAAATGAAGAACTGACTTCGAAGTTTTTATTCCCGAAAGAACACCTTTTCAGAAGCCGCGGTTTAATTGTTAGTAAAAAATTAAACGTGATGAAACCATTAACCAAAGTGAAAGATCTTGAGGGTAAATCAGTAGCTCTTCCAGCAGAGTTCCCTTTTGGAAGAGAATTTGACGACAACAAAAAAATCCTAAAACACGCCGTCGCCAGTGATTCTATCAGCTTAAAGATGGTGGCCGCCGAAAGAGTACTTTACGCTGCGATCGACGAAATGGTGTTAGCGTTCTACTTAAATAACGATAAAGCCTTAAAAGGAAAAATAGTCCCTGTATTAGAGCTGACAAACGAACCGATCTACGTTCACTTCTCAAAAACTCACAAAGACACACCAATACTTATGGAAAAGCTGGATCAGGGATTAGCCGAGTTAAAGAAATCCGGAGACTACGACAAGATTCTACAAAAATGGCTAGGCAAAGACGTAGCGCTTGAAAAATTCAAATAAGAAAAATGAGAATAATTTAGATACAAAAAAACCCCAGAAGCAAAGCGACTGGGGTTTTTAATTTCATCTTCTTCCAACCAACTAAGGTTGGCGAGAAGGGTTCGGGTGCAAGGCGGAGATTCTTTCGCGAAACGCAAGCGTACCTGTAAGGTACGTCGGAGAGAAGCGAAAGAACCGACAACGCAGTCAACCGGGCCCTTATCGACGACTGGCAATTAAGCCAAACGAAGAGCGATGATTAGAGCGTAGATTACTAGAGACTCGATAAGAGCTAGACCCAAGATCATTGGGATCAATAGTTTACCAGAAGCCGCTGGGTTACGAGCGATACCATCAAGAGCTGTAGCAGCAGTTTTACCTTGAGCCATAGCACCTGCGAATACAGACAAACCGATTGCAAGAGCAGCAGCGATAGCTACCAAACCGCGGTCAGCAGGAACTGCAGCAGCAGTAGTTGTAGCAGCTTCAGCAGCAGCAGGAGCTGCTTCTTGAGCGAATGCAGATACAGAAGCCAACATAGCAACCATAGCAACGATCATTTTTTTCATGTGAATTCTCCTCAATATGAGTGGTTAATTTTGCTTCTTAGTGGTCGTGTGCAATCGCAAATGCCACATAAACCATTGAAAGCAATGTAAATACAAAAGCCTGAACAAAGCATACGAACAATCCCATGATATAGAATGGAATTGGTACACCGATTGGAACGAGATCAAGGAACACAGAAAGTACTGTGTGGTCACCCATCATAACGTTCGCAAGACGAAGACCCAAAGAGAACGGACGAACCATGTGTGAAACTAGTTCGATCACAAACATCAATGGAGCTAGGAAAATCACCGGACCCATGAAGTGTTTAAGATAAGCGACGATGCCGTTTTCTTTCACACCTTGAAAGTTATAGAACAAGAACATCAAAATACCAAAACCGAAAGTGGTATTGATATTTTCAGTAGCTGGAGTCATCCCTGGAATCATTCCAACTAAGTTATTAAATAGGATAAAGAAGAAAACCGAAGTGAAAAACGGAACATAGTGTTTGCCATGTTCACCGATAACCATGTCAGCAAGGCCTGACATCATCTCAGTTAACATCTCCATAATTCCACGAAGAGAAAACTTACTTGCAGGAAGAATAGCGGCTTCACCTTTACCAAGAGAAGCGCGAGCTGCTAAGCCAATCCCCATTGTTGCCACAGTAGCAATACCAAGAGTTGCAACGTGAGAGTAATGATGACCAACACCAGGAACAAGTTGAGTCCAGTTAAATGACATTGTCTTTTCCTTCTCTAAAGGCTTCTTTCAACGCAAAAGCAATCGCTGAAAAAATTAAGCTAGAAACTCCCAAGGCAAACCATAACGGTGAGAACCAAGATAGCTTCACGAGCGTAAAGATAATAATCCCTAAAATCGCGTACTTAAATACAATGATCGAGACGGCAAGGGCAATCAATTTCTTACGAAAGATCAACGCATACCCAATCCCAAGAAGAATACAGCTAGTAAGAATCGTTAAAGAGCCTGCCATGAAGGAAAAGGCCTGCTGTGGTGCGTAAAAATAAGAGAGCAAAAGGCTTCCAAGAACGGTCACCACGGTTTGAACTATCAGAACAATCTTCATTTTATTGGCCGGATTTTTTAGATTCCGTATCCTGTTTTTCTTCGTTTTTCTGCATTCTGCGAAGAAGCCAAATCACTCTCCACAGCCATCCGATCAAAGCTGCAAACGATAACCCAACAAAGATCAGACCCTTGCTGTTGTACTTTTGATCAAGATATTGGCCAAGGTAAAAACATCCAATAATAAGCCCGACAAGTTCAAAGCCCATGGATGCAAAAATTATATAGTTCTTAATCACTTCCTATATCCTTTCGCACCCGGAGCATTCTTCATACGTTCTTGAAGTCGTTTGATACGAAGTTCGATGTATTCAGGAGGACTGTATTTGCCACGATATTGTTCCAAAATACCAATAGCACTTTTGAAATCGAAATTTTCTTCGTAACAAACCGCCAAAATCAATGCGACGTTTTCTTGTACAGCTTTATCCGGGTATTTTTGAATCAGAGTTTTAAAAATGTCAGCAGCCTTGGAAAATTCTTTTTTAGCGACAAGAATATTTCCTTTAAGCATCAAGGCATTAAAACGAATGTTGTCGTCGCTTTTAAGCAATAACAAAGAATCAATCTCTGATTCTGACTGAAAAAAATTATTCAAGTAGTACTGTGACCGAGCGATGTTCATTTTATATTGAGCTGCCTCTTGATCTGTATGGGGCATTTGTTGCAGCTTGCTGTATTCAATGATCGCAAGATTGTAGTTCTGAAGATTATTAAAATAAATTGAAGCGATTTGTTTTTGCGCTTCTAAGCGCTCTTTTTCATCTAAGGAATGAAGAACAATAAATTGGTAGTAAGAGATTGCCTTATTAAAATCTTTCACTTCAAAAAAAGAAATTCGCGCAGCCTCTCTGGCAGCTTCTAATGGATATTTAGTTGGACGATTTCTTTTAATGACTCGATCAAGATAACCCAAGGCGGTTCGATAATGCTCTTGGGTTATGGCTTTTTGCGCTTGTTTAAATTCCGCCTCCTCCTGGGAAGAGCAGGCGGTGAGTGCTAGCACTAGGATGACCAGTAGTGCCCTGGTCATCTTAGTGAGTTACGCCTTCTGGCGCCGGTGCAGCTTCTTCTGGAGTGACTTCTTCTTCTACCACAGCAACACCTGTTACTGTTTCTTCTTTGTCATCCAAGTTAATCAAACGTACACCTTGAGTATTACGGCCAAGTACAGAGATATCAGTCACTTTCATGCGGATAACCTGTCCATTGTCTGTGGAAAGAATAAGTTCCATTTTCTCTGAAACCTTTTTCGTTCCAATAACAACACCGACTTTATCAGTGGTTTTTTGGGTAATAATACCAACCCCGCCACGAGATTGAATTCTATATTCTTCGGTCTCAGAGCGTTTACCGTAACCTTTTGAAGTCACCATCAAGATGGTATCTTTAGTTCCTTTTTCAAGAACTTCCATAGCCACAACAACGTCGTCTTTAGCAAGAGTGATTGCTTTCACACCACGAGCGGTACGACCCATGCCACGCACGTCGTTTTCATTAAAGCGGATCGACATACCTTCTTTGGTCGCAATAAAGATATCGCTTTGACCATCAGAAATCTTAACGTCGATAACACCGTCATCAAGATCTGTAGTAAGCGCGATAATACCTGCTGTACGAGGGTTCGCAAATGCATCTAAAGATGTTTTCTTAATCACACCTTTTTCGGTCAACATCACTACGAATTTATTTTCGCTAAATTCGTTAACTGGTAAGATTGAACGAACGTTTTCGCCACTTGATAACTGAACCACGTTAGCTAAAGATTTACCCTTAGACGTTCTTGTACCCAGCGGAAGTCTATGAACCTTCACCCAGTAAGCTTTACCTTTATCAGTGAACACAAGAAGCATAGTTTTTGTCGAAGCAGAGAAAATGTCTGTGACATAGTCTTCTTCCTTCGTTTCCATGCCTTTTAGACCTTTACCGCCACGTTTCTGCACGCGGTATTCTTCAACTGGGATACGTTTGATCAAGCCTGTGTTAGTCACAGTCACAACCATTTGTTCATCGGCGATGAGATCTTCGTCTTCGATATCATTCAGGTCGCCAGTGATTTGTGTACGGCGAGGATCTGCGTAACGCTTTTTGATATCTTCTAGTTCAGTCACGATGATTTTGTAAATTTCACGAACATCTGAAAGAACGAACTTCAACCAGTCGATTTGTTTCATCAGCTCTTCTAGTTCAGCGATGATTTTATCACGCTCTAAACCAGTCAAACGTTGCAAACGCATTTCCAAGATAGCAACTGCTTGTTTTTCAGAGAATTCAAACTTCGTCATCAAGGCTTCGCGGGCGGCGTTAGCCTCTTTAGAAGCGCGGATTGTTTTAATCACTTCTTCGATATGATCTAAAGCTTTCTTTAAACCTTCTAAGATGTGTGCGCGTTCTTGAGCTTTCTTAAGTTCGAAAATGCAACGTTTCGTAACTACGTCCCGACGGTGATCTACGAACGCTTCAAGCATGCCTTTAAGATCGAAAGTAACCGGTTGGTTTTTCGCATCCAAAGCAAGCATGATGATACCGAAGCTTGTTTGCAATTGAGTGAACTTGTAAAGTCTATTCAAGATCACGCTGGCGTTTTCACCACGTTTTAAAGTGATTACGATACGCATACCTTCACGCGAAGATTCGTCACGGATATCAGAGATACCTTCAACTTGCTTATCACGTACAAGGTCCGCAATGCTTTCGATTAGTTTTGCTTTATTAACTTGGTACGGGATTTCCGTAACAATGATTTCTTCACGGTCTTTGGCTTGAACGATTTCAGCAACCGCTTTAAGCGAAATGATACCGCGGCCTTTTTTATAGGCTTGAAGAATGCCTTCGCGACCTGCGATCACACCGTAAGACGGGAAATCAGGGCCTTTGATGTGTTGAAGAAGATCTTCAATTTGGCAATTCGGATTGTTGATCAAATGAATGCAACCATCAATCACTTCACCCAAGTTGTGGGGTGGAATGTTTGTCGCCATACCAACGGCGATACCAGTAGAACCATTCACTAAAAGATTTGGAAATTTTGCTGGAAGAACTAATGGAACTTCTAAAGAGTCATCATAGTTCGGTCCAAATGGAATCGTTTCTTTATCGATATCCATTAGCAATTCTTCTGCTAAGTGGGTCATTCTGATTTCGGTGTAACGCATGGCTGCTGCGTTATCACCATCGATAGAACCGAAGTTTCCTTGTCCATCCTCAAGCGGATATCTCAAAGAGAAATCCTGGGCCATACGAACCATAGTTTCGTACACCGCAGAGTCACCATGTGGATGGTATTTACCGATTACGTCTCCGACCACACGGGCAGACTTTAAATACGGTCTATTCGGTCGGTTGTTCATTTCATTTTGTGCAAACAAGACACGGCGGTGAACCGGTTTTAAACCGTCACGCACGTCAGGAAGAGCACGACCCACGATAACTGACATGGAATACTGAAGGTAAGCTTCACGCATTTCCTTGTTGATATCGACGAGAGTTACACCTTTTTCATTCATATTATCCATAATTCACCAACTCTATACGTCTAAGCTTCTAGCCATCAATGCATTGTCATTGATGAATTGACGGCGAGGTTCAACTAACTCACCCATCAAAATACTGAATGTTTCATCAGCAGCTACGGCATCATCGATTGTTACTTTAAGCAGGGTTCTGTTTTCCGGATTCAAAGTGGTTTCCCAAAGTTGTTCCGGATTCATCTCTCCCAGTCCTTTGTAACGTTGGATGTAGATGCCTTTTTTCGTAGATTCCATCACGTGTGTGTAGAAATCGTTGTAGTTATCAAATTGCAGTTCCGTTTCACCTTGCAGAATAGTTAACGGCAGTGAAGACACTGACTGAATTTCAGCCCAGATATTTCTTAGCTCGATAATTTCTGAAGAACGCAGTGAATCCGCACCGAATTTTGTCGTCATGCGATCGGCGTAACGGACAGTGTAGATTTCAGTGTAAGGTTTTCCTGTTTCAGCATCTGTTTTAAATTCAGATTTGAATTCAGTGATTCCCAATTTTGGTTCAGCTTTGATCCACGCTTGCAGATCATTCATCGCAGCCGACATGATTTTTTCATCAGTCACAGCTTTTTCAAGATCTGCAATTTTGCTTAGAATGAAATACAATACGTCTTTGTCGTATTTTTTCGAAGACTGCTTCAGAAGGTTGTTAAATTTCTGAATATTCAAAATCAATTTTCTTAATTCAGATTCTGGCAAGTTTTCTTTGCCTTTGATTTTGAAGTTATTAAGACCAGAACTTAACAAATACTCTGTCAACGCAGCTTCGTCTTTCAAGTATTGTTCGTTAGAACCTTTTTTCGCACGGTAAAGAGGTGGTTGCGCGATGTAAACATATCCGCGCTCAAGCACCATCGGCATCTGGCGATAGAAGAAAGTTAAAAGCAGAGTTCTGATATGCGATCCATCGACGTCGGCATCCGTCATGATAACAATTTTGTGATAACGGATTTTATCAACGTTAACATTGTCTTTACCGATACCAGTGCCAAGAGCAGAGATAATAACTTTGATCTCTTCACTTGAAATGACTTTATCAAAACGCGCTTTTTCTACGTTGAGGATTTTACCTTTTAGCGGCAAGATCGCTTGCGTTTTACGATTACGACCTTGTTTTGCAGATCCACCTGCCGAGTCTCCCTCCACCAGGTATAATTCGCAAAGTGCAGGGTCACGTTCTTGGCAATCCGCCATCTTTCCAGGTAATGATCCACCATCAAGAGCTGTTTTACGGCGAGTTAAATCACGAGCTTTACGAGCCGCCTCGCGGGCACGCGCTGATTCCACGCACTTCATGATGATGTTTTTTGCGACCGATGGATTACGATCCATCCAGTCCGCTAACTTTTCATTCACAAGGGATTCAACAATACCTTTTACTTCGGTGTTACCAAGTTTGGTTTTGGTCTGACCTTCAAATTGTGGCTCACGAACTTTTACTGAAATAACCGCTGCCAAACCTTCACGGATGTCTTCACCCTCAAGATTTGTTTTAAGATCTTTCAAAAGATTTTTTTCAGTCGCATAGTGATTTGTCGTACGAGTTAAAGCCGCGCGGAAACCAACTAGGTGAGTACCACCTTCATGAGTGTTGATGTTATTGCAATAAGTGAAAATAGATTCAGAGTAGGAATCATTCCACTGCATCGCGATTTCCACATCGACGTTGTCTTTTTCACCTTTGAAGTAAACAACTTCATTGTGTAAAGATTTTTTCGATTGATTCATGTATTTCACGAATTCCGCAACACCTTCGGCGTATTGGAAATCTTGTTTTTTACCTGTACGTTCATCCGTCAAAGCAATGTGCAGACCCGCATTTAAGAAGGCAAGTTCACGGAAACGATTTGCCAAAGTCGCAAAATCGTAAATGATTGTTTCGTCTTTGAAGATGTCGCGATCTGGTTTGAAAGTAACTTTTGTTCCAGTCTTCGCAGAATCCTCACCTTTTTCCACAGGCGCTAGAATTTTTCCACGCTCATAGTTTTGGCGCCAGATTGAACCTTCACGTTGAACTTCAACGCTAACACGTGATGAAAGGGCATTCACAACGGAAGCACCCACACCGTGTAGACCACCGGAAACTTTATAACCACCACCGTCGAATTTTCCGCCGGCGTGAAGAACAGTCATTACGATTTCAAGAGCAGACTTTCCGTTTTTATGCGCGCCTACTGGAATACCACGGCCATCATCTTCAACAGTGATTGACTCATCGGCATTGATAGAAACCTTGATAGTTTTGCAATATCCCGCAAGATGTTCGTCTACCGAGTTATCCACAATTTCATACACAAGGTGATGATAACCTTTAAAGCCGGTATCACCGATGTACATCCCTGGACGTTTACGAACAGCCTCAAGTCCTTCAAGAACTTGAATCGAATCGGCGGAATATGTTTTTTGTTCTTCGACTGACACTAGTAACCCCTCATAAGCTGGCTTGTTCTCCGCTCAGCTTAAAAAACTGAGGGAGCATCACTCAAGAATGTGACCATCCTTGATTCGCATCACTGAAAGCTGATCGAGGCTGAAAGAATCGGGCAATGTGAAATCCGTCGTCGTTACAAAAATCTGCGTATTGATTTCGTGTAGGAACGTAATCAAGGCTTCTCTTTTGCCTTTATCGAGCTCGGATAAAACATCATCCAACATCAGCACAGGATAGGTCCCGTGAGCCTTCCTATGATACACAATCTGGGCCATTTTGAAAGACAATATGATGGCTCTTTGCTGCCCTTGGCTACAATAAAATCTTGAGTCTTTTTGACCATATAGGAACACGATATCGTGCTTGTGAGGACCAACTAAACTAGTGCCGCTCGAGAGCTCCGCATCATGCAGTTCGTGAATCCGTTTTTGAAGAGCAAAAAAGACTTCTTCTCGGGAAAAATGTAGCGCATTTTGATCACTAATCACATATTCCACTGAGATATCCACATCGGAATTCCCAGAAATGTATTGCATGGCATTATTAAACTCTTTCGCTAAACCGTTCAATGCACTGATGCGGGCATAGGCGAAATCGGCCCCTAAACGCAAGAATTGGGGGTTTAGGCTGTCCAAAAGGTTCTGGGTGAGGTTTTTATCGTTTAAACCCTCTACGTAGTTTTTAAGTATCTTGTTGCGCGTTTTTAGCGCTTTTCGATAATCGGCGATCAAATCCGCATTTTTTCGATCAAAGGTCACTAGTAACTCGTCCACCAATTCGCGGCGGTGATCGGCCCCTTCTTTGATCGATGCTAAACTTTCGGGACTAAACACAACACTAGCAAAAATTTTGCGTATATCAGTCGATGTTACTTTCTTGTCGTTCAAGGTAAGAACCTTGCGACTTTTCGTAAGCCCTAATTTTAATTTGTAGTGAAGATCGTTCTGAGTAATCAGAGCTTGAATAAGCGCCTGCTGATTATTCGAATTTATGAGAGTGGAATTATCACTGTAGCGAAAAGAATCGCCTTGGGAAATAAGATACAAAGCCTCTAGTAAGTTTGTTTTACCTTGGCCGTTCTCTCCTAAAAAAACATTCACACGCGGAGAGAAAGAGAACACTACGTCCCGATAATTGCGAAAATTAACAAGACGTAGTTTTTCGAAAATCATTAGATTCTCATAGGCATCACAACGCAAGTGTAAGAACTGTCGTTATGAGGTCTCATCAACCCTGGGGATAAGTGATCATTTAATTCAAAATCAATTTTATCTTGGTTCATGCTAGTTAAAATATCTGTAATGTATTTAGCATTGAAACCAATTTTAATTTCATTACCTGAGTAATCCACTTCGATTTCTTCTTTAGCGTCTCCTAGTTCAGGATTGTTCGAAGAAATTTCCATGCGACCGTTTGTCAAATTCAACAATACCGCTTTTGATTTTGCATTCGCCAAAAGTGATACGCGTTTTAGTGAAGTTAAGAAAGCATCACGGTTGATCATCACTTTTTGCGGAAGCTTCTGTGGAATAAACTGTTGATAATTCGGGTACTTTCCTTCGATCAAACGAATCATCAGAATAGTTGATGAATGTTTCAATACGAATTGGGATCCTTCGATCGCGATTTCCACATTTCCTTCAATACCTTCTAAAATCTTTTTGATTTCATGAAGGCCTTTTCTAGGAATGATCACACCTTGGGTTGCTGCAACTTTCACTTCTGAAAGAGGCTTATTAACCAAACTCATTCTATGACCATCTGTCGCAACCATTTTAAATCCAGCTTGTGGACTTAATTCAAAGAATACGCCGTTAAGGTGATAACGTGTTTCATCGTTTGATACAGAGTAAATTGTTTTATCAATCATCTCTTTTAAAACTTGAGCATCGATGCTGATGAAACCTTGAGAGTTGTAAGTAGGGAAGATCGGATATTCTTCAGCTGAGATACCAACAATTTTTGAAGTGTACTTACCTTGTTTAATCTCTAACCAATTATTTTCTTTTTTAATTAAAGTGATTGGGCCCTCAGAAAGTTCTTTTGCAATATCGAAAAGACTTTTTGCACTGACCGCTACTTTACCTGACTGATGAACTTGTACTTTGATTTGATCAGTAAGGCTTACTTCCAAATCTGTAGCAAAAACTTTAAGAGAGTTTTGATCTGCTTCCAAAAGAACATTGATCAAAATTGGCATTGTATTGCGCTTTTCAACGATGTTCTGTGTTTTTCCGATAAGGCCTAATAGATCTCTCTTATCAATTTCTAGTTTCATTTCATCCTCTAGTTCAGAATCTATCTTTGAGCTCTTCTTTGAACTCTCTTAATACCTATTACTTATATATATAAATACTAGTAGTAGTAGTAGGGGCGTGGAAAACCTAACAAATCCCCTAAATCCCTGTAAACACTAAAAAACAGTTGTGGATAATGGCTCTGCATAATTCTGCTGAAAAGGGTTCGATTTTGGGGGTAACTTGGATCCACAAACCAAACCCCTGAATCTTCCACAACCCTTTCCACAGTCCACATTCACACCCCTGTGATATTGTGGATTCTTTGTTCTAAATCTTCGATATCTTTAGCGATATCTTGGTCGGTTGCTTGTAGATTGCGAACGCGTTCTAGAGCATTCATCACAGTTGTATGATCTTTTCCGCCGAAAGCTTTGCCGATATCGACAAGTGATTTATCGAGGAACTTTTTAATCAAATACATGGCAATTTGACGTGGAACGACAATTGGTTTTGCGCGCGTAGATGACTTTAGGTCTAAAACTTTCACTTTAAAATGGTCCGCAACAAGCTTCATGATCTCTTCCACACTGATTGTGGATTGAGTTTCATGGTGGGCAAGAATGCGTTTCACAAGGTCATAATCAATCGGCAAGCCTTGCAACTCAGAAAACATTTTAATCTTACGTAAGTTGCCTTCTAACTCTCTGATCGAGCGTTTAGAAATACGCGCGATATAGTTCACCACGTCTTCTGGTACGCGCACATTAAATTTTTCAGCCTTATATCTTAAGATCGCGATTCTTGTTTCAAGATCTGGCATGGTGATATCTGCAATCAAACCACGTTCTAAACGCGTACGACTGCGGTCTTCTAAACCATGGATATCTTTAGGCATTCGGTCTGAAGCTAGGATCACCTGCTTGCGCGTATCAATGAAGCTATTAATGGTGTGGAAAAACTCTTCCTGAACAGCTTCACCGCGGGCGATATACTGAACGTCATCCACCAATAAGATGTCTGAATTTTCGCGATATTTTTGGCGAAACTTATCCATTTCATAGCGTCGAATCGCTGAAATACATTCGTTTAAAAAACGTTCTGCGGAAATATAAGTGATTCTAAGATGTGGAAATTGTTCACGAATCTGGTTGCCAGCCGCATGTAAAAGATGGGTCTTACCCATTCCCACCGGCCCATATATATAGAGAGGATTATAATCGTCCGCTGCCGGGTTGCGAGCTACGTTGTAGCAAGCCGCGTGTGCAAATTCCGAGTTTTTACCGACAACAAATGTGGAAAAGGTGAGTTCTGAATTAAGAGCCTCTTGACCAGACCTAGGTTGAGTAACCTGGATATTCTGAGCACGGGCTAACTGAGCTTGAAGGATTTCGCTGCCACCCATAACCTCTTCAGGAGGTTGGTTAGCTGTCTCAATATGAGAATTTACTTTGCTTCCCGTAATACTGAACTCGACCTCGAAAGGTCTACCGTAAGTATCTGAAATTTCTGTGAAAATCTTATCCTGAAGATTCTCAATAACAAAGTATTGATGAAGGGCATTGGGTACCCCAAGGACTAATCTTGGACGCTCAAGACTACCCAAGGTATTCACGTACTCAATAGGATCAAGCCAGGTATCCAACAACTTATTGTTGTCGTTCCGGCTTTTCATTTTAGTTTTGATCAATGTCCAAAAAGACGAGTTTAATTCCACGTGTTTCCCCTCAACGCAGTCCGAACCCTCTTTAACAAGTGCAGCTTAAATTTTCAACAGTTGACCTTGATGCCGCATTGTGATTAATTAGTGCCCCACGTATCTAGTTGGAACCCAACTTTGTGGCACATATATAGAGATCCGCCGTTGACTTAGTTATCGCGGATGAATAAAAGACGTCATTTAGCGTCGTAAAAATCTCGGGGAGATAAGAGTT